>NZ_LR027603.1:0-497866 GCF_900605495.1 Bacilliculturomica massiliensis
AGTACCAGCACAAATGAAAGTACTTTTCTCATTTTGAAATTCCTCCTTTAGAATTCTTCGAAGGGGAGTTTATTCGTTTTGGTTTGCTCAAATCATCCTCCCCTTCTGAAGATAATTTGACATTATTACAGAGAGACAAAACTCGTGTATACGTTGATTTCAAAGGGATTTATGATATATTACGTTAGATTTAAATAGACTTGGGCGAATGATAAAACGTCTCATTTTATGCGATTAACTATTCGGAAAACAGTGAATAAAAATGCAAAAAGAGGCCTTTGCGAAACAGCACTAAATGGTTTCTGTTTAGTGAGATCAGTTAGAAAAACACATAAAATAATTACAAAAATATACAGCGCATTATTTACTTATGAATAAATTACTTTAGATTAAATAATGGCGTAGTGCAGGAGAGATTTTCGCGGCACAGGTTTTACTTCTCCTTTTTAAATATCCCTTGACTAAAATTTGGATGCGGTATAATATTAACTTAAATAAAATTAAGTTAATATATTTTAAGAAAAGGAATGCCATGTTTATTGGAAGAAAAATTGAATTAGAACAGATGAATCGACGTTACCGCTCTAATAAGTTTCAATTTGTCGTTATGTATGGAAGGCGGCGTGTGGGCAAAACATTTTTGCTTACAGAGTTTATTAGAGATAAGAAAGCGATTTACTTCGCAGCGGAACAATATAATGAAAAATTACTGCTTGAAAAATTTTCTGCAGAAATACTTGCGGTCTGTCCCAGCAATTTATTTCAGAAATTTGATAGCTTTGAACAAGCTATCCGTTATCTGGCTGAAAGAGCCGCTGATGAACGGCTTATTTTGATTATTGATGAATTTCAATACTGGGCTCAACAAAATAAAGCTTTAATCTCACAATTACAGAATCTGATCGACCAACTTTTGCTTCATACGAAACTATACCTGGTTCTGTGCGGTTCTTATGTGAGTTTTATGGAAAGTGAAGTTCTTGGTTATCAAAGTCCGCTTTACGGACGGCGTACTGCTGAATTTAAACTTGATCCATTTCACTATAAAGAAGCCGCTGAAATGCTTCCCGGATACGATTCGATCCAAATGATGCAGGCCTACGGCGTACTTGGTGGAATGCCAATGTATCTGGCTCAGTTTGACGATGTATTATCATTAAAAGAGAATATAATTGATACTGTCGTCGCAAAAGGAGGGCTTCTTCACAATGAACCCTTGTTTGCATTAAAGCAAGAGCTCAGGGACCCGGCCCTTTACTTTTCGATCATTGAAAGCATTGCCAGAGGAAGCAGCCGGTATAATGAAATCTGTACAAAGGTGGGGGTAGACTGCGGCGCACAGCTTCACGCGCTGATTCAACTGGGTATTGTGAAGAAGGAGCTGCCTCTCGGCAGTCCTAAAACAGCAAGAAAAGCGATTTACAAGCTTCAAGACAACTTGTTTTCCTTCTGGTTCCGATTTATGAGCGAGGGAAATCTTTTAATTGAACAAGGGAAATATGAGTTGATGTACGACAGGATCATTCAGCCCGATTTATCAAACTACATGGGGCATACGTATGAGGATATTTGCATTGACTTGCTGGCGCAGGCAAACGCAGAAGAATTGCTTCCCACTTTATTTCTTCAAATTGGAAGATGGTGGGGCAATCATCCGAAAAAAAGGCAGGAGATAGAGATCGATATCATGGCAAAAGATGCCGATGATACATTGCTTGTGGGAGAATGCAAGTGGCGAAATGCGCCGGTCGACTTACCAATCCTGCTGAACTTGATAGAAAAGGCGGATATGTTTCCCCAGGGGAAAAAGTATTATCTGTTGTGTTCTAAATCCGGATATAAAACCTCCCTGCTGGAATACGGAAAAAAATTAGGGAATGTATTGATATTAGATACGGATACCTTAGAATTTAAATTATGTTAACCGAAATCAATCAAAGCAACGAGCAGACTAATCGACTGCTCGTTACTTTTAATTTCTCCATTCTATAACGGTTGATTTATAACATGAACTAACCTTTCAAACATGTATAAGTATACATTTAACCTTTGATAAACGTATACTTATTCTTTTGTTTTTGTCTCGAATCTGTTTGTTATTCAAATTGCATCACATCATTATTAATCACAATAAGTCCATGGAATTCAACCATTACAGCCGTTTACAACAACTTGAATAATGTCAAATTATCTTCAGAAGGGGAGGATGATTTGAGCAAACCAAAACGAATAAACTCCCCTTCGAAGAATTCTAAAGGAGGAATTTCAAAATGAGAAAAGTACTTTCATTTGTGCTGGTACTGTCTCTGGTTCTGGGAAGCTTTGGAATGTGCTTCGCAGCAACGGCCACTACGCCGAGCACCTTAAGCTTGAGCGATATTAATGGCCAGGACTGCGAGGATGCAGTCCGTGTGTTGACCAGCCTGGACGTAGTTTCCGGTTATGAAGACGGAACCTACAAGCCGGAGCAGACAGTAACGAGAGCGGAGATGGCGTCTCTGATCATCAAGGCTCTGGGACTGAAAGAGACCGATGCTGTACCGAAATTTGCGGACAGCAGGACCCACTGGGCGAAGGGATACATCGCTTATGCCAACACGCTGGGCATCATCAGCGGCAGAAGCGAGACCGTGTTCGATCCCGACGCAACGGTAACCTATGACGAGGCGACCACCATGCTGATCAAGGCTTTGGGCTACACGGACGAATCGTTGGTTGGAACCTATCCGGCCAGCTTCGTATCCAGAGCGAAGGTCCTGGGCATTCTGGATGGGATCCAGACCGGAACTGCCGGTGCCAACAGAGGCGATATCGCGATCATGCTGTATCAGACTCTGGATCAGGCTATCGGTAAGGTCGACAAAGATGGAAACTTTGTTGCAACCGTAATCGAGTGGAGCAAGAACGGTGGGAATGCTACAGATGCGAAAAAGTATGACACCATGCTGGATCGTCTGGGCGCTGACATCGTAGATGGCGACTCTAAATATGCGGACGTTGACGATGAAGCCTTCATGATCATCGGCGACGAGGACTCCCTGATCAATTTGACACCGTACAGAGGTGCACTGGTAAGCGCTTATGCAAACAGCGATGATGATATCATTGCAATCAAAGAAGTTTTTACCACATTTATTAGTGGTAACTTCGACAATGCTGACTTCGATACCGATACACCGTTTATTCTGTCTGATGGCGCCGAATATACCATGAAAAAGGATGCCCTGACGGATCTTGATGGTGGCAGCAAATATGATGTCGTCACTTTCCTCAACGGAGATGATACCAAACTGGATGGTCAATCCGGAACACTGCTGGCCTATCTGCAGACTCACAATAATGCGGACGATCAGACCCGTACTGCCTTTACGCTTTCTGTAGAACTTTCAGGAAAGAAGATCGAAAACATTTATGCAATCCAGCAGTGGGCCATGAAGGATGGAACACAGGTTGACGCAGATGACATCAAGGACATTGACGCAAACCACAAGCTGTTGGGTGTTGATTTTACAGAAGACAACAACGGAGATATCGATCTGGACGAATTTGAATTGCTGGGAGTAGAGTCTCTGGATAAGATCGCGAAAGACAATGTTGTTTATGTATACGACAACAATGACAAAGAAATCGAGAGAATTGCCGTAGGAACCGAAACCATTTCCGGCGAGGTTACGAAGACCAATGCTGCAAAAACCAAAATCACGATTGATGGAAAGACCTATAAGTACGCATCAGTTGAACTCGATGGCAACAAAATTGTTAACGATGCAGTTGCTGCCGGAAAAATTGAAGCAGGCGACGAAGTAAAACTGTATTTAGATGCTTATGGTTATATCTTCGACTATGATGAAATTTCTGGGCAGGCAGATAACTACGCGATCGTTCTCGAAACCGAGAATAAAGATGGAAACAAGATTTCCTCCGGAGCAAAGATTAAACTGTTCCTTGCTGACGGAACGGCCAAAGTGTTTGATGTAGATGAAGACGAAATTTTAGATGCCGGAATTATTGACAGCACCGATAGTGATACTGTAAAGTCTGACGGTACCAAGGGTGCTAGCGCAGCTGGAACAGATGGCCATTGGAATAACACTACCATTACCGCAGGTTCCATCATTAAGTATGGCGTAGACAAGAGCGGTACCATTACTGACATCGAAGCTAAGGGTGCCTATAACACAACAGACAATGGTCTTGATGTGAGAACTGCATCTGGTGAAGACATCACAGCTAAGGGCTACTATGGTGGTCAGGAAATCGGTAAAGATGCAGTTATCTTTAACTATGATTACGCTACCACCAGCGCGATCGGCGGAGACTTGACAGATGATGACAATTATTCCGTAGCTAAGTATGACAATATTCTGGACAGCGAAAATGTAACAGCATTCTACGTCTATGATAAAGATGATAAAGAAATCACTGCGATGTTGCTGTTCGACGTATCCTCCGGAACCGACGTATATGGCGTAGTAGTTGGAAACAAATACAACACCAGTGATTCTGAGGGTGAATTCGATATGCTGATCGATGGCAAACCTGTTACCTACAATGGTAAAGATACACTTGTAGGTAAGGGCTATAACAATGGTGGCGGAAGAAGCGGAAACGACGCTCTGTACAGAGTGAAGTTTGATGCTGACGGAGATATTAGCAGCTTTGAAGACTGGTATACCTCTGGCGACAAAGTGTTGAAGGCTCAGATCAATATGAGCGGTGGCAGAACTGCTACACTGAACAGCAGAGTATTTAAAGCCAGCGTTGCTTTCGATACCGTAACCGCAGCTGGGTTCTCCAACAATACATCTGCGGCAGGAAAGATTACTGACGAGGTTACACTGGACAGAGATGCTTACGTTTACAAGTACAGCTACAAAGATGGTGAGTGGCAGCTTGGAAGCACCAGCGATCTGAGGAGCCTGAATAATGGTACTTCAAACGGCGATATCGTGACCTTCTACGATGTTGTTGATGAAGATGGCGTGTTTGACGTCGTTCTGATTTGGGAGAAATCATCCGGAGCTACTACTGGCACCAATACTGGTTCTGTGACATACGGAAATGTTTCCTCAATGGCGATTACCTTCGATTTGACGCCGGATACAACGACTGTTGGCGCAATCAAGAGTGACGTTGCAGGCAATAGCATTACAAGTGTAAGTGCTTTAAGCGCAACAGTTTCAAGAGCAGGTTCTACGTCCGAATTAAACGCCAATGCAAAGATCAATAGTTCGAATGATTATGTTGTGACGATTACGGTTACACCTGATGTTAATGAAAACTTTGCAAAGGCGATGACTCTCACTGTAAATGGTGATACGGTTACCACTTATAAGAGAGATGGAAACAAATTGATAATCACCTATAACTTATCGTTATAAGTCCAGTAAAACGTCAGGGTTCGTACGAACCTTGTGATTAACAACGTAAGACTTTAGAGTAAAAAACACGTCTCGGATTACATTAACAGTGTACCGAGACGTGTTTTCTTGCATATGTAAAGGTTATTACCGCAACTGCAAGCGGTGAAGCTTATACCAGCGTTAAAGTAACGGTGGTAAGGTAACGCTTGTATTTGAAATCTTGTTAAGACTGGAAAACCGGCGCGTATAAAAACACTTGACTTTTCAGGTTTTATTGATATGCAAAAGTAGAGCAGTATAATACAGATAAGGCCAGATACCGAGATCTGGCTATGCCCTTATGTAGTTTTATCATCAATAAACAAATTCCCTGACGAACACAGAAAAATGTCGTCAGGGAATTTTGTTTACAGTCCAAGAGCCTATTGAACAAACTCTTTTGTACTAGTTATTTTAGATATGATTTACCTTAACGGTGATCTTCGCATCGTTGTCGAACACTACCGTAATAGTACCGCTCTGTCCAACCGCAATTCCAGTCTTTGTCAGACCAGTTTCTGTCAGCTTCAGCACGTAGCTTGCGCTCAAATCGTAATCGGCATTCGCTAACTGAACTCCATTAAACGTCATCACAGACTTAACAAAGGAAGCACCGCTCGGCAGAGTAATCGTCGCACCTGTGCAATTGAAAGCACCAGTAGTGGTTACAGTAATTTCCTTGCTGGACGGAGCAGGAGTCGGTGTGGAACCAGACGTCCCGGTTTCATCGATGAGGATGATATCATAAATGCCATCTTCATCCTGAACATCATAGAAGATTACCTTAGACCCATCCTTCAGATTTCTCAGATCGCTGGTACTGCCTAACTGCCATTCCTCATCAACTCTATCCCATACATAGATGTATGCGTCTCTGTCAATAGTAATACTGTTGGGGATAGATGTTACTGCTCCAGCAGTTGTATAGCTCAAAGGATCATTGTAACTGAAGGTTCTGTTATTCAGAGTCGGTTTCTTAGCAGTATCAACAGTAGTCAACTCAGCTCTGATCTGTTTGTCTCCAGTTGCAAATCCAGTTCCGGCACTCCAACTGGTGAAGGATTTGACATCGCCATCAGTATCATATTTGATCAAGCTCAGATCCTTATACTTATTGCGGCCAACATCTGACTTATCGCCATTCTTGTTGACTCCTGCACCATCGATCAGCATATCGAAATACGCACCGGCATCAGAATTGTTCTTACCGGATCCTACAACAACACCGTAGATGTCATCAGAGGATGTTACATCAAAGACAACCATGGCCACAATTTCTTTATCGTCATTGTCGTACACATACAAAGCTCTTACATCATCTTTATCGAGGATTTTTTCATAGCTGGCAACACCGTAATCATCGGCGTCGTCCATGTCGCTGCCTAATACAAAATTATCTCCGTCAAAGTTGAAGATTACAGCGTCAGAAGCAATGCTGGCGCCATCATAATAACCTTTTTCTGTGATGTTAGCTTTTTTGGAAGCAGCCATGTTATCGATAACGTCAATCGCATTATCAGTGACGTTGGCAACACCGGTATTTCCACCAGGAACACTCGCCTGAGCTCTGATATCTGTAATTACGCCACTCTTATCAACACCGTACTTGATAAGCGTTCCCGGTTTAATGGTATTTGTATTCCACGCACCCGGAGTCGGATTCAATGCAGATGTTGTTACGGCTTCTTTATCGTCACTTCCGATGATTCCGCCGTCCAGAATCTCGTCTTCGTCAACTTCAAACACTTTGTTTGTCCCATCAGCCAGGAACAGTTTGATCTTTGCAGAAGAAGAAATCTTGTTGTCTTCTTTGTCTTCGGTCTTTAATACAACGGCATAATTATCAGCCTGACCAGAGATCTCGTCATAATCATAGATGTATCCATAAGCATCCAGATAGATTTCGATTTCATCACCAGTATCTACCTTTGTATCAAGCACGGCATCACTAGAAATTCTATTATTTTTCAATTCGTTGCTTGCATACTTATATTGCGTACCGTCGATCGTGATCTTGCTTCTGCTGCTGTTCATTTTGGTCACTTCTCCCTTAACGGTGTTCTGACCTACAGCTACTCTAGCAATTTCCTCATCGTCATTGGCATATACATAAACAACGTCATCCTTTTCGATTTTGTCCAGAGAATCAACGCCAATCAGCTCGAATGCATCCAGATCAATATCGCCATTATTATCTTCGGGGAAGCTTACGCCCAGAAGCTTATTGTTGGTTTTGATATCGCTGATATCATCAGCGTCAACCATATCACCATTTTTGATATCCCACTTTAAAACGGAGTGGATATCTGTAATTTTCTTACCAGACAATTCGACAGCCAGGGTATACTGTGTTTCTTTAGCAATCGTCCCAACAGTCTTTTCATCTCCGTTAAGGAATTCTATGATGTCTTCTTTGAGGTCAAGGAGAGCATCGGACTTCATGGTGTATTCAGTTCCGTCAGCCAGTGTGAAGACAGTATCCGTATCAAAGTTGTCATCCCCGAACGTTCCGGCTACAAAAGTAGTAAATACTTCTTTGATTGCGATAATTTCATCATCACTATTTGCATAAGCGCTAACAACCGCTCCTCTGTACGGAGTCAGGTTGATCAGAGCGTCTTCCTCAGCTGTGATTACAAAAGCTTCATCATCAACTTCAGTCTTCTTGTATGCATTCTTTGCTTCATACATTTCAGCGCCCAGACGATCCAGCATGGTGTCATACTTCTTCGCCTGAGTGGCGTTTCCGCCGTTCTTTTCCCACTCGATTACAGTCGCAACGAAGTTTCCATCCTTGTCAACCTTACCGATGGCCTGGTCCAGAGTCTGATACAGCATGATCGCTACGTCGCCTCTGTTGGCTCCGGCAGTTCCGGTCTGGATTCCGTCCAGAATGCCCAAAACCTTCGCTCTGGATACGAAGCTGGCCGGATACGTTCCGTTCAGAGCCTCGTCCGTGTAGCCCAGAGCTTTGATCAGCATGGTGGTGGCTTCGTCATAGGTTACGGTCGCGTCGGGATCAAATACGGTCTCGCTTCTGCCGCTGATGATTCCCAGCGTGTTGGCATAAGCGATATATCCCTTCGCCCAGTGGGTCTTGCTGTCTGCAAACTTCGGCACAGCGTCAGTCTGCTTCAGTCCCAGAGCTTTGATGATCAGAGACGCCATCTCCGCTCTCGTTACTGTCTGCTCCGGCTTGTAGGTTCCGTCTTCATATCCGGAAACTACGTCCAGGCTGGTCAGCACGCGTACGGCGTCTTCGCAGGCCAGACCATCGATGTCAGTCAAGGTTTTCTTGACCGGCGTGGTGGTTTCAGCCGCAAAAGCCATTCCGAAGCTTCCCAGAACCAGAGACAGTACCAGCACAAATGAAAGTACTTTTCTCATTTTGAAATTCCTCCTTTAGAAATTCTTCGAAGGGGAGTTTATTCGTTTTGGTTTGCTCAAATCATCCTCCCCTTCTGAAGATAATTTGACATTATTCAAGCGGCTGAGATTCAATATAATTGTTGGAATTTCAACAGATTTCAATTTTTTTATTATTTGATGGGAGGAGAAATAACAAATGAAAATCAAGAAAGATTTTTAGAATTAAATGGTAATATTGAATGCATAAATATTCAAAAATAAAAACGGATTAAGCACCTTTTAAGAAAAAAGGTGTTGTCGCTAAAACGTTATTCACAAAAAAACAGGGTATTACATGTGCAATACCCTGTTATGGATCAAACTATTAAGGTAAATCTTTTCTCTCTGTGCCGGCGCCCTGGGTGTACCCCAATTCGTAAACAGCAAGATCATAATCCGTGATCGCTGCCGCCAACATCATATCATCATTGAAGGCTTTTAACTGTGCACCCTGTACATCGTCCAAAATCGCTATGCCCGCGTCGTAGGAGATCTGAGTCAAGCGAACATTTTCTTTTGAAAAGTCACAGTTTGCTCTCGCAGCTTCAATTGCAAGCCGTTTTTCCTCCAACGCATTGTACTGGTTTCTCACGTTCATCTCAAGATATATGGGTGCATTTTTAACCGACTGTAATGCACTATCATAACCCAGCTGCTGTTTTTTGTAGGTGGAAGACGCAGTGGAGATAGTATATTTCATACTGTCAAGTGTAGCTTTCTGAATGTCGGCGTACAGCTGCGCGTATGCCACATCCATGCTGTTTGCTTTTGCATTGGCGATCGCCTGATCCAGCGTCACGGTAGGGTATTCGAGTTCTTTCAAAGTATCCGTCAGAATAACTTCCTGAGTCAGATCATATCCCAACAAAAGATTTAAACTCATTTTAGCTTCGGCCAATTTTACTTCAGCCGTTTTCAGGCTGCTTTTCGCCCCCACTACGGATGTTTCCTGGGACATTACTTCTTTTTTTGCTGCGACACCTGCACTAAACTTTTTCTGAACATTTTCCAGCAGGTTGTTTTGAACCGTTAAATTATCCTGTGCCGCTTTCACGCCATCCTGCGCCTGCAGTACGCCATAATAAAGCTGCACGGTCTCTTTCTCAATTGCGTTCATATCTGCCTGATAGTTCTTGTCCATGTTCGCTTGAGCGTAGGCCTGATTCAATTTGTTTATTTTCTGTTCCAGCACACTGCTGCTTTCGTTGTTGCCTTCGAGAATTCTCTTCAAATTTTTAGCCGTCTCTGAGTATTTCTCTGTTGCCGCTTTATCTTCCTGTCTCTTGATTTCGGCGGTTTGTGCTTTAATTCCTTCGGTCTGCATTTGCTTTATTGCCTGATCCAGCGACAATTTGATCGGGCCGGAAGCCGCACCCGATATTTCTGCTCCGAAGGCCGTAACGCTGCCTGCAAGCAACATTACCCCGCACAGAGCAATACTGATAAGTTTCCTTTTCATTCTCCGCGTTCCTCTTTTCTTTTAAATTGGATAGTGTCCATTACAAATATTTTTCTGCGTCGCGTTTGGTAACATAGACAACGACATCGGCGACCGCAGATTTATCATCGGTCACATCATAAGCCCGTATCTTTGCTCCTGCATCGATATCGCTAAGACTGCCTTTTTCGTAACCGTCGATTGACCCTCCGTCAAATGTAGCTTTATAATATACTGCATCGTTCAAAATCGTGAGTTCCTTTGAGTCAGATGCTCCTGCTTCTGTTACAGTAAGCACTCTCTTAGAACGATCCGACACATCCGCCCAGTCGCCCGATCCGGCCAGAACTGCATAATGCTTTGGTCTACCCTCATTCGGATTCTGATAGATGTCTTTTACCGTCTTATCCATATTAAATTTAATATAATAAAGTGACCCGTCGTATTTGATCGGATCGGAGAGATCAGTCTTATCAGTGTTCAGTTTATAGGTTTCGCCATTCATAAGGAACTCGATCTGAACTACGTTGCTTCCATCTTTGTCTACCACCTTAGAATAGCCATTGATCATCCCAAAAGCTCCGCCTGCATCTTTAAAAATTGCAGCGTCATTGTCTGATGGTGTGACGGAACTACCGGTGGTGGGTTTATCATCGCTTCCATTGCCCTCGGGACTCTCAGAATGGTACTTGTCATAAATTTGTTCTGACACTGCAGACACCATCATGGCTACATCGCCTCTGGTTGCGGCGTTATCCCCATTTTCTCCAATGGGTACATCTTTTAATATTCCAAGTTCCTGTGCTTTCGCAACATAACTTGCCGGATAAGTCCCCGATAGATCTTTATCCGAATAACCCATTGCTTTTACTAACATCGTGGCGATCTCATTGTATGTCACATTGTTCGACGGCTTAAATATACCATCGCCATAGCCGCTGACTACCCCCTTTTCAGCTGCATAATTAACAAATCGCTCCGCCCACCCATATTCCTTCATATCGCTGAACGCGGATTTTGCAGCATTCAGCTCAGCGTCGGAGGGATCAATTGCATTTACGATGATCGAGCAGACCTCCGCGCGGTCGATAGGCTGTTCCGGTCTGAAAGTGCCGTCGGAATAGCCCTTTACGATTTCTTTTTCAACCAGCTTTTTAACCGCAGTCTCGTACTTTGTTCCCAGGACATCAGAGGGTATTGTCGTATCTGCAGCAAAAGCACTGATGCTTCCGGTAACGAGAAGCATCGATACCAATATAAACGATAACGTTTTCCTCATTTCTTCATTTCCCCTTTCTATTTTAGCCGATTTAATATTGACCAGCACATTTTAATTATATAGGGAAAAGGGGGCGAGTTCAATAAATGATTCCTTAGCAGAAGTATTCTTAACTGTTTTGTAATACTTTTTTTTATTTGAGTCGGGATACAGATGGGAATTAAACAAAACGTTGACAATGGTAACGCCTGTTTCAAATTGCATAATCATGTCGCATGATGTAGAATTAAACCATAAGTGCAGCTCAAAAGGGAAGTGTAGATGTTGTGTGTTACATAAATTACAGGAGGATTAGAATATGAATAAGGTACTGGCTTTTTTACTGACACTGTCAATGGTGCTCAGCTGCTTTGGAGGTTCGGCAGTTTGGGCAGCTGATTCATCCGGATATTCTGGCTCGCGTGTTTTCTATGCAGCAACCCCATCGAATACTTCTACAACAGGAACGTCCGTTGCGGCGACCGGGCCATCGGTGGATATATCGGCATCTGCAAAATCTAAGGTTTTTTCTGATATTTCAGGGCTTCCTTGTGAGGAGGCGGTGAAAGTGCTGTCAAACCTGAAGGTAATCAGTGGCTACAGTGATGGAACCTTTCGTCCCAGTGCAGTGGTTACACGTGCGGAAATGGCTTCTCTCATCGTAAAGGCATTAGGAATGGATGGTTATGACGGAGGCAGGAGTCTGTTCACCGATACAAAGGGGCATTGGGCAGAAAACTATATTACCTATGCAAACAGTATCGGAGTAATTTCTGGAAGGTCCGCAACGATCTTTGATCCGGACACTACGGTATCCTATGACGAGGCTGTTACAATGCTCGTAAAGGCCCTGGGATATACTGATGCCGTTCTGACCGACAATTGGCCGCTGAATTATGTTTCAAAAGCCCAAGATCTGGGAATTTTAAAAGATATTCAATCAGGGGCGTCAGGCGCTAACCGCGGCGATTGTGCCATCATGCTGTATCAGACATTGGATCAATATATTGGAAATGTGAGAAAAGGTGTTTTTGAAATCACCAGTGTCTATAAAAAAGGAATTACAGATGCAAATGCAGCTCCGGGTACCCTGGCCCCCGACACGATGATGGTACGTTTGGGAATCGTAATGCTGCCGGAGTTTATAGTCCGCGGCAACGAAGACAGTCTGATCAACCTGAAAGATTATCAGGGAGCTTGTGTATCAGCATATCAGAATTCCGATGGCGATATCATTGGTATCAAGGAAGAGAAAAGCATTTTCCTCACTGGAAAGTTTCAGGATTCTTATAATAAATTCAAAACGGATTCAGAGACATACAGCCTTGCAGGAAGTGCTTATCGCCCGGATCAGGTCTATTTATTTGAGCAGGGGGGATTTACGCCGACTATTGGCGTTCCTCTGACTCAATTGGTTATGGAGGATGAGTACACGTTAGCCGCCGAGGTATCGGGACGACAAATCAGAAAGATCTATTCGGTAAGCAAATGGGATTCTATTACGGCAGAGGCTACGGCTACGATCGTTAATAATATTAAGAACGGGAAAAAGATAAACACAACGGTCAAGTTTTATTTAGATGATTATGACAAGATCGATATGAATGAATTTTCGCTTGCCGGAGTTCCTACTTTGAGTGCGATTAAGACTGGCAATGTTCTGACCTACTCCGTTGATTCCGACAACTATGTGAAGAAATTGGCTGTGGGCACACAAGTGATCACCGGTCCGGTCTCCAAACTCAGCGGCGATAAGGAAAAGGTCACAATTGATGGTAAAGAGTATGAAATGTATGATGGCAGCGCATTTAAAGATGAGATTAAAGTAGGCAATACGGTGAAACTGACTTTGACATACAGTGGAAAAGTCTTTAAAGCTGAACGTTCCGGTACGACTTCAAAGGATACTTACGGGATCGTGATCGCAATTTCATTGGGAGACAATGCAAGCTCCAGCATTGATGCTGAGGATCCACAGATCAAGCTCTATACTTCCGCTGGAACCGAAAAAGTATTTGATCTGGATGCGAAAGCATTGGTTGACGGCAATTACCTTGCAGAGAGTACTGGAAACGGGAAAGTGTCTTATGTGACAGCCGGCACTATAAATGCTGAATTAGGTAAAAATACAGTTGTCAAATATGATCTGAATACTCAGGGAAAAATCAATGTGCTCGAAGTGGTTCCGGCGGCTAAGATGAAGTTGGTCACATCGATGAAAGTCACAGCGCAGGGCGCACTGGATGGTCATGCAATTTCTGCTGATGCCGTATTATTTATTGCGGACCATGTGGACAGTGACGGCAGCAAATATGTGGTTGAAAAGGATTATTCCACGACTACCAAAACCCGTCTCTTAAAAAAGACTCTGACCAGCGCTGTGTACGCTCTCAACGATAAGGAGCAGATCGGTGTCATGGTGCTTCAATCAAACAGTGCAAGCGATGATCTCTATGCAGTAATAAATGATTTCTACTCTGACAACAGCGACGCGGGTTACGGGGTGGAATTGATCATGGATGGTACCAAAGCTACCTACCATACCAAGAACAACTATTCATCACTGGTCGGCCCGGCCAGCGCACTGCAGAAAGTAAAGCTGAAGGCGGATGGAACAATCGATTCCCTGACAGAGATCAAGGCTGATCAGGAAAAGGTCATAACGAAAATCACTGGAAGCGGCGTTACTTTTATAGAAGATAACGGCCGGCTGAAGATCGCCAGCACTCAGGCGAACGCTGATAGTGAGGATTATGATATCTTCAACAAGATGCTGGGAGATAAAGTCGTGATTTACGCTTGGGATCATAAAGAAGATGAATGGGTAGTCGGCGATACGTCGGATCTGAATGACGCGCTTACAAAGGACGATGAATACATTTATGTTTATGAATTAGATTCCGTTGATAACCCTGCCACCGTTACACATGTTGTCGTATATAAAAAATGATTTAACACAAAAAAACCGTTGCGATCAAAAGACGCAACGGTTTTTTAGTTGTATTACTTTACAATAGGTGGTGTCTTTATTTTACATCGGCAGCTTTTACGATAATAGCTACATCTGCGGCCTGATTTTTATCATCAGTCAGATCAAATGCCCGAATCTTACATCCTTTTTCCACATCTCTGAGCGTTCCGGGAATATAAGATATAAGCGTGCCTGCCTGATCATATTCAGCCACATAAAAAATGGTGGAGTCCATGACAGAAAAATCGCCCAGCTGCGTGGCTACCGATGTTTTATCACGTGCCGTTACTGATGTGAAGGTATTCGGAGTCAACTCTTTAAAATACTTTGCTCCTAATGCGGTGCCGTCGGTGGATATGCCTTTGACGATACCGTCGCTCAATTTAAGGCAGTACAGATTTCCTGCTTCACCTAAATATATATCCTTTTTAGGGATAGAGACTATGCTGTCCGTAGGCAGCTCGTAGATCCGATCACCCATGAGAAACTTCACGCTCGATCTTGAGGAGTCAAGGATCATTCCATAATTTCTGGTTGAAGAATTTGTTAATTTACCATTATCTACTGCGCCATCGGTGGTCATAACCATTGTCGCGTTCCGGTTCTTATTCGCCACTTCTATTTTATCTGCTACGACTGCAGTCATCAGTGCAACGTCGCCTCTAGTCGCAGAAACATTTCCGTCTTTTATGAGAGTTACATCATTAAAGATCATCAGTTCTTTTGCCTTATTTACATAATTATCAGGCCAAGATCCACTCAGATCCTTCGCTTTATAACCTACAGCGTTAACCAGCATCGCGGCCATCTCGTTGTAGGATACCTGGCCGGCAGGGTCGAAGCGATCATTGCCTACGCCGCTGACAACGCCTTTATCTACAGCATAGTTCACGTATTTCTCTGCCCATTCGTATCCGTCCATGTCGCTGAACGTATTTTTGTTTTGACTCGTATATAAATCTGCCCCCAGCGGATTCATGGCCTTCACGACTATCGCGCAGGCTTCTGCCCGTTCCATCGAGGCATTCGGGCGGAACGTGCTGTCTGCGTAACCAGATAATACATCTTTCTCCATCAGCATCCGAACGGACGCTTCATATACAGTCCCCTTAACATCGGAAGGCACTTGAGATGTATCCTCAGGATCTGTTTCCGCAGCATAAACGGACAAACTTCCCATGAGAAGCATCAAAAGAACCAATACAAACGATATTGTCTTTTTCATTGGTGATTTCCCCTTTCATTATTTAAAATAATATGCTCAATTTGATTATATAGTGGATTTTCATCAAATTCAACAAAGGAATCCGGACGGCAGCATATTTAAAGAGATTGTAATACTGCATGGTCCGAAGTTCGAATTGGATACAAATATACCGTCAATGCCTGCAGGCAATCGACGGTATAGTGCTATGGCTAGTAACAGGCAAATAAATCGATCGCTATTTTAAACTTTCATCATAATGAGCCCGCTCGCCGCCGATAAACTTTGGACGTACTCTTGCACAAACCAGGTTCGCCTCCCCGATCCTTTTGATGCTCAACCGTACCGGAACAGCAACCTTTGCCATATGCATTCCGATCAACGTGTCGCCTATGTCCATTCCGGCTTTCGCACAGTGGAGTTCCTCCACCGCTACAGGATGATCGAAGACCGCGTAAGCAGCAGTAGAAAACGAACCGCCGGCCTTTTTCTGCGGAACCACGTTGACCATCTCCAGCCCATAGGCCCTTGCAGCTTCCTTCTCGACGATCAACGCCCGGTTTAAATGTTCACAGCACTGTGTAGCCAAAAAGATATTCTTCTCTTTTGCCACTCCATAAATTCCGGAAAACACAGCGCCTGCAATCTCCTCATTCGAATCGGAGCCGATTTTATGACCACCGATTTCGCTGGAGGAGCAGCCCACCACCATCAGATCTCCCGGCTCCAACTTTGCTATTTCAATCAATTCCCTGGCTGCCGCCTCAGCGGTCTTTTTTAATTCATCAAACATGGTAAATCCCTCCCTTTTTTATTATAACACTTATGGTTCTGAAAACAAGACATCCAGTATTGCAATCTAAATTTCTCCTATGAGAGTATAATCTGAAGATCATGTGGAATTTCTATTTGTGTATTCCTATACGTATTCACGTTCTTGAGATAGGATAGAAGGAGACATTATTTATCATACAGTAAAGGAAGGTCAAAATTATGAAAAACAACGAAACAAACCAACTCTTAACTTTCCCGTTGGACATTGCGAAAGACGATCCCCTGACTGACCAGATGGCAGCTTATCTTGAATACTGCCGACACAGCAAACGGCTGGCCGCCGCATCGATGAAAGCTTACTGCATCGACATGGCACAATTTTTAAAATTTATTCGAAATGAGTACCCAGAAATTTCCGATGCGGCAAATATCAATCGTTCACTTTTGCAGCACTATATATCTATCATGAACGATTCTTATCGTGTAAAATCTGTAAAAAGAAAAATCGCTTGTTTAAAGGGTTTTTTATCTTATCTTGAATCAGAAGGACAAATAGATAATAATCCTTTCTTAAAACTCCATTTACGCATGCGTATGCCGGTTACTCTGCCCACGGTCATGTCCCTCCGGGAGGTAAAAAAAATACTTGCTGCGGTCTACAGTGAAACTCATCCTGCGTCTGAACTGCTCCACTTAAGAGATATCGCCGTGTTGGAAATGTTCTTCGCTACAGGGCTGCGCGTACATGAATTGTGCAATCTGAAATATAATGATCTGAACCTGAGACAATCGTCGATTCGGGTCATCGGTAAGGGAAATAAGGAACGGTATATTTATATTACAAATAAAGAAGTACTGGAGGCGTTAAATCGGTATTGCAAAGTTTTAAAAAAAATGAAATTCTACAGTGATTATATTTTTTTAAATAAAAACGGGATCCCACTCTCCACTCAGGCAGCGCGCAATATCGTAACTAAATATACCCGGCTGGCAGGCATCAAGCGAAACATCACCCCACATGCCTTTCGTCATACCTTTGCCACCCTTTTATTGGAGGAAGGCGTCGATATAAAATATATTCAGGAATTTCTCGGACACAGTTCCATATCCACCACACAAATTTATCTTCACGTGTCAGCCAGCAGCTGCCGGCATATTATCAACAAAAAGCATCCTCGGGAAAAGCTTTCATTTTGCAATACGTTGACTTTCTAAATGCCTGTTTCTTTCGGATGCTTAAAGTTGGAGTAGCCTGCTTTGCTTTACAGATGACTTAAAGACATAGCAAAAGCCCGCCGCCGAAAAATATCCGGCGGCGGGCTTTCTTAAATCAAGACTCGCTCAATTCCATCTGATCCTCAGGGGTTCATCCCAAAGCAGATCGTATTGATCATCGTTTTGATTTTTATACTGCGTTTGTGAGACGCTTTACAGTAACCTGAACAGTAGTTCCATTGTCCAGCTTAACGTTCACTTTTCCTGTAGAACCCTCATCGGGGCAAATCGCCTTAACCGCAGCTGCAGACATAATTTTGAAGGTCGTTCCGTCATACGTGTAGTCAGTTCCTACCTTCAGTTCCATTCCGGAAACAGTCTTCACAGAGTCGATTCCGGTTGCATTGCCTAAGCTCAGCGCGACACCAGTTGTGTTAGCAACATCTGACGCTCCTGAATTCAACTGTACCTCAGCACTGGTAGACGGAGTCGGAGTCGGAGCCGGGGTGGATCCGTTAGCAAACTTTTTGTCAATAAGGATAATGTCATAGATACCATCCTCATCGATTACGTCGTAGAACGTGATAGTGGTAGTAGCGCTCAAGGATCTCAGATCACTCGTGTTGCCGATCTGCCATTCATCGTCCACTCTGTCGTATACGTATACGACCGCATCTCTGTCGATCGTCAGCGACTCTTTGGTAGTTGTTGTTTCTGTTACGGAATCAGATTTATTGTAGAACTTGTTCGTAATAGAACCCTTGGTGGCAGTGAATGTACGATTGTTCATTGCTACGTCTTTGATATTGTTTTCATCTACAGTGATCGTTGCAACGTTTACTTTATCTTTTCCATTGTTCCAGGAATCGAACTGTTTGATGTCTCCGGAAGCATCGAATTTCACTCTGTACAGCTCACTGTCGTGATCGGTGCTTACGTCATACTTAGCCGTTCCACCGGAACCGTTAGAATCCGTACCATTGTAAGTTACTTCCTTGCCGTCGATCAGCATATTGTAGTAAGCACCGGCATCGCTGTTGTTCTTACCCTTGCTGTTTACAACACCAAAGATGTCGTTGGAGCTGGTAGCGTTATCCATCAGCATCGTTACGATCTTCTTCTTATTGGTATCGTAGACGTAGTAAGCATCTACATCTTCGGAATCCAGAGCGTTCTCATACTTCGCAATGCTGTAGTCGTCAGCCTTGTCACTCATATTGCCGCCGACACCGAAGTTCTCATCCTCATAATTGAAGAGAACTGCGTCTGTTGCCAGCTGTTTGCCGTCAAAGTAACCCTTTGCAGTGATGTCCGCGGTGGCTCTTCCGGCAATGATGTCTTTCGCAGTGATGATGTCATTGCCATCACCCTTGGTCACGATAACGCTCAGGTCATCGATAACGCCGCTCTTGTTTACATTGTACTTGACAATTGCACCGGTGGTAACGATATTTTTCTTCCATACTCCATCGGTAATTGCACCCTTGGTAATATCATCTTTGTCTACAGAGAAGATCTTGCTGGATCCATCTGCGAGGAGCAGCTTCAGCTGAGCATCTCCGGTTACTCTGTCGGTGGTGTCGTCTTCGATTCTCAGCACGACAGCGTAGTTGGAGTCGCCGGCCGCGTCGCAGTCATAGATGTATCCATAAGCATCCATGGTCAGTACTACGTCGTCGCCCGCTTCGATCTCATTCGGTGTAACTTCACCGGGAGCGCCGTTGCCTTTAAGTTCTTCCTTCGCGAACTTATAGACATTTCCATCAACGGTTACTTTCGTTCCGCTACTATTTACCTTCGCCACTTCGCCGCTGATCCGCTCAACCGGACCTACCGCAACTCTGGCAATTTTGCTGTCGTTGTTTTTGTAAACATACGCAGCCATGTCAGCCTTGATATCATCCAGAGAATTTACACCAACCAGCTCAAAGCTGTCCAGATCGATGTCATCATTGTTATCTTCATCGAAGTCAACACCCAGCAGCTTGTGGTTCTTGGTGATGTCGTTCAGATCATCTGCTTCCAGTAAATCATAGTTGCTTACCTGCCAGTACAGTACGGAATGTACTTCATTGATTTTCTTTCCGCTCAGATCCACTGCCAGTGTGAAGTTTACCTCTTCATTGCGAGCGCTCAGATCATCGCTGGCGATCTTCTCCAACTTGGCCAGGGAGATATTATCTCCATTCTGGAAGTATTCCGCGGTCTTTGTCAGATCGTCGATCGCATCCTTCTTCAGAGTGTATTCGGTTCCATCTGCCAGGGATAAAACATCATCCTTGATGGTGCCAGATACGAAGGTGGAGAAGCTTTCCTTAATCGCCAGAACATCGCCATCGCTGTTTACATAAGCGCTGACAGCGGCGCCCTTGTACGGAGTCAGGTTGATGATGCTGTCTTCGTCACCAGATACGATGAACGCGTCTTCATCAATGTCTTCTCTCCATGCGGCCACACCCTTCAGGTTGCTGCTGGACGCAATCTCAGCGCCCAAACGGTCCAGCATGGTGTCATACTTCTTAACCTGAGTAGCGTTTCCGTCACCCTTCTTCCACTCGATTACGGTAGCGTTAAAGTTTCCATCCTTGTCGACCTTACCGATGGCCTGGTCCAGAGTCTGATACAGCATGATCGCTACATCGCCTCTGTTGGCGCCGGCAGTTCCGGTCTGGATTCCATCCAGGATGCCCAGAACCTTCGCTCTGGAAACGAAGCTGGCGGGATAGGTTCCAACCAACGATTCATCCGTGTAGCCCAGAGCTTTGATCAGCATGGTGGTCGCTTCGTCGTAGGTTACGGTCGCGTCGGGATCGAATACGGTCTCGCTTCTGCCGCTGATGATGCCCAGCGTGTTGGCGTAAGCGATATATCCCTTCGCCCAGTGTGTTTTGCTGTCCGCAAACTTCGGCACAGCATCGGTCTCTTTCAGTCCCAGAGCCTTGATGATCAGAGACGCCATCTCCGCTCTCGTTACTGTCTGCTCCGGTTTGTAGGTCCCGTCTTCATATCCGGAAACTACGTCCAGGTTAGCCAGAACACGAACGGCATCTTCACATTTTTGGCCATCAATGTCGCTCAAGCTTGTGTCGCTCGGCGTGGTGGCCGCGAAAGCCATTCCGAAGCTTCCCAGAACCAGAGACAGTACCAGCACAAATGAAAGTACTTTTCTCATTTTGAAATTCCTCCTTTAGAATTCTTCGAAGGGGAGTTTTTCTTGGTTTTCTTGCTCAAATCATCCTCCCCTTCTGAAGATAATTTGACATTATCTATAGAAATGCGTACAGGTTACCCCATAGCATATTCTATCACAGTGAATTATAACCTTTCGCAACTGCGGCAGTCAACCACAAGTTCGAATTGTAATATTACTGTAATAAATTAGATTCATTGCAAAATCAACGAAATTGGGCGATTTCGCAACGACTTAATTTACAATACCCATTATACCCGAATGAGTTCATTTGTCCATTACAGCCGTGTTACAACTGCGTTAATGGTTCGCGACACGAAGGCAATATGCCTCGTATCAACGGATCGCTACCCCGGGTAAGGCCTATCTACTGCACTTCTATGGATTCATCAATTATACCATAACTTCGGCCGCATTTAAACTATAAAGATGGTTAAAATATGAATCTTTTTGTCAAATCGCGCGAATTCCGTTTTTCTTCCTTTATATAATTAAGAGAACTCACTTCTCTTGTTGTCGAATCACGCTTTTTCTGTTATACTCATTACTGTTGTTTCAATGCCTGCAGGGCCGGGACAAGCCGTTGCCCAAAGGCATGTCGAGAGAAGAAATTGTACAGAAGAGGTGACAATATGGTCAAAGGATTTGATGCGGACAAGTATATTGAAGAGCAATCAAAGTACATTCTGGAGCGTATCAGCGCGGGCGCAGGCGAGCGGCTCTATCTGGAGTTCGGCGGCAAGCTGGTGCACGACAAGCATGCGGCCCGGGTCCTTCCGGGATTCGACCAGAATGCGAAGATCAAGCTCCTTCAGCGAATGAAGGAACACGCGGAGATCATTATCTGTGTTTATGCCGGCGATATTACGACGAACAAGACGCGGCAGGATTTCGGCATTACATACGATCTTGAAGTTCTGCGTCTCATTGACACCTTCCGAAAGTACGAATTATCTATAAACAGCGTGGTGGTCACTCGCTACGAGGATCAGCCTGCGGTCAACATGTTTATCAACAAGCTGGAGCGCCGGGGCGTGAAGACGTATAAGCACGGATTCACCAAGGGGTATCCCACCGATGTGGAGACCATCGTCAGCGACGAGGGCTTCGGCGCCAATCCCTACATCGAGGTGAACAAGCCTCTGGTGGTGGTAAACGGACCCGGGCCGGGCAGCGGCAAGCTGGCCACATGTCTGAATCAGCTTTATCACGAATCGAAACGGGGCAGAAAAGCCCGCTATGCCAAATTCGAGACCTTTCCCATCTGGAATCTGCCTGTAAAGCATCCGGTAAATGTGGCTTATGAGGCGGCCACCGTGGATCTTCGGGATGTGAATATGATCGATGTTTTTCATCTGGAGGCCTACGGCCAGACGGCGGTCAACTACAATCGGGATCTGGAGATCTTTCCGGTGGTGAAGCGGATCATCGAGAGGATCACCGGCGAGGAGGCGGAATACAAGTCTCCCACGGATATGGGCGTCAACCGGGTTGGCTTCTGCATTACCGACGACGAGGCGGTGCGCAGGGCGGCGTGTCAGGAGATCATCCGGCGCTATCTCATCGCACAGTGCGATTATAAAAAAGGAATTATCAACGAGGACGCTCTGCTGCGGGCCAAACTGCTCATGGACGATCTGAATCTGAAGGTGGAAGATCGGGCCGTGGTAAAGCCGGCGCTGGATTATGCGGAATACAAGCGGAATCTGGACAGCAAGTATGAAAATATCATCGTCATGGCCATCGAGCTGCCTGACGGGCAGATCATAACCGGCCGCAGTTCCCGCCGCATGGTGGCAGGCGCGGCCCTGATCCTGAACGCCATCAAAACGCTCAGCGGTTTCCCGGACAAGATGCTGCTGATCTCCCCCGAGGTACTGGCCACGATCCAGCACCTGAAGACGGAGATCCTTCACAAGGAGAAGTCCACGCTGAACTGCGAGGAAGTGCTCAGCGCATTGACGATCTCGGCCACCACCAATCCTGCGGCAAAGAGCGCCGTGGAAAAGCTCAAGGAGCTGGCCGGCTGCAAAGCACACTGTACGGCTATCCTCAGCGACGTTGACGATCAGATCTTCCGGGATCTGAGCATCGACGCCACCAGCGAGCCGGAGTATTCCACGAACAATCTGTATCAGAGCTGACCGCAAGGTCTGCATGAAGCGAGCCCCGGCCTTGGGCGCTGCCGAAAGACAGTGCTCCGGGCCGGGTCTTTTCAGTCTTGCGTCCGTTTGGGCCGGGGCCTAAGCCTGGGCAATGAGCCCGAACAATACGCCTGGACAGGGATCTATCTTTGCGCAATTTTTATACCGGTAGAATTATGGTACCTTTCAGCATAGTTTTTCAGTATAATAAGACTATCCAACTCCGCAGAAGCGCTTAAAGAAAGGACAGAACTCGATGCTGTATTTTTTGTTTATTTTACTGGTACTGCTCACCAACATCATTCAGGGGATCACCGGCTTTGCAGGTACGGTGCTGGCCATGCCCTTCGCCATTCTCATGTTCGGCATCGACACTGCCAAGCCGGTGCTCACCGTTCTCACCACGCTGGCCTGTCTCATGGTGGTGTGCAGAAGCTGGCGCAGCATCGCATGGAAGGAATTTGGACGGATGTTCGTGCTGATGTTTATCGGTGTGTTCGCGGGAGAATACCTTTACAGGCAGGCTTCCCCCGATCTTCTGCTGCCGGTCTACGCCGTCTTTATCATTGCCATCGCACTGCGGGGAATGTTTCAGAAAGAAGAACGCGATCTGCCCCCGGCCTGCCTGATGCTGATCGTGCTGGGCGCCGGCGTCATACACGGTATGTTTATCTCCGGCGGACCGCTTCTCATCATATACGCGGTGAAAAAGATACCGGAAAAGGAGCAGTTCCGCAGCACTCTGTCTCTGATCTGGATCGCTCTCAACATCTACCTGCTGGCAAAGCAGGCTTCCGCCGGTCTCTTCTCCGCCCCCACGCTCCACCTGGCGGTCATAGGGGTCCCTGCCCTCATCCTGGGCGTGGCTGCCGGAAGCATTCTGGCAAAAAAAATGAGCCAGGAGGTATTCCTCCGGCTCACTTATATCCTTCTGCTCATATCGGGCGCAACTTTATTGCTCTAAAAACGCATTACCCAGTCCAGCATATCGGCAAAATCGCTGAAGACGCTGCGGGCGCCGCCTCCTTTCAGGTTAACGGTGGAAACTGTCTCGTTTCCTTTGCTGTCAACGGCGTAGAAGGTGTACGTCCCGCTGTCGCTGTACGTGAAGTTCCCGTTTCCGTTCCGGTCCAGCGTAAAGGAGGTCCCTTTGCCGCCGCCTTCAAACCAGGCGGCCCCTTTGGTCCCCTCTGCGTATCTCACCGCTTTCAGATCGCCGTCGCTGTCCGTCACATTTACGGTCAGATATCTTGACCTGCCCAGCCCCAGTTCGGAACCGGTGAAGATGCGTATGACAGGCGCGCTGCCCTTCCCCGGAGCAGTCTGCCCGCCGCTTCCTCCGCTGCCGGTCCCCGGCGTGCTGATCGGCCCGCGGTTCTGGTCCGGCGCGGGGACGGCAGCCGGCGTGCTGATCGGCCCGCGGTTCTGGTCCGGCGCGGGGACGGCAGCGGGTCCGTCTCCGCCTGCATTGCCGCCTGTGCTGCCGTCCGCATCAGCGCCGCTGCCGGCGGAAGCATAGTCTTTTGCCTCCGCTCTGTTCAGAGCCAGCGCCGCACCGGCGTCCAGCATTCCGCCGGTGCGCACTTTGCCGCTGAGACTGTCCATGGGCGCCGCGGACGTCAGAATGATGTTTCTCGCTTCCGCCGCCGTCAGATCGTCGTACTGCGTATAGAGCATGGCAGCCACTCCGGCGACCATGGGGGCGGCCATGGATGTTCCCGTCATATAACTGTAGTCGCCGCCGGTCACCGTGCTGAGAATATAGCTGCCCGGCGCCGCGATGTCGATGGTGTTCGCTCCGTAGTTCGAGCTGGAATGCAGCGTGCCGTCCGGCTGAATATTGGCCACGGAGATCAGATTATTCAGATTCCATGCAGCCGGATACGTGGGATAGCGGTCCGTATTCTGGCCGCTGCCCGTCCAGTCGCTGCCGTTTCCCGCTGCGGCCACAAAAAGCATATTGGAATCCGCGATGGCTTTTCTCAGCGTTTGATCGTTTCCCGTGGTGCCCAGACTGAGATTGCAGATCGAAGCGCCGTTGGCCTCCGCGTACTTGATGGCCTCCATGATGGATTCTGTGGTGCCGGTGCCGTCTTTTCCTCCCAGAGCTTTCAGAACCATGATCTTAACATTGGAACTTCCGACTATGCCGGCGGTGCCTTCGCTGTCCCGCGCCGCCGCAATGGTGCCGGCGCCGTGGGTCCCGTGATTATCCTCGTCCCCCGCGAAGACTTTATTGTTTCCGTCGTAAAAGTTCCAGCCGTACACATCGTCCACATAACCGTTGCCGTCGTTGTCGATACCGTCGCCGGGGATCTCTCCTTCATTGACCCAGATCGCGTCGGCCAGCTGCTGGTTGGTATAATCCACGCCCGTGTCGATGATCGCCACGATGACCTCTCTGCCGTTGGTATCGAAGCGGTCCCAGGCCTCCTGTACGTTGATGTCTACGCCCTTGACCGAGGAAACTTTTTTGGATGGCGAGACCAGGCTGCGCCCGCCGGCCGCGTTGGCTTCATCGCCCCAGTTGAAGACCAGGTTCCACTCTCCCTCGTCCCACGGAGCTTCAAAGGGATCGTCAAAGACGGGGAACTGATTTCCCTTTTCCTCCATCACAAAAGAACCGTCGTTATATAGCCCCCACTGCTGTCCAAAAAGCTCGTCGGAAGCAATGCTCCCCATGGCCCTGTACACATAGTTGGGTTGTCCGTTTATGTAACCGTCTGTCTCTGCCTCTGCATTTCCGTTTCCTGCGGCGTGCCCGGCGCCCGCAGCGTCCGCCCCCTGCGCGTAAACGCCCGTAACGGCTGCTGCCAGCAACACCCATACTGCCAGACCTCCGGACAGGATCCGTTTCATACTCCTGTTCATCCTGTTCTCCTTCCCCTCCTGCAAGATCCCCTTTTATCGTTTTTATATTACGACAGCTTCCTCAAAACATATTTGCCTTTCGCGCTGTCGTTCTCGATCACTTTTAGACCGATAACATTCTGCTTCACCCTGTTTCCTTCATCATAAAAAACGGGAGTCCAAAAGTCAATGCCGGGTCCATGAAGATTTTATGAAAATGAGATGAAGAATCGCAGACTGTAAAACCAAGAGACCGGCTCCTCCCCGGAGCCGGTCCTCATCCTGACTGGATCGTCTATTTTTTAAGCAGTTCAATGGCCTTGGCCAGCTGTTTGTCGTCGCTTCCTCCGTAGATATGATCGCTGAACGCAGAGGAGATGGCCTTCATGGTGGTGAAAT
Organism: Bacilliculturomica massiliensis; assembly: GCF_900605495.1. Lineage (GTDB taxonomy): Bacteria > Bacillota > Clostridia > Peptostreptococcales > Anaerovoracaceae > Bacilliculturomica > Bacilliculturomica massiliensis. The sequence continues at coordinate 26,254 of NZ_LR027603.1, forward strand.
CCAGACCGCCGTACGCGCTGAATCCCTGCTCCTTCTGGAACTTCTTGATGGCTTCCACCGTGGCCGCGTCCATGGTCCCCGTGGTTTCCACGTCATAGCCCAGATATTCCAGCCGCTGCTGGGCGGCGTACACGTTCAGTCCCGTCTGCCCTGCGCTGTACTTTATCTCTTCCGTCATGGGAGCCAGAGATTTATAGACCTGTTCGATCTGGTCTTCGCTGAGACCCAGCCCGTTGTATACCGCGTAGTCAGGCGCGATCCCCTGCTTGTCGATGACATGCTCTTTGGGCGTGAGGAAGTAGAACATGGACAGTTTATAGGAAGCTCCGTTGTCCAGTTCCTCCACCTGCTGGGCGATTCCCTTGCCGTAGGTCGTGGTCCCCACCACAACGGCGGTCCCGGAATCCTGCAGCGCTCCGGCCAGAGCCTCCGAGGCGCTGGCGCTTCCCTCATTGACCAGCAGCGCCACAGGCACGCTTCTGGTGGCGCTTCCCGAGGCCATCGCGGTCTCCACGATCTTTCCCTGCTGGGCGAAGTGGAAGATGGGACCCTTTTCCACCATCAGCTGATTGGCGATGGACGCCGCGGCGTTCATGACGCCGCCGGGATTATTTCTCACATCGATGATCAGAGACTTCGCCCCCTGATTGAGGAGCTTCAGCCTCTCCGTGATAAATTCCTGATCCGTGTTGCTGCCGAACTGGGTGATCTGAATATATCCGATCTGATCCTCCAGCATGCTGCCGTAAACGGTCGTCTCCTGGATTTTTTCTCTGGTGAGAGTAAAATCAAGGCTCTGACCGCTGCGGTCCACGGAGACCTTGACCGTGGTCCCCTCTTTCCCCTTCAGCAACGCTGTGATATCTGTCAGTTCCTTTCCTGCCACGTCGGCGCCGTCCACCTTCACGATAATGTCTCCGGTGCGCATTCCCGCTTTTTCAGCCGGTCCGCCGGGGATAGGCGCTACCACGCGGCAGCCCTCGGCGTGCCGTTCTACGCTGACGCCGATGCCGCTGAACTCTGCGGTGGCGTTGTCCATAAAGCTGTCGCTTTCATCGGTGGTGGCATAGTATACGCTGTACGGGTCGTTCAGCGATTCCAGCACCCCGCTGAACGCTCCGTTGACCAGCGTGTCGTAAGACACGTCGTCTTTATAATTTTTGCTGATCTCCTTGATCAGATTTTTGAGCGTGCCCAGCTCCTTTTCCAGATCCGCGTCCGTCTTCACTTTGGATTCCGCCGCGTACACCACGGATCCGTTCGCCCCCACCAGTCCCGGAAGGAAGATGACAAAGGAGAATGACGTGATGATCATGGCCGCGCAGAGAATCAGCGCCAGTACTCTGGCAACACGCTTCGCTTTGTTGTGATCCATAATAACCCCCTCGTGTTTTCCGCGCCGCAGCGCGTTTCCTTTTGTATTTCACGGGAAGGCCCTCTGGCCTTCCCGCCGCCGTCCCGTTAAAGGATCTCGATGTCCAGCTTGCTGCGGCCTTCGGACAGTCCTCTCAGACTGATGTGATAGTCGATGGCCAGCGTGCCCCTGCCGTCGGGAGATTCCTGCAGGTGATTTTCAACGGTGTTGGTGAGGACCTCCATCTCGATGGCCCCGTAAGGCGTATCGTAGTATCCCTCAAACCGCTTTCCCTTTTCAAATTCGATCACCGTGTCCAGCGGCAGCGAGGCGCCGTAACGTTTCATGCGGACCTTGTCGCCTGTGATCTTCAGGCTGGTAGTACAGCCCTCCATACCGGAAAATTCGCTCTCCCGATACATCACATAAAGCGAGTCGCCTTTTTCGTACAGCTGACCCTCCGTCATGAACTCCAGAACATCCTCTTCTTCATCCACCCCCTGCTCGTGAATGATCTGACGCCCGATGATCTTCAGCATGATATCTTTCATAGTATCCCTCATCTCTGTTTTTGTCTCTTGTATTTGGAACCATTCCGGCTCAGCGGTTCACGCTCTGCCTGCATTTCATGCGGTAGCGCTCCATCCCCAGCTCGATGATCCGTTCGATCAGTTTCGGATAGGGAAGGCCCGCCTCGGCCCAGAGCAGCGGAAACATGCTGTATCTGGTAAAGCCCGGAATCGTATTGATCTCGTTCAGATAAATTTCGCCCGTGTCTTTGTCCATGAGGAAGTCCACCCGGGCGTAGCCCTTGCAGTCCAGCGCTTTGTACGCCTGGACCGCCGTGGCGCGGATCTCCTTTTTCTGTTCTTCCGTAATGTCGGCGGGAATACATAGCCTGGTTTTTCCGCCGTCGCAGTATTTGGAAGAGTAATCGTAATATTCATTGGAAGGGATGATCTCACCCACCGCGCCCACCTTGGCCACGTGGTTTCCCAATACGGCAGTCTCCAGCTCACGGCAGTTGACGCCCTGTTCGATGATGATGCGCCGGTCGTACTTTGCCGCCAGTTCCAGCGCCGGGCACAGATCCTTTTCCTCCGCCACCCTCGAAAGTCCCACGCTGGAGCCCATGTTGGCAGGCTTGACAAAGATGGGCCAGGTAAGACGTTCCTCGATCTTGCGCCGCAGCCAGCCATGCAGTCCCGGCACATCCTCCGAGTCGATCCACACATAGGGGACCTGCCGGATGCCCATGACAGAAAACACATGTTTCGCCGCGATCTTATCCATGGCCAGCGCCGAGCCGATCACGTCGCATCCGCCGTAAGGGATATCCACCATCTCGAAAAGCCCCTGAATGGTGCCGTCCTCGCCGTAAGGGCCGTGCAGCACGGGCAGCGCAAAATCGATGAGTTCGCGCAGACTTTTCCCTCCCGTTCCCAGAACGGTGATCGTGTATTTTTCCGGATCCGCCGCCAGGGCCGCTTCCGCTTCCTCCTGCCAGCTGCCGTCTTCTATGTGCTCCGCAGGACCGTCGTACAGGAGCCATTTCCCTTCCTTCGTGATCCCGATCGTAACGATCTCGTACTTTTCTTTATCGATCGCGTTGATGACCGAGGTCGCCGACATCAGCGAGACCTCATGCTCGCCCGATCTTCCACCAAAAAAAATGCCCAGTTTCATCATTGCAGCAGCTGCCTCCAATTATAATAATGTAAAACATTTTCCGAAAGCGGACATCTTTACCGTATTTTATCGAAAAATGCTCCCAGGATTGATTTATTCTGAGGGATGCACGATTATGCCACAAATTCCGTTTCGCCGGCGTTCTCCGAAAAGAACGCCGCGTGCCGGCCGGGGCCTGCGGTCTCTGCGGCGAGACAGCCTCGGGATATTATAACACAACAAATCCTTTCATGGCATGATCAATTGATTTTTCACGAAATCTTCAATTTTGAAGGGTATCCTTTCCATCGGCCAGCAGATCCCGGATCTCCGCCAAGATCTCCAGCTCCGTGGGCTGTTTTTCTTCCGCGGGGCCCTCCTCCTGCGAAGGGACGGCGTTTTTGGCCGCAGCCTTTTCCGCCGCGTTTTTGGCTTTGTTCAGCATCTTCACCGCCAAAAATATAGAGACGGCGATAATGAGAAAATCCACCACGTTCTGTATAAAATTCCCGTACAAAATAGCGGCCTCCGGCCGGATCACCGTTCCTGCAGCGTCCAGTTCCGCCGGAGAGAGGACCATCTTCAGCGATTTAAAATCCATTCCCGCCGTGAGAAAGCCGAATACCGGCATGATCAGATCGTTTACCACCGATGTGACGATCTTTCCAAAAGCGCCGCCGATCACAACGCCCACGGCCATATCGATCACATTACCCTTCAGCGCAAATTCCTTGAACTCCTTAAACATCTTTTTCTCCTTATCCTGCTGTGAATTGCCCGGGCGGTCCGCCGGCCCCCAGGCGTTACTCTCCGGCCTCCGACAGAAGCCGTTCCAGATGTTCTTTATCAAACTGGTAGCGGGAGAGACAGAACTGACAGACCAGCTCCGCTTTCCCGTCTTCCTCCCAGATCTCCGTCAGATCTTTTTTTCCGATGCTCAAAAGCGCCCGCTCCATGCGCTCCATGGAACAGCCGCAGTGCCAGGAAAGATCCCTGTATTCCAGGGGCTCCACCTGAAATTCCTCCGGCATGCCGCCGAAGATCGTGTTCAGCAGATCCGCCAGCAGCCCTTCCGCCGACTTTCCAGCGGACTGCTTCTGCGCTTCCTCCACCAGCGTGCTCACGGGCCGCATCTGCGCCAGCATGGATTCCAGCGCGTCTATCGCCTGCGGATCCCCGCCCGGGAGCATCTGAATGATCAGCCCGCCGGAGGCCGCCACGGTGCGGTCCACCGCGATGCGCACTCCCAGCGCTACAGATGAGGACTGCTGTTCCGACACGAAGAAATAAGCGGTCAGGTCCTCTGCGATCTCTCCGGAGACCAGATCGATACGACCCACATATGGTTCCTTCAGGCCCAGATCCTTGATCACGGTCAGCGTGCCTGCGCCCAGCGCCCCGCCTACGTTCAGCTTTCCGTCAGGCCGTTTGGGCAGATCCACATCCGGATTGGAAATGTAGCCTTTTACCCGGCCGGAGCCGTCGGCGCAGGCCAGGACTTCCCCGGCAGGACCGTCCCCTTTAAACTGGACCGTCAGGCGGTCCCCATCATTTTTCAGCATGAGTCCCATCATCCCGGCGCCCGTGAGCACCCGGCCCAGCGCCGCCGTGGCCAGCGGCGTGGCGTCGTGGATCCTTCTGGCCTCCTCCGCCAGGGAGGTGGTGACAGCCAGATATACCCGGTAAGACCCGCTCTTATCGATTCCGATCAGTGCTTTATTCAAACTTTTCCTCCTGCCCGCCGTCTCAGGCGGCGTTTTTTCGTTTTTTATACAAGTTTACTCTGTGAAAGTGAGCCCCCAGGGCGAATCATGTTTCCAGAGGAAACTTTTTTTATTCTACATACCGTGGAAGTTCTTCCCGAAGACCCTGGATGATCCCCTCCGACGCCTCCCGGCTGTCCGCCCTGGCGGACAGATAGATCTTCAGCTTCGGTTCCGTGCCGGACGGTCTCACCATAAAGCTGGAGCCGTCTTCCAGTATGTATTCCAGTACATCGGATTTCGGCAGTCTCGTCTCATCGTGGCGGTAATCCGTACGGCTGACCACCGTCCTGCCGATCACACGACGGGGCGGATCCTTTCTGAAACGCTCCATGATCTCCGCCATTTTTTCCATCCCCGCCGCTCCCTCAAACATGAAGTCCAGCAGATCGTTGCGATAATATCCAAACCGGGCGTATAGTTCTTCCATCCGATCGGCCAGCGTCAGCCCCTTTGTCTTATAGTAAGCCGCCATCTCGCAGATCAGCATGGATGCATTCACCGCGTCCTTGTCTCTGACGTAGGGCCCCGACAGATAGCCGTAACTTTCCTCGAAACCGAAGATAAAACGCTCTTCCTGTCCCTGACGTTCCAGTATGCCTACCTGCTCCCCGATAAACTTAAAGCCTGTCAGCACCCCTGTCATCTCCACGCCATAGTGCTCTGCCACCGCCTCGCTCATGCGGCTGGAAACGATGGTCCGAATGGCCAGCGGACGCTGCGGCATGGTCCTGGCCGGTCTGCATTCCGTTTTGCCGGCCCGCACCTGGCACAGAAAGTCCAGGAGCAGGATCCCCACTTCATTTCCTGTCAGAAGCTGATAGTCACCCTTCTGCTTGACCGCCACGCCCACCCGATCGCAGTCCGGGTCGGTGGCCAGCAGAAGGTCCGCCGTCCCCAGCTTTTTGCACAGCTCAAGGCCGCGGGCCAGCGCTTCCCGTTTTTCCGGGTTGGGATAGGGGCAGGTGGGAAAATTCCCGTCGGGCAGCTCCTGTTCCGGCACCACGTGGACCCTGCCCACGCCGATCTCCTCCAGAATGCGGCGCACAGGCTTATTGCCCGTGCCGTTCAGCGGCGTGTAGACCACTTCCAGTTCGCCGCAGCCCGGCGCTCCGGTACTTTCCCGCCTCACCGCCGCCATATACGCGTCCACGGTCTCCTGGGAAATAGATTCGATCCGTTTTACAGCCTCTTCGTCCGCCTGCTTTACATCATCGAAGAGATCCAGTTTTTCTATCTCCCCCAGCAGCTCGTCGGCCTGTTCCAGATTGATCTGGCATCCTTCCTCATTGTATACCTTATACCCGTTGTACTTGGCCGGGTTGTGGCTGGCCGTCACCATGACGCCGCCGCTGCATCCGTAATAGCGCACGGCAAAGGACAGCGCCGGCGTGGGCATCAGCTCCCCGTACAGGTAGACCCGGATGCCGTTGGCAGCCAGGATCTTGGCCGTTTCCATGGCAAACAGTTCCGATTTGTTGCGGCTGTCGTAGGATACCGCCACCGCCGGCTGCCCGCCCGCTTTTCCCTCAAAGTGCCGGTTCACGTAGTTTGCCAGTCCCTGAGTGGCTCTGCCCACCGTATAGATGTTCATGCGGTTGGTCCCCGCTCCCAGGATCCCGCGCAGTCCGCCCGTACCGAATTCCAGCTCCTTATAAAATCTCTCGTAGACCTCATCCAGAGCTTTTTCGTCCTCAGAACTGCGCTCCAGCGCTTTCCTGCAGTCATCCAGTTCTTCATATATCTCCCGTGATAATCCTTTCACGGCCAGCCAGCGTTCCATCTTCTTCAGAGAATCCTCGTACTTGCTGTTCATATCAATACCTTATCCTTTCTTTTCCGTCCCCGCCTGAAAGTCCGGACCATCGTCCGGTTCCTTTCTCAGCTTTCCCGCCGGAATGTGAAATAACCCGTCTGCGGTTATTTTATTATTTTATCACATTTCCCTGTTCCTGAAAACTATCCGCGGTTTTATGATCCAATACTTTTCCCGTACTTCGATCAGCGAGAGGACTCCATCGCCGTCCCAAAAAACAGACAGGCAGGAGAACTGTCTCACAGTATTCTCCTGCCTGTTATTTTTCATCATTTCCTCAGCGGTTCCACAGGTCCGTCCCACGGCCTGCGTGACCGCCGGCGCCCGACTCAGCTCATCATCGGAACTCTTAGACCACGCCCGGGTTCGGACTTCCTGTCAATCGATCCGTTTCAGGTAATCCAGCGTTTTGAACTCCAGCTTCAGGGTCGTCTGTCTGCCGCTGTGGGCCGCCTCCACCAGCTCCCGATACCTAGGGTCCAGCTCTATCTCCGCCGCCAGAATGTCGGACTGCATCTCCTCGGGGACTTCCGCGCCGATCAGACAAAGCGGGGGAAACAAAACGCACCACCAGTTTCGTCCCTGTCCCGTGCCGATGGTCACGTTCAGCGCCTCGTAATTTCCCGCGGGAAATACCACGCTGCCGTAGGTTTTTTCCGGGACGAAACGGGCTCCAAGCTCTGCCGTCACCCCATAGTCGTAGCCCTCCGCCTCCACGATGCGGACCGCCGCGGCTTCGATCTCCGCCAGATGGCTCTGGATGTACTCCTGAGACTGTTCCAGCGTCAGGCCCGCGCGATCATCCTCCACGCCCGCCATTGCCGCCGCTTCCACCACCAGTTCGCCGTTGATTTTTTCAAGCAGGCCGTCCCTCACCTTCAGCTTCAGCGCCTGATCCTCATCCGAGTCGCTGTTGGCGATCACGTGAAACCGTATAAAATCCTGATTCGTCAGCTGTTCATTTCCGCCGCCGCGCACATTCCATACTGAGTAAATGCAGATCGCCAGAAGGACCAGCGCCAGCAGCCGCCATTTATTTTTTCGTGTATCCATACGAGACTCCCCTTAACACCCGCAGCTCTGCCTGCCTTGCCGACAGTATGCAGTTCTGCGATTTTTCGTGCCGGCGTTTCCGGTCCGCGCCGCAGTCCGCTGAATGCGGCTGTGGGTCTGCGGCGCGCGGCCTTCGCCTGCACATCTTTTATGTGTTATTTTAAGTCTTGCCAGGGTGAGTTCGTTTTATACCGTTCTTTTTTGATCCATGCGGTATTCCATACACGCGCCGTTGTCCTGCGCTGATTTTCTTCTTTTATTTTACGATCAGAAGCTTCGTGCCCGGTTTCAGCTTTCCGCTGTCATCGATGCCGTTTATCTTCTTGATGTTTTCGATGGTCGTGCGGTACTTCTTGGCAATGCGCCACACATTGTCCCCTTCTCTCGTTATGTAAAGGATGATGCCCGGCTCGTTTCCGGCGTTTTCCGGAAGTTCCACGAAGCTGACGTTATTGATCAGAGGATGCTTCTGCCTGCTGCAGACGGCTGTGTTGACCAGAACGCCCGCGTTGACCTCGATCTGGCGGTTGTTGATCTTATCGTACCACAGTTCTTTGAGCAGCGCGTCGCTGTCCACCTCCATGTCCCCTCTGACGCCCGGGACCTCGATGGCACAGCGGAAGGGGATATCCTTTTTCAGGCTGAAAGGAGTCTTCTCATCGCCGGCGGCGATGCAGATCATGGACAGGCTCACCACGCCTTCCGTCACACTCTTTCCGGCGTCCAGTCCCGCCCGCACGTCGGAGATCCTGCCCGTTATATAGACCACCCGGTCCACCGCTCCGTACTTTTCCGGTACATTGATGATCTCTCTTGCGGATACTTCCGCCATGCCGCTGCCGCAGAGATTCATAACGCTGACCTCGCGGGTATCGTAGCGCATTTCCTTCATGTGGTGATAAACGTCGGTGACGATGTCGGTCTCAAGATCCTGATAGAGTTCCAGCGTGGTCTCAAGATCCAGATTCAGCGTCAGGCTGTTTCCGCCGCCGTCCTCGTTCTGGGCCGTAGGCGCCAGCTCCGCTTTCGCCACCCGGAAGCCCACCTTGCTGCCCACGGGATTCTGCGTTCCCCGTTCCGCCGGTCCGTCGTCCTCCAGCTTGATGAACTGCGTGAATTCCGCTTTTCCCTGGAACAGCGCCGGTTCGGCGGAAGTCGTCTGTACCCCTTCCTCCGGATCGAAATCGGAACCGTCCGCTTCCTCTGTCAGATACATGGCGTTCACATAAGCCGTGCCGTTGATGACTGCCTTTTCCGCCGTGATCTGCTTGTGGTTCTCCACTACGTTGACGTCGAAGCAGAGAATCTTTCCCATCGGACCGTTTCCGTCCTTCATGGGCAGCTCTTCGGAGAGCTCCATGCTGTCTGTCCTGCGCATAGCCACGTCGGTGAGGTGGATGCTTTCCGACAGCATCTGAACTTCCTCGTCCTTCAATCCCTCAAAGAGATCCAGGTTCAGCGCCCGGTACTCTTTCAGATCTACCAGGACCGTGGCCTTCACCTTGAACTTGCGCTCGTTGATCACGCTGTAATCAATGCTTTCCACCGCCGCGGAGGCCACCAGATCCGAGTACGGCTCTCCCTTGATGTCAGCCTCCTGCTTAAACGGAATGCGGGATTCGATGGCGATGATGTTTCCTTCTTCCCCCGACCGATCCGGCAGATACAGGGTGGAGACCATCAGGTCGCCTGCCAGCTTTACGCTGTCCGCACCCTGAGCGCCCACGGGGATCTGCTGGTCCGACAGATTCACCGCCGCCTCCATGGAAAGAACGGAGGCCAGATCCGGCTTCACATCGGGGACCAGAATGTCCTCCTCGATAAAGATCCGCATCTTGGGCTTATTTTTAATGTCTGTCAGCTTCAGGCTGGTGCTGATGACAGAACTTCCCGCCGGAATGATCTTTGACGGCGCAGGTCCGGTCACAGGCGCCGTGGGCATCGCTCCGCCAGGGGCCACCGGTTCTGCCGGAGCCATGACCTCCGTCTCCTCCGGTTCTTCGGATACAGCGGGAGCGATGGTCTCTTCGATCTCAGCCTCCGCCGCTTCCTGTTCCCCTTCCGGCGCCGCGCCCGTCTCCACGGCCTCCGCGTCTGTCCCAGCCGTTTCCTCCGCTTCAGGCGCTGCTTCCGCAGGCGCCTGCGATCCTGTCTCCGCCAAGGCTTCCTGTCCTTCCGCGGGGTCCTCTTCCCCCATCGAAACGTCCGCTGCTTCAGACGCCTTCTCCAGCGCTTCCGCCTTGACCAGATCCGGCTGCTCCGCCTTCTCCCCACTGGTTTCCAGCGCTGCCGCCGCAGTCTCCGACGGTGCCGGTCTCTCTGCCGGTCCCTCCGCCGCTTCCGCGTCCATGGCTCCTGCCGCCGACAGCGATCCAAGGTCCGTACCTTCAGCTGCAGCTGCCTCTGCTGATCCCGCCGTCGCCGCTTCCGTCTCAGCTGCTTCCGCCTCAGCCCCTTCGGCGCCCGCCGCGCTGTCCGCGCTGTCCGACGCAGCCATAGTCTCCGCATCCCGCGGGGATGTCTCCTCCGACGGACCCTCCGCCGGGCCATCCGATGCCGCCGTGTCCGCTGTCTGCTGATCTTCCGCCCCGAAGACTTCCGCCTGATCCATCGTCTCCGCCTCCGATTTTTTCTCCGCGGCGATCATCCGCTCAAACAGGGCCGCAAGTTCGTCTCCCGCGTGCTCCTGAATGAGCTCCGCCTCTTCCTTCTCCAGCGGAGCCAGCTCTGAGAATAACTTTTCATATACGGCGGGATCGAATGTATCTGTATCCTCTCGGGCAGGCTGCATCGCGTAATCCGGAATGTTATCCATCTCGTAAAGATCTTTTTCGTGTGCCATAGTATTCCCCCCTAAATTTACCCCGCAGCAGCGCTCCATACGTTCTGCCTGCCGTCGGCGGTTATATATCAGCATTGAAAAAGTGAGTATTGGCCTTTTAACTCATTTCATCTTATGCCGGGGGAGGACTTGTTATTCCAAACAAAAATACGTCTGTCTGATTCCTGCGCTTCTTTTTTACGCAAAAAAACAGAGACCGTCCGCCGCGTGCGGGCAGAAGTGCCCGCCCAGGCAAAAACAGTCTCCGTCAGGGGACGCTGCGGACAGAGGGACGCGCCCTCTCCCTTCCTGGCGTATTACCCCAGATAGGTCCTGCGCAGATAAGTCTCCCGGTTGATCTTCTTCATGACGCCGTAGGCCTTTCTCGCCTCATCCTCGTCCTCATAAAGCCCAAAGACGGTGGGCCCGCTTCCGCTCATCATCACAGCGGCCGCCGTGCCGGCCCCTTCCATTCGTTCCTTTGTATCCCGCACCCTGGGGAAGGCCGGAAGGGTGACCGTCTCAAGCAGGTTTGCCATATGATCCGCGATCTGTCTCAGCCCCTGCCGGCGCAGGGAGCCGTCCTGAGGATCCGCATCCTTACGGTCCAGCAGCTCCAGGCCGCCGATCAGAGCCGCTGTGTCCGGATGCGCTTCCGGAGAGATTTCATCCAGTTTCAGCCCTCCGTACACTCTGGCGGTGGATACGCTCAGCGGCGGTTTGGACAGGAGCACCAGACAATCCAGCGGCGGGAGAGCGGAAAGCTCTGTGCCAAGCCCTTTCGCCAACGCGCAGGTCAGCCCCTCCTGGGCCCACAGACAGAAGGGCACGTCGGCGCCCAGCTGTTCGCCCAGACTGCACAGTTCTGCCAGCGACAGATTCAGGCCCCACAGCTGCGCCAGTCCCCGCAGTACAGCGGCGCCGTCCGCGCTCCCCCCCGCCAGTCCCGCGGCCACCGGTATATGCTTTTCCAGATGGATCCGAATATCCGCCGGATCCCCGGGTCTGAAAATATCCAGCATCATCCGCGCCGCCTTGTAGGCGATATTATCGCTGTCCACGGGCAGGTAAGGCAGACTGGCCGTCACGGTTATGCTCTGGCCTTCTCCTCCCGGGCCCCATTCCACCACTACCTTATCGTACAGTTCCACGGCCTGCATGACCATCTCCACTTCGTGATAGCCGTCAGGCCGTCTGCGGAGCACATCCAGCGACAGATTGATCTTCGCGTATGCCCGCAGTGTGATCCGCTCCCTCTTTGCAATTCCGTATCGTTTCATACCCTGTCTCAACCCCGCTTCATCTCACATTCCTTTTTTATTCTGCGTCGTCGTCTTCCCACGCGCCTGCCTTGCTCTCTGCGGACATTATACTACATCAACTCTTCCCTCGGCTACAAAAACAGACCCCGAAAGGAAAAAGGCAGAAAACCGCAACCGGTTCTCTGCCTTTTATATTCGTATCCGTCTTCAGCTGCCTTCCCTCTATGTAAAAGGTCACCCTTGCGGCCTACTGCGTATTTTGCCGCTGCCATTGCGCGGCGGCCGCGGAAATGTTCCGCGGACTGTCTGTGCGGTCTCCCGTAGGGGGAAACTACATCTCCACGATCAGGGCAGTACCCATGCCGCCGCCGATGCAGAGCGTCGCCAGACCTTTGTGCGCGTTTCTTTTCTTCATCTCATAGATCAGGCTGATGAGGATCCTCGCGCCGGACGCGCCGATGGGATGACCCAGGGCGATGGCTCCGCCGTTTACGTTCAGCTTCTCTTCCGGAATCTTCAGATCTCTGCCTACTGCCACGGACTGAGCGGCAAAGGCCTCGTTGGCCTCGATCAGATCCATGTCGTCGATGGTGAGACCAGCCTTCTCCAAAGCCTTGGTGGAAGCCGGAACAGGTCCGATACCCATGATGCTGGGATCTACGCCTGCGGACGCATAGGACTTGACGGTGCACAGATAGGACAGGCCCAGCTCATCGGCCTTTTCCTTGGACATGACCACCAGAGCAGCGCCGCTGTCGTTGATGCCGGAAGCGTTGGCAGCCGTTACAACTCCATCCTTCTTGAACGCCGGCTTCAGCTTCGCCATCTTTTCCATGGTGGAACCGAACTTGGGATATTCGTCGGTATCAAATACGATGGGATCTCCCTTTCTCTGGGGGATCTCAACGGGAACGATCTCGTCTTTAAATTTGCCTTCCTTGATGGCGGCTTCCGCTTTCTGCTGGGATTTCAGAGCGAACTCATCCAGTTCTTCTCTGGTGATCCCCCACTGCTCTGCGATATTTTCAGCGGTGATACCCATGTGATAGTTGTTGAATACGTCGGTCAGACCGTCGTGAACCATCAGGTCCACCATCTTGGTGTCGTTCATTCTGGCGCCCCATCTGGCAGCATCCATATAATAAGGAGCCAAGCTCATGCTCTCCGCTCCGCCGCAGACGATGATGTCGGCGTCGCCGGCTTTGATGATCTGCGCAGCCAGACCTACGGAACGAAGTCCGGAACCGCATACCTTGTTGATGGTCATCGCCGGTACTTCTTTCGGAATTCCAGCCGCCATAGAGATCTGTCTTGCAACATTCTGGCCCAGACCGCCCTGCAGCACGTTTCCAAGTACCACCTCGTCGATCATCTCCGGTTTGATCCCGGCTCTCTTGATGGCCTCTTTCACAGCAACCGCTCCTAATGTAACGGCTGGTGTGGACTTCAGCGTACCGCCGTAGCTGCCGATGGGAGTTCTTGCCGCACTAACGATTACTACTTCTCTCATTTTTTGTCCTCCTACACATACATGATTTATTCTAACGATAAATTGTACCAATTGTACTCGGTCCGATTGTCTACGTTGACTATCATATCATTGCGCGTTTTAAATTACAATACCTATTAAAAAAGCGAAATACGCCTGCTTTTCCGTCAATTATTTGCCAGATCATCCCCCGCCCCATAAATATTTCGTTTAACTTTGATAAATGTTTAACGATCTTTTAATATTTTCTGAAATTGCCTGTAAAAAAATAATCGGACCTTTTCATAAAAACGTAAAACCTACGGTTTTCCTATAGATCAGCCTTAAAAATCGCGATATATTTTTCCACCATTTTAACGGGATTGTAAGAGAGCTTGGCCTTTCGCAGTCCTTCAATGCCCATATCTTCTTCCCGATTTATATATTTCACCTTATCCGTGACCTGTTTGCAGAATTCATTGTTGATCGCCTGGTACAGACCTCTGATCTCCGTATTTGCCTTTTCCACATGGACGGTCACCGTCTTTTTCCCCAGACGTCCCCCGATAGAAAGGGCTTCGATCCGTCCGTCGATCAGGATGGCCCCCGCCAGATATCCCACCTTCTCCAGATTTTCAAACACGTCGTCCAGAGCTTCCTGCTCGTAGATCAGCAGTTCCCGCTCATGGGCGGAAAGTCCCTTCTTCCTGTCGTTGAATTCCCTGATGAACCGTTTCGCCAGGGGCGCCATCTCAGAGGTCAGCGGAACATATTCATATTCGTAGTGGTTTTTGAAGTAGTTCAGATGATTTTTCTTTCCGTGATAGGCCCGGCCCGCCAGCTCGATCAAATCCTTTGTGCGGTATACATAGTCGTAATTGGGCCGGTCCGCAATGATCTTCATCTCCGTGGGGAACGCCGCCCGCAGGCAGTCCACCATCTGAAAGGGCAGCAGGCGCAGACTGAAGATATAACCCGCGTCCTCGAAGATCCCCTTCGCCTGCAGGATGGTCTCCCGCAGCTTCTGCGGCTCATAGAGCCCGATCCGGGTCAGCGGCGGCAGCAGAAACGGCTCCTCCACTTCTTCCTCCAGCAGGCTGACGCCCGCGATGCACAGGTAGTCGCCGATGATCTGCCAGCTGAACTGATTGATATTCCGCCACATATAAAGGGAGCTGAAGGACAGCCCGGAAGCCCGATATTCATAGCTTCCCAGATATTCCTCCAGCACCGCCCTGTTTTCGATCGTAATCTCGTTTTCAAACATTCGCATATAACTCATCTCCTGTGAAACAGGGCGGCCGGCCCAAGCCGCCGCCCCTGTCTCTCTTCGGCCCGGAAAAACCCTGCGTCCGCTGGATCCGCAGCCGTTTCTCCACAGCCTCTTTTCTTTTTATTTCACGATAGCGGAGATCTCCTTGAAACCCGGTTCTCTCGCGCCGCCGCAGAGCTCGAACAAGATCGCCTCCATGGTGGTATACACGGCGCCTTCCGCCCGCATACGGCTCTTGGCCATGCGGCGGTCGGAAACCTTTCTCGACGATACGCAGTCTGCAGCTACGAATACAGTATACCCAGCATCCAGCAAATCAATCACCGTCTGCTGTACGCACACGTGAGATTCGATCCCCGATACGATGATGGTACTGCGTCCGGACGCCTTCAAGGCCTCCACGAATTCCGGCGTCTTCATTGCGCTGAAGGTGGTCTTCTCCACAGGCGTGTAGGACGAGGCCGCCGCGCCCGAAAACTCTTCTGTCAGCGCCGCGTGCAGCGCGGGGATCGTGGCGCCCAGCCCTTTGGTGTACTGCTGCGTTACCAGAGCCGGAACGCCCAGCGCCCTGCAGCCCTTTACCAGACGTACGGCGGCGTCCTCCAGCTCCCCGCAGCCTTCCATGGCCGGCATGATCCGCTCCTGAAAGTCAATGAGTACCAGAAGTGCTTCGTCCTTTTTCAGTCTTTTTACCATTTGCATCCTCCCTTTTTTACTTCAAAAAATCAACGATCTATAATGCGCGGCGGGGCCGTCTTTTCCTCCCTACCGTTGAAACTCGATGCCCCAGCCAGCCACTTCATCGATCATGCCGTGGTTCGTCAGATCATACTGCAGCGGCGTCACCGTGATGTAATGGTCCTGTGAGGCCATCACATCCATATCCGCAGGAAGATCTTCATACACAGCCGGCTTGGAAGAGTACTCGTAATACGTCTTCCCTTCCTCATCTGCGGCGGGATCAAAGGTATTTTCATATTCCCGGATACCCTGCCGCACGAATTTTACCCCTCGGATCTCTTCAGCGGGCAGATCGGGCGCATTGACGTTCAATACCGTATTGTTGTCCAGCTTTCCCCAGACCGCCTGACATACCTGAGCGGCAAAGCGGTCGTAGACCTCCAGGTGCTCCGGCTGATGGCTGCAGCTGGAGAACGCGATGGATGGAACGCCGCAGATCACACCCTCCAGCGCGGCGGACACCGTTCCCGAATAGAGTACGTCCGTGCCCAGATTTGCGCCGTGATTGATCCCCGAGCACACCAGATCTATTTCGATCCCCTGGGAGCGGAATACCTCAAGGCCCAGCTTGACGCAGTCGGCCGGCGTTCCCGAGCAGGAATACGCTTTTTTCGCCTCCTCAAAAGGAGCTTCCACCACGTACAGTTTTTCCGAAACGGTTATGCCGTGACCGGCCGCCGTCCTCTGCCTGTCCGGGGCGCACACGTAAACATCGGCGATCCCGGACAACGCCTTCGCCAGCACGTGGATGCCGCGGGCGGTGATCCCATCGTCGTTGGTTACAAAAATATTCTTCAATCTCATTCCCATCGTCCCTTTCTGTCCGTTCCCGCCCTTCATCTCGTGTCTTTTCGCGGAACAGACCTCTCTTATCTTTTCTGTCTCTTTCTTTATTATTGAAAGTTCGGCGCCGGATATACCTGAACATATCCCTGCGGCAGGGTCCGCACGTGTGGTCCGCCGCCGACATTATATCCTGATTGGCGGCAGGCCATCATGGTATAATCCGCCTATGGCGTCCGCCGCGCCGCACAGAATCTATACGATAACCAGTCTGCGGTTATTATATCATAAATATCCCGTTCAGCGCCAGCGCGTTTCCTCCTTTTCCCTGCCTGCCATTCCCGAATTTCGTCGAAATTTGTCGTCAAAAATCGAATGGTAATCCACTCCGATCGCTTGACATAATCCCTCTTTTTCGATAATCTTTTATTGTAAGAACATATATATATGTAGACAGGCGTTTTTTTACCGGTTTTCCCATGGATGCAGCCGGCTGCGCTTACAGGATCCGTCCGCACATATATATATTTTTACTGTCTGCCCGTATGTCGATTCGTCCTGTTTTTTCCGGACCGGCTGAAGGGCGTACGTTGCTGCTCCTGACTGCCGGATCGGAAAGGAAATGTTACGATCCTTTTTCCGCCGGCCATCCAACGAAAGAGGGATCTACGTGGAAAAATTACTGACTAAACTCAAAGAGTCGGTTTCCTCGGTTCTTCCCATCGCCGTCATTGTATTGATTCTTCACTTTACAATTGCGCCTGTGCCCGACGGCACGCTGGCGCTGTTTCTTGCGGGAACAATATTGCTGATCATTGGTATGGGATTTTTTACCTTGGGCGCCGACATCTCGATGATGCCGATGGGCGAACAGATCGGCGCGCAGCTGACCAAGTCCAGACGGCTGGGTCTTCTGGTCGCCTGCTGTTTTGCCATCGGCATACTGATCACCATCGCCGAACCGGATCTTCAGGTTCTGGCCGATCAGGTCCCGTCCGTTCCCAACGCGACTTTGATTTTGTCCGTGGCTCTGGGCGTGGGGCTGTTTCTGGTGGTAGCGCTTTTGCGCATCCTGTTTCAGCTGAAGCTCTCATGGCTTCTCCTGCTTTTTTACGGGGCTGTTTTTCTCATGGCCGTCTTCACCTCGCCTGACTATCTGGCTGTGGCATTTGATTCCGGCGGCGTTACCACCGGTCCCATCACCGTTCCCTTTATTCTGGCTCTGGGCATCGGCCTGTCTTCTGTCCGCGGAGGAAAGAGTTCCCACGACGACAGTTTCGGCCTGGTGGCCCTCTGTTCCATCGGGCCGATCATGGCCGTCATGATCATGGGGCTGTTTTTCGACCCATCCTCGTCGGCAGCCTCCACGGAGACGCCCGTGGTCTCCGGCCTGGCCTCTATGCTCCGGCTTCTGGGACACGGCCTTCTGGACTACGCCCAGGAAGTGGCTGTGGCCCTGTCGCCCATCGTTCTGTTTTTCCTGATCTTTCAGTTCGCCGCGCTCAGGCTTCCCAAGTCGAAGCTGATCAAACTGGCCGTTGGCGTAGTCTACACCTATGTGGGTCTGGTGATCTTTCTCACCGGGGTCAACGTAGGATTTCTGCCCGCGGGACACTATATCGGCGCCGCCATCGGTTCTTCCGGCACAGCCTGGCTTCTCATCCCCCTGGGGATGCTGATGGGCTTCTTCATCGTGGCGGCGGAGCCAGCCGTCCACGTGCTGAATAATCAGGTAGAGGACATAACAGGCGGTTCCATCTCCCGCAATTCCATGCTTGTCTGCCTGTCCCTGGGCGTGGCGGTCTCCATCGGTCTGGCCATGCTGCGCATCCTGACAGGTCTCTCCATCTGGTATCTGTTAGTCCCCGGCTATGCCATCGCGCTGCTGCTGACCTTCTTTGTGCCGCCGATCTTCACCGGCATCGCCTTCGACTCCGGCGGCGTGGCCTCCGGCCCCATGACGGCCACCTTCCTTCTGCCCTTTGCCATGGGCGCCTGCGAAGCTCTGGGCGGAAATATCATGACCGACGCCTTCGGCATCGTGGCCATGGTGGCGATGACGCCGCTGATCGCCATACAGATCATGGGCGTTATCTACCGCGTAAAGCTGACTGTCACAGAACGTCAGGAATCGCGGAAGCTGGCCTTCGACATGGCGGTGGAAGCGGCAAAAGCCCAGCTTATCGCCGATCTGTACGCCGACAATTACTATATCGACCTGGAAGAGGAAACCGATCCTCTGATCCATGGGTATCTGATGAATTACGGAGAGCTGTCATTCCAGAAAGGAGAGTAATATGCAAGGCATCAAACTTCTGATCGTCATCCTCCCCCGGGGAAAGGGGGAAGAAGCAGCGAAGCTCTGCCGTGAAAACGGGCTCACCTTCTCCATGATCTCTCCCGCTTACGGCGCGGCGGGAACGCATTTTATGGATTACCTGGGTCTGTCCGACTCAGAAAAGGACTGTGTATTTACTGTAGTCCGCTCCGAGTTTTCCCACGAGATGCTCACCCGCATCCACCGGTATTTCCGCATGAACGAGCCCAACACCGGCATTGCCATATCGCTGTCCATCACCGGCGTCAGCGGCCCCAGAGCCCTTCGCTATATTTCCGGCATCTACCCGCCTCCCCAGAGCGCAGGCGACTTCACGGAAACGGCCTCACCCCAGCAGCAGAACCGCCCCCAGAGCGGAGAAGGAGTTGATACAATGGGAATCACTGAGAAAAAGAATAAAAAAGCCGACAAGATCTCCCCCTCCGCCGTCACGCAGACCACCGAACCCGGCGGCATGAGAACCTTCGACCTGATCATCACCATCGTCAACCGCGGCTTTTCAGATCTGGCCATCGAGGCTTCCAAAACGGCGGGGGCCAAAGGCGGCACCGTTCTGCACGCCAGAGGCACCGGCGTCCACGAGGTGGAGCGATTCTTCTCCATCTCCATACAGCCGGAAAAGGAGGTCATACTCTCTCTCGTGCGGCACAAGGCCACGAAGGAAGTCATGCACGCCATCATCGAGGCCGCCGGTCTGCAGACGGAAGGGAAGGGGCTGTGCTTCTCCCTGCCGGTGGATGAAGTGACCGGGATCGCCCGCTGGCTCACCGCCGACGGCAGCGAGGCCGAACCGCCCGCCCCAGCCGTACAGCCGTCGCCCGACAGCGGCAGGAAGAAAAAATAAGTTGTATAAAAACGCCTGTGCAGCCAAGACTGCACAGGCGTTTTTTCATCCCTCCATCCGTTAAGAAACAGAGGTCAAAATGGACGCGTCCTATTTTCCGTAGATCTGGCTTAGATCGGGCAGCCAGTCAGGCTTGTTCTTTTTCGGCATGGGCGGCAGATGGTAGGTCTTTGCCTCCTCCGCGCCGGTGACGATGCGCAGTCCCCCCTGGGCCAGCGCATCCATTTCATGCTCTCCGGGCATTATGACCACAGGTGCGATGAAGGAGACGTAATCCGTTATCATGTCGGTCATCATCTTCGAGAAGGCCACGCCCCCCGTCAGGATGATCGCTTCGTTTTTTCCCTTGTTGACGATGGACAGGAGGCCGATGCCTTTGGCGATCTGATATGCCTGCGCGTGAAAGATCAGCGCCGCGTGCTCGTCGCCGCCTGCGATCATCTTCTCGATCTCCCGGCAGTCGCTGGTGCCCAGGTGAGCGTACATACCGCCTCTGCCTCTGATCTTCTTCTTCATATCCGCTCTGGTAAAGTACCCGGAATAGCACATGTCTACCAGTTCCAGGCAGGGCACGCTTCCCGCCCTCTCCGGCGAAAACTGCCCGTCGTCGTCTCCCATGGAGTCGATGATCGTTCCCCGGGAATGTACGCTGACGGAGACGCCGCCGCCCAGATGAGCCACGATCAGGTTCAGATCCTCATACTTTTTCCCGATCTGATCCGCGTACCGCATGGCCATGGCCCGGCTGTTAAGCACGTGGCAGCAGCTCTGTCTGGTTATGTTGGGAATGCCTGTTATCTTCGCCACAGGCTGGAGCTCTCCGGCTGTCACTGCGTCGTAGATATAAGCGGGCACGCCCACAGGATCTCCAAGGAGCTTGCCCAGCATGCCGCCCAGATTGGACGCGTGCGGGGAACTGATATCGCTGCCCAGGGCGTAAAACAGTTCCTCGTTGACGCGGTAGCCGCCGGTCCTCAGATTCGGCACCATGCCGCCTCTGCACATGATCGCGGAGTAAGACGACAGATCGATGTCTTTCTCCTTCAGAAATTCCTGTACCACCTGCAGGCGGAATGGCAGCTGATCCACAATATTTTCAAAGGCTCCGATGCTCTCGGGGTCGTGGACGATGTTTTCCGTAAACACCGCCTTGTCGTCCTCGTAGACCGCCAGCTTTGTGCTGGTGGAACCCGGGTTGATCACGAGAAACTTATGCATGAGTTTACCCCCTCGTCAGGTTATATTCCTCCGCCAGCTGTCTGAAGGCGGGCAGAGAATTCACGATGGTTTCATAAGACACACAGTAGGCCAGCCTTACATAACCGGGGCATGCAAAGGAGCTGCCCGGCACCATGAGTATATTGTACTTCTTTGCGGCGGCGCAGAATTCCTTTTCGTCTTCCACCGGTGATTTTACAAAGAGATAAAACGCGCCCTGAGGTTTGGCGCAGGTGAATCCGCACTCCGCCAGTCCGTTGTAAAGTGCATTTCTGTTCTTTTCGTAATACGCGATATCCACCGCCGCGTCCACGCAGCGGCCGATCACCTTCTGCATGAGCGAGGGGGCGTTGACGGAGCCGATGATCCGGTTGGCGATGGACGCCGTGGTAAACATCGTCTCGCTGTCGTCCATCTCGTCCGGTACCACCACGTAACCGATACGCTCTCCCGGCAGAGACAGGGATTTGCTGTAGGAATAGCCCACGAACGTATTTCTGTAATACTTGGTCAGATAGGGCGCCTGGGCGCCGTCGTAGACCAGCTCCCTGTAGGGTTCGTCGGAGATCAGGTAGATCTCTTTTCCGTACTCTTTCTGCTTCCGTTCCAGGATCTCAGCGATCCCCTTGATCGTATCCTCAGAGTAGACCACTCCCGTGGGGTTGTGGGGAGAGTTGACGATGACAGCTTTGGTCTTCGCAGTGAGCCGCTTCTCGAATTCCCCCAGGTCCGGCTGGAATTCCGGCGCGTTGGGGGGAACTTCGACCAGCTTGCCGTCGAAGTTTCCGATGTAAGCGGCGTACTCCAGAAAGTACGGAGCGAACACCACCACTTCGTCTCCCGGGTCTAGGATGGTCTTCAGCACCACGTTCAGGCCGCTGGCCGCGCCTACCGTCATCAGAATATTGCCTGCGGAGAAGGCCGTTCCGAAGCGGCGGTTGAGAGACTGGGCGATGGCCTCCCTCACATCCTCAAAACCGGCGTTGCTCATATACCCGTGTACCGTTACCGGATCTTCTTCCTTTACGATATCCACGATGGCTTCCTTCACCGCTTCCGGAGCCGGGACATTGGGATTTCCCAGGCTGAAGTCGAATACTTTGTCGTCGCCGTATATTTTTTTCAGGCGATTTCCTTCCTCGAACATGGTGCGGATCGCTGAGTTGTTGTGTAAAAACGGTTCCATCTTTTTCGCTATCATTGCAAACTGCCTCCTATCCTTTTCTCTCTGTTAATTTATTTCTATTGAAGACGCCGGCGGAACAGCGCCGCCGGACGTCTTATTTCTGAAAAAAGGCCGCTCCGGTGGAGCGGCCCTTGTCACGCGGTAAGGACCGGCGCTAAGCCTTCAGCCTGCCATCTTTTTTCCTGTAGAAGGAAACGTAGGCGATAAAGCACAGGAACGCCGCGCCGATCAGCATCCATGCGATGCCCAGCCCGGAGCTGACGGTCTTTCCCCAGGTATTCGGTCCGAATTTGTCCCAATAACCTTTGATGTAGATGAACACCACGATCAACGGCATAATGTAAGACATGTAAAACCGCAGCGCGGAACTGTTGGGGAATTTCATCCCGGCGCCGGAATTGGCTTCCTTCAGGAAGTTATCCCAGCCCCAGCCGTAGCGGTAGGTACAGAACATCAGGTACACCATGGAGCCCAGAGGCAGAATGTTGTTGGATACGATGAAGTCCTCCAGATCCATGATCGTGCTCCCCGGTCCCAGAGGGGCGATGGAGATCAGCAGGTTGTAGCCCAGCACACAGGGCAGGGACAGCGCGATGATCAGAAAAATGTTCACCACAACGGCTTTTTTCCTCGTCCAGCCCCACAGATCCATGGCAAAGCTCAGGATATTCTCGAACACCGCCACAACGGTGGAGAGCGCCGCAAAGGACAGGAACAGGAAGAAGAACGCGCCCCAAATGGTTCCGCCCGCCATCTGATGAAAAATATTGGGCAGCGTAATGAAGATCAGCGGGGGACCGGCCGACTGCGGTACGTCAAAGGCAAAGCAGGCGGGGATCACGATAAATCCGGCCAGGATGGCCACTAAAGTATCCAGACAGACGATGCTCACAGCCTCGCCGCCCAGAGAACGGCTTTTGTCCAGATAACTCCCGAAGATCGCCATGGAGCCCATGCCGATGGACAGCGTAAAGAAGGCCTGGGACATGGCCCCGAAGATCACCGATCCGATGCCGATCTCCGCCATCGCCTTGAAGTCCGGCACCAGATAGAATCTGACGCCCTCCCCTGCGCCCGGCAGCGTGACTACCCGGACTACCAGCACGATCATAATGGCCAGCAGGCAGATCATCATGATCTTCGTGATCTTTTCAACACCGTTTCGCAGACCAAGGGAACAGATGCCGAAGGACAGCAGTACAGCCAGGATCATGAAGGCTGCCATGATCCCGGGATTTCCCAGCATGTCATTGAACCCCGCGGCCACCTGATCTGTGGTGGCCCCATTGAAGTCGCCTTTGATCATGCGGAACATGTAATAGATCAGCCAGCCGGCTACGCTGGTATAGAACATCATCAGCAGATAATTTCCTATCATGCCGAAATAACCGTAGGTGTGATATGCCGCTCCTTTCGGCTGCAGAGTCTTGAAGGAAGAGGCAACGCTTTTCTGGCTGCCCCGGCCCACGGAAAATTCGCAGACCATGATCGGAAGACCCAGGATCAGCAGGAACACCAGATAGATCAGGATAAACGCCGCGCCGCCGTACTGTCCGCACATGTACGGGAACTTCCACACATTTCCGAGACCTACCGCGCAGCCCGCCGAGACGAGGATAAATCCAAGCCGCGACCCAAATTTTTCTCTTTCTGCCACGATAAACACTCCTTTCTCGTCGACTTACCCGCCTTCCGCCGGCAAAGCCAGGCCGTGCCTCTCTCACGCGGAAGGTCATATGAATTAATAATTGCAGTCCGCCGCTTTTGACCGGAAAACGGCGGACAGTCAGACCTTTATATTATACCGCTTTCCTTCTTTTTTCCAAAGCTTTTTTGTCAATTTCACAAAATCTGTTCTCTTTCAGAGCTGCCGCACATCTGCGCGCAGGCCAGCAGCGAATAATACTTTTCCTCGAAGGATGCGCTTCTGGAGTTCAGCGCCACAGGACATTCCGCTCCCACCACGCAGCCGGCCATTTTCGCGTCGGCGAACGCCAGAAGGCTTTTTACCATAATATTTCCCGTACAAATATCAGGCACCAGGAAAATGTCCGCATCCCCCGTCACCGGGCTCTCATAGCCCTTGATCTTCGCCGAATCGGCGCTGACTGCCAGGTCGAAAGAGATCGGCCCCTCAAAGAGACATCTGCCCAGCGCGCCTTCGGCGGCCAGCGCCTTCAGCTCGTGGGCTTCTACGCTCTCCGGCATCTTCGGATTGACCACCTCCACCGCGCACAGCGCCGCCACCTTCGGTTCCTCGTATCCGAATCTGTGGAAAAGCTCCACCGCATTCTTTACGATCGCCTTCTTCTGTTCCAGATCCGGATAAAGCAGCATACCCCCATCGGTGACGCCTACGATCTTATGGTACTTTGGAATATCCAGAAACGCCACGTGGGACATGATATTCCCCGTGCCGATGCCCGTCTCTTTATTGAGCACCGCTTTGAGAATAGAAGACGTCTGCATCAGACCCTTCTGCAGAAAATCCGCCTTTCCTTCACGGACCAGTCTGACGCTCTCCGCCGCAGCTTCCGCTTCCCCTCTGCAGTCCACCACCCGTCCGCTGTCCAGCCTGTGACCCTCCGCCGCCGCGATCTTTTCGATCTCCGCGCCGTCGCCCACCAGCATATAGTCCAGGATCCCTTCCTCCTGGGCGCGGAATACCGCCTCCAGAGCATGGGCGTCGTGAGCCGCCGCCACGGCGACCGTACGTTTCTTCGAGCCTCCGCACATCCTCGCCAGCTGTTCAAAATTCTGAATCACCATTGGAATCATTCCTCCCTCTCTCAAGCGATCATCTATTGCATAAAGCAGATCCCGCTTTTCTATTAACTGTATATTTATAGGATTATTTAACTATTCTCGCCCAGCCCCGCTCATCTTTGTCCGAAAATATTTTTTTAAAATGATGATTTTTTAATTTTAACAGGAATTTCTTTGGCATCTTTTCGTTAAGTTCGTTACTTGTTCAGAGATTCCAAAATCATGCATCATGCATGATTTTTGCTTCTGATGCCTATTATACTATACCCAAACGCACTTGGGGTCAAATATTTCCCTTTCCCATCAACGCCGTCCAGTCGAAATAACTTTGGCATATATTCGAAAATTCCGACAATTTCACCGGTTGACTTTATACGGCCCGACAAATATAATACATTTTAATAAAACACAATAATTTCAAGGTTTTTCTAAGACTTGGGAGGTGAGATACCAATGGACGGCTTTAAGAAAAAGACGATCAAGGACCAGGTCTATCATTATATTCGGGCAAAGATATTGAGTCAGGAATTCCCATTTGGCAGCAGGATCAACATCGACACGCTTTCCTGCCTGCTCCATGTGAGCAACTCTCCTATACGCGAAGCCCTGATCATGCTGGAGAACGACGGTCTGCTGACCATACAGCCCAACGTGGGCGCCAAGGTCATCCAATTTACCGAGCAGAGCTATCAAGAGCTGAACACCGCCATCTGCGGGCTTCTGGCCTGCACCTACGACATCTGCCGGCGGCAGGATCTCACAGCGAACCTCTCTGATAAACTGCGGGAATGTATCCTTCTTCAGAGGGCCTGCGCGGCAAAGAACGACTGCACCTGTCTGACAGAACGCGCCATGGCCTTCGACCGATGCTTCTTCGAGGCCGCGGACAACCGCTACCTCTCCGCAGTCTACGCCAACATGGAAAGCCTGCTCTACCTGCAGATCCTGGACAATTACCGGAGACATGGGCTTGAGATCGACCAGACCATACGGGAACACGAAGCCATCGCCCAGGCCGTCAGGGCCCGGGACAGGGCAGCCGTGTACGCCGCCCTGGAAAAACACTATGACAAACACGTGCAGGGGCTGCCGGACTGACCCTTCTTTACACCACGCGGAAAAAGCTCACGCCCAATTTGAGTCCATAGCAGAATATGATCGCGCCGCAGACGATATTGATACCGCGGAGAACACGGTCGGACAGTTTGGCGCCGAACAGGTGAGTCAGGGTGGAAATACCCAGCCACCAGGATGCGGAGGCCAGACAGACGCCCAGGATGAAAGCGGCGGACTGGTCCGCCGGCAGAGACGCTTTGAAGGCGCCCAGCATCAGGGAGCCGTCGATCAGAGCCTGAGGGTTGAACCAGGTCACGACGCAGGCTGTGGAGATCACCTTGAGCAGGGGAACATCCACATCGGTCTTTTCCAGGGATCCCCTGGCCCGCATCAGCTGAACGCCCATGTACATCAGCGCCAGTCCTCCCACGATGAGGATCCCCATCTTCAGCAGCGGCGCCCGGTCCATGACGGCGCCCACCCCGAAGAAGCAGGCGACAGCCAGCACGATATCGAAAAACATAACGATAAACGCCGTCTGATACACCCGTTTTACGCTCTGGGTCAGGCCGGTATTGATGACAAATAAATTCTGCGCTCCGATGGGCGCCACATAGGCCAGGCCCAGCGTAAAACCCTGAAAAAAGTATACCATATAAATTTCATTTCCTTTCTCCGCTGTGGTCGGACGCACCCCGTCGACCCAGCCAATTTCATTTCTGTTATCCTTACAATATCGTCTTTTTCATGGAAAGTAACCAGCCACTTACACATTTTTTACCCAGCCAGTCATTGACTTTGCCGCGGCGGCAGGATAGAGTATACCCGTCAGACAGCGGACTGGATAGACAAGAGACGGACAGCCGGCAGAGCAGACCGACGGAGAAACAGGATAACAGCGAAAGGGAGAGTACAGTTATGGGGCAGGCAAAAGAGCCGGCGAAAAAAAAGAAATACCAGACGGAATTGCCGGAACTGGAGATCGACTGGAGACCGGACAGGGGATCGGCCGCGCCGGTCTACCAGCAGATCGTGGACTATGTGAGCAGGCGCATTTCCGGCGGAGATTGGCCGGTGGGCAGCCGCCTGCCCTCCCAGCGCCGGCTGGCGCAGCAGTTCGGCGTGAACCGCAGCACGATCTCCGCCGCCATGGATGAACTGTATTCTTACGGCGTGCTGGAAGGGGACCGCGGCCGCGGCACTTATGTCGCCAGCAACACCTGGTCCCTGCTCATGTCCTCCGCGCCGCCGGACTGGGGCAGCTATATCCGCTCGGGTTCTTTCCGCGCCAACGTTCCCACGATTCAGCTGATCAACAAGCTGGAATTCGAGAGAGACGTCCTGCGTCTGGGCACGGGGGAGCTTGCTCCGGATCTCTTTCCCCGTGAGATCATGGACGAGGTCTTTTCCCGCCTTCCCGCCCGCATCCCTTCGCTGAATTATCTGGAGCCTCTGGGGTTGGCCGAGCTGCGGGAAGTACTGGCCCGACGTCTGTGCGCCCAGGGGATCGAGACCTCCCCTTCCGGCATTCTCATCACCTCCGGTTCTCTCCAGGCGCTGCAGCTGATCTCTGTCTGCATGCTGAAGCCCGGTTCCACCGTTTACACGGAGGCCCCTTCCTATGTAAAATCCCTGCAGGTCTTTCAGTCCGCCGGCATGAGACTTTCCGGCCTGCCCATGGACAGCGAAGGGCTGGTGCACTGGAATATTCCACAGAAGCGGGAAAGCGGCCTTCTTTACACCATCCCTACCTTTCACAATCCCACGGGGACGGTCATGTCGGCCCAGCGGCGGGAAGCGCTGCTGCGCTTCTGTCAGAATACCCGGCTGCCGATCATCGAGGATAACGCCTACGGGGAACTGTGGTTTGACGAGGAACCTCCGCGCCCCATCAAGACGCTGGACAAAAATGGCGTGATCCTTTATCTGGGCACGGTATCCAAGACCATCGCTCCGGGTCTGCGCATCGGCTGGCTGGCAGGTCCCAGATCCGTAACGGAACGGCTGGGCGACGTGAAAATGCAGATCGACTACGGAGCCAGCTCCCTGTCCCAGTGGGCTCTGGCGGAACTGCTGTCCGGCGGTCTCTACGATCAATATCTGGCCTCCCTCCGCGTCAAATTAAAAGAGCGCAGAGATCTGGCTCTCCGCGCCCTGGATCTTTACTTTAAGGATCTGGCAGATTGGAACATCCCCCAGGGCAGCTTCTACATCTGGCTGAGACTGAAGGTCAGCGTTCCCACAGACCGCCTGTTTCAGCGGGCCATGGAGGAGCGTATCCTCATAAACCCGGGAAGCATCTACGACTACAATAAAAATAACGCTGTCCGCCTGTCCTACGCCTACGCCGCCGAGGACCAGCTGGAGGACGGCATCCGCAGGCTGGCGAAAGCCGTTCGGTCGCTGATATGACCCGGTGACCGGCGTTTTGCTACAGCACGCATTCTCCCAGCACTTCGCCGATGGCGTCGCTGATCACCAGATCGGCCTTGCCGTCGTACTGGGTCTTGGATTTATTGATGAGGACCAGATGTTTTCCGCGGAAATACTGGATCAGCCCTGCAGCCGGGTATACCACCAGCGACGTGCCTCCCACGATCAGCGTGTCCGCCCGGGCGATGGCGTTCACCGCGCCGTTGATGCAGCTGTCGTCCAGACATTCCTCATAGAGGACCACGTCCGGCTTCACCGTGGCTCCGCATTTGGCGCACTTGGGCACCCATCCGCTGCAGTTTTCCTGATCCATGATATAATCCAGCTCGTAATGGGCTCCGCAGCCCGTGCAGGTGTTGCGCAGCACGGAACCGTGGAGCTCGTAGACCCTCTTGCTCCCGGCCAGCTGATGCAGGCCGTCAATATTCTGGGTGACCACCGCCAGCAGCTTCCCCTCCTGCTCCAGCCTGGCCAGAGCCAGATGCGCCTTGTTGGGCCGGGCCTCCCGATAGATCAGATTGTTCTTGTAGTAGTCGAAAAAGGTCTCCGTACTCTGCTCGTAAAACGTGCGCGACAACATGTGCTCCGGCGAATATCCGTATCTGGACTGGGCCTGATACAGCCCGCTCTCCGAGCGAAAATCAGGAACGCCGCTCTCTGTGGATACGCCCGCGCCTCCGAAAAAAACGATCTTTTTGCTCTCCTCCAAAATCTTTTTCAGTTCCTCATACATCTGCAGCCTCTCTTTCGCGCACTTTCATGCGGCTTGATTATGACTTTTCCTGTCATTATTGTGTGCCTTTGCGTGAAAAAAATCAAGGGCAGAAGAAAGATTCTCCCGGGGATCCCCCTCATCCGAACATTTCCGTCAGGTGCTTCCAGTACCGCACCGGCATGTACTGCTTCTGACACCGCGGGTTGATCCGCTCCCGGATGGCGATCGTCTCAAAGTACTGCTTCCAGAGCTTCCGGTATTCCCGTTCGCCCTGAGCCAGATCCACCGGCGCGTCTTTGGGAAGGACCGCCACATACCAGTGCCCGCCCTGAGAGAAGACAGCCTTTTCCCGTCTCAGATCGTGCAGGATGAAAGGATCATTTTTATACCGGTCCGCAAAATGCGGGGCCATGAGTTCCACCACATCGTTGTCCGGTTCCAGTCTGGCGTAAAGCACCTCCGCCGGATCCCCCTCGTCCATCCCGGCGCCGCCTGCCCTGATCACGGAAAATCTCAGGATCCCCAGATAGCGGTGCCGTTCGGCATAAACTTTTTTCTCCGCCTGCTGCGCGTCAAACACGACGGGATCCGCATGCATCAGATCCACCTTCGCCCCCATGCGAAAACCCAGCTCTACGTAGCGCAGGATCTTCATCTCCTTCTCCGGCTCTGTGCACAGATATACGGCGTAGACCCTCCGCAGGGCATCGGATGAGATCTTGCCGCGGATGGCGTCGTACACTCTGGCCGCTTTGTCCCCGTCCGTTTCAACCATCCGAAACTGCCGCAGCATATTTTGCTGATAGCAGCTCTTCTCGAAGATCCCCTCGGCCTTTTCACCGTAGTAATGCGCGTAGATGCAGCACAACACCCCTTCAAAACTCCCATCGTACAAATAATCCATCCGTTCTCCCCCGTCTCCGCTCTATCGACTTTTCCCAGCGCCGTCCCGGACCGGTTCCGGGTCTGCCGCCGCGGCAAGCCGCGGCTGAGCCGCGCTGTCTCCCGAGTCCGCCGCCATACCTGAGATCTGCTGAGATGTGCCGGGCTGGGAGAAAAAGGACAGCTGCACCTCCGTCTCCGGGGGCAGCAGCTTCGCCCGTACGGCTTCCGCCGACAGCGCTCCCGGCCGCACCCTCCCTTCGGTCCCCAACGCCGCAATTGCGCTGGTCTTCCGGCCCCCTGCATTCTTTTTCGCCCCTTCCGTTTCCGGGCTTCCCTCCCCATCCGGGGCCGGCATCCGAAACAGATCCTCCGGGGCCGGCGCCGCCAGTTTTCCCCGGAGCCGGTCCGGAGCCAGATCGAAATCGCCGTAATATTTCCCCCCGCAGGTGAGAAAATATTTTGCCCGCTTCACCACCACGCCCATTTTCTTCAGGTCCTCAAATTTGACGGCGGCCATGCGGCGCTGTCTGACGATGCGGGCCGCCGAAATGTTGCCGACGCCTGGGATCCGCAGGATCTCCTCCATGGAAGCCCTGTTGATCTCGATGGGAAACAAATGAATGTTCCGCAGGGCCCAGTCCACCTTCGGATCTACCTCCAGATCGAAGTTCGGATGGTCGTCGTCCAGTATTTCATCGGCTGTAAAGCCGTAAAAGCGCATGAGCCAGTCCGCCTGGTAGAGCCTGTGCTCCCTGGTCAGCGGCGGCGCGGTGAACAGGCCGGGCAGGATGGGGGACTGCACCACCGGCACGTAGGCGCTGAAATAGACTCGTTTCATAAAAAAGGTCCTGTAGATCCTCTCTGAGGTCTTGATGATCTGCCGGTCGCTTTCCGGCGTAGCTCCGATGATCATCTGCGTGGTCTGGCCTGCCGGCGCAAATTTTTCCCGGTACCCCTTTCCCCCGCTCTTTTCCCTGACGGCTAGCGGCAGCCCCGCCGCGTCCAGCAGTCCGCCTTCCCCCGCCATCCGCCTTTCGTCCGCCCACGTCTCCGGCGGCGGCGACAGGTAGGATAGGTCGCCCTGCTGAAACCGCTTTGCCTTTTTCTTTTCCTCCACCGCGCGGGCTTCGTCGCCTTCCCGCCAGCGCAGCCGGGAAAAGCGGTTTCCCGCGCCCACCACCGTTTTCTGTTCGATCATCGTTCCTGTTATCTGCTTCATGGGCGCAAAGATCTTTTCCGCTTTTTTCTGGGGCGCCAACAGGGCGAGGCTCTCTCTGGTGGGGACCTCCACGTTCACGCTGAGCCGGTCCGCCAGATAGCCGATGCGCTCCACCAGCTCCGGACTGACGCCGGGTATGATCTTCGCGTGGATATACCCGCAGAAGCCGTATTCATGCCGAAGGATCCCCAGCGCTTCCAGGATCCGCTCCGCCGTATGATCGGGAGATACTTCCACCGCCGAGCTGAGAAACAGGCCTTCGATATAATTTCTGCGGTAAAACTCGATGGTCAGATCCGCCAGTTCCCGAGGCGAAAAACTGGCCCGCTCCACCTCCGCGCTGCGCCGGTTCACGCAGTAAGCGCAGTCAAATTCGCATTTGTTGGTAAAGAGTATCTTCAGCAGCGATATACAACGGCCGTCCGCCGACCAGGAATGGCAGATGCCTTCCTTCGCCGCGCTGCCCAGACTTCCTTTATTTCTTCTGTCCGCGCCGCTGCTGGAACAGGACACGTCGAACTTGGCGCTTTCCGCCAGTATGGTCAGCTTTTTCATCGCTTCTGAAAGATTGCTCATGCTTTTCCCCGCCTTATTTTCCCGTTTCTGTCTCTTCTCCCTATCCTGCGGCCGTCTCTTTTCACCCGTCTACCTAACATCCGGACGTCCGGCCCCTTCCAGCCCCGCCGCCAGAAAGCAGCAGGAACATTCGTTCTTATTATACCTTATGGAGAACAAACGTTCAACAGCAGGCGCGTATAAGTGTCAATTATTTTTTACATACGTAAAAATCAGTTCACATCCGGCGGAGACCAAAAGGGGCCGTCAGGAGTCGAAAGCGTCAATTTGGGCGCAAAATCACCTGATTTTCCTGCTTATTTGTCAGTTCTTGTAATGGCATAAATTTTGCTATATATTATAAATTAGCTGTGTGGTCCCCTGGGGCCCGCAGGATCATTAAAGTATAGATAGCCGGCGGCTGTCCCTGCCGCCAGGAGGAGGTTTATCATGAGCACGAAATACGACAGGATCTTTATAAATGGCAAAATCTTTACGGCGGACGAACAGCGCCCCTCCGCCGACGCCTTTGCGGTAAAGGATGGACGCGTAGCCTGGATCGGAGATGCGCGGGATCTGGATACCGCCGGTGAGACCACGGTGGATCTTGAAGGGCGCCGCGTGCTCCCCGGTTTTGTCGACAGTCATATGCACCCCATCATGCTCGCCGACACATACAAGCAGATCTCCTGCCTGCCTCCGGTGATCCACTCCATCGCAGAGCTCACAGACGAGATCGCCAAAGTGCGGGCGTCCCAGGGGCCGGACCGCTGGATCGAAGGCTGGGGCTACGACGAGGGAAAGCTGGCGGAGCACAGGGCCCCCAACCGCTACGATCTTGACAAGGGCGCCGCGGACGTTCCCGTATCCATCATCCGCACCTGCGGCCACGTTCGCTGTGTCAACAGCAAGGCCCTCGAACTGGCGGGCATCGACAGAAACACACCGGATCCCGCAGGCGGAAAGATCGACCGGGACGAGTCCGGCGAGCCCACAGGCGTTCTGCGGGAAAATGCCAGAAATCTGGTCACCGCCGTCATGCCTGAGATCACCATCGAGCAGACAGTCCGCAACCTGGCGGACATGAACGAGATGCTTTTATCTCAGGGCGTGACCACCATCGCCGACATGGGAAATCTCACCATGGACGGCACCGATTATTATGCGGTGTACGAGGCGGCAAGAGAGAAGGGCTTCCTTCCCCGGGTAGGAATGTACTATATGTGGGACGCATACAAAAACATAGACGGATTTTCGATCCCTGCCGAAAAAGCCGATCCGCAGAACCGCACCCGCGCCGCGGGGATCAAGCTCATCGGCGACGGCAGCGTGTCGGGCCGCACAGCCTGGTGCGACCGCCCCTATCTGGGAAGCGACAGCGACTGCGGAATGCCTGTATGTACGCCGGAGGATATTCAGGAAGCCATCGCCTTCTGCAAGAAAAACAAGTGTCAGCTTTCCATTCACGCCATGGGCGCCAGGACCATCGACCGCGCGGTGGACGCCGCATGGCAGGAAGAGAGCTGGACGAGGGAGGGCACGCCCTATGTGCGGATCGAACACGTAGCCATGCCCACGGCTCAGGCCATTGAACGGGCCGCTTCCTCCGGCATCGCTTTCGTGACCCAGCCCATTTTCCTCTACGCCGAGATCGAGAGCTACCTGACCAATCTGGGACCGCAGTGGACGAAGGAAAACTACCCCATCCGGGACATGATCAAAGCCGGGATCAATCTCAGCTTTTCCACCGACGCTCCGGCCACAGCCTGGGCTACGCCCTCCGATCCCTTCCCCTGCCTGAAAGGCGCTGTGACGCGCGTCGCATACGACGGAACGGACTGCGGCCAGGAGCACAGAGTGGACATAGAGACCGCCCTCCGTCTCTATACCGCCAAGGCCGCTCCCATGCTGGGCTTTGAAGACGTGGGCATGCTGAAGGAAGGCTACCGGGCTGATTTTATCATCCTCGACAGAGACATACTGGCCATCCCCGCGGAGGAGATCGACCAGGTGAAGGTCAACAAAACTTTTATCGACGGCTTTCCCGTCTCCCGCCGGGCAAAAAAAAACAAAAACAAAACCGCCTGTCTGCGGCCCTTTTCCAGGCCGCAGACAGGCGGTTCTTCTTTTTTTATACAATTTTCTGGACCGCGCCGGCAGTCGTCCGTTCTAGCCAGGAAGGCGGTCCAGCAGCCGTCCATCCAGCGCTAAACCAGCCCGGAGCGCACCAGATAATAGGCGCCGCCGATCTCTTTGGAAAACAGCGCCAGCGCCGGGCGCGACATGAGGAGACTGCGTTTGACGTCGGCCCCCTTCAGATGTCGGGCCAACAGGATCAGCAGCGTCTTTGAGTTGACCGGCGGCAGTTTCGCCAGATTGGTGAGGAAGCCGTTCAGTGCATTCTTGGCCAGAGAGCTCTTCCCCAGCACCGCCCCCAGCGGTCCGTTGTCCAATCCCTTCTCAACCGCCTCGATCTCCTTTTTCTCACTGTCCGCGTAGGCTGCCAGCGCCTCTGCCAACGCTCTGTGAAACACTTCAGCGCCGTAGATCAGGCCGGGATCCAGCTCAAAGATGGCGGCGGCCTGTTCCGCGCCCCGCAGATGCCGTTTATCCATCTGACCTTTGATAAAGCAGTATAATTCGCCGTCGTACGCGCCGCAGGCCTTCATGGCGTCCAGATAACCCAGCCGCAGGATCCGGCGGGAGTTGGCCCGGTCGAAGCGCAGCCAGTTTCCCAGATCCCAATGGGACTGGATCATCAGACTTTGTTTTGCATCTTCCAGTTTCTCTTTCTTTGTCACGCCCACCGCGTCCAGATTTACGGCGATCACGTGGGACGCGCCCCGGTCCAAAGCCATTCCCACGGGCATGTTATCCGAGTAACCGCCGTCGATGAACCGGCTGTCGCCGATCTCATAGCTCTGTATCGCCGGAAAACAGGAAGCGCTGGCCAGCACATAGTCGATGAGCCTGCCCTCCGGAATGTCCTCGATCCAAAGATATCGGGGTTCCATGGAAGGAAATTCCACCGTAACGATCCCCAGCTGTATTTCTGACCGGCGTATTTTTTCCTCGTCCAGCAGTTCCTCCAACAGCTTTTTAAAATCTGTATAACAGCCCCCGCCGTTTTTCAGCACATCTGAAAAATCGAAGACCTTGTCCGTCTCCAGCTCCCGCCAGACGCTGCAGGCGTCCTCCAGCAGTTCGCCCCGTCCCCCGTCCTGCGCGATTACTGCGCCGTTGATAGCCCCTGTGGAGGTCCCCGCCACCAGGTCGATGGGAATGCCCATCTCCAGAAGCGCCTGCCAGACTCCGATCTGGTAAGCTCCCCGCGAGCCGCCTCCGGAAAGCACCAGGGCCGATCGTTCCCCCCGTTCTTCCTTTTTTATCTCCCTGCCTCCTTCTCTGCTTTTCGTTTTTTCTTCCTTTTTCTCTCTGTATCCCACCGCGTTTTCCCCCTGCCTTTCAAGGCTGCCGCCTGTTCGCCTCAGCCATAGGTGCCCTTTGACTGAAGCTACATTATTATACTGCACGATCCCCGCGGATTATTCACTCCTGTGCTGGATCAACATACCGTTTACAAGGACCAGATACTCCGGCAGCCTGTCCTTCGCCCACAAAAGCTCGATCCCCAGCTTGTCCTTCACCAGCCGCGTCACGTCGCAGCCCAGGGATTCCAGAGAATAGCGCATTTTGCCCCTCTGCCTGCAGGGCATGCCCGCTTCTCTTGCGCATCTGGTGCAGAGGCGGCATCCGCCGGAAGACAACATACGCCGTCCCGCCTGCTCTCTTTCCTCATCCAGAAGTCTCCGGTCTGTGTCCGACTTGACCTGAGCGATGATGGACTCCATCGCCTCCTCCATGCTTTCCGGCGTGATGATCTCTTCTCTCCATTCATCGCTGAGCCTGATC
Organism: Bacilliculturomica massiliensis; assembly: GCF_900605495.1. Classification (GTDB taxonomy): domain Bacteria; phylum Bacillota; class Clostridia; order Peptostreptococcales; family Anaerovoracaceae; genus Bacilliculturomica; species Bacilliculturomica massiliensis. The sequence goes on from NZ_LR027603.1 coordinate 61,383, forward strand.
TTCGTGCAGAGGATCCTCAGACTGCCGTAATTTTTCAGGTATTTGCCCGGCTCGAAATCATAGGGCGGGCAGGACCACAGCCTGCCGTAATTCCGGCATTTCCTGCAGAATGTTTCAAAATATTCCGCGTCGTAATACTGTGAGAGCAGCTCCTCCACCGTCATCTCCGCTTCCATCCGCTCCAACTCATATCGTCCGTCCATAATGCCTCCCGTCTCGTACCCGCCGGACTCCCCGCCGGCGATCTCCTATGCAGTCATTGTACCCTGACCGCCGGTGGATTGCAACGTCTGCGCCGTTACTTTCCCCTTGCCCGGAGTCTTTCGCCCATCAGCGATAGCTCCGTCTCCATATGAAAAACGGGAGAGGCGCAAAAGTCCTGCTCCGCGCGTCTCCCGTTCCCTTAGCTGGCCGCCTGGTCCTTACTTATTTTTCGTAAGTCTCCAGCGCTTCCTTCACCACGTCCTCCCAGCGATAGCTGTGCTCCGGCGCCTGTGTCCAGGTCTTCATCAGTCTGGCCTGCTTCTCTCTGGATATTTCCGAAATATATTCATAAAAGTTTCTCATTTTTATTCCTCCCTGATTCTCTGTCGCTATACCTGATGGTCTTTCTATATGAGCGCTTCTTGATCAGCGCGTTTTCATTTACATCTTTTATCCAGCCTGTACAGTTAGTTCGCTCCTTCGCTCTCGGCGCTTCCGTGGGAAGCCGCCTGTGGTATGACAATTCGGTTTTTCGCAAACTCAGCCACAGCCTCCACCTCCTTTTTTGTGCATTAAAAAAACTGCAACATGTAATGTCACAGCTTCTCTGCTGTCTCTTTTTGCTTACATAATCATGATATCAGGGATCGGCGTCTAAAACAACCCCTTCGCCGGGGATTTTTCCGAGCAAATCCGACAAACGTCGACATGCAAAACGCCTCTCAATTCAGCGGAGGGACCTTTCCAATTTTCTCCGCGTACAGCGGCACGCCTTTTTTCCTGGCGTGCTCCCCCAGCTCCCCCGCCGCCTCCATCAGCTCAAATTTCTCTCCCGGCTTCATAAAAGGCTTCATCATCCTGGCCACGCCGGGGAAGATCACTTTCCTGTCGCCTGTGAAATCCAGCAGCATGACCCAGTGCGGCTTTTCTTCACCCTCGCCCTGCAGATAAAACATCCAGGCCGCGCGGACCGCCGCAAGCCGGCTGAAATACGCTTCCGCAGTCTCCTGCATGCCTGCCGGATAAGCCTTCGGCTGCCAGACCCGGACCGTACCCTTGTGGGCGGTGCGGCGCACCGACATTCCCTGGCTCAATTTGTCTATCTTTTCAATGGATTCCTGATTTAAAATGATCCGTTTTCCCAGAGGGTCGACGACGATGCCGCTGAGATGTTCCCCGTCGTCTATCACGATCCCCTTCAATCGTTCATAGGAAAAAAGCTCGGGGCGGGCGTCTTTTAACCCCAGTTTTTCAAATTCTTCCTGGCAGGTGCAGGCGATGAGAAACTGTTTTCCGTCCCCTGTGTTCATCAGCGCCAGTCTGTTCTGTCCCGAGACCGGCACCAGATAGTTCCGATTCGTAAGTTTGACTTTATACTCCATCCGGTGGTTCCTCCCTTTTGCCGGCTTTCCGGCCATGAAAAATTCACAAAAGCCGGTCCGCACTGGCGTTCTGGTCCTTTTCCTATACTCTATCCCATACCGGTCTCAACTTTTTTGATCCTGCGGCCTGGTTTTGCCCGCAGGGTTTCCCCTGCCCTTATTCTGCTCTCTCAGCTTGACCTGGACCTGTACGGCCTGGCTTTTCGACAGTGGCTCCAGGTCTACCTGATGCAGCAGATTGCGGTATGTACTGCATTTCTTGATCAGAACGGAGTAGGTGCGCGAAGGCAGCTCGCTCTTGAGAGGCGCCCTGCCCAGCCGCCGGGCGATCTCCCGGACCTCCGCCAGCATGGCCTGCGTTTCCTCGTCCGGATCCACCAGCTTGTAAATGCTGTTTTCCAGCACGTCCTTATGCTTTTTCTGCTGTTCCTTTCCACGATTCAGATAGGTATTTCCAAAGGGGGAGAGTTTTGAAACAGGTTCCAGTCCGATCTGGTACAGCGTGTTTCTCCAGGTACCGAACCGCCGGGTGAGTGTTTTTCGCATTTCGTCGGGCACTTCGCTGCGAAGGGGAGCCCGGTTGAGCCTGCGGGCCATCTTCTCCAGACGGTCCAGCAGCTGCCGTTCATTCTCGTTCAGGTCCCTGACTTTGTACAGCGTCTCTTTTCTCTGCCACGTCCGGTCGATGCCCGCCGCGTCCAGAACTTCGGCCCAGGTGGTAAACCACCCCTTCAGTTCTCCCTGGATCTCTGCCAGTTCAAACATATGTGGAGGTCGGCCCAGTTCCTTCGCCCTGGTACGTACGATATCCATCAATTCATCGTATCTGCGGCTGCGCTCCTGCATCTTCTCCACAGTCATGCCGCCCTTTCCGGCTTTCGTGGAAAGCCCGGCTTTTTTCAGAGCGTAAGGCCACTTGTCAAACCGCAGCCGCAGATAATTTCGATAGACCCAGAACACCTCTTTCTGCGCCGGCACATGGCCCAGTTCACCGGTGCGCGCCCGCAGCAGATCCAACAGCTCCTCGTTGGAAAAGCTGCCGTACAGCAGCTTTCCCGCCGTCTCCCCCGTACTGAATATCTTTGCCCAGTCGGAATCCGGGCCGCTTCCCAGATCCATATTTCCCGCCGCCTCCGCCTGCTTTGCAGCTTCCTTCAGCATCGTTCTGTATCTTTCCACTGCCGCCCCGTCGTTTCCCCGGTCTCCGGAGGCCGCTGTCTGACGCTTTCCACGTCCTCTCTGATCCTGGCTGGTTTTTTTCTGTTTCTCTTTATCCAAATTATTCTGTCCCCTGTATCTTTGCCCTGGGGAGCGGCCGCCGGTTGCGCCGGTTGCGCCGCTTCAGTCCTGTTCGTCCTGCTCCCCGTCCAGTTTGGTCACCTCGATGATCTCGCCGTATTTGCTCATGATATATCCATAATTGTCTTTTTTGTGGGGGACCATGCAGTTGCTGCAGTCCTTGATCCCTTTCTCCGTGTATTTGAAGTTCCCTCCGCACTTATCCTTGAGCGCATACAGCGGACAATAGCAAAACAGACAATTGAACTCATCCGGGTGATCTGTCTTATGACATGGGAAAAACTCGCATTCTTTATGGTTGTAAAAGGAATAGTGTTTCCCTCTCCAGCTTTCCGATCCCTCATTTTTTTCTCTGCCCATTTTATATCCTCCTTATTTTATTGCTTCGTTTTCAATACCGCCGCGTCCGCCGCGCACAGAATCTATATAATAACCACATTGTGGTTATTATATCGTGATCGGCCGCAGGCCGTCATGATATAATCCGCGCATGGCGTCCGCCGCGCACAGAATCTGTATAATAACCACATTGTGGTTATTATATCACAGATCACCCACGATCTCACGGATAAAATCCGCGCCGAAGCCCCTGGCCTGCAGCTTCTGTCTCACCATGCCCGCTTTGGCCTCCGCTCCCTTTTCCAGCCCCTTCTCAATGCCGCGCATCAGCCCGATATCGATCCCTTCCTGCAGCCCGCGCACATACTGTTCATCGTCGTCCATCCGCGGACGGCTTCCATCTCTGTAATACTTGTGATTCAGACACATTTTCCTTGACCTCCATTCCCTGAAAGCCCGGTGGAAACAAAAAACTGCGGCATCGTCAGATACCGCAGTCCGTATTCCTGCATCATAAAAGATTTCATCTCTTACCTGCGCCTTTTCCCCGTGGCAATAAAGATGACGACAGCGCAGGTCTCCTGACTCGTGGCTCACAGTCTTCCTCTCGCCTTCCCGAACGCAGCCGGACTGAGACCGGTGGTTTTTTGTTCAGTGGCTTACCGCAGTTTTCACCGCTGTTTTGAAAGGAAGACTCCCCACTTACAGTGGCGGGTCCGCTCCGGATTCTCACCGGATTCCCTCTTAGCCCCAGAAACTGATGCCAGTCTCAGGGGAACGCCTGTCGTTTATTATTTTCATCTTTTATCTTACCAGCCTGCAGGGGGACAGTCAAGGCCTTTACCCCCGGCTTTTTCGGATGGGGAAAAAGATCTTAGTTTCCCACTGGTCTGCCGGAAGATCGTCAAACTGTGTCTTCAGATAGATCTCATAGGGACTGTCCGCCGTTTCATATCCGTTCTCGTTGATCCACTGCACCAGAGCGCCGTAGGCGTCCGGCAGTCCCGAATACCCTCCATAGTGCATCGTCACGGCGCAGAGACCCCCCTTAAGAATTCTCGTGGCGCAGTCCTTCGATGTTTCCGCCAGCCCCAGCGCCGTCTCTGTGTCGTTGCACTCCTGACTGAATTCTTCGTCGTGATAGATAGCCATCACCGCTCTGTCCGTCACGATCTGTTCCCTGGCCACCTGTTCAAATAATTTTCCGTAGTACTTTCCGAAATCCTCCACGCTCATCTTCTGACGGCTGGAAAGGATCGGCCGATCCGTTGTCTCCTCCAACGCAACCGCATAATTGTTCTGATAACTCATGATATCACCTGTCCTCTCAAAATCCCGCAGATGCTGCTGCAGCTCCGCCAATATCAGCGACGTCTCTGATATGTGTCTGCCCAGCTCCCGCTCCTGATCCTTTAATTTTGAAAAGAGCGCTCTTTCTCTGCCCTCAGAGAGCAGTCCGCGGATCTCCGCAAGTGAAAAACCGTACCGCTTCAGTCTGCCGATCAAAAGCATCCGTGGTATCTGCGACTCGTCGTAATACCTGTAACCGGAATATCTGTCCACCTCCCAGGGATGGATCAGTCCGATCCTGTCGTAGTGATGCAGCGTTTTGACGCTGACCATGCAAACTTTTGAAAACTGTCCGATACTTAACATATCTGCCCTCCGTATGGTAATTGTCTATCTGATCCGGATCTGTCTTCAGTATAAAGCCTGACCCTGGGGCAGAGTCAACAGGTGATTTCAATTTTTTTATTTACTCAACCAGCCCGTATTTCACTTTGATCCGATCCAGCTTTTCGATGATGGGTCCGGAGATGAACCACAGGAAAAAGACCGTGGCGATCCCATGAATAATGTTGAAGGGGAGTCCCTGGGCATAGTAGATCAGGAAAACGGGCCAGGTGGGCTTTGACTGCCACATCAGAGCGCTGGCGGAATCCATGATGATCCCGTAGATAAAAAACGCGCTCAGCAGACCGAATATGCACAGAGAACTCCTGCGTTTCCGCAAAAAACCCTTGCGAAACAGTATGCCTGCCAGAAACCCGATGATCCCGGCGCTGAACATCTGCCAGGGCGTCCACGGTCCTTGTGAAAACATCATGTTCGAGACGAACATGGTCACCGCTCCCACCAGAAATCCCGCCTCACCTCCGAAGCAGACTCCCGCCAGTATTACGACCGCCAATACCGGCTTGAATTGCGGCAGCATGAAAAAAGCCGCCCGGCCCGCCACTCCGATGGCTGCCAGCACTGAAATAACGATGAGCTCCCGCGCCTGCGGTCTCCTGTCTTCAAATACCATTGCAAAGGGCAGCATGGTCTCCAGAAGGATCAGCATGCTGATAAAATAGTATTTCCTGTCTTCCAGATAAAAGACCCCCACGTAGAGCGTCAGCGGTATGGCTAGTAAGATCATAAAAGAGCCGGCGATGGTTCGCCTGGACAATTTTCGTTTTTCACGCGGCGTCTGCACAATGTGAACAGGCGCGTCCAGTTCCTTTCCCGGAAGCAGCGATGCAAGACAGCCTCCCAGTTCCACCATCATTGTGAACTGGACCGCGTAATCCCGCCAGTCCGGCCAGCGGTCTTTGAGCAGAAGGAATGTGGCGATAAACGCGCCCGCAAAGAAAATCCCTGAAAGGATCCGCATAGGCGACAGCCGCTTTCGCTCAAAGGCAGAGACCTGCAGCCCGTCCGCCTTCTCTATTTCAGCAGGCTCCCCCTCCTCTTCTGGTGACCCGGTCCAGCTTTCTGCCTCCGGTCCTGTGTTCCGGGGCTCCTGGGTCTCCCGCGCCGGTATTTCCCATTCGAAATTCACCTCTGTATCGCCGGCCTGATAGACCTCTCCGCCGCAGGCCCCTATGATATCTTCGGCCAGAACCGCCTCAGGAAGCAATGTGCGGGCCATGCGGTTAGCCGACGTAGTATAGAAGCTTTTTCCCGAAAAAAAGCGGCGTGGACAGTCTTCACCGGTGATCGACCCGTCGAAAAACATGGCGCACCGATCAGCGTACCGCGCGCAGAATTCGATGTCGTGGCTTACCATGACCACGGTGACGCCCTTTTGACGCAGCCGGTCCAGAATATGCGCCAGCTTCTGTTTAAAGTGGGCGTCCAGCCCTTTGGTCGGCTCGTCGAGAACCAGGATCTCCGGCTCCAGAAGCAGTACCTTTGCCAGCGCCGCTCTCTGCTGTTCCCCCCCGGACAGATCATAGGGGTGCATGGACAGCAGTTCTTCCAGTTCGCAGAGCGCCGTGACGTCTTCGATCCTGCGGCGCCGTTCTTCCCTGGAGTACATATGTCCCGAAAGCATTTCCGCCAGATCCGCCTCCACTGTTTTTTTCACAAACAGCGCCTGTGGATTCTGCGGCAGGATACCCAATATCCCTCCGTACAGTCCGTTTTTCCCGTCCGCGTCCGAAAATATTTCCTTTCCTTTTATCCTGACCTTACCTCTCCAGGGGCGCAGCAGCCCGGTCATTACAGAGATGCTTGTGGTCTTGCCGGTACCGTTCCCCCCCACGATGGCATAAAGCTCTCCCCGGCCTACGTTCATGGACAGCCCCTTGAGCACGTCGGGCAGACCCTCTTCGTACCGGAACCAGACCTCGGAAAGCTGGATGACCGGCGTTTCTCCGCATAGGTCCGCCCTCCCGGTATCCGCCGGCGGTATTGCTTTTCTGTCCAGCGTCTTCTCCGCGGCTACCTTCGTCAGCCACTGCCGGCCGTCCCTCACCGTGACCGGGCAGGGCAGGCTGCTCTCTACTCCCGCGTATACCCGCATAGGCGTGGGCATGGCCAGAAACATGTGGTGTTTCTTTTCCTTCAGCAGGCGCCCGGCCTCCTGAGGGCTGCCGTCAGTCAATATTGCCCCCCGGTCCATGACTACAGCGCGGTCCGACAGGGGCAGGGCGTCCTCCAGGCGATGCTCCGTCAGAAGGATCGTGGTTCCCAGCTCCCGATTTATTTTGGCGATCGTCTCCAGAAAGTCTGCCGCCGCAATGGGGTCAAGCTGACTGGTAGGCTCGTCCAAGATCAGTACAGAAGGCTGCATGACCATAACGGAAGCCAGATTTAAAAGCTGCTTCTGGCCGCCGGAAAGCTCCGCCACATTCTTGTGGAACCACGTCTGTATTCCGAAAAAGCTGGCCATTTCCGCTACCCGAAGCCGTATGGCGGGGGTGTCCATACCCAGGCTTTCCAGCCCAAAGGCCAATTCGTGCCACACTTTATCCGTCACGATCTGGTTATCCGGGCTCTGCAGCACAAAGCCGATCTTCTCCGCCTGATCTCGCTCCGTAAGCTGGGTCAGCAGACGTCCTTCAAAGAAGATATCGCCGCTGCAGCGGCCGTGCGGCGTCAGGACTGGCTTCAGATGGCGCAGCAGCGTAGATTTTCCGCAGCCTGACTTTCCGCAGAGAGTGACGAATTCTCCCTGTCCTACAACGAGACAAATATCCCTCAGCGCCGGTTCTTCCTTTCCCGGATAGGCGAAATTCAAATGTTCGATCTTAAAAGTTTCCACTTCCGGGTCTCCTCCAATTCGATCACTGCGGGCGTCAGACACAGCCCGCCATAAGCTGAAAACAAACTGATGCTGTAAATTCCCGTAAACGCTCCTTTGGTCGTGGGGAAATACCTCCAATATAATCCGCCCATCGCAGCTCCGGCAAATACATAAAGCCCCAGCCCTCCGATCACCGCCAGCGCGATCTTATCCCGCCGGTCAAAACGAAAGATCGAAAATGCCGTGCGTCCCGGCAGCCCATATCCTCTGCTCCGCATGGAATCCGCCGTCTCAATGGCGTTTTCCAGCGCCCATGTGATCATGATAGACAGGATCGTCAGCCCGTGCCTTGCCCTCTGCAATATGCTCCCGTTTGACACATCCCTGCCCACACAGCGCTGAGCGTTTGAAATGACTTTGATCTGGGCTTTGAAACGGGGCACAAAGCGCAGGGCCATAGAGAGGATCAGGGAAAGGGCCGGGATCACCCGGCCAAACAGATAGATGAACTTGTCCGAAGTCATCACCGCATTGTAGCAGGAAAACCAGCAAATGACGCTGATCATCATGACAGCCGCCGCAAAGCCGTATAAAATAGACTCCAGCGTCAGAGGATTTCCCGACCGCAGGTACGTCAGGATCGTAGCCCCCTCGTGATTAAAAGCAGGATTGACCAGCGCCGCCACCAGCATCATGGGGATCATATAAATAAAATTGAACCGGACCGCGCGTTTTCCGGAAAGCAGAATGGAATAGAGAAACGCGCAGCACAGGGAAATGCCCAGGCACACAGGATGCATAAAAAACATAGAGGCGATCAGCACGAAGGCGAAGTACAGGAAATTGACCGCAGGGTGGTAACCGGCAAAGGCTCCGCCCTCCCTGGCCGCGCCGCCCCATCCTGTTTTACTCGCCTCCCGTGGCATAGTACCCTCCTACATCTCTTCCCAGGTCGCAGGTATAGACCCACTCCACCACGTCGCCTTCCTTCAATTGATACCGGCTGCATCCATAGTTGGGGAACCAGCCGTTGACTTTGTACATCCACCCGGACAGCTCGCCGCAGTCAAACTCGTACAGGTTATTGATCCCTTCGATATAAGCGCTGTTGTAGATGGGCGTGTTCACAAACTCCATATGTATCTTGTTGTTTTTCATCTCCCTCTGCAGCAGGTTGAACACGCTTTCCCCCTCGTAGAAGGTCACCTTCTGCGATGCAAAAATTACGCCGTCAGCCGGGACCAGTTCGACTTTCTCAGGGTCCAGCCAGTCCATATTGTTCAGTATGGAATCGCACCGGACAGATAGCGTACATGTCATCTTTTTATCGCTGACCGCTGCATTTTGCGGTTCCACCGGCACCGGCTTTCCTTCCGGCACCGGATCTGTAAGATATTGATCCTTCCCTGTGCTGGCATTGATCTCCATACCCTGTTCTGCCGAATAGGACTCCGATCCTTTTTCCACGTTGGGCGAAGAACCTCCCATGGAGGCGGCCAGCTTCAGCTTTTCCTCCGCCGTCAGACCGCCCTCGACGCCGCCGGGACGGCTCTCAATACCCGCGGGCGTCGGTTTTACCACGCTCTCGGAAGTCGTCGCTGCCGGTCCGGAGGCCACTGCCGGCCCCGTGACGCCGTCTGCACCGTCGCCGTCCTCATCTCCCAGCGCCCCCAGCGCCCCCGGCGTCACAGAAGCCCCCGCCGTCAGCCCACGCCCTTCCCCCATCCCTCCACATCCTTTTTGGAAAACACCACAGCCCCTGCCCCCGCCAGAATACCTGAACAGCCCGTAAGTGTGAGCACTGTCTCTTATACACACTTGGTTGTGTATAAGGGACAGAACAAAGGAAACCACCAGAACCAGAACGATGATCACAGCCGCCGTTATCTTTCCTTTCGTTACTTTAAATTTCATATCAAATTGACTCCTTTATTTTATCCACAGTGCTCCTTCGGGATAGACCGCGCCCTCCTCACCGTTATATTTCACGGCGCATCCCGCAGTCTCGAAACAACAGACGCTCCATATCTGTCCGTGAGCGTCAGTCCTGCATATGACAGAACGGCGCGGAAAAACGGATCTTCCGCGCCGATTTTATTTCAATACCGCCTTTTGAAGTCAGCTTTCCGTCCTCCCAGTCTTACAGCAGCCGCGCCGTTCCCAGCATCCGATACAACATTTCAGCGATCTCGCATCGTTTAATCGCTTTTAACGGTTCGATCGTCAGATCCGACTGGGAGAGGATATCTTCTTTATAGCAGAAACCCAGAGCGGGCCTCGCCCATTCCTCGCTTTTTACGTAGTCCGAAAACTGAGATATAATGTCCCGCGCCTCCGACTCTGTCATCGCCGTATCCATGCCGCAGAGCTTCGCTGCGTTGGCCGTCATGCAGGCGGCCTCCTGCCTGGTGATCGCGCCCTCCGGGTCAAAGGTGGCAGCGGACGTGCCGCTGACGACGCCGTAATCTGCAGCAGTCCCGATATAGGGCGCATACCATTCGGACTGCGCCACATCTGAGAATTTACCGTTGGCCTTCGGAGTCAATCCCAGGGCGTTTACCACGATGGCCGCAAATTCCGCCCGCGTCATCGTCGCTTCAGGCCGAAACGTTCCGTCGTCGTATCCGCTGATGATCCCCCTGGACGCCAGCGCCTCCACCGCCGGCTGATTGACGTGAGCAGAAATGTCTTCGTAGGTTTTTCCCGGCGCCGTAATATCTCGGGCCTTCACGTCGGCATTTTTACCCTCCAGACCTTTCCCCGCGGCGGCGCTTCCTCCGGCTGCGGATGCCAGATCTGCCGCATCGCCCATGCGGTAGAGACTGTTCTTGCCCTCAGTAGCCCGCCGTATGGCCGCCAGACCGTAAAACGCCTGCTCCGTAGCCATGAGATTGCTGCCGTCTCCGTCCTGCGCATGCAGAAATCCGGATCCTTTCACATAAAAAGTAAGCAAATTGTCGACCATGGTCTTTCCGTTCTTCACAAAGCGGCTGTCATCCAGCGGAATGCCAAGCTCCGTCAGTGCGACGATCACCTGCACCACGCTCTCCGAATTGGCGCTGCCCCAGCTGGAGAATCCGCCGTTCTTATCCTGCAGCCTGGAAAGGCAGGCCAGAGCTTCCCGCGTCACTTTTTTTACGTCTTCTCTTTCCTGATACTTGGCGAGAGCCTGCAGCGCCATACCCGTTATATCAGGGTCCGCGACCTCTCTGTCCCCCGCCGATGCGCTGCCTCCGAAGAGAGAAAACCCGCCGTCCGGAAGCTGCCTGCGCAGGATCTCATCCACATACATTTCCCGGGTGGCCTGTACGGTGGCCTGCCTGTTCTCCGGCATGGGATAATCTCTGGAATCCAGAGCGATCAGCGCCCAGATGGGGCCGTTGATCCCCTGCCAGATGGTCTTTTCAAAATCCCCCAGAGGCGTCAGCAGGTCGTAGCCAGCCACATTTCGCGGGTCTTTTCCTATCGACGTCAAAGCTACGATAAGCCTGCTGTATTCCGTGTATTTTTTTTCGTGGAGAACGCCGGCGCAGGCCCTGACATACGCTTCCACCGTCGAATAATAATTGCTGTAGTACTGCGGCGTCACCTTATCGTATCCGCTTCTGGCCAATCCCAGCACGGCCCACTCTCCGCCGATCGAACCCACCTGCGGAGTTTTGACTGTTTTGTACAGATAATCCGCCGTGTCCAGCAGCGCTGCTTCTGCCGCAGCGTCCACTTCTGCTCCCAGCCCCGCGGCGGTACCGTCTGCAAAGGCGGCTGCCGGTACGGCGCAAACCACCAGCACCGCTGTCAGAAAGACAGCCAATAACCGTTTCATTCTTTTGTTCATCGCACTTCTCCTTCACTTTTCCCCGCTGGGCCGCCGTGTGCATCGCCGCGGAGACCTGCTGCCCGCTTTTCTGCCGCCAGGCTATTCATCCCGATTTTCATATAAGCAGTAACATGGATAATTCTCACCCAGATACATCCACACATTTTCGCCCATATCCAGATGTTCGTCGAAAACAAGATCGGGGATGAAGAGTTTCACGCTGGTCCGGCGTTTTCCGGTCAGCGTCGCCCCGCCCGCCGAGGGCTCCCTGCGGAAGCTGTCTATCTTTTCTGCAAGATCCGCAATGCCTGTCTCTTTCGCAAAATTGGGGATAAAATCACTGACCTCCGCATAGACGATGTTGTCCGGATCTTTAAACCACTTAACATTCATATTTGACTCCTTTCCGCGGCGCAGCAGCCGCCGCCTTCTACAGCTTGATGCTTTTTTTCATCTCTTCGATACGCACGGGTCTCCCGTCGTTAATGATCACCTTCAGCTCTCCAAAACCTACGTCCCGGATAATTTCCAGCAGCTTCTGCTCCCGTTCATCCAGCCCTCCGGCTTTTTTTATTCCGGCCGCTCTCGCCGTCGTGTTCTCCATTAAAACCCTTCCCTTCCCTGTGATCTTCTGTTATATCCCGGTTCCCGTCTCAGCCCTCCACTCGTCCGCGTTCACCTTGTGCAGCACCTTGATCTTCCACTCGTCCTCATACCTGCTTCTGTTTTCCAAGGTCAGTGTCTCGCCGTCCGGGCTGATCCGGTATCGAAATGCATAGTCTGGTCTGCCTGCCCATCTTGACGTCGGATAGGTGTTTTGCGGATCTATCTGGATCTCCTTCGGATTCTCCGGATCATATCGATAGCCAAACAGCATGCGGTAAGCATAGGGACAGAAAACATAAGTCCCCCATCCCTCCTCTGTACAGCCATAGTAGTCCGGTTTCCCCTCACTCTTCTCGTAGAAGTGCATGTCTCCGTTCTCCGATACCCAGACCACATTTTCCCGCAGTCCCAGCGGCGGCCCCAGAAGCGATATCCCCTCTCCCTTCTCCCATTCCTCCACGTTCTTTTTGCGGAACACCACAGGCTCCTCTCCCGCCAGAATACCCGAACAGCTCGTCAGCGTGAGGACGTCGACGTTTTCGCCGCCGATCCGGTATATGGCCGTGAACAGCGGATCGGTATCATCCCTTTCTTTACCCGAATATGCCATAAACATCCGATTTGAAGTCCTAAAATAAAACTCTTCCTGTTCCCCGTTTCGTCTGATCTCCCCATCCAAACGCGGCGTTTCAGTCAGCATATAGAAATACATGCTGTCATCCTCCGCGACCCATACGGTGCTCTTGGCTTCTTTGTACTGCAAATCAATCTCCGGTCCGATATCTGGTTCCGGTCCGCCCCAGCGGGGGTCTGCTTCCATCTCTCTTTTCCATTCATCTGCGGCGCGGCGGTGCATCTTTATTTCTACCTTTGTCTGACCGTTCGGCGTATCAAAGTTATTGCATTTAAATGTAAGCGTATCTTTGTCAAATATATGAAAACGACATCTTCCATTAAATAGATTGTCCTCTGTTCCTGTAAATGCTTCATCAGAATCATATCTTTCAACCCAAAATGGTCCAAGTCTATTGCCATGCCCAAATCGAATTTCGATTACTTCCCCATTATAAATGATTCTTCCATACGTACATCTGCGATCCGCATCGCTTTCATAAAAATAAAAATCTTCATCTTCTGAAACCCATACTGCATTTTTATCCAGCCGCATCAGCCCTTCCCTAAAGAGTAGTAAGGTCAGCCCATTTGGTCCGGGGCTGAGTCCCGCATACAGATATATGAGCAATACTACCAGAAACACTGGAATAAAAATAATCAAACACTTTTTCATCAATCGTTGTTTTTTCATGCCCATTCCCGTCCTCTAATCCGTTCCCGTCTCAGCCCTCCACTCGTCGGCGTTCACCTTGTGCAGCACCTTGATCTTCCACTCGTCCTCATACCTGCTTCTGTTTTCCAAGGTCAGTGTCTCGCCGTCCGGGCTGATCCGGTACCTGAATACATAATTGGGCCTTCCGGGCTCGCTTGAAGTTGGCCTGATGTTTTGGGGATCCACCCGGACCTCCTTCGGATTCTCCGGGTCATATCGATAGCTAAACAACATGCGATAGGTGTAAGGACAGAAGACATTGCGTTCCGCCATCTCAAACGTATCATATATGTCATTCGTATCCGCTGCGTTATATTTTATCTTTCCGAAATAGTCTGGTTTTCCTTCACTTTTTTCATAAAAGAACATATTCTCGTCCTCCGATACCCAGGCCACATTTTCCCGCAACCCCAGCGGCGGACCCAGAAGCGATATCCCCTCTCCCTTCTCCCATTCCTCCACATTCTTTTTGTGAAATACCACAGGCTCTGCTCCCGCCAGAATACCTGAACAGCTCGTCAGTGTGAGGACGTCATCGTTTTCTCCGCTGATCCGGTAGATGGCTGTGAAGAACGTGTCGTGACTATAATTCCCCCCTTCCGCATAGGAAAAAAATATCCGATTTACAGTATCAAAATCGAACTCCGCCACCATCCCGGCTCGCTTAATCTCTCCGTCAGGCCGCGGCATTCCAGTTCGTTCATAAAAATACATGGTATCATCCTCCGAAACCCACACCGCATCCTCGTCTCTATCATACGTGGGTAAACCTGGCCCAATGTCCGGCTCCGGCCCTCCCCAGCGGGGGTCTGCTTCCATCTCTCTTTTCCATTCTTCTGCGTCGCGGCGGTGCATCTTTATTTCTACCTTTGTCTGACCGTTCGGCGTATCAAAGTTATTGCATTTAAATGTAAGCGTATCTTTGTCAAATATATGAAAACGACATCTTCCATTAAATAGAATGTCCTCTGTTCCTGTGAATGCTTCATCAGAATCATATCTTTCAACCCAAAACGGTCCAAGTCTGCTGCGGTCATGCCGAAATTGAATTTCAATCACTTCCCCATTATAAAAGATTCTTCCATATGAACATTCGCGATCCGCATCGCTTTCATAAAAATAAAAATCTTCATCTTCTGAAACCCATACCGCGTTTCCATCCTGTCGCATCAGCCCTTCCCTAAAGAGCAATAAGGTCAGTCCATTTGGTCCGGGGCTGAGTCCCGCATACAGATATATGAGCAACACCACTAGCAACACTGGAATAAAAATAATCAAACACTTTTTCAACAATCGTTGTTTTTTCATGTTCCTCCCCCTAGCGATTAATTGTCAGCAACATCTCAAATCGTATATCTCAGCCCGCTTCTTCTCGAATCTCATCTACCATGGCCTGAATAGAAGCATAGTCCTTTGATGATCGCGATCTTGTATCTCGATTATACGCAGTAAACCCTCCTTCCGCATTCTTCACCACAGCTATTGAATGAAGGCCATCAAAGGGATTGACAACAGGTCCAATGGTGTTATTCCAATAGGAAATGATCGCCACATCGCAGGCCTGTATCTTTGCGTCCCATTGGCTCAATGTAGACGCCTTGTACTCAACTGCATTATATTTCAATTTTTTGAAAAAGTCGTCCGCCTTCCACCAGCACGTTCCCAGCTCGCCCTGAGCAAACAGCGCGTTTAATTGACCCCAATTGGCTATGGTATTCATTTTATGTTTGTTTTCCAAAGCAATCAGTGCATTGTACATTGCAATGATCTCACACCCGTTATAATTCATCTCCCGCGAACCATAGTGCATATAATAAATCGCAGATCGAGTGGATTGCTGTCCGTTTACATAGCCACCTACCTTCCCATCGCCTGGAATACTGATATTCGCTTCATTATACAAATAATTCGCTCTGGCGCTGGCCAGTCTGGCGCTGGCTCCCACTTCCTTCGCTGCGGGCACCACAGGGGAATAGATTCCGTGCTGGCCTATATACAGATCCCGATAGACTGCCGCCTTGTCCACGATCATTCGGCTGTTCTGAATGCGGGCGTTGCCCTTGGCAATGCTGTATTCTCGTTTCCTTCCCATAATGTTCACCTCCGCGGCTCCTTTGGTCACATTGTAAACGAGGTACTTTTTCTCCTCCAGATTCTCATTGGTGGCGCCGTTGTCCAGCTGCTTGGCTACGTCCAGAACCACCTTCCGCAGATACCCTTCCCCCCGCTGCAGATCCTTGTTGCGGCGGAAACGTCTGTCCTTTTCCAGCTCCGATATCGTACCCCTCGTAGCCGGGGAGAACGCCGCATCTTCAGATATGTTGTAATCCAGTCCGCTGGTATCCCGCACTGTCGCCATTGGTTTTGTCAAATATTCTGTATTTTCTTCCTGCCGGCTCTCCAGATAGGGAATCGGACCCGCCCAGGCTATATTGCTTCCGCTCGCCTGACAGGGCCGTTCATTGTTCGACATCCCAATATCCAGCGCCATTGCTCCCTTTCCCGATTGGCTCATGGCCTGCTCCGGGTCCGGAGCCATTTTCCCGATCACCTGACCCCTGCTGACCGCTTCTCCCACACGCATTGAAGAAGGTCCCTGCAAGTTGCCGTAGCGCGCCTGCATGTAATTTCCATTATATTTAAAGTCTATGTACAGTACATATCCGTACGCCTTTGAGTATCCTTTATACGCCACCACTCCGTCGCAGACCGAGTATACGCTGCTGTTTAACGGGCCCTGTATGCTGATTCCCTGATTAAATACGGCGCACTGGTCGTCCAGCTCTCCATACCAAAGTGTCACCTCCTGGGAATCGGCGGGCCATTTCAACTCGTCTGAGTTGTCTGGTATCTCTGCGGAAGGTACAACAATGCGGCCTTCGTCACTGATTATATAGAGCTGATCATAGTCGTTTCCAAATACGATATAGCCATTGCTGGCGGCCATGCCCTGCAGAGCATAGGTGCCGCTGGAAGTGGCCCATTTCTGTGCGCCCGAGGCATCGTAGCAGTAACCTGCGCCGGTTGCTGAATTAGTATTTACATACAAATAATCTGCATCATCTGCTTGATACACCAGCACAGAACCCTGTATCGGTCCCGGAGTCGCCACAGTAGTCACAGCGTGCGTTGACCTGTTTATCTTCTGGATGCCTCCCGTGTCAAACCCGCTGTAGTAGCCTACATAGATGTCGGTAGACGTAACGGTGGGGGTAGATGTTGATGTGGCCGCCAGACTTGCCTTCCAATTAAACACCGGATTCCCGTTGTTATGATCAAAACACCACAGATAACCGCCCTGACTGGTAAAATACAGTGAATCGTCTACCAGTGAAATGGTACTGCGGACATTTCCGGCACTGAGATTCCCATCCACTGTATTCAGATTGACAGGATCAGCAGACGAGCCGAAGCCGCTGCCTACTGGCTGAGCATACAGGTACCCACCGTCGCCGCCGAAATAGACATAATCGCCGCTCACCACAGCGCCTGCCCAGTAGAAACCGCCGTTGTCCGGATTGTATGGCAGAAGTTCATCGATTTCTCCAGTCTGGCTGTCGAGATGTGCCTGATAGTATGTTCCCGAATTAGCAGACCAGGTCCCGAAATACAAATATTCACCGATCTTTACGATAGGTGTGTTGATCTGATTGTTGTCGGGCAGGCTGTAGGTCCACTGGGTCGTGGGCGTATCGTCGAGCCCTGTTACCTTTGTAATGGAACCGACCACGCCGCGTAAATTGCCGTTATCCGTCATCCGATTGTACTCGGTAGTCCCTACATAAATAGCCCCGGCTGTCGTGTCCAGATACGGCGTGGACAGCTGGAACCCACTGGTCTGGCTAAGCTGTATGTTCCAGACCAACTCACCCGTCATACAATTCACTTTAGCTAGACGACCGCCGCCGGCATCGCCGCTGACCGTATATCCGTCATACAGTACATAAGCGAACGTTCCGTCAGCAGTAGTCTCCATCACCGGCGCCGCATTGATGCCGTCCCATCCGGATCCATTGTTAGGAAGCGTCAGCTTCAACTCATCAAGACTCCCCGTCGGCGTGGCATCTGTCACCAGCCCGTTGTGCATCTCATTCCCCTAGTAGGTGTGCCAATTCGTAGAAGCGAAGGCTGCTCCGCTCATACTGAGTACCATGGAAAGTGACAGCGCTGCCGCCAAAATCTTTCTCATATGCTTTTTCAACATTCTCTCAGTTCTCCTTTACTGCTATACATCAACCTATTTTCATCTCTCTGCTGCTCAGAGCTGCAACAACCATTTGTCCTGCGTATTTTATCGGCACTAACTTTCACAGGGTAAAAACTTTTGAAACACATGGAATATCAGAACCATAATTTTCGACACAAAAAAAGCTGTGGAGCATTCCACAGCAAGATCATTCTCTCAGAAAACACAATACCACATCCTCTTTCAAATCCCTTCCGCTGTGAAATAGGAACGCCTTTCCCTTTGTTTTGAAGGAGCAGGGACTTTTCGGACACAGCGCAATTTCTGCGCCGAAAAGCCCCTGCGGATGAAAAGGCAATTTCAGCCAACATACTGGGATCGTACTGTCTGATCCCGGGATCAGTCCGCGATACGTGACCGCGGCAGCCGAAAGCTCGCTTTCAGCTGCAGAGATGAGAAACAAAAAACTGTGGCCAAAGGCCACAGTCCGTATTTACTGTTATTCTGTTTCCGTTACATCACCAAAAATCCCCGTTGGTGTAACATGGCATTATGCAGGTCTTCTGGCTCGTGTATCCTCATTTTCTGTTCGCCTTCCCGAAATAGATTCAGTGGCTGACGGGTTGTTCCCTATCTTGAACGAAAACTCCACACTTACAGCGGCGGGACCGCGCAGGACTTGAACCTGCTTCCCTCTTAGCTGCCGGGGATCTCCCGACAGAACATAAACCGATCATATTCAATTGGCCGGCGGTCGGTCCGCAAAAGACGACTGCCGCCTGACAGCTTTTATATTATCAGCATCCTGTGCCGCCGTCAACCCCCGAAAGCAAATTTCTAATTTTCTTTGACTTCCCTCATATTCAATATCTTGTGGACTGCAAACATCAGCGCCACTATACACAGAAAACCCAGCATGTTGACCGAGACGATCGTATAGTGGTCCAGCCTGGCGGAGACGAGTAACACCAGCGCCATCAGAAGGGCAGCGCCGCAGCCGATCCCAAACCGTCTCAAAATTTTTTTCCTGCTTTTCTCCTTCCCGTCCATTCTGCCGCCCGGCAGGCTGAAGGCGTTTTTGGCAATGTACAACACAATGCCGCAGGCCGCAGCCGTCACCGCCGCGTACTGCAGCAGATCCCCCAGTGTGATGACGATGCTGAGTTCCGGCCTACTGCCTGTGACCAGCGCTCTGATCAGGTAATAGGTCTCCGGGGAGAGCGCCAGCTTTACCGCCCCCAGTACCGCCGTACACAGCACCAGCGTATCCAGCGCTTCAAGAACGCGCTCCCCGACGCCGGCCGGCGGCAGACTGGCGATGATCTGGTCACAAAAGCCCTGCAGATCGCCCCCGGCGATCTCCCGCAGGCTTTCCCCTCTCTCCTGCGCGTCCAGCGTCATGGAAAGAAGATCGTTCCGCACCTCTTCCTGCCGGTTTTCCGAGATGCCCGCGACCCGGATATAGCAGACCATATCTGTCATAGCCGTCCTGTTTTCCTCATTCAGCTTTCCATCCATCTCATTGTTCAAACGGTTCAGTTCCTTCACTCTTTTATTCATCCCTGTTTCCTCCTCTGATCTCTTCGGTCCGGCTTCCCGGCGCCGGCGGCGAGGGACGGTCGCTGTTCATGACCTGATTCACGGCATTTTCCAGTTCCATCCAGCTTTTGGAAAAGCACCGCAGTTCCTCGATTCCCTTATCCGTGAGTGAAAAATATTTTCGTTTGGGCCCCAGCGCCGACTGCCGGTACTGAGCCGAGATCAGACCGTTCTTCTCCAGCCGCAGCAGCAGCGGATAGATCGTTCCCTCTGCGATCTCTGAGAATCCATATTGCCGCAGCTGTTGGGTTATCTCATATCCATAAGTCTCAGACCTGCCAATGACTTTCAGAATGCAGCCTTCTAACGTTCCCTTCAGCATCTGTGACGGTATCATCCCATTCTTCCCCCTCAGCTTTTCCCATCCCATTTTGTCCTTCCGGAAGTTTCAACGGATCTTTGACTGCCGCGTCTATAAGTCTCAGCCGTACGCATGTTCTGCACGGCACCGCCTATCTACATTGCAATGCAAAGTACCTTGACTATATGGTATTGCAAAGTAGTAGAAATGTCAAGAAAAAACATGCTGGTTTTTCTTGATTTTCGGGAACCTTTTTCCCTGTTCTGTTATCTTATATATGTCCGGACAAAATCAAACGAATGGAAATGGATAGCAAATGACGAAAACGCAGTTTTGCACCCTCATAAATGAATATCAGCTCAGTCTGTTCCGCCTGGCGAAAAGCATTCTGAAAAATGACGCCGACGCAGAAGACGCTGTTGGAGAGACCATATTGAAAAGCTATGCAAAGCTCCATACACTGAAGGATGAAAGCAGCTTCAGACCCTGGATCTTCCGCATACTGATCAACGAGGCCTACGCGGCGGCAAAGCGCCGGAGCAAGGTCATCTGTATGGAAGATGCGGCCCAGGCCGAACAAGCAGGCTTTTCCGCAGGCGGTCTGCCCGGTTCGGCATCATACGCCGACGGCGGACCTTCCGCAGCCGATCTGCGGGAAGCCGTCGATCAACTGGAGGAAGAATTCCGCATCGTCACCCTTCTGTTCTATTATGAAGATCTCAGCCTGAAAGATATCGCCTCCGCTCTCCGCCTGCCGGAAGGAACCGTAAAATCCCGGCTTTCCAGAGCGCGCAGACAGCTCAGAGCGATGTTGGACGACAAAGGAGAATAAAAATGGAAAGAGAAAAATTTAAGAATATGACGGATGATGAATTTGACAGCCGCCTGCGCCTTCTGGCGCAGAGGGAGACCGCCCCGCCTCCCCCGGGCTTCGAAGCGCGGATCCAGGCCCGGCTCCAGAGCCTTCCGGAGCAGACCCGCAGACCGTCCCGCAGGATCCGGCGGCTGCTGACAGCCGCCGCGGCTGTGGCTGTGATCGGCACTATAACCGCCGCGGCGGCTCCCACGCTGTTTCCCATGGCGCGAAACGCGGTTTCCTACTTCGCCGCGCCCAGCGAATTCCGCTACCTGTCCCAGCAGGCGGCCTTTGAACGGTTCAGCGCCGCCGTGGGCGCCTCCACAGAGGATCAGGGCATTAAACTGACTCTGGACGATATTGCTGTCAGCGACAATTACATCAATGTTTTTTATACCGTTCAAAGCGACGCCCCCATCGTTCTCCGCGGAGACGACGGTACGCCGGAGAGCTGGCGGGCAGCCTGGACCGCGCCTGCCTTCTGGTTTAAAGCGGACGGGACCTACATCGATCCTGCTGCCCAGATCGAGACAGAGGGCCGGCTGGAAGACGCTTACACGCTGAAAGGGATGCAGCGCTTCGCCGTGATGAACGCCCTTCCCGACACCTTCCAGCTGGAGCTTTATACCTCCGAAATGCTGGACAAAACCGGAGATTGGCACATTGCCGTGGGGATCGACAAGAGCGCTGTGGCCGCGGAAACGCTCACAGTGGAACCGGACAGAAAGATGACCGTCAACGCGGGCGGCACATCCCATCGTTTTACTGTCAGCCGCGTCAGCGTCTCGCCTTTCGGCGGGCAGCTGGTCCTGAGAGAACGGACCGGAAGCGTTCCATTCTGCAGTTTTGTACTGCGGGATGATCAGGGAAACTATCTGCCGGTACTCAACGATTCGCTGCAGAGCAACTTCCTGTTTGCGATCTCCAACAGCTTTGAATTCCTTGGCGGCAGCACAGACATGAAAAGTCTCACGCTGGTACCCTACGAGGCCGCTCCTCCAAAGGACGAGAGGACCGGAGACGTGGATACCAGCGGAGATTCCGCCGCAGGCAGCCGTATTATCCCTGTGCAGGAGGCCGTGGGCGCCCTCATGGAAACCACGAATCTGGGCGGAGTGCACATCGACTCTCTGGATATCCGGGACGGCGTCGTCACCGTAGTCGGCACGCCCTACGGCGCCGCGGATCTGACATTCCAATTTGAACTGACCGACAAAAACGGTGAAGCGCTGGGCTGCTCTTCCTACGCCGAATACCATTACGACCGGACGAAGGGCACCGTGACCTGCGTCATCCGGCTGGATGCAGAGGCCGGCGAACTCGAACGTATTCAGCAGCGCATCGGCGGACTGAGCTATTACTGCCAGGAGATCCGGCTGCTGGAAGACCAGGCTGCAACGATTGAGATGAAATAGCCGCAGCGGTAAATTTTCAAAGGGGTATCGATCTAACCGCCGGCGGGGGAAGAAGCGCGAGACCGTTTCTTCCCCCGCCGGCTTTTCATTTGTTCGCAACAAAGCGATGGCTACAACAGCACTTGACATACCTAGGTTATCTTAGTAAAATAAAAGAAGCAACATACTTAGACCATCTAAGCAAAGGAGGCGAATACGCATGCAGCTCGACAAAGGATTGATCGGTGGGAGCACCGTGCTCATGGTTCTGTCACTTCTGAAAGAAAAAGACTGTTATGGCTATGAGATCATCCGCCTGCTGGAACAGCGCTCCGACAGCACCTTTGAATTCAAGGAAGGATCCCTGTATCCGGTGCTGCATCGGATGGAAAACAGCGGATATGTCACATCCTACATGCACACCGCTGATTCGGGGAAGCAGCGCAGATATTACCGCATTACCGGAAAGGGCCAGGAACAGCTGGCTGAGGAAAGAAGACAGTGGGATATCTTTTCCCGATCTGTCAATAAGGTCATCCGCGGCGAAGCCTGCGGACTCGTGTGATCCTCGGCGCATTTCGCCGCTTCCATCCCCAAAACGATACCAAGGAAGGCAGGTCTGATGCAATGAACCCTACTGAAAAAAACAGCGCCTCTTCATCTCCCTCCGATCAGTTTTTGTCGCAGGTCCTTTCCTGCGTCAGATTCCGTTACGACCACGCGGTCATCCGCCAGGAGCTTTTGGACCATATTGAGGACCGCAAAGACAATTATATGGAAGAGGGCGTGAAAGATGGGGAAGCGGAGATCCTGGCCGTATCCTGCATGGGCGACGCCAGGGAGCTGGGCGAAGCGCTGAACAGAGAACACAGCCCTCTGCTGGGCTGGATCTGGCGGATCAGCGGATGGGCCGCTTCCATTTGTGTTTTTCTGGCGGTGGTCCTGACCATACTTCCTCTGGGGCATATGATGCTGTCTCCCTTTATAAACAGCGCCGATAACATTCCACGGGATCAGATCGTCTACTCACAAAAAATGGAGGAACGCGTGCAGATCGACGACAGGGTCATCATCCTCCGCAAAGTCGTCTTTACACAGACCGACCGAAACGCCGATACGGGTACGCTGCACATTCTCTGGGACAACTATGAAAAGCGTCTCCATTTCAGCGGATGGGGCTTTACCCTGTCAGACTGCCGCTTTACCGACCAGTCAGGCCGGGAATACCTGTTTTCCGGAGGTTACTCGTCCGCCGGGCCACTCAGTCGCTGCAGCACAGAACTGGACGGCTTTCCCAAAGGGGCGGAAACGCTGTATATCGACTACGACCGCTACCATCGGCAATTTCACATAGAGATTCCCCTGCTTCCGCCCGGATCGGGCACAGGTCCGATCTCAGGGACAAACTTACCGGGAGGTGACGCCTCATGAACAGAAAAAAGGCCCTGATCCGAAACCTGGCGCTGACCGCCGGATGCACTCTGCTGATCTACACAGTCTCCGGCTTCTTTTTCGTCCCCGAATCTGCCTTTCGCGTGTCAGAACGCAGCAGCCATTACGGTCCCTCAGAGATCGTCTGTGTGGGCGACGCTGGCAGCGCGCAATATTTCTTCGGCTCCTTTGAAAACTATATCTCCCTCACGGAGATCAAACGGTATTATCTCCCTGTGCTGTGGACCATCGGCAACCAATACCTGGGCCATCGGCGGGATCTCTCACAGGCTCTGGATCCCCAGTACTCGTCCCATGTACTTTCCGATGGGCTGTCAAGTGCCGGGGCCGGACGCCGGGTCATCGTTTACGGCTATGTGAACGATCCCTCCGTCACGCTCCTGGAACTAAATTACGGCGACGGCCATGTCCTGCGGCTGGATCTCCCGGATCCGGATGGCGGATCATCTGCACAGTCTTTGCAGCGCCGGGTTTTGCTTCCCGGCGACGCGGCGGCCGCAGCGGCCCTGCCTTCTGACAACGGCGTTTTCTTTCTTTTCTGTTTCATTCAGCCGCCGGACTCCTCCGCAGTGATGTATTACCGATGGCTCCGCGGTCTCAGTTCCGACCAAACCCTTCTCTATGAATACAGTCCCCAGACCGGCGTCACCATCCCGCCGCCGGATTCCTCCTCATAGTATAGATCTCTCTGACTTCCGGGCGCGCCTGCAAAACGGCGCGCTTTTCTTTTCTGTGCTATACTGATAACGGCAGCTGCAATATTTCCTGCACAAAAATATTGCAAAAAACTGAGTGAAACGGCTTTCTGCTGCGAATGTATAAGTGTAAAGGCCTTACAAGCCGATGAACCGCAGCCCGGCACAGAGCAATACGGAGGACGGGATCCCATCCTTCCCTCCCGTTCCGCACAGAGAGAAAACCGGCAAGGCGGTCCGGCCACTTTAGAAAAACGCATCAGTAAAAGAGGTAGACCTATGAATGATAAGCAATTAATACTGCTTTTGAGAAACGCCCCCTCCGAGGGGCTCTCCAAAGCAATCGACCTGTACGGCGGCCAGGTCAAATGGATCGCCGCAAAAATCATCGGCGGAGGTCGGGAACAGGATGTGGAAGAGTGCGTCTCCGACGCCTTCGTCCGCCTGTGGCAGAATATCGACCGCTACGACGGGGAGAGCGGAACGCCCCTGAAGAGCTATCTATTTGGTATTGCCCGGCACACGGCGCTGGATTACAGGAGAAAAAACGAGAAGGCGGGAGATCTGCTTCCCATCGAGGAAAACGATCTGGAGGTGAATATCGACTTTGCGGATCAGATGGCCGGCGACGCGAACCGCAGGATCCTTCAGGAAAGCATCGACGGGCTAGGCGAACCGGACCGCCAGATCTTCATCCTGCGGTATTACCTGGGAGAACGGGTCTCCGCCATCGCGGAACGTCTCTCGCTCCAGCCCAAAACCGTTGAAAACAAACTTTACAGGGGAAAAAAGACACTGAAGAACGCCTTGATCGAAAGGGGAATCATCATATGAAGAAACTGGAAGATATAATGGATCACTATGAGTGGAAAGACAGCGGGACCATGATACCCGACAACCCCCTCAGCGCGGAGGAAAAGACGCGCATTCTGGAAAAAACTCTGGCGAAAGCCGGCCTGGCGGACGCGGCCTCCCACGGCGTCCAAACCGCCCGGACCCATACCGGCTCGCCGGCGGCAGACGCTTCATCCAAAACGGCGGGCAGGTCCGGCAGAGAGGGCGGCCCAGGAAGCGCAGGATCCCATCGGCGCAAAATGTGGACCTTGGCCGCAGCCTGCGTACTCGTCCTGGCCATGGCCACCGTCTCTTTCGCAGCCATCGCCCTGGACAAAAACTTCTTTGACTTCTTTGGCGCCAAAAATCAGGAACAGCAGGAAATGCTGGGCAATCTGAGCGCAGTGATCGACAGACAGACAACAGACAACGGCTGGACGCTGGACGTCCGGGAGGCCGTGGGCGACGGCAATACCGTCAACGTCCTCTTCGATCTGATCGCTCCGGAAGGGACCACATTAGATCAGGATTATTACAGCTTTTCCACCGCCTTTGTGGACCTGCCGGACAATCCGCGAGGAGGCGCAGGCTATTACTTTGAGCTCCTTCCGGACGATGATCCGGCGGACAATAAACTGACCATGATGCTGTGTTATGATACGGAGCGAAATCTCTCCGGTTCTACCATGCGTTTCCGCTTCTCTGACCTGATGGTGCCAAAAAACCAGGAAGAAATGGCGCTCATAGACGCGCTGCCGCCCAGAACAGAGCCGGGAACTCCGGGAGACGAATACGACGTCAACAAACTGGTCGCCAGCGGAAACTGGGAGATCGACTTTCCTCTGAATTACAGGGATGTATCGGCCGCCATCAAACCTGACGCGAACATCAGTCTCTACGGCGGCGACTGCAAGATCACCCAGGTGCGTTATTCCCCCATCTCCGTATCCATGACCATCAAGGGGAAATCCATCGCGGTGTACGACAGCCAGCCCCCTGAGATCTACGGCACAGACAACAGCGGCGATGGATCCGCCGCGCTGCAGCCGGCGGATGACGCCATGATCTCTTTAGAACCGGCAGGGGGAGAAAGCCAGGGTGCAGAAAACGGCGTATACGGGACCACCGATCAGGAGCTCAGGGTAACGCTGAAAGACGGTACCGTTGTCGCCACGGGAGGCACCGGCACCAGCATCACAGGAAATACGCTCACCGTCAACAGCCGTTTCCAGGAGATCATCGACCCGGCGGACATCGCTTCCATCTCCTACGGCGGAGTGGAGATCCCTGTCAACTGATTCGACAGCGAGTCAATTACAGTCCAACATTTCAATAACTGACCTTCCTCAAATCTACAGGATACAGATCCGGATCTTTCGCACAGGCTGCGGGAACCGGATCTGTTTTTCTTTTCACAGCTTATTCCCTTTCCCCCCTTTTTTCAGTGTCTTCTGATTTACGTTTCAAACTGTACTGGTCCCTTCTAAAATTCTCACTGTAACCATAAAATAATCCACAATATTTTTAAACTGTTATTTTAAAAATAAATATTTCCGTATATTTTTACAAGTACATACTCGTGCTATGATAAGAACATGAGAATCAGCCGGAACGAAGTTCAGCTGCTGCGGCAGCGCCCTCAGCTGCAGGCCGGCTGCGAATGGAGGTACATAGATCATGAGACAGAACAAAATCGCGGAGCTCTGTGAGACCGCACTTTTCACCGCCCTGGTGTTTCTCGGCGTTTCCATTTTTAAATTTCCCTCGGCTTTCGGATACTCGCATCTGGGAGATTGTATGATCTTTCTGGCCGTGCTCATGCTGGGGGGCCGCCGGGGCGCTCTGGCCGGCGGCGTCGGGGCCGCTCTGGCCGATCTGATCGGCGGATACGCTATCTGGGTGCTGCCCACCCTGATCTCCAAGTCGGTCATGGCGCTGGTCATGGGCGCTATGATCCGCAATCATATATTCGGTCTGAAAGGCCGTCCCCTCTGGGCGCTGGCGGCGGTCAGCGGCGGCATCTGCCAGGCCGCCGGCTACACTGCAGCCCGCATCATCTTCTATGGCACCGCCGCGGGATTGGCGTCGCTGCCGGGTCTGACTTTTCAGACTGCCACGGGAATCGTCCTGGCCTTTGTCCTCTCAGAGGCCCTGCAGAAGACCTCCCTTCGCAGCCGTTTCCGCTATACCACCGACAGAAACAATACGGCATCGGAGGCGGAAGCCTGCGGGCAGGCGGCCGCGCGTTAATGAAAGAAAGGAATTACCACTATGTCTGACACAATGCTGGAACGAATGAAAAAATTTAAAAAGATCGACGCCCACAGTCATATCGGAAATTTTGGAGGATGGGCCGGCGTCCGCATGACTGCAGAGGAACTGATCGCACAGATGGACGAATACAATTTTGAAAAAGCTGTTATTTCCACCTTCCCGGCAGACGAGAGCATCGCCGCCGTGGACAAATATCCGCAGCGGTTTGTGGGCGCCGTCTGGGTCAACCCCTGGGACGGCGCAAAAGCGCTGGATCAGATCCGCAGCGCCGTGGAAGATCACGGCTTCAGGGCGGTGAAGCTGCATCCGCTGTCCCAGGCCTACCTGCCTAATGACGAATGCGTTTTCCCAGTGGCCAGGCTGGCTCGTGAACTGGATATTCCGCTGATGATCCACACCGGTCATCCTCCCTTCTCTCTCCCCTGGAGCGTGGCTCAGCTGGCAGAAATGTACCCTGACGTGCGGATGGTCATGATCCACATGGGACACGGAAACGGCATGTACATTCAATCCGCCATCGACATGGCGAAAAAATATCCCAATCTCTATCTGGAAACTTCCGGAATGCCCATGCACAATAAAATAAAAGAAGGCTACGATACCGTAGGACCGGACCGTATTATGTTCGGGATCGACGCCCCCTTCCATCATCCCACAGTCGAACTGCAGCGAACTCTGGTCAGCGGACTGACAGACGGGCAGCTGGAAGATGTGTTCTACAATAATGTAAAAAAACTGCTGAAGCTGTGATCGTTGAAAAAGCATGCCCTCCTTCCGGGAGCGGGCATGCTTTTTCTTTTTCTGCATCTATGCCTTTTTTCAATTTTCTCCGGCAGTCCGGTCATCTGTCTGACTGCCTCTCCCGCCGCGGCCGCCGCCCTGGCCGCCGAAGTCTCCGCCGGGCTGACCCATTCCACCCATTCCGCCCCTGCCGCCCGCAGGGGCGTTAGACGCAGCTGCGGAATCCAGCGTGATCTCTTCCGTGGCGCCGTTCACCGTCAGTTGATAAGTCTTTCCCGCTGTCAGATCCGACGAGCTGAACTGTACACAGTCAAACTGTTTCTCCGCTGTCCAGCCTGCGATCTTCGCGCCGCTTTCATCCGACAGCAGGATCTCGGTTCCGGCTTCCGCTTTCTCGGAGAGGACCCAGAGTATGGAGCACTGAGCTGAACTGTCGGAAAAGCCCTGGGCCATACCGCTGCTGCCCGCTCCCATAAACACGCCTCCGGATATGACGGCGGTCCCGTTATAATCCAGCGTCCCGTCGCCGTTTCCCGCCGGTCCGTTGACTGTGACCGTACCGCCGGTGATGGTCAGATCCCCGTTGGAGTCGATTCCGTCGCCGGATGCGTCAACCGACACAGTGCCGCCGCTGATCAGAATATAGACCCCATCCTGAGCCTGATCGCCGCCTCCAGGGCCCGGTCTTCCGCCCGCAGAAGATCCGCCGCTTCCATCGGTGGCGTTGAGACCGTCGTCACTGGAAGTCACGTCCACCACGCCGCCGCTGATCACGATCGTTTTTCCCTCAAGGCCCTCATAGCTTTTCGATATGGTCAGCGTTCCTCCGCTTACAGTCAGATCGCCGTCGGCGTGAGCGCCGTCGTCTCCGGTAGCAGCTGTGATCTCTCCTCCTGAGACGGCCAGCCCCCCGTTGCTGTGGAGGGCGTCATCAAGGGTGTCAAGGGAAAATGTGCCGCCGTAGATCAGGAGCTGACTTCCCGCCTTCAGACCTTTGGTGCTGGCTGTATCTTCCTGTGTCTGCAGAGCCCCGCCGCTGATATTCTGCGGCAGCGGTACGCCGCCGGCGCCCTCTGCCGGTCCGTCCGGCAAGTTCCGCGCCGGCGGATTTCCTATCCCCTGTCCCGAGGTCGACTCCAGCGATCCTCCATCCGGCGCTGCGCCTCTCTGGCCCGGCGCGTTTCCGGCCATACCTACAGCCGCGCCGGAAAGCGCCGGAGTCCCACGGAATGCTGCCGCCGAACTGCCGCCGGGCCGGCCGCCCTCAAAGCCCACGCCGCTGACGCGGTCCTGCGCTAGCCACCAGATAGCTTTCTTTTTTTTATACACCTCTAGTTGTGTTCAAGAGCCGGGTCTCGTCTTTCCCCCGCCGCCGCCCCGCAGTACGGTCTCCGCCTGAACGCCGTCTCCTTCCTCCGCGGTGATCTGAAAGGTGCCGCCGTACAGATAGACGAAGCCCCGAAGCTCATCCTCTGAATTATCGGACTGGATCCCATCCCCGCCGGTATTGAGTACGAAAACGCCGTCTCTGATCTTTACGCAGTCTTTTCCGTAAAGTCCCTGTCCCTTTGCGGTCACTGTGATCTCGCCGCCTGTGACCGTCAGATCGTCCTTGGAGACCACGCCGTGCTTATAGCTGCCCGTGACAGTCAGCCCGCCGCTGCCGTTGATCGTAAGATCCGCTTTGCTGAATATGACCCCGTCTACCTTGTTATCCTCATCCTCTGCAAAAGCGCGGGTCTCTCCGTCGGACAGCGAATTCTCGCTGTCCGGCGCCAGTGTGAGAAATACCTTATCCGCTTTCTTAATGTAGAGCGCCGCGTTTGACTCACAGTGAACAGACGCGCCGTTCAGTACGATCTGCAGCTTTGTTTCCCCGTCCGCGTCCACTATGATCTGTCCGTCGCTGAGACTTCCGGAGACCAGATAGGTCCCTTCCTCAGAGATCGTCACTGTGTTCCCACTGACGGCAGCCCCCGCTCCCGATATCTCCGTACCGCCGTCGGACAACAGGATCTTCGTGGCGGTCTCTCCGTCATAAGACGGGTCCTGATCTCTGTCGCTGAAACTGAAGTCGATTTCCGCCGCAGACGCCTGCGTTCCGCATCCTGCCGCCAGTACGCACGCCACCGCCAGCAGGACGGCGGTCCACAGACAGATCAGCTGTCTCTGCTTTTTTCTGCTTAATCTTTCACCTATCATCTCTATAATTCTTCCTTTCCGGCTGCCATACGGCCGCACACGATCTCCAGATTGCCGTTTCTGCAGCGCAGCTCGTCTATCATGGCTTTTTCCCTGCTGCAGTCCTTCAGCACCACCTGATACTCCAATTTAAACAGACTTCCCATATTTGTGGTTTTGACTTTCAGCAGTTCCCACTTGCGCAGATATCGGGAAAACAGGTCGTCAAAAACATCAGTGTAATCCAGTCCCTCCGGTATGGTGATGAGCAGATGCCTGACAGTCTGTTTCGGCTCCCCGAACTTCGACAGATTCAAAAGTACAGTCGCAAGACCCATGACTGCCGTAAACACCGCCGCCACCGCCAGACACCCCATCCCTGTGGCCAGCCCCACTGCCATGGCCAGAAAAATACTGCTGATCTCTTTGGCCGACCCGGCCACTGAGCGAAAACGCACCAGGCTGAACGCTCCCATGACCGCCACGCCGGCGCCCAGGTTTCCGTTGACCATCATAATGACCGTCTGCACCATCGCGGGCAGCAGCGCCAGCGTAATGACAAAACTTTTATTGTACGTATTCCGATGCATGTAGATCAACGCCCCCGCCGCGCCCAGAACCAGAGACGCGCCGGTATTGATCAGATAGCTGCTGATTTCGCTAAGCACAGATCCTTCCTCCTCCTGTTTTTCTTTCTCCGTTCTGCAGACCGCCGGCCGCCCCGTTTTCGCCGGACACTTGTTTTTTGCCAGCTGTTCGTCTTTCATCGGTGGTCTGCTCTTCAACTGCCGTTCGTTTTTCCACGGCAGTCTTCTCTTCTGGGCCCGTTCGCTTTTCATCAGCGGTCTGCCTTTCGCCGTCTGTGACGTTTCGGCGTTCCAGTTCTTTCAAATACGCTTTCCCATACTTGGAAAAAGACGCCGGGTAGATCGACAGACCGGCCAGGGCTTCCGAAAGCCATAAGGGCATGGCCCCTTCCAGCTTGACTTCCATGAGACGCTGTCCCGGTTCTAAAAGATCCTTGCCCCACACTCCGGCTGTGAGATCCAGCGCTTCCGTCCGGTAGCGTATGCGGCTGTCAAAGGTGAGCCGCAGCTCTGCGTTCTCCTTTCCGCAGAATGCGCTGCGGTCATAGGCCAAAAACATAGCCGGCCGTATATTGCCGTAAAACTGCATAAACCAGTCGATCTCCCGCAGGATCTGTTCCTTTCCGCCGGCTCCTTCCGGACGGCCGGTTCCCCGCAGATAATTCCGTGCCTCCCACAGGGGCAGATCCGCCCGGCGTTTATACACCACTCCGTCAAACTTTTTCTTCAGCTCGATAAAGACCACGCTCTTCTGATCCGGCGTCCCATAACTGCGCATTCTCAGTTTCTCTTTATACACCGGCTTCTCCAGAGATGCGCGGATCAGCCGTCCGTCCGGCGTGTCATAGTAAATATTGCAGATCGTATTGTTGGCGTACCGATCCGCTTTCATATGATCTTCCAGGAGCTGCCGCAAGGCCATGTACTGCGCCTCGCTAAGCAGATATTTCTTCTCCACCCGCTTGAAAACGCTCTGATATTCCTTCACAGTTCTCCCCTCCTTCGCTGTAGTTTTACCGCTTCGCCGCGTCCCGCGGCGCCCGATGTTTTCATTATAGCCAGTCAACCTAAAACACACTTAAAAGGAAGCTTAAAGTTTACTTAAAAAGCCTTCTGCTCAAATAAAAAAGTTTCCTTTGGAAACATGATTCGCTCTGCGGGCTCACCTTCACAAGGTGAACTTTTTTGAAACATACGGAAATATCTGCAGACGATATTTCCTATGGTATAAAAACCGGCGGAGCTGTACCGCTCCGCCGGCCTGCCGCCTTTATTCAGGTCATGACCCTGTTTTACAATTCCACTGCAAAACAGATGCGTTCCCCTTCTCTCCTTGCGGCGCTGATCCTGCCGCCGTGGGCGCGGGCTACAGCCTGAGCCACCGAAAGACCGATGCCGTAACCGCCGCTGTCCCGCGAACGCGATTCATCTGCCCGGTAGAACCGGTCAAAGAGCCTGGACAGATCCCCGGGTATATGGCCGCATGTATTTGTGACCTCCAGGCAGCATCCTTTTCCCCGCTTTGACAGCGTGATCAGGATGCTTCCTCCCGGGCTGCAGTATTTCACCGCGTTGTCTGTCAGGATCGTGACCAGATGGGAAAGTCCGGTCTCGTCGCCCCGCACGGTAATATCCGGCTGTATGTTTATCTCAAGTTCCACGCCCCTTTGCTCAGCCAGAGGCAGGAAGGCCCAGGCGTTTTCCTGTACCAGATCGCTGAGATCCACATCGGAAAAGGTCAGTCCCGGCTGGTCTTCCTCCATACGGGACAGCGTGAGGAGATATTTTACCAGTTCGCTGAGACGCTCCACCTGATTGTGAATGCTGGCGGTCCATTCGCTTTTCCCGCAGGTCATTTCTATCACATCGTTATTAGCCGATATGATCGCCAGCGGCGTTTTGATCTCATGACCCGCGTCGGTTATGAAGCGTTTCTGCTTCTCCATGTTTTCGATCACCGGCCGGATGGCCCGCTTTGAGAGCACCGATACCAGGATCAGGACCACTGCCAGACACGTCACCGCGATGGCGCAGGAGTTTCGGAAAAAGGTCATCGCTGTCTCGATCTGCGTACTGCAGTCTACAAAGATCAGAAGCAGGCTGTCCTTTCCCGTAGTCACCAGATAGCGATAGCTGTCCCGATAGCCCTGGGTCCGCCCGCTTTTCAGCGCTTCTCTGGCGTACTGGCGCGCCTCGGAGGCGGTGACGGCAGCGATATGGCTGATATTTACCTCCGTGACTGCCTGAGTCAGATCTGTTCTGACTGTGAAGTAACGGGTCTCAAAGGGGGTCTCCTCGTTGAACTTCAGTCCCTCCGGCTTTGACCTGCGGGGCTGTTGTCCGGACTGCGCGGCCGGCCTCGCGCCCCCGGACGCCTCTGTAGTTCCGGGCGCCGCTTTATCCCCGGATCCCGTCTCATTCCCGGATCCCGCCCCGTCTCCGGGCGCAGTCCCGCCCTCCGGCGTCACGGCGGCGCCGGGTGCAGCCGGATCTCCGGCCGCCGGCTTTTCTTCCGCCGCCGATCTGTCGCCCCGCCGCCCCTGCTGATCGGGGAATGAACCGTCGTTTTCCGCCAGCATCATCAAGAGCCCATCCGCCCGCTGATTCATGTGATAAACATTAGCCAGATTTACAGCTCCCAGAACAACGGCCATTACCAGCAAAAGAGAGACCATTGTGATCGCTATGAATTTTCTCTGAAGCTTCCTAATCATCTGCTTTCTCCAACATGTATCCGGCCCCTCGGGAAGCCCGTATGGTCACGCGGGGATCCAGCGCGGCCAGCTTCTTTCTCAGATTAGAGATATAGACCCAGACCACATTGATCTCCGCCTCTGCGTCAAAGCCCCATATCCGTTCCATAAACTGCTCGGTGGAGATCAGGCGATCGGGATTGCTCATCAGCATTTCGAGAACCTGAAACTCCTTATTTGCCAGACGAAATGTCAGGTGAGCCTGATCGGACCCGTCCGCCGCCGCGTTCACGGCGGAAAGCTCGAAGGAAGCCCGATCCAGCTGGATTTTTCCAAAGACCAGACGGTTGGGCGCAAACTCCGCCTTCCGTCTCGTCATAGCCCGCAGCCGGGCCAGCAGCTCGCCCATGGCGAAAGGCTTGGGCAGATAATCGTCGGCTCCCAGGTCCAGTCCCGAGATACGATCCTCCACCTCCGCCTTTGCCGTCAGCATGAGCACCGGCGTGCCGTTTCCCCGCGCCCGGAGCTCCTGAAGCACTTCCAGCCCATTTTTCCGGGGCATCATAATGTCCAGGATCATGCCGTCGTACTGGCCCGACAGCGCCCAGTCCAGCGCGTCCGCGCCGTTATACACCGCATCCACGGAGTAATTGTTGTGTTTCAATATGGCGGTCAGAGCATTGGACAGCTCCTTCTCATCCTCTGCAAGCAATAGTCTCATTGTCTCCTCCGTCCTCCCAGACCCAAGCCGTCTCACATTGCGCCGTTCCCTGATCTGTATTATATCTATTTTACCTTAATTCTACCTAAAAATCACGGATCAGTGTCAGCGGCAAAAACAACAGAGCCGGACTGTGGGATGCATTCACACAGTCCGGCTCTGCCTCGGGGCAATTTAATTCGGGCACTTCAAAATGAGCAGATCTCAAATTCATCGTACATTGACGATCGGCAATTTTTCGCATCTATCCACTGAACAGTATTATCGATCACAGATAAAGCGTGTCCCCGATCAGCCGTACGCTTCCGTCGGTCAGCAAAAGATTGAACAGTTCGGCAGGAGCCCAGCTCACGCCGTTCACCTCGTAGGCCGCAGCGCCCAGAGCGGTGGGCTTGGACATGCCGATGGCCTTGGCGCTGGACATATAATAGCTGTCCTCGCCCAGCTTTACAGTAGTCTGCACTTCATTGTTGGTCAGTTTCACGGATTCGGTGGCTCCGTCCCAGGTAACCGTGAATCCCAGTTTCTCGGCAGTCAGCCGCAGAGGTACCATGACCACTCCGTTTTCCACTTTGCCGCTCCCAACAGCGATGTCGCCCTCGCTGACGATAGTCACGTCGCGGTCTTCACTGGGGAGGACCACTACCTTCTGCGCGTTGGCCTGACCCGGCATGGAGAGAGCTACGATATCGTACCACGCGAAGATCCTGGTTCCCATATGGATATCCGTGTTCCTGACAATGTTCTTTGTGTAGAGCGGGGAGACCGGCGTGTCTGCGGCCACTCTCACGATGATCGTGCCGTTTTCCGCCAGCAGGCTTACGGTGCCGTCCAGCTCGCTGCTTTTTTCCACGGTGAGCAGATGTGCCGGCAGGCTCTTTTCGTCCAGATTTACAAGGATCGCCTCAGCGTGGGACTGAGGGGGCAGGCTCCGCGTCATCGCCGCGCTGTAGTAAGCGTATATCTCCTGACCCACCTTCAGCTCTGATCTGTTCACGGGAAGTCCCGTCTGCGTATCCATGACGACGGTGCTGTCGCTCAGATTCAGGCGGATGGCCTGGGGAGTAGCTTCCACAGTCTCGATCAGGATATGGGAAGACTCGGCCGCTCCGATCTCCGCAGCGCCTTCTCCGGCGTCCGCGCCGTCCGTCTCTTTTCCGTCGCTGAGGTTGATCTCCTTTATGACCGCTTTCGAACTTACGTTATACAGGTAGTACCCCGGATCCGGCATGACAGCCGTATCCCCCGCCGGGGTCTCCGTCCCGGAAACCGGCCCAGCCTCTGGGCCGCCGGCCGGTGTGTCCGCCGCCATCGCCGTGATGCTCCCTGTCAAAATCATGACGGCGGAAAGGCCCGCCGCTGCCACTTTTTTCAATTTCATAGTGATCCTCCTTAACGTTCTATACTATCTGCTTTTTTAAAGCCTATTCTCTTCTTCCGAAAAGCTCGACTAATGATTAGACGGCCCCAAACAAAAAAGGTTCCGCAATTACCGGAAAAAAATTAACTTAAACGCCTTCCTGTCTACCTCCCGCTCCGGTCCGGGTCCCACTGTTGTTTCCGGGGGCCTGATGACAGAGGAATAAGCGCATCCCAAAAGACGGAAAAACCCTGAGAAACAGGATGCCTGCTTCTCAGGGCCTTCACTTTATGATGGGTCTGTTTTTCAGTTCATTTGAACCTTCCTCAATGGGAGGTCAGGTCCATGTACCTTGATCCTTATTTCTCGATGGCCTTCGGAGTCGCTCTCAGAGTCTTATCCAGAACGCGGCTCACGATCACTGCAGCCTCTGCGCGGGTAGCGTTGTCCTGAGCATTGAACTCAGCGCTGTTGTTTCCGGTTACGAAGCCCTTCATGTAAGCCTGCGCTACATACTCCTGCAGATCTGCGGGAATCGCAGCGTAGTCGGCGATATAATCTTCCGGCTTCTCAACGGTGACTTTCTCTTCCTTCAGCAGAACTTCGGATACGCGGACCAGCAGCAGGCTCATGTTTCCTCTGCTCACAGCCTTGTCTCCCTCAGCCTTTGCCAGCTCTTCTTCCGTTACCAGCTTCAGGTCATAAGCCTTCTGCACGACCTGCTCGCCCCAGGTGCCTGTGGCGTTTTCCGGAGTTACGGAAGTCTCGCCCGCAGCCTTCAGCAGCAGAGACAGCAGCTCAGCGGTGGTCACCTGATTGTCAGGCTTGTAAGTTCCGTCCTCATATCCTCTGATGATGTCCTTCTTGATCAGAGTGTCGATGAAAGTAGCCATCGGGTTGTCCTTGGCGTCTTCAAACTGGCTTACGCCCTTGGCAGCGTCAAACACAAATCCCGGTGTCGTGGTGCCAGCGGCCGGAGTGGTGGTAGCGGCCGGCGTCGTGGTGGCCGCGGGTGTGGTGGTGCCAGCGGGAGTAGTGGTACCTCCAGGAGTGGTAACAGCTCCGCCGGTCACAGCGCTTCCGCTGGTGGTGATGGCGCCTTCCGTAGTCGTGGTATCTGCCGCACCCGCAGGGGTCTTATCCTCGTCAGCAGCGAACACTGAGGTGAACATTCCCATACTCAGAACCATAACGCAGACCAGCACAAATGCGATGCTTTTCTGTAAACTTTTCTGTTTCATTTTCAGATTGCCTCCTTGCAACTCCTATAAAAATATTACTGGTGTTAAGTATAAACTAATTTAAGGATCGATTCAATAATTTTGTCTGAAATAAACAAAACTACGCGAAAAATATCCGGTATAATCCCATAAATTTAAATATGCAGGGCATATTCCCATAATAATTGCGGCTTAATTCCCTGTATTTAACTATTGCAAACTCCGTCGCAGGAGATATGCTTATTTCCTGCATAAAAAAACATACCCGGCGTGCCTGACGGCTGCCGGGTATATCGTATCGCTCTTCGGCTTTTACAGCCTGCGGTTTCCTCTAGCCCGCAGGGTGCTGTCTCTCGTACTCTTCCATGGCGGCCTCGTCGGCGGCCTGTTTTTCCAGGATCGCCTCGGCCAGCATCATATCCTTCACCTTCATGAGACGCGTCTGATTTCCACGCTCGTTCTCATCCAGCTTCATGCGGATATATTTGATGGTCTCCTCCAGCTGGGGGATCATGATGTACTCCAGCGCGTTTACACGGCGCCGTGTCTTCTCGATCTCCTGGGCCAGCAGACTGGCTTCTTTTTCCATAGCCGCCAGTTCCAGCATGACGGGGAAGACCTCCGACAGTCTGGCGATCGCTTTATCCAGCTCCCCGGAGGTACCGGCAAAGCCATAAGGATAGATGTTGTCCGCGCCCTCCTGGGCGGAGGAAAATTCAAATTCCGGAACGTCAACGCTCATGACATTTTTGGTGCTCACGCTGAGGTCGACGCTCTGGGTGGGATACATCAGGGCCTCCTCCATCAGCTGCGGCGACATGACGGCGCTGGCGATAGTGAAATTGCTGTAGACCTCGCCCAGCCGCCGTTCCACCTCTTCCCGAAGGACCTTGTTCTTCTTCGCCAGTTCCAGGAACTGCTTCATCAGCTCATCCCGCTTATCCTTCATGAGCTTGTGGCCCCGCGAAGCCGTAGCCAGCTTTTTTTTCAGCGAGGTCATTACCATTCTGGTGGGGTTAACATTCATTCTTGCCATTCCGGCTCACCCCTTCCGCTAACCGCGTCCAACCGCGGCGCCTCCCGGGACAGCTCCCGGCGAAACTCCGGCGTTGGATTTATCAGCGCCGTCGTCCTCCGTGCCGGCCGGCAGATATTTATCAAGATACTCGTCTCTGATACGTTTCAGCTCGCTTCTGGGCATGATGGACAGCAGCTTCCAGCCGATGGTCAGCGTCTCCTCGATGCTGCGGTTCGTCTCATATCCCTGAGAAACGTACTCGTTCTCAAAGGCGTCGGCAAATTTGGCATAGAGCAGGTCGATATCCGTCAGAGCAGCTTCTCCCAGGATCGCCATCAGTTCCTTGCACTGTTTACCTCTGGAATAGCAGGCGAACAGCTGGTTCATGGTATCCGCGTGGTCCTCTCTCGTCTTGCCCTTGCCGATCCCCTTATCCTTAAGACGGGACAGGGACGGCAGCACGTCGATGGGCGGCGCCACGTTCTTTCTGTAGAGTTCTCTTGAGAGAATGATCTGCCCTTCCGTAATGTATCCTGTCAGGTCGGGGATGGGATGGGTCTTGTCATCCTCCGGCATGGTCAGAATGGGGATCATGGTGATGGACCCGTCGAAGCCCTTCTTTCTGCCCGCTCTCTCATAGAGGGTGGCCAGGTCGGTATACAGGTAGCCCGGATAGCCTCTTCTCCCCGGAACCTCTTTGCGGGCGGCGGAAACCTCCCGCAGCGCCTCCGCGTAGTTGGTAATATCGGTCAGGATGACCAGCACGTGCATGCCTTTTTCAAAGGCCAGGTATTCGGCGGCCGTCAAGGCGATACGCGGTGTGGAAATACGCTCGATGGCCGGATCGTTGGCCAGATTGGTGAACAGCACCGTCCTGTCGATGGCTCCCGTCCGCTTAAAGTCTGAAATGAAGTAATCCGCTTCCTCATAGGTGATACCGATGGCGGCGAATACTACGGCGAAATTGCTGTCGCTTCCCAGCACCTTGGCCTGTCTTGCGATCTGCGCCGCCAGATTGGCGTGGGGCAGACCGGAACCGGAGAAGATCGGGAGCTTCTGGCCTCTTACCAGCGTATTCAGTCCGTCGATGGCGGAAACGCCCGTCTGTATGAACTCCGCCGGGTAGTCTCTGGCCGCCGGATTCATGGGCAGGCCGTTGACGTCCATATATTTATCCGCGATGATGGCCGGTCCGCCGTCCTTGGGTCGGCCCAGTCCGTCAAATACGCGGCCCAGCATGTCTTCCGACACGCCCAGCTCGATGCCCTTTCCAAGAAAGCGCACCTTGCTCTCCGCCAGGTTGATGCCCGCAGCGCTCTCAAAGAGCTGTACCAGCGCGTTGCTTCCGTTGATCTCAAGAACTTTGCACTGCCGCACCTCGCCGCTGGGCAGCTCGATCTCGCCCAGCTCGTCGTAGGTGACGTTATCCACGTTCTTAACAAGCATCAGGGGGCCTGCGACTTCAGATATGCTCTTATATTCCTTAATCATCCTCTTCTCCCCCCTTGCTGATGATCTCCTGAATGCCATGGGTCAGCTCATCCAGGATCTCTTGATAATAAACTTCGATCTCTTTTTCCTCCACATACTTGAAACGTCCGATAGACTCGCGGACCGGCATGGAGATCAAAGCGCCGTAATCCCCGCCCTTCTCGATGGCGTCCTTGCTCTGGTAATAAAAATCCATGATCAGATTCAGCAGCATATACTGCTTGCTCAGAGAGGTGTAGGTGTCCACCTCGTGGAAGGCGTTCTGATGCAGATAGTCCTCCCTGATGGATTTACATGCCTCCAGTTTCAGCTGATCCAGGGGAGACAGCGCGTCTACGCCGACCAGCTGTACGATCTCCTGCAGCTCCGCTTCTTCCTGCAGCAGCTTCATGGCCTCGCTGCGCAGTCTGGGGAACTCTTTGTTCACGTTCTCCGCAAACCACTTGGACAGACGGTCCACATAGAGGGAGTAGCTGTTCAGCCAGTTGATGGCCGGGAAATGTCTTGCATAGGCCAGATTGGCGTCCAGACTCCAGAATACCTTAACGATACGCAGCGTAGCCTGCGAAACAGGTTCGGAGATGTCGCCTCCCGGAGGAGACACGGCGCCGATGGCGGAAAGAGCCCCTTCTCTGCCCTCTTTGCCCAGGCTGATCACGCGGCCCGCCCTCTCGTAGAACTGAGCCAGACGGGAAGCCAGGTAAGCCGGATAGCCTTCCTCGCCGGGCATTTCCTCCAGACGTCCGGACATCTCACGCAGCGCTTCCGCCCACCGGGAAGTGGAGTCGGCCATCAGAGCTACGGAATAACCCATATCCCTGAAATACTCTGCGATGGTGATCCCTGTATAGATGGACGCCTCACGGGCGGCCACCGGCATATCTGAGGTATTGGCGATGAGCACGGTCCGCTTCATCAGCGGCTCGCCTGTCTTGGGGTCCGCCAGCTCCGGGAACTCCATCAGTACGTCCGTCATCTCGTTTCCGCGCTCGCCGCAGCCGATGTAGACTACGATATCCGCGTCCGCCCACTTGGCCAGCTGATGCTGGACCACGGTCTTGCCGGAGCCGAAAGGTCCCGGAACGGCGGCCACGCCGCCCTTGGCGATGGGGAACATGGTGTCGATGACCCGCTGTCCTGTGATCAGCGGCATTTCAGGCACCAGCTTTTCTCTGTAGGGACGGCCGCGTCTTACAGGCCACTTCTGGGACATGGTGATCTCTTTTTTGCTGCCGTCGTCAGTTTTGATGATGCACACGGGCTCGTCGACGGTAAACTCTCCGGACTTGATCTCCATGACGATACCCTTCATGCCGTAGGGAACCATGATCTTGTGCAGTACGCTGACGGTCTCCTGGACCGTTCCGATAATATCGCCCGCCTCGATCTCGTCGCCCTTGGCGGCCACGGGCACAAAGTCCCATTTCTTATCCCGGGTCAGCGGTTCTACGTTGATTCCCCGGGTAATGTTCGGGCCGGCCTTTTTCAGCATCTCTTCCAGCGGACGCTGAATGCCGTCGTAAATATTCTCGATCATTCCGGGGCCCAGTTCCACTGAAAGAGGCGCTCCTGTGGAGACGACCTTCGCTCCCGGTCCCAGACCTGCGGTCTCCTCATATACCTGGATCGAAGCGCGGTCGCCGCGCATCTCGATGATCTCGCCGATCAGGCCGTGCTCGCCCACGCGGACCACGTCGAACATATCCGCATCCTGCATGCCTTCCGCAACGACCAGAGGCCCGGATACCTTTACTACTTTCCCTTCGTTCACTAATATGTCACCTGCCTTCTTTACTAGTCATTGCCAAACAAAATGTCCGCGCCCACGGCGCGTTCCACGGATTTCTTGACGCCGGTCATGCCGATGCCGTAGCTTCCATCCATACCTGGAATGGGTATGATGGCCGGGAGCATCTTGTCTCTGTGTTTATCCAGCTCGTCGGCTATGTCCCTGCACAGCCCCTCCGTAATGTATATGATCGCGTAATCCTCTTCCTTCGTCAGCCGGGAGAGAGTCTTGCGCGCCTCCGCGCTGTCCGCGCAGGGAAAGACGGAGAGCCCCACGGCTTTGAAGCCCGACACGCTGGCCTTATCGCCTATAACGCCTATCTTATACATATGTCTTCCTCATTCTTTCTCCGATCGCTTCCCTGGAGAGCCCCTGAGTGAGTCCCGCCAGAATGATGCGCGCCAGGCGGATCTCCCCTTCTTTTGCGATGAGGTATGCCGCCAGCGGCTCGATGCCGAATGATACGAATTTCGCCGAACCGGCAAATTCCATAATGCGATCGTCGCAGAGCTTCTCCAGCGTAGTGAACCGACCGGTCTCCCGGATCGCCGCGCCGCCCAGGGCGGCCGTCTCCATCAATCCATAAGGCAGGAGTTTTTCCGCAAACTGCTCATAGCTCTCATCGAAGGCTCCGATGAAAAGTTTTTCCGGGACGCCGCCCCCCGGCAGAAACACCTTCTGGAAAAAATCCCAGGAGCGTTTCATCTCCCTCAGCCTGGCAAAAGTCTTCAGGTTGATGGTATCGATCGTCAATCTGACGTAGTCGTTTATAAATTTGCTTCCTGTACGCCCGGCGGCCAGCAGCATCTCCGCGTAACACGCCCGATCCAGGATAAAGTCGATCATCTGCGGATCTTTGGTCCGTGAGAACGTATCGATGGCCTCAAGCACCGCATCCTTCATCAATGTGCTGACGGAGATGAAATTCCTTTCACGCACCATCTGCACCAGAACCGCGCTGTCCACCGTACCGATATCCATCAGATACGGCGCGCCGTCGATCTCCGCAAACTCCGCCTTCAGCAGGACCTTTAGATTATGGTAATCATACGGATAGAGGAAAGCGCTGAAATCGTCCCGATCCGGCGCGATGCTCAGAATAAAATCGTAGGCCTTGTGAAGCTCCTGGGACAGAAGCTCGTCGATCTGACCTTCCCCGAATCCGTCCTTATTCTCCGATGTTCCGTAATCCAGATCCAGCAATATCTTCAGCGCGCCGTCAGTCGTCTTGCTGTCCGCCATCTTTTCCGCTTTCTCACGGGTCAGCAGATTTTTTTCCGCGCCGCGCACACGAGAGGAAGCAAATACATAGTCTTTATTGCTGTCTGCCAAAATAATGCCTCCTCGCTATCCTCTTTCGCCGAAAAGCGTCGCCACAACCTTGGGCGTCACTTCCCCGCGCACAGCCTCCACCATGACCTCCAGAGTCGAATTCAGTTCCACCGCGCCCTTTTTCAGTACGAATCCTCCCGAGGCGCTGATGGTTTTTTCGGAGAGAGTCACCTTCCCCGCTTTTCCGCCTTCGTTGACCCGGCTCACCAGTTTTTCGCCGATCTTCGCCCGATCTGCTGCGGTGAGAAGCAGTTCGCCTCCGTCGGCGCCGGAAGCCTCGATGGTCCGCGCCAGCAGGTCGATGTAGGCGTCCTCCGGCAGCTTTGCCAGCCGCAGAAGCGCCTCGTCAAAACACTTGGAGATCGCCTCCTGCTTGGCCCCCAGCCGCATCTTCCGCGCTTCCAGCTCCGCCACGGAAGCTTTTCTCTTTTTTACCGTCTCCACATCGTCGGCGATCTTCTTCTCCAGATCCACCTGCTGCTGCTTGATGAGACGCTCCGTGCGGTAGATCGTGCCCCGTCCGTCGTACCTTCCTTTTTCAAAGATACGTCTGGCGTCGTCGTTGGCCTCCGCCAGAATTTTCTCCATTATATTTTCTATTCCCATAGGTTCACATCCTCAACTTCTCAGAGTCCGGCGCACCGGTCTTACTACACCGCCACGCTCATCCACATCAGGAAGGAAATCAGCAGCGCCAGTACCGCGTACGTTTCTACCATAGCCGTGTAGACCATGCCCTTGGCGATCTCTTCCGGTCTCTTCGAGATCAGCATGATTCCGGAAGCGGCGGTCTTTCCCTGGGCGATACCGGAAAAGATACCTACCAGGCCGATGGGGATGCCCGCCATCATAAGGGCTGCGCCCTGCATGATCGTCAGATCCTTGGGGTCTCCTCCCAGAGCGCCGATCTTTACCATGATCAGGAACGCGATCAGCAATCCGTAGATGCCCTGGGTGCCCGGCAGCGCCTGCAGCAGCAGCGCCTGACCGAATTTACCCGGGTCTTCTGCGACCACGCCGTTGGCCGCCTGGCCGGCGATGCCCACGCCGTAAGCGGAGCCGATGCCCGCGATGGCCGCGATGGCGATGCCCAGATAGGCCAGCGTATTTCCGTTAAAAATCAGGTTAGCAACTTCAGTAGTCATATCATTTTTCCTCCCTTAATATCTGGATATATTTTGTATTCTCACTAAATGGGTCGAAGGCTTCTCCGCCGCTTTCATAAAACTTTCCGAAAAACTCCACGTACTGCAGTCTGCAGGAATGTACGAAAGAGCCCAGCGAATTGATCGCCAGATTGTACGTGTGTCCGACGACGAAGGCGATCAGCATGGCGAACATGCCCAGAACGCCCCCTCCCGCAAGGGAGCCCAGCGTGTTGAACACGGTGGATATCACGCCCGTTGCCAGCCCCAGGGCCAGCAGTCTGGAATAGGAGAGCACGTCGGACAGATAACTGGTGATGTTGTACAGGCTTCCCAGTCCGCCGGTGATCCTGCCGAATCCCTTTTTATCCCGGCCTCCCGTGAGCAGAATGCCCACAGCGCCGATGACTGCCATCCACATGCCGATGTTCGTCGGCACCGGTCCCAGAAGTCCGGCCATCTTCCCGCAGAGGAACATGACCAGCCCTACCAGCAGCAGATACCAGAATCCTACGTCAAACAACGCGTCCAGCGGTCTGCCGTCCTTGACGGACATGTATGCCGACAGTCCCATACCCAGAAAGAGATGGATCGTTCCGAGAATAAAGGAGAAGATCAGCAGCGTCATGGGGTCTTCCAGAGGATTGAACCAGAGCGGTTGAATGACCACTTCTTTTCCGAAGAAGGTGTCCGCCACCACCGTGATCAGGTCCCCGAAATATCCGCCGAACATAACGCCCCAGAACATGGTGGCGATCCCGCAGTAGAAGAACATGCTGATCATCTTTTTCATCATGCCTTCCAGCCGGAATTTCTTCTTTATGATCAGCGTGGCTATGGTGATGATCAGGCCGTAAGCCGCGTCCGACAGCATCATTCCAAAGAACAGCGCATAGAAGAACGAAAAGAACGGAGTTGGATCCAGTCCTCTGGAATCGGGAAGCGCGTAAAGTCTGGTGACAGACTCAAAAGGCGAATTGAAGGCGTTGTTCAGCAGAAGCACCGGCGTCTCTTCGCCTTTCCTGGCTTCCACCGCCTCATACCAGCATTCCTTAACGCGCAGGAGCATCTCCACCCTGTCCACGGCCATACGCGGCACCCAGCCCTCCAGATAAAAGACGCTGTCTGTTTTCAGAAGGCGGCTTCTGATCTTCTGGCGGTCC
The DNA here is from genome assembly GCF_900605495.1 of Bacilliculturomica massiliensis. Lineage (GTDB taxonomy): Bacteria > Bacillota > Clostridia > Peptostreptococcales > Anaerovoracaceae > Bacilliculturomica > Bacilliculturomica massiliensis. The sequence continues at coordinate 105,902 of NZ_LR027603.1, forward strand.
CGCTTCATGATCAGACCGTCGTGGAGGAACTCCAGATCAGGTTCATACTGTTCCTCTGTCTTGATGAGCTTAATGAGCTCGCTCTCCTGCTGCAAAAGCTCTTCCGTCTCTTTTTCGCAGCTTTCGATACATTGGGAGACCATGCCCTCAAACTCGGGAAAGGCGATCCGGCTGAAGGAGAAATCACGAAGGACTTCGTTGGCCTTCTCCTCCTCGGCCTTCAGCAGGAACAGCGCGAAATAATGCTGATCCTTATCGCTTCCCACAAGCTCCGACTCCGTGTCCGGCGCTTTCTCCTCCAGTTCACTGCGAAAAACTTCCGGGTCTGACGCTGCGGGGATCGCTCCCAGCACCACCCGAACGGTCTTCGTCTCCGTGAGAGACAGAGGCAGGTCGTAATCTTTCCAGGGCAGCAGCGACAGCTTCTGCGTCTCCGCCCTGTTTATTCTGTTCTTGACTTCGGTGAGCTGATCGGAGAGTGAGAGAACGTGATCCGCTTTTTTCCGGATCTCAACTTCCCGATCCATCACCCGGTCAAAGTCTCTCTGACGAACGGCCAGCCTGGTCCGGATCAGCGGTTTTTTCATATCGCTGTACTTCTGCAGCGTTTCGATGGCCTGCGCCACCCGGGAGATCTGACCTTCCCATTTCGCCACAGCCTCCTCGTTTCCGTCGGCGGCCACCAGTTCGCGCCATTCGTCATCCGTCAGCTTGGCGTCCTGTGCGGTGATCTGGACCACCCCCAGGCGCATGAGCTCTTCCATAAGACTGTCCCGGTCCTTCGACAGCCCTATGACGGTGAGCTTTTCCATTCTGGCTATTGACACTTAACTCACTACCCTTTCTACAATGATCGATATTGCTTCCTCGCTGGTCTTTTTCGCCCTGGCAAGTATCTCGTTACAATCTTTCTCAGCCTGGTGAATGATAATATCGTAGGCCAGCTGGGCGTCTTTCTCCGCTTTCGCGATCTCTCTGCGGTATGCCGCGTCCGCTTCTTTCCCCGCCTTATCCAGCAGGACGGCCGCCTCCTTCTCCGCGTCGGTCCTCATTTTTTTCGCTTCGACTGTGCTTTTCCTGCGGATCTCATCCGCCTGAGCTTCTGTTTCTCTTATTTTTTTGATCTGCTCGATTGCCACTGCGTCGCCTCCTTTTATCGAGATTTTCTAAACCGGTCCAGGGCGGCTGCGCCCCGGACCGGCAGGTGACGCGCGTCCTGTGACGCGCCCTATTCTATCATTTTATTCCTGTCGCGCAGGTTCAGGAAACTGGCTGCCAGCAGTCCCCCGGCCGCGCCGAAGACATTGATCTGCTTCAGATAGATCGCCGCCAGAATCAGACCGATATAGAGTGCTGTTCTCAAAAAATATCCCGCCATGATATAGGTTCCCGCGCGGCCGGCGTCCATATGAGCCAACTTTCCTGCCATCCGCAGGAGCAATTTGAAATTGAGAACTCCAACGGCAAGACCTAAAACGATTCCTGTGATCACTGGTACCATGAAAACACTCTCCTTCTTCGCCGTCGGATCCGGTCTGGCGCCGCCCCGACGGCCATCGGCTTGTCAAAACGACAGTTTCATATTTTATACCCCGACAGGGGGGAAAATAAACCGATTAGGGTCCATTATACTGAATTGACCAAATATTTCAACTAAGTGCCGCATGAAATCCCCGCAGGAAATCCGCACCAAATTTTTTTGATTATCTCCGGTCATATTCCTTATTCTTTTTTGTTAAAATAAATCATTTTAATTTTTTATGATAATTTCGATTAAACAAAGCCGGTTTGGCAAGAATAAATTTGCCAATTTAATTTCTGAAAAACAGCCCCTTTTTCTCGTCACTTTCGTATTTTCCCCGGATTCCCCCAGCAAATCCGCCGGCCGCCGTAATTCCTCCTTTTTCTGCCGGCTTTTTTCCCGGATCCCTCTGTCCTGCGGGAAAAAGGCCGTTGGATCCCTGTCCAAAAAGGGGATTGATACGTATTCTTTCCTATCTATATATAATACCCCAAGACGCCATTCTGATACCCATAGAAAAATTTCAATTTTACCAGATCTCATCCCCTGTGCCGGGGCTGCCTGAAAACAAAAAAATGATAAGGCCGATCGTCACTACATCCGACGACCGGCCTTATCTACTCTCGATTAACACTTCCGGTGGACTCACCTCTTTCTCTTCTAGTCCAATGATTCTTTTACAATTCACCGACTATTATTAACAAGTAACCAGATTTCCTCTCTATGACATTTTGTTCTTTCATGACGGCCTTTTCACCTTCTGGCCTCTTTCACCTTCCGACGTCCCACCTTCTAGTCTCCCGACTTTCGTGAGCGTTTCATCATTGGCTCTTCCGGCCTTCTTCAGCTTACTGCCTCCGGTCCGTTGTCTTTGAGGGCTCCTCTGTTACTTTGTACCTTTATTATAACATCGAAAAATATAATTGCAAGTATTTTCAGTTAATTTTTTGCTTAAATTATTAGACATTTTTATCCGTTGTCAGAATAAAGCGTCATATCTTTTCCGCGCGGCTCTCCGCTGTCAGAACGGGTAAGGCGCACGGAGAAAACACCCGCAGGCCAAAATGGCTGCGGGTGCTGAAATACTTTGATACTCACCGGGCGAGTCTTGATCCGCCCGTCTCACTGTGAACTCAGATCGTGGATCACGTTGTTCATCCACTTTTTCGAGATCAGCCGCCTGGAAAGGATGATCCCCTTCGTTATCTCTTCTACCTGCACCATCATGACTACAAAGTAGACAGGCAGTTTCAGCAGCAGAGCTCCCGTAAAGACCAGGGGCATACCGATGAGCCACATGGTGCTCACCTCGGATACCATGGCGTATCTGGTGTCTCCCCCCGCCCGCAGACTTCCCGTCACCGTCAGCCCGTTGAAGAGTTTGAGTCCCATAAAAATACCATAGATCGTCAGGATGCGCACGGCGTACATTTTTCCATCCGGCGTAAAATCGAAAAAGCCCACGATCACCGGCGCGAGCACGATCAGGAGAATTCCCCCGGCCACGCCCACGGTAACGCCGATGCGGTACAGCCGTTTGGTAAGGGCAAGAGCCTCGTCCATTTCCCTCTGGCCCAGCTTCTGACCCACCAGAATCAGCATAGCGTCGCCCAAGCTGAAAAAGGCCATGGTAAACATGTTCAGGATCGTGCTGCTGGCCTGAATAGCCGCGAAGGCAGTGATCCCGATCCGCCCGTAAGCCGCGTTGTAAGCCGCCGTTCCCATTCCCCACATGGTCTCGTTGACAGTAGTGGGCAGGGCGTTTCCCACGATCCGTTTGGCAAAGCTCCGGTTCCAGCCGAAGAAGTCCCTGGCCTTCCCCTTCAGGATATTGCCGCGTCCGAATACCACAAAAAGCGCCAGGGAGGTCTCAAGCAGCCGGGCGAGAACCGTAGCCAGGGCCGCTCCCACGATGCCCATGGCCGGCGCGCCGAACTTGCCGAATATGAAGACGTAGTTTAAAAAAGTATTGGTCACAAAAGCGGTACTGCTGATCATCAGCGGTTTCGTTGTCTGCTGAGTAGCCCGCAGCGCAGTGGTAAAGGGCACGGTGATACTGGTGCAGAGAAAAATAGGCGCTCCCATGCGCACATATCCCGTTCCCATCTCAATGGCGCCGGGGATGTCCGTAAAGATCGACAGGATCCGCTCCGGAAAGAAAATGGCCGCGACGAAGAAGAGCAGGCTGAAGGACACGCATACGGTCAGCGCAAAGCCGATGACCTTCCGAATGCTGGCCACATCCTTCGTTCCCCAGAACTGGGACACAAAAGTAGCGCATCCGCTGCAGAAGCCGAACAGCATCATCCACTGAATAAAATAGATCTGCGTAGCCAGTCCCACCGCCGCCAGTTCCGCCTCTCCCAGACTGCCTACCATGAGATTGTCGATGAGGCTCAGGGAAGACGTGATGAGGTTCTGCAGCGCGATGGGCAGCGCCACCATGGCCAGCGTTCTGTAAAAACTGCGAGAGTCGGCCTTTTGCATCATGAGCCGAACCTCTTTTTCAGAGCTTCCACAATGCGGCGGCACGCCTGTCCGTCCCCGTATGGATTTTCCGCATGGGCCATCTTGCGGTAGACCTGTTCATCGGTGAGCAGTTCGCGCATCATGGAATAGATCGTATCCCTCTCCACGCCGGCCAGCCGCACGGTACCCGCCTCGATGGCCTCCGGCCGCTCCGTCTCTCTGCGGACCACGAGGACCGGCTTGCCCAGAGAAGGCGCTTCCTCCTGCACGCCGCCGGAATCGGTGACGATAAAGTAAGACTTCGCCATCAGATTGGAAAAAGGCTGATACTGAAGAGGCTCAATAAGGTGAACATTCTGCATTCCGCCCAGGATCTCCGACGCTGTCTCCCGGACCCTGGGGTTCATGTGCACCGGGTACACGATCTCTACGTCGTCAAACTCCGCCGCGATATCTCGGATAGCGCTGAAGATGTGCACCATGTTTTCTCCCAGATTCTCACGGCGATGGCAGGTCACGGCGATGACGCGCTTATTGTCAAAATCGATGGCAGAAAGCGTCTCATCCTCAAACTCATAGGGTTTTTCCGTCACCCAGAGCAAGGCGTCGATCACCGTATTGCCGGTGATCACGATATTTTCATCCGCTATGGACTCCCTCAGAAGGTTGTCCCTGTTGCGCCCGGTGGGCGCGAAGTGCAGATCCGCTATATGGCCGGTCATGACCCGGTTCATCTCCTCGGGAAAAGGCGAGTATTTATCGAAAGTGCGCAGACCGGCCTCCACGTGACCCACGGGTATCTGCTGGTAAAAAGCCGCCAGCGCCGTGACGAAAGTGGTGGAGGTGTCGCCGTGGACCAGCACCATATCCGGTTTTTCCTTCTGCAGAACCGGCTCCATGCCGGTGAGCACATTGGCCGTTATCATGCTGATGGTCTGATTGGGCTTCATGATATTCAGATCGTAATCCGGATGCAGCTCGAACAGAGAAAGCACCTGATCCAGCATCTCTCTGTGCTGCGCCGTGACGCAGAGCACCGATTGGATCTCCGGGTCCTCGGTGAGCTTCTTTACCAGGGGCGCCATCTTGATGGCCTCCGGCCTGGTTCCAAACACTGTCATTATCTTCATCTCGTCTCCCTCTCTTCCGGCTCGGCTTCCGCCCCTTCTTTTTCCTCTTTCTCTTCCGCCTGACGTTCCAGCTCCTCTATGGCCTGATTGATGGCCTCCTGCTGCCTGGCCATGATCTTGTGATTGTCCAGGAACACAAAGATCAGCGTCGCCGCGATGACTACCAGGGCGGCCGCCTCTACCATGAGGTTGACCCGGCTGCTGTGCATGATCTCCTCCGCGTCGATGCTCATGAGCACCGCCGCTACGCCCATGATGCCGCTGATGCTGTACAGCATCAGCACCGTCCGCTTCTGTCCCAGTCCCACGGCCATGATCCTGTGATGCAGATGGCCCTTGTCCGCTTCCATGATGGGACGCCGGTTCACCATGCGTCTCAAAATGGCAAAAGCGGTGTCAAAGATGGGCAGAGCCAGCACGAACATGGGCACGATGGTGGCGATCACCGTGGTGCTCTTCAGCGGCGTGTCGCCGATAATGGAGACTCCCGCCAGCATAAACCCCAGGAAAAGGGATCCTCCGTCCCCCATGAACGTCTTCGCCGGATTGAAATTGTACGGCAGAAATCCCAGCGCCGAACCGGCCAGCGCCAACATGACATAGCACGTCTCGTACCGGTCGTGCAAAAACGCCGTGTACGCGATCGACAGGCAGGCGATGGCGGAAATTCCCGCCGCCAGTCCGTCCAGCCCGTCGATCAGGTTGATGGTATTCGTGATCCCCACCACCCACAGGACCGTGACAAACAGGCTCAGGATCAGTGGGAATTCTATAAAATAACTTCCGATGGGAAATGGATTGGTCAGCCCGGCTATGCGGACGCTGAACACAAACAGAATGCAGGCGCACACCATCTGCGCCGCAAATTTAACTTTTGCCGGCATGCCCTTGATATCATCGTAGACGCCCACCAGATACATGAGCGTACCGCTGATGACCACTCCCCAGAGCTGCTCGTTCAGCGGCATATAAAGGATGACCGACGCCATCGTACCCAGATAGATGGCCAGACCGCCAAATCGCGGTATGGGCCGGGTGTGCATTCTGCGCTCATCCTTTGGAATGTCCACAGCGCCCACCATCGGCGCCAGTTTGATGGCCAGCGGCGTAAAAATCAGCGCCCCGGCCAGAGCCGTGCCGAAAACTAACAAAAACTTATTCATTGCAGTATGCCTCTCTAATGCATGTCCCCTATTTTTCTTCCCCTAATATTTCGACTTTCAGGCCCGCTTCCGCCAGCATCTCCACGGCCAGTTCGTCCGGGTACCCGTCTCTGATGACGATGCGACGGATCCCCGCGTTGATGATCATCTTCGCGCAGATAACGCAGGGCTGATTGGTGCAGTACAGCGTCCCTCCGGCGATGCTCTGGCCCAGATGGGCGGCCTGGATAATCGCATTCTGCTCCGCGTGCAGACCGCGGCACAGTTCGTGGCGCTGTCCCGAGGGCACGTTCATCTGTTCCCGCAGACAGCCCCGGGTGCCGCAGTGCTCGATCCCCGTGGGCACGCCGTTGTAGCCGGTGGCCATGATCCGGTTGTCCTTCACAATGACGGCGCCCACGCTCCTGCGCGTGCATGTGGAGCGCTTCTGCGCCACCTCGGCCATCTCCATAAAATACTCGTCCCAAGTCGGTCGGTTCATATTCTGTACCTCCTGCAAGTTCCCGCAAAACATCCGCGCGCCTGCCCCAGGCCGCGGCGCCTTTGCCTTATCCTTTGAACAGTGCGTTTGCGGCTCTCACCGTATCCATGGCCTCTCTGCAATAGTAATCGGCGCCGATCTTCTCCGCGTAATCCCCGGTGAGCACCGCTCCGCCCACGGCGATCCTGCAGGACAGACCCGCGTCACGCAGCGCTCTGATGGTTTTTTCCATATTGACCACTGTGGTGGTCATCAGCGCGGAGAGACCCACCATGCGGATATTCTCTCTCTCAGCCGCTTCCACCACGGCCTCCGCGGGCACATCTTTGCCCAGATCCAGTATCTCATAGCCGTAGTTTTCCAGAAGCACCTTCACAATATTCTTGCCGATATCGTGGATATCGCCCTCCACCGTGGCCAGTATGATGCGGCCGTAGCAGATCTCCTCTCCGCCGGCGGCCATGGCCCTTTTCAGTACTTCAAAGGCCGCGCTCACTGTATCCGCGGAGCGGATCAGCTGAGGCAGGAAACTGGCTCCCGTCTCATAATCCTTTCCCACCTGCTCCAGCGCGGGAATGATGATCTCCTCCACGATGGCCAGCGGCTGTCTTTCCAAAAGCAATTCTTCCGTGACAGCGGCGGCCCGGTCCTGCCAGCCTCTGACGATGATCTCCGCCAGCCGCCGTTCCGCAGTATTCTCCGCATCACCCGCGCCCGGCGCGGACTTGGCCGCCTTCCCGCCTGCGGCAGGACCCGCGGTCTGTCCCCTTGCCCCTTTCTCCGGTGCAGAACCTCCCCGAGGGGACGCCGCCTGCGCTCCCGCGGCCGGTACGTCCTTGTACTTTTCAATGTAATCGGCCGCTCCCGGATCTTTTCCAAACAGCGCCGAGTAGGCGGACACCGCGTCCATGTACTCCGGGATCAGCGGATCGGTGATGGGCGCGTCCAGACCGGCGTACAGCGCCGCAGTTAAAAATGCGGCGTTCAGCAGCCGCCGGTTGGGCAGGCCGAAGGAAACGTTGCTGGCTCCCAGCGTGGTCTTCACCGGATATCGTTCTTTCAGCGCGCGGATGGCCGCCAGAGTATCCCGGGCGGCCAAAGGCTCCGCAGACACTGTCAGCGTCAGGCAGTCTACCAGGATCCGCTCCGGCCCGATACCGTACTCCGCCGCCCGGCGGATGATGCGCTCCGCTATGGCAATGCGCTTTTCCGCGCTGTCCGGTATCCCCCCTTCGTCCAGAGTCAGCGCAATGACATTGGCGCCGTATTTCTTCGCGATGGGAAACACCGCTTCCATGACGGATTCCTTCCCGTTCACCGAGTTGATGATCGCCTTTCCGCAGTAGACCCTGACCGCGGCTTCCAGCACTTCGGGATCAGCGCTGTCGATCTGCAGCGGCGCGTCGGTCATCAGCGCCACCCGTTTCACAGCGGTAAGCATCGCCGCCTTTTCGTCGATCTCCGGCAGGCCCACGTTCACGTCCAGGATATGAGCGCCCGCCTGGGTCTGGCGCAGCGCTTCGTTTTCCACATATTCAAAATCGCCGGATCGCAGCGCTTCCTTCAGCGCTTTCTTTCCGGTAGGATTGATCCTCTCCCCGATCACCACCACCTGTCCGCCGAACCGCACGGTCCTGACGGCGGAGCAGGCGGTCATTTCCCGCTCTCTTTTTCCACGGATCTCCTCCGGGGTCAAGGGCTTTTTTCCCTCCAGCGCCGCGGAGAGAGCCCTTATGTACTCCGGGCTTGTCCCGCAGCATCCCCCGGCCACGGCGATCCCCGCGTCCGCCAGCTCCGCCATGGCCTGCGTGTATTCCTCAGTGGTCACGTCGAACACAGTCTTTCCGTCCACCATCTTGGGCAGCCCTGCATTGGGCTGTACCAGGACCGGCAGCCGGGACTCCGCCAGGATCTCCTTCACGATGGGGATCATCTGCTTCGGTCCCAGAGAACAATTTACGCCCAGGGCGTCGATCCCCATATCCTGCAGGATATTCACCATGGTGACGGGATCCGTGCCCATGAGCATCCTGCCGTCCTCCTGAAAGGTGACGGAGCAGAAAACAGGCAGCTCGCAGCACTCCTTCGCCGCGATCACAGCCGCCCTCAGCTCGCTGATATCCGTATAAGTCTCAAAAAGAACAAAATCCACCCCGGCTCTGACCCCCGCCAGAATCTGCTCCGTGTAGATCGCATGCGCTTCGTCAAATGTCAGATCGCCTGCGGGTTCCATCATCCTCCCGATTGGCGACACGTCCAGCGCCACATAGCGCTTTCGCTCCGTTCCGGCAGACCGGTCCGCCTCCTCCGCGCGGTCCGCCGCCCGTCTGGCGGCCGCCGCTCCGGCGGCTATGACCTCCTCCACGCTGTGCCCGCTGCCCTCCAGCTTATACCGGTTGGCCCCGAAGGTGTTGGTGGACACAAAATCACTGCCCGCAGCAAAATACTGGGCGTAGATCGTTTCCAGGATTTCCGGATGGGTGATATTTAAAAGTTCGGGATGTTTTCCCATCGGAGCGGAGAGCTTTTGCAGCATCGTTCCCATCGCTCCGTCGCAGATTATTATTTTTTCTCTCAGCAGTTCTCTGATTCCCATAGTGTTCCTTTGCATTTATCTGATCCTGTCCGCCGTCGGTCCGGTCCTGCGGCAGGGCCCTTACTCCCCTTCTTCCAGCAGGCTTTTCAATTTGAATAGAAAATCCTGAATATTTGATACGATCGTAGTCACTTCCAGCGTCCCCCTGTCCCGGATCTTGTTCAGTACAAATTCGGAGACATCCACCGCATAGATATACACGGGGCGCACCTGGCCGCCGCGCACAACAAAAGAGGGCGTCAGATTTCCCGTAGCGATGGTGTGGAGCTGCGTGGCCAGGCACACGATAGTGGTGGCCCGGCAGGTGTGCTCCCGCATGCGGTCCTGCACGTCGGACATGTCGCAGTTTACCTCAGGCATGGGACCGTCGTCCCTCAGAGAGCCCGCCAGCACCATGGGCACGTGGTTTTTTACACAGGAATACACCAGTCCGTCCTTTATGTAGCCTTCTTCCACAGCCTTCTTGATGGACCCGCATTTCTGCACCTGATTGAGGGCGTCCAGATGGTTGTAGTGACCGTTGGGCATATTCTCATTCGTCACCAGATGCTGACCGAGAGCCGTGCGGTACATGGAACCTTCAATATCGTGAGTGGCCACCGCGTTTCCCCCAAAGACCACATGGCAGTAGCCGTTGTTCACGATATACTCCATAGCCTTCCGCGATCCATCGTCGAAGATCGCCGCAGGGCCCAGGACCCAGACAATATGTCCATCCTCGCGGTCGTGGCGCAGAAGATCCGCCAGTCTTCTGTAGTCGTTGGCAAAGGACGTCTCTCTGGATCTTCCGCTGCGGAATCCGAACACGTCGCCGCTGCATCCGCTTTCGTCGGCAAACCCGCCGCCGTACACGTAGATCCCTTCGCTTCCGTCCTCCGTTCTTCCAAGAAACGCCCTGTCGCCTTTTTTCAGCCGCCGGAACTCCGTCGCCTCAATACTGCCGTCCTCCCGCAGCACCGGCACGCAGTCCATGCGGGTGTTTGCGATCAGGACCCACTCTCCGTCAACTTTAAAATACTCCGGATACATGGAAGTGGAATGATAGTAATCAGGCGCCACTCCGTCCCGGGTCACTTCCGCCAGTTTCGCGTCCGGCGCGTTCCGGAAGCGCTCCTCCTCAAAATCAGGAGCTTTATACTTGGGTAATTCAAACATTTGCGTCAACCTTTTCTTCAATTTCCTTCTTTTTTGAATGGTTCGCGCCGCCCTCCGCGGTCTTTTTTTCGTCTCCGGAAAGCACAGCGCTCTAATCGTAATATTTTACCACACTAAAGTGCCTGTGACAAGAGAAAACAGCCATTTTCAGGCTGTCTCCCTCAATTGTTCCGTTTATTTTTCGCGGATCCTTTCGATGCTTCCGATGATCCGTTTTGCCGCCTCGTATTTGTTCATGGTGTAGAGATGGATCCCCCGCACTCCCCAGGCCAAAAGCTCCACGATCTGCTCCGTGGCGTAGGCTTCTCCGGCCTCCCGCAGGGCCGCCGGATCGTCGCCGTACCTGTCCAGCATCCGCTCCAGCTTCGCCGGCACGCTGCATCCCGAGAGTTTGGTCATGCGCAGGATCTGATTCCTGTTCAGCACAGGCATAATGCCCGCGGACACAGGTATGCTGATCCCCGCCTTCGCCGCCCGGTCCATGAAATCGTAAAACAACTCGTTGTCGAAAAACAGCTGGCTGACCAGAAAATCAGCCCCGCAGTCCACCTTCTCCTTCAGATGCTCCATGTCTTCTGCCGGTCCCGGGCTGTCCACATGCCCCTCGGGATAACAGGCCGCCCCGATGGAAAAACCGCCCGCAGCCTTCACCTCGCCGATCAGTTCTCTGGCATACTGATACTGCAGGGGATTGGGAAATTCAAAATCCGGATCCTCCGGGATATCGCCGCGCAGGGCCAGAATGTTTTCGATCCCTGCATCGCGGATGGCCGCAAGCCCCGAGGCCACCTGCTCCTTCGTGGACGAGATACAGGTGAGATGAGCCATGCTCTCGATGCCGTAATCTCCCTTGATCTTCCCGGCGATCTCCACGGTGCGGTCCTTGGCCTTGCCGCCGGCGCCGTAGGTCACGCTGATGAAATCGGGGGAAAGCTCCTTCAGGTGGTCCAGCGTGTCGTACACGGTCTCCACAGGCGACGTGATCTTAGGCGGGAACACTTCCAGCGAGATGACCGTCTTCTTCTGTCTATAAATTTCACTGATCTTCATAAAATACCTCCATTAAATAAAGTCCCTGCGGCGGCGCTGTGTGCCCTGCGTATCTTCTGTCTGCCCTTTCTATGATGGCCTTCAATTCCTCAGGCTTCCGCCTGCCCATGCCCACCTCCGTCAAGGTTCCGGCGATGATCCGGACCATGTTGTATAAAAATCCGTTACCCGACACCGAGAGGAGAAGCTCATCGCCTTCCCGCTTTACATCCAGGCCGTAGATCCGGCGGACGGTAGACTCCATCTCCTTGCCTCCGGCCGCCATAAAGCACCGGAAATCGTGCTCTCCGACTACGTGCTCCGCCGCCAGGGCCATGGCCTGCTCGTCCAGCCGCCTCCGCACCTGATAGCAGTAATTCCTCTGAAACAGATCCGGCTGCCGGCTGTCTCTGATGCGGTAGACATACCGCTTTCCCCGGGAGGAAAAACGCGCGTGAAACTCCGGATCCACCTCCCTCGCCTCCAATATGCGCACGTCCCCCACGGCAGTCTTTCCAAGCCCCAGTCCTGCGGCCAGGAGATTGTTTGCGGCCTGCGCCATGCGCTCCACGGGGATCCCAAACTCCCCCTTGAAGCTGGCCCGCTGGCCCAGCGCATGGACGCCGGCGTCCGTGCGGCTGGTCCCGTTTATCTGTATTTCCTGACCGCAGAGCACGGAGAGCACCCGCTCCAGCTCCCCCTGCACCGTGCGCCGCCCCGGCTGGCGCTGCCACCCGGAAAAGCCTGTGCCGTCGTAGGAAATCGTCAGCAACACATTCTTCATCTTTTACCTCTGTCCTCCGGCCGGTACTCTGTCCGCTCCGGCTGTTAGCCCACCATGACGATCCTTATATTCCGTACAATAATACCACATTGAGAGCAGAAAAAACAACCCCGCCGAAAGGCGGAGCCGTAACTTGCGATCGAAATGGCCGCTCCCGCGCGGCGGCGGTACATATTCCCGGTCACGGCAGGGCCGCGGCTCCGGAGCGGAAGCGCCGGTTAAAAACTTTGTACGCGAACGCTGTGGAACTTTGACGAAACTTCGTTTCTTTTTGCACACCTAAGTCATTTACTTTTTCCGCCGCAGCGCATACAATTATGTACAAATAACGGGAAATTTCTATTCGATACAACATAAACCGCAAGGAGCAGACACTACATGAAACGCCTTAACAACATGATCATTCTGATATTATGCGTGACCTTCCTTCTGGTCATAAACGCTGTTGCCGTCTTTAACTACCGGGACAGCGTTCTTTCCTGCGAAACGAGAAAGGACAGTATGCTGAACTTCGTCATCAAGTATCAGACGCTGGCGGATAATCTCCGCAGCGACGCGCGCAGATATCTGGAGACCGGTGATGAAAAATATGCGACAAGTTTTAACGAACAAATGAATAACTATCAGACCATGGATCACATCTCTCTGGGTTATCGGACGTTTACCGTTTTACAGGCGGAAGAACAGCTGAATTTCGTAAACCCCGAAGAAGATTTTACCATGAAAGCTCAGGCCGATTTCCTCAATTTCAACGAGCAGGAAAGCGAAGTCTATGAGCGTTATCTCCAGAGCTACGGTCAGGTGCTCTCTATGCTACGCAAGAGCATGGAGGAGAGAGATCCCTCCCTCATCCTCTCGCTTTCCATGGAGGAGAAATACGCCGCGCTGGGCGAACAGCTGCGCCTCCTCAGCCGGGACTATATGCACCGGCTCAACGCCGAGGAAGACGATGTGGTGGCGACGCAGAATCTGACAGAGTTCACTCTGATCCTGCTCTCTTTTCTGCTCCTCACCGTGGCCGGCATCCTGTTCTATTTCCTGCTGAAAGAAAACAAATGGAATTCGTACTTCCGGCAGCTTTACACCACCATCGTGGAGAACGTCAGCGTGGGCCTTTCCATTATCAATCAGGCGGGCGAATACGAATACATGAACGCCAAATACAAGGAGATCCTTGGCGTGGACAACCCCCACCCTGTCGGGAAGGCTCCTGAACAGATACTGGACAAAAATGTTTCCGCCGCCCTGACCGGAGTGGCCAGACTGGATCAGGCGCGCTCCGGCGGCCGGCTGCATCTCACCGTCAACCACCTGGAAAAATACGTGGATTACGACCATTTTCTCATCTTCGACGATAACAATCAGAAAAAATACGTAGATCTGCTCAACGATATTACGGAGACAGAACAAATGCGGCTCCGCCAGGAGAAGAACCTGAAGGAGATCGAGTACTATTCCAACTCGAAAGACTCTTTTCTGGCGAATATGTCCCACGAGATCAAGACTCCCATCAACGCCATCGTGGGCATGACCTATTTCCTGAAAGAGACGCCTCTTTCCAGGAAACAGCAGGATCTGGTACAGAAGATCGAGAGTTCCTCCGACGTGCTGCTGGCCATCATCAACGACGTGCTGGACCTGTCCAAGATCAAGTCAAAAAATCTGACGCTGCACCCCACCGCCTTTTCGCTGGCCGAAATGATCCACAGCGTGGAGGACATGTTCCTGGCCCAGATCACGGGGAAAAACCTCGCCTGGTTCTGCGATATGGATTTTGTGCCCGATCTCTGTCTCTATCTGGACCGCACCCGGCTGATCCAGGTGCTGGTCAACCTGATCAACAACGCTTATAAATACACGGAAGAAGGCTACATCACGCTGTCGGTGGAGACCAAATCCGAAACGGCGGAACTCATCTATCTGGAATTCTGCGTGGAAGACACGGGGATCGGAATAGAACCTCAGGATATCCACAAGCTGTTTAAAGAGTTTGAGCAGCTGGAAAATCATCTGACCAAGCAGCACACCGGCGCCGGGCTGGGGCTGTCCATCTGCCGCCATATCGTGGAAGCCATGGGCGGGCGCATGTGGATCACCAGCACGCCCGGGGACGGCAGCCGCTTTTACTTTTCCATCCCCGCTCCCAAAGCCGACAGCAGCGACGTAAAAGCCGCTTCGCCCGCGGAGCCTGCGGAAAGAGTCTCCTTCGACGGTCAGGGCGCTAAGGTCCTCATCGTAGAAGACACGGAGATCAATCTGGAGATCGCACAGAATCTGCTGGAGACCATGAATGTGGAATGCGATACGGCCGCCAACGGGCTGGAAGCCATCGAACAGTGCAGAGACAAGGCGGCGGATTATTACCGCGTTATCCTCATGGACATTCACATGCCCGAGATGGACGGCTACACTGCCTCTGAAATTCTCAGAAATGAAATGAAGATCACCACGCCTATCATCGCTCTGACTGCCACGGAGGTCACCGAGGAGACCAGCCTGCAGCACAGAGACACCATAAGCGGATTTATTTTGAAGCCATTTAAGGTAGAGACCTTTTACAAGACGCTGAGCAAATACTTTGCTCCGTCCAAAGACCCTGCCGCCGGTTCGGAAGTCTCCGACCCGGCATCAGGCGCGGGAGAGTCCGGGGGCACAGGGCCCTACGCGGGAAAAGCCACCGCCATACATAATCTCGGCGGCATGGAATCCATCTATTACAAACACGTGGCCAGATTCAAAGCCAACTACCCTCAGACGCCCGACGAGATCGAAAGGCTGCTGGGCGAGGGCAATTTCGACGAAGCGAAGCGGCACGCTCACTCCGTCAAAGGTCTGGCGGGCACTCTTGGCATGCTGGATCTTCAGAAAACGGCCTACTCTCTGGAAAAGAGGATCGCCGCCCGGGAGACCAAGCTCATCCCCGCTGCCCTGGAAGAGTTCAGCGAGGCTTTGGACGAAGTGATCCGGACAGAGCCGTAGACAGCACCGGCGGAACGCCGCCCCCGCAAGGGTCCGGCGTTCGCCCTGGGTCCAAAACGCCCCTAGGCCGCCGGATCCTTTTCATTCTCCGGTATCTCCGGCGTTTCCGGCATTTCCCCGTCTTCCTCCGGTCCGGACGGTTTTCCGGGAAGCTGAGCCACGATCACCGCGCACATAATGGCCACGCTGCCCAATACCTCCTGAAAGCTCATCCTCTCGTGAAGCACCAGAACGCCGCAGAGAGCGCTGAACACCGCTTCCAGACTCATGAGAAGCGCCGCCACCGTGGGATCGGTATACCTCTGCGCCGTCACCTGCAGCGAATAGCCCACGCCCACCGCCATGATCCCGGCGTAGAGCAGAACCCAGACGCAGTTCATCAGTCCGCTGATGATCCCGTCTTCCTGCACCAGCGCGATGATCGTAAAGAGACTGCCCGAGAAGAAAAACTCTCCGCAGACGAACTTGATGCCGTCCACCCGGGGCGAGATGCAGGCGATCAGATGAATATGCAGAGCAAAGAACAACGTGCTCAGCAAAATGATCAGATCGCCTCCCTGAATGACCAGTCCGCCGGACAGCCCCGGCGCGCAGAGCAGATACAGCCCTCCCATGGTCAGGATCACGCCCACCCAGGTAAACAGACTGGTCTTTTTGTGAAATAGGAACATCCCCAGAATGGGCACAAACACAATGTAGATCGCGGTCAGAAATCCGGCTTTGCTGGCCGTAGTATGGGCCAGACCGATCTGGACCATGACGGTGCCGGCGCCGTTAATCAGGCCGCAGAACGCAACCGTGGCGAGAAACTGTCTGCCTCTGATAGGCTTTCTGCTCTCCATCTCTGCGGCCACTGCCGAGGCGGCTCCGGGCCACTTCTTCGCCTGGTAATTCCGGTACAGGATCAGCGGGATCAGGGAACAGCTGCCCAGCAAAAACCGGGCGGCCACAAAGGAAAACGGTCCCACGTACTCCGCCGCCACCCGCTGGGCGACGAAATTTCCTCCCCAGATGGCCGCGGAGACAATAAGCATAAGGTTAGCGAGTAATTTCATTTTGCGGCTGGCGTGCATTTCTTTTTATATACCTCTACTTCTTCCAGGAGCTCTTCAGGTCAACGATCTGGTTAAATACCTTTTCACTGTCCGTAGTCAGTCTCTCATCTGCAATATAATATCCGTGACGGAAGAACTGGAATCGTTCGCCCGCCTTTGCGCCGGCCACGGAGGGCTCCGCCCAGGCTTCCTTCACGCTGACGGAATGGGGATTCATCACATTCTCGCCGTTTTCATCCTCCACCATCAGATAGCTGTAAGTGCGGACCGTGATCTTTTGAGCAGTTTTCGCGTCCACCCAGTGGATGGTGCCCTTGACCTTTCTTCCCTCAAAACCGCTGCCGCTTCTGGTCTCCGGATCGTAGGTGCAGCGCAGTTCCGTCACATTTCCCGCGTCGTCCTTGATCGCTTCCTGGCAGGTCAGGAAATAAGCGCCCTTAAAACGGACCTCGTTTCCGGGGAACAGACGGAAATATTTCTTTTCCGGCACTTCCATAAAGTCGTCCCGCTCCACATAAAGCTCTCTGGAAAACGGCACGCTGCGTTCTCCCAGGCTCTCGTTTTCCCTGTTGTTCTCGATGGTCATCTCCTCCGTCTGATCTTCCGGATAATTGGTGATGACCACCTTCAGCGGATCCATGACCACCATGCGGCTCTCCACCTTCGCCTTCAGATCTTCCCGGATACAGTGCTCCAGCAGGGAGATCTCCACCATGCTGTTGGCCTTCGCCACGCCGATCCGCTCGCAGAAATCCCGGATGGCTTCCGGCGTATAGCCGCGGCGGCGCAGTCCGGCCACCGTGGGCATTCTGGGATCGTCCCAGCCTTCCACCACTCCGTCGTCCACAAAACTTTTCAGGTAGCGTTTGCTCATCACCGTATTGGTCAGGTTCAGCCGGGCAAATTCGATCTGCTTGGGCGGGTTCTCCCACTCCAGTTCCGCCAGCACCCAGTCGTAGAGCGGACGGTGATCCTCAAATTCCAGCGTACAGATCGAGTGCGTGATCCCCTCGATAGCATCCTCGATGGGATGCGCAAAATCGTACATGGGATAGATGCACCACTTGTCCCCCGTATTGTGATGAGACGCGTGGGCGATCCGATAAATGACCGGATCTCTCATATTGATGTTGGGCGACGCCATATCGATCTTCGCCCGCAGCACTTTTTCTCCGTCCCTGTATTTTCCGGCCTTCATCTCCTCAAAGAGAGCCATATTTTCTTCCGGAGTCCGATCGCGGAAGGGACTTTCCTTCCCCGGCTCCTTCAGGGTGCCCCGATGCGCCTTGATCTCCTCCGCGCTCAGATCGCAGACATAGGCTTTTCCTTTCTCGATCAGCTTTACGGCGCACTCGTACATCTTGTCAAAATAGGAGGAAGCATAGAACAGATCGTCCCACTCAAACCCCAGCCATCTGACGTCCTCCTCGATGGACTCCACGTATTCCGTATCTTCCTTTACCGGATTGGTATCGTCAAAGCGCAGGTTGCACTTTCCCCCGTACTTCTGCGCGGTGGTAAAGTTCAGACAGATGGACTTGGCGTGACCAATGTGCAGGTATCCGTTTGGTTCCGGCGGAAAACGGGTGTGAACGCGATTTCCGTAAACCTGATTCTCCAGATCCTTATCGATGATGTTCTGGATAAAATTCTCTGCCATTTATATTCCTCCTTAGATATAAAATCACAATTTCGATCATTTCTATATTATAAGCTTTTCCGCACCGTGTAAACGCCTTTTCACGTTCTTTCCGCCGATATTTAAAAATCGCCGGCGGGTTTCCCAGGCGCTTTGCGGCCATTGTATCACGACTGGCCGCAGGCCATCGTGATACAATCCGCGCATGGCGTCCGCCGCGCACAGAATCCATATAATAGCCGCTTTGCGGCTATTATATCACATCCGCCGTCGCAGCCGCCACAGTCTGGAAAAAAAATCACGTTCTCTTATGGCCTTCCAGACAAATTTTTGCCCGGAGAGGAAAAGACGCTGTTCTTTTCGAAATATTTCGGCGGGCATTCCGAAAAAAAACACTCAAAAACACAATTATTTTAATGTTTTAACTTGATTTATCTAAATTATTTTGGTATTATTTCTATAAAGTTTGAGTTTATGTGTTATATGTTTGTGTTTTTAAAGAAAATTAAGAGGCGGTGATTATTTGGATATTATTGATGTGAAAATTCTCGAAGTGCTGCAGGCCAATTCACGGGTTTCCATTTCCGAGCTGAGCAAGAAGGTCAACCTTTCCCTCTCCGCTGTCAGCGAACGTCTGAAAAAGCTGGAGAGCTCCAATGTGATCGAGAAATACACGGTCATCCTGAACTCTCAGGCGCTGGACAAAGAACTGTCCGTCATCATGAATATCAGTTTGGAAAACCCTCATCTCACCAGCGATTTCCTGGAATTCGTCCGGGCTGAAGATGAGATCCTGGAATGCCATTATGTGACCGGTGAATACGATTATGTTTTGAAGATCACGACGAGAAATACGGCGACCCTGGAGAATCTCATGAACCGCATCAAAGGCATCTCCGGTATCAAGAGGACGCAGACCAACGTTATACTTTCCAGTGTGAAGCACCTGTACAGCGTTTCGCCCTCGCCCAACAAATAACAAAAGACTTTTCTCATCTCATAGAGATCCCTGCGGCTTCGGCTGCGGGGGTTTCGTTTTTTTGCGGGAGACGTGGGCGCCGCAGAGGCGGGCTGTTTCGCCCTGGACCCGGGCATAAAAAAGCACTGCAGAATCACTGCAGTGCTTTTTGGTATCAGGCATTTTCAGCGCTTATTTCTTCTTTTTCTTACCTGCGCTTCTGGCTCTCATCTCCGCCAGCCGGCGTTCTTCTTCCGCTTTGCGGGCGGCTCTCTTTTTCTTGTTTTTACGGACGATACTGTCCGGAGTCTTAGCCCCTACCGCCGAGATCGGCCTTCTCGCCTTTACGCGGTACGCGCCGTCGTTCCGGTCATCCTCGTCGTCCTCGTCCTCATCATCGTCGTCGATGACGGTCCTGGACTTCTTCCGCTTTTTCTCCGCCCTGGCCTTCTCTTTTTCGATGTAGGCTACGGCTTCCTCCACGGAGATCCCCTTTTCCTTGGCGATCTTATAGGGGTTCAGCGCTTCCTCTTTGTTGGCGATGGCTTCCTCTTGCTGCTGCTTCGCCATCTTTTTCGCGGAAGCGGTGGAAGCGAATATCATGATGACGAACATGCCCAGCGTCATGAACATGCTGATGTTGTTGTCCGTCTTTACGTTTCTGGTCGAGAAGGTGGTGACGTAATCGGCGCCCAGCTCTTTGCCGCTGCTGGACAAGAATCCCTTGTCGATCGTGATCTTATATTCCGTGTCGGAAACCAGATCGTTCTGAAGGATCAGCCAGACCTCGTTGGGATACTTCTCCGCATCGTAGATCGTCACGTACTCCTGCGCTTTTCCATCCGGGTCCGTGACCTTGAACCGGTTTTCATTTTCCTTCTGCGCCTCCGCGCTGGTCACGTTCTCGTTGAATCTGACCTTCACCGCCATATTCTGCGGCTGCTTTCCCGTCTCGCCGTCCTTCGGGGTAATGTGCTCCACCGACAGTCCGGCTGCGTAGGCAAATGGACAAGCCAGCATGGCGATGACCACTGCGAGGCTCAATACGGCACCCAGTCTCTTCATAATCCTTATCTTCCTCCGTAATTTATTGTTTTTTCTTCCGTAATGATCTGAAAAATTCTTTCATCAACTGTCCGCACTCCTCTGCGAGCAGTCCGGTCTCCGTCTCCACTCTGTGATTCAGGCGGCTATCCGCGACGATGTTATATACAGAACCGCAGGCTCCGGCTTTGGGGTCCATCGTCCCAATGAAAAGCCTGGGCATTCTGGACAAAACAATAGCTCCCGCGCACATGGAACAGGGCTCCGTGGTGACGTACATCGTGCATCCAGGCAGGCGCCAGCCTCCCAGCGTCCGCGCCGCATCCCTCAGAGCGATGATCTCCGCGTGGGCCGTCGGGTCCTTGACCGTGTGGGTGAGATTGTGTCCCCTTCCCACAATTTCGCCGTCTCTGACGATGACCGCCCCTACAGGGACCTCCCCCATGTCGTACGCTTTCCGCGCTTCCTCAAGAGCAAGTTTCATAAAATCCGCATGCTCTGACGCACGCTTTTCGCCTTCGTTAATATCCATGAATTTCCATCATTTGATCCCAATAATTCAGACTAGCTTTATTATGTTATCACACTTCCGCCGCCATTTCAATGGTAACCTCACGAATATCTCCTGTTCGTCCGTCAATTTCCACGATCCAGTAACCGTAGGGATTCTTCTGGTTCTCAGCGCCCTTCACCGGCTGCCAGAAGACAAATCCGGACCGGCCGCCGTCCGGCTGTTCCGCATCCATCTTCCTGCCCGGTATGCCGAAAAAATAGCAGGACGCGTAGCCCCGCTGGTCGGGCCGCGCCCCGAAAATGTAATGGTGATATAGACTGGCGAAATAATGCGCTCCCGGGGAGACCAGCGGCAGGTTCATAATGTTCATGATCTTTTTCCACCGCGCCCCCGTCCGGTCCTCCGCGAAAGGTTTTACTTCCTCATAATATTCCGCCACCTGACAGGTGTGGGCGCAGGCGTGAAGAATGTATTCATTATAAAAGCCGTTGAAACAGCGGCCCCCGGGTTTGACGTCTTGTTTCCGCTCCTCATGGATCCGATCCTTCAGCGCCTCGGGCGTCTTCCACCCATTTATTTCTTCTTTCTCCCCCTCTTCCCCGTGTACGGCTTCCGGCGCCTGTTCCGCCCGGTCCGGCATGGCGCCGGCGGCGTCTTTTTCGCCTCCCCCTTCATCGGTCCCGTTCCGTTCCTGCGGTCCCCCGCCGTCCGTCCCATTCCGCTCCTGCGATCCGCTTCTGTTTACCGACGCGGCCAGAGGCCGGGCTTCCGGTTCATTGCCCGTGTTTCCCTTCAGAACAGGATGCAGCGGTTCTCTGTCGTTTTTCATGGAGACAGCGGCCACCACCGCCGTGCTGAAACACATATAGTCGTTTCCCCGTCCGTCCACATCGTTGGGATCGAAGCGGAAATAGCCCTCTCCGTTGCCGCTTCGCCCCACCGGCACCGTCCCCACCACTGAATGGATCGTGCGCTCCCCCCGGTTTCCAAACAAAATCAGCTTGTATACATAATCGCCCTTTGGATAGGGGCGCAGATTTTCCACACTGCAGCGCATGGCGCCCTTGTTGTTCCCTGTTTCTACCTTTAGATATCCTGCGATCTGTCCGTCCGCTGCGGCAAAGTCCCGCCCCTGACCGGAAAGAACCGTCACCGACCGATTGTATCTCCCGTAGTTCATATGGCCTCCCCCTTTGAAATCCCTTGTTTTTCACCGCATAAATTGGTAATATAGATATATGCAAAAAGAAGGGGGGTTAGACCTATGTGGATGGACATTGCAATACTTGTCATCGTCCTCGGTTCAACCGTATTGGGATATAATCAGGGGTTTATGCGCACGTTTCTTCACACGGTGGGATGGCTGCTGGCCATTGTACTGAGTTTCGCCTGGTATCCGGCCGTCGTGGAATTTCTCAAGGACAAGACAGACTTTTACACTACCATGCATACCAGCATCACGGAACAGCTGGCCGCAGGCGCGGGGGACGCCGCGGCGGACAGCGCCGGCACGGCCTTCGGCCGCATCCCGGATATTCTGGTCCAGGCCTTTCAGGCCGCTTCCGACGCGGTGGCGGATTCCGTGGCAGGCAGCATCACCGACCTGCTGTTCAACATCGTCGGTTTTCTCATCGTTATTGCAGCCATCAAATTTATTTTCTGGCTGCTGATCTCTCTGTTCAGCAAGAAGGACAACGACGGGATCACAGGCTGGTTTGACGGGATCTTCGGAGCGGTGTTCGGCGGTGTGAAGGGGATCGTCGTCGTATTCATTCTTCTCGCCATTCTCGTTCCCGTGACCGAACTTTCTTCCGGGACCTTTTTCCTGGATTCCCTGCACGAGTCAAAGATCGCCGAAAGCCTTTACGACAACAACGCCGTGTTTATCATGGTCAAGGAATTTCTGTAGGAGGCCCCCTCCGGCCATTACAGTTGGTTTTTCACCGGCCCTATTATTACAATCAGGACCGCTCTGAAAAAACTTTGACGCACCGACGAACACGGGATCAGAAGACTCGCCGGTGAGGCAAAAGCCCGAACCGGCCGGCAGAGTCAGAACAGGAAGGTCAATCAATTGGAAGATAAAATAAAAAAAAAGCGCGTCGCCGCTAATCTGGCGCTGCTGCTTATTGCGCTCATCTGGGGCTTCTCCATGGTAGCCCAACGAATGGGCATGAGCTATATCGAGCCCTTTACCTTCTGCACCGTCCGCTTCTCTCTGGGCGTGGCCGTGCTCATTCCCGCCGTCTGCATGTTCCACAAAAAAGAGGCGGACCGAATGCGGGAATCCGGGGAGACTCCAGCTCCCATCTTTACGAAAGAGCTGTGGACCGGCGGCCTGCTCTGCGGGCTAACCGTCTTCTTCGCCGTAGGGCTGCAGCAGGTCGCGCTGGTAGATACCTCCGCCGGAAAAACAGGCTTTATCACCGCACTTTATATCGTGATCGTTCCCCTGATCGGGCTGCTGTTCCGCCAGATCCCGCCGAAGGCCGTGTGGCTGGCGGTGATCCTGGGGCTGGCCGGTCTCTACCTCCTGTGCATCAAGGAGGGATTCACCATCGCCCCCTCTGATTTTATCATTCTGGGCAGCACCCTATTCTACGCGGGACAGATCTGGATCATCGCCCACTATTCGAGACGGGTAGATCCACTGTGGTTTTCCGTCATTCAGCTGGGCTGCGTGGCCGTGTTCTCCTTTTTCGCCATGCTGCTTCTGGAACATCCCGTCTGGCCCGATATTCTTGACTGCGCGCCCATACTGATCTATGTGGGATTTGTCTCCGTAGGCTTTGCTTACTCCGTGCAGGCGGTGGCTCAAAAATACGCAGATCCCACCGTAGCGGCACTCATCCTCAGCATGGAAGCGGCCTTCAGCGCTCTGGGCGGTTTCCTGATCCTGGGCGAACGCCTGACGGCCCGGGAAAGCGTCGGATGCGTCCTCATGCTGGCCGCTGTGATCATTGCCCAGCTGCCGGAGCGGAAAAAAGCCCCTGCCGACTCAAATGATCAATGACTGACAGAAAAACGCCGCCATTCACAGCAAATCGGAGCTGTGTGTGGGGGCGTTTCCTGTTTCATTATGGTTTTTGATCAGTCGTCAGCCCGCCGGCTGGAAGCGCCGGCCCACGGCGTCCGCGGCGGCCAGCGCAGCGGTTCTGGCTGGCTGCTCCGCACCCCCACCCTGCGCACTGGCCAACGAAAAGTTGCCACGACGTGCAGAACTACCTCTGGTCTTTTTATTTTTTATGGAAAGCTTGCTTGACATTTCAGGGCAGCGTGCTATAATTCAAGTATGGAAAGCAGACTTTCCATCGAAAGGAGAACGGCTGTGAAAAACCGCTTAGAAGAAATCAGAAAAGCCAGGGGGATCAAACAGGAAGAGCTGGCCGCCGCTTTGGAAGTCTCACGGCAGACCATCGGTTCGCTGGAGAATGGGCGCTACAACCCATCTATCCTTCTCGCTTTCAAAATCGCCCGTTTTTTTCAGATGAGCATAGAAGACATTTTTATTTACGAGGAGGAATTGAAATGAAACATACAAAGAGTTATGTGATAATCGCCGCAGGCATCGCGCTGTTCGGACTGGGTTTTTTTCTGCTGAAAGCCTTCACGGACCCCTATTGGATCTCCCATACCTTTCCCTATCTGTGTATCGGAGTAGGCTGCGGCGCCTTTGGTCATGGACTGGGCGATCTGCTCAGCAAAAAGGCCCGGGAGAAGGATCCCGAGATGGCAAAGCAGCTGGATATCGAGCTGAACGACGAGAGAAACGTGCAGCACATGAACGCGTCCAAAGCAAAGGCATTCGACATGATGACATATGTTTTCGGCGCCCTCATGCTGGTCTACGGACTGATGAACGCTTCCCTCAGCATCCTGCTCACCTTCGTGGCCGCCTACCTCTTCATTCAATTTTATGCGCTGTATTACCGGTTCAAAATGGACCGGGAGGACTGAACCGCCCCGAAAATGGATGTTTCAGCGCTGGCACCGCCCTCCACCCCGAATCCTTCATTTCAAAAGTATGATATGCACTTCGCCATTCGAAGGAAAACATTCCCTTCGAATGGCGGAATATCCGGTCTGCACAAGGAAAATCGATCCCCATTTCCAAAATACAGCTTGCGAAAACATACCCTTTAGCATTATAATATAAAAGTGGATCTTATCCACTCAGATCGATGGCAGACGCCATCGCACAAATCTGCCTCCGTAGCTCAGGGGATAGAGCGTCGGTTTCCTAAACCGTGCGTCGGGTGTTCGAATCGCCTCGGGGGCACCATGCAAAACAGACCTGTTTTTTATTGAAAGATAAAAGACAGGTCTGTTTTCACATCCAAACATTCCAACCGGGCAACAACAGAATTTTAAGCCTGTCCGCACCGGGCGCCCCTTTTTTGGGCTAGCGGGCATTTTTTACGGACAGCTTTGCTGCTCTGCACTCGCAAGGTACACGTTTTTCATCCAAAGATGCTGTTATATCTGACATTGCAGACCCTACACTATAACACCAGACTTTCGGCCTATGGTAATATAGTTGTATGCAGGAGGGATGTTCAATGAACACATACAAAACCGCTGAAATAGCCGCGGTGATCGGGATACACCCAAACACTGTCCGGCTATATGAGGAATTAAAGCTTATTCCAAAGCCGGAACGCCGGCCCAACGGCTACCGTGTATTCACGGATTTTCACGTCGAGCAATTCAGGCTTGCACGCCTTGCCTTTCAAGTTGAAGTGCTGCAAAATGGCCTGCGAAAGAAAATTGTCCAGGTGGTGAAAAGCTCGGCGGCGGGCGATTTTGACACGGCGCTGGCGCTGGCACAAGAATATAGAACTCAAATTCGGAAAGAACGCGACAACGCAGAGGAAGCAATCGAGATCGCAGAGCAGATTTTATCCGGCGCCGTACAGGAAAACGGATCCTTTTTCAAAAGGAAAGAGGTGTCCAAATACCTTAACATTTCCATGGACACTCTGCGGAATTGGGAAATGAATGGTTTACTGACCGTCAAACGAAAGCAAAATGGTTATCGTGTGTATACGGCCAAAGATATACAGATCTTAAAAGTTATCCGCTCTCTGCGGTGTGCGAATTACAGTTTGTCGGCAATTTTAGGGCTCCTTTCCCAGTTGTCACAAGATCCGAATGTGGATATAAAAGCGGCATTGGATACTCCATCGGATGATACGATCATTGCGGTATGCGATAAGCTCATCACCTCTTTGACAGCTGCAGAAGAGAATGCCGGACAAATGATTTGTATGCTGCAAAGGATGAAGATCACCTTTTCATAGACTCTCCACTTTACCACCAGGGTTTTCTTTGGTGGTATTCTTTTTGTATTAAAACAAGGAGGTGGATCTATGCAGGATGCAGTCAGAGTGGAGCAGCTTTCAAAATCTTATGGCAGGCTGCTTGCAGCGGACAACATCAATTTATCAGTAACAAGCGGCACTGTGTTCGGGCTGCTTGGAGCCAACGGAGCGGGCAAAAGCACAATCATCGAGTGCATTTTGGGAACGAAAAAAGCTGACGGCGGTAAAATTTCCGTTTTGGGAATGAACCCGTTGACCGATCGTAAAAAGCTGTTTGAAAAAGTGGGCGTTCAATTTCAGGAAACGAACTATCAAGACCAGATCACCGTAGCGGAACTTTGCGAAGTTACCGCGTCGCTTTATCGCGACCCCGCCGATCCCAATGATCTGCTGGCAAGGTTCGGGATCGCCCACAAGCTAAAAAGTCTTGTCAGGGATCTATCCGGTGGACAAAGGCAGCGGCTGTTTATTGTCCTCGCGCTCATCCCCGGACCGAAAGTCGTTTTTCTGGACGAACTGACCACCGGGCTTGACGCTAAAGTGCGGCGGGAAGTTTGGAAGATCCTTTCCGGCCTAAAGGAAAAAGGCCTGACTATCTTTTTAACGTCTCATTTCATGGATGAAGTCAAAGCTCTATGCGATCAGATCTGTATTTTAAAAAAAGGAAAGATCGCGTTTCTCGGAACGATTTCTGAAGCAGTCAAGGCCAGCCCTTGCCACAGCTTCGAGGATGCTTACCTTTGGTATACGGACGAGGAGGGACAGACCGATGAAAACTTTTAAAACAATGCTGAAGACGGAACTGAAATTGTCACTGCGGGGTCTGGATATGTTCATATTTGCAATTTGTCTTCCGCTTGTGGTGCTGGTCATTCTCGGTATACTATATGGAGATAGACCCGCCTATGAGGGGGCGGATCACACCTTTTTGGAACAATCGTTCGGCGCGCTGGCCGCGATTTCTATTTGCGCCGGCGGCGTTATGGGGCTGCCTTTAGTGGTTTCAGACTACCGGGGCAAAGGCATATTGAAGCGTTATCAGGTCACGCCCGTTGACCCCTCAATGATCCTGCTGGTGCAGGTGACGATCTACACCCTATATGCGGTTGTCTCTCTCCTGCTTTTATACTTTGCGGCCGTCCTCTTCTTTGGCTGTCAATTCCACGGGACGCTTCCAGTCTTTTTCGGCGGCTACCTTTTGATGGTCGTATCCATGTTCAGTATCGGCATGATGGTAGGCGGTGTAGCCCCCAATACGAAAGCGGCTGGCGTAATGGCAAGCATCTTATATTTTCCTATGCTGATATTTTCAGGGGCCACGCTGCCCTATGAGGTAATGCCGGCATCACTTCAAAAAATAGCGGATATTTTGCCGCTGACACATGGAATAAAGTTATTGAAAGCCGCATCTCTGGGATCATCGGCCGATGACATGCTGATCCCGCTGATCATCATGTCTGTCATCGCCCTCTTTTGTATTTCCATATCCCTTAAATGTTTCAAATGGGAGTAGCTCTTCTCAATCTTCGCATAACCCCCTATTCCACGGGAAAGGGGGTTATTTCCCATGTTGTCCAGCGATTTTTCCTGAAATAATTGTCAGATTGTTTCAAATATTGTAGATCAGATTTTGCAAAACTGCTATAATTATGAAAAGACGGAACGTTACTATCTGACAAAAGAAGGTGGTCTTATGAAACCAAGGGAATTAATTGTAATTTTTCTCTCCGCTGTCATCGAGTGTATTCTCACCTTTGTTCTGACTCAGGTGTTCGCTCTCGGCAACTGGGGCATGCTCGCTATTTTTACGGTCAATGTTATCGTACTTTTGTCGATCTACCTGTGGTTTAACCGCAAAGAAAAAAAGCATGCGGAGATCGAAGACATATTGAGAGAGATGAATATCGTCTCCCACGAGGATCTCACAGCTCACCGGGATCTTCACGCGCGGCTGGATCTTTTGGGGATGGTAAACTGTACGGAAAAACTCACCGACACGCTCTTTGCACCCATTACATGTACGTCCAATATTAAAAAGACGCTGTATTTTATGGGAGTGGCCGGTTCAAAATGGGTCAATGACCCTCCTGTACTCGTTCAGTTCGAGCGCATGCTGCAAAAAGTATCCGCCGCGCAGGGGGAAGTGAAGTTTTTGCTGATCAATCCGCGGGGGGACGGCTGGCAGAAGTTAAAGAGCCTGAGAAGGGACAGGCTGAGCGATGAATCCTATCCAAAATTTAAGGAGCTGGCTTCAAAATATCCCTGTCTGAAGGTAAGGCTTTATGATTCGCTGCCAAGTTTTCGGCTTCAGTTTGTGGATAATTCCTATGTCACCGTTTCCAGATATAAATTCGAATTCTCAGAGTATGAGGCCACTCACTACGGCTGGGACGCGCCGCATCTCATCGTTAAAAATGAGGAACCGGAACTTTCCACTGGAAATATACGTCATTTTTGGTCCTTGTACATGGCGTTCCAATATTTATACGACCATATCTGGAACCACTCAAAGGACTTGTCAACACTGGAGCTTTGATCGCTCGGGAGGGAGAAAGATGACAGATTCTACAGGCGTGATCCACGGAAGATTTCAGATGCTCCATATCGGCCATATGGAATATCTCCTCGCCGCCGTTGAGAGATGCGGACATTTAGTGATCGGCATATCAAATCCCGACCCTTCCGTGACCAGATACTCAAGCGCCAATCCTCATCGTTCGGAAGCGATCTCAAATCCGCTGACCTATTTTGAACGCCTGGAGATGATAAAGGGCTCCATGCTGGAATATGGCGTCTCCGTCGACAGCTTTGATATTGTCCCGTTTCCGATCAACTGTCCGGAGCTTCTCTTCAATTATGTTCCCCGGGACGCAAAGTATTATATGACGCTGTACGACGCGTGGAGTTTAGAGAAAAAAGCGTGTCTGGAACGGCTGGGATGTTCGGTGGAGGTAATGTGGCAGAGAACGAATGAGGAAAAAGTCGCCAGCGGAGCGGAAGTCCGCAGACGTATCATAACAGGCCAGCCCTGGAAGCATCTCGTACCCAAATTCGTTTATCAATATGTAACGGGCCGCGGAATCGATGAACGGCTGCGGCAGATGGCTGTGAACGGAGAGGAGGACACGCATTGTTAAAAATAGCGGCTCCTGAAGACAGAGGTATTACCGATCAGATTTTCGGCGGAAAGGCGGCAGGATTATCTGTTTTGGTCCGCCATGGTCTCAGAATTCCCAAAAGCATATTGATCGAAGCCTGCGGGGACGCGAGCCAGCTGGACAACGAGGAATTTCTTCGCGCCTTCAGCCGGCGTCTGGCTGCTCTGGGAGAGAACGGCCGTTATTCTGTGGCTGTTCGGTCCTCGTCCACGGTGGAGGATGGTTTCTCTGAGAGCAAAGCAGGTCATTTCAAAACGGTGATCGGATCCATGTCTTTCACCGGAGTTCTGGATCGCATGCGAAGTGTCATAACAGATCTGACCACTGAGCGAAGCGGCGCTGAAATGGGCGTCATCGTCCAGCAAAAGATCGACGCCGATCTCTCCGGTGTGATTTTCTCATCAAATCCGCTGACGTACAGTAAGTCGGAAATGCTGCTCTCTTATGTCAGCGGCATGGGAGAAACGCTGGTGTCGGGCGCTTGCCCCGGACAGGATATGTCCATACAGATCAGGGACGGTCATTTTTCCTTTGAGGCCCCCTGCGCTATCTCGCCGGAGCTTCTTGAAACTCTCTGCCGGGAGGTAAAAAGGCTTGAGGAGCAGCTTCACTTCCCGGTGGATGTGGAATGGGCCATAAAAGGAACCGAACTGTTTTATCTCCAGTGCCGCCCTCTGACCAGCATCACAAAAATAGCTCCGTCTCTTTCGCGGGTCAGCCGGGACAGCCTGTGGGCGCCGCGGCAGCTGACGGCTCACGACAAAGTTTGCCTGCGGCTGCAGGCCGAAAAAAATAAGATCGCGATCTCTGACGCCTATGTGTATGTCCATAACAGCAGCCGTCCGGACTGCGCGGCGCCGGCGGCGCCGGATCGGTCACCTGCGTGCCGGGGCTTCAGCGCGGTGGTGATCTATCCTCATAAATTGTCAAATAAAGTAGTCCGCTCCTTTGTGGGGGATGAAAGAGATATCTCTGCCGGCACGCCCGGCTGCGGCGGCTATGAGATCCATTCGTTTCCTGATTACAGGAGCCTGACGGAGTGCCTGGACGCCTTCGCAGATCTCATCTCCCGGGAGTATTGGGTGGGAGCGGTGATCATACAGGAGATCTACGATCCCTTATACACCGGCATTCTGCAAAAAATACGCAACGGGTATCTGATCGAGATCACCCGGGGCCATTTTCTCACAAAAGGCGTGGTTCCCACCAGTCAGTACGTTCTTGACGGGAAAGGCACGGTCGTCTCCCGCCGGGAAACCGAACAGAACGCCTGGTACAAAATCATCGAGGGCCATGTACTGTACTGCCGGCGCGGGGCCGGGGCAGATGCCCGCGTCACGCTGAAAGACAGCGATCTGACCCGGCTGATCCGATATTTTTCCCCTCTGCTGACCGACCAGTCCTCGGTGATCGAGTTCGGCGTTTTGAGCAGCGGCGGCGCCGGGATCGAACCTTATCTGATCGATTTTGCCAGAGCCGGTTCCGCCGGATCCACTGTCCATATTGCAGCTTCCGACATTTCAGATGGTATCATATCCAGGGGACGGATCCGCGGAACGGTGGTCCGTGTGACGGAGCCGGCGGCCGGTTCAGAATCTCTGAACATGCATCTGCACGACGGCAGGCAGCAGGCGCAGGATCCCGGAGCCGCCACGATCTTCCTCTGCAGAGGCCCTGATATTTCGCTGCTGACGCTGCTGGAGAACCACAGATCCGATCAGATCGGATTTCTCTTTGAAGACGGTTCCTTGTTATGTCATTTTGCGATCATTCTTCGCGAACGGGGGATCCCGGCCATAAAAACAGGTCCCTGTGGCCCGTCCGAATATCCCGCCGGCCGCATATGCACCATCGACGCAGAAACGCCGGGCCTTACCGGAAAGGAGCGAGTTTTTTATGAATAATACCCGAAATTACGTGATCTCGTACAGAAATCCGGATACCGACGGGGCAGCCTGTTCCATCGCGCTGGCCGAGCTGCTGACCGTCTCGGAAAACCAGCGCTATGATCCGGTCCTTCTGGGCAATATCAATGAGGAAACTGCATTTGTATTAAACTATGCAGGGATCGATTTTGCCCCAGTCCCGTTCTGTGCAGAGGACGCGTCTTCCGTCGTTGTGGTGGATACCCACCACAGATCCCAGCTGCCTGAGGACTTTCCCTTTCACAAGGTGCGCCTTGTGGTCGACCATCATTCCGGCGGCGACGACCATTTATTTGAGAACGCCTTTGTGGACAACAGGCCCATCGGCGCGGCGGCTTCCATCGTCGCAGAAATGTATTTTGACCGCGGCTGCCTGAAAAAGAATATGCTGACCATGCTGGGATTTGCCATATTGTCGAATACCCTGAACTTCTCAGCGCCGTCCACATCGGATTTCGACGCAAAAATGTTTCAGAAGATCACCGATCTGTATCCCCTGCCCGACAAGAGCGTGGCAGCTATGTTTGCGAAAAGAGCCGCTGTCCTGCAGCAGGGCCTGCACGCAGCGCTGCTGTCAGATTTTAAAAAATTCGAGACGAAACGGGCAGACGTAGGGATCTCGCAGCTTGAGATCTATGATCTTCAGGCGCACATTGCCATTCATGAGATCCCGTCCATCCTTCGTCAGATCGCAGAGGAGCAGGGACTGAAGTACTGTATGTTCAACGGTGTGGATCTGAAAACGAAAACCAGTATCGTCATCTGCGCAGATCCGCAGACAGCCGCGCTTGCCGGCGAGATCTTCCATATGGACTTTCCCGAAAGCGGTTATGGTCATACCTTCGACAGGATCCTGCTGCGAAAAACGGATTTTATCCCTGCTCTCAATCGGTGATCACCGGGGGGCTGGGGATCTCTGGGGTTCTCTGGGGTTCCAGACGATCCTCGAAGTACCGTGAGGATCCCCCTCCCTGTCGGGCCGCCGCTCCCTGATGAATCTCCGGTCCCCGGGGGCTGTCACCGCCCTGTGGAGTCATGATCTCAGGCGTAAATGGGTAAAATCCAGACTTTTTTCTCCTTTTCACCGAAAAAGAGCTGTCAAATAGGTGAGAATCAATGTTTTTCAAGGATCTCACCTATTTTATGGAAAATATTTGAAAATAATCGCGTATTTTCACCCCGTTTTCGGTGATTTTTAATTTTTTTTGCTCTTTTCACCTATTTCGCTATTCCGGTGCCGGACGAGAGCTCCCAGCCAAACGATCCCCGCGGCCGGCAACCCCTCGCCGAGTGCCCCCGCGGCCCGGCTAATCCTATCCCCCCGCAATTTCCCTGCGGCCCCGCCATCCTATCCCCAGGCAAATGCCCTGCGGCCCCGCTATCCCACGACCCGGTGATTCCGAAGTTCAACGGTCCCTCCTCCCCGCCCCCTATCTGCGCGGCCCCGCCCGCCTCTGTCCGTACTGCCATGCCCACGCCCTCCCCTCTGTGTGTTTCATTTATAAAACATGTTCCATAAATGAAACTACGCCTGGCTTTTCTCAGAAATTACCGATTTTCGGGAAATTTTCTCATTAAAATCTTTTCTTTGTTTCATTTTTGACACAAGCTCTTTTTCCCTGCCCTTTCTTTAACCCCCTCTCATATAGAAAAAATCAATGAAAATTCAAAATAATATCACTCTTTTCAGGCCCGCGGCACCATTTATTTTTCAATGGCAGGGGATATTCTTTGATTCGGCCGGCGATAACGCCACCCCTGCAGGTTCCTGAATGCGGCATGCGATTTGCATTAAAAGACGGTATAGTCGGGCGATCCGACGGAAAAGAGAGGTGACGCTATGGGCTGAAAATGGCGCTGACAGTTGTGCCGGCAAGGGACAGGATCAAAAGGAAAGCTATAATTTTATTTATCAGACAGATAACAGGAGGAGAAAATGAGACTTAAAAAGACGAGATATATAAGTGCATTGATTCTGATTTTAGTTCTGAGTATGCTCGCCACAGGCTGTGGCGGCGGCGGTGGCGGCCAGGGCTCCGGCGGGGAGACAGGAGAGAAAGTCAAGCCGAATACTTTGGTCATCGCCTCCGGCAGCAGCGCGGGCACCTATTATTATATCGCTACCGGGCAGAGCCAGATATTGAGCGAGAAGATAGATGGACTCACCGTAAATAACGAGGCGACGAACGGGACGATCAATTTCAGTTTAGCCTCCGAGAATCCTGACACCATCGGAATGGGCGGTCTGGAACAGCTGGTATCCGCAGTGGAAGGCAGGGAAGACAGAGGCTATCCCGTTCCATTGGATAATCTGGGAGTGATCCAGAGCGGACATAAGTTTGTTCTGTACTGCGTGACCGCGGCCAACAGCGGCATAGAGACTTTTGCAGATCTCAATGGAAAAAGGATAGGCAAGCCCACCCTGACCGGAAGCTCTACCCCCATGATCGATATGCTTTATGAGGCCTATGGAGTAGATGTGAGCACGCTGAAAGAAACGCCCGCTTCCCATGCAGAGAACATCGACGCTTTGAAGGACGGCGTGGTAGACGCCATCTTCGTGGCCGGAGGCGTGCCTATGGCGGGATTGACCGATCTGACCACGTCCAAAGATGTAAAATTCTTAGATATCGACGCGGACCTGCTGAAGCCCTATATGGACAAAGACAAATATTTTGATCTGATCACCATAGAGCCCAACACTTACAAAAATCAGACAGAACCGGTCAATCTGATGACGGTGGACGTGCTGCTGGCCGCCAATATGAATCTGGACGACGATCTGGTCTATGAGATCACCAAGACTCTCAACGAAAACGTAGATGAGCTGGCGCTGGTACATAAAGACGGGGCAGAGTGGAATGCGGAAAATACGATCAATCTCTACAAAAAGAATATAGTGCCTTTCCATCCGGGAGCAAAGCGGTATTATGACGAAATCATGTAAAAAGGAGTGAGGCGCAATGGATGCACCCAATACCAGTAGTTTTGATCTCTATATGAGAAAATTAATGCGATACATCGCCATCGCCATGTCGCTGTTTCACATTATTACCGCGGCGGTGGGGGCGCTGCCCACCATGCAGCAGCGATGCGTGCATTTGGGCCTTGCTGTCATATTGGTCTATATGCAGAGCTACTTTAAGCAGAACAACGTAGTAAAAAAAGCAGTGTGCATCATCATGATCGTTCTGGCGGCCGTGGCCAGCGTATACGTGTTTTTTACCTGGGAACGGATGACGCTGATGGTCGTTTATCCGCAGACTCTGGATATTCTGCTGGGTCTGGTGATGACTATCGCTGTGGTCGACGGGACCAGGAGGACCACCGGGCTGGCCCTTCCCCTGGTGGCCATCGCGTTTGTGCTGTACGCGTATTTCGGAAATATGCTGCCGGAGATCATCGGAAATAAAGGCTACAGCGTCACCCGCATCGTGTCCATGCTGTTCATGGAAACAGAAGGGATCTACAGTTCCATTCTGGGAATTTCCGCCACATATATTTTTGTATTTATTCTGTTTGGTTCGTTTTTGGAAAGCTCCGGAGCAGGCAAGTTTTTTATCGACCTGGCCGCCGGTCTGGTGGGTAAAAAACGGGGCGGAAGCGCTATGGTCTCCACCATATCCAGCGGCTTGTTCGGGATGGTATCCGGAAGCGCTGTGGCGAACATCATGGCGGTAGGTCCCCTCACAGTGCCTATGATGACGGAATCTGGCTACGACAAGCGGTTTGCCGGCTCTATTCTGTCTGTAGCCGGTACCGGCGGACAGCTGATGCCGCCTATCATGGGAGCCGCCGCGTTTATCATGGCGGAGACTCTGGGCGTGCCTTATGTGACGGTAGTGGGCGCGGCGGCGATCCCGGCGGTCCTGTATTACCTGGCCATCTTTTTTGCCATCGGTATGCGGTCCAACCGGCTCAACATCAAGCCCATGGAACATGTTCCGGACTGGAAAAAAGTGCTGAAAAGCGATTTCTATCTGGCTTTTCCGCTGATCCTGCTGATCATTTTGCTGGCTGTGGTCAAATGGTCGCCGGCCAAGGCGGGCTTCTGGTCCATCGTCAGCCTGATCGCCGTCGCCCAGGTCAAAAAGTCGACCAGAATGAGTCTGAAAAAGATATTGGACACCTTTGAAAAAGGCGCCTATGACGCTTTGCAGGTGGCGCTGATCTGTTCTCTGGCAGGCATCATGATCGCCATGCTGTCCCTGACCGGACTGGGCATCCGGATCTCTTCCCTGCTGCTGATGCTGTCGGGCGGAAACATGGCTCTTCTGCTGATCATCACCATGATCGCGGGCCTCATATTAGGCATGGGAATGACCACGTCCTCTGTGTATATCATACTGAGCGTGCTGGTGGCCCCCGCGCTGATCCAAATGGATGTGCCCGCCATCGCCGCCCATATGTTTACCTTCTATTTTGGGATCTTGTCCGCCATTACGCCTCCGGTGGCAGTCGCTTCTTACGCGGCGGCCAGCGTGGTGCAGGACAATCCCATGAAGCTGGGATTCTCGGCCTGGAAGGTAGGAATACCGGGCTATATCATACCGTTCATATTCTTGTACAATCCTGAGATCTTGGGCATCGGAAGCATACCCAGCATCATCCTTGCCACGGTGCTGGTGATATTCGCCACCATGTTTATGGCCATGTCCATCGAAGGATTCTACAAAAGCGAGATCAACATACTGGGCCGGATCCTGATCTTTGCAGGGGCGATCCTGCTGATCAAGCCGGGACTGGTGTCGGGCGCCATAGGTATGGTCTTAGCCGGGATCATCATCGTACCTCAGTTTATAAAGGCGAGAAAGGAGAAGAACGAACAGAGTACGCTCTCCGCGTAAACGCATAGTGAATTCCGGAATACGAGTCCGGCTTCATCTGGCCGGACCGGTCCTTATCAATCTCAGCTGAATTATAAAAGGAGAAGTTTATGAGACTTGAAATGCAAAGCATGAAAGTAGATTACTTGATTGCAGGTGAAAAAACTTGTGCGGAAAAGGAAAATCTGTACGTAAATATCGAAGAATTAAGAGCGCATCTGTGTGAAGATGACAAATTGGTCTCCCTGGATATTCGGGTGATCGACAAAGACAACGACGACACGCGGTTTGTAAACGTGATCGACGTCATACAGCCAAGATGCAAGCTGGACGGCGGGGAAAACTTTCCGGGATTTGTGGGAAAGATCGAGACCGCAGGCAAGGGCGTGACCCGTTCTCTGGACGACGTCATCGTGGTGGTGTGCAACGCTACGCCCGGCAAGGGAAGAACGGTCCAGAAGTTCTTTGACACCGGCGGCACAGGCGCCAGACTGACCGAGTATTCCAGCAAAAATATCTTGTATATGTGCGGGGAGACCGTGGAAGGCCTCACGGACAACGAGCATGAGGACGTCCTGCGGATCGCCGGCATGAAGGCGGCGGTCTATCTGGCCGAGCGCGCGGGGGACCTGGCCGTCAGCGATACGGAGGTGTACGATCTGGATCTGTACGCCCAGGACGAAGACACGAAAGACCTGCCCAGGATCTGCTACTACTATCAGGTGTACGCGCCCCACTACGATTATGGAAACGATCCTTCAAGAGTTCTGTACGGACAGACGGTGACCGAGATGCCGCCCACGATCCTTCATCCCAATGAGATCCTGGACGGCGCCATGTCCGGCGTCCACATCCAGTCCTACTGCACCTACGACAACCAGAATCACGGGATCATCAAAGAGCTTTACAAGAGACATAAAAATAAGGAGATCGTGTTCTGCGGCGTAGTGATCGGCGTTCTGTCCATGAGCGAGGTGCGCAGAGGCTTCTTCGTAAAGCAGACCGGAAAACTGATCAAAGATGTTTTGAACGCGGACGGCGTCATACTGACGAAGTTCCACGGCGGCGCCGCTCATCTGGACTCCGCTTTAGTAGCCATCGAGTGCGAAAAGTTAGGCGTGTCCACCTCCATGCACATCACCTCTTTTACCGACGTGGGCAAACTGGCGGATAACCTTGTGTATGCGGATGAATCGCTGAATCTGATCATCGCGGGCTTTACCTATTTCGCGCCGGTGGACATCCATTTTGAATACAAAAACCTGTTGGGAGCCTCGCCGGATTCGTTTGCCAGCTCATGGCGGGCGACGAGCTGCAATACTCCCCTTGGTTCCGTAGATCTAAAGATCGAAGCCATCTTTGTGGCCGGTTACACGGATTTTCTCGGCAGAACCAAAGTCAGAGCAATGGAATACTAAGTGGAATGCTGCGTAGAGCAAGGAGGAATACGAATGTTACAGAAATTGAGAGTGGTCCATTATATCAATCAATTCTTCGCGGGGATCGGCGGAGAGGAATACGCGGACGTGGGATTCGCTCTGCACGAGAAGCCCGTTGGCCCGGGCGTAGCGCTGCAGAGAGAACTGGGCGAACGGGGAGAAGTCGTCGCGACTCTTGTCTGCGGAGACAACTTCTTCGCCGGAGATTTTGAAAAAAATGCGGAAGAAGGATTCCGCATGATCGAACAATTCAAGCCCGACCTCTTTATCGCGGGTCCGGCTTTCGCGGCAGGAAGATACGGCCCCTCCTGCGGCGCCATGTGCAAGATCGTTTCAGAGAGATTGGGGATCCCGGCCATCACCGCGATGAATGAAGAAAATCCCGGCGTGGAGATGTATTCGCAGTACGCTTATATCGTAAAGTGCGGAGTCAACTCCAAGGAAATGACCTCTGTGATCAAGAAAATGGTAAGATTGGCCGACGCGTTGCTGGAGAATAAGCCGGATCCGCGTTTGGTGGCGCCCAACGACTGCATCCCCTCCCCTTACGAGTACGACTATTATACCCGCAACCTGATCAAAAATGTCTTTACGGAAGAAACCACGGCGGAGAGATCCATCGATCTGCTGTTAAAGAAAATAAGGAAAGAACCCTTCGAGAGCGATGTGCTGAAGCCGCCCTTCGGCAGAGTAAAGCCGGGCGAGCCCATCAAAGATATCACGAAAGCAAAGATCGCCTTCGTGACGGACGGCGGGATCGTACCTGCAGGAAACCCGGATCGGATCCCCAGCAGAATGTGCACGATCTGGAAGGAATATGAACTGGATAAATTGTGTCCCCAGGGGGGCGGGCAGCACGAGGTATCCCACAGAGGATACAACAACTATGAGGTATTGATGGATTACAACCGTCTCATGCCCATAGACCCCGCCCGCGAATTTGAAAAGGAAGGCCGCATCGGCAAGCTGAACCCCACCTTGTTTACCACCTGCGGAAACGTGAGCATCGTCAAAAAGTCGAAGATCATGGGGGATGAGATCGCCAAAGTTTTAGTGGATGAACATGTGGACGCTGTCATCCTAACCTCGGCCTGAGGAACCTCCACTCGTTGCGGTGCAACGATCGGTTCCAGCATTGAAGAAGCGGGCATCCCCGTGGTTCAGATCACGGCTCTGCCGGAAGTGGCCAAGATGGTAGGCGCCAACCGGATCTTGAGAGGTACCAATATCACCTACGTTGTGGGTAACAAAAATCTGCCCAAAGAGGAGGAGCAAAAACTCAATCAGAGGTATTTGGAAAAAGCGCTGGCCCTGCTGCAGACGCCGGTGGAAGAACAGACCATTTTCGCACTCGATTAGTTTCGTGCAGCAACGCCCATTCGCAGCAGTCCGGTAAATATTTAAATGCAATATCTGCCGATGTGCAGCCTCAAGGTTTT
Organism: Bacilliculturomica massiliensis; assembly: GCF_900605495.1. Lineage (GTDB taxonomy): Bacteria > Bacillota > Clostridia > Peptostreptococcales > Anaerovoracaceae > Bacilliculturomica > Bacilliculturomica massiliensis. Next base: position 144,528 of record NZ_LR027603.1, read on the forward strand.
GAAGCGGCTTCATCGGCAGACATTGGTTAAGGGGTGCGGTTATGTCGGAACATTTTAAGAAAAACAACAGTCTGAATATGTTAGAGGCGATCATACAGACATCCTACGACGGTATTTTCATCACGGACGGTCAGGCCAGAGTGATAGAGATCAACAACAGTTATGAGAGGATCACAGGTCTGAAGAGGGAACAGGTTTTAGGGCGTATGATGGTCGAACTGGTCCAGACAGGGCTCATCTCCCAATCCGCCACATTGGAGGTCCTGAAACGAAGGCAGCCTATCACTCTAAACCAGACATTTAATACGGGAAAAAGCGCTCTGGTGACGGGAACTCCTTTCTTCGATGAAGACGGCACGATCCAGATGGTCGTCACAAACGTAAGAGATATCACCGAGCTGCAGATCCTGAAAGAACAGTACAATGAGAGCCGTACAGAAAATATTCAATATAAAGGTTTGGTCGAAGAACTGAAAAAGCAGATCGCCACCGCTGATTTCATCGTGGCTGAGGATGATGAAATGCTGGAATTGCTGTTGATGGCCAAACGGGTCGCACAGGTCGACACCACAGTCATCATCTATGGAGAGACCGGCACGGGAAAAGAGCTGATCTCAAAGTATATTTACAATAACAGTCTGAGAAGCGACAAACCCTTTGTGAAGGTCAACTGCGGCGCCATACCGGATAGTCTCATTGAATCTGAATTGTTCGGATATGCGGAGGGCGCGTTTACAGGCGCTGTCAAGGGCGGACAGATCGGTATGTTTGAGGCGGCGGACCACGGTACTCTGTTCTTGGACGAGATCGGAGAGCTTCCTTTGACTACGCAGGTCAAGCTGCTTCGGGTGCTTCAGGACGGGTCCATAGAAAAAGTGGGAAGTCATAAAATGATCCAGGTGGATGTACGCATCATCGCCGCAACCAACAAAAATCTGGAGGAGATGGTCAGGAAGGGAGAATTCAGGGCGGATCTGTTTTATCGGTTAAACGTCGTCCCGCTGCGGATCCTGCCTTTGCGGAATCGAAGAAGCAGCATCATCCCCACCGTCGAATATTTTTTGAATGTGTTTAACGAAAAGTATCGAATGAAGAAAAGGCTTTCGCAGGAGGTGCTTCGATATTTATATGATTACCAGTGGCCGGGCAACGTTCGGGAATTGCGGAATCTGATCGAGCGGATGGTCGTCACCACTTACAGCGATGAGATCAAGTCCAATGATCTTCCGTATCAGATCATCGAGGCCGTAGACAATCACAGGTATGAGCCAAATAAGTGCATGAAATTGTCGGAAGCCATCGAACGCGTTGAAAGCGAGATGATCTTTCAATCGTTTGAGCGTCATAAGAACGTCAGAGCCGCAGCCAGAGAATTGGGCATCAGCCCCTCCACTTTTGTGAGAAAAAGAAAAAGGCTGCTGGTAAAATAGAGCCTGGTTTTATCTCTTTGCATTTATATCTTTCTTTTTGCGCAAAAAAGAGCCGCGCGCTCAACGTTTTTTCCGTTGGCGGGCGGCCCCTTCTTTTTGGTCCTTTGTTTCAATTATATAGCCATACTACACTACACATTACACCTTTGGTTAAAAAATCAGATGTGCGATCGGGCAAACGATCAGCAGGCTGATGATGGTTCTCTCTAAGAAGATCACGAACAGCTCCCACAGTTTTACCGGAAGCTTGGAACCAAGGATCAGGCCGCCGACTTCAGACAGGTAGATCAGCTGTGTGACAGATACCACAGCTACGATAAATCTGGTCATAGGGCTTGCGATACCTTCCGCCGCAATGATGGAAGGCGTAAACATATCGGTAAAGCCTACGATCATGGTCTTGGACGCTTCCGCGGCCTCAGGCACCTGCAGCACCTGCAGCAGCGGCAGGAAGGGCTTTCCTAAATATTCGAAGAACGCGGTGTTGTTGGCGACCAGCAGGGCCAGCGTACCAATACACATAACGGTGGGCAGTACGCCGAACCACATACCCGTGGCATTCTTCAGCCCGTTCTCCAGGAAACTGCCGATCCCTTTGTGTTCTGCCACTCTCTTCAAAGCCAGATCCAGCCCATACTCATTTGAATTCTTGTACTGAGACGGGATCGTCTCCGGCATGGCTCTTCCTTTTACTACATAATCGTCTTTCTTCATGGAAAGAGGCGGTATCCGCGGCGAAATGATCGCGCACACAATGCCGATCAGGCAGATCAGCAGATAATATGTACCGAAGTACTGCATCAGATCTACCTGAGCCAATACGACGATACTGAAGGTGATCGACACAGCCGAGAAGGTGGTCGCGATGACGGACGCCTCTCTGGCTGAATAGTAACCTCCCTCATACTGGTTGCATGTGAGCATAACGCCCAGCGTGCCGTCTCCGATCCAGGATGTGATGCAGTCTACGGCAGCACGCCCCGGAATTTTGAACAGCGGTCTCATTATCTTGGTCAGCATTGCTCCGATATATTCAAGCAGGCCGAAATCCAGAAGCAGGGGTAAGAGCAATCCTGCAATGGCAAAGATGATGACCAGCACTGTGAGCAGGTCTCCCAATACGAATCCGCCGGCGCCGCCGTCTGTGATCATATGGATGATTCCCGTTTCTCCCTCGCCCGTGCCGATGCCGAGATAGGTCAGCCAGATAAAAATAGCGCCGAATACTCTCACCACCACCCAGATCCAGGATGTGGAAAAAGTATCGTTCAAAATCGCATTATCCGTGATGAATTTTGGTTTCGCCTGTGCAATAAGCGACATGACCGCTGAAATAGTTACAATAATAACGCAAAGAATCGGAAGTACGCCGCCCAGGGCGCTGCCGATCATGTCCGCCAGGATTTTAACACAGATCGTCCAATCCCCACCGTATTTCACGGGAATCATAAACAAGACGATTCCGACTATAGATGGTATCAGGAACCCGGCCATCAATCTGCCTCTGCTTTTTTCCATGTCCAATCTCCTTTCATACAGCTCATGACTATATAATTAATTTAAGTATAACATGCCCCCGGCTTGCAGATAAAGAAAATTTAAAATATTTACGTAAATAATACTTGGGAAATGTGGAAACTCCTGATGTTTTCCTCCTTACCGGCGAAATACGCCCGATCTCCTTGACGGTAAAAGTACAATAAAGTATCATGGGGAAAAGAGCCATTTTCCGCTCTCACAGAAGAAAGGTCAGGAAATAAGTTGAAAAATAAGACGACCCAGACGCACAGCAGGCGTGCGGAGGAGGCGAAAGCCCTCGCCAGCCGTTTAATGCATATGCACTACTGCGACGGCAACGCAGAAGGCGTGGCAGCTTTTTTCGCTCCCCAGTTCACGTGGTTCGGCGCCGGTGAAGAACAATATATCGCTGGCCAGGAGGCCGCCGCGGAGATGTTTCGCCGTTTTACCGGGGCTGTCCCGCCCTGCGAGATCCAGGATGAAGAGTATGACGTCACTGAGCCTGTGCCCGGTTTGTATGTGGTATCCGGCCGTATGTGGATCTCCACGGCTCCCGGAGTGGAGATGTATCTGAAAGTACACCAGCGCGTTACCTTTGTACTGCAGGAGACGGACCAGGGGCTGCGGTGCTGCCACATCCACTGTTCCAATCCCTATCAGGAAATGGTGGGCGAGGAACTCTTTCCCGAAAAGATCGGCAGACAGTCCTACGACTTCGTGCAGGAACGGCTTTCCGAATTGGAGGCCCAGACCATTCAGCAGAACCGTCAGCTGGATGTGATCATGGCGTCCATCGCCGGCGGTCTCAAGATCAGCAACGACGACGACATGTACTCCTTCGTCTTTGTGAGCAGGGAAGCGGCCGCCCTGTTCGGCTATACGGTAGAGGAATTTATGACCGCTACCGGCGGCACCGCCGTGGGAACCGTTTATCCTCCCGATCTGGAACAGGCCCTGTCCGACTGCGCCGAAGCCTTCCGGGACGGCGGTCTCACTTACTCTACCCGCTACCGTGTGCGCTGCAAAGACGGCAGTCTCAAATGGATCATCGACAGCGGCAAAAAGGCGCGGGACGCCGAAGGAAACTGGATGGTCAACAGTCTCTACCTGGACATTACGCGGGCTGAGGAGGACGCGCAGCGTCTGCGGGAACAGACACAGCTGCTGGCAAGCATCTACGCCACCGTCCCCTGCGGGATCATCCGATTTATACGGCGCAGAGACGGATCCTACGATCTGATCTCTCTGAACCGGGCGGCCCTTTCTCTTCTGGGCTACGAAAGCAGGGAAGAAGGCCTGCAGGACTGGCACAGCGGCGTCCTGGGCAGCGCGCTGGAAGAAGATCAGGCCATGCTGCGGCAGACCTACCAGCTGCTACAAAACGTGGGAGACCGGGAGGACCGGGAATACCGCGCCCGTTGGCGTGACGGTTCCCTTCACTGGCTGGAGAGTTCCAACATGATCGTGGACGTGACTCCAGACGGGGAAGCGGTCATACAGCGCACGCTGCTGGACATTACGCCCCGCAAGACGCTGCAGCGTCAGCTGGAACAGGAACAGGAAATGTATCGGGTGGCCATGGAGTCCAGTTCCGACACCATGTTTGAATACATGCCGGCCACCGATCTGTTTATCAGCTACGAGCCCAAAGGCGGCGGTCAGGGCGTTACGCGCCGGGAGCTCCCCAATTATTCCCAGCTGCTGAAAGACAAGGCATTTATACATCCGGAGGACGCGCCCATGGCGGTGGACAACATCTGCAACGGGCGCGCGGAGATGTTTGAGGTGCGCGTGGTCACCCCCGACACCGCGCCGGGAGACTACCGCTGGCATCGGATCAGCAGCCGGCTCATTACCCGCGACGGCGAGCCGGAACGTGTGGTGGGAACCATCCGCAACATCCACACCATGAAAGAGGCGCTTTCGGAAAACACCGAACGTCTGCACATGAGTCAGTCGGCTCTGCAGGCGATCAGCGGCGTCTACATCAGCATCGTCTACGTAAACCTCACTGCCGATCAATACTATGCCGTGCGTCTTCCGCAGACGGGAGACGCTCTGTCCATCCCCCGCACCGGCAGTTTTACCACGGATCTGTGCGGCGGGCTGCTCACCCACGTGGACGAAGGCGACCGGAGACGGATCGCCGATGTATGCGACCGGTCCAGACTTCTGCAGCAGTTCTCCCAGATCAGCGGTCACACGGAGATCGAATTTCGTCAGCACGTTTCCGACGACTCCAGAGCCCCGTGGATACGTCTGGAGATCCATCCCGTCACCATTGACGGCGCCGATATGAAAACAGCCATCGTCACGCTCCGCAATGTGAGCGATGAAAAACAGCGGGAGCTGGAGCGTCAGGCCGAAGACAGAGCGGCGAAGCAGGCCCTTGAAGAAGCATACGAGGGCGCCCGGCAGGCCAACCTGGCCAAATCTGAGTTTTTGTCCAGAATGAGTCACGACATCCGGACGCCGATGAACGCCATTCTGGGTATGACGGCCATCGCGGAAAAACAGCCGGACGACAGAGAAAAACTGCTGGACTGCCTGGCAAAGATCCGCGTATCCGGCGACCATCTGCTGGGTCTCATCAACGAGGTCCTGGACATGTCCAAAATAGAGTCGGGCAGCATCGCTCTCAGTGAAAACACCTTCCTGCTCAGCGAGACCCTTGAGACCGTCACACAGATCATCCGGCCGGATACCCAACGCAAGGGACAGGAGCTGTCTCTGCGTTCCGATCTGAAAAACGACACGGTCTTCGGCGACTCCATGCGCGTCCAGCAGATCCTGCTGAATCTGTTGTCCAACGCTGTGAAATACACCGAAGACGGCGGCCACATCGCCCTGAAGGCGGAGCAGAGGCCCTCCGGCCGCAGCGGGATCGGCTGTTTTGAGTTCACCGTACAGGACGACGGCATCGGTATCGCTCCTGAGTTTATCAATAAGCTGTTCCTGCCTTTCGAAAGGGCGGAGGATCCCCGGGTGAGTTCTGTACAGGGTACGGGACTGGGGCTGCCCATCACCCGCAATCTTGTGCAGATGATGAACGGCACCATTCAGGTGGAAAGTCAGCCCGGCCGCGGCACCTGCTTTGTGGTGACTCTGTTCCTGAAGCTGGCGGATAAGGACGCTCCTGTCACCCCGCACCCGGCGGAAGAACCGGAGGAACAGTCAGCCTTTAAACCGGGCACAAGGCTCCTTCTGGTGGAAGACAACGAACTCAACCGGGAGATCGCGAAAGAGCTTTTAGGCATGGCCGGACTGGAGTCGGTCTGCGCCGCCGACGGCAGGCAGGCGGTGGATCTCTTCACCGCCAATCCGCCGGGCACCTTCGCGCTCATCCTCATGGATATCCAGATGCCGGTGATGGACGGATATGAAGCTTCACGGGCTATCCGCAGATTGGCGGAGACCGGGGACCGGCCCGACGCCGGGGCGATCCCCATCATCGCGCTCACAGCCAACGCCTTTGCCGACGATGTATACCAGGCCCGGCAGGCAGGTATGAACGAGCACATTTCCAAGCCGCTGGACGTGGATCAGCTGCTGAAGATCCTCCGCCGCTGGATCGGCTGACATGCCTTGACCGATCAAACCCAAGGGCTGCCGGACCTGCTCTGATGCCCGCTGTGCGGTCTGCCGCCGCAGAGTCTCATCGCCGTACCGCAGACGGCGCCGCGTCCGCGGAGAAAGGAAAAACAATATGGATCATTATATACTAGCCATCAATCCCGGATCCACATCCACAAAGATCGCCGTCTATAAGAACGAAGATGAGCTCTTTGCGGAATCCATCGACCACAGCAACGAGGATCTGGCCCGCTGCAGGGGATTGAGAGATCAGTTTGAAATGCGCAGAGCTCTGGTCTTTCAAGCGTTGGAAAAACACGATTTCGACAAAAGCAGGCTTTCCGCCGCCGTGGGCCGCGGCGGTCAGCTGCCGCCGGTCAAAGCCGGCGGCTACGGCGTGAACGAAGCCATGAAGCGGCGCATCATTCAGGGCCCTATCATCGATCACGCCTCGAATCTGGGCGCACTGCTGGCCGCCGCCGTGGCGGAGCCCCAACACATCCCCGCCTATATCTACGACGCCGTGTCCTCCGATGAGCTGAAGGAAGTGGCCAAGGTGACCGGCATCCCGGAGATCGTTCGCCAGAGCTTCTGCCACGTGCTGAACAGCAAAGCCACCGCCCGCAAAGTGGCGGCTCAGATGGGCGGCCGCTATGAAGACATGAATTTTGTGGTAGCTCACCTGGGCGGCGGAATCTCCATCAGCGCCCACGAAAAGGGAAAGATCGTAGACGTGATCACGGACGACGCCGGTCCCTTTTCTCCGGAGCGTTCCGGCAGCGTACCCATCTTGTATATCGTGGATATGTGTTACAGCGGCGAGTACAGCAAAAAGGATCTGATGAAAAAACTGCGGGGCATGGGCGGCCTTAAGGCCTATCTGGGCACCCACGACTGCCGCCGGATCGAGGCCATGATCCAAGGCGGCGATGAGAAGGCCAAGCTGCTTTATCAGGCTCAGGCCTATCAGATCTCCAAGGGGATCGGCGAGCTCTCCCCCACCATCGACGGAACGATCGACGCAGTCATCCTCACCGGTGGTATGGCTTACTCGGACATGCTCACGGATATGGTTTCTAAACGAGTGAGCTTTATCGCCCCCGTGGTGGTATACCCCGGCGAAAACGAGTTGGAGTCGCTGGCCTACGGAGCTCTGCGGATCCTTCGGGGTCAGGAACCCTGCAACGAATACGTGGATAACTATCAGGAAAAAGAAGAACTGTTTATCTAGGCGGAAGACCGCCCCGCCCCTGCGTTTCTGGCGTAATTTAATGATTGCGCTTCGGAAATAAAACAAATATAATAATTTGTGTGACGCCCGAAACGGCGCGTCATCCGGACTGACCGCGATCCGGGATCGTATGAGGTCCGGATCTGAGATCATGGGATCATCAGAAAAAAATGAACGGATCAGAGGAAAGGAGAAAGAAAAAGAAAATGTTCGATCAGAAAGTAGCAGAGCTGCTGAATACGCAGATCAATAAAGAATTTTACTCGGCCTACCTGTACCTTCACTTTTCCAACTTCTATGCGGAACAGGGACTGAGCGGCTTCGCAAATTGGTATATGATCCAGGCTCAGGAGGAGCGGGATCATGCCATGCTGTTCGTCCGGTACATGCAGAACAACGACCTGAAGGTGACCTTCGAAGCCATCGACAGGCCGGACGCGGACCTGAAAGACAATATGGATCCCCTGAAGGCGGGACTGGTCCACGAACAGTACGTCACAGGGCTGATCAACGCCATCTACGAAGCGGCCTCCGACGCCAAGGACTTCCGCACACTGCAGTTCCTGGACTGGTTTGTGAAAGAGCAGGGCGAGGAGGAGACCAACGCCTCGGACCTGATCAAAAAGATGGAACTTTTCGGTACCGACGCCAAGGGCCTGTATATGCTGGATCAGGAGCTGGGCGGCCGGGTCTATGCCGCGCCGTCGCTGACGCTGTAATACACGCGTCCCCCACGTCTCATAAAAATACGGAAATGCCGGACGGCGGTATACTGTGCCGCTCCGGCATTTTTATATAGCAAAATTTCCTGATACTGCAGAACGGAGGTTTGATCACATGCAGAATTCCAAAATACAGCTTCGCTATCTGGCCAACTGCGGCGTGCTGGCAGACTGCGGCGGCGGCCGCATCCTCATAGACGCTCTGGCCTCGGACGATTCCTGTTTCGACCGCATACCGCCCACTGCGGAACGGATGCTTCTGGACGGCTGTCCCCCATACGACAGGATCGCCCTGCTGCTGTACACCCACCTGCACTTCGATCATTTTGATCTGGATAAATCCGTGGAATTTATGGAAAACCATCCGGAGACCATCCTGATGCTTCCCTCCGAAGCAGAGCGTCTGATCCCCGGCACGATCCGCGGCAGAACGGTCTTTATGGACGGCGGCGACGGGGCTCTCCACACATATACGCGGGGCTCCTTTACCGTGGACTATCTGCTGACGAAGCACATCACCTTCTCCTGCCCGGGGCATTACTGTATTCGCCTGACCTGCGGGAATACGGAGCTGATCTTTACGGCAGATATGGATTTTGCCCAGCTTCCGTTCGCGGCGGAGCGATTGGGCCTGTCAGGCGGACCAGGGCCTGGGGTAAATACCGGCGCTCCTCCGCGCTCCCGTTTCCTTTTCTTCAACCCCATCCTGCTGGGCCGTGAAGAATGGGTGAGAGAGGCCGCCTGCTGGGGCGCCCATGGGATCTATATCTACCACATTCCCGCCCAGGTCATCGACGAACACGGCTATCGGAAACTGGCGCTGCGGCGTTTCGAAAGATATCGAGACGTCCTTCCAGGTCTGAAACTGCTTCTGGATCCCATGGAAAATGTGGAACTATGCAGCGGGACAGAGCGCGATTTTACACAAAATTAACAATAAGAAAACCCTCCTTTAATACGCAGATCTTATGATGAAACAGTCAGGGGATCTCATGGTGATCAAGGAGGGTGCGATGGAACTCAGGACCAGATTACATAAAAAAACAGCGGCCCAGTTGGTTTTACTGTCGGCGCTGCCATTTTACATTTTAATTCTCGTCACGATCTACAGGAACCAGCTCTCGGGGCACGGGTCCCACGGAAATATGGTCTTAGCTGTATTCACCGTGATCTTCGGCGGGCTTTTCTTCGCCTTTCTTCTCGGAGCCGCCCTTGTACGGCCGGCCTGGATGGTACTTACCGGCAGCCGCTATCAGGGGATGGAATGGGTGGAACGCTATTTCAGCGACAGGGAGCTGGAAGCTCTGCTGAGAGACGAACACTTTCATCCTGTGAACGGCCGGCTCTCCCAGTCGGAAAAATGGATCCGCATCGACGGGATCTTCGTCCCCAGGAATATGATCGCAGACTGGCAGACCGTGACCGCGCTTCCCAACGGGGACGGCTGGGCAAGGGAGATCCGGCTGCTGCTCACAGACGGCCGCGCCTGTACGCTGACAGAGAGCGGGGACGGTCCTGTCTCCGCCTGCGCCAGTGGGCTGATGCGGGCCGTGCGGCCCCTGCGGCCCGGTCTTCTCCGCCGTTTAAATGACGCTGAGCTTCAGGCTGCGCGCCGCAGCCTGAAGCAGGAATTTCTGGCGGATCTTGAATCGGACCGTCATTTTCTCTTTGACCGCCCTCTGCCGCTCACAGTCCCCGGCCCGGAAGCCGGCGTCTCATCCTAGTGATTTCCGCAGCCGTGATCTCCGCAGCTGTGTCCTTCCCCATGGCTGCCGCAGTCGTGGCCGTCTTCGTGACCGTGGCCGTGGTGGCTGCACATGGTGTCGGGGTCGTAGGCCAGCGTGCCGCCGATCAGGGCCTCCACCTGCTCATCGGCGCTGCCGGAAGCTCCGGGATAAAGATCGATCCCCGCTTCAGCCAGGGCGGTCCTGGCTCCGCCGCCGATCCCTCCGCAGATGAGCGTATCCACGCCTTTTTCCTTCAAGAATCCTGCCAGGGCGCCATGTCCGCTTCCGTTGGTATCGGCTACCTCCGAACCGGTGATCTTTCCGTCCTCCACGTCATAGATCTTAAACGCCTCCGTATGGCCGAAGTGCTGAAATACCTGTCCATTCTCGTACGTAACTGCAATTTTCATGTTCCTGCCTCCATTTACTCTTTTATTCTGTCCTCTGCCGGACACATTCCCGCTTTTCTGCGGCAATCGACGCCCGGCGGAACGTTTTTCTCTCCGCCGCCGCAGGTCCCGCAGCCGCTCCGACGGCCGCAGCTCTTTCTGCAGCAGCCCCCGGATTCAGAGCAGACCACATAGTCGCCGCCCCGGATCGACAACTGTCTCCCCTCTACGAGAGCGCAGGCCAGTTTTTGTCTGGCGTTGTTGTAGACAGCCTGGACCGTGGTCCTGGCCACGCCCATCTGCTCCGCGCACTCTTCCTGCGTGCAGTCCAGAAGGTCGATCAGTCGGATGGTCTCATATTCGTCCAGCGCCATGATCAGATCTTCCTGACCTGCGGCGTCGCCGCCTCCGCTCTTTTCCGTCTCCGGACCCAGCGGTCCAAAACGCCGGCTTCTGGGCAGCTCACATATTCTTCTGCATTTACGGGGGCGTGCCATATGATCTTCTCCTTCTTATTTTCGACTTATGTCAATTATATTATCCTCTTTTCTGTCATATGTCAATAATAATTTAATTTTAACCTTCCAAAATACAGTGGCAAATTCCATAAAAATTTACGCCGTCGTTCTCTTTACGTGATATAATTAGAATATCTTTCATTGTATTTGATTTTTCATTGAAATATTACTTTAGAAAAACGCGCCGGAAAAACACCAAACGGCGCGGCGGGACCGGGAGACCGGTCTGCAGCTTGAAAGCAGCGATAAAAGAGGAGTAGAACATTGAACTATTTATCTCTCATCCAGCTCCTGGGCGGGGTCGGGATGTTTCTCTACGGCATGAACCTTCTGGGTGCTTCTCTGGAACGTCTGGCCGGCGCGGGTCTTGAGCAGACGCTGGAACGTCTGACCAACAGCCGGCTGAAAGGAGTCCTTCTCGGCACGGCCGTCACAGCGGTGATCCAGAGTTCCACGGCCACCGGGGTGATGATCATCGGCTTTCTCAACGCCGGCATCATGAAGCTGGTCCAGGCGGTCTCCGTGGTCATGGGCGCCAACATCGGCACTACGATCACAGCGCAGATCCTTCGTCTGGGCGACGTTTCTTCCGATAACATTTTACTGTCTCTTCTCAAACCGTCCTCCTTCTCACCCATATGCGTAGCTGTGGGCGCGGCCCTGCTGCTCCTTGCCAAGCGTCACCGCACGAAGGACAAGGCCTCGATCCTCATCGGATTCGGCATCCTGTTCATGGGTATCACGCTGATGGAGAGCACGATGGCTCCGCTGAAGGAATCCGCGGAATTCCGCAGTATTTTTTATATGTTTGAAAATCCCCTTCTGGGCGTGCTGCTGGGCATTGTGGTGACTGTGCTCCTTCAGAGTTCGTCCGCCTCGGTGGGCGTTCTGCAGGCTCTGTCCTCCACCGGCACGATCACATGGGCCATGGCTATGCCCATAGTCATCGGGCAGAACGTAGGAAAATGCGCCAGTCTCATTCTCGCCAGCATCGGCAGTAAAAAGCGGGCAAAACGCGCCGTCTGCATCGACGTTATGATGAACAGCATCAGCGCCGTTCTTTTTCTCGTCGTCCTTTACGCCTACCAGCATTTCATCGGTTTCTCCTTCTGGGATGCGGCCGTCACCCGGGGAAATATCGCCGATTTCCACACGCTGTTCAATCTGCTCATGTGCCTGGGGATGTTCCCCTTCGTCAACGTGCTCATCCGCCTGTCGGAACGCCTGATCCGCGACAATCAGCCTTCCCGTATCGAACAGGAACTGCGCATGCTGGACGACATGTTTCTGAAAACGCCGTCTCTTGCTCTGGGGCAGTGCAAAAAAGCGATCCTGAGCATGGGCGAGACCGTCGACGAAAACTTTGCTCTGGCTTCTGAGCTTTTGAAAAAATACGATGACAACAAGATGGAACTGCTCCAGGAAAACGAGCGCTTTCTGGACCGTTCGGAAACCGTTCTGGGCGATTATCTGGTGAAGATCGGGGAACACAACCCCACGCCGGCCGACAACCGTCTGGCCGCCGAGATCCTCCATACGCTGGGTGATCTGGAGCGGATCGGCGACTACTGCGTCAACCTTGCGGAGGCGGCGGAGATGAACGCGGCCCAGAACGTCTCTTTCTCCTACACCGCCAACCGGGAGCTGGAGTACATGACGCGGGCCGTCTCGAATATCATCAACACCACCATGGACGCTTACCGCAGTCAGGATGTCAACACCGCTTTCCGGGTGGAACCCATGGAGCAGACCATCGATATTCTGGTGGAGACGCTGAAATCCAAGCATATCGAACGGCTGCAGAAGGGGGTCTGCACCACAAAAAGCGGCATCTCCTTTGTGGAGCTGCTCACCGATATGGAACGGATCTCCGACCACTGCTCCAACATTGCCGTTCACCTGACCCAGCGTCTGACTCCGGCGGAAAGCTTCGACACCCACGAGCACCTGCGCAAAATGCACGAGAGCGTCAGCGACGAGTATCAGGCGCTCTGCCGCTATTACGAATCGATCTACTATGAGCCTGTGAAAAACGGGACCTTCGACAATATCTCCAGTCTGCCTTCCGCATCCGAATGGAAAGGTCCGGCCTTCATTTCCGGCGGGGAAGGCGGCTTTGCCGCTGCCTCCCCGGCTGCGGGAGAATGAACAGCCGGACAGTTTCGATCTGTTTTCGTGCTGTTTCCGGTCCCTTACGGACCTCAGGCAGCCTGCCGGTCCGACCGCTTCAGACGGCGTTCAAACAGATTGACTCCCTTTGAAGTAAAGAAAGTCAGAAGAAAATAGATGACCGCCGCTATATAGTAGGTGGGAAGAGGCTGATAGGTCTGCATCTGGACCGCGTTTCTGCAGTACATGATGTCCGCCACGCCCAGATATTGGATGATGGCTGTTTCCTTGATCATGGACACAAATTCATTTCCGATGGCCGGCAGGATATTTTTTATCGCCTGAGGCATGATGATCAGACGCATGGCCATCCAGTGCCCCATGCCCAGACTTCTGGACGCTTCCATCTGACCTTTTTCCACCGCCTGGATGCCCGCCCGGATGATCTCCGAGACATAGGCCCCGCTGTTCAGCGCCAGAGCGGCCAGACATGGGATAAATTCATCCATGCTCACTCCCCAGAGCGAAAATTTCGGAAAGGTCATGAACTGTGTCAGCTGCAGATAAAAGATCCAGAGCTGTACGATCAGCGGCGTCCCCCGGAATACGTCCACATACGCGGTAGCTATGTAATTGAGCGCTTTGATGCGGGAGAGTCTCATCAGAGCGGCGATACAGCCTGCTATAACGCCCAGTATCACCGCGCTTACAGACAGCACCACTGTCATCCGCGTTCCCTTCAGAAAATACGGCCAATAGTTGACCGTTAGATCCAAAATATCTGTCAGCAAAATATAACCTCGTTTCCTGTTACTCCGTCTTAGACGCGTTCTCTTTCTCGATCTGACCTGCCAGCGCCTGCGCATCGGCCATGAGTCCATCGATGGTCCCATCCTCTTTCAGCTCCGCAAGCACCGCGTTTACCTTATCGCAGAGTTCCTGATCATCCTGCTGGAAGGCGATGGCCACATCCGCATTTTCGTAGTCGATCTGGATCGGCGCCGCCATCAGATCGTCGTTTGCCTGTATGTATATCTGGGCCACGTCGTCGTCGGCGATCATCGCGTCCAGCTTCCCGGCTTTGAGCATCATGATCATATCCGGAAACTGCTGGATCGCCGTAGCGGTCTCGCCTGCATACTCCTCTGCCAGCGTCTGCTGCACCGTTCCGCTCTGTCCGGCCACTTTCTTGCCTTCCAGATCTTTCAGTCCAGTGTACTGGTCCGCATCCGCGGCTTTGATGATAACGGTCTGCTCTCTGGTATTGTAATTATCCGAAAAGAGGACTTTACGCTTGGGGTCCACTGTCAGCCCCGCGATCACCATGTCGAACTTTCCCTCCGCCAGACCGCCCAGCAGTCCGTCAAAACTCATGTTCTTCAGCTCCATCTTCATGCCCAGCTTTTCGGCTATGATCTTGGCCAGCTCGATATCAGCGCCTACGATGGTCTCATTTCCCTCCGCGTCCAACTGAATAAACTCATACGGCGGGTAATCCGCGGAGGTCCCCACGGTCAGCGTTTCTTCCGTTCCGCCGCAGCCGGCGAAGCTCAGCGCCATTGCCAGCGCCAGACTAAGAGCCAATCCCTTTTTCCAGATTCCTGTCATCATTTTCGTTTCCCTCTTTCTTTCATTTCGCGAAACGCCCCGTCCGCCCTTGTCTCTCACAGGTTCCCGGCCGCCGGCGCCTTTCAGGATATCTATTTCCCGAAATTTAATACAAGAAGAACTATAGCATGCATAATTATTCATTGTCAAGAGATTTTATAAATAAATCATCGTTTTTTATTCACAAAATTTACGAAAATGTGACTAAATATTCATTTTCCCCGCCGGCTTTCCGGCGGTCCGGCCTTCAGCCGTTCCAGCTCTGCCTCATTTTCTGTGCAATATAGAATATAGGGCCGCAAAGGAGGAACCATAAGAAGGAAAACAGCAGGCAGACCTGACCCAGGACCTGAAAACGAAACATGGAGTAGTCCCAGACGTTCCAGCCCAGCCACAGATTCACCACGCAGCCCACGATGAATTCCACTCCGGTGATGATCCCGGCGCCGGCCAGACACCGCAGCCACAGCGGACGGTCTCCCATACGCGTCTGGATCCCGTAGAGCAGCAGAAAGACGAATCCGCCTGTGAGCGCCATCGTCCAGTGGGTATAGCCCCGAAAGCTCACTTCGATCACGCTGTAGCCGACGGCTCCTATAAAAAACAGTATGATTTTTTTCTGAAACGGACTCAGTTCATTCTCCAAATCCTTTCCTCCCATCTCTGCATTTCGTATAAGCAGCCCCATCAAGCCGCCCACGCTGCTATAGTATTTGAGAATAAAGTCGGATTTACGCTCTGAAAAATCTGGGTGACAGCCATATCGTTCAAGAAATGGTCCGGTCTTTATGTTAGAATAACCACAGATCAGCTATTTACGGATCCTATGCGCCCCAGACCATGCGCGGATTTCACCATTGGAAAAATTCAAAAGGAGATTTAAAATATGCCCCAGGAACAGGAACAGCGCCACGTCTGTTACGACAGCGACCTGAATATCGAAGCCTACAATCTGAGCGGGATCGTCCAGAAATTTCCCAATCATTTTCACGAGTATTACGTGATCGGCTTTATTGAGGGCGGACGCCGCCATCTCTGGTGCAGGGATCAGGAATACGATCTTTCACGGGGCGATCTGATCCTGTTCAATCCCAGGGACACGCACCGATGCGCTCCGATCAGCGGAGAGATCCTTGACTACAGGGCGGTAAACATTCCGCAGGACGCCATGGACCGGGCCGTCCGCGATATCGCAGGCAGCCAATATACCGCCAGGTTTACACAGCCGGTGGTATTTCAGAGCGAGATCACTCAGTCCCTGGCCGCCCTTTACAACAGTATCGTGGACCAGGCGCCGCGTCTTGAAAAAGAAGAGGCCTTTTATCTTCTGCTGGAGCAGATCCTGACGGAATACAGCCGCCCCTGCGGCGAGGCGGAAAAGGACGCGCCCGACGGAAAGATCAGTATGATCTGCGACTATCTTGAGACCCATTACGACGAAAACGTGGCGCTTTCCGATCTGGCGGAGATGGCGGAGCTCAGCCGTTCCTGGCTGCTCCATCTCTTCACGCGGCAGACCGGCGTTTCTCCCTACCGCTATCTGCAGTCCCTGCGGGTACAAAAGGCGAAGGAGCTTCTGGAGCAAGGCGTTGCGCCTGTAGATGCCGCAGCCGCAGCCGGTTTTTCGGACCAGAGCCACTTCAGCCGGTTTTTTAAAGACTTTATCGGCCTCACGCCGAAACAATATCAGCGGATCTTCACGGCTTCCGGCCGACTTTCCGACGAGCCGGCGCCCATCCGCCACACAGGAGGAGCGTTATGACAGACCATATCTCATCGCAGCATCCGGCGGCCAGAGGCCATCTCGCCGCCTTTGTGACCATATTTATATGGGGCACCACCTTTATCTCCACCAAGGTGCTGCTCACAGACTTTGAACCGCTGGAGATACTATTTTTTCGCTTTCTGATCGGATATGGGGCTCTCTGGATCGCCGCTCCCAGGCTCCTCAGAATGCAGGACAAAAAACAGGAGCTGTGGTTCATGGCGGCGGGCCTGTGCGGCGTGACGCTGTACTATCTGCTGGAAAACTTCGCTTTGACATTTACGCTGGCGGCAAATGTAGGAGTCATCATCTCTATCGCTCCCTTTTTCACCGCTCTGTGCGACTGGTTGTTTCTGAAAGGCAGGCGGCCGGACCTGCGGTTTCTGACCGGCTTTGTGCTGGCTATGGCCGGCGTATGCCTCATCAGCTTCCGCAGCGGCGGCGCTGTGGAACTGAACCCCGCCGGCGACGTTCTGGCTGTGACCGCCGCCGTCATCTGAGCGGTGTACGGTACGCTGACCAAAAAAATAAGCGCCTTTGGCTACAACACGATCCAGTCCACCCGGCGCATGTTTTTTTACGGTCTGCTGTTCATGATCCCGGCGCTGCCGCTGTTTTCTTTCCGGCTGGGCCTGGAACGGCTGACAAATATGACAAACCTGCTGAACATCCTGTTCCTCGGTCTGGGGGCGTCGGCCCTGTGCTTCGTCACCTGGAATCTGGCTGTCCGCATTCTGGGCCCGGTGAAGACCAGCGCCTACATATACATGGTCCCTGTGGTCACCGTGACCACCTCCGTGCTCATTCTGCACGAAGCGATCACCTGGACGGCGGCGCTGGGCATCGTTCTCACGCTGGCCGGACTCCTGCTTTCGGAGGGAAGGCTCCCGTTGTCCCGGAAAAAAGACTGCCCGGCCTCCGTTCCGTGCCCGCCCGGATCTGAATAGCCAAAACACAGCTGCCGCTGCGGACAGAGGACGGCAGCCGGAAAAAACGCCGCAAAACAAAGTAAAACGGAGGACGATAAAATGGATCTCACCAATATGAAATGTGTAATAGTAATAGACGATACACTGTCTGCAGGCATCATCGCCAACACCGCGGCGATCCTGGGAGCCACGCTGGGAAGACAGGCGCCCGGGCTGATCGGCCCGGATATCCCCGATGGGGACGGCAGCATCCATACCGGTATCGTGGCGTATCCCGTGCCGGTCCTGAAAGGGGACGGAGAGCTGCTGAGTGCTCTGCGCAAAAAACTCTGCGATCCGGACTACCGGGAACTGGTCGCCGTGGATTTCACGGAAACAGCCCAACAGTGTCTCCATTATGAGGATTACACCGAAAAAATGGCGGCGTCAAAGGGCGAAGAGCTGCGTTACCTTGGGATCGGGCTCTGCGGAAATAAAAAGCTCGTCAACAAGCTGACAGGAAGTCTGCCACTGTTGCGATAAACACTCATGAAAAAACGTCCTCTGACCGGGAGGACGTTTTTTCGTATTTAAATATTTGCCGTTAGGATCCGCTGTCATTTGAAATGCACAGCGGAAACGATTTCCTGCTGAAACGGTCCCCGCCGCCTTTACACGAACTTGTCGCCCAGGAAAAGGCGGGGCAGGAAGGTGGCCACCTGCGGAACGTAAGTGGTCAGGATCAAAGTAGGTATGTAGGCGCACACGATGAGGATCAGACTGTATTTGATCACCTTGGCCGAGTTGACGCCCGCGATCTTCGAACTGAGATACAGAAACGGCGCCGTAGGCGGCGTAATGTTGCCCATACCCAGGTTGACGCCGATGATGGCGGAAAACTGGTAGGGGCTCACGCCCAGCTCCCGCATGATGGGCAGGAGCAGCGGCGTACAGAGCATCAGGCCGCAGGTGTCGTCCATGATCATGCCGATGAACACCAGAAACAGGTTGATCATCAGCAGCACCACGTACTTGTTGCTGGAGATCGCCGTGAACAGTTCCAGTACCACCGTCGGCACGTTTTCCATAAGCAGGATCTGGCTCAGCACCATGATCAGCGCGCACATGACCATGACCACGCCGGTAGTGGTGGCCGTGGACACGAAGACGGATTTCAGCTCACGGACAGTGGTTCCCTTGTAG
The DNA here is from genome assembly GCF_900605495.1 of Bacilliculturomica massiliensis. Lineage (GTDB taxonomy): Bacteria > Bacillota > Clostridia > Peptostreptococcales > Anaerovoracaceae > Bacilliculturomica > Bacilliculturomica massiliensis. The sequence goes on from NZ_LR027603.1 coordinate 163,229, forward strand.
ATCAGCACCGCTACGGGAATGGCGTAAAACACTGCTACGCCGGCAGCCTCCGTGGGCGTCATGATACCGCCGTAGATGCCGCCCAGGATCAGCACGGGCATGAGCAGCGCCGGCGCCGCATGAATGGTCTTTGGACCGGCCTGTTTCATCAGCGCCTGTGCCGAGTGCCACTGAGCCTCCTGGTTTTTCTCTATATTCGGATCGTTTCTCATCAGAAAATAACTGGTGATGCTCAGCAGAACGATGAGAATGATGCCGGGGATCACAGTGGAGAGAAAGCAGGCCAGCACGGAGAGATTTCCGCACCAGGCGACTACGATCTGCCCCGCGCTGGGCGGGATCAGCAGCCCCAGCGGCGCGGAACAGCACACGATGGCCGCGGCTTTCTCCATAGGGTATTTCTTGTCCCGCATTTTAGGCAGCATGATGGAGCCGATGCAGGACAGCGTGGCGGCGCCGCTGCCGCAGATGGAGCCGAACACGCCGCAGGTCACCACGGAAATGATGGCCAGACAGCCTTTTATCTTTCCGAAGAACAATTCGATAAAGTCGATCAGCGCGTCTCCGATCTTACCCTTTTCCATGACCCCGCCCGCCATGATGAACATGGGGATAGACAGAAGCACTACGCTGGCCAGCTTACCGTACATGGTGGGAAAAAGCCCCAGTGCAGTATAGCCGAAGGTAAGGGAAAATAATATGATGACGCTGCCGAAGCAAAATACCACCGGCACTCCCAGGACCAGCAGCACTACGAGCAAAACAAAACCCAGCGCTAAGACCATGTCTTCTCACCTCCCGATGTTTCAATTGCGGGCTCCCTGCCCAGCAGTGCGAGGATCAAATGATAGATACTGTAAACCGCCATGAAGACGAAGCAGATCGTGAGAGGGATCCGCGACAGGATCATGGGAATGTGCAGGCTGACGGTCTCGCCGCCGATAGCAATACTCCAGCGCAGATAATCCAGCCCCCACTTGGCCAGCATCAGGGAAGCCCCCGCAGAGACGGCCAGCGAGAGGATCCGCACGATCCTCATCTTTTTTTCAGACTTGACGTAGACGGACAGGATATCCGCCCTGATGTGGCTGTTCTCATAGCTGCCGTACACGCCTCCCAGAAAATAGAGCCACATGGCGATAACGGTGATGATCTCCTCGATCCCATACAGATCGCTCTTGAAGACATACCGCAGCACGACGCTTACGACTACCGTTCCGATGGCCGCCACGCTGCAGATGACCAGAATCGCCCGTTCCAGTTTCAGCAGCAGCCGCCACAGGAAAAAATCTTCTATTCTTTTCATGTGCTGCCGTTCCTTTCTTTTGGGAAAAGGGCACTCCGCCGGTATACTTCCGCTGTGAAATGCCCTCTATCCCTTCATAATTCATCTGCTTCGCGAACCGCGGTCCCGGAGGTCCTGCGGACGCCCGGGATCCCTATTCCAGCGTGACGCCGTAGGTCTCGCACAGGTCGTCGATGATCTCATCTCCCACCAGCTCTCTGCACTGACCCCACACCTCGGAACGGATCCGCGTGCTCAGCGCTTCCAGCTGCTCGTCTGTGGGCTTGATGACCGTTACGCCGTAATTGCCCAGATCGATCAGCGCCTGCTCTTCCTGCTGCTGTCTCTCGTCGGCCACTCGCTCTGCCATAGCCAGGAACGTATCGGTGATGACTGTCTGATAATCCTCCGGCATGCCCTCAAGCAGCGCCTTGTTCATGACAACGGGAATGCACTCGTTAACCGCGCGGCAGTCGATGAAATATTTGATGACGTCGCGGAAACTCTCCCAGTTCACCAGACCGGAACCGCCGATCCAGCCGTCTGCCACGCCGGACTGAAGGGCCGGGTACAGGTCTGCGTAAGAAATGGACGTGGTGCGGTAGCCCATGGCTGGGATCAGCGTCGCGAAGACGTTGTTCGCCGGGATCCGCAGCAGCGTGGGCTTGGATACGGTCCCGTCCGTCAGGTAGTCGAAATCCTCGGAGGGCAGCGACGCTGATCCGATCCCCATGAAGCCTGCGTTAAAGATCCCCAGCAGGGTGCAGTCGTTTTTCTCATTGATATCCGACAACAGATCCCACAGATAGGAGCCGGGGAAATAGTCCTCTTTGAACTCTGCAAAGTCCTTGGCCAGATACGGCAGGCTGACCACGGAGGCCCGCTCGTCATAACTTGGGGAGATAGGCAGGGCCGCAATGTCGATATCGCCGGTCATGACCTGTCCGTACACCACGGTGTAGTCTCCCAGCTGGCAGGAGGGATACACGGTAATGTTCACCTTGCCGCCGGTCTTTTCCTTGATCGTGTCCGCTGCGTCCTGCAGGGCCACAGTCTGGTGATTGTCCACCGCGTATTCGCAGGACAGCCTGAGATTGTAGGTCTTTTCCCCGTCGTCGGATCCTCCGGATCCGCCGCTTCCGCCGCAGCCGGAAAGTCCGAGGGACAGTGTCAGCGCAAGGCTAAGTGCGATCAATAATTTTTTCTTCATTTCTTTACCTCCCTTGTGGTAAAAATTCTAGTTGGGATCTCCTCTTTTTCCTAACTATTTCTCATGCCGCAGCATGTAAGAAACTCCATCCCTCTTGCGGATCTCCTCCGCGTCGACTCCCAGTTCCCTGGCCAGGATCTCCAGTACCTGGGGCCCGCAGAATCCGCCCTGACAGCGGCCCATGCCCGCTCTCACCCTGCGCTTGACCGCGTCCACCGTCCTGGCGCCCACCGGCCGGCGAATGGCCTGGACGATCTCGCTCTCCGTCACGGTCTCACAGCGGCAGATCACGTGGCCGTAGAGCGGATCCTCTGCGATCAGCCGGTCTCTCTCCTCGTCGGAAGCCTTCGAAAAATTGACAATGCCCTTTCGCGTGGCCTTGAACCCCTTTTTGCGCTCCAGCGTCAGACCCGCTTCCCGCATCATCTGAATGGTGTATTTGGCGATCCCCAGACTTCCCGTCAGCCCGGAGGATCTCACCCCCGAGATGCCCACGTAGCCTCTGGCCTTCTCTGATACCAAAATATTGTAGCCCTCCGGCTCTCTGGCCGGGCGCAGGCCGACAAACTGTGTGATCGTATCCTCCATGTGAAGACCGGGCACCAGCATTCTGGCCTCCCTCTCCACCTCTTTCAGGCCTTCCTTCGTGGTCTTCTTGTCATCCTTGTCGTACAGATCCTCCGCCGTGGGTCCTACCAGAATATTTCCGTCCACTGTGGGAATGATGAGTTTCCCTCTTGTCTGCGGCAGCGGGATCGACAGGATAATGTGCGAGACCTTCACCGGCGTATCCTTTTCCAGTACGTAGAACTGTCCTTTCCGCGGATGGACCGTATAATCGCATTCTCCCACCATTCCGGCGATCTCGTCGTTTCCCAGGCCTGCGGCGTTGACGATGTACTTGGTGCGAATGTCTCCCTTTGTGGTCCGCACCAGGGAAACTCTGCCCTGCTCAAGCTCGATCCCCTCCACTTTACAGTCCAGAAGAAATTCCACGCCGTTTTCCGCCGCGTTCTCCGCCTGGGCTACCACCAGCAGAAACTGGTTGATCTGTGTGTCCCGAGGACTGTAAACGCCGCCCAGGACCTCTGGATTCAGGTTGGGCTCCATCTCAAGCAGCTCTTCCTTTGAGCGGTATTCCACGTCGTAAACTCCGTTGTCGAAGGCTTTCTTTAAGATCGACGGGATCTTTTCAAACTGCTCCTGATTGACCGCCGGAGTGATGCTCCCGCAGTAGTTCAGGGGAACGTCCAGATCCCGGCAGAGCTGATCGAACAGCGGCCGTGAGCACTGACAGATCTTTGACTCCAGCGTGCCTGGCGTCAGGGTAAATTCCGTGCTGATGCAGCTGCTGCACGACTTGGACGCGTCTCCCCCCACGTCGTCCTTTTTGTCCACGACCATCACGTCAATGTTGAATTTGGAGAGCTCCCGGGCGATGGCGATCCCTACCGCGCCGGCGCCGACCACTAAAATGTCTGTATTGTACATGCCTAATCCTCCTGTTTTTCGGCCACCGGCATGCAGGCCACCATATCCGCTCCCGTGCCCAAAATGTCCGCAATAATGACCTGATGCAGCTTGACCGGAGCCTTTATCTCTGCCTGTCGTATCTGTTCCATGCAATTCATGAGCTGTTTTTTTGAAATGGCTTTGGACGAGCGTACAGGAAGCATTTTTCTGCGGGCGCCCAGAAGCCGCACGGATGATGTGAGGATGCGGCAGGGATCGATAAATTCGCTCTCCGCGTAGGCCCTGCCCCGGGGACATTGATTTCCCTCTATTGAGTCCACCTGCGCTTCCGATCCCGTCACCTGGATCCGGCAGCCTTTCGGGCAGACGATACACACGATTTCTTTCTTCATCTCGCTCCTCCTTTCACCTCAACCGTAATATCCGCCGTCAGACCGACCGCGTCCTCTGCTGAAATGGTCAGGGATTCCATCTCCCCCGGATTCACGAAAGGGGCCTTTCTGCTGACCAGGACCCGGTCCCCCGAACGTGCCGATACCGTCACTTCCTCCCCTGGCGCTGCCACCCGGAAGAACAGCCGGATCTCTTCGTCTCCTCCCGGTATCACCCGCTGAGGGCAGACGTACCGGACGTTTTCCCCGGGAACCGCGCTGACCGGCCGGCCCACGGGCAGAACGCCCGCCGCGTAACGCGCCGCGTTTCTTCCCGCCCGCTCGCTCTCCCTGCTCACATTGTCCACCAGATCGTTGACGTGGAGCACATTGCCGCAGGCGAACACGTTGGGGATCTCTGTCTGCATGTATTGATTGACCGACGCTCCCTTTGTGACGCTGGACAGCGGGACCCCTCTCCCCCTGCTCAGCTCGTTTTCCGGGATCAGCCCTACGGAGAGCAGCAGCGTATCGCACTGGATCTCCCTGCTCTCTTCGCAGATGGGATCTTTATTCCCGTCCACCGGCGCAATGGTGACTTTTTCCACCCGGTCCACTCCGGTGATGTCCGTCACGGTATGGGACAGCAGCAGCGGAATATTGAAATCGTCCAGACACTGTACTTTGTTTCTCCGCAGCCCTGCCAGATAAGGCATGATCTCCACCACAGCCTTCACCTCGGCCCCCTCCAGAGTCATGCGTCTGGCCATGATCATTCCGATATCGCCGGACCCCAGGATCACCACTTTTTTCCCTACCATGTGTCCCTGTATATTGATCAGCCGCTGGGCTGTTCCTGCCGTGTAAATGCCGGCGGGCCGGCTTCCCGGAATGACCAGGTTTGCCCTGGTGCGTTCCCTGCAGCCCATAGCCAATACCACCGCTCCGGATCTGACCCGAAGCAGTCCGCCGGGACCGGAGCACATGAGCTCTTCCTCCCGCAGATCCAGCGCCATGGTATTGAACAGCACCTTGACTCCCGCTTTTTCAGCCTCGGCGATAAAGCGTCCCGCGTACTCCGGCCCCGTCAGCTCCTCGTGAAAATAGTTCAGTCCGAAGCCTGGGTGAATACACTGCTGAAGGATACCGCCCGGGCTGCTGTCGCGCTCGATGATCACGACTTTTTCCGCCCCGTTCTTTTTCGCCGCGGCTGCGGCGGCCAGTCCCGCCGGTCCCGCGCCGATCACCGCCACGTCACATTCCAGTTCTCTCATTCTCATACCTCCGATCTCCACCGCCGGTCCCCGTTTTTCTATTCCTGGCAGGCGATCCATTCTCTGCAGCGATCCACTGCCCGGTGATACATATTCATCCGCGTTTCCCTCTCGTCGACGGACATGCGCGGTTCGTATTCCTTCTTCATCTTTGTAAAAGTTTTCACGTCCTCCAGCGACGACAGCGCGCCTATGGTGTAAGCCGCCATACAAGCGGATCCAAAGGCCGCCGTTTCTTTTTCAGCAGGAACGACCACCGGGATCCCCAGCATATCCGCCTGCAGCTGCATGAGCAGCCCATTATCCACCATGCCTCCGTCCGCCCGCATGGCCGGGATCCTGCCGTCGTACTCAGCGCGCACAGCACGGTAGCAGTCCGTGGTCTGGTAGGCCACGCTTTCAAGCACCGCCCGCACCATGTGCTCCTTGGTAACGCCTCCTGTCAGTCCCAGAAAACCGCCTCTGGCGTACTGATCCCAGTAGGGGGTAGCCAATCCGGCGAATGCCGGAACAAAGTAAACGCCCCCGCTGTCCGCTACGCTGGCCGCCATGGCCTCCGTATCTCCCGGGCTCTGAATGAATCCCAGCCCGTCCCGCAGCCACTGGATGGCGGCCCCCGCGATGTAGACGGCGCCGCTCAGCACGTAGGTAGGACGGCCGCCGGTGCGGAAGGCACAGACGGTCATCAGTCCCTGTTCTGACAAAATGTACTTGTCTCCTGTGACCAGGCCCATAAAGCTGCCCGTCCCATATGAATTTTTCAGCGTTCCGGCGCTACATCCCCCGCCGCCGATGAGTCCGGCCTGGGAATCGGTCAGGCATCCAGCGATAGGGATCCTGGCCCCGTCGAACAGTTCGGGCTTTGTACGGCCGAACGACCGGTTGCAGTCTGTGATGGGCGCGATTATGTTTTCCGGGATCTCCAGCAGGTCCATGATCTTTCTGTCCCACTCCGTTGTTGCCAGATCCATCATCATCCAGCGGCCGGCGCTGCCCGCGTCGGTGAGAAAAGTCTCTCCGCCCGTCAGATTCCAGATCAGCCATGTGTTCAGCGTCCCCGCCAGCAGCTCGCCCCGCGCCGCTCTCTGTCTGGCTCCTTCCACATGGTCGAGGATCCAGCGGATCTTCGTGCCGGTATAATAGGAGTCCGGCAGCACCCCCGTGATCCTGTGTATGTAATCCCCGTGTTTCTCCTTCAGCTCCTGAGCAAAATCCGCCGTCCGGCGATCCTGCCACACGATGGCATTGTATAGAGGTTCCCCGGTCTTCTTATCCCAGATCAGACACGTCTCTCCCTGGTGGTCAAGGCCCATGCACAGAATATCCGAGGCGCGGATCCCCGCCTCCGCAATAGCTGTGCGGATCGCGCCCACGAAACACTCGTATATTTCCACAGGATCGTGCTCCACCCAGCCCGGCCGTGGGTAGATCTGCCGGTGTTCCCGGCTTCCCCTTGCGATGATCTTCCAATCTTCATCCATGATCAGAGCTGTCGTCAGCGTGGTGCCCTGATCGATTCCGAGATAATAGCCGCCCATTTCTCTGCTCCTTCTCAGCCGTCTTACTTTTCTGATAACTGTCATTTTTATCTTCAAACAATTCTGTTTTCAGTTCATTTTCATCTTAGAGCCGCATGACAACATTGTCAAGTTGTTTTCAAAATATTGACCGTTTTCTTTTTAAATATGATCATTTTAATTGCATTGTAGCCAATATGTAGTCATTTTTAATTGCATTAATGTATATATTGATCACACTTGTGCATTTTATTGATAAACTCTTTGCATATTTTTGAGATCGGGTATATACTGAAAATGAAGCAGAAGTTTTCCAGATCTTAGGTCATTCTTTATTCATTCTTTATTTTAGATGGATCCCTGGAGGACTGTCATACAACGGTGATGATCCGGCCACACCATCGAGAGCCGTTCAGACGGCGTCCCTATTTTACATAAACGGAACGATCAGGCTGCGCAGGCGGCAAAGGAGTTGTCCTATGAGAGATGCAAGACAGAAACAGATCATTGACAAGCTGGTAAAGACCGGTTCTGTTAAGACCAGCGAACTGGTGGAGGAATTCAACGTTTCCATCGAAACGATCCGGCGGGACTTTAAAGAGCTGGAACGGGAAGGGGTCTTGAAGAAAACCTACGGCGGCGCCATTCTGGCAGCGTCAAAGGTAAGCATAACAGAACTGGAACCGTGGCAGGAGCGGACTAAATACTATCAGGAGGAAAAGTCGCGGATCGCCCAGGCAGCCGTCCGCCACGTGCACGACGGCATGACCGTCTCCACCGAGTCCGGTACTACCATGTTCGAGCTGGCCAAGTATCTCAATCAGAAAAAGAACCTCACCGTGATCACCAATGATATTTACGTGGCCCAGGAGATGTTTCGCAATCAGAATAACAGCATCTACTTTCTTGGCGGGCAGATGGTCCTTCCCGGCATTACCGTGGGCGAACTGGCCAAAGAGGTCCTCAACCACTTCGCGTCCATCGACCTGTGCTTTTTCAGCACCGACGGACTGACGCTGGAAAAAGGTCTGACCACCTCCGCCGCCTTCACCAACGAACTCAAGAAGCAGATGATGAAAAAGGCCGCGAAAAAGATCGCGCTGGTCGACCACAGCAAATTCGGCAAGAACGCGCTGTTTCGCACCTGCTTTATCGACGAGATCGACCTGCTCATCACCGACTCCCTGATCCCCAAAGACATACTGGCCAGGATCCGCGAAAAGGGCATCCCCGTGGAGATCGTACCCGCCGAGCCGGAATTCGCCATGCTGTAAACAGCGCTTTTATTGCGGCAGGCTTCCTTGGCCAGTTGGCGCACGCCTTCATCCAGACGCCGTCAGGCGAAGACGGCAGAAAAAAATGATCTTCACCTGTATTGGGCGAAGATCATAGTAAAAACGTATCGTTCTTTGTATTAAATCGGCAGGAAATCATTTTTATGATTTCTCGCTGATTTTTTTCTTATTCAGTTGAACTCAGGAAAAAAAATCTGTTTTCCCCTGTCTGACGGCTTCCCGCCAGTCAGCCAGCAGATCGACAGATGTGACGAGAGCCGCCGCCTGCCGCGCCCTTCTGATCCGGTCCCACGCAGCGCCCTCATGGGGGGCAGACAGGCAGGATAAGTCTTTGCAGACCGTCTGCTTCCCCGCCGCTGCCTTCCTGCTGTCTCTCTGCTGCCCAGCGCGGATCATTCGGATCGTTAAATACAGATACGCGTTTTATTGTGCCGCGTCAACGCAGCCCCCACAAACTCCCGAAACAGAGGATGTGCCCGGTTTGGACGGCTCTTGAATTCAGGGTGATACTGAACAGCCATAAAAAAGTCGTTGGACGGCAGTTCCACGGCTTCCACCAGCCTGCCGTCCGGGGAGGTGCCGGAGATGACCAGTCCCGCTTCCTCCATGGCATCCCGGAACGCATTATTGAATTCGTAACGGTGCCGGTGCCGCTCCCGTATCAGCGGCGCGCCGTATGCTTTCTCCAGCAGGGTCCCTTCCTTCACCAGGCAGGGATAAGCGCCCAGTCTCATGGTGCCGCCTTTGGGCAGGTTCCCATGCTGATCGGGCATCAGGTCGATAACAGAGTGGACCGTCTCCCGAAATTCTGCAGAATCGGCGTCGGCGTACCCCGCCACGTGCCGGGCAAATTCGATGACCGCTGTCTGCATTCCCAGACAGATCCCCAGATAGGGAACGTTATGTTCTCTGGCATACCGGGCGGCGGCGATCTTCCCCTCCACGCCCCGGTCCCCGAAACCGCCCGGCACCAGGATCCCCGCCAGATCCTTCAGATATTTCTCCGCCGTCTCATCTGTGACATCCTCCGCGTCGATCCATTGAATGTCTACCACACAGCCGTTCTCATAGCCGCCGTGGCGCAGAGATTCCGCCACAGAGAGATACGCGTCGTGGAGCCTGACATATTTCCCCACTATGGCGATCTTTATTTTCCTGTCTCTGGCTGCGATGCGGTCCAGCATGGCCACCCAGTCATCCATTTTTGCCGGTCCCGCCTTGATGGAAAGCTCCCGGCATACGATCTCTGAAAACCGCTGTTCCTCCAGCATGACCGGCGCCTGATACAGCACCGGCAGCGTGATATTTTCGATGACGCAGTCGGGCTTTACATTGCAGAACAGCGCGATCTTGTCTTTGGTCGGTCCATCCACCGGACCGTCGGAACGTATGACGATAATGTCCGGGCTCAGTCCGATGGAACGCATCTCCTTTACGGAATGCTGGGTGGGCTTTGATTTGTATTCATTGGAGCCGGAAATATAAGGCACCAGCGTCACGTGGATGAACAGGCAGTTTTCCTTCCCCACATCCAGCGCCACCTGTCGGATCGCCTCCAGGAAAGGCTGGCTCTCAATATCTCCCACTGTGCCCCCGATCTCCGTAATGACCACGTCCGCATCCGTCTTCTCGCCCACCGCGTAGATGAAATTCTTGATCTCCGTGGTCACATGGGGGATGACCTGCACGGTCTCTCCCAGATATTCCCCGTTTCTCTCCTTCGTCAGCACGTTCCAGTAGACCTTTCCCGTAGTCAAGTTGGAATACCGGTTCAGATCCTCGTCGATAAACCGCTCGTAATGTCCCAGATCCAGATCCGTCTCGGCCCCGTCCTCCGTTACATACACCTCGCCGTGCTGATAGGGGCTCATGGTCCCCGGGTCCACATTGATATAAGGGTCCAGCTTCTGAGCCGCCACTTTCAATCCCCTGGCTTTTAAAAGCCTACCCAGGGACGCCGCTGTTATCCCCTTTCCCAGCCCCGATACAACGCCGCCTGTCACAAAAATATACTTCGCCATCTCACGCCTCCCCGCAGTTGATTCTCAATCGCTGTCTTTTCACAATAACTTCATCTGGTCACGCCGGCTGTCCCGGCCTCCATCGCTCTATTTTTTGTTGCGATCCAACAAGAATATTATTCTTCCCATTTCACCCCTGTTTTCTTTCGTTTTGAACAACAAAAAAGCCGTTGGAAGTGCAGGATAGAACACCTGCACCTCCAACGACCGCCCAAATAAAGGAATTTCAATGTAAAACTCAAGAATAATATTCTCTAGTATGCCCTGTTTCTTTCCTCTTGTCAAGAGTTTTTCGGCCTCTTATGGCACCTGAAACGGAACAGATTTATCAGCAGCCCATCTATGGCAGAACAGGCAGCCATATATTTATAGTGAAGAGCAGAATACATCCGTTCAATGCCACGCTGATCAATAAGTTTATAAACAATAGGACTTTAATCCACACATGGTATTTTCCAAGATCCAGCCCATACTTTTTGATATACCAGAAGGACAGTAAAGTAAAGACTGTCCCTATTACCGGAACTTTAATGCAAAGCACGCTGAGTACGTAGAATATGGTCAGATTTATCTTTTGACTCTTATCCATCAATCTCCTCCCCTGGGCGTGCCAAGCATTCCTATTTCCTATTGTGTGGAGTGAGGGTTCAGGTCTACGGCGCTGCCGCGATCCCTAAACGGCAAATCCTCCGCTGACGCCCAGCACCTGACCCGTAATAAAACCCGCGTCTTCCGAGGCGAGAAAATATACGGCCCGGGCAATATCCTCCGGCGTCCCCAGACGCGAAAGCGGCGTCTCTTCAGCCAACTCCCGCCTGATGTCCTCCGTCACCGGGGACATCATATCTGTGTCCACCACTCCCGGGGCCACGCAGTTCACGCGTATCTGGCTGGGTCCCAGTTCCTTGGCCAGGGCTCTGGTCAGCCCGATGACCGCCGCCTTGCTGGCGGAATAGTGCACCTCGCAGCTGGAGCCTACCTGGCCCCACATGGACGACACGTTCACAATGGCTCCGCGCTTTTCCGGCAGCATGTCCTTCAGCGCCTCCTGAGCGCAGAAAAACATTCCTCTGCAGTTCGTGTCCATCATCCGGTCCCACTGGGTCTGCGTAATATCTGTAAACAGGGCGAATTCGGAGATCCCTGCGTTATTCACCAACACATCGATCCTGCCGAATATCCTGCGGGCGGCGGCGAACATAGCCTGCACCTCTGCCTGACTGGTCACATCCACCGGAAGCGCCGCCGCCAAAAGTTCTCTGTCACAGTCTGCCGGCTTCCCGCCTCCGGCCGCCGCGGCGGCACGGCCGTCCGGGCGCCCGTCTGCCGTCTCCCTCTCTTTTGTTCCGTCTTCGCTGTTTACACTCATCCCACAGGCGTTCAGCTCCGCGGCCAGCCGCTCCGCAGTCTCGCGGTTTTCCCGGTAACCGATGATCACCCGGTCGCCCCTCCGCACAAACAACCGCGCGCAGGCGGCGCCGATCCCGCGGCTGCCGCCGGTGATCAGCACTGCCCGTCTCCTTCTTCCTTCGACGCCGGCGGCGTTATTCTTGCTGCATTCTGCATTCAAAGCTTTACTTTCTTCCGTATATTCCGTCATTTCCCATTCCTTTCACTGCCAGACCGCACTGAACTTTTATCAGCTGCGGCATTTCAGTCCCTCTCCCTCTTCCCCGATCTTGAGGGCGGCGCTCCGCAGGGCCTGCGAAGTATGATAAAATGTCATTTATGAAATTCAAAAATTATCAACAGGCCGGATCACTTCCATATCACGGCGGCCATGACTTTCTAGTGACCCTCCCCTGTCGAAACCATACCCTTATGTCTGTTTTCAGCTCATGGGGGGCTGCCTTATTCCCAGTCGTCCGCCCTCCGCTGCCGTTCCGCCGGGCCGATGCGGCCTGCCGCCGGTGCCGGGCCTGTGCTGTCGACCGCCATACTCTGGCCGTCGGCTCCGCTTGACCACAGGCCTGATGCGGCCTGCCACCGGTGCCATTCCAGCTCCGCCGGACCGGTGCTGCCGGACCAATGCGTTAGACGGTTTCCGAGCCGGTACCGACGCCGGCAGATAGGTCAAAACGTTCAAAAATAATCATTTTCACCGAAATGCGAACCCAAAATAGGCGAAATGGACTATTTTTTTCTGTAATCACCGAAAACAGCCGTGATTCAGACTAAAATCAGGCCAAAATGATGTTGTTTTGGGTGAAACAGCAATTTTTTTGCGTGTTTCACCTATTTGCACAGGCCGATTCGCCGGCTGGCGCTGACCGCCCGCCGTTATCTGGTCGGTACTGCCGGGTGGGCGGGACCTGGCGGGCGCAGCTTCTCTTTCCCGCCCCATCACTTTCACCGCGGCTTTGGAGAGATTATACCATGACTGGCCGCAGGCCATCATAGTATAATCCGCGCATGGCGTCTGCCGCGCACAGAATCTATAATGTCCGCTCTGCGGACATTATACCATGACTGGCCGCAGGCCATCAGGGTATAATCCGCGCATGGCGTCCGCCGCGCACAGAATCATATAATATCCGCTCTGGGGATATTATACCCTGAAATGCCACCACTGCCTACTGATTTCCCGTCCGCGACCCCTGCCGGGGTTGAAATCCCCGCCTGACAAGAGTATAATCAAAACTGGTTAAAACAGTGCAAGCCAGCCTCCGTCCGGACGTTTTTCGGAGGCTACCGTATGTGTGCATACCCGTCCGCCCGTGGGAGCAGCGGCGTATCTGCGGCTCCGGCGGTCAGGGTAAAGAGGAGAGAGAAAACATGTTCAAAGAAGCCATTCGGCCGGCCTGGGTCGAAGTAAATCTAAGCAATCTGGACTACAATATCAAAAATATCAAAGCCAAAGCCGCGGGACGCCAGATCATCGGCGTCATCAAGGCGGACGCCTACGGTCACGGATCCGTCCAGGTGGCCAGGGTGCTGCAGGAGAACGACGTCCACGTGTTTGCCATCGCCACGCTGCAGGAGGCCATCACACTGCGCGAAGCCGGCATCCAGGAACCTATCATCATGCTGGGACTGACGCCTGATATGTACGCCGACACCATTGTGGAGTATGATATCACGCCGGTGACCTGTTCCTATGAGAACGCCAGAGCGATCTCCGACGAAGCCGCGAAAGCGGGCAAAGTCGTAGAGGGCCTTATCGCCGTGGATACCGGCATGGGGCGCATCGGCTACCAGCCTTACGATCCGGCGGCCGTGGAGGATGTGAAGAAGATCAGCGGGCTGCCCAACTTCAAGATCAAGGGCATGTTCTCCCACTTCTCCACTGCAGACGCTGTGGATAAGACATATACCCACGGTCAGGAAAAGAAATACGCTGATTTCTACGACGCCGTGACGAAGGCCGGCGTGGAGATACCATTCCGCACGCTGTCCAACAGCGCCGCCATCATGGAAGTCCCCACCGCTTACTACGACGCGGTCAGACCGGGGATCATCCTGTACGGCCTGTATCCTTCCGACGAAGTGGACAGAAAAGAGCTGGATATCAAGCCGGTCATGTCCGTTAAGGCGGCTATCGTGCACCTGAAAGAGGTGGGCGAAGACTTCTCCGTAGGCTACGGCAGAAAGTTCATCTCCAAGCGTCCCAGCAAGATCGCCACGCTGGCTCTGGGCTACGCGGACGGCTATCCCCGCCCCTATTCCGCCTACGGCAAAGTCATCGTCAACGGCGTATACGCGCCTCTGGCAGGAAACATCTGTATGGACCAGTGCATGGTGGACGTGACCGACGTCCCCGACGTCAAGGTGGGCGACGAGTGTATCCTGGTGGGAAGCGACGGCAAAAACACCATTCTGGCAGACGACATCGCAAAAGCTACCGGAACCATCAACTACGAGATCGCCTGCGCTTTCGGTCAGAGACTGCCCAAGATCTACGTGAAGTAAACGCGATAGTATACGCGGATATATCAATTCATGGACTCGCAGGAGCCGGGACACTTGTCTCGGAGCCTGCGGGTCTTTTTGTATGGCCCCGCCCCGCTCTGAACAGAAGATTGATCCGTATTCCCGTCAATTATCCTGCGGGGGCAGAGCAAGGGCGGAGAGAAACCGCTCCAGACGGTCCATTCCCTCTCTCAGCGTTTCCTCGCAGTAACAGTAAGAGATCCGTATGTGTCCGTCGGCTCCAAAATACTTTCCCGGCAAGGCGGCCAGCCTGGCCTCGCGGACCATGCGCAGGCAGAATTCCTCAGAACCCAGGCCGTATTTGGCGATGGACGGAAAGATATAAAAGGCGCCCCGGGGCTCGCTGACCTCCAGGCCCATCTCCTGGAGACGGCCGTACACGTAATTCCTGCGGTTCCGGTACACCTCCCGCATCTCCGCCGGGTCGCAGTCCAGCGCTGTCCCGCAGGCCTGCTGGATAAAGGAGACCGCGGAGACCACCGTGCTGGCGTGCAGCTTTACCAGCTGAGAAGTCACTTCCCTGTCCGCCATGAGATAACCCGCCCGCCATCCAGTCATGGCGTATGGTTTGGAAAAGCTCTGCACGCCGATGATCTGGCCGCGAAGCTCCTGAAACTGCGTAAAGCTCCGGTACTCCCCATAAGATAGCTGGGCGTAGACGTCGTCACAGATGACGAAGACCACCCCGTTCATGCCCATTTCCGCCTGCCGCATCAGCAGCACGTCCCGGATCATTTCCAGGGTCTCCTGTGTGTAGACCGTCCCTGTGGGATTGTTGGGCGAGTTCAGAACGATGGCCTTGGTGCGCTCTGAAAGGCACGCGTTCAGCATGTTTTTTTCTATCTGGAAATGCGGTCCCACGGTGGGCAGCGGCACCACTGTTCCCCGCGACAGTTCCGTAATGGACTGATAAAGAGCGAAGGCCGGAGTGGGGACGATCACCTCGTCGCCCTCGTTCAAAATCCCCCTCAGGGCCAGATAAAGCGCTTCCGTGGCCCCGTCGGTCAAAATGATCTCTTCCGGGTCATACGTCACGCCGTTCTGTTCCAGCTCGAAACGCGCGATGCGCTCCCGCAGCCGGCGCTGCCCGGCCCAGGGCGGATAATGGACGTCATTTTCGTCCAGAGCCCTTTTCGCCGCCTCTTTTATTTTGTCCGGCGTATTGAAATCCGGTTCGCCGATGGTGAGAAGCAGGCAGTCCTCCACTTCTCCTGCCATGTTGGTAAATGTTCGTATACCGCTTGGCTGGCTCCGCACCAGCTCCCTGTTCATTAATTTCTCCAGCATCTTTTTCCCTTCCACATCTCTGTACACACTCAAGCGAACTGCCCGGCGATGGCATGACCGGGTTCTCAGCTTGTTATCCTGAAACTGTATTTTAATATAATTTCTCTTATGTTGCAAATGCTTATATTGCCTGGGGGCAGACTGTCTAACATAGAGCGTCCTCCTGTGATGGGCTCAAAATGGGCGGTGGGGCGGCGGTTTCCCCTCCGGCGCAGCTGTGTCATCCGATTCCGCCGGTCCACGCCGGCCAAAAATATTTTTTAAATTTCTCTTGATTTTTGATCGAAAGGGTGGTAACATACGACACAATATGATTGACAGAGGCGCGGAAACGACCGACGCAGCGGGAGCCGGCAGGCAGTGATCGCTGGGAAGAGCAATTTCGCCGAACTTTTCCGAACAGGCATGAACGGAATCGTGGGTCTGTGGAGAATATCCACAGGACTGTCCGCATAGCGGTACGCATGTGGGAGTGCTGTCTTTCCGAATATACGCAGATCCCGTATTTACCGGACGGCCCGTCACGCTGGCAGGCTTTCGTGTTTTTGTATTTGGTATGTGTATGATCGGCGAGGAGCAGACTTCCCCGCCGATTTTTTTATTATGCAGGAAATAACAAAAAAATTTACCTGGCGAAGGCGTGCCCGCCCGTTCTGTCATACGAAACAGAGAGAGGATAGGAAGATGATGAAAAATAACTGCAGTCTCAACGATGTTTTTGTGAATAGAGTCAAACACAGTCTGGGTCAGCGAAAGCGTATGCCGGCGCGGTACGGACGATTTTCTGCGCCCGCAGCGCACCGGCTCGCCCCCGGTCAGGTCTCTGTGCCTTTGACCGGCAGATCCTCCGGCCGCAATGGACGCGGCCGCTTTCGAATATCTCAGACGCAGTGAAGACCCCGGCCGGAAGACAGGCTCGCGGGTCGTGAAAGGAATTCTATCATGATGACGGCAACACAACTCAGAGGCTCTATCGTAGCGCTGGTTACCCCTTTTAACGACGACAACACAACCAATTTCGGCAAGCTGGCCGAGTTGCTGGATTGGCACATAGAAAACGGCACAGACGGTATCCTGGTCCTTGGGACCACGGGCGAGACGTCTACCATGTCCCACGAACAGGACGACGAGATCTGCCGCTTCGCCATCGAGCGCGTAAACGGACGGATTCCCGTGATCGCGGGGATCGGGTCCAACTCCACGCAGACCCAGCTGGAAAAGGGACTGAAATATTCCGCCATGGGAGCGGACGCTCTGCTGGCCATCGCCCCTTATTACATCAAATCCAACGTGGAGGGCATGTATCACCACTTCGCCGACGTGGCGGATCAGACCGACGCCCCTCTGATCCTCTATAACGTTCCCGGCCGCACGGGCTGCTCCATCCCCGTGGAGGTGGTGGAACGTCTCTCTGCCCATCCCAACATTATCGGCATCAAGGAAGCCAGCGGCGACATCGCCTACGTAACGAAGATCGCCCGTTTCCTCTCCGATGATTTCGCCATGTGCAGCGGAAACGACGATATCACCATCCCGCTGATGTCTCTGGGGGCCTCCGGCGTCATCTCCGTGTGGGCCAACGTCATGCCTGCGGAATGTCACAACATGGTATTCGACTATCTGGAAGGACGCAGGGAGCAGGCCGCCGCCGCGCAGCTGGCCCATCTGGATCTGATCAACGGCCTGTTTATGGAAGTCAATCCCATTCCCGTCAAAGAGGCCATGAACCTCATGGGCTTCGGCGTGGGAGGCTACAATCTGCCCCTGTATCCCATGGCGGCGGCCAACCGGGAAAAGCTGATCGCTATCATGGAGCGGGAGGGACTGCTGAACTCCCGCCGGTGCGCGGGCGGCAGGGCCGCATCCTTCCATTCATCCTCCTGTGCCGCCGCTTCTGCAGGTTCTGCCGCCGGCGTCAGCGCCGCGTCAACAGGAGGGGAACAGATATGCGCATCCTTCTGATCGGCCGCGGCAAAATGGGCCGCATGCTGGAAGATCTGCTGACCGCTCAGGGCCACACGCTTCTGGGCGCCGTGGGCCGGGGAGATAAGGAGCGTCTGGCGGCCGCGGATAAGGCCGATGTGGTCATCGATTTTTCCGATCCGGCTCTGCTGCCGGATCTGGCCGCCTACATCCGGCGGACCAAAAGCCCCCTCTGCTGCGGCACCACCGGTTACAGTGCGGAACAACAGCAGATCCTGCAGGAACTGAGCGCCTTCGCGCCTGTCCTTTACAGCGCCAATTTCAGCCTGGGCATAGCCCTGTTCCGCCGGATCCTCTCACAGGTCTCTCCCATTCTCCTTGACGGCTTCGATGTGGAGATGGTGGAGACCCACCACAACCAGAAGATCGACGCGCCCAGCGGGACGGCAAAGCTGCTGGCCGACGCCGTGGACCCCTCGGGCAGGCTCAGACGAGTGTACGGCCGAAGCGGCAAGTGCGGAAAGCGCGCCCGGGATGAGATGGGGATCTTCTCCATGCGGGGCGGCACGGTCAGCGGCGCCCACACCGTTTCCTTTTTCGGAGAAGACGAAACGTTCTCCATCACCCACTCCGCCGCCAGCCGCAGGATCTTCGCGGCGGGCGCTCTGAAAGCTGCCGCCGTCCTGACAGAAAAACCGCCGGGACTGTATGAACTGGAGGACATACTGTTCGGCGGCGCGGAATAAACTGTATTAAACGGCCGTTGCCGGCCGGAAGCCGGGGCTTCCGGCTGAGCCTGCAGACGGCAGGCTGCAAACGGCCGTCATCCATTATCATGTTCCGGCCCGCCCGTCATCCCGGACGGGCGGGCCGGTCACACAGCCGCGGGAGGTCTTACGAAAATATGAACGCTTATGAAATCATCGAATACATCAGGTCATCGGAAAAAAAGACGCCCGTGAAGATCTATCTTCGCGAAAAAACGCCGGAGGGCGCAGGCAGCGCGGCGTTTCAGGGAATCACCTTCCCACCGTCCGCAAAAGTCTTTCCCACCGGGGGCGAAACGAAGATCATCTTTGGGGACTGGCGGGATCTTCAGCCTGTCATCGAGGCTAACCAGGGAGCCATCGCCGATTTGGTCATCGAAAACGACGCCAGAAACTCCGCCATTCCCCTTCTGGACAAAAAAAATATCCGGGCCAGGATCGAGCCCGGAGCGATCATCCGTGAACAAGCGGAGATCGGCAATAACGCCGTTATCATGATGGGCGCCATTATCAATATCGGCGCTGTGGTGGGCGAAAACACCATGATCGACATGGGCGTGGTCCTGGGCGGCCGGGCCACCGTAGGGAAGCGCTGCCATATCGGCGCCGGCGCGGTCATCGCCGGCGTAGTAGAACCGCCCAGCGCCACTCCGGTGGTCATCGGGGACGACGTCCTGGTGGGCGCCAACGCCGTAGTGGTCGAGGGCGTGCACATCGGCCGGGGCGCCGTGGTCGCCGCCGGCTCCGTGGTGCTGGAAGACGTGCCATGCAATACCATGGTGGCGGGCATCCCGGCCAGAGTGGTCAAGATCAAGGATGAAAAGACGGAAAAAGGCACGGAACTCATCGACGCCCTGAGGGAGCTGTGATCACTCCCCGGCGTCCTCTTTTTCCACTTCCGTGATCTCCGTATACTGACGGAACTTCCCATCAGGCAGACGGTCCGTGATAATGCAGGCCTTCTCCAGGGTCTCGATGGTAGCCGCGTACACTTTATTGAATTTGCTGTGGTCCGCCAACATGTAAGTCGCATAGGAACGGCGGATGGCTTCCGATTTGACCAGAGCTTCCTCCGGGTCCGCCGTCGTATAGCCCTGACCCGCTGAGATCCCCGTTACGCCCATAAACGCCTTCGTAAAATTGAACTGCCGCAGGCTGTTCAGCGCTCCGGCGCCTACAATGGCCTCTGTGGAAGGCTTCAGCTGACCGCCCAGAATATAGACCTTCAGGCCCTTCTCGCTGAGGATCCGCCCGTGGACGATCCCATTGGTCACAAAGGTCGCCTTCGTGGCTCCCATGTACTCCGCCAGTTTCATCGTCGTAGTCCCCGCATCCAGAAACACAAAATCATCGTCGCCGATCTGTTCCGCCGCGTACTGCGCGATCTCCTCTTTTTCCTCTACATTTAAATATTCTCTGGTGACCACATCCCGCTCCAGCGCCATGAACTCGCTTTCCAGAGCGGTGGCCCCGCCGTGTACTTTATTTAATCTCCCCTGCCGGTCCAGCGTATTCAGATCCCTGCGTATAGTTGACTCCGACGTTCCCGTCTCCCTGGCAAGCTCCGCTACTGTGGCCGCCCGTTTCTGTTCCAACAGCGATAAGATCGCCTGAAACCGTTCCTCTGCCAGCATGTGTGCGGCCTCCCTTCTCCATGATTTTTTTACAGAAATTCTTTTCTTTCATCGAGTATAGCATGCTTTTCAGTCAAAATCAAGCACGATCAGCCAATTACGATCAATCAGAGCGCCAAATCGTCATCTTTACGCAAAAATACGCAGAACTCCTTATTCAGGAAGAAAGATCTCCGCAATGGATAAACGCCATGCAGTGTTTTAGGAATAAAAAAATGAAGGCGGCACTTTGCCGCCCTCATTTTCCGTCACACACTCTCCCGCGCCAACCGGCCAGGCAGCTGCTGCGCTCTCTGTAAAGGATCCGCCCATATCCTACAGACCGGCTCCGGTCCATCCAGCGGTCTTATTTTCGCTCTCCGCCGGGGCAGAAGTGCGGATCACACACTCTTGCCGGAACCGGAATTGCGGCACACACCCCGCTGCTCCACAGTACTGATGGGATATAATGGGGCGGCCGTCTCCAAAAAAACAGAAGCGCAGCAGCATCTCAGCTGTTTTGTATTTTACATACAGTCAGCTGACAATTCAATGTACCACGAAAAGGAGGATCATGCCGGATCTTGTCATAATTCATATATGTTTCTGTTATAATCCGTATTTTTCCCTCTGCCTTATACTGTTTACCTGCGTTTCTCCCGTTCCTGCGTCCCCGTCTGCCTTTCACTCTGATTTAGATAAATAATGATCTTCACAGCAAAAATATCATTTTCATGCCGGATGTCCAGCGCCCCATGGTATTTTTCCACAGTCTTTCTGACGGAAGAAAGGCCGATCCCGTGACCCGCTTTCTGTTTCTTCGTGGTCTCCAGCTTACCATCCAGCCAATAGCTTGGACCCGTATACGTATTTTCTATTCGGATGAGCAGCAGATTGCTGGTCAGGTAGATCTCCACCCAGAGCTTTCTTACCCTGCTTTCCTCCAATGCCCGCAGCGCGTTATCCAGCAGATTCCCAAGGATAATATTCAGATCCAGATCAGATATGCCGAACTCGCAGGGAACATTCACGTCCACGTGGAGTTCCGTATTCAATCGAGCCGCGTCGCGCAGTTTCATATTTACGATACCGTCCAGCACCACATTTCCGCTCTGCACGAATTCATCGCTGCTTTTGAGAGACTCATCCATATCATTGAGATAGTCCGTCAGCTGATCGATGTTCTTATTTTCAGCCAGTATTCGGAGAGCGATGATGTGATTTTTCAGATCATGACGCAGCCGTTCCACCCGCTCATCCGCGCTTTTCTGAAGCCGCAGCTGATTTTCATAGGCTTCCGCCTGCCTCTTCTGCAGTTCCAGCTCATAGGCTTTCCTGTAAGCCCCGGTCAGATGATCCAGCAGATAAAAAATGACCGCGTTCATAAGCAATATTCCCGCGATGGCAAAGGCGGACCACAACACATGAGGATTGTCGTCCAATACGATACCCTCTACGTAGATACTGACCAGCGGCATAAAGATCGTACTGATCCAGCTGGCCGCAGGTACGTGGTATCCGTCTTTCAAGTCTTCCAGCCGCTCCAGGATCATCACCAGAGAAAAAAGGAGCATGTTGGGAACCACAATGCCCAGAGACGGGTTATTTACATGAAAGACAACGATCATCAGCCGATATACGGCCGTCTCACAGATCAGGCTGACAAGACAGATCAGTCCCGCCGCCCGCAGCCTTCTGCCCATCCCGTCCCGATATAAAAATGTAAGCGCGAAAGTCAGCGCAAGATTCAAAGTCACATTCATATACAGCGAATGGAAACACAGATACGCCCCGCTGAGCAAGATAAAATAGGCGAGGTAGGCCGCCGCTATCCTCCCCCCTCCGCGCCGTGAAGGTCCGAAATACAGACGAAGGAAACGATAGATCACATAGACCCGAAACGAATTACCGGCAAGATAAAGCACCAGATCTGCGTAGAATCTGTCCGGCATGCTATTACCTCCTTCTGAGAAGTGCTTCCCTCACAGCCTTTCGGTAAGGCTGACTGATGGGCAGCGCGACCTGATTGATCAGTGTCACTTGATTATATTCGTAAGCCCTCACGTACAGGTGATGGATCAGATACGACTGATGGATCTGTATGAAATCTTCTCCTGCCAGATCCCGCGCCACCTGGGTCAGTTTTCCATAAAATAACGCTTCCGTGTCCGCCGGCTCCGACGCGGTCACCAGTCTGATCTTCCGCCCTCTGCTTTCAAAGTACATAATTTTGCTTAGAGGGATCCGGTAATGTTCCTTACCCATGTCATATTCAAAAAAGCGTCTTCTGCGGCCGGAAAGTTCTCTGGCCTTTTCCGTCACGTCAAAGACTTTTTTCTCATCCAGAGGCTTCAGCAGAAAATGCAGGGGCCTGACCTCAAACAGTTCCATGGCATAGCCCTGCTTGGCTGAGATGTACACGATCTGTATTCCCTCGTCCCGAAGTTCCTCCCGGATCATGCGGCCCACATCAACGCCGGAAAGAAGCTTCAGCTCGATATCCAAAAAGATCAGGTCGGGGCCCGATGCCCCGGAGGATGAGATGGCCTGGTAAAGTGTTTCCCCGCTGTAAAACACATTGACTTCCAGTTCAACGCCATTCTGCGCCCCATATCTCTCCATCATCTTTTCCAATTGAACGCACACCTGCGGTTCATCGTCGCATACAGCAATATGGAACATAGCCGTACTCCTTTTCCATTTGATGCCTTAACTTATCTATGTATGAGAAATTATACCGTACAATTCAGTTAAAATCCACTTCCCCCGTTTACTTTCAGGCCTGTCCCACGGGAGTGTCTTTACGTCGGGCGCTCACAAAAAATTACCCTCTACTGCTGTCATAGAGGGTAAGCCTTCCTGATAGCGCGATCGCCTTCCCCCACGGCTCTAAGCCGGCGGGACGCCCTGGGATCACCGGATCAGCTAAATATTATTCAGCAGGTACACTGCAAACACAAACACCATCTGGGAAGTCTCGCAGACCATGCCCATCGTATCGCCGGTAATGCCGCCCAAAACCTTTTTCAGATACCCGGTCAGGAGGGAAACAGAGCCCATTCCCGCGATGACAGCGACCAGATTGATCCCTGCGGCAGCCGTGGCCGGTCCGAAGGTCTCTCCGAACAGAGACAGCCCCATGGCCGACAGAAATCCGGCGCCGTCGGCGTCGGCCGCCAGAGCTCCCGGCTTCAGAGCGCCGCTGGCCAGCACCCAGCACCTCGCCGCCGCAGGCCGCCACTGCGAACGGCACGGCCAGCGACACGATGATCGGCAGCAGCAGCGCGATGGCGTACTCCCTTTTTCCCACATTGTCCACCAGCAGCTTTCCCATGCCCGCCGGCCGTATATAATCGGCGTGATAGGCGGAAATAAGGGGCGCGCTTTTGCCCACCATAGGCAGAAGGATCAGCGCCTCATAGGGCAGATACTGGTACATCACCATGTAAAACACGAAAAAAAACAGCATAGCCAGCACACCGAAAGAGCCGATCCGGCTGTCCTTCATGATCTCCAGCATACGTTCCCGCTCTCTTCCGCTGAATATACCGTCGCAGGTATCGGCCAGTCCGTCCAGATGCAGCCCCCCTGTGATGAAGATATATCCTCCCAGCAGGATCATGGCTACCACCGGCGGATGGAAAAGAAAATGGAAAAAGGACAGCGCGTACAGCAGCAGTCCCATGATGATCCCTACAAACGGGATCATCGGCAGTCCCCTGACATACCGCTCCTCCGTGTATTTCACCCTCGGCACGGGCAGCCGCGTAAAAAATGACAGCATCAGAAAAAACGTCTTCATTCTTCCCTTCCCTCCGGAAATCCCCTTGCACTGGCCGGCATACCGCCTGTCATAGACGGCTTTCGTTCTACAGCGACTCCTCACGGACCTTCTCTGCCAGAGCCTTGACCTCCAGCGGAATACCAGACACCAGAAAGTAGACCCGGTCCGCCGACGCGGCCACGGTCTGATTGGCCCGTCCGAGAATATCTCTGTAATATCGGGACGAACGCTCCGCAGGCACCAGACCCATTCCCACCTCGTTGGTCACGGCGATGAGCGTCTTGCCGTCCTCCCTGGCCATGGCCATAAGGCAGGAAAGCTCCTCCAGCATGCGCTGTTCCACAGTCTGCATCTCCGCGGTCTCACAGACGTCCCAGTCGCTGATCGTATGAAACATGATATTGTTCAGCATAAAACCCAGGCAGTCGATCAATACCGCCTGACACTGGGCGTACGCAGGTTCTTCCCGCAGCTTGGCAAAGTTCCAAAAGCCCTCCCACGTGCTCCACGCGGATGGGCGCTGGGCCCTGTGCTTTTTTACCCGCTCCGCCATCTCCGCGTCGCAGACCGCCGCGGTGGCCACGTAGAGCACTTTATCCCCGCCGGCCTCCTTCGCCAGTTTTTCAGCCAGCGTGCTCTTTCCGCTCCTGGCTCCCCCGGTGCACAGTATGATCTCACTCATCCGTCTCTGCCTCTTTTTCCTGGCGGATATCGATGCGGTAGGACTGGTCGTACTTAATGTCCTCAAACGTTGCCATATTTCTCATCATAGCGCAGGCCGCGCCGATAATGTTGAAGGCCAGCGTGCAGCCCGTTCCCTCGCCCAGACGCATATCCATGTCCAGCATGGGTTCAATGCCAAGTTCCCGGCAGATCAGGTCGTAAGCCGGTTCGATAGAACGGTGCGATGAGAACAGATAGTCCTTTACCAGCGGATTGATCCTGCAGGCGGCAAGAGCCGCCAGAGCGGAGATGACACCGTCGATGACGATGGGAAGACGGTAATAGGCCGCCGCCAGAAAGCACCCGGTCAGGCCGGCAATGTCCAGTCCGCCCACCTTGGAGATCACGTCGATGGGATCCGCCGGATCCGGCCTGTTCAACTCCAAAGCCCCTGTGATCACCTCTTTTTTATGCGCCAGCCCTTCGTCTGTCAGGCCGCCGCCCTTGCCTACCGCTTTCTCTGCGGATAGACCCGTAAAGGCCATGAGCACCGCGCTGGTGGAGCTGGTATTTCCGATCCCCATCTCCCCGGTACCCAGGATCTCGTAGCCCTCTTCCTTTGCCAGTCCCACCATCTCAATGCCCACCTCGATGGCCTGAATGCATTCGCTGCGGCTCATGGCCGGGCCCTTGGCAAAATTGTCCGCGCCGTATTTGATCTTGCGGTGATACACCTTATCGTTATTGTAATCCGCGTCGATGCCGATGTCTACTACTTTTATATCCGCGTTGGCGTAGGCGGAAAGGACTCCCATGCCGCAGATCCCTTTGGTCATATTCATGCCCTGGATCAGCGTAATATCCTTGGGCGATCCGGCCACCCCTTCTTCGATGATCCCGTTATCCGCTACCATCACGATGCTGCAGCGTTTTTCCACGGTATTCTTCACCTTGCCGGTGATACCTGCCATCTTTACCGCCATGCTTTCCAGCTTTCCCAGGCTGCCCAGCGGTTTGATGAGACTGTCCATGCGCTCCTGCGCCGCAGTCAGCGCCGCCCCGTCCGCCGGACGGATCCCCTCTGTGATCTCCTGCAGTGTTTTCCTTTCCATCGCCTTCTCCTTTTCCGGGAACCTTCCCGTTCCCTCTTCGCCGCTTTTCAAACCGCCGCGGCCAACGCTGCGGCACAGGATGCGCCGCAGCGTTGGCCGCACCTGCCGTCTATCTGCCTCCGGCCATATAAAGCATTGCGTTGCAGATGGCCGCCGCCACGTTGCTGCCGCCCTTCCGCCCGCGGGCCACAATATAAGGTACGGGAAGCTCCAGGATCAATTCCTTTGACTCCACCACGTTCACAAAGCCCACAGGCACGCCGATGATCAGCTCCGGCCTGAGCTTGCCCTCGGAGATCAGTTCATACAATCTGACCAGCGCAGTGGGCGCGTTTCCCACCGCGAAGATGACCGGTCTGCCCGACGATGCCAGTTCCGCCCCCTTGTCCACCGCAGCCGCAGCCCTGGTGGAACCCGCGGCCTTCGCCGCGTCCTTCACTTCCTCGTCGGCGATGAAGCACTGTACCTCCGCGCCGAATACGGAGAGCGCCGGTTTGCTGATACCGGCTTTCGCCATCTGTGTATCCGTAATAATGCAGGCGCCCTTTTTCAGCGCTTCAATGCCCTTTCGCACCGCACCCTCGGAAAAGACCAGATTATCGTAATAATCAAAGTCTGCCGACGTATGAATGACCCGCTTTACCACAGGCTCGATCTCCGGGTCCAGCTTCCTGTCCCCCAGCTCCTGCCCGATGATCTCAAAGCTACGCTTCTCAATATCTCCGGGCAGTACATTGTCCAGTTTGATCTTCATTGAATCCTCCCCATTCCCAGCTGATCGTCTCTTTCTTTCCGAATCGTACCGATGACAGCTTACAGAATTCTGACCTTATTTTTGACCTTTTCAGACAGCGTCCCGCTGTTCCATCAGACGCCCTGCTCCAGAATGCGGTATACCGCGTCCATGTCCATGTTTTTCCTCATGACCTCAGCCAGCAGATCGTACTGCGTTTCCTTGTACGCCGCCACATCCAGACCGGTCACGGCGCTCTCGTCCAGCCCCTTGCTGCGGTAAAGCGCCGACACGATAGTCCTTGCCACATCTTCTGCATCAAAGATGCCGTGTATATAAGAACCGTATAGATTCCCTCTGCACAGGCCCGCCGGCTGAGACGCCGGTTTTCCCGACAGCTCTGTGACGCAGATCAGCGGCTTCGTCTCATCAGCTTCGCCGCCCTCCGACAGCAGTTCCGTCTGGCCCATGTGGATCTCATAGCCGGTGAAATCCACTCCCGCCAGTCCGGAGAACAGGCCGGGGATCTCCTGCGCAAACACGCCCCGGGCCTGGGTCCTGGTTTTCTGCGGTTCAAATACGGTGCGGGCGGGAAGCAGGCCCATGCCCCTCATCCGGCCGCCGTGTTCCACCCCGTGAGGATCGGAAAGTTCCTCTCCCATCATCTGAAAACCGCCGCAGACGCCGAAGACCGGCTTTCCCGCCGCCGCATGTTTCAGCACCGCCGCTTCCAGACCGTTCTGCCGGATATGGAGCAGGTCCTCCATGGTATTTTTCGTCCCCGGCAGTATGATCAGATCAGGGCTTCCCAGCTCGCCGGGAGTCTCCACATAGCGCAGGGTCACGCCGGGAGCGTATTCCAGAACGTTGAAGTCCGTAAAGTTGGAGATGCGCGGCAGGCGGATCACCGCAATGTCGATCAGGCCGCTCTCTCCCTTTCTGCTGAACCGTTCCGTCAGGCTGTCCTCGTCGTCGATGTCCAGATGAGCGTAAGGGATCACTCCCACCGTGGGCACGCCGATGCGTTCTTCCAGCATGGTGAGACCCGGCTTCAGTATGTTAATATCTCCCCGGAATTTGTTGATGATCGTCCCTTTGACCATAGCCCGGTCTCTCTCCGGGAAAAGCATCATGGTGCCCACCAGCGACGCAAAGACGCCGCCCCGGTCGATATCCCCGGCAAGAAGTACGGGCGCTTTTGCCAGATGAGCCATGTACATATTCACGATATCGTTTTCCTGCAGGTTGATCTCCGCCGGGCTGCCCGCACCTTCGATCACGATGATATCGTATGCTGCGGCCAACGTCTCATAAGCCCTGTGTACGTGTTCCACGATCTCCCGTTTCTTCTCGTAGTATACGCTGGCGCTCATGGTGGCGAACACCTCTCCGTTCACGATGACCTGGGACCCCATGTCGTTAGTGGGCTTCAGAAGCACCGGATTCATGAGGACCGACGGCTCGATGCCCGCAGCCTCCGCCTGTACCACCTGCGCTCTGCCCATCTCCAGACCTTCCTTCGTGATAAACGAATTCAGCGCCATGTTCTGTGCCTTAAACGGCGCCACGCTGTATCCGTCCTGTCTGAAAATGCGGCACAGCCCCGCCGCCAGCAGGCTCTTTCCCGCATTGGACGCGGTGCCCTGTATCATGATTGCCTTTGCCAATTCCGTCATCCTCCCATTCTCACGTCTCCATGGACGCCATCTCCGCCGCCCGGGCCCGTGGCCGCCTATCCTTCCCTGACCGCCTCCAGAGCCGCCAGCAGCCTGTCGTTTTCTTGTTCAGTCTTTACCGCGATACGGAAATATTCCTCCGAGAGCCCGCAGTAATTCCCGCAGCTTCTGACCATAATACCCTTCTCCAGCAGCCTCTCTCTGAATCCGTCGGCGCTGTAGCCCGGCCCCAGCCGGAAAAAGATATAATTCGCCCCCGGGGGATAGACGGTGAACCCCAGAGCGCGAAGCTCCTGGGTCAGTCTCTGGCGCTGGCGGAAAACCAGTTCTCTGGCCCGGCGCAGATATTCTTTCTCCCGAAGCGCCTGGACCCCCGCCAGCTGAGCAGGAAGGGACACGCTCCAGGGCTGTCCTGTCTCCCGCAGCACGTTCAGCAGCGTCTCATTCCCGCAGATCCCATAGCCAAGGCGCAGGCCCGGCATGGCGTAATTTTTCGTGAAAGCCCTCAGAACAAACAGATTGTCGTATTCCTCCACAAAGCCTTTCATGGTGTAACTTTCCCGATCCTCCACGAAATCGCAGAAGCATTCGTCCAGTACCAGCAAGATCCCTGCCTCGCGGCAGCGCTTCAGGATGGCCGTCAGCAGCTCTCTTCCGATGAGCTGACCTGTAGGATTGTTGGGGTTGCAGAGAAACAGCATATCCACAGACTCGTTCAGTTCAAAGAGAATGCTCTCGTCCAGGCAAAAGCCTTTTTCTGCGGTGAGCGCGTGGCGTCTGACCACGGCCCCCACGGATTCCAGACACTTTTCATATTCCGCGAAGGTAGGCGAACAGACCAGCGCCTTATAGGGCATCTTTGCCACCACCAGCCGGAAGATCAGATCGGCGGCTCCGTTGCCGCAGACCAGCTGCTCCCCCTTTACCCCCTCGTGTTCAGCCAGAGCCGCGATCAGCTCCCGGCACAGGGGATCGGGATAGTGGGCCGTATCCGACAGTCCCTCTGCAACGGCCCGCTTCACCGATTCCGGCAGCCCCAGAGGGTTGATGTTCGCCGAGAAATCCAGCAGATCCCCGCCCCGTCCCTTTTCTCTTTCCGTATAAATATCTCCGCCGTGAATCAGCTGAACCATAATATTGCCGCTCCTATTCCTGTCAAACACAAAATAAGGCAAAGCCACGCCGTGACATAGAGCAGTCTGCCCGCCCGCACGATGTCCTCCCGCTCCACCGGCCGAAGGGGATCGCCGATGGTCTGTTTCGGGCACAGCTTTCCAAAATAATACGCGTCTCCCGCCAGCTGGATGTCCAGCGCTCCCGCGCACACAGCCTCAGTCTGGGCGCTGTTGGGACTGGCGTGATTGAAGCGGTCCCTTCGAAAGACCCGGAATGCGTTTTTCCAGTCCAGTCTCAGCAGAAACGATCCGGCGATCATGAGGAACGCGGAGACCCTGGCTGGAATAAAATTCAGCAGATCGTCCAGCCTGGCCGCCGTCCTGCCAAAATACAGATAGCGGTCGTTTTTGTAGCCGATCATGGAATCCATGGTGTTGACGGATTTGTAAAGAAAACCGAAGGGCGCGCTGAGAAATACCGGATTCACCGCTCCGAACGCTCCCGTGCCCGCCGCCAGAAAGACCGTCAGCGGGGGGACTGAGCCGTAGACGATCAGCCCCGGCATGCTTCCCTGAGACAGCGTCAGCCAAAGGCTCAACGCCGCGCCCAAAGCCATGGAAAGCATCGGGGCCACCGTGCCGTCGGAGGTGTTCTCCGCCACCGTCTCCACCGCCGCCTTGGCCACCTGTTCCTCCGTCAGCTCTTTCGTATCCCGCCCCACGATCATGGACACCTGAAAGCGCGCCTTTTCCAAATCGCACCGCCCGTCAATATCCGACGGCGCCAGCGCGTGGTACACCTTCATGCTCTCCGTCTTCAGCCCCTTGACCGCCAGGATCTGATAGCACATCACCGCCTCCAGTCCCAGAGCCAGCAGGGGATGGATCAGAGAAGCCCCCCACAGAAGCAGAGCCGGGACCAGAAAGGAAAGGCTCATGACGATGATCGCCAGCACCGTTCCCGCCGCCCGCTCTCCCCTCTGCGCGGCGGGGAAAAGCGGGCGGATCAGTGCCTCGCCTTTTTCTATGAGGGTCCCGATCAGCCGTATGGGATGGGGCAGAAAATCAGGGTCGCCAAAGATCAGATCGGCCAGAAACCCCAGCGTCACAGAGATCACTGGGTGCCTCCCGCCGCGCCTCCCGGCCTGCCCGTGTACGTCTGCTGCGCCGCCTGCTCAAGCGCATCCAGCCGATCCAGTGGATCCAGCCGATCCGCGTTCGCCCGCGCGGATCTGCGCTCCAAAAGCAGGCGGTCCACCATGCTGTCCATGGTGGCTTTCTCCGAGACCAGCACCTGCATACCGTAAGCTCCGGCCTGGGCCGCCGTCTGCTCTCCGATACAGAGAGCTTTCACCTTCGTGAGATCTGCGTTCTCATTCATCTTCACAAAGCCCCGCACCGTGGAAGCGCTGGTAAATGCCACGTAATCCACCGTTTCGTCGCAGAAGGCGAACCCGCCTCCGGGCAGGTAGATCGTATCGTACACCGGCAGATCGGTAAATTCAATAGCCGCCTCTTTCAGCGGCGCGATCACATCCTCTGTGCCGATCTTCGACCGGGGGATCAGCAGCCTGGCCCGCCGGCCCGCCGCCTGTTCCTCTTTCAGCCGTTCCGCCAGCGCCTGACCCAGGGCCTTCCCGCTGTACACCTCCGGCATAAGATCCGTCAGGATTCCCTTCTCCTCAACCGCCTTTCGCGTCCCCTCGCCGATGACGGCAAATTTCAGGCCCCAGAGGCGGCGGACGTCCATCTGCATCTGCTTCATTTTATCGTAGAACACCTTCACGCCCGCCGGACTGGTAAAGGCGATCCAGTCGTAGTCACTGATCTGCGTCAGAGCCTGTTCCAGACCGCGGTCGTCCGTCAGGGCCTCCGTCTCGATGGTGGGCAGGACCACCACCTCCGCTCCCAGATCGGAAAGCTTGCCCGCCAGAGCCGAATTTCTGTCCTTCGGTCTGGTGACGGCGATCTTCAGACCGCCCAGCGGCCGGTCCTCCGCCCAGTGAAACTGTTCCGCCAGAGCGCACACCCGGCCTACCACGATGATGGCCGGCGTGCTGATCCCGGCGGCCGCCGCGTCCTCAGTCAGATGAGCTACGTCGGAGACCACCCTTCTCTGATGGGCCGTAGTGCCCCGTTCCAGCACCGCCGCCGGCATATCCGGCTCCATGCCCGCCGCCAAAAGTCCGGCGCAGATCTTTTTCATGGCCGTCACGCCCATGAGAAAGATAAACGTCCCGCCCACCCGGACCAGCGCTTCATAGTCGATATCCGCTTCATCGGATTTCTTCGTGTGGCCGGTTATGATATGGAAGGAAGAACAGAAATCCCTGTGCGTCACGGGAATGCCGTTATAGGCCGGGACCGATACCGCCGAGGTGACGCCGGGCACGATCTCAAAGGGAACGCCGTGTTCCACGAGCAGCTCCAGCTCCTCGCCTCCTCTGCCGAAGACAAAGGGATCGCCCCCCTTCAGGCGCACCACCTGTCTGCCCTTCTGCGCCTCCCGCAGCAGGATCCGGTTGATCTCGTGCTGGGGAATAGGGTGATGACCCGCCACTTTGCCTACGGTGATCAGCTCTGTGTCCCTGGGGATCAGCGCCATAACGCCCTGGCCCACCAGTTTGTCGTAGACCACCACGTCGGCCTTCTCCAGAAGCTCCCGGCCCCGGAGAGTGAAAAGTCCCGGGTCCCCCGGACCCCCGCCTACCAGATACACCTTGCCCTGGGCGGTCCTGTCTTTCCCAG
This sequence comes from Bacilliculturomica massiliensis, assembly GCF_900605495.1. Classification (GTDB taxonomy): domain Bacteria; phylum Bacillota; class Clostridia; order Peptostreptococcales; family Anaerovoracaceae; genus Bacilliculturomica; species Bacilliculturomica massiliensis. The sequence continues at coordinate 195,026 of NZ_LR027603.1, forward strand.
TCCCGTTTTTCCCAGTCTTCTCTTCCGCCTTTTTATCTGCCGCCCTGTTTTCCGCTGTGCTGCACACTTGCCATACCTCCCTCCCGCAGTCCTTCGGCCAGCTTTACAGCCAGCTCTTCTCCCTGAGTCTCCGGTCCCCGGATCTCTCCGGTCCGCCAGAGACCGCTCTCTTCGTAGTAAAGTCCCCGAATGTGGATCTGCCCGTTTTCCGTCTGAGCGAAGGCCCCCACCGGCGAACTGCATCCGCCGTCCAGAAAGCGGACGAAAGCCCGTTCCGCCCTGGCCTCGATCTCCGCCTTCCTGTCGTTGATGCAGTCCAAGAAGGAGTAGTCCTCTCCCTTTCTGCCCTGTACGGCCAGAATTCCCTGCCCGGCGGCGGGGATCATCTGATCCGGCGTGAAACGCAGGCCGATCCGCTGCGACAGATCCAGTCTGGCCAGTCCGGCGCCGGCCAGGATCAGCGCGCCGTACTGGCCGTCGTCCAGCTTCGACAGCCGGGTGATCACATTTCCCCGCACACTCTTTGTCTCCCAACCGGGATAGAGTACGGACAGCTGCAGATTCCTGCGCATGCTGGAACTGCCGGCCGGCTTGGAAAGATCCGGTTTTTCACATCCCGCGGGAAACACCATCACGTCCGATGGATCTTCCCGCCTGGAAAACGCCAGAAGAGGCAGGTCCTCCGGCACTTCCATGGGCATATCCTTCAGACTGTGCACGGACAGGTCGATCTCTCCCTCCAGCAGAGCCCGGTCCAGTTCCTTGACGAACAGACCTTTCCCCCCCACTTTGTCCAGCGTCCTGTCCAGTATGATATCGCCCGTAGTCTTCATGGTGACCAGCTCAGTCCGGATCTCCGGATGGTATTTGCTGATCAGATCCATGACGATGCGGGACTGAATGACAGCCAGCCTGCTTTCCCGGCTGCCAATGCGTATGGTCTTCGTTTTCATATGGTCTCATCCCTTCTGACGACTGGACCGGCTGCCGCAGCCGGCGTCTCCGTCCGTCGTCCTATGTGCGGCCTGATCCCGAAGGACGGCCTCCGCCGCCCCGCCGGAGTTTTTCTGTCCCATCTGCGCCAAAACTTCCCGGACGCGCCCTGCGGCCTCCTTCGCCAGACTGTGATCCCGCCCGCAGGCCGTGACCCCTGCCACGACGCCGCCGCCGGCGGCCACCCCTGGAAAATAAAAATCACACTCCGCCCGGCAGTCCGCTGTATTCACCGGTATGCCAAGTCTGCGGCAGTCCTGCACCACCTGGCTGCTGCATTGGCGGTCGCTGACTGCGGCCAGCACAAAGACCGCTCCGGGACTCCCATCTTCGTTCAGGAGGTCCTCAGGGCCGTAGGCCTTTTTCACCAGCCGCAGCCTCCCCTCCTTCGCCGCTTCTTCCACCGCCTCCGAGACTTCCGGCGCGATGACCGTCAGCCGGCAGGAAAACTGCAGAAGCGTACGGATCCTCCGGGCGGCCACGCGTCCGGCGCCCACCACGATCACCGGCCGGTCCTTAATATTGATAAACAGCGGAAACCAGTCTTCCGGCCCGCCGTCCCTTTCGTCACTGCATTCTTGACCCCCGCCGACGGCCTCCAAGCCGCCGGGTCTTTCCGCCGGGGCGGTCCCTGTCCCTTCCAAAGGGCTCTCAAAATCCCCCGGGGCCCCGGGTACCCCGAATTTCTCCTCCAGCAGGTCCAGCACCTCTTCCAGGCTTTTCCCATCCTCCTCCGGCTTCCTGCCGATGATGACCGGACGCACGCCCAGATCCAGCGCCGCCCGCAGCTTTTCGTCAAATCCGCCGGCCTTTCCCGTCTCCTTGGACACCAGATATCTGGCCCCCGTCTGCTTCAGCATGGCCGCGTTCATCTCGTAGGAAAAAGGTCCCTGCATGCAGATCAGCTGCCTGCCCTGAAAGCCCAGCTTTGTACAGGCTTCCACCGCCTCGGCCATGGGAAGCACTCTGGCGTACAGCCTGCGGCCGAAATCCTCCACCGCTGTGAAGGCGGCCAGCTCTTTGCTCCCCGTGGTCAACAGCACCGGTCCTTCCGTGGTGTTGAGAAAATCCGCGGCCTCTGCGGCGCTTTCCACAAAGACGATGCTGTCCGCGCCCTCTCCCCCCTGTTCCATCTGGGGATCGATCCTTTTCCCCTGGTCCCGCACCAGCCGCAGACAGCAGGTGTGCGTCTCGCGGCAGGCCTGCCGAATGCAGGCTGTCACCTGTGAGGCGTAGGGGTGGGTGGCGTCCACCGCCACATCGAACCGTTCTTCGGTCATCAGACGGCACATTTCCTCTTCTGAGAGCCTGCCTGATAAAATACGCAGCCTGCCGCTGCCGGTCTGCCGGCCTGCAGCGCTGTCTTCCAGGACCACCCGGCCGTACTCCGTGGCCACGCAGGCCGTGATCTCCACCGCCGCCTCAGCCCTTCCGGCTCCCCATCCGCCTTCGCCCCGTTCAGCCGTTTCCATGGACCCGGCGCCGGCTGCTCCAGCGTTTCCGGCGGCCGCGGCCCGCGTCCGCTCAAGGAGCCGCTCCGTCAGCACTCTTCCCTCTGTGGTCCCGGCGAATATCAAAATCTTTATCATTTTAAACTCCCCGATAGCCCCTGGGGGTCACCATCTTTCCACCGATGTTTTTCGTCTGGGAATTTCCGATATAGACGGTGGTGAACATATCCACCGCCGTGTCTCTCAGCTGGGCCAGAGTCAGAACGGTGCCCGACTCGCCTTCTCTGCCGATGTTCTTCACAAATCCCGCCACCGTGTCGGGCCCCCTGTGCCTCATGACGATGTCGCAGGCTTTCTGCAGATAGTCGTGACGCTTTTTGCTGGACGGATTGTACAGACAGATGACAAAGTCCGCCTCCGCCGCGCAGTCCAGCCGCTTCTCGATCCGCTCCCAGGGAGTCAGAAGATCGCTGAGACTGATCACGGAAAAATCGTGGATCAGCGGGGCGCCCAGCACCGCCGCTCCGCTGCAGGCCGCCGTGATCCCCGGTACGACTTCGATCTCTACCGGCTCATATTCCTGCGCCACCTCGTACATGAGCCCCGCCATGCCGTAGACGCCCGCGTCCCCGCTGCAGACCATGGAGACCGTCTGGCCCTTTACCGCTTCCGACAGAGCCAGATGACACCGGTCCACTTCTTTTTTCATGGGCGTGGACAGCAGCTTCTTGTGCCCGAATCTCTCCCGGATCAAGTCAATATAGACATCGTAGCCCGCAATGACCTGGCTTTCTTCAAGTACCGCTTCCGCCCGGCCCGTCATCTGGTCCATGCCCCCGGGCCCCAGGCCCACCACATATATTTTCATTCTGTTCTTATCCTTTCTTTTGCCTGATCCGTCTGTTTTAAGCGATCGGGCTTTTTTCTATCGGCCTGCCGGATTGGGCGAGCCCGTTTTCAGCGTGTCCTTCTGCGCGGCGCGGACCAGAGCGTCCATACAGACCTCCCACAGTTCCGGCGTCAGCGTCTCCCGCAGCCCGTAGAGGATCTTGCCCACCGATTTTTCAGCAGCCGTGTAGATAGAATCCGACAGCTCGGCCACGGCGTCGTCGGAGACGGTCAGCTCGCGCATGGTCCCGGACAGACGGTCCATCACATCCTCCGCGGCCAGCTCGGTGATCTTCTTTACCTGAGGCACCTCTTCGCGGAAAGCGAACCATCTCTCCAGCTCCGCCGCGTGATCCTCCAGGATCTCCAGGGCCCGTCTAACGGCGGTCTCGCTGGCAGTTCCCATGCTCCCGTCGCTGAGAGAGTCGATATCGTAAACGTGAAAGCCTTCCATCTCCCCGATGCGGGGATCAATATCCCGTGGAACCGCCAGATCCAGCCAGATCCGCTGCTCCGGCAGCTTCATGCCTTCTATGTCGGTCTTGTGGATCGTGTAATGGGGCGACAGCGTGGCGCTGATCACTACCTGACTGTCCGTCAGCTCGGCGATCCGGTCTTCGTAAGGGACCATGCGGCATCCCTCCGGTACGATGGAGCCCTGCTCTTCCCGGCCGTGTATGCGTTTGCGCAGAGTCATGCTGACGCAGGCCCCCTGATCGACCAGCGCGTTGGCGATCAGCCTGCCCATCTGGCCGTTTCCGATCACAAGACACCGGACGCCTTTCAGACTGCCCATCCTGTTTTTCAGAAGCTCCAGCGAACTGACGGCCGTAGACTGGTCCGCCGCTGTGATGCGCACGGTGGATTTCACTTTCTTCGCCGCCGCGATGGCGCTCTGAAACAGCTTTTCGATGACCATGTCGTCGCAGCCGCACTCCCTGCAGTGGACCAGCGCTTCCCGCACCTGGGAGATGATCTGATCCTCGCCGAACAGTCTGGAGGCCAGTCCGCAGCTGAGCTGAAAGAGATGATCCACAGCCTCCCCGTCCCGGCGTTCCACGAAGTACGCGCCGTATTGGGACTTATCGATGCCTTTTACCTCACACAGCATGTCATAGGGCGAGATCCGTCTCCCGGCCTCCCCGCTGATCCACAGCTCTGTCCGGTTGCAGGTGGAGAGCAGCAGACAGCCGTCCACGGCGAACTCGTCTCTGATGCGCTTCATGGCCGCGGCCGCCTGCGCTCTGGTAAAGGAGAACAGTTCGCGGTAGGCCACGGAAGCCCTGCTGTGATCGATTCCTATCATGCTGATGTTCATTTTATAACAGCCTCTCTGAATTCATGAGTAAAGGCGGGATCGTACAGTTTGGAACGCTGATAAACGTCGCCCAGGAAATTCCCCACCAGGATCAGCGCCGTCTTTGTGATGTGATTCTCCGCCGCCGTTCTCTGCAGGCCGCCCACTGTGGTGTAAAACACCTGCTCATCCGGCCACGTGGCCTTATAGACGATGGCCGCCGGCGTCTCCGCCGTGTAGCCGCCGGCGATCAGACGCTCTGACAGCGGCTCCAGCAGTCCTGTGGACAGAAAGATGGCCATGGTGGCCTGATGGGACGCCAGCAGCGAGATCTCTTCTTTTTCCGGCACCGGCGTGCGCCCCGCCATGCGGGTAATGATGACAGTCTGGGACACATCGGGAAGCGTATACTCCGCTTTCAGCGCCGCCGCCGCGCCGCAGAAAGAACTGACGCCCGGCGTCACCTGAAAGGCGATCTTCTCCGCGGCCAGCAGATCCATCTGCTCCCGGATCGCCCCGTAGATGCTGGGATCTCCCGTGTGAAGCCGAACGGTCGTCTTCCCTTCCGCCTCCGCCTTCTTCATCACGCCGATCACCTCTTCCAGCGTCATGGAAGCGCTGTCGTGAATCTCACAGCCCTCCTTTGCCAGCTTCAGATGTTCCGGGTTCACCAGCGAACCCGCATATATGATCACGTCCGCCTCCGAAAGCAGATCGCGGCCTCTCACGGTGATCAGGTCCGTAGCCCCCGGTCCCGCTCCTACAAAATGTACCATACTGTTACCTCCTCCGTCGCCGCAGGCGTTTCCATTCACCCGATCCGTCCCCGGCGCCCGCCGCTCTGATTCATCATATCGTTTATTTGCTTTATACGTTAATTTTTCTTGTCCTTCACGACGATGAGGGAGAAATATCCCGCGTTCTCGTCGATCTCTTCCGCCGACCGGAAGATCCGCTCCCCTTCCATGCCGCAGCGCTCCACCATCATGACCTCCTGAGGCGGATCCATATCGGCGATCATTTCCCTGATCTTTCCGATGGACTTCCCGCTTTTCATAAGCACTTTGGTGCCCGACAGGCTGAGCGCCTCCTCCAGCCCCTTATAGGAGGCCGGAATGATGTGCAGTCCCTGATGGGCTTCGGTGAGCCCCTCGTTCAGCCGGGCGGCTACGGCGCAGAAGGACGGGATGCCGGGCACGATCTGAGCCTCATATCCCGCCGCCAGCACTCTGTCGTGGACATAGATATATGTAGAATAGATAGACGGATCTCCCAGGGTCAGAAATGCCACGTCCCTGCCCTCCTTCAGTTTTTCCACTACCTGAGCGGCAGCGGCGGCGTGGCAGGCCTCCAGCTTTTCCCGGTCTCTTGTCATGGGCATCTCCAGCTCCAGCCGCTCTTTCCCTTCGATCTCCGGGCAGGCTCCCCTGGCTATGGTGTATGCCGCATTGACCTCCTGACCCGATCTCGGGACCGCTATGATACCGCACTGGCGGATCAGCCGCACCGCCAGCAGCGTCATCAGTTCCGGATCTCCCGGCCCTACACCGATTCCATATAATTTTGCCATTGTTTTCGCTTTCCCTCTCTCCGGCTGTAAAGCCGGTCCGTTTCTCTGTCCGCCGGCTGCTCCCTTGCGCCTCCGGCCCTGCCATTCTATCCATAGACCGCGCTGTTTAGGTCCGCGGCTTCCCCTCCGCGCCGTCCTGCCGTAATTTCTCCACAAGGCAGGACGCCCGTGACGTCTGTCCCAATAATCCATAGCGGTTGGAGAACATCACCGCTCCCGCCGCCATGCCGTCTCCCACGCGCTGCCCGATGTGATACTCCACCTTTTCCAGAATGGAAGCCATCGTCTTTATCCGCAGCATGCTTGGCCGCTCCGTTCCTCCGCCGCCGTCCGTTTCCTCACGTGCTTCTCCATCCAAAACAGCGATGGCGTCGTCTGTGGTCACGCAGGAAAACAGCCGCTCCACGATCTCCCTTTCGGCTCCCATTCTGGCCGCGTGGGCCGCCAGGATCTCCAGTCTGGCGTCTCCGTATTTCGAATGGGTATTCATGATCCCGCCGGCCACCTTCACCAGCTTCCCGATGTGGGCCGTCAGCAGTACGCCGTGAAAGCCCAGTTCAACGGCATGATCCAGAGCTTCCCCCAGAAAATTGCTGCACTTGACCGTGTAGATGCTGCCCAGGCTCATACTCTCCCTCAGAAAGGTCTCGCCGTAGTTCCCCGGCGTAATGAGAAGGTACTCCGCTCCCGCCGCCTTCTGCATATTCATCTCCACCTTGATGGTGTCGATGAGGGCCTGCTCGCTCATGGGTTCCACTATGCCGCTGGTCCCCAGCACAGAGATGCCCCCCTCGATACCCAGTCTGGGATTGTATGTTTTTCTCGCCAGGTCCGTTCCCGCTGGAATGGAGATCTCCACGAATATGCCTCCCTCATAACCTGCTTCGGCGGCCGTCCGGCGGACCTCCTCTTCGATCATCCGCCTGGGCGTAGGGTTGATCGCCGCCTGACCCACCGCGCAGGCCAGACCCGGCTTGGTCACCCGGCCCACGCCGGGGCCGCCGTCGATCAGGATCCGATCGTCGTCGCCCCCGGTCAATTCCACTCTGGCGTAGACCAGCACGCCGTCCGTCACGTCGGGATCATCCCCGCTGTCCTTTCTGACGGCGCACACCGCTCCGGCTCCGCTTCCCTTTTCCACGCAGCTCCCGCCGTCAGCAGTACTTCCCCCTGCAGTGAGACGGCCTTCCTCTATGGGAATAGTCAGTACCGCGCCCCCCGGCGTGGCGATCTCAACCTGTTCCACCCGCCGGGCAAGCCCTGTGGCCAGCACAGCCGCCGCCCTGGCCGCCGCAGCGGCGCAGGTTCCGGTGGTATAGCCCCGCCTGAGCTTCTTATGATCTTTCATTACGTAATCTTCCATGGCGTCCTGTTTCTCCTCCCGGCGTGGTCTCTCTCTGCCGCCGCGCCGGACCATTCGTCCCGCATGCTCCTGAGAAAAGATTATTCCTGTTCCTCCATGGCCGCTCTGACGTGTTCCAGATAAATATCCCGCACCGCCTGGATCTCACCCAGCCCTTTCATCACGCACTTGACCGCGTACCCCTGAGATTCAAAGATGTTTTTCCAGGAGTCCTCATCCTCCCCCGCCATATCGTTGCTGGCGTGATCACCGGCCACGATCATGAACGGCATGAGCACCACCCGCTTTGGTCCAAACCGTTTCAGCTGCTTATGCACCTGCTCCAGCGCGGGATAACCCTCCACAGTGCCCACGAATACATTCTCGTGGCCCGTGTCTTTAAAGCGATAATCCAGAGCGGCGTACGCCGCGTCCACGTGATGTTCCGTACCGTGGCCCATGAGCACCAGCCCATCTCCCTCTTCCAGCTCCGCCTCGCGGATCACCGCCTCCACTACCTTATCGTAATCCTCGGAAGAAGTGAGCAGGGGCCTGCCCACCAGAAACCGCTCAAAACGTCCGCTCCAGGGGGCCAGCAGCGCGACCATCTTCTCGTACTCCTCCCCGTTGATCACGTGGGTGGGCTGCACCACCAGATCCCTTATCCCGTCGGCCGCCAGACGTTCCATCGCCTCCGTTACATTATCGATGTGGATCCCGTCGCGCTTTTGCAGGACCCGCAGGATCATGCCGCTGGTAAAGGCTCTGCGCACTTCCCATTCCGGCCAGGCGGCGGCGATCTCCCTCTCGATGGCTCCGATGGTTTTATCTCTTGTCTCCTGATAACTGGTGCCGAAGCTGACTACCAGGATCGCTTTTTTTGTCTCTCCCATTTTGTCTCCTTTGTCCCGTCCTGCGACCTGCATTTTATTTAAAAAAAAACTGCTCCGGCTATGCCAAAGCAGTGTAATAAGCAAAAATCCAAAAAGATTTTTCTTCCATTACGCCTTCTCATCGCCCGTAAGAAATTGTAATCCCGGCCCCGCCGGCCGGTCTCATGCGTTCAGGCAGGTCTTCTGGCTCAGGCGTCCTCACCGCATTCTATCTTCCCGTGTTGCACAGTGATGTTTTGAATGCAGCTCTTCCTTTACAGCGGCGCGACCGCGCGGGATTCTCACCCGTCTTCCCTATTCTCCCGGCAAAAATCGCCGGGCACCTGTCGGCATCTCTATTTTCTTTTATTCATCCATACATTATAGCACGGCGAAAGGGCTGTAACAAGTGGTTTTACACACTTTCAGCCGCTTTCATCTCCCTCCGGCGCATATCTTCCACTGTCCGCGGAAGCGGCTTCATCCCCTGCAGGATGCCCACCTGATACAGGATCGGCTGCTCCAGTCCGCAGCGGGTCAGCAGTTCCTCATCCGCAAACACGGATTCCGGGTCCGCGTCCGCCTGCAGCCGTCCCCGGTGAAAGACCAGAATGCGTTCCGCCCAGCGCCACGCGAAATCCACGTCATGGGTGGCGATCACAAGGCCCAGCCCCCTCCGGGACAACAGCTCCAGATTTTGTTCCAGAAGCCGGGAATTGGCCGGGTCCAGACTGGCCGCCGGTTCGTCCAGCAGCAGAAGCTGCGGCTCCATGGCCAGCACATCCGCAATGCTGACCCTCTTCTTTTCGCCCCCGGACAGATAGTGGGGCGCGCGGCTGCGAAAATCCTCAAGCTGCATATTCGCTATCGCCTGATCTACTCTGCGGCGCACGTCCTCATCCTGCAGCCGCAGGTTCATAGGGCCGAAGCTGATCTCCGCCTCCACCGTGCCCGCGATGATCTGACTGTCCGGATCCTGAAATACCAGACCCACAGACCGTCTCAAAAGGGAGCGGTCAGGCCCCTTTCGTTCCAGCTTTTTTCCCTCCAGCACGATCTCGCCGGAGGCGGGAGACAGCACTCCGTTGCAGCACAGGAAAAAAGTGCTCTTCCCCGCGCCGTTATTCCCAAGCACAGCTACCTTCTGCCCTCCGTAAAGAGTCACGGATAGATCCGCCAGCGCGGTGCGGTCTTCCTCATAGGCGTAACTGAGCCCTTCCAGTCTCAAAATTTCTCTCATGAAATATCTCCGATCTACATCCTGCCCCCCGCAAACAACAGCCCGGCCGCGAGAAGCGCCAGTCCGGCCGCGGTCAGGATATGCAGCGGACGCAGCGGTTTCGCCTGCTCCAGAAAACGTATCTCTCCGTCGTAACAGCGGCTCTCCATAGCGTCGAAGCAGGCTCCCGCTTTCCGGAAGCTCAGCGCCAGAAGATTGCCGTAGATCTGTCCCGTCGTCCGCAGGCTCTGTCTGTAGCTGTCGTAGCCTAACCGGCTTTCCGCAGCGTCCCTCATGGTGCGGTGCATGTTCAGCAAAATAAAAATATATCTGTAGATCAGATACATCAGCTCCACCACCACCGCCGGCACTCTGGCGCGGCGCAGCACATTGATAATGTCCGTCATGGGGGTGGACAGGCTCAGCAGGTACAGGCAGCTCACCGCCCCCAGAGCCTTGGCCATGACCAGCAGCGTTCGGACCTGGGCCGCTGCAGTCACCGAGAGCCAGCCTCCGGCCAGGGGCAGGTTGATGACGCCCACCGGAGACTTTTCCCAGGAAAACAGCAGAGCCAGACCGCTGACCAGCATAAAAGCCGCCGGCAGCGCCAATAACGCCAGATAATCGTGGAGAGGCAGTCCCCCCGCCGCCACAGTCAGCAGCAGCATAGCCAGCGCCAATCCTACGCCCACGGGAACGGAATCCGCCGCCACACAGAAGATCAGCAGCCCCACGCATCCGCATACTTTCAGCGCCGGATTGACACTGCAGAGCCGGGATCTCTGAGCGATGATGTCGATGGACAGCACTCCGTCGTGAGAGTGGCGTCCCAGCGCCGCCAGCCCAGCGCCTGCCGCCGCGCAGATCATCCCCAGCGGCAGGGTGGCTACCGTTCCGTAAAACAGGAGCCACACCACTACCGCAGTCAAAACAGCAGTCACTATCATTTCGTTTTCTCCACATCCCTTTCCCCTGCACCCCGTCTGCGCGGCGGACCGCGCGGACCCGTACCCAGGGAAGTATCAAAGAAATAGTCTGCCCCTCAGGGGCAGACCAGTCTTTCTCAAGGCCTACGCCTTGGTCGTTTTATATTTTTTACGGGCTACCAGATAGCCGAATCCGTAAGCGATGATGCCCACGCCGATCCCTGTCTGCAGGCAGAACAGCAGACTTTCTACTTCTCCGGGCAGTTCTCCGCCTATCATGGTCTCCAGAACCGGCGTAAACCAGGGTTCGTACTCCGTCCCTGTGATCTCAGCGACCATCTGGCTTCCGGCGTCGTCGCTGCCGCCGAATTCAGCGCCTTTCAGTGCGAACAGCGGAACGATGGCGATGAGCAGAACGATAATCAGCAGAACGATCACAGTTGTTTTATTGCTCTTCATATTAAATTCCCTCCCCGATAAATCCGATTTCCTTCAGCTCCGGTTTCGCATAGCTCTCCATGCCCATGATGATGATCACCGTGAGGATCCCTTCAATGACCGCAAGGGGCAGCTGCGTGGGGGCAAACACGCCCAGAAATTTTACGGCGCTGGCCATAACGCCGCCGGTAGCGCTGGGGTAGGCCACCGCCAGCTGGATGCTGGTCACGCAGTATGTAAACAGATCTCCCAGAGCCGCCGCGATGAACACGTTGACTTTTCGGTTGAGATTCAGCTTCTTGCCCAGCTGATAGAGCAGAAACGATACGATCGGGCCCGCGATCGCCATGCTGAAGGTATTGGCGCCCAGAGAGGTCAGACCGCCGTGGGCCAGAAGGATCGCCTGAAAAAGCAGGACGATGATGCCCAGTATGCTGACCGCAAAAGGTCCGAAGAGAATTGCCGCCAGGCCCGTGCCGGTCATGTGGCTGCAGCTTCCCGTAACGGACGGAATTTTCAGCGATGAAATAACAAAGATGAATGCGCCTGACATTGCCAGCAGAAGCAGCGATTTGCGGTGATCCGACACCGTGCGGCGGATGCTCATCAGCCCCAGGACCAGAAACGGCAGGCAGATCACGCCCCAGATCAGGCAGTGAGACACAGGCAGATAGCCCTCCATGATGTGCATGGCGCTGGCCGTGGCCGCTGTGCCCAAGGCCACTGCGGCTGTCACACTGGCCAAAAAGATACGTCTTTCTGATTTTGTTCTCATAATTTTCCCTCCTTGTTTTGTACCGAAATACAAAAAAACTGCTCCGAACTTGTCGAAACAGCGTAATAAGTGAGAAACTCCCTCTTTTCAGGTAGCCAAAAATAATGGCAGAGGCGCTCGTCTCCCATTCACTACACCTTCCTATCGTCCGTAAGAAAATGCAATCTCCGGTCTGTTTACCGGAACATATCATCAGGCAGGTCTTCTGGCTCAGGTCTCTTCATCGCATTCCATCTTCCCATTTCCACAGTGATGTCAGCCAATGCGACTCTTCCTTTACAGCGGCGCGACCGCGCGGGATTTTCACCCAACTTCCCTATTCTCCCGGCAGGAAAAAACCGGGCACCTGTTGATACCTCAATTTTATGTACCGATCGCTGTTGTTCAGATCGGGACGCCGTTATTATAGCACACGGATCCCCTGAATGCAAGTCGCCTGTTCGACAATTTATCTGAAAAAAAGCGGACCCGGCCGCTTATTTTTCGGCCTTTCGGGTCCGCCTGTCTCTTCTATAGTCTCTCATCCAGAAACTCGTCAAAATACTTCCTGTCTGCGCTCAGGCGCTTCTCATTGCCCAGGACCACGGTCCGCGCCCGGTCAAACGCCCTTTTCAGGTAAGCCACAGCCTCGGCCTGATCCTGCAGCGAGGCGCTGCGGATATCGGCCGTCACCTGCAGTCCCGTCTGGGGATCCACGCCCTCCACCGCCTGACTCAGGGCGTTCATCGCGCTGTTCAGAGGGCCTGCGGGCTTTTCAGCGGCAGCGCAGGTGCCCAGGATATATCCCAGCAGCTCCTCCTGAGAGAACTCCGCCCGGGCCATCTGATCCCATACCCGGTCCAACGCTTCCAGCGTACTGCCCGCGCCGGGATCTCCGAAGGTGTAGAGGTACATCTGTTCCAGCCAGATCCGAAAGGCTGTACCGGCGCCGTAGGCTCCGCCCTCGAAGCGCAGATGGGGCACCAGGAAGCGGTCGGCGGCGGCGGTGAGCCAGACCAGATAACGGCCCTGAAATCCCGGCTCTTCTCCAAAAGACGTCATGCGGACGCAGCTCTGATCTGAGGCTTCGATGCAGATGGCAGATCTGCCTTTTTCCTCCCTCTGCAGAAATGGATAGGGCAATTCCCCGGGCATCCTCTGGCGAGCCTCCGGCGGCAGCGCGTTCAGCTTTTCCTCCAGGATCCGTTCCATTCGAGGCAGCTCTGCTGCGGGGGCCGCCGTCAGCGCGCAGAGCCGGCGGCTGTGGACCGCGGCGCCTACCGCCTGCTCCAGCCTGTCCTGCAGCACGGCGGCAAAGCCCTTCTCCTCTTCCAGACGCGACAGCGTATCCACGAGAAACCGGTAAAAGGGCTGTCCCTCGATATAATTTCGATACCGCTGATACAGGTCCACGCTTCCCGCCGCCAGATCCACCGCCGTAGACAGCGGATCCCCCGTGCGGGACAGGTCGTAATCATACATGTATTTTTCCATCAGACCGGCTATCTTTTCTCCGTCATCAAAGCGGGTGCCCCTCAGCACCTCCAGAATAAAATCCAGTCCGGTCTCGAAATCCTCCGTCAATCCGTACCATTTGACTGAGAGCATGGGATGGTGATTTTCCCCGGCCTGGGGCCCGGGATAGGCAAAATCAACAGACAGCCGGCCGGCGTATTTCAGCTCAAGCAATTTCTGCCGCTCTACGCTGAGACGGCCGGTGTCCAGCTCCAACAGCAGAAAAGCCCAGAGGGACAGATAGTGGAGATCCTCCTCCCTTACAGCCGAAGTATCAAAGAGCAGCCGGCAGCAGTATGTGCCGTCGGACTCCGCAGGGGAGGTGTAGCTTCTCACCGCGCCCAGAGGTTTTTCCATCACCGGCGCAGGGGCGGCCGGTTCCGGCAGACTCTGCAGATCCTCAAGGCCTGCGGCAAAGCTCTTCTCCTGTCTCTCCAGGCCGTTCCAGCGGTCGAACGCCTCCGTCTCCCTGATGAGGGCGTCGATCTCCGATTCCGTCATGGCCGCTTTCCGCAGGGCCAGCTCCCCTTCCCGCCGCCGCTCCAGTTCTTCTGCCAACCCCGGACGGGGCACCGTCACCACCAGCGCACGCCGCCCGGCCCGGACCAGCCTTCCCGCCAGCTCCCGCAAAAGCCGCTGACCGCCCTCGCCCTTCACCCTGGCCAGAGCGGACTCTCTGCACGCGTAATAATCCGTCTTCCCCGTAACGGCCCAGTACAGCCCTACGGCCGCCGACACGTCGGCTCCAACCCCCGACCCTTCCCGGGCCAGGCGCAGGGAAAACTCCCGATCCTTGACCACCGCCTCCGCCACTTCCGGATCCGGCCCCACGCTGGCCGTCTCGGCCAGCGCTCTCTCCGCCGCCTGACGGAACGCCTCTTTCTGCTCTTCCTCCGCATCCTCGATGCCCATGAGAAAATAATTTTTCGAGCCGTCCTGACTCAGATCGCAGTAAGCCCGGTTTTGGATGCCCGCCTCTCTCAAATATCGATGAAACAGCGAGTTCTCGTGGTCCAGCATATCCGTGAGAAAGTCCAGCTGCAGCTGTTCTTCAAAAGTAAGATCCGACACGTCGATCCCAAGCTCCACCACAGAGGCCCATTCCTCCGAATCCCCCTCGTAGGACGGGCACTGGCAGACCTTCTCCACAGAGCCCTCCGGACTTTTTTCATCGAAGAGACTGCGCACCGCCTCGCCCCGGTCCGTGCAGCCGTCCCGTCCGGTCATGGAGGAACGATGGCGCCGGCTCAGATACTCCCGGTCCAGAAATTCCATCATGACGTCAAAATCCATATCCCCGTACAGCACGATCAGCGCGTTGTCAAAGACGTAAAAATCCTCATACAGCTTCCTGATCTTCTCTTCCGTCAGTTCCCCGGCGTTGCGGTGAGCTCTTCCCACACAGTTGGCGGCCCGCAGGCCCGGATACAGAGCGTGAGCCATATTGTGGGAAGCCTCCGCTGCAATGTCCGTCAGATAACCGAAGTCCTCCCCGTAGACAGTGCCCGCCAGAGTCAGATCCTGATCTCTGTCCCGCAGCTCATACCGGACCGCCTCTCTGCGGAATATGTTCGGTTCCCGCAGAAAAGCGGGATCTGTCAGACAGCTCAGATACACGTCTGCCAGCTTCATCAGCTGATCCCCGCTTCGGCTGCACAGCGGAAAACAGGTCATCACCGGATAAGTATAGGCGTTGATCACCGTGCTGTAGCTTTTCCCCACCGCATCAAAGAAAATGTCCCGGCCGGGGTATTTGGAGGACGCCGTGAGTACTGCGTGCTCCAGCGCGTGGTTGGCGTCCGACTCGTCCAGATACGGCGTCCGGTAGATGACGCTGAAGCCCAGTTCCCGGTCGCTGTTTTGTATGCAGAGAAGCTGCGCTCCGCTCTGCCGGTGATAAAACGAAAGGGTCCGGGCGGCCAGCGGACGGATCCGCCCCTCCTCCACCGCCCTGAAGCCATGGATCTCTCCGCCTGCCGGCGGCAGCTTGCATTTCCTGCTCTGATTCATAATCTATCTCCCGTCGTCTCCCGCAGTGCGCGGAAGTGTATTCAATATTTTATCATATCTCACTTCACCGCCGCTTTCAACTACTTCAGGGAGTTTCGGACGACCTTGACACAGGCGTTATAATGAAAAGAAAGGAGGCGAGATCATGGCAGTACAAGGAATCGGAGATATTTTATACGGCTACGGAGCGGGTATTTATCTAAATATAACCAATCGCTGTCCCTGCTGCTGCGACTTCTGCATCCGCCATATGACGGATGCGCTGGGCGGCGCGGATTCACTGTGGCTGAAACGGGAACCGACAGTAAGCGAAGTGATCGAAGAAATGAAAAAATGGGACCTGAGCGGTCCCGGAGAGCTGGTCTTCTGCGGCTACGGCGAACCGCTGGTAAGACTGGACGACGTTCTTCTTCTCTGCCAGTGGATCAAAACCAACACCGGCCGCCGGACCAGAGTCAACACCAACGGTCTGTCCGATCTGATCCACAAGAAAGAGACGGCTCCCATGCTGGCCGGCTATTTCGACGCGGTGTCCGTAAGCCTGAACGCTCCCACGGCCCAGGCGTACAACGCCCTCTGCCACCCGGAATTTGGGGAAGCGTCTTTCGACGCCATCCTGCACTTCACACGGGAGGTAAAAAAGGTCGTGCCGGACGTGACCATGTCTGTGGTGAGCGTGATCTCCGGGCCGGAGATCGAGGCCTGCCGCAGGATCGCCCAGGATGATCTGGGCGTGCAATTCCGCGTCAGATAAGGTCCCCTCCGCGGATGAGACCGCGGGAAAAACTGCTGCAGGCCGTCACAAACCGGCCTGCGGCCTGCGGGTTGGAATAAAAATGGATGTGCGGATACCCGGCGGACAGATTCCCTTGGGTCTGAATGCCGTCGGACAAGATGCAGTTCCAGGTCCTGTTTCTCAGGGGCTTCTCCGCCAGATAGCAGTCTCCTGTATTGGTGCTGTCCCAGTAATGGAACTCGTGGCCCCGAAGCGTCGCGCCCTCCCTGCACAGCAGCGTATCGCGCCTGGCGGTCAGGCTGATATAACCGAACCGTCCCAGCTTTCCCGTGGGAAAGCTCTCGCCCTTTATCACTCCCGCCATGGGCCATCGTCCGCCCTCTTCATCCAGGATCCATTCATGCAGGTACATAAAGCCTCCGCACTCCGCGATGCAGGGCATGCCGCTTTCCAGCGCGGCGCGGATCTCCCCCATCAATCCCCGGTTTTGCGACAGCTGCTTCAGGTAGAGCTCCGGATAGCCGCCGCCGAAGATCAGTCCGCTCAATCCCTCCGGCAGAGCGCTGTCTTCCAGCGGACTGAAGGGCACCAGCTCAGCCCCCAGTTCTTCAAGCAGGTCCATATTGTCCTGATAATAAAAACAGAATGCTTTATCTCTGGCCACGCCGATGCGGGGCTTTTTTTTCCGCTCGTTCCCCACCGGCTCCGTCTCGCCGCCGGCGATGGGACCGGTCATGTGGTATGTCAGCTCAGGCGTCTGCTCCGCCAACTCCAGCAGCCTGTCCAGATCCACCGTTTTTTCCATCTGATCCGCCAGGCGCTCCACGATCTCCCTGAGATTTCCCACCTCCTGCGCCGTCACCAGTCCCAGATGCCGGCTTTCCAGCCCGCAGTCCTTCATCACAGGCACGTAGCCGCAGACGGCGATGTTCAGCTCCTCTTCGATCATGCGCTTCATTTCCGGATAGAGCATCGGCGACAGGCGATTCAAAATGACGCCCCGAATACCGCTGTCCTCCCTGTATTCAAGGAACCCCTTAAGCTCCGCCAGAATGGAGACGGATCTCCCCCTGCAGTCCGCCAACAGCACGGCGGGAGTCTGCGTGGCCCGGGCCAGATCGTAGGAACTGGCCTTGGTTGAAATCGCCGCCAGTCCGTCATAATACCCCATGACGCCCTCGATCAGAGCCAGCGCCGGGCCTTCGCCCCGTTCTCCAAAGGCGGCTGCCGCCGCCCTGCACAGCAGAAACCGCGTTGCGTTCTCGTCCGTAAAAAAAAGATCCAGATTTCGCGAGGGGATCCCCAGAACTTCCGTGTGAAACATGGGGTCGATATAATCAGGACCGCATTTGAAAGAGGCCATCTTCACGCCCCGGCGCGCGAAGGCTGCCAGCAGCCCGCAGGTGACGGTGGTCTTTCCGCTTCCGCTTCCCGCCGCCGCGATCATGAAACGCGGCACGCTTCTTCTTCTTTCCATCCTACCCTCCTGCTCTCTTTCTCTTTCGCTTTACTCTTCCGCCCCGCCGCCGGTGATGATAAATACGGGATTCTGACCCGTCATCATGTGGTACCTCCCGGCTTCTCTGGCCCGGGCCGCCGACAGCTGCACCACGTCCACGGGGGCCCGGCCTGCTTTCGTCAGGCAGGAGACCGCTTCCGCCAGCGTCTCCAGCGCGATGGCGTTCACCACCACCAACGCCTTCCTGTTCTTCTCGAAGACCGTCTGCAGGATGGCTTCCATGTTTCCCTTGGTCCCGCCCAGAAAGACCTTATCCGGCGCCGGAAGACCGTCCAGCGCCTCCGGCGCTCTGCCGGCCACCGCCCGGAGATTGCACAGGCCGAAGGCGCGGCTGTTCTCTCTGATGAGCTCCAGACCTTCCGGATCCATCTCCACCGCGTAGACCTGTCCCTGTCTTGCCAGCAGCGCCATCTCCACGGACACGGAACCCGTTCCCGCCCCCACGTCCCAGACGACGTCTTCCTCTTCGATGCAGAGCTTGGACAGCGTGACGCTGCGCACCTCCTGCTTGGTCATGGGAACGCCGCCTCTGATAAAACGTCCGTCCGCCAGGCCGTGAGCGCAGCGGGCGAATTCCATCGCCCGGCTGTTTTCAGCCAGGACCACCGCCAGCGTGTCGAACTCCCGTCCCGCCAGATCCTCCGCCGTACCCGTCGTGATCCGCTCATCCTCGTAGGAAAGACGCTCTCCCACGTGGATGATCACATCGCCCAGCCCAGCCTCCGTCAGGCTTTTGCAGATCAGCTCCGCCTTGTGATCGCTGCCCGTGAGGAAAAAGGTCTTCCTGCTGGTCTGCACCGGCCCGCAGATATTTCCCTCTCTGCCATGGAGGCTGACGATCCTGGCGTCGTCCCAGGAAAGGCAGAGCTTCGCGCAGAAATACTGAAGAGAGCTGACTCCCGCTACCATCTCCAGCTCTATGCGCTGTTCCGGCTCCGCCCCATGGTTGTATCCGGCGATCAGCGCCGACAGCTTCTTTGCCCCGCTGTAAAACCCAACGTCCCCCGACATGAGCACCGCGATCTTCTGTTCCGGCCGGTCCTTGATCCAGCCGAAGATATCCTCCGCCAGAATGCCGAATCCCCGCTGCCCCTGGGCCTGGGGAAAGCTCTCCACCATGCGCCGGGCGCCGATCAGCGCCTGACTTTCCTCTATGATCTGTTTTCCTCTCACAGTCACAGTATCCGGATTTCCCATCCCGATGCCTACGATCCATACTTTTTTCATCTGTTCCTCCCGCTGCCCCGTTTATTTATTCTCCGAAATATGCTCCGAAGGCCTCCAGCGTGGCGTCGATCTCTCTGTCCGTGTGAGCCGCCGACAGGAACATGGCTTCGAACTGGGCCGGAGCAAAATAGATCCCGCTTTTCAGCATAGCTCTGAAATAATCTCCGTAGGCGGCGATGTCCGCCGTTTTTGCGGAGGCGTAATCCGTTACAGGCGTCTCCGTAAAGAAAACGGAGCCGATGGAGCCGATGGAATTCACCGTGCAGCAGGCCTTTGTCCGGCCGGCCTTCCGGGCTCTCTCCAGGATCTCCCGGAATCCGCCGAACAGCTTTTCCCCCAGACGATTGATCTTCTCATATGCCTCCGGGTGTTCAGAGAGCCAGGTCAGCTGAGCGATGCCCGCCGCCATGGCCACAGGGTTTCCGGACAGAGTCCCCGCCTGATAAACAGGTCCCAGAGGAGCGACCATCTCCATGATCTCCCTCTTTCCGCCGTAAGCGCCCACCGGCATGCCGCCGCCGATGATCTTTCCGAAAGTAGTCATGTCCGGCTTTACGCCGAACAGTTCCTGCGCGCCTCCCGGCGCCAGACGGAATCCCGTGATGACTTCGTCGAAGATGAGCACCGCGCCGTTGACGTCGCAGATCTCCCGCAGCTTTCTGAGAAATCCTTCCGCCGGCGGAACGACGCCCATGTTGGCGCCTACCGGCTCGATGATCACGGCCGCGATCTCGCCTCTGTTTTCCTCAAACAGCTTTTCCACGCTGTCAAAATCGTTGAATCTGGCGGTCAGCGTGTCCTGGGCGCAGCCCGGCGTCACGCCGGCGCTGTCCGGAGCTCCGCCGTTTGCGATGAGCCCTGAACCGGCTTTTACCAGCAGAGCGTCGCTGTGGCCGTGATAGCAGCCCTCAAATTTGATGAACTTATTTCTTCCGGTGTAGCCTCTGGCCGTGCGGATGGCGCTCATGGTCGCCTCCGTGCCTGAATTGACCATGCGGACCATTTCCATGGAAGGCACCATGGCGCACACCAGCTTAGCCATGGTAATCTCCCGCTCTGTGGCGGCGCCGAAGCTGAGACCGTTTCCGATGACCTCCTGTACGGCCTCCCGCACCTGAGGCGGGTTGTTGCCCAGGATCATGGGGCCCCAGGAGCCGATGTAGTCGATGTATTCATTTCCGTCCACGTCGTAGATGTACGCGCCGTCGGCTCGCACAATGAAACGGGGCGTGTCGTTTACGGCCAGATACGCGCGGCAGGGACTGTTCACGCCGCCCGGTATGTATTGTTTCGCTTCCTCAAACAGCGCCTGGGAACGCGCCGTGCTGTTGCTGTTCGTCATCAGCCGATCCTCCCTTCGTCGATCATCTTCGCCACTTCTTTCGCAAAATATGTGATGAGAATATCCGCGCCGGCCCGGTACATGCTGACCGTGCTCTCCGCCACGATATTCGCCTCGTCCACCATGCCCGCAGCCGCAGCCGCCTTGATCATGGCGTACTCTCCGCTGACGCTGTAGGCTGCCACCGGTACGTTTACATGATCCTTTATCTCCCGGATGATATCCAGATAGGAGAGGGCCGGTTTCACCATCACCAGATCGGCTCCCTCTTCCAGGTCCTTGTCCACCTCTTTGCGCGCCTCTCTGCGATTGTGAAAATCCATCTGATAAGTCTTTCTGTTGCCCTTGAAGTTGTCGGATCCAGCCGCTTCCCGGAAGGGTCCGTAAAAGGCGGAAGCGTACTTCGCCGCGTAGGACATGATCGGCGTGTCGATGTATCCCGCCTCATCGAGAGCCTGACGGATTACGGCCACCCGGCCGTCCATCATGTCTGAGGGGGCCACCATATCGGCGCCGGCCTCCACCTGGGACACGGCGGTCCTGGCCAGCAGCGGCAGCGTTTTGTCGTTGTCCACCGAATCGCCCTTGATGATGCCGCAGTGGCCGTGAGAGGTGTATTCGCACATGCAGACATCCCCTATGTAATAAAGCTCGGGCACGGCTTTTTTCGCCGCCCGCAGGGCCTGCTGGGCGATGCCGTTCTCGCAGAAAGCGCCGCTGCCGCACTCATCCTTCTCCTTGGGGATCCCGAAAAACATGACGTTTTTCACTCCTGCCGCAGCCAGCTCCTCCAGTGCGTAGGGCAGCGTGTCCGGGCTGTAGCGTTTCTGGCCCGGCATGGCCGCGATCTCCTTGATAATGTTCTTCCCCTCTTCCACAAAGATGGGGTAGATCAGCGAAGATTTGCCGATCCGCGTCTCCCGCGCCATATCTCTCAGCCGTTCGTCCATGCGCAGTCTTCTGTACCTGTCTATCATTTTCTTCCTCCTCCGTTTTCCTCTGCATCAGCTTCGGGCAGTTTCAGCCGTACGCCCGGCCTGCCTTCCATCTCAGCCAGACAGGCGGCGGCCACGGTGACCCCTCCGCCCGCTGTCTTTCTCACCATCAGCTCCGGTCTAAGATCAGGGCGGACTCCGCCGCCGTCCGCGGCTGCGGACAGGATGGCCGCTCTCTCGCAGACGTTGTCCACCCCGGTCACCGACCGCACAAAATTCGACGGTGAAAAGCTCTGGCCGTGGGCAAGCCTGGCATTCTCCAGCTCCTCCGCGGTATACACCGTGAAGGGAACGCCCAGACTGCCGGCAAAGTCCGCCAGCCCCTGTTCGTCCTTTTTTATATCGATCGAAGCCACTCTCCTCACCGCTTTCAGGCTCAGTCCCCTTTCAGAAAGGGCCCCTTCCGCAGCGGCGCGGATCTGCTCCTGGGACGTCCCTCTCCTGCAGCCGATACCCAGCGTCAGCACCCTGGGTATCAGCCAGAGTATCTTTTTAAAAGGAAGTTCCTTCGGTCTCTCCAGACTCACTGCGATGCAGATATCCGGCGGCTTCGTCTCCCCGGTCTCTTCACTCTGCCGGTTCCACCTCCGCAGTCCCCGGGGCAGCGTTCCCTCTGTCGGAAACTCACTGTAAAAAGCGCACTCTTCCTTTCTCAGCAGCGCGGCTGAGACCTCCTTGGCTATTTTCATATCCGCAATGGCCAGATCCTGATCCTTCGCCCACTGGTCCACGGCGAAACGCCCGCTGACATCCGTAGCCGTGGTGATCACCGGCTGTCCGCCGATGGCCCCAGCGATACGCAGAGTCAGGCGGTTCGCCCCTCCCATATGCCCGGACAGCAGCGAGATCACGTGGATCCCTCGCTCGTCCGTCACAATGACCGCCGGGTCCTCCGTCTTGGACCTCAGAAATGGAGCGATGGCCCTCACGGCGATCCCTGTGGCCGACACGAAAACAAGGGCCTCCCCCTGCGAGAAGGCCTCCTTCGTCCACTGTCTCAGTCCGCCCGCCAGCCTTCTGCCGTCGCTGCTTTGACAGCGGCAGCCGTCGGCCGTCAGGGCTTCCCGGATCCTGCGGCAGGTCTGTTCTCCTGCCTGTGTAAAATAAACCAGATAAATATTGTCCATATTATTTTGCCGCATCCGGCGCGATCTCCGAAAAATACTCAGCGGTCCGCTCTCTCACTTTTTCCATCAGAAATTCGCACAGTGTCAGAGCCGCTTCCTTTTTTCCGTAGAGGGCGATGGTATGCCGAAGGTCCTCCACCCGTTCAGGATGACGGAACAGGGAAAACACCGCCTCGTCCACAGGAAATGATTTTGTGGCGTAGAGAGCCAGCCCGTTATTCAGCATAAACTCCGCGTTGCGCTGCTCGTGACCGGGAATGGGATTGACCATGATCATGGGCAGCCCCTTGGCCAGCGCCTCCGACGAGGTGATGCCTCCCGGTTTGGTGATAATGCAGTCCGCCGCGTCCATCATCAGATATACATTGTCTACATAGCCGTAGACCCGCACGTCTTTTTGGAGACTGTCCTGCATCCTGGATATTTTCTTATACATTTTTTTATTATTTCCGCAGACTACCATGATCTGAAGATCCATGGCCAACTCGTCGATCTTTTTCAGAGACTTGTCGATCTTTCCGTATCCCATGCTGCCGCTCATCAGCAGTATAGTGGGCTTTGTCTCGGACAGACCCAGCGCCCGCCGGGCCTCAGCCCGATCGGTGCTGTAGGAGAATTCGGACCGGATGGGAATGCCGAAAGGCAGCATTTTCCCAATATCCATTCCCTTGTGTCTCATCTGATACTCCAGCAGCTCGCTGGGCGTCACGTAATAGTCGATGTGCAGCGCTTCTTCCCAAAGCGGGTGCAGTGTGAAATCCGTCACGATGCCGACCACGATCCCTTTCCATTCTCCCCGCTCTTTCAGAACGCTCATCATTGCCGAAGACAGCACGTGAGTGCACACGACCATGTCGGGCTTATATTCATCCAGATAACCCAGAAGCTCCTGAGCCATAAAGGTGTTGGTCATCTTGCCCACGGAATAATCGGGCATGGGTTTGCTCTTTTTTACCACCAGATCATAGGCCTTCGCCGCCACCTTGGGAATGTACTTTGTGGAGATCAGATATCCCCTGGATACCAGTCCCTTCAACAGCGGTTCCACGTATTCGTACGCGTCCAGCGTCTCGCAGACGACGCCCAGACTCTCAAAACAATTTGACACCGCCTGTCCCGTGGCGTGATGCCCCTGACCTGTGGAGATGCTCAATATCAACGCTTTCATTTTAACCCCAATCCTTTCCTTCTCCTGCTCTCCGTATATTACCGCCGCGCAGACGGCAGACTTCCCCATTTTCTTTCTATCATACTATCATTTTGTCCCAGGGAAAACCCTTATTTTTTTATTCGGCAGGAAATATAGCCGGGCAGCGCCCATGGAATGCTGAAAAAATTCGCCCGCTGCAGTCTGTCCTAACTACAGTATATAGTCTGTCTCCCTGAAGAGGATTTTAGTGCAGAATTCCCCGGTTCACTTTCGCAATCTCATAATAATTTTATATGTTTGGCATGTAAAACATTGACACCCTGTTCTCAGTGCCTTATAATATAAACATTCGAAACGAATGTAATCGGGAGGATAGTTGGTATGGCAAGAAACAAATATCCAGAAGTAACGGTTGATAAAATTTTAGAAGTATCTGAGCGTTTATTCCTTGAAAAAGGATATGACAATACCACGATTCAAAATATAGTCGATGAATTGGGCGGTTTAACAAAAGGCGCTGTTTATCATCATTTTAAGTCTAAGGAAGAAATTATGGACGCTCTTGGCACGAAGATGTTTTCCAGAAACAATCCATTTGAGGAGGTAAAAAAGCTCACTGATCTAAATGCACTTCAAAAAATGAGAATGGTTATACAGTTAAATCAGTCTAATGAACAACAGGTGGAATTATCAAGACAGGCGATTCCACTCTTGAAAAATCCTCATGTTTTAGCGAGGATGATTGAAGAAAACCGTCGTACCCTATGTCCGCATTGGCTTGAGCTTATCGAAGAAGGAAAAAGGGATGGCTCTATTCATACGGAATATGCGAAAGAGCTGTCAGAATTTCTGGTACTGGTAGATTTATTGTTTATCCCCTCTGTGTTTCCAGGCAATTTACAGGATATACAGCGTAGATATCTATTCATTTCTGAAATGTTGGATAAAATGGGATTACCACTTTATAATGATGAGATAGCCGATATGATAAAAAACTTACCCTATTTTACTAATGAGGATTAATTAAAATTGCCTGCTCCTTAGGCAATTTTATATTCCGTCTATACATTCATTCGGTTGGTATTAAAAAGGAGACGTGATTATGGTTAAACAGGGTATCGCAATTTCTGTATCTGAATTAACGAAAAAATATCGAGAGAAAGAGGTTCTAAAAAGTGTTAATTTTACTGTGCCCCGCGGGTCAATCTATGCTCTGTTAGGTTCTAATGGCGCAGGCAAAACAACTATTGTTAAAATTTTATCTACTTTGTTAAAGCCAGATAGCGGCAGCGCTGCTGTTAACGGCTTCGATGTGGTATCTCAAGAAAAGCTCGTTCGAAAGTGTATTAGTTTAACAGGACAGTTCACAGCAGTAGATGAAGTATTGACTGGCAGAGAAAATTTAAATCTCATCGGACAACTCATGCGCCTGTCGGATGTCAAAAGTAAAACAAATGAGTGGCTGTCTTTTTTTGATCTGCAAGAAGCGTCTGACCGAAAAGTATCAACTTATTCTGGTGGCATGAAACGCAGACTGGATATAGCTATGAGCCTTATGATCGATCCTGAAGTGCTTTTTCTCGATGAGCCCACTACGGGACTTGACCCACAGAATCGTATCGCTATGTGGGATTTAGTAAAACATTTAGCAATGCAGGGGACTACAGTGTTTCTTACTACACAGTATTTAGAAGAGGCTGAATATCTCGCAGACAATGTTGCCATTCTTCATAAAGGCAGGATACTCATTGAAGGAACACCGCAATACCTTAAGGAGATACGGCCGCAATCAGGGGCGTACCTGAATTTCAAAAGCGAAAAAGACGCTGCAAAAGCTATGAAATTATTGAATGAAAACAGTATTCCTGTGGATGCCATTGAGCTGAATCTGCCCTCTTTGGAAGATGTTTTTTTAACTTTGATCGACGAAAAAAAGGAGGATACGGAACGTGTATAAATTAAAGACACATATCATTGCTGACGCGTGGATCATGTTTAAACGCAGTTTACTTATTTCTCTGCGGAACCCCGAAGCTCTATTGGTGGCGACGATCGTACCATTTTTAGTAATGTTCTTGTTTGGGACTGTATTTGGGAGTATCGCAAATGTAGGAGAGCTCAACTATATTGATTTTATTGTACCGGGCATTATCCTGCAAAGTATTGGACAATCTTCACAATATTCGGCGATGAATGTAGCGGCAGATATGACCAAAGGCGTCATTGACCGCTTTCGTACCATGTCTATCTCGAAAACGGCTGTGATTATAGGTCATGCTGGCGCCGGGGTAGTTAGAAATACGATTTCTACTATTACAATTATCAGCACAGCCTTTGTTCTTGGGTTCAGACCCCATGGAGGTTTTATGAATTGGCTTGTTATTATTGGACTTCTTGCTTTAGTAAGCATCGCAATTTCATTGCTTGCAGTAATGTGTGGACTGCTCTCAAAGACGGTAGAAGGTTCAAGCGGTCTTATGCTCCCACTTTTTATCTTACCTTTCATCAGTTCTGGCTTTGTTCCTGTTGATTCAATGGCTGGTGGTATTAAATGGTTTGCAGAAATACAGCCTATGACGCCTATTATTGACAGTTTTAGAGCTTTAACGCTTGATCTGCCTTTGGGCGATAACCTCTGGATGGCATTGGCCTGGTCCGTAGGAATAGCCGTTGCAGCATTTTCTTTTTCTATTCAAATTTACAAGCGGAGAATATCATGAAATCTGCCCCTGCCCATTAACCTGTCCCTTTACAAATTTCTGCATCATATGTTTCACGATAAAAGGGTCCCTTTGGAAACATGATTCGCCCTGCGGGCTCGCTTTCACAAGGCGAACTTTTTTTGAACCATACGGAAATATCAGCGAACGATATTCTGCAGAAAAGTTTCCTTCGGAACCTTGTTCGCGCTTATTGTTTCGTCAATATCCCTTGGCGATGTTTCCTTCGCAATGCAGATGATCGTCCATCAAAACATCAGTGGATCCATTTTTTCTTTTTGCCCTCTATTTACACTCAAAATAGAAAAAAACAGAGGATATAGCAGGCATTTCAATCGTTTGTCTTGTCGATTTATGTCGCTTTTTTCTTTTTGAACGCGAATTTGTGGTAAAAGCGAAAAATAATTTCCATATTTTTATAAAAAAGATCACTCATTCCATTTTCTTTTCGTTTTTGTGCTGCTTTTGCCGGCAAAAAGAAAAAATCCAGGAAACGACCCACTCATTTTCCTTTTGGGCCGTCCGCGTCCGCCGGCTCACCCATCTCTCTGCTTTCAGGAGTTGTCCGGCCGCGCATCAGAATAGTTACCGGCATTGGTCTCCGTGTGTCTCCGTGTTTTTCAGTGTTTTTATACAGGAACCATAGAGCTTCACAATATCATCTTTACAGAAAAGAAGGTTCCTTCGGAAATATAATTGCCGCCGAGGGCTCACGCTTATCTTCGCCACATTTCCTGCATAATAAAAAAGTTTCCTTCGAAAACTTATTCGCCCGTCGGGCTCGCTTTCACAAGGTAAACTTTTTTGAACCATACGGAAATATCAGCGAACGATATTTCCTATATTATGAAAAAACTGTCCCGCCGGCGGACCGGAGCGGGACAGTTTCTCATTTCGTCTTTTTCTATATCTTATAGGTGAAGTATCTTCCGGCGGAGGTCTTCTCCAACGCCGCTGCGATGACGGAGGCAAGCGCCACCCCCACCGCGCCCTGGAGCAGGTTCCAGGGAACGCCGATGATCGGAGCGGCCCAGTTTCCGTAGATCACGCCCTCCGCCGCATAGTAGCCGCAGACCATCCAGATCACGGCGACGGTCATGCCCGCGGTGCTGCGGATCTTCCCCACCGTCTCCTCCTGTCCCCGAAGAAAAAGTCCCACGATGACAGCCATGCACGCTTTGATCACCAGAGTCCAGGGCGCCCACACCGCCGATCCCAGCAGCAGATCCGCAAGCCCGGCGCCCACGCCGCCGGCAAAGGCCGCGTATTTCCAGCCCAGGATCAGGATGCTGAGAAAGATGATCCCGTCTCCCAGGTTGATATATCCTGTGGTCCCCGGAATGGGGATAGGCAGGACCATGGTGGCCACCGTCACCAACGCGGTCATCAGTCCTGTCATTACCAGCTTTTTCGTCTGATCCATTTCGCTCTCTCTCTGATACATATCGAATCTCCCCTTTTTCAGCTTGCCTTATCTATCCCGCACATGAGACGGCCCGCAGGCCGCGGACATTTTACTCATGGAGCGGTTGCGTCCACCCCTGTTCTATATTATAATAACCCCAAAGTGTTATTCTTTAAATACTCACTTTTGATTATTTAAGTATATACAGTTATAGAAAGGACACGGTTATGGACACCATTTCCCCCATATTGAACGACAGTCTGAGCACCCCCCTGTACCTGCAGTTGTATGGGTATATCCGCAACGCCATTCTCGCCGGCGATATTCTGCCCGGGGAGAAACTGCCCTCCCTGCGTAAGGCTGCCAGAGATCTGCATCTGAGCGTCACCACCGTGGAACAGGCCTACGCCCAGCTGACGGTGGAGGGCTACATCAGCAGCCGGCCCCAGTCCGGTTACTACGCCAGCAGCATACCTCAGGAAAAGCGTCGGGATTCGGAAAAGGGCAGGGGGATCGGCGACATGCCGCTGAATCCGCTGGAGATCGACAAGAACAGCTTATCGTATTTGGACGATGCGACATTAAAGTCTTCCTATTACGATCCGGCCTGCTTCGATTTTGGCAAGTGGAAAAAGTGCATGAACCGCGTTCTCAGCGATTATACGGATTTTCTTCTCATCGAGGGAGATCCCCAGGGCGAGGCCCCTCTTCGCTATGAAATATCCAAATACATCTATCAGGCCCGCGGCGTGCGCTGCGTGCCGGATCAGATCGTCATCGGCGCCGGCACGCAGCAGCTCACCGGCCTGCTCTGCACCCTTCTATCCCGCCTGGGCATCGAGTACGCCGCTTTCGAGGAGCCGGGCTATCTTCCCGTGCGCGAAGCCTTTCTGGACAGAGGTTTCAAAACCACGGCTGTCCCCCTGGACCGGGACGGTATCCTGATCGGAAAACTGCCGGCCAACATACGCTCCGTGGCCTACATAAGTCCCTCCAATCAGTTTCCCACCGGCGCCGTCATGCCCGTGGCCCGCTGTTACGAACTTCTTTCCTGGGCAAAGGAAAACGACAGCATCATCATAGAGGACGATTACAACAGCGAACTGCGTTATCTGGGAAAAGCCGCCCCCTCCCTGCAGGGGATGGACGACAACCGCCGGGTGGTCTATCTGGGGTCTTTTTCCTCCACCCTCTTTCCCTCCATAAAGATCAGCTACATGGTTCTGCCCCTTCCGCTCATGGAACTGTTTTCCGGGATGCTCCCGGTCTACACTCAGACCTGTTCCCGCACGGAGCAGCTGACGCTGGCCCTCTATATGGAGAAAGGTCTGTATCAGACCAATATCAAAAAGCTACGCAACCTCTACGCGCAGAAAATGCAGCTGGCCGCCGCCTGTCTACGGAGGGAGCTGGCGGACAGGGCCGCCGTGCTGGGAGCCAGCTCCGGTCTGCACATGCTGCTTTCCGTAGAGCTGCCGGAGGGGATGACCGCAAAGGAGCTGTGCGAGGCAGGAAAACGCCTGAAGCTGCCGCTGAGCCCCGTAACGCCGTCTCCCCAGGGCTCTCCGGCTCTTCTGATCTTTTATTACACCCGTATCCCAGCGGCCCGCATCGAAAAAGCCGTGGGCGATTTCGCCAATCTGCTTCTCAGCGGTCAGCAGATGTGGTAAAATAGCCGTAGGTCGGCTATTTTACGGATTCTGTGCGCGGCTAACGCCATGCGCGGATTTTCCCATGATGGCCTGCGGCCAGTCATGGTAAAATAGCCGTAGGTCGGCTATTTTACGGATTCTGTGCGCGGCCGACGCCATGCGCGGATTTTCCCATGATGGCCTGCGGCCAGTCATGGTAAAATAGCCGTACGCCGGCTATTTTACAAACAGTCGGAGAACCAATGCAAAAATGACGGGCGCATGCCGCCCGCCCGATCCTCAGGAGGAATAAAATGAAAAGAAAACTGGCCATCATACTGGCGGCGGTCATGCTGCTCAGCCTTGCACCTGTCTCGGCGTTGGCGGCCCCAAAGGTCACCGTCACCATGAACGGCGCCGCTGTCGCCTTTCCCGATGGACAACCATATGTAGATAAAAACGACCGGACGCTGGTCCCCATCTCTCCCATCGCGCAGGCTATGGGAATGAGCTACAATTGGAACGACAGCACAAAGGTAGCCACCTTCACCAAAGATTATACGGCGGACTCATCCCCCCTCACAGAGCTGGCCAATGAGACCCATTCCGCCAATTATTTTCTCGGAAGAGAGACCGTCGCCTTCACCATCGGAAGCAGGAACGTGATCTATACGGCTTACTACTTCGACCTGGGCGACACGGCGAAGGCCGCGCCCGTGGCGGAGAAGACATACACCAAAACCATCGTCATGGACACCACCTCCGTACTGCAGAACCACCGGACCTACGCGCCGGTCAAATATCTTGCGGAGACCCTTGGCTATACCGTGCTGTGGCAGGGAAGCACCAACACCGTGGCCATCCATGCCAATCCCACGGACAACGCTCTGATGAGAGTGGAGCTTGTGGGCGGAAGCGGCGATCACCTGTCTTTCGCCGTCTTCAAAGGCCGTCTCTTCGACGCCGCCAGTGTTGACACCATCAAATACAATAGTTCAAAGATTGGAACGGACACCTGCGCCTATCAGAACTACACGGATAAAGAGATCGCGTCCATCAAAGCCGCCTATGGCGACGATTATCTGACCGGAACCAGGATCACGGAGAAGTTTATCTCCGGCAGAACGGAGACCGTTGAACTCTATCTCAATGTGGTCTACAAAACCGGACTCACGGTTCCCCAAAAGTACACGATAGAGTACACGTATTCCGGCGGCAGCAGTTCGCTCTAGAGGGTCTGACGGTCCAAAAAGTTTAAAACGGGACTTCGAAGTCGTTTCTCGACGCGGAAGTCCCGTTTCTTTTTCTTTTCTCCGATCAGATCCCCATCTCCGGGTTCAGACTCTTCATGGCCGCAAGGGTG
Organism: Bacilliculturomica massiliensis; assembly: GCF_900605495.1. Classification (GTDB taxonomy): domain Bacteria; phylum Bacillota; class Clostridia; order Peptostreptococcales; family Anaerovoracaceae; genus Bacilliculturomica; species Bacilliculturomica massiliensis. The sequence continues at coordinate 225,516 of NZ_LR027603.1, forward strand.
CGCTCGATCAGCTGGTCCATGTCCCATCCAAGCATTTCCGCGCCCTGGGTGATGATGTCTCTGGAACAGCCCGCAGCGAACCGCTTATCCTTGAACTTCTTCTTCACCGACTTGGCTTCCATGTCGTCCACGCTCTTTGACGGCCGCATGAGCGCCGCCGCGCCGATCAGTCCGGTGAGCTCGTCCGTGGCGAACAGGACCTTCTCCATCACATCTTTGGGCTCCATATCCACCCCCGTACATCCCCAGCCGTGGCTGCAGGTAGAGTAGATGATCCCCGGGTCCAGATCCAGCTCCTTCATCAGCTCCTGCTGTTTTACACAGTGCTCCTCCGGATACTGCTCAAAATCCAGATCGTGGAGCATGCCCACGACTCTCCAGTAATCCACCCTCTCCGGATCCAGCTCCTTCGCAAAATATCCCATGACGCCCGACACGATCTCGCCATGCTTCAGGTGAAATTCATCCTCGTTAAATTTTTTCAGCATCTCCCGCGCTTCGTCCACCGACGGTACATAACTCATAACTCTCAAGCCTCCCATTTTCGTATTTCTCAGTGATCCATTCTTCCGGTACGGCGGAAGGCAGTATCATATCTTAAACAATATAGTACCATAGTCGTTCCCTGAATCCAAGTGTTCCGCCGGAAGTTGCCTCATCTGCTTTTCAATTCCCGCCGGACGATCCAGAGCATCGTCCCATAACAGGCCAGTCCGCCTACAAAATTCGATACGGGCTCGGCCATGAATACACCGCGCACGCCCAGTCCCCCGACTCGGGGCAGAAGCAGCGTAAGGGGCACTACGATAAAGGTCTTGCGCAGCAGGGAAAAGAAGGTCGCCTGCTTTGATTTTCCCAGCGCCAGAAAGGTGGACTGCCCCGCAAACTGCAGCGCCATCATGAAAAATCCAAAGAAGTACAGATGGAGCAGCGGCACCGCCGTCTCCACCAGCGCCCCATCACCGCTGAACATGCGGATGAAGAGCCGCGGGAAGAAAAAGACCAGCGCCCAGGCGGCCAGCGAATAGATCACCGCGGCCGCGGTGATAAAACGGATGGATCGTTTGATCCGATCCATGCGGCCCGCTCCGTAGTCGAAGCTGATCACCGGCGTGGCCCCGTTGGTAAATCCCAAAACAGGCATGGTCAATATCTCTCTCACCGTGTTGACCACCGTCATAACGCCCACGTAGAGATCTCCGCCGAAGGCCTGCAGCGTCGCGTTGCAAGCGATCTGGACCAAGCCGTTGTTCGCCTGCATGACAAAGCCGGAAAATCCCAGGGCCGCGATCCGCAGGACTCTTCTCCCCTGCGGTCTCAGGGTCTGCCGTTTGAGACGAAGCATGGCTTTCGGACTGGTCAGAAAACGCATGATCCACAGACAGGAAAGCATCTGGGACAGCACCGTGGCCAGGGCCGCTCCCTTTACCCCCATGCCCAGCGCAAAGATAAAGACAGGATCCAGCACAATATTTGCCGCCGCTCCCAGCGTCACCGTCATCATGGCCGCTCTGCCAAAACCCTGGCTGTTCAGAAAACCGTTCATCCCCAGATTGATCATCACAAGGACCGTTCCGCAGAGATAGATGAGAATATAGTCCCTGGCAAAGGGGTAAGTGGCGTCGCTGGCGCCAAACCAGTAAAGCAGCGTGCGGTGCATGGCGATGCCCAGCCCCGTCAGCACGATTCCGGTGCCCAAAAGCATGGTAAAGGCGTTTCCCATGATCCGCTCCGCTTCCTCCTCGTTTCCTTTCCCCAGCTCGATCGAACAGAGGGGACCTCCCCCTGAGCCAAAGAGGCTGGCGAAGGCCGACACGATGGTGATGATGGGAAAGCAGAGTCCCAGCCCCGTCAGCGCCATGGCCCCCGCGTCCCCGATGCGCCCGATATACATCCGGTCCACCACATTGTAAAGCAGATTGATCAGCTGGGCGGCCATCATGGGCAACGCCAGACTCCATATATTCCGGTAGACCGATCCCTGCAGGAAATCCGTTTTCTGTTCCTTCATTGCAACCTCCTTTCGATTTTTATTGATATACCATTATGCCACAGATCCTGCCATTCGAGTAGGGGGAATTTGATCCGCCGCTCACCACCGTACATGCCCTTCGGTATACGGCGCTTCAACATAACTTCAAAACATGACGTTCCGAGTAATCATCATTTCACCGCAGAACACGGACATGCCCGTTATACCAAAAAAGCTGCCTTCCGGTGAGGAAGGCAGCCTTTTAAATGATATACGCTTTACTCGGAATCTTTGGTGACCAGCTGGAGATCAACTGGGATGCTTGCGTCAACAGTCTCGCCGTTGATTACCTTAACAGCCGCTTCAACGCCCTTCGCACCGATTTCCTTCGGCAGCTGCTGTACGGTTGCGGCCATGTCCCCCGCTTTTACGGCGGCAAGAGCGTCGTCCGTGGCGTCAAATCCCACCACTATGATGTCTCTGCCGGAAGCCTTGATGGCTTCCACCGCGCCCAGAGCCATTTCGTCGTTGTGGGCAAACACGGCATTGATCTCAGGCTGCGCCTGAAGAATGTTCTCCATTACGGACAGTCCCTGAGCCCTGTCGAAGTTGGCGGTCTGTCTGGCAACCACTTCGATGTCGGTTCCCTCTAAGGCTTTGTTGAAGCCCTCGCCTCTGTCTCTGGCCGCGGAAGCGCCCGGAATGCCTTCCAGCTCCACGACCTTACCTTTTCCGCCCAGCAGATCTACAATGTACTTGCCTGCCATCTCGCCGCCGGCAACGTTGTCAGAGGCGATGTGGGCCACGACCTCGCCGGAATTGGCGGCGCGGTCCAGGGTAATGACGGGAATGTTCGCGTCGTTGGCCGACGCCACGGCGCTTCCCACCGCATCGGAATCAGTGGGATTGATCATGATGAGATCCACCTTCTGGGTGATCAGATCTTCTACATTAGACATTTCGGTGGCTGAATCGTCCTGAGAGTCTAAGACCACCAGGGTGGCTCCCAGCTCGTCGGCTTTGGCCTGGGCCCCGTCTCTCAGATCGACGAAGAAGGGATTGTTCAGAGTAGATACGACCAGTCCGATGGTCGCCCCGCCCTCTTCACCGCCGCCGTTTCCGCTGTCGCCGCCCGAATTACCGCAGGCGGCCATGGCGAAGATCAGAGCGCCGGCCAGTAAAACTGCAAGTATTTTTTTCATGTTCTTCTCCTCCTCTTTTCGGGCCCTTACGGGTCCAACTGCTCTATCTTAATTCAATATGAATTAAAATCTTATCTGGACGCCTTCTGCTGTCTGTCTAACAGCACGGCGATGAGAATGACCACGCCTTTCGCCACATTCTGATAGTAGGACGGGACCCGAAGCAGATTCAGCGCGCTGCTGAGAATCCCGATGATCAGCGCGCCTACCGCGGTGCCGAAAATAGTGCCCACGCCTCCCGCCATGCTGGTTCCCCCCAGTACAACGGCGGCGATGGCGTCCAGCTCGTAACCCTCGCCGGTGGTAGCCTGGGCCGACCCCAGCCTGGCCGTCATGATGATGCCCGCCAGCGCCGCCAGCGTTCCGGATGCCCCATAGACGAACACCTTGATCCGATCCACCTTGATACCCGAATAGATGGTGGCTTCCTCGTTGGAGCCCAGAGAGTAGACGTAGCGCCCGGTGCGCGTGTGCATCAGCACATAATACGCGGCCACAAAGACAAAGATCATAATGTAGATCGGTACGGGAATTCCCAGAATGTATCCTTTTCCTATGAACGCAAAGGCCTTTGTGATCTCCGGCTCGGCTCCCGTGGTGCTGATGGGCTTGCCCTGGGTGTATACCAGCGTGATCCCGCGAATGAGCGTCATGGTCCCCAGAGTGGCAATAAAGGGCTGAAGTCTGCCTTTGCTGATGAGAATGCCGTTTGCGGCGCCGATTCCCAATCCAAGTACCAGAACCGCCAATACCGTGAGCCATACGTCTATTCCGCTGTTGATCATGGTAGCCGCAATGGCGCCGCAGATGGCCATAACAGATCCCACGGAGAGATCGATACCGCCAATGAGGATCGCGAAGGTCATACCTGTGGCGATTACCGCATTGACGGAACTCTGGCGCAGTATGGTCAGCAGATTTCCCGGGGTGAGAAACCGGTCGTTCATTATACTCATAACCACGACGAGAATCAAAAGCACCACCAGGGGCTTGTTCTTCTTTATGAATTCTAACAAAGATTTTTTGTTGATCGAAGGCGTCGTCATTTTTCCACCCCTTTTCCTACGGCCAGACTCATGATAGATTCCTGGCTCGCCTCTTCCATAGACAGTTCTCCGGCAATTTTCCCCTCGTGCATGACGAGGACCCGGTCACTCATACCCAGAATCTCCGGAATTTCCGACGATATCATGAGAATGCTCATGCCCTTTTGCTTAAATTGATTGATCAGCTCGTAGATCTCTTTTTTCGCGCCCACGTCCACCCCGCGGGTGGGTTCATCCAAAATCAGGACCCTCGGCTCTACGTTGAGGTTCTTGGCCAGAGAGACCTTCTGCTGATTTCCTCCGCTGAGGTATTTCAGAAGCTGTCTGCTCCCCGAGGTCTTAATGGACATTCCTTTTATGTATTCCCGGGCCGTCTCCTCCTCCTGCCGGTGATGAAGGTTCCCCATTTTTCCACAGAAACGTTTCAGGGAAGCCAGGGAAATATTTTCGCGGACGCTCATTCCCAGTATAATACCGTTGGCCTTTCTGTCCTCCGACACGTAGGCGATGCCCTGTTTCAGCGCGTCTGTGGGGCAGTGTATCTTTACGGGCGCCCCCTCAACCAGTATCTCTCCCTGGTCCGCTTTATAGATACCGTAGATCGTCCTGGCCAGTTCCGTTCGCCCCGCTCCCATCAAGCCCGCGATCCCCACGATCTCCCCTCTTCGCACGCGGAAGGAAGCTCCCTGAACAAAACGGTTGGTCAGCCCCTTCACCTCAAGGGCTGTGTCCCCCATCTCACAGTGCACCCGGGGGTATTGATCCTCCAGCTTCCGGCCTACCATCATTTCGATGATGGCGTCCTCGTCCAGCTCGGTCACCGGTTTTTCGCCGATGAACCGTCCGTCCCGCAGAACGGTCACATCGTCGCAGATCTCAAAGATCTCGTTTAAGCGATGGGATATGTACACGATGCTGCGTCCCTGGGCCCTCAGATCGCGTATTACCTCGAAAAGCTTCTCCGTCTCGCTGACGGTCAGCGCGCCGGTGGGCTCATCCATGATGATCACTTTTGCATCGAGAGACAGGGCCTTGGCGATCTCCACCAACTGCTGCTTCCCCACGCTGATGTCCCGAACCAGCGTCCTGGGATTCTCGTGAAGGCCCAGCTTTTCCAGCCACTGTTCCGCCTCTCTGTATAGCCTTTTCCAGTTTATGTTCCCCGCCGCACTGACCGGCTCCCGCCCCAGAAAAATGTTTTCACCGATGGACAGATCCCCCACCAGGTTCAGCTCCTGATGAATGATAGCGATCCCCTGCTCCTGAGAGTCGCTGATACTTTGAAAATTCACGGGCTTGCCGGACAGCAGAACCTCCCCTGAGGTCCTTGTATAAACGCCGGTCAATATTTTCATTAGGGTGGATTTCCCCGCGCCGTTTTCACCGATCAGCGCCATGATCTTTCCCTCATAGATATGGAAATTGACGTCTTTGAGAACGGTTACTCCGGAAAACTCCTTTGTTATGTTCTTCATCGCAACGATGGGTTCCGTCAATGAACTCACCTCCTTTAAAACACAACTCCTGACACGAGAATGATATTGGCATAGGACGTAAACTCCCCGGTCCGCACCGCGCCCGCGCATTCCTTCGTCTGTTCCTTGAACTGAACGTGGGGAATATATTCGATTTCCACCTGTATCTGCTCTTCCTCCTCCATGCGGGAGATCACGGAGAGAATTTCAGCGTGAAGCCCGGGACTGGCCTGCCGGATCTCCTCCCCCAGCACCGCCTTTTCCACCCGCAGTTCCGACAGAACCGCTTTCAGCACGCTGATGAAGGATGGAACCCCCGCGCTGACGGCCAGATCTGCCTTCTCCACGCCTGGGGGAACGGGAAGCCCCGCATCCCCGATCACCAGGCTGTCCTTGTGCCCCATCCCCGCGATCATCCGGGATACTTCAGAATTTAAAAGCACTGTCTTTTTCATATTCCGCCTCCAAGCTGCGGGCAAAGTATCCCGCATCTATCTCTTTACCCGCCCGTATCGTTACTGCGAACAGAGCCACTGTTCAAATGCCTCGACCTCCGCGAGAGCGGGCAGCGATGTCTGCGCGCCTTCTTTCGTCACTGTCATTGCGCCCACCTTCATGGCGAAGGCGATCGCGTCTTCCACGGACATACCCCGGTCCAGACAGACGGCCAGCGCGCCGTTGAAGCTGTCCCCCGCCGCCGTGGTGTCCACGGCCGTTACCTCATAGGCCGGATAGTGTCTCGCCCCATCCCGCGTAATATGCATACACCCGCTGCCACCCAGGGTGACGATCAGCTCCCCCACCCCCGCGAAGATCAGCTTCCTGCCGGCCTCCCGGATATTCTCCTCCGTGTCCGCCGGACATCCGCTGAGAATCTCAAGCTCTGTTTCATTGGGAGTGAGGATATCCGTACATTTCATGATTTCGACGCTCAGCGCTGAAGCGGGGGCCGGGTTTAAGATCGTCATGTTTCCCGCCTCCTTTGCAAACCTCAGCGCCTTTTCCACTGCCTGCATAGGGATTTCCAGCTGTGTCAGCAGTACATCCGCTTCCGCGATCAGCCCCCGGCTGGCTTCTATATCTCCCGCCGTCAGGGAATAATTCGCGCCCGGCGCAACGGTAATGGAATTGTCCCCCGAATCTCCCACGGCAATGGCCGCGATGCCCGTGGACGTCCCGGATACTTCCCGAACTGTCCTCACATCCACGCCGTCCCGCTCCAGAGATGCCTTCAGGACCCTGCCCATGTCGTCCTCACCGACGCAGCCGATCATTTTTACATCGCCCCCCAGCTTGGCGGCGGCCGCCGCCTGGTTGCCGCCCTTCCCGCCGGGAACCTGTTTGAAATCCCGGCCCATCACCGTCTCTCCCGGCCTGGGAATGTTCGGCGTGCTCACGACCAGATCCATGTTCAGACTTCCAACTACCGCAATCATACCGCGCCTCCTCCTAATCTATCTGGTGGATTGTCTCACAATCAGTTCAGTATCCAATATCAGACTGACGCCGCATTCCGCGGCCCCCGCGCCTTTCTTCTTTCCCTCTCCGCTCTCAATGGCGTCGATCAGGATCTTCGCAGCCTGATATCCCATATCGTAGATAGGCTGTCTCACCGTGGTCAGCGGCGGCGTAGCCGTGCCCGCCAGGTAAATGTCGTCGAAACCCATCACGCCCATATCCTCCGGCACTCTTTTTCCCATCTCCCGGAGCGCTCTCATGGCTCCGATGGCAATCAGGTCGTTTCCGCAGAACACCGCTTCATAGGAAGCTCCCTCATCCCTAAGCTCCTTTACGGCCTCATAGCCCCACTGGCTGCGGTAATCTCCCTTTTTCACCAGAGCCGGATCCCAGTCCAGATTTCCGGCGGCCAGCGCGTCCCGGTAGCCCTCAAGGCGCTCCCTAGCCGTAACCGTTGTCATAGAGCCGGCAATATACGCAATTCTGCGGTAACCCCTCTGAATGAGGTAGCTGACTCCCGAAAACGCCGCCTTTCTGTTGTCCACCAGCACCCTGCCCGCCAGGCTGGACGCTCCGGAATCCCGGTCTATGAGCACGATCGGAACGCGGCATGCGGAAAATTCCATGTCGGCCCGATCAGCCGAGTGCGCAAAAATGATGCCGTCCACGGTCTTTTCCGTCAAAATCTCAATATAGGTATCCTCCCGTATCAGCTTATCGTCCGTGTTGCAGAAAATGACGCTGTAGCCCGCCGTACTGGCCATGTCCTCCGCTCCCCGGGCGATCTCCGGAAAAAAGGGGTTGGTAATATCGGGGATGATCAGTCCAATGATTCTTGTCTTCCGGGTTTTCAGGCTCCGCGCCATCATGTTGGGTACATAGCCCCGTCTCGATGCGATTTCCCGTACCTTTTCCCTGGTGGGATCGCTGATATTTTTGTCCTTCTGATTCATGATCATGGAAACCGTTGCGATGGAAACGCCTGCCTCTTTTGCTATATCCTTAATCGTTACCTGTCGACCCATGATGCCCTCCGCTTATGTTATTCATGATTCGTATGAGGATTGCGGTAAATCCAAAATCGGGTACTGCCGCCCTGAACGCCGGTGCGTGTCCAGACCCAGTTCAGTGTGATAGCTGAAGATAAATTTGAATATTCAGTCAGTTAAACGTTTAACCAAGTTCTTGTACAATTATAATACTACACTTTCATGGGGATTTCAACCACAAAAAACCTCAATGGCTGGCCATCCCATAAGACGCCCAGCCATTGAGGAGTTGAGATCCGGTTTATTTTCCGATCTTTTTCTTCGAAATCACCTCAAGAACCATCCGCCGGCTGCTAAGATAGGTTCCCACAAAATAGGAGCCGTACAAAGCCAGCATGATCCCGCCGGAGAGGTATACGTATTTTAATTGCTCCGCCAGTGAAAGATTTGTTACGGCATTCATGGTGTGAAAGATCATGACCCCGGCATGCAGCAGCGCTAAAAAGAATGGAAGGGCAAAATAAACGACGACCTGTGTCCGCATGGCTTTCAGCATCATACGTTTTTTTGTTCCCAGCTTTTGCAGAAGAAGAAACCGCTGTTGATTGTCCGCTGCCTGAGAAAGCTGCTGCAGAGCCAAAACCGCCCCTGCAGTAATGATAAAGCAGATTCCAAGATACAGACCTACATAGGACAGAAGGATATTTGCCATAGTAACCTCTACAAAGGTATCCTGTCTGGTTGTCCATATCAGGTTGGTATTCATGGAACGTACAGCCTCTACGAATTTTGCATGCCCCCCGTCCTCATCCCTGAAATTGCCGTTCAGCATGGTGCGGTTTGCAGCAAGACCGGACACCACCTTCTGGGGCACGACCACAGTGCCATTGTTCATCAACACATTTTCAATTCCCAGCGTCCGCACATAGACGGCGCCTTCCTTTAAATTCAGCTCATATCCATTGATGCGCAGCGGCTCCTTGTGATTCTCCGCATAATACCCGTAAATATTTCTGTATTCATCCATATTATATGTAATGGCAAACTCGTCCTCCCCAAGGGAAATCTTTTCTTTCTTCTGAAGCTCCATCATTCGATTGTATTCCTCCACTCCAACAATGCCAATGGAAAAATCACCAAAGCCTTTCTCGTTATCCTTCTTTGGATAACCCTCCACTAAAAACGCCCGTTCCTTTAAGCCGTCGGAAAAATATATGGTCAGCTCTCCGTACTCTCCAAAGATATCAGAAAGGGGAAATCCCAGTCTCTGGAGATTTTCTGTCAAAGAACCTTCCCACAGGGCGCTGTTTTCAAACGGTTCACCGCCGCCGGCAGCGCCCCATTGCTGGTCAACGTCCTCCTCCCCATTCTGATTCCAGGAACCATCGTCATCCCAGCCGTCCTGACCGTCCCAGGAACCATCGTCATCCCAGCCGTCCTGACCGTCCCAGGAATCTCCATGATCCCAGCCGTCGTTATACTTTTCCGGATCATTCTGATCCCAGGAATCCGCATAACCCCAAGGATCATTTTCGCCCCCCTGGACCTGATCACTCTCCTGGTAAGTTCTTACCAGCTCAGCATCATAGGGCATAGATTTATCCGTGCCTTTCACACTGGATTCTCCCAGGATCGGTCCCGCCGCCATGGATGCAGTGGACAAAAAAAGCAGAATGCAGATGACTGCCATAGACAGCCCGGAGCTCTTGATCCTGCTGCTAAGCTGCCGCAGTACGAACATGTTCAGTCCCCTGTAATAATAGCCTTTTATGCTTCCAAAAATTTTCAGCAAAATGGTGGAAACGGAAAAAAAGAAAAGTATCGTTCCTGCGGAAATCAAAAGGATTCCAAGAACCAATGCGCTCATCATATTCTGAAGTGGATCATAAAATAGAACGTAATAACCTGCCACCATGATGAAAATGCACAGGAGAAACGATACGATTGATACAATCCCATTGGAATTAATGGCTTCATTCTGTTTTTCTGCTTTCAGCAGTTCAATCAGCTTTAATTTCCGTATTTCTTTCTTGTTGAAAAGATGTACGATGAAAAAAAGCACGAAAAAAAATAAAATGCTGCCTGCAATAGACTCCTGGGAGATGAACAGCTTTGTGTGATTCATGGGCATATCAAGCATTTGTGCGCTGAAGACCATAAGTCCCTGGGACACGAGGATTCCAATGGGTATGCCTGCCGCTAAAGCAAATATGCCGATCAGCAGCGTTTCCAGCATCAAAAGGCCGGAAATATCCCGCTCGCTCATGCCAAGCGTCATGTAAATACCGATCTCTTTTTTGCGCCGCTTTAGCAAAAAACGGTTGGCATAGACGATCAGGAACCCAATAATCACACAGACAAAAACCGATATCACTGCCATAGAAGCAACAGTAAAGGATATAAAGCTCATGGTATCTGCGATCTCCAGAACGGAAAACTGCTTTCCAATGGAATTGAAAGCGTAAAACATCGCCACTCCTAAAGCAAGGGTAAAGAAATAGATCAGGTAATCCCGGGCGCTCTTGCGCACATTCTTGAACGCCATAACGAAAAAGACAGGACCCAGGCTGCTTTTTCTTGACTTTCTGATATCCTGTGACGTTGTTTTCTTAAAGGACATGATCGTTGTCACCTCCCATATCAGATACCACCTTCATGATTTTCTGGAAAAATGCTTTTCTGTCGCTGTCTCCACGGTACAGCTCGTAAAAGATCCTTCCGTCCTGAATGAACAGGATGCGGCCGCAGTGGCTGGCCGTGAATGCATCGTGGGTCACCATTACAATGGTCGCCCCTTTTTGATCGTTCAGGTATTCTAAATTATCCAGCAGCATGAACGCTGACTTGGAATCCAGAGCGCCTGTTGGCTCATCCGCCAAAATCAGCGACGGTTCTGTTACAATGGCCCTTGCGCAAGCTACGCGCTGCTTTTGTCCGCCCGAAATCTCATACGGATATTTTTTAAGGATTTGGGTAATACCCAGCTCATTGGCGATCTCGTTCACCTTTTTGGAGATCAGTCTCGGTTTTTCTCCAAGGATAGATAGAGCCAATGCAATGTTATCCTTACAATTTAAGGTATCCAACAGATTGAAATCCTGAAAAATAAAGCCTAACTGCTCTCTCCGAAAGGCAGAGAGCTGATTCTCGCTGATCGTGGTAATATCCTTTCCGGCAATGTAAATATTGCCGGAGGTCACCTGATCAATGGTGGCAATGCAGTTCAAAAGGGTGCTCTTTCCACTGCCGGACGCCCCCATGATGCCCACATACTCCCCGCGGCAAACATCAAAACTGATTCCGTTCAATGCATTTGTGATATGACCCTTAGTGACGTATTGTTTTACTAAATCTTTTGCAATCAGTACTTTTTCCATGTTTCTTCTCCTTTTTCCTGCCGCCGCGTAATGCACCTTCTTTTTTAATAAATAAATCAAGTCAGCTTTTAATATATCTTTTTTGTAGTAATTTCCCGTCTTTTTTCCGCACTCCTACAGGAGACGGGAAGCGCACGCACGAAAAAGAACTGCCTGCGGTGACAGTTCTTTTTCTTTTAAGGAGTGTGCTATTATATGAAAAAGCATCTATTCATCAACACCGGTGCTGCCGATGGAGTTGTCGTTCACACCTTTTCCATGTATAAGAGTCTATACCCCTTTTATGATGATTTCTTGAAGGTATTTTGTAGTTTTCGTATATTCTACCGGTAGCGGACCACCCGGATCCCCTGTCCCCGGAAGAACTCCTCCGCCTGCTCCATAGACCGGCCGGAGGGAATGGAAAAGAAATGATCGCCTCCGATCCGCAGCGCTTCGTACTTTTCCTCCCCGTAAGCGTGATACGGAAGGAGCTCCAGCTCCGCCCCGGGGGTGTATTCCAGAATAAAGGACGCGGCTGCTCTGAGGTTTTCAGCGGTGAGATTCACCTCCGGGACCGCCGGTATGCGCAGCGTCACAGGTATGCCCGTTTCGTAGACGCGGCGGCAGTTTTCCAGGATCAATTCGTTTCCCTGCCCCGTCATCCGCCGATGGATCTGCGTATCCATGTGCTTCAGATCGAAAAAAATATGATCCAGCCGCAGCAGGATGTCCCGCACATTCTCAAAGGGAAAAAAACCGCACGTCTCAAGCCACATGCTGATGCCTCTGTCGCAGAAGGCCTCCGTCAGCTCCCGCAGAAATCCCTCCTGCACGGTGGCTTCGCCGCCGGAAAACGTCACCCCTCCCCCTGAGGGCCCGAAAAAGATGCTGTCCCGTTCCACCTTTTTCACGATCTCCTCCGCTGTCATGGCTGTTCCCAGCACGCGGAGCGCGCCCTGAGGGCAGCGTTCGGCGCAGAGACCGCAGGCTGTGCAGCCGGGATCCTGTCCGCCGCAAGTCCCGGCCCCTGGCTGTTCCCGCCCGCCGTCCCGGGGCAGTCCTCTCAGAAGTCCCCGGGGACATACGGAAGCGCAGAGACCGCAGCCAACGCATTTGCCGGCGAAAAAAGCCAGTTTCGGCTCCATCGTCCAGCTCTCCGGGTTGGCGCACCATCTGCAGCGCAGCGGACAGCCGGAAAAAAATATGACAGTCCGTATCCCGTCCCCGTCGTGGACGGAAAAATCCTGGACCTGAATGATATTTCCCATGGATATGCCTCCCGCTCTGCCATACCTCAATACGCCTTGTGGGCCGTCCTGGCAATGATGGCCTCCTGCATCTCCGGCGACAGATTGACAAACTGCGTGCTGTAGCCCGCTACCCGCACCAGCAGATCCCGGTAATCCTCCGGATGGGCCTGAGCCCGGCGCAGCACTTCGGTGGAGATCGTGTTGAACTGCACGTGAAACGCGCCCAGGGAGAAATACGTCCGGATCATGGCCCCCAGGTTGCTGCGTCCCCTGGGCGTATTGACCAGACTTTCATCCAGCCGCAGATTCAGAAGCGTCCCGCCTGAGTGAACGTCCTGATTCAATTTGGCCGCGGAGCGCATGGCCGACAGCGGACTGCGCACATCGCTTCCCGCGTAGGGCGACACGCCCTCAGTCAGCGGCGTTCCGGCCTTTCTGCCGCAGGGGGTAGCTCCGATGACGCGCCCCGTGGGGATGTAGTTTGAGATCCCCATAAACGCCGAATTGAACGGCGATCCGAAGATATCCTTATAGCTGTGCACCGTGCGGTAATAGAAATTGGCGATCTCCACCGCGATGCCGTCCACATAATCATCGTCGTTTCCGTATTTGGGGACCTGAAGCGCCAGACGTCTCAGTTCCTCATAGCCTTCCCAGTCGGCGGCCATAGCCCGGTCCAGTTCCTCAAGAGTGGCGACCCTGTCCTCGAAGACCAGTTTCCGGATGACCGCCAGTCCGTTGGCTGAGAGAGCCAGGCCGATGCCAGTGAGAACGGGACCGATATTATAATGAGCGCCGCCCCTGGACAGATCCAGACCCTTTTCCATACAATCCTCCACGCAGAGCGACAAATAGGGACGGGGCACGATCTGCGCGTGCAGCCGCTGGGCGGTGAGCGTGGAGATCACGGAATGCCGCACCAGATCCGCCAGCTGTTTCAGATAAGCCTGCTTTACTTCCTCAAAACTGCCGTACTCCGCCGGCGGGACCGCCGGCAGCCCCATGGTCTCCCCTGTCATGCGGCTCTTTCCCCGATTTAGAGCATACTCCAGAGCCGCGGCGAAGTTCACGTTTACCGCTGAGGTCCACTGCCCGGTCTTTCGGAAATGGGGCACCACGCAGCCGCAGTTGTTCCAGTCTCTGGCGTCCTCCGGTTCGTAGCCGGCTCCCAGAAGCATCTGCGTGCCGGCGGCGTCCCCATGGATGGCGGGAAAACCGGTGCCCTTGCTCACCAGATCGCACACGGCCGCCAGAAAGTCCGGGGGACAATCCGCGTGGATGCGCACGGACAGCCCGGGCTGGTGGGTCCTTACGCTGTCCGTCGCCCGCAGGCACAGATAGCTCAGTTCATTGACGGCGTCCAGACCGTCTCTGGTCTTTCCGCCCACCGTCAGGTTCTGAAACTGATTGTAGCCTGCAAAGAACCCCGCCGTGTTGGACGAGATGGTCCATACCCACTCGGAAAATTTGATCCAGAGAGCCTCCACCAGTTCCTGGGCCCGCTCCTCCGTAATGACTCCCTTTTCCAGATCCGCCTTATAATACGGGTACATATACTGGTCGAACCGTCCCGGATTCAGGGCCAGGGGATTCTCCGATATGATCCCGCCCAGCTGGGTAAACCATACGAACTGCACGGCCTCATGGAAGCTTGAAGGGGGATTTTCCGGCACGGTCTCACAGACCCGGGCGATCTCCAGAAGCTCTTTCCGCCGTTCCTCCAGAGCCGGACCGCCGCCGTAGATTCTGCGCTCCTCACCGGCGGTCCCGGCGCCGCAGCCGGCCTCCAGCTCCTCCGCCAGCCGCCGGGCCGCCTGCCCACAGCGCCGGGCATATGTAATGATGGCGTCCGCGGCCAGGATCTCAGAGCGGTAAAACTCGCTTTTATCCAGGTCCGACGGAAGGGAGAGATCCAACGCGGCAAGACGCTCCTCCGCCTCTCTCTTCAATCCCCCGAAGCCCTTGACAAACAGCACGTCCTGGTAATCCGGCGTGATCTCCCCCACCGCCTGCCGCCACTTGGAATCATTGTCTATGATCCCCGTATCCACAGCGATGCGAGCCGTCTGGGGCGGCAGCTGCGTCAGGAAGTGCTCCTCCAGCGACTGGCCCTTCCAATAGGGGAAGATCTCTTCCCGCACCTGTCTTCTCTGCTCCTCTGTCATCTGATAGGGATCCTGCGGACGTTTGTCGAAGGTATCCATTTCCCTGTCCACCCACTGCCAGGAATACTCAGGCGTCAAGATGGCCGTGCGGCGAAATTTTCCCGCCGTGCCCACGATCAGTTCCTCGGGAAAGATACGGATGTCAAACTGGCTGCAAAAATCGTGAAAAGCCTGCGCCCTGCGGACAGCCACGGCCTGCCCTTCCGTTTTTTTGTGTGATTCTGTAAAAATACGGGCCCGCTCGATGCAGATCGAGGGTTTTGTATTGATATAATTCTGCCTCAGATGTTCTATTCTCTCCGTAATGCTCATTGGAAACCTCCCTGACGCCATAATGCGTTCATTTATGCCCCTGCTCTCCCTTCCACCGTACCGCCGCTACCGGAAGGCCAGCGCCGTAAAGACCCCGGTCAGCGTCCAGGACAGATAGGTGAACTGGGACAGGTATTTGACGATCCAGCCGATCAGCGGCAGCGACGGCACCAGCCAGAACAGCAGCTGAGTCACGCCGATGATGACAAAGATCAGAATAGGAAACAGACAGAGAAACTTGTTTTTCGGCTTCGTAAACCGGGACGTGACCATGCTTCCCAGCGTCACGCCGATGATAAAATATACGATGTACATGGCGATAGACGCGAGAAACTTCAGATTTCCCGAGGCCGCCGCGTAGATGTTGATCTGTATGGCTAGCCAGGAGCCCGCCACCATCAAGAGAACGATGAGCAGAGTCCTGAGGATAAATTTCATGGTATTGGACATTGGTTCCTCCATTTTGCAAAAAACCGGAACGGTCAGGCCTGCGCCCGTCCTGCTCCGGTTTCCGTTTATCGTAACTGTTTTACTGCTGTTCCCCGCGCTGATCCAGGGGTACGTATTCCGTCCTGGGGCACACGTTCATATATGCGGGGCGGATGATCTTGCCCACGTTGATCAGCTCTTCGATCCGGTGCGCGCTCCATCCGGAAATACGGGCGATGGCGAAGATCGGCGTATAGAGCTCCAGCGGCAGGTCCAGCATGCTGTACACAAATCCGCTGTAAAAGTCGATATTCGCGCTGACGCCCTTGTAGATCTTGCGTTCGTCCGCGATGACCTCCTTGGCGATACGCTCCACCTTGGAATAAAGCTCGAACTCGTCCATGCGGTTCTTTTCCCTGGCCAGGCTCTCCACAAACTGACGGAAGATATTGGCCCTGGGATCGGAAACGGAGTAGATCGCGTGACCCATGCCGTAGATCAGACCTGCGCGGTCGAAGGCCTCTTTGTGCAGCAGCGCCCGCAGATACGCCTCGATCTGTCTCTCGTCCGTCCAGTCCGGAAGCACTTTTTTCATGTCGTTGAACATCTGCACCACCTTGATGTTGGCGCCTCCGTGCTTCGGCCCCTTCAGAGACCCCAGCGACGCGGCGATGGTGGAGTATGTGTCGGTTCCGGAGGAAGAAATGACGTGAGTCGTGAAGGTGGAGTTGTTTCCTCCGCCGTGCTCCGCGTGCAGCACCAGAGCGATATCCAGAATACGCGCTTCCAGCTCCGTATAGTTGGAGTCGGGACGCAGCAGGTGAAGAATGTTTTCCGCCGTGGAAAGTTCCGGCTTCGGCGTGTGGATGAACAGACTGTCGCCCTCAAAGTAGTGTCTGTAGGTCTGATACCCGTATACAGAGAGTACCGGGAACAGCGACGTCAGCAGCATGCACTGCCGGAGCACGTTGGGTATGGATATATCGTTGGCCTTGGAGTCATAAGCGTAAAGGGTCAGCACGCTTCTGGCCAGCGTATTCATCATATCAGAGCTGGGCGCTTTCATGATGATATCCCGCACAAAGCTGGTGGGCAGCGTCCGGTAATTGGACAGCATCACCCGGAAATCGGCCAGCTGCTTCTTCGAGGGCAGGCTGCCGAAAATCAGAAGATACGTGACCTCCTCAAAGCCGAAACGCTTTTCCCTCACAAACCCCCTCACGATATCGTCGATGCTGATCCCGCGGTAAAACAGACGGCCCTCACAGGGCACTTTCTTCCCATCCACTATCTTGGCGGCCTCGATCTCCGAGATCTCCGTGAGACCGGTGAGAACGCCGTTTCCGTTCAGATCGCGCAGTCCCCTGTTTACCTTGTGCTTCTGAAACAACTCCTCGTCGATCCGGTCTCTGCTCCGGCACAGATCGGCCAGCTCGATCAGCTCCGGCGTGATCTGAGCATAGGATTCATCCAATGTGTCAAATGCCTTGTACAATTCCGTCCCCCCTTTGCCCGCGGCCTGCCCGCCTGTGCGGCAGCCGCCTAAACCTCCGCAATAACTTCGATCTCAACGAGCGCATCCTTGGGCAGACGGGCAACCTCCACCGCGGAGCGGGAGGGATATGCGCCTTCCTTAAAGAAAGAACCGTACACTTCGTTCATCGCTGCAAAATCGTTCATATCCTTCAGGAATACCGTGGTCTTTACCACCTTGTCCATGCTGCTTCCCGCAGCTTCCAGGATGGCTTTCGCGTTGGTCAGAGACTGTCTGGTCTGCGCTTCGATCCCCTCGGGGAATTTGCCGGTAGCCGGATCCAGCGGGATCTGTCCGGACGCAAAGATCAGTCCGCCCACGATGTTTCCCTGAGCATAAGGGCCGATAGCGGCAGGTGCGTTAGTCGTCGCAATAGGTTTTTTCATTTTCATTTCCTCCTTGATATCATATAGCTTAATTTAACATGTATAGATGCGGGGATGATCCCCCTCATTATCAGCAGCGGCCCTTCTGTGCCTATTCCGTAACGGAAAGCACGGCCTTGTTCTTCTCCACCTGACTGATCTTCAGCTTTGACAGGTCGGAAATATCCGTCCCGTCAGGCACTCTCAGGGTGGAGGAATCGAGAAATACCGTATTCAGGATCTCTCCGTCGATGGTGATCTTGCTGTAGGGTGTGAAGTTCTGTCCTTTCACGTAGGTGTGACCGTCCAGTTCAAAGGCTCCCGTCACTTTAATATCCAGAATTCCCATCTTCATATCGGTAGGTTTATAGGGGGACACGCCGCCGTATACGTATTCTTTGCCGTACAGCATATCGTACTGCAGCGCCTGCAGGTTGGACAGATAGTCCGGTTTTCCCTGCTGGGTCTCGTGGAACTTGGTGAGGATGCCCTCCTCGATGCCAAGCCGGCCCATGAGCGTGGCGCTGAGCTGGTACGCCCGCAGATCCGTGTCTACCTTTCGCATGCGGAAATTGCTCCAGATCACATACTCCGTCTGATAAATATCGCCGCATACCACATCGCTGTTTTCCAGTCCAAGACTGGGCAGATGATCGCCGTAGAAGACCACCACCGTGTCCTCGTCGAAATTTTCCAGCGTGTCTGTGAGCTCGCCCACAAACTCATCCATCTCATTGATCTGATTCACGTAATATTCCCATGCGTACTCCTGACTTTTCGTCTCAATGCCGCCCACGGTGATCTTGGGCACACTGTAGACCTTTTTCGTCGGATATTTGCCGTGTCCCTGAACGGAGATGGTGAACACCAGGTCCTTCTGATCTTTCGTGGAATTCAGAGCCAGCATGATCTCCTCCGTGAGCACGTCGTCCTTCGCCCACTTTCTGGGGTTCATCTTGGCGTGCACCATGTACTCCAGCGAAGTAAACGTATCGTAGCCCAGGTTCTTGTAGACCTGATTTCTCCCGTAGAACACGCCTCTGTGATTGTGCACCGCGTGGGTGCCGTAACCCAGATTTTTCAGATTGTAGGCCACGCTCTCCACCGTGTGGTCCGTCAGCACCGTCTTGAAGGGATACTCACCCGGCCCGAAGAAACGGGACCGCATGCCGGTCATCACCTCAAACTCCGTGTTGGCCGTACCCGCGCCGATCACCGGCACCGCCAGATACCCGCTGCTGTAGTTTTCCTTCAGCCTGCGGAAGTTGGGCACCGGGTCCTCCGAACACTCCAGCCAGGGCACCGTCTCGGGATCGAAGAAGGACTCCAGCTGCACGAAGACGATATTGGGCGTCCGCTTCTGCGGAGAGAGCAGACCGCCCACGTTGGCGTCCGTGCTCTGCCGGATATCCGTGGTGATCCTCTTCATCATTTCCTCTGAGTAGCCTGTGGGCTGACGCACTCCTGTATTCAGCCAGGTGTTGATAAAGCAGTATGGAAAACCGTAGTCCTTGTACGCGTAGCCCAGATTGCCGAACACGGTAGAAAGCCAGTTCTGGCTCAGACCGTACTGAGTGGCTCCTGTCAGCGCCAGCGCGATGATAACTACGGAGATCACGCTCTTTTTAAAACTGTATTTTTTACACTTCGGCCCGAAGGCAAAGATCAGGACCAGCGCGATGATCAGCGCCACCACGCCCACGCCGATCAGGGCGATCTGGCTGTTGGACAGATAGTTGGGCAGAACGCCCAGACCCGTCTCAAGCAGCGTCAGGTCCGCCGTGGTGAAAGGCGTCGTCCGAAAGGACAAAATAACGCCGTTGGCCGTTCCAAGGATCAGCCAGACAGCCGAAATGATAAAGTAGACAAACAGCCGCCGCTTAAACAGCAGTCCCACGGAAAGCGTAGCCAGCAGGATCAGCCCGTCGTACAGAAAGATCTGCGGCGAATCCGCGATAAAATCCAGGCATCCTGAGATTCCGCCCCGGTTCAGGGACTCGATGATCACGTCAAGGACCAAGGCCAGCCAGATGATATTTACCACCGGATAATTCAGATATTTATTGTAAAAGCCGGTCACCGGCGAGAGAGGCGCAGCCATTTTGCCCCATGCTTTCGCAAGGGGTTTTCCCACCTGATTTCTGAAAAACTCTTTCATTTATGTTTTTTCCTCCGTTTAACCTCCGCGACCTTTCGGTCCTCCTCAATTCCCCTCTGCAGAAACCCCGCTCCGGCCTGCGATCGCATTTGCCAGATCGGCGAATTCCTGTATGGACAATGTCTCCGCTCTCCGCCGCGGATCGATCCCGGCCTGTTTAAGCGCTTCCCCTATTTCCTCCTTCGTCCTGCCCATGACTCCTGTCAGGGAATTCAAAAGAGTTTTTCTGCGCTGGCCGAAACCTCCCCTGACCGTGGCGAAAAATGCTTCCTCACTGATGAGCTCCACCGGTTTTTCTTTCCTCAGATCCAGACGGATCACCGCCGAATCCACCTTGGGCTGCGGCACGAATACCTCTTTCGGCACCTTTGCCACCAGGCTCACCGTGCAGTAATACTGCACCGCCACCGAGAGCGCGCCGTAGATCTTTGTGCCCGGTCCCGCCAGAATGCGGTCGGCCACCTCCTTCTGGAGCATGATGGTGAGGCTGTCCGCCTTCACGCCGTCCTCCAGTATCTTCATGATGATCGGAGTGGTGATGTAATACGGCAGATTGCCGATGATCTTCACCCCGGTCCTCTCGGCTCCGTTGATCTTCTCATAGTTTCCGATCACCTCCGTGAGATCCGTTTTCAGGATATCCCGGTTGATGATCTCCACATTGTCGTATTCTTTCAGTGTCTCCGCCAGCACCGGGATCAGATTGCGGTCGATCTCCACCGCCACTACCTGTCCCGCCGCAGCGGCGGCCGCCGCCGTCAGTACGCCGATACCCGGCCCGATCTCGATGATCAGGTCCGTGGGTCCCGCGGCAGCGCTTTCCACGATTTTATCAACAATATTGCCGTCTGTCAAAAAGTTTTGTCCCAGGCTCTTGGTCAGACGAAAGTTGTGACGGTCTTTTATCTGTCTGATCGTAGCCGGTGAATACAGCTTGTCCATGCGGTCTCAAATTCCTCTCTGGTTATTCCGTAATGATTCAGCCGGGCCAGAAACGTCTTTCCGTTGGCATATCCGATGCCCAGCGCGGCCCCCATGGCCGCCCGCCTCTCCGAAGCGCAGGGATGGCCCGTAAGACCGTATTCCTGCATGTCGTCCGCGGTGAACTCCCGCCGCGCCTCCTCCGCCGTACAGCGGGCTTTTTCCAGAGCGGCGCGGATATCCTCCGGCGAGGCGTTCTCAATGCCGATATCGCCGTCCTTTTCCGCTTCCCGTCTGGTGAGGTACGCGTGCTTCGCCTCCGGACAGATCCCGGAGATCCTCTTTCGTATCTGCTCCCCCGCAAAATCCGGATCGGTAAAAACGATGATTCCCTTCTCCTCATATGCTTTGCGGATCAGCTCTATGGTACTCTTTCTGATTCCATATCCGTGAGTGGCGATCGTTGCCGCGTCCACCGCCCGGCGGACCGCGCTCTCATCGTCTCTGCCCTCCACGACGATCACTTCTTTTATCATATGCAGCGCTTCCATGTTCTTATATCCCTATATTATAATAGAAAAAACGGGCTGAGCCCCTTTCTTTTTTTCTTATTATTTTCTTACTAAATCCTTAATTTGCTCAACGACGGCGCTCCAGGTATCTTTCAGTCCGGCGACCATAGAGCCGACCCAGTCATCTTCTTCCCCAAAGCCGTCCAGAGCTGATACTGTCACCTGCAGCGCTCCGTTTGACGCGGTTTTCAGGCCGGCCTCGGACACCGCCGGCGCTCCCTCTCCATCGTCGCCGGGCAGCACGTAGATCTTTTCTCCCTGGCGGATCATGTGGAGATCCCCCCGGGCCTTCTCCTCGATGTACTCGTCCGAATCCACCAGCGAGTACTCCTTTTCCATCTGTTCCTTCTGCTTCTCAAGAAGGGCCACCGCTTCCGCGGTCTCCGCCCGCTTCGCCTGCAGCGTGACGATATTGTAAACGGAATAGCCGATCACACAGACGAAAACGAGAAACACCGCACAGTAGATCAGCCGTCTTCTGACTTTCTTCCCCGTTCGACGCGGCGAAGAGGGAACTTCCGTTTCCTGACGGCTCTTTTTCTTTTCCGTGAGCTGTTTTCGCTTTTCCCTTCTTCTCTGCCGCTCCTCCTCGAAGTCGATCACCTGTTTGTTTTCTTTAAATGCGCGGCTTCTTCTTTTTTTCCCCATGCCTGCGTCCCTCTGTTACCCCTTTTCTAAAAAGTGCTTTATGTTTTATTATAGCACAAAAGGGGCCGTTTGACTGTGAAAATTTTTTCACAAAGCAAGTCTCCCACAGAGCGGCGCCAATGCAGAATGCGCCCAGCGAGTGGAAAGTGACCGACCCGTAGGCGCAGTAGTATAAAAATGAGGAAGCCAGCAGGGCCGCGAAGACCCAGAATAACAGATCTTGTACGAAGGCCACGGCCGCCGACGGCTTTCTCTTTCTCTGGTAGAGTCCCAGCAGATCGTGAAAGATCATCACGGTCATTCCGGCAGCGCACATGACGGCGATATCCCGGGACTGCGCTACGATGATCTCGCTCATCTTCATTTGAGCAGTCTCCCCAGCAGACTCTTCGACTGCTTATCTTTTTTCTCCGTGTAGACGGCGGACTGCACGAAACCGGTGATCACCACCTTGCCTTCCTCCAGATCCAGCCTCTGGATGTGCAGATTCTGCCCCTTGATGACAAGCCCTCCCTTGTCAATGGTCAGCAGAATGGTCTCCTCCGTAAAGGTGTCCACGTCGGCCACGTCTGTGACCACCATGCGGTTTCTGCTCTCTATGTATACGCTGTGAGGTCCATTTTTCTTTGTTTTTGTCTCGTCCATGCTCTTTCCTCCCGCTCTCCTGCGGCGTTTGCCGCTTTTTGCAGCGCGCAGCCGGCGCCGCGGCCTCCCGCTTGTCTGCGGATCGCCGTCCGGGGCCTGCTTTCCCCCGTTTTTAAAGATATGTGCGGCGGCGCGAAAATATGAGAACAAAAAGTGTCATAGGGTTGACAAGGACAGTGCCCTCTATGGTATTTTTAATAGGTAACCTTCCGTTCCGCCTGGACGGAGACGGTCAAGAAGACACCACAGGTCCGCAGAATCACAACTTGGATTGAAAAGGAGCAGATATGAGTATAAAAAGCGACATACAGATCGCGCAGGAGGCGGAGCTTCTCCCCATCGGCCGGATCGCGGAGACCGCAGGCATCGGAGAACGTTATCTGGAAACTTACGGCAAATATAAAGCCAAGATACACTACGATATTCTGGAAGAAAAAAAGGACAGGCCAAACGGCAGGCTGATCCTGGTGACAGCTATCACGCCCACGCCGGCCGGCGAGGGAAAGACCACCACCACGGTGGGCCTGGCCGACGGCATGAAGCGCCTGGGAAAAGACGTGCTGGTGGCGCTGCGCGAGCCCTCCCTGGGCCCTGTCTTCGGCCTGAAGGGCGGCGCCGCAGGGGGAGGACGCGCCCAAGTCGTGCCCATGGAGGAGATCAATCTCCACTTTACCGGCGACATTCACGCCATCAGCGCGGCAAACAACCTGCTGGCCGCCATGCTGGACAACCACATCTATCAGGGCAACAAGCTGGATCTGGATGTGCGGCGGATCACCTGGCGCCGTTGCGTGGACATGAACGACCGCCAGCTCAGGTCCATCGTCACCGGTCTTGGAGGCCGGACCAAAGGCGTGCCCCGGGAAGATTCCTTCGACATCACTGCCGCCAGCGAGATCATGGCCATCCTGTGCCTGGCCAGCGATATGGCGGATCTGAAGACGCGGCTGGGACGCATCATCGTGGGCTACACTACCGACAATGAACCGGTCACCGCCTCTCAGCTGCACGCCCAGGGCGCTATGGCGGCCCTGCTGGCCGACGCGCTGAAACCCAATCTGGTCCAGACCCTGGAGCACACGCCGGCCTTCATCCACGGCGGTCCCTTCGCCAACATCGCCCACGGATGCAATTCCATCATGGCCACGAAGATGGCCCTGAAGCTCTCGGATTATACCATCACCGAAGCCGGTTTCGGCGCGGATCTGGGCGCTGAAAAGTTTCTTGACATCAAGTGCCGCATGGCGGGACTGGCGCCTGACGCCTGCGTCATCGTAGCCACGGTGCGGGCTCTGAAACACCATGGAGGAGCCGCGCGGGAAATGCTGGACGAGGAGGATCTGGACGCGCTGAAGAGGGGGCTGCCCAATCTTCTGCGCCACGTGGAAAATATCACGCAGGTCTACGGACTGCCCGCGGTAGTAGCCGTCAACCGCTTCCCCGCAGACACGGAGGCGGAGCTGGCTCTCATCGAAGAGGAGTGCCGGAAGCTGGGCGTCAATGTGGCCCTCAGCGAGGTCTGGGGCAAAGGCGGCGAAGGCGGGATCGCCCTGGCCCGTGAAGTGGTCCGGCTCTGCGAGACGCCCTCCCGCTTCACCTTCTGTTACGACGATGATCTGCCCATTGTGGAAAAGATCCGCACGGTGGCAAAACGGATCTACCGGGCCGACGACGTGATCCTCTCACCCGCAGCCGAAAAAAAAGCATATCAGCTGGAAAATCTGGGATTTGGCCGTCTTCCCGTCTGCGTGGCGAAGACGCAGTACAGCTTTTCCGATAATCCCAAACTGGCCGGCGCCCCGGACCATTTCACCATCACGGTGCAGAATCTGAAAGTCTCCGCCGGAGCAGGGTTCATCGTGGTGCTCACAGGCGATATCATGACCATGCCCGGTCTTCCGCCTGTGCCGGCCGCAGAGCGCATCGACATCGACGAGAGAGGCCGGATCAGCGGTCTGTTTTAGGTTCCCCGCCGCCTTTCAGACCGCCTTTCAGACCGCCTTTTGGACCGTCCTTCAGGCGGCCTAGCCGCTGATGGGAGGAACGCGGACAAAAATAGACAGCTGCAGAATGGAAATTCAACAGGATGCGCGCCCTTCGGCGGCCCGCTCATTCTGTGAATCGACCATTTTGCAGCTGTCCTTTTTATTGCATATTTACATACGGCCGGCCCCCGGTCAGCCATAAGACCCGTCAAGCGCCCGGCGCGCAGGCTCTGTCCACAGCCTTCGTCGGTCCGCGCCGCCCTACTCGATATTGCTGATCCCCCGGCGCACGGCCAGAGGCAGCGAGATAAAGGCCTTGGTGCCCTTTCCCTCCTGGCTCTCGATCTCGATGGTCCCGCCGTGCTCCTCCACGATCTGCTTGGCGATGGCCAGTCCCAGCCCCGTTCCGCCCATGGCCCTGGAACGGGCTCTGTCCACCCGGTAAAACCGCTCGAAGATCCGTGGGATCTCGGACTCGGCCATGCCGATGCCGTTGTCCGCGACGATGATCCGGGCCAGACCGTCCTTTTCCACCACGTCGATGTCGATCCGGCCGCCTTCATTGGTATATTTGATAGAATTGCTCAAAATATTCAATATGACCTGTTCGATCCTGTCTTTGTCGATCATCACCATGACCCGTGATTCCGGATCAAACAGACAGTTCAGGTGCTGCTGTTTTTGACGGGCGGTCATCTCCACCTTGGTCACCGTCAGCTTCAGAAGGCTGATGAGATTGCTCTCCTTCATATGCCACTTCTCCTGCTGATGGTCGATCCGGGACAACTGCAGCAGATCCTTAACCAGCCGGTTCATGCGGTCCGCTTCCGAGTCCACGATGGAGAGAAAGTTTCTGGATATCTCCGCATCTTCAAGAGCGCCGTCCAGCAGCGTCTCCGTGTAGCTCTTGATCGTCGTCAGCGGCGTTTTCAGCTCGTGGGACACATTGGCCACAAAGTCCGTCTGCATATTCTCCAGCTTCTGCCGCTCTGTAATGTCCTGGATGATCATGATAATGCCCACATCCTCGTCGTCTTCATCCTTGAAGCGGTCGTAGCGGATGGCAAAGATAGAATTTCCGTGGTCAAAAATATCCTGTCCGCCTTCCTGAAGGCAGTTTTCCTTGATGGTATCCAGCTCCAGATTTTTCTTATTGCCCAGGATCTCCTGATAATTTTTAGATTCCACGTCCTCCGGCCGCAGGTTCAGCATGGCCAGCGCCGCCGGATTGGCGTGTATGATCGTCCCTTCCAGGTCGATGGCGATCAGTCCGTCGGCCATGTATTTCAGGATCGTCTCCAGTTTGCTCTTCTCATTGGAGATCTCCGACAGCGTAAAATCCAGCTTCTCTCTGAGAAGATTGAACATCTCCGCCAGCCGGCCGATCTCATCGTCAGACTTGACGCTGACCTCCTGGCTGAAATCTCCCTGAGACATGCGTTCAGCCTTCTCCGTCACATCGTTGATCGGCACGGTGATGCTGCGGGCGATGAGAAATCCCAGTACTACCGTGACGAGCAGCGCCAGCACCATAGCCCGCACAAAGATCGACTTGGCCTGTCCAAGAAAATCGTAGATAGAGTCAAGATCCGCACGAATATAGACCACGCCCGTAACGTCGTCTCCCTCTCCGATGGGGTAGGCCAGATTCTTTACGGGGATGTTCCCGGTAATGACGCCGTCCTTTTCCTCCATTTTATTTCCGCCCAGGGCTCCGGTGATAATGCCTACCTCAAGTCCGGCTCTTCCCGCAGACTGTCCGATAATATTGTCGATGGTGGAAGCCACCACGATCAGATCCTTGTCGACGATGGAGAGCTCCTCCCGGAAGCTCCGGTCCCAGCCGTCGTCGATGCTCTTCTGTATCTCTGCCTGATGTTCCATCAGATTGTCGTATTCTGCGAAGGACGTCAGCATGCCCGTGTCGTTCACCGTCTTCGTCAGATTATCTCTGGTCGAATTCAGCTGGTAAGCCTCCAGCTGATTGACGATGAATACGGAAACGATGGTCAGAGCGATGAATACCAGCAGGAAATAGATCAGCACGATCCTCCACCGCATGCTTCCAGTCCACTTTTTTTTCGCCAGCATGCGTTATGGCCTCCTGAAATAATATCCGATCCCTCTTTTTGTCATGATATACTTCGGTTCGCTGGAATCGTCCTCCAGCTTTTCTCTGAGACGCCGCACCGTCACGTCGACCGTTCGGATATCGCCGTAGTACTCGTAGCCCCAGACCTCCTCCAGCAGCTGCTCTCTGGAAAACACCTTGTTTTCCCTCTCCGCCAGATATTTCAACAGTTCAAACTCCCGAAGCGTCAGCTCCAGCGGTTTTTCGTCCTTTCTCACCTCGTAGCGGTTCATGTCGATGGCCAGATTGCCGAATTCCTTCACGTTGGAGGGCGCGTCCTGCATGCTGGACATGAGCTCCGTTCTGCGGATGTTGGCCTTGATCCGCGCCACCAGCTCTCTCATACCGAAGGGCTTTGTGATATAGTCGTCCGCCCCCAGCTCCAGACCCAGAACTTTGTCTACTTCCTCTTCCTTCGCCGTCAGCATGAGGATGGGCACCGCGCTGGTCTCCCGGACCTTTTTGCACACGGCGAAACCGTCCAGAATGGGCAGCATGACGTCGAGAAGGATCAGGTCGGGCTCCACGGACAGCGCCTTGTCCAGTCCTTCCTGTCCGTCGTAGGCCGTCTCCACAGAGAAGCCTTCTTTCACCAGGTTAAATTTAATAATATCCGATAT
Organism: Bacilliculturomica massiliensis; assembly: GCF_900605495.1. GTDB lineage: Bacteria > Bacillota > Clostridia > Peptostreptococcales > Anaerovoracaceae > Bacilliculturomica > Bacilliculturomica massiliensis. Next base: position 252,752 of record NZ_LR027603.1, read on the forward strand.
AGACTTTTCATCTTCGATGATCAGTACCTTTTTCTGTTCCATTACTCTCCTCCTAAAATACCCGAAACCCCGACCGGCGGCTGCAGCCCGGTTCCCCACATCCCGCGTCCCGCATCCGTGCCTGAAAAGCATCCGGATCGGCGCGATCCCTCCCTTTCCCGCGCCTTCAGCCGGTCTATATTTAATTAGTATACCAAAAAATGCGCAAAAGGTCAAAGAAACTGAATCATTAATGGCGGGAAGGGTTTTTTTATCCCGCCTTCGGTCCCCACAGAGAGCCGCTCTCCCATAGGACGGCTCCGGAACCATGGACTGGAAAAACGCATATACTGTATCAGCTCTTTTCGCCCGGACCGATACCGGCGGAACCATGGAGTGAAATCTTATCAGGAGTTGATACTTATATGCAAATTGATCCCAATCTCACCGCCAAACTTTCTTACGTCAAAAAAGAAACGGTACCGGTGATCCTATATTCCAGGCAGACCATTGCCGATATCCGCGGCTGCATCAGCGAAAACTACGGACAGATCAAATACGAGCTTCCCTTCATCAACGCCGTAGCTGTGGAACTGTCCAAAGAGAAACTGCATTCTGTCTCCGGTCACCGCATGATCCAGATGATCAGCGACGACGCGCTGGTGACAAAGGTGGGCCGCTCCGGCCCGCCAAAGGACGGGGCCGGAGCGGCCCGGCCAGGCGCCCGGACCGCGGGCTACGACGTCCAGTGTCCTGCCCGGCAGGACAGGGAGCTGGACCGATGCCGCGGCATGGGCACCGGCATCGCCTTCATCGACACCGGTATCGCCCCTCACTACGATCTGATCTATCCGGAAAACCGCATCATCGCTTTCCGCGATTTCATCAACGGCAGATCCATGCCCTACGACGACGATGGTCACGGGACCCACGTGGCGGGTATCGCCGCAGGCAACGGCTTCTGCTCCGGCCGTTACGCAGGCACCGCTCCCTGCGCCAGTCTCATCGGCGTCAAAGCCCTGGATGATAAGGGAAACGGCACCACCTCCGACATCCTGGCCGCCCTTCAGTGGATCATCGACAACCGCCGGCGTTACAACATCCGTGTGGTAAATCTATCTCTGGGAGTCCCCACCGACCTCTCCTACGGCGAAGATCCGCTGATCAAGGGAGCCAACGCCGCCGTGGCCTGCGGCCTGACAGTGGTGGCCGCGGCGGGAAACAGCGGTCCGGGGCGCGGCACCATCAACTCGCCCGGCACCAGCCCTTATGTGATCACCGTGGGAGCCGCCGACGCGGCGGACGCCTCCGTGGCCGATTTCTCCAGCCGCGGTCCCACCTCCAGAGGCTTCCTCAAACCGGATCTGCTGGCCCCTGGCGTGGACATCGTCTCGCTGGACTATCGGAATCCCCGGGGCTACGCGGTGGAATCCGGCACTTCCATGGCCACTCCCTGCGTGGCCGGAGCGGCGGCCTGTCTCTATTCCATGCGGCCCTCTCTCACCCCCGCCCTGATCAAGCGCATCCTGCTGCAGTCCACCATCCCTCTGCACATGGAACCTTACAACGCTCAGGGCCGGGGCGTGCTGAACTACGAAACGTTTTTCGCCCTCTGACCGCCGTTGAAAGTAAAACATGATCCTGCCCTGCCGGCGGCCCTTCCCCCCAATGAAAAGGGTGCTGCAAATTAAATTTTTGCAGCACCCCCCGCCCGGTCCGCGGTCCGCGGGCCGCGCTGTGTCTCTTCTCTCCGGCGGTCTGCCCGAAAGTTTGCAGACATCCGTCGTTCTTCATTATCAATATTACAGATAGTTCAGGGGATTTTTGGGCACGCCGTTGACGTGTACCTCGAAATGCACGTGGGGTCCGGTGCTGTTGCCGGTGCTTCCCACCTTTGCAATGGCTTGTCCCTTATACACTTTCGCCCCTCTGCTCACCAGCAGCTTGCTGCAGTGAGCGTAATAGGTCTCCATGCCGTTGCCGTGATTGATGATGACCAGATAGCCATAAGAGCCCTTATATCCGGCAAAAGTGACGGTGCCGCCGTCGGCTGCCGAGATCGTAGTACCCTTGGCGATAGCCAGGTCGATGCCCTGGTGTTTCCGGCCCCAGCGAGCCCCGAACCGACTGGACAGCCTGGCTCCCCGCACCGGATAGGAGAAAGTTCCTGTGGCCACGGTCCTGGGCTTTTCCTTGGTTCCGACCAGAACGATCTGATTCGTGGGCTCCGACAGCACCTCTGATTTCAGTTCCGTGCGGCTGACCTCCGCCCCGTTGTTTCGGACGATCTCCGCCACCACCTGGCGCTGGCCGTTGACTCCCTTCAGCTTCACATTTTTTTCGCCTTTGTAATATGCGCTGGTATCCTCATAGACCACTTCAAATGGGATTTCTTCATTATAGGTTGCCACCTCTGTGGTCTGCACCGTCAGAACGGGCGAATCCTGGGTCAGGATCAGCTCCTGATCGATCTTCAGCTTATCCGGGTTTACGCCGGGATTGGAAGCCTGCAGCTCGGAAGGTTTCAGACCGTAGCTTTTGGCGATAGCGTTGAACGTTTGGCCCTTCTGCACCACGTGGACCTTTTTTTCCACCGCTCCAGTGAGCAGATACTCTCTCACCTCATCCACGTTTTGGATATTCCCCAGCTCCGTGTCGATCTCTTCTACCTTCACATCCTGGGCAAAGCCGACGCTTTTGTACTCCACGCCCTCTTTCTGCTGAGAAAACCGCTCAGTTATCTCATCCAGCAGTTCATCTGCCAGCTGACGGCTCTGCAGAACGCCGGTGCGCTTGCCGTCCGCCATAATAGCGTAGCCCTTGGCCTTCAGCGTCTTCATATAGGTCAAGCTGTTGAGCACGTCGTCCTTGCTGTCGATGACGTGTCCAAATCCGATCACCTTGCGGAAGGAAATGTCCTTCTCTTTATCGATCTCGATGTCGGCTTCCAGAGATTCGGATAGTTTTCCCCCGATAACGTCGATGGTTTTGTATACGACTTCCTGATCCCGCACCATCCCCAGGACCCTGCCGTTGTACATATATTCATAAGCGGTCAGATGGCCGATCACAAGCCCGGCGACCAGCGCGCAGGCCACTGCACCGGAGAAGCAGGCAAACATCTTCATCTTGTGCTTCTCCGCGTAGACCAGCATGCGGAGCCCCCGGATATAGCCGCGCTCCGCCAGGACCTTCGCTCTGGCAAAGATCAGGCTCTTCCTCACGCCCACGTCGGCCGCCCTCTCTCCGCACCAGGCGGAAAACTGCGCCTGCCTGATCCTCATCCAGTCTCCCAGGATCTGAAGCCGGCAGGTCAGCGGCCGCAGATGGGCGGCCCAGACGGCCCGGTAACGGGCCATGCGTTTCTCATGAGTCAGGTGATTTTCACCTTCCATGCCTTTGCGGGTATGATGCAGCTCTTTCGTCAGGCGGCCGGCCTCTGCAAAAAAGCCGCCCGTACTCCTGAAGAGAGCGTCCACCGCCTCATCCACCGCCCTGCTGGGCTGGTCGGCGTCTGCCGGTCGGTCTGCAGGTCCGCCGGGCGATATTTGATCGGGTCCGCCCCGGTTCGACTCTTCCTTGCCGGAGGCGCCTCCGGCCGGCTCTCCCTGGGGCCCTCCGTCGCCGGAAGCGCCATCCCCTCCCGGGGTCCCTCCGGGGCCTTTCCCGCCGCCCCGTTCCTTCTTCTTCCCTTTTTTAGAGAAAGCGGAAGCCAGCCCGCCCACAAAGGCGGACAGCTTCTGGCCAAACGTCTCGTTCTCCCCTTCCTCCGCGGCGATCTGTTCCGCCGTATCGAAGAAGCGATCTACCGCCTTGGCCACCCGCTCATCCTCCGTGGTCTGTTTCGGCTCCGGTTTGTTTTCAGCCGAAGGAGCCTTTGACGTCTCCCGCGTTTCTCCCGCGCCGGACCGCTCTCCCGGACCTTCCGCCTTCGCAGGCTGTGATGGTTCCCCGGATGTTTCCTGCGGGCTCTGCCCGGCGGCCATGACTTTCTCAGCCGTCCGCGCCGCCTCCGCCTGCGCGGCGGCTTCCTGTTCCTGCGCGATCCTGCTCTTTGCCGCCTCCGCCTCCGCTACCGCCTGGGCGGCCAGCTGTGCGATGGAGACCTTCTTTTCTTTCTTATCCTTTTTCGGCCGCTTTTCCTCCTGAGGCTCTTCCTCCCCTGCCGGGCCAGTGACCGCCTCTTTTTCCTTTTCCAGCTCCTCCCGCGTTGGGTAGATCGAAGAACGCTTCTTTGGTTTCCACGGTTTCGGCGCCGGCTTCGTCTCGCCGGCGTCCTCCGGCGAACCATGTTCTCTCCTCTGTCCCTGGTCCGTCTCAGGCTTTTTCGGGATCTCCGGCTCTCCGACGGACGCTTTCTGTTCCGCCTGCGCCCCGGAGGATAGTTCTCTGTCCTCCGCGTCCTCTTTCTTTCCTCTGGAAACAGTCCCCTTTTCAGGGACATCTTCCCTCTCCGGCTCTTTTGCGTGTTCCCGCCGGCCCGCATCTTTCTGCCGCTTCTGTCTCCGTGTGCTCCTGCTTTGTTCCAGCGCTTCCTTTTCTTTTCTGCGAAGCTCCTGGATCTCCTCCAGATGACGTTCCATCTCTTCGTCAAAGCTCTTGTTTTTCAGCTGAGAAAGCTTTTCGTCCACCTTCTTCGTGATGGCCTCCAACGTTTTTTCCTGGGAAATACGTTCGCCTTCTCTGTCGCCGTTTCCATTCTGTTTTGGGTCCATTGTCATAAAACAACCTCCGAGAAGCCCTGCAGTCCGGCGGCGGAATGATCCGCCCTATAGCTCCGCCAGTTTTCTGGCAAAACAGCCGCACCGTTCTCCCGTATCCAGCACGCCTGTGTCTCTGCACAATGCGCAGGTGTAAACAGGGTCCATGTAATCTATCTTAAAATTGTTTTCCGTCATGAGAAACGCCTTCTCTTCATTGAGACGGTCAATCCGTTTTTTCATCTCTCTTATCTTCGACTTGGCGTCGCTTCTGCCCGACAGCATGACCTTAGAGATCTGAAATCCCAGCTCCCGGACCTCCTCGTCGATCTCCCTGATCTGCGGCACGCTGCCGTACACTTCCGCACGCCTCTTCTCCACAATGGCCTCGTTTTTGGCCCGGTCTTCATCATAGGAGCGCATGACCCGGTTGATCCTGCCTCCTGCGCCGGCGGAGGAAGCTTTTTCGCTCCCGCTCCGGCCGCCCCCGCTGCCGGTGTCGCCTTTGCTCCAGGCGATCAGCACGCTGTTCACATAGTTGATATTGGGACTGGATATGCCGCTGGTCTTTGCACAGGCCTCCAGGACCTTTTCGATCCCGAAGCCCAGCCCGTCAAACCAGCTGTCCATAATACGCTTCTCCTGAGCGGTGGGATTTCTCATAAATCCCAACTCCTTCAGCACGCGCTTGTAGAGATAGTGACGGCTGTCGTTCTCCCGCAGGTAGGCTTCCGCTTCCTCCACGGTCTTCAGACCTTTTTCCGCCCACTCCTTCACCACCGCGCTCACGTATTTGTACTTGCTGTTGCCGCGGTTGGAAGTACAGTAGCTGTAGGCGTAGACCACCAGCGCCGGGCTGACGCCGTAATCCTCGATCCACGACAGAATACCCGCCGGCTCCTGACCTCCCAGCAGCCTTCCCGTGACCTCCTCGATCTGTTGATACATCTCGCTGATGGTATCGTCCTCCATGAGGTTTTTCAGGGCTTCCGGCACCTTTGCCTCACTCTTTTTCCGCCCCGTCTTCTTTCCGTAGACCAGCTCCCTCAGATTCAGAAACTCCACCTGATAATTGAACTTATCCCGCGAGTCCCTGTAGTGCTTTTTGATCAGTCCCTGCTCCTCCCAGTAGGTCCAGGCCATCAGGACCTCCTCGTCCGCCATGGAAAGCTGCTTGGCAATAATGTCGTTTTCCAGGGGTACATTAATATCCGCGTACATCAGAGCCAGCAGATAGACCTTCACATAATTCCCCGGCGCCTGGACCATGTACTCGTTGATAAACATATTCTCCACGCGGGTGTCGTGCAGATAATAGTCCTTAATGTTCTGCCTTTTAAACTTCATTCCCGAATACCCTCCGCAGCCTCCGGGGCACGGCGAAGCCGCCCGCCGCCGCGTTCCCTCTCCGTCCCCTGCCGCTGCATTCCTCTAAAAAATCGTCTCTCTCATTATGGTCTGTTCTCTCCTGGCTCCCACGGATATGCTCTTCACGGGTACGCCCGTCACCTCCTCGATGGCGGCGACATAATCCTTCGCTTCGGCAGGAAGCTCTTCCCACGTCCGGCAGCCGCTGATATCGCATTTCCAGCCGGGAAGCTCCCTGTAGACCGGCCTGCACTCCTCCAGAATATCCAGCCTGGCGGGAAAGTCGCAGACAGTCTTTCCCCTGTGGTCGTAGGCCACGCACAGCTTGACCGTGTCAAAATCGCCCAGCACGTCCAGCAGCATCAGAGCGATGCCCGTCATACCGTTGACCCGGGCGGAATACTTCACCACCACGCCGTCAAACCAGCCGCACCGTCTTGCCCGGCCTGTGGTCACCCCGTACTCGTGGCCCAGCTCTCTGATCCTGTCGCCGGTAGCGTCGGACAGCTCTGTCACGAAGGGCCCCTTGCCCACGCGGGTGGTGTAGGCCTTGGTAATGCCCAGCACCTCCTGAATGGCCCCCGCGCCTACGCCGGAGCCCGCCGTAAACCCGCCGCTGGTGGGGTGGGAACTGGTCACATAGGGATACGTTCCCAGATCAATGTCCAGCATGGTTCCCTGAGCGCCCTCAAAGAGCACCTTTTTCCCGCTCCTGACCGCTTCGTAGACCATAACGCTGGTGTCTCTGATATAGGGGGCCAGTCTCTTGGCGTATTCCACGTACTCGCTGACGACGGCCTCCCGGTCCAGAGGTTCGCCGCCGAACAGCCTGACGATGATCTCGTTCTTGTTGTCGATCTGTGCGGAAAGCTTCTCCCGGAAGCTGTCCGGATCTTCCATATCGCAGACGCGCAGTCCGCTTCTCTCGATCTTGTCCATGTAGCAGGGACCGATCCCTTTTTTCGTCGTTCCGATATCCGCCTGTCCCCTGTTCTCTTCATACAGGCTGTCCAGCACCTTGTGATAGGGCAGGACCAGATGGGCTCTGTCGCTGACATAGATCTTGTCCACATTGGCCCCGTCCTTTTTCAGGGCCTCCAGCTCCCGGAAAAATCCCGGAGCGTCAAATACCACGCCGTTTCCGATAATATTGACCGCAGTATCGTTCAGTACTCCCGAAGGGATCAGATGGAGCGCGTACTTTTTATCGCCGATGACCACGGTGTGGCCGGCGTTGCTGCCTCCCTGGCTGCGGACTACCATATCCGCTCTCATCGCCAGATAATCGATCATCTTTCCTTTTCCTTCGTCTCCCCACTGGGAGCCTACTACCGCTAACGTTGGCATGGTTATCACATCCTTTTTTATTGTATTGTATCGGACGGCAGACGGCCGAGCGCCGCGCCGCCGGATCACTCTCTATTCTTCCTCTTTTTTCATTTCCAGATACGCATTCAGATCGGAAAGCAGTTTCTCCAGATCCGCGCCGTGTCCCTCGGCGGCCTCAGCCAGGCTCTCGCTGGCCGCTCCGGGGCAGCCCAGACAGTTCAGGCCGTTTTTCTCAAACACCTCCGTAATGTCCTCATCCAGGTCAAGAATCTCGTCAATCAGCATGGTTTCATTGATCTTCCGCATGGCTAAGCCCTCCCTATTCGGAAATGCGGCTCTTGTCGGCAAACCTGGTGTACTTGCCCAGCCAGGTCAACTCTACAGTTCCTGTGGAGCCGCTTCTCTGCTTGGCGATGATGACATCGCAGACGTTTGGCCGGTCTGTGGTGTCCGGGTTGTAGTACTCGTCCCGGTACAAAAATATTACAATATCGGCGTCCTGCTCGATGGAGCCGGATTCGCGCAGGTCGGAAAGCTGAGGCGTTTTCGGCGTTCTGCTCTCAACGGCCCGGGACAGCTGGGACAGAACGATGACGGGACAGTCCATTTCCCTGGCCAGCAGTTTCAGAAAACGGGATATGGTGGAAACTTCCTGCTGCCTGCTCTCGGAACGTCCGTCGGAGGCCATGAGCTGCAGGTAGTCGATGACCACCAGATCAAGCCCTTTTTCCGCCTTCAGCCTGCGGCATTTGTTGCGGATCTCCATGACGGAGACGCCGGGCGTATCGTCGATAAAAATATTGGCCTGGGAAAGCTTGTCCAGAGCCAGATGGATGCTGTCCCAATCCTTCCGGTCCACGTTCCCCGTCTTCAGTTTCTGCATCTCCACTCTGGATTCCATGGAGAGCATACGCTGACCCAGCTGCTCTCTGGACATCTCCAGACTGAATATCAATACGGTGGCCCCTCCCTTTACCGCCGCCTGTTCCGCCACGTTCAGGGCAAAGGCCGTCTTCCCCATGGCGGGTCTGGCGGCCAGAATGATCAGATCGGATTTCTGCAGACCCGCCGTCTTCTCGTCCAGATCCATAAAGCCCGTGGTCAGTCCCGTCAGATTTCCTTCCTTCTGGGCCATCTCGTCGATCATCTGTATGTTTTTCCAGAGAACGTTTTTCAGCGGCTCAAAATCCTTCGTCTGCCGCGCCTGAGCGATCTCAAAAATGCTTTTTTCCGCCTGATCCAGAACCTCCTCCGGCTCCATTTTTTCCTGATAGCTCTTTTCGATAATATCGGAGGACGTGCTGATCAGACGGCGCAAAATGGCTTTCTCGGAAATGATCTTCGCGTACTGCCCGGCGTTGGCCGTACTGGGCACCGCGGTGGAAAGAAAGGCGATATACGCTCTGCCGCCCACCATCTCCAAGGACTTTCTCTTCCGCAGTTCCTCTGTGACGGTGAGCGTATCCACCGGCTCGTTGCGCCGGAAAATATCGGAGACGGTGGCGAAGATCTCTTTATGGGCTTCGCTGTAAAAATCGTCCTCCTTCAAAAGCTCCATCACGTCGAACAGCGCTTCTTTGTCCAGAAGGACGGCCCCCAGCACCGATTTTTCCGCATCGTCGCTGTGGGGCGGAATTCGTTCCATCTGACTCATATCAGTCTCCTAAACGATAATATTTACTTTGCACTTGGCCGTCACTTCGCTGAACAGCTTGATCTCCACTTCCATCTCGCCCACCTGCTTGATGGGACTGTCCAGAACAAACTTTTTCTTGTCCACCTCAAATCCGTACTGCTCCTGCAAAGCCTCGGACAGGTCCTTGGATGTGATGGCGCCGAACAGGCGGCCGCCCTCGCCGGCCTTGGTCTTGATGGTCACAGTGACCTTCTCTATCTTCTCAGCCATGGCTTTGGCGCTGGCCAGATCCTCTGCTCTTCTGGCCCGCAGTTCTTCCTGCTTCTTTTCCAGTTCCTTTATATTGCCGGGAGTCGCCTCCTTCGCCAGACCTCTGGGGAGAAGCATATTTCTGGCGTAGCCGTCGCTGACTTTGGCCACAGTTCCGGCCTTTCCCACTCCTTTAACGTCCTGCAATAATATTACCTGCATGTCTGTATCCTCCTTTTATTCTTTCCTCTATTTTTCTTTTGTCCTCTCGTCCATGATCTGACGGATCTGTTCGATGGCCTCCTCCGGCGGCACGTCCACCTGAGCGCCCGCGGTGGTCAGATGACCGCCGCCTCCCATCTTTTCCAGCACCGTCTGCACATTGATCTCTCCCAGGGAACGGCCGCTGATGACCGTGATGCCCTCCTTATTCAATCCCGCCACAAAGCTGACCTTGATCCCCTCGATGTCCAGAAGGGAATCCGCCGTCTGAGCGGCCAGGATCTGCATGTTTGGATCGGAATCATCCGTCCAGGAGTAGGCCGCTCCGTCTCCGCTCGTCTGAGCCGAAGCGATGAGAGCCGCCCGTTTGCGGTAAAAATCGATATCGGTCTGAAACAGCTGGCGTACGTTGGCGGTATCCGCCCCCATCCTCCGCAGCCACGTGGCGGCCTCGAAGGTCCGCACTCCGGTCTTCACCGAGAAATTCTTCGTGTCTACCGTGATCCCGGCCAGCAAAGCCTCCGCCTCCAGCTTATCGATGTCCTTTTTCTCCCCGATGTACTGAAGGATCTCCGTCACCAGCTCCGAGGTGGACGAGGCGTAAGACTCCATATAGGTCAGCGTAGGATTTTCTATGCAGTCCTCCGAACGCCGGTGGTGGTCGATGACCACGATCTTATCCGTTTTGTACAGCAGATCGGGACACTCTGTCAGCCCGGGTCTGTGGGTGTCCACCACGATGAGCACCGTCTCTTTTTCGATCATGCTCAGAGCGCCGTCGCTGCCTGCGAATTTATAGCTGCCGCTCTGCACGGCCCGGTCATAGATCTTCTGCAGCGATTCGTGGAAGGAATTGATGACGATCACCGCTTCCTTGTTTCTGTTTCTTGCGATGTGATACACTCCCAGAGCCGCGCCGAAACAGTCCATATCCGGCCCCTTATGGCCCATGATGATCACGTTGGACGCGTTGTCGATGAGCTGGCGCAGAGCGTGAGCCATGATCCTGGACTTGCCCTTGTTGCGCTTTTCCACCGTCTGCAGCGTTCCGCCGTAATACTCTACCTTGCCGACTTTTTTCACCACGGCCTGATCGCCGCCCCGGCCAAGGGCCAGGTCCAGCGCCGCGCCCGCGTATTCATCCGACTGCATGGGGTTCTTTCCCCCGGCGCCCACGCCGATGGAAAGAGACACCGGAAAGTCCGCGTCCGTCTCGATCCCGTGAACGTCGTTGAGCACGGGGAATTTATTGGCTTCCAGCCGTTCCAGCTGTTTGACTTCGAGTATCATAATATATTTGCTCTTGCTGATCTGCGTGATGGAAATACTGTTCTTCTGTCCCCACTGGCGGATGGTCCTGTCGATCTCCGCCGCGATGCTGGATTTGCGCTCCGGCGGAGAACTGGCCAGCAGATCGTCGTAATTGTCCACGTTGATATAACCCAGACAGATCCGCTCGTCCTTGTAAAGGGTCTTCAGCGTTTCCAGGCTGGTCACGTCCAGCCAGTAGAGCATGGTGTTTCCGCCGTCGTCCAGCATGGAGGACATGACGCGGAAGGTCTTTCCCCCATGGGTGACCAGAATGTGCTTTTCCACATCCTCCTCGCAGAGAAACTCCGTATGTTTCACATTGGTCACCTGCTTGATATTCGTGCTGAACATCTCCACGTCGTCAAAGATCTCCGCAAATTTCTTGTTGATCCAGAGAATTTCTCCGCTCTGATCGATCATGCACAGGGGCAGGGGATTTTTCGTGATAAAGTGACGCGTGGTGTCGTCCATCTCCTCCGTGATGCTCTTGGCGTATTCGCCCAGAGCCTTGCTCCGGTTCCCCTCCATCTTCTTGTAATACAGAGCCAGCCCGCCGACGACAGCAAAGGCGGCCAGTCCCGCGGGACGGCTGAAAAACAGCAGCGCCAGCGAAAACAGGAGAAGCACGGCCATGTTGATCCGGAGATATGGACCGATTAAACTTTTAATAAATTTTGTACCCATTTATTACTTCCCTCTCAGGCTTTTCCCGGTTTTATCGTACCTTTAATTATATCATAGACCGCGCTCTCAATTGTAGTATTTTTTGCCGTACTATATATTAATATATGTATTAGATGTATAAATTACCCTAATCATTAAATTATTCTTTACTGAATTCACTCATCTAGTGGGCTCCGCGGTTCCCCCCACAAAATCCTGTGGCCCAAACCCGAAACCCCGGGAATTTAAAAAGAAGCGAGAAAACCCCGCTTCTTTTAATTTTCTTAGTCGGCTGTGTAAGGCAGCAGAGCAACGATTCTCGCTCTCTTGATCGCCTTTGTGACTTCTCTCTGATGAACGGCACAGGTGCCCGTGATTCTCTTGGGCAGGATCTTGCCTCTCTCTGTCACATACTTCTTCAGCTTCTCGACATCTTTATAGTCGATGGTCTCTGTTTTATCGGCGCAGAACTGGCAGACTTTCTTTCTGCGCATTCCGCCGCCGCGTCTCTTATCCATCACCATGGTTTATCCTCCTTCTTTACGATATGGGTTTAGAATGGCATGTCGTCGTCCGTCAGGGCTTCAAAACCCTCCGGGATCATATCGTCGCGGTCATCGGCGCGTCCGCCGCCCATTCCGGACCCGGAACCGCCTCTGTCGCCCCATTCTAAAAACTCGACTCTGTCAGCAACAATGTCAGTGGTGTATCTCGTTTCACCGGCCTGCGTTTTGTAGCTCCCCGTCTGGATCCGCCCCTGAACGCCCACCAGGCGTCCCTTGGAGAGAAACCGCTCGCAGTTTTCCGCCTGCTTGCCGAATACTACAATGCGCAGAAAGTCGGCCACCTTTTCTTTGGAAAAGGGGCGGTCAACAGCGATGGTAAAGGTCGCGACCGCATTCTGAGTGCCCGAGGTGTAGCGCACCTCCGGATCTCTGGTCAATCTTCCGATCAAAACTACTGAATTCATAATGTCACCAACCCTTATTTCTCGTCCTTGTTGATAATGATGTGTCTCATCACGTTGTCAGAAATCCTGAGTCTTCTGTCGAGTTCCTTCGGCAGCTCTGTTTTCGCGGCAAATTCGATCACCACGTAGTATCCTTCGTTCTTCTTCTGGATCGGATACGCCAGCTTCCTCATTCCCCATACGTCTACCTTTCCGACTTCACCGTCAGCGGCAATGATCTCCTTTACGGTCTCGATCGTCGCTTCCTTTTTTTCGTCTTCCAGAATAGGATCGATGATGAACATGATCTCATACTGATTCATTTTTTTCACCTCCCTGTGGACTGAATGGCTCCGGCCGTCTGCCGGAGCAGAGAGCATTTTTCTGCACAGCAACGCTGTCTTTGCAAATCATGCCTTATTAGTATACCATAATGAATTAAGATTGCAAGAATTTTTATATCACATTGCACACATTTTCTTCGACCGAACTGCATTTTGCGGCCCCCATGCTTTCCAGCACCTGCTCCGCCATGAGGAACTCAAGCCGGTTGATGCAGCTTCTCTTGTGCTCAGAAAACGAATGCGTGTAGACCTTAAGGGTGATCACGCCGCTGCTGTGGCCCAGGCATTCACTCAGGCTCTGTACGTCCATATTGCTCTCGATGCAGCGGGTGGCGAAGGTATGCCGCAACGCATGAAAATTCGCCTCCTCCACCTGAGCGGCTTCCAGGATCCTTCCGAAGCGTTTCTGAAAGACCCGGGGCTCGATATAGCCCCCTTCCGCAGTAGAAAACACCGGGGAATCCGGCTGTCTCTGGAGCTCCGGCAGGCTGTTCCTGTACAAACTCAGCCAGGTCATCAGCTCGTCTTTCACCGGGAAGCTCCGGATCGAGCTGTTGCTTTTTGGGGGGCCCAGCTGCAGCATGGTCTTCTTCTTCGCTCCCCGGGGCGCGTCCACCCGTTGCAGCGTCCGCCGCACGAATATCCTGGATCCGCCCATATCCACGTCCTTCCACTGCAGGCCGGACAGTTCCCCCACCCGCAGACCGGTGTACAGTGCAAATAAAATGCCCAGACAGGTGCTCCTGGCGTTTTCCCTCTTCGCCCCTCTGAACAGCGTTTCCTCGATACGGCTCTGTTCTTCTGTGGAAAACACCCGTATATTTCTGGAATCCCCGTGACTGGACCGTTTCATTTTTCTCTTCGGGATCTCAAGTATGTAATGCTCTTCCAGAGCGAACTGCAGCATACTGTAGATCAGAAACATGAGAGAATCCACCGTCACCGGCGACAATCCCCCGCCCCCGTCGAGCCTGCCGTCTTTTAACTTCTGCCAGCGAAATTGATCCAGGGACTGGGCGGTGATCATATGCACCTTGCAGCTTCCCAGCAGCGGCAGGATGTGCTTTTCAACATTGCGGTCATACAGATTGAGCGTGGAAGGATGCAGATTGGGATCTGTCTTTTTCCAGCGCATCCACTCCATAAAACACCCAGCCACCGTCAATTTCTGCTTCCTGAGCTTTCCCTTGCCCTTCTCCACCTTCTGTTTGATCCGTTTCGCCTCGGTATAGCTGGACGCGTAAACGTAGCCGTACTGGATCTTTCCCGATAGAGTATCGTACCCGGATATATAACGGCCCTCCCACCGTCCGTCCAGGCGTTGATAAATATTCTCACCTTTTCTCGCCATAATAAAAACTCCTTTTCTGCCGGATGGGAGAAAACCGTATAACCGGTTTTTTTGGTGGACGATTCACGCACACAAAAAACAAAAAAACAAAACAAAGGCCGACTGCGCGCTGACCGCACGGAACACATGGCTCCGTCGGTCTTTTTGCAGGCTGCATCCCTGTTCTGTCTGTTTTCTGAACAACAAAAAGACTATCACACCCACAATGTGATCTTCCTTATGAAAAATGGCCACAATCTTGTCCTCCCACACTGAACAATCTCCGGCATGCACTTGCGTCCCCGGTTCCCCGGTTCCGCATTTTTAATATTTCATTCCCACTTCTATAGTATAATTCAACTCTGCCAGATCCTACAAGCTAAAATTTACAAAAATCTTCCCGTATCGAACTTTTCTGTACATAGATCCCGTGTTCTGCATTATTTACATAACCTACAGCAACGGCGTCTCTCCTGCATGGCTTACGCCGTGGCGGTACCGGATACTGCTATCCAGCAGGCGGAGAAACAGCATCTTTCCTGCGCGGGGCTTACGCGGCCTGCCGGGATCCTCCGGATCGTCTGGTTGTCTGGGCAGCCAGGAGTCTCATCCCGGCCATCTGATCTGTTCCGGCCGCCGGGATCCTTCCCCGGGCCGTCTGCTTTGTTCCGGCCGCCGGGATCCTTCCCCGGGCCGTCTGATCTGTTCCGGCCGCTGGGATCCTCCGATGGGTTCCTCCGGGCCGATCAATTCACGCGGGACCGCCTCATTTCCCGCTCCGCAAAATCAAAATAGGCGAAATCGCTCTTTTTTTCTTATTCTCACCTAATTCCTCATGGAAAATGGGTGAAAACAGTGAAAAAAAGAAAATTTCACCTATCAGCTTGTCTTTTTGTTCCCATTATGCACTTTTTTCGAGCCAAAATAGGTGATTATTCATTTTTTTCTGGATTTTCACCTATATCATTTATGCCAGGCGCCGCCCAGCGGCGGACCGAAGCAAAACCTCATCTCGGACACGGAATTTATGTGATCTGCCGGAACTTCCACAGCCCGCCGGAACTTCCGCGGTCCTGCCAGGTCTTGCAGCTGACCGCAGAAACTTCGCAGTCCCCCGGACTTCTGCGGTCCCCTTGACATGCAGGTCCGGCAGGGCTTGCGGCAGCCAGCCAGCGTTACGCCCAGAGATCGAAGGGATATCTGCCCTGCGCTTTCATCTCTGCCAGCGCTCTCATAACGGAATCTCTGTCCTCTCTGTAGGTCACTCCATGCCATTTGTCCGACGAAGTCAGCACCTTCACGGAAGCTCCGCCTTCCCGTATCAGCTCGTCGACCACAAAGGGCAGAAAGAATTCGCCTTTCAGAGGATTTTCCGGAAGCGTGCGGTCCAGGAAAGCCGGAAAGCGCAGGGACAATTCCTCCATCATGCCCTCGGTAAAGCCCCACAGATTCATGGAGACCAGCGTCCCCTCGGCGATATCCGTCCACCGGCCGCCCTGCAGATCGCCCTTCCAATCGCCCTTCGAATCGGTCTGCAGAGCGTCGTCTTCTTCGAAATACTGTATTTTTCCCTGATTTCTCTGGATCTTTGTCCTCTCTATGATCTCTCGCAGGAAACCGTTTTCATCAGCCGTGCACACGCCCCTGGCCACGGACCCATTTTCTGTCAGCGTATTTTCAATACGGTATCCCACCATGCAAAAACGGCGTTTTTCATCGTCCGAAGCGCTGCGCAGAAAATCATAGATATTTTGAAACGCCTCTGCCCCGTAAAAATCGTCCGCGTTGATCACAGCGAAAGGCTGGTCCACCGCCGCTCTGGCGGCCAGCACCGCGTGGCCTGTGCCCCAGGGCTTGACCCGGTCCGCGGGAACCTGATATCCCGCCGGCAGGTCCGCAAGATCCTGAAACGCGTATTCCACCTGGAGCTTTCTGCCGGCTCCCCTGTCAATAATAGCCCGGAAATCCGCCTCCATCTCCCTTTTTATCACAAAGATGACTTTCTCGAATCCCGCTTTCCATGCGTCGTAGAGAGAAAAGTCAATGATCAGCTCGCCGTTGGTCCCCACAGGGTCCATCTGTTTCAGTCCGCCGTACCGGCTGCCCATACCGGCGGCCATGACGATCAAAATCGGTTTATTCATCTTTCTGTTCCTTCCTGTTATTTCGACCCTGAGGTTCGTCGTGCTCCGCTGCGATCCCGCGGCCGCATATTTTCCCCGCTCCCCCGCTCCGTCGTTTCGCGGCTGTTTCCACCCGGACCTGCGGATCAGGCTTCTTTGGACTTCCCGGCAGCTCCGCTCTTTCCCCGCCGCTGTTCTTCCCCTTGTCTCCGGTCCTTCCGGCGGCTCCGTTTACTCGGTCTCCTGCTTTTCCTGCAGCTCCAGAAGTTTATCTCTGACGATCTTTTCCACTACCCCGGCCAGTTCCGCCGCTTCTTTCTTTTCCATTCCCGCCGTCTCGATCGCCGGGTGGATGAATACATCCACGGTGGCTGCGGTAGGCGTTCCCGGACCCTCAAAGCATTTATAACTGCCGCAGATCGTCACCGGTACCACGGGAATTCCGGGCTTTGTGGCAAGGCGCAGACTCCCGCGTTTAAATTCCCCCATCTTCGGGCCCTTGCTTCTGGTGCCCTCCGGAAAGATACCCAGCGAAAAGCCCTGCTTCAGCAGTCCGATCCCCTCCTCGATAGCCCGCAGCGACGCTCTGGCGTCATCCCGCTTGATAAATACGCTGCGCACGTCGGCGATCCATTGGCCGAACAGGGGCAGCTTGTGGAGATCTTCCTTAGCTACAAAACCCAGCTGACGATCGGATATCACATAGGTGAGGATCGCGATGTCCGTGTAGCTCTGATGATTGGCTACAATCAGCACAGGACCCTCCGGAATATTTTCTTTGCCGGTGAAACGAATGGTGACCCCCACCTTCTCGACCAGGTGACGGCTCCATGTGGTCTCTGCCTGGCAGATCTCTTTCCGCTCGGCTTCCAGATCCCCTTCCGCCCTGTATTTTCTGATCATTTTCTGGTTCCCCCGTATGGTCCGCAGATCCCAGTACATAAATATTCCAAAACCGATATTTCTCAAAAGGTGTCTTGCCATTTAAGCCCCTTTCCTTCTAATCGCGTTCTCTTTCGCCCCGCGCCGCCGGCTCCGCCTCCGCGGATACAGACCGCAGACCGCAAATCATAAAAATAGTACCATATCCCGCTTTCTTTTTCCACTGAAAACAGCGGAAAATGTTAATTTGATTACAGTATTAATACGGTTTCGTGAATTGATTGTAAATCCCGTTCAGGCGTAATAAAATAGCCTTGGAGCACTCTTTTCCGGCAGGCTTTATCGTCTGAAAAGGGACGCTTTATTGAAAGCAAAACAGAAAGAAAATACATAAAGGGTGCATGTATGATAAATACAAATATTTTAAAAGGACTGCTGACTGTCCTCTGCGCCGGCGGTTTTGCCGTGCTGGCGTACTTTGTCACGCAGGGCGCCGTGCCGGCCTTCGACACCGCTGTTCAAAGCGCGGTGTTCTCGCTGCGAAACGACTGGCTTACCGCTCTGCTGAAACCGCTGACTCTCTCCGGCAACTGGCAGCCGGTGACCGTCCTCTGCGCCGTGCTTTTGGCTGCGCCGCAGACGAGGAAGCATTACGGACTTCCCCTCTCCGCTGCAGCTCTGTCATCTGTCTTGTTCTACGAGACGCTGAAATTTGTATTTCAGCGCTCCAGGCCGGATCCTGCCTTCTACCTCATCAACGAAAGCGGATTCAGTTTTCCCAGCGGACACGCGCTGACCAGTCTTGTTCTCTGGGGCACGCTGATCATGCTGATCCGGGCGTATGCCCGGGTCCCGCGGCTGTCTTCCGAAGACGAATACGATTTCCCGCGTCTCACAAAACCTTCGGCGGTCAACCTTCTGACAGGACTTTTGTGCGTCTATATTATTCTTATGGCTTTTTCCCGGATTTATGTGGGCGTCCACTATCCCACCGACGTTCTCGGCTCCTGGTGCCTGGGCGGCTGCATGCTCATCGCTATCCACAGTTCCCTGGTCCCGGCGCTGACGCACCGGGGGAAAGACGCCTGAACAGAAAGAAATTATTTTCTGCATAATGAACAAAGCCGGCCAAAAACACCTTCTGCTCTGTGCGGATGTTTTCGGTCCGGCTTTCTTTTTTACGATCTTCAGATGATCTACTTTTTCGGCCGTTCGATGCATTTGTTGTCCCCGGAGTCCCTGTCGAAGAACGGGCTCTTTGACGAGACCGACAGCGGGATCCCGTACGCTACCCGAACTTTTTCCGAGAACAGTCCTGTCTCCACGGCCACTCTTCCGGCGGAATATATGACGCGATTGTCGATCCTGTGATCTGCCGCCACAGAAACCGCGGAACCCACGGCGATGCCCAGATCTGTGATGTTGAACGCGCAGTTGCCGCCGTTCTTCATACATGCTCCGCAATTTTTAAATCCGCACATGCCGCAGTCGGCGATGAGCATAGGATCGTTCACCGCTCCCAAAAGCAGCAGCACCGGCGAAGCGTCCACATTGCCCGCGTCCCTGACGATAAAATCGATCTGCTTTTCTCTTCCGTATGTCCGCATGGATTCAGCCAGACGGTCCTTTTCCTCCCCTGTAAGCGCGAAGGCCTCCAGATGATCGCTTCCGCAGGCCTTAGGCGCTGTCCGGGCCGCCGCAAGCATCAGATCCGCCGCCGCCATCACCGCCCTCAGTTCTGCGGCGCCACTGTCAATCTTCATATGCAATATCCTCCTTTTCCGCGTGTTCTGCATGGCGGGAATACCCTTGCCCGCCTCCCTCTGCATCCCATTATACCTTCGCGGCGAAGATTCCACAACCCAGCCGAAAAAGACGCTGATCTGGCCCCTACCCGATCTCTCTCATGAGATTTACCATCTCAATTGCGGATAAAGCCACATCGTATCCCTTATTTCCGCCCTTTGTACCGGCCCGCTCGATGGCCTGCTCGATGGTGTCCGTGGTCAGCACGCCGAAAAGCACGGGGACGCTGCTGTTCAGCGCCGTCTGCGCTACCCCTTTTGATACCTCGGCGCAGACGTAGTCGTAGTGCGACGTTGCTCCCCTGATCACCGCTCCCACGCAGATGACGGCGTCATATTTTCTCGACGCCGCCATGCGCTGAGCCACCAGGGGGATCTCAAAAGCGCCCGGCACCCACGCCGCCGTGATATCATCCTCTTCCACACCGTGTCTCACCAGTCCGTCCACGGCCCCTGCCAACAGCTTACTGACGATAAATTCATTGAATCGTGAGGCCACGATGCCTACCTTCATCCCCTGAGCTACGACTTTACCTTCCAATACTTTCATGTTCATTTTCCGCAGATCTCTCCGCGTTCTCCTTTCTTATTTTCACTGATATCCGCTTTTCTTACAGACTGGCCGTCCTGCCGGGCTCCTCTTCATGGGTGAACAGATGACCCATCTTTTCTTCTTTCGTCTTCAGATAAAAGGCGTCGTGCTCCTCCGGCCGGATCTCGATGGATACCCGCTCTTTGATCTCCACGCCGAAACCGTCCAGACCGTATATTTTGTCGGGGTTGTTGGTCAGCAGACGCAGCTCCCTGGCCCCCAGATCCTGCAGGATCTGCGCTCCGATCCAGTATTCCCTCAGGTCCGGGGCGAAACCCAGCTTCACATTGGCCTCCACCGTGTCAAAGCCCTGTTCCTGCAGCTCATACGCCTTCAGTTTGTTGATGAGCCCGATCCCCCGTCCCTCCTGACGCATATAGAGCAGTACGCCTCTGCCTTCCCTCTCGATCTGTTCCATGGCTCTGGCGAACTGCTGACCGCAGTCGCAGCGGAGAGACCCGAACACATCGCCGGTCAGACACTCGGAATGGACCCGGCAGAGCAGATTTTTTCCGTCTCCGATCTCGCCCTTTACCAGAGCTACGTGGTGTTCGCCGGTGAGATCGTTAACATAGCCGTACACTTTGAATTCCCCGTATTTGGTGGGCATATCAGCCACCGCCTCGCAGTTTACATGCTTTTCGTGACGACGGCAGTAATTCTGAAGATCCCGGATGGTTATAAATTTGATCCCGTGCTGCCGGGCCAGCTCCCACAGCTGCGGCGTGCGCATCATGGTCCCGTCCTCGGACATGATCTCACAGCACAGACCGCATTCCTTCAGTCCGGCCAGCCGCATCAGGTCCACCGTGGCCTCCGTGTGTCCGTTGCGCGCCAGTACGCCGCCTGTGCGCGCCACCAGCGGAAACATGTGACCTGGCCGGCGAAAATCCTCAGGCCTGGAAGTTTCGTCCACGCATTTCAGCGCTGTGATGGAACGCTCCGCGGCTGAGATCCCTGTGGCAGTATCCACGTGGTCTATGGAGACCGTGAAAGCCGTACAGTGGTTATCCGTGTTTTCACTGACCATCTGCGGCAGATTCAGCTTTTTCGCATAGTCCGCGCTCATGGGCATGCAGATCAGCCCCTTGCCGTGGATCGCCATAAAATTAATGTTTTCGCAGGTGGCAAACTCCGCGGCGCAGATAAAATCTCCCTCGTTTTCCCGATCCGGATCATCTGTCGCCATGATGATCTTTCCTGCCCGCAGATCCGCAAGCGCCTCCTCGATGGTATTGTAGTTCATAATTCCCCTCCATTTCCTTCCGGCCGTTTCTCTTTCAGATCTCCCGCTGAAAGATCCGCCTCCATTTCCGCTGACTGCCGTCTCGATGATGCTTTTTTATCATCTGTGATCCCTGGCTCTATGTCAGACCAATGTGAATATTCCATGTAAACATCTTATGTGGACGCCTGAGATCATTTAAAATCCGTGGATCCGCAGAAACTCTTCGGTCAGTCCCGACCTTTCTCCCCCAGGGCAGCCTTCTGCACGGCCTCCGGCGCTGTCTTTGGATCCGCGCTCCCTTTCCCCTGCATTGCTCCCGGCGGATGCATCTGCGGAGATGGTTCCGCCGCCGCTTCTGGCATAGACGCCCGTCAGTTTTTTTACGTACTTTGCTATCATATCGTTTTCCAGATTGACCACTTTCCCCGGCTTTCCGGAAAGCAGCGTGGTCTCCGCTCCCGTATGGGGAATGACGGACACCTGAAACGCGTCGTCACCGGCGCAAGCTACCGTAAGGCTGATCCCGTCGATGGCCACGGAACCCTTTTCCACGATCAGTTCCAGTATGGCGGGCGGCGCTTCCACCGTGACCCAGAC
The DNA here is from genome assembly GCF_900605495.1 of Bacilliculturomica massiliensis. Lineage (GTDB taxonomy): Bacteria > Bacillota > Clostridia > Peptostreptococcales > Anaerovoracaceae > Bacilliculturomica > Bacilliculturomica massiliensis. The sequence continues at coordinate 274,059 of NZ_LR027603.1, forward strand.
CGCGTTTCCCTCCCGCCTGAGTTCCCTGATCGTCCCGGTCCCGTCGATATGTCCGGATACCATATGACCTCCAAACCGGCCGTCGGCGGCCATGGCCCGTTCCAGGTTCACCGGGTCTCCGCTCTGCAGCCTGCCCAGATTAGTACGGCGCATGGTCTCTGCCATCACGTCTGCCGTGAAACTGTCCCGGGTCTTCGACGTCACCGTCAGGCAGACGCCGTTGACAGCGATGCTGTCCCCGATCTTCGTATTTTCCAGAACTTTAGCCGCTCTGACGGTCAGGCTTCCCCACTGACTTCCCAACGAAGCCCGGCCCACCGTGCCCTTTTCCTCTACGATTCCTGTAAACAATCTTTCATCCCCCTTATCACCTCGTATTCGAGGAGCAGATCGCTTCCGAAACTGTGGATCCTGGGATCCGACAGTAAGACCGCCTGATCCGGATACTCCACTCCCTCTCCTTCCACCGGCGTCTTCGCCGTCTTTCCCCCGAACAATTTAGGCGCCACGTACACGTATACTTTATTGGCCAGCCCCTCTTTCAGCACGCTGTAATTCAGCGCGCCGCCGCCCTCCAGAAGAACGCTGTCGATATTCCGCGCGCCCAGCTCCCTCATGAGAGCTTTCAGATCCACGCCGCCGCCCGCTGCCTCCGGCAGCTCCAGCACGGTGACGCCCAAAGCTTCCAGACGGCTTTTCTTTGACGCTCGTTGGGCAGCGCCTCTTTCATCTGCTTTTATAACTGCTTTTTCATCCACTCTTTCATCTGTTTTTTCGGCAGCTCCTTCGCTCATCCCTCCATCCGTCTCATGGCTCCAGGCGGACCGGCAGGCGCCCCACGGCTCAGCTGCGCCGGAAACGGCCGCCGCTCTGGGGATCGCGGACTCACCGTTCGCACTGTTTATGCGATCCCAACTGTTCCAACCGCAAACGGCCGCCGCCACGATGGTGGGAACCTCTCCCGCTGTGCGGCATATTCTGCTGTCCTCCGGTATGCGCAGGCGGCTGTCGCAGATGATACGGACGGGATTTCTGCCCCCCTCCATACGGCAGGTCAGCAGGGGATCATCCCGCAGTACCGTACCGATCCCCGCCATGATGGCCGAATATTTATTTCGCAGCCGCTGTACATCCGCCCTCGCTTCCTCCCCTGTGATCCACTTTGACTGGCCGGATGAAGCCGCGATCTTTCCGTCCGCCGTCATAGCGTATTTCAGCGCCACATAGGGAGTCTCCGCAGTTATAAAGTGGAAAAACACCGGGTTCAGCTGGTCGCATTCCTCCCGCAGAAAATCCTGTACTACGGTGATTCCCGCCTTTTTCAAAATCTCCGCTCCCTGGCCCGCTACTCTGGGGTTTGGGTCCCGGGAACCGATCACCACTTTGCCGATGCCCGCCTCCAGGATCGCCTCCGTACAGGGCGGCGTCTTCCCGGTGTGGCAACAGGGTTCCAGGGTCACGTACATGACGGCGCCGGAGAGCAGCCCGTCCGCTTCCTCCCGGGTCCGGCCCTCCCTGACCGCCCGGACTGCCGCCAGCGCGTTTCTCTCCGCGTGAGGTCCTCCCCACACTTCATGATACCCTTCGCCCACGATCCTGCCGTCCTTGACGATGACCGCGCCCACCAGCGGGTTGGGGGAGGTCCTCCCCTCTCCCCGGCCCGCCAGTTCAATGGCCCTTCTCATATATTTTTCTTCTTCCCTGTCCATACGTCTCTTCCTCCGCATCCACAATTCAAAGATCTATCTTAATGATGGCGTCCCGCTCTGGATCGTTTCACACCTTTCACCGTTCTGTCATCTCTGCCCTGAAAACGCAGCTTTGGACATAGCGCAGATAAAAAACGCCCTGCAAAAAACATTGTTTCCTGCAGGGCGTTGTCAGATCGCGGTCTTCTCTTTTCTCTTTGCCATCCCCTCGGCCCCTGCATCGGAGCAGGCGGCCGCGGACAGATCCGCGTTCCGCCGGTTTGGCAAAGTCTTCGGAGGGATCTCCGAAAACAAAAACTCTGAAATGATAAATCATTTCAGAGCAAAAATACATAACAAAAACCGTATCGCATTCTTCTTTCATCCAGACTATACTGTCGGCTTCGGAGTTTCACCGAATCAGCCTTTCGGCTCGCGGGCTTTACCGCCGGTAGGGACTTTCACCCTGCCCTGAAGAATCTCTTATTTAATTGTTTGGACGATTTCCTGAATTGGTTACAAGTATAAACACTTTTCTCCGCGTTGTAAAGAGGAATTTATAAATTCTCTCCAACAGGTCCTTTTCTCTTCCGTTAACAGGCTCCGAATCCGATCATGTCCTTCACCCGTTTCACGGTCTTTTCGGAGATGGCGCCTGCCCGTTCCGCGCCGTCTTTCAGAATGTCCAGCAGTTCCTGGGACTGACGGATCTCTTCGTATTTCTGCTGGATGGGCGTCACGGCGTCCACGGTGATCTCCACCAGGTCCTTCTTGAAGGCGCCGTATCCGCTGCCGGCATACTGGGCGGCGATGTCCTCCACGTCCCGTCCGGAGAAGGCGCTGTAAATGTTCAGAAGATTGCTGACTCCCGGTTTGTTTTCAATGTCGAAGCGCACCTCGCCCTCGGAATCGGTGGTGGCCTTCATGATAGACTTTTTGATCTTTTCCGGCGTATCCAGAAGGGAGATACGGCTGAAAGCGTTGGGCGCGCTCTTGCTCATCTTGCTGGTGGGATCGTCCAGAGCCATGACGCGGGCTCCGCTTTTCAGGAATCTGCCGTCTGGCACCACGAACATATTTCCATACTTGCCGTTCATGCGGACCGCCAGATCCCTGGTCAGCTCGATATGCTGTTTCTGATCGTTGCCCACAGGAACCACATCCGTATCGTAGAGCAGAATGTCTGCCGCCATGAGCACCGGATAACAGAACAGGCCCGCGGGGGCGGACTCCTTATCCTTGCTCTTCTGCTTAAACTGCGTCATGCGGGACAGTTCTCCGGTGTAGGCGTTGCAGGTGAGGATCCAGGAGAGCTCCGCGTGGCCGGGCACGTCGGACTGTACGAATACGATGGATCTCTTCGGGTCGATGCCGATGGAGAGATACAGCGCCGCCACGTCCAGTATATGCTGCTTCAGTTCCTTCGGATCCTGGGGCATGGTGATGGAATGCATATCCACGATACAGTAGATACAATCGTGGTCCTCCTGCAGCTCCACGAACTGCTTCAGCGCTCCCAGATAATTTCCAATATGGATGTTTCCCGTAGGCTGTACGCCGGAAAATACTCGTTTCATAATCTGACCTCCATTTCTCGCAGTCCGAAAAGGGACCGCCGTCTTCTCATATCGATTTATGTCATATCAACCAAAGTCAAATGGTCTCCACCGCGTAAAGCGGCAGGTTCAGCAGCCATTCTTCCATTTTATAATCCGCCATGGAGGTCCGGATCGAAAGCCTGGGCGCGAACTTTTCTCTGTAAACCTTCAGGCTTTTCGCCTGGAGATTGATCTCTGCCTTGACTTCAACGGGGATTATCTCCTGGCCGTTATCCACCACAAAATCCACCTCTGCAGTTCCCCTGTCACTGGACCAGTAATAGACCTTCCGATCCTTCTTTGACTTCAACTGCTGCAAGACGTACTGCTCGGTCAACGCCCCCTTGAACTCTTTAAACAATTCATTTCCATCCAGAAGGGTCTCCTGCCGAAGTCCTGCCAGACAGCTGAGCAGACCAACATCCACAAAGAAAAGCTTAAACGCCTTCAGGTCCTCATAAGCAGCCAGAGGCAATCCCGGTGTTTTCACACGATTTACCTTGTGAACGAGCCCGCAGTCTGTAAGCCAGAGCAACGCCATCTCATATTCCTTTGCCCTGGCCCCTTCCCGCATCAGGCCGTAGACAAATTTCTTGTTTTCTTTCGCCAGCTGCCCGGGTATGCTGTTCCAGAGCATACGAATGCGTGGCACCACATCGTAGGGCGCGTGTTTGGAAAAATCCTGCTCATAGGCTTCAAGGATCCGCTTCTGGATCTCCCTCGCCTCATTGAAATCCCGATCTTCCGCAAAGCTCTGCACCACCTCCGGCATCCCGCCCACATAATAATAATACTTGAGGATATCCACATAATCCTGTCGAAAGGCGGCAGCCATGCTGAAATCTCCCTTTTTGAGAAGCTCTACGTGCTGCTGCTTTCCCATAGCAACAGCGAATTCAAAATAGGACAGCGGAAAAAGGTCCAGAAACTCTACTTTCCCCACTGGAAAGGAAGTCCCCTGATGGAGCGCGACTCCCAGCTGACTTCCCGCGCAGATGATCTGATATTGTGGAGCGTCCTCGTCAAAGTATTTCAGGCTTGCCAGCGCACGGGGAGCCTCCTGCACCTCGTCAAAGATCAGCAGCGTCCGCTGCGGATCAATTTTGTGTCCAGCGTACAGTTCCAGTCCGATTAAAATGCGTTCCACCTGCAGATCGCTTTCAAACAGGCTTCTCATCCGCTCATCGTTGTCGAAATTGATGTAGACCGTCTCGTCATAGGCCGTTCTGCCGAACTCCTTCATCAGCCAGGTTTTACCGACCTGCCGCGCACCCCGGATGATGAGAGGCTTTCGGCGGCTCTTTTTCTTCCATTCTATCAGCTGCTCCATAGCCGTTCGATACATAGGCCCACCGCCTCTCAAAAGTTATAAGGATAGTATGCCACTTTTGCACAAAAAGTCAAACGACTTTTTGCAGTAATGTCAGATAAAGCTCAGACCTCTAAAGTCAGGGCTCCGGCTGAATGGGATCACTGCTCTATATTAGATCTCAAATTCAGTTGAAAATGCAAACGCAAAAACTCAAAATGCGGACACGGGATCTTTCCCTGTCCGCTGATTCTCTTATGCTATATATGCAGCCCTGAACTTATCTTTCAGCCGCTTCTCGATGCGCGAGACCGTCATCTGCGAGATATCAAAGGCTTTCGCGATCTCCTGCTGCGTCTTGTTCTGAAGAAAGCGCATCTGAAAGATCTCCCGCTCCTGGGGAGACAGCTCTTTCATCACGCTCTGGATCAGGTCCGCGTTTTCAAAACTTTCGAAGGCTGTATCTTCTTTGCTGGCATATTTTTCATAGACGGAGCCCTCCCCGTCGTCGCCGCCCTCGTCAAAGGTCTGCTGCAGGGAATAGGTGCCGTAGGATTTCCCGCTCTCCATGGCCTCCAGTATCTGTTCTGCCGGCTCCCCCAGATATTCCGAGAGTTCTGAGATCGTAGGCGCTCTGTGAAGGCTGTGAGTCAGTTCTTCCTTTGCCTTGGGAAGTTTGGCTGAGATCTCCTTCAGCCGTCTGGGGACTTTTACCGCCCAGCCTTTATCCCTGAAATATCGTTTGATCTCACCGATGATCGTGGGTGTGGCGAAGCTGGTAAATTCATATCCCTTGGAAGCGTCGAAACGCTCGACGGCGAAAACCAGGGCCATGGAACCTACCTGATAGAGATCCTCGTACTCGACTCCCTTATTCATATATTTGCGAACCAGTATATCTACCATATACAAGTAATGCTCGACGATTTGATTGCGCAGCCCCACATCCTTTGTACGGCTGTATTCCTCAAAAAGGTCTTTTATATCGCTTTGCTTGGTTGAGGACATATTCTTCTCCTACCGGTGCGTATACTTCACCATCTGAATTCTCGTTCCACTTCCAATCTCTGAGAAAATATCCACTTCGTCCATGAGAGCCCGAATGATAAAAATACCCAGACCTCCCTCCTTGGGATGATCCGGTTCCGGCATTTTATACCCGGCCACGTCATAGCCGCCCGCGTGGTCGATGACGCAGATCACCAGTCTGTCGTCCCCCAGCTCGCAGGAAACCTCATAGCCGTTCAGCTCCTCCACGCCGTGGCGCACCACGTTGGTGCAGGCTTCCGACACGGCGACCTTGATGTCCTCAATGGCTTCGATGTCAAAACCGGCGCTGTTTGCCAGTGCGGATACGGTCATGCGCACGGTACTCACATATTCCGGTTTTCCGGGAACCGAAATTTTTAAAAAGTCTGCCATTTAAATCTCCTCGTTTCGTTGCATACTTGTAAAGTCGTTATCCTGCCGGATACAGGCGTTACTCCGTCTGTTCCGCCGCGCAGAATATCCTGTCAAGGCTGGTGATACGCAGAAGCTTCGCAATGTTTTCCCGCGGATGCTCAACGCGAATCCCGTGTCCGCTCTCCTGCATCCTGCCGTAAGCGCCGATGAGGACGCCCAGCCCTGTGCTGTCGATATAAGACAGATCACTCATATCCAGCACGATATCCGACTGCTTCTCCTGAAACAGATCCGCCAGCAGACCGCGAAGTCCGCCGGCCGTAGCTACGTCCACTTCTCCGCTCACTCTTACCTTCCATACTCCCGCCTCCTGGCTGAAGTCGTGTTTCATCTGCAATGCCATCTCTCGTATCCTCCGTTGACTGCGATAAAATCTGTATACCCCTCTGCAGAGATTTTAAACACATGAGGAGCCGCCCGCCGGCCGGCCGGGCGGAATCCATGACCCGCCGGCCGAAGTTACGGGCCCGGTCCCTCCGCGGGAAGCCCCTCTGTGGTTTTTATTGTCTCTGGATCCTTCCGCTGTGCCTGATGTGGCTCTACTCTACGTCGAAGGTGATCTGTCCCGCATCGTTTTTGTTTCCGCCGTCGTCCCCGCCGGAAAGATCGCCGTCTTCTACGTCTTCTTCCCGGATCAGCTTAGCCATAGCGATGATGTTGGCGTCTTCTTCGACCCGCATGATCTTGACGCCCTGGGTCGCTCTTCCCAGACGGGATACTTCCCCGGCCTTGATGCGGATGATGATGCCGTCGGAATTGATCAGCATTACTTCGTCGGACTCGGCGACCACCATGGCTCCGATCAGCACGCCCGTCTTGCTGAATTTGGTCTTGTCGTAAGTCAGCAGACCCTTGCCGCCTCTGGCCTGGATCTTATAATCCTTCACCGACGTTCTCTTTCCATAGCCCGCTGAAGTGACTACCAGCAGTTCCTCGTTCTTTTCAGCCAGTTCCATGGCTACCACTTCGTCGTCTTTTTCCAGGGTGATGGCACGCACGCCGCCGGCCAGACGGCCCATAGGCCGCACATCCTCTTCGCTGAAGCAGATGCACTTGCCGTATTTGGTTACGATGATCACATTGCTGGTTCCGGTGGTCTCCTTTATGCCGATCAGCTCGTCGCCGTCCTTGAGATTGATGGCGATGAGACCCGTCTTCCGGTTGGTGTTAAACTGGCTCAGATCCATCTTCTTGATGGTTCCCTTCTTCGTGACGGCGATGAGATAGCGTTCCTCCTCAAAACTGGAGATGGGGATGACCGCGGTGATCCGCTCACGCTGCATGAGATTCAGGAAGTTTACGGCAGGGGTCCCCTTGGCCGTTCTCTGCGCCTCCGGGATCTCGTATGCCTTGATCCTGTGGGCCTTTCCCAGACTGGTAAAGAACATGAGATAATCGTGAGTCGAAGTAATGATCATGTTCTTCACGAAGTCGTTGTCCCTGGTAGTCAAGCCTGTTATCCCTTTTCCGCCTCTCTTCTGGGTCTTGTAAGTGTCCGCAGAAACGCGCTTCAGGTAGCCCAGGTGGGTCAGCGTTACCGCCACGTTCTGCTCCTGGATCAGGTCCTCTTCGTCGATCTCATCCACGTCGGCCACGATCTGTGTCCGGCGCTCGTCGCCGTATTTTTGCTTGATCTCAAGAAGCTCGTCTTTTATGACTCCCATCAGCATTTTTTCGTCCGCCAGCAGCTGTTTGTAGTAGGCGATGCGCTGCATGAGCTCGGCGTACTCTGCCTCGATCTTCTCCCGTTCCAGACCCTGCAGTCTGGCCAGTCTCATATCGAGGATAGCCTGAGCCTGTATCTCGGAAAGGCCGAAGCTCTCCATCAGTTTTTCTTTGGCGTCGTTGTAGCTGCTTCTGATGATGCGGATGATCTCGTCGATATTGTCCAGGGCGATGCGCAGACCTTCCAATATGTGGGCTCTGGCTTCGGCCTTTTTTAAATCAAACTGTGTCCGTCTGGTGACGACGTCCTTCTGATGCTTCAGATACTCGGTGAGGATCTCCTTGATATTGAGGACCCGGGGCTCGCCGTTCACCAGAGCCAGCATGATCATGCTGTAGCTCTCCTGAAGCTGGGTATGCTTGTACAGCCGGTTCAGCGTGATCTGCGGATTGGCGTCCCGTTTCAGCTCAATGACGATACGCATGCCGTGCCGGTTGGATTCGTCGCGGATGTCGGAGATCCCGTCGATCCGCTTGTCCTTTACCAGCTCCGCGATCTTTTCGATCAGACGCGCCTTGTTGACCTGATAGGGGATCTCCGTGACGACGATCTGCTGTCTGCCCTTGTTGGTCTCCTCGATCTCCGCCTTTGAGCGGACCAGCACCTTGCCCATTCCCGTACGGTAGGCTTCTCTGGCGCTGTTTTTTCCCATGATGATGGCTCCCGTGGGAAAGTCCGGCGCTTTTATGATCCGGATCAGATCCTCCACCGTGGCTTCCTCATCGTCGATGAGCTTCACCGCGCCGTCGATGACTTCTCCCAGATTGTGGGGAGGAATGGAGGTGGCCATGCCGACGGCGATACCGTTCGAACCGTTTACCAGAAGCTGTGGAAAACGGGCGGGCAGCACCGTGGGTTCTTTTTCTTCTCCGTCGTAGTTGGGGATGAAATCCACCGTCTCCTTATCGATGTCCCGCAGCATCTGCAGGGCAAAGGGCGCCATTCTGGCCTCTGTGTAACGCTGGGCCGCCGCGCCGTCGCCGTCCACAGATCCAAAGTTTCCGTGACCGTCAACCAGGGGATAGCGGATGGAAAAAGGCTGGGCCATACGCACCATGGCGTCGTAGATCGAACTGTCGCCGTGGGGGTGGAACTTACCCATAACTTCTCCCACGATACGGGCTGATTTTTTATACGGCTTGTCCGGGGTCACTCCCAGTTCGCTCATGCCGTAAAGGATCCTCCTGTGTACGGGCTTCAGTCCGTCCCGCACGTCCGGAAGGGCACGTCCTACGATCACGCTCATGGCGTAGTCGATGTAGGAATTTTTCATCTCGTCGTGTATCTCGTGCTGTATGATCTTTGTGTCTTCAATTAAATTACTCATGGTTCCGCCCCTCCTTCCTTAAATATCCAGCAGCGCGTCTTTGGCGTGCTCTTCGATAAACTTCTTGCGGGGCGGTACTTTATCTCCCATGAGAGTGGTAAAGATCTCGTCCGCAGCGGCTACATCCTCTATTGTGATCTGGACCAGGGTGCGATTGCTGGGATCCATGGTGGTCTCCCAGAGCTGAATGGCGTCCATTTCTCCCAGACCCTTGTATCTCTGGATATCTACCTTGCCCGGCTTATCCGCCAGACTGGCAAGCAGCTTTTCCTGCTCTCTGTCCGAGTAAGTGTAATATATGTCTTTTCCCTTTTTCACCTGGAACAGAGGCGGCTGAGCCGCGTAGACATAACCTCCCTCGATGAGAGGCGTCATGTAGCGGTAGAAGAAGGTCAGGAGCAGCGTCCGGATATGGGCGCCGTCCACGTCCGCATCGGTCATGATGATGATCTTGTGATATCTGAGTTTCTCGATGTTGAAATCAGACCCGATATTGCAGCCGAAGGCCGTGATCATGTTCTTGATCTCGTCGGAATTGAGGATGCGGTCCAGACGGGCCTTCTCCACATTGAGGATCTTTCCGCGCAGAGGAAGGATCGCCTGCCGCATGCGGTCTCTTCCCTCCTTGGCGGAGCCGCCGGCGGAATCTCCCTCCACGAGGAATATCTCCGAGACGGACGGATCTTTTTCCGAACAGTCCGCCAGTTTTCCGGGTAGGGACGTGCTGTCAAGTACGCTCTTTCTTCTCGTCAGCTCTCTGGCCTTTCTCGCCGCTTCTCTGGCCCGGGAAGCCTGAAGGCATTTTTCCAGAATGATCTTTGCCTGCTGGGGATTTTCCTCGAGAAACGCGGTCAGGTTCTCGTTGGTGGCTGTTTCAACAAATCCTCTCATCTCGCTGTTTCCCAGTTTTGTCTTGGTCTGCCCTTCAAACTGGGGTTCCGTCAGCTTTACGGAGATGATGGCCGTCAGCCCTTCCCGCACGTCCTCTCCCGCAAGTCCGTCCTCATTTTCCTTGATGAACTTGTTCTTTCTGGCATAATCGTTGAACACGCGCGTCAGGGCCGAACGGAATCCCACCATGTGAGAACCGCCCTCCGTGGTGTTGATATTGTTGGCGTAGGAGAGCACCGTCTCGTTGTAGCTGCTGGTGTACTGCATGGCGATCTCCACTTCCTGCTCCTTTTTCTGGACCTCGAAGTAGATGATATCCTGATGGATGCTTTCCTTATTCTTATTCTGATGTTTTACAAATTCCTTGATCCCGCCTTCATAATGGAAGACTTCGTTTCTCTTCTTGCCTTCCCTCTCGTCCTTGATGCTGATCTTGATCCCCTTGTTCAGGAATGCCATCTCTCTCAGACGGTGCTCCAGTTTGTCGAATACGAATTCCGTTTCCTCAAATATCTCAGGATCGGGGCGGAAAATAGTACGCGATCCTGTCTTTTTGCCGCACTCGCCGATCACAGTCAATTCGCTGGTCACTTTTCCTCTCGAGTAAGTCTGGCGATAGATCTTTCCGTCCCGCTTGATCTCTACTTCCATGGATTCGGAAAGAGCGTTTACGACAGAAGCGCCTACGCCGTGCAGACCTCCGGAAACCTTATATCCTCCTCCGCCGAACTTTCCGCCGGCGTGCAGAACTGTGTGGATCACTTCCACCGCAGGTTTTTTCAGTTTGGGATGGAGATCCACGGGCATTCCCCGGCCGTCGTCTTCCACCATGATGGAATTATCAGGCAGGATCGCCACGCTGATGGACTTGCAGTATCCGGCCAGCGCCTCGTCGATACTGTTGTCCACGATCTCATAGACCAGATGATGCAATCCGTTGGGTCCGGTCGTACCAATGTACATTCCAGGCCGCTTTCGGACAGGTTCCAGTCCCTCCAGCACCTGGATCTGTTCCGCATTATAATCCTGCTGCTGCTTCACTTCTTCAAATGACATTTGCTCCTCCGTTTCTCGGTCGTTTTATCGAGCGTTCTTTTCCCGGTCCGGAAACTTCTGATCCGTCCCTTTCCGGCTTTGATCTTATTATTATATGTACTCTTCTGTCGGGGCTTAATTTTGCCATAGTCCATTCTACCCTAGATTCACGTTTTTTTCAATCTTTTTACCGAAAAGATTATAAAATGCAGAACATGCGATTTTCGCTCTTTAAACCGGCGATTTTCGCTCCTGACAAGGACGTAAATTTCAGACATATATACTATGTTTGACTTCTTTTTATTTTTCTATATCCCCTGCTGTTTTCCATCCTTCGACCTCTTCCGCAGATATTCCTGCGTATTCTCTTTTTTCTGCAATATTTTTTAAGGATTTTCTTTTCCTCTCGCTCTGCTTCTCCACAACATATATGGGTTGTGAACATTTTTAATAAAGTTACCCACAAATTGTGCATAACTTTTCTTTCCGGCCACCGTATGGTATTTTTTCGATATTTATTTTTTGCTCTTCCTGTGGATAACTTTTTTTGTTATGATAAGACATACGGGGAATAGCGGTATGCTATTTCCTTTGTTCTGAATCTGATTTTAGTTAGAAGGTATCTATTGATGAACACACAAGAATTGAAGAGTCTCTGGGACGAGGTTCTGGAACTTCTGCAGCCGGAACTGACTCCCATCAGCTATGAGACGTGGATCGCGCCCCTGTCTCCTACGGGAATGGACGAGCGTGAGGGAAAACTTTATCTTTCCTCATATAATGATTTTTCCAGATCGATCCTCACCAACCGATATAAGCCGGTGATCGAGAACGCCGTCCGCACCGCTTTCGGCAAGGATGTAAAGGTGGCTTTTATCGCACCGGAGGAGATCCCCGCCGACGGCAGCGATCCCGGTCCTTTTACGGACGAGCTCTATCTGAATCCGAAGTACATTTTCGATACGTTTGTAGTGGGCGGCAACAACCGCTTTGCCCACGCCGCGTCCCTGGCCGTGGCGGAGGCGCCGGCCAAAGCCTACAATCCGCTTTTTATCTACGGCGGAGCCGGGCTGGGGAAAACTCATCTGATGCACGCCATCGGACACTACATCCTTCGCGGAAATCCTTCCTCCAAAGTGCTCTACGTTTCCTCCGAAATGTTTACCAACGAGCTGATCAAGGCCATCCGGGAAAAGCAGACGGTGGAATTTCGAAATAAATACCGCAATATCGACGTTCTCATGATCGACGATATTCAGTTTATCGAGAAAAAAGAGAGTACGCAGGAAGAAATCTTCCACACCTTTAATACACTGTACGAGGCGAATAAGCAGATCATTATCTCCAGCGACCGGCCTCCCAAGGAGATCGCCACGCTGGAAGAACGTCTGCGCTCCCGCTTCGAATGGGGATTGGTGGCGGACATTCAGGCTCCCGACTACGAGACCAGAGTGGCCATCCTCATTAAGAAAGCGGAGCTGGACGACGTGGAGATCAGCGACAGTCTCATGGACGTCATCTCTGTCATCGCGGAAAAGATCCAGTCCAATATCCGTGAGCTGGAAGGCGCGTTCAACCGTGTAGTGGCTTACGCAAACCTGACCAACGCCAAGATAAACAAAGATCTGGCCAGGGAAGTTCTTCTGGACGTTTTTTCCTCGAAAGACAGGGAGGTGACGCCAGCCCTGATCAAGAAACACGTTTGCAAATACTTCAACATCAAACTGACGGACATTGAATCTTCCAAGAGATCCCGCAATCTGGCCTATCCCCGGCAGATCGCCATGTACATATGCAGAAATCTCACCGACCTGTCCCTGCCCAAGATCGGCGAACACTTCGGCAACAGAGACCATACGACGGTGCTTCACGCCTGCGATAAGATCTCGGCCGAACTTCCCGGCAACGGGGACCTCAAAAACATAATCGAGACCATTGAAAATGAGATAAAAGAAGATTAATGCACAAAACCACGGATAAGTTTTCTGAGTTATCCACAAGTTATACACAGGCTCAAAGCCTGTAAACAGCTTGTTTAGAGAAGTTATTCACAAATTCACAGACCCTAATACTACTGTTACTAATTTGTTATAAAAAGAAGGAGGCAGTCCCATGAAGTTCACCTGTTCTCAGCAGAGCTTATCGAAAGCCCTGAACACTGTTTCAAAGGCTGTTACCACGAGAACAACGATTCCCATACTCAAAGGTATATTACTCGAGACAGAAGGAAGCCAGCTGAAGCTGGCCGCTTCCGATCTGGATCTCAGTATTGAAAAAAGGATCGACGTCGAGGTACAGGAGGAAGGATCCCTGGTAGTATCCTCGAGACTGTTCAGTGATATTATAAGAAAACTGCCCGGCGCCGATGTAGAGATCGAGGAAATGGAAAACAATACAGTGATCATCCGCTGTCTGGCTTCGGAATTCACTATCGTAGGCCAGCCTGCCGACGAATTTCCAAATATCGGAGATGTAGGAGAGGATCAGAGACTCCTTTTCAATAAAGAACTATTTAAGGATATGGTAAAGAAAACATCCTTCGCCGCCAGCATCGACGAGTCGAAGGGAATCATCGTCGGCGTTCTCATCGATATGACAGCAGACGGACTGACCATGGTAGCTCTTGACGGTTTCCGCATGGCCATTACCAGAGAAGCTGTGAAAAATGAAGAAGAAAAGAAGATCGTCATCTCCGCGCGTATTCTCAATGAGATCTGCAAGATCATCTCAGATTCCGACGAGAGCGACGATATCTCCCTGATCCTGGACGAGAAGAGAGCGGTGGTCCTGGCGGACCAGACGAAGATCGTGCTCCGGCTGCTGGAAGGGGAATTCATTAAATACAGAGATATTCTTCCAAAAGAGCATCGCACCAGAGTTACGGTGGGCAAGAGCGACCTGCTGTCCAGCATCGAGCGCGCTTCGCTTCTCGCTAAGGAAGGGAAAAACAATCTCATCAAGATATCTGTAGGAGATGGAACGCTGACTATCACCTCCCGTTCGGAAGAAGGCAATGTAAAAGAGGAAGTGGCCATCGTCAGAGACGGAGAGGATCTGGAGATCGGCTTTAACTCGAAGTACGTGCTTGACGTGCTCAAGGTGGTGTCGGACGATGAGGTCGCCATGGAGTTCAACAACAGCGTCAGCCCCTGTCTGGTCAAGCCGGTGGAAGGGGACGCCTACGAGTATCTGATCCTGCCTGTCAGGATCTCGGGCAATTAGGAAACATGCGGAAGTATTAACCAACCATATTTCCTGAGTTATAAAAAGCGAGGAAGTAAATTGCATATATTATTTGTAAACGGCTGCATGAGAGAAGAGGGCCGTTCCAGAACAGAGCGGATCGCACGGGTCTTTCTCGAGGAACTGAAAAAACAGGGAACCTTTTCTCTCGAGGAAGTCGATCTCAGAAGGGAAGAAATAAGGCCCGTCCGGGGTGAGGATCTCCTTCTCAGGGACAGGGCTTCGGCGGCAGGAGACTTCAGCGGTCCTCTGTTTGAACGGGCCAGACGCTTTGCGGCCGCAGACCGGATCGTGATCGCAGCTCCACTTTGGGATCTGAGTTTTCCTTCCATGCTGAAGGTATATCTGGAAAATATCTGCGTTACGGGACTGACATTCCGCTATACGGAAGACGGCGTCCAGGGATTGTGCCGGGCGGACCGCCTGATGTATATTACCACCAGAGGAGGAGATTTCAGTCTCCCCTATATGAGAGAACTGGAACAGGCGGCGCCTTATCTGCGTTCGCTCTGTTTTATGCTGGGAATCGGCAGTATGGACACGGTGGCCGCCGACGGACTGGATATCATCGGCCATGACGTGGAGGCCATCGTTAAAAGAGCGGAGAAGGAAGCGGCTGAAAAGGCGGCGGACTTTCTGAGAGATCAGGATGAAACATGTATCTAAAAGAGATCGATCTGAAGAATTTCAGAAACTATAAAGAGCAGTCTGTCTCATTCCATGAAAAGGTCAATATCATCACGGGAAACAATGCTCAGGGAAAGACGAATCTGTTGGAGAGCCTTTACATTATGAGTCTTGGGAAGTCCTTCCGCACGGGAAGGGACAGCGAGATGATCGGATTCGGAGAGGATTTCTGCCGGGCCCGCAGCAAAACGGTGAAGGACGACGGCGAGATCGATATAGAGATCATCATTTCCAGAGAAGGAAAATCTGTCAAGATCGACGGAGTGAGAGCAAAAAAGACGGCGGATCTTCTGGAACACGTTTACATGGTGGTTTTTTCTCCGGAGGATCTGAAGATCGTGAAAGATGAGCCGGAGAAGAGAAGAAAATTTTTAGACAGGGAACTTTGTCAGCTGAAGCCCGTGTATTTTAAAAATCTGGGCCGTTATAAAAAGATCCTGCTGAATCGAAACGTGCTGCTGCGTCAGGGAGAGGCCAACAGGGATCTTTTCTCCGTGTACGACGAGGAACTTGCAGACTACGGAGCGCGTATCGTGGCGGAACGCAGGCGGTTTGTGGAAAAACTTGCGCAGATCAGCAGGGAACTTCACGAAAAGATAACCGATGGAAAAGAGACGCTTTCTGTCTCCTACGAGTGCGATCTGCCGGAGGCCGGTGATCTGAGCGCCTTAAAACAGCAGTTTATGGACCGGCTTCAGAAGAATTTCAGAAGAGATCTGTACCGGGGAACTACGGGAACAGGTCCCCACAGAGACGATCTGAAGCTGGAGATCGACGGAGTGGATATCCGTCACTATGGATCCCAGGGGCAGCAGAGGACGGCGGCGCTGTCGCTGAAGCTGGCGGAGATCTATCTGATCCGTCAGGAGACAGGGGAAGACGCCATTCTTCTGCTGGACGATGTGCTGTCGGAACTGGATACGCAGAGACAGACGTTTCTGCTGAACCGCCTTTCGGAAGTACAGATATTTATCACTGCAGCGGAGCTGTCCGACCCACTGTTTTCCAATCTGCCCGACAGCTTTATTTTTCGGGTGGAAAAGGGTGAGGTTTTCAGAATGGATCTCGGCGAAAATAGTTGACATAAATCGCAGAAAACTGTATAATAACAGGGCGATTGTGTATAAAAACTTTTATATAAGGAGGTGGGAAGGATGAAACAGACTTATCAGCCCAAGAAAAGACAGAGAAAAAGAGAGCACGGCTTCAGAAAGAGAATGAGCACCAAGAATGGCAGAAACGTTCTCAAGAGAAGAAGAGCGAGAGGAAGAAAGTCCCTTACAGCATAGAGACCGCATTTCGTGGTCTTTTTGTTTAGAGTACTTTTGTAAAAAGGACAAAGTATGCTTAGACCTGACGTTTTACGAAAGAAAACGGACTTTTCTTCCATCTATAAGCGCGGAAAATCCGTAGGGGGAAAGTGCGTCGTTTTGTTCTACAGAAAAAATGGTCTTGCTTACAGCCGCAGGGCGTTTCTGGCCAGCAAAAAAGTAGGAAAAAGCGTGGTTCGTAACAGAGCCAGACGGCTCATGAAGGAAAGCTACAGAGCTTTGGAGGGATCGATCCCTCCGGGGTATGATATGATCCTCATCGCGAGGCATACCATACGTGATCTGAAATGTGCGGATGTGAAAAAATCAATTGAAGCCGCAATGAGGAGAGCAGGCATACTGCCGGGCTTTCCGCCAAAATCAAAACAGAAAAAAGAAAACAGATCGCAGGGTGAATGAAATTGAAGAAACTGTTGATTGCCCTGATCCGGGGATATCAGACGTTGATTTCACCGATGTTTCCGCCTACCTGCAGATTTTACCCCACTTGTTCCGCTTATTTTATACAAGCTGTGGAAAAATACGGGGCTTTAAAAGGCAGCTGGCTGGGAATCCGAAGGATATTGAAATGCCACCCGTTTCACAAAGGTGGCTACGATCCTTTGAAATGACGGGACGGGTGTCGCTCGTTCAAAGAAGAAAACGGAAAGAAATTTACATATTCATGTAAATTCAGGAGGTACCAGATACTGTGCAATTCATAACAGGAATATTTGCAAGCCCCATGGGATTTCTGCTGTCGTTTTTGTACAATTTCATCGACAATTACGGGATCGCGATCATCGTGTTCACCGTTCTCGTGAGGTTGTGCCTGTTTCCGCTGTATTCTTCACAGGTGAAGCACACCGCGAAGATGGCGGATCTTCAGCCGAAAATGCAGGCTCTGCAGAAAAAATATGCGAATGACAAAGAAACCCTGAACATGAAGATGATGGAGCTCTATCAGGAAGAAAAGTTCAATCCCATGCGGGGATGCCTTCCCATGATCATTCAGATGCCGATCATTTTCGGTCTGTTTGCACTGCTCCGCAATCCGCTGGTCTATATGGCGGACAATACGTCCATGATCATGGCCGTTCATGAATCTTTTCTCTGGATATCAGACCTGAGTCAGCCCGACGATTGGGCGCTGCCTATACTGGCAGGTCTGGCGACCTTTGTCTCATTTTCGCAGACGCAGGCACAGCAGACCTCTCCGGACGGTTCCAATCCCGCTCAGGGAATGATGAACGCCATGAAGTATTTCTTCCCGGTGATGATCTTTCTCATGGGACGATCTTTTCCGGCAGGACTTGCCCTCTACTGGTTTATCGGCAACTTGATCCAGATCGGGCAGAACCGCTATCTGAACTATATGAGAAAGAAACTCAAAGAAAAGACGGAAGCGGAGAAGAAAAAAAAGAAGAAATAGGATACTGTTTTGTATTTCAACAGGACAGCTGGAGGACAGAGGATGGATTTTTCAGAAAAATGGGGGACCAGTATCGACGAAGCCGTCAGACTGGCTCTCGAAGATTTGAAACTTACGCGTGACGAGGTTAATGTAACGGTACTGGAGGAACCATCGAGAGGATTTTTCGGCATCGGACAGAAGCTCGCTAAAGTAAGGGTTGAAAAGATCACAGTAGTAAAGGCTCCCGAGCCGGAAGAAATAAAAGAAAAAACGGCGGCGAAGCCGGCGTCTGCAGAACGCTCTGCAGAAAGAACGGCGCCGTCTGGCGAAAAGAAAACGGAACGTCCTCAGCGGGACCGGTCCGAGCGTCCTGAAAGAAGGGACGACCGCAGGCCGGAGCGCGGCGAACGCAGCGACCGGAGAGAAAGAGGGCGCAGGGACAAAGATAGGGAACGTCCTCAGCGGTCGGAGAGCAAGCTGGCTCTCAGGGTGAGACCCGACGATCTGCAGGAGATGACCGAACATCCGGCGCTTACTTTTCTGAATGAAGTCTCTGAGAAAATGGGACTGGTTCTGGAAGTCAAGTGTTATGTGAACGAAGAGAACGTGTTCATCGACATTGAGGGCAAAGATTCCGGGACGATCATCGGAAAGAGGGGACAGACTCTGGACGCGATCCAGTATTTGACCAGTCTTGTGGTGAACAAGGATTCGGAAAAGTACATCCGCGTGGTCATCGACGCGGAGAATTACCGCGCGAAGAGGGAACGGACCCTGGAACAGCTGGCGAACCGTCTGGCCGACAAGGTGAAGAGATCGGGAAAAAGCGTGCGTCTGGAACCGATGAATCCCTATGAGAGAAAGGTAATTCACGCAACGCTGCAGGGCCGTCCTGAAGTGACGACCAGAAGCGAAGGGGAAGAGCCCTACAGGCGTGTTATCATTGAAAGAAAGTAACGAAATCAAGGGGGCTGCTTATTTTTAAGTCGGCCCCTTTTTCAATTTACGGGTCAGTATCTGAGTTTGAAATATTTTCGTCAAGATGAGAGGGAACAGGATTATGGAAGATACCATTGCGGCCATCGCCACCGCTTACGGCGAGGGAGGGATAGGGATCGTCCGCGTCAGCGGTCCGAAAGCCAGAAGCGTTCTGGAAAGCATCTTTATTTCTGTGCGCAGGCACAGAACTGAAGGGGAGGGCCAGAGAGAAAGGTTTTTTTTGCCTGAAGCCACGGGTGAGACCATCAATGAACCGATCGTTAATAGGCGATTGACGTACGGAAATGTGGTGGATCCCAGAGACGGCAGTCTGGTGGATGAAGCGATGGCTGTATTTATGAAGGCTCCATACACTTATACGGCTGAGGATGTGGCGGAGATCCAGTGCCACGGCAGCGTAGTGTCGCTTCGAAGGGTGCTGTCTCTGTGTCTGGAAAACGGGGCGCGGCTGGCTGAACCGGGAGAGTTTACGAAGAGGGCTTTTCTGAACGGCCGTTTAGATCTCTCGCAGGCGGAGGCGGTCATAGACGTGGTGCGCGCCAAGACAGATCAGGGTTTTGATGTGGCTCTCGGACAGATGGAAGGATCCCTTTCCCGTGAGATCAGGGAACTGAGGAATGATCTGATGGATCTTTTAGTGCTGGTGACAGTGAATCTGGATTATCCGGATGAGGATATTGAAGAGATCAACTATGAAAAGCTGGATGAAAGTTTATCGCAGATAGACGATAAACTTCAGGCTCTGATCGCCGGCGCGGGCACGGGAAGAATGATAAGAGAGGGACTGGCGGTCACCATCGCCGGGAGGCCCAATGTAGGAAAGTCTTCGCTGATGAACGCCCTTCTGCGGGAATCCCGGGCGATCGTCACCGATGTGCCCGGCACCACAAGAGACACCATAGAAGAGGGATTGAGTATTTCAGGAATTCCGGTGCGGCTAACAGATACGGCAGGGATCAGACGGACGGAGGACAGAGTAGAACAGATCGGAATTGAGAAAAGCAAGGAGGCTGTGAACAGAGCGGACCTGATCCTTTTTATGGTTTCCGGCAACGAGGGTTTTACACCGGAAGATCTGGAGATCATACCCTATCTGGATGAGAAAAAAACGGTGGTTCTGCTCAATAAGATCGATCTGGGATCTGTGTTGACAGAAGAGATGATCCTTGAGAAAATGCCCGGGGCGGCTGTGATCGAAACATCTATGAAGGAGGGACATGGCATGGACCTTCTGCAGGAGAAGATAAGGGATATGGTGTTCGGCGGACAGGCGGCCCAGAGGGAGAGCATGATCGTGACCAACGTGCGCCATGAGGAATTGATCCGCAGAGCTTCTGAGGAGATCCACTGCGCACAGCTCATGTCTTCATCGCGGGAAGCTCTGGATTTTATAGAAGTCAATATCAGACAGGCGTTTGACGATCTGGGCGAGATCATCGGCGAGACGGCAAATGATCAGATCATCAACGAGGTATTTTCGCGTTTTTGTCTGGGAAAGTAGGGGAACGGTCTGTCAGAGATAAAAGAAAGGATAGTAGGGTGAGCCGCAGATGAGTTATTTAATGGGAGAATACGATGTGATAGTCATCGGCGCCGGTCACGCAGGCTGCGAGGCAGGGCTGGCGGCAGCGCGCATGGGAAAAAAGACGCTGATGCTGTCCATCAATCTGGAGGCGGTGGCCATGATGGCCTGCAATCCTTCCATCGGAGGAACGGGAAAAGGTCATCTGGTCAGGGAGATCGACGCGTTGGGCGGCGAGATGGGCGTCAATATCGACAAGACTTTTATTCAGAGCCGTATGCTGAATACGGCAAAGGGGCCAGCCGTCCATTCTCTGAGAGCTCAGGCGGACAAACAGCGGTATCACGAGGAGATGAAGAAGACGCTGGAGGCCCAGGAAAATCTTGATCTGAAGCAGGGTGAGGCTGTGGATATCGTTACGGAGGACCAGGGCGACGGGGGAAAGCGGGTCTGCGGCATAGTTATGAAAACAGGGGCCATTTATCGGGCGAAAGCGGTGGTTCTGGCTACGGGCACTTTTCTCAGAGGTAAAATATTTATCGGTGAATCGGCGTATCAGAGCGGACCAAACGGTCTGGCTCCCTCTGTGGAACTGGCGGACAATTTAAAGAAACATGGTATGAAGCTTCGCCGGTTCAAGACGGGAACCCCTGCCCGGGCCTTGGGAAAAAGTCTGAATTTTGACCGGATGGAGGAACAGAAAGGCGATGAGAAGATCGTTCCCTTTTCTTTTTTGAACGATCGGCTGGAAAGGGAACAGGTATCCTGCTGGCTGACTTACACCAATGAGACGACTCATGAGATCATCCGGAAAAATTTTCACAGGTCCGCTCTGTTCGGAGGACAGATCGAGGGGGTAGGACCCCGGTACTGTCCCTCCATCGAGGATAAAGTGAATCGCTTCGCCGATAAAAAACGGCATCAGCTGTTTATCGAACCGGAGGGATCCGCAACCGATGAAATGTATATTCAGGGTATGTCCAGCAGCCTTCCGGAAGATGTTCAGGTGGAGTTTTACCGTTCTATTCCTGGTCTTGAAGAGCTGGAAGTAGTGAGACCGGCTTACGCCATCGAGTACGACTGCATCGATCCGCTGGAGCTTAAGACAAATCTGGAGTATCGGAAGATATCCCGGCTCTTCTGCGCCGGACAGTTTAACGGAAGTTCCGGATATGAGGAGGCGGCGGCTCAGGGGCTTATGGCAGGGGTAAACGCCTGCCTGTCAATAGATGGAAAACAACCGTTTGTTCTGGACAGATCCGAGGCTTATATTGGCGTTCTGATCGACGATCTGGTGACAAAAGGTACTAATGAACCTTACAGAATTATGACGTCCAGAGCGGAATATAGGCTGCTTCTCAGGCAGGACAACGCCGACCGGCGTCTGACGAGGCGGTCATTTGAGATTGGATTGGCTGATAAATCTAGATATGACAGATTTTTAAAGAGAGAGGAAGAGACGGAACGGGAGATGGACCGTCTGAGAAAAACAGAAGTTTTACCCTCTCAAGTGAATTCCATTTTGGAAAAATGGGGAAGCTCGCCCCTGCAGAATAAAATGACTCTGGCTGAACTTCTCAAAAGGCCGGAGATCAATTATGAAATGCTGGCTGAGATCGATCCACAGAGAGATCCTCTCTCCTGGCACAGCATGACACAGGTAGAGGTCCAGATCAAATACGATGGATATATCGGAAAGCAGCTGACACAGGTGGAGCGTTTCAAGAGACTGGAGACCAGAAGGCTTCCGGAAGATCTGGATTACGGACGGATCGACGGACTGCGCATCGAGGCGAGACAGAAGCTGGATCAGTTCCGGCCGGTATCGGTGGGACAGGCTTCGCGTATCTCCGGCGTATCTCCAGCCGATATCAACGTGCTGCTGATCTGGCTGGAAAAAGAGAGAAGAGGGAAGAAAGACGAAAAAGGCGGTGAAAACCAGTGAATTATCTCAAGTCTATGCTCACAAATCTCGGACTGCCCTGCGGCGGGGACGTGATGGAACAGTTTGAACAATACAGACGAAGCATACTGAAATGGAATGAGTCGGTGAATCTGACGGCTGTCAGGGACGAGGAATCGTTCGAGATCAGGCACTTTGCCGATTCTCTCATGATATGCAGGAGCCCTCGCATGGGGCAGGCCCGCAGAGTGATAGATGTGGGAACAGGAGCCGGATTTCCCGGCATACCTCTGGCTATCGTTTTTCCGGAAAAACAATTCACGTTGATGGATTCCCTGGGAAAACGCATGAAGATCGTCGAACAGACGGCCCATGAGATCGGTCTTCAGAATGTGGAGGTGATCCACGCCCGGGCCGAGGAGCTGGGAAAAAAGAAAGAGTACAGAGAGCAGTATGATCTCTGCGTGTCGAGAGCGGTGGCAAATCTTTCGGTGCTGTCGGAATATTGTCTGCCTTTCGTAAAGGTAGGGGGCTGGTTCGCACCCTATAAAACGGCGGCTGCGGAAGAAGAGATCAGAGAAGGCAGAAAAGCGGTGGAAATATTGGGCGGAAGGCTTCTTGAGGATCGGATCCACTTTGATCTGAAGGAGATCCGTGATGAAGAAAAGCTGGAACATACGATCTTGTGGATCGAAAAAATAACGAATACATTGACGAAATATCCGAGAAAAGCGGGAACGCCCGCAAAAGATCCCCTGAAATGATGATTTCAGGGGATTTTTGTTGAACGCTTCCCCCTTTCTGTAGGACAAGCTTCGGGTTATGATATAGAAAAGGGAGGGATTCATCATGTTTGGTTTTAAGAAAAGTCCGCAGCTGGAATTGCCCATAGAAAGTATACATACCAATCCGGATCAGCCGCGGAGGGTTTTTGATAAGTCGGATCTTGAGGAGTTATGCTGTTCGATCAGAGAGTTCGGGGTGATCCAGCCGCTGATCGTCAAAAGAGACAGTGAAGGAAGATACATTCTCATCGCAGGGGAGAGGAGATTGAGAGCTTCCGCAATGGCCGGACTGACCAGAGTTCCGGTAGTCATAAGGGAAGCAGACGATAAGGATACGGCGCTCATCGCTCTGGTGGAAAACGTGCAGCGGGCCGATCTGAATTACATTGAGGAGGCGGCAGCGTACAAAAGTCTGATGGAGGATTATGGGCTGACACAGTCCGAGATCGCCAGGAGGATGGGAAAACAGCAGTCTACGATATCGAATAAGATACGACTGCTGGTGCTTCCTGTGGATATACAGCTGATCCTGGCTAAACATCAGCTGTCTGAGCGGCATGCCAGGGCTCTTCTGAGAATAGAAGACAATGAACTCAGAAAGTCCGTGCTCAACAAGATCATAGATCACAATTTAAATGTAAAGCAGACGGAAAAACTGATCGAAGACGTTCTGGTCAGAAAAGAGGAAGAAGCGAGAAAAAGTGAGAAACTCCGGTTCATCAATTATAAAATATATTTAAATACCCTGAAAAAAGCATTTTCGACTATTTCAGATGTGGAAAAGGATGCGGAGTATTATCAGGAGGATAAGGGGGACTTCCTTGAAGTCCGCATCGTAATACCGAAAAAAGAGGCGAGGCGCAGAATTGCGCAGTAAAGGCGGTTCTTAAAAGGGCAGATCGTGTTTTAGGAATGTTTCACGTGAAACATTCCTTTTTTATTATGTAGGAAATATCCCAAAAATCCAGCCTTGTGAAAGTGGACCGCAGGGCGAATAAGTCTCTGAAGGCGGCTTTTTTATGTGAAAGACATTGAAAAAGTCTGCTGTCAAATAAGCTCACATAAAAAATCATGACACTAGACGAGAGTAAATATTGTCCGCAGATATTTCCGTATGTTTCAAAAAAGTTCACCTTGTGAAGGTAAGCCCGCAGGGCGAATATCTTTCCGAAGGAAACTTTTTTATTATTTCCAGTCAATAAGAAAACGAGGTAATTTGGCCGTTTGCAACACAGGACGGAATCTTATGAAAAGCAGCAGGTCAAAAAATCTATGGTGTAAATTCTTATACTGTTATATAATAGAATCACTGAGTCTGAAAAAGTCAAAAAGCGCCGCTTCGTAAAGATAAATGAAGCTGTGATGAAGCAAGGGGTGAATCATTTGGGTAAAGCAATTGCAATATTTAATCAGAAGGGCGGGGTAGGCAAGACGACGACTAACATAAACCTGGCCGCCTGTCTGGCTCTGAGAGATAAAAGAGTTCTCGTCCTGGATATCGATCCGCAGGGAAATACGACCAGCGGCATGGGTATCGCTAAAAAAGGTCTGGAGGAGACATCCTACGAAGTCCTGATCAATGAAAAGATGGACCCGCGGGAAGCAATAAAAAATACGGGGATCAGGAATCTGGATATCATACCGGCCAGCGTGGATCTTGCAGGGGCGGAGATCGAACTGGTCCAGCTGGAGGGCAGGGAAAAACGGCTGAAGAAAGCCCTGGACAAAATAAAAAGAGAATATGATTATATTTTTATCGACTGTCCCCCGTCATTGGGACTGCTCACGATCAATTCCCTGACTGCCGTGGACAGCGTACTGATCCCCATACAGTGCGAATTCTACGCGCTGGAAGGCGTCAGTCAGCTGATGAGCACCATTGAACTGGTAAAGAAAAGTCTGAACTCCAAGCTGGAGATAGAAGGCGTTATACTCAGCATGTTCGATGGGAGGACCAATCTGTCCATCCAGGTGGTGGAGGAAGTGAAGAAGTACTTTGGTTCCAAGGTCTACACAACTGTGATCCCAAGAAATGTGCGGCTGGCGGAGGCCCCCAGTTATGGGCTTCCGATCACGGAATACGATCCGAAGTCAAAGGGAGCGGAAGCATACTTTGCTTTTGCCGACGAATTTCTGGAAACGGAAAGCGAGGAGTAGTCATGGCAAAACCGAAGACAAGAGGATTGGGGAGAGGACTGGAATCCCTGTTCAGCGATACGGAGATCATTTCCAACGAAGTCAAGCTCGCGGACGAAAGCGCTGCAGATACAAGAGAAGAGGAAAGAGCCGGCGAGATCGTGTTTATAGATATCAACGATATTAAGCCTAATTCCAAACAGCCGAGGAAGACTTTTGACGATGAGAAGATAGAGGAACTGGCGTCATCCATTCAGTCACACGGCGTTATACAGCCGATCATGGTGAGAAACGCTGAGAAAGGCTATGAACTGGTAGCCGGAGAGCGGCGCTGGAGGGCGGCCCGCAGGGCGGGTCTGAAAAAGATACCCGCCATTGTACGGGAGCTGGACGAACAGCAGAATATGTTTTTCGCCATCATCGAGAATATGCAGCGGGAAGACCTCAACGCTATAGAAGAAGCTCTGGCTCTGGATGAGATGATCCGGACCTTTGGCCTGACTCAGGAAGAAGTATCCCGCAGCGTGGGAAAGAGCAGACCGTACATAACCAACTCTCTGAGACTTCTGAAGCTGCCCGATCCGGTTCAGGAGCTGGTATCGCAGGGATCCCTGTCAGGAGGTCATGCGAGGGCCATAGCGGGAATGAAGGGTGAAGAACAGCAGATCAAAGCGGCAAAAAAAGCGGTGGAGGAAGGCTGGTCTGTCCGTGAGATGGAACAGTATGCGGGGGAGAGCTCAGCCTCCAGAACACAGAAGAGAAAAGCGGCGTCCAGAACGAAACGAAAAGACGTACAGGATGTGGAATCCCACCTGAAGGATGTTCTTGGAACAAAAGTTTCCATCCAATACGGCAGCAGAAAAGGCAGGATCGAGATAGAGTACTACAGCAGAGAGGAACTGGAGCGGCTGATCAGTCTCCTTCTCACCGTCAATCCGGAGAGGGTCTGATGCAAAAACAGATAAAGAAATTAAAAAAACGTTGAATTCATTGGGTTTTAAGAGAATGTTTCACATGAAACATTCTCTTTTTTAATCATGTAGGAAATATCGTCTTTTTTTTTTGGCGATATTGACGGAATAACAATAAAGGCTGCATTGTGAAGGTGAGTCAGCAGAGCGAATAAGACTCTGAGGGAGGTTTATTTATAACACAGGGAATAGCGTCCGCTGATATTTCCGTATAGTTCAAAAAAGTTTACCTTGTAAAAGTGAGCTGTAGGGGGAATATGTTTCCGAAAAAACTTTTTTACATCAGGCATAACCGGGATCATGATCAAATGTAACTGTAGCAAAAAAACCTTCGTTTTCATATACTGATAACCTATATTATAAAAAAACCGGAAAAGCGCGATCTGCCGCATCCGGAACGGAGGTAAAGTATGATTTATCTGGACAATGCCGCCACCACATTTCCAAAGCCTCTCTGCATGATCAGAGAGATGGAGGAATGTATGATGAAATACTGTGGAAATCCCGGGAGATCGGGACATAACATGTCGATGAAGACGGGAGAAAAAGTCTATGAAGCGCGAAAAGAGACGGCGGATTTTTTTGGGATCAAAGACAGTTCCCACGTGATATTTACTTACAACGCCACGGACGGCCTGAATATGGCCATAAAAGGCGTGTTGAAGGAGGGGGATCACGTCATCACCACAGCAATGGAACACAACTCCGTACTGCGTCCTCTGAAAGCGCTGGAGAGCAGAGGAGTAAACACCACTATCGTACGCTGTACCAGAAACGGTTACGTCCACCCGCAGATGATCGAAAGGGAAATACGGGAAAACACGAAGCTGATCGTATGTACTCACGCATCCAATGTAACGGGAAGTATCCAGCCGGCGTCGCAGATCGGGAGAATGGCAAGGGAAAGAGACATACTGTTTCTGCTGGACGGTTCGCAGAGCGCCGGCAGCGTACCCATCGACGTGGAAGAAATGAATATCGATATGCTGGCGCTGCCTGGGCATAAGGGGCTTCTGGGTCCTCTTGGAACAGGGGTGCTCTATCTTCGTCCAGGAATCGAACCTGTTATGCTGAAAGAAGGAGGGACTGGAACAAATTCCCGGGATCTGAGACAGCCCGCAGAGTTTCCGGAAGGCTTCGAGTCAGGCACTGTCAACGCTCCCGGGATCATCGGTCTGGGCGAGTCGATCCGCTATGTAAAGAAGAAAGGTATCGATCAGATCAGGATCCATGAAGAAAATCTGGTATCTAGACTGGAAGATCACATCTGCAACATCAACGAACTTCCCGGGTGCAGGGACAGGATCATCATGTATGGTCCCCGGATGTCTGAATGCCGGTGCGATGGCAATAAACTGGAAAACGTATATGGGAAAACAGGAATTATCTGTCTCAACATCAAAGATACAGACTGCGAAGAAGTGTCGGAAAAACTGAATCAGTACGGTATTGCTGTGCGGGCGGGTTTCCACTGCGCAGGCATTGCACATAAGACCATCGGAACGGTAGAAACAGGAGCCGTCCGGTTCAGCGTGGGTCCTTTCAATACCATGAGACAAATGGATTATACGGGAGAAGTGCTGTACCGCATTGCAAGAAACTGCTGAGAGTGTTAAAATACAATTGTGAAAAAGGACGGAGGAAATACGATGAATCAGACAAACGGCAACAGTCTCATGTATGATGTGATCGAACGCATGGATTATATGGTCCGCGTTATGGATGAAGAAAGCAACATAATATACATGAACCGCAAGATGCGCGGAGAGTTCGGCGACAAGACGGGAAAGAAATGTTTCGAGCTGCTGTCTTCGGAAGGAAAATGTATCAACTGTGTTTCCATGGGCTGCAAAATGTCCCAGAACGCGGAGACAAAGGATGTGAGGATCGGAACCAAGGTCTATCGGATCATCGCATCTCCGGTGAGCATAGCCAAAAAAGAAAAATTTTCCGTGGAGATCTTTGAAGACGTCACGGAACAGACCAGGATCATGGAGGAAAACCTCCGGAACTATGAAAAGCTGAAAAAAGACGTAGACTTTGCGAAACAGATACAGATCAGAGCTCTTCCTGCCGACGGCGCCTACTGGGACGCGCTGGAGATCCAGTCCTGCTACAGACCCAGCGAAGCCCTGGGCGGAGATATTTTTGATCTGGTCAGGATCGACGATAACAGAAGTCTGTTTTACATAGCGGATGTTTCAGGACACGGGATCCGGTCTTCTCTGCTCACGATCTTTCTGAGACAGATCATTCGGGGCATGAAGGTGGAAGCCGGCGATCTGAACAACATTCTGAAAGAACTTCTGAGCAATTATAATGATCTGAAGATGGGAAACGAACAGTATTTCTCCATCCTGATCGGCCTGTACGACAGGGAAGCGTCGGAAGTGACCTTTATCAATGCGGGGCACAACTGTCTGCCTCTCATTATCCGCAGAGACGGGACCAAAGAAGAGATATCCGTGGGAGGTATGCCGGTCTGCGGGCTGATGAAAAAGGCGGAGCATGAACAGGTTCAGGTGAAGGTGAGCGCAGGAGACAGGATCTTCCTCTACACCGATGGGATCACAGAAGCCTACAGCGAAGAAAAAAAGCAGGCTTTCGGGTTTTCAGGAGTGATGGATATCATCGATTCGGAGGAAGAAATAAACAGCGGCAAAATAACGGAAAAAATTGTGCGGCAGGCATGCGAGTTTGTATCGGGAGAAATGCTTGACGACATGGCCGTTGTTATGATAAAAATACTGTAGAGACCTTTGATTTTTTAAGGCTGAGGCATTTGTAAAAGGATCTTAAACCCGGTGTAACACGTCTGTAATAATGGTAATATATACTTTGATGTATTAAATGAGATAGTATGCGGCGGTATGCCCGCGGTTACATAATCATTTTGAAGAGCCGGAGGCTGTGTTCAGACAGGAAAAAATGGACCGGCGCCGGCGCAATACATGAAAGAAAGGAGGAGATCTCGACAATGAAAAAATTGATAACCATACTCGTGGTTATTTTGACTATGTTTTGCACGACCGCTTTTGCAAGCGCCGCGACAGACCCTGCCGTAACGATTGTCAACCCGGCCAATGAGAGCATGGTCTATTCTGACAGCCTGCTCGTTTCCGTCAAGGTAACGCAGCCTAAGACCATTCGGGTGTCCGTTTCTGAGAAACGGCAGACCGTCGACGGCGTCGACGTCTCAATAGACGTGAATAAACTGACATCTGAATCGGCAGAGATCGGGGCAAATATACTGAAAAATGCCAAGAACGTACAGATTTGTGATTCAGAGAAATTTACATGCTCCAATAATTTGTCCTTTTATACAAAACAGATCAACAATCTGAATCCTGGCGTCTATCAAATTCAGGTGGATACGCTGAACAGCGCCGGAGAATCCGTCAATTCTTCCACCTCGCTGGTTGCCATGATGGGCAAGCAGTCCGCCGAAGATCAGTCGAAAATTATCGACGCGACACAGAACAATGGAATTGGGAAGCTGTTCGAGCTGATAAAGGGGCTGTTTAAGTAGACGGGAATAAGGTATGAAAAAACCGAACACGAAAACAATTGAATTTTTTAAGACTGTTTTAATAGTAGTACTGTTTTTCATAACGGTACTACTATTATATTTTTTCTGGGAAAATGCGACAAAAGATGCTTTTCGATTTACGGAAATGATCTATACCGCTGAGGAAGAAGAGGCTCCGGAAGTGATCGACACGGTGATACCGACGGAGATCACCGTGGGCTTTGGAAACGGAGTCTATACGGTCATATCAGACGGAGGAGACCTTCTCTGGAAAGAGGCCCTGAAGGAGCTGAAAAAATTCAGTGCGGACGGAGCCAAGCAGTCAGCCGGCCTTCTGGTCAGCGAGATATCGGAGGAGACCTTCAGAGAGGCTGTAAGCGTCAAATATTCTTCGATCCAGTTCCAATTCCACTATGATATTCCCTTCCAGGAGTTCTGCAAATTCTATGATCTTTCTCAGAATCAGAGCTTTGAAAAGATCGAGGGAGCGGCTACGGTGGCCTGGTCCGGCATGGGGACGGAAAGTATTCTGATCTGGCAGAAGACCGGAAACAAGTACTACGCCATTATAGCGGATCAGAACTATACGAACTTTGAAGATATGATCTCCCGCATTGAGACAGGAGACCATGTGAGCTATTATCCGGCCAACACGTTTTTTGGAAGCAGCGTGAAAAGTACGGCCCTGCTGCCTCTCTCTCTGCAGAGCGATCTTCTGGAAGTAGAGTGCGGCAGAGAAGGCGCAGATTCCTCCGACGGCAAGGTGAAGGATCTGGCGGAAAGTTTCTTTGGAGAAAGCTTTGATTTTATCAGAAAGATCACGGATACAAAAGGAAACATCACATACATGTACGGTTACGGGCAGAAGATATTCAACGTAAATGTGGATGGGACCTTTGAATATAAAGAAGAGGCCTCAGGAAGCTCCGGTTCCTCGCCGAAGTTTTTCGAGTCGCTGGACATAGCCCTGAGTTTCGTGGCCTCCCACGGCAGCTGGAATTCGCTGGACGGAACGGACATGTCCGTCTATTTGAAAACGGTGCTCCCGGTGGGGGAAGACAAGAAAAAAGGATATAAATTCTTCTTCGGCATGAAGATCGGTTCGCAGAACGTATACTTTGAAAAAAGCGCGCCCATCGTGGTGGAAGTGGTGAACGGACAGGTGACTTACTATAAAAGGGATATGATCGATTTCGATCAGGACACCGCCGCAAACTACAGAAGCGGCATGCCTGAGAATACCTTTGATCCAGTTACAGTCCTCACAGAAAATTTCGATTATATTTACGATAAACTCAGCGAGGCAGGCGTCGCGCTGGCGCCCAGGGAAAACAGGGAGGCGGCTTTCGACGGCATCGCGGACAGCATCAAAGCCATGGAGATCGGTTATGTAAGGCCCCTGCCTACGGCTGAAAACAGCGGGATGGTGCTGAAGCCCTGCTATAGGATCACGTTCGGTAAAAAAGTGATCCTGTATTTCGATCTGTTCAACAAGGCGGAGCCCATCGGTTCCGACCGTGAGGAAACAGCGGGCCAGAGCGGAAATACGGCCGATGCGCCGGGAAGCGGAGCGTAGCGATGGATTGGACAAAAGCCAAAAACATATTGATCGTCGCGCTTCTGCTGACAGACTTCATCCTGGGAGGATTGTTCTATTTCCAGCACACCGGAGACGAGGGGACCCAGGAGTCGGTGATCGAGGCGACCATTGAAGTACTGGAAAATCACAATATCTTTGTGGATACGGAGATACCGGAGAAGACCAGGAGGATGCCCGTTCTTTTCGTGAAGTACGATGAAGAGGACGAGGATCTGGTGAGATCCGTGCTCTCCCGTCAGGCGAAGAACGATTCTTTTACCATGACCGAACAAAACCTGAAGACACTGTGCGACAGGATCCTGAGGGAATGCGGCTTCACAGAGGAAACGCTGGTCTACGATTCCTGGCGGATGGATGGGGACGGCGCGGAGGTAGTCTACAAAAATATATACAACGGGATCCCTGTGGAAGAAAGCGGGATACGGTGCAGAGTGGAAAAGGGCGAAGTAGTCCGGCTGGACAGACTTTGGCTCACTCCCACGGGGTACGGAAAGACGAAACAGAGGGTCATTCAATCCAGCGAAGCGCTGATTCAGTTTATGAGCGAACGGGTAAAAGAGAATGAGAACATCGGGGAGGACGAAATCCCGGAAGAGATACACATAACGAAAATAGATCTGGTCTACTGGCTGGATCTGTCCGTAGGTCCCAGCGACGGCGTGACGGAGGATACCGCCGTTCCAGCCTGGAGATTTACCTATAACGACGGAAAAGTGACTTTCATCGACGCTTATGATCAGCAGCAGTAAAAGACGCACGGCCCGGTCTTTTATCGAAAGAAACGGCAGGGGGACGCTGGCTGCCGGGAAGTCAGCGCCGGGGAGTCAATGCCGGGAAGTCAACGCCGGGGAGTCAGGGCTGAGGAGTCAGCGCTGGGAACTGAGAACGGACAAAAGTCGGAAGCTGTCATATGATAAATCTGGAAGTGCGATCGAGAAGCTATGCGCGCCGGCGGGACCGCCTGTTTGCATAGCTTTTCTCTGATCTCTCTGCCTGCCGCGCCGGCCGGCTGAAGGACAGGACGGGCCAAAGCAGGGGAGGACACGCGGGCAATATATACTTTACAAGAAATTAACTTTAGAACATCAAAAAAATGACACGAGTTCTACACATTATTTGGGAATAATAGTACAAGGAGAAACAAAGAAGATGACATTAGGGTTTTGTTCCTTTTCCAGCGGCAGCAGCGGCAACTGTTATATGGTCAGATCCAACACTACCGCGCTGCTGGTAGACGCGGGCATCAGCGGAAAAAAGATCTGGGAGGGTCTGGAGAGGACTCAGACGCCCAGAGAAATGGTAACGGCGCTGCTGATCACTCACGAACACAGCGATCACACGAAAAGCGTGGGAACCGTGTCAAAAAAACAAAAAGACCTGTGCGTCTATGCCAGCGAAGGAACGTGGGATAAGATCACAGCTCCTGTAGCTGAACATCAGCGCCGCTGTTTTCAGGCCGGGGACGTCTTTGAGATCGGCGATATTCAGGTAAAGACCTTCCGCGTTTCTCACGATGCGGCAGATCCCGTTGGATATTCCTTCTATTCCGGAGACCGTCAGATCAGTATCGTGACAGACACCGGATATGTGAGGGAAGAAACCATGGAGGAAATGACCGGAGCGGATATTCTGGTACTGGAGGCCAACCACGATGTGGATATGCTCAGAATCGGAAAATATCCCTGGTTTCTGAAACAGCGGGTGCTGTCTGACGAGGGACATCTGTCCAACGAAGCGGCGGGGAATGCACTGGTGGACCTCATCTCCCGCAGGGAAAAGGAGCGCTGCGTACTTCTGGCGCATCTGAGCCGGGAAAACAATTTCCCTGAAATGGCCTACCAAACTGTAAAAAACATTCTCGAGGAAGCGAATTACTACATAGGGAAGCATGTGTTTCTGGATACACTCCTGAGAGATACGGTAAGCAGTCTTTATGAAATATGAGAACTATTTTGATTGGGGGAGAGAACAATGGATGAAGAAAAGAGAGAATTCGGACAGGAAGAACAATCGGGCGGGCAGCGGATGAATCAGCAGCCGGCGCAGCCTTACACATCACAGCCTTCCGCATCAGAGCAGATGGGACAGGGGCAGGCAGACCGACAGCAGATAGATCGACAGCAGGCAGGCCAGGAGCAGGGCTTTAGGGACTTTAATCCGGCGCTGCAGGGTCAGGAACCCTGGAGAGATCCACAGCAGAGAAGGGAGACCGATCCACGGGAGACCGGTTCATGGCAGAATAGAGAAGGAGCTGGTCAAGCCAGAGAAGCGGCTGGATACAGCGGCGCTCAGGCAGGAGAAAACGGCGGATATTACCGGGAGCCGGGAGCCGGCGGCGACCGCGGCGACTACGCGCAGGGCGGGCAGCAGTATTCCCAGCAATATTCCAAGCAGGATGTTTATCAGTCTCAGCCCCCCAGAAAAAAGAGGGGCGGAGCCGGCCAGCTGGTGGCGATCATTCTGGTGATCGTCCTGGCCGCGGGCTGCGGCTTCGGAGGCGGGATAGCGGCTGTCAAGCTGGCTCCGGATATGTTCGGCTACAGCGGCGCCGGCGCCGGAGGGACCTTCACCATCAACCCGGACAGCAAAGTGGACACGGCGGAAGCCATCGCGGCTAAAGTAATGCCCTCTGTGGTGGGAATCAGCACCCAGTCGGTGAGAGAGATCAGCGACCCCTTCATGCAGATGTTCGGCATGGGAGGACAGAGCCAGATCACAGAAGGCGTAGGAACAGGCGTCATCGTGGATCCCAACGGTTATATCCTCACCAACTCCCATGTGGTAAACGACGGGGATACCAAATCCATCAAGGTGCAGTTATACGATGGAAGAGAGCTGGACGGAAGCGTGCTCTGGAACGATAAGACGCTGGATTTGGCTATCGTAAAAGTGGACGCCACAGGGTTGACCGCCGCGGAACTGGGCGATTCCGACGACATGAAGATCGGTTCCTACACGGCGGCCATCGGAAATCCTCTGGGCCTCGAGTTCCAGAGAAGTATGTCCCAGGGGATCATAAGCGGACTGGACCGCTCCATCACAGTCACAGACGGAAGCAGCAGGGTGACAATGGACGGACTGATGCAGACCGACGCTTCCATCAATTCCGGAAACAGCGGCGGACCGCTGCTGAACAGCAAGGGCGAAGTGATCGGCATCAACAGCGCCAAAGTCCAGAGCGGAGAAGGCATGGGATTTGCAATTCCCATCAATGTGGCAAAGCCCATCATTAAGGAGATCAAAGATAAAGGAGAGTTCACCAGAGCCTACATCGGCATCGAAGCTTTTGGACTGGGCGATTACTCCTCCGCATATCCCAGCGTAAATCTGAAAGAAAAACTGGGCACGGATCAGGGGATCTTCGTTCAGAACGTCACCGCAGGCGGCGGAGCCGAAGCGGCGGGCGTCAAGGATGGAGATATCATTACGGAGCTCAACGGTGAAAAGGTATCGTCCATGAACGGACTGAACACCAAGCTGATCCAGTACCGTCCCGGCGAAAAAGTGACGCTGACCATTCTGAGAGACAAGAAAGAGATGAAGCTGGATGTGACGCTGAAAGCTGGAACTACTGTGTAGACAAATCCGGAATCGTTAAACTCCAAACTCCGATCAGGCTCTGAGAGGAATTCGCCGGGGCTCTGATCGGAGTTTAAACAGATCGCAAAAGGAATGCAGGCGGTGTGCAGATAGAATGGAGATCGCGTGCAGCCAGCACCACGCAGACTATGTGATCAGCCTGCAGGCACTGTGGGGTCAGATCGGAATAGAGGCTGTGCATCGTGGATTAAATCGTTAATCGCTAATAATAGATCTAATAGTGATTTAGATAGTGTAAAAAGGCCGGGGAGGTTCAGTTCCCCGGTTTTTTTAGTCTTTGAGGGCGGCAATAGCAGGAGCGAGGGATTCGGTTTTGGCTGCGGAGGATGGTGGTAGCGCCGGGCGTGGGTGAATGGGATGGTCGGAATGTCGGGCGTGGGGGAATAGGATGGCCGAAGTGTCGGGCGTAGGTGAATATGAAGAAAAAATCGAGATCTCACCTAAATTTGTTGGAAAAATAGGTGAGAATCACAATTTATTTTTAGTATTGCTCATTTTATGGAAAATTAATACAGAAAAACAGGCCAAAAGTCCTTTATTTATGCAAAACCGCGATTTTTTTGCGATTTTCACCTACGCGATCGGTCGAGGGGCAGGAGATCGGGCCGCCGGCCAATGCAGAGACGCTGGACCGCCAGATGAATACAGAGACGTCCGAGTCTCCGGCTGAATGAAGAGACCGCCGGGCTGCCTCCTGAACGAATAGAACGCCCGGCCGCCAGCTGAACGGAAAGACCACTGAGATGCCGGCCAATGTAGAGACGTCCGATTTTCAAGCTGAATGCAGAGACCGCCGGATGCCGCCGCTGAACCGTGACACGAGACTGGGATTATCCTAGGAGGAAAAGGCTATTATATGTTATACTAGTTGAGATAAAAGTGGAGAGACATGGATCTTTCCGCCTTTCCTCCATACGAAATGACACAGGATGGGGGAGGGAGGACAAGGAAGACTCATAAAAGAAGAGGGAAAGCAGGGAAATATGAATATTACAGTGGTGTGCATCGGCAAGTTAAAGGAAGGATACTGGCGGGAGGCCATCGCAGAGTATGGAAAGCGTCTCAATAAATATTGTACATTAGTAATAGACGAACTAAAAGAAGAACGACTGCCGGACAACGCTTCTGCAGCGGAGGAGGCGGGGGTCAAGGAGTCTGAGGGAAAGAATATTTTAAAGCGCATAAAGCCAGGCGGCTATGTCATAGCCCTCGATGTGAAGGGAAAGGCACTTTCCTCGGAGGGACTGGCGGAGAAGCTGGATTCCCTGGGGATAGAGGGAAAAAGCGATGTGACGTTTATCATCGGGGGATCTCTGGGACTTTCGCCGGAGGTGCTTGCCCGGGCGGATCTCAGGCTGTCCTTCTCTTCCATGACGTTTCCGCACCAGATGATGCGTGTCATTCTCCTCGAACAGATCTACCGCGCCTTCAAGATCAATAAGAATGAGACGTACCACAAATAAATTTCGCGCTGCATGAGAGGCGTATGACCAGCCGTACGCCGCGCCGCCGCAACCCACGCGTACCATCTGTAAAGGATCAGCACGCCGGATTGGCGGCCTGCTGATATGCAGTGACATAACAGCCGCACACTGCCGGAATGGCGATGGGGTCATCCTTGCAGCGGCAGAAGGATCCGGGCTTCAAAAAGCTTTAGATCCCCGTTGTAACGGACGCTGAACAGACCTTCATACTTGTCTGTGATCTTCCGGATCAGGGGTATGCCGAATCCGTGGGCGCATCTGTCTTTTTTCGTGGTGGGCAGATCCTCGCCGACGGAAGGAGCGCTGTTGACACAATGAACAGAAAGATAGGAATCATCGATCCTCATCGAAAAAGTCAGATGGGGATCTTTCTTTTCCGCTGCGGCCGCTCCTGCGCTCACTGCCCCTTCAATGGCGTTATCCAGAAGATTGACCAGCAGGGTGCAGAGATCTCCCTCGTCAAATGGAAGAGAAGGAGGTAGTGAGGAAACGTCGAAGTCGACGGCGACGCCCCAGTCATTTGCCCGGAAGAGCTGAGCGGAGAGGATCGAGTTGACCAGCTCGTTTGCACAGAAGAAACGACCTTCCGGTATGGAGTCCAACTCTTTGTCGATGGCTGTCATGAGCTTTTCGTTCTGTCCGGTCCGGCACAGGTGGCGAAAGCGCAGCAGGCCGCTTCTTGTCTCGTGTTTGATCCGGCGCAGATCTCTGCTGTAATTAGTCAGCTCTTCGCAGCGTTCTGTTCTGACGCGGGCCAGATACAGGGCGATCTGCTCCCGTTCCATGGCCTGTACGCTGTTATGATACACTTCCACGGTGTCTGAGATGAGAACCGCGAAGCAGAGGAAGGTCTGTATGTATATGGCTGTCTCTGCGGGCCAGGTAAGTATAATGGGTTCGTACATAGTGAATGAACGATCGATCAGCAGAGCCATGCAAAAAACCAGTGAACCGCTCATCAGGATCGTTATTTTCCAGGGGTTTAAACGATCGGAGGAATCGGGAGAGAAATATGATCCCTCCACTGGTAATCTTCTGCGCTTCGGCCAGAGCAGATCAGGAGACCCGGGGGGCTGAGATGTTTGGGGAGGCGAAAAAGGGAATAGGGTCTTAAGCGCCCTGCAGGGTCTGAGCACCCAGAGGGGCCCGAGAAAAAGAGCGGCGCAGACAGCCCATTTGTACAGAGTAAACGTGCGGCTGAACAGGATCATGGAGGAAAGGTCGTCACCCATGAAAAAGCGCGGGAACAGGAAGCTCCACAGACACATGGAGACGCCCACGGAGAGGGTCAGCCTGCAGATGACGGAAGGCAGGCCGCATAGTCTCTGCTGGAGGATCAGAATCAGCGAGAGAGCGCCATAAAGGCCGATCCGCTCGATCTCCTGGGTCTCAAGAGCATGGCCAAGAAGGAGTGAAACAGGCAGGGAGGCCCGGGTCAGAATACAGCACAGGCAAAGCATCCCGTAAAGGCAGGCAGACTTTCCCAGTCCGACCCGCAGTCCCACAGTCAGGTAGAGAAGAGATGTGAGCAATGCACCGGCACAGAGAAAAGCCGCGATGAAGAGCCGCAGCTTCTGCAGTCCTATAACCGCTTGCGGAGCGCCCAGGGCCGGAGGGTATGTGAAACCACTGTAAAAATGCGTGTCGTCCCTGGCGGCGACAACGATCTCGATCATATCGGCGGCCTGAAATACCACAATAGAGCCGCGCTTCGCATCAATGAACGGCCGGACCAGATCGGCGCCGCCGTGGGAAGACGCCGGAAGATCCCGGGGATCTCGAAGATCCCCGGGATCTGGGGAGAAAGCCTTACCGGCGGATCTGACCATCAGTTTTCCGTTGATCCAGAGACAAAAATCCGAAGGGATCTCTGTCATGTCCAGAGCATAAAGCTTCGGAGACTCAGCCGTCCCATCGATCCGGATCCGCTTACGCCACGTACCGCATCCGTGGGGAGAAGAACCGGCTCCTTCAAGCTCAAAACCGCCGTACTGACCGATAAAAACCGTGGCGTCCGGCTGAATACCGCCTTCGTCCAGTTCCTGGGGAGAAAGAAATTTGTATTGATAATACTCCCAGCCGTCAATGAGAAAGTACAGGGGCTGCCGGTTCAAATCCGCGGCGGTTAGGGAGGGCTGACCGCTTCGGATGGGAAGGGAGGGAAGGGTATATTTATTATCGTATATTACCTTTAGACAAAGCAAAGCGCCGCAGACACAAAGGATTACTAAAAAAAGGAAGGCGCAGGCAATTCGCTTATGATTGTTCAAGTAGTAGCCTCCTTGTATAATGAGAAATACAGATAAATGAGGACGTTGGGGAAGAAGCAGCCAGGACAGCTCCTGGCCCCCCTATCCCGGCAGAGCGTGCAGTTTTAACACATCTTACTTCTTTCCATGAAGGCGGCTTAAAAGGGTAAGAAGGAGAAAAACCGCCGCGGCCATGGCTGCGGGTATGAATACAAGTTTCCCGAGAGGGGCGTTGGACTCCCCTGCGGACGATCCGGTTCCAGAATCAGGAGAAGGGCTTTGGGATCCGGTATTTTCGCCGGACGGCGAGGAAGCCATAGGGCCGGACGGCAGGGTCTGCTCAGGGATACGCGGGGCATGGTGCGCAGGTCCGGAAGCGTCGGAAGGCGAAATCAAGGGCGGAAGGGTGCCGGGATCCCGTATCGCCGGGACTGGTTTCCCTTCAAAGCCCGGAGCGCCGGAGTCGCCGAATGGGGGCCCGCTGAGACTGTCAGGATCGCTGAAGCCGGGAGCGTCAGGACTGGGTTCCAGTTCAGTTTCAGATCCGGAACCGCTGTCGGGGAGCGGGACTGGGGCAGGTTCGGAGGCAGAGCTTCCGCCGCCGTCCCCTTTTCCATGATCAGGACGGGAAGAGACCGGCGGCTGAGGATCTCTGTCGCTGAGATCCCGGTCGCCCTCTATGGGCTTTGATTCCGCCCTGCCATTTGAAAAAGAGATCTCCAGAATATTGGAGTTGACGCCGTCCTCCCTTTCCAGCTGAAAGCGTATCTTTTCAGACAGGATGAATTTTTTCTCCACAGCCAGCTGATTTCCAGCATAATCCACCGGTTCGGTCCACTCCTTCCATTCTTGCCAGGTATCGCCCTCTCCGGCGCTGCACCAGAGCCGGTACTTCTCCTTCGGTGAGATATTCCTGCCTTTCAGCGTGATCCTGGCCTGAGTGGGAAGCGGGTTGGCATGGGTGAGAACAGGCGAATCCCTGGGATATAACCATGCGGGCGCCTCCAGAGGCCGTCCCCCCGTCAGGGGCACCTGCGGCAGCCAGTGCGTATAAGGGATGGTAAGGGTGTGGAAGCCCGGGCGATCCGGTATAGATACGGAATTCCAGATCGGTTCCACTTCGATCATATCCGATCCGTATTTCAGTTCATGATTCAGAACGATCCGGCAGAGGTCCCCGTCGATATCCGGATCAAAGGGGATCGGCACAAACATGGTGGAGATATGAGGATAGGTCACGGTAAACGCAGTGGTCGTAACGGCAGCCTGATCCACTGCGGGGGATACGCGGCAGGTATCGAGAAAGACAGGAACAGCGTCGTCTGCAGTCCAGATAGCAGAACCGTCGGCTGACAGGTCGCTGTAAAACAGGGAAACAGGACCGCAGGTGCGAAGGGCCGCGCTGCCCGGTCCGGAGGCGCTGAGCCAGAGAATGGATGTGGAGATCCCGTCCGGAGCCTCCAGAGCCACGGAGTCCGCACCGATGGCGGATATTGAGGAGTTGCCGGTTCTTAAACCGTCCGGGTTTCGCAGAAGCACCGCTCTCGCGCCCGGGCCCCGAGCGATAACAGACGTATAATTGAGTCCGAGAACTCCATTCATTCCCACGTCAAAGATCGGCTGAGAGCTGCCTTCTGTAAAAAAAGTAAAGTCTCCGGTGAAGATCAGAACAAGGTCGTCAGGGATCCACAAAGTAAATCCATTCATGTCGATGGAAACAGGATTTCTGATCGTTATGAGCTGACTCTTATCGCAGACAAGGTCGGAGGCCGCCTGAACAGAACCGCCTTCTGGATGAGAGGACAGCCAAGCGGTCAGTTCCGAAAAACTATAGACCAGATCTGTCTGCTCCGATTCCGCATCGTCATCCAGCATACCGCTGTCTTCGCCGGTTTCACCGGTCATGGCAGGATATTGAGCAGCAATGGACAAGGTGGGAGTGAGACACAAAATCAGAGAAAGAAGGAAAGAAAAATACGGTACAGCCATGGAATTTTTTGCAAAAAAAATGAAACGCATCGTTTATGTACTCCTTTCGATAAAAGGGTATCATAGGAAGGCAAAGGGAACAACGCGGAAATGTTTGGTAATTCTAGAGCGACGAAGGGGGTGAGCGAGCCATGTATCAGATCGCGGTGTGCGACGACGAAGAACATTGGGGCGGGGAAATAAGCGAAATGGTCGCAGGGATTTTAAATGATCTGCATATAGAAGAAGGAAACGTGGACGTTTTTCTGACGGGTGACGCGCTGCTGAGCTCCCTGAGAAAGGATCCGCAACAGTATTCGCTGCTGATCCTCGATATTATTCTGGAGCAGGAAAGAAACGGTCAGGGAGCCAGTGTGGAGAATAATGGAGTCGCGCTGGCAAAGAAGATGCGCGCGGAAGGAATCGGCACAGATATCATCTTTCTGACCTCCTGCGGGGATTACGCGCTGGAGGGTTACGAGGTACAGGCTCTGCGCTATGTAATGAAGCCGCCGCGCAGAGAAAAGCTGGCGGAGGCGATACGGTACCATTATGAGAAGCATTTTGAGAACCAATTCATTAAACTGCGCTTTAACTCGGAAACAAGACAGATACGATGGATGGATATCGTTTATCTGGAAGTCTTGCATAACAGGGTCACCGTGCATACGGCGGAAGACAGTATTTCTGTTTCAGGCGGACTCACGGAGTGGAGCCGGCTTCTGCCCGATACCCGCTTCCTGCGATGCCACAAGAGTTTCTGCGTCAATACTGCACATATCAAGAGATTCAAGCGCTATGAAATACTGCTGAAAGACGGCAGGATCATTCCCATTGGCAAGACTATGTATAATCAGTTTAAGGAAGCGTATCTGTGGAGCAGAATATGATGTTTATTTGGAAGAAGAACCTGATATAAGGCAGATCGTAGAGAGTTGATCGTAATATATAATATGAATTGGCGGCCTGCAGACTATCCTGTTCAGGCCAATATCTTCCCGTTCAGCCCGCCCCCCTTCCCAGGAAAGGGGGGCGGGTTTTATAATTGTCTAAAACGAATTAATTTCTAAAAAAACTCTAAAACAGATAAAAAATCTCGTTAAATATAGGATTTAACGAGAATAATTTTTGTGTTTTTTCTGTGAT
Organism: Bacilliculturomica massiliensis; assembly: GCF_900605495.1. GTDB lineage: Bacteria > Bacillota > Clostridia > Peptostreptococcales > Anaerovoracaceae > Bacilliculturomica > Bacilliculturomica massiliensis. The sequence goes on from NZ_LR027603.1 coordinate 315,643, forward strand.
CCTAGTCACATTATAGTCACAAAAACCACTTTTGTAAATAGAAACCGGTCGAATTTTGTAGACTGATATCAGAAAAAATCAGTTAAATTATTTAAATTTAATATTTATGGAAATATTGTACAGCCTATTTTTGCTTATTCGCCGTCAAAATTGCCGTCAGACGCCGGGCGCTTCTTTAGGAGTTCTCAGAGCGCCATGGTACACTGATTGCCATACCTTAAAGAGGAAATAAAAGGAGGTCAAAAATATGTCAAGAAAAGGTGAAAACATCTATCATCGGAGCGACGGGCGCTGGGAGGCCCGCTATATCAGCGGATACGACGAGATCACAGGCAAGGCGCGGTATGCGTCCGTTTACGCCGCCACCTACCGGGAAGCCAGGGAACGGCGGGCCGTGGCTGCAGTCCGCGGAAGGAAGGCAGAAGGGCGGCAAAGCACAATCACAGTGGAGGAATGCTTTGTCAGATGGCTGCGCTGGCGGGCTTCCGACCCGGATATGAGAGTTTCCACGCTGGAGCAGTATCGCAGACACATCGAAAAGCATATCGATCCCATTCTTGGCGGCGTGCCGCTGCGCCGGCTGACCATGGGCATGCTGGATGAATTTCGTGCGGAGAAACTGCGCAGCGGCAGGCTGGACGGCAGAGGCGGGCTGTCGGCGTCGGTAGTGGAGACGATCATGCTGATCTGCTTTCATATGCTTCGTTACGCTGCGGAAGAAGGCTACATCGCCGAGCCGCCCCGCCGCAGAACGGCCAAGTCCCACAGGGCGGGGAAACGGGAGGCCCGCGTACTGTCCGTGGACGAGCAGCGCAGTCTGGAGGAACAGCTGTGCGAAGGCTTTGAGACAGATCCATGCAGCGGGCTGTACATGGGAATTTTCTTTGCGCTGTACACAGGTCTTCGCGTGGGGGAGCTGTCCGGCCTGCAGTGGCGGGACGTGGACTTCCACACAGGGCGGATCAATGTAAGGAGGACAGTCCAGAGACTGAATCCCTGCGGGAGCGGGTCCGGTTCCCGGGGGCTACACGTGGGACCGCCGAAAAGCAAGAAATCCCAGCGTACAATTCCCATCAAGAGTGAATTGATGCTGATCCTGAAGCGATATTATGAGCAGCTGCCCCGATGCAGGAAAGGGGAAACAGAGCCTGTCTTTGTCCACAGGGGAAAACTGATCGAACCCCGCACCTATCAATACCACTTCAAAAAACTGTTGGAAAAGGCCAGGATCCAGGACGCCAATTTCCACTGCCTGCGGCACACTTTCGCCACCCGGTGCATCGAGAACAACATGGACGTGCAGAGTCTCAGCGAATATCTGGGCCACAGCAGCGGGAGCATCACCATGCAGATCTATGTACACTCTTTTGCAGAGCATAAAAAAGCCTGTGTCAACCGCCTGAACTTTCTCTGCGCAGCTCCGCAGATCTCTTCAATACGCCGTCAGATTTTCTGGTCAAAGGAGAAAGGAACGTTGGAAAACAAGGATTCCGAGGACGATCTCGTTAAATCCTATATTTAACGATAAGAAAGGAAACGCATAGAATCAGTATGCCCCAAAAGCGGGCCGTCCATGCAAAGCAACGCGTTACCATCAGCGGAAAACCCACATTTTCCGCCGGATATCAAGATAGAAACCGCAGTATAAAAGAGAGATCGGCCGGAAGAAAGGCCGACAGGTGTACCGGCGCGGTTCGTTCAACCTGACCGGAGCGACATGGTATCGCCCGGACAGGCAGAGACGGAACGGGAATACGGCGGGGCACAGGGTGAGTGAAAAGGAGTGAACACATGAAAGGGAAAGAAGCAGGCAGTTGGAAAAGGCGACTGCTTCCGATCTGTCTGGCGCTGGTTCTGGTTTTCGGTTCCGCGGCGCCGGCAGGGCTGTTCTCGCAGGCAGAAGCGGGGACAGCGGTCTATGGCGCGGAAACCATGCCGGTCCCGGTGCTGGACTGGAATTTTGACCAGGCGTCAAACGGTACGGTGCCAGACGCCAGCGGAAACGGACGGGCGGGGACCATCGTAAACGGAACGCTGACACAGGACGGGCAGCGGGGACAGGTGCTGGATCTGAACGGAACCAGCGCCTACGTGTCTGGAAAAGGCCCCGACGGTCTGGAACAGGCCACCATCGCCATGTGGGTGAAGGAACGGTCCTATCCTGCCGGTGGAAGCTTGAGGTCTCTGTTTTCCTGCAACGGCTGGACGCAGAGACTGGTCCACATCCATCGCTCGGGAAAGGGACTGAACTGGGACCTGAACGGGGCGTCTCCGGCGGCGGAATCCGCCATGCCGGCCAGCAGCGAAGACCTGAACCAGTGGGTCCACTACGCCTTTACCTATGACAAAAACGCAAAGAAGCTGCTGGCATACAAAAATGGAGAACTTGTCAAAACCATCGATTTATCAGCCGTGCAGACTTTGAATCTGGATGGCGGTTTCAGCCTTGGGGCGTGGAGAAACGGCAGTAACATGGAACGGTTCTCCGACATGCAGGTGGATGAGGTGGCCCTATATGACCGCGCCCTGACTCAGGAGCAGCTGCGGCAGCTGTACAGCAGCGCCGGGGCAGGAAACGCCAATTCCAATAGCAGCGTCAACAGCACGTCCGGGGCTTCCTCCGCGGAAGCCAGGCTGCAGAACGGGGAGTATCTCAGACTGGGGGGCATGATCTGGAGAGTGATCGACGCCTCCAGCCAGAATGAGACCATGCTGCTGGCGGAAAACTGTCCGGCGGCCATGCTGTACGCAGATACCAACAACATCTGGGACACCTCCCGGGTGTGCGCATATCTCAACGGCGAGTTCCTGAAGCGGTTTGGCGAGCAGGAACAGCAGGTGCTGATCAACGGTCAGTGGAACACCTATGTGGACGGCGGCGCAAGTCCCACGGAGACAGGCCGCTACACGGTGGGCGTGCCCTCGAAGACAGAGCTGGAGGCCGCCGCGGCCGCGGTGGGAGCGGACGTCAAAAAGTGCAGCCAGAACTACTGGATCCGCACCAGAGTCAGCGGAGACAACTCCAAAGGCATGCTGGCCCTGGCGGACGGCAGCGGCTATGAGACGCTGAAAACCAACACCCAGGGCTCCCGCTGGTCCGACGCGGGGGTGCGGCCCATGATCTGCGTCAACGCAGCGCGGATGCTGCTTGGGGGAAGCGGGACCAGCGCCGATCCGTACACCATGACGGGAGTGGGCGAGGCGCCTCAGCTTCAGACCCCCAATTACCGAATTATCGTGAAAACGGGAGCCGAGCTCTTCGGAGCCCGGGCCACCGACAGGTATACAAAAGAAGCCTTTGATCTGAAGCTGAAGCTGATCGGAAGCAAGGGAGAGGGCGACTGGTTCACCATTAACCCCTTCGGAGAAAAAGGCGAAAAGCCGGCGGCGGGAAGTGAGACCGCCTACGCCATCGCCACCAGAGACGTGGGAGCGGTGGAACGGATCCAGTACAGGGCGGCGGGAAGCGCCAGCACGGCGGACTGGTACATCACCAGCATCACCGTGGGGCAGCAGGACGCCAAAGGAGCGGTCACAAACGAGGCGTCCTTCCAGGTACACCAGTGGGCGCTGAACTCCTACGAGAGCACCATCAGCCTGGGCAGCGAATACACCATGACGGTGAAGACCGGAAACGTGGCGCTGGCGGGGACGGACTCCAACATCTACGTGCGCCTGATCGGCGACTACGGAACGACGGACGAGGTAAAGATCAATCCCAGCTTCTCCGGAAACGCCTTTGAAAAGGGAAAGACGGATCAGGCCGACGTGCTGTTCAACTGCGACGTGGGCAAGGTGAAGGAGATCCAGGTGCGCTCCGACATGAGATGGGCGGGTGCGGACTGGTATCCCGACTGGATCAAAGTGAAGCAGAAGGGAGGAAGCCAGGAGACCACCTTCCAGATCGGGGAGTGGATCGCGGACAAGAACACGCGGATCTTCACCACAGTGCCCAGAAACAGCACCCAGTACAAGCTGACGGTGACCACGGGAAGCGATCTGGGAGCGGGAACGGACTCTGATATCTACGTGAAGCTGATCGGAACCAACGGAGAGACGGCGGAGCGGGAGATCAGCGAGCTCTATGCTGGCAACGCCTTCGAGAGAGATACGACCCATGAGGTCATCGTCAACTTCGACAAGAACATCGGAACGATGCAGAAGATCATGGTGCGTTCGGATATGAGCTGGGTGGGAGCGGACTGGAAGCTCTCGAAGATCAAGGCGGAACCCATCGTCAACGGCGAGGTGATGCCGGGGACCGAATTCATCGCCGACGAGTGGATCAACGACACCCAGTGGAGGACCTACGCCGGAGAACCCAGGGATGCGTCGGAGAGCAGGGAATACCGTCTGACGGTGAAGACCTCCAACTCGGACACCTTTGCAGGAACGGACGCGGATATCTATGTGAAGCTCATCGGAAGCAGCGGAACCACGGAGGAGAGGGAGCTGACGGGTCTGTACAGCGGAAACGCCTTCGAGAAGGGGACGACCCACACGGTGACCGCCAAATTCGATAAGAACATCGGAACGATCAGGCAGCTGCAGCTGCGCTCGGATATGAGCGGAGTGGGGCCGGACTGGCTGGTGGAAAGCATTCAGGTGGATCCGATCTTCCAGAATCAGGTGCAGAGCGGGGGAACGACCTTCGTGATGAAGGAATGGATCACGGACAAGAACTGGCACACCTTCTCGGTGGACGCCAGCGCCATTACCCAGTATCAGTTCACCATCAAGACCACGGACAAGTTCCTTGCGGGAACGGATTCCAACATCTACGTGCAGCTGGTGGGGGACAAGGGAATCACCAACGAGCGGGAATTCAACGAGCTGATCAGCGGAAACGCCTTTGAGCGGGGAGACACGGATCAGGTGACGATCACCTTCAACAACGCCATCGGAACGCTGCAGAAGATCCGGATCCGTTCGGATATGAAATGGGCGGGAGCGGACTGGCACCTGAGCTGGATCAAGGTGCAGCCCATGCTGAACGGCTCGCCCTATGGAGCGTCGAAGACGTTTCAGTTTAACCAGTGGATCGATACGACAAATGTCTATGAAAAGCAGTAGGGAGAGGAGAAACACATGAAGCAAAGAACAACGATCGCCATGCGAATGAAACGAAGACTGGCCCTGCTCCTCTGCGCCTGCCTGCTGTTGACCGCAGCGCCGCAGATGTTCCCGGCAGCCTGGGACAGCGCGGCCTACGGGACCACGGAGAGCTCGGCGCTGCGCAAGAGAGCGGAGCTGGTGGTGTTCATCCGGTTCAAGGGGGAGAAGGAGTTCGTCTCCGGCACGACCGCCAATCCGGTGGTGACGCTGCTGGACGGAAGCCAGATCAACTTAAACGAGTGGTACAACGCCCAGAACGCGGGGGATTACGCGGAGGACCCGTCTCTGAACCAGTTCGTGCAGAAGGTGAGCTACAACGGTATATTAGCCAAGCCCATCTATACCTCGGCCTCGTCGGACAATACAAAAATGGTGTCCTATGAATGCGACACGAAGGCCGGCGACGCGGACTTCAGCGATAACATCTGGTTTAAGGATGTGCAGGCCAAGGCGCTGCAGGCGGTGGAGGCCAGCATACCCGAGGACGCTATTCTGGACTACGACAACAACGGGCGTATCGACAACTGTATGTTCCTGTGGGGTCCGACAAAGTCCAACGCCTTTTTCTACTACATGAGCTCTGGAGACGGCTCTCAGGCCCACCAGTGGTCCATGTGGAACAAGAATGTGCGGATTCGCGGAAAGCGGGCCGACAGCTATGTGCGCAACTTCATCTATTCCAAAGCGAACATTAACGTCATAGGGGCCGCGTTCGACAAATCCGCCATGGTGCATGAATTCATGCACACCCTGGGGCTGCCGGACCTGTACAGCAATGACCAGTGGTACAGCTGGCTGGTGGGAAGCTCCTATCTGCCGGTGGGAGACTGGGACATTCAGTCGGACCACAGCGAATACGGCAGTACCTTCCTGGCTCAGCGGATCCGCTATTTCAATACGGGCACCTTCGGGGAGATCACGAAAAGCGGGACGTACACCCTCTACGATGTAAACGAACCGAATCCGGCCAACGGGATCAACGGCTACAAGATCCCCACCAGCCGCAGCAACGAGTACTTTGCCATCGAGTACCGCAGAGGCGTTACAGACGGAGCGGCGGCGGAGCACGGGGACGGCATTCTGGTCTACCGGGTGAAGACAGATAAGAGCGGAAACGTGGAAGGGGATGAAGAGATCCATCTGTACGGCAGGGTGGCGGGCTTCAACAGTACGGCAAGCATGGCAGACAGCAAGGACGGCATCGGCGATCTGCCGGGCACCGTCGTCTCCACGCGAAACGATCTGGAGTTTACCGACGGGACATGTGGAGACGGTGATAATGATGCGGCATTGTGGTTTTGAGAAAAAATAGAGACTTGAACCAGAAGATATAGTGGTTTTGGGCGCGAGTCGAGCGAAAAACAGGGCAAAAAATTGTCGGTTTTAACCCTTTCACAGATGAAGAAAGATATTTATGATATGGAAAGATTCAAGGTTAGCAGACGAAAAATGACTGTATTGAGATATAAATGAAAATGAGTGTAAGTGATATAAAACAGATCGTAGTGCAAAATAATAGCTGCTATTCTTTACACCTTCAATACACTGTAATGTTATGATATAGGTAGCGTCTCCAGATGGAAAAGCTACAATATATTATTGAAGAAGGTAAAGATTCAAGAAGAATACTAGCGGGTTCTAAGGGTATTGGTAGATTTGCCAGAGCACGTTTAGGGGCAACTGCCGAAGTGTATTTGAAAATGAAGAAGGAATAGACTGTTTTATAGAGTAGAAGTAAAAAATTAGATAAATAGGTATATGGATTAAAATTTAAATGAGTGTATGAAAATGGCAAATGTAATTTATAGTACAATAATTAAGAGAAGGATTGATAACTTTTACAATACATTCGGAATAGATGCGGATACTATTTTTAAAAATAATAGAAATCTTATACATCCTGGCGAGTTTGGTAAATATAGAGAAGAAACATTAAAAGAACTGTTAAGGTTAGTGTTGAATCGAAGTTTTTCAATAGCAGAAGGTTTTATCATAACTTCAAATGATAAAATAAGTACACAGTGCGATATATTAGTCTATAACACTAACGCTAGTCCTGTAATAAACGATAGCTTTGTTAAATTTTTTCCGATAGAAGAGGTAAATGCTATTATAGAAGTCAAATCAGATCTCTCTATGTCTGATTTTAAAAACGCTCTTATAAAATTAGCACAGAATAAGATGTTAACCGATGAACGAATAGGAAGGCCGTATTCCCAAAAAGTATTTGCTGGGGAAATGGATCTGTTAGGGACATATCTTGTTTGTAAGAAACTAAATTTTTCAATAGAAAATATAGATATGAGTAATATTTATAATGATATACCACAAAAATATTGGCATAATGGAATATTAAGTTTAGAAGATGGATATTTAGGCTATAGAATGCAATATGATGATTTACCCGATTCAATGGATGTGACGAGAGGAAAATTACTAACTTCTAATTATAAAAGAGCAGAGGATACTGAATATTCGGTACACATTGAAGGAAATTGCATTTATAATTGTAAACCTAACTATTATAAAAAATCATTCAAAAATAAATATATTGATATAGAAGAGTTTCTTATTTGCATTGACAAAGTATTAAAGCTTATGAATAGATATGAAGCTGATCCAATATGTTATTTGGGTTTTAATACGAGCGATTTTTAGTAATACATTTCAAGCTTCCGCTGGAAGGTATGACCACATTGGTGAGTTCAAGGTTAAAGACTATGTGGAGCGTCCACATGTGTATGTGAAAGATAAGTAAATGCGTAACAGTGTAAGGCTAAGTGACAGATCAGTTATTATGATAATCTGGACAACACGAAATGACAATAAAGTAACAAAAATAGGAGTGAACGCATGAGATTTGATTCGTTATATTCAGAATATCCCACGAGACGTAGCGCTGTGTTCGGCAAAAAAGGGATGGTGTGCACGTCCCAGCCGCTGGCGGCCCAGGCGGGACTGGATATCTTGAAACGCGGCGGGAATGCCGTGGACGCGGCGGTGGCTGCCGCAGCGTGTCTGACGGTGGTGGAGCCCACCAGCAACGGGATCGGCGGCGACGCTTTTGCGCTGGTATGGATGAAGGAGCGGCTTCACGGTTTAAACGCCAGCGGGCCGGCGCCGGCGGGAATAGACGCGGAAGCCCTGCGCGCCATGGGATATTCCAATGTTCCGCAGTATGGCTGGATCCCCGTTACCGTGCCGGGCGCGCCTTCGGCCTGGGCGGCGTTGTCAAAGCGGTTCGGGAGACTGCCTTTTGAAGAATTATTGAAGCCGGCCATCGGATACGCAGAGGAGGGCTTTCCTGTTTCACCTGTCGTTTCGCGGCTGTGGGACAGGGCCTTTGGGGAAAGCTGCGAGCATATGAAGGATGATTTTTTCCGCCATTGGTTTGAGACATTCGCGCCGGAAGGAAGAGCGCCCCGGGCGGGAGAAGTGTGGAGCAGCGCAGACCACGGAAGAACGCTTCGCAGGATCGCGGAGAGCGGCGGGGAGGACTTTTATCGGGGCGGGCTGGCGGAAGAGATCGACAGCTTTTCCAGAGCCGCCGGAGGTTTTATCAGAAAAGAAGATCTGGCCCAATATCAACCTCAGTGGACGGATCCGATCTCTGTAAATTACAGGGGCTACGACGTCTGGGAGCTGCCGCCCAACGGCCATGGGATGGTGGCGCTGATGGCCCTGAATATTCTGAACGGATATGATTTTACGGGCAGAGAACGGGAGGATACATATCATTATCAGATCGAGGCCCTGAAGTCGGCTTTTGCTGACGGACTGGCGCACATCGCCGATCCCGGTTATATGGAAGCTGACGTAGCGGCCATGCTCTCGGAAACATATGCTGATCAGCGCAGATCGCTGATTTCAGACAGGGCGGCGGAACCCTGTCCGGGAAAACCCGAGCAGGGCGGCACCGTATATTTATGTACGGCGGACGGGGATGGAAACATGGTTTCCTATATCCAGAGCAATTATATGGGCTTTGGATCGGGTCTTGTGGTGCCAGGTACAGGCATCGCGCTGCACAACCGGGGATGTAATTTTTCACTTAAGGAGGGTCATCCCAACTGCCTGGCACCGGGAAAAAGGCCGTATCACACCATCATTCCAGGCTTCATGACCAGGGATGGGAAGGCGGTAGGCCCCTTTGGCGTGATGGGCGGATTTATGCAGCCCCAGGGGCATGTGCAAATGGTGATGAACGCGGTGGATTTCCACATGGATCCGCAGGAGGCTCTTTCTGCTCCCCGCTGGCAGTGGACGGAGGGAAGGCGCGTGGCCATCGAACGGGAGGTCTCGCCTGCAATCGTCGAGGGACTGATCCGCAGAGGTCACCAGGTGACGATCCCCACGGATTTTACGGACTTCGGCCGCGGACAGATCATCTGGCGAACGGAAAACGGAGTGCTGGTGGGAGGAAGCGAACCGAGGACCGACGGCGTTGTCGCCGCGTGGTAGGAAAACAGGGAACAACGCAAAAGGCGGACATCTTGGATATGTCCGCCTACACCTTTAACGCCATTGTTTTAGTCTTTAGTATGATCTTTCCCTTTCCGGAGAATCCTGCGCCGGGAATTGCCGCTGCGATCCGGTCGATCTGCTGGGGGCCGCCGCTTATCATTAACGACAATCGCTGTGTTGCTCTAGAGCATGCCACGTAGAATACCTTTTTCATTGCGGGATCTGCAAAACACCCTTCGTCGATATCGGTGATAATGATGACCTTGTTTTCAAGCCCCTTGAATTTTCTTGCTGTTGTAAATAACACGCCGGCATCTTCGGGAGCGTTTACGAAAGCGATCCCTCCCAGTCTTTTTACGCCCTTCAAGATTGATCTGTCCTCAGTTTTCATAGTCAGGACAGCGATCTCTTCCTGTTTGAATCCACGATCCAGATAAAACTGTACGATCGCGCCCAGCTTGTGCACGGCGTCTTTTTCTGCAAATACAATCGTCGGCGGCTCACCCGAAATATGATTCATTTTTTGCAGGACGTCGTAATCGATGACGCTATAGGCGGTCTTTGCTATTTCCATGGTGTTCCTGCAATTTTTAGACAGAAGGAGCCGGCATTCCGACTGAGCGATCCAGGTCAGATCTTCTTTACTGTCTTTGCCCGTGGATCTGTCGTATGTGACGATCTGATTCTTGTCATAAAAGACAAAACAATGACTGTCGCGAAGTTCACACAGATCTTTAAAGAACAGGATCTCTTTATCGCCCAGATCCTGCGCTTCGTCGATGATGATATCGTCATACGGGAAGTGGTCGATATCGATTTGTTCATAAGCACGCAGCCGTTTTTCTGCGTTTCCGGCTTCGCCCCGGCAAAATTCTGCGGCAAAGGTATCTGCGTTGTAGTAATCTACATTTTCTTTCGGGCAATTATTTTTCAGATAGCGGTATAAAAAAGAATTGTAACACAGGAACAAAACTCTGCGGCCCTGTCTGCCAAATCGTTCTGCCGCCATCTGTGCGATCATCGTTTTGCCTGTGCCGGCAGCTCCCTGAATTGCGGCATACCGCTGTTCTTCTATGTAATCCAGCAATACGGACTGCTCGTTGGTCAATCGGATAAAAGCATTGTCGATCTCGGTCTTTAATATGCTGGGAGACGGCGTGAGATCGAAATCAGGAGCGATGATATTCTTGATCGATTCCACCTGCTGATCGGTGAGAACTGTTTTCTGCCGCGCTCCGTAACCGAGATAGACGGCTTTAAGCCGCTGTTCCAGCGAAGGGCCGGGCTCAGAAGAAAACACGCTGGAATCCAGAATGGCAAATGAAACATCGTGATAGTTTGCAGGCAGGTTCTGGTGCGGATCAAATTGACAGGCAGGAAACCAGATCAGCGGCTCTATGCATATGCGTCCTTCCCATTTTAAAGCGGTCTTTTCGATGACCCTCCTGAAATGCTGGATGCCCCGCTGGGCCTGACTAAGCGGGTCGTTCCCCTCGTCCAATACGATTTCTTTTTTTGTTACAGAGTTTTGCTGATGCATGAGTCCGTCCTGAAAGTAGCAGTGTCCGCCTTTGACTTCTAACAGCAGAATGCCGTAATCTTTATGGAGGATCAGATAGTCGTTCTCATACCAGGTAAAGTTCCGATTGATGTTTTTTCTTACCCACTGGACCGAATGAAATATGATAAAATCATTGGGCAGTCTGCTCAGTTCATCATAAGCAAGCTGCTCGGAATTGGGAGCGTTGATTTTTTCACGCAGACGGGGATACATATACGCCATTATCGCAGCGCCTCCTTCAGCCGTGCGGCATCCAGCGACAGCAATTCAAAGGCGGTCCAGCCTTTTTTTTCACAGATGGCGGCGGTTTCTTCGCTGATGGATTCAGCAAATACGATGACGCCCCTGTCTTCCCAGGACATAACGATATCTCCACTTAAGAGAGCGTGTTTGATCACTGTCGTCAGATAATCGGGAAGAGGAACATTCTGCTCGTCCAGGGCCGTGATGATGGATTGGACATTTTTATCAAAGAAAGAGAGCATTTCCTTCCAGGACCGAAAGCCGCTGGTCTGATACGACTGCTCTTTTTCTATGAATCTGCGCAGCTCGACTTTTTCTTCAACCACGGTCTCCGCTTCGCACAGCACATCGTCGCCCAGGAAATATCGCTCTATATAGTCCCATCGCTGCGCGTTGTCAAGTGTTTCTGTAAAGAATCTGCGTAGTATCTTTACTTCGCGTTCGTGTTTCTGTTTTGCCTTGGTAACGTAGCTGTTGGAGTACTTTATCTCACCGAACACAATGCGGCGGATCTTTTCCGGATCGTTTAAACGAATGAATATTTCCGGCTCCTCGCCGCCCATTACTTCGTAAGTGGCATAGTCGAAGATAGACAGCATTTTCAGGGCCACAGAATCGTTCCCGTCGGACAGAGGGGGCATAAATTTTGAGATCGAGGTATTCGTATTTCCTTTCAGATTTCTGATGAAGGGAGAACGTGTTACCGTGCGATTGAGCATTTCTTTGAAGGTACCGTTGGACAGCGTGTACGCCGAGACCGTGTGATCGCTGTAGGAACGATACTTCACGCATTTTCCCTCGGGATCAGCCAGATGAAAAATAGAATTCACAATGATCCGCGCTTTTGTGATCCCAAATCTTGGGCTGATCGCTTTTGCAAAATCCTCTAATGTAAAATAGCTTCTTTTAAAGTCAGAATACAGAGTATCCGCGATGTAGGCGAAATCTTCCAGCAGACGATCTCTCAGATCGCAGAGCAGAAGGTCATCTTTGGTTTCGACCGTAACCCTCTGCCGTACATAAAACATTTCACAGATCTCCGGCATAATGGCTATCTTATCTTTGCCCTTCTGATTCTTGTTGAAATACCAGTATTTAAATTGGGGGAAAGACAAGTTGGGATAATGGTTCTCCCAGACAGACTTCAGATCCAGAGAGTAGATATCACCGATATCGGATATGAAAATGGAATCAGTCTGCTCATCTTTTTTACGCCCAGGGGCAATATAGGAGAAATACTTCCCGTATTCCGAACGGAGAACAGTCTCCTTGTATTCTTCCTGTATTACCACGTATGCTTTGGTAAAAATCCCCTGCGGCCGGGAGATCAGGACTTTGAAATTGAACTTGTCATACAGGTCTTTTTCCAGCATCAAAAGGCAGGTCTTCAGCTTTCCGATCTGGTTATCGCTGTTGTTAGCCGTATCCTTACCTGTGAAAATATAGGTAAAGGATTCGGGAGAGATCAAAAAGCTCCGATTCTCTTTCTTGTTTTTATAGGTGTTATAGATACCGGAAAGGACAAGATTGATCTGGTACTGTTTAATTTGTGACATACCAAACAGCTTTTGCATGAAGCTGATGTCGTTGTAATAGTAATCTGTGACGGCATGGCCTGTAAGGCCGGACTTACGCGCGGCCCTGCCGATCTCCTGCACATAATCGCTGAGATTTCCGGTTACTGCGTAGTGATAAACGTTGACGATATCATTCACGTCCACACCCATACCAAAGGCCTTCGTGGCCAGCATGACCGGCTTCACGCCGCTGCGGAATGCTTCAAAGGCTCTGCGCTTACTGTCTGCAAGCGCGGCGGCGCTCTGATCGTTAAGATTTCTGCCGGTGTAGACCGCTACTTTATCCCGGTCGAAATCTTTTCCTGAAAAACTTTTGATCCCTTTGTAAGCGTCGCCTGCATAAGAAGCATAGGGGAAATATACGATCGTTTTTGTTTGAGAACTGATCCAATCGTTCATTCTGCACGCCAGATCGCCGGCTTTTCTGTCTTCATAATCGGGATTGTGCAATTTGTCGAGGGACTTTATGTGAATATCAAACTTGATATCATCCCGTTTTACATAACCGATATATTTGATGGGGTTTTCCATGTAAAGACTGATGATCGTTTCGCTTACTGAATCATCCAGGCCGCCGTTCACTGCAGTGGCAGTAAAAGCGCAGATCGGGAAATGCATCACTTTTTTATTTTTGTTATGCTGCGTTTGGATCTGGCTGCGCAGCCGGCTGATGTATCCTCCCAGATACCAGTAATCCGGGCGGAATCCCACGCCCCAGGTGGTTACGATGTGGGCTTCGTCGATGATGATCAAGCCGATCTCCCGATCGCCGATGAGCGTTTCAATGGAGTAGGAGAGCAGGGTCTCCGGGCTGAGGTACAACAGATCAGTTTCACCATTTTTCACTTTCTCCAGGACCGCTTCTTTTTCAGCCTGTGAGATCAGATCGGAATTGAAGGTCTCAGCTTTAAAATAACCTCTTGCATTCAGCTGCTCTTTTTGATCCTGCATCAGGGCCTTGACCGGTTCGATCACGATCGTGAGTTTCCTGTGCTTCTTTGCAAGATAAACCGCGGGGATCTGGAACATCACAGATTTTCCCGCGCCGGTAGACGCAGTGATAAAAATATCCCTGTAGTCGTGATCTTCAGAAATTGCCCTTTCCGCCTGGGTCAAAATATCTCCAATGATCTGAGCCTGGCTGATTTCGACCACTTCGTTGCTGATGTCGGGATTTTTATAGAAGCGAAGTTTGCGAAATGATTCGAAGTTGGGGATCCGGATATGGTTCTTTGCAATATCCATCAGCTCGCTTTCTTTAAAATGGAGAGCTGCCAGAGGATCGGCATTTCTTGAGACCGCGATTCCATTATGCTGGCAATATGCGCACAGGGAGACGATATTGCGATCGCTGATCGCGCCTTTTGTCATACTGAAGCTGATGGATCTCGGGGAATTCTTCCGGATCTTCACCAGTTCTTTCAAATACAGCGCAATATCATTGGTAATGTGAATGTGAAGATCATACGTCTCCAAATAATTGACCGGATCGGCGGCGGGGTAAAACTGCTTCGTCGTAACGGTCAGGTTCTTTTCGAGTTCATAGTTATAAAAGCTGACGTAGATCTCCCCGTCGATGATTTCAAGGGCATCATATACAGCAAGGAAATTCCTGCATTCCTTTGTGGGCTCAGATGTGATCTCATGTCCGAGATTGCGCTGTATCTCGTCCACCAGATCTACCCCCATGGGAAACTCAATGGGGTAATACTCCGGGAAGAGATTGTTTATGTAAATGATCACTTCAAGTCCATAATCTTTTGCCGCTAATTCAACACGGTCTTTAATCAATGAATACTCTTCGTAAGTCACCCAACGATCGTCATCGTCGTCCATAGAAAGCAGGGCACGGTCCAGCAGGCGGCGAACTTTCACATCAAACTGCAAAACATTTTTCTTATCGATGATCTCGGAATCCGTGAGGGGGATCGCTGTCAACTGAGATAAGAATCCCAGATCAAATCCCTTGTAGACAAAGAGTTTCATAGTGACCTTCTTTCTGTTTCAGTAGTTTTTCTTACTTCGTTTTCAGGCCGTGCGCCTTTTCCCAGGCAGGGCGCAGCTCTACGGGAACGTCCTCCCTGCTCAGATCTTCCAGACCTGCGCAGGTGCCCGCCAGCTTGGCCTGATTGTAATACCAGCATTTATAA
The DNA here is from genome assembly GCF_900605495.1 of Bacilliculturomica massiliensis. Classification (GTDB taxonomy): domain Bacteria; phylum Bacillota; class Clostridia; order Peptostreptococcales; family Anaerovoracaceae; genus Bacilliculturomica; species Bacilliculturomica massiliensis. The sequence goes on from NZ_LR027603.1 coordinate 330,753, forward strand.
TCCAGAAGAGACAGCGTTTCCTGCATCTGCGCGATCTGTTCCCTGACGGATTCCCGCTGGCGTTCCATCAACGCGGCCCGCTGCTCGATGGTGTCGTCGCCCTCCTGGCACCAGTCCATAAACGCTTTGATCTCCCGAATGGACAGGCCTGTCCGTTTCAGGCATTCGATGACAGCCAGTGCGGCGCGGTCTTTGTCCTGAAACACCCGAATTCCGCCGCCGGAGCGCTCTACAAAGGGCAGCAGCCCCTCCTTGTCGTAATAGCGCAGCGTAGAGGCGGGCACGCCCATCTGCTTTGCCATCTCGCCTACTGTACAGAGCATAAAAAATCCTCTCTCTTTCTTTTTTTCTTGACTTAAAGTTCACTTCAAGTTGTAAGATACCCTTGAACTATTAAAGCCACTATATCAGCCGGCAAAAAATAAGTCAAGCGCCGTTCCTCCATTTCGATTTGGGTTTGCCCGAATCGAAAAAGGGGCGGTGGGGAGCGTAATTCCAAAGGCTACTACACAAAACGCAGAACCAGAAACCCTGAGAAAACTCAATAGGTTATCGGCTCTGCGTCTTAGCGTCTGGCTCTTTGATAACTGATATATTCATAATAGCCATTCAATCACTCTATCCATGTTTTTCCTTATGCTAATCAACATAGATGATGTCCGTAATTTCTCTTTTCGTTATAACTCTCTTTATTCCTGAATTAAAAGTTATTTGCACTCCCCAATAAATTAAGCTGATCAAACAAAAGTCTACTAAAAAAACGATTATATTCGTGCCAAAGGGCATATAGTCATTTGTAGAAATGGAAAGAGATCTTTGTATCGTTTTTGCTATAAAAATACTGGGGACAAGTGTTACAATAAACGCAGTCCACAAAATAGGCAAATAAACGTCGATTAATATTTTACGAATATACTTAATTCGATGCCCTATCATATTAAGTATTACGATATCATGAGTGTTGTCTTGGAAATTGATAAATAGAGCGAGAAAAATCAAAACAGCCCCTATAAGAATTCCCGTAGTTTGATTAATTACAGCGCTTGTGTTATTAGAAACTGCATTTCGACGTAAATAATCAATTCGCTGCGTTTTAGTTATTACATCCACACCTGGTATTTCCTTTGAGCTTAGCATGCCATTATAAGCACCTGCCGGAATATCAAGAATATCGGTTAGTTGTCGCCCATTTATATAAATACTTTTTGATTTTGCATTAACAGCCATATCTTTTACAATAAATGTATGTTGGCTGCCCTTTATAACGATCGGCATAGTGTCGCCAATTTCAACGCCGTAAATTTCTGAAAGTTCGGGATTGATGTAAATCGTGCCTGCTTCCGGGGTCGCAAGTAATTCGTTATTTCGGTTTTTCAATTCATATAGTTTGTTGGAATGATAAAGACCGGTTACGGTTCGCTCTAACTTATAATTACCAATGGAAAAGGTTGCCGGACTTTCAAGATAAGTCATTGTGTTTTCGTTTATATCCGTTACTTGATATTCTGAGTAATGCGTATCATATTCATAGTTATGGCCTATGGTTTGAGCGCTGAATACTTTTTCGCTGCTTATGTTCAATGACTGCCCTAATATGATACATACGCTAAATGACGTAACTGCTACAAATATTAACAGTATGGAAATCGGCTTGCGCAAAGCAATTCGTAATGAAAGCCTGTTTTCCGCAGGTGCAATTTTGCTGATTTTATTAGCCCACAATAGTGCGGCAGAAAAGCGGATTTGTTCATTATTTCCTGCCAATAAGAAACCTGCTTCTTTGTTTCTTACAAAACCATAGCATAAAAAAGCTACGATAGAAAAAATAGCAGTGGAAACGACAACACCAATGAGTACGCTAATAATCCCTACATTTTTTGTCAAGTCTGTTACCGCATAAGTTTGCGAATTGGCGTTAATCAAAACATCAGACAAAAAATATCCTCCAATCATTCCAAATATCGCGCCCCCAAAAGACAAGATTGCAGTAAAAGCAATAAAATAGATTTGCAGTATGCTATCTTTAAAGCCAAGTGCCTTGATACAACCAATCTGTTTTTTGTTGGCTCTGAAAAATCTATAAAAAAACATTACGAACACAAAAGCAGATAGTCCCATGAGTGATATGAAAAATGTATAAGCTAGGGTCGTATTGGAGTTTAACGCATTTTTATATAGCTGTTGGTTTTCTGTAAGTCCATCAAGAGTGTTCAATACTGCCATGTTTCCATCTATGGAAAACATTACAAAGAAAAAGGAGAGTGAGGTTAGAATGGTAAGAAGAAATAATAGTGACAGTAAAATTTTGTCTTTTACGATTTGCTTTGATAACTGTTTATACACAAGTCCCATATTCATTACCTCCATACCATATCATTAGCTCCTATGGGATTTTTGTTTGTAACATCATTATAAATTAATCCATCTTTAATCGTCAGTACACGTTCCGCTGTGCGGGCGATCTGCTCGTTGTGAGTTGTGAATAGAATGGTTACACCAAAAGTAGATTTCAGATTATGTAATAGTTCTACGACTTTTTTACTATTAGCCTCGTCCAGTGATCCAGTGGCTTCATCACAAAATAGTAAGTGTGGATTTTTTATAACTGCCCTCGCAATCGCAACTCTCTGTTGTTGACCGCCGGATAATTGTGCTGGAAATTTGTCTAAAAAATTGTTAATTTCAAGTATTCGAGTCAATCTATCAAACGCCAGTGATGACATTCCCGGACAAATACCCACCTTAATATTTTCTGCTGCTGTGAGGTTATTTAAAAGCAGATAATTTTGAAATACATTTCCTACATTAGCTCGTTTCCAATCGGCAAGCTGCGCCTGTGTAAAATTTGTTACAGTCTTGTCCCCATGTCGGACGCAGCCAGTAGTGGGCTGTATCATGCCGGAAAGAATATTTAAAAGGGTTGATTTCCCAGAACCACTTGGACCGAGGATTGCAGTAAAAGTATCTTTATAGACTGAGAGTGTAATTCCTTTGAGTATCTTTTCTTTTCCATAATCTTTAGTTATATTCTCCGCGCTCATAATTGGTTTCATTTTTGTTTCTACCTTGAAATGGCTTTGTAATTTCGTTTTTGTAGTAGCTCGTTTATTTCTTCAATATCTCGTCGCATCTGTAATATGCTAAGTAAAACACCGATAAAGTAAATTGTTACTGCCATAATAATGAGCGTCCATATCGGTGTACTGCTGTACCATTTGAACAGCGTACTACAAACAATTACAATCCCAACTGTATAACCAATATCAAGCATAATCTCAAAGATAGCGTAATTGCTTTCAAATTTATGTGTAAACAGCAGCCCAATATGAATGATGATATTAGCAATAAACGATTGAAAGACGCTACTAATAAATAGAAATTTTGCTCCGAATATTGTACCTAAGACAGCTAATATAAGTAAAGTGATTCCTGTACTGCATAAGATATTGACTATCATTTTTCTCATATATTTATCCCTCCCTGCAACGCCTGTTTAATGTCCTTTAAATATTTGCGGGTAATATGGAGTTTTTCTCCATTTTTTAGTGTTGCTTCCATACGGCTATTGGTAAGGGATTTTATACTTTCCAAAGTGTTGATATTTAAAATGCAGGATTTGCTGATTTGGACAAAACCCAAATGCTCTAAATACTCAACTAATTGATATAGTCGAAGATCTGTGCGATACACATTTTCTTCAAGATAAACAAAAGTTTTCTTATCAACACTTTCTATGTAAAAAATGTCCGAGGTATTTATCAGACGCTCACTGTTTTCACTATTACACTTGAGTTGTGTATCAACTGATTGCATTAAGGTAATCAGCTTTTCGACGCGCCCATTCATTTCTGCATATCGAATTAAAACTTCAATATCGTTGCAAGTCAAATCTTGTTCTGTTTTTAGAATCATCATATCACCTGTTTCTAACGAGTATATCTTGAAATTCCAGTATTGCAACATGTTCAATACTGAAATACGATTATTATCGACCAATATACAAGTCTGTTCAAAATTAAGCCTCATTTTGTTGTCTTTCGTTATCTGGCACCAGCTCGATTATATCAGTAATATCACAATTAAGCGTTTCACAAATTTTAATCAATGTTGCCATAGAAATGTGCTCCCTTTCCCCATGTTGGCGATATGGCTTGTCGTGAGGTGGGCTTGCAAGCGTAGCTGCCGCTTGCTCAATTCCCTGTCTGGCGGTATTTTCCAAAGCGGTTTATAGCTTATTTTTATGATGTTATACTACCTTTCCAGCCTGGTAAATCGGCTTCGGCACTTTATATTTTCAACCATTATACCGCTGTGCTTGATAAAACACAATTTCAATTCCATATTGCAGTTATACTCCTAAAACTGCGGCATACACAGCTGTTTTATTTGTGTTTCTCTTGTACCTCTATTTGGGGATCAAGCGTTTGATATCCTGCGGCGTGAGGGCATTTATCTCTGGTACTATATCAGCGTTCAGCTGGAGCAGATCCTGAAGTTTTTGGCGGCGGGGAGGAAAATGTGGTATAATGTCCGCATAGCGGACATTATATGATTCTGTGCACGGCGGACGCCGTGTGCGGATTATACCATGATGGCCTGCGGCCAGTCATGGTATAATAGTTCCAACCATTGACCTGCGGCGCTGCCGCGATGGCCCTGTATAAAACGTTTTGTATCCTGGCGCTGAGATCAGCTATTTAGCCATAGCGGAGACTATGATGGAATTTGGACTGACGAAAAATGAATTGAAACTTCTGGCTGCTGCCGCCATGCTTGTGGATCACATCGGCGCGGTCCTGCTTCCTCAGTTCCTTGTCCTTCGGATCATTGGCCGGCTTGCCTTTCCCATCTTCTCTTATTCGATCTATGAGGGATGCAGATACACGCATGACCGGAAAACTTATTTGCTCCAGATCTTTGGTCTGGGGCTGATCTGCATGGCCGGGTATTACATATATGAAGGAACAGTGTTTGGAAATGTGCTGATCACGTTTTCGCTGTCCATATGTATTTTGTACAGCTTCCGGCTGTTGGAGGATAAGCTGCGCTGCGGGGAAAAGGGTTCGCCCATTCCCTTTATGGCTGTTTTAACAGGAGCGGCGCTGGTCTGCCGTGTGATCGAGGTAGATTATGGATTTGTGGGAGTGATACTGCCCCTATGGGCGGAAGTATTCGCCTTTGCCGGGGAGCGGGCGGGCCGGTCAGATCCGGCATTTCAAAAACGCTTCTCGCTGACCGGTTTTGCGGTAGGCTTGCTTGTCCTCTCCTGTGCAGTGGGCAGCGTACAGATATTTTGTCTGTCAGCGCTGATCCCTCTGGCTCTGTCCAGCGGGCGGAAGGGGAGGCTTGACCTGAAGTATTTCTTTTACTTTTTCTATCCGGCGCATCTGATGGCTGTCAGCGCTGCCGCTGTATTGATGGAGATATGAGACAAACTGTAGATGAAATGAAAAGGTCAAAATTTTACGTATATCTGATCAGGGTCATTGGGTCGATGCTGAAAAAACCGGGGAGGTCAATATGTCGCTGCCGAAATACTACGAACTATATGTACCATTTCTAACAGCTATCAAGGATGGGAAAGTTCACACAATGAAAGAAGTGAAGTCAAGGGCCGCCGACTTCCTGGAGCTTTCTGAGGACGAGCGTTCAGAGCGGCTCCCCAGCGGAAATCAATCCGTTTATGATAATCGGATCGGATGGGCGAGGACATATTTAAAAAAGGCGGGTCTCATTGAAGCGCCTCAGAGAGCACATTTTGTGATCACGGCTGAGGGCAAGCGCCTGCTTGAAAGCAGTATACCGATCACAGACGATCTGCTGGCGGAAAAATACCCGTCGTTTGCTGAATTCAAAGGAAAGAAGCCGGCTGGATCCAACGGAACAACGGTAACGCAGGACACGGCGGAAACGCCGCAGGAAACATTAGAACGCGTATTTAAAGTGATCAATGAGCAGCTGGCAGACGATCTGCTCACGGAGATCATGAATCAGCCGGCGGCATTTTTTGAAGCGCTCGTTGTGGATCTGATGAGCGCTATGTCTTACGGAGATGGATTTGTCACAAAGGTCAGCAGAGACGGCGGGATCGACGGCATCATCCATGAGGACAAACTGGGGTTCAATTTAATCTACATACAGGCAAAGCGATGGGAGCCGAATACGACGGTCGGCAAGCCGGAAATTCAAAAATTCGCAGGTGCGATGATGGGACCGCCCAAAATAGAAAAAGGCTTATTCATCACGACAGCGAAATTTTCTCAGGGCGCCAGGGAATTTGCGGAAGCACAGCACATCATTCTTGTTGACGGGCAGAAGCTTACCGAGCTGATGATCGAATATGGACTTGGAGTGTCCACCCTGAAGACCTATTGCTCAAAACGCATTGACAGCGATTACTTTTCAGACAACTGACCGACTGGGATCAAATAAAGAGAGGCGGGACATTTGCGCGATGGACAGACAGGCGATCTTTGACTGGGTAAAACGACGGTACGGCAGCCAACCGGATTATCCGTGGTTTGATAACAATGCTGTGCTGCGGCATGAGGACAATAGGAAATGGTACGGCGTTATCCTGGAGGTGGAACGTAAAAAACTGGGATTGAACGGCGAGGGCTTTGCAGACGTGATCAATGTAAAAGCCGACCCATTTCTCATCGGTTCTCTGCGGATGCGGGAGGGATTCCTCCCTGCTTACCATATGAATAAAGAGCGGTGGATCAGTATTCTTCTCGACGGGACTGTGCCGGAGGAGGAGATCAGAGATCTCATTGACCTGAGTTATGGGCTGACTCAGTCTAAGAAAAAGAAGAGATGAACTGGAGATCTGATCTTCATCAATACGGGCAGGCAAGTCGCGGCATAAGTGAAAATAAGAACCCCGCCGGTGGGCGGGGTTTTTTCGTGCAGATCAATGATCAGAACGGCGAGGGGCGGAGCCGCCGTGGTCAACAGCGTCAGGCATCGGGCAGGAATGCCTAAAGCGGGGTCTGCGCGCTCCGCATCATATCCGCATACTGCGGCGTGCCCAGTCCGTAACCGCCGGCTACGTCCAGTATATGTCCGGTGATGTAACTGGAGTCGCTTCCGGCGAAGAAGGCTACAGCATTGGCAATATCCTCCGGTTCGGCCATGCGGTTCAGCGGTACGTGGGAGAGGAAGGAGCGGAGGAAGGATTCGGGCATATTTTTCATGGCGGCGTCGGTAGCGGTGAGCCCGGGAAGCACGGCGTTGCAGCGGATGCCGCTGCGGGCGTACTGCAGGGCGATCTGTTTCGTAATATTGTTGATAGAAGCCTTGGAAACGCCGTAACCGATCCGGGTGACGTCTGGGATCAGTCCGCCCACGGAAGAGATATTGACGATGCTGCCCCCGCCCTGTTTCTGCATGTGGGGTATGACCAGCTTTGCGATGCGATAGACGCTGCCCAGATTCATGTCAAGTATATTCCAGAAAGCCTCTTCGCTTCCGCCCACCAGGTCCAGGTCCTCCGCGGGTTTTCCGATGCCGAAATTATTCACCAGAATGTCGATGCGGCCGGCCTGTCGGATCGTCTCCGCCACCATGGGCTCGTAGCTGTCTTTCTGCAGGGCGTCGAAGAACACAGGGGCCATGCGGTATCCGTCCGCCTCATAGCGCTCACAGATCTCATGGGCTGCGTCTACCCGCCGGACGCCCATGTAGACGAAGGCTCCACGCTCAGCCAGCTTCAGGGCGCAGGCCAGACCGATCCCTTTGGTGGCCGATGTGATCAGCGCCGTTTTATTTTCTAAATTTCTCATGTATATTCCTCCTGGATTGGTATTTTTATCTGGTCGGTCGTTCTGTTTCTCCAGCTGCGCGGGCCGCGGTCTTTGCAGGAGTCGCAGTGCGGGCCGTTCTTTTTTAGTATGAAACGAACAGGCCGTTTTATTCGTTTTCGCCCTCATTTAAGAGCCTTTTTAAAGCCGCATAAAAAATCCCGCATCGCAGATACTGATTCTGAAACTATGTAGAAATAAGGAGGATTACAGTATGTCGTTGATTAACAAAAAGTTGGAGGATTTCAAGGTCCAGGCATATCAGGAGGGTCAGTTCAAGGAAGTGACGAGAGATTGTCTCGAAGGGCACTGGTCGGTCTTTGTCTTCTATCCGGCGGATTTTACATTTGTCTGCCCCACAGAACTGGGCGATCTGGCGGATAATTACGAGCGTTTTAAAGAGATCGGGTGCGAGATCTATTCCGTTTCCACGGACACGCATTTCGTTCACAAGGCCTGGGCGGATACGTCCGATACCATCGGAAAGATCAAGTACCCCATGCTGGCGGACCCCACGACGGCGCTGGCTCGTATGTTCGACGTGCTGATCGAGGAAGAAGGGCTGGCTCTGCGCGGCACGTTTATCGTAAATCCGGAGGGTGTGATCAAAGCTTACGAAGTGAATGACAACAGTATCGGACGCGATGCGGACGAGCTGCTGCGCAAGGTCCAGGCAGCTCAGTTTGTGGCGGCCCACGGCGATCAGGTCTGCCCGGCGAAGTGGAAGCCGGGCGCGGATACACTGGCGCCCAGCATGGATCTGATCGGAAAGATCTGATGAGCCGTATTCGTTAAAAGAATACAGATATGCATTTATTTTCATTCAGCTGCCAAGCGGCCGTCACCGCGCGCCGCTTGGCAGCTGATGATGGAAAGGAAACCGCAGGAGATGATGGAAATGGAAACTATGCAGCAAATATATGACCTGATCATTCTGGGCGGCGGATGCGCGGGTCTGACCGCCGGCATCTACGCCGGCCGCGCAAAGATGCGCACGGTCATATTGGAGAACAAACAGGCGGGAGGTCAGGCGGCCACCACCGATGAGATCGCCAATTATCCAGGCTTCTCCAGTATCGCAGGACCGGAACTTGCAGATCGCATGCTGGAGCAGGCCAGGTCCTTTGGAGCAGAGTATATTACGTGCGACGTGCAGAGCGTCAGATTGACGGGGGAGATCAAAGAAGTCGCCACAGCCACGGGCGTCTATCGCAGCAGAGCCATTATACTTGCCACAGGGGCGAACCCGAAAAAGCTGGGATTTGAGGGTGAAGATGAATTTCGGGGCCGCGGTGTGGGCTACTGCGCCACCTGTGACGGATTTTTCTTTGAGGACAAGGACATTTTCGTGATCGGCGGCGGATACAGCGCGGCAGAGGAAGCGCTCTATCTGACCCGGTTTGGGAAAAAAGTCACCATACTGGTGCGGAAAGACCGTTTTCGGTGCGCGCAGTCCATTGTGGATAAGGTCATGTCTCATCCGAAGATCGAGGTCCGGTTCAACACGGAGATCGAGAAAGCATTTGGCGGAGATCTGCTTCAGGGAGCCGTATTCAAGAATAATAAGACCGGCGAGACTACGGAATATCGGGTGTCCGAGCAGGACGGCACTTTCGGCATCTTCGTCTTTGTGGGGTATGAACCGGCGTCTTCACTCTTTGCGGGTCAGGTGGATCTGGACGGGCAGGGCTATGTAAAAACGGGAGAGAATATGGAGACCGGCGTGCCGGGCGTATTTGCCGCAGGCGATCTGAGACCCAAGCTGCTCAGGCAGCTGGTGACGGCCACTGCGGACGGAGCGGTGGCGGCTGTGCAGGCGGAAAGATACGTGGCAGAGCAGAAGGAAAAATACGGGATAAGGGATGGAGCGGCCGGTGGGGATGGCGCTCCGTACAGCTCCGGCGCCACGGCCGGCGGGAGCCGTGCAGGAGACGGCAGCAGTATGGACGTCACAGACCGTACCGCCGGAGAGATCAGCGGGAAGAAGTCTGACGACCGGACGGGAGAACACCTGACTGCGGAGATCCGCAGGGAGGTCGCCGCCGTGTTTGAAAAGTTGGAACGGGATGCAGTACTGATCTGCATGGTGGACGACAAAGTGGAAAAGTCAAAGGAACTGGCGGCTTTTCTCAAGGAAGTCTGCTCTCTGAGCAGTCATCTTAAGTTGGAGATCTACAGCGTTGGACAAAGACCTGAGGTGGAGGAACAGATCCGTCTGGAGCGGCTGCCGGCCGCGGCGCTGCTGGATGAACACCGAAATTATACAGGAGTGAAGTTCAGCGGTATTCCGGGGGGACACGAATTCAATTCCTTTATCCTGGCCATCTACAATCTGGCCGGACCGGGGCAGGAAGTGGGCGAAGCTCTCCGCTCCAGAGCAGAAAAGATCGAAAAACAGGCTCGACTGCAGATCGCCGTGTCTCTGTCCTGTCACTTCTGTCCCGAGACAGTGGCTGCAGCGCAGCGTCTGGCGATCCTGAATCCGTGCATCGAGGCGGAAATGATCGACATGGGCCTTTTCCCGGAACTGAGGAAGAAGTATAACATCATGAGCGTGCCCGCCGTCATCCTCAACGGCGGAAAGATCGCGTTCGGCGCACAGAATATGGAAGCGATACTTGGAATGATCGAGAAGGACGCGTGATTATGGGAAAAAAGAAATTACATTACGCCTGGATCATTCTGCTGAGCGTCATCCTGATCCGCGGTTTTGCCGGAGGAGGGATCAACATGACCTCCGGACTTTTCCTGTCGCCGGTCTCTCAGGATATCGGCGTGGGGATCGGCAGCCTGTCCATCTATCTGAGCATCACATCCTTTGTGATGGTACTGTGGTTCCCCATAGCGGGAAAACTGATCAACAAGTATGACGTCCGTCTGATGGCGGTGGCGGGGGCCGTATTTCAGGCGCTTTCCTTCGCCGCCTTCGGCCTGATGGATTCCGTGTTTGGATGGTATCTGCTGGCGATCCCTCACGCCATGGGTGCGGCTGTCCTGGTCAATCTGCTGGGGCCGATCATGATCAACCGCTGGTTTTCCAGAAACGCCGGTACCATGATGGGTATATTGATGGCTTTCGTGGGACTGTTCGGAGCCGTGCTGCAGCCGCTCACATCCAATATCATCGCTGACGACGGCTGGCGGACCGCTTACTTTTTCGTGGGCGGCGTCACTTTTGCGGTGGTGGTTCTCACGGCGCTGCTGCTGATGAAAAACCGGCCGGAGGATCTCGGCCTTGCGCCCTTTGGCGCGGAGAGGGGGGGCCGGGAGAAACGCCGAACAAATACGGAAGACGACGGGATAGAGATCGCGGAGAAGGACGCGGTGCGTTCCGCTTCCTTCTATCTTCTCATTCTGTTTATGATCGCCATCACAGGGACGGGGATCTTTACCCAGCATATTCCGACCTACGGAGCGCTGCTGGGCTACCGGCTGCAGGATGTGGGGAATGCCCTGGCCTTTGCATCCATCGGCAACGCTTTGGGCTCCGTGGTGATCGGGATGATCAGCGACCGGATCGGCAGTCTGCGGACGTGCTATGGCATGATCGGACTGGGGATCCTGGCGGTTACCGGCTTCTTTTTCAGCGGAAGCAGCTTTCTGATATTCAGCCTTTCCACTTTTTTGCACGGACTGGTCAGCGCCGGTATTATGGTTCTGGCGCCCATTTTGACGCTGAAATTTTACGGCCGCAGGGATTATGAAAAGATCTTTGCCAAAGTGTCCATGGGCGCGCCTATCGCGTCCATCATACTGATACCGGCTTACGGATTTGTGTACGATTTCATGAACGATTATTCGCTGGTCCTTTTTGGAATGCTGGGTCTGTTTATCGCGGCGCTGTTCTGTATTGCCGCAGGCTGGCGCAGACGATGTACTGCAGAGGGTTGTCCCGGCTGGCGGAACGGCTGAGATGCTTGGACCCATTTCGCATCTTTTCACATATCGCGGAATGGTACCCAATATACTGGAAACAGGAGAGACGTCCGCGCCGTGCGCGCATACCGGCGCGCGGCGTTTCATTTTCTCTGAATTCAGGAATATGGGGTGATGAAATTTGATTATAATGATCCGAAAGAGAACATTGAAGGTAGTTTTGCCCTGTCTGCTGGCGGTCTGTGTGGCCGCGGGAGGAGCGGCCGCCTGGTCAAAGCTGGCCGGCGGGGCGCAGACGGCGGAGACCGCGGCGGACGGCAACTGGGGCCTGAGTTTTCAGCAGGAAGGTCAGACGCCTGTGGGAAACGCTGCGGCAGATTACCTGAAGCAGTACGACGCTTACTATGCAGGTCCCATGGATAAAAAGGTGATCTATCTGACCTTTGACGCCGGTTATGAAAACGGTTATACGCCGGCGATCCTGGACGCTCTGAAAAAACACAACGCCAAGGCTGCGTTCTTTGTCGTGGGCAATTACATAGAGACCAGCCCGGACCTGGTGAAGAGGATGGTGGAGGAAGGACATATAGTGGGAAACCATACTTTTTCTCATCCCGACATGTCTAAGATCGCAGATCAGGCCGCTTTCCACAACGAGATACAGTCGCTGGAGCAGCTTTACAAAGAGACTACGGGACAGGATATGAAAAAATACTACAGGCCGCCCCAGGGGAAGTACAGTGAGAGCAATCTGAAGATGGCCCACGAGATGGGGTACAAAACGATCTTTTGGAGTCTGGCTTACGTGGACTGGTATGTCGATAAGCAGCCTTCAGCCCAGGAGGCTTTTGACAAGCTGATCCCCCGTATCCATCCGGGAGCGGTAGTGCTTTTACACAGCACTTCCAAGACCAATTCTGAGATCCTCGACGAACTGCTTACCAAATGGGAGCAGGAGGGCTACACCTTTGGGACGCTGGACGATCTGTGCGGCGCGTCCTGATCTACTTCGCCGGGCTTTGCGGCAGACACTGAGAAAACAGGATGCTTTTGCGGATGACGGCCTGGGAGGCAGGCTGTGGTCCGGAAATGCGTCCTGTTTTTTTGTGACACGAAATAACAAAAAAGTTTACCCTGTGAAAGTGAGCCTGCAGGAAACTTTTTTACTTTGCCGAAAATGTGATACAATAGTCTACAGATAATAGAAGAAAAAGGAGAAAGAGAACATGATCGAATGGAGAAATGATATCCGCGTGCCATACGCAGACACGGACGCAATGGGCGTGGTCTACCACATGAATTACATCAAATATTTTGAGGTGGGCAGAGGAGAGATGATGCGCGGTCTGGGATTTCCCTACCGTGAGATGGAAAAAGAAGGAATGATGCTGCCTGTCATCGAGTGCGCATGCAAATATAAGACGCCGGCGGTCTACGACGATGTGCTGGAGATCAGGAGCATTCTGACGGAGGTAAAGAGCGCGTCCATCAGGGTGGATTACGAGATCCGCAGAAAAGAAGACGGCGTGCTGCTGGTGACGGGAATGACCCGCCACGCAGTGACGGACAAGTCGATGAAGCCGGTCCGGCTGAAGACCCATTTCCCTGCGTTTTACGCAAGTATGACGGGGGAGACGGAAGCAGAGGATACGGAAAAGAACAGGAATGGAAGATGAAACCGGACATAAAGCTGGAGATGCCGCAGGGGCAGGAAGTGTTTCGAGTGGGTATCGTCTCGGATACTCACGATCTGCTGCGGCCGGCAGCGGCGGAGACCCTTCGCACCTGCGGCTGTATTCTGCACGGCGGAGACGTGAGCGGCGAGAAAACGCTGAACGCTCTGCGTGAGATCGCGCCGGTGTATGCGGTGCGCGGAAACAACGACAGGGGACCGTGGGCCGGTCAACTGCCGGAAAGGCTGAGGATCACGGTGGCCGGCGTGAGATTTTACATGATCCACAACAAGAAGGATCTGCCGGAAGGACTGGGAAAAGCGGATGCGGACGTGATTCTGTACGGGCATTCTCACAGGTACTTCTGCCAGGAAAAGGACGGCGTGCTCTGGCTGAACCCGGGAAGCTGCGGCAGGCGGAGATTCGGCCTGCCCATTACCATGGCGGTGATGGAAATTTGCGGAGATGGGTTCAAAGTTGAGGCGCTTCAGTTTGCACAGGAAAAGTGAAGGGGCAGACTGCGCCTATGCGCAGCTGTCAGATAAAAATCGATCACGGGATGGGAATATACTATGAAGGCAGAAAGTATCACTGTGGGCATTCTGGCCCATGTGGACGCGGGAAAGACCACGCTGTCGGAGAGCGTGCTCTATCTGGCTGGGAGTATTCGAAAAGCTGGGCGGGTGGATCACGGCAGCGCTTTTTTGGATACGGAGGAGCTGGAACGTGCCAGGGGCATCACGATTTTTTCCAAGCAGGCGCAGCTCGCTCTGGGCGGCAGAAATATCACGCTTCTGGACACGCCGGGCCACGTGGATTTTGCGGCGGAGATGGAGCGGACGCTGTCGGTGCTGGATTACGGCATTCTGGTGATAAATGGAGCGGACGGAGTACAGAGCCACACGGACACTCTGTGGAAGCTGCTGGAACACTATGGGATCCCTGTGTTTTTGTTTGTCAATAAGATGGACCAGCCCGGGACGGACCGGGAACGTCTGCTGTCGGAACTGCAGAAACATCTGGATGAGAAGTGCGTGGACTTTGGAGACATGGCCGGGGACGAAGCATCGGCCGGAAAGGCCGGACTGCCGGCCATGGGCGGCAGTCCGGCAGAGCAGAGTGCAGAGACCATGGACGGCAGGACGGCTGCCGGCGGCTCCCAGGGCGTCGGCGGGAGCGAAAGTGCGGAGGCGTTCTGGGACAGTCTGGCCATGTGCAGCGAGGAACTCATGGAGGAGTATCTGGAATGCGGAGAGATCGGCGGGGAGACCATCGCCCGGGCGGTACGGCGCCGTCAGGTGTTTCCCTGCTATTTCGGTTCGGCGTTGAAGATGGTCGGGGTGCAGGAGCTCCTGAAGGGGCTGGAGCAGTACAGTCTCTATCCCGATTATCCGGAGGAGTTCGGCGCGAGGGTCTACAAAATATCGCGGGACACTCAGGGAAACCGTCTGACACACATGAAGATCACAGGGGGGCGGCTGAAGGTGAAAGACCTTCTGAGCGGTGGAGCGGAAGAAGAACCGGAGAAGGCGGATCAGATCCGCATCTACTCCGGCGCGCAGTTCAGGGCGGTAAACGAGGCCGGACCTGGAACGGTATGCGCGGTGACGGGACTGTTTCGGACCCGGGCCGGCACAGGTCTGGGGACTGACGCTCTGAAAAATAAGCCGGTGCTGGCGCCCATACTGACATATCAGATCATTCTTCCGTCCGGCTGCGATGTGCACGGAATGCTGCAGAAGCTGCGGGAACTGGAGGAGGAGCAGCCACAGCTGCACATTGTGTGGGACGGCCAGAAAAGCGAGATCCACGCGCAGGTGATGGGAGAGATCGAGATGGAGATCCTGAGAAGCCTGGTCCGGGAGCGCTATGGAGTGGAGATCGAGTTCGGCGCGGGCAGCGTCGTTTACAAGGAGACCATCGCGGAGCCGGTGGAAGGAGTGGGACATTTTGAACCGCTGCGGCATTACGCTGAGGTGCATCTGATCCTGGAACCCGGAGAACCGGGCAGCGGACTGGTCTTTGAAAGCCGCTGCAGTGAGGATCTGCTTGATAAAAACTGGCAGCGGCTGGTGCTGACTCATCTGGCGGAAAAAGCTCACAGAGGCGTGCTGGTGGGCGCGGAGATCACGGATATGAAGATTGCCCTTGCGGCGGGAAAGGGTCATGTGAAGCATACAGAAGGCGGAGATTTCCGTCAGGCCACCTATCGGGCGGTGCGGCAGGGCCTGCGGAAAGCAAAGTGCGTTCTGCTGGAACCGGTCAGCGAGTTTCGGCTGGAGGTGCCGGAGGAACTGGTGGGCAGAGCGCTGGCGGACATTCAGCGTATGAACGGCAGCTTTCAGCCCCCCGAGACGGAGGGGGATCTGGCAGTCGTAAAGGGAAGCGCGCCTGCGGCGGCTATGCAGGAATACCAGATGCAGGTGATCACTTACACCAGAGGAAGAGGCAGGTTGTTTTGCACGCCGAAGGGCTACGAACCCTGCCACAACGCGGAGGAAGTCATCGCGGAGATCGGCTACGATCCGGAGGGCGATCTGGAAAATCCCACAGGATCAGTCTTCTGCAGCCACGGCGTAGGTTTTAACGTCCCCTGGGATCAGGTTGAACGATATATGCACGTGGACAGCGGCTGGAGGCCGGAAGGCGGCCGGCGAGGACAGGCGGAAAGGACGGACGGGGACGGCCGCCGCGGCGGCGTCAGCAGCGGAGCCATCTCCCTTGCGGAGGAAAAGGAGCTGGAAGAGATATTTCAGCGGACCTACGGCCCGATCAAGAAGGAGCGTAATCGTTTCCGTACGCCGAAGCCAGCGGCGGAGGCGGCGAAAAAGCGGTCAGCTTCGCCCGGCGGCTTTTACAGAAAGCCGGCGTCCCTGCAGAGCGGGGAACAATACCTGCTGGTCGACGGCTACAATATTATCTACGCCTGGGACGATCTGAAGGAGCTGGCGGCGGTCAGCCTGGACGGCGCCCGGGAGAGACTGATCGAGATTCTCTGCAATTATCAGGGCTATAAGGGAATGACCCTGATCGTGGTGTTTGACGCATACAAGGTGTCCGGGGGACGGGGCTCCGTCCTGAAATACGGGAACATCCACGTTATCTACACGAAGGAAGCGGAGACGGCGGATCAGTATATCGAGGCGGCGGTGCACCGGATCGGGCGGCTGCACGACGTGACGGTCGCCACTTCCGACGGCCTGGTGCAGATGATCATCTGGGGCGAAGGAGCCAGGCGCCTTTCAGCCCGGGACCTGAGAGAGGAAATAGACGCGGCGGAAGCGGAGATACGGACGTCCTACGGTCTGTATAACGTCAGAAACAGGGCGGACAGGCACTATCCCTTTCGCAAGCTGGGGGAGAGGGTGAAAAACTCTCCGGAAGAAGGCGCGTCTGAAGCCGGAAAAGGACCGGAGAGCGGGAAATGAATCAAAAGCTGTGACCAGATCTAAGATAGGGTGCGGATTGAAAACGGTGACTGGATCGAAAGCACAGGTTCTATGAAAAGATCGGTCAATGACAGAAATTGAGGTGACAAAAATGGACGGACAAAACAGACTGGAACTCAGGGAGATCAGGCTCGGCGATTTCGAGGGGATCCTTATCGGACACGCCCAGGATGCGGAGCATGCCACAGGCTGTACGGCAGTGATCGCGCCGGAGGGCATGTGCGCGGCTGTGGATGTGCGGGGCGGGGGACCGGCCTCCCGGGAGACTGCGCTCTTGCAGCCTCTGGCTTCAGCGGAACGCATACACGCTATCGTGCTCAGCGGAGGCAGCGCCTTCGGGTTGGAAGCGGGCTGCGGCGCGGCGGAATTTCTGGAGGAACGGGGGATCGGCTTTGAGACCGGCTTTGCTAAGGTGCCGCTGGTCTGCCAGTCCTGCATCTACGACCTTGGAGTAGGCAGCGCAGCGGTGCGTCCGGATAAAAAGATGGGCCGCGCCGCCTGTGCAGATGCGTTCAGCGGAGCGCACTGCCATGCGGAGGGCAATGTGGGCGCGGGGACCGGGGCTACGGTTGGAAAGGCACGGGGCGCCGGGTACATGATGAAATCCGGACTGGGCGCGTACGCTGTTCAATTCGGTGAACTGCAGATCGGCGCGCTGGCGGTGGTCAACGCTCTGGGAGACATCTTTGACGCGGGGAGCGGACGAAAGATCGCAGGCATGCTGAACGAGGACGGTTCAGGCTTCGCAGATTGTCAGGCGGAGCTTTGCAGGATGCTGGCCGGCTGCGGCGATGAGAATCTCTTTGCGGCTCAGCCTTCGTCGAATACCACGCTCACCGTAGTGCTCACCAACGGAAGTTTCAATAAGATGGAGCTGCAGCGCGTCGCTTCCGCCGCGCACAACGGCTATGCCAGAACGATCCGGCCGGTACACACCTCGGCGGATGGGGACAGCATCTACGCGGCGTCAACGTGCCGGGCTGCGGCAAATCTCGATGTAGCTGTCATGCTGGCGGCTGAAGTGACGGCCCAGGCCGTCAATCGGGCGGCGCGTGCGGCAGAGCCTGCCTACGGACTTCAAAGCTGCCGGTCTATGGGCCTGTAACGGAGCCAGCCCCGTCAGGTCAGTCTTCCTGACCCCGTCGGCCGCCGTTCTGCCCGCCGCCCTGGGGGTCTTCTTTCAGACAAAATCTGTTTTTCTCAAACTCCAGCAGTCCTTCCCGGCGCATTTTACTCAGCTCGTTAGACATGGCGCTGCGGTCCACGCAGAGGTAATCCGCCAGCTGCTGCCGGTTAAACGGTATCTCAAACCGGTAGCGTCCCTGGCGGATGGCTTGCAGAGAAAGATAGGAAAGAAGCCGTTCGCGGATGGAGCGCGGCGTAATGTGTCCGATCTTCCGCGTCAGGTTCAGATTTTTGCCGGCCATGACGGCCAGCAGATTGCGGATGAGGCGGCTGTGAAACGTACAGGAGGACGGGCAGGTGGTGAGCACCCTCTCCGCGTTCAGAAACAGGATCTCCGTCTCCTCCGCGGCGATGACGTCCACCATCAGCGGTTCGCCGGGCATGCAGGCGTAGGTCTCCGCGAATACCTGGCCTCGTCCGATGTTGTCGATAATGCTGATCCGTCCCCACACGTCGCCCTGCTCGATATTCACGCTGCCCGATAGGATCAGTCCCATGGAGTCAATGTGATCGCCCGTCCGGTAAACCGTCTCATCCTTCCCATAAGTCTTGGAGTATGCGTGCAGACATTGAAGCATGGCCTCCGTCTCGCTGCCTGTCACGCCCCGAAAAATCGCTGTCTTTGAGATAAAATCATAATCCATAGTTTTCTTCGCCTCCTGGAACAGATCATTCTTCTGTCAGATATAAATGGTATTCGTCTCGCGGGCCTGCTCCCGCCAAGAGAAGGTTATTACGTCGATATGGCTTTGCGATATTTCCTTCGTAATTTCAATTTTTTGTTGATCGAAAACATGAGGGGCTCCATTTTTTCTTTTTGCCGTCTTTCAACATTGAAAAGAGAAAAAAACAGAGGACCTAACAGGCATTTCAATTGCTTGCCTTGTCGATTCATGTCGCTTTTTTCTTTTTGTAAGTGATATTGTACGAAATATGAAAAAATATTTTACAAATTTTTCATAAAAAATGAATATTATCTATATTTTTTTCGTTTTTGAACCTCTTTTGCAGGCAAAAAGAAAAAAATAAGAAATCCATTCTGTAATAAATCTGAGAACCGACAGAAACGTGAGCAAATATTCTCATTTACGTTGTTGGAACAACATAAATGTAGAAATTATTATATTATACTGAATCCATCAAGTCAAGTAAACTGCAAAGAGTGGCAGGCTTTCGTAGGATGAAAGTCAGGAAAAGGAGAGGGACAGGATGGATCAGAAAATGTTTTGTTATCAGTGTGAACAGACGGCAGGCCGCGGCGGCTGTACGGGCTGCGCGGGAGTGTGCGGAAAGACGGCGGAGACGGCGAATCTGCAGGATGAACTGACCGGCGCGTTGATCGGCCTCGCCCGGGCCTGCAGAGACAGAGAACCTGAGCCTGAGCTATGCCGGCTGGTGGTGGAAGGGTTGTTTGCCACCGTTACCAACGTAAATTTTAATGATGCAGTCATCCGGGAAATGACGGAAAAAATTAACTGTGCCAGGGCAGCAGTATCCGGCGGGCCGACGGACGCCGGATCAGGAGCCGAGGGAAATTACCGCATGGAGGAATTGTGGAACGCAGATGAGGATATTCGCTCCCTGAAGTCGCTGATTTTATTCGGTATCAGAGGAATGGCGGCATACGCGTACCACGCATTGGTTCTGGGATATTCCGACCACAGCGTAGACCGCTTCTTTTTCCGGGCGCTGGATGCCGTTGGTCAGCGGGGGAGCATGGAAACGCTGCTGCCGGCGGTGATGGAGACGGGAGCGGTCAATCTGAAATGTATGGAGCTTCTGGACCGTGCGAATACCGAGACATTTGGAACGCCTGCGCCTGCCACAGTCTCGCTCACCGTGGAGAAAGGACCCTTTATCGTCGTGACCGGCCACGATCTTTTGGATCTCAGGCTGCTGCTGGAGCAGACCGAGGGGAAAGGGGTCAATATCTATACTCACGGTGAAATGCTGCCCGCCCACGCCTATCCGGAACTGAAAAAGTATTCGCATCTGAAGGGTAATTTCGGAACGGCCTGGCAGAATCAGCAGAAGGAATTCGCCGGTCTTCCCGCGCCGGTCCTGTTTACCACCAATTGTCTCATGCCGCCCAAAGAGAGCTATGCGGACCGGGTGTTTACTACGGAAGCCGTATCCTGGCCGGGGGCGGAACACATCGGAAGTGACAAGAATTTTTGGCCTGTGATCGAAAAAGCACTGGAGCTTGGAGGCTACGAAGCAGATCAGGAGTTTACGGGGATCAACGGAGGACGCCAGGTGACCACCGGATTCGGACACGGGGCCATTCTTTCCGTGGCCGACCAGATTATCGATGCCGTAAGATCCGGCGAGATCAGGCACTTCTTTCTGGTGGGCGGCTGCGACGGCGTCAGAGGCGGAAGAAACTACTATACGGATTTTGTAAAGCAGACGCCGGAGGATACTATTGTTCTAACCCTGGCCTGCGGCAAATACCGGTTCAACGATCTGGATCTGGGAACCATCAGCGGTCTGCCCAGGCTGATGGATATGGGACAGTGCAACGACGCTTACGGCGCCATCAAGGCAGCGTCTGCACTGGCGGAAGCTTTGGGGTGCGGGATCGGTGATCTGCCTCTTTCTATGGTACTTTCCTGGTACGAGCAGAAAGCGGTGTGTATCCTGCTGACGCTGCTGCATCTGGGAATAGAGAATATCTGCCTGGGACCCACGCTGCCCGCATTTCTTTCCAAAAACGTGCTGGCATTTCTGGCGGAGAACTACCACATCACCACTGTGAGCACGCCGGAGGAGGACATGAAGAAAATGCTTGGATAACAGCCAGTCGTTCTTTCCGCGTCTCTGATGGGAAAAATAAGCGAAACCTGTTTTATCTCCGCCCAATTCGGGAAAAAGAAGAAGGGAATGTACAGAGCATCCGCTGCCTCAGCGGGCGGATGCGCATTCAAATATAGAATCGAGGAGGAATTGGGTATGGGTGAACGAATTTATCTTGCAGGAGGCTGTTTTTGGGGACTGGAGGAATATCTGTCACGCATTGACGGCGTGACAGATACGGAAGTGGGATATGCCAACGGAGAAGGCGAGGATCCCACATATGAGGAAGTGTGCGGCGGGACTTTGGGATTTGCCGAGACCGTGGAGGTGTCCTACGATCCACGGACGATTCCTCTGAACAGGCTGCTGGAAGCTTTTTTCAGTGTGATCGATCCCACCAGCCGCTATCGTCAGGGAAACGACAGAGGGGTGCAGTATCGGACAGGGATCTATTATGTAAACTCGGCGGATCAGCCGGTTATAGAGGAATTCGTAGAACGCAGGCGGGCGCTGTATACGAAAGAGATCGTCACAGAGGTAGAGCCGCTTCGCAATTTTTACAGGGCGGAAGACTACCACCAGGATTATCTGAAAAAACATCCTCACGGCTACTGTCACATCGACGTGAGCCGGGCGGCGGCCTTTTGTGCAGCCACCGGACCTGCTGAGGACGAAAGATCATTTTGCAGAGAGAGGTACATCGCACCGCCGGAAGAAGAACTGCGGGACAGACTCACAGACATGCAGTATCGCGTGACCAGAGAAAATGCCACTGAGCCGCCTTTTTCCAACGAATATTTTGACGAAGACCGCAGGGGGATCTACGTGGATATCGTCACGGGAGAACCGTTGTTTTCTTCTGAGGACAAATTCGATTCCGGGTGCGGCTGGCCGGCCTTTGCGCGGCCTCTGTCGCCGGACGCCATAGAGCAGAGGGCGGATCACAGTCATGGCATGGTCCGCACAGAGGTGAGGAGCCGGGCGGGAGACAGCCATCTGGGGCATGTATTCGCAGACGGACCTGCGGCGCTGGGCGGACTGCGGTACTGCATAAACAGCGCTGCCCTCCGGTTTATTCCCAGTGAGGAAATGGAACGAGAGGGATACGGGGAACTGAAAGCGGCGCTGAAATGGTGAAATGGAGGTCGGAATGCAGCTTGGGTTGACTATACCGTTGCAGAAATATCTAAAACGAAAAGCGCCTCCTTACGGCGAGGATAGCGATCTGTTTTACTGCTGGGAGCTTCACACCATCCTGCTGCAGGGCGCCCGGAGCCTGGTGGCTGTAAACGCATCCAATCGTTTTTCTCTGGTGCTTTGCGGCATGCAGGCAGCGGACTGGGATGATTTTCCGTCTCGGTTTTCCGAAGGGTTGAAAACAGCGCTGGACGAGGCCGAAGTCCCGGCGTGGCAGATCGAAGTGTACTTCCAGCGGGCGGGAGAGATCCGGATAACGAAGACCCATGGGCGCAGACCGGTAGCATCGCTGAATCTGGCGGATGATTTTTTATGGGGCATCCCCGTGCCGGTGGATGAGACCCAGCTTTATCAGAGTGTCCACACGCAGGAACTGAACCGGGTGGTATGCATGGCCGCGGGATTTCCCTCCCGCGGCAGACCGCTCGATTTCTGGATGCAGGACATGCGGCGGACAGGTATTGCAGGTGAGAGAAACCTCGGGATAGATAGGGACGGTCGGCAGTTAGGGGATGTGTGCCTGGGGGAGCATGAGAGCGGAAATGGGAACGCCGGGCAGCAGGAGAAGATCGTCGAGACTGACCACGCCGGGCATAACGGGAGTACAGGCGGCAGGGAGACCGCCGGCATTTTAGAAAACGGAAAGACGGTGTGCAGCTGCAGATGGAAAAACTGCAGGCGGTTTGGAGACTGCAAGGCGTGTGTCGCTTACCATAAGGCACATGATAAGCATCCCCTCCCCTCCTGCAGGAGAAAAAGCGGACGGAGACCAAAGAACGGGTAGACAGCGAAAAAGAGGCTGACTGCCCGTTCTTTGCTTTTCTTCCGAGACTGCGGCCGTTTTGATGAAGGACGTAGGCGATAACTGAATGTAATAAAAAAATAAATATAGAAAAATATGGTTGACATTGTTGGAGAGATGTAATATTATGGATATGTAAATAAATGGACTTTGAGAATTGAATATGGAAATGCGGAGAAAAGAGAAAAAGTCTGAACGTTAGCTGAGAGACACAAACAAGAAGGAAGTAAAAACAGGAGGTTATTATGAATTCAGTATCACTTGTAGGAAGACTGACAAAAGATCCGGAGATCCGTTATACATCGGAAACGCAGCATGCCGTGGCGACTTTCACGCTGGCTGTCAATCGCCCGCTGTCAAAGGAAAAAGCCGCGGATTTTCCGCGGGTCGTGGTGTGGGGAAGACAGGCGGAAAATTGCGAGCGCTATCTGGCAAAAGGACGGCTGGTGAGCGTACAGGGGAGGCTGCAGACCAGTAATTACAAGGCCAAATCAGGAGAGATGAAGTATGCTACTGATATTGTGGCAGAAAGAGTTGACTTTTTGCCGGGAGGAGAAAAACATTCCGGAGCAGAAGGCCGGGAAACGGAAGGTGACGCGCAGGAAAAAGAAGATGAACAGGCCGGTGTCCACGGCGGAAATGAGGAGGAACTGCCGGAGGGCTTTGAAGCGTTGGATGACGAAGACCTTCCTTTTTGAGACTGATCTGCAATACGAATACATCCAGAATTTTAAAAAAATGTATTGTAACATAGTGGATAATATGGTATTATGACGGTAACACCTTAGTCTGCGGCTTGCCGGAGAGAACGAAATGAAAATGGGATATCGTTTCGCGGTCTGATTCGAAAAGGAGTAGGAATGAAAAAGAAAAGATGGGCGGCGGCAGCCGCGGCGCTGCTGATGTGTGCGGCGCCTTTGCCTGCGTCAGCGGCATCCGGCTACAGCGATGTGGCGGAAAGCGACTGGTTTTGCAGCGCGGTGAAAGCGATGACGGAGAAAAACATCATCAGCGGCGATCCGGATGGTACATTCCGTCCGATGGACACAGTAACGTTTGGGGACTTTATCACCATGGCAGTGAAGGCGGCCACCGGACAGGAGCTCCCAGCGGCGGCAGCGCCGGAGCACTGGTCGAAGAATTACTATGATCTGGCGCTGGAGAAGGGATACCTGTCTGATCGGAACTTGCCGCCCACAGCTCTGGACGCGCCCATTCCTCGGGAGCACATGGCGGTGATCGTCAGCAACATCCTGGGAAAAACCGTCGATGTTTCAGGCGAATTCTATACATTACTGCAGGAAAGCGTCAGCGACGTGGAGGCGTCGACTCCTCATGAATACGAAATCATCAGATCTTACGGAGCCGGTATCCTCTCCGGCTATCCTGACGGAACATTTCGGCCTGCGGCCACGCTGGACCGCGGTGAGGCGGCGTCAGTGATCTGGCATCTGGCTGACGAAAGCCGGCGCAAGATCCCCAATGCGGCTGAGTTGAAAGCCGTCGCGGAAAAGCAGAGCGAGAAGCGGGAAAACCTGTCACAGGAAGATCGGATCCGGGATATTCTGGAGAAGGGGCCGCAGAAAATCAGTTTTGATCCGGCGGCAGATGAGACCGTAAATGTAGACGGCCGCACTGTGATGAGGGAAGAGAAGGCGCGGGAATACATGGATCAGATCCTGGCCGGTTTGAAGTTCTACGGCAGCGGCGGGAAGTATTATATGACGGTGACACTGCCGCAGGTTCCCGAGGGGTATCGGGTGCAGTTTGGGGCAGAGGTTTATTTTAAGCAGGATTTGATGAAACCATCTTGGCTTGCTAAAACAGGGGCTGTAAACCCAGAAGATAACATTCCAAGAGAAGGAACGATTGTACGCGAAATTACAGGAATGAAATCACTAGCAGAAGTCTACACTGCCGGAGTAGGAATATCAATTAATAAGATAGATGACACCTACATTGGCAGTGAAGAAGCAAGCTATCAGATGCAGAGGGCGTATGATAATCTACAGATTTACGATACATTTGCCATTAACCGTCAGGGTTCTGCTACGGAAGCGACAGAGAATTATTTCTATTCACTGGATCGGCATTACGGCTGGCAATGATAATTTTATAGCAACAAATATTGGAAAATAACCGCAGCTCTAAACGAAAGGCGGTTATTTTTTTTGTTAAATGTTAAAGCTGCCGCGTTGTTTTAAATGATTTCCATATTCCTAACGACAGGAGGGAACGATAAAGATGAAGAAGCAAAAAAAATGGCTTCTTGCAGTAATTATTTTGGCGCTATTTTTCTGTTATGGGATCGCATCCGTACGGATCATGGCGGCAGACGGCAACAGCGGTGTTTTGCTGGAAAACCCGCCTACAGATGAACATTATGAACTCATCCGGGGCTCCGATCTGTCAACTACCACAAAGCTGGATCTGTGGCACTACAGCGGCGGCTACTGGAAGGTGACCAATCAAGGTTCAGAGGCGATCAAGGTGTCTGATCGGGAAATGGGAGCCGGAGATAAATTGGTCATCCCAGCCAACGAAGCTAATTTCACATTAAACATTCCCGCTGTTGTAAAAGAGCAGATCGCTGCTGGAAAGAAAGTAGTTCCTATGATCCAATCCGGGTCTAGTGCAAAACTATCGGAGATATTTGAAAACGATCGGACATTTAGCATAAATAATTCTACTCTGACATTCAGTGCCCGGCCAAAGTTCAATTTGATACCCACAAGGGAGCTGTCTTTTAAAGATCCATTCAAATTAGGCATCCCCGTCACAGTTCCGCTGATCGAGCGCAAATACGGCTACAATATGTATTCTGTATTCGGCAACGGCTACAAAGCCGTACAGGTCAACGGCTGGGTAAACCGAAGCGACCCGACGGATACCTCGGGCATGCCGCGGGGCTGGATCCATCCAGGAATGATCACCGATACCAGCGGAACGATCGCCGGGGGAAAGGAATTGGTCATAAACAGCAGGTATCTGCCTTCCGACGGATTTTCAGTCGGGGAAGGAACGTTCTCTAATGCCGGAGCGCTGGGACTGTGCTTTGAATATCCCGTGAAGTTCACGTTTTACGTGTACAATGAGGACCATGTGCCCGCTGAACCGGAAGAGCCGGATGAACCGGAGGAACCGGCGCCGGGAAAGAAGATATGTCAAAAGTGCGGGCAGTGTGAGCTCACAGAGGAAGGCGTTTGTACGGAACGGACGTGCGCGGATTTCGGGACGGGGGACTGCGGATGTTTTGTGCCGCCTGATATACAGGGTCAGGCGCTGCTGTCTCTGCCGAACCGGACTTATGAGACGCATCCGGTCAGGGCGGAGGATCGGTCCACATTCAGCATCGGCGGCGTTGCCTACAGCGCGGTCAGAGCGTATGCGGAGAATTACGCCAGAAATAGTTTTCAGATCGTGGAGAGCAATACGGGAGGGAGGGTCAGCAGGCTGAGGGACAGCGATACAGAAGCGGATGTGACCTTTCCCCACAAGGGCAGTTATCACGTGCAGCTGCGTGTGTCTCCCCGGTACGGAGGCAGGCTTTACGATACAAAGCCGGTGGAAGTACTGAAGACGCCCACCGTGATCGCAAGCCTGGGAGGAACGCAGAAGCAGAATCGGAAGCAGGTCCTGAATATCAAGGTGGCAACCAACGCGGATAATCCTCTGAGAGAACTGTATGTAGAGATCCGCCGAAAAGGGGCAGAGGATCCGGCGGCGGGATCGCAGGCGGAGGATCAGGTGGAGAGGGTGAGACTGGTCAACCATCTGGACGGCAGGAAAAACGTGCTGCAGAATTCGGAGACGATCAAGACCAGAGCCATTGTTCCACAGCCGTCCGATCAATACTGGACTAACTGCCGTCTGGAGTTTTTGACGAAGAACGCGCGCACGGAGGATTTCAGTTACTATGTTTACGCCCGGGACAGCCGGGGGCTGTGGGACGAGGCGGAGGAAGATTTTACTGTGGTTCCGGACCGCGCGCCGGAGGCGGCCATCAATGTAGAACCCGCATTTCTCAGAAACAGCGGAACAAACACGGCGGTCATCGCAGCTGAGGATGGATCGAAAACGGACGGAGATCAGCTGGAACGCACGTGGAGCGTGGCGAATGCCGCGGGTTACGATGGGATCAGCGACGTCTTTACCTCGCCGGCGGCCCTGGATCCTTTCGAAAACGCGGTGTTTACGGAGGCGGATAAAAAACCGGGCTACCGGGACAACAGTTTCGGTACGAAAAAATCCATTGAGTTTGAGCGCGCCGGCGTCGGGAAGCTGCAGCTGAAGCTCCATGTAAAGGATGTGTGGACGGAGGAGACGCTGGAAGAGTATATAGCGGAGGAAGACTACCTGACGGCCTCGGCGCTGGCTGTGACTGAGGTGACGAACGTAGCGCCGCTTGTCAGTCTGGAACCGCTCAGATCCCGTACAGCGGAGATCCTCATGCTGGCGGGGGGCGATGAGGAATACCGTTTTCTGAAGGACAGCGCAGCCGGACTTGCCGCGGAGCTTTTGGGAAATGCGGTCGACCCACAGATAACAGTAGAAAAGATGGCGCCGGCGCCAGGGAACAGCATTACATACAGCGCGCGGGCTGAGGCGCGCGTCAATTACGGATTTCAGGGGGGATGG
This sequence comes from Bacilliculturomica massiliensis, assembly GCF_900605495.1. GTDB lineage: Bacteria > Bacillota > Clostridia > Peptostreptococcales > Anaerovoracaceae > Bacilliculturomica > Bacilliculturomica massiliensis. The sequence continues at coordinate 358,171 of NZ_LR027603.1, forward strand.
TCCGGGTTTTGGGAAGAAGGTTCCTGGGCGGTGGACGACCATCGGCTGTATAAGGCGGAGGCGACTTGGGTGCAGGGTGTATCGGATTATGATGATTATCCCAATCTGCCCTTCACGATCGCAGCTTACGACGGAAAGCAGGAAGGGAATATGACGCCGGTCTGGAACTGCAGCATTACCAGAGAGCTGGTCGGTACGGCGGACCGGGGTTACGGCGCGTATTTCGCACAGGATAACGACAATAAGTATCTGTATTTTTTCGTGGCGGGCAAGACGGTGATCATCGACAAAGAGAGCGGCTCGATCCTGACGGCGCTGCCCTATGCCATCGGAAGATCCAACAGTGTGTACGGACGGTCCATCTACACATACCAGACAGACGGCATTTACCGGATCAGCATGGGGGACGGAACAGCAAAAAAAATCTTTGGTTTCCATATCTCCCCGGAACATGTGAGACGCATCGGAGGCGAGGATCATTTCCTCGTCAGAAGCGCAGGCGGCGTCGATCGGGGGATCTTCGATCCGCGCGCGGAGCAGCTGCGCATGGAGCGCCTGCCGGGGACAGAGGACGACGACAGCCGCACGGCATATCGGCTGGCGGGGGCTGATACGGAAGGAAAGCTGATCGTCAGCTGCGTGACGCCCAGAACCGGCGGAGCGGGCGACCTCCGCATTCGTGTGTACGGACAGGACAATACGCTGCTGAAGACAGTGGGAAGCGGCCTGGAACATACCTATCAGGATTATGTGGTACCGATCTACGATTCCGGAGGGGTGGCGAACTATGTGGGGCTGACGTCCAATGTAAACGCTTCGAAGTATAAACGTACCAGAGTACAGGTCTGGGGGATCAACAACGGCTACAGCGGCAGCACGGCGGCGGAAGAGCGAAAAGACAACGGTTACCCTGCAAAGGCGGACCGGATACTCATGGGTATCGAACACGGAGACGGCAATGTCTATGTCATGGTAGGCGGAGAATACATTTTTATCGCCGATCAGGGATACAACGGAGCGGCTCACGGTATGGCGGAGCGCGCCAGAGCTTTTCGGTTCGACGTGAAAAAAGGCACGGCGGCGGAGTGCAATCTGGGCAGCGGCGTCTGGTCCGGTCTGAACAGCAGCGCGGAATACGCCTCGCGCAGCGACGCTTACATTGCGGTGAGCACCGGCGATAATAATCAGTATGCGAATGCAAATCACACCACGAAGCTGGTGAGCTGGGGACAGAGTATGGATGAGATACTGACCAGATACTTCAATCGCGGACTGTCCGGCGGAAAAGATCTGTCCGCTGTGGTGGTGCTTGACAACAGCAATGAAGCATCTGCAGAGGCGCCTGCCGATCTGGCGTCGCTGCTGCGGGAGAAGCGCGCGGGCGCGTTTCTGTTCGCATCTGCCAACGGCGCGGTGCGGTACGGCGCCCACATTGCCGGAGCAATGGGTGCGGCGGGCCGGGTCTCATCTCCGGAACAGCTGGCTGAGGCCGCCGCGGCGGCCCTGTTGAAGGACGACGGCGGAGGAGATGTGCTGCAGCTGACCGCCCGGAACGGGAACAGCTATATGGAGCGCAGCTATAAGCTGAAGCCTGGAACGCAGTATTTCTACGAATACGATTACCAGAGCAAGGGAGCTGCCGCCGCTCCTGCGGCGTCTGATCTTCTGCAGATCTCCGGCCAATATGCGCGCGTGATCCCGCAAGGAGATCTTCTCGATCAGCGGTATGTGGTGACGGACAGCTTTGCAGAAGATTTCAGCGATACGGAACTGAACCCGTTCTTTTCACTGAGCGCAGGCAGGGTCAGCGGCGGGAAATACAGGCTGGCTTACTGCGACGGCAGATCCAGCTCCAACCGCTACCGCAGGGACAGCAGCGCGTTCACATTTACAGTGCCGGAGGGAAAACAGGGAGTTCTGGTATTTGACTACGATATTCTGCGGGAAAACAATGGGGATTACAACGCCGGCTACTACGTAGACGGAGCCTTTTGGAAAAACTTTATAGCGTCCAATCAGGCTTCCGGCCATTATACGCACCCGGAGCTGCTGGGCCCTGGGACGCACACGGTCAGCGCACTGTGCGGGGATTATGGAAAATCCCATCTGTGCTGGTGTGTCATCGACGATCTGCGGGTGGATCTGACGGAGCTTTCGGAAAACGGAGCTGGGCCGGTGGCGGACGGCGTCGTCTCCTGGTCGGATGTGTCGGGGGACAGTTGGCGTCGCGTGCGGGGAAGTTTTCTGGCGCCCAACGCGGCGGCTGCGTATACTGCGGTCCCTGCCGACTGTTATTACCTGGGAAACCTGTCCGCATGGGGACCGTATCACAGCTGGGTCTCCCGGGAGCGGGGAAATAAAGAACTGATCATCGACGCAGGGGGAACGGCGGCATACCTGAACATCGGCCTGCGGTCGAGAATTGACAAAGCGGTCAATTACCGCATCGATTCCCGAACCGGAAATTATTCGCTTTCCGCGCGAAAACGCAAGGAGAACAGGGACGAGATCAAGTATCTTCCGGATTACTATCCGGTGAATTGGCGAAACATGTCGGGTACGGTAACAGCAAAAGTCTCCCACAGTACATATAACACCTCAAGTAACGGAGACTTTTCGGATCTGGAGATTGTGACGCCTGAAAGACCGTCTGCATACGCCCTCACTGGAACCAATCGTTTCCTGATCGCAGGGAAGGCTGACGGAGAAAGAGGGCTGTTTGTGGAAAATGACCGCTTTACCGGCGAGGTGGCGTTCCGCTTTGTCCCGGGAGCAGCGGGAGACTATCTGCTGAAAAATCTAAAGATCTACAGCATCCAGAATGGCGTGAAGGTCTACGTGGAGGACAGTAAGATGGCGGAAAGCAACACGGTGACGCGCTGGAAGACCCACGAAGGACAGCTCTCCGTGGTGAGAGCAGAAAAAGCGGAAGAGGACCAGATCAGGCTCATCTACAGGAAAGGAGAGCTGGTGGCATACAATGTCAATTACTTCGACTATGAAAAGGATCCATCAAAAAAGCAATCTTGGCGTTATACGCATACGCCGTTCAACGATGGACCCCACCCTCAGGCCGCGATCATTCTGGATGGGAATGGAAACGCGGTGTCTGCGCCGGGAACCGTGCTGGACAAGCCCATCGACCGTTTTTACGTGGACGGGAAATACACGGTGGAACACTGGCAGGAGGACAACACCACCCGCGGCAGAGATCCGGCGGGAAATCCGAATTACGACAAAGCCAGCAACACAGCAAGTCTGACCTTTTACGTACAGGGCGGCGGCGAAGCGCCGTGGATCACGCACATCAGGACGGTGCCGGGAAGCGTGAAAGAAAACCACGCCTATCGGATCGGGGTCGGCGTGGACGACAGAGAAAAGGACCCGCTGCAGCTGACCACGGAAGTGTATTTTGAGGGCCGCCTGATCCATACGGAACGGAGATCCGGGATCACGGCCGGCGCCGGGGGCAGGTATCCGGAAGTGCTCACCGACATCATTTCGGAGAAGGCGCGGCCGGGCCGTTACGAGGTGGTGTGCACGGTGCGGGACTGGAGCGGAGCAGGGCTGGACAGCAGCAGATTCACTGTAGTGACAGAGGGAAATATTCTGGGATCGGTCAGTCACAGGGATCAGTGGGAACAGAATCGAAAGAAATACAACCTAAATCGTTTCGGTACGGAATTCAGCAAAATAGTGGACTTTTCAGAGTACAAAGGGCAGAAGGCGCCCCGCAGACGCGGGACAAATGTATTCTGGTCAGGGGAAGAATTTGTGCTTCGGGCGGTGGTGTCGGGAGATCCCAGATCGGTATCCTGTCAGATCGCGGGAGAGCCGTACGGCGCCCGGATGACGGCCACGGGGGAGCGGACCGGCGACGGCGATATGATCTACGGGGGAACGATCTGGCACAGAGATATGCTGCACAGATGGGGCAGACCGTCTCCGGAAGAACTGACCTTCCAGTTTACCGCCAGATACGGCGGCGATGTGGAAAAGACTCACAGCGTATCGGTGATCGTGGACGACAGCGAGGAGTACTGGCAGCTCCACCGGATCAACTGAAAAGGATATTTTCGCCACAGATGTTGACCGGCGCCGCAGAGCCCGGCGCCGGGGAAAGAGAGGATCAAAAAATGATGAGTTACGAGTTGTTTCGCGACATCGTATCGGAGAGGATCAAAGAATTTTTGCCGGAGGAATTTGGGGACTACCGCGTGGAGCTGCGCAGAGTGCGAAAGGTGAATCAGTCGCTGGACTGTCTCAACCTGATGCCGCCCGATAACAGCGCCGCCGCCTCGCCCAATATCTATATCGAGGAGATATACAAAGAGTTTGAGGAGTTTCAGGATATGGACAGGCTGCTGAAGCAGACGGCGGAATTGATCGTCTATACATATCAGAAGCTGCAGCCGTCCTTTGGAAACATTGATTTTTCGCAATGGAAGGATCAGATCGTCATCAATCTGGTCAACAGGGAAGAAAACGAGGAGCTTTTGAAAGAACTGCCCCACAGGGATCTGCTGGATCTTTCCGTGATCTACAGATTTATCATGGGAAAATCCGGGAACAATCTGGCCACAGTTCGCGTGGATCATCACCTTCTGGAGGAGATCCGCATGACAGAAGATGAGCTGCACCGGCTGGCGCTGGAAAACACCCGCAGGATGTTTCCCGTGGTAACGCAGACCATGGATGAAATGAGAATCACCGCGGAGGAAATGCTTGAGGAGATAGATGAGAAAAAAACGGCGGTCTGGGAGGAAGGCGCTCCCTGTCCGCGGGAGGGGTCGGTCTCAGACATCAGAGCAAGGGGAAAGGCCGGTGGAGAGCTGAAAGGAAAGAGCGAGATCATCAATTCCATCCAGTTCATCACCAACAGCATCCATCTGCAGGGCGCCGCCGGCATGCTGTACGACGACGAACTGCAGGCCGTGGCTGATAAGATGAAGTCCAGTTTTTACGTGATCCCATCCTCGGTGCACGAAGTGATCGCCGTTTCAGAACGCTTCGCCGACCCGGGCGTACTGACAAACATGCTGAGGGAGGCTAACGCCATGGAATTTGTCGGCGTGGAAAAGCTGTCAGACAATCTGTATTTTTACGACAGAGACCAGCGCAGACTATCCATAGCCTGAAGCCGGGTCCGGCGCGTAGAGGGCCGGGGAGGGCGAAAAAAGTTTGCATTCGCTGACTTTTTGAAGATTCCTTGACAAATCCAGTGCTTTCGCATATTATATAAAAATACTCTTTGCACTGCATTATATCTACAGTACAAACTGAGCAGGCGATGAACGGAGATCCGTTCGTGGGGCCGGGCCGCTTCGTGCGGCAGCAGGTGATCAAAACATCTGTGGGACAGTAGTTTACTCGTATTGTTCCTCAGATGTTTTTTTATTACCCAGACGCGGGAAGCCGCAGGGCACGGGAACGATCGGGAACATGCCGGGGAAAAGGGCCGAACGGAAAGAGAACGGTTCAAAACGGGGGACTGGTGGAAGGCAGGGCCATAGAGCTATCTTGATTCAGTAGAGAGGAATAGAGGTAACTATTATGGAAAATGAAATTGTCAACAGTAAAAAAATCGCAATGCGTGTTTCGTCGGTGAGCATATTTATCAATGTAGCTCTGTCGCTGTTCAAGCTGGCGGCGGGACTGATCGCGCATTCAGGGGCAATGATCTCCGACGCCGTTCATTCGGCTTCGGATGTGTTCAGCACGATCATTGTCATCATCGGAGTAAATGTATCAAACAAGAAGTCTGACGAAGAACACCCATATGGCCACGAGCGGATGGAATGCGTCGCTTCCATTATTTTGGCTGTCATTCTGTTTGCCACGGGAGTGGGGATCGGAGTCAGCGGTATAAAAAAGATCGTGGGCGGAGCAGACATGGGTTTGGAAATACCCGGTGCGCTGGCGCTGGCGGCGGCGGTGCTTTCTGTCGCGGTGAAGGAATGGATGTACTGGTATACGCGGGGAGCGGCGAAGAAGATCAATTCCGGCGCGCTGCTGGCCGACGCCTGGCATCATCGGTCGGACGCATTGTCGTCGATCGGTGCGTTCATCGGTATTCTGGGAGCGCGCATGGGCTTCCCGGTGCTGGATCCCGTCGCCAGTGTGGCGATCTGTCTGTTCATCGGAAAGGCGGCCTTCGATATTTTCAAAGACGCTGTGGATAAAATGGTCGACAAGGCGTGCGACGGCGAATTGATCGGCGAGATGGAACGGCTGATCGCTTCGCAGGAGGGCGTGGAGAAGATCGACGAGATCCGTACGAGGATGTTCGGAGCAAGAGCGTATGTGGATATAGAGATCGCCGCCGACGGTGATCTTTCCCTCAGCGCGTCCCACGAGATCGCGGAGCGGGTGCACGACGCCATCGAGGGTCAGTTTCCCCAGGTAAAGCACTGTATGGTCCACGTGAATCCCACCGGGGAGCGGCCGGCCTGGGAACCGGGCGGAAAGCAGGGCGAACCGGACGGCAAGTCCGCATAATAAATCTAAAAAAGCGGAGCTGCACCTCAGTGAACAGCCCCGCTTTTTCTTATTCATCTCAGCGATCCTGAACGCTGATGGCCTCTATGCCGACACTTCCGCCCCGGACGATCTCGATCCGTCCGCTGAACATGTCGTTGAACAGCTTGATCATGCTGTTGTTTTTCGTCTCTGTATGGGCGCATTCGATCAGCACGTTTTTCTTGCCGTAATCGGTGATCCGCAGGTTGTAGACCTGGGCGATGCGGAAGATCTCCGCTTTTTCGCTGTCGGAGCAGCCGCGGACCTTGATGAGCAGGATCTCTCGGAGCACGATGGGAATGTCGGTGAAATCCATCACTTTGATGATGTCCACGCTGCGGTTGAGCTGCTTTTTGATCTGCTCAAATGTGATGTCGTCGATAGTTAGACTGATGGTCATACGGGAGACCGTGGGGTCCTCGGTCTCGCCTACCGTCAGAGTATCCAGATTGTATGACTTGCTGGCAAACAGGCCGGAGACCTTGGCCAGAACACCGATCTCATTTTCTACAAAGATTGAAATCCATCTCTTTTTCATAGTTGTTTCCATAATATCTCCTCCTGATTAGCAGTCCATGATCATTTCGTTCAGCGGCTTGCCCGTGGCGACGATGGGCAGCACGTCGGCCTCGCGTTCGATGATGAATTCGATGAGGGTGGGTCCCTGCGTGTTTTCCCTGGCAGCGACAAAAGCTTTCTCGATATCCTCTTCTTTTTCCACGCGGATGCCGTGGGCTCCATAACTTTCCGCCAGCTTGACGAAGTCCGGAATGTAGGGCGGATTGGGGCACACGCCGCCCTCCTGCTCGCAGATGCGTCCGCAGCTTTTGTGGAAACGCAGGCAGGTGCCGGAGTAACGTTTGTTGTAGAACAGTTCCTGCCACTGGCGCACGTTGCCCAGATAGGAGTTGTTCAGCACACAGAGGATCAGCGGCAGATCATAAGCCATGGCTGTAGCCATCTCCTGAATGTTCATCTGCATACCGCCGTCACCGGAAATGCAGATGACGGTCTTGTCTTCGTTGCCGAATTTCGCCCCGATGGCTGCGGGAAAACCGTAGCCCATGGTGCCCAGACCGCCGGAGGTCAGCATCTGGCGGCTGCTGGAGAGCTCAAGGTACTGCGTGGTCCAGAGCTGATTCTGTCCCACGTCAGTCACCACGATGGAATCGTGGGGGAACAGCTGGTTGATCTTGCCGATGATTTTCTGAGGCGTCACGCCCTCGCCGCCGTCGTCGGCAATGAGAGGATGCTCCTGATCCCAGGCCCTGATCTTTTCCAGCCAGGCTGCCGTATCCAGCGGTTTTGCCAGCTCCAGCATCTTGTCGATAGCCGTTTTCGCGTCTGATACGATGGGAATGTCCACCACGATATTTCTGGATATAGAGGCAGAGTCGATATCAATATGAATGATTTTAGCCTTTTTGGCAAATTCACTGGTCTTTCCCGTAATGCGGTCGTTGAATCTGGTGCCGATGGAGAACAGCACGTCGCAGTCGTTGACCGCCGTGTTGGTGGCATAGCTGCCGTGGATGCCCAGATTGCCTATGTACAGAGGATGATCCGTGGGGACCGCGCCTTTGCCCATGATGGTGGTGACCACGGGAACATTGGTGAGTTCCGCCAGCTTGACCATGGCCTGGCCCGCACCGGAAAGATTGACGCCGCCACCCAGCAGGAAAATGGGCTGCCTGGCCTTTTCCAATACCTTCAGCGCTTTTTTCAGCTGTCCTTCGTGTACGCCGGTGCTTGGCTTGTAGCTGCGGATGCTTACTTCATCCGGATATTCGTCGCTGCCCATAGCCTGTTGGATATCCTTGGGAATATCCACGACCACCGGTCCGGGCTTGCCGGTCCTGGCGATGTAAAAAGCCTCTTTGATAATGCGGCCCAGGTCCTCTCTGCGGCGGACTGTAACGGTGTGCTTGGCGATGCTGCGGGTGATGCCTACGATGTCCACTTCCTGAAAGGCGTCGTTTCCGATCAAATTGAGGGGCACCTGTCCGGTGAAGCAGACCAGCGGTACGCTGTCGTAGTTGGCTGTGGCGATGCCGGTGACCAGATTGGTGGCTCCGGGGCCGCTGGTGACCAGACAGACGCCTACGCGGCCGGTGGAACGGGCATAGCCGTCGGCGGCGTGGATCAGCCCCTGTTCATGGCGGGGAAGCACCACTTCGATCTCTCTGTGATCGTAGAGCGCGTCGAAGAGATCGATGGCCTGACCTCCCGGATAGCCGAAAAGGAGATCCACGCCTTCTTCCTTCAGCGCCTTGACGAATAACTCTGTTCCTTTTACCTGTTTCATATTTTTTCCTCCATTCTGACACTGCGGGGCGAAGTTTTTTCGTAGATCGGAGAACTTTGCCGCCGCGGGGACGCGACGGCTGCCGTACCGAGCTGCGAAAAAGACGCCCGCCTGATGGCCGGCCCGTCGTCGGCGCTGCGGTTGATCTGAAAAACAGAAAAGCCCTAAGCTGCAGTCAGCTTAGGGCGAACCTTACATCCGTGTTACCACCTAAATTCGGAGCATATATGCTCCGCGCTCTTTCGGTACGGATCAGCGGTCGGCAGATCGATACCGTTTCCCTGTAACGCGGGAAGGACGTTGAAGTCTACTGAGAACAGCTGCTTTTCGCAGGCGGGCCAAAACTGTTCCGTTCGGTTCACTGCTCGGGGGCTACTTCCATACTCTCTCCGTAAAGATTTGCACCATCCATCTTCTCTCTGGAACTTCGATGGGTATGTACTCCTCCCCGTCATTGCATTTGACTCTGTTTAAATGTTTATTGTTGACAAGTATAGCAGGATATTTGAGATCTGTCCACCCTTTTTTCGTATTTTGAACACAGTATTCCGAAATTACGTTGAAAGCGCCGGGAGAACGACAGCGTGGTTCGCTGAAAATCGTGCTTTTTCGACAATCTTATCCCCTTGACGGCAGGACAGGGCGTCGATATAATACGTGTTATCAAGAGAACAACAGTTGATCTGAAGAGGTCAGGAGGAGCAGAAAAGAAATGGATGACAGCGACAGTAGCCACAGTTGCGGCCACAGTTACAGTTATCGCAAAAATAGTTACAACGCATGTTTCGGCAGAGAGAAGAATGCCGCCGTCTTTGTATGGACTGGCCGGGATTCCAAAACTCTGTGCAATAAATGTGATAATATCTCAATAACTCAGCTCATGATTGCAAAAAGACATAATCCGGCGTTTCCACAGGCGCCGGGCTGTGTCTTTTTGCGTTTTTCCGGAGAAGCGGCGGCCCAGGGACGGGGCGGCCGGAGCATTCCGGAAAAACGGAAGAAACAGTAGATGTTTGAAACAGCGCAAGCTGAACAAAATAAATCTTAATCGTATGAAAGGAGTGTTATTTCCATATGGAAAGTCACAAACGAAAGCCCTGGTATTCTATGACGGCAAATGAGGTATTGAAAGCCCTTGGAACGTCGGAGGACGGTCTGTCAGATGCCGGGGCGGCAAAAAGGCTGCAGGAAAACGGAAGAAATGAGCTGCGGAGAAAGAAGGCCAGGTCCATCGGTCAGATGCTGATGGAGCAGATCACGGACCCCATGGTGCTGATCCTCATCGGCGCGTCGGCTCTTTCCGCTCTGCTGGGCGAGTGGACGGAGGCGTCGGTCATCGCGGCTATCGTGGTCATCAATGCGGTGATCGGTATCGTTCAGGAGAAAAAGGCGGAATCTTCCCTGGAAGCGCTGCGGAGCATCAGCGCTCCTACCGCCCGGGTGATCCGGGAAGGCGAGGAGAGTATCGTTCCGGCGTCAGAGCTGGTGACGGGCGATATCGTCGTATTGGAAGACGGAAGCATGGTGCCTGCAGATATGAGGCTCATCGATTCGGCCAATCTGAAGGTGCAGGAGGCGTCGCTGACCGGCGAATCCGTGCCCGTGGAAAAAGACTGGGAGGATGTGCTCCCTGAAAGCTGCGCTTTGGGCGACAGAAGCAATATGCTCTACACCTCGTCCATCGTCATATACGGGAGAGGGACCGGAGTGGTCACCGCCACCGGAATGGATACGGAGGTGGGAAATATAGCCGGCATGCTGGAAGGACAGGACGACCTGGATACGCCGCTGAAGCGTAAGCTCTCCGCCGTGGGAAAGACGCTGACGGCGGCGGGCATCGTGGTCTGTATCCTGATCTTTGCCATCGGGGCATTTTATCAGCGGCCGCTGATCCCGCAGTTTCTGGTCGCCATATCGCTGGCGATCTCCATCATTCCCGAAGGACTGCCCGCCACGGCCACCATCGTCATGGCGCTGGGAGTCCGGCGAATGGCGAAGCGAAACGCTCTGATCCGTCGGCTTCCCGCAGTGGAGACGCTGGGAAGCGCCACGGTGATATGCAGCGATAAGACGGGGACCCTGACTCTGAATAAAATGACGGTCACGGACATCGCGGTCAACGGCGATTTTGAGGAGGGAAAAACGACCCCGCTGCAGGAAGCTTCGGAAACCCATCGGGAAGTCTACCGCCAGCTGGTCTGGGCAGGGGCGCTGTGCAACAACGCCAGCCTTGATCCCGACCGGGAAGGAGAGATCATCGGCGACCCCACAGAGGGAGCGCTGATCTATCTGGGGCAATCCTTCGGCATCGATCACGAGAGTCTGGAGGACCGTTACCCCCGGCTGTTTGAACAGCCTTTCGATTCGGACAGAAAGAGAATGACCACTGTCCACGAGATCGACGGAAAGATAACGGCGTACACCAAGGGCGCAGTGGACGAAATGCTGCCGCTGTGCACCCGGATACTCACATCGAAGGGCGAGCGGGATATTACCGAGGAAGATAAGGAGCAGATACGCAGTTTGTGCCTGAATATGTCGGCTCGGGCGCTGAGGGTACTGGGATTTGCCATGAGAGAGCTTTCAGCCGTGCCGGAGGAGGACGGAGCCGACGTGGAAAAGGAGCTGACTTTCATCGGCGCCGCCGGGATGATCGACCCGCCGCGAAAGGAAGTGGCGGAAGCGGTCCGCGTCTGCCGCGACGCAGGGATCCGCACAGTCATGATCACCGGAGACCACAAGGTAACGGCCACGGCCATCGCCGGCGAACTGGGGATCTGGCGTGAAGGGGACGCCGCTGTGTCCGGAGAAGAACTAGAGCGGATGAGCGACGGAGAGCTGGACAGCGTAGTGGGCACGGTCACCGTGTTTGCACGGGTGTCGCCGGCGGATAAGCTGCGCATCATCCAGTCGCTGAAGCGTACCGGGGAGGTGGCGGCCATGACCGGCGACGGAGTGAACGACTCCCCGGCGCTGAAGGCGGCCGACATCGGCGTGGCAATGGGCGTAACAGGCACCGACGTGGCGAAAGAAGCGGCGGATATGATCCTTCTGGACGACAGCTTTACCACTATCGCTTACGCCATAAAAGAAGGACGCCGCGTCTACAGAAATATTCAGAAGGTGATCCAGTTCCTTCTGGCGGGCAACATCGCGGAGATCGTCACGCTGTTTGTGGCGACCGTGTTTAACTGGGACGCCCCGCTGCTGGCGGTCCACATCCTCTGGGTCAACCTGGCCACAGCCACGCTGCCGGCTCTGGCGCTGGGTGTGGATCCTGCCAGCAGGAATATCATGCGCCACCGACCTGTAAAATCCGGCACTCTCTTTGAAAAATCGCTGGTGGGCAGGGTGATCGTTCAGGGTGTCTTCGTGGCGGCCATGACCACCACAGCTTACTGGATCGGCGCAGGGTCCGGCGGCGTGGACAGCTGGATCGGCGGTGTGGCCGGCGGGGTGGGCGCGGAGACCGGCGGACACGCGGTCGGTCAGACAATGGCCTTCTCCGTGCTGGCGCTGTCCCAGATGCTGCGGTCCTTTAACCAGCGTTCCAACACGGAGCCGGTGTGGGTGCGCGCCGAGGGTCATAACCCCTGGCTGTGGGTGTCCTTTGCGGCTTCCGCAGCTCTCATGGCCTGCATCCTCTTTCTGCCCCCGCTGCAGAGCGCATTTCGCCTGACGACGCTTTCCGGAGCACAATGGCTGATCGTAGCGGCGCTTTCCGCGCTGACCGTAGTGCAGGTGGAAGTCGTGAAGCTGGCGAAGAGAATGAGACGCCGGCAGGCGCCGGAAGCAGAATAGAGCATAGACTTCGTTCCGTCCGGTCTTTCCAGCCGGCGCCGGCCCGGCCGGGCTGGATAGGCGAAACCAGAAAGAAAAAGCGATCATCACCTAAATTCCTGTCAAAATTGGTGATAATCGCGTAGATTATGCCGCATAATAGGTGAAAGATCTTTTTTAATTGATCTTTCACCTATTTTTGTGTGATTATTAGGTCAAGTAAGAGAAAAATCTTAGATCTCGCCTATCCATCCTGGCAGCGACAGGCAGATCAGTCGGGCAGCGCCGATGACGTGGATCGTACCCATCCTTCCGTCCGATCCTTCCGTCCGATCGTCCCGTCTGATCGTTCTGTCCGATCGCTTCATCCGATCGATCTGCCGGCCAGTCCAGACGACGTCGGCCCGGCTGGACAGGCCGCATCTCCGCGCAGACGGCTATGAGAATCCCGAGCCGCCGGGAAAGGGAACCCGTCGTGCAGACGGTCGTAAAGTCGTAAAGCTGAAAGCCATGATCCCATAGGCATATGATACCATAAACATATGGGATCATATGCTCATGAGTCCGTAAGCCTTTGAAGAAATAGGGCCGTGAGACCATGCTCAAGAAGCGCTGCGCCTGGATTTCTTTATTTTGCGTGCAGACGGTTGATCAGTCCAATGAGCATCATCAAGTCGTCGTCGTCCAGTTTGCGCAGACCTTCCATGGCTTTGCGCAGCAATTGCGGATTGACCGATTCCGCGTCAAAAAACTGCAGGGGGGTGATGTCGAAATAATCGCAGATCCTGAAAAACTGAGCCATGGAAGGAAGGGCCCTGCCCGAGGATATGGCCTGAACATAGCTGCGGTTCTGACCCAGATCGAGACTCATCTGATACTCTGAAACATTTTTTTTTAGTCGTAATTCAGTAATACGGTTTCGTATAAAATTTTCATCCATAAATACCACCTCAGTTTAAGGATAGCGAAAAAGAGAATTGTAGAATGAACATTATATGTGTTATAATTCGCTATATATTAATAAAATAGAAGTATTATATGCGTTAATTGATGATTTAATACGTTTATCCAAGAGTGTGGTAAGTGGGGACCAAACGATGAAACGAGTTAAGACAACAGGCAGGCGCGGCGGGAGAGGCACAGCGCAGGGTCTGGCGCACGGCCTGACCTCTGCAGGCCTGATCGCCGCAGCAGTGGCGATCGCCGCCAGCAGGGCAATGTGGGGCGCTGCGGCCGGGGAACGCAGGAAATTACAAGAAGAACGTAAGCGCTATGAGACTCTTATAAGTTTTTCTGATACAGTATTGTTTGAATATGACTGCGGCGCGGATACGGTGGAATTCACCCCCAACGTCCGCAAGCTGCTGAATATGGATCAGCTCACGTTTCAGGGCGTGGCGGCCGGCGGATTCGATCTGGATATTCTGCATCCCGATGACAGAGAAAAAATAAAAAAACTCTTTGGAAAAGGAACAGAAGAAAAAAACGGCCAGATCCGATGCATGGAACTGCGGATGAAAAGCCGCCGGGGGGAATACATTCTGTTCAGCTGTAAATACATGGCCGTTGAGGATCGGAAAGGCGGCCCGGGGTTGATCCTGGGTAAGCTGGAGGATATAACGGATCAGAGAAGACGTGAGAAAAGCCTGAGGGATCAGGCGCAGACCGACGCGCTGACGGGCACTTACAATAAATCGGGCGAGGAGATGATCGGCCGTCTGCTGGAAAAGGAAGGGACCGGAACGCTCTTTATGGTGGATCTGGACGATTTCAAAGAGATCAATGACCGATACGGTCATGTAGCAGGAGATGGGGTGCTGGTTGACGTGGCAGCCATACTGAGGGATATGTTTGCCGGCGCCGGAGTTGTGGCGCGGGCAGGCGGCGACGAGTTCGTGGCCTTTGCGCCGGGATGCCGCGACCGTAATACTGCCGCGGACATGGCGGAGCAGATCGTTTGGAGAGCGCGGGCCATTCAGGCGGCCGAATGCGGCAGGGTAACGGTCAGCGTGGGCGTCGCCGTCTGTCCGGAGGACGGGACAACGTTCAGGATGCTCTATCACGCGGCGGACGCGGCTATGTATGCGGTAAAACAGGCGCGGAAGGACGGATGGCGTTTTTACTGCCGGTGAGAGACGGAGCAGCCGGCGCGGGAAACAGCGTATACGGGTGCAGGCGGCGGACAGGCGAAACGTCGCCGCCCGGTCCGCGGCCAAGGCTGCCTGACGGTATGACTCCTGCAGGAAGAATCTCAAATAGGCGAAGTATCTGAAACAGCGAAAGGGCATAATTATCCGAAAACCTCTCTGTGGCAGGAAATTTGTGATACAATAAAAGAAAAGACCGGCGTACGGGTGAAGGCGAAAGGAAGTCCGACACGGAAGCATGCCCGAGCGGGCCGAAAAACCGGGCTGAAGGCCAGACCCGAGAATCGGACCGAAGACCGGGCAGAAGAGCCGGGCTGTCAAACGGGCCGGAAACCTGAGTGAAAAACGGAAGGAGAGCCACAGAAAATATGCTATTTCAGGACATTACCATACTGGATGAAAATCTGGACGTGCGGGAGCACATGTACGTGGGGACAAAGGCGGAACGGATCGCCTATATCGGAACAGAAATGCCGGAGGAGGATTTTGGAGAGATCTACCCGGGAGACGGCAGACTGCTGATGAGCGGATTTTATAATGCCCATGCCCATTCGCCCATGGCGCTCATGCGGGGTTACGGGGAGAATCTGGCGCTGCAGGATTGGCTGAACACGAGAATTTTTCCCTTTGAGGACAAGCTGACGGGGGAGGCCGTCTACTGGGGAACTATGCTGTGCATGGCGGAATCACTGCGATTCGGCATTGTCTCCAGTTCGGATATGTACTACTTCTGCGGCGATATGGCCCGGGCGGTGGTGGAGTGCGGAGCCAAGGCCAACATCAGCCGCTCTCTGGTCACCTTCGATGACACGGATATCTGGGATCTAGACCGGTTCCTTGAGGCCAGAGACTTTCTGCGCGACTGGAACGGCGCGGGCGGCGGACGGGTCGTGGCGGAGATGTCGCTGCATGCGGAATACACCAATCAGGAAAAAGCTGCCCGTCAGGTGGCTGAATTCACACGGGAGTCCGGCGCGCGGATGCACGTTCACATATCAGAGACAAAGTCAGAGCACGAGGAGTGCAAGGCAAGGAGGAACGGCAGGACGCCCATTCAGTTTTTCGACAGTCTGGGACTGCTGGACCAGCCGGTCACGGCGGCGCACTGTGTGTGGGTGGACGATGAGGACATCGCGATCATGGCGGAAAAGGGCGTGACAGTCTCCAGCTGTCCTGCCAGCAATATGAAGCTGGCCAGCGGCGTCTGCAACGCTCCGAAGCTGCTGGCCTCAGGGGTCAATCTGGCTATCGGGACCGACAGCGTGGCCAGCAATAACAGTTTGAACTTTTTGGAAGAACTGAAGCTCTTTGCGCTGGTACAGAAGGTACACCATCAGGATCCCACGGTGATCACGCCCAAGCAGGCGCTCTACGCGGGGACCAGAGCCGGCGCGCTGACCCAGGGCCGGGAGGACTGCGGCCTGCTGCGGCAGGGATTCCGGGCGGATCTCATCGTGCTGGACATCGCTCAGCCTCACATGCATCCTGTCCACAATCTGCTGAACAACGTGATCTACTCGGCGGACGGGCGCGATGTAGTGCTGACCATGGTGGACGGAAAGGTCCTTTACCGCGGCGGAGATCTGCTCACCATCGACATGGAAAAGACCGTCGCCGAGGTGGAACGGGCCACGCAGAATATTCTCCGGCAGCTGTAGGAGAGAAATGGCGCTTTTATCCGGCGTTATGTCGGTGGAAGAAAAAGTTTTAAAAGAATTTATTGAAAAGGGTTTACTTTTTCGAACAAATATGCTAATATTCCATACAATAAAAGAAAACCAGTACATGATTTCGGAGAACTGACATGAAGAATCTTATGAATCTTGCAGCAGAATACTTTTACTTTAGCTTTACCTACTTTTTTGGTAAGGCTATTTTGAGTTTGTCTGCAAATAGTGAGATTCCAGTGTGTTAGGTCGATGAAGGTTCATCGGATACTGAAATTCAGCTCTGCGGCAAACTGCCGCAGAGTTTTTTTTATGCAGCGCGCGGCCTTTTGATTAAGAAGGAGCGCAGGGAAGGAAGATCCGCCCCGGAGGCGATGCCGGCCGGCGGAGAGAAATGGAGGAAAAGAAAATGATCGTATTGCTGAAAGAAAATCCGAATGCGGTGGCTGTGGCCAATCTGAAACAGTGGCTGAACAATGAGGGGATCACCGTTCACGTGTCCGAGGGCGAGCGGCACACTATTCTGGGATTGGTGGGGGATACCTCCAGACTGGATATGAGCCTGATCCAGGCGCTGGAGATCGTAGACGATGTGAAGCGCATCCAGGAACCCTTCAAAAATGCCAACCGCAAGTTCCACCCCCAGGATACGGTGATCGAGATCGGCGGCCCGGGATTGGAAACGGCCAGGATCGGCGGGGAGCATTTCGCCGTGATCGCAGGCCCCTGTTCCGTGGAGACAGAGAGCCAGATCTGCCAGGTGGCGGAGGCGGTGAAGAAGGCCGGGGCCACTATGCTGCGGGGCGGCGCCTTCAAGCCCAGAACGTCCCCCTACGCGTTTCAGGGTCTGGGAGCAGAAGGGATCCGGCTGCTGAAGCTGGCCAGAGAGCATACGGGGCTGCCCATCGTGACGGAGGTCATGGACGCGGATCAGCTGCCTCTGTTCGAGGACGTGGATGTGATCCAGGTGGGCGCGCGGAATATGCAGAACTTCGAGCTGCTCAAGAAGCTGGGCCGAATGGATAAGCCGGTCCTGCTGAAGCGGGGGATGTCCGCCACGCTGGAGGAGCTGCTCATGAGTGCAGAATACATCATGGCCGGCGGCAACGAAAAGGTGATCCTCTGCGAGAGAGGGATCCGGACCTTCGAGACGAAGACCAGAAACACGCTGGATCTGTCCGCGGTGCCGGTGCTGAAAAACCTCTCCCACCTGCCGGTGGTAGTCGATCCCAGCCATGCCACCGGAGTGTCGAAGCTGGTAGCGCCCATGTCGCTGGCAGCAACAGCCGCGGGAGCCGACGGACTGATCATCGAAGTGCACAACGATCCGGAGAGAGCGCTGTGCGACGGACCTCAGTCACTGAGACCGGAAGCCTTCGCGGAGCTGGCGGAAAAGGTGCGCGGCGTGAGAGCAGCTATCAGAGCCATGGCGTAAGGGCCAGGCGGAGATCACAGGCAGTATCACAGTAGTATAGTAGTATGGAAGGAAGATAGATCACGTGATAATAGGGATAGCGGGCCTGGGGCTGATCGGAGGCTCCATGGCAAAGACGATCAAAAAAAATACGGACCATCAGGTGCTGGGAGCGGATATCCACAGAGAGACGCTGAAAGACGCGCTGGATGAGGGCGCCGTGGACGGCGAGCTCACCGGGGAGCGGATGAAGGAGTGCGACATGATCCTGATCGCACTCTGTCCGCAGACGCTGGTACGGTTTGTGGAGGAACACCAGGATCACATCGGCCGGCAGGCCGTCGTGGTAGATCTCTGCGGGGTAAAGCGCTGCGTGTGTGACGCAGTCTCCCGCATAGCCGGGGAAAAGGGGTTCGCCTTCGTGGGCGGTCACCCTATGGCAGGGATGGAAAAGAGCGGCTTCGCCAACTCTACGGACCGGCTGTTTCGCCATGCGTCCATGATCCTGGTGCCGGATGATAACACTGACAGACGCGTGCTGGAGGAGCTGGAGGAATTTTTCCTGTCCCTGGGCTTTGGAAAAATCCAGTATGCCACTGCGGAGGAGCACGACAGAATCATCGCCTATACTTCGCAGCTGGCGCACGTGCTGTCCAGCGCTTATGTAAAAACGCCGACCGCACTGTCACACGCTGGATTTTCAGCGGGCAGCTTCAAGGATATGACCAGGGTGGCTACTCTGGATGAAAATATGTGGACGGAGTTATTTCTGGATAATGCGGATTACCTGACCATGGAAGTGGAAGGGCTGATCCAGCGGCTGGCGCCCTACGCAGAAGCGCTGCGCAGCCGCGACGGGGACCGGCTGCGCGAACTGCTGCGGGACGGCCGGGAATTTAAAGCGAAAACGCTGGAATTGGGGAACGGAAAATGATTTGGAACAGGAATGCTGAGAACAGGGATTGGAAAGAGGCGGATCGGAACCGGGCGGAAGCCGGAGGGAGAAGCCGAATGGAAGCCGAAGCCGGAGAACGGGAAGGGGCAGTAAAGGTGGAAGTGCAGGCCGCAAGGCCTTATCCAGTCTGGATCGGAAGAAATCTTCTGGCCTCTGCGGGAGAGATCATCAAGGAAAGAAAAAAGCCCTGCCGGGTGGCGATCATCACCGATTATACCACCGGCGGACTCTTTGAGAATCGGGTGGAGCGGAGCTTGAAGCGAAACGGCTTTACCGTGACGAAACTGAGCATTCCGCCTGGAGAAGGTTCCAAGAATATGTCGCAGCTGGCTGAGGTGCTGGAATTTCTGGCGGAGAGCGGGCTGACCCGATCGGATCTGATCGCTGCCCTGGGCGGCGGCGTGGTGGGAGATCTGGCGGGTTTCGCAGCTGCGGTATACCAGAGGGGAGTGGATTACATACAGCTTCCCACCACATTTTTGGCTGCCATCGACTCTTCCGTTGGCGGAAAGACTGCCGTGGACCTGGGCGCCGGAAAAAATCTGGCCGGGGCGTTTCACCAGCCCCTGAGCGTGATCTGCGACTGCGATACCTTTCGGACGCTTCCGGAGAAAGTATTCGCCGACGGGGCCGCGGAAGCTGTCAAATACGGGGTGTTGGCGGGGGGAGAGCTGTTCGGACAGATGATTTCCGGAAAAGGCGGGAGATCGGGCCTGCCGGAGGAGCTGCTGCCCTCCGTGGTGGAACAGTGTGTGCGCATCAAGGCGGATATCGTGAACAGAGACGAGTTTGACCGCGGCGAGCGCCAGCTCCTGAATCTGGGGCACACGATCGGCCATGCGGTGGAACGCTGCAGCGGCTACGGCATCACTCACGGCCACGCCGTGGCCATGGGGATGGCGGCCATAGCCAAAGCCGCCGCACAGCTGAAAGGGACGGAGGAAGCGGCGCAGACGGCGGAGCAGATCATTCAGGCGCTGCGGATCCAGAACCTGCCCACAGAGATCCCTTATTCCCCGGAGGATATTTACCGGGCCAGTCTTTCAGACAAGAAAAAGACGGCCGCAGGTATGCAGGTCATCGTGCCGGAGACCGTGGGATGCTGTAAGATCCGGGGTCTGTCTCTGACAGAATGGAGAAATTGGGTCGGTCTGGCGCTGGGGGAGACTGAGAGCGCCGGCGCTGCGAAATGAGTTACAAGGAGTGGGGAATGGAAGCGATCAGGAGTGAGGAAATAAAGAATCGGCGGGGAGAAGGAACGGGGGCGGCGCTGTCTCTGATGAAGCTGGAGCCCGCCGCCCTGCGGGGGGAGATAAGGGCCGTGACTTCAAAATCCATGGCTCACCGCAGCCTGATCTGCGCCGCGCTGGGCGATCGGGTCACGGAATTGACGATCACAGATCTCTCCGTTGACATCGCGGCCACCGCGGAGTGTCTGCGGAGCATGGGTGCGAAAATAGAGAGGCAGGACGGATCCTATCGGGTAACGCCCCTGTGGGACAATGCCGTTCCTCAGCCGCTGCTGAACTGCCGGGAAAGCGGTTCCACTCTGCGGTTTTTGCTGCCGGTGGCCGCTGCGGTCTGCGGCGGCGCACGGTTTACGGGAGAAGGGCGTCTTCCCCGGCGTCCCATGGATCCGCTGATCCGTGTCATGAGGGAGCACGGCGTGGAATTCATGGGTCCCCAGCAGACGATGGCAGCGCGCAGAACACAAGGACCACAGGATATCCTGCCGCTGGATATTTCCCGGGAAATGAAGCCGGGCGTCTATAATATAGAAGGAAATATCAGTTCTCAGTATATCAGCGGGCTTCTGTTCGCACTGCCCCTGCTTCCCGGTGAGAGCCGCATCCGGCTGCTCTCGCCCATGGAATCTTCCGCGTATGTGGACATGACGCTTGAAACTCTCGCGCAGTACGGGATCCGCGTGGAAAAGACAGGAGACGGGTTTCTGGTGCCGGGAGGCCAGACCTACCGAAGCGCCGGGCCCATGGAGGTGGAGGGCGATTGGTCCAACGCCGCGTTTTTTCTGGCCGCCGGCGCCGTCGGCGCTGCCGGCGGGGTCGCTGTCACCGGCCTGAATCTGAATTCGGCCCAGGGCGATATGGAGATCCTGAAAATACTGGAGCGATTTGGAGCGGAGGTGACGGCGGACCGGGCGGCGGGCAGCGTGACCATCCGGCCCGGAGCAATGACGGGTACAGAGATCGACGTGAGCCAGATACCGGACCTGATGCCTGTCCTGGCGGTGACGGCCTGCCGGGCCCTGGGGCCCACGGTGTTTTGCAACGCAGGCAGACTGCGGCTGAAGGAGAGCGACCGCATCGCATCCACCGCCGCCCTGATCCGGTCCCTGGGGGGCCGGGCGGAGGAGGGTGAAGACAGCCTGACTGTTTACGGCAACGGCGCGCTGCGGGGAGGCCGGGCGGACAGTTTCGGCGATCATCGCATCGCCATGAGCGCGGCGGTGGCGGCGCTGTTCTGTCAGGAAGCAGTACTGCTTTCACATCCGGAAGCAGTGGAAAAATCTTATCCGAACTTTTTTAGAGATTACGTAAAGTCAGGAGGAAAAGCAGATGTCGTCTAGCTTTGGAAAACAATTGAAGGTCTCCGTGTTTGGACAGTCCCACGGGAGAGCCGTCGGCGTGAACGTGGAAGGACTGCCGGCGGGGGAGACCGTGGATATGGAAGAGTTGCGGGCGTTTCTCGGCCGCCGGGCTCCGGGGAGGGGAAAGCTGGTGACGCAGCGCAGAGAGGCCGACGAGCCTGTTTTTCTCTCCGGACTGGAAGAAGGCAGGACCTGCGGCTTTCCTCTGGCGGCTATCATCGAGAACACAGACACCAGATCCTCCGATTATAAAACGATGGAAAGGATCCCCCGACCGGGTCATGCGGATTTTACCGCATTTCTTCGGTATGGCGGCCAGGCCGATATGCGGGGAGGCGGACACTTTTCCGGCAGGCTCACCGCGCCCCTTTGCATAGCGGGAGGCATCGCCAAACAGGTTCTGGCCCGCAGGGGCGTCTATGTAGGCGCTCACCTGCTCTCCGTGGGAAAGGCCCGGGACGCGTCTTTTGACCCGGTGGAGCTTGCGGCGGAGACCCTTCTCGGCCCTGGACGGCGGTCATTCCCGGTGCTGGATGAAAACGCGGAAAGGGCCATGACAATGGAGATCCAGGCGGCGAAAGACGTCTGCGACTCTGTGGGCGGCGTGGTGGAATGCGCCGCGGTAGGTCTGCCTGCCGGCATGGGAGATCCCATGTTTGACGGCGTGGAAAATCAGCTTGCGGCGGCCCTGTTTGGGATCCCTGCCGTCAAGGGAGTTGAATTCGGAGCCGGTTTTGCCGCCGCGCAGATGCGGGGCTCGCAGAACAACGACCCCTTCACGGTAAAGAACGGACAGATCCTTACGACGACCAACAACGCCGGCGGCGCCCTGGGAGGCATTACTACAGGAATGCCCCTCATCCTCAGAACGGCCATAAAACCCACGCCGTCGATCGCGCAGAAACAGCGGTCCGTCGACCTGGGGACGGGAGAAGAAGCGGAGCTTGAGATCAAGGGCAGGCACGATCCCTGCATCGCCCTGCGGGCCGTGCCCTGCGTGGAAGCGGTCACGGCGCTGGTCATTCTGGATCTGCTGCTGCAGGCAGGACGCGTTTAAATATGCGGCCTGACGGCGGCCTTAAGCAGAGCCGCATATCGAAGCCGTCCAAGCCGGAGGAGCATTTCAGATAAGAACGGGAAACCGATAAAGCGATGAAACATTGAGCGCGGCAAAGAAAGCGCAGAACAGCAATAGGATAGGAAAGGAATGAATAAAAAGATGGAACTGATGGATATTCGAACAGAGATCGATAAGACGGACGACGAGATCACGAAACTATTTCTCCGCCGCATGGAGCTGGCGGCGCAGGTGGCGCAGTATAAAAAAGAGAAGAATATCGGCGTGACCAACAAGAGCCGCGAGAGGGAGATCCTCAACCGCGTCACGGATATGTCCGGCGAACTGGCCGGTTACGCCAGAGTTCTCTACAGCACGCTTTTCGATGTGAGCCGCTCCTATCAGCGTCAGCTGAACAGCGGAGAGAGCCGGCTCTCCAAAGAGATCAAAAAGGCGCTGGAGGAAACGCCCCGGCTTTTCCCCAAAAAAGGCGTGGTGGCCTGCCAGGGCGTGGAGGGGGCGTACTCTCAGATCGCCTGCGACAAACTGTTTCCCATGGCCAACATCATGTACTTCAAAAACTTTGAAGCGGTGTTCAACGCTGTGGAAAAAGGCCTGTGCGACTTTGGGATCCTGCCCATCGAGAACAGCTCCAACGGTTCCGTCAGCGAGGTCTACGACCTGATGAGACACTATCAGTTCCATATCGTCAAAGGCATCAAGCTCTGCGTAGCCCACGAACTTCTGGCTAAGCCGGGCACGAAGCTCTCCGACATCAAAAAGATCGTCTCCCATGAACAGGCCATCGGACAGTGCAGCGAATTCCTGAAGGGACTTGCCGACGTGGAAATCATTCCCTGCGAAAATACGGCGATGGCCGCCGAATACGTGGCGTCTGCCGAAGAAGATGGCGTCGCGGCCATCTCATCCCATAACTGCGCCGAACTGTACGGTCTCAGCTGTGTCAGCGACAAGATCCAGAACAACGCCAACAATTACACCCGTTTTATCTGTATTTCCAAGGGGCTGGCTATCTACCCGGGCGCCGACCGCATCAGCCTGATGCTGTCCGCTTCCCATCAGCCGGGCGCGCTGTACAATATCATCGCCAAATTTGCCGTTCTGGGACTGAACCTGACCAAGCTGGAAAGCCGTCCCATTGTGGGAAAAGACTTTGAATTCCAGTTTTATTTCGACTTTGACGCTTCTGTAAACGCGCCGGAGGTCATCAATCTGCTGTCGGATATTTCTCAGTCCGACGACACGTTTATGTTCCTGGGGAATTACTCAGAGATCTAAAGACCATGGGCGGCCGCGTCCCCAGGCTAGGCGAAGGGTGGACGGCGGCAAAAAGAAGAGACGTATGGGAGCAGGGTGCATGGGAGCAAGGAGGACGGCATCATGATTTACGGACTGATCGGCGAAAAGCTGGGTCACAGCTATTCGAGGGAGATACATCAGGAATTGGGAATGAAAAGTTACGAGCTATACGAGCTTGAGCCGGGCCAGGTGGAGGATTTTGTAAAGCGGCCGGCCGTCAGCGGTCTCAACGTGACCATTCCTTATAAACAAACGGTGATGCCGTTCTGCGACACCCTTTCCGAAAGCGCGAAAACCATTGGGTGCGTCAACACTCTTGTGAGGGACGGGGCGGGAAAGCTGCACGGATACAACACAGACTATGACGGGTTCATCTACATGCTGCGGCGGGCGGGCATCGACCCAAGAGGCAGGAAAGTCCTGATCCTGGGAACAGGAGGCACGTCTCTGACCGCCAGGGCGGCTATCCGGGATCTGGGCGCGGGGGAGATCGTGATCGCATCCCGGAGGGCCGGGAAGGAAGAAACGGAAGGCGATGGCGATGGCGGGTGCATCGTGCGTTTCGCGTCCTACCAGGACCTGGCTGCACTGCACGGCGACAGCGAGATCATCGTCAACACTACGCCTGTGGGCATGTATCCCAACGCGCCGGACAGCCTGATCTCTCTGGCTGATTTTCCGGATTGTCAGGGGGTGGCGGACGTGATCTACAATCCCAGGCTAACGGGACTTCTGCACCAGGCGGCGGAAAAAGGCGTGCCGTACACGGACGGCCTGCCCATGCTGGTGGCCCAGGCCAAGGCCGCCGAAGAGCTGTTCACCGGCCGTCCCATTGCCGATGAAGAACTGGAACGGATCATAGGAACGCTGAGAAACGCCCGGGAGAATATCGTCATCGTGGGTATGCCGGGCAGCGGAAAAACAAGCGTGGGCATGGCCGCTGCGAAGAAGCTGGGCAGAGAGTTTGTAGATATCGATCGAGTCGTTGAGGAAAGAGAAGGGCGCGCCATTCCGGAGATCTTCAGGGAGGACGGCGAAGCTGTTTTTCGGGCCATGGAAGCCGCCGTGATAGCAGAGCAGGGAAAGCGCACCGGTATCGTTATCGCCACAGGCGGCGGAGCCGTTCTGTCCGAAGCCAACTATCTGCCGCTGAAGCAGAACGGCAGGATCTTTCAGATCACACGAAGCCTGGATCAGCTTTCCACCGACGGCCGGCCGCTGTCTGATCGGAACACGCTGAAAGAGATGTACGAGCAGCGGCGGTCCTGTTACCGGCGCTTCGCCGACGAGATCATTGAGAACGACGCCGCCGTGGAAGAAGCGGCGCTGCGGCTGATAGCAGCGTTTCAGGGGACCAGGGAATAGGGGCGTATCGAGTACATTTCAGAATGGATGGTTCTGCAGATGTCTGTTGAAAATGGATCAGAGACTGAATAGACAGAGGTCCAAATAGACTGAGGATCAATGAAAAGAAAAAACTTCCCGGAGCGGACGCATCCGGGAAGTTTTTTTGCGCCCAAGATTAGCATCCATGGATCCGTCTCGCCTATAAATAATTTACAGGTTATACTTGTGAAAAATAGGTGTATAAATTATAATAAATACAGAAATAAACTGTGACCCGCTGATGGGGCGGCAGAGTAAAACGGACCATATTGGAGTGGAGCAGAGTGTGACGATATGTGGAAGATACTGATTTGCGACGATGACGAGGAAGCTGTCGAAGGGCTTCGGCGTATGATCATAAGAGAGGTCGGAGATGTGGTGGAGAGCATCCGTGATTTTCCAGGAAGGGAAGAGCTGCTTTTTTATTTGTCCGAAAACCCGGAGGAAACGGCGATCCTTCTGATGGATATCAAGCTTGGAGAAGATAACGGCATCGAGGTAGCCCGGCGCGTTCTGGAAAAGAATCCCCGGCTGCCGGTGGTATTCATATCCGGTTATGAAAGATACCACACAGAGGCGTACGACGTCGAGCACGTATACTTTCTTCGCAAGCCGGTGCGGCAGGAGCGCCTGAGAGAAGCCATCCTGCGTGGGGGGAAAAGGCTGGATGAATTAAAAAAGGAATTCGTCGTCATATCGACCAGGAAGGAGACCAGGGTCATCGCGCTGAGCGAGATCCTTTACTTTGAAAAAGTGAAGAGAATGCGGCGCGTACATACGATCCGTGACGATTTCTATTATTATGGAAAGCTGACCGATATCCTTCCGGATATACCGGAGCATTTTTTCGCATGTCATAACAGTTTCATCGTAAATCTGGCCAAGGTGGAGGCGTTGGGAGAGCGGGCATTTACCCTCGTGGACGGTGAAAGCGTTCCCATCAGCCGCAGCCATTTTCGGGAAGCCCGGAGCGCTTTTCTGAGGTTTCTGGAGAGGAGACTGTAACATGTATACGCCCATACTCTTCCTTTTTCACTGGACGGAAAACTTTTTTCAGGGCTGTGCGCTGACTATCGTGCTGCGGCCGAAGTGGGGTGTCAAAAGCGTGCTGATCTACGCTACGCTGGGAATGGCTGTCCCTGTTCTGTACGTGCTGCTTGGGGGACAGATCTGGCGGGCCGACTGGCTTCGCTCCGCGGCCGGCATCTCAGTCTGGTTTGTCATTTTCTATTTTGTTTTTGAAGGCAGAGTACTGAAAAAACTTCTGACCTATTTATTTCTGTTTATGCTGATCTTTCTGGCGGAGAGCAGCACGATGCTTTTTTTCGTGATCATGGGGAGACAGGAGACCGTACTGCAGGCTGCCTCGGCGGGAGACATGAGCGCGTACCTGCAGATGCAGCCCGTTTTTCTGTTGTTTCAGATCTTTTATGTTATTTTAGCCGCATTGCTGTGGAAAAAGCATCGGCGGCAGATCGATCTGAGAGGGACCAGAATGTTTCTGTTTTTTCTGATCACGCAGGCGATCCTTCTGTTCCTTCTCTATTTTATATCGCTGAAGAGTATGCCCGATTATTTCGCTTGGGTGGTGCTGGCGGCGGAGACTCTCTGTACGGCCGCGGATATAGGCGTTTATCAGGCTGCAGTGAGTTTGAGTCAGAAAACCGTTTTGGAACAGGAAAATGAGATCTACGAAAAGCAGCTTGCCATGCAGCTTGCTCATTACGAAGCCTTTCTTGATTATGACGCAAAGCTGCGTGATCTGCGGCACGATCTGCACAATCAGCTCCAGGCCGTTCGGGCGCTGATGGAACGGAAAGAAGGGGCGGCGGCGTCGACCCTGATGGAGGAACTGGAGCGGCAGGTGCGGGACCTGCAGACGATTTCCTTCTGCGAAAATCCTATCATCAGCGCGCTTGTTTTCGTAAAACAAAAGGAAATGGAAAAACAGGAGATCCGGTTTACCGCAGAACTGAGAGCAGAGGATGATCTGGCCGTTGAAAAAACAGATCTCTGCCGCATCTTTGGAAACCTTCTCGATAACGCCATAGAGGCCTGCGAAAAGATCCCGGACCCCGCGAAGCGATGGATCCTGCTGAAGTGCGGAAGCGCAGGGGGCTACTTTATTGTCAGCTGCGTCAACTCATTCTGCGGCCGGGTCACCACAGAGCGGGACGGGCTGCCCCGATCGGACAAAAAAGAGGGCGGACACGGACGCGGCCTGCGGAGCTTGAACGGGATCGCCCGCCGCTATGAAGGAGAGCTGCGTTGGGAGATCGGAGCAGACGGCTGCTCATTTCAGACCGCGATCAGTCTCAGGCTCCGCCGGGTCTGAATGAAAGCAGATCCCCGTACGGTGCGGGCATGTAAAACGGGCCGCAAACGGGCTGCGTTAAAATTCGACACAGAGTGACAGATTTTCCGGCGGGAACGTGCAGGTCGTTACATTCCGACGGCATTTTGTGACAACCATCTGCGGTCTAGTTAGAAATCGAGTATCATGAATAATATGATAGGCAATTTTGTGACCCGCTCGGCGTAAAACGTGACGAACAGGTGTTGGAATCATGAAGAACAGATGAACGGCATCAAATGTGCTGCTGAAAAAAGCGGCACGGCGGGCAAAGTTTGCATTTAAAAGGGAGGAATTAGTTATGAAAAGATTTGACGCGAGATCGTTTGTATCGGGAGCCTTGATTACGGCCATGCTCTTTGGCGGTCTGGGAACCGCTTTCGCCAAAACGGCGGCGGAAAACATCAAGGTCTACTTCAACGATATTAAAGTTATGATCGATGGAAAGCAGTTTACCCCCAGGGATGAGGACGGTACAGTTCTGGAGCCGTTCACCTATAACGGACGCACTTATCTGCCCGTGCGTTCTGTGGGAGAGGCCCTGGGTCAGAAGGTGAATTGGGACGCAAAGACCTCCACGGTGATTTTAGGCGAGTATGACGCCGGAGAATCTCTGTACCCGGATGTGAATTTGTGGGAATTGGATTATTTGGATAAAAACAATTCTTGGGATGGCAGTGATCCCGTGAAAGATAATTTTGGGAATTCGTACAATGGATACATAGCAATAGGGGGTCTCAGCAACTATGGTGTTGGCTTTATGGAATACGCATTGAATGGACAGTATTCAAAATTAAAAGCAAGACAGATTTTGAATTATAATATGAGAACATACGAAAGCAAAGGTGCATTTACAATTAAAGTAGACGGAAAAACAGTGAAAACACTGGACTTCATACAGGCAGGGGAAGAACCCGTGGACTTTGAGATCGACCTGGCGGGAGCCAACCGGCTTCGCATAGAAAGTAATAGCTTTAATTCTAATTATTTCGTCGACGCAGGTCTCTACAAATAGCGTTCAGAAAAGGGCAACGGCTGCAACCCAAAAAACGTATCGTTCCGTCAGACGCGATTTTTTTCGTTTCTGGCGGAATGAAATAGAAATACGTGATCCCAAACGCCAATAACATACAAAAATGAACCCTGTAAGATAGGGTTCGTTTTATCCGGCCGTCTGCCCTTAGGGTGCGTTTTATCTCAGCTGACTGTCGAGAAGTCCCTGCATGTAGGCGATAGACCGTTCTTTTTGGGATGGATTCAGGTCGTGGTACAGGCTGAGGACCTGTTGATCCGCTTCTGACATGGAGACGCTTAAGGCGGGATCCCGGATGTCGGACAGGCCTAAAATATAATCGATGCTGGAGTGAAACAGCTGCGACATTTTTAAAAGAGACTTTATGCTCGGATAATGCTTGCCGATCTCGTAGGCGCTGATGGTTTCCTGTGTCACTTCAAGTTCGATACTGAGCCTGATCTGTGTCATTCTGCGCTCCTCACGGAGCTGACGTATTCTGTTCGGCATCCATTTATCACTCTCCTTTTCATTAGTGTACAGGTTTAACTTGTAAAAATTAGTTTTTTGGCCTGTACCGTATAAAGTAATAACCTGTATTTCGCGCTCATATCAGAGTTTCTGTAATGTGGGAAGTTTTTTGGGTCTTTGGTCAGCTTTCGGAAGTATTGAATAAAAGCCAGTAAAGTCTGATAAATAAAGTGAGTTTATATAGATAATTTTATATAATTTGCCCGCTAAAATCACAGGTTATTACAATTTAAATGTATGTTATTACATTTCGTGCAATCAGATATATGGGTTAGGCATGGAGGCGCATATGGAAAAGTTACACGTCCTGATTGCTGATTCAGACGAATTTTATCTGAATCGGCTGGGAAATTATCTGATGGAAAAAGCTCCAAACTTTGAGGTGGCCTCGTTTACATCGGAAGAGAGTCTGCTGCGGTACACGGGAACGGCGCAGGAAGCGGATCTGCTTATCGTATCGCCTGATTTGCTGATTCGGAGACCAGAACTCAAAACGATAGGGGCCAAGGCAAAGATCGTGGCCGGAGACGGCGGAAACTATGAATTTGAGGGCTTCCGCTGCATCAACAAGTATCAAAAATCGGAAAAGTTTCTGAATGAGATTTTGCTTGCTTACGCGGAGAGTACAGGCAAGACAGACCTTATGCTTCATGGAAATCATAAGACCAGGGTAGTCGGCTTTTTTTCACCGGCGGGAGGCGTGGGAAAAACAGTTTTGTCTCTGGCCGCGGCTGTTTCCGCGGCGTCCATGGGGATGAGGGTTTTTTATCTGAATTTGGAGAAGCTCAGTTCCGCGGCAGGGGTGCTGAACGGCGGAGCAGACGGGGAGAAAAATCTGTCTGAGGTTTTTCTGGCTCTGAAGACGAAGGGCGGAAATCCCGGTCTGAAGCTTTTGACGAATACACAGACCGATACGCGTTCCCATGTTTGTTATATTGACCCGCCGGAGAGCATGATGGAGTATGAGGAAGTATCTGTGGAAGAGATGGTAAGACTGCTGAGTGTTTTTGAAGAAATGGGCGAATATCAGATCCTTATTCTGGACTTTGACAGCCAGTGGGATGAGAGCAGGACAACGCTGCTGGAGCAGTGCGACCTGATCTTCATGCCTTTTTCATCGGATCTGACTTCGCTTTGCAAGCTGAAGCGTTTGATGCATGAGAAAACACTGCATAGACCATATGGCGAACTATTAGAAAGAAGCCGTGTCATCTTCAATCGCAGTGATCCCTCGACGGCGGCTTCGGCGGCGAGACAGTGTGGTCTGGACGAAAACAAGGACGTGATGGCGGCGATTCCGTATTCCCCGCTGCTGGGAGACGTGCGGGGCATACCGGGAGCGGGCGGCGCTCTGGCGGCGCTGATGAAAGATGTGGTGCGGGAAATGATCCGTTAGCGTCTGGCTGACACATTACGATAACAGGAGTTGTGTGATAATAGAGGGCGGAGCAGCGCGATGATTGAAAACTTACAGCAGTACATACAGACGGTCCGGGAAGAGGTCGCTTCCCGGCTGGATCTGACCCGTGATATTGACAACGAGATCATTTACGAGACCATCGGACAGATCGTGGCGGAGCGTCGAAGGGAGACCTACATGACCCTTCAGGAACAGAGCCTCATCATGGACGGCGTGTTTAACTCCATGCGCGGTCTGGATGTGCTCCAGCCGCTGATCGACGATCCGTCGGTGACCGAAATCATGATCAACGGGCCGGACCATATTTTTATTGAGCAGGATGGAAAACTGCTTCGCAGCCCGGCCAGCTTTGGCAGCGAGGAAAAGCTGCAAAATGTGATACAGAATATTGTGGCGAAAGTGAACAGGACGGTGAATGAGTCGTCTCCTATTGTAGACGCCAGGCTTCAGGACGGTTCCCGCGTCAACGTGGTACTGCCTCCCATAGCGCTGGATGGGCCCACGGTAACGATTCGAAAGTTTCCGGAAAATCCAATGACGGTGGAGCAGCTGATCCAGTATAAGTCCATTACGCCAGAGGTGGCTGAACTTCTGGAACGAATGGTAAAGGCGAAGTACAACATTTTTATCAGCGGCGGCACAGGGTCGGGAAAGACCACGTTTTTAAACGCCATGTCGAATTTCATTCCCGGGGATGAGCGCGTTATCACCATCGAAGATTCGGCAGAGCTGCAGATCCGCGGCGTGGATAATCTGGTGAGATTGGAGACCCGCAATGCCAACATGGAAGGCAAAGGAGAGGTCACGATCCGCGATCTGATCAAATCTTCTCTTCGTATGAGACCGGAACGAATCGTGGTAGGAGAAGTTCGGGGCGCGGAGGCTCTGGATATGCTGCAGGCCATGAATACAGGCCACGACGGTTCCCTTTCCACCGGTCACGCGAACTCGACGAGAGACATGCTGAGGAGGCTGGAGACCATGGTGCTGACCGGCGCGGTGATCCCCCTTGAGGCGATCCGGCAGCAGATCGCCTCGGCAGTAGATATTATAATACAGCTGTCCCGCCTGAGGGACAAGAGCCGAAGAACTGTGGAAATCGCCGAAGTAGTGGGTTATGAGAACGGTGAGATCCAGGTGAGTCCTCTCTATCTCTTTCAGGAGACGGGGGAAGATGAAAACGAGAAGATCGTCGGCAGTCTGGTGAGAACGGAAAAACCCATGGTTCACACGGAAAAGTTTCGCGCCGCTGGGTTATCGGACCGCGTTTGATCAGGAGAAGGATTATGAAAGCAATTTTAAAAAAGAAAGGCCCCGTCATGGCGGAACGGGAAGATGGGCTGACTGATTATAACATATATATTATGAAAAAAAGTGAAAAACTGTTTTATATCCTGATGGCCGCTGCAGCGCTCTTTGCCGTAGGGTATATCTTTTATCACAGCGTGATACTTTCCGCGCTGTTGGCGCTCTTGTCCCTGCATTTTCCTTCCATTCGGACGGGTCAGATCATTGAAAAGCGAAAGAAGACGCTGACTGTTCAGTTTAAAGATATGCTCTACTCCCTGTCGGCGTCGCTGTCCGCCGGAAGATCTGTGGAATCCGGCCTGAAGGACTGTCTGAAGGATCTGGAAATCATATATCAGGATCCCGACACAGACATTCTTCTGGAACTGGAATATATTTTGCGGGGCCTGGAAATGAACGAAACGGTGGAACGAATGTTTCAGCAGTTTGCAGAGCGCGCCCACCTGGAGGACGTGGACAATTTCACCGATGTATTCATCGTGTGTAAACGAACGGGAGGAGATATTATCCAGGTCATACGGTCCACGGCGAGTACCATAAGTGAAAAAATTGAGATCCAACAGGAAATTGAAACGATGATCTCTGGAAAAAAGTTTGAGTTTCATATGCTGATGGCGATGCCGGTGGTGATGGTGGCTTTGCTCAGCTGGACGGCGGCGGATTATATGGCGCCGGTATTTCAGGGGATCGCCGGCAGATTGATCATGACCATCGCCGTCGGTCTGTTCGGCGCCGCTTATATCGTGGGAAAGAAAGTAATGAGTATTGATGTGTAACGGAAACAGGAGGTGATCGTTTGGTTTCTTTGATTTTTTCCACGGCGGTCTTTCTGGTATTTACGGGCACGTTTCTGATCTGTTACATCAGATCGAAACACGTTTATGACGATATGATCGAGGGGTTGGATAAAAAAGAATACGGACTGCAGGAGTTGATTCCTCTGGGTCTGTACTACAATGAGACCATTCAGTTCCGGAGCTTTTTGCCGAAGGGGCTGGAACAGTATCGCGCTCGATCAAGAAATATGGTAAAGGGGAAAGTGATAGAGCTTTACGGTATAAAATACAGTGATTATTACTGGATGATCCACAACGGAAACAAGGCGGCCGCCGCGCTTTTACTGTCCGCAGGCTTTTCTTTTTTCGGTTTTATCATGACTATGCAGGGAGATCGGGACAACGGCGTGATGTTCGCCCTGTTTGCTCTGGCTGGATTTCCGATGATGCAGGTTTTGGCGGACCGTACGCTGGACGATAAAATACAGAAGCGCAGAATGGCGATCCGGCTGGAGTTCCCTGAATTCGTGGACAAGCTTACACTCTTGGTAAATGCGGGGATGACGGTCTCCAGGGCTTGGGAAAAGATCATAAATGAAAGCCGGTCGGAAAGCATTTTATACAGGGAAATGCGCATGGCGCTGGCGGAAATTCAGGCGGGAATTCCCGAGGCTGCGGCTTATGAAGAGTTTGGGCGCAGGTGCAAGGTAAAGGAGATCATCAAGTTTGTCTCTGTTGTTGTGATCAATATAAAAAAGGGCGGAGCGGAGATCGTTCCAACGCTGAAGATGCAGGGCGCGGAATGCTGGGAGATGCGGAAATCCGCGGCAAAACAGATGGGGGAAGAGGCGTCCACAAAGATCTTGTTCCCATTGATCATCATGTTTGTGGGAATCATTCTCATCGTTGCCACGCCCGCGGTACTGTCCTTTACCATGGGGATGTAGTCAGGAGTTCGCATTTGCCGGATGGCAGGGAATCATGATAAATTGCAAAAATATATGGAAAAAGTAAGGAGGATTCAAATGAAAGGATTAATGAAACGATTTGTGAAGGAAGAAGAGGGAGTCGCAGTAGTAGAAATGGTGCTGATCCTGGCAGCCCTGGTCGGGATCGCACTGATTTTCAAAGATCAGATAACAAGCTTTGTCACAGACACATTGACAAAGATCTTTGAGGATGCGAAGCAATAGTTGACATTTGAAAGCCGTGCGGAGAGTCCGGCTCTCCGCACGAAAAAAAGGAAAAGCGCCATGAGCAGTTATCTGAAGCGAGTCATGAAACAGAAGAAAGATGAAAATGGATATTTGACTGTTGAAATCACGCTTGTATTCACGGTGATATTTTTTGCCCTGCTGCTGATTTTGTTCATGGGAATGGTTCTCTACCAGCAGGTGAATCTTCAGAGTCTGGCGTCGAGAACATCCTCCCGGGGCAGCGTCATATATGCATCAAGAGTGAACGATATGGGGACGGGGGTCAAAACGCTGACGGATTTTAAAAACAGGGATCCGTATCGTTACATACCGCTGCTGGATTCAGGCAAGCAGAGTGAGTATAAGGATCTGCTGAATACGTACATAGCGAAGAAAATTGGCGATTATAACGTGATAACCGGGACGATAGATGATGGAAATCAATATGTTGTGATCGAGGATTATATATTGGTGAGACGTGTGAAAGTGAACATCCGGGAGGAGTATGCGCTTCCCATCAGCGCGGTGGGGAAGATGTTTGGCGTTGAAAGTCCCTTTGATATTAACGTCACTGCGGTATCAACCGTGACAGATCCCATGGAGTTCATCAGAAATACCGATCTGTGCGCGGATGTGCTGAAAAAGACAGGCGCATACGGCGCGGCGAAGGAAAAAATGGACACGGTCCAAAAGACGATCACTGAATTTATGGAAGTATTGCAGTAAGGGGAACGGAATATGGATTTTTTCGATAAAACAAAAGGAATCATTTCGGTCTTTTTAATTATCATTCTTCTTCCCACGATGCTGTTTTCCGTATTGTTGGTCGACGCGGCGAGGATGGTGAGCGCCAGGGCCATGGTTCAGGAAGCCTCCGATCTGGCGGCGATGAGCGTATTGACGTCTTACGATCCCGACTTGAAGGAGGCGTACGGTCTTTTTGCGCTGAAGGACAGCGGCAGCGTGGAGAGCGTGTTTACAGACTGTCTGACCCGGACGCTCAGCGCGGCCGGACTGGATGGGAAGGATTATTCGGAAAAGGTATGGAACATACTTGCCAATGCGTTAGGAGACGGGAATCCATATCGGGGAAAAAGTTTTTTGAATCTGTATGACTTTACACTGGACGGGCCCTCTTCCGTGACGCCGCTTTATAGTCTGGCAAATCCGGAGGTTCTGCAAAATCAGATCGTGGAATACTCGAAATACAGAGGTCTCTATGTGATGGGGGAGCGGATGCAGTTTATAAAGGGTCTGTCTGCAGCCGAGGAAAAAACGAAAGAAATAGAAAAGGCCGCCTCGATCATGGAAGAAAAGATGGAGATCGACGAAGCAAACAGCGCCATTGACCGGTTACTGAAGGGGGACGAATCCAAGTCGGCGGAAATGGAACAAAAAGGTCTGAGTTACGCCATTGAAGAGCTGAACTGGCAAATCGCCGCCGACGCCATGGAAGGGTACCAAAATATCTATTTTGACGGTCTGACAGCGGCGATGGAGGTCTTGTCCTGCCAGCAGGCGGGAGAAAAACCGGAGGCAGCTCTGAAAAAAGATTCCGATGCTTTTCACGATGATCTTCGGGACGACCATTGGATGCTGTATCGGCTGATCGATAAGCGGGCGGAGGATATTTATGCATACGCTCAAAAAACGGAGAAAGAAATCGACGGGGCGATCTCCCGTCTGAATGATTTTATAAAGAAGTACGAAAAAGAGAAAAGCGATTCGGCCAGGCAATTGGTGAATGATGCTGAAACAGAATTAAAAATGTATCAGGACTATTATAAAAAAGACATAGAAGAACTTCTGCATGATAAGAGTCTTGAAACGTTGAGAAATGCCAAAACGGCAAATTCTGTGAAAGACGTGACGAAGAAAATATGGAATTCTGTGAAACGGTTTGGGGATGAATTAGAGAAGAACGAGGAGGAAAGTCTTACATACTATTTCTATTTTTATCAGACAGATTCTTATACCTCTGACCCGGAGGAGGCCGTCACAAGGGGTCAGGGAACGCGAAAGAGCTACAGGTGGTATTACAAGCAGGCTGTGGCCCCCATTAGCGGACGGCAGGTGATGGTGATAGATCCCCTGAAGCGGTACACGGAAAGCCGCGGAATCGCGGCGGAAGATGAACAGACGGCGGACCATATGGAGACGGCGGCGGAGAAGCAGTCGCAGAACCATGAAAATGCATCCGATACCAATACAGTGAGGGAGAGAAAAACGCTGGATAAGGGGCTTTACGGCTCGCTGCCGTCAAAGACCTTCAGCGCGGCGTCGGAGGCGCAGTCCTATGGACATTCCGTTTCCGGAGATGTGAAACTGTCAAAAGAAGAAGAGACTTCCGGCCATTCTGGTTTCTATGATAAGAACAATCCAGGGATAACCGCGTCGAAGAACATATTCAGCGCCGGTCTTGACTTTTTGAAAAACATAGGGGAAATTGCCAGAGACGACGCCCTTACATATGCGTATATTCTCGGTACATTTAAGACCCGGATGACAGGAAACGAAACGTTTCAAAAAGGGAAGCTGCCTGCAGAGGAAGAGGGGAAGCCCTACATTACAGAGTGGAGATATTTGCACGAAGACGGCGAGTGGGATATGAGGTTTCAGCCGAAAAGTCAGAACGATACGGCTCTGAGCGCAGAGATCGAGTATCTGGTCTATGGCTGGAAATCGGATGAGGCCAACGAAAACGCGGTTTATGCCACCATTATGTCGGAACGGCTGGCAAATAACATGGTCGCGTTGTACCTGAACAAAACGGTAAAGAGTGTCTGCGACACGGCAGCGGTGGCGGCGTCGGCCCTCACAGGCGGGACGGTTCCTCCACAGGTCTTCTTCTGGATTTTTCTCACTGCCTGGGCTACGGCGGAGACGCTGATCGAGATGGATTATCTGATCACGAAAGGCTACAGAATTCCACTGTTTAAAACGTCAAAAAATCTCCTGCTGCAGTTAGACATAAACGGGGCGGGCGTCATCGAAAATTATAAGAATGATCCGTTCATCGACGTTTGTTATGAAGATTATTTGATTATTTTGCTTGCGGTAAAAGGCAGAGAGAAATGTTTGATGCGGACGGCGGATCTGAT
Source organism: Bacilliculturomica massiliensis (assembly GCF_900605495.1). GTDB lineage: Bacteria > Bacillota > Clostridia > Peptostreptococcales > Anaerovoracaceae > Bacilliculturomica > Bacilliculturomica massiliensis. Next base: position 395,026 of record NZ_LR027603.1, read on the forward strand.
CGAGATGAATATGCGAACAGAAAACGAGACGTTTCGCATGGCTCAGGCCTTTACTTTCATTCGAGCGGAGTCCCAGGTCTCTATCCGATACCTGTTTGGAAACGCGGCGGTCTTTGATGAAAAGTATGGGGAGCTGGACCTTTCAGGGAGACTGAGATTTAACAATACGATCTATCAGGGATATTAGAGGGCGCAGCGATGTGGAAAAAGAGAAAGAATGACCAGGGCGTTCTGACAGTAGAAGCGTGTATCGCTTTCACGATTTTTATGATGGTACTTCTCACGATCCTGTTCCTCATGAGAATTGTGTATGTGTACGCTCTGGTTCAGCATGCGGCGGCGCAGACGGCAAAGGAGCTCTCGACATACACCTACCTGTACGAGGTGACTGGTATCAACGACTTAAAGGAGACGGTTCAATCCGGCGCCGCGGCCGGAACAGCCGGTTTTAACCAGGATGCGGAGCACATAATGGGAATATATGGAAGCTTGATGGGCGCGGATCTGTCGGGGGCGGCTGCCCACGCGGAAGAACTGACGTCTGATCCGGTCAAGATACTGAAGAATATGGGAAGCATGCTGATTTCCAACAGTGTGACAGCCGTAAACAATCAGGCGTTTGCCGCCATAGCCCGCCCGATGATGGCAGGATACATAGCCGCAGACTCAAACGGAGCGGGCGCCGATGAAAAGCTTCAGGCCCTGCAGGTGGTGGGCGGATTGAAGGGACTGGATCTGTCCGGTTCCCGCTTTTATGAGACGGGCCGGGAAATCGATATTGTAGTGTGCTATACGCTGGATCCGCTATTGCCCATCGACTTGATGCCGGAGATGAATTTAATGAACCGCGCCTATACCACCGGCTGGGATGGAAAGAGTGTGTTTGAAAACTAGCGCGCTGCGGTGTGAAGGAAATAAAAAAATGAAGTTTGAATATCTGATCAGTGCGGAGATCCTGCTGTTCATGCTGAAAATCAGCTTGGCGCGGGAGGCTCTGAAAAATGAAGGCGTTATCGGTACGGCGCAGTGGAAGCGGGCTTTGAGCTGCTGGTGGATCTATGGGGCGGCGTTGGTCTATATCTTTCTCGATCAGATCTGTGGTCTGTGTATGAATGATGTTGTGATCGGCGGTTTATTTATAGGGAAATCGAATGCCGGCGGAGTTGGGATGGCCGGGATCCGTACCTTTGATCTGTTGGGCACATTGCTGATCATTTCGATGGTGGATCTGAAACACAGGCGGATTCCCGACGCCCTTTCTGTTTGTCTGCTGCTGAGTCAGATACTTTTTCGAATGGAGGATCAGACTTTGGGAGCGTCGATGCCCATGCTTGCATCGGGAATTCTGGTTCTGCTTTTTTTGGGATCGGCGGCCTGGGGATTGAAGGGGAAGCTCGGAATGGGAGACGTAAAGCTCATTGCGGTTTTGGCTGTAACTTTGGGCATTAGAAACAGCATGGCGCTGCTATTTTGTTCCCTGATTCCTGCGTTTCTGGTGTCGGTGGTCCTGCTTGCCGCAAAACGGGTCAGGCTGGACAGTCAGCTGCCCTTCGCACCGTTTCTTACGGTGGGAGCGTTCGCGCTCGTTATATTTATAACATAGGAAATATCGTCCGCAGATATTTCCATATGTTTCAAAAAAGTTCACCTTGTGAAGGTGAGCCCGCAGGGCGAATATGTTTCCGAAGGAAACTTTTTGCAATCTAGGCGTCGTTGAAGGAGGTGCTGCAATGAATGCAAATATTCATTTTGATAACGAAGCGGTGGGAGGGACCAGTTATCTGGTCGGTTCCTTTTCACCGGATCAGCCGATCTTGGCCTATCAGGTGGGGATGCTTTGTTCCAACGAGATTCCAAAGCTTCTGAAAGCAAATAAGAAGCAGAAAAATGACGATATGATGATCTATTACAACGTCACGTCCAGGCTTGCGCTGAAACAGCTTATGAACAGAGGGAAACTGCATCGAGGGTTATTTGTAAAGCTCCTGGATGGAATGGTCACGGCGCTGCGCGAGGTACAGGAATATCAATTGCCTGGAAGCGGCCTGGTGTTTGATGAAGAGTACATATTTATGGAGACGGGAAGTCTGGAGCCCGCTTTTGTCTATCTTCCCATCTACAATGACGAGACGGGTCTATCCAACGCGAAGAATTTTCTGCAAAGTCTGATCTTGAAAAATGTTATAGAAACTTCCGATGGAAATCTCGTTCAGCTTCTGCTGGACGCCTTGAATTCTGAGACGCTGAGCCTGACCACGCTGGAAAATCTGGTGCGGGAACTGAAAAGGGAAAATAGGGTCAGCGCGGACGCGGACCAGAGAGTAAGAGCCGCGCCGGCGCCTGTGGAAAGAGAGCCTGAGATCGCGAAACTTCCTCCCGCTGCCCTCAGAGAATCAGGAAAACAGCCGGGCAGAGAAGAGATGAAGACAGGCACGAAAAGCGACGCGAAGAGCGGTACGAAAAAGGCTGCGGCTAAAGAAGGCAGAGAACCGGCAAACCGATCAAAGAAGAATAATATTTTCGCCTTGCTGCAGGCGGGACTGTTTGTGGGAATGGCCGGGCTTTATGCTTCGGGAATGCTGAACGATAAGATCAGCGGAAAGCTGGAGATCCGCTATCTGGCGGCCATGCTTCTGATCGTGGCGGCAATAGACGGTATCGTGTTTCGGAGGCTGTTTCACAACGGACCGGCGGATCAAAAGCAGAACAGGCCCACGGCGAAGAAGACGCCCAAAGAGAAACAGGATAAATTCCAGAGTAAGAAAACTCCGAAAGGAGATCCACGGCGATCTGCCGCCGAAGGAAGGAGGGCAGTGGCAATTCCCGGGAGGGATCAGGCCATGGGGATACAGACCCCGAACAGCGTCAAACCTGTTCCTGCGCCGCCGGTGCGTGTCGCCCCGGCTCCAGAGCTGAAAGTGCCGGCCGCCCCAACTCCGGATAGGAAAGCATCAACTGCCGCGGCGCCGAAAAGTGATCGGGGAGCTGCGGCGGATATGTGGGCGGACACTGTTATACAGGAAGTTGATGAGACCGGGGAAATTTACTTGGAATATTATGAGAACGGTATTTTGTCTAAGGTACGGCTGGATAAGCCGAGTATTCTGGTGGGACGTCTTGCCAGCCAGGTGGACTTTGCGATAAACAATGTGAAAGTAGGAAAGATCCATGCGGAATTTATATGTGACGATGGCCGCATATCCGTTAAGGATCTCAACTCCAAGAATGGAACGTATGTGAACGGAGGGGGCCGGCGAATTACTGCTAATGTGCCGTATCCGCTGCAAAACGGCGATAAGATCGTGTTGGCGGACAGTGAATTTGTACTGCGCTGTTAATAGAGAGTGTGTATATGAGTTTATACTTTGACAGCATTTCGGACGCCGGCGACAGGCGTCAGGTAAATCAGGACAGCCTGTTTTGCGCCAGCGGGATTGTAGGCGGCGTCCGGGCCGGTCTTTTTGTAGTTGCGGACGGTATGGGCGGGTTGTCTTATGGAGAGACGGTGAGCAGGTATATCACCGATCAATTTGCCAGGTGGTGGCGTGAGGATCTGCCGTCAGCGGCAGAAACACATCAGGCCGATGGGGAAAGCCTGAACGAGCTGCTGGAACAGGAGGTCTGGGACGTCAACAATCGCGTAAATGAATTCTGCAGCCAAAACGGAGAAAAATCTGGTTCTACATTATCACTGCTTTTAATTTACGGCGGTGCGTATTTTATCAAAAACGTGGGGGACAGCAGAGTATATCTGATGCGGAGAAGAAAGCTGACGCGCCTGACAGAAGACCAGTCCCTGGTAGCTCAGATGGTCCGCGAGGGCGTGCTGCAGCAGGCGGAAGCTGCTGCCTGTGAAAAGAAAAACGTGCTGACCATGTGCATTGGGGTCGCGTCCAGCGTAAAGATTTTTACATCGGAGGGCATCGCAAAGAAAGACGATATCTTTCTGCTGTGCAGCGACGGGCTGCATCATTGCCTGACTGATGAGCAGCTAAGAGACGGCCTGTTGGATGGGAAGAACTGCGGCGATCAGGCGGAACGGCTGCGGAGGCTGATCCCTGACGGAGCGGCAGGGGACAACGTTACGGCAATTGTAGTGAACTGCGGCAAAAAAGCACTGTTTGGAAAGAATGATTAGCAGTGAATGAGGTGGAAGAATGATCGGGAAAGATACAGTACTGAACGGTACGTACCGGATCCTTGAAGAGATCGGTTCCGGCGGGGGAGGTATTGTCTATAAAGCCTATCACGAGAGGCTCAAGACAACCGTTGTTCTGAAGCGGATCAAGGAGAATGTAAAAGGGATCCTTGAAAGTCGTACGGAAGTCGACATATTAAAGAACATCAAGCATACATACCTGCCCCGGGTTTATGATTTTCTGGAGCTTGAGGGGGAAATCTTCACGGTCATGGACTATATTCCGGGCAAAAGCATGGCGCAGATGCTGGCGGAACAAGGCGCGTTTCCACAGAAGCAGGTCCTGGGATGGGCGGAACAGCTGGCGGAAGCGTTGGCCTATCTGCATGGACAATCGCCGCCGGTGATACACAGCGACATTAAGCCAGCGAATATCATGCTGACGCCGGAAGGAAACATATGTCTGATCGACTTTAATGTTTCCCTGGCCTTTGATCGCAATATGCGGACGTCCACAGGCGTCAGCGGAGGTTACTCCCCGCCGGAGCAGTATCGAACGGTGACAAGCTACCGATCCTTTACTGTTTTCGGAAAAAGGAGGGAAAGTGCAGCCCGTACGGCAGATATGATGGGAGCCGCTGAGACGGAGCTTATGACCGGTGTTGGGGAAACCGGCTTCATGAGCGATGAGACAGAGATGATGAGTCCGGAAGCGACGCCCACGGTCAGCATGGTGGAGAGTCTCATCGGAAGCGGTGTGGACGAGCGGTCGGATATTTACAGCCTGGGAGCCACGCTGTATCATCTGCTGACCGGGAATAAGCCGCCGGCGGATTTTGAACGCGGAACATCAGTTGAAGAATGCGGCGTGGCTGTGAGCGAAGGCTTCGCTCATATTCTGAATAAAATGATGGAACTGGACCCCGACAGAAGATACCAGAATGGCGCGGAGGCGCTGTACGCGCTTCGGCATATTTACGAGCTGGATTCCGAATATAAAGCTTATTATAAAAAACGCAGAAATCGAAGGGTGAGTCTGGCCATTTTATATACCGTGTCCGTGGCCCTGGCGGTGGGCGGGGCTTTGACCGTACAAAAAGAAAAAAACACAGCATACAACCGACAGCTGGTGACTGCTGTTTCCTATATGGAAGCAGGAGAGTTTCAGCTGTCACAGGAAAGGATCGAGGAGGCGCGGTCGCTGCTGCCCCGCAGGATCGACGCTTACTGCCGGGAGCTTCAGCTGTATTATGCAAGAGAAGATTTCGACATATGCGTTACATATGGAAGGGATCTGATTAATAATCCGGAGTACCGGGTTCGGGATGCAAGTGATGAATATCTGCTGGGAGATATTTTTTACATCGTCGGAAACGCGTATTTAGAGAAAGATGATTTTGCAAACGCTGTGAACTGCTTTAAAGAGGCGGTGGAACTGAATCAGAATAATAGTCTGTATTACCGGGATTATGCAATTGCAGAGGCAAAGATGGGCGACGATGCTGAAGCAAAGGAAATTTTGGATGACGCGATCTTGCTTGGATTAAGAGAAGATTCTATTTACATGGTGAGAGCAGAGATCGCCTTTGCCAGGCGGGATTACGAGGAGGCGGAGACCTGTTTTCAGAAAGCCGTGGCCACGGCGGGCAGCGATTCGCTCAGAAGGCGGGCTGTACTGCTGTGTGCAAAGATGTACAAGAATTGGGGCAATGCGTATATCGACCGGGAAATATCTCTTCTGGAGCAGGAAGAAAATCAGCAGGGAACGTCCTCTCTGGTGGTATCGGAACGTCTGGGTGACGCCTACGCCAGAAAGGCAAAGTGCCTGGGCGGCTCCCAGGAGTACTATCGGCGGGCTTTAAATCAGTTTGAACAGGTTTACGCGGGGGGGATGGTTACCTATCAAGTTGAGGAGAACATCGCTGTGTTGCAGGAGCAGCTAAACGAGATCGAGGCGGCGGAACGGACGCTGCAGGATATGCTGAAACGATATCCGAAGGAGTACAGGGTTTATAAGCGGCTTGCGTTTTTGGAGGCCGATCGGCAGCAGCGGCGCGCCAATCAGCAGCGATCCTACGAGCAGATGAGAAGCTATTATGGGAAGGCAGTGCAGCTTTACGAACAGCAGGATGCGGAAGACGGTGAAATGCAGATGCTGGGAAATATGCTGCGTGAGTTGGAAGCCGGCGGCTGGTTTTAGGGAGGCAGGATCTTATGTCCACAGGAATGTTGATGATGGCGGGAGCGGCGGCACTTTTCGCACTGGCGGCGATCCTGTCAATTGCGAGCGCGGTGCATAGCCGCCGCGGGAAAAGGAAACTTGAGGAATATTTGAGGCGGGAGTATTGAACATTTTGGTACAAACATATGTGGTCAGCGGGCTGGCGGCGGCAGTTTCTCTGGCGGCGGCATGGTCAGATCTGAAATACCGGCGGATCCCCAATAAACTGACGTTTTCGAACATGGCACTTGGATTGCTGCTCAATCTGAGCTTTTTCGGGTTTGAAGGGCTTTTGGACAGTGCGGCGGGAACGGCGGCAGGCTTCGTAACGATCGCTTTTTATATGGCGGGGATGCTGGGAGCCGGTGATGTGAAGCTTTTTATGGCGGTGGGCGCGCTTCTTGGCTGGCGTCTGGTCCTGACGTCTATTTTGGCAGCTGTTCTTTTCGGTGGATCGGCGGCCGCTGTGACGCTGGCGCGGAGAAAAAATGGAAGGGCGAGATTTGCACATCTGTACCGCTACATTTGGCATACAGCGGCAACGCACAGATTAGCGCCCTATGAAAAGATAGATGGAGAAAGCGACGCTTATTTCAGCTTCGGATGCTGTATAGCGGCAGGAGTCCTTCTGGTGATCTGTCTGGATCTGAGCGGGAGGCTTACGCTGGTGTTTTGAAGAGAAAGTGGGTGGATGGGAAATGGAAGACGAGGATAGCAGGATGACGGATAAGTCGATACAGGTGATCCTTGGTGATATTACAAAATGTAAGGCAGATGCAGTGGTAAACGCGGCGAACACGACTTTGCTGGGCGGCCTGGGCGTAGATGGAGCCATTCACAGAGCGGCGGGCATGGGATTGTTCTGGGAATGTCTGAGACTGGGAGGATGCAAAATTGGACAGGCCAGGATAACCGGCGGACATCGGCTGCCTGCAGAATTTATCATTCACACGCCGGGGCCGAAGTGGAAGGGAGGGCGGCGGGGAGAGGTGCTTCTGCTGGAGAGCTGCTATCGTTCCAGTCTTGCTCTGGCGGAAGAGCATGGCTGCCGTTCCGTGGCATTTCCATCGATCAGCACGGGCAGTTATCATTTCCCGCTGGATCAGGCGGCGGAGATTGCTGTCAGAGCGATCTCTGAGTTTTTACAATGCTCCAGGTATGTGAAAGAGGTGAGGATGGTCTGTTTTGATCCAGTCGCCGAACGGGCGTATCGGGAGGCGCTGAAGAAAAGAAATTCAAAGGAGGAGCAAGTGCATGGCAGATGTATTAGGAAAGCTTAAAAATTCATTCGACAAAAGTATCGCGGCAGTGAGTATCAAATCCAATGAATTTGTGGAGGTGACAAAAGCGAAAACACAGATCGCAAATTTGCAGGAGGAGCTGGATAAGCAGGAGAAAATACTGGGACGAGCTGTATATAAGCAATGGGAAAGCAAGACGTCCGAACCGGCTGCGATTGAGGAAATATGTGAAGAAATACAGAAAAATAAAAGCTCTATTTACGTGTTGATGAAAGAGATCGACAGGATGCAGCAGGAAAATAAGAGCATTCTGGGGGTCGAGACTGTCGCCTGCCCGGCCTGCGGTTCAATGAACAAGCCGGGAGCTAAATTCTGCACAGAATGTGGATTGAAATTTGAATCGGAGGATAAGGTGAAATGTCCGCACTGCGGAAGCGCAGTCAAGCCAGGCGCCCGGTTCTGCGCGGAATGCGGAGGAGAAATCGAACGGGAGAAGGCTCCGGATCACGGGGAAGCAGCAGGCCCGGATCTTGTAATCTGTGAATGTGGACAGGAGCTGCCGGCAGATGCAAAGTTTTGCGGCGTATGCGGGAGACAGCTTTAGAAATGAAAGGAGGCAGAGACAGATGAAATGTAGAGTGTGCGGAAATGAAATTGAGGAAAACGCGAAGTTTTGCGACAGCTGCGGCGCTAAAGTAGAGTGGGATCAGGCGGAGACAGCAGAACCTACGGAATTGATCCTTACAGACAATTTGCCGGAAGCTGCCTGGGACGAGGAGGCGGAGGAGATCGATATCTACACTCCGGTGCTTCCGTGGTTTCGGAATAAAAAAATAATCTTCGGCATTTTAGGCTTGATTCTCATTGCCCTGGCAGTTATCTTTGCTCTCAGGAGTACGGCGGAAAAAGGCGAATCCGGAGAGCCGCTGATCTATTTTAAAGACAATGGATATTATTTCTATTTCAACGGGATGGAAGCCCCGCTCAACATAGCGGAAGACATGATGGAAGACGCCGATGATGCTGATGACAGCTCTGCATATGGAAGCGGCTTGTTTAAAAGGACTGCGGATGGAAAGGGAATCTATTATTTGACTGATTTCAATACGGTAGATAGAACAGGGAAGCTATACTACAAAGAGTTGGCGCAGATAAGAAAGAGCGAGAAGAAAGGGGAGACGTACGAGGGAGAGAGAATAGCCTCCAATGTATCCAGCGTCAACTGGAGTCTCACCTCTGATCAGAAGCTGTTCTATATGAAGGATTTTCAGAGTGATGATTATGGCTGGGGTAGCGGGACACTTTATTATTATAATGGAAAGGAAGAAGTTAAAATTGCAAAAGACGTGCGTTACTATGAATATTGCAGCGGGATTCTGATCTTTCAAACAGTTGATATGGACACGGAGGAGTCCGTATTGTACCGGCAGGATTTAGACGGCGGAGCGGAGAAGGAAAAGATAGCGAAGGATGTGCGGTCATACCACTGTCTGGGCCAAAAATCGGACACGATCTTGTATGTGGATGTTGATTACAATTTGTATAAAAAAGCGATGGGAAAGGATAAGGAGAAGATCGCGTCACACGCAGATATTATAAGCCGTTGCGATGAATATGCGTACTACTTGGTGGCAAAGGAGGACAAGGAATTCTCCCTTTATGATTATGTGGAGGATGATATGCTGACAGCGGATCAGTCGGTGACAGAACCGGATATCGCCGACTACCAGACCGAGGAATGGCAGGACGGCTGGTTCGGAGGATATTACAGCACCGTGACCGACTGGGACAGTTATTATGCGGCGCAGGACGTGTATGAGGAAAAGGAAGACAGGGATTATATCCGTGAGAATCTGAAGTCCGATACTTGGAAGAATGTAATCTGCAGTCTATACTGCTATGTAGATGGCAAGGCGATATTAATCTGTGAGGGAGTCGGAGACTATGATGAGATCACGGATGAATTTAATAATGGAAGGGGAGTACTGTATCAGAAAAAGGACAGTAAAGCTCCGGGAAAGGTCGTGAAGTTGTCGGAACTGGAAAGTTCTTATGATGTGTATGATTATCTGGACAGGCCGGGGAAGATGGACGGACCGGTCTACGCCAGTCTTTTTGGTCAGGGTGAAAATACAGTGACGGAAGGCGGGAAAATGCCGAGTTATGCTTATCTGTGCAGAGAGGAACAGCTGAATTATCTGATATATGATGAAGAAGATTACTCGAATTCGAAAGGCGCCTTGTATCAATGCGCCGTTTTAAAGGATGGAAGTCTCGGAGCTCCATCAAAGGCGGATGACGATGTTGACTACAAGGTGTGCATAGAAAATAATATACTGTTTTATTTTAAAGATATGGATTCTAATGACCATGGAACTTTGTGCTATTTAGACGGGGGAAAACCGGTCAAGGTGGATGATGATGTGAGTTGGTGGGAACTAGACTTTCATTCCAACGGAGACATCCTCTATTTAAAAGATTACAACAGTGAAAAAAAGGAAGGAACACTATATTGTATATCCAAAGGTAAAAAAACAAAGATAGCAGATGACGTGAGTCAGATGCAGTTTTATCAGGATCAGATCTATTATGTACAGGATTTCAGTTCCACGAAGGAAACAGGCGATCTGTATCATTACATAAGCGAAGATGAAAAAACATTGATCGATGAGGACGTTGTGTATTTCAGAGGGAATTAATATAACGGAGCGGCTATGAAGTGTAAAAAATGCGGGGCGGAGCTTCAAGAGGGGTTTGCTTTCTGTCTGCAGTGCGGAGAAAAGATCGACGACATGTCTGCTGCTGCGGAGAAAGAAGAGAAAAGAGAAGCTGTCGGATCGGCTGAAGCGGACCGGGATGGATCGGAAGATAAAAGACCGGAGGGAGAGCAGACGCCGAAGGGAATGCAAAGTCCGGAGGAAGTACAAAGGCCGGAAAAATCCCAGAAGCCGGCGGACTATAAAAAGAGGAAGCGGCGCAATCTGCTGATTCTGGCGCTGGCGGCTTTAGTTTTGTTGTGCGCTTCTGCCGGCGCGTATTTCTGGTTTGCAGTGGACCCGCCCCGCAGGTTCCGGGAACAGATGGATCTCGGGAATCGCTTTTTACAGGAAAATCAATATGAGGAGGCGGTGGTAGCGTTCGAAAAAGCGATCCGCCTGGACCCGAAGGCTCCGGAGCCGGAGATCATGCTGGCAGAGGCTTATATCGGATTGGAAAATGGAGACAGAGCGCTTGAAGCTCTGCAGAACGCAGAGGTGAAGCTGGAGTTTGTGGAAGCAGATGAACAAAACCGCCTGCGGGAGCTGATGCGCGGCTCTGCAGTCAAGTTGGTATTGATTCTGCCTCGCAGCACGGAATTTCTGGATTCCCTGTTGGGCGCGTCCATGACAATCGAAGACGTGGTGACAAATGCATATCCCAATGTGTCTCTGATCGTGAACTGCAGAGATTTTGCGGAGGAGCCAAGTCGTTCGATGTTCGTGGTTCGGGAAGACGGAGAGCGCAAACAGATCGCTGATGCGGCGCCGGGAGAAGACGGCACTGTGGTTTTGAGCTACAAAACGGAGCCGGGCGACTCCGGGCAAGAACGCAATATCGAATTGGAGTACAAGGGGAAGCAGACTGTTGCCGGAGCGGAGCGGTCCTATTTTACGCCGGAGCTGCAGGAGGCGGAGATCAGGCTGGAACAGGTAGACGTCTCTGATTATCCCACCGTACGCCTTTACTATCAGGTAACAGATCCGGAGACGAAGGCTCCGGTGGAGGGATTGAGCAAAAACGATTTCACATTGTCAGAACTGTCCGGCGGAAAGCAGCTGACAAAGGAGATCAAGAATGTCATGCAGCTGGAAAATACGTCGGGGTTGAATGTGGAAATCGTCGCAGATGTAAGCGGAAGTATGTCGGGAGATAAGATGACTACGCTCAAGCGTGTGACAGGAGAGTTTTCCGCGTCCTTGCAATATGGGGCGGGAGACAGGCTGGAGCTCATGGCCTTCGACGATTCCATCTATCAGATATGCAGCTTTACTTCCGACATCGACCTGATCCAGCAATGTATCGACGGTATGACGACCGGCGGCTCGACGGCTTTTTATGACGCAGTCATCGCGGCCTCCAACCGGGTGATGCTGCAGAGCGGAGCCCGCTGTCTGATCGCATTTACAGACGGCGGAGACAATGCCAGTCATGTGTCTGTACAGGAGGCGACCAAATATGCGAAGGACTATTCGCTGCCTTTGTTTATTATCGGGATCGGAGGCGGAATTGACGAAGATACGTTAAAACAGATGGCGGAACAGACCGGAGGATTTTATCGTCATGCCAGCGACGTAAAGGATCTGGATAAAATATATGAAAAGATCTACACGGAACGCAAAAAACTGTATATGGTGGAATACGAGACGGACGCAGCCCAGCAGCAGGCGGATGAGCGCAGCGTCGTTCTGAACCTGGAAGTCCCGGGCCGATATGAGGGCGCGGCCAGCAATACATATGTTCCGCGGACGGCAGAAGCAGGGGAAAGCAACATCGAAGTGATTAATCTGCAGGAGACATTAGCGGCGCAGGCGGAAGCCGTGGAGGACAGCAAATCGAATATCGTATTGGACTTTGCTGTGATCAAAGGTTTCACTGAAACGCAGGAATTCATGGACTATCTGGAAAGCGCCCTGGCGTCCATCGGAAGCGGAGCGGTCAACGACGCGGGGAAAAGTGACATTGCAACCTACATCGAGTACGCCATATCACAATCCTCCCGGGGCACGCTGGAAGCCAAAAGCAACAAGGTAGTGCTGTCTGCGGAAAATACGGAATCGATCTTTGCCGAAACGGAAAGAGTCCGCGCCGCCTTTGAGGAATTGCTGGCAGATTATCATATTTTCCTCAACAAGGAGCTGAAAACAAGAGCCAGGGCTGATGTTTTGGAACTGGATCTCAATAAGCCGGTGATCATTGTCATGGAAGAAACGCTGCCCGGCAGTATGGGCAATACAGACGAGCTGCTCCTGCTGATCGGAGATAACAGGAGAACAGTCAGAATAACTGGCAGCGGCGCATTGAAGCTCCTGGAACGGGCAGGTATGCTGGTCCAGCTGGACTATCTGGATGAAGGCGTACAAGTCAGCTTTGCGGATGAAAAAGGACATGCGATCGAACAGGCGCAGGCGGATATCGCAGTCAGTTTGCCGGCGGAAAATGCAATCGCTACCGTCTTTGTCACAAGGGAAGGCTACAGCGATAACTGGGGAGGACAGTACGACGAGGCAAACCAATCCATTGAGTTTTACACCAGCTATTCCGGCGACTATAAGGTGCTGGAAAATGAGATGGAGATTTCTGATATAGGCGATTTGGACAGGTCCGTACAGCAGGCGGTCAGATTTATGCTTTCCAAAGGATATTTTGGCATGGAGGAAGATCGCTTCCGCCCATCGGATGATCTGATCCGGTATGAGTTTACAGAGGTGCTGGTCAGAATGTTCTTTGCGTTGGAGCATGGGTTGGAGACCGGGTTTATCGATGTTCCTTCGGACAGCGCCTATTACAATTTTGTGGCTTCAGCGGAACAGGATCAGATCGTATCCGGCTATGAAGATCAGACCTTCCGGGGCGGCAATACCATAACGCGGGAAGAGATGATCGCCTTATGCGCCCGGACCCTGTCCGAGAAGAAGGGCTACTCTTATCCGGCTGACCCCGGGGAGCTGCTGGACTTTGAAGATGCGGCGGCGATCAGCGACTGGGCGGAGATCGATATTGCTCTGGCTGTTCGGGAAGGGCTGATCCGGTCAGGCGGACTTCTGGATCCGGAACGGCCGGTGACCAGAGCGGAAGCCGCGGATCTGCTGTATAAATTATTTATGCTGCTGTACGAAACACAGCCGATTCAGCTGGTGGCGGAAGGGCAAGAGGTCTTGACAGGCAGCGGAATTACCGATACGAAGACGGCAGTTGTGCCGGACGGTATGGTCTGGGCAGGAGCCGCCGGTTTGACGGTTATAGCCGCCGCGGCTATCGTGGTCCTTGTCAGGAGGAAAAAGAAGAAGGCAGAGCGCAAATAGCCCGGGCCGGAAGGATATCCTCAATACGGAGGGAAAAATGAAGAGAAGAATCGTCTTAACTATTATTTCAATCGTTCTTGTCTGCTTCGGTGCAGCCTGCAGCTCTGGACAAAGTCTGGAGGAGTTGTTGGAGCTTGGACAAAGGTATCTGCTGGAGGAAAATTACGAAGAAGCGGTCGTGGCCTTTGAAAAAGCCATAGCTTTGGATGAAAAATGCGTGGAAGCGTATGTGGGCGCGGCCGACGCTTATGTAGGACTGGACAAGACTGACGAAGCGATACGTGTATTGGAAGCCGGGTATGAAAATACGCAGGATGAAGGTCTACTTGAAAAATTGAATGGGCTGAGACGTGCCGGTGAAGATGACTATATCGTTCAATGGCAGGATCGGGGATTTGAGAGCATGATCCGAAAACGACTGGGCAAGGAGACCGGAGACATTTTGAGGAGCGAGCTTGATGAGATCTATAGTATAACGATACTTGGAGCGACCCATTGTTTTATCAATGAGGAGGATTATTTGACTCCGGAAGGTGAGTCGATATGGAGTTTCAATTACACAGTTGGGCAGGACACTTTGCTTGCATATTACGGTTTGGGAGATGATGATGACGGCTATAAAGAAAAAGGGAATGTCTATAGCATAGCGGATATTGTTCATTTTAGAAATCTGAATTCGCTTACTGTGCTGGCAAATCATGTTTCAGATCTTACGCCCCTGCGGGACTCTGATGTAACTGTTGTGAATTTCTTCGGAAATGAGATATCGGATTTTTCAGTAATAAGTGAAAAAGGGATCGAGGTTGACAGTGGCTTTCTGGACGGACAATTTGCTGAGATCAGTGAATAGGGAAAAGGTGTGATGAAAAAAACGAAACATACGAAACAAATGAAGCTGATCTGCCTGTGTATGTCCCTTTGCCTTGTGATACTGCCGCTTTTCTCAGGGTGTTCTAAGAAGCAGACAGCGACTTTGGAAGAGCTGCTGACTTTGGGAGAACAGTATCTGCTGGAGGAAAATTACGAAGAAGCGGTCGTGGCCTTTGAGAAAGCGATAAAACTGGATGAACGTTGTGTCGCCGCATACATTGGAGCTGCGGATGCATACGCGGGATTGGGATTAACGGAAAAGGCCGCCGAGATTTTGGAAAAAGGGTTTGAGAAGACGGGAAGCGAAGAAATCAGTTTGAGACTTTCCCAAATGACAGATTCAGAATCCGATGACAATGCAAACGCGGGGACATCCGACAAGGGGGATGAACGCCGCAAGGTTTATACAGACTGTGAGATCGTGGCGTCAGGCGGCGTTGTCCCGGTGGAATTGAAGGCATTCTATTATTCTGATTATCCGCCTGCGGAAGACAATGAATACTGGACCTACTATTTGGAAGGCCTGTGGCCGGAAGGAAAGGTGGCTTACTGCTTTGAAGACTATGCTGTGAAGTGGGCGGATGATCCAGAGGCTGACCTGTCATGGCTGGGAGAGGTCAGGGATATTAATACAATTTCAAGTGAGCCGTATACGATCGAAGAGCTGATCGAAGGGGGGAGAATTTCGGAAGGCCCTCACATTTCCGCATTAGGCACCTGTGCGGGTTCTGAATATCCAGTCACTGTGATTATCGGCGTGGATCAGGCAGGAAAAGTTGTCTCTATTTTGTATGTTCGCGTGGGTGACGAAATTGGATGACGGCCTGAATAAATGAAGAGCCTACCCCCAGCGGGAGAGCTCGTGATATCCATACGATACGTTCAGGTCAGCTCCTACGGTGGCATTGCTCCCTGCGCTGTCCCATTTTACACAGCGGCTAAAGCCGCGTAAAATGGGCAACAAAGTTCTGGGGGAAAAATTTGTCACCAAAACCGTGAGTGCTCTTGTAAATTTAAGGTAAGAAAGTATAAGAGGACGACCACAGGAAATTGGCCTTATAGGGCAGGATCAAAACCATCGGTTCAACCGGTGGTTTTGATTTTATGTAAGAGCAGAGTTGTTTTCTCACTGTTAAAGTTCCGGAAACGGCAATAATATTGAGAAATGAATGGGATGACGATGGATTTGTTGCCGATAATGTGATATACTATTTAATACATTAGTATAGATATAGATTAAAAAATAACGGAGGGAATCAGATGCGATATCGCTCAGTTACTGAAACAGCAAAACAGTGGAACGTGTCGGAGCGCAGCGTCCGTAATTATTGTGCCCACGGGCGTGTGAACGGTGCATTTCTTACCGGAAAGACCTGGAATATTCCAGAGAATGCTGAAAAACCAGAACGCGTCAATAAGAAAAAAGAACGCCCCATTACTTTGCTGGATATCCTGCAGGAGGAGAAGTCGGGCAAATATGCCGGAGGCATTTATCATAAAACCCAGATCGATCTAACATATAATTCAAACCATATCGAGGGCAGCCGACTGACTCACGATCAGACCAGATATATTTTTGAAACAAATACCATTGGTGTGGAAAACGAAGTTCTGAACGTAGATGATGTAATTGAAACAGCAAATCATTTCCACTGTATTGATATGATTATAGACGATGCAAAAGCGATGCTGACGGAAAAGTTCATTAAAGAGCTTCATTTGATTTTAAAGAATGGTACCAGCGACTCCAGAAAAGATTGGTTTGCGGTAGGTGGTTACAAGAAATTGCCCAATGAAGTTGGTGGCATGGATACCCCACCTCCGGAAGATGTTGCCGATAAGATGAAAATGCTGCTGAAAGAATACAACGCAAAGGAAGAAAAAACTTTAGAAGATATTCTGGACTTCCATGCGAAGTTTGAGCGGATTCATCCATTTCAGGACGGCAATGGTCGTGTGGGCAGATTGATCATGTTTAAAGAGTGTCTAAAATACAACATTGTTCCATTTATTATTGAGGATAATTTGAAACTGTTCTATTACAGAGGGTTAAAAGAATGGGACGATGAAAAAGGCTATTTGACAGATACTTGCCTCACCGCACAGGATAAGTATAAAGGATATTTGGATTATTTTAGGATTTCTTATTAAGGGAGTCATCCCAAGGTGTTATTTTGACATTTTCGTAGATCAGAAGCAGAATTGTGGGAATCAGCAGACTTGCTTCGTGCAGGATCGAAATTGAACTTCCGATCATTACTGTATGCCGGTACCTGGTTTGATCGTTCCGAAATGTCAGAGCGGCCATCGCAGCATTGATGGGATGGATGCAGAGGTCAAAAATGATCAAAAAAAGCGTCTCGGCGAGGCGCTTTTTTAATTCATGGGAGATATGTGAACAGCGTTCCATCGCCCTGTCTTTCTGAAAGACCGGCTGAACCGCCGAGGACCGTCACCAGCCCGATGCGTCAATGTATCAGGCGAAGGCGGCAGGGAAGGACCGGGGCGCCGTCGATCACGAACCGGTCCTTCCCCAACCGGCGGAATAATCCTGTCTTGCTGTTTGTCCCAGGCATATTGGTGGTATGAGTACTCCATTAAGAAGATTTTAGCGTTAAAAATTAACACTTCGTGGAATTCCGGGGAGGTGCGTCCCATTGCCGCGATGGAATGGCCGACCGGCCGACCGATCAGAGAAAATTTCTGGAAACGTGCGATTTCATGCAACAAAATCACGCATACAAACGTCTATTCTGCATAAGTAAATAATGATGCGCAGGATTCGGTAAGGCGCTGCTGCGCCGCGCCGAGGGGGACCAGACAGCCAGTGCGGCGGTTTGCCGGCGCAGCTTGCGGGCAGTGCGTTCAGGGGAAGGTGGAACAGTGATATGAGAAGAAAAAAGGGGATTCGATTCGCGGCGGTGATGGCCGCGGTGCTCGTGGCGTTGACAGCGCTGCCGCAGGCGGCTTTTGCCGCGGTGCAGACCACACAGGAGATGCAGGCTGACGCCCTGAAATCCCTGGGGTTGTTTGAGGGAACGGCGGCGGGCTATCAGCTGCACAGGAAGCCCACGCGGATGGAGGCGGTCACGATGCTGATCCATTTGCTGGGGGAGGACAGCGCGGCCAAGGCGGGCGGCTGGAAGCATCCGTTTGCCGACGTGCCGGACTGGGCCCAGAATTACGCAGGTTACGCTTACAACAAGGGACTGTCATCCGGGGTGTCTGCAGCCGGATTCGGGAGCGACCGTGACTGCACGGAGGCGGAGTATCTGACCTTTGTGCTGCGGGCTCTGGGCTACGACGACCGCCGGGGAGATTTCGCGTGGGACAGTCCGTACGCGCTGGCCAAGCGCGTGGGTCTGATCAACACGGAGACGCCGCTGCGGCGGTTCAGCAGGGGCGACATGGTGTCGATCTCCTATAAAGCGCTGACGGCGCCGCTGTCGTCAGACACTTCCATTGCAGTGGTGGACAGTTTGGGATATAATTACGGTGTACTGAAAGATAAGCTGATCGAGAAGGGCGCTTTTACGGCTGCACAGTATATTTCCGCGACCGAAGTCTACGCTCAGGGACCGAAAACGGTGAAGGCCGTTTACCTGACTTTCGACGACGGTCCGTCGGCGAAGGTAACGCCGCGCATTCTGGCCGCGCTGGAGGAGAACGGCGTGCCGGCCACGTTTTTCGTGCTGGGCAATATGACCGAGAAAAATCCGCAGCTGGTGCGGCAGGAATATGAGGAAGGCCACAAGGTGGCGACTCACGGGTATTCCCACGACTATAAGTACCTTTATGCATCTGCGGATAATCTGCTGTCCGACATAAAAAAAGGCAACGCCGCCATCGACATGGCGCTGGGATTTCCTTATGACAACAGAGTCTTCCGTTTTCCGGGAGGATCCTACGGCAGAAGCAAGGCATTTCCGGAAGCGGTGAAGAACGCGGGATACACTTATTATGACTGGAACGCCAGCGGCGAGGACGCCACGAAAAAGAAGGGGTCCACGGCCAAGGAGATCGCAGCCAGCGCCGCGGCCACGTCAAAGGGGAAACAGGGCGATCTGATCGTGCTGTTCCACGACGCTGCCACAAAGAGCACCACGGCGGATGCACTGCCGGAGATCATCAAGTATTACCGGGATCAGGGCTACGTGTTCCGGACGCTGGAGTAGAAGTATTTCAGGTGCCTGGAAGCCGGGCTTCGCAGAGTATCAGATGCGCTGTTTCACCGCCGGAATGTTCATGGGGGCCACCGATAAGGGGGGCAGCATGTCGGCGGCAAAATGGAGACTGAGGGGCGGCAAAACAGCCGCTGCCGCCGGGACAGAGCGGCCGCAATGAGTACTGCAGCGGGGCGAGGACGGCTTAGAACGCGAAATCGCGCATAGGCAATAGATAACAGAAGACAGAGGAGAAAACAAAAGATGAAGACAGTATTTATCTGGTATCCGAAATGTACCACTTGTCAGAAGGCGAAAAAGTGGCTGGACGACAACGGCGTGGAGTATGAGGAACGTCATATCAAAGAAAATCCGCCCACGCAGGCGGAGCTGACGGAATGGCACCGCAGAAGCGGACTGCCGCTGAAACGGTTTTTCAATACCAGCGGCCTTCTCTATAAATCCATGGAGCTGAAAGATAAGCTGCCGCAGATGAGCGAGGAGGAACAGCTGGCGCTGTTGGCTACCGACGGAATGCTGGTGAAGCGTCCGCTGATCGTGAGCGAGGGTCTCGTCACCGCCGGCTTCAGGGAAAAAGATTGGGAAGCGCTGAAATAATCAGAGATCACGGTCAGACAGGAGGAAATAATGAAACTCACGGTTCTGCTGGACAACAATACCTACATCGACGAATATTATCTGGGAGAGCCGGGAGTCTCCTATTTGATCGAAGACGGAGATACGAAAATCCTCATGGATACGGGTTATTCCGGCGTGTTTCTGGACAACGCGGAAAAGCTGAAGGTGGATCTCTCGGATCTGGACGTGCTGGTGCTGTCCCACGGGCACAACGATCACACCGGCGGACTGAGCCGTTTTTTTGAGAGCGGAGACCGCAGCAGAGTAACGCTGGTGGCCCATCCTAAGGCCCTCGACCGGAAGTTCAGCGACGGGGAGGAGATCGGCAGCTTCCTGAGACGCACGGAAATTGCGGGAAAGTGCAGGCTGCTGCAGTCGCAGACGCCGCTGAAGCTGTCTGAGAGGGTGACCTGGCTGGGGGAGATTCCTCGAACGGTAGAATTTGAGGAACCCTACGCTATCGGTGAGACGGAGAGCGCCGGCGTGCGCAGACCGGATTACGTGATGGACGACAGCGCGCTGATCTACAATGGAGAAAAAGGTCTTTATGTGATTACGGGATGTTCGCACAGCGGCGTCTGCAATATTTTGGAGTACGCCATGAAGGTCAGCGGCGCCAAGCGGGTCCAGGGGCTGATCGGAGGGTTTCATCTGTTCAACGATCATTCTCCCAGAACGGCGGGGACTGTGTCGTATATCCAGAAGCTGAACATTCCCGAGCTCTATCCCTGCCATTGCACTTCTTTTGCAGTGAGGGCGTCCATCCACAGGGCGCTGCCTGTCAAAGAAGTGGGCGTGGGACTGACGCTGGTATGGGAATAGAAGGATCCCCTGGGCTGGAAACGTTCTTCCGGTGGAACCGGCGGATCTCCCGAAAAATAATGTGGTAAAGGAGCTTGAAATATGGATAGTGAAGCACAGCAGCAGGCTGCGGACGCCATCGCAAAAGATCTGGAGAAAGCCCAAGCGAATCTGATGTCTCAGTCCGCTGTGGAATTGTTGATCCGCATCGGGTTTACGGCGCTGATCGTCGTGGTCGGATACGTTATCATGAAAGTGGCGCTCCGCCTGCTGAAAAAAACGCTGGAGCACAGCAAGATGGACGCGGTGCTGCACGCCTTTTTCCTGAACAGCGCCCGGGTCGTTATGTGGATCACGATCCTTCTGACCGCGCTGAATTATATGGGCATCCCGCCCACAGCGTTTCTGACGGTGGTGGGAGCCGCGGGAGTGGCCGTGGCGCTGGCGCTGAAAGACAGCCTGGGGAATTTTGCGGGAGGCATTCTCATCATTATAACGAAGCCTTTTTCCAAAGGCGATTTTATCGAGGATCTGGAGATCTCCGGAAAAGTGCAGCAGATCGATCTGCTGTATACGACGCTGACTACTTTTGACAATAAGATCATCACGGTACCCAACGGAAAGCTGGCAAATTCTACGATCGTGAATTATACCAGAGCGGACCGCCGGCGGGTGGATTGTCAGTTTACCATAGGATACGAGGCGGAGATCGCCCACGCCAAGGATATTTTGCTGGCCATCGCCGAATCGGACGACCGGATCTTCAGGGAGCCGGAGCCGGTGGTTGGCGTGGCGGAGCTGGGCTCCAGTTCTGTGGTGATGGATTTCAAGGTCTGGTGCAGCACGGACGATTACTGGGATGTGCTCTATTTTATACAGGAACAGGTAAAGCTGGCCTTTGACGAGGCGGGGATCAACATTCCATATCCGCAGATGGATGTGCACATCAGACGTACAAAAAAGTGAAAATTATTTGTGAAAAAACTTCCGCGCTGTCGCTTGACAAAGTGCGGAATCTCGTGCTATGATAGAAAAAATTTGTGCAAAAGCGAGAGGTACGATTGTGATGATGAAGGGAAAAGTGAAAGTAAAGAGCAAAGTGGAAAGCCTTTTCTGCAATGGTCTTATTGTCACCCTTTTTCACCGTTCCGTTATCGTTCCTTTTGTTCAATGACTTTTCGTCTCCCTTTATTGGGAGACTTTTTTTATGTCCGGTGGGCGCGGGGGAAGGTGGGAGCCATGAGGCCCCTGGGCGGAACTGCAGCGCTGCGCCGGCGGTAGTGAAAGGAGAGAAATAAATGTTAGCAGGAAGAAGTTTACTGGAACCTATGGATTTTACTGTTGAGGAGATGGATGAGATATTCGCTCTGGCGGACCGTATCATCGATGATCCGAAAAAATATGCTCACGCGTGCGACGGCAAGCTGCTGGCCACGCTTTTCTATGAACCCAGCACGAGAACGCGTTTCAGCTTCGAGGCGGCAATGCTGCGCCTGGGCGGCCAGGTGATCGGTTTCTCCGAGCCCAATTCCAGCTCGGCGGCCAAGGGCGAGAGCATTGCGGATACCATCCGCACGATCGCCTGCTACGCGGATATCGCCGCCATGAGACATCCGAAGGAAGGCGCGCCGAAGGTAGCGGCCAGATCGGCGGGAATTCCCGTGATTAACGCGGGAGACGGCGGACATCAGCACCCCACCCAGACGCTGACCGACCTGCTGACCATTCACAGAGAGAGAGGCAGCTTTGAGAATATGACCATCGGCCTCTGCGGCGACCTGAAATTTGGAAGGACCGTGCATTCTCTCATCAAGGCGCTGTCCCGCTACGAGAACGTGAAGTTCGTACTGATCTCGCCGGAAGAACTTCGGGTGCCGGAGTATGTCAGACGGGAGGTCCTGGAGAAGAACAATATTCCGTACAGAGAAGTGGAACGGATGCAGGAGGTCCTGCCGGAGCTGGATCTGCTGTACATGACAAGAATTCAGAGAGAGCGATTCTTCAATGAAGAGGACTATGTGAGACTGAAGGACAGCTACATACTGGATGCGGAAAAGATGGAGCTGGGCAAGGAAAATATGATGGTTCTCCACCCGCTGCCGAGAGTGAACGAGATCGCCGTAGAAGTGGACAAGGATCCCAGAGCGCTGTACTTCAAGCAGGCGAAATACGGTATGTTCGTGCGCATGGCACTGATCATGAGCCTGCTGGGGATCGAAGGCTAGAGGGCGGAAGTACCGGGACGGCAGCCGGCATGAATACGGAAATTTTTTACGCCGGGCCGCAAACAGGCGGCGGGCGGTAACCATAGACAGGAGGACGAAAATGGTAGTTATCAACAGTATCGAAAAAGGAATCGTAATCGACCATATCAAGGCGGGCAATGGGGCAAAGATCCTGAATTACCTGAACATCGACACGGCAAAATATTCTGTGGCGTTTCTCATGAATGCCAGCAGCAATCAGTTCGGGAAAAAGGACGTGATCAAGATCGATAAGGTAACGGATATCGACCTGGCTGTTCTGGGTCTCATCAATCCGGACTGCACGGTGAACATCATTGAAGATCACGTGATCGTGAAAAAGATCAAACCTACGCTGCCGGAGACAGTCTCCAACGTCATCAAGTGCAAGAACCCCAGATGCGTGACCTCCGTGGAGGCCAACGCGCCGCATATTTTCCACCTGATCAACCCGGAGACCAGGGAGTATCAGTGCGAATACTGCGACGATATCGTGAGCATGAAGGGCGACAATCTGGACGCGATCCTGCGCAAATAACGGGCTGAAAACGGCGAAACGGCGGGAGTGAAGTTGTCAACATCTCAGCCTGAATAGTGACAGACGGCAGCGGAGCTCTGAATGGGGGGGAGCGGAATGCCGGCCTGCAGCGGAGCAGGTCTGAATTGCGGCCCGCATCCACGCGAGGGGCAATTCCGGCCCGCATGAGCGCGAGGAGCAGCGCCGGTCCGCATGAACGCGGGTCGGTCTGCTCCCTGGAGCTGTGAAAAGGAGCTGTGAAAAGTCGGAGCGGTTTTTGTGCGATAAAGAAGGGAACAATCTATGATAGATCAGCTGATAGCAAAAATTAAGGAAACGGGAAATCCTTCCGTGGTGGGACTTGATCCGGCGTATGCCATGATACCGGCTTATATCCGCAGGGAGATGACCGAGACGTGGGGCAAGACGCCGAAGGCGGTGGGCGAAATGTTTTTCGCCTTTAATAAGGCCATCATCGACGCGGTGGCGGATCTGATCCCGGCGGTAAAGCCGCAGATCGCCATGTACGAGAGATACGGTCTTGAGGGGCTTTCCGCTTATATCCGGACGGCTGAATACGCCAGGGAAAAGGGACTGGTCGTCATCGGGGATATCAAGAGGGGCGATATTTCATCCACGGCGGAAGCCTACGCCGCCCACATCGGGGGCGCGGAGATAGAGGGAGAGAGCTTTGACCTCTGGAAGGAAGACTTCATTACCGTAAATCCATATTTCGGCATTGACGGCATCCGGCCGTTTCTGACGCCCTGTCAGGAGCAGAATAAGGGGATCTTCATTTTGGTAAAGACCAGCAACCCCGGCAGCGGTCAGCTGCAGGACAGGCTTGTGGACGGAGAACCGCTGTACTGCAGAGTGGCGGATCTGGTCAACGAATGGGGCGCCGAGGCCATGGGCGCCTGCGGCTACAGCAAAGTCGGCGCGGTGGTGGGAGCGACCCATCCAAGGCAGGGAGTGGAACTGAGAGAGCGCATGCCTCACATCTTTTTCCTGGTTCCCGGCTACGGAGCCCAGGGCGGCAAGGGCGCGGATCTGAAGGGTTATTTTGATAAGGACGGCCTGGGGATCATCGTGAATTCATCCAGAGGGATCATTGCGGCTTACCAGAAGGACGCGGATTTCGCAGGGCCGGAGGAGGTTGGACCGGAGTTTGCGGAGGCGTCCCGCAGAGCGGTCATCGCCATGAAGGAAGATTTACAGAACGCAGTCTAAATGGTACAATAAAAGAAATGCGGGCGAAAAGCGGCCGGACCTTTCAGGCGCGATCAGGGAAACAGCGATCGCGGCGGGCGGAAGGGATGGCCGCTTTTACTGTATGCGCGGCTCTGCGGCGCATCGGGCAAAGAACGGGCAAGCCTGATATGCAGAGGGCAGAAGGCAGTTTGACGCCGGCTATTTTGGGTAAAAATAGGCATAGAAACGTTTGAACGGAGCCACAGCAAAACGCTGGACTTGAGCGACCGGCCCGCAGAGCGGACGGATTTGGTTCGCAGCAGGGCTGGGTTTGATGGGAAGGACGGACAGGTTCGGTCCACAGGGCCGCCGGTACCCGTCCGCGGCGGCTGCGGTCTGTACAGCCGCAAGCGGAGAAGGAGGATAAGAGAGTGCAGGATACCATGGATAAAAAACGAATATTGACCGGCATAGTGCTGGAAAACGATGAGATCGCCGCAGGAGTATACAAGATGACGGTGGAATCGGTGGACGGCGCGCCTCTGGCAAAGCCGGGACAGTTTGTGAATGTATACACGAAGGACGCGTCGCTGCTTCTGCCGCGGCCGATCAGCATCTGTTTTTCCGACGGCGCGGAGCTGACGCTGGTGTACGGCGTGGTGGGAAAGGGCACGGAGGAGTTTTCTACTTATAAGAGGGGCGACGAGGTACGCCACTCCATGCCCCAGGGAAACGGCTATGATCTGGACGCGGTAAAGCCCGGACAGAAAGCCATGCTGCTGGGAGGAGGCATCGGCGTGCCGCCGCTTCTGAGTCTCTGTTATGAGCTGACTGCCAGAGAGATCTCAGTCACGGCCGTCATCGGCTTTAAGGATGAGCCGTTCCTGATCAAGCCCTTGCTGAAAGCAGGCGCGGATCTGTATGTGGCCACCGACTCCGGCGCCGTGGGCTTCAAGGGAACAGTGCTCGACGTTCTGAAGAACGAGAATTTGAAAGGGGACGCATATTTCGCATGCGGGCCGCGGGTGATGCTGAAAGCCGTGACGGAGCATGTGCTGGCGGAAGGCCGGGACATTCAGGTCTCCATGGAAGAACGCATGGGCTGCGGATACGGAGCCTGTGTGGGCTGCGTCTGCGATATTCAGGAAAAGTCCGGAGCTGGGCCGGCCTCGGCGGCAGGCGGGGAGACGATCGTGAAGAAGAAAGTGTGTAAGGACGGACCGGTATTCTGGGGAAGCGAGGTGGTCTGGGATGGAAAATAGCAGGAAAGGACCGGATCTGCGGGTGAATATCGCAGGGATCGAATGGAAAAATCCTGTCACCACGGCGTCGGGGACGTTTTCGCCGCGGGAGAGCGGGGAGTACTACGATCTCAGCCGTCTGGGAGCGGTGACGACGAAGGGCGTGGCCAATGTGCCCTGGCAGGGCAATCCCACGCCCCGCATCGCGGAGACTTACGGCGGTATGCTGAATGCCGTGGGCTTGCAGAATCCAGGGGCGGAGTATTTTATACGGGAAGAGGTACCGTATCTGCGGCAGTTTGACACGAAGATCATCGCTAACGTGGCGGGCCACACTGTTGAGGAGTACTGCGAGACGGCGGAGCGGCTTTCCGAGACGGACGTGGACATGCTGGAGATCAATATTTCCTGCCCCAACGTAAAGGAAGGCGGCATCGGTTTCGGCACAGATCCGCAGATGGCGGCCGCTGTGACCCGGGAGGTAAAGAAAGTATCGAAAAAACCGGTCGTCATCAAGCTGACTCCCAATGTGACGGATATCGCGGAGATCGCCAGAGCGGTGGAGGCGGAAGGGGCGGACGCCATCTGTCTCATCAATACGCTGCTTGGCATGCGCATCGACGTGAGAAGGGGCCGGACAGTGCTTGCCAACAGGACCGGCGGCTTTTCCGGTCCTGCCATCAAACCGGTGGCCGTTCGGATGGTCTATCAGGTCAGACGGGCGGTCAGCGTCCCGATCATCGGTCTGGGCGGCATTATGACAGGGGAAGACGCAGCGGAGTTCATTATGGCCGGAGCAGACGCGGTGGCCGTGGGAACGGCGGCGCTGATCGATCCCGCGGCGCCGGTGAAAATTCTGGACCAGCTTACGGTCTATATGGAGGAAATGGGTTTTCAGTCGGTGAGCGAGATCAGAGAATACTTCAGAGATTGATAAAACGTAATAGAGACGTCCGGGCGGTAAAGCAAGATTGCGCATTGCCCGCGGCGTCTCTTTTTAAATATAGGAAATATCGTCCGCTGATATTTCTGTATGTTTCAAAAAAATCCACCTTGTGAAAGTGAGCCCGCAGGGCGGATATGTTTCCGATGGAAACTTTTTTTATTATGCGGGAAATATGGCGAAGCTATATTAACAAGATAACAAAAAGATTACCCTGTGAAAGTAAGCCCGCAGGGCGGATCACGTTTCTAAAGGGAACGATTTTATCCTGCGGCAGATCAGGAATCACAGAAGGAGATCTTTTTTTTCGCCGAAGGTGCGAGAAATCCGATGAGCGCTGCGTTATATAAAGTGTAAGAGCTTTTACGAAAAAGAAAGACGGGTTGTTCCGGATCAACTGTGGAGCTGTGAAAAGATCGGCGAAAGAAGGAAGGGATCCAATGGATATTGTAATAGAAGAGATCAGGAGGATGAGAGAGGGAGACGAGGATGCGCTGGAGCGGATCATTGACCGTTATCTTCCGCTGGTCAAGGGGGTGACCGCCAGGGTCTTGGGACCGCTGGGGCAGAAGGAAATGGTTGGAGAGTGCGTCAACGACGTCTTTTTCTCCGTCTGGCGAAACATTGGGAAATTCAAAGGTCAGGAGGAGTCGGATTTTCGCAGATGGCTGTGCGCTGTGGCGAAGTACAGGGCGGTGGACGCTTACCGTATTGCGGTCAGGGACCTGCGGACAGCGGAAGGGGGGCTGGCGGGTCCGGCAGAGAACGGGGCGGGAAGGGATGAGACGGCCCGGCGAGAGACGGACAGACGAGAAGCGGCCATGCGTGAACGATCGGCAGAAGAGACGGCCATACTGCAGGAGGACCGACGGGAACTGGAGTCGCTGATGAAGCTGCTTTCAAGGGAAGACCGGCAGATTTTTATCATGAAATTCTTTTGGGGAATGCAAAGCGCAGAGATCGCGGAGCGGACGGGACTTTCTCAGACGGCGGTAGACAACCGGGTGAGCAGGGGCAGAAAGCGGCTGCGGCAGGAGAGGCAAAAACGGGAGACGGAAGGAGCGGGAAGATGAGAGATGAGAGAGAAAAAAAGATAGATAAGTTCGGCGAGACTGTAGAGGATATTTACGATATGTTCAACGACATAGAGCTGGATGAGGATGAGTTCTGCGAGCTGCCTGCGGACGATCTTGAGCGGGAGCGCGTCAAACGACAGGTAAGAGCGCGTATCGCGGCACAGCGGGAGAACAGGGAGGATTCGGCGGCCTGCGAAACATGGGGCGCCCGGACTCTGCCTGAGACCGGAAACGGACTGAGCGGAATTGGAGATCAGGGGAGCGCTCTGGGCAGAAAACAAAAACGGATCGGGCGCCGGCGGGGCGCCATGGCGGCGGCTGCCTGCATGGCTCTGATCCTCTGCGTGGGCGGCTTCGGTCTGGCCATGCCGGCATATGCCAGAGAAATGCCGCTGGTGGGAGATATTTTTCGCTACCTGGACGAGGGCCGTACCGGCCGGTACGATCATTACAAGGAGAGCGCCGTTGAAATTGGCATTACCCGGGAGGCGAAAGGGGTCAGCGTTACGTTGGAGGACGGCGTATTTGACGGCTCCACGCTGTATCTCACTTATTCCGTACGCACGGATAGGGATTGGGGAAAACGGCTGTGGCTGGATACAGACCTGGAATTTCCGGGGGGACTGGGTATTCAGGGCTGGGGCGGCACCAAGGATATACAGGCCGTGAAGGAACAGGGGGAAGGCGTGTACGTGGGAATGGAGGCCATCTCCTTTGACCGCAATTCGCAGGAACCGCTGGAAACGCTGCCCTTTACCTGGGTGGTGAGCGGATTCGAGGGAATGGGCGGAGATGGAGAGACCGTCTTGCGGGAGAAATGCAGTCTGCATTTCAACGTAGAGCTGAGCGCTTTGAGCGGAAATGAAGAGGAACTGTCCCTCTCCGGGCGGGAAATGGTACGGGGACTGGAGATATCTCCGAAGCGTCTGATACGGACTGATGCGAATACGATTTTGATCTACGGCGTACAGGCCTCCGTGGACACTTACGATAACGCCAGAGTCAGCTGGGAGATCGCCGACGATCTGGGTAACGTCTACCCGGCGGAAGCGTTGGGAGGTACCGCACGGGATCAGGGGAACGAAAAGATCGGGCAGGACATCATCGGATTCGGCGCAGTGGATCCGAAAGCAAAAATGCTGCTGCTCCGTCCCACCGCCTACTACGCGGGGGTGGATGAGAACGGCGAACGGATCTGGAACAACGACGAAGGATTTGGATTCGGGCCGGAGGGGTTCGAGATCGTGCTGAAATAGCCGAATCTCCGCGCGCTTCGCCAGCGGATCTGCCCGCTGCGCCGGGTTCCGCTGCGAATTGGCTCAGCGGAAGGATGTCTCTGGCATGATAGCATATCCTGGGGATAACGTACCTCTGGAGAAAGACATGGGTCCATGGCGCTGTGCTCCATGGACCTAAGCTTGAATCGGGAGCCGGGCGGAAGGTATTGTTTTTTCGGGGAGGACCGGCCGGGAAGCGGGGCCGGGGAAGAGGGACCAGGAAGTGGGGTCGGGAAGAGGGGCCGGGAAGAGGGGCCGGGAAGAGGGGCCGGGAAGAGGGGCCGGGAAGAGGGGTCGGGAAGTGGGTACAGGAAGCGGACTAAGGGAAGAGGGCCGGGAAAGAGGGCTGGGCAGTGGGAGTATGGATGATCCGGGCCCGCCCGGGCAGTGAGATATGTGAAAAACTCAAAAAAATGCCGTTTCACCTAAAACAGCTCAGGTTTCACATGATTCTGGCCTGAATTGCCGCCCAATTAGGGGATTTAAGGGAAAATTAGTCCGTTTCCCCCATTGTAGCTTCGTATTTCGGGGAAAATCGTATTTTTTCTGCGGTTTCACATATCCGTTGTTTTCGACCCCGCTGCCCAGCTGGCCCACCGACTTGCCGGTCCCTGCCGACCGCCAGTCGGCTCGCCTCTCCGCCGGCCAATCCACTGCAGTTGTGTATAAGAGCCAGGATTTGTACTTTTTTTTTTTTTAACAGTTCGGGCGACAACCGAGATCGACACCCTTCCCAAACACGACGCTCTGCAAATCTCACATCTAGATGTGTAAAAGAGACGGGTGGAACGCGTCGCCGGCCGCCGAATTTTTCCCCGCGCTGCCAGCACCTCCTGCCGCCGCCAAATTCTTCCCTGCGCCGACAGCACCGCCGGTCGCCAAATTCTTTTCTGCGCTTCCAGTGTTGCCTGCCGCAAAAGCATCCCTCGCGCAGCCAGCGCCGCCGGCCGTGACTGTCTCCCCCGCGCCGCCGCAGCAGTTTTCGGGATCGGTAATGCCCAGCAGCACGTCTTCTTCGGACAGGAAGCCGGCAGGGATGCCGAACTGCTGCAGATATTCACAGGTGCCGGCGGAACCGTAGAGGGAGAAGCCCTGCTTCGCGTATTTTTCCAGCACCGCGGCCGCCTGCTCTGTCTTTTCCGCATCGCGCAGGGATACGTAGATGTTTCCTTTCGTGGGTATGCGCGTGCCGGAAGCGGCGAAGCCTTTGTAGACAGCGTGTTCCAGATCGGTGTCAAGGCCCAGGACTTCGCCGGTGGATCTCATTTCCGGTCCCAGGGCTACGTCCATGTCGGTGAGCTTTTCACTGGAAAAGACGGGGACTTTAACTGCGTAGAGTTTACGGTTTTCCGCCAGCCCTGTGCCCCAGTCCATGTCGGTCAGCTTTCTTCCCAGCATGGCGTTTACTGCCAGCTCGATCATGGGAATCGCGGTCACCTTGCTGAGAATGGGCACCGTCCGGGAGGCGCGGGGATTGACCTCGATAACGTAGACCCGTTCCCCGTCCCAGGCGTACTGGATGTTCACCAGTCCCACGATGTGCAGCGCGCCTGCGATCCGTTTCGTATAGTCTGTCAGCGTGGCCTTCACTGTTTCCGGCAGGGAGCAGCTGGGATAGACGGAAATGCTGTCGCCGGAGTGTACTCCGGTGCGCTCCACGTGTTCCATAATGCCGGGGATCAGGACGTCGCTGCCGTCGGCGACGGCATCCACTTCCACTTCTTTTCCCTGAATGTATTTGTCGATCAGGACGGGGTGCTCGGTGGAGAGAGAGACGGCGCCTTTCAGGTATTTATGCAGTTCTTCATCGCTGTAGACCACCTGCATGGCCCGGCCGCCGATGACGTAGGAGGGGCGGACCACCAGGGGATAGCCCAGGTCGTTTACCGCCGCGAAGGCTTCTTCCTCCGTGGCGACGGCCCGGCCCTCCGGCGTGGGAATGTCCAGCTTGTGCAGCAGATCGCTGAATTTTTCCCGATCCTCCGCCAGGTCGATGGACGTATAGGAGGTGCCGAGAATATTGATGCTCCGTTCCGCCAGCCGCTGGGCCAGATTCAGGGAAGTCTGGCCGCCGAACTGAACGATGACGCCCTGGGGGCGTTCTTTCTTGATGACGTTCATCACGTCGTCCATGTGCAGCGACTCGAAGTAGAGTTTGTCGGAGGTGTCGAAGTCTGTGCTCACGGTCTCCGGATTGTTGTTCATGATAATGGCCTCATAACCGGCTTTCTGCAGGGCCCAGACCCCGTGTACGCAGCAGTAATCGAATTCGATGCCCTGGCCGATGCGGATGGGACCGGAGCCGATGACCAGTACTTTCTGACGGTCGCTGATCTGGCATTCGTCCTCCCGGTCGAAACAGGAGTAATAATAGGGCGTTTTGGCCTTGAACTCGCCGCCGCAGGTGTCCACCATTTTGTAGACGGGGAAAATGTCGTTGTAGATCCGGATATCCTGCATGGCGGCCCTGTGGGCGCCGGACAGGTCTTTGATCTCCTGGTCCGTAAAGCCCATGCGCTCTGCCTGATAAAGCAGGGAGGGCGTCAGCTTTTCAGTGGAGAGACGGCGCTCCATATCCGTTATGTTTTTCAGGCAGTTAAGGAACCAGGGGTCGATGCCGGTGGAACGGTGGAGGACATCCACTGCGGCGCCCCGGCGCAGGGCTTCGGCCAGAGCGTAGATCCGCTCGTCGTCCTGCACGCCGATCTTTTCCCGCAGTTCGCCGTCGGTGAGGGATTGAACGGAGGGCAGGTGAAGGCCATCGTTTTTTCCGTCCAGAGAGGTGATGGCCTTCAGCAGAGCGCTCTCAAAGTTGTTGCTGATAGCCATCACCTCGCCGGTGGCTTTCATCTGGGTCCCAAGGCGGCGCGCGGCGGTCATGAATTTGTCGAAGGGCCATTTGGGAAACTTGACCACGCAGTAATCCAGCGTGGGTTCAAAGCAGGCGCTGGTATTCTGGGTCACGTAATTTTTCAGTTCGTCCAGACTGTAGCCCAGGGCGATCTTTGCCGCGATCTTGGCGATGGGGTAGCCCGCGGCCTTGGAGGCCAGGGCGGAGGAACGGCTGACGCGGGGATTGACCTCGATGACGATATAATCGCTGCTTTTCGGATCAAGAGCAAACTGTATGTTGCAGCCACCCTCGATCTTCAGTTCCCGGATGATTTTCAGCGACGCGCTGCGCAGCGTCTGGTATTCCGCGTCACGCAGCGTCTGGGAGGGAGCCACCACGATGCTGTCGCCGGTGTGGACGCCCACGGGATCGAAGTTTTCCATGTTGCAGATGATAATGCAGTTGTCCTTGGCGTCACGCATCACTTCATATTCGATCTCTTTCCAGCCGGCTACGGACCGTTCCAGCAGGATCTGGCCGATGGTGCTGTTTTCCATTCCCATGCGGCACTGATAGACCAGTTCTTCTTCATTTTGTGCGAAGCCGCCGCCGGTGCCTCCCAGTGTGTAGGCGGGACGGACGATGAGAGGATAGCCCGCCTCCCGGGCAAAGGCCTTGCATTCTTCCAGAGTAGTGGCGATGACGCTGGGCGGAATGGGCTCGCCGATCTGCAGCATCAGGGATCTGAACTCATCGCGGTCCTCTGCCTTTCGGATGCTTTCCTCGTTGACGCCCAACAGCCGCGTGCCGTATTTGTCCAGCACGCCTTTTTTCGCCAGGGACATGGCCAGATTTAACCCTGTCTGGCCGCCGAAGCCTGCGAGTATGCCGTCGGGACGTTCGCGGCCGATGATCTTTTCCAGAAATTCCTCGTTGAGGGGCTCCAGGTAGACCTTATCTGCGATATCCGGGTCGGTCATGATGGTGGCGGGATTGCTGTTGACCAGAACTGTCTCGATCCCTTCCTCCCGAATAGCCTTGCAGGCCTGGGTGCCGGAGTAGTCGAACTCAGCCGCCTGACCGATGATGATAGGTCCGGAGCCGATGATGATGATTTTGTTTAGATCGGGAGATTTAGGCATGATGTCCACCGCCTTTCGCTGTATTTATGCCGCCGGCCGCCGCCGGTCTCAGGTTGGGGCTGAACCGATCCATGAGGTCCATGAAGCGGTCGAACAGATGATCGCTGTCGTTGGGTCCGGGGGATGCTTCCGGGTGATACTGGACGGAAAAGATGGGCCAGGTGTTGTGCCGCATGCCTTCCACGGTGCCGTCGTTCAGATTGAAATGGGTTATTTCCATGCCGCTTAGAATGACGCTCTGGGCGCTGACTACATAGCCATGGTTCTGGGATGTGATGCAGGAACGCCCGGTCTCCTTGTCGTAGACTCCGTGGTTTCCGCCCCGATGACCGTATGCCATTTTGAAGGTCTTGCCGCCGGCGGCCAGCGCCAGCACCTGATGCCCCATGCAGATCCCGAACATGGGCACCCGGCCCATGAGCTTTTTCACTTCCGCTGCCGCCTCCGCGGCCTCCTGAGGATCGCCGGGGCCGTTGGTCAGAAACAGGCCGTCGGGGTTCACAGACATCAGCTCATCCGCAGAGGATCCATAAGGAAAGAGATAGACGTCGCAATTGCGTTTCTCAAGAGAGCGGAGAATGTTTTGCTTCACTCCGAAATCCAGCACGGCTACACGGCGGCCCGTGCCCCCGATGCGTACTCGTTGGCGGACGCCCGCACGCTTCATATGGTCGTTTCTCAGAACGGCCTGATCGCAGAAGTCTCTGGCCTCCGATGGAGACAGGCCCTGATTGCTGATGACGCATTTTACCGTGCCGTGGCTGCGGATGCGCCGGGTCAGGGCTCTGGTGTCAATTTCAAAAATACCAGGGACTTTCATATCGAAAAGCCACTGGTCTATCGTCATTACCGATCTGTAGTTAGAGGGGGTAAAGCAAATGTTCTTCGCCGCCATGCCGAAGGCATGGATCCTGGAAGATTCATTGTCATCGGCAGTAATGCCGTAATTTCCAATGAGGGGGTAGGTAAAATTGATGATCTGGCCGGCGTAAGAGGGATCGGTGAGGATCTCCTGATAACCGGTCATGGAAGTATTGAACACCAATTCGCCCGCCGACGTCCGGGGATAGCCGAAGCCTCTGCCCCTGAATACGGTTCCGTCTTCGAGATACAAAAGTCCATCCATAATCGTCCGCTCCATTTCTTATCCATATTACAATTGACCATAAACATTAGATGTAAGATGCAAACTGCTTCCAGGCGCAGGCATCGGAAATAATTATACATATAAAAGAATAATTATGCAATACTTTCTTAAAAAAATTTTTGATGTTTTTCCCAGTGCCGGGACACTCGTATGTCCTGCGTTGACACGCGGTTTTAAAAACCGTATAATAAGGTAAGGAAAGATATCACAAGATCAGAAAGGATATAATGGAACATGAGATATGAGGAGTTTGTCAAAAAGATAATGGAGGAATACGTGAAGAAGGGCACCATTCCTGTGGGGGCGTTTCCCGATATGGAGCTGTACATGGACCAGACCGTGCTTTTTATGAACCGGAAGCTGGACATTTACAGGAAGGACCCCAAAGAACCGGTGATCACAAAGACCATGATCGGAAATTACGCCAAACACGATCTGATCCCCAGGCCGGTAAACAAGCGCTACACGCGGGATCATCTGCTGCTGCTGACGCTTATCTTTCATCTGAAAGGGACGTTTCAGATGCAGGAGATCGAATTGCTCATGAAACCGCTGATCGATAATTATAACTCCGCTTTTGACGAAAAGTTTGACTTCGGACAGATCTACGAGGGCGTCATGGATGTTTTCGCTGAGGAGAGAGAAAAGCTGGCGGATCAGGTGGACGGGCAGATCGGCCGCATCAAGGATATGCTGGGACTGGATGAATTTGCGGACGATGATACGACGGAGCTGTTCATGCTCATCGCGTCGCTGGCCCTGCAGGCGGACGCCCGGAAATATCTGGCGCAGAAGCTGCTGGCGGAGTATTTCGTGAAGCCCAAAAAGAAGTAAGCGGACCCCGAAAAATTGCGGAAAGACAGGAATTATGAATATCACAGTAAATCATCAGAGCGGCACGCCTATTTATCTGCAGATCAGAAATCAGATCCGGGAGATGATCCTCAAGGGTGAGATAACCGACGGCGCTTTTTTGCCTTCAGAGAGGACGCTGGCCAAGCTGACGGGCGTTCACAGGAATACGGTGATCAAGGCGTACAATGAACTGAAGGCGGACGGCTGCGTGCTGGCCTTTCAGGGAAAGGGCTATCAGGTGACCTACGACCAGAGCGGAGAGCCGGAGGGAGCGGAGACGGAGGGGCAGGCAGCGTCGCTGCAGCCGCGCAGAGATACCATCAGCTGGCAAAGCCTGATCAAGGACTCTTTCCTCGACATGGAGACCACCTTTGACGATCTGTTTTCCAGATCCTACGACAACGGCAACATCTCCTTTGCAGGGGGCATCGCCTCGCCGGACGCGTATTTTGGGGAGGAGCTCTCCGGGATACTGGCGGACCTGATCCGGAGGACTCAAAATAAAAAGGACGAGCAGGACGATATTTACGCGTATACTCCTTACCAGGGGCTTTTTGAGCTGCGGCAGGCGATCTCCATGTTTTTGAAAGGAAAGGGGATCAATGTCCGTCACGGAGAGATCCAGATCGTCTCCGAGGCCAATCAGGCCATCGATTTTCTGGCGGAGCTCCTCATCGAGAAGGGCGATACGGTGATCACCGAGGAACCCATCTCTCCGGACGCCTTTCGCGAGCTGAAACTGGCGGGCGCCAATGTGATCACGGTCCCCATCGACGAGGAAGGAATGATCACCGACCGCATCGAACCGCTGATCATCAGACACCATCCCAAGCTCATCTATGTAAACTCCAGCTTTCAGGATCCTTCGGGAGTGGTGATGAGTCTGGAACGCAGAAAAGCGCTGCTGGCGCTTTCACACAAGTATAAAGTACCGATCCTGGAGGACGACGGGGCCTCGGAGATATCCTACGACAAGAAAGCGGTACCGTCCCTGAAAGCGCTGGACACGGGGAATTCCGTGGTCTACATCTACTCCTTCGCTCTGACCTTCGCGCCGGGGATCTGTCTGGCCTTCGTGGCGGCGCCCCGGATCGTCATCAAGAATCTGAGCCATCTGATCTCCCTTCATCTGATCAGTTTTGACAGCCTGTCTCAGAGGATCTTGTGCGAATATCTGGAACGGGGGATCTATCAGCGGAATATTCAGCGTATCTGCGTGGAATACCGCGAAAAACGGGATCTGATGTGCAGACTTCTGGAACCGGCCCGGGATATGGGCGTGAGCTTTACAAAACCAGGAGGAGGCGTTTATATCTGGTGCCGGCTGCCGCGGACCATGGATCTTTCCCGTCTCATCGAGAGGGCGGGGAAGAAGGGAGTTACGTTTATTCCGGGGCAGATCTTCTTCCCCTACGGAACAAAGGGGGACCAGTATATCCGGCTGAACTATTCCTATCCTGGAAAGCAGCAGATCCGCCGCGGGATCCGTCTTCTGCTGGCCGCCATGAGGGAGAGCAGAAAATGAATATTCTGAGGAATATTTAGGAAATCCCGCGTAAAAAGATTTTTTTATCGCTGAATTTTCAGACGTTTTATAAATCATTTTGGACAGGATAACGATTGATAGTAAATTATCAGTCGTTTTTTTTTATTTGATTTAATTTTAACTGGCACATAGAAAAAGGAAAGCACTGGTACTTTCAATTTTGACCCTATATAGTATGATTTTTTTAAAAGAGAGACAAAATAAATCGAGTCTCGAAATAAAGGATGAAGCAGTTCGCATCTGCGATCGGTTTCAAAGAAACGTTTAAACTAAAATCGGGAATAAATCAAAAAGAGAGGTAAGAGAAATGGCTGTTAATTTAAAAGGAAGAAGCTTCTTGACACTGATGGACTTTACGCCGGCGGAGATCCGTTACATGCTGGACCTGGCCCACGATCTGAAGGCGAAAAAGAGAGCGGGGATCGTAAATCACGTGCTGAGAGGAAAGACCATTGTCCTGCTGTTTGAAAAGGGATCCACGAGAACCAGATGCGCGTTTGAAGTGGCGGCCATGGAAGAAGGAGCGGGCGTAACGTTCCTGGACAGCGGAAGCTCCCAGATGGGCAAGAAGGAATCGCTGGAAGATACGGCGAGAGTGCTGGGCAGATTCTATGACGGGATCGAGTACAGAGGATTCGACCAGAAGGTGGTAGAAGACCTGGCTAAATTCTCCGGCGTACCGGTGTGGAACGGCCTGACGGACGTGGATCACCCGACGCAGATCCTGGCGGACCTGCTGACCATCGAGGAGCATGTATCGAAGCCGCTGAACCAGGTAAAGGTGGTATTCTGCGGAGATATCAGAAACAACATGAGCTACGCCTGGATGTACGGATGCGCGAAGATGGGAATGCACTTCGTAGCGTACGGACCGGAAGCGCTGAAAGTAGACGAGAAAGTACTGGCAGGAGCGAAAGCGGTAGCGGCGGAGACGGGAGCGACCATCGAAGTGTGCCACGACGACAGCTGCCTGAAGGGAGCGGACGTGCTGTACACGGACGTATGGGCGTCCATGGGAGAAGAAGCGCAGATCCCGGAGAGAGTAAAGCTGCTGACGCCGTACAAGGTAACGGAAGAGATGATCGCGAAGACGGAGAACAAGGACGTGATCTTCATGCACTGTCTGCCGGCGTTCCACGATTTCGAGACGACCATGGCAAAGACGCAGAAGGAAGCGGGCTACGACATCCGCGAGGTAACGGACGAAGTATTCAGAAGCAAGCACTCTGTGGTATTTGACGAAGCGGAAAACAGAATGCACACCATCAAAGCAGTCATCGTAGCTACCATGGCATAAAGGGGGAGATGCGGGACGGAGCAGGTCCCGGATCAGGCGAACCGAAAAAACGCGGCGGAAGAGCACAGCTTTTCCGCCGCTTACAGACCGGGGGGACAGCGAAAGCTGCCCCTTCGGCGGAAATGGAGCGAAACATGAAACAGGGAGTTAATGTTTATTCGGAGATCGGTAAACTGAACAAAGTCATGCTGCACAGACTGGGCGAGGAGATCGAAGGTCTGGTGCCCGATAACTTTGAGCGTTTGCTGTTCGACGACATCCCCTTCCTGAAGAAGGCGCAGTTTGAACATGACTGCTTTGCCGACGTTCTGAGAGAAAACGGCGTTGAAGTCGTTTATTTTCAGAAGGAAGTGGAAAAAGCCCTGGCGGACAAAGCCGTCAGAGCGGAGTTTGTAAAGGAATTTCTCGGTGAGAGCGATCTCTCTTCCACCTTTGCGAGAGACGCTATCACGGAATATCTCATGGCTATGTCTGTGGAGGACATGGTCGCCCAGTGTATGAAGGGCATCAAGAAAAACGAGATCGAAGTAAAATCTGCGAATACGCTGGTTGGGATCATCGCAGAGCAGTATCCGTATTATACCGATCCCATGCCGAACCTGTATTTTACCAGAGATCCGGGCGCATGCATCGGAAACGGCGTTTCCATCAACTGCATGAGCACCGCTGCCAGACGCAGAGAATCTCTGATGCTGAAATACGTATTTAATTACGACAAGGCCCTGATGCCGGAAGGCACGCACATGTGGTATGAGCACGAAGGCCCGGATTCCATCGAAGGCGGAGACATTCTGGTGCTTTCCCCCGAGATCGTGGCCATCGGCCTGTCCCAGAGAACGTCCGCAGCTGCTATCAGCAAGCTGGCGGAAAAGGTGCTGAAGAGCGAGAACAGCTTTAAGAAAGTGCTGGTTTTCGACATTCCCAAGTGCCGTGCGTTCATGCATCTGGATACGGTATTCACCATGGTGGATTACGACAAGTTCACCATCCATCCCGAGATCGAAGGCCCGCTGAATCTCTACGAGATCACGCTGGGCGGGGATGGGGAGCTGTCCTTCACTTCTGTGACGGACACACTGCCCAATCTGTTGTCATCTGAGCTCAAGCTCCCTGCGGTGGAACTGATCCGCTGCGGCGGCGACGACAAGATGGCGGCGCAGAGAGAACAGTGGAACGACGGATCCAACACGCTGGCCATCGCGCCGGGCGTCGTCGTGACTTACGACAGAAACTATATTACCAATGAGATCCTGGAAAAGTACGGCATCACGGTGCTGACGATTCCGAGTTCAGAAATTTCCAGAGGCAGAGGCGGCCCGAGGTGCATGAGCATGCCGATCAACCGCGACTAGGCAGAGACCGGGCGCGCGTCGGTGTTCGCAGCACGGGACCGCACAGTAAATTGTATTTTTCGAGGAAAGGTGCATAATGAGTAAAGAAAAGATAGTAATCGCGCTGGGCGGAAACGCTCTGCAGGATGCAAAGGGACCCGCTACAGCGGAGGCGCAGCTGGACGTAGTAAAGAGAACCTGTAAATATATCGCGGAGATCGTGAAGAGAGGCCATGAGATCGCCATCGTCCACGGCAACGGACCCCAGGTGGGAAGGATTCTGCTGGCTTCCGAGACGGCCAAGGAGACCACTCCGGCCATGCCTTTTGACGTCTGCGGCGCCATGAGCCAGGGCTATATCGGCTATCACATCCAGCAGGGTATGAAGCCGGCGCTGGCGGGCATCGGAAGAGGGGACATTCCTGTCGTCACTCTGGTGACCCAGATGGTGGTGGATAAGGACGATCCGGGATTCAAGAATCCCACCAAGCCCATCGGCCCCTTCTACAGCGAGCAAGAAGCGAAAGAGATGGAAGCCAAAGGCTACACCATGAAAGAGGACGCCGGCAGAGGCTTCCGCCGCGTGGTAGCGTCCCCCATCCCCACGGAGATCTATGAGATCGATTCCGTGAACAGACTGTGGGATTCCACCATCGTGATCACCTGCGGAGGCGGAGGCATTCCGGTGATCAAGAACGACAACGGAGAGCTGGAAGGCGTGGCCGCGGTGATCGACAAGGATTTCGCCGCAGAGCTGCTGGCGGAAAAGACAGGAGCGGATGTCCTGATGATCCTGACGGAAGTAGACCGTGTGGCGATCAACTTCAATAAGCCGGATCAGAAGGATCTGGCGGAGATGACTGTGGCGGAAGCGGAAAAGTACTGCGAGGAAGGGCATTTCGCCCCCGGCAGCATGCTGCCCAAGGTACAGGCCGCCATCAAGTTCGCAAAAGCCAATCCGGGAAAGAAAGCGATCATCACATCGCTGTACAGCGCGGTGGACGCTCTGGACGGAAAGACTGGTACTGTTATCACACTTTAAGACACTATATACTCTCACCTATCGGCAGAAGGCTGATCCATTTGGATCAGCCTTCTGTCGTTTTTTTATAACATGGGAAATGTCGTCCGCTGTTATTTCCGTATGTTTCAAAAATGTCTAACCTTGTGAAAATGAGCCCGGCCAGTCTCTTCGGATCCACGTTGACGCGTATCAGCAGTGTCTGCGGTCCGGCGGTCCGCCGCCGTTAAAAATATCCCTCGTAGGGGCGCTGACAGACAGAATGATAAAGCCAGTTCATCATCGTAATGTAGTCGTAGACCGGCAGGTTTACAGCCTTTTGAATGGCGTGGGCGTATGGAGGCAGATCGCTGCACTCCAGAAGAATGGCGCCGATATTCTCCTCCTGACACAATTCCACAGCCGCCTGGGAGACCTGATCCGTCAGGATCGTGTCGTTGAATCCGTTGTCCTCCATATCCACCAGAGGCTTCCACTGCTCCAGATGCTGAATGCCTTTTACCACGAAGGCGGATCCGTCTGTAATTCCCACTGATTCAAGAAGATAGGGCGTGATCGCGGCGCTGTTGGCTGTGATGATGCCGACCTTTTGATCTTTTTTGAGGGAGGATTTGATCCACGGCACCTGCAGGAGAGAAGACATGGCCACCGGCACGGGAAAGTGTTCCGCCAGCTCCCGCTGATAATTGGCGAAAAAGCCGCAGGCCCCGGAGAGCGCCCGCACTCCGTCCAGCATCAGTTCCTCGCCCGCCTGGATAAAATCGTCCAGAAGGGTGGGATCGTTGCGGAATATCCTGTCGATGGTGGCGCCTCTCACCACTTTGATCCTCACTGGGAAATCGTAAGTCCACGGATTGACCACATTGCCCGGCACAAGAGGATAGAAAAGCTCCAGCGCCAGTATGCCGATAGGATATCCGGCCACAGACTGCCCCGGCGTCGCGCTGAGTTTCTGGTTTGCATAGGATACGTGATCATAGTATCCATAATGTCTGATCGGTACTATCATGCTGATTCCTCCTCGTTTTTTACAGACCCTGACAAGTTGTAACGAATACTTTTTGCAATTCAATGACTGATAGTCAACTAAAATGCTATCACGAAAATGACTGATAGTCAATGAAAAAATCAAGAGAAAAAATGTTATGGAGACCAACGGAACAGGATGTGTGGCAAGCCTTCATCGCTGAGACGGCGAACAAAAACGAAGAATAAGAACTTTCAGAAAATAAGCGTTGACATTCGAAAAAGATGGTGCTAATCTAAAAATGAACAGTGGTCACTGAATTAAGACCAGTGAATTCAAGTTCTGACATCGATGCGGACGGGACCAGAGCCCTATCAGTCCTGTTCCATACGGTCTACGGCTGTATGGAAGTCTGCGGCAGGATCAGAGATCGCTGGCGGCGGCCCATGGGATGCACTGCAGAGACATTGCGGCAGCATTGCAGCAGACGGCAGACCGGCCGCGTCATAACATTAAAAAACTGTGCGTAGAGAGGTGGAAAAATGAAGGATTTAAGCTATCTTGAGAACAAACCCATCGCGGTGCTGGGAGCGGGCGGCATCGGCAAGGCCATGGCCGCAGACTGCGTGCTGGGCGGACAGGACGTCATTCTTTGCGATATCGAGCCCTTTGCGAAGGTCTCGCTGGCAAACCTGGAGAATGGCTTCCGTTTTCACGGCGATCAGCCCAGCCGTTACGGATTTCGCAGGGAAGGCACCGTGCATTTTAAAAAGGTCACTACAGATCTGAAGGAGGCCATGGATGCGGCCGATATTCTGATCGTGGCGGTCCCGGCCGTGGGACACACCGCGTTCTTTGAGAAAATGATACCGTATCTGCGGGACGGGCAGATCATCCATATATTCCCGGATAACTATGGTACGCTGCTGTTCAGAAAAGTGATGCGCAGCATGAAGAGCGATAAAAAGATCGTGGTGGGCGGCTGGTCCAGCGCTCCCTTCGGCAGCCGTATCGACACGGAGGGACCTTATGTTTTGCCCAGCACCAGGATCATGTACAGAGCGGTCACGCTGAGAGGCGCGGCGCTGCCCATGACAGATCAGGAAGTATTTCTGGAAAGCGTCAAATACATCAGAGCCATGGACGCCATTACCACCGGCGACGGTCCTGTGGGCGCTGACACGGTCATGGACACGGGCTTCAGCAACGTGAACCCCATTCTTCACTGTCCCGGCGTGATACTGGGCGCGGGCGCCATTGAAAATTACGGCGTCATTTACGGCGACAACAAAAAGGATTTCTCCATTTATTGCCACGTCTACAGTCCTACGGTATCGAAGGTGCAGTACACGGTCTATCAGGAAGAGTGCGCCATTGCCAAGGCCATGGGAGTAGGGATCCAGCCTTTCCGCGAGGAACAGTTCTACTCCAGATCCAACATCCTGGGATGTGAATATATGGGAGACGAAATGTTCGTACCCTTCGAGGATGTCTATGAGATGGCTCTGGGAACCGGTCCCTTCACGGTCAATCACCGTTATTTGACCGAGGATATCCCCATTGGCTGTCACGTGTTCCACGAGCTGGGGAAAAAGTACGGCATAAAGACGCCTACCATTGATTCCATGATCTCCATGGCCTCCGCCATGCTGGGAAGAGATTTTTACGCCGAGGGCTATACGCTGGACTATCTGGGCATCGGTCACATGAACGAAGAAGAGCTGCAGGATTATCTGCGCCGCGGCGCGTATAAGGAATAGCGGGCGGTCTGCCGGCGAAGGCGCGGAGGAAGGCGCCCTTTCGGCAACGGTCATGAACGGATCAAAGACGGTCTGCGGATGAACTGCAATTACAGGAGGAAATGAAAATGGCACTGAAAACAGGAGCGCAGTACATAGAAGAAATGAAAAAGATGCGTCCCAACGTGTACAAGTGGGGCGAGCTGATCAGAGATGTGACCACGCATCCCGCTACAAAGGCTCACATCGCCAATGTAGCCATGTGGTATGATAATTCTTTTGATCCGGAGAAGGAGGAGCTGTATACGACGACCTCCTATCTCACCGGGAAGAAGGCGCACCGGTGGAACACTCTGATGACGTGCGCGGACGATGTGCTGGGCAACGCCAATATGAAGCGCGACGGATATCGGATGTGCGGCAGCTGCATGGGACCGGTCTGCGCGGGCTGGACCGTGATCAATGCGCTCTGGGGAGTGACCTGGGATATGGACAAAGCTCTGGGCACGGACTACCATGAACGGCTGAAGAAATTTGCGATGTTCGCGGAAGAGAACGCGCTGGCTCTTTCCGGCGCGCTGACAGACGCGAAGGGCAACAGAGCGCTGAAGCCCGGTCAGCAGGACAACAGCGACATGTACCTGCACGTGAAAGAGGTCAGGGAGGACGGCATCGTCATCCGCGGCTATAAAAATCAGATCTGCGGCGTGGCCGGATCGCAGTATATCATGGTCATTCCCACCA
The DNA here is from genome assembly GCF_900605495.1 of Bacilliculturomica massiliensis. Classification (GTDB taxonomy): domain Bacteria; phylum Bacillota; class Clostridia; order Peptostreptococcales; family Anaerovoracaceae; genus Bacilliculturomica; species Bacilliculturomica massiliensis. Next base: position 438,271 of record NZ_LR027603.1, read on the forward strand.
CCAGCATGTCCGAGGGGGAAGAGGCCTTTGCGGTGGCGGCTGCGGTGCCCAGAGACGCCGAGGGCATTACAGTGGTGGAGACCAGAAGACCCTCCGATACGCGGACGGAGGCGGAGGGCTGGGACGGCATAAAGTCGGGGACCACTCAGGCCTTCGTCATCTTCGACGATGTGTTTGTACCAAACGAGCGGGTGTTTATGAACGGCGAGGTAAAATACGCCGGCGCCTGCGTGGGCAATTTCACCGCCATTTACAGAGCGGCGATCGGCGCCTGCGTGGCGGGACAGGGCGACGTGATGATCGGCGCGGCCATCGGCATGGCCAGAGCCAACGGCCTGACGCAGAAGCCATTTCAGGATAAGCTGACGCAGATGGCGGTCAACAATGAGACCACCTATGGACTGGGGATCGGCGCCATGTATATGGGGAAACAGCATCCCTCCGGCGCGTTCTATCCCAATCCGCTGCTTGCCCATGTGAATAAGGTCCACGTGGCGACGCTGCCCTACAACACGAAAGTGCTGGCGCAGGAAATATCCGGCGGTATCACGGAAACAGGCTGCATGCCCTCTTATCAGGATATGATGTCGCCGGTCTACGGCAAACAGCTGATCGAATCCCTGCGGGCAGGCGTAGGCGGTGAAGACAGGATCCGCATGGCCAGATTGGTGGAATGGCTCACCATCGGCGGCGGCGTACCGGGCTGCATGCACGGCGGCGGCTCGCCGGATACGGCTAAAATGGTGGTGAAAGGAGCGACCCGCTGGGATGATTATGTGGATTACGCCCGGTCGCTGGCCAAAGTGGAAGCGCCGCTGAAAGAGGAAAAGAAGAAAAAGTAGAGAGAGGTTGACATGATAGAAATAAGATGGCACGGAAGAGGCGGCAACGGCGCCTTTACGGCAGCCAGGCTATTGGGTCATGCCGCGTCGATCCACGAAGGGAAGGCCGCCCAGGCGTTCCCTTCCTTTGGACCAGAGCGGCGCGGGGCTCCGGTGCAGGGCTTTACAAGGATCGCGGAGCAGACGATAACCGATCACAGCCAGGTGTACCAGTGCGACTGCGTGATCGTGCTGGACGAGACGCTGTGCGATGCGGCGGACACCACGGCCGGTCTGAAGGAAAGCGGCGTCTACGTGATCAATACCGCCAGAAGCGCAGAAGAACTGCGGGCGGATCCCCGGTTTTCGGACATTAAAAATCTGTTTCCCATCGACGCTACGCAGATCGCGCTGGACCTGCTGGGAGCGCCTATCGTCAATACGGTGCTGCTGGGAGCCGCCGTGGGAGCCGCAGATCTGGTAAAGATGGAGTCGGTGGAAATGGCCATCGACGACATGATGGGGGAGAGCCTGCGCGGGAAGAACAAGACAGCGGCGCGGGCGGCCTTTGAAAAAGTCAAGGAGGTGCGCCGGAATGAATAAGCCGCAGTGGAATAAAGAATTCAGACCTCCGTCGGGCTGGGATGAGATGTTTTTCGGCGCCAGCAACGGCGTGGGCATTCTGCCCACGGTAAACTCCGGATTCCGCACCTTCCATCCGGAGTTTGACAGAGAAAAATGCGTGAAGTGCATGCTGTGCTGGGTGTACTGTCCGGAGGGCTGCATCGACAAGAGCGCCGACCGGCTGGAGATCGACATGGATTACTGCAAGGGATGCGGGATCTGTGCCAATGAATGTCCAAGGAACTGCATTGCCATGGTAAAGGACGGTGAGTGAGATGAGCAGAAAAGCGTTTTTGTCAGCCAATGAGGCCGCGGCCCACGGCGTCCGCCTTTCCAGACCTGATGTGGTCTCCGCCTATCCCATCACGCCGCAGACCACGCTGGTAGAAAAGATCGCCGATTTTCTGGCGGACGGAGAGGCTGATTACAGATATATGATGGTGGAAAGCGAGCACAGCGCCATGGCCTCCGCTCTGGGAGCTTCCATGATGGGAGCCCGGACTTTCACTGCCTCCTCCTCCCAGGGGTTGCTGTATATGTGCGAGATGCTCAGCTATGTCAGCGGGGCCAGACATCCGGTAGTCATGGTGGACGCCAATCGCTCTACAGCAACACCCTGGAATATTTACGGCGATCAGCGGGACGCCTTTTCCATGAGGGATTCCGGCTGGATCATGCTGTTTGTGGAGAGCGGTCAGGAGGCGCTGGACACGGTGATCCAGGCTTATCGGATCGCGGAAGACCCTGAGATCATGACGCCGGTCATGGTCAATCTCGACGGTTTTACGCTGACTCATACTTACGATATGGTGGAAATACCGGATCAGGAGACCGTGGACCGTTATCTGCCAGCCTTTCGCACGGACAACAAGATGTCGCTGTCGGCGCCGAAGACTCTGTGCCAGACTGTGGGGCCGGATTTCCATACGGAGGGCCGCTATCTGCAGCAGGCTGTCTTTGAGAAAGCGAAACAGGTCATCGCCGGGGCCGACGCGGAATACGGCAGGATCATCGGCCGCAGCTACGGCGGCATGACGGAAGAATACAGATGCGGCGACGCGGAGACGGCGCTGGTAGCGGCCGGCAGTGTGGCCGGCACGGCCAGAGTCGTGGTGGATGAGCTGAGGCGGCAGGGAAAAAAGGTGGGTCTGATCAAACTGAGAAGCTATCGGCCCTTCCCCAAGGAATACTTTGCTGGTCTCAGAGACCGGTTCGCCGCGTTGGGCGTGATCGACCGCAGCATTTCCTTCGGATTTGAAGGCACGATCTATTCTGAGGTGAAGGCCTGCATGTACGGCGGAACCAAGACCGCCCTGGGCAATTTCATCGTCGGTCTGGGGGGCAGGGACATTCCCAAGACTCAGATCGCGCAGATGTACGATAAGCTGGCCCGCATGGCGGCGGGCGAGCCGGAGAAAGAAATTCAGTTTTTGGGAATGAGGTGGGAATAGTGGCGGTGAATTACAAAGATCTATCTGATCAGGAGCTGCTCTACGGCGCCAAGATGTGCCAGGGCTGCGGAGCGGCGGTGGCCGTCAGACTCGCTCTGAAAATTCTCGGAGAGAAGACTTGCGCGGCTTACCCGGCCTGCTGCTTCGCGGCTACCACATCCGTCTATCCCCAGTCGGCTCTGTTTGTGAACAACGCGGTCACAGCTTTCCCGGCGCTGGCTTCCACAGCCTCCGGAATGGCGGTGGCGGCGGAGGCGCTGGGATGGGACGAGGATGTGACGATCCTGGCCATCGGCGGAGACGGGGGTACGGTGGATATCGGGATCCAGGCTCTGTCCGGAGCGGCGGAGCGAAACGATAATATTCTGTATCTCTGCTACGACAACGAGGCTTACATGAACACCGGCGTGCAGAGAAGCGGCAGCACGCCCTACGGAGCCAGCACTACCACGACGCCGGCGGGACCCTGTTCGATCGGCGAAAAGAATACCTTCCGCAAAAATTTATTCGATATTATCACCGCCCATCGCGTGCCCTACGCGGCTACGGCCTCCGTCTCCTATCCCAGGGATCTCATGGAGAAGATCGCCAGGGCTAAGGACGTAAGGGGCTGCCGTGTCATCCACGTGTCTGCCCCCTGTCCCACAGGCTGGGGCTTTGACCCTGCCAAAACCATTGAGATCGGCAGGATGGCGGTGGAATGCGGACTCTGGTATCTGGCGGAATACGAAAATGATCAGATAAAGCTGAATTATGTGCCCAAGGTGCTGAAGCCGGTGGGGGAGTATATCCGGTCCCAGAAGCGTTTTAAGCATCTGAAGGACGAGGAAGTGGCCCGGATCTCCGAAATAAGAGATGAAGAATGGGAACGCCTCATGAAGCGTTACGCTGAATAGAACCGTCGGCCCCGGCGCCGAACAGGCGCGGCAGGCTGTGAAACGGGGGTGATCATGCAGATAAATTTCTCTGAATAAGACTGTCGTCCAGTAAATCATTTGCGAGAGAAGATCATTGAGGAGGAGAAGAAATGAATAAGAAATTGAAAAAATCCATCTGCATCATATGCATGCTCACCCTGATCTCGGCCTGCTTTGCCGGCTGCGGCGGAGGCGGCAGCGGCGGAGAGACGGGCGATCCGGATAAAGTCTATAAATTGTCCTGGGCCGGGATCGGTTCCACGGAAGCCATCGACACCTGGATCGCTGAGGAAGCGGCGAAAAACATCAGCGAGGCCACGGACGGCCACGTGGAGATCACCGTTTATCCGGCGTCCCAGCTGGGAGACTATGTGCAGGCCTATGAGGAGATCATGCAGGGCACCATCGACATGGGACTCTTCACGATGACGGGCAGCCACGACATCTTTGCAGAATCCCTGTACATCCCCTTCTTTGTACAAGACACGGAGGAATTCAAAGAAGCGTACGGGCAGGACAGCTATATCTATAAGACGTATTCGGAATTTCAGCAGAAGTACGGCGTCAAGACCTTCGGATTCTGGCCCAGCGGTTTCCTGGGTCTGGGTTTTGCGGACCTGACCGATAAGGCCAGAGGATCGCTGTTCGATTTCAGCGTGCACAAGGAAGATCTGGTGCGGGCTCCGGCCATGGAAACGATGGCGCTGATCATCAAGGCCATGAATTTCAACACCACCACCATCAACTACGCAGACCTGTACACCGCCCTGCAGACCGGCGTCGCCGACGGCTGGTACGGCGGCGGACCCTATCTGAACTACGTTTCCTTCGTGGACGTCATCGACCATTTTGTGGACTACAAGATCATGCCTGACGTCTACGCCTGCATCATGAATCAGGCCAAGTGGGACACCATACCGGAGGAATATCAGACGATCATCAACGACTGCATCGTGGACGCGCTGAATCAGGGAGCCGATCAGCTGGCCGTACAGGAGGAAGAGTCCATCCAGGGACTGCGCGACGCAGGCGTGGAAGTGATCATACCCTCGGATGAAGAGCGGGCGTCCATGAGCGAATTTATGAAGACCAACGTGTGGCCCAGACTTGCCGACTACTACGGCGAGGATTATATGAATGAGCTGGCCGAGTATTCGGATACTCTGTAGGCGCTGCATTGTATGGATTGCGAGGCTGATATGAAAAAGATGAAACCGATCGAAGAGTGGTTTTTGTGGAGAGTCTGCGAGAAGCTGATGCGGTACATCCTGATCTTTTCCAGCGCCGTGCTGATCGTGGTGGTGGGAGCCGCGGTGTTCGCCCGGTATTGCATGGACGGAGATTTCTTCGGTTCCGACGAGATCATCACGCTGTTCGCCATGTGGGTCTACTGGCTGGGCGGCGCCTACGGCAGCTATGAGGCCAGTCACATCTCGGCGGATCTGACCAATTTATTTGTAAAAAGCGAAAAAGTCAAGAAAGTACTGCAGATCATCGTAAACGCGCTGACCACGTGCATTGCAGGCGTGCTGGCCTACTGGTCCGTGGTGTACTACGCAGTTTGGAATATTCAGACCGGGGCCACCACCCCCGGCCTGGGCATCCCGCTGCTGGCGAGCAACAGCGCCATCACTGTGAGCTTATGTCTGATGTTTTTGTACTCTCTGTATCATCTGGTGAGAGTATTCATACCGCGGGCGGACTCCGCAGCGCAGATCGCGGGGAAGGGGGAGACTGCGTAAATGGAAATACTGATAATCGCACTGGTACTGCTGGTGCTGGTCGTACTGCTGGTGGCGGGAGTTCCCGTACCCTTCAGCTTTGGAGGCGCGGTGATCGTTCTCGTCATGATATTCGGCTACGCGCCCTCGGCGTTGATGTCCACCAGCTACAGTAAGCTGGCTTCCGTGACGCTGCTGGCGATCCCCATGTTCATTCTGGCCGGCGGGATCATGGAAAAGGGGAAGATCGGCAAGGCGCTGATCGACTGGGTAGATATTTTTGTGGGACGGATCAAAGGCGGGCTGTGCATCGTAACGGTGATCACCAGCGCCATCTTCGGCTCGATCTGCGGCAGCGGAGCCGCCACGCTTTCCTGTATCGGCTCCATTATCGCGCCTCAGGGCAAGGAGAGAAAGTATCCCATGGGCGTGATGGCGGCGGTAGCCTGCTGCGCCGCTCCGCTGGGGCTGCTGATCCCGCCCAGCGCGGCGCAGATCCTCATCGCATGGACGCTGAACATCTCCGTGCTGGCCTGTTTTCTGTCCACCATCGTGCCTGGAGTCATTCTGACGATCCTGCTGAGTCTGGGTTCCTGGATCCTGATGCGGAAAGAAGAGGGCGTCCTATACGAAGCCAGCAGGACGCCGTCGCAGTGGGGTTCGGAGTTCCTGAAACGGACGAAGATGGCCGTCCCCTCTCTGCTGATGCCGGTGATCATTCTGGGAGGCATCTACTCGGGGGCTATGACCGCCACGGAATCCGCTGGAGTCGCAGTGATCTATGCCATTCCGGTGGCCATGTTTGTCTATAAAAAGCTGAAGCCCAGAGATCTGCTGAACACGCTGGCTGAGACGGCCACCACCACCGGCGTCATCATGGTGATGATCGGCGTGGTGTGCATGCTGAGCCGCATCCTGACTCAGCAGAACATTCCTCAGCTCGTGTCGGACACGCTGATGAGCATCTCCGACAACAAATACGTGATCCTGCTGATGATGAATCTGTTTCTGGTGCTCATCGGCATGGTCATGGATGACACCAGCGGCACGCTGCTGGCCGCTCCCATTCTCTTTCCCATCGCCATGGAGATCGGCATCTCGCCGTATCACTTTGCGGCTATCATGGGAGTCAATCTGGGAATGGGCAACATCACGCCGCCCAGCGCGCCTTTCATCTACCTGTCCGCCAGGATCTACAACGTGCAGGCAAGCGAGGTACTGAAGCCTACTGCGTTTCTGCTGCTGTTTGCCTACCTGCCCACGCTCATTCTGGTGACGTACTGGCCCGCGGTCTCACTGACGCTGCCCAAACTTTTGCTGGGGACGGCGTTTGTGTAGACGGGGAATTGAAGCGGCATCCGCCCAGGAGAGCCGGCCGGCAGACGTGGACTGGAGGTCAGAATGTGGGTCGACCGTCAGGCGTGAGCTGGCCGTCAGGCGTGAACTGACCGACAGATATGGATCGGCCGTCGAACGTGGGCTGACGCCGCAGGCGGCCGCGTCTTTGAGGCATAAAGGAGGAAGAGGATGAAACGGAATTTTCCAATCGACATTGAATTCAGGATACTGGATCAGGAAAAGATCGAAAAGATCCATAGAGCAAGCCTGCGTATTCTGGAGGAAGTGGGGATCAAGGTCACAGGAGAACGGATGCGCGGCGCGCTGGCAGAACACGGCGCGGTTATGGAGGCCGGCGACATTGTGAAGATCCCCTCTGCACTGGTGGAAAAGGCGCTTGCCACAGTTCCGGAGGTGATCAGACTGTACAACCGGGACGGGGAGCAGGTGGGCGAGCTGGGACCGGAGAGAAATATCTACTTTGGTTCCATCGCTGAACAGCTGGAATACCTGGACTATAAGACGAACACAGCGCGGCGCTTCACGAGAGATGAGATGAAGATCATGTGTACGCTGCAGGATTATCTGCCCAATATCGCGTTTACCACGTCAGTGGGCATTCTGGGCGGAGTGCCCGCTCAGCTGGCGGGACAGATCGGCTTCATCGAGGTAGTCCGAAACTTTACAAAGAACATCCATGTGGTGACCTCCGATGTGGAGGCGCTGAAGGATATTGTAAAGATCGCCGCCGATCTGGCGGGAGGGCCGGAAGCACTGGCGGAAAAACCGCTGTTCGTCTATTATGCCGAGCCCATTCCGCCGCTTCTGCACCCCTATGAATCCAACGAGAGGATCGCAGTCTGCGCGGAACACGGGATCCCCTTCACCTATATGCCTTACAGCATGATGGGCGGAACAGGTCCCATCACGCAGGCGGGCATCCTGGCCCAGAATAACGCGGAGGTGCTGGCCGGACTGGTGATGTCTCAGGTCATCCGTCAGGGCGCGCCCTATATCTACGGGTCCATGCCCACCGTATTTGACATGAAGACCACCATTGGTTCCTACGGCGCGCCGGAATTTCACCTGAATATCGCGGCAGCCGCTGAGATGGCGGAGTTTTACGGTATCCCGTTCTACGGTTCCGCCGCTATTTCCGATGCCAAGACCATCGATCCTCAGAGTGCGGCGGAACTGGAGATGACGCTATTTTCCGCCATGCTGAGCAAGGCCGGACTGGTCCACGACGTGGGCCTGCTGGACCACTGCCGCAACATTTCGCCCATGGCCATCTATCTGGCCAATGAGATCATAGAGCAGTTAAAATATTATGTGAGAGGCGTGGATGTAAGCGACGAAACGCTGCTCCTGGATGTGATCGGAGAGGTGGGGCCCGGCGGACACTATCTGGAACATGTCAGCACTCTGAAAAACTTTAAGAAATACTGGTACCCGAAGGTGTTTGAGCGAAATATGGTCAATCCGGAAAAATCGGACCTGCTGGAGAAAGGGGTGGAGGCCATTGACACGATCCTGGCCACCCATGTGCCCGCGCCTCTGGCGCCGGAGAAGGAAGCGATTTTGGCCAGACACGAGGCGGAGCTGCTTTCCAGAGTATTTTAGGGAATGTCTGATTCAGAATATGGAACGTGCTGCAGAATTGGAGGTGCCGTATGGATATTTTAAAACAGATCAGTCAGTATGTTGTGGAAGGCGAGCCCGGCGAACTTGAAGAGCTGATGCGGAGAGCGCTGGATCAGGGGTCGACAGCCAGAGAACTGCTGGACGGCGGGCTGCTGGATGGAATGAATCAGGTGGGCGAGCTTTTCAGAGAGGGGGAAATGTTTGTGCCGGAAGTCCTCATGTCTGCCAGGACCATGGACTTGGGGATGGAGATCATCAAACCGCTGCTGGGCGAGGGGGATGTGAAGGTCGCAGGCAAGATCGTGGTAGCTACCGTGAAGGGAGACCTGCACGATATCGGAAAGAAGCTGGTCTGCATGATGCTGGAAGGGGCGGGCTATGAGATCCACGATCTGGGCGTGGATGTGAGCCCGGAGGATATCTGCAGGGCCGTGGAGGAAATTCGTCCTGATCTGGTGGGCATGTCTGCCATGCTGACCACCACTATGACGGCCATGAAAGAGACTACGGAAGCGCTGCGGGCAGCCGGTCTGTACGACTCTGTAAAGGTCATGGTGGGCGGCGCACCTATCAACGCGGGGTTTGCGGAAGAGATCGGGGCCAATTACTCTCCCGATGCAACGGGAGCGGTGGAGCTGGCAAACGCGCTGATGGCATCGTGACCGCCTGCCATCGGCCGTTGGACGGAAGGCGGCAGATCCACAGCCGGTGATGCCGTACCGTAGGTTTCCTGCTGCCGAAAGGCCGCTGGTCGTGCGGGGCTGTGGGCTGGTGCAGAGCGCCTGCTACCGGAGACCGCCGGTCCGCGGGACTGTCGGATGCCGCGGGGGTGGAAGACGGCAGCCTGGAGCCGCCGGTGCGGATGACGGAGAAATCGAAAGGAAAAGAGACGTGTTAAGAGATATTGGAATTCAACAGATATATGCGAGGAAGGATCGCGTTGGGTACGGTATGGGACTTGGTGTCATGCTGCTGGATGAAGTCTATCCGGGATTTCCCGGAGATCTGAGAAATCCCAGTGCATATCCGTTTCCCATCCAGTATGAGATCATGGAAGGCCTGAACTGCCGCAACGTCGCCTGGTGCAAGGGGGATGACGAAGCTCTTCTGCCGCCCATACTGAAGGCGGCGAAAAAGCTGGAGCGGATGGGCTGTCGTGGAATTTTGGCGGAATGTGGATATTTCGCGTATTTTCAGCCCATGGTGGCGGGGACTGTAAGCGTGCCCGTGTTCATGTCCAGCCTGCTGCAGATCCCCTTCATTCAACAGATCATCGGTCCGAAAAAATCGGTGGGAATCTTCTGCGCCACATCCGGGGGCCTGAGCGAGCAGCATTTGATCAATGTGGGGGTGGACCCGGACAGCAGATATCACATTAAAGGAGCCATGGACGAGGGAGGATGTCCTCAGTTCGTATCTCTCTGGGACGAGACCCGCAGGCCGGAGACGCCCACCGCCGATTACGGAAAAGCGGAGGCAGATATCGTGGCCAAGTGCCGGGAGTACGTGAGAGAATACCCGGATATCGGCGCGCTGATGTTGGAGTGCACAGGATTTCAGCCTTTTGCCAGAGCCATACAACGTGCGGTAGATCTTCCTGTATTCAGTTGGGCGACCCTGATGGATTACGCATATTCAGCGGTGGCCCACAGAGATTTTTACGGACACGTATAAGCGGGCGGCAGAAGAATTTTCCGGGATCCGGTTCGGAACACCGGTATGGCAGACCACAGGCGCGGTCTTTCAATCTCCGCGTCGGGGCGCTTTCGCGGCGGCTTCCCGACGCAGGCCGCGCCTTCGCCGCGATATTCCGCTGGTTTCCTTCGGCAGGCCGATGTTTTTCTGGAGGCCGCTGACTTCCGGCAGCTGTCAGTACCCAACCGGTGGCTGACAGGGAGGGCAAATAGGTCAAATCTGGATTTTTTTCTCGATCTCGCCGAAAACGAGCTTTCAAATAGGCGAGAATCACATTTTAATTGAGCGTTCACCTATTTTTGAATGGTACCCCATGTCAAGGACAATATCAATTTTTGATTTCCCTATTTTTTGGAATCAAGGTTTGGATAAACCTGCATGTTAGACAGTTGCTTTTTGTGTGCCCTGAATCATGGACAGCATGTTCAGGTGCTCTTTCTTTGATCGTTATCCTGGGCATTGTCCTTCGCAGGGAAGCTGGAACAGACGCCTGTTCCTTTTCTGCAAGGCTGTTCGACTGCACAGCCAGGCCTGCTGTTTCCTGGCTCCGCTTCCGCTCCCAATTCGCAAACCGGTTTGTGCGCAGCTGGCACAGCCGGTTTGTTGGGAATGTTTAATGGATACATTCCCGTCGTACAAAATTCATAGAACTCGGTTGGTGAAAGCTTTGCCAGATCCCACTGGTATCGCCGGTTGTTGTAATAATCCATGTATTCGTCCACCACCGCCTTTACGTCCTTCCATTCCTTGCACTCACCCAGTTTTTCCTTGATGTGATCCTTCATATGGCCAAAGAAGCTTTCCTGTGGCGCATTATCCCAGCAATTGCCCTTCCGCGACATCGAACGCCGCAGCTGCTTATCCGTCAGGAGGTTGATAAAGCAGTGGCTGGTATAATGGCACCCTTGATCACTATGAACGATCGTCTCGGCGGTGAGCGCGATGCCATGCCGATCAACAAGCTGTTTTACTGTCTCCAAAACGAAGTCCATTTCCAGCGATTCGCTCACTACGTACGACAGGATCTCTTTCGTAAAGGCATCCAGAATGGTCGACAGGTAAGCAAATGTCCCGTTGTAAGGCAGGTACGTGATATCCGTCAGCAGTACCGTCCTCGGTCCATAGCATTCAAATTCACGCCGGAGTAAGTTCTCCGCAACGTTGTCCGTCTTCAGCGCCCTGGCCATCCGCCGATAGGGATTCGCCTTCCTGATCGGACACGACAGGTTGTACTTGTTCATCAAGCGGCGGATCTTCTTCTGATTCATGATGACGGGTGGATCCTGATGCAGCAGCGCCATATGGATACCGCGGGCCCCCTTGGTGTAGCCATGCATCTTGTAAGCGCCAAGAATCTGATCGAACGCTCTGCGATCCGCTGCCTCTCGCCGTTCCCGGATCGGAGCCGCTTTTACCCAAGCGTAATAGCCGCTTCTGGATACCCCTGCGATCCGGCACAGTTCTGACACACAAAGCGGGGGCTCTCCGGCCGCGATCGTTTGATCGATCACTTCAAATACAAAGGAAGATTCATTCATTAGCAATGCACCTACTTCCTTGTATTCTTGATCGAGGTAATTTTTTTTAAAAACTCAACCTCCTGACGGAGGTACTGTACCTCATGCAGAAGATCACGGATCGCCGCTTCGGGCGTATCCCCAATTAGGGGCAGTTCTCTCCTGCTCGTGGGACCTTCCCGGAACCCCTCCGGCCGCTTTGCTTCCTTGCGGATCATGGAAGAAATACCGCTGATCCGGCTCTCGCCCAGAATGCTCATCGGAAATCCATGCTCCTCAAGGATCTGCCGGGGCAGCTTCCCCTTTCTATATTCTTGATAAAAGAGTTCCTTGAATTCTTTCGTGAGATAGAGGGTGTTGGGTGTAACGTTGTAGGTATATGGGTTCTCTTGCAGCAGTTTTATCTGCTCTTCTGTGAACGGTATTTTGCTCATGACGACCTCCTGATGTCCCTAGCGTACCATACACAAAAGCGAATGTCTATTTTGCAGGATGCACCAAAACCCTAGCGGGCTGTGTGTCCATAATTGGGGTATCTAAAATCTGGTCGTGTCCACACTTATGGGTACAGTATATTTGCAGCGATTATTGAGAGACAATCGCTGATTTTTACGTGTTTATCGGTGATTTTCTAATTTTTTTTCTGTTTTCACCTATTCTGCGGGCAGACAAGCTCGCCGTCCAATGATCCCGCAGCCAGACACGCTCGCCGACCGACGATCCCGCAGCCAGTCAAGCTCACCGTCCAACGGTCCCGCAGCCAGTCAAGCTCGCCGTCCAATGATCCCGCAGCCAGACACGTTCGCCGACCGACGATCCCACGGGCGGCCGAAGCTGTTGCCCAACAATCCTGCGGGCGGCCGAAGCTGACCGCTGATCCTGTGAACCGGCGATGCTGCAACGCCAAAAGGGTGGGAAGGCAGCCTGATGCCGCGGCGGCGGTAAGATCTCACAAGTCTCGCGGTGCTGTGTCCTTTCTGTTTGGGAAGAACCGTTGAGACAGCCCCCAGACTATAGACGAAGAAACGGAAATGCCTGCTGCAGATCATTATTCTGCAGCAGGCATTTCCGTTTCTTGTTCTTGCCGTATACGCAGGGAATTATATATTCAGGAGCCCCTGTGTCAGCGCATAAATATTTTTTTGTGTAAAATCTGAGAAATTCAGATCGTCGGAAGAGACGATCCAGCAATAGTCGATCCCCGCGATCTGTGTTCGGATCAAGCCGAGATAAAAGTCTGCGTCATATTGATCGTTCAGTTCACCGGCTGCCAGGCCGGCTTTCACGATCTCCTTGATGAGTTTGAACATAGTTCGGCTGGGACTTAAAAGTTTAGGGTCCTTTTCCAGAACACTGTTGTGATAAAGCGCTCTGGCCAGCTCCTTGACCATGTGGTTGTGAGACTCATAGGCGGTAGTCAGAAATGTGACGATCTGTTCGCCGAAAGGAGCAGAATGGTCGATCTTTTCGTAGGCCACCTCATAAACCTTATCTAATTCGTCAAAAGTGTGGTACAACAGTTCTTTTTTAGATTCAAAATAGATATAAAAAGTCCCCTTTGCCACATTGGCTGCGCGGGTGATCTCTTCGATCTTTACGTTTTCATAACCGTTTTTCAGAAAGAGACTGATCGCTGTGTCGTAAATGGTCTTCTTTGTGATAAGAGCGTTTTGCTGCCGCGTGGTCAGCCTTTTGGTCCTACTGCCGTCCTTGCTTTCCTTTTTCATTCGGTATTCCTTATCATTAATTATCTTTGAATCTTGAAAAATCAATATTTATGTGGCGCTGATCCGGCGGAGGGGATGGAGACCTGACCGTCAAAAACTGCGGCGTCTGCTGTAAAAGACCAGCTTTATGTAAAGCTAAAATGTTGATTTTTCAAGGTTCTAAGCGTCTGTTAAGCCGAGACTCCAATTAAATTCTATATTAGCACGTTCCTTTTACCATGTCAATCCATTGCACCGCTGACAGTTAGTGATACCTGACCGGGCGCGTGCCAGCATTTCGCCGCCTGGGGGGGCGATCGGGACAAGGCTGGAAAGACAGCGGGGCTGCTGCTGAAAAACAGGAATTGAAAAAAACGGTAAATTATAATATAATGAGGAAAAGCCGGCGTTGGCAGCTTATACGCAACAGATGCGGCAGGCTGACCGGCATTTGCGTGGCCGGGCGGTCTGAGTATTTTTTGTATGGTTCGCGGTGGATCGGAGAGCAAAATGACAAAATGGAAAAAGGCCCTCGTGATGGCCATGTGCGTTTCCTTTGGATCGCAGATCTACGTCAATTTATTTACCGATGGATTTATCATTACGCTGGCGGTGGTTCTGCTCGGCATTTTTATGTACCAGTACAACACGCTGGAGCCGATCCCTTCCGGCATCCTGGTGGGGATCGCGTCGCCGCTGTTTCGCGGAATCATCCTGTTCTTTCAGACCGATATCGCAGATCTGGGACTGCGATTCGGCAGCGTGTTTTACCGCGTCTACCCTGACGTGGCATTTTATTGTTCTTATGGCGTCTTTTTCTATCTCTACTACTGGAACAATACCCGTAAAAAGACTTATGCCAATTATTTTCTCTGCATGGTATTCTGCGATTTCATGTCAAATATGATGGAGATGATGGTGCGCTACGGCGGACATCCGGCGCCTTTGGAAGAGATGAAGGGCCTGTTTCTGGTAGCGCTGGGCCGCTCGGTCGTCATCACATTTGTCGTTGTCAGCATTGAATCCTATAAAAATCTGCTCAGCAGAAACGAACATGAAGAACGTTATAAAAAATTGATGATCATGGCCTCGGTATTTAAGAGCGAAGTTTATTTCATGAGCAAGAATATGGTCGAGATCGAGGATGTGATGAAGAAGGCCTTCATGCTCTACCGAACAATGGAGAATGAGGGATATCCTGAGGAACTGAAAGATCTTTCGCTGGACATTTCCAAGGATGTCCATGAGATAAAGAAAGACTATATCAGGGTCATCAAGGGGCTGCAGGACAATTTCCTTGCCGATCTGGACGAGGGCGGCATGAAGATCAAAGATGTGGTACAGATACTGGAATTGGATATCAACGAATTGATCCGCGAGCGAAAGCAGGATATCCAGTTTATCGCGAGAGTGCGGTACGATTTCGATGTGGATGATCATTTCAGCCTTATGTCCGTCCTGCGGAATCTCGTGATCAACGGCATTGATTCCGTCGGAGACAGAAAGTGTGGCATCGTGAGGCTGGATGTGTTTCCCGGAGTGGGAGAAAACAAAGATTTCTATCTTTTCGATGTCACAGACAATGGTCCAGGTATACCGGCCGGAGATATGGACGTGATTTTCGATCCGGGGTACTCCACAAAGTTTGACGGGGAGACAGGCGACATCAATCGGGGCGTCGGTCTGACGCTGGTGAGGGATCTGGTGCGTGATAAGTTCCGCGGGCAGATTTGCGCCGAGTCCAAAGAAGGCGTGTACACGCGCTTTCAGATCAAGCTTCCAAAGCAGGCGGTAGAAGGAGGTCTGAAATGAAGTTTTACATTGTAGACGATGTCCGGAGTGTAGTGAAGGTGCTGGACCGTATTATCGAGCAGAAAAAGCTGGGTGAAGTCGTGGGCTTTTCCACTGATGCGGCAAAGGCGGAGATGGAGATCATCGCCAGGGAACCGGATATCGTGCTGGCGGATCTGCTGATGCCGGTGAAGGACGGGATCAGCATTGTAAACGATGTAAAAAAAGTACGGCCGAATATCAATTTCATCATGATCTCACAAGTGTCCGACAAGGAGATGGTGTCGGAGGCCTATCGGGCTGGCGTGGAGTTTTTTATTCACAAGCCCATCAATATCATCGAGGTGGAAAACGTCGTTCGCCGGGTCATTGAAAAGGTGGAGATGGAAAAAACGCTGAACGGCATCCGGGGGATGATAAAGCTCACCGGGGACAGGGAGAAAGAGTCTGCCCCGGCAGCCGGACCCAAAAAGGACGGAATGAAGGATATCCGATATCTGCTGGGCGTCATGGGAATGCTGGGAGAGCGGGGCACTAAAGATATTCTGGCTGTCTGTGAAAAATGCCTGGAACAGGGAGACAGCTGTGAACAGAGCGAGACTCTGACCCAGTACTGCCGGGAGATCGGCGAGGACGAAAAGGTAGTGAAGCAGCGCATGCGCCGGGCCATGAAAAAAGGGCTGATCAATATGGCCAACATGGGTATCGAGGATTCCTACAATGAAGTATTTCAGGATTATTCACAGCTGGTCTTTGAGTTTGAGAGCCTGAAAGCGGAAATGGATTATCTCCGGGACAGCCGGAACGTGGGAGGAAAGGCAAGCATCGGGAAATTCCTCGAAGGCTTGCTGATTTTCAGTGAGATGAAAGAACAGTGAGAGCCGGCGGAGCCGGGATAAAACAGACATTAGAAGCAGTGGCAGCGATCTGCGAAAAACAATGTGCAAAGGCGTCGTTATGCGAGCCCTGGGCCGATCGGTCCGGGGCTTTTGCGTGGAGCGAAGGGGGCGGTCTGCGTCGGGTTTATGTCGGGCGGTTTGCGTGTGGGGGCGTGGAGGTTTTGGCGGGCGGTTTGTGTGGGATGGTTTGCGCTGGGCGGTTGTGCGGCCGGCTGTGCGTTGTGCGGTCTGCGTGGCCGGCTGTGCTGGCCAGCTGTGGGGGGATGGTTCATGTGCGTGAGTCGTATAGGCTGGATGTACAGAGGTTTTGCTGGATAACCTGTGGCGGGCGGTTTATGTGGGAGAGCCTGGATGGTTTGCTCTGGGTGATGCTGTGGTGTTGGATGATGTCTTGGCTCTGGGTGATGGTGAGGAGCTGGGCGGCGGTACTCATCGATAGGTGAAAAGCGGGAAAAAAATAGGTTTTCGTCTAAATCGGGTTCTGAAATAGGTGAAACTTGCTGTTTTAATCAGAAATCACCCAATTGAAGCAAGAAATAGGACGTTTACAAGGGGAAAAGGCGCTGATTTAGGTGATATTGCAGATTTTTTGCACATTTCACCGATCTTTCAAAGAAGAGCGAAGGCATGGAAGAGAATGAAACGGGATGGTCTACCGGCGCCGGCCGGAGTGTCCGGCACAAGACAGGCAGTCAGCCGGAATGTCCGGCACAAGACAGGCAGTCAGCTGGAATGTCCGGCGCCAGCCGGAAGTCGGCCGGAGTGTCCCGCGCCAGACAGGCAGCCTGCCGGCAGTCTGCACACGGCGGAGGATCGTCTGCGATGGATGAGCAATTATCAGATCTCTGACCGCCGGGCATATATCCGGCGCATATAATGTAACAAAAATGTTACGGCGGTTTACCAATTCTGACGATTCGAAAAATTATGTGAATTATTCTGTTTCTTTTTGAAGCAAAGTGAAGCGGCCTCCTATAATCAGAATATCAGAAGCGCCCGGGTAAGGGCGGCCATCACTCGAATTTAAGGAGGAGAGGAAATGAAGAAAAAGCTGACATTTTTGCTCGCAATTATTATGATTTTCAGTCTTGCATTTACCGGCTGCAGCGGAAGCGGCGGCGATAGCGGCGGAGGGAATGGAGGGGATTCCGGAGGAGATTCCGGCGATACCGTAAAGATCGGCTGGATCGGATCTCTGACCGGCGATCAGGCGCCCTGGGGCAAATGCGAGAGCCAGACTGTTGAAATGCTCATCGAACAGACCAACGCCAACGGAGGCGTTCTGGGCGGCCGCATGCTGGAGCTTGTAAAATACGACACGAAGAATGATCCCAACGAGGCGGTAAACGCAGTGAAGAGACTGGTATCCCAGGATAAGGTCTGCGCGATCCTCGGCCCCAACGCGTCGGCGCAGGCGCTGGCCATCACCAACGTTCTGAACTCCGCTCATGTTTCCGATATCGCCACTGTTGCCACAAATCCGAAGATCACAGTCAACGATAAAGGCGAAGTCAATCCGTACAATTTCCGGGTCTGCTTTACGGATCCGTATCAGGGCGCGGTAGCCGGCGGCTATGCTGCGGATGTTCTGAAGTACAAGAAGGCCGCTATTCTGTACGACGTAGCCAGCGACTATTCCCAGGGATTTATGCAGTATTTCATCGAGACCTTTGAAGCCAAGGGCGGCACTATCGTAGCGCAGGAAGCGTTTAAAGCAGGCGACACCGATTTCAGGCCGCAGCTGACCAAGATCAAGGAGGCTGATCCGGAAGTGATCCTGATGCCTTACTACTATAAGGAAGTAGCCCTCAGCGCCAATCAGGCCAGAGAGCTGGGCATCACGGCTACCTTAATGGGCGGCGACGGCTGGCCCTCCGACAATCTGTTCGAGATGGCGGGCAAGGCCATCGAGGGTAGCTATGTTGTAAACCATTTTGACTATAATGATCCGGATGTCATTCCTCTGACTGAGATGTACATTGAGAAATACGGAACCACGCCGGAGATCAACTGCTACATGGTCCACGATGCTTACGGAGTACTTCTTGCAGCCATCGAGAAGGCGGGAAGCGCTGACAGCCAGGCCATCACGGACGCGCTGACTCAGGTTGAGTACAAGGGCGTGACCGGCACCATTACGCTGGGCGAAGATACCCACGACCCGGTAGGCAAGGAAGCTGCTATTCAGCAGATCCAGTTCAACACAGAAAAGGGCGAGTATGAATACGTATTCATGCAGAAATACGGTACTCAGGAATAGTTCCCTAAAACAGTGAAGCACAATTGAAACAGGGCAGCGGATCACTGCCCTGTTTTGAATCAAAAAGGAGGGACTGCAGTTGAGCGTATTTTTACAACAATTGATCAACGGGCTGTCCATAGGAAGTATTTACGCTCTGATGGCCGTAGGATACTCGCTGGTTTACAGTATCCTGAACTTTTCCAATTTTGCCCACGGCGGCGTCATCATGCTGGGTGCTTACTTCGGACTTTATGCCCTCAATCTACTGTCGCTGCCCTTTATGGGCGCGCTGGTGGTAGCGGCCTTCGCGGCGGGCCTGGTAGCCGTGGGGCTGGAGAAGATAGCCTACAGTCCGCTGAGAAAGCGGAACGCACCGTCCTTATATTTTATCATATCGGCCATGGGCGCTTCGATTTTTCTGGAGAATTTTGTTGTCGCCACCATCGGTCCCACATTTAAGACGTATCCGGAGATCTTCAGCACGACGCCTATCACCTTCGGCGCGATATCCGTCAGCCGCATCGACATTCTCATGTTTGTGATCGCGGCCATCAGCCTGGCGATCCTGGTCTTCATCATTGAAAAAACCAAAGTAGGGCTTGCTATCCGGGCCTGCTCCTACAGCGCCCGGGGAAGTAATCTGATGGGCGTCAACGTGAACCGGATCATATTTGTCATTTTCCTTCTGGGCGGCATGCTGGCCGGCGTGGCGGGAATGCTCTTCGGTATGAAGTACACCGTGTATCCGCAGATCGGGGTCATCACCAACAAGTCCTTTATCGCCGCGGTATTTGGAGGGCTTGGAAGTCTTCCGGGAGCGGTGGTGGGGTCCATCCTTCTGGGATTGATCGAGACCATCAGCGCCGGATATATCGCGTCGCAGTACAGGGATCTGATCGCGTTTTCGTTACTGATCATCGTTCTGGTAGTCAAGCCCAGCGGACTGATGGGCAAGATTACAGAAGACAAGGCGTAAGGGGGTGCTTTCACAGTGTTTAGTTGGTTTTACATAGAAGGTATCCTGATCCTGGTCGGCATCAATGTGATGATCGTTCTGGGCCTTTCCCTTTTGACCGGTTTTACGGGGCTGTTTTCATTCGGACACGCCGGATTCATGGCCATCGGAGCTTATGTGGCCGTCACCTGCACCATGCAGCTTGACGTCCCGTTTTATCTGGCGATCCTCATCGGCGGCATCGCGGCGATGATCGCCTCACTGTTCATCGGGTATTTTACACTGAACCTGAAGGGGGATTATTTCTGTATCGCGACGCTGGGTTTCGGCGAAGCGATCCGGCTGATCCTGGACAATATGACGATAGTCGGCGGCGCCAGAGGCCTGCCCGGCATCCCGCTGGACACGACGCTTGTAAATGTGATCGTCATCGACATCATAGGGATCATGGCCATGGCCTACCTGATCAAATCCAGACACGGCAGAAACATGATCGCCATCCGCGAAGAAGAGCTGGCTTCCCAGGCCATTGGCATCAACGTCTTCCGTTACAAGATGGAGTCTCTGGCCATCTCCGCACTGTACGCGGGGATCGGCGGCGCGCTGTGGGCCCACTATGTGGGATTTATTCAGCCGCTGATGTTCCAGCTGACTAAATCCACAGAAATGACGATCATGGTCATTTTCGGAGGACTGGGAAGCATTACAGGAAGTGTAGTGGGAGCGTTTATTCTGACCTTCCTGCCCGAGCTGCTGCGTGAACTGGCCAACTGGAGGCTGGTATTCTACGGCGCTGCGGTCATCGCTATCATGATCGCAAGACCGCAGGGCATGCTGGGAGGCATCGAGATCACCGATATGTTCCGCTGGATCAAGAGAACGGTGACCGGTGAAAACAGGCGGGCAAAGGCTGCCGCAGAAGCGGATAAAGAAGCGAAAACAGAGCTTCCCGGGGAAGGAGGCGGCGAATCATGACTGACGTTTTAAAACTGGAACAGGTGACAAAACGCTTCGGCGGACTCACCGCTGTGGGGGACGTCACCTTTACCATAAAAGAAGGGGAGATCTTCGGCCTGATCGGTCCCAACGGAGCGGGCAAGACCACGATATTCAATTTGATCACGGCAGTCTACACTCTGACAGAGGGGAAGATCAGTTTTTACGGTGAACAGATCGCCGAAGCCGATCCTTACGGACCGGGGTTCGTAAACGGAATCAAACGCCGGTTTGCCTGGAAACCTCTCAAACCCTTCCAGATCGCTGAAAAAGGGATCACGAGAACGTTTCAGAATATCCGGCTGTTCAAAAAGCTGACTACCTTTGAAAACGTACTGACGGCCTGTCACCGCTCGGCAAATTACAGTCTGTTTGAGTCTATTCTGCCCAGGCGGATACCGATCATTAATTATGTCCTGCCCTGGTCGAAGACGTTGTGGCGGGAAGAGACGGAGCTGAGGAAAAAGACGGAGGAGCTCCTGAAACTCATGGGCCTGTGGGATTATCGGGACATGGTGGCGGCAAACCTGCCTTATGGTCTGCAGAGGAAGCTGGAGATCGCCCGGGCACTGGCGCTGGATCCGAAGCTGCTGCTGCTGGACGAACCTGCGGCGGGCATGAATCCGGAGGAAACGCTGGCGCTCATGGATCTGATCCGCAGGATCAGGGACGATTTTGGACTGACCGTGCTCATTATCGAACACCACATGGATCTGATCATGGGGCTGTGCGACAAGATATTCGTTCTCAACTTTGGAAAAGCGCTGGCGGAAGGCACGCCGGCCCAGGTCCAGAACAATCCGAAGGTCGTGGAGGCCTATCTGGGCAGCGCGGAAGAAGAAGCGAAAGATGGAGAGGAAGCCGGAGAGGGGGACGCTGCTGATGCTTAAAATTGAAGATCTCAATGTATATTACGGCGGTATCCACGCTCTGCGAGGGGTTTCCATCGACGTTCCGCAGGGGGAGATCGTGACCATCATCGGCTCCAACGGGGCGGGAAAATCTTCTCTTCTCAACGCGATCAGCGGTGTGATCAAGTACAGCGGGCTCATCGAATACGAGGGACAGCCGCTGGCCAAGCAGGCGCATAAGGTGGTAAAATCCGGCGTCTGTCAAGTACCGGAGGGACGGATCATCTTCGCCAATCTGACGGTCCACGAAAACCTGAAGATGGGCGCCTATCTGAGAAACGACGCCAAGGGGATCAGCGCTGATTTTGAACGGGTCTACGATCTGTTTCCCCGATTGAAGGAGAGAGAAAAACAGCTGGCCGGCACGCTGTCCGGCGGCGAACAGCAAATGCTGGCCATGGGGCGCGGACTCATGTCTTCCCCCGAACTGATATTGCTTGACGAGCCGTCCCTTGGGCTTGCTCCGCTTTTGATCAACACGATCTTTGAGATCATTCTGGAGATCAAAGCCATGGGAAAGACGATCCTCCTGGTGGAACAGAACGCGTTCAAAGCCCTGTCCATCGCGGATCGGGCCTACGTGCTGGAACAGGGGAAGATCACCTCCAGCGGCAGCGCCAGAGAGCTGCTGGCGGACACCACGATCCAGGAGGCCTACCTGGGGAAGAAGCACTGAGCAGGTTTCGGCGTGAAGCCGGAATGCCGATGAAAATATTGCGTTTCGCTCCTTGAAATAAATAAAGCGCTGCGGGCCGGGGCATGTTCCTCCGGCCCGCAGCGCTTTTTGCGGTGCAGAAGCGGCCGTGGGGATCACTTATGAAATCTTAATGCGAAACGGTTCTTCTTTACACCGATTTAACCGGGAAACAGCTATAATGAGAAATCGGATTCATGGGATTAAGAAGAAATAAAAAAAGTTTCCTTTGGAAACATCATTCGCCCTGCGGGCTCACTTTCACAAGGTGAAGGGCGATATTTCTTACATATAAAAATATTTCAGGAAGGGCAGCGAAAAAAATGATTCGCTTATCTGGACTTAAACTGTCACCTATGAAAATCATCATGTGGGGATATATTATTATTATCCTGGCGGGCGCGCTGCTTCTGATGCTGCCTGTTTCCAGCAGGGAAGGAACGGTGACGCCTCCTGTGGACGCAGTTTTTACCGCGGCCTCGGCCACCTGTGTGACAGGTCTGGTGCTCCACGATACATACAGCTACTGGTCGGGATTCGGTCAGACCGTGCTTTTGATCCTCATACAGATCGGCGGCGTCGGCTTCATGACCTTTACAGTGGCGCTGATCACGCTGACTAAGAAGAAGATAGGCCTGCGGGAACGCTATACCATGCAGGAATCCGTGGGCGCGCCGCAGATGGGCGGCATCGTGCGGATGACCCGCTACATCCTCTGCGGCACCCTGCTGTTTGAGGGGGCGGGGGCTCTGCTGCTGGCCCTGCGTTTCGTGCCTGAAATAGGACTCGGTCAGGGGATCTTTTTCGCGGTGTTCCACTCCGTGTCGGCGTTTTGCAACGCGGGGTTTGATCTCTTTGGAAAAATGGAGCCGTACTCGTCGCTGACGGGGTTTCAGGGAGACGCGGTGGTCAACCTGACCATCATGGCGCTTATCGTGATCGGGGGATTGGGGTTCTTCGTGTGGCTGGACATACAGAAAAACCGGCTGCGATTCCGGCGCTACCGGCTGCACTCCAAGCTGGTGCTGGCCTCCACGACGCTGCTGATCTTTAGCGGCGCATTTCTGATCGGTCTCTTTGAGCTGCACGGAACCGCGCTGGCGGGGCTTTCGGCGCCGGAAAAGGCGCTGGCCTGTCTGTTTCAGTCGGTGTCGCCTCGGACGGCCGGGTTCAACACAGTAGTCCTTCCGGATATGACGGAGTCCAGCATTCTTCTGATGATCATATTGATGATCATCGGCGGGTCGTCGGGATCCACGGCGGGCGGCATTAAGACCACTACATTTTCCGTGCTGTCGCTGAGCGTCTTTTCCGAACTGCGCCAGAAGAAGTCCATCGAGTGTTTCATGCGCCGGGTGGACGACGCGACGACGCGGCGGGCCTGCTGCGTAGTGACCGTCTATCTGCTGCTGAGTCTGTCGGCGGCCATGGCTATCTGTTTTCTGGACAGCACCTCGCTGCGGGACGCGTTCTTTGAGACCGTGTCCGCGCTGAGCACGGTGGGGCTTTCGCTGGGGATCACAGGGGAGTTGTCTGACGCCTCCCATCTGATCCTGGCCTTTCTGATGTACTGCGGCAGAGTGGGAAGTCTGACTCTGGTTCTGGCTTTCTCCGACAATCGGGAGCGGGCCAATTCTCAGATGCCGCTGGAGAAGGTGACGATCGGGTAAGAGACGGCGGACGCCGGTCCTGTGCCGGCCGGCGATCTGTGGCAATTGACGGCTCTGTGCAGGCAGCCGGACTGGAAATGGCCGCCGGACGAGGAACAGCCGCCGGACTGAGAACGGCTGTAGGACTGGGAACAGCCGCCGGATCGGCTGGGGCCGGCCGGCGCAGAGGGCGGCGGGGTAAGCCGGCCGAAGGAAAAACATGCAGCCGGCAGGTGCGGCGCTGCGGTCAGAGAAAAGAGGAGATAAAAATGAAATCGATCTTGATCATCGGAATGGGACGGTTCGGCAGGCATCTGGCCGCCAGACTGACAGAGCAGGGGAACGAAGTCATGGCCATCGACAAGGTGGAGGAGCGGGTAAACGAAGTTTTGCCCTTCGTGACCAACGCCCAGATCGGAGACAGCGTCAGCGAGCCGTTTATCGCCTCTCTGGGCGTGCGGAATTTTGATCTCTGCGTGGTGGCCATCGGCGATAATTTCCAGAGCTCCCTGGAGACCACGGCCCTGCTGAAGGACTGCGGCGCAAAACTGGTGCTGGCCAGAGCCAGCCGGGACGTTCACGCCAAATTCCTTCTGAGAAACGGAGCGGACAAGGTAGTCTATGTGGAAAAGGAGATGGCGGAACGCATCGCCTTTAAATATGGGACGGATAACATCTTCGACTATGTGAATCTGACGCCGGAGTATGGAATATACGAGATCCCCGTTCCCCCGTCCTGGCTGGGGAAGAGCATTATTCAAAAAGAGGTGCGTTCAAAATTTCACGTGAGCATTCTGGCCACCAAGATCGGAGAGCAGATCTATCCTCTGCCCAAACCGGACCACGTGTTCACGGATCTGGAGACGCTGATCATCATCGGCCACAATCAGGATGTGATGAAGATCTCTAAGATGAAATAAGCGGCCTGAAGGCAGCGCAATATGCAGTTATATGAAACGGTCCGGCAGACAGCCGGACCGTTTTTTTGTTTGCCCGCCATGGGCGGACCCCTGTATCCGGGTCTTTACGCACTCTTAACTTCCCGCCGATCCTCTCTAACACCATCCTTATTTTTTCGGTGCTACACTGAGTGTGAATCAAGAAGAAACGAGATCCGCCAGGCCGCCGGGAAGCCGGCCGCTTTGAGAGCGGGCAGCGGCGGCCGCGGGAAGGCGGCGGAAGAGAAAGGAGCAGGCAGGAATGAGTATGGATGTGATCGTAGGCGCGATCGGCGCCATAGCGATGGTGTTTCTGGTGTATTTGACGGTAATTTTATTTCGAGGTGATGAAAAATGACACAGACTGTGCTGCAATACGTTTTATACCTGGCGGTGCTGGTGGCGCTGGCTGTTCCGCTGGGGACCTACATGGGAAAAGTGATGAACGGGGAAAGGGTCTTTCTGACCCGTCTGCTGGCGCCCTGTGAGAATCTGGTCTACCGCATGATGGGCGTGGACCGGGACGAACAGATGAGCTGGAAAAAGTATGCGGCTTCCGCGGTGATGTTCAGCGTAATCTGCTTCATCGGACTGTTTCTCATACTGATGTGTCAGGGCGTGCTGCCGCTGAATCCGGAAGAGCTTCCGGGACTGTCCTGGCACCTGGCGTTCAATACCGCCGCCAGCTTTGTGACGAATACCAACTGGCAGGCCTACTCCGGAGAGGTGACTCTCAGCTATCTGAGCCAGATGGCGGGTCTGACGGTGCAGAACTTTGTCTCCGCTTCCGTGGGGATCGCGGTACTGTTCGCCCTGATCCGGGGATTCATCAAAGTGAAGGATAAGGGGATCGGAAGTTTTTGGGTGGACCTGACAAAGACAGTGCTCTACATCATGCTGCCGCTGTGCCTGATCCTGGCCGTAGGGCTGGTGTCCCAGGGCGTCCCTCAGAATTTCAGCGAGTATAAAGAAGCCGCTCTGCTGGAACCGATCACCGCCGACGACGGGACGGTGGTGACGGAACAGGCCGTCCCGCTGGGGCCCGCTGCCAGTCAGGTGGCCCCGAAACAGGCCGGGACCAACGGCGGCGGATACTACGGCGTGAATTCCGCCCATCCCATGGAAAATCCCACGCCTTTTTCCAACCTGTTGGAGATGATCTCCCTGCTGCTCATCCCTGCAGCGCTGTGCTTCACCTTCGGGAGGAACATAAAAGACAAGAAGCAGGGGATCGCCATCTTTCTGGCCATGTTCCTCATGCTCTGCGCGTTTCTGGCCGTCACAGCCGTGAACGAACAGCTGGGAACGCCGCAGCTTTCCCAGAACGGCGCGGTCAATATTGAAAACACGCCGGAGCAGTCCGGAGGAAATATGGAGGGCAAGGAGAGCCGGTTCGGGATCGCCGCGTCGTCTACCTGGGCGGTGTTTACCACGGCGGCATCCAACGGCTCCGTCAACTCCATGCACGACAGCTACACGCCGCTGGGCGGCCTGGCGACCATGCTGCAGATGCAGTTGGGCGAAGTCGTCTTCGGCGGAGTGGGCTGCGGACTTTACGGGATGATCGGTTTTGCCATTCTGACGGTGTTTATCGCCGGACTGATGGTAGGAAGAACGCCGGAATATCTGGGCAAGAAGATCGAGCCCTTTGAGATGAGGATGGCTACGCTGGTGTGTCTGGCTACGCCCCTGGGCATTCTGGTGGGAAGCGGCATAGCCGCGCTGATTCCGGAGGTGGCGGCCAGCCTGAACAACCCCGGAGCGCACGGCTTTTCCGAACTGCTGTACGCATATTCTTCAGCGGGAGGAAACAATGGATCGGCCTTTGCCGGTTTCAACGCCAATACACCTTTCCTGAATACGAGCATCGGCCTTGTCATGTTGTTCGTGCGTTTTCTGCCCATGATCGCCACGCTGGCTATCGCAGGCAGCATGGCCCAGAAGAAGAAGGTGGCGGTCAGCGCCGGCACTCTGCCCACGCACAACGCGCTGTTCGTGTTCCTGTTGATCTTCGTCGTACTGCTGATCGGAGCGCTGAGCTTCTTCCCGGCCCTGGCTCTGGGCCCGGTGGCTGAGTTCTTCCAGATGATTTCATAAAGAGTAAGGAGAGGTGAGAACGATGAATGCTAAAAATAAAGAGCATTTCGCAGACAGAGCCATGGCGGCGAGGGCGATAAAGGATTCTTTTATCAAACTGTCGCCCCGGACGCAGATGAAAAATCCGGTCATGTTTCTGGTCTATGTGTCTTCTATACTGACCACAGCGCTGTTTGTGTTCGCGCTGTTTGGACTGAGAGATGAAAACCCCGGCTTCATACTGGGGATCACGATCATATTGTGGCTGACCGTATTGTTTGCCAACTTCGCGGAAGCCATAGCGGAGGGCAGGGGAAAAGCGCAGGCGGATTCCCTGAGAGCGGCCAGAAAGGATGTGGCCGCCAATAAGATCCCTTCTCCGGAAGAAAAAGAGAAGATCACGGTGGTGCCGTCCGCCACCCTGAAAAAGGGCGATCTCGTGGTGGTGAGAGCGGGCGAGCAGATCCCGGCCGACGGAGATGTGATCGAGGGAGCGGCTTCGGTGGATGAGAGCGCGATCACCGGCGAATCCGCCCCGGTCATCCGGGAAAGCGGAGGCGACCGCAGCGCGGTCACCGGCGGGACGACGGTCATTTCAGACTGGCTGACGATCCGGGTGACCAGCGAGGAAGGCGAAAGTTTTCTGGACAAAATGATCGCCATGGTGGAAGGGGCTGACCGGAAAAAGACGCCCAATGAGATCGCACTGCAGATCCTGCTGGTGGCGTTGACCATCATTTTCCTACTGGTGACGGTGTCGCTGTACGCATACTCGCTGTTCTCCGCCGGCCAGGCGGGGATCGAAAGTCCCACGTCGGTGACGGCGCTGGTGGCGCTGTTGGTCTGCTTGGCTCCCACCACCATCGGAGCGCTGCTCTCCGCCATCGGCATAGCGGGAATGAGCCGGCTGAATCAGGCCAACGTTCTCGCAATGAGCGGCCGGGCCATCGAGGCGGCTGGGGACGTGGATATCCTGATGCTTGATAAGACCGGGACCATTACCCTGGGCAACCGGCAGGCCTGCGCGTTTCTGCCCGTGGACGGGGCCAGCGAACGGGAACTGGCCGACGCGGCGCAGTTTGCCTCGCTGGCGGATGAGACGCCGGAAGGCAGAAGCGTGGTGGTATTGGCCAAGGAGCGTTTCAATATCCGACAGCGGGAGATGAGCGACAGCGATATGGAGTTCGTGCCGTTCTC
Source organism: Bacilliculturomica massiliensis (assembly GCF_900605495.1). Lineage (GTDB taxonomy): Bacteria > Bacillota > Clostridia > Peptostreptococcales > Anaerovoracaceae > Bacilliculturomica > Bacilliculturomica massiliensis. The sequence continues at coordinate 466,053 of NZ_LR027603.1, forward strand.
GGCCAAGACGCGGATGAGCGGCGTGAATATCGGTTCTGTGGAGATCCGGAAGGGCGCCGCCGACACGATCAGAGAATACGTGCTGAAGGGCGGCGGCAAATACAGCAGGGAGTGCGAAGAGATCGTAAAAAAGATCTCCAATCAGGGCGGAACGCCGCTGGTGGTGGCGAAGGACCTGAGAGTTCTGGGGGTCATCCATCTGAAGGACATTATCAAGCAGGGGATCCAGGAAAAATTTGCGGATCTGCGGAGAATGGGGATCAAGACCATCATGATAACCGGCGACAATCCGCTGACCGCCGCGGCCATCGCGGCGGAGGCCGGTGTGGACGACTTCCTTGCGGAAGCGACGCCGGAGGGAAAATTGGCCATGATCCGTCAGTTTCAGTCTCAGGGACATCTGGTGGCCATGACGGGAGACGGGACCAACGACGCGCCGGCTCTGGCTCAGGCGGATGTGGCTGTGGCCATGAACACCGGGACCCAGGCGGCCAAGGAAGCGGGAAATATGGTGGATCTGGATTCCTCGCCCACCAAGCTCATTGAAGTGGTGCGCATCGGAAAGCAGCTGCTGATGACCAGGGGCAGCCTGACCACATTCAGTATCGCAAACGATCTGGCGAAGTATTTCGCCATCATTCCGGCGCTGTTCATCGGGCTGTACCCGGGTCTGTCGGCGCTGAATATCATGGGTCTGCAGAGTCCGCAGAGCGCCATCTTTTCCGCGATCATCTACAACGCGCTGATCATCGTCGCCCTGATCCCGCTGGCGCTGAAGGGCGTCAGGTACCGGGAGGTGTCCGCGGGCAGACTGCTGTCCCACAATCTGCTGGTATATGGACTGGGCGGCGTCATCGTTCCGTTCGCTGCGCTGAAGGTCATCGACGTGATCATCACAACACTTGGGATCGTGTAATCGGGAGGGGATCAAATGAATACATTGAAAGCTGTCACAGGGAAAGCGCTGCTGTGCTTTCTGATCTTTACCGTCATCACAGGTCTTCTTTATCCGGCGGTGGTGACCGGCATATCGAAGACCTTATTTCCCTACCAGGCGGGAGGCAGTCTGTTTGAAGCCGGAGGGAAGACTTACAGCGCGCTGCTGGGACAGGAATACAAAGAGATGGATCACATGTGGGGACGCATCATGAATGTGGATACCGGCTCCATGACAGACGATGAAGGAAATCCGCTGATGTACGGCTGGGCGTCCAACAAGACGCCAGCCGGTGAGGAACTGGAATCCCTGATCGCGGAGCGGGTGGAACGGATTCGGGAAGCTCATCCGGATCAGGCGGGCGAGCCGATCCCGGTGGATCTGGTCACCTGCTCGGGAAGCGGCCTGGATCCGGAGATCTCCGTGGCTGCGGCTGAGTACCAGATCGGCCGGCTGGCGGAGCACACCGGCAGGAGCGAGGAAGAGATCGGCGAGATCATCGACAAATATACGACAGGGCGTTTCCTGGGCGTTTTCGGTGAAGCCAGGGTCAATGTGCTGAAAGTTAATCTGGCGCTGGACGGCGTGCTGGAAGATTAGCCGGGCAACGGCAGGGAGGGAAAAACGATGCAGAAAATGATGATTGCAAGCAGGGTGAAGCTGGCTGACGGCGAGCCGGAAGAGACCGCCGTTCCCATGGGCACAATCTGTCAGCTCATCTACTGTCTGAGCGGCGCATTTCAGATCAGACCTCAGACATACGAACCGGAAAACGGGCGGGAGCTCTGGGTCTCTTTCCCGCAGGCTGTGATCCAGTGCGACGCCTTCTTTGAGGAATACGGAGACTGCCTTGCATCTCTCTGCCGGCGCCGGCCTGTTTCAGTCTGCGGCTACGCCGACGGCCAGCCCGAGGAAGGGGAGCTGCTGGTCTCCGTTTCGGAGGAGGGAAGGGGCGGAGCCCAGACGGACTGTGTAAAACGGAGCATCTCGGGCCGCGACTTCTCGTTCCTCTCCGAGGTGTGGCTCAGGATCCGCTTTGAACGATGCATGGAAGTAAAATTCGTGAGCCAGGTGGTCTCGTACCTGGATAGCTGCCAGGCGGCTGTGGGAGTCTGCGCCAGATGGGCGGATGTATTCCGTGAAGAAGGACTGTTTGAGGAAACGGACGCAGGGTACTTCAAGTACGTCTTTTTCAGGGAGCCGGAAGATCGGGAGATCAGCCTGATCTCGTGCCTGACTGTTACGCAGCTTGCGGAGCTGTGGCGTGTCTGGATGGATGAAAGGGCTGATACGCTGGAATTTGAGCTGTTCTATGAGCACCTCGGTCAGCTTCCGCCGGCGGTGAGGAGCAGGCTCACCATGGGGCTGCGGCTGGCGCTGGAACGCGCGGATATACGGGTGGAAAACTGCGGAGAGGAGTTTCGCGTGACGGACAGCGCCGGGGCCAGACTGTGGTTCGATTTCCGCAGCGGATCTGCGGCGGAGAAGCTCTTTCTGAAGCTGCTGTTCCCCGCGGTTCCCGTGTCCGCCCCGGCTCCGGACGCCGCTTCCGCTCTTTCCCCGGTCTTCGCGGATAGACCGGGATGCGGCCTTTCGCAGAGGGGCGCCCGGAGGCCGTGCGGAAAGGGAAGGGAGCGAAACAAGTCGGCAATGTAACGGTGGATCTGCGCGTCTTAATGAGATCTTAATATGGCGAGGAAAATCATAATGTACTTTTGATCGGAACTATAGTATATTTTTCTTGACCGCAAGAAAGATAAGACGGCGGTAAATGTGAAATATAATTCAGGAGAGACCACATGACGGAGAGAAGGCCGGACCCGGAGCAGCTGTTGGAGCAGATCAGAGAAGACGCGGCGGAGGGGACGAAAAAGGGAAAACTGAAGATCTTTTTCGGATATGCGGCAGGGGTGGGAAAAACCTATGCGATGCTGGAGGCCGCGCATCAGGCGCTGGCCCAGGGAGTGGACGTGGCCGCGGGCTACATCGAACCCCACACCAGACCGGAGACGCTGGCGCTGCTTTCCGGTCTGGAATGCATTCCTCCCCTGAAAATACCCCACCGCAATATTTCCATGACGGAATTCGATCTGGACGGAGCCATCGGGCGGGCGCCGCAGCTGATCCTGGTAGACGAGCTGGCCCATACCAACGCGGAGGGCTGCAGGCACAAGAAGCGGTATCAGGACGTGGAGGAACTGCTGAAAGCCGGCATCAATGTTTACACCACCGTCAATGTACAGCACATTGAGAGTCTGAACGACATCGTAGCTTCCATAACGGGAGTGGTGGTCAAGGAACGGATCCCTGACAGTGTGTTTGACTGCGCGGATCAGGTAGAACTGGTGGATATCGAGCCGGACGATCTGATCGAACGGCTGAATCAGGGAAAGATCTACCGGGAAAATCAGGCCAGAAAAGCGCTGAATCACTTCTTTACGCGGGAAAATCTGGTGGCGCTGCGGGAGATCGCTCTGCGCCGCACGGCGGACAGAGTCAACAAGACGGTGGAGCGGAATCAGGCGGTAAAAGGCGGATATTTTACAGGAGAGCACATCCTTGTCTGCATCTCGGATTCGCCGTCGAACCCCAAGGTCATCCGCACGGCGGCCAGAATGGCCGACGCCTTTCACGCGGCGTTTACGGCGATCTGCGTGACGGCTCCGCCGGCAATGGAAGGACGAGGGGAAACGGACGGGCGGAAAAAAGCCGGAGAAAAGGAGAAGCGGCTGGCAGACAATATCAAGCTGGCAGAACAGCTGGGGGCCAGGATCGCCGTGGTCGACGGAGACGACGCGCCTTTTCAGATCGCTGAGTACGCCAGGACCAGCGGCGTGTCCAAGATCGTGGCGGGCCGCTCCAACAACAGACGGAGGCCCTTCTTTCCCAAGCCCAATTTCGTGGAGCGGCTGACGGAGCTGGCGCCAAACATGGATATTTACATTATACCGGACTCCGGTCCCCGCTACAGTCCGGGAAGAATATCCGAAGCCTCTCCGCATCGGATATCAGGCGGGTTTAAACTGTCGCCGGCGGATCTGCTGAAGTCTCTGGGCATCCTGGCCTGCGCCACGCTGATCGGATTCTGGTTCTACGATCTGGGCTTCAGCGAGGCCAATATCATAACCGTTTACATCCTGGGGGTGCTGGTGACGGCCATGGTGACCGAGGGCAAGGTCTGCAGCGCGGTATCCTCCATCCTCAGCGTACTGGTATTCAACTTTTTCTTCACCGTGCCGCGGTACACGCTGATGGCCTACGACAAGGGCTATCCCGTAACGTTTTTCGTCATGTTCCTGGCTTCCTTTCTGACCAGCACGCTGACCATGCGGGTCCGGGAGCAGCTCAGGCAGTCCGCCGGAAAAGCGTACCGCACGGAGGTCCTGCTGGAGACCAGCCAGAAGCTGCAGAGGGCTGCAGGGGGCAAAGATATCATAGAGCAGACGGCGGGCCAGATCAGAAAGCTTCTGGCCAGGACCGTTCTGTTCTACACCGTGGAGGGAAAAGGCCTGAGCGAACCGCTCATTTATAAGGATGAGGACGACGGAGAGATCTACGACAGTCCGGACGAGCGGGCGGTAGCTCAGTGGGTGTGCCGCAACAACAAGCACGCCGGCGCAACCACCAATACCCTGCCGGGGGCCAGGTGCCTTTATCTGGCCGTGCGCAGCCATGAGACAGTCTTTGCCGTGGTGGGCATCGCCATGAAGGGAAAAGACCCCATGGAATCCTTTGAAAAAAATCTGCTCATCGCCATGCTGGGTGAATGCGCACTGGCCCTGGAAAAGGAAAAGATCGGCGCTGTCAAGAAGCAGGTAGAGATGAAAGCACAGCAGGAACAGCTCCGCGCCGACCTGCTGCGGGCAATCTCCCACGATCTGCGCACGCCCCTGACCAGCATCTCCGGCAACGCCGGCGTGCTCATGGAAAACTCGGAGATTCTCGACGAACCTCGGAAGAAACAGCTCTATACGGACATCTACGACGATTCTATGTGGCTGATCAATCTGGTGGAGAATCTTCTCTCTATCACGAGGTTTGACAACGGCAAACTGCGGATGGAGCTGCAGCCGGAGCTGATCGAAGACGTGCTGGACGAGGCGCTGGCTCATGTGAGCCGCAAGAAAGCGGAGCACCTGATCAGGGTGGATATGGGGGACGAACTGCTGATGGCTAGGATGGACGCCCGGCTCATCGTGCAGGTGGTCATCAATATAGTGAACAACGCGATCAAATATACCAGACAGGGATCCGAGATCGTAGTTTCCGCCAGAAAAGAAGGGGAAGACGTTCTGGTAGAGATCGCCGACAACGGGGAGGGAATATCGGACGGATCGAAAGAACGGATCTTCGATATGTTCTACACCGCGGGCGGAGAGGGGGGCGACAGCCGCAGAGGGCTGGGTCTGGGCCTGGCGCTGTGCAAGTCCATCATCGAGGCTCACGGCGGAAAAATCGGGGTGAAAGACAACGCGCCCTGCGGCACGGTCTTTTATTTCACGCTGAGATCAGAGGAGGTAAACTGCGATGACCAACAATAAACCCAATATCCTGGTGGTGGAGGACGACCGCGCCGTGCGCAATCTCATTACCACCACGCTGGAGACCCAGGGATATCACTACCGCACGGCGGAGACGGGGGGAAGCTCGATCATGGAAGCGGCCTCCGCCAATCCGGATATCATCATTCTGGATCTGGGCCTGCCGGATATGGACGGGGTGGATATCATCAAAAAGATACGCACCTGGTCCTGCGTGCCCATCATGGTAGTCAGCGCCAGAAGCGAGGAGCGGGATAAAATTGCGGCGCTGGACGCGGGAGCCGACGATTATCTGACGAAGCCTTTCAGCGTGGATGAGCTGCTGGCCCGGCTGCGGGCCACCCTGCGCCGGATCAGTTACGAGCAGGGCCGCAGACCGGAAGACGACGCGGTCTTTGTGAACGGCGGGCTGAAGATCGACTATGCGGCTGGCTGCGTTTACGTGGACGCGAAAGAGATCCATCTGACTCCCATCGAATATAAGCTGATCTGTCTGCTGTCGCGCAATGTGGGAAAGGTGCTGACCCACAACTTCATATTGAAAGAGATATGGGGAAACGCGCTGCCCGGCGACGTTCCGTCCCTGCGGGTGTTCATGGCGACGCTGCGAAAGAAGATCGAGCCCGTTCCTGCAAGTCCCAAGTATATCCAGACTCATATCGGAGTGGGATACCGTATGCTGCGCATTGAGGGCGCGGAGGACGCAGCGGCGGGAGGGCGCGGATGATCCGGAGGGCAGTCCCGCCCGCCGGTGAAAAGGACATAAAAAAGCAGCGTGACAGTTGTTCCCATCGTCACGCTGCTTTTCTTTTCGTCTATGGCTTCGGATCACGGTCTCCCGAAAGGGGGACGGCCCCTCAGCTACATGATGCCGCCAAAGCCGGAGGAGGCGTCGTATTCGAAGGTGGAGACCTCAGTATTCGGGGCTTTGCCCTCATAGGATGTCTCGTAGGTAACGGCGATCTGGTAGATGGAAGAATCGGTCTTCCCTTTGAAATCGTATCTGATATAGCCGCCGTCCAGATAGTCGTCCAGGGTCAGCTCGTCATTGTCCAGCTGTTCTTCGGTAAACCGTTCAAAGACGGCGTTCTTTCCGTCCACTGTCACGGACTTGATCTCGATCTTGTTCAGTCCCGCCATCTCGGCAAAACGGCCTTTATAGATCCCGAGAGCGTAATAATCGCCGCCATTTCCCAGGATGGATTCGTATGCTATATTGAGCATTCCGGTGGTGGAGTGCAATATCACGGTATTTGTGTATTCGTCCCAGCCCACCATGTAGCCCAGCGTCTCCGCCAGGTACTTTACGGGTGCGTAGGTCCGCTGGTTCTGAAGGACCGCCGTGGTGTCCATGGCGATGGTTTTGGAAACGCCCATGTTGTCCATGGGTGCAGTCATCTCTTTGTCGTCTGCATTGAAGAAATGAGTGACGTAGGCTGCTTCCTTGCTGCCGATAGTAAAGGAAACGGTCTCGCTTCCCATAAAGAAGACGGCGTCGCCGTCTTTGACGACTATGGGAGAAGTCTCAGGCGTGAAACTGCGGGTAAACGAGGCGCTTTCCTCCTCCTCATACCAGGTGACCTTCAGGCCCATGGCCGTGGCGATGGGGGACAGGGGCGTCAGCGTGCGGTCGTCGGCGTTGACAAAGGGCTTAGCGTCCGGAAAGGACACATCGGCGTCGTCAAGTTTGACGGTGACCGGGTCTGCGGCGAAAACGCTCATGGGCAGCAAAGTCAGAAGCAGGATTGCGGCCAGTACGATCGTTAGTGTTTTTTTCATCGGTTCCTCCTTGCGGTAGATGCTGTTATGACGATTGCTTTGCGCCTGTCCGGTACAGCCGCCCGCCTGCGGCGGGGGGACTATGGCGGGATATGGCGCGCTGCGTCTGATATAGAAGATTGTACCATAAAATACGGAGGAATACAATTATCGTTTGAGATGTTTCGATGGATGGCGGCCGCCATGCGGCCGTCCTTTAACGTTCAGCTTCCGGCGGCGACCCCGTCGATGACGATCTCCACGAAGCGCCGCAGGACCACGGCGGCCTCGGCCCGGGCGGCGGCGTCTTTCGGGGCGAACAGGCGGCCGTCCTCAGGATGGATTCCGCTTTCGGCGGATGGGAGGGTCCCCAGGGGGATGCCGCTCATCACGTCCGCCTGCTGCATGGCCTGTACCGCGTCTTTCATGCTGCCGGTGATCTCGTCGTCGTCTGCGAAAACCACCGCTTCACGGACTGCGGGGAGGGCGTATCCCAGCTTGTCTGCATACCGCTGCATCATGACCGCCATCTCTTCACGGGTCACGGGACGGTCGGGTTCAAAGGTATTGGCGCCGGGGCCGCTCACAATGCCCTTCGACGACGCCCACTCCACAAAGGAGGCGTAGTAGGCGGTGGCGGCAACGTCGGAAAACCGGCCGGAAGAAGCGTAGTCCGCCGGGTCGATTCCGGCCAGCCGTCCTAACGCTGTGACGAACATGCCCCGCGAGATGACGGTGTCGGGGCTGAATGTGGTCTCGCCGGTGCCGGAAAACAGGCCGCGTCTGGCGACAAAATCGATATCCCGCTTTGCCCAGTGAACCGCCGTGTCCGTAAATGCCGGGGCGAGCTTGTAACCCACGCCATAGACGGAAAAATGATCGATGAAGCCGACCACGCTGCCGCTGTCGTCGTGCTGAAGGGCGTCTTCTGTTTTTCCGTCGGCAAGATCCGGCCTATAGCCGGAAGGGTAGAGCCATTCCGCGCCGCCCGTGCCGTCCGCGTAGACGAGATACAGTCCCTCGACATCTTCCGCGGCGGCGGGGGTGTAGGCAAGGCCCACGGACACGCTGCCCACGTTGGACAGATAGACCGGCCGGCCGTCTTTCTGGAAGCTGATCTTTAAGTCATAAGCCGGCCGGGAGCCGACAGCGGAAAGGGCGTCCCCGGTCAGATCGGTGGCTCTGGCGGCAGTGAAAGTCACGTCCCCGCCGGTCTGGCGGGCGATCTCGGCCAGCTGAGCCGGTCCGAATGTCAGATCCGCAACGGATGTATTGATGGTCATGTACTTCACATTGTTGTTGGGGTCAACAAGCCGGTCAAGGGCCGCCCGCTTGATGGCGATGGAAAAACCGTCGCAGGCCGCTGTTGTGGCCGCATCGTACTGCACCGCGATGCCATAATTCTTACGGCCCTTTTGCTCTGCGGCGTTCAGGGCCCTGGTAATGGCCTCCGACGTGCCGCCGTCGTCCGCCGTTCCCACAGCGGCGCCGTCTTTCACCGTGACGGGCGTTTCGATCACGGCCAGCACAGGGCTGTCCGGCTGGGGCGGCTGCGGGGCCGTGATCGCGATGCGGGAACGGCCGCCCCCGGAGCTCGAATGCCCGCCTCCGCCGCTGGCGGCCGCCCCCGGAGCTCGAATGCCCGCCTCCGCCGCTGGGCGCGGACGGGTTTACGGTGACGGTGCAGCTCGCTGTTTCGCCTCCTTGCCGGGCGGTGGCGGTGATGATGGCTGTGATGGCCGTGCCTGTGGAAACGGCGGTCACGCTGCCGCTTCCGTCCACCGTGACCACGCCGGTGTCGCTGCTCTCCCAACTCACGACAGGCACGGCGCCGGTGGGTCTCAGCGTGGCAGTTAGTTTTTGACTTTGACCGGTTTTCAGCTGCAGCGTGTTCAGGTCAAGGGTCAGGTCGTACTCCACAGTAAGCAGCTCTTCCCAGCCTCCGCTGTCATAGCCCTTCCCGTTTTTGGGGACATAAAAGGTCAGGCCGGAACTTGTATCCTCGAAAGTGGAGGAAGCGATCGCCGGAGCGGTGGTGGATTCCATAATGATGCGGTCGAGGCTGGTGCAGCCGGAAAACGCAGATCCCCCAATTTGAGTCAGGCCGTTGGGCAGCGCCTGCAGGGCGAGGTTCTCGCAGCCGGAAAACGCATATTCTCCGATTTGTTTCAGCCCCTCCGGCAGCGCCTGCAGGGCGAGGTTCTCGCAGCCGGAAAACGCATATTCTCCGATTTGTTTCAGCCCCTCCGGCAGCGCCTGCAGAGCAAGGTTCTCGCAGCCGGAAAACGCAGATCCTCCAATTTGAGTCAGGCCGTTGGGCAGCGCCTGCAGGGCGAGGTTCTCGCAGCCGGAAAACGCATATTCTCCGATTTGTTTCAGCCCCTCCGGCAGCGCCTGCAGAGCAAGGTTCTCGCAGCCGGAAAACGCCGATTCCTCAATTTGAGTCAGGCCGTTGGGCAGCGCCTGCAGGGCGAGGCCCCTGCAGTTGGAAAACGCGGATTCTCCAATTTGTTTCAGCCCCTCCGGCAGCGCCTGCAGGGCGAGGCTGGTGCAGTTGGAAAACGCATAGCCGTCAATTTGAGTCAGACCCTCGGGTAGTGCCTGCAAGGCAAGGTTAGGACAGTTGGAAAACGCAGATTCCCCAATTTGAGTCAGGCCGCTGGGCAGCGCCTGCAGGTCCAGGTTTGAGCAGTGATAAAACGCATACTGCCCAATTTGAGTCAGGCCGTCCGGAAGGGTCAGCGTCTGCAGTTTTGTTATGTTGCCTACCTGAATAATCGTATCGTTTCGCATGGTTTTAAGGTTCGCCATGGGGGACAAGTCAAGGGCTGTCAGACTGTCCCAGCCGCTATCCCTGTGAAACCGCTCTAACAGATATCTCCAATTTTGTCCTGTGATCTCCACCGCGCTGCCGGTGAGCTCGATGGCGGTGACGGTCATTTTGTCGCCGGGCGGAAGGGCGGCAAGAGCGGTTTCAATAGCTGTTTCCATCTCGTCGCCGTCGCCGTTGTCGTTAAAAGTCACTTCCAAAACAACGTCTTGAACGCCTTGCGCGTTCGACGGGACGTTTTCCGCTCCCATCCGCCTGACGTCCGCGAGGGCGATGGGTCCCGGCGCGGGTCTGGCGTCTTCTTTCTCTCCGCTGTAGATCTGGCAGACAAAGCCGCAGGGCTGACCCTCGGCCACCATATAGCCGCATTCCGTCGTGTGCGGCCGGCGGTGACCGCGCGGCCCCCCGGCGCCTGACGGCGTGGTTTCCGCATATGCCGCCGAGCTCAGCTGTCCCAACAGCAGGGCGGCGCACAGCAGCAGCGATAGGCTGCGTTTGTGTGTTCTGTTCTTCATGCTCTTTCCCTCCTATCATTTTATGAGCGGCCGGACAGGAGCGTTTCGAACCGCTCTGAAAGAGCTGCCTGCCGTCTCCAGGATATGACCGGTCAGCCGCGCTTCATCCGCCGCGGCTTTCCGGCCTTCCGGTTTCCCTCGCTTTTCTTTTAAGAAACGAACGATATCTTCCCCTCATTTTTAAAATGAGCTTAGCACAGGGCTGAAAGATATAAAATCATACGGTATGAGGTTTTTCCAACTTTATTTTCGGATGATATTGCACTGAGCTGAAAAAAGTATGAGGTTTTTGCCCCAGAGAAAGGGGGCGGATCAGTTTCATCTTTTTGGGGTTGGCTCATTCTATTCGATCAGTCCCAGCTCCCTGGCCCTGATCACGGCGTCCATGGCGTTGTTCACCTCCAGCTTCCGGTAAGCCGCGGTGAGGTGGCTTTTGACCGTGGAGAGGGAAAGTCCGGTGCGTTCTGCGATCGCGGTGCCACGATAACCCAGGGACAGCAGCAGCACCATCTGACGCTGCTGACGGGACAGCTTGACGGGCTTGTCCTTTCGCCGGATATTTGCGGCGACGCCGGCGCGGCCCTTTGAAAACCGGTAGGCGGCCAGCATGATCTCGTTTACGCAGGACAGGGACGGGCCGGTCTCCTTCCTTTGGCGTGTCTCATTCCTGTGATCCTGCCTGCTCAGCCTGGCGTACAGGCGCTTCAGCACGGGCAGGACGGCGGCGCCTTCGTCGGCCACGACGCGTGTGAAGGAATAGGGCTGCAGGATCCCAAGGGCGGTCTCCAGCGTGGAGACCGCTTCTTTTTTTTGCCCCAGAGCCCACTCCAGAACGGACTGGAGCACGCAGGCCTCCCCCTCGTCCAGAGGGCGGTTAAATTCCCGGCCGTACCGCCGGAGCATGCCGATGTAGCCCATGGCTTCTTCGGTCCTGTTCAGGACCAGATAGGCGCGGGCGGTGGAAAAGTGCTGGTAGATGCGGAACAGCTCCACGTGGTCGGTCTCGACCACAAAGTACTGAGCGAGCCAGTCCCGAGCCGCCGCCCGGTCGCCGTGCCAAAGCCGCCGTCTGACCTGAAAAGCCGCCAGATTGGGTAGGAAAAACTTGGCGGAGGAACGGACAAAATCCTCAAGGACGCGGCCGGCCGTCTCAGCCTCCTCGAACCGCTCCAGCCGGTACAGGATGGAGATCTGCAGGATGCAGACGCAAATGCGGCCCTCGGGCCTGCTGTCTCCGTTCAGGAGCTCCAGAGCCCGGGAGTTTTGCAGCAGGGCGCTGTCCAGATGATTCCGCTCGTAATCGAAACAGGCCCAGATGTGGTGCTGCAGGTAGTTCCATTCCGGTCCGAGAAACAGGGCGAAGGTTTTCGCCACGCCCTGCCGGCTGGCCGGGTCCAGGCTCAGGTCGGAATAGTCCAGATTGCTGCGGTGCATGAAGGGAAGATTCTGCGTGAAGGAGGCGATGCTGGTGGCCAGTCCCTCCGCCGTAAACTGATGGATGTAGCGGCCAAATTTACTGAAGTTTTTAATTTTGTCCAGAATACTGGTGCGGTAGTCCACGCTGTAGGCCAGGATCGCATACTCCACAAATTTGGACTGCGCCAGGGCGATGGAGGGGAGATTTTGATACACGGCGTCCATGTGGGACTCAAACTCTTCCCGGTGGCTGGTGAGGTAGTGATACCAGGCCGCCGCGATGTGGAGAGGCGGGAATTGGCCGAAAGCCTCGGCGGGAAAATCGCCGGAAAAAAAGGTGGAGAGAAAGTCGGCGTACTCCGCCACGGCTCCCCGGTTGTTTTCAAAGAGAAACAAATAGAGATATCCGCTGATCCCCCGGAAATCTCCGCTGGCCGCCCAGAAGCGCAGAGCTTTGGAGTAGTCGCCCTTCGACTTGTAGTAATCGGCTGCCAGCTTGTAAAGTCCGCTGGTATCCGCCTTGTTTTTTGCGGTCTGAGACCGGAGAAAATCCAGAAACATATGGTGATAGCGGTAAGTATCATCGTGCAGGTTGCTGAGAAAATCGTTAGCGCGGCTCAGCTCCCGCATGATCGGCAGGGCGTCTTCCTCGCCGGTGAGGAGCCGCGCCAGCTCGGCGTCAAATTCATCGGCCACCGAAGTCTTCAGGCAGAATTCCCGGATCCGCGGCTCCCAGCGGTTCCAGATGTGGATCTCAAAATAGCGGGCAAAGCCGGAAGCGATGCTTTCTTCCGGGATCCCAGATTTCGCCACGGCGTTGACGCCGATGGCCCAGCCCCCGGTAACGTTGCAGACGAACCGCGATTCTTCAGCGGTGAGTCTCTGGTTTAGACTGCTGAAGTACTGAAGGATCTCTTCCTCTGTAAAACGAAGGTTATCCTGGGTGATCACGCTCAGGGCCTCCTCGCGGAAAAGAGACTGAAATTCTCCGGGGATCTCTCCCCGGGAGAGGATCAGGACCACAAAGGAGCGGGGAAGCCGCCGGAGAATAGCGGGCAGAGACTTGAGGATCTCCCCGTTGTCGATCACGTGCATATCGTCCAGTACCAGAGCGTAAGAGCCCTTCCCGGCGTAGAGCTCTGAAAGCAGCTGCACCGTGTGCTCTACTGGGACGGAGGAAAAGGCCGGACTGGTGATGATCTTCAGCATATTCTCATTCTCCGGACAGACGGAATACAATCCCTTGGAGAGGAGCTTGAAAAAAACAGACGGCGAGTCGTCGTAGCGGTCCAGGCCGATCCACACGCTCCTGCGTCCGGATCTCTTAAGCCAGAGCTGAGCGGAAACGGTCTTGCCGGAGCCGGAGGGGGCGCCTACAAAGACGAAGCGGTTCTCGGAGGCCCGCTGAAAAACCGCCATCAGATTGTGGCGGGGCGCGTAGATATCCGGCAGCGCGGCGGGCGTATATTTTTCATTCAGCAGCCCTTCGATACGGGCGTTGATCCGTTTGTTTGGCATGAGTAGACCTCCGGTATGTTTAACGTTCCGTTCATGTGAACAGATCTAGGGGCGGTTTCTTTCGATTTAATATAACACAGAGATCCGAATACGAACCAAAGCTCAACAAATTGTAAGCGTAAATTCGGAAGTTTTTCTTTTTTTATCTCATCCGGTATGAGAAATAGACAACATAAATATTTACAGATACGAACAGGATGCGGCCGGACGGCAAAAAAACCTCAGCCCGTCCTGTCTTTTGAACGTTAAAAAAACTGAAAAAATGTCGGAGAAGCCTCATACGGGCCGATTATGATTCAAATTGAGCTTCGGTATAATAAAAGAATAAAACGCGGCGGACAGGACCGCGGGCTGAACAGAATGTGGAAAACAGGAGCGTGATGATATGAAAAAGCAGACGGCATTTGTTATGGTTCTCTTGCTGACCGTCAATCTGGCGTTTTCAGCGCCGGCCGCGCTGACCGCGTACGGGGCGCAGACGGCAGCCGGCGATCTGTACGCGAAGCTGAAATTTTTCAGGGCCGACGGCGGAGGCACGGATCCGGAGGAGGAACGTCCCTCCCAGGAGCAGTTCTCCGCCTATAACAACGTGGAAGCTTTCCGCAGCGCGGGCTTTGTGGAGAGCAAGGGGGGAGGCACGTACATCTACCCCAAAGGGATCGCCAGGGAAACGCCGGTGCTGCGCAGGGCTTTTGAAAAGCCGGGCAACGTGGAGATGCAGATGGCGGGCGTGGTCACCGCCACGGACACGGTGGGAACCATGAAGGGCGGCAGCTTCTACACGGCAAAGGAAACGCAGAAGTCGCTGCCGGGCAGAGATGATCAGTTTATCCGTTTCAGTCAGTGGTACGATGTGTCCGATATGGAGGAATGCTCCTGGGCCTACGATATCAGAGATATGCCGGTCCTCCCGGATTGGAGCGGGGGCTGGACCGATGTGAGCGACGGGGAGATACCTCAGTGGACCCAGTGCTTTGTCATGCTTCGGGATCTGAAGCCGCCTCAGGTCTCCTCCGTGGACTATGTCTCCGGGGGAGAACCGCTGGGCGGAGACCTGTATGGCCGGCGATCGAAGATCATCGTGAGAGTGACCTTCGACGAGCCTGTAGACCCTGCCGGAGCGGAGAATCTGAGAATGCTGATGGGAGGTAAAGTCCCGCTGAGATTTACTTATCAGGGCATGGTTGGGGACAGCGAGTTCACACAGTTCGAGTACGAAGTCAGAGTGCCTGACGGCATCGTGGGTTCGGACGTGATCTTTTATAACGCAGACCCCAACGATCCGGCCAAAACCGTCAGGGATTATTTCGGCCAAAACAGCATGGGAAACAGCAGCAGAAGCTATACCATGAGGGGAGCCGCTTTTGATACGCGCACGCCGGGGATGGATTCTGTAACCGTTGTGAATCCTCACTATGAGGACATGCCCCGTTACTATATCCAGCAGCTGTTGGGAGAACACCTGCCGGATGAAGATCAGAATGTGTATATCAAGCTCAACATAGAGCCTCTCCGCACATATCCGCAGGGGTTTAAGGCGGCGATCTACAAGCCTGCGCCCGACGGCATTCACCGGACAGAGGAGCCGCTGAAGAAGGGGCTTGTGTTTGAATATGTGGAGGGATCGGAGGGCATCTACAAGCTTGACGCCCGCTATGGTTCCTGGCCGGGTTATACGACAGACCCGGCTCTGCGCAATGGGATGATCGATCTGTACTGCGGGGACGATGTGACGTCCACCCACCTGGTCTATGAAAATGGCAGGTCGGTGGAATACTGGGATCTCCGCGGAGCCCTGCTGACCAGCGCTGCGATCGGAATACATCCGCCGGGTTTCTGGGAGACGACCCCCTTTTCACGAAAAATGTGGTCGGACTACAACAGCTATGAGGAGCTGCAGAGCTTTCAGACGCGCCAGGGAACCGCGCTTGGGGAGGAATCATTTTACACCAATATAAAAGCGGAGAGGACTGAGATCGGAGGCGTGACCGCGTATGAGACAATACTGCCCAGACAGTTCTTCCGTCAGTCTCAGGCGAAAGTTGATATTGTAGCCGAACCGTTGGATAACGACCTGAGATATAAGAATGAAAAGATCCAAAACGTCTCGGATACAGGATACGCCAGGGGCTGGAAACTTTATGCGGCCGGCGACGACGAGGAAGTGTATCCAACCAGCACGCCGTACTATATGCTGGCCGGCCAGGATTCCGACAGCAGCAGGCTGAGAGCGATGAAGGGCATGGTGACCATGCTCCTGTCGACGAAGCGCAGCATGTCCACCATTGAGCTGCGCGATGGAGAAGGAAACTTGGTGGAGGAGGACGACGTGCGAGGCCGGCTCGATCAGCCGGCCGGATACTGGTATGGCTACAATGTGGCGGCTAATCTGGATGGAGAGAGCCGATCTGCCATGACCGTAAGCTCGACACAGGACCAGTACATAGACCAGATCGTGAATATCGGCCTGTCGGCCATGGACGCAAACACCAGAAAGATCTCCGCCGTCGGGGAGGTGAAGCTGGACAACAAAGCTCCGGAACTCTCCGCCAGCCCCGGTGAAGAGTTCGTCGATTCGGACGGAAGTCTGGAGCAGTCGGTGAGCTGGATCATCCAGGCGAAGGACGTCAGCCCCGTAATAGCGGTGAAATACCGCTATATTAAAGGCGGTGAGAAGCCGGGCGCAGATGAGGGCTGGCTGGATGCTCAGGAGGAATCCGACGGGACCTGGACGGCGCCGCTGACGATCCCGGCCAAGAGCACCTTCGTCGGCGCCCTGGAGTACTATGCTGTGGATCAGTTGGGGAATGACTCCAGGGAACAGGAGCGGAAGCCGCGCAGCCAGGCAGTGACCTACAGAAATCTGGAGTCCGTAAGCGAAGGAGCCATAACAGTAACCAGGTTTTTCGACGGTCAGGAAACGTCAGGCGACGGACCTGTCACGGAGGTCAATGTGGATTTCGGCGATACGGTGGAAGGCTACGAGGTCTGGTATTGCTGGACGAATCTCATCCCCGGGGCGAATCTCGATTACGTGAGCCAGCCTTATACGATGCATAGAAGCTCGGATCCGGCTATCGGCAGCAAGGAGGATCAGCTCAGGTGGAGTCCAATGATCGCTCCAGCCTATCGCTCCACTTATTTCAACCACCCTTACCGGCTCAGCATCATCATCTCCGATCCCGTAAAAGGGACGCCGTGGGAGCAGCTGGACAGTGTAGTCAGCGCGGAATATACCTTCGATTTTTGTACGGAAAAGCCGGCGGTGGCATGCAGGACGTTAGGGGAACCACAGCGGTATGCGGGCCAGCCGCTGCAGATCGATCTGTCGTCTACAGCCGAGATAACGGGTGGTTACTGGGAGATCCGTAGGCCCGGCGAAATCACCGGCGCGGCTATCGGAGAGGGAGCAGCAGGGTTTGAGGCAGGCGATGTTATGAGCGACAGCGCCCTGGAGGAAGGTCATCTGAGCATCGACCCGGCGCTGCTGGGCGGCGACGGCCTGACCACGGGAGGCGGACTGAGCTCCGGGTACTACGAGCTGTACGTGGAAGCGGAGAATGCGCTCGGAATGACCTCCGCGGTCTTCGGACCTTTCAGATACGACAATTCTCAGACGGACTGGAAGCTGAATATAGAAAATATCAGGCTTTCGGGGGACTGCACAGGCGTTTTGACGGGAGGGGACCTGCTGGATGGGGGAAGTCTTCTCTTTGCGGAAAAGACCAATGGTTCCCTTACGGCGGATCTGGCTTATTCCCTTGAGTTTCACAATTACGATCTCTATCCTGACGGCAGGTGCACCCAGGTGAGAGCAGCCAGTCTGCTGGGCACGAAAGCCGGAATATACAGACCGGATCTCTCCTACGATGTGGAGTACAACGAGGCTTCCGGCTGCCTGGAAGGGAACGCCCAGGACGCTCCGATCTGCGGGGTGGGCGACGGGGGTCTGGTCGGCGTGGCGACGGATATGGGCGGTTATATACGGGGCGGCTACACGGAGATCCCCGCGGTGAGGGCCGTGCCGGAGTACGGCCTGAATTATGCGCCTCAGCTCATGGAAAAGACCGGCGGCGCGGGGACGGCGGAGTACGAATTCAGGAAGACAGACCCCTACGGTATAGTGGGAGTCACGACGATAGCGGGCCTGAGCATCACGGAGACTCAGGTCTCCCACGACAACAAGACAATGCCTTACGATGTGATCCACTACGATGAAACCAATGGCGTGGACTATCGGAATTATTCGGATTACGTGGAAGTGATCTCCTCCGACGGCTTTGTGGACAGCATAAAGATCAGGAAAAACTGCACGGTGACTCTGACGCCCGTCTTTCAGGCCAGGGGGCTGGACCGTGACGTATCGTTCAGAATGGAAGAAAAGAAAATAAAAGTAGATTATCTCCCAGAGCAGGCGGCGGACCCGGAGCAGTCGGTGGTGGAAAACGCGGAGGGACCGTACGCCGCCTTCAAGGAGAGCAATCAGAAATGGAAATGGACCGAAGAAGACGGACTGACGACCTCAGATCCCGTTTCTAACGTGGGATTTAAGGGCGGATACGCCGGATACGAGAGAAATGGATTCGAGTTCTACTCGTATCTGTATCCAGCGGTTGAATTCGCGTTGTCCGCCCCAACCACAGGTCTGAATGGATATGGAGACGTGCCGGACCAGAACGGAGACAGTCAGCTTGGCGCTGTGGATCTGAAGGCGTTTCCGGTGACCCAGGCCGATGTGGACCGATTCAGGGAGTATCAGAACGACGGACGATTGACTCTGAGCCGCCGGGTACTGGATGTGACATACCAGGACTTATATTCAGGTACGACGGAGGGCGCTTTCATCCGCGCGATGGAATCCTATTCCGTGGTGCTGAAGGAAGTGCCGGCAGGCGCTGCTCTCTGGGTCAGCGCGAAGCTTCAGACGCCGGGGGGCGAAGTGTGGGTGCCCATAATCACCTCCTATACGCCGGCAAGCGGCGACTTCAGGCCGTCATGGGCAGGCGGCGTATTCGTGTCCAGGCCCGGCGAGCTGGGACGATATACGCCTAAGATCTTCTTCGACGAGTCGCAGGCAGCGGGTATCCAGACGGTGAAGGGAACTATGCCCATGGAACGCACGGTTCTTCCGGTCAGCCGGGAGATGTTGTCAGAGTTCATCGGCGCCGACGTCACCGACGCCGCTTTGTATTTGAGCAGTATGGAATATGAAGAGCCGGAGCGTTACGATAAAATGATGGCGGTGGTAAAGAACTATGCGATGAACGCTCCCGAGGATCAATTCATTCATGAACAGGAGCTGTTCTTCACCCCCGGGAAGACATTCGAGCTGCTGTTTACCAATTACAGAGGCAGCAGCCTCGAAGTCATATCCATTGACGAGGCGGATTACGATATCACGTATCCGGCTATCTCCACGAAAGTGGAGTATTACACGGACTACGGAGAGAAGACTCTGTGGAACGGAAGCGACTGGATCCCTCTGTATGAGGACGGCGGCGCGGGGGAGATGAAGGATCTGGCCCTGTCCGTTGAACCCGGCCAGGGGGAAGAAGAGTACTATTATTTTGAGAATGAAGCCAGTCTGATCCCGGTGGTGGACAGGAGAAATTCCCAGCAAGCCGGCTCTGCCGAGCTTTCGGGAAACGAGCGGCTGGCGGCTCTGGCCGCACAGGGCGTCACGGTCTATAAAAAGCTGCTGCTGCGGCCCAACGAGGCCAGTCCGGCAGATCCCTTCGGCAGGGATACTGTGATCAAAGCGGTGAACGTCACCCTGGGACAGGAACGGGACATCGCGGTAAAATTCAAGGTACAGGGCACGAAGCCCAATATCGACGTGCGCCTGCTGACAGGGGGAGCGATCGGATCAGTGTCCACGCCAGGAAGCTGGGCGCTGGCTGTCTCCGCCTACGACGGAAGGTCCGGTCTCGATCAGCTTCAGGTATGGATCGACGGTGTGGAGCAGACACAGGCGGACGGTCTGGGCGCGTCTTCCTATTACAGAGTGTTTTCCGAGGACTCCATCGTGAAGCTCGACGCAAAGGCGGTAAATCGCGCCGGGATCATAGGAGAAGTCAGCGGCGTCTACGGCGGCGATGTTCCGGACCCGGGGATGCCGGGACCGAAGAAGGGATACGATTACAGGCTGAGCTACCAGTATCAGGATGCGGATGGAAATTGGAAGACGGCGGTTCCAGGCATGAACTACAGCGTGGTGTTTGCCAGGATCGAGCTGCTGACCAGCGGCACGGCCATCCGAAACAACGGAGGCTCTCCCGATTACGCCTTCCTGCCGGGCCAGAGCGGGACCTTCGTTTTCGAGGTGGAGAAGGATGGAAATGTGACAAACGAGACTACCGGCTACAGCCAGCCCTCGCCGGCGGCCTTCGCTCTGGCGGACTGGACGCCGAAAACGCCGGAGGCGGAGCAGGTCACGATCACGCTGGATGTGCTGGCCTCCGATCTTCAGGCTTCCGACATCAGTCTGAAGGACAGCAGGGGGCAGGCGGTGCCGCTGAAGGATAACGGAATGGTCCCGCTGAACGGGAGATCGTACAGAGAAATGACGGCGGTGACGAAAAAGAACGATATCTATACGTATACGGTTACAAAGGGCCAGTATACGGTGCATTCCGGCAGTCTGACCGTGGACAATATCGCAGGGGGCGGTATTGTGGACAAGCCGCTGGAACTGACCTTTACCTACTCCATCCCGGAGGACACGCTCACCAGAAATCCCGTCATCGTGCGGGCGGTTACGAACCAGACCGCGTCGGTCACGGTGACCTCTTCCACCGGAGCGGTGAAGCGGCTGGCCGGAAACCGGTTCCAGTTCAGTACCAACGGAACCGTGGACGTGGTGGCTTCTACGGCGGCTTACCGGGTGGAAAAAACGGCGGCGGTGTCCAATATCGACGCCGCGCCGCCGCAGGTCCAGGCCAACGTCGCCTACACCACGGAATCCGCGCTGGTGACCTTTGAGCCGGCCGGCGGCGACGATCCTATGTCGGAGATCACACTGGATTCCTTCCGGCAGCTGGACGCCGGTTTTGTGGGCGGCAGCGCCGAAACAGGGACCACGCTGGACCGGATCCAGGCGGTCCGCATCCGCAGAAACGGTCTCTACCGTCTCATCCTTTCCGACCTGGTGGGAAACACCCAGACCATTGATCTTGTGATCGACGGTCTGAGCAGCGCGCTGCCGGAGGTCACCGACGTAGCCTGGCAGTACAATGCATCGGACGCTGTGGTGACGGGAAACAAAGCGCCGGTAAACAGGTACGTAGAAATATTGGAAAAGGACTATCCGGTCACCAATCAGGATATGGAGCTCACGATCAAGACCAATCTGCCTGTCAGGGAGGTCGGGAAAAAGGGAGCGGACTACGCGGATACCTTCGTGAAGACGCTGCCTGGCAACGTGACGCAGAACTTCGTATTCGAGGATCAGCGGACCGCCGCCACAAATCTGCTGTTCAAGACCGACGTCATAGATAAGGGATTCCCGGTGATCGTGTTCAACAATGGGCAGACGCTTGCTTATTTTGAGCAGAATCAGGCGGCTTACGATAAAAACGATCTCTATGATTTTACTGCGGGCGACTTTAAGGACGGGGCGTATACGGCCATGAAAAAAGAGGACGTCAGGATCGACTTCGGCAGCTTCGATCCCAATGATCTGTCGGCCAACACCTTCGACATGAAAAAGCCCTACACCATCACCTACTCGGCGGTGGACGCCGCCGGGAACGAGACTGCCGTTGCCCGCACCATACGGCTGTTCGGCAAGGACGACCTGTGCGTGCTGGTAGACGGAAAGCTTCCAGACGGCGACACGGCGGAGAGCTTCGGAGGCCAGATCACCGTCAGCGTGGAAAATTACAGCGGTCAGCTGTTCGCCTCCATGGCGGCGGGCAAGTACAATGCGGCGGAACTGAAGCGGAGGGGCGTTCCCATGACGCCGGGCCCGGACGGGAAGAGCTTCGTGCAGCAGGTGACTCCCAGACGGTGGTATACCGTATTGGTGCGCACAGGCACCATGGAGTCCTTTACCGTTAAAATCTGGGTGAACTGAAAGGAGGCATATGATGAAACGAATGATCGCAGGTCTTCTCGCCCTGATCCTGGTCCTGGGACCGGCGCCGGCCGGCGTATCTGCGGCGGAGGACACGGAGCTGACGCTGAGCAACACCTATATGAAATATACCCTCAACACGAAAACAGGGGCGTTCATGGTCGGCACGCTGGAAGGACATCCGCAGAAGGCGAAGGACAATAATATGCCCCTGCTCTATGACGGAGGCAGTCAGACCAGCTACACTACAGTCCGCATCGACGGGGAGGACTACGTGTTCGGGAAGGATTACGGATTTCTCGGACTGGACAGTCAGCTCTCCCAGCCCGTGCAGGATCCGGGCAATCAGACGTTGAGCATCAGCTGGACCATAAAGGGGATCCAGATCACCCAGCTGGCGGAGCTGAAGAGCGACGCGGTGAACCCGCTGAGCGGCAATGTAGGCCTGCGTTATACGGTCAAAAACGTCGGCGCCGCCGGGAACCCGCAGGTGGGGATCCGGGTGCTTCTGGATAATGCGCTGGGCGAAAACGACGCGCCTTTTGTCATCGCCGAGGGCGGTATGCCGATGTTCTATGAGAGCGATATGGACGACGCAGGCGGAACGGCGGTGCCGACTCAGCTGCGATTCATGGACGACTACGGCAATCCCAACGTGATGGCCTACGCCATTCTCAACAGCTGGTCCGGCGCGGAGACGCCGGACCGGGCGGTGGTGGGACACTGGTGGAATCTGGCCAACACGAAGTGGGACTACACGGCAGACCGCAGCATGCGCTTCACCTCCGTTTCCAACAGCCTGAATACGGCGGATACTGCATCGCTGTATTACTTCAGTCCGAAGAGCTGCGCCCAGGGGTCGGAGCGCACGCTGGAGCTGATGTACGGAGTGGGAGATTTTTCCTATCAGAAGACGGAGAACGGCCCTAACGTTTCCATGAGCTTCAGCAATGCGCCGGAGCTAAACGAGACCGGAGACGGTTATAAGAACAACGGGGAGTTTACGCTGTCCGTCAAGATCGACAACACCATCGACAACGCAGAGACGCACAACAACTCCGTCGTTATGCTGAACTTTGAGGACAATCTGGAGGTGATCCAAAAGCCCTCCGGCTGCGACGCGTCAGGCTCTGTGCTGGGCATCGGCATCATCAGCCCCGGCGATATCCTGACCTACGAGTGGACCTTCCGGGCGAAGGAGCAGACCTACTATATTTCCTCGGAATTCGTCGCGTCTTTGAGCACCAGTCTGTCGGAGGTACTCTACCGGGATTACGTGCTGCTTCCCTCCGTGGAGGGGAACCTGCCGGATTTCACCGTAGACAGTATGGAGCCGGGGGAGGTCTATTTCCGCGGCACGAAGATGGTGACGCTGAAGGGAAGCTTCAGCGAGGCCACCCTGAAAAATACATACGGGACCCAGTGGAACGCTTACTTTGAAAACGTGGACACCGGGGCGGTCTATCAGTGCGTCAAGTCGGACGTGAGCTTCATCGGAAAGAACTCCGACACGCTGGTGGTCCGGTATTCCGGAGACATGGCCATGGGGACCTACCGGCTGGTATTCCGTTTTACCGGGGGACTGGCGGGCCTGTTCGACAACGGCAGCGGAAGGATCATTCCGGACGGCACGCTGCTGGTATCCAACAACCCGGAGCTGGTGACCAAGACATACGGCGTTCTTACCGTCATGAGGACGGGGAACCGGGGAACCTCTTACGTCATCGTCCCCTTTGAGACGGAGGAGGAATTTGAACAGTACGTGGAGGACCGGGGACTGCGGGGCATGGACTGTCCCTACGAAGAGATCATGCTTGAGCTCCGGGGAGCCGTGAAGTATTACGACGACGGCTCCGATCAGTTCTATTACGCCGATCCCAACGACGATCAGGTGACCATCAACAACATCCTCACCTACGGCAACACAGACGAGCTGCTGTATCTCACCGAAATAAAGGATAACGGAAGCGTGAAGGGGATCCGCGTCCACGGCGGCGGAGATCTGGGCGTGGTAGGCGGCATGACCTTCTTCAAGTGGGGCTTTGAGATCCAGTTTGACAATGGATTTTACTATACCCACAACAGAGAAAAGCTGGAGAATGTGGATAATCCCCAAAAGGAGCTGCTGACCAGAGATATCACCATAGACGCCACCGGAGGCATGGGCATACTGCAGAAGGTGGCGGGTTTCCTGTTCCAGCTCAACTACGGCACGCTGACCGAGGACTGGTCTTCACTGGGCGGAGCTTACGATCCCGAGGAGAGCAAGGGCTACGCCGTGAATTTTGGCGGGAAAGTGGCTCTCAATTTCTTCGAGATCCCCGGTCTGCCTGGGGGCGGCGACGAGGAAGAGGGCGGCGGCTCCGGCAGTTCCGGCGGCACGGAGGGATCGGACGCCAAAGTGCCCGTGCCCACGCCCGAGGCCGATTCCGGCAATAAACCGGAGGAGGGTGATAAATCGGGCGGCGGCAACCCGCTGAACAGTCTGGCGGGTCTTGGGGCGTCGGTGGCCATCGACGACATTATGTTCGGACAGAAAAAGGACGGCAGCGTGGGATTTTTGGGCATCAACACCACGGTGGAAGCCAGCCTGCCGGAAGCCTTTTTCGGCGATATGGTGAAGGCGGGGCCCAGCATGACGCTGACCATCAACACCATTGATAACGTCTACTCGATCCAGGGAGGCGTGGGCCTGAAGGTCGTCGAGTGTTCCGCGACCCTCAGCATCAAGATGCTGCCGGTCTCGGAGGATCAGAAGGTAAAGATCCCCGTTCCTGACTCCATGGAATTCGGCCTGGGAGGCCTGCAGTCAGTGCGGATCATCCCGCCGGTCATGTCGCTGAACGCTTTGGAAGGCGGCATCAGCGATATCTACGACACACTCAGCGGGAACTTCGAGGGGCTGCCCCCGGTGACCATCAAACTGGGCGTGGGGGTCGATCTCTTTGAAGTCCTGCGCGGGGGAGGCGAGATCCGCATATCCCCCAGAAGCTTTTACGGGGAAGCGACGCTGGGGATGGCCAATATCCCATCTGTCACGCTGAAGGGAATCTTTGAGGCCCAGTGGGCCAGCCCCTTCTACGCCACGCTCACGGGCCAGGTGGAGATCCTCTCCAGCGCTATCGTGGGCGGCGTCACCGTGCATATGGGGGACGGCGAGCTGAGGGGCGTTCTCTTCGGAAATGTGAACGTGCCCGACATCATACCGATCATGGGAGGCATGCAGATCGCCAACGCGGAAGGTTACCTGTCCACCAGATCGGTGGGAGCCAGCGCCAAGTTTATGGGCGACTATGTGAATGTGGTCTACTACTGGGGCAGCGACGGCGTGGACGTGAGCTCCGGAAGCGAACCGATGTACGCGCCCGGTTCCATGCTGGACAGCGTTCTGTCCGCAAGGGCGGAAGGGGCTGAGTTCGATACGGAGGGCCGGGTGCTCTACGGCTCCAACATCAGTCCGCTGGCAGTCAATGAGAACGGAGCGCCGGTATTCGGAAGCGGACGTTCCGGAAGTCGCAGCCCGGCTGTCTTCGGCGATGAAACAGAAAAATCCCTGAGCTTTACGGTGGACGACGCCATGGCCGCGGCCTCCACGCTGTTTATCGAGATCCCCTACGCCGCCGCGCCGGCCATCGGAGACGTCAAGCTGACGGCGGACGGCGCCGAAGTGCCGCTCACACAGGCGGATCTAACGTCCGGCGAAGGCAACTTCATGATAAACTCCGGGAAGCAGAGACTGCTGCTGTCCGTCCACAGTGATAAGTACAGCGAAGGAACGGTCATAAAAGTCGGTTTCACCCCTTCCTCCGCGGTGGACACCGAAAACTACGCCGTATACGGCGCGGGGGCGGTGGCCAGACTGACAAGCGCCCAGACCTCGTACAGCGGCAGCGGCGGGAGCTTCCGCTACACGACTGCCACGGAGGGTCTGAAGGATCATTCACAGCTGCAGGTCTATCTGACCGAGAATCCGGACGCGCTGGAGACGCTTGAGGCCCAGGGCAGGCAGGCGTACAGTGCAGATCCGGAGAGGAAAAACCAGCTGGGCACGCCGGTGAACAGCGCCCCTATCACAGGAAGCGGGATATCCGGCGGAACGCTGCCGATCCCCGACACTCTGGCCACTGGGACGTATTACGCCGTCTACTCGCTGATGACGGAGGGGGAGACCGCGTTCACCTGTGTGGACAAGGCCAACCCCATCAGCTGGACAAACGCGGAGCAGCCCTCCCCGCTGAGCAGCGCTGTGCTGATCCCGGCGGGGGACGGAGCCTTCCGCGTCAGCATGGGCGGCATCGAGAGGGCGAAGGCGGAAGGAGTCACCGATCTGTTCGTGGAGCTGAAGGACGGTTCCGGTCATCCGGTGCCGGGTTATGAGATGCTTCGGTCCGGCATTGAAGGCGCGGACAATATCTACGTGGGCGGCGGCAAAACCGTTTCGGGCTTCCTGGCCGCCGGGACAAGCGCCGGCGTCCCGGAAACAAGCGGCTCTGCACTGGGAACCAGCGGCAGCGCTCTGGAGGCCGGCGGCAGCGCCGTCCGGGATACCTACGCGATCCGGCCGCTCACACCGGGGGAGAGCTATCACGTCACCGTGACTCCTGCAAAGTTTGCGCCTCAGACCGGCGGCGCGTACGATGAGAATCGGGTGTTCTACGGCTCTTCCACCGACTCCGCCCCTGTGGAACTGCCGGCGGTCAACACGCCGAAGCTCATCGGGATGCAGACCGACGCGCTGGAAGAGAAAAACGGAAGCAGATGGCTGAAGGGAGATCGTTTTACGGCGAAATATACCTTTGATCAGGATGTGCGGCTCTCGCTGACCGTCAACGGTTCGGTCTACAGCTATCCCGACGAGTATAAGAGCGTCTGGGAGGTGTCCGTGCCCCTGGAGGACGGCGATCACTCTGTGGTGTACACGGCCAGAAACCGGGGCGGAGATACGGCGCGCAGCGATCTGACGAAGAAGGAGGGCGTGTTTGCATTCACGAAAGATACCACGGCGCCCATCCTGTTCACTGAGGGCGGCAGCATCATCACCGCCTCCGCCGTGACCGGCGGGCTGAAGATCTCCGGCGTCAGCGAGAGGGCGGCATCTATCGTGATCCGCCCGGCTGAGGGCGCGGCCTCCAATATGGCGCTGTCAAGCGCGGCGGCGGCCGGCAGTGCAGTCTCCAACGCGGCGGCGGCCCAGCACGGCTGGCGGCCGACCTGAAAGCACTGACGGATAAACTGGGCCAGGAGAATATCATCAAGGTGATCGAGGCCCATCCCACCCGTCAGACCAGCGTGCAGACCGCGGAAAACGTCACGGTGGTGGTGCCCGTGGGCACTGTTGCCAGAGAAAACAGAATCGTGATGTACAAAAAGAATCCCGCTGCAGACACTTCGATGCTGGCCGGAGGGGACAAGGCTCTCAGCGGACAGTTCTCCTTTGAAAAGCTTTACAATGAGAATTTCGCCAAGCCGGTCATCCTCCGTTTCGACGCCGCTGCGGCGGACGGATCTGTGGGACCGGACGGAGACGCGGCCGCGGATATCCCGGGGACGGCGGGTCTGTACCGCTACAACAGTTATTTCGATAACTGGGAGCTGATAAAGGAAGAAAGCCGTCAGGGAAGTGTTCTGACCTGCGCTCTGGACGATCTGAGCGGACAGTTCATGTTCGCGGAGCGGTCGGGTGAAAAGACATTCCAGGATGTGGCGGCCACCCACTGGGCGGCCGGTTATATCTACAGGCTGTCAAGCCTGGGCGTAACCGCGGGCTATGAGAAGGACGGCCGGCTTCTGTTCCGGCAGGATGACAACATTACCAGAGCAGAGTACCTGACTCTGCTGCTGAAAATGTTGCAGGTCGACGTTTCCAAGTACGGCGATTACGACCTGCAGGTGAAGGATCTGGCGGAGATCGAGGACTGGGCTCTTCCCTACCTCAAGGCCGGCTTCGCGCTTGGAATTATGAGCGGAAGCGCCACAGAGAACGGCGTGGAGACCAACTGGAACCAGCCCGTCAGCAGGGCGGACGCCATGACGATGATCTACAACGCGAAAAAGTTTGACCCGCCGGAGACGCCGGCAGACTTTGCCGATCAGGGGCAGATCCCATCTTACGCTGCGGAGGCGGTGAAGAACCTGGCGGCCGTCGGCGTGATATCCGGTTACTCCGATGGCACCGTTGGGCCGGCGAAGTCCATTTCCCGCAGCGAGACCGCGGCTATCATGGTCAAGTGGATGGAGAAGGTGCTGACCGGCAGGTAGATCTTGTTTGAAAAAGGGCCTCCTATGATAAAAATCATAGGAGGCCCTTTCACATTCAAAATACCAGAATAGAAGGCTTCGCCGGAGATCCTTCTCAGCGCAGTTTTGGACCTGCGGAAGGAGAAGGAACCGGCGTGTCCCCGTATTCCAGGGTGATAACTACAGAAAAGCTGTCCTCACGCCGCTGGATCTTTACGTCTCCGCCGTATTTTTCTGCGATCTCACGCAGAAGGGAGAGCCCGAACCCGTGAGCCTGCCGGTCTTCCTTGCTGGTGCGGGCGGGATCGCTGTCGCAGGGAGCCGCGTTGACACAGGAGATGACAAGGCTGCCGCCGGAGAGGCGGATGGCCAGGTCGATCCAGCAGGGGAGATCGGGCTGAAGACTGCGGAGCCGCAGGGACGCTTCCAGCGCGTTGTTCAGCAGGTTCATCAGCAGGGAGGTGAGGTCGCTGTCGGAATAGGGAAGCGTGGAGGGGAGCGCGTCCAGCTCTTGTTCCACATAGATATTCTCCCTGGCGGCCCGCGTCAGCTGTACGGAGAGAATGGCGTCCACTAAATTGTTTTCGGTATATTGGCAGGGACCATCCTCCGGATTTTTTTCCATCGAGTCTGTGAGTTCATGCAGATAACCGCGGAGCTCGTCCAGTTTCCCGGCTTCCAGATAATGAGAGATCAGAGTCAGGCGATTGCGGCTCTCGTGGAGCTGACGCCGTGTGCGCTGCACGTACTCCTGCTGCAGACGGGCATGTTCCGAGCGTACCTGAAGCTGAAGCTGCACCAGCCTGCCCTCGGCCCGCAGCTCCGCGTCCGTGCGGTAGATCTGAACGGTGTCGTAGAAAGCGATACCTCCGATGAGAAGGAGCAGGATGCCGCCGGCCAGCTCCACAAACCATCCCAGATAAACGGGCTCAAAGGCGGGCAGCAGTTTATCCATGATAAGGGCCGAGGCGAACACACAGTTTCCCGTCAGAAGTGCCCGTGAATACGGCCTTTCGCGTGCCGTCGCCCATAGTGCGGTGCAGAGCAGCCAAACGGCGGTGAACCATTTGTAAGCCGCAAGGACGCGGGAGAAGGCCATGAGGGCGCCTGCGTGGGTCACCGGGAAAAGGGGCAGAAGCAGAACGCTCAGACAGATCAGAGCGCCTGCGGCGCAGGCGGGCAGAAAAAATCTGCGGGGCAGCATGCAGATCTGTCCCTGTATGCCAATGAGAAGAAGAAAGATGCCGTAATAACAGCATCGCTCAACGGCGGGCCAGACTGCGGAAGAAAGATCCATGATCTGAAGCAGGGGCCAGGCCGTACTGACGCAGAAACACAGGAAGAGCAGTGACAGGGTCCCGTAGGGGCGGCGAAACCGGAAAAGCAGCGCGGCCAGCGCGCAGAAAACAGCCAGAGCCAAAGCCAGAGTACAGGCGGAACCGTGGATCAGCTGGCGGAGAAAGACCGTGCGTCCCACCTGATCGGGGCTGCCGAAAGCGGGAGGATAGACCATGCCGCTGTAAAAGCCGCTGTCGTCCGAAGCCTGGACCACGATATCCACAGAGTCCGTTGCCTCGAAGGTCAGAAATCCTCTGCCGGCGGCGTGGTCGTCGCCAAAGCCTGAGCTGTACAGCAACCTGCCGTTTATCCACAGACGACATCGGCTGTAGATCTCCGTCAGTTCCAGAGCGTACTGCCGCGTTGTGCCGTCCGTTAGAATTTGGATGTGATAAGTGCCCTGGCCGTGGGGGTCGGCATGAGGATCGCCCAGATCAAAGCCGCCGTAACGGCCGATATAGAAGGACGCGTCCGGGGAATGATCAGCGATCTCCTCCGGCGTCAGCAGTTTTCCCTGGTAGAAGGACCAGCCGTCCACCAGATAAAAAAGGGGATCGTCGTCATACCACCCCATGTTCAGATGGATCTGCCCTCCACCGGCCTGTGGCCTGGGGCGGGTGTACTTGTTGTCAAACTGATAGCAGAGGAGAAACAGGGCCGCCGACGCAAGAATGACTGCCAGCAGCATCAGGGCAAAGGAAAGATTCTTTTTGCCGGTCAAGTCCGTCACCGCCCTTTCTTTTTCAGGATCAATGCGGCGCAGAACAGAAGAACGGCAGCGCCTGCCGCAGCCAGAAAGGCGTCCGGCCACAGGCGGGATCCGAAGAGTCCCGCATTGCCGGCGGTGTTAGTGGACGCAGGTTCTGGTGATGCGCCCGACGCCGGGGCGGAGGTTTTATCGTCTCCGTGGTACGGCGGATCGCCGGATCCCGGTTTTTCTGGTTTTTTCAGTTCGTGGCCTTCGGCTGGCTGAACCGCGGTAAGGGCTGAGCCTGCGGCGGAGAGACCGTCTGCAACGGCTGGAGCAGTGGAAAACCGTGCAGGCGTTTCAACGCCGGGGGCCGTAACGAAGGGTGTTTCCGCGGGACCCGCTGACAGTGCGCCCGGGGACGTCCCATCGCCGGAGTCGGGGTCAGATCCGGGATCGGAGTCGAGATGAGCCTGCGGCTGTTCTTCGGCTGGATCGGAGCCTACGCCGGAGCTGTGGGGCGGACGATGGGAGGACCCGCCGCCCGAGGGACGGGAGGAATCATCGGCGTCCGGGTCCGGCGGGATGATCTCCACATCGGGAAGATCGCCCTGATCGTCTCTTCCATCGCCGTCCCGGTCGCCTCCCCCGTTGAGAGAGTACAGATCGTAAAGCAGGAAGGTAAGATCGCCGGGGGCGGTGAGCATTGACGCAGGGGGAGCCGGGACGTCTATGCCCGAATCTGGTACAGAGATATGAAAGCGGTACGTATGATTCTTTTCCAAGGGTCCGATGATCGCTTTTGAAGGCCCGACAGCGGTCTGGGTCAGGCCCGCCGCGTCCAGCCATGGTCCCTCGTCAGCTGAATAGAGCAGACGGATTTTTTCCGGCTCCGGGAGTTCCGAAAAGAAACGGAGAGAGGCGCAGGATCCCGAATCCACAGCTTCGCTGATGGCGGGCCTTGAAGGATCGATGACCCGGATGGGCACGGTGAAAGGGGGAAGGGCTGCGGGAAACCAGGAGGGGGCCTGTGGATGGACTGTGGCTGAATAGATCCCCGGCAGGTCCAGATCATCCGGCAGACCGCTCCAGGAAACGGGAGTTTCCACGAAAAGATAGCCGGAGGAGATCTCATCAACAGGATCGTACAGGACATAGACGACGTTCTGAAATCGTTTCAGGCGATCGTCCAGCTCTGAGCGGGACGCGCCGGCGGTAAAGCACAGGCCGTTTTCGCCGAGTCTTCCGTAGCTGACGGCCTGACGGGATGTGATTTCTGCGCCGGAGGGAAGAGGGGAGACGAGACAGGAGTCCAGTGTGATCTCGCTCGATGCCGTACGGACGGCGGCGCAGTCAGGGTCCTGGGAACCGGAAGGCGCGGCGGCGCCGGCGGTGACGCTGCAGAGCTCCAGACGGACGGGCCCCTCCGTGCGGATCGCAGTAGAATTCCCGCCTGAGGCGCTGATCCGGCAGCGGTTCAGGTCAAGGGGACGGCCGCCTGTGATCTGCAGGGCCGTGCAGCCTGTCCCTTCGGCGTACAGCTCTGATTCTGTCAGAGACAGTTCATTGCCCCAGCGGGAAGTGTTCTGGTGAAATTGGATCGCAGGGGAGTCGTCTCCTTTGAAGTGGATGTTTACGTCGTTTTCCAGGACCAGATCGCCCTCCGCTGTAAAAAGAGGGCCGGCCAGATCCGCCGGGGCATTCTTTTCAAAACGGACGGGGCCCAGAAGAATGAAAGCGCTGTTCTCAGGAACGTGAATGGAATAACGGTCCGTTCGGACCGTGCAGGGGCGGGTGACAAAGATGGAGTCGTCCGTGCCCGGCCCTGTCCATTCGATATCCGCCAGCAGGACCGCCTCGCCCCCCGCATCCTGCGTTAAGAAACGCAGCAGGTCCTGGGCGCTGCCGCACTGGGCGGGCGCGGCATTGCCTGCCGGCGTGGTCGCGCTTGATGGCGCGGCG
>NZ_LR027603.1:497996-1895261 GCF_900605495.1 Bacilliculturomica massiliensis
AGGACAATCATTAAAAAAAAAGGGGTTTCCGGCGGGCACGCGACCCGGTTCCCCATGCACCTTTCGGGGGGGGGGGTGCTGATTATCCCTCTGCTCAGGTCCTTCCTTTTATCCACGTTTGTCGGCGACACAGCGCCTGCCGGCGTGGTCGCGTTTGGTAGCGCGGCGGCGCCTGCCGGCGCAGTTTCGATTGTTGACGTGGTCATGCTTGCGGGAGCGGCGTCGGCAGAGCTCATACCGCCATAAGCGGATATGGGAAGAAGAAGCAGGCAGATCAGCGCCGCCAGACCGGCGGGGGAGTTCCGTTTCATCATATGTACCTCGTTTATCCAGAATGTGCACCGATCGACGCCGGAGAAAATCATTCTTTTGAAGTGATCAATATCCGATAACCGCGTCCGCGTATATATTCGATCGTCATGGGAGACAGATCGCGTCCCAGCTTAAGTTTTGCCCGAAGTCTGCTGATATGGACTTCCACCGTGCGGATATCTGCGCTCGTATTCATGCCCCAGACGCGGGAATAAAGCTCCTCCGCAGAGAGAAAGCGGTTCTTGCTGTGCAGCAGAGTCAGGAAGAGACGGTATTCTTTTGGATTTAACAGGAGATCCTCGCCGTCCCAATAAGCTCTCTGATTATTGGAGTCCAGCCTGAGTTTCGGGCTGACAGTCTGCATGTCCGATGCTTTAAACTGCTCCATGCGGCGAAGCTGGGCCTCGATGCGCGCCAGAAGTACGTCTATATTATAAGGTTTTGTAATATAGTCGTCTCCGCCGGCCCGCAGACTCTTTACGATCTGTTGCGATTCATTCAGGCTGGTGAGAAAAAGGATCGGGATCCTGGCTGAGGCGGCCAGCTCACGGCACAGTTCCAGGCCAGATCCGTCGGGCAGCATGATGTCCAGGACCACCAGGTCGGGGAATGTGGTTTTAAGGAGATCTCTGGCCTGACGGAGGGTCCGGGCGGTTAAGACCCGGTAGCCCTCCCGTTCCAGACACTTTTTATTATAGTCCAGAATGTCTTTTTCATCCTCCACAAGAAGGATGCTGTGTTTCATCAAATTCGATTCCTCCCGCGCAAATGTTGAATTTATTATGATCTTAGTCTCTGCTGCTTCAACGCTGCAGAGGGTGAAACGCAGTGGCGGAGCAGGACGTTAAATGCCGCAGGTCAGTAAGGATTACGGCAGTCTGCCTGCCGCCCGGGCGGATAAATGATCGGCGATGGCCCGCAGTTCCTCAATGTACTGTCCCATATCAGCGGCGCGCATATAGGAGGTGAGACCTGCCATGCTGATGCCGAAGATCGGTTTTTTCATCTGATTGACCACCACCATGCCCACACCCCGGATGCCAAGAAGACTTTCTTCATCATCCACAGCATAGCCCTGGTGACGTATTTTATGAAGCTCCCGCTTTAGGACGCTCTGATCGGTTATGCTGTTGGGCGTCAGGCCGCGGAGCGGGGACAGGCTCAGAAGCTGCTCCAACTCCTTCTCTGAGAGGGCGGCCAGAAAGGCTTTTCCTGATGAAGTACAGTTAGCTGGAGCTTTGGCTCCGATCACAGTGGAGGCCATCATGATCCCATAGGGAATCACACTTTCCACATATAGAATATCCATACCGCTCAGCATAGTGATATGGGTATTTTTTTTATACTTTTCTGAGAGCTTTCGAAGGGCGACCACTGCCTCTTGCTTCAGATTCATGCTGCTGTGCATGGAGCTGGCCAGCTCGATGACGGCCGGTCCCAGCCGGTATTTGCCGCTGACCGGGTCCTGCTCCAGAAAGCACTGGCTTTCAATGGTGGCGATCAGTCCGAAAGCGGTGGTCTTGGGCAGCGCCATCAATTCTGAAATTTCGTTCAGGCTGAGAGCCTCGTTATTTTGAAACAGCTTAAGAATGGAGAACGCCTTTTCAACGCTCAACACCCGGGCTTTTTTTGTGGTAATAAAAGTCACCTCCTGAAAAATAGTCAAAAAGACTAGATTGGCTGATTTGCATTCGGTATTTCCGAACGAAATGATGGGATAAGTATACCACATCCTTTGTCGATCTGTAAAGTATTCGATATTGCCGAACAAAAAACAGTTTTTCCTGACTAATTAGTAAAAAGAGATTGAAAAGTTTGAACCTTTCTTTTATTATTCGGTTATAAAGAATATCAATTCGTAATTGAAGAACGAAAGGAGAATCATTATGACTGCATTTATCAACTTGTCGCACCCTATTCACGAGGGAATGATCACGCCCCCCGCTCCCTGGCATCCCATCGTGGAGATCACACAGATGGGACGGCACTGTCTGGAGGGAAGGGAGAGCTATAAGCTGAGCTTCGGAACCCATACGGGCACTCATATCGACACGCCGCCTCACATGGTACCCAACTCGGGGCCGCGGGTAGATGAGATCCCGCTGACGACGCTGATCGGTCCGGCAAAGATGCTGCGGATTCCCAAAGGTCCTTATGGAAAGATCACAGTGGAAGATCTGGAAGGCTGCGGCGTGGAGATTGGTAAGGGCGACCGCATTGTGATCAACACAGGATGGTACAAAACGTGGCTGACCCAGAGCTTTTTCCGGGAGTATCCCTGCTTTACTCCGGAGGCGGCTCAATGGCTGGTGGACAGAGGGATCATCTACATTCTCATGGATATGCCCTCCCCTGACGATCCCACGGAAAAGCTGGTGGCCGGTCAGCCAAACCCCATCCATTACGCATTCCTGAGCAAAGGAATATTCATCTCCGAGTACGTGACCAATCTGGACGAAATTCCCGGAGTCGAATTCGATCTCATCGCATTGCCTCTGCTGGTGAAGGGGATGGACGGTTGTCCTACCAGAATCGTGGCAGCG
Source organism: Bacilliculturomica massiliensis (assembly GCF_900605495.1). Classification (GTDB taxonomy): domain Bacteria; phylum Bacillota; class Clostridia; order Peptostreptococcales; family Anaerovoracaceae; genus Bacilliculturomica; species Bacilliculturomica massiliensis. Next base: position 500,852 of record NZ_LR027603.1, read on the forward strand.
GTGGAGGAATGATACGTCTGAATAACAGATAATGGAATGTTGTAGTGCCCGCTATGGTATGACATAATGAAGGAGAGAGAAAATGGTAACAGGCAATAATCAGGGAAGTTTATTTGAGACAGAACTGCTGAAGGAGATCCGGGAAAAGTTCTGCGACGTGGAGCAGGATCCCATCTTTGGCTGTGATCGGCTGTTTTTCGACAATGCGGGAGGTTCCTTCCGCTTAAAAGCAGCGTCAGAGGCGTTTCAGAAGGCGGACAGCATACCGGACTGCCCGGAACATCGCCAGAAACAGGCGCTGTGGCTTCAGGAGGTGCAGCGCAAAGGAACAGAGGACATCAAGATGATGTTCAACGCGCCGGAGGAGAGCAGCGTGGCTACGAACCTGACCGCGTCCATGATGATGTTTGAAATGACGCGGGCCATCGCCGAGGGCGTGCCGGGGACCAATGTGGTTACCACTGCGCTGGAGCATCCGTCGGCCTTCGATTCCGCCAAATATTTTGCTGAACGGACCGGAAAGGAACTGCGGGTGGCGCAGACCAACCGAGTGACAGGCGGCGTGGACGTGGAGGAGATCGTACGGCTCGTGGATCAGGACACCAGCTTCATCAGTGTGATCTATGGGTCCAACATCTCCGGCGCAGTGATCGATATGGAGGCCGTGGTGCGGGAATGCAGGCGAATCAAGCCGGATCTGTTCATCATCTGCGACGCGGTGCAGCATACGCCTCACGCGGCTATCGATCTGAGCAGGACGCCGGTGGACGCCGTCAATTTTGCGCCGTACAAGTTTTTCGGCGTAAGGGGTATGGGATTTGCGATTCTGTCTCCGCGGGCGGCGAAGCTCTCTCACAATCAGCTGCTGGCAAAACCCGCCGGCGACTGGGAGCTGGGCAGTCCGGCAGCGGGACATTTCGCTTCCGTCTCCGCAGTGGCGGATTATGTCTGTTGGATCGGTGAAAAGTTTATCGGCGCTGCAGACCGCAGAGCGCTCTATGAGGAGGGCATGAAGCAGATCAACCTGCACGAAAGAGCCTTGCTTTACCGCATGCTTGAGGGCGGCGGAGCGGTGCCGGGGCTCAGGCACATGCCCGGCGTCTCTGTCTATCTGGATTATGAGGATCTGAGCACGCGAGATTTTATCCTGGCCATAGGGATCGACGGACTGGATTATATTAAAGCGGTGGAGGAGTATGAGAAGGAAGGGGTCATCGTCTTTGAACGGGTGGCTTCCAGTCATTTCTCCGTGCGTATGCTGCATTCTTTCGGAATGGAAGGGGCTATTCGCGTGTCGCCGCTGCACTGTCATACAGTGGAAGAAATAGATCGATTCCTTCAGATTACTCAGAAGCTTGCATAAAGAGGAGGAACTCCGATGGAAAAACGATCACTCAGGGACAGACTCAAGAATATGGGACCGGCGGCCGTTATAGCTGCGGCAGTCATCGGTCCTGGATCCGTAACAGCCTGCGGGCTGGCTGGCTACCAGTACGGTCAGGTTTTGGGGTGGGCGATCCTGTTCGCGGTGGTCGCCGCCGTGGCGGTGCAGTCCATCACTTCAAGGATCGCGGTGGTGACGCGGCAGGGGCTGTCGGAAAACATCCGGACCATCTTTGCCAACTCGTGGATCAAGTGGCCTGTGGCTGTCAGTCTGATGCTGACGGTGGGCGTGGGAAACATCGCCTATGAGGCGGGCAACATCGTTGGAGCGGCCACTGGAGCCGGTATTTTTCTCGGAGATCACAGGGCGGCGACCTGTATAGGTATCTGTGTCGTGGCGGCGATCTTCCTCTTTTCCGGTAGCATGAAATATGTGCAGAATTTCCTGACAGCACTGATTATCCTCATGGCGGTGATCTTCACTGTCACAGCTGTTATCGTGCAGCCTGACGTCGGAGAGGTGCTTTCCGGCATGGTGATTCCAAGGGTCCCGGCGGGCGGACAGATCGTAGCCATGGGGTTGATCGGGACGACACTGGCGACCACGAATATCTTCCTGTATACTGCCTCCTGTGCGCTGGTGGCGAAGGAGAAGGCGAAGGATGAGCGGGCAGTGGATATTCTTTTGGAAGACAATAAGCTGGATATCGGTATAAATGGCTTTTTTACGGCGTTAATTTCCATCTCTATCATTACAGTAGGGGCCAGTTTGGCGCTTCGCGGCGTCAGCGTGACAGCTGTGGCTGATCTGGCGCAGGGGTTGGAGCCGTTGGCCGGATCTTTCGCAAAGGTTATCTTCGCCACAGGTATTCTCTCCGCGGGCATCTCGTCGGCGGTGACCTGTCCCATGGGCGCAGCCTATGTGATCACGGGGCTCATGGGCTGGTCCACGGATCTGGGGGATAAAAAATTTCGTATCATTTTAGGGATCGAACTGGCGCTGGGCTGCGTGCTGGCGATCTTTGGAGGAGCGCCTACCAATCTGATCATTATGGCGCAGTCCTGCAATGGTATTTTTCTGCCCATCATTATCATCGTGCTGATGGCAATCATTAACAAGAAAGAGGTGTTCGGCAGGCACGCGAACCGGCTTCCCATGAACCTGTTCGGAGCGGCGGTGCTGATTATCACTCTGCTCATGTCAGTCAATACATTTTATAAAATCTTTTTTGTATAGAGTCGCCGTACAGTTCTTTCCCGCGGAGACAGTGTTTCCGGTCATGATCGGAACTCTGTTTCAACAGGTCCTGGCCGCCTTCGGCGGCATATACGTGAACCGAAGAAAAAGCAGGCGGAACCTGGGGGAAAAGGTGGAGCCGCAACCCCCGATCCTATGAGGTTTTGCGCTTCTTTTAGAGGTATTGCAAATAAAGCAGCAGCGCCTTATACTGATAAGGCGCTGCTTGATCCCGGTCCATACTCTCTTCTATCATCCAGCAGACAGGAATTCGTGCTGCTGATCTAACCATATCGCTGTTCAAATATATTTTTTGGTATTGGAATAATACAAAAAGGATGACCTGAAGTATCTGTCATAACTTTCCAATTGTCAGAGAATTGGTTTTCCATCATTTTTGCTCCGCACTTAACTGCGTGTTCGATCGTACTTTCATACTCATCCATGCTGACGTAAAAATCCAAATGTATCATTTGCTGCTGTTCTTCTTTGCTTGATGGCCATTTGGGGCATTTATATTCGGGGTTTTCCTGAAATACTAAAGGCGTTTCACTGTAATCCTCTTTTGCTACGGTGATCCACTTTTCTCCATCCTGGACCTGGCTGTTTTTTGTCCATCCCAACATTCTTGCGTAAAAATCAGACAATTCTTCGATATTATCACTATCTAATACGATTGCACCTAATTTCATTTTGATCCCTCCATGTCAACATTACTTTTCTGCATTCTGATCGACTGTCCGATAAATATAACAGATCTCACGCAGCTCTTTTCCACCGATGTTATCATCTAAATAATCATCAGTCATTAAAAATCCAGCTTTTTCATAAAAGTGTCTGGCTTTTAAGTTTTCTTCAAGAACCCACAGAAAAAGATTTTCATGACCCATTTTCCTCATTTCAACAATAACGGAGTCCAAAAGAGCCTTGCCAAGACCTTTTCCCATATAGTCCGTCAGTAAGTATATGGAAATTATCTCTCCCCACCCGGGAAACTGCTGAAAGCGGGATCTGGAGAAACTACTCGTTCCCACGATCTTTTCATCCTCAATACAAACCAGCGTGCTCCAATCTGAATTCTCCAGATTTGTTATCCAACGTCCTTCTTGAATCGAGTCGAGATAATCCTGCGGTATCATGCCTTTATATGCATATTTCCAACTTTCTTCATATACCTTGCTGATTGATCCTCTGTCATCGGCAGGCGTAATATACCGGATTTTCATTCTATTCATCTCCTGTGTCGATTTAACGTTATACCCTACATTCTAAAGAAAAATAAACGCAGCGTCAACCTGTCCTGAAGGCAGAGTGACCACTGCGGGCGGAGCCGGACGGCGACGAAAACGATAAAAACACTTTGACACAGAGCGTATTTGGGGTATAATAAAGATACAAGAGTGCTGCCGGTAGACGGCTAGCCGCATGTGGTCAAAAAATAACCGCAACTGGCAAGAGTGAGCGGTTATTTTTTATGATTCCAATTCAGGATTGCAAGGATCAGTCCGGCAACGCCGAGGATGACCATGAATTCTTCATATGTACTCATAAGCCTCACCTCCTTTAAAGCGCGATTGGGATGAAACCCTCCTGCGGCGATAACGAGTGTGCGGCTGACCGCCTGCCGTGTCTCTGGCAGCACCATTTACAGTTTAAGGAAAAATAAACGCAGTGTCAACCAGCCTGAAAGGCGGGGCGACACTGCGTTTTTAAGTTGGCATTGAACTTGCGTATTACAGCGCGGGCCGCAGCGAGCTGAAAGTCGTTCAGCCGCAGCGGCGAAATATTATTTTTGGGTTACAGTATGAAATCCGGTTCGGCCAGTGTCAGGCTGCGGCCTCCTTGCGGAGCCCGACTCCGTATCCGCAGTTGATCTCACATCTGCGGGTATTCTACGTGGAGCCGGCCGGCGACGAAAAGGATAAAAACACTTTGACACAGAGCGTATTTGGGGTATAATGAAGTTACAAAAGTGCTGCCGGTAGACGGTTAGCCGTGGTTGGTTAAAAAATAACCGCACCGTGCTAGGGTTGAGCGGTTATTTTTTATGATTCCAATTCAGGATTGCAAGGATCAGTCCGGCAACGCCGAGGATGACCATGAATTCTTCATATGTACTCATAAGCCTCACCTCCTTTAAAGCGCGATTGGGATGAAACCCTCCTGCGGCAATAACGAGTGTGCGGCTAACCGCCTGCCGTGTCTCTGACAGCACCATTTACAGTTTAAGGAAAAACAAACGCAGTGTCAACCAGCCTGAAAGGCGGGGCGACACTGCGTTTTTAAGTTGGCATTGAATTTGCGTATTACAGCGCGGGCCGCAGCGAGCCGAAAGTCGTTCAGCCGCAGCGGCGAAATATTATTTTTGGGTTACAGCAGAAAAGCTGGTCCGGCCGATGCCCGGTCAATGCCGGCCGATGTCCGACCTGATGGATCAGGCCGGGTCAGCACCGCGTTTTTTGCCTGACGGCCGTTACGCGTCGCGCTCCTTCTGCGGGTATTCCACGTGGAGCAGGTGGTGGATGTCCTTGGGACGAATATCCTCGTAGATGGCGGACACCTGTGGATTTTCATCGGAATATTTCAGCTGGGCGATGCCGTCGGCGTCGTAGATGCTTTCCGCACGCTTTTCTCTGATCTCCATGTTTTTCATGACAGGCTGTCCGGCGCCCACGATGCAGCCGCCGGGGCAGGCCATGACTTCCACGAAATCGTAATAGATCTGACCGGCCTTCATCTGTTTGATCAGAGCGTCGGCGTTGGCCAGACCGTGGACCACGGCGATGCGCAGTTCTTTGTCTCCCAGCTCGACCACGGCTTCCTTGATGCCCTCCAGGCCGCGGACGCCGCAGTAGGAGATGGACTGGAGCGCTTCGGATGTCTTTTCACCCACGCATTTTCTGATAACGGCTTCCGTTACGCCGCCCGTTACGCCGAAGAGCAGTCCGGACCCTGAGGCCAGACCGAAGGGCATGTCGGGGGATTCCGGCGGCAGGTTGGGCAGGTCGATACCCGCTTCCTTGATCATGCACGCCAGTTCCTGAGTGGTGATGACGATATCCACGTCGCGTTTGCCGTTGTGGATGAACTCGGCCCTGGCCGCCTCAGCTTTCTTGGCGGTGCAGGGCATGACGGCTACCATAATGGTCTCCTTATCTTTGAACTTCGGCTTTTCCCAATATTTTCTTGAGACCGCTCCCAGCATCTGCATGGGCGATTTGCAGGTGGAGATATTGTCCAGCAGATCCGGATGCTTTTCTTCCACGAATTTGACCCAGGCGGGGCAGCAGGAGGTGAACATGGGGAAGGGACCGCCGTCCTCCAGTCTCTTGGTGAATTCATTGGCTTCTTCCACGACGGTCAGGTCGGCGGAGAGGCTGGTGTCGTACACGAAGTCGAAACCCATGCGGTTCAGGGCCGCAAAGGTCCGGCCTGTGACCAGGGAACCGGCTTCCAGTCCGAATTCCTCGCCCAGAGCCACGCGGACAGCGGGGGCCATCTGGCAGACCACGCGCTTGTCAGGGTCCATGAGGGCGTCCCAAACCAGCTGCGTCTCGTCTTTGATGGTCAGAGCTGCGGTGGGACATACGGCGGAACACTGACCGCAGGAAACACAGTTCGTTTCGCTGATGGGCTTGTGGAAGGCCGGCGTCACCACGATATCGGCTCCGCGGTGGGCGAAGTCGAGAACGCCCATGCCCTGCACTTCGGCGCAGACCCGAACGCAGTCGCCGCAGAGGATACATTTGCCGGGGTCGCGGATGATGGAGGGGCTGGAGGCGTCCACCGGACGCACGGGACGGCAGTCGTCGAAGCGCACGCTGGTGATCCCCAGACGGGAGGCCAGGGCCCGCAGTTCGCAGTCCTTGTTTTCCGCGCAGGTAGTGCAGTCTCTGCAGTGGTTCGCAAGCAGCAGTTCCATGATCATTCTCCTGTGCTTCAGGAGCTTTTTCGTGTTTGTTCTGATGGACATTCCGTCTCTGGGCAGCGTGGAGCAGGCGGCCATAACGCTGCCTCTCTCATCCTCCACCACGCACATACGGCAGGCGCCATATGTGGAGAGGGAAGAGTGGTAACAGAAGGTGGGAAGATTGATTCCCGTTTTGCGGATGACGTCCAGAATGTTCTTCTCGCCTTCCAGCTTTACTTTCAGGCCGTCGATCCACATGTATTTTGCGTTGTTGTTCGTCGCTATTTGCATTGTACTATTCCTCCCCTATGGCGTTGAAGCTGCAGGCGTCTCTGCAGGCTCCACACTTGATGCACTTGGCCTGGTCGATCACGTGGGGCTCTTTGACTGTGCCCGATATCGCGCCCACGGGGCAGTTTCTCGCGCACTTGGTGCAGCCCTTGCACTTTTCCGGATCGATGACCAGGGCGGTGAGGGCTTTGCAGACCTTGGTGGGACATTTTTTGTCCACCACGTGGGCCAGGTATTCGTCCCTGAAATATTTCAGCGTGCTGACGACAGGCAGGGAAGCCGTCTTTCCCAGACCGCAGAGGGCGGTGTCGGTGATGGTCTCCGCCAGTTCCTGCAGCATATCCAGATCTTCAAGAGTTCCCTTGCCCTGAGTGATCTTTTCCAGGATCTTCAGCATGCGCAGGGTGCCTTCGCGGCAGGGAACGCATTTGCCGCAGGATTCTCTCTGGGTAAAGCTCATGAAGAAACGGGCGACCTCGACCATGCAGGTGTCTTCGTCCATGACCACCAGACCGCCGGAGCCGATCATGGCGCCGGCCGCTTTCAGGGAGTCAAAGTCCAGGGGCAGGTCCAGGTGTTCGTGATCCAGACAGAGACATCCGCCGGAGGGACCGCCGATCTGAACGGCCTTGAACTTCTTCCCGTCTTTGATGCCGCCGCCGATATCGTAGATGATCTCCTTCAGGTTGGTGCCCATGGGGACCTCGATGAGACCCGTGTTGTTTACGTTTCCGGTGAGGGCGAAGGCTTTGGTTCCCGGGCTGCCCGGCGTGCCCATGGAACGGAACCAGTCCGCGCCGTTCTGGATGATCTTCGGCAGATTGGCGAAGGTCTCCACATTATTCAGGATAGTGGGCTTGCTGAACAGCCCCTGCTCTACAGTTCTGGGAGGCTTGACCCGGGGCATTCCCCGGTCTCCCTCGATGGAAGCCGTCAGAGCGCTGCCTTCTCCGCAGACGAAAGCGCCGGCCCCCTGATTGATGTGGATCTTGAAGCTGAAATCGGAGCCCAGGATATTATCTCCCAGCAGTCCCCATTCCTCGGCCTGCTTGATGGCGTTTTTCAGCCTTGTGACGGCCAGCGGGTACTCCGCCCGGACGTAGATGAAGCCGTTCTGGGCGCGGACCGCCACAGCGGCGATCAGCATGCCCTCCAGCATGCGGTGAGGGTCGCCTTCCATGACGCTTCTGTCCATGAAAGCGCCCGGGTCGCCTTCGTCGCCGTTGCAGACCACATAGCGTTCTTTTTCAGCCTGGCCGGCCACCTGCTGCCACTTCTTTCCGGTGGGGAAGCCGCCGCCTCCTCTGCCGCGCAGCTTAGAGAGGACCACCTCGTTGATGACTTCGTCGGAAGACATCTGGAAGAGCGCTTTTGTGAAAGCGCTGTAGCCGCCGATCCCTATGTACTCTGCAATGGATTCCGCGTCGATGAGTCCGCAGTGTTCGAGGACTTCCCGGCGCTGTTTTTTATAGAAAGGAATGTCTTTTTCCGTGGTGTGCGATTTGCCTTCGAATTGATAGAGAAGACGTTTTACCGGTTTGCCTTTGATGATGGTGGTCTCAAAGATCTCATCCACGTCCTCCGGTTTTACTTTTACATACAGGATGCCGTAGGGCTCGATGCGGACCAGGGGTCCCATCTCGCAGAAACCGTGGCAGCCGCTCTTCTTGACGGCCACATGGGGTTCTTCCTCTTTTTCCAGCTCCACGTCCACGAAGGTGTAACCGCCCGCCTTGATGCGCTCCTGAAAGGCGGCGAAGATATCCAGGGAGCCGCCGGCTACGCAGCCGGTCCCTCCGCAGACCAGGATCTTCTTGTGCTCCAGCTTCAGCGTTTTGGCGCATTCCATCTGTCGTTTCTGAAACGCGGCAAGGGATGACATTTTCATATTACTTGTCTCCTTTCAGCTCGTTTAAGAGGGCGGTGGTCTTTTCCGGCGTCATGGCCGGATAGACCTTATCGTTTACGGTGAGAACGGGAGCCAGACCGCAGGCGCCCAGACATGATACGATGTCCACCGTGAATTCCATGTCATCCGTGGTGTGCTTCTGATCGCTGAGACCCAGCTCTTTTCTCAGGGTCGCCAGGATCGGACCGGATTTTCTGACGTGACAGGCAGTGCCGTCGCAGACTTTGATGAGGTATTTGCCCTTGGGCTCCAGCGAGAAATTGTCGTAGAAGGTGGCCACGCTGTAGATCTTCGCTTCGCTCAGGCCGAGCTTCTCCGCCACATAGGTCAGCACGTCGGCGGGCAGGTAGCGATAGTACTTCTGAACATCCTGTAAGATCGAGATGACGGAGGATTGATCGGAACCGTATGACTGGAGAATCTGATCTACCTCGGGATAGGCGTCCTTTTTAGGCATGTTTCTTTGTCCTTTCTTTTGAGATGTGACAGCCGCGGATCATATCGATCTGTGCGGCGAAAGATGAGTGTATGCTGTTTTCACTGCCCGGGGATCCCCGGGTTTTGTAACGTCCAATTGCTGAAGATCAACTGCACGTTACACTAGTATAGGATAAGTATATATATAGGTAAAACTCTTGTCAAAGGAAAATGTGAAATAAAAGACAAAAAACAAATAATACCACATTTTCAGCTCGAAAACATGGTATTATAATGAATAATTTTGGAGATATAATCAAAAAAGAGATTTTTCTTCTGACATATATCCTGCTGCAAATGCGCCACAGACTGCGGTTTTTTTTCGTTTCGACCGCAGGGATTACAGAACGGGACCATGCCCGATCTATTCTATGGAGCTGATCCTGCGCACGATAAAGAGCTTGAGAATGGCTGCGATGGGCACCGCCAGAAGCATGCCCACGATGCCGAAATAAGCCCCGCCTACGGTCACTGCAAGCAGGACGAACACCGGGTGGAGTCCGATGCTGTCGCCTACGATCCTGGGGGCGATCAGCGTGCTGTCCGCCTGCTGGATCACGAAGAGGACCACCACCGCAAGCACGGCCTGCATGGGATTGCCCGCCAGCAGCCCGACGACGGCCGCTGGCACCATGCCCATGATGGGGCCGAAGTAGGGGATGATGTTGCATATTCCGGCGAAGCAGCCGATGAAGACGGCGAAGTCAAGATTGATCAGCGTCAGGCCCACAGAGGAGAGGACGGCGACGATGAGTCCGTCCAGCAGCTGGCCCCGGAGAAACTTGGCGATCACGATGTTCACGTCGTGGAGGTTTTCCGACAGACGGGCGTTTTTTTCCATGGGCAGCAGCAGGTGCAGAGTCTTTCGCCAGAGCCCCAGGAAAAAATCCCGGTCGATGAGGACGTAGATGCAGACCACCACGCCCAGCACCACGTTCAGCACGCTGCCGCCGAAGCCCGCTACCCGGTCGATGACGGCGCCGGCGTTGAAGTTGTCGCTGAGCCAGCCCGTGACCGTCTGAATGATCTCCTGCAGCTTGAGCTCAAGACCGCTGTTGGGCAGCTGTCTGATAATATCGCTGAGCATCTGCTCGTATTCTTTAAAATACATGACGATGCTGCCTACCATGCGGTCCATGCTGGTGAAGACCAGCTGGCCCATGATCAGCACGAAGAAGGCGTAGATCACCAGCCCCAGGACTGCAAGGATCAGCAGAAAGGTCAGCAGAATGGAGAGGGTCCGGACCTGCTTTTCCCGCTTCGCCTGCTTCAGAGGGTCGGCGTGCTCCACGTTGATGAGCCGCTTCATAACCCGGCGGTTTACGATATCCACCAGCGGACTGAGGAGGTAGGCGAGGATCAGACCGATCCACAGGGGAGACAGGGTGGCGGCCAGCCCGCCGATGATGCCGCCGGCGGTTCCCAGCACGGCGCCCAGATTGGCCAGAATCAGATAGACCGCGTAAAGCATTACCGCGGTGATGATGACGAACAGGCTTGTCTTTATGTATTTTTCATCGTCCAGAAGTTCTTTCAGTTTTCTCATTTGGAGGCGGATCCCCTTTCTGCTGCACCGGTTTACACGGATCTGTGCGGCGCGGTCCGGCGGCGGCCGGGACAAAGCTGCGGCGCCGCTGAAAATGCGTGTTGCACATTCCCCGAAAAAGATAGTATTATTATAATCAATAAGCAGAAAGTTAGCAATTTTTTTCGTGCGACAAAGACAAAGGAGCCGGCGGACCCGGCCGTCATTGCTGACGGCGGTCCGGCGGTTGCGGGCGCAGCCACCGCCCGCAGCTGGGACGCACTGCGGCTGAGAGGAGGAACGCGGCTTGAGCGCGATGGGTTATATCAATGTTTCTCTTGAAATATGGGGCTGTGTGCTGTCTCTTGTGGTGGCCGTGTGTCTCGTCGTGGGCCAACGGCCGCGGGCCGTGCTCGATCGTCTTTTTTTGAGACTGCTGGCGTGCAACGCAGTCATTTTACTGTGCGACGCGGCCGCCTGGCTGTTCAAGGGACGGCTGGATCCGGTCAGCTGGTGGGGCGTGCGGATATCGAATTTCTGTGTGTTTGCTCTGGGCTATGTGCTGCTGGCCTTTTTTACCCATTACCTCACCGTGTATCTCGGCCGGCGTGCCCGCGTTTCCACAGTTCCGCTCCGGCTGATCTGCATCATGTGTGTGATCTCCCTCGTCCTGGTGATCCTGTCCCAATTCAAACACTTCTTTTATATGATCGACGATCAGAATGTCTACTGCCGGCAGGAATGGTTCTGGCTTTCCCAGGTAGGCGGGATCTTTGGCATGTGCATAAACGCCGGGCTTCTGATCCGATACCGCAGTGCGGTGGATCATCGGGAGGCGGCTGCGCTGTGGTCCTATATCCTGCTGCCCATACTGGCCATGTGCGTTCAGATCTTTGTATACGGCGTAGCCCTGCTCAATTTATCCACCACCATTTCCATTTTAGTGATCTTTTTATTTATTCAGGTGGAGCAGTCCCGGCGCACGAGGGAGCGCGAGCTGGAGCTGACCCAGATGCGTATTTCGGTCATGCTCAGCCAGATACAGCCGCACTTCCTTTATAATGTGCTGTCGGCGATCAAAGGGCTGTGCGTCACCGATCCGTGCCGTGCTGAAAAAGCGGTGGACAGCTTTTCAGCGTTTCTCCGGGGCAATATGAATTCGCTGGCCGCTCAGGAGCTGATCCCCTTTTCCCAGGAACTGAAGCATTGTCAAACGTATCTGGAGCTGGAACAGCTGCGCTTCGGCGAGCGGGTAAAGGCGGAATGGGATCTGCAGGCGACGGATTTTATGATTCCCACGCTGACCCTGCAGCCCATTGTGGAAAATGCCGTGCGTCACGGTCTGACAAAAAGCAGAAAGGGCGGGACCGTGAGGATCCGCACCGAGGACGGGGGCGGGGGATGGAGGATCACGGTGACCGACGACGGGGTCGGTTTCGATCCGCAGAAGAAGTGCGATGACGGCCGGCGCCACACGGGGATCGAAAATGTGCGCATGCGGCTGAACGGCCAGTGCGGCGGCGCTCTGACCATACGGAGCGCGCCGGGCGAAGGAACCAGCGCGGAGATATATATTCCAAAGGAGATGACGAAAACGTGAGCATGACGATAATGGCCGTAGATGATGAGCCCATCGCTCTTGACGTGCTGTGCCGGGCGATCCTTGAGACTGAGCCTGACTGTTCGCTGTTCCCTTTTACCGATCCGTGGACCGCGCTGGAAGAGGTGCGCCGGGGATCCTTTTATCCGGACGTGGCCTTTTTGGATGTGGAGATGTTCGACATGACTGGGCTGGAACTGGCCAAGCGTCTCAAAGATATCCACGGCGGCGTGAATATCGTGTTCGCCACAGGATATCCGGAGTACATGGGGGAAGCCTTCCACATGCACGCGTCAGGTTATATTTTAAAACCCGCGGCGCCGGAAAATGTCCGTCGGGAGCTGGACGACCTGCGGCGCCCGGTAAAGCGTCAGGACGACGGGCGTCTGCGGGTGCAGTGCTTCGGCAATTTTGAAGTGTTTTTCCGCGGCCGGCCGCTGAACTTTTCCCGCAGCAAAACGAAGGAACTGTTGGCGTATCTTGTGAATCGCCGCGGTGCGGTGTGCACCGTGCGTGAACTGGCCGCCGTGCTTTGGGAGGACAAACCCAATTCCCCTGCGCTGCAGAGCCATCTGCGGCAGTTGGTCAAGGATCTCACCGATACGCTGGCGGCTGCGGATGTTCACGGAGTACTGCTTAAGAGACGCGGCCGTCTGGCCGTGATGCCGGACGCCTTTTCCTGCGACTATTATGACTTCATTCACGGGGACGTGCGGATGGTAAACGCCTATATGGGCGAATATATGGCCCAGTACAGCTGGGCGGAATTCGTCGTCGGCTATCTGGATCGGCGCTGAAGCCCATCCTGCTCGCTTTTTTTGGTCCGGCCTTATCTTTTTCAGGATAGGCCGGTTTTTTGTTACGCTTTTGTTACGGTAAAGGAGCTATGCTGAGACCAGATAAACCCATGTTTCATCGGAAACAGGCGGTAAGCGAAAAAGGAGACGCGTCATGAATATTTTGGTGATCGACAACGATCCGGCGGAGCTGGAACGGCTGACGGCGTGTCTGCAGGAGAAGGGGGCGGACGTAAAGGTGACGGCCTTTACCGATCCGCTGCTGGCCGTAAAGTACGGGTACAACAACCCTGTGGATGTGGTATACGCAAAGACCGACATGCGGGGACTGGGCGGAGAGGACGTGGCGCGGCTGCTGCGGAACATTCACCCGGACATTCGGATCGAACTGCAGGACACGTAATAAGGAGGAGAGGAAACTCCATGAAATCCATTCAAACCAAGTTTATAGCACTCATACTGAGCTGTGTGCTGCTTTCCTCCGTGGTGATCGGAGGAGCCGGCGTTCGCATTGCTCATACGGTGGTGGACCGGGATTCCGCCCAGATCATGAATCTGCTCTGCAGCGAAAAAGCCTGCGAGCTGGACGCCCTGTTTTCCCGGATCGAGCAGTCGGTGAAAACGCTGGCGCTTTATACTGCGGATCACATGGAGAGTCTGGAACGGTTGAAAACAGACGAGGCCTATATGCAAGAGTACACGTCGGATCTGAAGTCCGTGGCCGTTACCGCGGCCAACAATACCGACGGGGCGCTGGCGGTCTACGTCCGGTTCAATCCGGACTTCACCTCGCCTACTTCCGGCCTTTTCTGGAGCAGGACCACGCGCAACGGCAGCTTTCAGGAGCTGACGCCCACGGATTTCTCCACCTACAGCCCCTCTGACTCGGAGCATGTGGGCTGGTACTATATCCCGGTGAACAACGGCGCTGCCACGTGGATGGCGCCTTATTTCAATCAAAACATCGGCGTTGAGATGGTCTCCTACGTCATCCCCATCTACAAGGACAACGAGACGGCAGGGGTAGTGGGAATGGATATTGATTTCAGCATCATCGAGGATGTGGTAAACGGCACCCGGGTCTACGACAGCGGATACGCTTTTCTGGCGGATTCAGAGGGCCAGGTGGTATGCCACAGGGAGATACCCATGGGAACGCCCATGGCAAACGTGGACGCAAGCCTTATCCCGGTGGCCGCCGAGCTGGAAAACGGGACTACGGGCAGCAGTCTGTTCAGCTATAGCTGGAAGGGAAAAAAGAAGGAACTGTCCTTTCGAACCCTGCGAAATGAGATGCATCTGGCTGTCACTGCGCCTGTCTCAGAGATCGACGCGGCGAGAAACAGTCTGATCCTGCACATTCTCACGGCGCTGGCGCTGATCTCGGCCTTGTCCGTAGCGCTGACGGTGCTGTTCACGCGCCGTCTCATCCGGCCCCTGAAGGAACTCAATGAGGCGGCGAAGAAAATTGCAGAAGGCGATCTCAGCGTGACCATCAGCAATCAGACGAAAGACGAGGTGGGCACTCTGGCGGACAGCTTCCAGAAGACAGTAGACAGCCTGCAGAAATACATCACTTATATCAACGGGCTGGCCTATCGGGATCCTTTGACCGGCGTGAAGAATAAGACCGCTTATCTGGAGGCTGAACGGCAGATGGAAGAGCGGATGCGCACGGGTCAGCCGGAATTCGCCGTGGTAGTGATGGATATCAACGGCCTGAAAAAGGTGAACGATACCTGCGGTCACGATTTCGGCGATATCCTGATCATGAACGCCTGCAAACTGATCTGCAGGACCTTTAAACGCAGCGCCGTCTATCGGGTGGGCGGAGACGAATTCGTAGTCATTCTGGAAAACTCCGATCTGGAGCATTACGCCGAACTGCTGGAGGCCTTTTCCCGGGAGATCGAAGAAAGCTGCAGCGCCGGGGGCAGCGACGCGCTGTCCATCGCCCGGGGCATCGCCATCTATGACAGAGAGACAGATCTGGTGTTCGCCAACGTGTTTAAGCGGGCCGACGACGCCATGTACCAGAATAAAGCGGCGATGAAGGCTCAGCGGAAAGGAACGGTATGAATCAAGGGACAAAAAGGACAATAAGAAGACGGTCGGTCAGCCTTCTGTTGTGCCTGTGCATGGCGCTGACCCTGCCGGCGAGCTTATCGTTCGCGGAGGAGAATGTTGTGACCGGCGTGATTTCAGGAAACGCAACGTGGGGCGATGTGACGCTGGCCGGGGACATCGCGCTGGACCCCGGCGTCACCGTTCGACTGGCGGGGACGGTGACCGTCAGCGGGGCCGTGACGCTGCGCGGAGGTACGCTGATCCGAGAGACGGGCAACGAGAAAATTTTGTTTTCCATCGAAAGAAACGGCAGCCTGATCCTTGAAAACGTCACTTTGGACGGAGGCGGTGAGAAGAACGGCGGTCTGTGGAGCGGCCAGGGCGGAAACAGTATTCTGGCTGTGAAGGCCGGCGGCGTGCTGACGCTGAACAATGGAGCGGTGGTGGGCAACCACTTTGCCCCCTCGGGCATGACGCTGGGCGGCTTTGATTCCGGAGCGGCGGTCCACGTCTATAAAGGCGGCACGCTGACCATGAACGATGGAAGCGCGCTTCAAAATGGACGCAATGAGGCCGGCGGATGGGGCGCGGGCGTCAGCAACTGGGGTGACTTCTCCATGAATGGCGGCGCGATCTCGGGATTCACGGCGGAGGCCACGTATACGTCGGTGGGCCCTATCGGTGAAACAAAAACGGTGACCGGAGGAGACGGCGGCGGTGTGTTTAACGCCGGTTACTTCGCCATGCGCGGAGGAGAGATTTTCGGAAACGCTGCGGCGGAGTTCGGCGGCGGCGTGGCAAATTATGCTGTTGGAAATTCCCCTGCCTTCGATCTATATGACGGCGCCCAGATCAGGGGAAATATCATTACCGCCGGCGCCCTTAGCATCGTGGGCGGCGGAGGCGTATACAGCAATAAAGGAGCCGTTTTTACCATGCACGGCGGCAGGATCGCGGACAATAATATGGCGTCCATAGCCACCGGAGGATATGATGTCTATGGGGGCGGCGGCATTTTCCTGCATGACGGGAAGTTCACAATGGAAGGCGGCGCGGTCTCCGGCAATCACGCGGAGGAATATGGCGGCGGCATATTTGTTTACGGCAGAAATGCGGAGACGGAGATCAAGGGCGGGACCATTTCCAGAAACAACGCTGAAAAGTATGGCGGCGGCATTCATGATTATCTGGGCGCAGTCACCCTGGATCCGCAGACCGACGGCGATCTGGTGATCTCCGGCAACAGCGCATCGAACGGCGGCGGCCTGTGTGTTGAGGCAGGCGCGGTTGCCATGAACGGCGGCGCTGTCACCGCAAATACCGCCGCGGGAACCTCTGGGGGCGGCGTGCTTATTACGGGAGGAACTTTCACCATGAACGGCGGAACAGTGTCCAAAAACGCGGCCGCCCAGGGCGGCGGGATCTGCCATTACGGAGGGGATTTCGTCCTGAGCGGCGGCGCTGTCGCTCAGAATAATGCTGATTACGGCGACGGCGTTGTGACCCGTGCGCCTTCCAAACTGCTGGGCGGAGCGATCTCCGACAACAGTGCGGCCCTGTCCGGCAGTAATGTGTACGTGGCCGCATCCTGTTATATCGGAGGCGGTATTCAGGCCCCCTCAGGGCTGTACATTGCCAGAAACAAGGGCCTCGTGGTTCTCGATCCCCTGACCTCGGAGGCGGCGCTGGGCGTGATCCTGGAGGCCCCGCCCACAGTCCCGGGGGAGAAGGTGCGGGTGGCGGTGAATTCTGTAAACGACGGCAGACTGACGGCCGGCGATCTGGCCCGTTTTACCTATGACGGCAGATCCTGTGCCCTTGGACTGGACGGCGGCGACGGCAAAATTTACGCCTATGTTTCCGCGACCCAGCCTGCCGTCCGCATTGACTACGAAAGGGAAACGCTGCTGGATCTGCCTGATTCCGGCACCTATACCATCGACGGGGTGGAATATACAGCGGGCAGCGGCGGCCCCTCCGGGATCGAGACGGGCTGGTTTGGAACGACGCTGAAGATCGTCAGGAAAGGCGGAGGAGCGGTGCTGGACAGCCAGCCGCAGTATCTGACCGTCCCGGAACGGCCTGCGGCGCCCTCACTGACCGTGACCCACGGCAGCCGTGCGGACTGGAAGGACGGCCGGATCTCCGGCGTGGCGGATAACATGGAGTACAGCGCCGACGGCGGCGCCACCTGGAAAGACGTGCCGTCGGACGAGCTGAGCGGGCTGGGCGCAGGCAGTTATCTGGCGCGGGTCAAGGCCAGCAACGCCGATGAGAACTTCCGTTCCGCCACTGCGTCCGCCGTGATCTATACCGCTCCCTACGCCGTGACCGACGTGCCCCTTGGCATTACTTCTTCCTCTGCGATCCTGGGGGGAAGGGTCCTCAAGGGAACGGAGAACTACACAGCCTCTTTCCGCTACTGTGCAGCGGGAACGAATCGCTGGGTGGATGTGGCTGGAGATGGAACGGTCCATTCTGGAGATATCTCCTTTGGATCCACTACGATCTCCGGACTGACGCCGAACACCGAGTATGAAGTCTGCCTCACCGCCGAGGCTGAGTCCGGCGGTCTCAGCCACAGCGCCCGCATCTTCTTCCGCACGTCACCCTCCAGCCAGCCATCGGGCG
Source organism: Bacilliculturomica massiliensis (assembly GCF_900605495.1). Taxonomy (GTDB): domain Bacteria; phylum Bacillota; class Clostridia; order Peptostreptococcales; family Anaerovoracaceae; genus Bacilliculturomica; species Bacilliculturomica massiliensis. The sequence goes on from NZ_LR027603.1 coordinate 518,679, forward strand.
GCAGGATCGACGCGGAGGTGACGGGGAGCACATCGCCGCAGAGCGTGACGGTTTCCGTCCAGCTGGGCGATACGGTGCTGGCCAGCGCTTCTGGAGAGGTATCGGACGGAGCGCCGTTTCGAACCTTCTTCCCCGGTCTTCCCGACGGAGTGTACAGTGTAGTCTGCGTCAGCGGCCACTTCATCGAGACCCGCAGCGTGACCGTGGAGAAGGGCGTCGTCTCAGAAAATCCTGAGTTTACCATTCCCTCAGGGATCATCAACACCGTGCTGAAGCAGGTGGGCGACGAGACGCCTCCGGCGGCGGTTCGGGGACTGCCGGAATTGGTCACGGACGATGATAAAAGGGCTGCGGCGAAAGGCATTGAGATCGAATATAAGTTGACCATAGCGAAAAACGATGAAGGAAGCGCGGCCGGAGCAGCTGATTTGAAACTTCTGGCGGCAAAAGAGGGAAAGTCAGAAAAACTGTATTATCTGGATATCACTCTGACAAGGACCACCGTCGCCACAGACAGAGCGGTGGAAGTGAAAGCGATAACCGATGGGAGCCTGATCCTGGAGATAGCGTTTCCCGTTCCGAAGGAATTGTCCGGCAGGAAAAATATCGTTGTGATCCGCCATCACGATGGAACCGCGGCCACGCTGGCGGCTTTTGACAGCCGCCAGCCGGGGAAGGTCTTCCCCGGCGAGGGCTTCTTTGTGGATAGCGGCATGGGATATGCGTTTATCTATGCAAAGAAATTTTCAACCTATGCGCTGGCATATGAGGAAGCGCCGCCCATAGGCGGCAACGGTTCCCACGGCGGCTCATCGGGCGGTTCCGCCCGCTATACGCTGACCTATGTATTAAACGGAGGGACAGGCGTTTCCAATGAACAGTACAACGGCGGCACGACGGTGCAGCTGGGCAAAACGCCTGTGCGGGAAGGCTGGGTCTTCACCGGCTGGTTTGCCGACGAGGGACTGACGGAGAAGATCAGTGAAATCACCATGACCTCGGGCAAAACCATTTACGCGGGCTGGCGGCGTGCCGGTCTGCCCGCCGTGCCGGAAATGCTCAACGGAGAGGAACATTTCGCTTACATGTCCGGCTATCCTGACGGTACGGTGCGTCCGGAAGCTCCGATCGCGCGGATGGAAGTGGCCATGATCTTCTATCGTCTGCTGCGGGACGATGTGCGCGATCAGTACGAAACGACGCACAATGATTTTTCCGACGTGAGCCCTTCGGACTGGTATGGCAAAGCGGTGTCCACTCTGGCCAATATGGGCGTGCTCTCCGGACGTGGCGGCGGAACTTTCAGCCCTGATTCGCCCATCACCCGGGCGGAGTTTGCAGCGGTGGCGGCGAAGTTTTGCGACGAGTATTACTCGGGCGCCGATGCGTTCTCCGATATAGGGGGACATTGGGCGAGACGCCAGATCAATCTGGCCGCGTCCGCCGGTTGGATCAGCGGGCTTGGGGACGGAACTTTCGCTCCGGAGCGGCATATCACCCGGGCGGAGGCGGTCACCCTGATCAACCGCATGCTGATGCGCCTGCCCCAGACGCCGGAGGCTCTGCTCGACGGCATGCGGACGTGGCCGGATAATCAGGATACGGAAAAGTGGTACTATCTTGCCGTTCAGGAGGCCACAAACGGCCACGGTTACAGTCGTGATGAGGACGGCCTTTATGAGCGGTGGACGAAATTGTACTGATATTCCGGCGAAAGTCCGCAGCCCGAATGGAGATAAAAAACAGGACTGCACACAAGCCGGAATGAAATATAAAATAGTGAGTTTCTGAGCCGTCTGATCTGACAAGCCGGGCTCCGCACGGGGCCCGCGGAATATCATTCATGTATGAGTAACAGGAAACTGAGCCTCAATAAAAACGTCCGGAAGATCTTTCTGATAGCAAAGAGATTCCGGATGTTTTTATTTGTCACAGGTTCATTTCATTTTCAGGAGCTTTATTGTTTCCGTTCAGTTTGTTAAAATGGCCGCGTGGCCGCAGAATTTAACAGAAAAGATTTTTTTAGATTTTAACAAGATGTGTTAAAATGAATGGAAATTGACGATTTTCCCGGGGCTTGATATAATACCATATCAACGATCCGGGGGGCCGGGGGCGTCGCGCGGGGGTCCCTTTCCACGGGGCGCACACGAAATATAAATGAGACAGAAGATCAATACAATAGAAAAGTACGTAAAAACAGGAGAAAACACATATGAATCGAATTCCGGAATTATTGGCGCCGGTGGGTGGACCGCGGCAGCTTCGGGCCGCTGTGGAGAACGGGGCGGACGCCGTCTACATGGGAGGCAGGCTGTTCAATGCCAGAATGAACGCGGACAATTTTACGGAGGAATCTATGGCGGAGGCTGTGGAATACGCTCACATGCGGGGCGTGGATATCCACGTGACCATGAACACGCTGCTGCGGGACGACGAGCTGCCGGCGGCCGTTGAGCAGGCCGCGAAGCTGTACGAGGCAGGGGCCGACGCCTTTATCATTCAGGATCTGGGCTTCGCGGCTCTGCTGCGAAAGCATTTCCCGGAGATGACGCTGCACTTGAGCACTCAGGGCACGATCTACAATCTGTCGGGTGTGAGACAGGCGGCGGAGCTGGGCTTTTCCCGGGTGGTTCTGGCCAGAGAACTGTCGCTGGAGGAGATACGCGCCGTCACGGCGGGGGCCGGCGTGGAGATCGAGGTCTTCGTACACGGCGCGCTCTGCATGTGTTATTCCGGTCAGTGCCAGATGAGCCGGATCATCGGGGGACGCAGCGGGAACCGGGGGGAGTGCGCCCAGCCCTGCCGGCTGGCCTATGAGATATACCGGCAGGAGGCCGGACTCTCCGTTTCCGCTGACAGCGCCGGCGCGTTTCGGGCGGAATGCGCCGGCCGGCCGGCGGAGCCCTGGGGACTTCGAAAGATGGGCGAGGGATATCTGCTCAGTCCCAGGGATATCTGCACGGTGGATCATCTGGGCCAGCTGTCGGAGGCAGGGGTGGCGTCGCTGAAGATCGAGGGCAGGATGAAATCACCGGAGTACGTGGCCGTGGTGACCGGGATCTACCGCAGATATCTGGATGAATACGCCCGAAACGGAGCATACCGGGTGTCGGAGGAAGATCGTCTGGCCCTGCATCAGATCTTCAGCCGCGGCGCCTTCACTGCCGGTTATCTGACGGGCAATCCGGGAAAAGATCTGCTGTCCGGCGATCTGCCCAAGCATCAGGGCGTGCGCATCGGAAAGGTGGTCTCCTATCATCCCGGAAAGCGGACCGCCGTGGTGCGTATCGACAAAACGGGGCGGGAGGCCGGAAAGGGAACTGCAGGAAAAGGCGAGGCCGCCGTTCTTTCCATCGGCGACGGCGTGGAGATCCGCAGCGCCGAGCTGACCGGCAACGTCATCACCTATATAAAAGGAAACGAGATCGGATACCTGACCGGACGGATCGAGCCCGGCGACGCCGTCTACAAGATCACGGACAAGGCGCTCATGGAAAAGGCCCGGGCCAGTTACGAGATGAAAAGCGGAAGCGAACAGAAAAATTCGCGCAAACGCGATATATTAATGAAGCTGTACGCGAGACCGGGTGAACATGTGGCGCTGACCGCGTGGGACGCGGAGCCTGCCGCAGGGACGGAAGGGGACGGGAAGGCCGGCGGCGAGGAAGGGAAAGCGGGCAATGCAGCGGCGGACAGAAACGAGACCGCTGCGGCGGCGGAAGCGCGGTCCGAAGCGAAGGCTGAGCCTGCGCTGAACCGGCCCCTGGATCGGGAGACCGTTTTGAAGCAGTTGGAGAAAACAGGCGGGACGCCTTTCCGGTTGGCCGGTCTAGAGCTGGATCTGGGTACGGAGCCGGTGTCTGTCCGTCTCTCCGTGCTGAACGAACTCAGAAGGAGCGTGTTGGAGGAGCTGGAGCGTCGGCTGAACCGCCAGGCACGGACCGGCCGCCGCCTGGCAGAAGAGCGGGTGTCCCAGGCCGTTGCCGCTGCCGCCCCGGGGAAAGCAGCGGAGCTTTCGCGCCCATGGGACTCCCCGGACGGGTCGGCCCCCATGGATCCACCGCAGCCGCGGCGGATCCCGAAGATATGCTATTATTTATTTGAGGCCGGCGTGGAGATGCTGGAGCTGGCGAAGACGGCGGAACGGGAGATACCGGGATGGGGCCGTCTGCCCGTGAGCCGGTATTATCTGCCCTACGAGATGTTTCTGGATCCCGAAGCCGCGGATGTTCTGGAAGAACTGCGGAGAGCGGGGAAGGAGACCGTTCCCTTCATTCCGGCGGTCACTCGGGGGCGGGAGGACGCGTTTATAGAGGAGAATCGGGAGAAAATCGTGGGCATCGCCCTTCAGTACGGCATATCTGTGGGAAATCCTGCGCACATTCGGATCTTCGCAGAGACCGGCGCCAGGGTGTACGGCGATTTTGGACTGAATTTTTATAATAGGGCCGATCTGAGGCTTGGGGCGGAGCTGGGATTGGCGGGAACAGTCCTTTCCAACGAGACGCTGACAGGAGCCGGAGCCGCCGGCGCGGAACGGAGCCGCAGCAGATCCGGCAGCCCGGGTTTTGACGGACAAAAGGGTTTTGACTACGCGGCGGCCGGAAAAGAAGCCCGGGATCTGGGCATGGAACTGGAGGCCGCAGCCGGAGGCTGGATCCCGCTCATGATCAGCGCTCACTGCCCGGTGGGAGATGTGGGAAAAGGCTGCGGCCGCTTCCGCTCCCTGGCCGGTCAGACCAGAGCGGCCAGGGCTGAGGCCCATGGAGATGGGGAGGACTTTTTCTGCGGCGAAAAGGACAGTTTTGCGCCAAAAAAGGACCGTTTCTACATGGAAAAGGGTCTATGCGACGCCGGACGGTATTACCTGAGAGACAGGAAAAGCCAGTTTTATCCGATTCTGACAAGGAAGAGGGATTGCCAGGTGTTAATATTTCGAGATAAAGATATAAACGATAGGGAAATTACTGGCGAAATCGCATCATCTGGGTTAGCAAACCTTAGATTTTACGGAATTGACAAAAAAATATTTTGCGAAGCCCCATAAACTTGATATTTTTGGACGTCCGTACTATAATAGACCCGTATGTATGTGTTCGTTTTGCTGTGAAAACGGCTGACATAATGAACCAACCATAGTTAGGTATACAAATACTTTCGGCCGGCAGAGGCATACACGAAAGCGTCTCTGCGCGCGGATATGTTCCGGCCGGCTGACAGTGGGTATATCGGTAGAGTCTAAATGTTAAAAGGAGAGAGTAACATGGGCAAAAAAATGAAAACCATGGATGGAAACAGTGCTGCGGGATATATATCCTATGCGTTTACGGACGTAGCGGCAATCTATCCGATTACACCTTCTTCCCCGATGGCGGAGGTTGTGGACGACATGGCTGCACATGGCGAGAAGAATCTTTTCGGCCAGGAAGTCAGAGTTGTCGAGATGCAGTCTGAGGCCGGCGCGGCGGGTACCGTCCACGGATCTCTGGCGGCCGGCGCCCTGACCACCACGTACACGGCGTCTCAGGGTCTTCTTCTGATGATTCCGAATATGTACAAGATCGCCGGCGAATTGCTGCCCGGCGTGTTCCATGTGTCCGCGAGAGCCCTGGCGACTCACGCTCTGTCTATTTTCGGCGATCACTCCGACGTAATGGCCACCAGACAGACCGGTTTCGCGCTGCTGTGCTCCAACTCCGTTCAGGAAGTAATGGATCTGGGCGCGGTCGCTCACCTGTGCGCGATCAAGGGAAGAGTGCCTTTCCTCCACTTCTTCGACGGTTTCAGAACATCTCACGAGATCCAGAAGATCGAACTGATCGACCACGAAGATCTGAGATCCATCATCGACATGGAAGCGGTTCAGAAATTCAGAGACAACGCCCTGAATCCGGAGCATCCGGTCATCAGAGGTACGGCTCAGAATCCGGATATCTTCTTCCAGGCTAAAGAAGCCAGCAATACCTATTACAATAATCTGCCGGCGATCGTCGACGAGTATATGCAGAAAGTCGCCAAGATCACCGGAAGAGAGCATAAACTGTTCGAGTACGTGGGAGCTCCCGACGCTGAGAATATCATCGTCGCCATGGGTTCCGTCTGCGAGACCATCGAAGAGACGATGAACGTTCTGATGGCTCAGGGCGAGAAGGTCGGCCTGATCAAGGTCAGACTTTACAGACCGTGGGCTCCGGAATACCTGAAGGCAGTCATGCCCAAGACGGTAAAGAAGATCGCGGTTCTGGACAGAACGAAAGAGCCGGGCGCTCAGGGCGATCCGCTCTACATGGACATCAAGACTATGTACTACGACGAGGAGAACGCGCCCAAGATCTACGGCGGAAGATACGGCCTGGGTTCCAAGGACACCACGCCGGGACAGATCGTCGCTGTGTTCAATAATCTGAAGGAAGCGTCCCCGAAGAATCAGTTCACCATCGGTATCGTGGACGACGTGACCGACAGCTCCCTGCCCACCGTGGACATCGCCACCGAGCCGGAAGGCACCGTTAGATGCAAGTTCTGGGGTCTGGGTTCCGACGGAACCGTAGGCGCCAACAAGCAGGCGATCAAGATCATCGGAGACAAGACCGACATGTACGCGCAGGGCTACTTCGCTTATGACTCCAAGAAGTCCGGCGGCGTCACCATTTCTCACCTGAGATTCGGAAAGAACAAGATCCAGTCCACTTACCTGATCACAGAGGCTGACTTCGTGGCCTGCCACAATCAGGCTTACGTACATCAGTACAATCTGGTGAAGGGTCTGAAGAAGGGCGGAAACTTCGTTCTGAACTGCATCTGGAACGACGAGCAGCTGGATGCAAACCTGCCTGCTTACATGAAGCGCTACATCGCTAAGAATGATATCAACTTCTACACCATCGATGCTACGAAGGTTGCGGAAGAGATCGGCCTGGGCAACAGGATCAACATGATCATGCAGTCCGCTTTCTTCAAACTGGCCAATGTTATTCCAGTAGAAGACGCGGTGAACTATCTGAAGGAGTCCATCGTCAAGACCTACGGCAAGAAGGGCGAGAAGATCGTCAAGATGAATCAGGATGCTGTAGATCAGGGCGTAAACGGCCTGCACAAGGTAGAAGTTCCCGCTTCCTGGGCGGATGCAGTGGACAAGGACGGCGGAAAGAAAGAGCTGCCTGAGTTTATCGCAGAGGTACTGGTACCGATGAACAGACAGGAAGGCGACGATCTGCCGGTGAGCACCTTCAAGGATATCGCTGACGGAACATTCCCCTCCGGAACTGCCGCTTTCGAGAAGAGAGGCGTTGCAGTGAACGTTCCGGAATGGATCCCGGAGAACTGTATCCAGTGTAATCAGTGCTCCTTCGTATGTCCCCATGCTACCATCAGACCGATCCTGGTGAACAAGGACGAAAAGGCTGCGGCTCCCGCCGGCTTCAATACCATTAAGGCCACCGGCAAGGGATTTGAGGAATATGAATTCAGAATGCAGGTCTCCCCGCTGGATTGTCTGGGCTGCGGAAACTGTGCGGATATTTGTCCGTCCAAGAACAAGGCTCTGGTCATGAAGCCGCTGTCCACACAGGAAGCGGAGGCGGAGAATTGGGAATATGCCATGAAGATGCCGATCAGAGACGATCTGACCTCCAAGACATCCGTAAAGGGCAGCCAGTTTGCCAAGCCGTATATCGAGTTCTCCGGCGCCTGCGCAGGCTGCGGCGAGACTCCGTATATCAAGCTGGTCACTCAGCTGTTCGGCGACAGAATGATGATCGCCAACGCTACGGGATGTTCCTCCATCTGGGGCGGATCCGCTCCGTCCATGCCGTACTGCAAGGACGAGAACGGCAGAGGTCCCTCCTGGGCCAACTCCCTGTTCGAGGACAACGCGGAATACGGTCTGGGCATGGCCACCGGCGTAAAGCAGATGAGAGAGAAACTCAAGTCTTCTATGGAAGCTCTGATCGAGAAGAATCTCTCCGCTGACCTGAACGCTGCTCTGGAAGCATGGATCGCCGGAATGAATGACGGTGAGAAGTCCAGAGAGCTGTCCGACGCCGTGGTTGCCGCTATCGAGGCGACTACCTTCGGATGCGCGGAGTGCAAGGCTCTGGCTGACGAGATCATGGCCAAGAAAGACTTCCTGGTGAAGAAGTCCGTCTGGTGTCTGGGCGGAGACGGCTGGTCCTACGACATCGGTTACGGCGGCGTAGATCACGTGCTGGCTTCCGGTGAAGACATCAACATTCTGGTATTTGATACGGAGGTATACTCCAACACCGGCGGACAGTCCTCCAAGGCTACCCCCACCGCTGCCATCGCCAAGTTTGCCGCTTCCGGCAAGAAGATCAAGAAAAAGGATCTGGGCATGATGGCCATGAGCTATGGCTACGTTTATGTGGCACAGTGCGGTATGGGCGCAGACAAGAACCAGTTCATGAAGGCTGTTGTGGAAGCTGAAAAGTATCACGGACCTTCCCTGATCATCTGCTATGCACCCTGCATCAACCACGGTATGAAGAAGGGCATGGGCAAAACTCAGGAGAACACGAAGGACGCTGTTGCATGCGGCTACTGGCAGCTGTACAGATACAATCCGGAGCTGAAGGAACAGGGCAAGAATCCGTTCACGCTGGATTCCAAGGAGCCCACCGAGAGCTTCAGAGACTTTATCATGGATCAGGTGAGATACAACTCCCTGGCCAAGGAATTCCCGGAAACGGCAGAAGAGCTGTTCCAGATGGCCGAGCAGAATGCGAAGGACAGACTGGAAGGCTACAAGAAGCTGGCTCAGGGCTAGTCTCTGCACATTCACGGAAACCGCGCGCCGCGGCCAGCGGCCCGGCGCGCCCAATATAAGATCCCTTCACGGAAGGGTCCGGGAAAGAGCAGTATTTACCGATGAGAAACGGCTTGATATGACATCATATCAAGCCGTTTTTAGATCAGGATCGCGGGCCTGAAGAGAAAAGGAGTATACGTTTATGAAATATCTCAAACAATTGCTGATCATTTTCCTGGCGACCTGTATCGGCGAGATGATGAGATTCTTTATTCCGCTGCCCATTCCGGCCGGCATCTACGGCATGGTGATCATGCTGCTTGCGCTGATCACGGGGATCGTCAAGCTGGAAAACGTGAAAGAGACTGGAGAATTTTTGATCGAGATCATGCCGGTAATGTTTATCCCTCCGGCCGTAGGGCTCATCGACACGTGGGGACTGTTGTCGGACATATTTGTTCCCGTGATCGTGATCACGGTGATATCCACCTTTGTGGTCATGATCGTGACGGGAAAACTCACGGATCTCCTGCTCTCCAGGTCGAAAGGCGGTGCGGATATTGAATGATATTATACTGAGTTCCGCCACCATAGGGGTGGTCATCAGTCTGCTTGCCTATGAACTGGGAGCCTGGATGAAGAAGAAGTTCCGGTCCGGGATCTTTAACCCACTGATGATATCCATCGTGCTGACGATCATTTTTCTTCTGGCTTTTGGCATCGAATATGAAAATTACAATGCCGGTGCAAAATATCTGAGTTACCTGCTGACACCGGCTACGGTAAGTCTTTCGATCCCGCTGTACATGAAGCTGGATCTGCTGAAAAAACATCTTTGGGCTATTCTGGGAGGCATCCTGTCCGGCGTTCTCTCCGGTATGGTGTGCATTCTGGCTTTGGCCGCGGCGTTCGGACTGTCTCATGAGCAGTATGTGACCCTGCTTCCCAAATCCATCACGACGGCGATCGGGATCGGTATCGCGGAAGAGTACGGCGGCGTGGCGGCGATCACCGTGGCGGTGATCATCATCACCGGCGTGCTGGGAAATATGACAGCGGAGTTTGTCTGCAGGACCTTTGGCATCAAATACGCCGTTTCCAGAGGCCTGGCCATCGGCACCGCGTCCCACGCCATCGGCACCGGCAAAGCCATTGAGATGGGAGAGACGGAAGGCGCCATGAGCGGCCTGGCCATCGCCGTGGCCGGTTTGATGACGGTAGCGGCCGCAGGGGTCTTTTCCGCGTTTTTATAGTATTTTGTGATACGGAAAAGACCGCCTCATTCTAAGGCGATCTTTACAACTTAAGGTACGATATATGGAGGGTCATTCCGTCATGCCTTCCGGGGCGGACACAGTGGGAAGGCTGCTCAGATTGTTGTTCTGCGACCCGTCCGGTATGGACTTCAGGTACTCGGTCTCTCCGCGGTGAGCGATGCCCACGCCGGAAATGCCTCCCTGTCTGGCCAGAGAAATACATTCATCCTTTGTCAGGATCGTGTTGTCGGACAGCCGGTAGCCGGCGATGCGGCCGCTTTTTCTCACCAGTCCCGTGATCGTCCGGGCATTGCCGTCGGGCGTGGGAATGACGTCCAGCGTATTCTGGGCGAGAGCGGAATTCAAAATATTGTTGTTTTCCATAAGAGTTCTCCTCGCATAATCTCATATGCTCTTCTGTTCTGGATGTATTTTATAAGTTTGATCTCACTTGTCGAAGCAAGTTTATTTTGCGCGGCTGTCTTTATATTATTAAGGTATATTTTTCATAACACAGAAATTTTAGCTGCGATGTTTTCAAACAGGTCCCCGGCAAGAAAAATATAAAAAGCGAGGTTGAAATGTCTTATTTTCTTTTTCGCCTCACTCCTGTATAATGATATAAGATAAGCGGCGGAAACTCGCGGCGGGCACGGCCTGAGCCGCCTGGGGAAAGAGAACAAGGGAGAAAAGTATGAGCTATAAAAAAGAATTTATTGAATTCATGGTACGCTCCGGTGTGCTGACGTTCGGGGACTTTACCACTAAGAGCGGGAGAAAAACACCGTATTTTGTGAACACGGGAAATTATAAAACAGGAGCGCAGGCGGCCAGGCTGGGCAGTTTTTACGCACGCTGCATTGAGGAAAACATCGGGCAGGGAAAGATCAGCGGCCAGGTTACGGCGCTCTTCGGCCCGGCGTACAAAGGGATTCCGCTGGCGGTGGCGGCGTCCATCGCTCTGGCCACGGAGCACGGCAGAAACGTGAATTATTGTTTCAACAGAAAGGAAGCGAAGGACCACGGCGAGGGAGGCACCATGGTGGGCTACAAGCTGCAGGACGGCGATCGGGTGCTGATCACCGAGGACGTCATTACGGCCGGAACGGCGGTACGGGAGTGTTTTCCCATACTGAAAGCTGCGGCCGACGTGACGGTGGAGGGACTGATCATCTCCGTGGACCGCATGGAACGCGGCCAGGGAGAGCTCACAGCGATCCAGGAGATCGAGAAAGAATTCGGGATCAAGACCTACCCCATCGTCACCGTACGCGAGATCATCGACGCGATCCACAATGTTCCCATCGACGGGAAGATCGTCATCGACGATGAAATGAGGGCAAAGATGGAGGCTTATCTGCAGCAGTACTGCGTAAAATAGGGGCCGGCGCGCCGTCCGGCTTACCGGGAAGTCTTGCATGTGCATGAATAGGCAGGGATAAGCAGGGATATGCAGAGACAAGCAGGGATAGGCAGGGATAAGCAGAGATATGCGGGCCTGAACTGAAGACGTGACAGAATAAAAAAAACTCTTTTCGCCAAAGCTATTTTAAGGAAAACAGCCGGTGAAAGGAGTTTTTTTATGAAGGAAACGGAGCAGGAAAGAAAGAGATCGTTTTTTGAGGAGGCGACGGCGTTCATGAAGCGGTACTTACCCGTGGATAAGAGCTTCGATGTGATCGAACGCGTCGTTGAGGTGGGAGGCCGCGCCACACATCTTTATTTCATAGATGGATTTATAAAGGATGAGCTGATGCAGCGGATCCTGACGGATTTCTTTAAGACCGCGCCGGCGGACATGGACAACATGCCCGCGGCAGGGGATTTCAGCAGGCTGAAGATACCTTACGTTGAAGTAGCGTTGGAGCCTGAACCAAAGAAGGCGGCGGATGCGGTGCTGTCAGGTCAGACAGCCATGCTGATCCAGGGTTATGAAGAGGTCATACTCATGGATCTGCGGACCTACCCCACCCGCGGGGTGGAGGAACCGGAGAAAGAAAAGACGCTGCGCGGTTCCAGGGACGGACTGGTGGAGACCATCGTGTTCAATACCGCGCTCATCCGCCGGCGTGTGCGCGATTCCGCCCTCATCTTCGACATGCATTCTGTGGGGAAGGTATCCAGGACAGACGTCTGTATCGGCTATATGGAGGGATTGGTGGATGAAAAGCTGGTGAAACAGCTGAAGGAGCAGCTGTCAAAACTGGATATGAAGAGCCTCACTGTGGGGGACCAGAGTCTGGTGGAAGCGCTGGGGTCGCTGCAGCAGGGGCGGAAAAGGAACCGCTCGGCAGGAAGCTTCTGGAATCCATTTCCCAAAGTGCGCTACACGGAACGGCCCGACGTTGTAGCCGCCCATTTGACGGAAGGAAAATTTGTTATTCTGGTGGACAACAGTCCCACAGCCATGATCCTGCCCACAGGGCTTTTCGATTTTCTTCAGGATGTGGACGATTATTATTTTCCCATCGTGACGGGCAACTATTTCCGGTTCATCCGCAATATCACCATGCTGGTGACAGCCTTTATCACGCCGGTCTATCTGATGATCGCCATGGGCGATATTCCGCTTCCTGACGGGCTTTTGTTCATCCTGCCGCAGGAAGCGTACAACATCCCACTGTTCTGGCAGTTCCTGCTGCTGGAACTGGCCGTGGACGGGCTGAAACTGGCATCGCTGAATACGCCCAGTGCGCTGGGCATGTCCCTTTCCGTCATCGGCGCGCTGATCCTGGGAGACTTCTCCGTCACCGCAGGGTGGTTTATACCTCAGTCGATCCTGCTCATGGCCACAGTGGCGCTGGCGGGCTTTTCCCAGCCCAGCATCGAATTGAACTACGCGATCAAATTCATGCGCATGGGAATGCTGGTGGGCGTAGCCGCAGGCGGAAGTCTGGGATTTGCGGCGGCGGTGCTGCTGGAACTCGTCATGCTGTGCACGACCAAAACGATAACTGGGACTTCGTACCTGTACCCGCTGATCCCGTGGAACTGGACAAAGCTGAAAGGGCTGATTTTCCGGACCAGGTAAGGGCCGAAGGGGGATATCAGTGCGAAAAGGGATGGAACAGGCGGTGGAGTTTTGCAGGGCGCATGGTGCCGGTCTGCTATCGGGGTGGAGAAGGGCCGTGGCGGGTGTATGGCGCCGGTCCGCGTCTGGGGGGAGTTGGTGTGGGCCGGCAGCGCCGATCCGCGTCGGGGGCTTGGTGTGGGCCGACAGCGGTGTGGGGCCGACAGCCGGTCCGCATCGGGGCGGCTGTGAGAGCGGTTCATGGCGCAGGTCGGACATGAAGGTTTATGGCGCCGGTCGGAGTGTGGGCCGGGGATCGGTCGGGCATCGGTCGGGCATCGGTCGGGCATCGGTCGTTGAACGTCTAATGGGTGAAAACAGTAAAAAAAATCAAATTTCACCTATATTTCAGCGAAAACAGGTGGGATTATCCAATAAATTACAGCAAAATAGGTGAAAAGCATTTAAATAATGTTTTTTCACCTATTTTTGTGCCTTATTTATGCGAAACAAAGAAAAAATATGATATTTCACCCATCACTGGCTGAGGTTGCCGCAGCAGGCTTGTACTGTGGCTCAAAGAAAATGGGAGAGCTGCAATTACTATTTGCAGCTCTCCCATCGTAAGACCGGATGTCTCTATATTGATCTGCTGCAAAACACAGTGTCAAGGTAGTCATTTGTTTTGAGGATGTCATTATGAGAACCCTGTGTTTTGCAGCGGTATGGCTGTTATATTTGATCCGTTTCCGCAGATGCCGAACCGCCGGCCGTCGGCGGTTCTGACGGAACAGCCGACGGAGATGGAACCCGCGGCAGCAACAGAACCCGCGGCAGCAACAGAACCCGCGGCAGCCGTGGAACGGCCGAAGACGAACAGCTGCAGCCGCGAAACGACCCACAGAGACGGAACCTCCGCCGGCCGTGGAATGCCCGGCAGCTGTGAAACGCCCGCCAGCAACAGAACCCGCGGCAGCAACAGAACCCGCGGCAGCCGTGGAACGGCCGAAGACGAACAGCTGCAGCCACGGAACGACCCACAGAGACGGAACCTCCGCCGGCCGTGGAATGCCCGGCAGCCGGGGATCAAAGGCGGCGATTCACGGGATACAGCCGGCGCCTAGGCCAGCTCGGCAAGCCCTTTGAACACGGTGACTGCGGTCTCGATGATCTCATCGCGGAAGTCAAACTCCACCGTGTGCACCTGCGGATAGTCCTCGCCGTTTCCTATGAAGCAGATCGCGCCTCTGGTCTGTTTGAGATAGTGGCCAAAGTCTTCCGATCCGCGGAAGGGTTCTTCCATGATAATGCTCTTGATCCCCTGTTGTTCGCAGACCTTCAGGATCTCGTCCACGCTCTGCTGGTCGTTCGAGGTCATGGGGAAGCAGTCGCAGTAGGAGAAGCTGCACTTGAGTCCGTACAGTTCTGCCTGATGCCGGGCGATCTCTTCCAGATTCTGCTGAAGCCGGTCCAGTTCATCCTCGTATACGGCGCGGATGGTGAGCAGCAGGTCGCCGTTGCTGGCGGATACGCCGAAGGCGCGCTCTCCCACGTCGATCTGGATCACCGTGCAGAGTACCATACCTTTATTGTTTTCCGGGGAGGTCAGCTCCGGGATGGCGTCCACCAGCTTGGCGATAGCGAAAGCGGGATTGACGCCGAACTCGGGCTGGCTGGCGTGTGTGGGAACGCCCTCCATGTGGATGGTCATGCCGCGGGAAGCGCAGTTGGTGGTACCTACGCGCAGGTTGACTGATTTGAATTCCATGCCGCTCATGTTGTGGAAGGCATAGATAGCGGAGATATTGTTCTCTTTGATGAATACGGCGGCCTGCTCCGCTCCGTCGCCTGTCTCTTCTGCGTGCTGGAACAGGAAATAGATATTTTTGTCTGCGCCTGTTTCGTTGATCTCCAACGCGAAGCAGGCCAGACTGGCGCTGTGTCCGTCGTGGCCGCATTTATGGCCTACGCCGGGGAACTGGGACTGATAGGGCGCGTCGATCTCATCGGCGATGGGAACGGCGTCGAAATCAGCGCGGAAAGCGATGCTGTCTTTGTTTTCTCCCGCGCGGTAGACAGCGTAGAACCACAGACCGCGGTCCACGATCTCCAGGGTGGTGTGCTCCTTGAGAAAATCGATCAGATGCTGTTTGGTCCAGCTCTCATGGTTGGACAGTTCAGGATGCCGGTGCAGCTCGTGGCGGAGCTGCGTGGCCAATTCAAGATGTTTTCGATTCATAACGCTATTATCCTTTTCTGAAGCTTCAATTCTGTAATGCAATTCCTTGCATACGTTCCGATCAATGCATATGTGTTAAATGCAGATATGTTTTTCCACATGCGTTCAGCCTGCATGTGCCAGGTCACATTGCCAGGTCACATTGCCAGGTCACATTGCCAGGTCACATTGCCAGGTCACATTGCCAAGTCACATTGCCAGGTCCACATGCGCTAGGTCTACATTGCCAGGTCCACATGCGTTCCACTCTAATACTTTGTGTTTACATACAATGCGTACACATATGCTCCATTTACATACACTCCGCTGGCTGCAGGCCAGCGTTCCGCTTACCTCGATGTTTTGACCCCGTTGACGATCTGCGCTTTGTCGTATTCTCCATTCAGGAAGTGAAGGACGTTCTGCGCCGCTTCGATCCGGCCGTCCCGGACGGATTCCTGAGAGAACCAGGCAATGTGGGGCGTCAGGATCACGTCGTCTCTGCTGGCAAAGGGGTGGTTGGTAATGTCCGGGAATTCCGCTTCCACTACATCCGCCGCGTAATAACGGATCTTGCCGGAATCCAGAGCGTCGATCACGGCCTCTTCGTCCACCAGGGAGCCGCGGGCGGAATTGATGAAGATGGTGTTGCCCTTTAGCATGTCGAGGTGTTTCTTATTCATTATTTTGACCGTGTCGTCGTTCAGGGGCAGATGGATACTCACGATATCCGCAGTGGACAGAACTTCTTCCATGCTCACCAGCTCTGCTCCCAGTTCCGCAGCGGTCTGAGGGCTCACATAGGGATCGTAGGCGATGACTCTGGGGCCGAAGGGCTTCAGTCTCTGCGTGATCAGCCGCGGAATGTTGCCGAAACCCAGGAGACCTACGGTCTGCGATCCAAAACGCCGCATTTCGGGGAAGAGATCGTACTGCCACTGCTTGTCGATATGTACGCTGTTGTTGAACTGCTGGATCCTGCGGTTCAGGCTCAGCATGGTTCCCACTGCGTAGTCGGCCACCTCCTGCGTACAGTATTTGGAAATATGAGAAACAGCCACGCCTTTTTCGCGGGCGTAATCCACGTCGGCGAAGTTGAAGCCGATAGTCTTGAAAGCCACCAGTTTCAGATTGGGGAGACTGTCCAGGACCCGCTTTGTGATGGGATCGTATCCGATAATGATCGCATCGGCATCCTGACAGTTTTTGATGACCTGATCTTCATCCTGATTACATTCCCGAAGCTCGACGTCGGCTACTCCTTTCAGGACTTCCTGTTCTAATGTGACGCCCTCTTGAAACGTAAAAGTTCTGACTACTTTGTACATGATACTCAATCCTCCGTTTTCTTTAAAAACTAAAAAGCACCCGTTTACTTCCGGTACTTTGCCTAATACGCAAATTCAGTGCCAACGTCAAAATAAAAGGATCCGCTGTTTTTTCTTACATTATATTAACACGTTTGTCGGGAAAACGGCCTGCGGACGTGAACAGCTGATCGTCGTTTCGATCGTAAAATGATGCAATAATTTTACCCGCGGGTAAAGCAGGATTTTATCGCGGCGGCCGCCTTTGTGAAAACTACAGGATTTCCAGTTAATGGACAAATGCGCAGTCAATTTTTTACCCGCCGTAAAATGCTGTTTTACGGCGGCGGATGGGTCTGTTACGGAGAAAGAACTGCGGCATGGACCACGGAAACCTTTCCGGCAGAGAAATTAAAAAATTTGAAACCATTTGAATTCTCACTGTGGGCGCACTTTTTACGTGATTTTTTTCGGTGATAAAATCCGCGATGGCACGGAACATGCGTTAAGGAAAATTGCCAGTGAGGGCGGGGCGTCATCCCGCACCGCAGAGCGATAAGCGATGATAGAAGAATCAGGAGGAAGATAAGATGAGAGAATTTTTAAGCGAGAGACTGACGGGCGGAGTAAAGGTAAAGGGATTGTTTGAAATTTATGCAATGGCGTTAGAAAGACAGCGTCAGGGCCAGGATGTGATTCATATGGAGATCGGCAGGCCGGATTTCGACACACCGGTCAGGATCAAAGAGAAGGCGAAGGAAGCGCTGGATCAAGGTCTTGTCTTCTACTCTGAGCCGGCGGGTCTTCTGGAGCTGAGAAAAGCGATCACCGACCACACGGAAAAGCAGCTTGGGCTTAAATATAATCCCAGTACACAGGCCATCGTGACGGTGGGAGCCAGCGAAGCGCTGGATCTGATCTGGGAAGCCTTTTTAGATCCTGAGGATGAGGTTATTCTCCCCAGCCCCTACTACGGAGCCTACAGTTTTCAGCTCGAATATCAAGGGAAAAAATATGTAAAAGTACCTATCCTGAAAGAGGGAGGCAAGGTAGAATATCGTAGGGAGGATTTTGAAGCGGCCGTCACGCCGAATACCAAAATGATCCTGATCAACTCCCCCAACAATCCCACAGGGTATGTCATGACGCCGGATGAGATCAAAATGATCGCGGACTTTGCCAAAGAACACGATCTTCTGGTAGTCACAGACGACTGTTACGACCAGTTTGTATTTGAAGGCGAGTATCTGAACATCGCTACGCTGCCGGGAATGAAGGAACGGACGCTGATCGTCAATTCCACGTCAAAGGCTTATGCCATGACCGGATGGCGCGTAGGATATGTGCTTGGAAATCCCGAATACATTGATGCGCTGGTAAGGATCCACGGGCAGACGGCCGTTTGTCCCACCGTGTTTGCGCAGGCGGGAGCCATCAGCGCTTATACGGAGGAGCTTCCGGAGACAGAGATCATGCTAGAAGCGTTTAAAGAGAGAAAACAGTATATTGCGGAATTCCTCAGGACCATCGACGGGATCAGCTATGTTGAACCAAAAGGAGCGTTTTACATCTTCATGGATATCAGCATCCTGAACATGGAGGGAGCGGACTTCTGCGAGGAGCTGATCAAGTCCAAGGGGGTCACCTTGTCTCCGGGAAATAATTTTGGTCTGGAGTGGGGACCCTATGTGCGGATCTCCTATGCCAGCTCTATGGAGGATATCAAGGAAGCCATGGTCAGGATCCGCGACTTTATTGCGGAGAAGCGCGCCAAATAACTGTTGACATAAAGAAGAGAAATCAGAGAGGTTGATAGATATGTCAAATAAAGTACGCAAGGGTATCAACGTACCCCATGTTTATGTCATCCTGTTTATGGTAATGGTCATCGTGACGATCCTGTCGTTCATCGTGCCCAGCGGAGAATATATCCGCTCTGTCGGTGAGAACGGGCAGACCTTTGTGGACCCGGACAGCTTTAAATACATAGAACCTGTAGAGCAGATCACGCTGGTTTCGTTCTTCCAGGCGTTTTACGAGGGTATGATCAAGGCCTCCAGTGTAATTTTCATTCTGCTGATCTGCGCCGGGCCGCTGGAACTGCTGGACTATTCCGGCGCCATTGAGGGAGGGATCAACAAGCTGGTAGGCGCCATGCGGGGAAAAGAAGCGCTGCTTCCCCCCGCGCTGACCATCGTTTTCACGATCCTGGGCATGATCGGTTTCCAGGAGGGAGCACTGCCGTTCTATCCGCTGGCTGTGGCCATGGTAGTGGCCCTGGGTTACGACCGGGTCGCAGGCGTGGGAACAGCTGCCTTGGGGATCGCGGCCGGATTTACAGGGGGCGCGCTGAATCTTTTCACCACAGGTATCTCTCAGCAGATCATCGGACTGCCGCTGTATTCCGGCCTGGGCTTCCGTATGATCGGAGTGGCGGTATTCGGAGGTCTGGCGGCTGCCTATGTCCATTTCTACTGCGCAAAGATCAAAAAGGACCCGACCAAGAGC
Organism: Bacilliculturomica massiliensis; assembly: GCF_900605495.1. Taxonomy (GTDB): domain Bacteria; phylum Bacillota; class Clostridia; order Peptostreptococcales; family Anaerovoracaceae; genus Bacilliculturomica; species Bacilliculturomica massiliensis. Next base: position 537,748 of record NZ_LR027603.1, read on the forward strand.
GTCATTGCCGCGGAATATATGGAGCAGCTGGAAAAGCAAAAAGAACCGGATGACGGCAGCGAGAAAACACAACTGACAGGCATGCGCGTCTTATGCCTTCTGGGACTTTTGGCAACCATCGTACTGCAGGGCTACGGCTCCATCAATCTGGGATGGGGAATGCCGGAGATCTCTGCCATGTGGATGATGCTCACCTTTTTTATCATCATCGTATTTCGCATCGGACCCAGCCAGGCGTGTCTTATTTTCGCCAAGGGCGCGCAGAAGATGCTGCCCGCCGCGCTGACGCTGGGCGTGGCCAACGCAGTCATGGTGCTGATGGAAAAAGCGCAGATCATCGATACGGCGATCCATGCGCTGGTTCAGGGATTCGACGGAAAAAGCCCGGTCATTATCGTGCTGATCCTCTATCTCGCAATCATATTCTTCAATTCATTCGTAACCACCGGAAGCGGAAAAGCGATGATCCTGATGCCGATCCTGGCGCCTTTTGCGCAGATCATCAACATTCCCAAACAGGTAGTGGTACTGATCTTCCAGTACGGCGACGGACCCACCAATTACTTTTTCCCCACATCCGGCGTGCTGATGGCAGGACTCAGTATGTGCGGAGTCGATTACAAGGCGTGGGCTAAATTCAGCTGGAAGATCATACTTCTCATACAGACGGCGGGATTCATTCTGCTGATCGCGTCTTTGAAAGTCTTCGCTTAAATAAGCTGACATCATCAAGACATATAATAGATCTTTTCCATGAAATGCAAAATGTCCTGCCGAAAACGGCGGGACATTTTGCTGTCGCTGATCAGAAATTGATCTTCAGATCGTATTTCTTTATTTTATGATTGAGCAGCTGCTTTGAGATGTGCAGCCGGTCTGCCAGATGGACCATAGAATCGCAGCCTCTGGCCCGGGACAGAATATACTCTTTTTCAAAATTGTCCACAGCTTCCCGCAGAGGAAGATCGCCGTCCGGTGAATGTCCCTGCTCATCCTCGCCGTCCCAATAGGGGGACTCCTCGCCGTCCAGAAGTTTTTCTTCCCATATGTAATCGGGCAGATCTTCCGGCATGATAATAGGGCCTTCGGCGAAGTTGAACGCTGTCTCCATGACGTTTTTCAGCTCGCGGATATTGCCGGGCCAGTCGTATTTATTCAGAAGGCTGAGTATCTGCGGACTCACGTCCTGAATATTTCGTCCCATTTTGCGGTTGTATTCGCCGATAAAATATTTGATCAGAAGGGGAAGGTCCTCCATCCGTTCCGACAGGGCGGGCAGGCGCAGCTGCAGTGTGGAAAGACGGTAATACAGGTCCCGGCGCAGGAGTCCCTTGGCCAGGCATACCTTGGGCGGCTGATTGGTAGCGGAGATAATGCGCACATCTACGCGGACAGGTGTTTTTCCGCCCAGCCGGACGATGGTCTGGTCTTCCAGCACTCGAAGGATCTTTGACTGCAGCGCGATGTCCATGGAGTTGACCTCGTCCAGAAAAACCGTGCCGCCGTCGGCCTGTTCGAAAATACCGGGGCTGTCCGTAGCTCCGGTGAAGCTGCCCTTAGTGGTTCCGAAAAAAAGACTTTCGAGCAGAGTAGCGGGAATAGCTGCGCAGTTCTGCACGATAAAGGGCTTGTGGTTGCGTTTGCTGTGGCTGTGAATGGACTGGGCCACCAGCTCTTTGCCCGTACCTGTCTGCCCTACGATCATCACGTTGGATGAGGTTTCCGAGATCTTGAGGATATTGGACTTCAGCCGCTGAATGCTGGGGGATTCGCCGACGATGTCGTTGACCGTTGACAGCTTGCCGGCTTTGACGCCCAGCAGGGGGGCGATGCCGGGCGGTACCTCGATGCAGTTGGTGGCGTGATTGTTATTGATCGCCTGGGAAGCTGAGACCGCGCCGATGATCTGACCTTCCTTTTTCACAGGATAGACGGTGTTTACCGTCCACAGCTCCTCGCCGTTGTAGAAACGCAGCTTCATCAGTTTATTGATGCTGAATTCGCCGTATCGCAGCGCGCGGTAAAGGGGCGAAGTATCCAGATCGTAGTCCAGAAATATCTCTTCCAGCTTTTTTCCGACGGTTTCAGACTCCTTTATTTTCAGCTTGGAACCGGGAAACATCTTGTGAAATATCACCCGGCCTTCCGTATCTATAAAAATAAGACCGTCCATGAAGTTTTCAAGCACGGAAATCTCATCAAAAAACGTTTTTTGCATGTCTGTACCTCCGACGATATTTTACGCTCATGGATCCGGAACCCGATCGGCGGCTTCTGAAATGCAGCGGCCGGTACTTTTCATTGTAACCTGTTTTATAGAAATGTTCAATTGCCAAAATGGGACGGCATATGCCAAAAAACAGAAAAGGCGCCTGCCGCGGCACGCTGTCCGCTGGGCGCCTTTTCTGTTTTTTTGACTGCTTAATTGTGGAAATCGACGAATTTGATGCTGTAGAAATCGCAGGCGATGACTTCGCGGGTGGCCAGATCCTGTAAAAGGATGTAGTTCAGCCCCACGCCGATCAGCGTGCCGGTGCGCATTTCTGTGGAATTGCTTCCGATCAGGAACTGGACATCGCAGTTTCTGCCGATCTGGGTACGCAGAAAACCGTTCAGATACTGCAGACTGTCGTAGCTCAGAACTTCCTGATACTCCGGCGGCAGAAGGGGATTGGAGGGTACGGAAAAGAGAGGGGCCTCGGGGATCACCTCCGGCATCAGGGGATTTCCGGGCGTCATGGGAACCGTCGGGTTGACGCGTGCGGGCTGGTTGATGGATTCGGTCGTATTGTCGTAATTGGGGCTGTTGCCGCCGGTCTGACTGCTTTCGTTCCGCTGGTTCGGCGCGGCGGGAACTGTGGGAGCTGTGGGAGCTGTGGGAGCCGGCGGGTCGTAGGGGACTGCAGGGACCGCCGGCGCAGTGGGCACAGGCATGATCGGATTGATGGGGGAGTTGGGCATGATCACGTCGGGCATGGAGGGCATGGGTCTCTCCATCTTTCGGAATTGCGGTGCATAACCGCTGCATTTGCTAAACATAAAGAACCTCTCATTTTATTTTCAGATTTTAGCAGGACACAGATCAGGTCATGGCGTATCGGACGGTAGGAATATAAAAACAGTGTTCTCCTACGCGGTTATGTATGACGCCGATATCTGTTGGAAAATAATTGGGACAGCTGCTGCTGTAAGGGTTGAAGAAAAACAGGGAGTGGTCCACTCCCGGAAGTATTCCTCCGTTGATCGCCCAGTCTGCGATGGCGTAATGCTCGTCGGTGGGCGTCATGTTGTAGATATTCTGCGGGTTATAGCTTCCGCCGACGGACTCGCGTGCGCACACGAACTGCCCGGGCTGCAGGATGATGTTGCGGACATTGCCGCCCTCGCTGACCCTGGAAAACTCGCCTTCCGCCGCCCTCGCGCGGTTCATCACCACGGTGGCGACCGCCCGCATGCCGTCTTCTCCCTCGCCGCCGGCCTCGCACTGTATCAGACGGGCAAACAATTCTCTGTTGCTGAAGGGCATGGTCTCACCTCATATGTACCGGAATTCCGCATTTTCCGCGCGGGATCCGGCAAGTTTTTGTTAGCTTTGAAACTATTACAGTATATGCAGATATTAAAAAATGTGATCGCGGATCCAATGATGGATGCAAAAAGGGACGAAAAAAGAGACGGCAAAAAGCGAAGCGGAAAATTCGTTGACAGCGTATCGGCTCTTCGGTATAATGATCTCGTACATCGGGGATCAAAAAACCCTGAAATTGAGACGGGAATGGAGTTGAAAAGATGCGTAACCTTACTTGCTAAGATTTTTAACAGGACGCGGGAGACGGCGCCGTGCAGGCGGCGGTCTTGTTTTCGTGTCCGCGCAAGAAGGTTTCTCATCGGGATCAGCTTTTATATGGGGCGTGAATAAGCAGGGCGCTGCTGCCGGGAGTTTTATGTTTTACCGATCCGGAAGCGGTGGCCTGTGCGCAGATTATGCCTATTGAGCCGTGAGGATCTTCCTTGCGGCTTTTTTGCGTGCATGGGAGGTGCTTATTTATGTCATTGATACACGTATCCAATCTGACCTTCGCTTATGAAGGGAGTTATGAAAACATTTTTGAACAGGTCTCCTTCGATATCGACACCAGCTGGAAGCTGGGCTTTACAGGGAGAAACGGCAGGGGAAAGACCACTTTTTTAAAACTGCTGGCGGGAGAGTATGAGTACGGCGGCGTCATATCCGCTTCTGTATCCTTTGACTATTTCCCCTTTCCGGTGGAACATCCGGAGACAGTGACCCGCAAGATCGTGGAACCGATCCTGGCGGAACTTGGCGAGTACGAAGGATGGCGTCTGGAGCGGGAGCTTTCGCTGCTGGAACTTTCCGAGAGCGTGCTGGACCGGCCTTTCTCCACGCTTTCCAACGGCGAGCAGACTAAGGTGCTGCTGGCGGCGCTTTTTCTGAGAGAGAATCATTTTCTGCTCATCGACGAACCCACCAACCATCTGGACATGGAAGGGAGAAGGCTGGTGAGCCGCTATCTCAGAGGGAAAAAAGGATTTATTCTCGTCTCCCATGACCGGGACTTTCTCGACGGCTGTGTGGATCACATCTTATCCATCAACCGCAGCGGCATCGAGGTGCAGAAGGGGAATTTTTCTTCCTGGCAGGAGAACAGAAAACGCCGGGATCAGTTTGAACTTTCGGAGAACGAGAAGCGGAAAAAGGAGATCCGCCAGCTGGCCGAGGCGGCGAAACGGACCGAGCGGTGGTCGGACAAGATCGAGAAGACCAAAAGCGGGAAGACGCGGGCCGGACAGGCCGGCGTAAAACCGGACAAGGGATTTATCGGCGCACAGTCGGCCAGGATGATGAAGCGTTCAAAGGCGCTGGAAAACAGACAGCAAAGCGCCGTGGAGGAAAAACAGAAACTGCTGAAAGATCTGGAAACAGCAGCGGATCTGTCACTGTCTCCGCTGCATTATCACGGGCAGCGGCTGATCGAAGTCAACGGACTGTCCCTGTTTTACGGAGAACGTCAGATCACGGAAGACGTGAGCTTTACAGTAGAACGGGGCGAGAGGATCGCGCTGACGGGGGGCAATGGATGCGGGAAATCCAGTATTCTGAAGCTGATCATGGGTGAGGATATCGCGCACAGCGGGACGGTGCGCAGGGGAACGCAGATGACCGTGTCCTACATTCCCCAGGACACTTCTGGGCTGTCCGGCGGATTGAAAGACTTTGCATATCTGAAGGGGCTGGACGAAAGCCTGTTCAAGGCGCTTCTCCGAAAACTGGATTTTTCCCGGACACAGTTTGAGAAGGATATGAGCGAATTCAGCGCCGGGCAGAAGAAAAAAGTGCTGCTGGCGGCCAGTCTCTGCCAGCCGGCCCACCTCTATATCTGGGACGAACCGCTGAATTACATCGACGTGCTGTCCCGCATGCAGATCGAGGAGGCCATATCCAGATCCCAGCCTACCATGATCTTTGTAGAGCATGACAGCGCTTTCTGTCACAGAGCCGCCACGAAAATACTTCGGCTCCCGGGCTGCGGAAAGAGATAAGGCGTTCGCCGCCGGGCGGGCAGGGACGACGGCCCGCAGCGATCCAGGAGTGAGACAGCCCCACGGGGTCCTGCGGTGCCCATGGAAGAGGAAGCCCATTCTGTTAAAAAAAATGTCACAGAGCGGCAGATCCGCAGTCTAATCTATTGGAGGTGAAAAAATGAGTAATTCCGATAATGAGAAAGAATTGATCGAAAAGGCGGTATCGGGCAGTCGGGAAGCGCTTCAGACACTTTTGGGAAGCGTACAGGACATGGTCTTCAACTTATCCCTGCGTATGCTTGGAACGATCCCGGACGCGGAGGACGCCACGCAGGAGATACTGATCCGTGTGATGACGCACCTGTCTTCTTTTCGAAAGGAGAGCAGTCTGACTACGTGGGTGTTCCGGATCGCGGTAAACTATCTGCGCAGCTGCCGGAAAGGCATGTTCGCGGAATATCCGCTGAGCTTCGAGGCCTACGGGGCGGATATCGCGTCCGGCAGAGAACGGGATGTTCCGGACATGACAGCCGGCGTGGATGAGACCCTGCTGGAGCGGGAACTGAAGTTGTCCTGCTCCAACGTAATGCTTCAGTGCCTGGACCCGGAAAGCCGCTGCATCTATGTTCTTGGGACGATGTTCCGGCTGGACAGCCGGATCGCGGCGGAGATCTTAGAGACGACGCCCGAGGCTTACCGTCAGAAACTGTCCCGCATCCGCAAAAAGATGGCGTCCTTTCTCTCAGAATACTGCGGGCTGAGCGGCACGGGAGTCTGTTCCTGCAAACGGCGGATCAACTACGCCATCGCCAGCCGCCGCATCGGCCCCGCCCATCTGGATTTTCAGTCCATGGACCGGTGCGCCTATGAGGAGATCGTCAGCTGCACGGACGCCATGGAACAGTTGGACGACCTGTCCCAGATATTCGCTGGTTTTCCGGCGTATCGCGCAAGGGAAAAAACAACGGAGTGGATCCGGAATCTGCTGGCTTCCCAGAATTTTTCCGCGGTGATAGACAGGGAGGTGTTGTCATGAGCATGCAGACGGTATTGGAATATCTGGCCGCGCTGGAACAGAACAACGACCGGGAATGGTATCATGAACACAGATCTCTTCGTACGGCAGCCAATCAGGATTTTGAGGAATTTCTGCGCCGGCTCATTTTGGAGATCAGAGAGTTTGACGAGACCATTCCCCTGCTGGAACCCAGGGAACTGACTTTTAAACTGGTGCGGGACACCCGGTTCAGTCACGACAAATCGCCCTACAATCCTGCCTTTCGGGCTCACATATCCGCTAAGGGAAAACTGCCGATCCCGGTGGGCTACTATATTATGATAAGACCGGGCGGAAAATCTTTTCTTGGCGGCGGCTTGTTTGCGGACATGTTTAAGGACGCTACCGCCATGGTTCGGGATCATATCGCCGCACACGGCGGTCAGTGGCAGAAGATCATTACTGATCCCGGGTTCACCAGACGATTTACAGTGGGAGGAACGGCGTTGAAAAATGTGCCCAGGGGCTACGATCCGGGCCATCCACAGGCGGAATATTTGAAAAACAAAAGCTGGTATCTGGAATATCCGGTCAGCGATAAGCAGGTCTGGGATGAAGACTTTGTCAGCTTTGCCGCAAGTGTTTTCAGCGACATGCGCCCCTTCAACGATTATTTGAATCAGGCTCTGGAAGGTTTTCAGATGCCGTGATCGTTTCCGGGACCGCATGGGATCTCAGCGGGAGGATGGACGATGGAAATGCAGGGGAACTGAGATCGCCAGACACTAACGACCTCCGGATGGATCCGGAGGTCGTTATCGTCTGCGGCTGAATACGCCGGGATGACGGCGGCGGGCAGATCGCTGCCGGGGCTTGGCTGCTGAATGGCGGCGGGCAGATCGCAGCCGGGGTCTGACCACTCAATGGAGACAGACAGAAACTGCCAGCGGGCCTGAGCGCCGGTCACGGCGCAGAAATGTTCTTCCGACGGCATCTGATCGACGGTCAAGGCAAGCGGCTGCCAGCCTGATGACATAATGTATGAGGGATGGGTGAACTCAACATTTTTTTCTGGAAATCGCCTAAAAAGATACTCAAGTTGGGCCAGATTCCTTGAAAAAAAGAGTTTTCACCTATTTGACGTAAAAATACGGGACATTTAGGTCCGTTTTTGCGTGAAAATAGGTGAAAATCAAATTTTTCTGCCATATTCGCCTATGCATGCGGACCGGCTGAGCGTTATAAAAGCGCTATAAAGCTGAGCAAGCTGAGCGCTCCCGCCTGAATCCATCAGAAGAGTCCAGCCTCTTACACATCGGCCAGATTTCTGATGATGCCGCAGGCAGTGTAATTGGTGAGGGGATATTCCTCCACCGGCACCTGGCGCTCGTGGGCCAGCCGCAGTAGGTGATTCAGCCGGGGATCCTTCCGGCGTCCCTGGGCGATCAGCAGACGCCAGGGGACACGCCGCAGGAGGACCCGTGTGGCTTCGCCGATACCGGGTTTGATGAAGTTGATGTCGGCGATGCCGTAGCGGGATGCGATCTCCTCCACTTCTTCGAGGCCGGTGCGGCCCCGGGGCAGAGCCGGCGCGTCGATATCAAAACGAAAACAGGCTTCTACGCTGTGTATAAAATCGTAGGAAACATCTTCGCCGGCCAGTTCGCCATAGTACGCCGCCCCGTGAAAATCTTCGGGACCGATGATATCCGGCCGCAAAAATGTCCGGCTTACCAGACCGGACACCGTACTGTTCAGGCAGGAACTGGGGATCAGAATATCCTCGTGGGTGCCGCACAGATCAGTTAGGCCGGCGGGATCAGAGAGCACCGCCAGCTCCGGGGAAACTCCGGGATAGGACTCCAACGCGGCGGAAAGCTGACGGGTGATCGCGCCTTTTCCCGTCCAGCCGTCCACGAATTGCAGCGATTCCGCGGGATAGCGGGCCAACAGATAGTCCATGGCGTTTCGGTCGATGCCACGACCTCTGATGATGGACACGGCGTAATGCGGCGCGTCCGTATCGTATTTTCTCTTCAGATAATGTTTGATCAGGATGGCGGCGGGTACGCCTGCGCGGGCCAGAGAGACCAGAACCACCCCGGCTCCCTTCCGCGCGTAGATCTTTTCTGCCGCGCGGCAGACTGCGTCCGCAGTACTCTGCGAATAGTGGAACAGAGCTTCCCGGTAAGCGTCCATGTATAGGGACGTGGGCCGGTACTCCAGAGGCAGCATTTCACTGTAGTGGATCCCCGACTGTATCCGCTGTTCTCGTTGGGAAGCCGGCAGCGGTTCCACCAGGCCGGTGATATCTTTCAGAAGAAAGGTGACGTCATCGGTCAGATAGGAGCTTCTCATCGTGCACCTCCCTGGGGATAGGCCGTGTCTTCCTCCGTCCAGCGCAGGATGGAAATATCCTGACAGCCTTTCCGGATCAGCACCGAACAGAGGTCTGACAGACCCGGAGCAAAATCTGAGGGAGAGTCGTGAAGGATGACCACTTTATCGTAGCGATTCAAATTGTAGATGAATGTAGAGCGCAGGGGATCGTAGACGCTGCGCAGGCCGTATCGAGAGGTAATGGGGTAATCCTCTCTGCCGCAGGGCAGGATCGGACTTCTGGTGGTGGCGTGAAAGCGCACCGACCGGCAGCCGCAGTGAGTCTCCAGATAAGCGGCCAGCATGAGAGGCGGAAACATGAATTCTTCTGTGCCAAGAACAAGCACGTCCTTGCCCTGCAGCGCATTGCCGGACGGAGCGCAGAGCCGTTCCGCAGCGCTCTCAGCCATAGAGCGGCAGCTATCAAGAAACGTTTTCATGCCCACGCCCAGCCGGGGATTGCAGTATCCTCCCAGTGGCGAACCGCCCTGAACGGCTGAACGAAAAACTTCCTGGTGTTCGGGCTGCTCCGTCACGGACCCGTCGGGCAGAAAGCAGAGAGCAGGATCGTATTCGAATTGGTCCAGATGTTCTTTGTAGCCGTCGTTTTGCAGCCGGAGCAGCCAGGCGCAGGAAATGTTCTCGCTGTGAAAACGTTCCAGATGTTCTTCCGTCATCCCGTTCAGGATGGAGACGACGCCGAATTTCAGGTCCAGGGAAGCGTACTCTCTGCGGATCGCGGCCACGGCGTTGAGGATGGTACTGCCGGTGGTGACCTCGTCTTCCGCGAAGATCACCCGGTCCGCGGCGGAGAGCAGCTCCGACAGCCTGTTTTTCGTCAGCCGCTGCTCGGTGGCGTGGCTGTGAGATTCGGAAAAATAGAGATAATCCGCCCCGGGAATGTTCTCGCGGGTGGTCTGAATGTAGCCTGTCCGATGGGGAGAGCAGGCGGCCACCGCAGCGCCGATGGCGGTGGCGGTCTCCGCGAAGCCCACGATCAGGAGACGTTCGCCCCGGCAGGAATCGTAAAGCCGGTCCGCAAGGGCCTCGAAGAGACGAAGCGCCCCGGCGGGGCTGCAGGGGATATGCTTGCCCTGCAGAGGGTTGACCAGCAGGAAAGGCCGTTTGTTATTGTTGTCCCTTTTCGCCAGCCGGACCAGATCCCGGCGGCAGTAGGTAATTCGTTCTGTTCTGATTTTATCTGTCATAAACCCGTCCTTGTTTTTTATACTTTTGGCAGCGTACTGTGGTTCCCGGTTCTCGGTCGCTTTCAGTTTTGCTTGCAGTCATGTTTTCGGTCCTGTGTTCAGTCCTGTTCTGCGATACCGTAGACATCGGCCAGCGTCATGATCTTTTGGGCCCATCTCGTGTGCACCCGCACTTCGTTCATGCGTTCTCCGGAACGATTTTTTTCCACCAGATCGCAGTTTTCCGGCGACCAGTTCAGGATGCTGACCGCATCGTCATAGTCCTTGCGGCTGACCCGCAGGGATTCGTTGACCACGGGGATCTGGTTGGGGTGGATGACGGTCTTTCCGATAAAACCGTTGAGCCTGTCCAGCTTCAGCTCCCGCCTGAGTCCGCGTTTCCACTGGTCGTCATCTCCCGAGAAATATTCCCATACCGGTCCGGAGACCACGTAATCAGGAGCAAATACGGTCAGAATATCCGCCAGGATACGGCTGACTGCCAGATTGTCGTAGATGGTCTCGTCCACGCTGCGCCGCACGCCGAAGGCGCTGCAGATGTCGTTTCCTCCCACCCGGATATTCAAAATATAATCGGAGATCAGGTCCACCTGATCCCGCAGATACTGCAGCGTATCGCTTCTTCCCTGCAGCCGGACGATGTCGCCGCTCTCCAGAGTCGGCATCATATAGACCGGCGCTGGGGAATGGCTGTTTACCTCCAGGATGCTGCGATTGTAGAGCTCCGAGCAGGCCGGAGAATACTTGGGAGCCACAAAACCGGTGAGGAGCCGGGCGCTGTCTCCCAGCCGCCGGTACAGATCAGGGATCTGTTCGGGCCGCCGCACGCGGATGAAGAGCCTGGGCAGATACATCTCAGGATTTTTATCCAGCGCCCTACTGATCTCCGCAAAATCCTTCAGAATGTTCAATTCAGCGCCGGATACCGACGAATCGCTGATGGAGTCCTCCAGGCACAGCGAGGCGGAATAAGGTCCTTCCACAGACTGCTGCAGGATAAAACGCACTATTTTATCGTTGGTAGCGGGCGCATATAGGAGCGCGCCCACAGAATAAGCTGGTTTCAATTTTCTAATCCCCCTTGATCTGCTGACTGGCCGCCGATACAATAAGATCCCGCATGATCTGTGCGGGATCAGGTAACCGCTGCCACGGCATATTATATCATTAATTGTCAGAAAAGAATATGCGAAAAAAGGGATGTGTGGTAAGATGAATTATAAAAATATGTGTGCGGAGGCGCTCTTATGATGGAAAGTGAAGTGCTGAAAGTTCGTGTCAACCCTATGCAGATCAGTTCTCTGACAGCGTTTGCAAGTCTCAGCGGACGCTGCCGGAACGATCAGAAGGATGCGTATTTTGTCCGCTATATCGGATATGAGGATGAAAAAAAATACATAGAAGAAATCAGCGCCGCGGACAAGCGGCTGGAATCAGCGGACCGTTCAGGCAGAGGCGGATATTTTCGTTCGGGCAAGCTGGAGTTTCGTCCCGACCCTCAGGAAGCGGCGCGGTATGCGGCGGCGTACGACCGCATGCAGGAAGCCGTTCGGGATGGGAGCGGAGCGGAGGCGGAGAGCAGCGGCGCGGCCGGGTGGAGCGGAGAGAGCCCCAGCGGAAACTGCTGGGACAGAAACGGCAGCGGCGATGAAAACTGTCTGGCCAGGGTAACAGAGCGGCTGTTGAATAAGCCGTACGCCCGTTCGGCTTTCGACGGTGCGCTGAAGCTCTACGCGGCTTCGGGCAATGGGATCAGCCAGTCTATGATACGAAATTTTGGCATCAAGCTCCTGTTCTGGTGCGATGCATATCTGCCGGGCCTTTTCCCGGACAGGACGGCGGCGGGGATGTTTCCGAAATTTATTCTTTCCGGGGATATCAAGGTACAGGAGTATCTGTTCCTCTATTTTCTCGTGCATCTGGGCTGTGATGTTCTTTATCTGAATCCGGAGCGAGACGCGGCGGTAAGCCCTGCTCTGCTGGCGCAGTCCTCCCTGTGTGGGGAGGAGAAGCGAGGGCCGGTGAGGATCCCGCCCTACGAGCCCGGAGTGGAAAGAGACCGTGGGCCGTCGGCGTCCGTGTCTGGCGGAGCTTCGGCGCCTGCTGCGTCCGCACAGGGAGCGTCGGGGGAGAAAGCCGGAGCGTGGAGCGCGGACAGTGGAACGTCCAGCGGCCCAGGCGGCGGAACCCGCGGCGGTTCAGACAGCGGAGCAGGCGGCGCGTTTGGGGCAGGGTGCGGGGATCCTGCGGCAGGCGTGGGAGTCGCGGGAAGAGATGTGTATAAAGGACAGGGCCCGGACAGGGAGGAGGCCCGCCGTCTGCAGGCGGCGGTACAGCTGGGGTCAGCGGCGGAGCGGCTGCTGGGGGAGGCATTTCCCGGGGAACAGGCGCGGCCTCCGGATTGGCGGCGGGCAGGCGGCAGCTGGAATACGAGGAGCTGGCGCAGCTGTCTCCGGGGATCGTGATGATCTCCGTTTTCGACAAGACAGGCAAATGCTTTAAAACCGGATCAGGAGTGGTCATCAGCGAGAAAGGCTATATTCTGACCAATTTCCACGTGGCCTGCGAGGGCGCCTACTACGGCATTCGATTTGAGGAAGAGGACCGGCCCTACGAGACGGATGAGCTGATCAAATATAATCAGTTCCACGATCTGGCGATCATAAGGATCGAACGGCGCTGTACGCCCATCTCTGTATACCGCGGTGAAAAGGAGCTGGTCAGAGGGCAGAAAGTGGTGGCCATCGGAAGTCCTCTGGGATTATTTAATTCTGTGTCCGACGGGATCATATCGGGATTTCGGATGATCGACGAGACGTCGATGATCCAGTTCACCGCGCCTATCTCTCACGGCAGTTCCGGCGGAGCGCTGCTGAATCTGTACGGCGAGCTGGTGGGGATCATTACGGCGGGATTTGACGACGGCCAGAATATCAATCTGGCGGTGGATTATAAAACTGTCCGTTCCTTCGCTTCAGGATTTCTCTAAAGAAGGAAGGGGCAGGCCATCCCCCAATGGGTGAGAAAAGGCTATCCCGCAATGGACGGGGCAGGGCCTTTCGCAATGGCCGGAAGTCTGCGGCGGAGGCCGTCGGATGGATGCTGCGAATACGCCGTGAATTGTATACCGGCAGGATTTGCGCGAACAGTTGCAAAATCGGCAAAAAAAGTGATATAATATCATCGTGTCAAAATACAGTGCGGCGTTTTGGCCGGGAAACTTTGAATCGGTTTCGAAATGGCTTTGGATCGGCTTTGAAACTGCTTTGGAAGAGCGGCATTCGCCGGACAGGGGAACGAAGGAGAGACGGCTGCGCGCGCGGGGGGTGCGGGCAGAAAAAGGCTCATTGTGTCGGAATGGGATTGTGGGGGACCAATGTTTGAGTGTACAGCGATAAAGGACAGGGAAGATTACTTTAAAAGCTGTTCCGCCAGGGGAGGCGGAAGCGTATTTTTCGGACGGTTGAATGGATTCAGCCCTGAGATCAGGACGTTTCTGCAGAAGTATCTGGATGAGATAAAGCGCCGGGGCGTTTTTATCAGCGAGCGCATCCAGAATCCCACAGGGCAGCAGCTGCAATATTTTGAGGAGATCATGGGCCTGGATTTCAGACAGGAAGCAGGCTTTTTTGACGCGGCGCTGAAAAAGTGGCTGCCTCGTTTAAACGGGCGTCAGCGCGAGAGCGTCGCCGGCTGTATGAAACTGGTCCTGGAAGAGATGGAGGCGTCCGGCAAGAACGAAAATATCCGGAAAAACGGATACATCAAGTTCATGTGCTGGCTTTACTATAAATTTGAGCGGATCTTGAATCTGCTGGGACAGGAAGAACTGCCCCGGATCTTGTTTGAGGGGTATGTCAACGATTATGAACTGCGGATGCTTCGCATTCTGGCCTGCGCCGGATGCGATATTCTGCTGCTCCAATATCAGGGCGACGAAGGCTATCGGAAGGTGGACCCGGATTCCCGGTTTTCCGCCGTCGTGCCCGTGGAAAATCCCCAGGCGTTTCCGCAGGGATTTTCTGTTGTCGCTATGGTGAGAGAGACGGAACAGGCGCAATTGCTTCCCGAGATCCATCTGGAGGAACCGGATCGACAAGTCAGCACGAATACGTGGCTGACGGGCGATCTGTTTGACGACTCGCTGAAAGAGCCGTCGGCCAGAGGGCGGGAAGCTTTTTATTACAACATGTTCGTTCGGATCAGGGGTGTGGAAGACGCGGCCGTCTGGGAGAGCGAACTGGTAAAGTGGAAGCTGAAGCTGGAGAGTCAGGGCAGAAAGGTGCTGCTGGCGGAGGAAGTGATCCGCGTGCCCGGGGTGGACGAGACGCGGAAGATACCGCGCAAGAATTACCGCAGTCCGGAGCAGCTCATCGGCGATCTGGCAAGTTATATCTCCTTTCCGAAGAGCCGGGAACTGGAGAAGCTTTCCAGAAAGGCCTTTGCGGGCGTTCTTCAGGAAGAGAGCGCAAAGGAAAATTCCAATATGACGCGGCTGACCAACCGGGCGATCTGCCTGCTGTGCTGGGTGAACCGGTATGTGCCGGAGCTGTTTGCCGACTGGCGCATCGCGGCGCCGCCGGTGTTTCTGCTCTACGGAGTGTGCAGCAACGAAAACGAAGCGGTACTGCTGCGTTTTCTGTCCCGTATACCGGTGGATGTGTTTGAGATCTGCCCCGACCTGAGTCTCTCCTGCCGGCTGGCGGACCGGTTCCTGTTCGACAGGACCTACGGAAACTCCCTGCCTCTTGGCAAGTTTCCCGCGGAAGTGGACAGCGTACGCTTCAAAACGGCGGCCTACGGCGCGGAGCGGGAGCTGGACACGCTGATGTATCAGAACACGGGACTCTACCGGAACCGCCAGTTTAAAAAGGCCATACCCGTTCAGCTGCAGACCACTTATGAGGAGATCGCCATTCTGTGGGATCAGGAGGCCAAGTACCGGCCCAATTTCGAGGTCCTGTCCGACCGGGTCATGGTCCCCGTCATCTGTGCGAAGATCTCCGGAGTGCCGGGGAGCAATGCGTATGAGTACTGGCAGACCATCGCTTCGCTGGCGGTGGAGGATACGGCGGTCATCTATAAACTTCCTTACATCGAGGAGTTTGAGGACAACCCGGTCCGTCCCCACGTGACGAAGTTCATCAGGGGCGAAAAGCTGCTGTTCGATAAGATCAAGGATCACCACGCGTACCAGTACGGCTTCCTGCGGGAGGATATGCAGGACTACATGCTGGACAAGCTGCAGGAACTGCTGGACAGGCGGCTGATCGAGGGCACCTTCACCAGGGGAACGGAGTTTACGATCCTGTCCACGGCGCTGAACCTCAACAAGGGTTTTCTGCGCATGATACAGAAGTTCGATTTTACGAAAAAGATCCCGAAGCTGATCGTTATCAGCACCGGAGAAGTGATGTGCACGCTGGGCGACAGCATTCTGGTGGCGTATCTCAGTCTTCTGGGCTTCGACGTGGCGATCTTTACGCCCACGGGCTACCAGAACGTGGAGATGAATTTTACGCAGCAGGTCCTGACGGAGCATCAGGTGGGAGATTATATGTACGATCTCCAGGCTCCGAATTTGAAAAACGTGTCTAAAAGCTCTCAGAGGGAGAGCTTGAGAGATAGATTGTTTAGGAGGGCAAAATAATGGGTTTGGATTTAAAAAATAGAACGGGGCAGCCGGCGGCTGCGGCCATGGCGCCGCAGGAGCCGAAGGAAACCATGGAGGTGGTTCCCTACGATATTCGGGACGACCGGGCCGCCATGACGAAGGAACTGACAAGTTCGCCGGAGGTGGACGCTCTGGTGAGCACCATCGACGTGTACAACGCGGAGACCATCGTGACCTTTGGGGGTAAAGTGGCTGAGGATATTTCCCGCTGCTCTGACACGGTCCTGAACAGCATGAATATGGAACAGATCAACGACACCGGTCAGATGCTGGAGCTGCTGGGAAAGATCATGGATAAATTCGATATTGGGGAACTGGAGGACAATCGGGGATTTTTCCAGAAGATGTTCGGCAATATGAAGAAGCAGCTGGACAAGATTCTCGACAAGTACCACACCATGGGCGAAGAGGTGGACAAGATCTACATTCAGCTGAAGCAGTATGAGGCGGAGATCAAGGAGTCCAACCGGAAGCTGGAAAGCATGTTTCAGACCAATGTGAATTCCTATCACGAACTGGTAAAATATATCCTGGCAGGAGAACAGGGCATATCGGAGCTGGACGCTTTTATCGCGCAGAAACAGCAGGAGCTGGAGCAGACGGGAGACAACTCCATTCAGTTCGATCTGACCACGCTGACTCAGGCGAAGATGATGCTGGAACAGCGGACGCAGGATCTGCGCATCGCGGAGAACGTGGCCATGCAGTCCATTCCCATGCTGAAGACCATGCAGTTTTCCAATATGAATCTGGTGCGCAAGATCAATTCTGCCTTCATCATCACGCTGCCGGTATTCAAGCAGGCCCTCTCTCAGGCGATCCTGCTGAAGCGTCAGCGCATCCAGGCGGAAGCCATGTCGGCGCTGGATGAGAAGACCAACGAAATGCTCATCAAAAACGCTCAGAACACGGCGGCGCAGTCCAAACTGACCGCGGAGCTGGCCTCCGGAAGCTCAGTTAAGATCGAGACGCTGGAGACCACGTGGAAGACCATCGTTCAGGGGATCGAGGAGACCAGACAGATCCAGAACGATCTGAGCAAGCAGCGCAAGGAGGATCAGGTCCGTCTGGAGGCCATCAAGAACGAGTTCAATCAGATGTTCAACCAGGGACGGCCCAGCAACTAGGCGGTTCCGGCGCGACATATATTACAGGTATTACAGGAGATTTCATAGTAAAAAGGAGGATTTAGAGATGCCCATCAGTTTACAGAAGGGACAGAAAGTGGATCTGACGAAGGGAAATCCGGGCTTGAAGCATCTGCTCATCGGTTTGGGCTGGGATGTGAACAAGTATGACGGGGGCGGCGATTTCGATCTGGACGCCACGGTCTTTATGCTGGGAGAAAACGGGAAAGTTCCCTCTTCCGATGAGTTTGTGTTCTACGGAAATCTGGCCCATAAAAGCGGATCTGTTCAGCATATGGGGGACAATCTGACAGGCGAGGGCGAAGGGGACGACGAGCAGATAAAGGTGGATCTCTCCAAGGTGCCCGCGGAGGTCAAGAAGGTGGCGTTCGCTGTAACGATCTACGAATCAGAGACCAGAAAGCAGAATTTCGGTCAGGTGAGCAACGCCTTTATCCGCATCGTGGATGTGGACAAAAACGAAGAGCTGGTGCGCTACGATCTGGGAGAGGATTTCTCCATCGAGACGGCCGTCGTCGTAGGCGAGCTTTATAACCACAACAACGAGTGGAAGTTCAACGCCATCGGCAGCGGATTCCAGGGAGGACTGGCCGCGCTCTGCACCAACTTCGGCGTGGATCTGGGCTAGCATAAAGTCCGATAAGCAGGACAAAATACAGAGGTTATGTTATTTAAAGTAAAAGTTACATTGGGAAAGGAAGGTTTTTTATTATGGCGATCAGTTTACAGAAGGGTCAGAAAGTAGATCTAACCAAAGGAAATCCGGGACTGAAGCATCTGATGATCGGCCTGGGCTGGGATGTAAACCAGTTTGACGGCGCAGACTTCGATCTGGACGCCAGTGCGTTCATGCTGGGCGATAACGGCAAAGTTCCCACTCAGGATGAGTTTGTATTCTATGGAAACCTGAAGCACAAGAGCGAGGCTGTCATACATATGGGAGACAACCTGACTGGCGAGGGCGACGGAGACGACGAACAGATCCAGGTGGATCTGACGAAAGTGCCCGCCGGCGTCAGCAAGATCGCTTTTGCGGTCACCATCTACGATTCCGACGTGCGGAAGCAGAATTTCGGTCAGGTCTCCAACGCGTATATCCGCATTGTGGACATGGATACCAATCAGGAAATGATCCGCTACGATCTGGGAGAAGATTTCTCCATCGAGACGGCTGTAGTAGTCGGCGAGATCTATCAGCACAACGGCGAATGGAAGTTCAACGCCATCGGCAGCGGATTCCAGGGCGGACTGGCTGCGCTGTGCGGAAACTATGGGATTGATGTGGCGTAAAACGCCGAAGGAGGAATAGAGATGTCAGTCAGTTTGCAGAAGGGACAGAAGGTAAGCCTGACCAAGGACAACGCAGGATTGAGCAGGATCCTGATCGGTCTGGGTTGGGATGAAGTAAAGCAGAAGAAGGGATTTTTCGCGCCCAAGCCGGCGGCCATCGACTGCGACGCTTCCGTGATGGCGCTGAAAGAAGGCAAGCTCCGGGGCGTGGAAGACGTGGTCTACTTTGGCAACCTGCGCCATAAATCCGGTGCGATCCAGCACATGGGAGACAATCTGACGGGAGCCGGAGACGGAGACGACGAACAGATCGTGGTGGATCTGACCAAGGTTCCGGCGGAGTATGACAAGCTGGTCTTTGTGGTGAACATCTATCAGGCGGTACAGCGGAAGCAGGACTTCGGTCTCATTGAAAACGCCTTTATCCGCATCGTGGACGGGCAGAAAAATCAGGAGATGCTGAGATACAACCTGAGCGCGGAGTACGCCGGTATGACCGCGGTCATTTTCGGAGAGATCTATCGCTACAACAACGAGTGGAAGTTCAACGCCATCGGACAGGGAACCACCGATCCGGGCCTGAACGAACTGGTCAGGAGATTCCAGTAGAGGGGATCTGACGGTTGTTCGTATGCCGGAGATGAGATATGGTCTCCACCGCAGATTGGAAAAGAGGAAATCACCCCCTTCAGGAGCGGTTTCCTCCTTTTCGTTTCAATGAAGGTCCCGGCGCGCCGGGTTTTGACGGGGCGAGAGTCTGCCGCGAAGAAAGGTCCGCCCGCTTCCGTTTCTGAGAATAGAACGCGAAGGCCGCGGCTGCATCCCTCAGAGCCGGGGCGAAGGGCCAGGCCTGCCGCGCCGCATTGTCGGCAGCCGGCGTTGAGAAGGCGCGTTTCGGACAGCCGGGACAAAATAATAAAACAGGAGATAAAGAGGTAACTAGCAAAAATGAAAATAATGGGATTAACAGATGAGCAGGTGGAATCGTCGAAACAACAGTACGGCGACAACCGCATGACGGAACAGGAGACAGAGAGCTTTTGGAGTAAGCTGCTGGGCAACTTCGGAGATCCGATGATCAAGATCCTTTGCGTCGCCCTGATCATCAATATTGTGTTCGCCTTTTTGGGACAGACGGAATGGTACGAGTCCGTGGGCATCGCGCTGGCCGTGATCCTGGCTACTTTTGTGTCAACTTTTTCTGAGTTCAGGAATGAGAACGCCTTCCAGAAGCTGCAGGAGGAGGCGTCCAGGATCTACTGCAAAGTATACAGAAACGGACAGGTGGCGGAGGTCTCCATCAACGATATCGTGGTGGGCGACTGCATCCTGCTGCAGACCGGCGACAAGATCCCGGCTGACGGCGTCGTCATCGACGGGACCATAAAAGTGGACCAGTCGGTGCTCAACGGCGAGAGCAAGGAGGCCACGAAAAAAGTCATTCCCGAGGACTACACGGAGGAGGACGCGTCGCTGGATTTCCTCAATCCGTATAAGGTGTTCCGCGGGGCGGTAGTCTGTTCCGGAAATTCCGTCATGCGGGTCACCACCGTGGGCGATAAGTCTGTTTACGGACAGATCGCCAGCGAACTGCAGAGCGAGGAAGACCGGGATTCCCCGCTGAAGGTGAAGCTGGGCAATCTGGCAGACGGCATCAGCAAGTTCGGTTATATCGGCGGTATCGCCATTGCCGTGGCATTTCTGTTCCAGTCTATCGTGATCCAGAACGGGTTCGACATGGCGCAGATCATGGCTTACTGTTCCAACTGGATGACGGTGGTCAACGACGTGGTGCAGGCAGTCATGCTGGCTGTCATCATCATCGTTATGGCGGTGCCGGAAGGCCTGCCGCTGATGATCGCGCTGGTATCCGCCCTGAATATGGGCAAAATGCTCAAAGACAACGTACTGGTGAGAAAGATCGCGGGCATTGAGACCGCAGGCAGCCTGAACATCCTGTTCAGCGATAAGACGGGGACCATTACCAAGGGAAAACTGGAAGCCGTCACTTTTGTGGACGGTTCGGCAAGGGATTACGCCAGTTTTGACAACGTGATGAACGAGCTGGGAAATGTACTGTCCCTGAGCGTTTATCACAATACGGACGCCGTTATCTCTGACGAGGGCGGCGAGATGAAGATCTTCGGCGGAAACGCTACGGAGCGTGCCATCCTCAGTTATGCCGCCAACTCCAGACACGCCAATACCATGAATGTGGCGCACATTTCCGCCATCCCCTTCAGCAGCGACAAAAAGTATTCCGCCACCAGCGTGGAAGGCGACTACAACCTGACGCTGATCAAGGGAGCGCCGGAAAAGATCCTGGCTAAATGTCAGTTCTATTATGACGCGGAGGGAAAGAAGCAGCCCCTGGACATGGCGGGAAAAGGCCGCATCGACGACAAGATCAACGAGCTGGCGGAGAGGGCCATCCGCGTGCTGGCTTTCGCCACCTCCGACGACAAGATCAGAGACGACGAGCTGCCTGAGGGCGCCTGGACGCTCATCGGTGTTCTGGGCATCCGCGACGAGGTGAGACCGGAATCCGTGACTGCCATCAAGGAGGTGCAGGGCGCCGGCGTTCAGGTGGTCATGATCACGGGAGACCGTCTCGATACTGCGGTGGCCATCGCCAAGGAAGCGGGTATCGTTCAGAGCGATAAGGATATCGTGCTGACATCCGATCAGCTGGCCAAGATGTCCGACGACGCGGTGAAGGAGCACATCAAAAACATCCGCGTGGTTGCCCGGGCGCTGCCCAGCGACAAGAGCAGACTGGTGCGTCTGGCGCAGGAGATGGATCTTGTGGTAGGCATGACAGGCGACGGGGTCAACGATTCCCCGGCGCTGAAAAAGGCCGATGTGGGCTTCGCTATGGGCGGAGGAACAGAGGTGGCCAAGGAAGCCAGCGACATCGTGATCCTGGATGACAATTTCAGCTCCATCGACAAGGCGATCCTCTACGGAAGAACGATCTTCAACAGCATCCGGAAGTTTATCATCTTCCAGCTGACGATCAACGTCAGCGCTGTGCTGATCTGTTTCGTTTCGCCTTTCCTGGGCATTCCCACTCCGCTGTCCATCATTCAGATCCTCTGGGTCAATCTGGTCATGGATACGCTGGCGGCTCTGGCCTTCGGAGGCGAACCGGCCCTCAGGAGGTACATGCGGGAGAAACCCAAGCGCAGAGACGAGAGTATCATCAGCAGATACATGTGGACGGAGATCCTCACGGCCAGCCTTTGGGGCTTTGCCCTGTCCATGTTCCTGCTGCTGTCTCAGACCGCGGATCACTTCTTCCGCGACGATTACAACTTCCTGCTGACGGGATATTTCACATTCTTCATCTTCTTCGCCGTGTTCAATGCGTTCAACGCCAGAACAGAGCAGATGAACCTGTTTGACAATATCGGCAAGAATCACGGATTCTGGCAAGTAATGGGTCTCATCGTCGTGGTTCAGATCATCATGACCGACTTTGGAGGAGATATTCTTCGCTGCTACGGACTGAACGGAGGAGAATGGGCGCTGGTGCTGGCGCTGGCCTTCACCATCATTCCTGTGGATCTGATCCGCAAGGCTGTGTTAAAGATCGGCGGGAAATAGCCGGAAGTTCCGCCCAGAAGGGACGGAAAAAAGAAAAAGCGGATAAACTGCAGAGCAGCGGACCGGCGTATACTGCGTGAAGACAGAGCAGGATCGCCGGTCCGTTTTTTCAGAAAGGAGGACTGGGTGGATCTTTTCGTATCGGACCTGGACAATACGCTGATCTATTCGTATAAGAGAGACATCGGTCCGCAGAAACGGCTGGTGGAGGTAAAGGAGGGGAAGGAGCTTTCCTTTATGACGGAGTACTCCTGCCGCCTGCTCTGCCAGATCGCGGACCGCTGCTGCTTCGTGCCGGCTACCACCCGGTCCCTTGAGCAGTACGGGCGGATCCGATTTTTTATAGGGACGGCAGGATCGCCGTCCGCAGAGCCGGAGTACGCGCTGGTGAGCAACGGCGGAAACCTGCTGCGCGGGGGCGTCCCGGACAGACAGTGGTATGAAGATTCGCTGCGCCTCTGCGCACCGGCGGAGGAAAGTTTAAAGGAAGCGGAAAGGCTGCTGGCCGCCGATCCCCGCGTAAACTTTGATGTGCGGAGGGTGGACGGGCTGTTCGTCTTCACAAAGAGCGGCGATCCGCAGGGGACTATGGCCGGACTGCGGGCCGGTCTGTATGGCGGGAATGTGAGGATCTTAAACAACGGGTCCAAGATCTACATCCTTCCCGGAGCCCTGGACAAGGGGACGGCGCTGCTGCGTCTGCGGAAGCTGCTGGGCGCAGAACTGGTGCTGGCCGCAGGCGACAGCGAGTTCGATGTACCCCTGCTTCTGGCCGCCGACGAGGCCTGGATGCCCCGACAGCTGTATCAGGCCGCGTCCGGCAGTCTCAGCGGGATGGATGGGCGGCGGCTCCACGTTCCGCCCGGGGACGGCCTGTTCTCCGACCTGATGCTGACAGAAGCGGCAAAACGGCTGGGGATCGCCTGCAGACAGGAGTAACGGCTCCCGCTGAGGGACCCACGACGCTGAAAATGAGACCCTGTCGAAAATTTGGGCGAAGGCGTAAACGCATTTTGACGTTTTTCTCCTTCCGTCTGTGGTAACCTGTTCAATGGATGAAGGAAAATTGGACAAGACCTTTGACAGAAGGAGGAATTTGATATGAACAGAGCGATGGAAATGTACGGAAGGCCGGAGATGCCGGCGATCGAGGGACTGAGAACGAGAAACGCCGCGGGGGATGAGATCATCATTTATATAACGGGCCAGTCGGCGGGAGGCCGGATCAAATTTGTGATCTCTGACATTACGGTCCGAAAAAAGCGGTCCAGGCAGTACTGCTCTGTGACAGAACTGGCTAAGGACAGCTATCTCTACCGCTGCCTGTCCACAGGCCGGGAGCGGAAAGCCTATCTGGCGGACGTCTATCTGAAATATGTGACGGAAGAGCAGGTGGAGCAGGCCCTTCTGTGCGCGTGGGAAATGTGCCGGCCGCAGATCGCCTGACGCGAAAGCGGCTGCGGCTGGGTTCGAGATCCGTATGACTCCTCTGTGACTGGAAAAAGTATACTGTTGTCAGCAGAGTTAAAAAAAAGTGCTGTAAAATCGCCTGTTTTGTCGTATAATAAAGTGGTATAAGTATACTTGTATCAAGAATTGAAAGCAGGCTTTTGGCCGGGCATCGGCGCCGCAGAGGGTCCGCAGCCGGCCGGCGGCAATTGCAGTAATGAATTGGAGAAGGGGGATATTACATGGATGATCTGAATGAAATGAAAAGCGACTTTATCGGAGGCGCGTCGTACGGACAGGAGATCGAACCTGTAGGCGCATACGCGGCGAAAACGTTCGGCTGGATGTGTCTGGGACTGCTGACCACTTTTGCGGTGGCTATGGCCATGATCTTTACGGGAGCGATCTGGGCAGTATTTTCTGTTCCGGCTATGCCGTTTATTCTGCTGATCGCAGAGCTGGGCGTTGTAATTTACCTGTCGGCCCGCATCGGTTCCATGTCTGTGGGAAAGGCCAAGGGGCTGTTTTTCACCTATGCGGTGCTGAACGGAATCGTATTTTCTACCATTTTTGTGGCATACGGCATGTGGAGCGTACTGCTGGCATTTCTGTCTGCGTCGCTGTATTTCGGCGTCATGGCGGGAGTGGGTTATTACACTAAGGTGGATCTCTCCGGCATGAGACCGATCTTGTTCAGCGGCCTGATCTTCCTCGTGGTGGTCTGGTTCCTCTCTATCTTCATCGGACTGGGCGCTTTTGAGAGGATCGTCTGCATGATCGGCGTAGCTGTGTTCCTGGGCTTTACCGCCTACGACACGCAGAAGATCAGAGCGTATCACGCCGCTTTCAGCTGTGACCCTGAGATGGCGAAAAAGGCGTCGATCTTTTCCGCGCTGCAGCTGTATCTGGACTTCATCAATCTGTTCCTGTACATCCTGCGGTTCATGGGCAAGAGAAACTAGTCCGGGCGTTGCACCGGCAGTTCCATATGAGAACACAGATCAGCAGATCTTAACATCTGCTGATCTTTTTTTGTTTTGGATCAGGGCTGCGCTCATAGGCGCACTTTCTCTTTTTGCGGGTTCGTGGTATAATCTTTCGGTCATATCTCCGTTGACAAGGCGCAGCGGGCGCCTGCAAGCGGAGAGCACCGGCTGACAGAAACGCCCGCGGTCTTCAGGGGCGGGCGGAAGAAGAGCCGGAAAAAATGAAGGAGGGCAGCTGCATGACACGAATATTCCTGGTGGAGGACGACAGCGCTATTGCCAGAAATCTGGAACTTTTGCTGCAGTCGAAAAATTTTACAGTCACCCATGTTTCCTCTAGGGAGGAGGCGCACAGAGCGCTTGAAAAGCGGAAATTCGACCTGGCGCTGGTGGATATCTCTCTGCCGGACGGAAATGGATTTACGGTGTGTACGGAGGTCAAAGCCACACAGGACATCCCTGTCATCTTTCTGACGGCCTCCGGAGACGAAGCCAGTGTGGTCACCGGGCTGAATATGGGAGCGGACGATTATATCACCAAACCTTTCCGCCCCCGCGAACTGGTGGCGCGGATCCAGGCCGCCCTGAGAAAAAACGGGCGCTCTCAATCCGTTTTTGAAGTGGACGGCCTGCAAGTAGATACGACAAGCGGCGTGGTCAGGAAAAACGGCGGCGAAATTTACTTATCCGCGCTGGAATATCGTCTGCTGCTGGTATTCGTCAACAATCCCCAAAATATCATCACCCGGGGCCGGCTGCTGGACGAACTGTGGGACGCGGCGGGCGAGTTTGTCAATGACAATACTCTAACTGTTTATATCAAACGTCTGCGGGAGAAAATAGAGGATGACCCCGGAGAACCCAGGATCATTCTGACCGTCCGGGGCACCGGTTATCGATTGGGAGGCGGAAATGTTTCGGAATAGAGAATTTCGGCTTTTTGCCGTTTCGTTTTTCCTGATGGCGGCCGTGGCCGCGGCGTTTGGCTTTGCCATCGGACAGGCGGCGGGTATTCTATGCCTGGCGTCCGCGGCCGTTTACGGCGCGGCCTTTACATTGTTTACAAGAGCCCGATATCGAAACATCGCCAGGATCTCAGACCAGATCGATCTTGTGCTGCACAATGAAGACCGCCTCTACATTGACGATCTGGATGAGGGAGAGCTTAATATCCTCCACAGCGAGATCACAAAAATGATGCTGCGCATTCGGGAACAGAACCAGTCGCTGAAGGACGAAAAAGTACATCTGGCTGATTCTCTGGCCGATATCGCCCATCAGCTGCGCACGCCGCTCACGTCGGCAAACCTCATACTATCGCTTTTGGAGGAAACTTCCGATGAAAGCCGGCGCCGGGCGTTTGTGCGCGAGGCGGAGGAGCTGCTCGTCAGGATGGACTGGCTGATCACTTCGCTGTTGAAATTGTCCCGGCTGGACGCGGGGGTGGTGGAGTTTCAGAGCCGGAGGGCAAAAGCGGCCGATCTGATATACGCTTCCGCACGTCCGCTGCTGATCCCCATGGAACTGCACAATATCCATCTGCACACAGATCTGCCAGAGGAGATCGTGATCCGCTGCGATCCGGGCTGGCTCCAGGAAGCGATCCAAAACATCCTGAAAAACGGTATGGAGAGCGCGGGCGACAATGGGAGCATCGAAATCGCCTGCAGGGATAATCCCCTCTATACGGAGATCACCATCCGCGACGACGGCCCGGGATTTGATGAAGAAGAACTGCCCCGGCTCTTCGACAGGTTTTACCGCGGCAAAAGCGCCGGCGTTTCCGGTTATGGGATCGGCCTGGCTCTCTGTAAAATGATCATCACGCGGCAGGGCGGAACCATCACGGCTAAAAATCACCCCCTGGGCGGTTCGATCTTTTCCATTCGTTTTCCAAAGTGACAGATCTCTCACCGGAAAGTCATCGAGATACACAGTTAACTGCTCTATGATGTGGATAGCCAATTAAAAGAAGGGAGGCTCACAAATGGAGCTGATTAAAATCGAAGATCTGTGCAAGGTCTACGGCGAGGGAGGAAATCGGGTGACCGCCTTGGACCACGTCTCGCTGACCATCGAAAAAGGAGAGTTTATCGCGATCATCGGTTCCTCCGGTTCCGGCAAATCCACACTGCTGCACATCATCGGCGGCGTGGACGTGCCCACAAGCGGAAAGGTGTATGTGGACGGGAATGACGTATACGCACAAAACAATGAAAAGCTGGCTATTTTCCGCAGACGGCAGGTGGGGTTGATCTACCAGTTTCACAATCTGATCCCTACGCTGAACGTGGTGGAAAACATTACACTGCCTGTCCTGATGGACAAGCGCAGGGTGAACAAAGAGCGTCTGAACGATCTGTTGGAGATGCTGGGGCTTGAAGGCCGCAGGACGCATCTGCCCAATCAGCTCTCAGGCGGCCAGCAGCAGCGCGTGTCCATAGGCCGCGCTCTGATGAACGCTCCGGCCGTCATGCTTGCCGACGAACCCACGGGCAGTCTGGACAGCCGGAATGGACGCGAGATCGTCGATCTGCTGAAGCTGAGCAATAAAAAATACGGGCAGACCCTGATCATCGTGACCCACGATGAAAATATCGCGCTGCAGGCGGACCGCATTATCAGTATCTCGGACGGCAGGATCGTGAGAGACGAGAGGGTGCGGCCATGAATATTTTTAATAAAGTCACCTTGCAGGGTATGAAAAAAAGCCGGGCGCGGACCATCGTGACGGTGATCGGAGTCATCCTGTCCGCCGCCATGATCACAGGGGTGGCCACCTTCGTTGTGTCCCTGCAGAATTATATGGTCGATGGCGCCATGTTGAAATACGGAGGCTGGCATGTGGAGTTCCCGGATGTTTCTCCTTCCTTCGCGCAGGAACGGGAGACAGACGGCAGAACAGCTGACGCCGCGGAGTTTCAGAACATCGGCTACGCAGTCCTTGAGGGCGGAAAAAATCCTGACAAACCGTATTTGTTTCTGGCGGGATTCAGTCAGAAAGCTTTCGAACTTCTGCCCATCGACCTTATCTCCGGCAGACTGCCGGAAAACAGCGGGGAGGTCCTGATCCCGGCCCACGTGGCGGCAAACGGCGGCGTTAAAATTTCGGTGGGAGACACCCTGTCGCTGGCCGTGGGAGAGCGTCAGGCTGGGGATGGAGCCCTTAGCCAGCATGATCCCTATGTTTCCGGAGATGAGTCCGGGACGGCGGGAGAAGCTCTTGTACCGGAATTCAGGAAGTCCTACACGGTGGTGGGCATCTGTGAGAGACCCGCTTTCGAGGAATTTTCCGCACCGGGCTACACGCTGATCACAACGGAAGATCCCGCGTCGCAGGCAGACAGCGTCAGTGTTTTCGTCACTCTGAAAAATCCGCGGCAGGTCCGCAATTATGTGAAAGACACGGCCGGAAGCTGCGCCTACGTCTTAAACGACAACATTCTGCGCTTTATGGGTCTCTCAGAGGACAAAATGTTCAATACGCTGCTGTATTCCATCGGCGGCGTACTGGTGGCTCTGATCATGACCGGCGCCATATTTCTCATCTACAATTCGTTCAACATATCGCTGAACGAACGAACGCGTCAGTTCGGCATCCTTTCATCTGTGGGGGCCACAGCAAAGCAGCTGCGGAATTCCGTGTTGTTTGAAGGACTCTGCATCGGCGCGGCGGGCATCCCCATCGGCGTCGCGGCAGGGATCGGAAGTATGGGCATTGTGATCTCGTCTGTGGCGGGGAATTTCGGAACTTTTGCTTACAGCGCCGTGCCGCTGACTCTGAAAGTATCCGCTCCTGCCGTGGCAGCCGCGGCGGCGGTCAGCATGGTTACCATACTGATCGCGGCCTATGTTCCGTCCCGGAAAGCCGCAGGTACGCCTGTGATGGAGAACATTCGCCAGACCAACGCAGTGAGGATATCATCCGGCGCTGTGAAAACTTCCAGGTTCGCACAGCGCATGTTCGGTCTGGAAGGCACGCTGGCGCTGAAGAATTTTAAAAGAAACAGAAGGCGTTATCGCAGCATCGTATTATCGCTCACGTTAAGCGTGGTACTGTTCGTGTCGGCCGATACTTTTGGAGCACACCTGAAACAAGCTGCGGAACAGTCCGTGATGGAAAGCGATTATGATATCTGCTTTTATACACAGGACATGGACGAGGGAGAATGGTTCAGGCTTTACGACCGGCTGAAAACAGCCGGCGGAGTCACGGAAAGCTCCTATCAGACGATCTCGGCATACCAATGCGCGGTCCGGGCAGGGGATCTTTCCGACAGCTACCGGAAGATCGCCGGATATGATCAGGGGGATGAAATGATCGATCTGCCCATGGACATCCAGTTTGTGGAGGACAGCGTGTTTCTGAGCTTTATCGAGAGCCAGGGATTGTCCCAGGAGGATTATACCGGGGAGAATGCGAAGATGATCGCCGTCGCCAAGGCCAAAGAGAAGGATGAGACAAAGGACGGGAAGACCGTGCTGATCAACATGTTCGAAGACTCTTCCGGGGATTTCCGGGTGACGCCTGAGACAGGCGGCGGTACCGGGCTTGAACGGGAGCAGGATATCCATATGACCTTTGTAGATACCATACCCTCCGATACGCTTCCCAGAAAACCCTCAGAGGTAAAGCCGTACGTTTTTATGGTGGTGGCTCCGTACCAGCTGAAAGAGAAGTTTGAGACGCCCGGCGTCCGTGAAGAAATGGGCCTGACTTTTCTGTCCGGGGATCCCGCCCGGTCGGTGGCTGAAATGGAAGCGATGATAAAGGCCGAGGGGATCACCGCGGACTATACCCTGTACAACACGCACAAAATGTTTGAAGAGAATCGCAGCATCATGTACGTAGTCAATGTGTTCACATCTGTTTTTGCCGCGATGATCTCGCTGATCGCGGTGGCCAATGTGTTTAACACCATTTCCACCAACATCCGGCTTCGACGGCGGGAACTGGCCATGCTCCGCTCTGTGGGAATGCCTGACCGCGATTTCAGAAAAATGATGAACTTTGAATGCGCTTTTTACGGCATGCGGACGCTGCTGCTGGGGCTTCCTGCAGCAGGCGTGCTCTCCTGGCTGATCTACAGAGGATTCGTCCTGGGCGGAGCGGATATGAATTTTATATTCCCGTGGAGGAGCATGACGATCAGCGTGCTGGGCGTTTTCTTCGTGGTGTTCATCACCATGCTTTACGCCGTCAGCAAGATCAAAAAAGAAAATATCATCGATGCGCTCCGGGACGATATGAATTAACAGCCGCTGCGTTTCACGATGACGGATACGCCGTCAGGGATGACGCTGACGCTGCCTTTTCCGCCCAGCCATCTGTCTGCCATGCGCAGAGCTTCCGCGATGTCAGGCGCCCATTCCATGTGCATGGCCCGTACCATATCCCGGGGCGCGTCAGTGACCATGATGACCCGATACTTCAGGAGGATGCGGCAGAGGATCTGGGATTCCCACTGGTCGGGGACCGTATCGTTTTGCTCTGTGGCCAGGAAACGTTCCATGATGGCTTCCGCAGAAGGCTGCTGTGCAAAGGTCTCGTAGAAGGATTGTCCGCCGTGACCGTCGGAGCAGGCGGAGACCATGATGATGACGCCGCCGGGACGGCACGCAGCTTCTGCGGCGGTCATGCCCTTCACCGCCTGATAGATATTCTGATCGAGAGGATAGCCGCCGTTGGTGGAGATGACGATGTCCGCGGGGACGGCTTCCACGCCGGCCAGCCGGCTCACGCTGCGGCAGCCAGCCAGATGTGCCTCGTTAAAATGACCGGCGAAGGCGTCGGCCACGCGTTTTTCCCCGTCCAGGACCACATTGACGATGAAGGCAAGGTCAGCCAGTTCCGCGGCCCGTACCATGTCGCGGTGGATCGGATTTCCCTCAAGGACCCCTGTCCGCGAACAGGGATGGGCGATGAATTTCGAACAGTGGTTGGCCAGTACCGTCGTTCGGTCCGCGATACCGGGGAGCACGCTCTTGCGCCCTCCGGAAAAGCCGGCGAAGAAGTGGGGCTCGATGAAGCCCTCCGCAAGGAGAAGATCGGCTTCCGCCGCCAGCCGGCTGATACGCAGGGGAATGCCGGAGGGCAGAACGCCGGCGCACATCATATCCTCAGATTTTCCGCTCTCGTGGACCACAAAGCGAAGCCGGGGATCATCCGCCAGCCTGGGACCGAATTTGTAGATCAGTTCCTCCCGGGTGGTGGGCCGGTGAAAACCTGTGGCGATGAGAACGGTGAGAACACCGCGGTAACCCGCCAGCTCCAGTTCCTCCAGAACCGCGGGAAGGATCACGCTGCTGGGAACGGGGCGGGTGTGGTCGCTGGCGATCAGCACGATATTTTCTTTGTTCCGGGCCAGATCCCGAAGCCGGGGGGAGCCGATGGGATTTTGCAGCGCCCGGCGCACCAGTTCCGTCTGCGCGGCGGCGGAGTGTGCTGCTTCAGAGACGGTTGGCGGTGCGCCTACAGCAGCGGGTCGTGGCGCTGCTGCGGGCTGCGCTTCTGCAGATCGGGCTGCTGTTGCGTTGGGTTGCGTAGCGTCGGAAGAAGCGTGTTCAGCGGCGGAGAGCTCCTCCTGGCGCGCAGATGACTCGGCGGCGGGCTGCGCCGCGGTGGATAAGGTCGGCGTCTCGGAGACGGCGCGTGCTGCTCCTGCAGTAGCGGGTTGTGGCGCTGTTGCGGGCTGCGCCGCGGCAGGGCGGAGAATGGCGGCCAGACGTTCTTCCGGGATTTCCGCGTCGAGGAAGCCTTTTCCGTAGGGCAGCTTGATGATTCGATTCATAGGAAGCCTCATTTCGTAAAAATATAATTCAATAGGGGAGTTTAAAGGAGTACTGCGAAGGGAAAATGCCGCGGTACTCCCTTTTGTTGTGCCTTGTTTTTTGGCAGTGCATTTTTTGAATGTGCGCGGGAAATGGTTTATCGCAGGGCTTTCAGGCCGTATCAGCCCGTATCGTCCGGTGTATGGCCTGTCACGGATCTTCCATGACCCATGTGCTGCAGGAGGTACAGGAGCTGAACGACTGCCGCGGTCGAGACTGGCGGTGTTGGGACAGCGGCGGGGGCCGGGTGCCTGCGGTGGTCTGGCGCCTACAGGGGGCAGGGCGACTGCAGGGGTAGGGAGCATGCGGGAGATCGGGTGCCTGCCGGGCAGGTGCTTGCGAGTGTCGGATGGCAACGGGGCCGGGTGCTTGTGAGTGCCCAATGCCTGCGGGGACCAGATGGCGGCAGATTGCGCAGTCATTAAGTGGAATAGGTGAAATTCGATTTTTTTTCTTTAAATTGCATAAATCAAGCAATAAAATATGCAAAACTAGATGAAAATATTAATTTTCGCCTATTTCTCTTGAAAATATTGGATAATTGGGCCTGCTTTTCCGCTAAAATAGGTGAAAATTCGATTTTTTTTCTGTTTTCACCTATTCAAACGATCTGAAGATGTGATCTGGCGCAGTACGGTTCTGGATTATCGATAACTGACGGTCGTGCAATGGCGTCTGACCTTGTACGATAGAATATCGGCTACCTCGCCTGCCGGATCCGCCCGCCCGGCAGAACAACCGTCCGCCCGCTGGCTGGTCCCCGCACAGCAGACTCGCCCGGCCATCCGTCCGTCCCCCAGACTGCCCGCCCGGCAGAACATCCGTCCGCCCGCCGGCTAGTCCCTGCACAGCAGACTCGCCCGGCCATCCGTCCGTCCCCCAGACTGCCCGCCAGGCAGATCATTCGTCCGCCCGCTGGCTAGTCCCCGCACAGCAGACCCGCCCGGCCATTCGGCCGTCCGCCAGACTGCCCGCCCGGCAGATCATTCGTCCGCCCGCTGGCTAGTCCCCGCACAGCAGACCCGCCCGGCCATCCGTCCGTCCGCCAGACTGCCCGCCCGGCAGAACATCCGTCCGCCCGCCGGCTAGTCACCGCACAGCAGACTCGCCCGGCCATTCGGCTGCCCGTCAGATCCACCCGCCAAGCAGCCGGGCAATCAATCAATCAATCAATCAATCAATCAATCAATCAATCCTAACAGATCTTATGAGGATTCAGAATGTTTTTCGGATCGAAGGCGCTTTTGATCCCCCGCATGATCTCCAGAAGGTCGGGGTCCAGGGACTCGGCAAGGTAGGGCTTTTTCGCAAAGCCGATGCCGTGCTCGCCGGATACCTGGCCATTGAGCTCTCTGGCTTTGGAGTAGATCAGTTCCATGGCCAGAGACATTTTTTCTTTCCACTCTTCGTCGCTGAGTTCATCTTTCAGAATGTAGATATGCAGGTTTCCATCCCCGGCGTGGCCGAAGGTCTTGATGCGGATGGAAGCGATCTGCTGTATTCCGTGTATGTATTCCAGCAGGGTGTTGACGCTGCTTCGGGGGACGACCACGTCCACTTCGTCCATGTAGGTAGTGGAACCTTTGATCGCTTCCAGGAACGCGCCTCTGGCTTTCCAGATGGAGTCGTTGCGCTCTTCTGTGTCTGAGATCAGCACGTCGAGAGCTCCCTGCTGAAGGCAGATCTCCGCCACATTGTCATAATCCTTTTCGATCTCCGCGTCTGTTGCTCCATCGAATTTCAAAAGAAGGTAAGCGTCGGCCTGATTGTCGGGAAACTTTCTGCCCAGATATTCTTCAGCGTCGATGATGACCTCCCGCTGCATGAATTCGATGGCGGTGGGCACAGCTTTGGATTTGATGATCAGCGGCGCGGCGCCGATGGCCTTTTCCAGCGAGGGAAAGGGGACCAGCAGACTGATGGATCTGGCGGGGAGGGGAAGAAGTTTCAAAGTCGCCTTCGTCACGATGCCCAGGGTGCCTTCTGATCCGACCATAAGATCTTTCAGCGCGTACCCGGAACTGTTCTTTACCACTTTGCCGCCCAGCTCGACTACGGCGCCGTTTGGAAGAACGACCTCCAAGCCGCGGACATAGTCCCGCGTCACGCCGTATTTCACAGCGCGCATCCCCCCGGCGTTTGTGCTGATATTGCCGCCGATGGTGGCTGATTTCTCGCCGGGGTCCGGGGGATAGAAAAAGCCCCGCTCTTCCACATAGGCGGCCAGCTCCATGAGCAGTACGCCCGGCTCCACTGTGATGGTGAGATTTTCTTCATCCAGCTCGATGAACCGGTTCAGAAGGGTGGTCTCAATGACGATGCCGCCTTCCACGGGCACGCAGGAACCCACCAGACCGGTTCCTGCTCCTCTGGGCGTGACGGGAATGTTATTGTTGAAAGCGTATTTCATCACGGCGGAAACGTCCTCCGTGCTGGAGACGCGCACTACCACATCCGGCCAGCACTGGGTACCGCCCAGTTCGTCGTGGCTGTAGTCCTCGTGGATGGATCCGCCGGTCAGCACGCGGTCGTCGTCGCCGATCAGCGCGCGGATCGCCTGAAAATCTGAGTCGTCTATCTTTTTATATGCCGTCATGGTATAACCCCCTGTTCGCTTTGATCTTGGCAATGAGTCCGGGAACGATTTCATACAGGTCTCCGACGAGACAGCAGTGAGCGATCCGGAAGATCGCCGCTTTCTCGTCCGTATTGATGGCGACGATGTGGTCGGCATTGTTCATGCCCGCCGCAAACTGCACGGAGCCCGAGACGCCGCAGGTGATAATGAGCTTAGGCCGCACGGTCCGCCCGCTCAGACCGATCTGACGCTTGGCGTCCATCCAGCCCGCTTCGATCATGGGACGGGTGCAGGCCAGCTGACCGCCCAGCAGAGCGGCCAGCTCCCGGAGCAGATCCAGATCGCCCTCCTTTTTGACGCCCCGTCCGGCGACTACCAGAACGTCGCAGGCTTCGATGGAGGTCTCCGGGGCCTTGGGAAGGACCTCAAGCACGTCCAGATTGCTGTGCAGTTTTTTCTCCGGCAGCAGGCAGGGTATGATCTCGCCCGACTCTTCCTCCGATCGGGTGGGGGCGGTCATGATCTTGTATCTTACCGTAGCCATCTGCGGCCTGTGGTCGGGGGTATGGATCTGCGCCATGATGTTTCCGCCGAAGGCAGGCCGGATCTGGATCAGGTCTGTATCCGGACTCATGTCTAAAATGGTGCAGTCCGCCGTAAGGCCGGTCTTTACTCTGGCTGCAGTACGGGGAGCCAGCTGTCTGCCCACGGTGGTGGCGCCCACCAGGATGGAAGATGGCTTCACGTTTTCGATAAAATCTTCCAGGACGTTGGTGTACGCCTCGATGGTGAAATGTTCCAGGGCGTTCTGGTCGTAGACGTAGACCGCGTCTACGCCGTAGTGCAGAAGTTCCCGGCACTGTTCGCTGAGACCGCTGCCTGCGAACAGCGCGTAGACAGGATGACCGATTTTGGACGCCAGCTCCCTGGCTTTGCCGATGAGCTCGTATGTAACAGGATGGATCTCGCCGTCCACATGGTCCACGTATACGGCGATGCCCCGCCACTGATCCTTATCCAGGGCGGGACGTCTGTCCTCTGTTTCCTGAACCGTTACGGCACCGGCAGGTCCCTGTTTAACGCAGAGCCTGCACATTTTACAGGCAGCGTTGATCTCCAGCTTTCCGTCGCGTTCTTCCAGAGCGTGGAAGGGACAGAGCGCGATCAGTTTTTTTATGTCTCCGACCTTCGTCTGATCGATGATTAGTTTTTCCATATTCCGTTTTCCCCCTTTTATACGAATTTTAACTCTGTCAGCTTATCGTACAGCCTGTCGCAGAGTTCCGGGCCGCTGCCCCGCCAGATCTCCTGAGTGATCTCCGATTCCGGGGAAAAGATGCGCTGGACCTGAGTAGGCGAACCGCTCAGACCGTAATGGGATTCTTCCTGATCTTCCATGTCCGCCAGAGTCAGAATGCGGATCTTCCGATCAGAGGTGGCCTTCTTTCTGACATAAGAGGGGAGACGGGGCTGGTAAATATCTTTATCCACAGCCAGGAGACAGGGAAACCCCAGCTTGACGATCTCGACCGCTTTGGGCATATCCATCTCCACGGTAAGTCCTTCGGGACTGCTCTCGATAACCCGCCGCACGTTGGAGACACTGGGGATCCCCAGCCATTCCCCGATCTCAGGCCCCACCTGGGCGGTGTCGCCGTCAGTGGTCTGCTTGCCGCAGAGGATCAGATCAAAGGCGCCTGCGCTGCGGATCCCCTGCGATAGGGTGTAACTGGTGGCCAGCACGTCGGCGCCGCCGAAACGGCGGTCGGAAAGCAGCACGCCTTCATCGGCGCCCATGGCGAAAGCCTCGCGGATGACCTGTTCCGCCTGGGGCGGACCCATGCTGATCACCGTGATGCTTCCTCCGTGCAGCTCCCGAAGGCGCAGTGCGGTCTCCAGAGCGTAAAGGTCGTAGGGATTCATTTTGGAGGCCACGCCTCCGCGGAGCAAAACTCCGGTGTCGGGGTCCACCGCCACCTTGTTTGTCTCCGGAACCTGTTTGATACATACCAGAATGTTCATGTTATCCTCTTTTCTCTCGCTGTTTTCTCAAAATTTCTAACTGTTTCGGCGCGGTCGCAGATCTGTCCGGCCGCCGGCGGAAACCGGCCGGGGCGGAGCGGCAGCGCGCCCCTGATCGTCCTCACGGCGCAATCTTTCGATGTACGTGTTCCGTGGGGCAAAATGGTCCTACCAATTTGCCGTTGAAATAATTATATTTGTTTGCAGAGGGATTGTCAATAAAAAAACCGCCGCGGTGGACAGGGTCCGGTCTGCGGCGGCTCAATAAAATCTCATCATATGGGGAAATAGGGAATGAATTACTGCGGCCCTTCAGTCTGTCGAGTGATCTCCCGGTCGATGATCTCAAAATGCAGTTTCAAAGCGGCGTCGGCCTTCTGCGTGTCGCCGAGGGCTACAGCGGCCGCGATCTCCTCGTGGACGCGCTGAAGAGTGCCTTTTTCCATCTCCGCTGCCATGATCTTGCGGCGCATGTCGGCGATGAATAGATCCATGACCCGGCTGAGAGCCTGCAGGATGTTGATGATCAGCTTATTTTCCGAGTGGAGCGCGATGGTGTAGTGGAGTCTGGCGTCCAGAAGGGCGCTGATTTTTTCATCATCGCTCTCCGCCAGTTGTGTCACGATCGCCTTCAGTTCTTCTACGAAAGCGGGGGTGCGGTGCTGTATTGCCAGTTCCAGCGCCTTCGCCTCGATGGCGGCGCGCAGCTGGCTGAGCTGACTGTAATCCAGTTCCTCCAGAACGAACATCATGGACATGGATTCCATCAGATTCTTTTCAAAATTGCCGGACACGTAGTTGCCCGCGCCCTGCAGGCTTTCCAGCACGCCCATGATCTCCAGAGTTCTCAGGGCCTCGCGGACGGAGTTGCGGCTGACGTCCAGCGCCTGGGCAAGCTCGCGCTCCGGCGGAAGTTTTTGTCCCAGCCGGTATTCGCCGGTCAGGATCTTCTCTTTGATATGGCGGATCACCTTTTCATACGTTTTGCCGGGGGCGTCCTTTCGCTCTGTGCAGTTTTTTTGCTCCGAACTGTCCTTCTGCTCCGCGCAGTTTTTCTGGTCCACACTGTCCTTCCACTCCGCGCAGCTTTTCTGGTCTGAACAGTTCGCCCGATCTGCGCTGTCTGCCCGCTCCGGGCTGTCCCCCCGATCAGTGCGGTTCTTCTGTTCCGGGCAGCCCTGGGCCGTGTTTGTTTCGCTCATGAGTATGATCCCCCTTTATATGTGTCAGCGGATCGCCTCGCTGATCCTGGCCGCTATGGTTTTTACCCGCTGGATCTTATACTGAAAATCCCCGGACCGCATTCTCTGCGTGGGGCCTGAAAGACTGATGGCGGCTATGGCCGTGCCGCTGCGGTTCAGTATGGGAGCGCCGATGCAGGTCAGTCCGATCTCCAGTTCTTCATTGTCCACGGCGTAGCCGTTTTCACGTACCTGCTCCAGAGTGTCAAGAAAGGCAGGCCAGTGTGTGATGGTGTTGGTCGTGTGATGTGCCAGGGGCGTCTGCTGATATTGATCGAAGTCCATAGAACTGCTGAAAGCCAGCAGGCATTTTCCCACGGAGGAGCAGTGGCATTCACTGCTGGAGCCCACGGGGGGATTGGCCCGCAGAACTTGTCCCGGATCTTCCGCCTTCAGGATGATCACGCTCTTTGGATGGCGGGGATCTGTGTGTTCCAGCGTGGAGACATTGACCACCTCGTGGAATTCGTCGTAGAGTTCCTGGGCAAATGGGCGGATAATGCTCTTGATACTGAGATTTGCGTCGAAGGACATGCCGATGCTGTACAGGCGCAGGCCAAGCCAGTATTTTTCGTTTTCAGGATTCTGTTCGACGAATCCCTTTTCTTCTAATGTCAAAAGGGTGCGGTGGACCGTACTCTTGTGTATATCCATCTCCCGGGCGATCTCCGATATGCCCATTTCATGATTGTTTTCGCTAAGCAGGATCAGAATGTCTAATGCTCTGTCTAACGCCTGAATTGCCATGATACTTCCTCCATTCCTGTTGAACGATAACTGATGATCATCATGATTTTAACACGAAAAATGCTGAATTGCAAAATAGAAATCGACTCTGCGGTCCGACGGCAGCTGGAGTTATCTCCAGAGTCCGTCTGCGGGCCTGTTTCCGGAAATTTCAGAGAACAAAAAACGGAACGATGTTCTAATTTTTAAGCATACACCTTGGACAATCTCTCTGTCAATTAAATTCTCAGATGTTTTGCAAATAGTTTGTTAAATAAAAAACGTTGTAATTTCAATGATTTTTATTATCGAAATCGTTTGACTTTTCCATCGAAAAGCAGTATGATCAAAAAACAGAACGACGTTCTAAAAATAAAATCAGAGCAGGGACGGCGCCGGCGGGCGCCGCCTGTCAGCGGTAGGAGGAAACAATCATGAAGGTCAATGTCAATGAGTCACGATGCAAAGAGTGCGGATTGTGCATCGCTCATTGCCCCAAAGAGGCGATTTATCTGAGGAGCGAAGTGAATTCGAAGGGTTACCGTACCGTAGTAGTGCGGGAGGACAAATGTATCGGGTGCGGTATGTGCTATCTCACATGTCCGGACGGAGTCTATCAAATACTGGCGTAAGGAGGCGTAATTGTGGCAGAAATGATGAAGGGCAATATTGCGATTGCCGAGGCGGCGGTGAGGGCCGGAGTGCGGTTGTACGCGGGATATCCGATCACACCGTCTACAGAAATAATGGAATATCTTTCAGGTCGGCTGCCGGAAGTGGGCGGCGCGTTCATTCAGGCGGAAAGCGAACTGGCCGGGATCAATATGGTGATCGGCGGCGCAAGCTGCGGCGTCCGCGCGCTGACGGCTTCCTCCGGACCGGGAATCAGTCTGAAACAGGAAGGGATCTCCATCCTGTCCGATGAGGAGCTGTCCGCAGTGGTCATAAACGTGGTGCGTTATGGAAATGGTCTGGGAACGCTGTATTCATCCCAATGTGATTATAACCGGGAGACCAGAGGCGGCGGAAACGGCGACTATCGATGCATCGTCCTGTGCCCGTCCAGCATTCAGGAGGCGGTGGAGCAGATCTCTCTGGCCTACGAGCTGGCAGAGAAATACCGCGTCGTATCCGTTCTGATGACCGAGGGAGCCCTTGGCCAGATGATGGAACCGGTGGATCTGCCGGACTTCGTGGAACCCAAGCGGAATCCCTGGGGCTTTGACGGAAAGTATACATACAAAAAGATCGGTATATTCGATCGGGATTCGATGAAAGAATCGGTTTTGCTCAAAGAGAAGTACGCGGCGATCAAAGAGAACGAGCAGAGATGGGAATCGGAGGGCGTGGAAGACGCTGATTACGTCTTCGTCTCGTACGGACTCCCGGGAAGAAGCACGCTGGGCGCTGTGAGACAGCTGCGGGACGAGGGGTTCCGGGTGGGACTGATCCGTCCTATTACCGCGTGGCCCTTCCCGGAAAAAGCCTTCGCCGAGATCAATCCCGGAGTAAAGGGGATCATAACCGTGGAAGCCAACGCTACGGGCCAGCTGGTAGACGACGCGGCGCTGGCCATCAAGAAAAACAGCAGCGCCAACATACCTGCCTACGCTCTGACCTATGTGTACGGAGTACCGCCGATCAAAAGCATCAAGGCAGACTTTAAGAAAATATTGAATGGCGAAATCAGGGAGGTGTACTAATATGGCGGTCGAACGTAAGGTCCCATCTATCATTGATAATCCGATGAACTTTTGTCCGGGATGCGGACACGGTATCATCATACGGCTGATCTGCGAATGCCTTGAGGAACTGGGACAGGATCAGAACGTAATATTTGCCATCGGCGTGGGCTGTTCGTCCAATCTGGGCGGCGGGCTGGTGACAGACCGGCTGCACTGCGCGCACGGCCGGGCGGGAGCTGTGGCCACGGGCATGAAGCGGGTCAATCCGGACAATATGGTGATCACATATCAGGGCGACGGCGACGCTTACAGCATCGGCATCGCGGAAAGTTTCAACGCTGCATACAGAAATGAAAATATCACGGTAATAACCGTAAACAATACAAACTTTGGAATGACCGGCGGACAGATGAGCTGGACCACCATGGAGGGACAGAAGACCACCACCTCGCCTCACGGCAGAGATTGTGCGGTCACCGGATATCCCATCCGCTTTCCGGAACTGGTGGCAAACGAGTTCAGGGTGGCATATGCAGCCAGAGGAAGCGTCAGCAGTCCCGCTCGGATCAACGCGCTGAAGGGTTACATAAAAAACGCGCTGGAGGCGCAGATCAATAAAGAAGGCTATTCAATTGTGGAAGTATTGTCGCCCTGCGCCGTGAACTGGGGTATGACCCCGGAGGAGGCAATGACGCACATCGAGGAGGATCTGACACAGTATTTCCCCATCGGCGTATTTCAGGACAGGAGGAATCAGGAATGAAAGAGATCGTATTTGCAGGATTCGGAGGTCAGGGAGTACTGACCTCGGGGCTGATCATTTCAGAGATCGCCGTAAACAGAGGAGACAACGCCACCTGGATCCCTTCCTATGGCTCGGCTATGCGGGGCGGGACCGCCAACTGCACAGTGAAGTATGGCAGGGAGACTATCTATAACCCGGCGCAGGAGGAACCAAATCTGCTGCTGGCTATGAACGAACCTTCCTTCCAGATGTTTATCAACATCGTAGCGCCCGGCGGGATCGTGCTGGTGAGCGATATCGTCAACTGCGATCTGAACGTGAGGGACGACGTGAAGGTAGTCAAGGTGCCCAGCTCCGCTATTTCCCAGGAACTGGGCAACCCCAAGGGAGCCAACGTGGTGATGACCGGGGCTATCGTAAAGCTGATGGGAGACTTCTCGAAGGAAGAAGCTCTGGCCGGCATGGAGCGCATGTTCAGCAAAAAAGGAAAGAACCGGTTTGCGGAAGCAAACGTCAAAGCCTTTGAAGCCGGTTACGCCGCCGTATGATCCAGACTGACCGTCCGCCGCAGACAGGCGCGCAGTCAACTGTGAAGGGAGAAATCGAATGGATAATGGAACGGTCCGTGAAAAAAAATATCCGGAATTTAAACATGCCGCCGCCGCTCTTGGCGTCGTTATAGTATGTCTCTTTCTATCTATCATGGTGTTTAAAATTTCGATCCAGGCCGGCCTGATGGCTGCTATCGTGTGTGTGACATTTGTATCCAGGCCCCTGGGTTATCGGTTTGAGGAGCTGCTGAAGTTTTCCGTCAAGGCGCTTGACGAGGCCTCGGGAGCGCTCTGGATCTTCCTGCTGATCGGAACGATCATCGGGACATGGATGATATCCGGCACGGTGCCGGCTGTCATCTATTACGGCCTGGGGGTCATCACTCCCGCCGTGTTTCTGCCGGCGGGCCTGATCCTCTGCAGTCTGACTTCCCTGGCCACGGGAACTTCCTGGGGCACCATGGGGACCATCGGCATCGCGCTGCTGGGAATGGGTCAGGGCATGGGGATCCCGACGGAATTGACGGTGGGCATGATCATCTCCGGAGCCTGTTTCGGCGATAAAATGTCGCCGATCTCCGATACGACGAATCTCTGCGCCGTGGCCTCCGGGGCGGATCTCTACGCCAGCATCCGGGCCATGATACTGACCATGACGCCGGCCTATCTCATCGCGCTGGTGATCTTTACGATCATGGGACTTCAGTATGGAGACAACAGCGCCAACTTCGCGGTCATCGAGGAGACCAGAGCGGTGCTGGCGGAACATTTTAACCTGAATCCCATCGTAATGCTTCCCATCGTTATCCTGCTGGGACTGAATGTACTGAAAATGCCGGCGGTGCCTGCCATGGCCTGCGGGACCTTCGCCGGCATCGTGGTGGCGGTCGTCCTTCAGGGAGAGACCATAGCTGCGGCGATGGAGGCGATGAACAGCGGTTTTGTCATCTCCACGGGAAGCGTTTACGTTGATCCCATCTTGAACCGGGGCGGAGTCCAGAGCATGATGAATACCTTCTCGCTGGCTTTCATCGCCATCTCTCTGGGAGGGATCCTGGACGGCGTGGGCTATATGAAAGTGATCGTGGAACAGGTGATCAACCGGGTCAGGACCGTGGGCCAGCTGGCCGCATCGGTGATCGCCACCTCGTTTCTGTCCAGCACCATGCTGGGGGAGGACTATCTGAGCCTGATCCTCAACGGAAATCTTTACAAAGAGGAGTTTGACAGGAAGGGTCTGACACGGCCCATGCTGGCCAGGCTGGTATCGGAAGGAGGCATGATGATGGCTCCCCTGATCCCCTGGACCACAGTGGGGGCTTTTGCCAGGACGACGCTGGGCGTACAGGGCTTCGGCGTATCGGCCTACTGTTTCCTCAACCTGATCAATCCGGTGGTCTCGATCCTGATGGCGACCTTTGGGATATTCGTGCTGTGGAACGATCCCGCAAACAAGGGAAAACGGCGGTTTGACACCAATACGTCTCTGCGGCGCGAGGTAAAGGGAGCTGCAAAAGAGGCAAAAGGAGCCGGAAAATAGGAAGGGAGGAAGAAGAAAGCAATGAAGCTGTTAGTCATAAACCCAGGAGGAAGCTCCACTAAAATAGCGGTCTTTGAGGACGAAACGGAACAGTTCAGCCGCAATATCGCTCATACGGGGGAAGAACTGCGCCCCTATCCGAGGATCTTTGACCAGTTTGATTTCAGGCGGCAGCTGATCCTGGACGAATTGAAGGCAGGCGAGTATACCCCCGCCTCCTTCGACGCGGTGGTGGGTCGAGGCGGTCTGATGAAGGAGATCGAAGGCGGCGTCTACCGCGTCAACGACGGGATGATCTCCGATCTGAAAGCTGCCGTCCGCGGCGAGCACGCAGCCAATCTGGGCAGCGCGCTGGCCAGAAGTATCGGCGACGAGACCGGCGCGCCGTCCTTCGTAGTCGATCCGGTGTCCGTGGATGAATTTCAGGAGATCTCCCGCGTCACGGGGATCCGTGACCTGAAGTATTCAAGCTGGCTTCACTCCCTGAATCACAAGGCCGTGGCCCGGAAGACCGCGGCGGATATGGGCGGGAAGTATGAGGAGTTCAATTTTATCATCGCCCATCTGGGATCGGGAATCTCCATCGTGCCCCACTGCCGGGGACGGATGATCGACGGCAGCGGCGGCAGGACCAACGGACCGTTCTCCTCCGACCGCAGCGGCGGGCTGCCCGCCTATCCGCTGATCGAGCTCTGTTATTCAGGGAAGTATACCAGAGAAGAGCTGGTGGATAAAGTGAGCAGCTTCGGAGGTTTTTACGATTACCTGGGGACGAAAGACCTGGTGGAGGTAGAACGCCGCATCGCCGGCGGAGACAGTGAGGCGAAGCTGATCATGGACGCCTTCATCTATCAGATCGCCAAAGAGATCGCATCCTATGGAGCGGCGCTGTACGGAAAAGTGGACCGCATCGTGCTCACCGGAGGCATCGCCCACTCCGCGCTGGTCACAGGCGAGGTGGAAAAGAGGGTGCGCTACCTGGCGCCCGTATCCGTGGTGGCCGGAGAGATGGAGATGGAGGCCATGGCGCTGGGAGCGCTGCGGGTCCTTCGCGGCGAGGAAGAAGTGAAGGAGTATGAATAACATGGAAAGAGATCTTGGAACTATAGAAAATTTTGAAGCCATCATAGAGCGCGCGCGTAAAACGGGTCCCCGCCGGGTCTGTGTGGCGTCTGCGGGAGACCCGGAGCTGCTGCAGGCGGTGAAACAGGCCTGCGATATGGGTCTGATCTACCCGATACTGACCGGAAAGAGCGAGGAGATCGCCGCCTGTGCAAAATCCTGCGGTCTGCGGGAATACGACGCCTTTCAGTGTTCCGGCCCGGAAGAAGCGGCGAAGGCCGCGGTGACCATGGTGAGGGAAGGACGGGCCGACATCCTGATGAAAGGATCGGTGAACACCAGCGTGTTCATGCGGGCGGTACTCAATCGGGAGCAGGGACTGCGGGCCGGCGGACTGGTGAGTCTGCTGGCGGTCTACGAGCTTCCGGGCTATCCAAAACTGATATTCGCTACAGACAGCGGCGTCAATCCGGCGCCGGATCTGGAGCAGAAAAAAGAAATTCTGAAAAACGCCCTGACGGCCATGAAGCGGATCGGCGTGGAAGATCCCAAGGTTGCGATGCTGACAGCCAACGAAATGGTAGATCCCAAGATCACATCCACCGTGGACGCCGCTGCCCTGGTGCAGTTTGCCGATTCCGGCCAGTGTCCCCCCTGTACGGCGGAGGGACCCGTGGCCTTTGACGTGGCTTTCGATCCCGCCGCCGCGGCCCACAAGGGGATCGACAGCCGGATCTCAGGAAAGGTGGATCTGATCCTGTTCCCCAACATGGAGACGGGAAACGCGCTGGGAAAATCATGGCTGTATTTTAACAGGGCAAAGTGGGCAGGGATCGTACTGGGAGCCGCCAAGCCTGTTATACTTGGGTCACGGTCCGATTCCGCAGCGGTAAAAATCAATTCCATAGCGCTGGGCTGCCTGGCCGCAGGCGAACAAGAGAGAGAGGAAACACGATGAAATTTTCAGACAGAGCGAACGAACTTCGCCCGTCCGCCATACGGGCGGCGGGAAAACTCATAGCCTCCAGAGAAGGCTGCATCACATTTGCACAGGGGTATCCGGCGGCGGAACTGATGCCGGTTCGTGAGATGACGGAGATCACCGACGATATACTTGGCAGCAGAGGAGAAATTGCGCTGCAGTATGGAATGACAAAAGGAAATGAGGAACTGCTGAAGGAGATCGTCAGTATGCTGGCCAAAAGCGGCATCAAATGCGAGCCCAAGCATATCCAGGTCACCACGGGATCGCAGCAGGGCGTCTTTCTCTGCGCCATGCTGCTGCTGAATAAGGGCGATACCGTGGTAGTGGAAAATCCCACCTATCTGGGAGCGCTCTCTTCCTTCACGCCGCTGGAATGTCAGTTCGCCGGGATCGACGCGGACAGCGAAGGCATGGATATGGAAGCGCTGGAACAGCGACTGGCCGCGGACAGCTCTGTGCGCATCATCTACGTGGTGCCGAATTTTTCAAACCCAACTGGAAAGACCTGGAGCCTGGAGCGCAGGAAAAAGCTGCTTGAGCTGGCTGTAAAGTACGATGTGATGATCCTGGAGGATAATCCGTACGGGGATATCCGCTTTGAAGGAACGCCGGTGCCCTCCATCAAGAGCATGGATGAGACCGG
The DNA here is from genome assembly GCF_900605495.1 of Bacilliculturomica massiliensis. GTDB lineage: Bacteria > Bacillota > Clostridia > Peptostreptococcales > Anaerovoracaceae > Bacilliculturomica > Bacilliculturomica massiliensis. Next base: position 582,638 of record NZ_LR027603.1, read on the forward strand.
TCACGTCATCTATCTGGGATCCTTTTCCAAGGTGCTCTGCGCCGGACTGCGGGTAGGATTTACAGTCAGCTCCGAAAAGACGGCGGATATTTTCGAGGTGTTTAAGCAGGGAGTGGATCTGCAGTCCAATGAATTCGCCCAGGTGCAGGTAGCCGAATATCTGCGGCGCTACGGTCTGGACGACCAGCTGGAGCGCATCCGCAGCGTATACAGACGGAAGAGAGATCTGATGATCCAGGTCATCGACGAGGAATTCCCGGCCTGTGTAGAGAGGACGCATCCCGAAGGCGGCATGTTCGTGTGGATCGTTCTTCCGGAAGGGACCGACGCATCTGTTCTGCTGGAGAAGGCCGTGCGGGAAGCGGCGGTGGGCTACGTTCCGGGAGGTCCGTTCTTCGTAGAACCGGGACATGAAAACACGGCCCGCCTGAATTATTCGGCGGGATCTGACGAGGAGATCGTGGAAGGCATGCGGCGTCTGGCTGCATTCTTTAAAAAAGAACTGGAGGGTTAGAAGATCCATGAGGCGAAATGGCTGGCTGATCTGGTCTGTTCTGGTGTTTGCATACGCCATCAACTTTTTTCACTCGCTCTCCATGGGCGTGGTAAAAGAGGATCTGATGGAAGAATTTCAGATGTCGGAGACCTCCTTTATATCCATCGGCAATATGTATGCCAATCTGTATTTGATCATGCAGATACCGGCAGGGCTGCTGGCCGACTGGCTGGGACCGCGCAAAACGGCCTCAGCCGGCATGTTTCTGGCAACAGTCGGCGTCATCCTCTTTGGGGCGGCGCCGTCGGCGGGCCTGCTTTACGTGGGAAGAAGTCTGGTGGGACTGGGAACCTCCGTGCTGTTCGTCTGTATCCTGAAGATCCAGGCCAGCTGGTTTCCGGAACCCATGTTTGGAACCCTGACAGGTTGGACTTGTTTTATCGGCACCATGGGCGGGGCCTTTGCCCAGACGCCCCTGGCCGTGCTGACTGCCGCCGTGGGCTGGCGGATGGCGTTCCTGGGAGTGGGCGTGATGTCCCTGGCCGTGACGGCGTCCATCGTGCTGATCGTGCGCGACGTACCGGGGGATGCACTTCAGGATGCACTTCAGTTGGAAGACGGCCGCCCGGTTCAGAAAGGACTGGCCGCCGGCGCGGCGGATCTGCGGACGGCAGAGCGTGGTGCAGAAGCGTCGGGATCGGGAACGGAGTCTCTGAGCGCCAGACTCAGAGGCGCGGCCGGCGTGCTGAAGAATCCGAGGACCTGGCCTATTTTCTTTACATATGCCAGCTTCTACGGCTCCTTTGTGGTACTCATGGGGTATTACGGGACGTCGTTTATCACGGAAGTATATGGAATGAGCACCGTGACCGCCTCGCTGTTTACCACCGCTGGAGTAGTGGGCAGCGCCGTGGGGGCGGCTGTGATCGGCAGCTTGTCAGACCGGATGCGGAGCAGAAAAAAACCCGCCGTCTGGGCGGGCGCCGGTTACCTGGCCTGCTGGGCGGTGCTGACGGCGCTGGCGGGGAAGATCCCCGGAGCCGCGCTGGGTCCGCTGTTCTTTATCACGGGCTTTCTGAGCTACGCCTACGTGGTCAGCTGGCCGGCCGCCAGAGAGGTGAACGATCCCAAGGTCATGGGGGTGGCCGCCTCCGTGACTAACATGGGAGGGTTTATGGGCAGCATTTTCATTCCCATCTGCGCGGGCAGAGTGTTCACTTCCGGAGGAGGCGTTTCCTCCAATACCTACGGCAGTATGTTTCTGCTGGTGACTGCATTCGTGGCGGCGGGATTATTCAGCGCGCTGCTGATGAAGGAGACCGGCTGCCGCAACTGCTGGATGGAGAGCGGAGACGACAGCGGAAAGGTATTGAGAGAACGGGAATTGTCCGACCCATCGGCCTTGCGGTAAGGTATGGAGCCGTGAGGCCGGGCTCCGCGGCTTCGGGCCGGGGGACCGGCGCGGGACCGACGGCCCGGGGGAAACATCGGGAAGCAGGCCCGGGAACGCCTGAAGTTTAGGACCCGCCGGCAGATCAGAGAACGCCGGCGGGGTCCGCAATGATGGCGGGCCGTCAGAGGGCCGTGAAGCGGCCGAAGGGACGGAAAACAGTAATAAAAGCACAAAAAAGAACCGGCGCCGGGCCGGTTCAGAAAAGAGACTGCTTGCGTCTCGATCTATGCAGACATTGACTGGTCAATGAGAAAGTCTGAAAAAGGGACAGGATGTCCCGCCCGGCTAAGTCGGGCAGTTACCGTTCCGACACGTCCATGTTGTTTTCTTCCATGTTGTCGAAATCATACAGACTCATGTCATAATCTTTCAGATCCATCGTCATAATATCACCTCCTTTTTCAAAATCAACGCAGTTATTATCTTAGTTATTATAATATGCGCCCAATGTTAAATCTGTTTAAAGCCCTTGTGAAGAGTGTGTAAAAACAGATATAATACAAACGTAATTATGATACCCCAATATCGGGCGTTTTAAACAGACAGTCTGAAGGGGAGAGAGGTGACGTCGTTTTGATTACCATAGATGAAATGCAGGAAATGCTGGAAGAGATCGCGGAAGAAGTGCCGGAGGTGTTTTATGAGGGACTCAACGGAGGGATCGTCCTGCTGCCGGACCGGGTGCTCAGCCCGGAGGCTAGACATGATGATCTCTATACGCTGGGCGAGTATATAACAGATCCGGTGATGGGCTGTTACATCGTGCTGTATTACGGTTCTTTTGAAGCGCTGTTTGGTCAGGAGCCCCTTGAAACGCTGCGGGCGGAGCTGAGGGAGACGCTGTTTCACGAGTTTACGCACCATCTGGAAGGCCTGGCCGGGGAAGCGGGGCTTGACAGGAAGGATGCCCAGGAACTGAGAGAATATCTGGAAGAGGAAGAGGGCGGATGGGTCTCATCGCCCAAGCTGCGGAACTATCACATGGGCAGAAAAGCGAAGCGAAACAGCCCGGGCGGGGAGACAAAGGCAAAGAAGAGACCTTTTTGGCGCTGAACTCCGCGCTTGGCTGCTGAAGATGAGAAAATGCCTTCTGCAGGCCACGTATCTTTCAACGCAGCATGCAGAAGACACTGCGCCGGGTCCGGCCCGGCGTGCAGGCGGGCGGAACGGCCTGCACGGGAGCACTCCCTTCTACCCCACTAGGTGGCGGCGTGCAGGCGGGCGGAACGGCCTGCACGGCAGCCGGCCCATTTCAGCGCATAGCCAGGGTGACGTCGCCCGTGGCCGCCAGTTCTCCCCGGCGGCAGACCTGACAGCTGCAGGTGGCGATGGCCTTCTCCGGCCTCTCTGACGTGAGGACCGCGCTGATCTCCAGCGTGTCTCCCGGTTCGATCTTTCGGAGAAATTTTACCTTGTCGATCCCAAGAAACAGCGGCGTTTTTCCGCTGTAACGCTCCGTGGAAAGGAGCAGGATATCGGCGGCCTGCGCCATGCATTCTGCGGTGTAGACCCCCGGGAAGACAGGCGATCCGGGGAAATGCCCCTTAAAGATCTCCCGGGATGGATCCACGTAAAATTTTGTGGCGATAGATACGCCGTCGATCATCTCCTGGACTTCGTCCACCAGCAGCATGGGATCCCGGTGCGGGATGATCTCCATGATCTGAGCTCTGTTCATCTGCATGCCATATGCCTCCTTTTATATGGCGGGACTCTCCGGCCTGACGGCCTTCAGGTTTTCCTCACATTTAAGCATCCGTTCTTCATAGCCGTCCAGTTTCCAGTCAAGTCTTGTGAGAATATCGTTCAGTTCGCTGATGCGGGCAACGATCTGTTCCCGCTGTTTCAGGAGCAGATTTTTTCTGGCCTGGATAGTGGACGGTCCCTGGTAAAACAGCGCGACGTACTCCGCCAGCGTCTCCACAGAGACGCCCGCGCTGCGCATGCATTTGATGTATTCCACCCAGCTGCAGTCATCTTCCGAGTAGTTTCGGATGCCGCCGGCGGTGCGGCTGATATTGGGCAGCAGACCGACTTTTTCATAGTAACGCAGCGTATCTGCCGAGACGCCGTATCGCCTGCTGACTTCTGCGATGGTCATGCATATCGCCTCCTTGCATTATAGTTTAATCGCTGCCGGCCGTTGGTGCAAGAGAAATCCAGCCGGTCCCATCTTTTCTGCCGATCCCGGTTACTGCTCATCAATGTCGATCAGTTCATACGTCCGGTCGCCCAGGCCCAGAGCCGCCGCGGCTTCCACCGTGCGGATCCCGTTGCGCGACTCCATTCGCTCGATCAGGGCCGCCTTTCCGGAATCAGGAGACTGGTACACTGCGTCCACACAGGCCTGATCCAGCGCCACAGGGTCCGTGGAGGCGAAGATGCCGATGTCGGCCATCTCCGGATCGTGAGGGTGGGCGTCGCAGTCGCAGTCCACAGACAGACGGTTGGCTACATTAATATATACGATTTTATCCTGTCCCATGAAATCCATTACGGATTTGTCCGCGTCCGCCATAGACTCAAGGAAGGAATCGTGATCCGCGGTAAAGGCGTCCTCAAACTTATCGCTGGTGGCGGAGGTGTGGATCAAGACCTTGCCGACGGCGGAGGCCACGCCGATGGACATGTTTTTCAGCGCGCCGCCGAATCCTCCCATGGCGTGCCCCTTGAAGTGAGAAAGCATGAGCATGGAATCATAGTTTTTCAGATGCGCGCCTACATAGTTTTCTTTCAGATGAAAGCCGCCTTCTACGGGCAGAGGCATGTCGCCGTCTTCATCCAGAATATCGCAGGGCGCAATGGCGGAGAAACCGTGATCGTCCATGGTCTGCCAATGGGCCTCCGTCGTGTTGCGGCGGCCTTCATAGGCTGTGTTGCATTCCACGATGGTGCCGTTCAGTTTTTTCACCAGACCTTCGATGAGTCCGGGCTGCAGAAAGTTGTGTCCGCCGGGTTCGCCCGTGGATATTTTTACCGCTACGTTTCCGGACAGGGAAACGCCCAGGGCATCGTAGATGCGGATCAGGCTTTCCGGCGTGATCTCTCTGGTCTTGTATACGTTTGACATTGCAGATCCTCCTGTTCATACAAAAAATTTCGTTGTGTCTGTCCCTGTCACAGACCTGCTGCGCTGCGGCGGATCCCGCCGTCTGATGGCCCGGCCGGCTGGGGTGCAGACTGTCATTTCGAGAATATCCTACAACTTAGAGTTAACTTCAAGTCAAGTATTTTTCGGCATTTTTTTAAATATTTTTGATCCGTCTGCGCGGCGTCTCCCACAAAAGAAGTGTGGCGTATCGCTGTATTCTTTGATATAATCATCATATGAAAATTACCGAAAATTCTAACGAATGGCGCGTCTGACGACGGTCAGAAGGAGGCAAGGATGAAACTCGCGAAGGTGAAGGAGCTTCTGAACGCGAAGGTTTGTACGGATATGGACTATGAAAATGTGGAAGTGTTTTCCGCCTGCGGGTCGGATCTCATGAGCCACGTGCTGGCTTATTTCAAGGATCGGGGGCTGCTGCTCACGGGCCTGAACAATCCGCAGGTGGTGCGCACCGCCGAGATGATGGATATACTCTGCATCGTCATGGTGAGGGGAAAGGAGCCGGAGCCGGAGGTAGTGAAGCTGGCCAATGAAAAGGGGCTGGTGGTGATGAAGACCGACTGTACGCTGTTCACCGCCTGCGGACTGCTCTATACAGAGGGACTGCGCGGAGGTGGTTACTGATGGCGGAGGTGATCAGACACACCTGGCAGGTGCTGGCCGACGATTACAGCACGGCGGGAGAGGCGTCGGCCTCTCTGAAAAAGGTCCTGAAGCAGCTGGGCTTCGCCGCCGATATTATACGGCGGGTATCCATCGCCATGTATGAAGGCGAGATCAACATGGTGATCCACGCCAACGGGGGCACCGCCTCGGCGGAGATCAGCGAGGATCGGATCACGATCACGCTGGCGGACAGCGGCCCGGGCATACCCGACGTGGGGCTGGCCATGAAGGAAGGGTATTCCACCGCATCCGACCGGGCCAGATCACTGGGCTTCGGCGCGGGCATGGGACTTCCCAATATCAAACGCTGCAGCGACGATCTGAAAATAGAAACGGAGGTAGGCGTGGGAACGACGCTGACCATTACTATACTCGCCTGATCGTTTTGGTAAAAAAGACATGCGGGAGAATGCACGGCGCCGGCGCGAAGGAGATCAGCCGCGGCCAGAGCCGGCAGAAATGTACGCCCGCTGGAATGGAGGCGCGATAATGAAACAAGTGACGCATTCCGTTACTTTGGAAACCGATAAATGTATAGGCTGTATCAACTGCATCAAGAAGTGTCCGACGGAGGCCATCCGTGTCCGAAACGGCAAGGCCACCATCATGAGCGATCGCTGCATCGACTGCGGCGAGTGCATTCGGGTCTGCCCTCAGCATGCGAAAAAGGCGGTCTACGATCCCATGTGTGAAATGGACCGCTTCAAATATAAAGTGGCGCTGCCTGCGCCTACGCTGTACGGCCAGTTCAAGTTTGCTCAGGATGTAGACTATGTTCTGGCGGCGCTGCTGGACATCGGTTTCGACGATGTTTACGAGGTGGCGCTGGCGGCCCAGACCATCTCCGACCACACGGCGGAAGTGCTGCCGGAGGCCAAGAAGATACTGCGCGATCCTCTGATCAGCTCCGCCTGTCCTGCGATCATCAAGCTGATCAGCATCCGCTTTCCGGAGCTGGTGGACAATGTGATGAAAGTCATCGCCCCCGTGGAGCTGGCCGCTATCGCCGCCCGGCGGGAGGCGCAGGAAAAAACGGGCCTGCCGCCGGAGGATATCGGAGTGTTCTTCATCTCACCCTGTCCCGCGAAAGTGACGGCTCTGAAATACCCTCTCACTTACGATAAGCCGGTGGTGGACGGCGTGCTGTCCATGAAAGAGGTCTACGGAAAGCTGATCGCCGCTCTGGATAAGATCGACGAACCGCCCCGGCTGTCCACAGCGGGTTTTCGCGGCATTGGCTGGGCGTCCTCGGGAGGGGAGAGCCGGGCTATGGGAGAGGAACTGTTCATCGCGGTGGATGGGATCCAGAATGTGGTAAAGGTTCTGGATGAGGTAGAGACGCAGAAGCTTCATCACGTGCAGTTTATCGAACTGAACGCCTGTCCCGGCGGCTGCGTAGGCGGCTGTCTGACGGTGGAAAATCCTTATGTAGCCCGCACAAGGATCACGCGCCTGTCCAAGATGGTAAAACCGGAGCTGGACAAAAACGGCGTGGATCCGTTGAAAGTAGCTGCCAGCGAGGTCATGTGGAGCAATACGCTGGAATACCAGCCGATCATGATGCTGGACGCAGACCGCGGCACCGCCATGCGAATGATGTCTGAGATCGAAAAGACCGCGGCGACGCTGCCGGGACTGGACTGCGGTTCCTGCGGAGCACCCTCCTGCCATGCGCTGGCAGAGGATATCGTCATGGGGATCGCCCAGGAAGGAGACTGCGTCTTCAAACTGCGGGAGCGCATGCAGGCGCTGTTCGACGAGATGATGAAAGTTCAGGCCTATATGCCGCCCACCTTTGGAGTCCGCAGTGCGGAAACGGAGGAAGAGACGGCGGAGAAGGACCTGGAAGAGGAGAAAAACACGGGAACTGCAGGAGCCGCGGGAACTGCGGGAATGACAGGGAGCGCTGAAACTGCCGAGGATGCGGAAGCAGAGGCAGGATCCGAAGGATCGAATGGAGCGAATGGATCGGAAGGGGCCGATCCGGAAAAATAGAGCCGGGCGGCACGCTCCGGAGACGCGGCTGTGTTAAAACTGCGTCTGGATGAGGCGCGTCTGACCGGCAGCGGCGGCGAGAGGGCCGCCGGAAAGCGGGTGAGTGAAATGACAGTAAAGGATCTGTGCGGAAGGCTGGGCTGGAACCTGATCTGCGGCAGCGGTGAGAAAGAAGTCTCGGGCTGTTATATCGGCGACCTCCTGAGCCGTGTCATGGGAAACTGCGGGGAGAGCGATATCTGGATCACGGTCCAGACCTCCCGCAATATGATCGCCGTGGCGGTGCTGGCAGACGCGGCCGCCGTACTTCTTCCGGAGGGCATCCACGTGTCGGAGGAAGTGATCCGCTGGGCGGAGCAGGAAGACGTCACATTGGCAGGCTGCGGCACTTCGGCGTTTTCCGCCGCAGTGTCCCTGGCAGGGGAGCTGGGGATGATCTAGAAAAGAAGCGGGGAAGGGAGGCGCGTTTTGGAAAAGCTTTATTATGACCTTCACATCCATTCGTGTCTGTCGCCCTGCGGCGACGACGACATGACGCCGAACAATATTGTAAACATGGCCCGTCTGAAAGGACTGGATCTGATCGCTGTGACGGACCACAATTCCTGCGCCAACGGGCCTGCGGTGAGAGAGGCGGCCCGCCGGTCGGAGGAGCTGTGGTCCGGCGGCGCACCGGACGGCGTACCGGGCGCCGCCGGAATGGCCGGAACTGCAAAGGAGCTTTTGCTGCTGTACGGAGCCGAAGTGGAGACGGAGGAAGAAGTGCACTCCCTGTGCCTGTTTGCCACGCTTGAGGAAGCGCAGGCTTTTGAGCGAGCTCTTGCTCCTTATCTGGGCGATGTGAAGAACCGCCCGGATATCTACGGAAATCAGTGGATCATGGACGAATACGACCGCGTGACGGGCGAGGAGCAGCGACTCCTGGCTTTTGCCGCGGGGCTTTCTTTTTATGACCTTTTCAGGCTTACTGAAAAGCTGGGCGGCGCGTTTGTGCCGGCCCATATTGATAAGCCTGTCTTCAGCGTACTCTCGAACCTGGGTTTTATACCGGAAGAACTGCCCATCGCCGCGGCAGAGGTCTCTCCTGTGGGTCTCTGCCGCGGTTTTTCGGATGAACACCCGGAAATTTCCGAGCGGTACAAGATCATCACATCTTCCGACGCACATTATCTGGAGGAGATCGCGGAGCCGCAGCGTTTCATGGAAGTATCCGAACGGACGGCGGAGGCGGTTATCCGGTGGCTAAAATCCGGTAAAAGTCTGAAATGAACCTCAATATTACGGGATAATTTCGAATTGTCTAAAAATTAACAAAACATCTGCGGATTTTGCCTGACACGGTATGAATTCTGTTGTAATTTTGGTATGATGCTACATATATTATATTCCAACGGGTATTTTTATCCAGTACCCGCCCCGCAGGCAAAAGCCGGCGGCGCCGCAGAAAAAAGACTGCGGACCGCCCCGGGCGGCCGCGTGTGAAATACAGATCGCGGGCGGAATCCCCAGGGGCGCAGAACGAGACCCGGCAGGCCGGGAACGGCGGAAAAAAGAGGGACAAGTCCGGCATGACCGGATACGCCGCAGCAAAGTAAAAGCAGGAAGCGAGAGCAGTCTGCCGACAAGTGAAGGAGGGAGAAGATGAACGTAAAACCGATCGTTTCGTTTAACGGAACAAAAGAGCAGGAGCAGGAGCTCCGTCAGGCCATTGCGCAGCACAGGGACGAGCGGGGGGCGCTGATGCCCATACTGCAGGCGGCCCAGCGTATATACGGTTACGTGCCCTACGAAGTCCAGAAAATGGTGGCCGGGGAACTGAACATTTCCATTTCCGAGGTTTACGGTGTGGTGACCTTTTACTCACAGTTCAGCCTTTATCCCAAGGGCGAGTATCAGATCAATGTCTGTCTTGGGACGGCCTGCTACGTGAAGGGAGCGGGACTGATCCTGGAAAAATTCGAAAAAGCCCTGGGGATCAAGGCCGGCCAGTGTACGCCGGACGGGAAGTTTTCCATCGACGCCACCCGCTGTGTGGGCGCCTGCGGACTGGCTCCCGTGATTTCCATAAACGAAGATGTGTACGGCAAGATGACCGAAGATAAGGTAAAGGAAGTCCTGTACAAGTATCAGAAGTGATCCGGCGTCAGGATCTGCGGCGGAACGCCGCGGGAGATCGGCCGGAGGAGGGAAGCAGAAAAGATGATGGAGGAGCTTTCGCTGAACATTCTGGATATCGTCCAGAATTCCATAGCGGCGGAGGGGACGAAAATTGAGATCGGCATTGAAGAAGACGACGCCGCGGACCGCATGGTCATACGGATCAAAGACAACGGAAGGGGCATGAGTCCCCAACTGTTGGCGCAGGTGGAAGATCCTTTTGTCACCGGCAGGACCACCCGAAAGGTGGGGCTGGGCATCTCTTTTTTCAAGGAGGCGGCCGAGACGGCGGGAGGGTCGTTTCACATCGGCTCCCAACTGGGAAAAGGGACCTGGGTGACGGCTGAGTTTCAGAAAAGCCATATCGACCGGCAGCCGCTGGGAGACGTGGCGGGTACGCTGACTTCTCTGATCCTTCTCAACCCTGACATTGACTTTTTTCTGAACTATCGTGTGAACGACGATACATTCGATTTTTCCACAGAGGAGATCAGGGAACAACTGGGCGGCGGCATCAAGCTGTCCCATCCTGATGTCATTTCGTTTATTTCCGAGTATCTGTCGGAACATCTAAGAGCGCTGAATGGAGGTGTAGGAATATGAAATCCCTGGAGGAACTGGCTGCGATCAGAGACAAGATGAAAAACAACGCGGCCGTGAGAGAGAGCGACGGCGACGAGATCCGCATTGTCGTGGGAATGGCCACCTGCGGTATCGCAGCGGGGGCGCGTCCTGTTTTAAACGCGATCATGGAGGAACTGGAAAAGCGGGACATCAAAAATGTGACGGTGGCGCAGACGGGCTGTATCGGTATGTGCAAGCTGGAGCCCATCGTGGACGTTTACATACCGGGAAAAGAAAAAGTGAGCTACGTTTTGATGAAGCCGGAAAAGGTTGGAAGGATCATCGCGGAGCACGTGGTAAACGGCAGGCCGGTGCTGGAATACACCATCGGCGCGTATGAGAAATAAGGAGGGCAGTCGCATGCAATTATACAGATCTCACGTGCTGGTCTGCGGCGGCACAGGCTGCAGTTCATCCGGCAGCAAGAAGGTAGTCGATGAGCTGGAAAAAGAACTGAAGGCCGCGGAACTGGAAGGCGAAGTCAAGATCGTACAGACAGGATGCTTCGGACTCTGCGCTCTGGGACCGATCATGGTCGTCTATCCGGAAGGCTGTTTCTATTCCATGGTCAAGCCCGAAGACGTGCATGAAATCGTGACCGAGCATTTGCTGAAGGGACGTATCGTCAAGCGTCTGCTCTACGAGGAGACCATCGAAGACGACATGGTGAAGTCTCTGAACGAGACCAACTTTTACAAGAAGCAGCTCCGGGTGGCCCTGCGCAACTGCGGCGTCATAGATCCGGAAAACATAGAGGAATACATCGGCTTCGACGGATATCAGGCTCTGGGAAAATGTCTCACTGAGATGAAACCCGACGACGTTATCGATATCATCAAGCGTTCCGGTCTGCGGGGCCGGGGCGGCGCGGGCTTCCCCACGGGGGTGAAGTGGGAGTTTGCGGCCAGAGCCAAGGGCGATAAGAAGTACGTCTGCTGCAACGCCGACGAGGGAGATCCGGGCGCTTTCATGGACCGCTCCGTTCTGGAAGGCGATCCCCACGCCATCATTGAAGCCATGACCATCGCGGCCTATGCGATCGGCGCGGACCAGGGATATATCTACGTGCGGGCGGAATATCCCATCGCGGTAAAACGTCTGGAGATCGCCATCAGCCAGGCGAAGGAATACGGCCTGCTGGGCAAAAACATCTTCGGCACGGATTTCAACTTTGATCTGGAGGTGCGTCTGGGAGCCGGAGCCTTCGTCTGCGGTGAAGAGACGGCGCTGATGACTTCCATCGAGGGCAAGCGCGGCGAGCCGCGGCCCCGTCCGCCGTTCCCGGCCAACCAGGGTCTCTTCGGCAAGCCGACGATCCTGAACAACGTGGAAACTCTGGCCAACGTGGCGCAGATCATCCTGAAGGGGCCGGAATGGTTCGCTTCCATGGGTACGGAAAAGTCCAAAGGCACCAAGGTATTCGCTCTCGGCGGCAAAGTGACCAACGTGGGTCTGGTGGAGATCCCCATGGGAACCACTCTGCGGGAGATCGTGGAAGAGATCGGCGGAGGCGTGCCAAACGGCAAGAAGTTCAAGGCGGCTCAGACCGGCGGACCTTCCGGCGGCTGCATCCCCGCGCAGCATTTCGACGTGCCCATCGACTACGATAACCTGATCGCCCTGGGGTCCATGATGGGTTCCGGCGGCCTTATCGTCATGGACGAAGATAACTGCATGGTGGACATCGCCAAGTTCTTCCTGGGCTTTACGGTGGACGAATCCTGCGGCAAATGCTCCCCCTGCCGGATCGGTACGAGAAGACTGTACGAGATCCTTGACAGGATCACCAAGGGAGAGGGAGAGATGGAGGATCTGGAACGGCTGGAAACTCTGTGTCACCACATCAAGGCTTCCGCCCTGTGCGGACTGGGCCAGACCGCGCCCAATCCTGTTCTGTCTACCTTGACTTATTTCAGAGATGAATACATCGCTCACATCGTCGAGAAACGGTGTCCTGCAGGGGTCTGCAAGGATCTGATGACCATCCAGATCGATCCGGACAAGTGCGTGGGCTGTACCCTCTGCGCGAAGGGCTGCCCGGTGGGCGCTATCCGGGGCAAGCTGAAGGAGAAGCACACCATCAATCAGGAGAGATGTATCCGCTGCGGCGTCTGCATGGACACGTGCAAAGTCGGAGCTATTTCGAGAAAATAAGGAAAGGAGCGAGCGAAAATGAATTTAGTGAATATCAAAATAAACGGCATGTCGCTCCGGGTTCCCGAGGGGATCACGATCCTGGAAGCGGCGAAGTACGCGAACATCGAAATTCCGACCCTGTGCTATCTGAAGGATATCAACAAGCTGGGCGCCTGCCGCATCTGCCTTGTGGAGCTGAAGGGAGCCAGATCTCTGGTGGCCTCCTGCGTCTATCCCGTCAGCGAGGGTATGGAGGTGCAGACCAACACGCCGAAGGTGAGAAAGTCCAGAAAAAGCACGCTGGAGCTGATCGTTTCCGACCACAGAAAAGACTGTCTGTCCTGCGTCAGAAGCGACGGAGCCTGTCACCTGCAGAGGCTGTGCCACGAATACGGCGTGGACGAGAACCATTTTCTGGGCGTCAACCCGGAGCATAAGATCGACGATCTGTCCACCTCCATCGTTCGGGACAACACCAAGTGCGTGCTGTGCCGGCGCTGCGTGGCGGCCTGTCAGAACCTGCAGGGCATATCCGTCATCGGAATGATCGACCGCGGCTTCGCCACCCATATCGGCTCCGCCTTTGAGTCCAGCCTGGCGGACGCGCCGTGCACCAACTGCGGCCAGTGTATCGTGGCATGTCCCACGGGAGCTCTCCACGAAAAGGACGATACCCAGAAGGTGTGGGATGCCATCGCCGATCCTGATAAGCTGGTGCTGGCCTTCACTGCGCCTTCCATCCGCGTCACACTGGGCGAAGCATTCGATCAGCCTCTGGGAACCGATGTGACGGGCAAGATGGTGGCTGCTATGCGCCGGGTGGGCTTCGACAAGACCTTCGACATGAACGTGACAGCTGACCTGACCATTATGGAAGAAGCTCACGAATTTCTCGACCGGGTGAAAAACGGCGGAAAGCTGCCGTTGATCACTTCCTGCTCACCGGGCTGGATCAAATACTGCGAGCATTATTTCCCGGAATTTACGGATAACCTGTCTTCCTGCAAATCGCCCCAGCAGATGTTCGGCGCGGTGCTGAAGACTTACTATGCGAAGAAAAACGGCATCGATCCCAGCAAGATCTTCGTCGTCTCCATCATTCCGTGCACCGCCAAAAAGTACGAGGTCACCAGAGACGATCAGTCCGCCGCGGGCGAGGGCCTGCCGGACGTGGACGTGGCACTGACTACCAGAGAGCTCTCCCGCATGATCAAGGTGGGCGGCGTGGAATTCAACCGCCTGGCCGACGAGGAGTTCGACAATCCCTTCGAGGTGGGAACCGGCGCGGCTGTCATCTTCGGAGCCACCGGCGGCGTCATGGAAGCGGCCCTCAGAACTGCCAGCCACTGGCTGGACGGAGAGCTGAACATCGTGGACTTCAAGGAAGTCCGGGGCACCGACGAGGGCATCAAGCGGGCTACCTACAACGTGGCCGGCATCGAGGTCAAGGTAGGCGTCGCCTCCGGTCTGGCCAATGCCAAGAAGCTGCTGGAGGCCGTCCGCAGCGGCGAGGAAGAGTTCCATATCATCGAGATCATGGCCTGCCCCGGCGGCTGCATCAACGGCGGCGGTCAGCCCTACCAGAACGATTCGGTCCGCAACAGCGACATCGACGTGAAGGGTATCCGGGCCAGAGCGCTGTACGAGCTGGACCGCCAGCTACCCCTGCGCAAGTCTCACGAAAATCCAGTGATCAAGCTGCTTTACGACGACTACTTCGGGGAACCGGGCAGCCATACAGCCCATGAGATCCTGCACACCAGCTATGTGAAGCGGGGAAAATACTGATCAAAACAGTGAAACGCATCTGAATTCGTGAACGGAGGGTTCGGATGCGGAAGATCGATCCTTTGCCGCCTGCCGGCGGCAGATCAGATGTTTGCTGTTGGAGGGCGGACCTGGAAGGGTCCGCCCTTTTTGCGCTTTTGTATGTCTGCATGGGGAAAGACGGCGTTTCCCTGTCCTGTGAGACCCAGGGGAAAACAGCAGGAGGGCAAGATAAGCGTCAATGGCTTGTGAAGCGCACTGGATCGCGATATACTATAGACAATAGAACGCGCCTGAATAGGTAATCGGTGTGGCAATAAATATAGGCAGTACCAGACGGGTTTAAGCTGAATACTGTGTCTGAATCGGAGGATAAGGAGTGGGAGATGGTCACTGAATTGGAAAAGCTCAAGCGTGCGAAGCTATATCTGGACAGGCTGGCAAGGGGAGCAGACCCGATCTCCGGAGCGGAGCTGCCGGGGGACACGGCGCTGAACCAGGAGCGGCTGGCCAGGTGTTTTGATTATGTGTCCGGAATTCTGGAGCAGGTCATACAGAATGGAGGCGTCGTGGGGAAACCGCCGAAGCAGGAGGCGCTGCCGCCCTTTACCATCACGGAGGAGCAGTTGGACCGGCTGCAATACTCGGAGGAACCTGTGGGCATCAGCCGCTTTGCCGGCCGCATCAACGAGCTGATCGATCAGAGCGCCGTACAGAAGATCAAGGTCACGGCCTTCACGAAATGGCTGCTACGGGAGGGTTATCTGCGGGAAGAGATCGCGGAGGAGGGCCAGAAGCGCCGGGTGCCCACGGAAAAGGGCGGGATGATCGGGATGAGCACCCAGGAATACGATGGACAGGGACGGAAATATCAGATGGTAGTCTACGATCTGGGCGCGCAGAAATACCTGGCCGGCTGCCTGAAGGAGATCCAGGCCTGCGGCAGGGAAGGCGCTGACGGGGAGAACATTGGCCAGGGCGGCGATGGGGCGCACGGTGAGGACGCCCTGCTGAGAATGGCCGATGCCACGGAGACAGAGATGCCGACAGAGTGAGTATGGAGAACAATGCATAAGGGATCAGGACGCGGGAGGACGCGGGAGGAGAGCCGGGATCTTTTATGCGTTATTATTGTTTCTGAAAAATATCGATCCCATGGCTTGTGACGCCTAATAGATCATGACGTTCACAAGTAGCAAAATGATATTTTAAATATAGCTCAAATGTTTCAGGATCCATGGCGTCGATCGCTTCACGCATAAACAGGGCGCAGCCGTCGGCAGCAACATAGTGAAGCTTTTTTACTGTAAATTCGGACATCAGATCGTCAATATCCTCTTTTCGTACAAGTTCAAATAAATCTTTTGGTTCGGATTTTGCGGCGAATGTTTCGGAGTCAAGCAATCCTTTTTTTACATATTCAGCCACACTGATATTGTTTCGCTTAAAGCCCTCATCGAGCAGACAGCCGTCTGAAATCACATACGCTGCAAAAATGATACCGCCCTGCTTTGTCACGCGGATTGCTTCCCGAGGATAGCCTGCTGTTTATCCTCTTTGTTATACAAATGATAAAGTGGTCCTAATAAAAGGGTAATGTCATATTGAACGCTTGAAAAATCAGAAAGGTCTAACGCGTTACCGCGCACAATAGAAATATTTTCGTTTGCTAAAGTATTTTTGCGGAAAATTTCTATATTATGTTCAACAAGTTCTACTGCGTCAACCGCATATCCTAGACGTGCTAAAGCATGAGAATATCGACCTGTCCCTGCGCCGATTTCAAGTATGCGGTCGCCAGGCTTTAAATGTTTCTCCACATAACGCATGGTAGTAAAAAATTCAACCATACCATGCATTGATGCGAGACGGTTATCTTCATCATAATGATTATAAAAATCAATTAAGTATGGATTTATTTTCATTATATACTCCTGTCTTTTCGGCTTCCTAACCAATAAATGTAGATAGGAAATTCGTCAACATTTTTTCTAGATCACCACAATCAAATGACAGTTTGCCGGTCGCTGTCAAAACGGCTATACCATGCGTGTAAAGGAACAGATCTAAAAATATTTTTTCCCCACGCTCTGACTGAACACCGACCATCTCCGAGAAGCTTTTTGCCTTTTCCTCATTTCCGTGTTCCTTATAAAAATCATTGGCTTCTGACATATCCAAATCCATGTCGTTTATAAATAGCAACTTAAATAGGTGTGTTTCTTCTTTGGCAAACGAGATATATGAAAGGGGCAGAAACAAATATGGCTTGATGTTTACGGAAATGCTATAGTTTGAAACATAGCGTTCATAGTATTCGAAAGCAAATTCAAGAAAATCTTTTTTAAGTTCTTCCATATTCTCGTAACAGGTAAAAATCGGACGCGTTGAACATTCTAACTTGCTTGCAACACTTCTTGCATTGACAGCGTCAAATCCCATTTCCTGAGTGATTTCCAAAACGGTATTTAAAATCATATCTTTTGTTATTTTCGGTTTCGGTGGCATACTTGCGTCCTTTCTTTTTCACATATATACAACTAATGTTATATAACTATTGTTACATATAAAACCGCTCGTGGCAAGAGATAGATCAAATAAAAATATCCCGCTGTGTTTGCTGGATGATCAACAGAACAGGAAAACGGCATAACTGAGACTATGTAGTTGCCAGAAAATAATTCTCATGCTGTTTTATCGGTGCTGCCCAAAGGCTGCCTGCGTTTTCGTTTAGATCTGAAAATGTGGGAATTGAATGATTTCGAACCACATTATGGCTTCGTATATGATATAATAGCCGCAGAGCGGCTATTATACTAATTCCATGCGCAGCAGACGCATGCGCGGATTATCCCCTGATGGCCTTCGGCCAGTCATGGGATAATAGCCGCAGAGCGGCTATTATACTGATTCTATGCGCAGCGGACGCATGCGTGGATTATCCCCTGATGGCCTTCGGCCAGTCAGAGGATAATGGATCCAGAGAAAAGTGGAGAATTTTGATAGATGATAGAAAATGAGTTCAACACCGCAAAATACTATGACGATCACGCAGAGGTGTTTTATCAGGACACAGTAAACGCTGATATGAGTAAAATACGGGAACGATTCGAGTCTCTGATGCCAAAGGGCGCGGAGGTTCTCGATCTGGGCTGCGGATCCGGCCGTGACGCTCTTGCTTTCGCAGATAAAGGGCTCTGCGTTACGATGATGGATCCGTCAAAGGAAATGTGCGAACGGGCGGAAAAGCTGACCGGTCGTTCCTGTGTTTTAGCAAGGGCGCAGGAGCTGGATGCATTGGAAGCATTCGACGGCATATGGGCCTGCGCGTCCCTGATCCACGTACCGGAGGCGGAAACGGTGGAAACGTATCAGAAAATTGCAAAGGCATTGAAGCCGGGCGGTATTCTGTTTACGACATACAAATACGGGACGGGGGAAAAGATGAGGGGCGAGCGCTTCTTTTACGATATGACGGAGGATTCGCTCAAAGCTATCATAGGTCAAGTGGCAGAGCTTTCGGTGATGGATACCTGGCTCACTGGGGATGTGAGACCGGGAAGAGGGGAAGAACGGTGGCTCAACGCCATTGTACAGCGTGTGGAGATGGAGCATGACTAAAATACAGACAAGCTATCTCGGAAAAAACAAGCCTCTTGCGGAAGGCCTGAAGGAAGCCATGGCGAAGGCGGAGGCGGTGGATATCAGCGTGTCCTTTATCATGGAATCCGGCGTGCGCCTGTTGGAGCCGGAATTGAGGTCGCTGGCGGAGCGGAAGGTCCCTATTCGGATTCTGGTGGGAGAATACATGGGTATTACGCAGCCGCAGGCGTTGTACCTGCTGCGGGAGATATGCGGCGATGTGCTGGATATGAGGTTTTATTCTGATCTGGAGGAAGAGCATTTCCATCCGAAGGCGTATTTTTTTCACTATGGCGGGATGAAGAGCGAGTTTTTTCTTGGATCTTCAAACATGTCCCGTTCAGCTTTGACAACGGGGATCGAGTGGAATTGCCGATTGAATAACACGGAGAACAAGGATGAGTTCGATGATTTTTACGATGAGTTCCTGTTCCTGTTTGAATACAATGCCAGACCCATTGACGACAGGTGCCTGAGCGACTACGCGCGCAACTGGCGCGCGCCAAAGGTTTTCGGACGAAACAGGACTGACGCGTCAGAGGAAGTATTCACAGACAACGGGCGCATACAGCCCCGGGGAGCGCAGATCGAAGCGCTTTGCGAGCTGAAGCGTACCAGAAACGAGGGATTGGATAAGGCTTTGGTGGTCGCCGCTACAGGAGTGGGGAAAACTTATCTGGCTGCTTTTGACTGCGTTATTGCGGAGCGGATTCTGTTTGTGGCGCACCGGGAGGAAATACTAAAGCAGGCGTCTGAGACCTTTGAGAAGATCTATCCAAACAAGAAGCTGGGCTGGTTCAATTCGGAAAAGAAGGACACAGAGGCTGATATTCTGTTCGCCTCTGTACAGACTTTGGGGAAAGATGTTTATCTGAAACAGGATGTTTTCTCTCCTACATATTTTGATTACATTGTGGTAGATGAATTTCATCACGCGGCGGCTGTCGGTTATGGGAGAATACTCCAATATTTTAAACCGCGATTTTTGCTGGGCCTGACGGCCACGCCGGACCGCCTGGACAATAAGGATATTTACCGGTTGTGCGATTACAATCTCGTCTACGATATTGACTTATTCGCAGCGATCAACCGGGATTTTCTCGTACCGTTTCATTATTACGGTATTTATGACGAGACGAACTATGATGAGATCGAATTTCACAATGGCCGCTATGACGAAAAGCAGTTGGAAAAGGCGCTGATGCTGCATAAGCGGGCGGAGATCGTCTATGCAAACTACAGGAAATTCAATTCAGCGCGAGCCATCGGATTTTGCGCCACACAGGCTCACGCTATCCAGATGGCGGAATATTTTGATTCCAAAGGGATCACTTCCCGTGCCGTCGTGAGCGGAAGGGGGGGAACGCCTCGGGACAGAGCCATTGAAGAATTGGAGAGCGGGAGAGTCCGCGTGCTTTTTACTGTAGATATGTTTAACGAGGGCGTGGATATTCCCAGTCTGGACATGGTGCTGTTTCTGAGGCCTACGGAGTCTCCTACCGTGTTTTTACAGCAGCTGGGCCGCGGTCTTCGCAAATGCGGCGGAAAGAAATATCTGAACGTGCTGGACTTTATCGGAAATTACAAAAAAGCGTTTCTGATCCCCAGCTTGCTTCGCGGCAGGAGCCAGACGGAAAAGGCGGAAATAGAAGCGCGGGGAGAGCGTATACTCAGCGTGGACGTTTATGCAGATATGGAGGAATGGCTCCCGGAGGGATGCAGGGCGGATTTCGACTTCCGCCTTATCGATCTGATGGAGCGTCAGAGGAAACAGAGCTGCAAGCTGGAGGATCAGCTGAGGGAAGAGTATTTCCGTGTCAGGGCTTATCTGGACCACAGGCCGAGCCGCACAGAGTTTTACACGTATATGGATGACGGAGTGAAAGCGTTTTTTAAGAAACGAGGCACGGCGGCGTTCCATCCATTCCGCAGAAAAGGCGGCTATCTGGCTTTTCTGGAATCATTGGGCGATCTGTCCACAGAGGAACTTGAGCTGAAAAACACTTTTGCTGCGGATTTCCTGCATCTGTTGGAAACGACAGATATGTCTAAGCTGTACAAGCTGCCGCTGCTCCTTGCATTCTATGACGGAGCAGGGGGAAGCATCCGGCTTGAGATCGGAGATAAACAGATCGCGGACAGCTTCCGCAGCTTTTATGAGAATCCGTCCAACGGCTGGGATATGAAGAGACACAAGAGCACGGAGGGTTATCTGACCTGGACGGATGAGGAATACATACGGCTGGCAAAAAAGAACCCCGTTCATTTTTTGATGAAAACTTCTGCACGGTACTTCACTTTGGAAAATGAGAGGTTTGGACTGTCGAAAGAGTTGGAGCCTTACTGTGAACAGCCGCGGTTCGCAGAGCATTTTCTGGATTGCCTGGAACAGAGACGGGTGGAGTTTTATAAGAACAGGTTTGATAAGATTGTTGGAGAAGGAAAGGGTGACGGTGAGAGCCCAAAATGAGGTGACTATGAAACACATCTACGTAGCCGCAGCCATCATCATAAAAGACGGCAAAATTTTATGTACGCAGCGGGGAAAAAATAAACACGACTACATATCATATAAGTTTGAATTTCCAGGGGGAAAGCTGGAGCCGGGGGAGGACGGAAAGACTGCGCTGGCCCGGGAGCTGGAGGAGGAGATGAAACTGACGATTCCGGTGGAACAGCTGGAATATTTTATGACGGTAGAGCATGAATATCCGGATTTTGCGATTACGATGTACAGCTATCTCTGTCCGTTGGGAGAAAAGAACTTTGACTTGTTAGAGCACGTATCAGCGAAGTGGCTGCCGCCCCGCGAGCTGGGGCAGCTGGACTGGGCGGGGGCCGACAAGCCTATTGTGGAAGAACTGATGAATCAGAAACTGTGAGGGTGTTATGGCGATTTCAGAACGGCTGGAAGACGGACTGCGGACCGGATTCATCGACTGCAATTTGACCTCGTTGGAGCGGTATCATCCGAAGCTTTTGGTTAATGACCACAAGCGCGGGATGAAAGTGCTGACCAATATTATTGACGAGCTCCACAACTGCGAGGAGTTCTATTTTTCTGTGGCCTTCATTACAAATAGCGGCGTCACATCTCTGATTAACATTCTGTCAGAGATGAAAGAGAGGCAGATCAAGGGGAAAATCATCACCTCGCAGTATCAGAATTTTACACAGCCCAAGGCCCTGGAGCGGCTTCTTGCGTTTGAAAACATCGAGCTGCGCATAGTGACAAAAGGAAATTTTCACGGGAAGGGATATATATTTAAACAGTCAGACAGCTATTCCTTCATCGTAGGCAGCAGTAATTTGACCCAGAGCGCGCTTTCTAAAAATAAAGAGTGGAATTTAAAACTGTCTTCGCTTGAAAATGGTCTACTCATGCAGAATATCATGCGGGAATTTGACCAGACCTTTTCAGCAGCGGAGTCTGTTGACGTGCGGTGGCTGAGGGATTACACAGAGCTCTACACGCGGATCCGGCAGACGCAGAGTGAACTGAGAAAGAAAGTCCAGGCATCTGCAAGTCAGGGAAATGTCCTGAATTTGACTCAGATCACACCGAATAAAATGCAGCGCGAGGCGTTGACTGCGCTTGCGTCACTGCGCAGAGACGGAAAGCAAAAAGCATTGCTGATTTCTGCTACTGCCACAGGAAAGACCTATTTGTCAGCCTTCGATGTTGCGGTTTTTCAGCCAAGGCGTTTTCTATTTCTCATACACAGGGAGAATATTGCCCGAAAGGCGATGGAGAGCTATAAGGCGATTTTGGGACAAGATCTGGATGCGGGTATTCTCAGCGGAAGGGAAAAGGGTGGGGACGCCGCCTATGTATTTGCAATGATACAGACCTTATCGCAGGATTCCGTTTTGAATCAGTTTGGACCGGAGCATTTTGATTACATCGTCATCGACGAGGTGCATCGCTCCGGGGCTGCCACCTATCAGAAGATATTGGAACACTTTAAGCCCAAGTTCCTGTTGGGGATGACGGCGACGCCGGAGCGTACGGACGGCTTTGATATTTTTAAGGCTTTTGACTACAACATTGCCTATGAAATTCGTCTCAATCAGGCGCTGGAGGAACAGATGCTGGCCCCCTTTCATTACTTTGGAGTCAGCGAGATTCAGGTATACGGCGAGTTGTTGGACGAAGGCGCGGACTTCAATCGTCTGACCAGTGAGGAGAGGGTTCGCCATATCATCGAGAAGGCGAACTATTATGGGTGGGACAATGGCCGCGTAAAGGGGTTGATATTCTGCAGTCGTGTGGAGGAGGCCAGAGTTTTATCAGAACGTTTCAACCGTCGGGGTTATGCCACTCTGGCGTTGGATGGAAGCTCCACGGAAGAGCAGCGGGAAGAAGCGATCCGCAGGCTGGAGCAGGATCAGCGCGAGGGCGGGTTGGATTACATCTTTACTGTGGACATTTTTAATGAAGGCGTCGATATTCCTTCGGTCAATCAGATCATTATGCTGAGACCTACCCAGTCGGCAATTGTGTTTGTGCAGCAGCTTGGACGTGGTTTGAGAAAGACAGAAGAGAAAGATTTTCTCACGGTAATCGATTTTATTGGGAATTACGCCAATAACTATTTGGTGCCGATCGCGCTTTATGGAGATCGTTCATATAACAAGGATACCATACGAAAGTTGATCAATAATGGGAGCAGCACCATACCCGGGTGTTCAACCGTAAATTTTGATACGATAACTAAGGAAAGGATTTTCCAGTCCATAGATGAAACCAACCTGTCGAAACTGAAGGACCTGAAAAAGGATTATCAGTTGTTGAAATATCAGCGTGGGTCGATTCCAAGCATGATGGATTTCTTGAATTACGGGCAAAGAGAGCCCTATGCTTTTGTAAAATACTCAAATTCATACTACAATTTTGTTTGTAAAGCTGAGCATCAGGCGCCGGCTATGAACCTGTCAAAGCTGCGGCTTCTGGAGTTTTATTCAAAGGAAATTCTCAACGGTAAGAGAGTAGAGGAGGTTGTTTTTTTAGCTCTGCTCGTAGCAAAGGGGCAGGCGACAAAATCGGAAGTACAACAGATACTATTGAAGAACTTTGGTTTTCAGGCTTCTGAGGAAACGCTCCAATCCGCAGTGCACTGTTTGAATGGAAGCTTTCTGACAAAAGCGGACCGGAAAAAATATGGGGTTAATCCGAACATTACAGTCGAAGATGATACCTTCCGTATGGAAGGAGAATATTTGACGGTACTTACGGAAACGGTGTTTTATGATTGTCTCAACGATATGATAAAATATGCGTTCCGCCGATTCCAGCTGGACTTCGAGGCCGGACGCTACAGAGACGGTTTTCTCCTGTATCAGAAATATTCCAGAAAGGATGTCTGCCGGATTTTAAACTGGGAAAAGGACGTCTCTTCGATTGTTTATGGGTATAAGATTGAAAACAATACCTGCCCTATTTTTGTAACATACGAAAAGAAAGAAGATATTCGAGACGGAACAAAGTATGAGGATCGCTTTGTAAACGCTCAACTGTTTAGCTGGCAGACAAAGCATGATCGAAAGTTGACATCCAAGGATGTGGTGAGCCTGCAGGCAGCGAATAATACGGGTATGCGGATACTTCTTTTCGTAAAAAAGAGCGATGGAGAGGGCTCAGATTTTTATTATATGGGCGATTTGGCTCCTGCTGAATTCAACCAGTCGGAGATTTTGGATAACGGCCGTATGGTTCCCATCGTAGACGTTCTGTTCCACATGAAAGATGAGGTTGCAGAATCAATGTATCAGTATTTGGAAGGATAATGTATAAAGCCGCTGCATAGATCAGATTTCCATATTGACGGCTGGAGTATCGAGGAGCTTTGCTCCTCATCATCCTGGTTTCTTCGCTACCGGCGGGCGCCGGCCGCACAGGGCGGCGACGATGAGCGCTGTCAGCAGTATGAGCCGTGTCCAGTCGAAAGCGGCGGACAGCGTAAAAGAAAACCATCGGTCCTTGAACCACAGGAATTGGGAGAGCTGTATCCCGGCCAGCAATACCCATCCACAGATAAAGAGCGTTCGGTTTTTTCCCGTCAGTTGGATCCCTTTCGTCTTGAAGGACAAGATCGTCAGGATGACCAGCAGGATCATACATATCGTCTGGATCCAAGCGATATAGAGACGTATGTAGTTCATTTCAGGGGTGTAAGATAAGGTGAACAGAATCAAGCGCCAGTTAATGCCCGTGGCAAAACGCAGATAGATGTCTGCGGTGAAATACACGATCCAGCCGCACCACAGGCCGATCCGTTGCCGCAAGAGGAAGCAGACGACGCTGCAAAGCAGAATCGGCGAGGCATATAGCAGCGACAGGATCGGCGAACCGGAAAGAAACACGAGCAGAAGAACGACCAGTAAGCCCGTGCAGAGTAAGATCGTTCCTACGATCTTGCGCGGCGGAAAACCATGTTCCCGGTCCGATGCATTTTCCAATTTGTTTGTTGTTTCATCTACAGTTACGATTTTCTGTACGTGTTCCGGCGCATTTTTTTCTGCGGTCTCCGGCAAATGTCCGGGCTTCTCACCTTTGACCAGCTCGTCCAGCGTGACGCCGAAAATATCGCTGAGTTTTATTAATTTGTCCAGCTCCGGAACGGCGCCGTCGGTCTCCCATCTGGAGACCGACTGACGGGACACATCCAGCGCGCCGGCCAGATCGCCCTGAGACATGTTTTTTTCTCTGCGCTGACGGCTGATATTTTCTCCAAGGCTCATAATACGACCCTCCTCTGATTTCTTTATGGTGTTGGTCATCCGCCGGGGCCGCAGGTCGAAAGCGGAACTTTTATCCGGGGGAGGTACTTGTTATTATAGAGTCTCGGAAGTCATAAGTCCACCAAGCTGCCTTGTAAATTTAGCAATCAGCAGTTGCACATGAAAAATCGCCTCCGTTTACTTTGGCTCTTCCGACAGATCCCAATAAAGGGTGGCGTCGATCTGCAATTCCTGCTTCAGCTGCTGCTTGATACGGGCCAGCGTGCGGGAGCTGGAGCTCATTTTATCTGCGGGCGGGGGATCCAGCTTTATATAAACCAGTTTATTTTCCGGGCCGTAATCGTGCAGTGATATTTCCTCCACAGATTTTGCCGGAATGAACTGGGAGATGATCTGCATGATCCCGTCTTCTGTATCCGCATCCACGCCTTCACCTAAAAGCAGAACGAGGCTTTCGCAGAACGAGCTGAAGCCGGATTTGAGGATGACGACGGTTACGGCGATCCCGAGCATTCCGTCCACAGGCAGATCTGTGTGAGGAACAGCCAGAATACCCATCAGCGTGGCTGCCGTGACAAGAGCGTCGGAAAAATTATCCCGCTGTACGGCTTTCAGCGCGGTGGACCGGACGTTTTTGTTCAGATAGCCAACGTACCACGCCATTAGGGCTTTGATCGCGATGCTGAAGCTCAGAGCTGCCACGGTCAGCCCGGTGATGGTGATCTGCAGAGGATGCAGCAGCCGTCCCAGGGCATCTGCGCCCACAGAGGCGCCGGTGATCATGATCAGAAGCGAAATGGAAAAACCACAGATATACTCCATGCGCCCATGCCCGTAAGGGTGGGCGCTGTCTTTTCCTCTCCCGGAAAACGAAAAGCCCAGAAGCGTCACCAGAGACGACACACAATCAGCCAGATTATTCATCGCGTCGGCGGTGACCGCCACACTGTTGCTGAGAACGCCTGCAACTCCTTTGATCAAAAAGAGCAGCAGATTTCCCAGAAGTCCAGCCAGACCGGACCGTATGCCCACCGCATCGCGGCTGGTTTCACATTTCTTGCCTTTCATCTGTTCGCCTCCTTCCTATATCGTTTTTTTGGTTGCCGCGACACCTCACTCTCTGCACGGATCCCCCGGCCGGCCGTGACGGCGCTGGTGGAAGCCGCATCCGCCTCGTCCGCCGTGCGGGCGTCCGTGACCGTGTCCACCCATGGCAAATCGTTTTCCGCGCATAGCCATGAGATGTTCAAAGGCTTCGTCACCCATTCTTGAACGGGCCTGTTCCATCCACCGCATCATATCCTCGCTGCTGTCCGTCTCCGGCTCACCGGCAAATGTTTGGATGATCCGGTCCAGATAGCCGCCGAAAGCATCCTGCTCCTCTGGTGTGAGACAATCGAAGAGACCTGAGAAATCGGGCCTTTCCTGCGGGATGGCCTTGCCCTTATCCGTGAGGGTTATCATCATCACACGTTTGTCGCTTTCCATGGGTGTGCGGGTTATATATCCCGATTTTTCCAGTTTGCTCAACAATTCACTCAGGGACTGCTGACGGATATCCAGCAGGTAAGATAGATCTCTGGTGCTGATCTCCGGCTGCAGTTTCAGGATCGCCAACACGCGCCCCTGACCTCTTGTGGGGTCTGCGAAGGGGCCGTGCCCGCTGCGGCTCTGCAGATGTCGACGGTGGAGCAGCCACTGAAGATACATCATTTTTTCAAACAGATCATTGGATTTTAATTTATCTGACATTCTAATATCCTCGCTTTCTTGTTTCACAGGTACCTGTCGATTACAATAATACAGGTGCCTGTGTAATTTGTCAAGGAATTATTAAGGTACCTGTGAAATAAGGTCAAGCAGCAGGTTCAGCGGGCATTCTCACTTCGAGAGCTTTTGCAGATAACGCTTCATTGATATAAAATCTCCCACACGGCGTTGAGCATAGGACTCCCGATGAAGAAATAAGCAGAGAAGAACAGCACAGTGCAGAGCGAGGCACTGTTCATCACAAAGAAATCTGTATTGCTGTTGTCTATCTGGACAACAGTGATTTTTTTGAGCAGAAGACGAGACAGTCCAAAGCCGATCATCGTTCCGATCGTATTCATGATCAGATCGTCGATGTCTGTCGTACGCCAGTTAAGCAGTTGACTGGTTTCGATCAGCAGGGAAAAGAGGAAACCGGTAAGGCTTGTCCTAAGAAAAGACACGCCGTTTTTCCAAAGCAGGGGAAGGGCTGCACCCAACGGGATAAAGAGGACAGCGTTCATACTCAGTCCGAAGAAATTAACCCTGCCCCAACCGGTGAAGGGGGTCAGATTGAACGCGTCCAGGCTGAGGATGACATCTCCATGGCAGCCAATATCGTCAACGCCCCCCGCGCCGGTGATCGTCAGCATAGCTGTCAGCAGCAACAGAAATAGTTGAAAACCGACGACAAAACCGTAGGTGATTTTTACTTTTTTCGTTTTATAATATTGGCACAGGATCGTTTCCAGTGCGATGGAAATGGGTATCGTAAATAAATAGTTAGCCAATGCGGCTCTGATCAAGTTCATTTTTCTGTCCTCCCTGTTTCCATTATATAGATCAGGAGACAGCAAGATCTTTATTTTATATGAATGAATTCTTAGGATTTATTAAATTCGTTTTTTCCCGAAAAACCATGCATTTCGGTATGAATTCAGAGGGTAAACCGACTGAAGCGGCACGACAAGACAGGATGGATCGCTGCAGGGACGACATGGGCATGAGTCAACTGCACAGTCGATTCCAAGCTGTAATGCGGGAGAAGTCGTCTGTTAATTTCAATCTGTCCACCTAAAGCCCCACAACAACTTGACACTACCTCCAGGGCCTGCTGGAGATGGCGGGGAACGAAACGACGCAGAAGCGGGTAAGGGAATTCGGCGGGTATCTGCTGAGGCACTGGGAGGAGATTCGACGTCGGCGGACCGAGGAGGTTCCTGGGAGCTGTACAGAGGGCCAGGTCAGTCACTTGCTTTCGAAACGATTCAGCCGGGATCCGATGGGATGGAGCAGAGCGGGTCTAGGAAAGCTGAGCAGAGTCAGGATCTATCTAAAAAACGGAGGAAAGCTGACAGGCCTGGAGAAGGAGCGGGAGGAAAAGGAACAAACAGAGGCTTACAGCGCCTATGCAGAGCGGATGCTGTCGGAAGCCGTGGAAGGAGCTTGCGATTGGAGCATCTTCAGCCGGAGGGAGACGGTTCCGTTTGATCAGGCCGCCGGAACGCAGCAGATATTACACAGACTTGGCTCGTGCCGCGGTCTCCTGAACTGACAGTCGATGCGCTTGTTGATTTCCATTTATCAATCAAAAACTCCACAACAACTTGACACGACCCGTAAAACAGCACTGTTTGACTTATAACGCAGGACAAAGTAAAATAGACGTATAGAAAGTGAATAGGAAGCGTGAAATGCCTTATGAGAATGTTGCTTTTGTTTTGCGCATAGGAAGCAGGATGAAGCGCTGAAATCGTATGGCATCTTCACAAACCAAATCAGGATTAGCAGCAGTGCGAATGGGAAGCTCACATAAAAATCCCGGGGCATTCGCACCTGAAATGGGAGATATAAAAGCAGTTGAACGGTCGTAGTGCTAAAAATATTGTGAAAGAAGAGAAGAAATAGTTGGGAAATTGGATATCTGCAGGAATCATTGCGGATATTTGCTGTCGCAGCCTGTGAGGGCTGCGTGGATTGAAATTTCGAGCACACATAAAAAATTTCGCGCCACGCCATGGTCGCAGCCTGTGAGGGCTGCGTGGATTGAAATGCATTTGAAAAAACCGCAGACCCCGCCACGGCTAACGTCGCAGCCTGTGAGGGCTGCGTGGATTGAAATTAGTCCATCGTTACTCAGGCTACCTCTGTCAGAAGCGTCGCAGCCTGTGAGGGCTGCGTGGATTGAAATTCCGACGGAATAAATTCTTCATCTTCCAGCCCTTGTCGCAGCCTGTGAGGGCTGCGTGGATTGAAATATGATGTCGTCGAATATATTAGTAGCTTGATGACGAAGTCGCAGCCTGTGAGGGCTGCGTGGATTGAAATGCTAATAAGCTTAGCGAGGCAACATAGACCATCGTCGCAGCCTGTGAGGGCTGCGTGGGTTGAAATTAAGGCTGACTCAGCAAGATTTCGCAGATAAACTGGGTTGCAGCCTGTGAGGGCTGCGTGGGTTGAAATCGTCATAAACATTATTCTCTTTGGGGATTCCAGCTCAGGCGCTATGAAAATAATGGGAAAAATATTCTACTTTGATTTTATTTCCTTACAGATCCGGAGTTTAACGAAGCGCTAAAGAAAATAGCGGGGCGGATCGATCTAAGCAAGATCAATAATCTAATTGAAGAAATACCTATAATTGATCTATTACAAAAGGATTTTTTAAGGTGATGATACAGGAACAGAAGGAAAAAAATCATTGATTACAGCAGGAATCCGCTAATGAAGCTGGAAGCTAGTCTTTCACATACGAAGTGATTTATCACTACCGATGATCCAATATATTTTGTGGCTTTTAGATGTCTGCATCACAGAACGATTACTTTATGTTGGATCGTCTGTACAGATTCTATTACAAGCTAAGATTTAGAGAACCGGCTTGACCTAGAATAGGTGTTCCGATATAGTTAAATCAGGCGATGAATGGGGCTTGATAAAAATGGATCATAGTTACAATGACTGGGAATGCAGAAAAGACAGAAAGGCAAACAAGGATCATCAGCGACAAGTGGTGAATTGTTTCAAAATGAACAAAAGGTATTAGCAGTGCGAATGTGAAGCGAACATAAAATCTCTGGGAGATTCGCACCTGAAAAATTTTATTTTTATGTAAGATATTGTTTCGAAGCTGGCATGCGATGAGATGAGGGGCGTAGGAATTTCGGTGGTATTGCTCGCGGGGAAACATTTTTCTTGCATTTTGCAGTCAGGCTCCGTGTGAGCCTGTGGATTGAAATACCTTTTCTTCTGCCGAACAATAGCGATTGTAATGTCAGGCTCCGTGTGAGCCTGTGGATTGAAATATTACAAGACGCAAAATAATTAATGTCATTAAGCCGTCAGGCTCCGTGTGAGCCTGTGGATTGAAATACCATCGCCGTATTCTCGCCCGGCTTGATATCAAGTCAGGCTCCGTGTGAGCCTGTGGATTGAAATCAAATTTCTCGATTGCAGTATCTGCAAAGTCCTGTCAGGCTCCGTGTGAGCCTGTGGATTGAAATCGTCTGTATAGCAGTCACCCGTGCCATATCCGGGCTGTCAGGCTCCGTGTGAGCCTGTGGATTGAAATGGATCACCCTGTATCCGGTGGTGGTCCTGCAGTGGTCAGGCTCCGTGTGAGCCTGTGGATTGAAATAAGAGATCTTTGGAGCTGCGCCAATTCATCGTCGTCAGGCTCCGTGTGAGCCTGTGGATTGAAATCGTCTGTTTGGCTGACAGGGGGCCGCCGCCTCGGTCAGGCTCCGTGTGAGCCTGTGGATTGAAATAGCATACCAATCGGATCCAGGGCAGGCCGCCGACCGGTCAGGCTCCGTGTGAGCCTGTGGATTGAAATCGCACGGTGTTGTCATAGCTCCCGGAATACACATGTCAGGCTCCGTGTGAGCCTGTGGATTGAAATGCAGTATAGCGCGCCAGATCACAGGTTAAGCATGTCAGGCTCCGTGTGAGCCTGTGGATTGAAATGCGGCGGGGGAAAACGGCACGTTGCATATACGGGTCAGGCTCCGTGTGAGCCTGTGGATTGAAATAGGAATTATCGGAGTTTTATCTGGCAAATCCGGGTCAGGCTCCGTGTGAGCCTGTG
This sequence comes from Bacilliculturomica massiliensis, assembly GCF_900605495.1. Classification (GTDB taxonomy): domain Bacteria; phylum Bacillota; class Clostridia; order Peptostreptococcales; family Anaerovoracaceae; genus Bacilliculturomica; species Bacilliculturomica massiliensis. Next base: position 613,263 of record NZ_LR027603.1, read on the forward strand.
GATTGAAATAAGGAAGAACAGAAAGAAACGACCGTTATAGTAAAGTCAGGCTCCGTGTGAGCCTGTGGATTGAAATTACTGGCTAATGTTGCCGTCTTTCTAAATGCAAGTCAGGCTCCGTGAGAGCCTGTGGATTGAAATACGGACCAGGTGCGGAAATTAGAGACGACGGACCGTCAGGCTCCGTGAGAGCCTGTGGATTGAAATAAAATCACATTTGCTGTCCCGCCGTTTGTCGAATGCGTCAGGCTCCGTGAGAGCCTGTGGATTGAAATGAGATACGCCGGGACGACCGGGACTACCAGGTAGGTGTCAGGCTCCGTGAGAGCCTGTGGATTGAAATTGTGTGGGTGAATGAAAAGTTTTTACGAAACTTTGGTCAGGCTCCGTGCGAGCCTGTGGATTGAAATAAGCGTGCCCAGAGGTTTTTTACGATGGCTCGAAAGTCGGGCTCCGTGCGAGCCTGTGGATTGAAATTGCGGCGTCGGCCGTGGCAGGAGTAGGCTCTGCGGGTCAGGCTCCGTGAGAGCCTGTGGATTGAAATTCGTACCAACACATCAAGAGGCGCTTCGCAAAGGAGTCAGGCTCCGTGTGAGCCTGTGGATTGAAATGCATCCAATAGGTACGGTCTCCAGATTCAGCCAAGGTCAGGCTCCGTGTGAGCCTGTGGATTGAAATCAAACCCTCTCGGAGCTTGCACATCTGCAGATTGTCGTCAGGTTCCATAAGAGCCTGTGAATTGAAATAACCTGCCACTCTGCGTAATACATACCACGCCTTGTCGCCGCCTGCAATGGCTGCGCAACTCAAAATAACTCTTTTTCCGTTGTAAATACCAACCTGTCGGCAGTCGCCGCCCCCAAAGTCTGCGAACCGTAGACAAAAATTCCATGCGAAGGAATGCGCGTCTCTCGATGGACAGGTCTTACTTTTCATAGTCTTCACGGCTGTGCAGACCGGGACGGTGTGCGCTGGAGTTCAGGTGAGAATACAAGGCGATAAGATGACAGTGGAGTAATAGATCGTAAAAGAAAGGAAAACAGACACAATGACTGGTGAGGTGCTGAAGGGAAGAAACGGATATGACATTCCGTGCATACATACGTTGACGGGCAGTGAAAAGATGGTGGCCATTGTCGTACATGGGTTTGGAAGCAGCAAGGAGAGCCCCACGGCGGCCATGCTGGGAGCTGAGTTCCCTCACAGGGGGATCGGCACCTTTGCTTTTGACTTCCCGGCCCACGGGGAAAGCCCAGTGGACGGGACGGAGCTTTCTATGGAACATTGCATGGATGATCTGGCGTCGGCGGAGGAGAGGGTGCGGCAGCTGTGCCCAGATGCGGAGATCGTATATTTCGGTTCCAGTTTCGGTGCGTATACAACGCTTCTCTATCTGGCGGAACGTCAGCATGAGGGCCGCAGGGCGTTTTTGCGCAGTGCGGCGGTAGAGATGCCGCTGCTTTTCCACGATAAGACGCCGGAGGAGCAAGCGACGCTGGCGGCGCAGGGATATCTGACGATGGATCGGGGATATGTAAGGCCGTTGAAGCTCACGCAGAATTTTTTTGCAGATCTGGACGCTCATGATGTATTTGAAATATATAAAGGCGGGATCGAGCCGGGAAGTTTTTTGATCGGAATGGTACACGGAACTGAGGATGACACGGCGTCGCCGGGCGCGGCGCGGAGATTTGCCATGCTGACTGGCGCCGAACTGACAGAAATATTCGAGGGAGATCATCGGCTGTCGGGGAAGGGGATGCCGGAACGGGTGACCGCTCTTGCCCATGAGTTCTTTGCGCGTAAATAGAGTCAATGGAGACATCTATTTGATAAGAGCAGCCCGACGGCGTTTCTCAGCTGCGTATCCAAAACGGAGGATACATTTCGATATATGGAGTCTTCAGACACGAATATCCATTTGATGAGAAACTGCAATGATATCGTACACGACGTCATAGGTGAGCAAACGGAAGTGTTTGTATTGACTTTTGTCAAAGTCGCTCCTCATGGGCAGAGATCGCAGCCATGCGCTGTCCTCTATCAGGGCAAAACTGCTGCCGTCAAGACAGCCTGATCCGGCTAAGTTTTCATAGGTATCCAACTCGCAGGAAAAGCAGGCGAGTACGCGTCTGAAGGTCAGTTGATACGGAAACCAGTCTTTTTCATTTCTGTGTTTATCAACAAGGGCTCCGTTTATATCTCCTGTAAAAGTCAGATTGTCCATTTCATCTTGCTCTGCTTTGCTGAAGTAAATGCAGTCTCTCCCCCGCAGAACGCCCAGATCAGTTTCTATCGGGATTTTCTTCATGGTTTGGCACTCCTTTTTTGATCTTATTGTGTGGGAAAGCCGAAGAGGCTTTTGCCGGTTCGTCTCGTCACCAGTCTAAAACACACGGCCTCCGCTGTCAACGGATGGCAATATTTCTAAGGGGCGTACATCTCAAATAAGCGGACGATGGCGCCGGCAAACGGCGAAGCGTGGGCGAATATGGGCACAGAGAGAAAGGTTCATTCAATGAAAAACCTATGGTATAATAGCCGCAGAGCAGCTATTATAGATTCTGTGCGCGGCAGACGCCATGCGCGGATTATCCCATGGGCAGATCCTATCACGATGGTCCGGGACCGGCCATGATATATTTTTTACATAACGGGAGCACGGAGCCGGCGGGCATGGAAGGAACTGAAGTTACAAGTTACGGGTAGTTGGTCTGAGGATCCTGTGGTCGGTATTCCGCTTACATGAGGGAAGGGGCAGAAGACAAAAGTCTGAAGTCGTCATGCATCAATATTTGGAAGGATAAATAATATGAAACTGTTACACACGTCAGATCTGCATATTGGCAAGCGCGTCAACGGGTTTTCCATGATTCCGGATCAGGAATACATACTGAATCAGATCCTGGCCGTCACAGAGGCGGAAGGGCCGGACGCGGTGCTGATCGCAGGGGATGTCTACGATAAAACGCAGCCGCCGGCTGAGGCGGTGGAACTTTTGGACGAGTTCCTGACAGCGCTGCTGGAACGGGCGCCGGCGGTATTTCTCATCAGCGGAAATCACGATTCGCCGGAACGGCTGGGGTTTGGCAGTCGGATCATGAAAAACAGAGGGCTGCACATCGCGGGAGTGTTTGGCGGGAAGTTGGAGAAAGAGCGGCTGACGGATGAGCATGGAGCGGTGAATGTGTATTTGATGCCGTTTATCAAGCCTTCTACAGTTTCGCCTTTTACGGGCGGAACGCCGGAGTCGTACGACGAGGCCGTGCGGGCGGTGATCGCGGGCGCCGGGATCGACGCGGGGGAACGGAATGTGCTGGTGGCGCATCAGTTCGTGACCGGCTGTGGACAGGAACCGGAGCGGTCGGATTCAGAAAATATATCCATCGGGGGCGTAGACAATGTGGACGTCTCTGCTTTTGATGTGTTTGATTATGTGGCGCTGGGCCATCTTCACGGCCCTCAGCGGATCGGCCGGGATACGGTCCGCTATGCGGGATCGCCTCTGAAGTATTCCTTTTCGGAGGCAATGCAGAAGAAGTCGGTGACCATGGTGGACTTGGGGCCTAAGGGCGAGATCGGACTTCGACAGATACCTCTGCGTCCGCTGCGGGATATGCGCCGGATCAAAGGGCCGTTGGATGAGCTTTTGAAATGGGGCCGCAGGGCGCAGGAGGATGGGTTCCGGCAGATTTCCATGTTTGAGGCCGTTGAGGGGGCGGGTGGATCTGAAGCAGGTGGATCAGGAGGATCCGAAGCAGATCCGGCGGAGCTGTGTCTGCAGTCCGATCACCCCGATCGCCCGACGCTGGCTCGGCACGGAGTCGGCGGGGAGACCCGGCTTTCAGAGCATCAGGATTACATAGCGGCGGTGCTGACCGACGAGGAGGAACCGTATGACGCCATCGGCAGACTGCGGACGGTGTATCCGAATCTGATGATGCTGGAGTTCGAGAACAGCCGGACTCAGGCTGGAAACAGCCCCATTTTCGCAAGCGGCAGCGACGTGGCGCGAAAAAGTCCGGCGGAGCTTTTCGCCGACTTTTATGAACAGCAGAACGGAGAGCTGATGAACAGAGAGCAGGAAGAGATCCTTAAGGATATTTTGGAGCAGGCGGGAGGAAGAGAGTTATGAAACCTTTGAAGCTGGTGATAAGCGCCTTCGGGCCCTACGCTGGACGGACGGAGATCGATATGGAACAGCTGGGCGGCCGCGGGCTGTTTCTGATCACCGGGGACACGGGGGCGGGGAAGACTACGTTGTTTGACGCCATCTCGTTTGCGCTGTTCGGCGAAGCCAGTGGATCGAACCGTACGGCGGACACCATGCGCAGCGATTTTGCAGGACCGGAGGAAAAGACCTTCGTGGAACTGACCTTTTCGCACAGAGGAGCGGTGTATTTTATTCGCAGAAATCCCAAATACGAGCGGCCGAAAAAGAGCGGTACCGGTATGACTGCGGAGAATTCTGACGCGGTGATGAATTTTCCCGACGGATCGGTAGTTTCCGGATATAAGGAGGTCTCCGGGAGGATCGTGGAGCTGCTGGGGATCACCTGCAGGCAGTTTAAACAGATATCCATGATCGCTCAGGGGGAGTTTCAGTCTATGCTGCTGGCGGACAGCCGGGAGCGGGGAGAAATTTTTCGCAGAGTTTTCAGCACGGAGATCTACGAGTATGTGCAGAAATCGCTGAAGGAACGGGAGAAGGCGGCGCGGTCCCTCTGCATGGAGGATGAGCGGCGCATTTTACAGTATATGAGCGGTATCCGCTGCCCGGAAGAGACGGAAGCGCCGGCGGCGGAGGATGGAGGGCAGAGGGAGAATGCAGGGCTGTCTGTTCTGCGTCAGCTGTCTTCAGAACCGGATGTGCACAAGGCGGACGAGGTCCTGACAGCGCTGACCGGGCTGTTGGAGCTGGACGAAAGGCGCGCGTCATCCCTGGAGAAAGAGGGAGAAGCTCTCTCAAAAATGATCGCGGAACAGGCGGCCCGGATCGTGGAGGCAGGCTTTGTGAACAAAGCTTTTGCGGATCTGGAGACGGCCGGAAAAAAACAGGATGCGCTTGCAGCGCAGTCCTGTTCCATGGAAAAGCTGCGCCTGGAGATCCTGCAGGCGGAAGACGCGGTTCAGAAGATCAGACCTTTGGAGGAACGGTATGAAAGTCTCAGCCGGGAATTCGCACAGCTGACGGAAAGCGCAGACCGTCTGGAGAAAATGGTGAAGGACCAGGCGGGCCAGACAGAAGCGCTGCGGGAAGCTTTCGAGAAGGAACAGGCCGGCGAGCCGGAGCGGGAGGCATTGCTGGCGGAGCAGAGCCGCGTGAAGGAGAGCCTGGGCCGGTACGAGAAGGCGGAAAGACTGAAAAATGAATGCAAGGTATTAAGCGAAAAACAGCGGATGCTGGAGGAAGAGCTGGCGGAGCTGGAACGGACCGGCGAGCAGCGGGAAAGGGACATCGCGGAGCGGAGCCAGGAGCAGAAAGAGTTGGCCGGCTCGGAGGCGGAGCTTTTACAGGTACAGCACGATGCCGAGATGATCAGGGCCAGGGAAGAGGGCCTGAACAACGCAGTGTGGCTGGCGGAAGAGCTTTGGTCAAAGGAGCGGGAACATGGAGAACTGCAGCGCAGATATCTTCAGGCGGAAGGACTTTTTCGGGCGGCGGATCAAGACTACGGGGAAAAAGAACGGAAATTTTTTCGCAATCAGGCAGGGATCCTGGCGGAAACGCTGCGGGAGGGAGAGCCTTGTCCGGTCTGCGGGTCGAGGGAGCACCCCGGAAAGGCGGCGCCTGAGCCGGACGTGGTAGGCGAGGGAGAGCTGCAGAGCCTGCGGGTGCGGCTGGAAGCGCTGAGAAAGGAGATGCAGACCGCCTCGGAACGGGCGAAGACGAAAGCGGCGGAGATCGAGACGGAATCAGAACGTCTGCGCGGGCTGGCTGTGGAACAGAAGCTGACCTGCGTGGCCTCGGCCGGCAGATCTGCCGGCCGAGGGACTGCCGGCGAAGGGACTGCCGGCGAAGGGACTGCCGGTGAAGGGACTGCCGGCGAAGGGACTGCCGGTGAAGGCAGACTGGCCGGAACAGACCTGTGGGACGCGGTCTGTTCGGAAGCGAAGTTCCTGCTGACCCAATGTGCGCAGGCGCGTGCAGACGTTGAAAAACGCGGGGCGCAGCTGAGAGAGCAGACCGAACGCAGGGCAGCCTGCGAGAAGGAACTGCAGGAATTGGCTGGGGCGCGCGCCGGGATCGCGGAGCAGACCGGGGTGAAGACAGCGGAAAAGAACGAGATCGGAGCCGCGCTGGCAGGTCTCAGGGGAGAGCTTTCCGCCCTGGAAAAAGGACTGGAGTTTCCCTCCTATACGAAGGCGAGAGAGCGTGCGGATCTGCTGCAGTCGGAGTTTCTGAGCAGGAAGAAGGAGCTGGAAGCTGCGGGGGAGAGTTACCGGAGGGGAAAGGCGGAACTGGACAAGAACCAGGCGCTGCTTACCGACCAGCGCGGACGGCTGGTGGAACTGGGGGAGCGGACGGAGGAGGCCGGGCGGCGATACCTGGATGCAGTTCGGTCCTGCGGTTTTTCCGACGGGGAAGAATACCGTCGGGCTCTGCGTCCGGAACAGGCACTTCTTCAGATGAAGAGAGATCAGGAAGCCTATCAGGACGCGGTGAAGGCCACGGAGCGGGAATTGGTGCGGCTGACTGCGGAGACGAAGGAAAAGAGCGTCTTCGACATGACCGCGCTGGAGGACCGGAAGCGGGAGCTGGAAGAGCAAAAGCTGCGGCTGGAGAAAGAGCAGCGCGGATTGGCGTCAAGGATGGGGGCCAATGAGACTGCGGCGGCAGGGCTGAAGCGATCACTGCGAGAGTACGAAACGCATCAGGCGGACTTCGTCTCCGTCAGCGGTCTTTCCAGAACAGCCAACGGAGAACTGACGAAGAAACAGAAGCTGGCCTTCGAACAGTATGTACAGGCGTTTTATTTTGAACAGGTTCTTTATGAGGCGAACAAACGAATGGAGCGGATGACCGGAGGCAGATTCGAGCTGTTCCGCCGTCAGGAGGCTGGAGATTTCCGCTCCCAGACTGGATTGGACATCGAAGTACTGGATCATTACACAGGAAAACTGAGACCGGCCAAATCGCTTTCCGGCGGGGAGTCCTTTAAGGCGGCTCTTTCTCTGGCGCTGGGGCTGTCCGATGTGATCCAGAGCTTTGCGGGAGGCGTTCAGGTGGATACGCTGTTCATTGACGAGGGTTTTGGTGCGCTGGACGGAGAGTCGCTGGAACAGGCCATTCAGACACTGGCGGCTCTGGCCGGAGGAGACCGTCTGGTGGGGATCATCTCGCATGTGAGCGAGTTGAAAGAACGCATCGACAAGCAGCTGGTCATACGGAAGTCCGCGGAGGGAAGCCGGGTGGAGATAAGAGCCTGAAGAAGCAGCTGCAGATCGCCGTCGCTTCCTGCCGCAGTTCGTATATGGGAGAAAAGAGGGATAGAAGATGGAAACGGTATACCGGGATAAAAGCCGCTGCTGCGGCTGCAGCGCGTGCCGAAGTTTGTGCGGCGCGGGCGCTGTTGAGATGAGAGCAGATGAGGAAGGTTTTCTCTATCCGGTCATCGATCAGGAGAAATGTGTCAATTGCGGGCGCTGCCGGCTTGCGTGCCCGTTTGAGAAAGAGGATCACTATCAGAATCAGGGAGGATCGAAATTCTACGCGGCAAAGCACAGATCCCAGGATGTACTGCGAAGGTCGGCCTCCGGGGGAGCCTTTACCGCGCTGTCGGACGCGGTGCTGGCCGATGGAGGCGTAGTCTACGGCGCCGATTTTGACGGGGAGTTCCGCGTCCGTCATGCCAGAGCGGAGACAGTGGAACAGCGTGACCGCATGCGGATCTCGAAATACGCGCAGAGCCATATGGGGACGATGTTCATCCGGGCGGCAGAGGACCTGAAGGCCGGGCGAAGGGTACTGTTTACGGGAACGCCCTGCCAGCTGGCGGGACTGAAGGCCTTTCTCGGATCTGGCCGAGGAGGATCGGAGCTGCTGGAAAACCTGTATCTGTGTGATCTGATCTGTCACAGCGTTCCCAGTCCGCTGGTCTGGGCGGATCTCGTCTCCCTGCTGGAAGAGGAATACGGCGGGAGGCTGGCGGAGGTGGAGTTTCGAACCAAGGATCTGCCCTGGAACCGCGTGAACAGCAAAAAGACATTTACCTTCCGCCTGGAAGGGTGCGGCAGGACTTATGTGGACAATCGCTTTTACGAGCTGTATTTCGGCCGAATGACCATCATGCGGCCCTCCTGCGAGAACTGTCCCTTCTGCAGCCCGCGGAGGACCGGCGATGTGACGATCGCGGATTACTGGGGCGTGGAAAAGTACGCGCCCGAACTGGATGATCCCCTCGGCGTATCGCTGGTACTGTCCAACACGGAAAAAGGGAGAGAGCTGCTGGAGAAATGCCGGGCGGATCTGACTCTGCAGGAAAGGCCGTCGTCGGAGGCCATGACAGAGCAGGGGCGGCTCAGCACGCCCGTATCTTATCCCGAAGACCGGGCGGAATTCTGGGAAACGTATCGGCGGGACGGACTGGCGGCCACGCTGAAGATCTGATCATCCGACAGGAAAACGGCGGTGAGGAAGGCGGTCGTTTTTCTCCGTAAATGCAGGAATACCGGCGAAAAATGCGGTGGAGTATGATATACTGTGAAGAAAGAAGTTTCCTTTGGAAACGGGAAGCCGGCACGGCTAAATCTAACAGCGTTCGATAAAGGGGAAAAGGGATCATGGACGGGAAAAAAGAAGAGATAGAGAGAGCGGGACGCGCTCAGAGGAACAAAAGCGAGAAGCGGCGGCTGAAACTGCCGAGGCTGCCGGGGGACTATCTGCGAAAGGTCCTGATCGCAGCTGCGGCTGCTCTGATTTTTTTTGGATTTGGCGTGTGGGTGGCGGGACGCCCGGCGGAGGGACCAAAGATCACGTCGGATCTGGTCAGCAGCAGGATCGAGGAGATCAGCGAACTGGCGGTCACCGAGTACCGCTACACCAACGTGGGGAAGTTTGAAAATCGTCTGGATTTTTACGGCTGGGAGGTTCCGCTGACCATGAAGCGGTTCATTATCTCGTATGACGGGACCATAAAGGCGGGAGTCGATATGAGCCAGGCCACGGTAAAAGTGGCAGCCAACGGCGACATCTCTGTGACACTGCCGCAGGCGGCAATACTGTCCCACGAGATCGATCTGGAAAGCATCACGGTGTTTGACGAGACGAAAAATATTTTTAATCCGATCCAGATCACGGATTATGTGGATTTTTCCAAGGATCAGCAGGCGTCTTCGGAGAATGAGGCTGTGGAAAAAGGCCTGCTGGCGGAAGCGCAGGGGAAGGCGGAAGAAGTGGTGACGCAGTGGCTCGCCGCACTGTACGGAAATGCGGAAAACGGCGGCCCGAAGATCACGGTGACAGTTAACAACTAGGACAAGAAAGAGCAGAGACAGCATGCCGTCCGGTATGCTGTCTCTTTTTTTGAAAAAAATTGCCGAGGGAGGCCAGTCATATTTACAGATAAAAAATGAGATCAGATCGGCGTCTGCGGAAACGTCGGCCAGGTCATTCCTCTGCATAAAACAAAGCGGAACCGAAAAGAATAGAGGCAGATCAATATCTGTGATTTTTGAGGAGGAATGAAAAATGAAAAAAAGATTGGCCATATTTTTATGTCTGGCTGTGATTTTGTCCTTCGGTCTCTTAGCCTCGGGCTGCGGCGGCGACGACGAGCAGGGCGATGACAAGACGGCCTCTGGCGGAACCATATATTATCTGAATTTCAAGCCGGAGGTGGCGGACGTCTACAAGGATATCGCGGCGGCTTACAAGGAAGAGACGGGAGTCACGGTGAATGTGGTGACGGCGGCTTCCGGAACCTATGAACAGACGCTGAAATCGGAGATCGCCAAGGCTGAGGCGCCGACGATCTTCCAGATCAACGGTCCCCGGGGTTATCAGAACTGGAAGGATTACTGCGCCGACCTGTCGGGTACGGAGCTTTACAAGCATATGACAGATCCCACGCTGGCCATCCGCGACGGAAGCGGGGTGTACGGGATCCCATTTGTCATAGAGGGATACGGCATTATCTATAACGACGCGATCATGCGGGATTATTTTGAGCTGAAAACAAAGAAGACAGATGTATCGTCTATGGAGGATATACAGGATTTCGCCACGCTCAAGGCTGTGGTGGAAGACATGCAGGCGCAGAAGGACGCGCTGGGAATCAAAGGCGTTTTCGCGTCCACCTCTTTGAAGTCGGGAGAAGACTGGAGATGGCAGACTCACCTGGCCAATATTCCGATCTACTATGAATTTCAGAAAAACGACGTGGATCTGACAGGGGACGAGACCAGGGAGATCCAGTTTCAGTACGATCAGGAGTTTAAAAACATATTCGATCTGTATATCAACAACTCTGTGACAGACCCCAAAATGCTGGGAAGCAAGCAGGTAGCCGATTCCATGGCGGAGTTCGCCCTGGGCCAGTGCGCCATGGTGCAAAATGGAAACTGGGCCTGGAGCCAGATCGCTGAAGTCAGCGGAAATACGGTAAAAGCTGAAGACATCCATTTCCTGCCTATCTACATGGGCATGGAGGGAGAAAAGGATCAGGGATTGTGCATCGGCACGGAAAACTTTATCGCTGTCAACAGCCAGGCCAGTCCGGAACAGCAAAAGTTGGCGGAGGATTTTCTGTACTGGCTCTACAGCAGCGATACAGGCAAGGATTTCGTGACCAATCGTCTGGAATTCATCGCACCTTTCGACACCTTCAATGAGGACGACCGTCCTTCCGATCCGCTGGCCCGAGAGGTCATGGACTGGATGGAGCGGGAGGACGTGCATACTATTCCGTGGAACTTTACGCTGTTTCCCAGCCAGACCTTTAAAGATGATTTTGGCGCGGTCCTGCTGCAGTACGCACAGGGGCAGAAGAATTGGGACGACGTAAAAAATCTGGTAGTGACCCAGTGGAAATCGGAAAGCCGGTAGAAAAAGATCTGGGGCAGACAAAACCGGTAGATCAGATTAGAAGGAGGAAACGCCCGTGCAAAAGACATTGAGAAGATACGCCGCCGTATTTGTGCTGCCCACAGCCGTGGCTTTTACCGTGGCGTTCCTCATTCCTTTCCTTATGGGGATCTATCTGTCCTTTACAGAATTCACAACGGTGACCAACGCCAAATGGGTGGGATTCTCCAACTATGTGCGCGTCTTTCGGGACAGTTCTGATTTTACCAATGCCTTCTGGTTCACGGCGAAGTTTACAGTAGTATCCGTGGTGCTGGTCAATCTCTTCGCATTCTCTCTGGCCATGCTGCTTACCAGAGGGATCCGCGGCACAAATGTATTCCGCACCGTGTTTTTTATGCCCAACCTCATCGGCGGGATCGTCTTGGGATATATCTGGCAGCTGATCATCAACGGCGTGCTGTCCTGGTTTATGGTGGACATCACGTTTTCGGCCTCCTACGGCTTCTGGGGGCTGGTGATCCTGATGAACTGGCAGCTCACCGGCTATATGATGATCATTTATATCGCAGCCATCCAGAATATTCCCTCCGATCTGCTGGAGGCGGCGGCCATCGACGGGGCGTCCCCACGGCAGGTGCTGCGCAACGTAATTCTGCCCATGGTGATGCCGGCCGTCACCATATGCACGTTTCTGACGCTGACGAACTCCTTCAAGCTGTTCGATCAGAATTTTGCGCTGACTGGGGGAGCGCCGGGCAGGGAGACCGCCATGCTGGCGCTGGATATCTACAACACATTCTATGGAAGAGTCGGATATGAAGGAATGGGGCAGTCCAAGGCGGTGCTGTTCTTCATTATGGTAGCGGCTATCGCGTACCTGCAGCTGCGGGCCACGCGGGACAGGGAGGTGGAAAACGTATGACGGGGAAAGAAAAAAAGGCGGCCCGACGGGTACTGTTTGTGTGGCTGGTCTTTCTGGCCGCTGTTTTTGTGGCGCCCATACTGGTGGTTCTTCTGAATTCCTTTAAAGGGCAGTTTTATATTACGGATGAACCGTTCCGGCTGCCCACGGCGGAAACCTTTGTGGGCTTGACCAATTATGCCGCGGGCATCGCAAAGACCGGATTCTGGCAGGCGTTCGGATATTCCCTTTTCATCACCGTATGCTCCGTGGGCGTCATCGTGCTGTTTACCGCCATGACTGCATGGTATATCACACGGGTGAAGAGCAGACCCGCCCGGATCTTTTATTACCTGCTGGTATTCAGCATGATCGTACCCTTCCAGATGGTAATGTTTACGATGTCGAAGCTGGCCAACATGCTGGGGCTGGATAATCCCGCGGGCATTGTTTTTATCTATCTGGGCTTCGGCGCAGGCCTTTCCGTCTTTCTGTTCAGCGGCTTTGTCAGAGCTATTCCGGAGGAGATCGAGGAAGCGGCCATGATCGACGGCTGCAATCCGATCCAGATGTTTTTTCTGGTGGTATTTCCCATGCTGCGTCCTACCGCGGTGACCATTGCCATCCTCAATACCATGTGGATCTGGAACGACTATCTGCTGCCCTATCTGGTCATTGGGAACAAGTACAAGACGATCCCCATTGCAGTGCAGTATCTCCAGGGAGGCTACGGTTCGCGGGACATGGGTGCGCTGATGGCGCTGCTGGTGCTGTCGATCGTTCCGATCATCGTATTTTATCTGACGTGTCAGAAGCATATTATAAAAGGCGTGGCGGCAGGAGCGGTAAAAGGTTAGAAACAGATTCAGAAACAACTCGGGAGGAAGACTTGTATGGCGGGGATCACGCTTAAAAATGTAGTTAAGACATATGGACCGGAGGCGACGGTAATACCGGGGATGGACCTGGAGATCCGCGATAAGGAGTTTTTGATCCTTGTAGGGCCCTCCGGCTGCGGAAAATCTACCACGCTTCGGATGATCGCGGGTCTGGAGGAGGTGTCCTCCGGCGAGCTCTATATCGGCGACCGTCTGGTGAACGACGTAGCGCCGAAGGACAGGGATATTGCGATGGTGTTCCAGAGCTATGCCCTCTATCCCCATATGACCGTGTACAAAAATATGGCCTTCGGTCTGGAACTGCGCAAAACGCCAAAAGAAGAGATCGACAGCAAAGTGCGGGAAGCGGCGAAGATGCTGGATCTTGAGCGGTATCTGGACCGGAAACCGCGGTCCCTTTCCGGCGGTCAGCGCCAGAGAGTGGCGCTGGGCCGGGCCATGGTCCGGAATCCTGAGGTGTTTCTGCTGGATGAACCGCTGTCCAATCTGGACGCCAGACTGAGGACGGAAATGCGCAGTCAGATCGGGGAGCTGCACAGGCGTCTGCAGACTACTTTCGTCTATGTGACTCACGATCAGACAGAAGCCATGACCATGGCGGACCGCATCGCAGTATTGAAAGACGGAGTGATCCAGCAGGCGGACACGCCGAAAAAACTGTACAATGAGCCCTGCAACATGTTTGTGGCGGGTTTTATCGGTTCTCCTCAGATGAATTTCATAGAGGCCAGACTGGAAAAGGGAGAAGGGGACGACTGGTACCTGAACAGCGGCGCGCTTGCCATGCAGGTCCCGCCGGGAAGGTTTTCCGGTGAGCGCTTGCAAAAATACGCGGGAACCACTATAATAGTGGGCATCCGGCCGGAGGATGTGATCTCCGTGGACTCTCATCGCTATAAGGAAAGCGACGGGCTGATCCGCGGACAGGTGCAGACGGCGGAGATGACTGGGGCCGAGGTCTATCTGACCATTCTAACATCCGGCGGCAGCCGTGTGATGGCGCGGGTCTCCTCCCGGATCATGCCGCAGGTGGGCGATGAGATCACCCTGGCTGCGGACGGCGACAAACTTCACTTATTTGACAGAGAAACGGAGCAGGCGATCAGATGAGAACAAGCGGCGTATTGATGCACATTTCCTCGCTGCCTTCGCCCTATGGGATCGGTACCTTCGGGCGCAGCGCTTACGAGTTTATAGATTTTCTGTTCGACGCGGGGCAGAGCTTCTGGCAGATCCTCCCTCTGGGTCAGACCAGCTACGGCGACTCTCCGTACCAGTCCTTTTCCACCTATGCGGGGAATCCCTATTTCGTGGATCTGGATACGCTGGCCTGGCAGGGCCTGCTGTTCCCGGAAGATTTTCGGGATGCAGAATGGGGAACTGACCCGGAAGAAGTGGACTACGAAAAAATGTACAGGATGCGCTACCCCGTGCTGCGTCTGGCGGCCCGCCGTTTTTTAGACCGGGGTCCGGCGGAATTTTCGGAATTCTGCGCTGCAGAAAGCCGCTGGCTGGAAGATTACGCGCTGTTTATGGCGCTGAAGGATCAGCGCGGCGGGGCGGCCTGGCAGGAGTGGGAAGAACCCCTGCGAAGACGTGAGTCCGCAGCGTTGGAACATGCCCGATGCGAACTGGCCGATGATATCCGATTCTGGAAGGTGGTGCAGTTCTGGTTCTTTACGCAGTGGCGGGAGGTCAAGCGCTATGCCAATGACAAAGGCATCCGGATCATCGGCGATCTGCCGATCTATGTGGCGGCGGACAGCGCGGACGTCTGGGCCGATCCCGCACAGTTTCAGCTGGACGAAGACCTTCGGCCTGTCAATGTGGCCGGCTGCCCTCCCGACGGATTTTCCCGGCTGGGCCAGCTGTGGGGCAATCCGTTGTTTCGCTGGGACAACATGAGGGAGGACGGCTACGGCTGGTGGTTCGGGCGGATCGCCCAGGCCTCGGAACTTTTCGATGTGATCCGCATCGACCACTTTCGCGGCTTCGATTCTTATTATTCCATTCCCCGGGATCTTCCAGACGCCCGGGTGGGACGCTGGGAACAGGGACCCGGCATAGAGTTTTTTCACCGCATGAGGGAAGCTCTGGGGGAAAAGGATATTATCGCTGAAGATCTGGGATTTCTCACAGATTCAGTGCTTCAGATGGTACAGGATTCCGGTTATCCGGGGATGAAAGTGCTGCAGTTCGCCTTCGACGCCCGGGAGGAAAGCGACTATCTGCCCTATCATTACGGGCCGCACTGCGTGGTCTATACAGGCACCCACGACAATGACACCGTACTGGGTTGGATGGAACACGCTCCGGCGGAGGACGTAGAATTTGCAAAGCGATACCTGAGATTGACTGAAGAAGAAGGATTCCACTGGGGCATGATGCGCGGGGCGCTGGAAAGTGTGGGAGACACGGCTATCCTCACCATGCAGGATATCCTGGGACTTGACGGCCGGGCCCGTATGAACACGCCATCCACCCTAGGCTGCAACTGGAAATGGCGCATGAAGGCCGGCGCTGTTACAAAAGAGCTGACCGCACGGCTGAGAGAATATACGCAGACTTATGGCAGGCTCAGGGAATAGAGGTCTTGCTATTGAATTCATTGTAAGGAATGAACGGTTGAATTTGAATGAACGTACTTGATGAACGCATTTGATGAACATAGATCTATGTAAAGGGCTGGGCTACTTCTCATTGAAGTCGACCCAGTCTTTTGCTTCTTTGACGTCGTCCGGCGATGGAATCGCCTCATTGGAATCCGGTTCACGCTTGTAGTCGTTTGCCAGCGGGAATGTTTTGTAAGCTTCTTTCTTTTCCATTTTAGATCTCCTTTATCTTTTTCTTTAGTTTTTGCGCTTGTGTGTTAGAATATACGCAGGAGAAGCGCCCGGGGATCTGGAAGAAACCTAGGGATCAGGAAGAAATGAGAGAGGTGAAGAGTATGGAAACCAATAAACTGAAAATATTACTGGGAGATATCACACAGCAGAAAGTGGACGCCATCGTCAACGCGGCCAACTGCAGCCTTCTGGGAGGCGGCGGGGTGGATGGCGCCATCCATCGGGCCGCGGGCCCGGAACTGCTGAAGGAATGCCGGACGCTCCACGGCTGTGAGACGGGACAGGCAAAGATCACCAAAGGATACGATCTTCCATGTGATTTTGTAATCCATACGCCGGGCCCCATCTGGCGGGGCGGAAACAACGGCGAGGCCGGTCTGCTGGAAAGCTGTTACCGTTCCTGCTTCAGGCTGGCTGAAGAAAACGGTGTGAAAACTATCGCTTTTCCTTCTATCAGCACAGGCGTGTATTCCTACCCCCTGGAAGCTGCGGCCGCCATCGCCGTAAATACCATACTGGATGAGATCGGGAAAAATCCGGAGATCAAGTCTGTATCCATGGTCTGTTTCAGCCCTGATGTAAAAGCTGCTTACGAGAAGGCGCTGGAGGGGGCGGGGAGATAAAGGAAGAATTCACACCGAATTCCTATATTATATGGTTGTTAAAATGGCTGTAAAATGTTAAAATATTATAGATAAACCAGATGATTTTTTCCTTGACTTACATTTTACGTAGACTAGTTGAATGGATGAAATGAACCGGCTATTGTATGAAGCTGTTTTGCAGCAGAGGTAGCGCCATGAGACGTCGTTTAACTGTGTCCGAATTGTTCCATTCTGCTGTTGATCATCAGTTGTTTTATCATGGAGATTTTGATTTCCCGTACGCTTAGCGTGCGGGATTTTTTTTGTTTTGTGACTATATAGTTCCGGAATCAATGCTAACATCAACGAAATAAGGAGAGAGATCAATGGAACATATTGCGCATGAAAAAATACGGGATGGAAAAGTCGAGATACAGACTATAAAAGAGCACACGGAAAAGACAAAGCTTTCTGCCGGTCATTTCGGCCAGAATGCGGGCCTGCGGTCTTTTGTGGAATTGGCCGCGCTGGTCCATGATATGGGCAAGGAGACCAGCGCGTTCTGGGAATATATTCACCGCGTCTGCCTGACGGGCAGTCACGCTGAAAAAGGCAGTGTCGACCACGCCACAGCCGGGGCTTATTATATTTTTTCCAAATATCACAATGGCAGCAAAATAAGAAGGATCACCGCAGAGATGCTGGCCATGGTGACCGCCTATCATCACGGCGGGTTAGGTGATTTTGTGGATCTGGACTGTCATTCAGAATTTTTAAAACGCATGGCAAAGGCGCCGGAAAGCTATGGATACGAGGAAGCGATCCATAATTACTTTACAAATTGTTATACAGAGAAAGAGATCGAAGCGTTGTTCGATGGGGCGGTATTGGAAATAGAAGCTGTTCTGAGACGCACAGGAGAGATCAGGTTAAAAGATGAGTTGGTCGTCGGGCTTCTCACAAAGTTTGCCTACAGCTGCCTGATCGACGGGGATCGGCTGGATGCGTTTTGCTTCGAAAAAGGCTGCCCGATCGAGACCTTTTTAACAGGGTTCAAAGATTGGAGCACATACGCGAAGGCGCTGGAAGCGAGACTGGATTCATTTGAAATGCCCAAGGGGAAAACAGAACGCCGGGTCATGGAACTGCGCATGAAAGTGGCTGAGGAATGTCTTAACTATTCACGAAATCCCAAGGGAATCTATCGACTGACAGTACCCACGGGAGGCGGAAAAACGTATGCCTGTTTTCGATACGCCCTTGCACATGCAGAGCAGATAGGGATGGATCATATCATTTACATTGCGCCGTTTTTGACTATATTGGATCAGAATGTGAGGGATATGCGGGAAGTGTTTCATATCGGCAAAGACGACGTGGAAACGCTTCTGGAATTCGACTCCAATGTACTTTCCATACCGGTCGAGGATGAAGAAAAACAGGAATTTCTCATGCTGGCGT
The DNA here is from genome assembly GCF_900605495.1 of Bacilliculturomica massiliensis. Classification (GTDB taxonomy): domain Bacteria; phylum Bacillota; class Clostridia; order Peptostreptococcales; family Anaerovoracaceae; genus Bacilliculturomica; species Bacilliculturomica massiliensis. The sequence continues at coordinate 630,983 of NZ_LR027603.1, forward strand.
CGGAGCGGTTTGAGGCGCCGTTCATTTTCACCACGTTAGTTCAATTTTTAAATTCCTTCTACGCCGCAGGATCGGGAAATACCCGCAGACTTCATCAGTTCTCCCGCTCTGTGATTATTTTCGATGAAGTTCAGGCGGTGCCCTATCGGTGTATCAACCTGTTTAACACTGCGATCAATTTTCTCGCAGAGGTGTGCGGAAGCACGATCATTCTGTGCACGGCCACTCAGCCGGAGCTGAGCAAGACAGCCAAACCGCTTATGGCCAGGAATCAGGGAGAGATGATCTCCGATACAGCAACGCTGTTTTCTGAACTGAAGAGGACGGAGATCGTGGACTGCAGAAAACCGTCGGGTTACACCATTGATGAAATGGAAGCGTTTGTATGGGAGAAGGCGGAAGCCGAGGGGAACGCTCTCGTCATTTTAAATAAGAAGAAGCAGGCCGAACAGCTTTACAGAGCAATAAAGAGCAGAAACAGCGCATCGGAAGGAGATCTGTTTCAAATATTTCATCTGAGTACTCATATGTGCCCGACTCATCGGATGGACGTCCTTCAAAAAGTGATCGATGCCCTGGAACGGGGAGAACGTGTGATCTGTATCAGCACCCAGTTGATCGAGGCCGGAGTCAACATCAGCTTTTCCTGTGTGGTAAGAGCGGTTGCAGGCCTGGATTCCATGGCTCAGGCCGCCGGCAGATGCAACAGACACGGAAGCGCAGGGACCGTCAAGATGGTCTATCTCATCAATCCGGCAAACGAAGATTTGAGCAAGCTGCAGGAAATGAAATGGGGGAAAGAACAGTGCGAGCGGATCTTGGATTCTTTTGCCGGGGACAGCGAACCGTACGATCACAGTCTGCTTTCTCCGGCCGTCATGGCAAAGTATTTTGATTATTATTATCAGAAAGCAAAACCGCTGATGAATTACCCCGTGAAGGGTCTGGAAAACACTTCGATCATGACGCTGCTGGGCAAAAATTCCGTCGGTGTGGAGTCTTATAATGAAAACAACAATGTTCCTCTTGTTCTGGAATGTGCGCAGGCGCATAGAACGGCGGCAAAGGGATTTGAGGTGATCCCGGGGGGGACGATTTCTGTAGTGACGGACTATGGAAAAGAGGGAAAGGAGCTGATCGCGAAACTGAGCGGCAGCTGTGAACTGGGTGAAATGAAAAGGCTGCTGAAGCTGGCTCAGCGCTATTCCGTAAACCTGTACCGCTGGGAATTTGAAATTCTTATGAAGAACGGAGGCGTTGCGCCCTTGAGAGACGGAGCGGTCTACGCACTTGTATCTGGCTTTTATGACGACGAGACGGGGATCGATCTGGAAGGAAGCAGCTTTATGGGCGCATTGAACGTTTAGGGCTGCAGTATATAAACGAAAAAACCTGCCATAGCGGCAGGGCATTCCGTTAATTTACCTATATAGTTTTCAATCCTCGGATCTGGGAAGATCCGGCAGTACATCATGTTGATGTACAAAATGACTTTATCATAGGAAAAAGAAATAGAGGAGGTGATAGAAAATGATATACATAATAGGTGGAGGCGAGGGCAACATTTTGATGTTGTCCTCAGCCGGATATTATATATTGTTTCAAAAAATAGGGAAGGAGGAAAGGAATGCGGTATAAAAACGAGGTTTCCTTTGAGGTAACGGGAAAAACGGCGCTGTTTACAGATCCTTTGCTGAGGGCGGGAGGCGAGAAATGCACCTATCAGGCGCCCACCTATCAAGCGCTCAAGGGAGTCTGCGAGTCTGTATATTGGAAGCCGACCATTATATGGATCATCGATTCGGTCCGCATCATGAATCCCATCCGCACCCAATCAAAGGGGATCCGTCCGATCAATTACGCGGGTGGAAATACGTTGTCCTGTTACAGCTATCTGACCGATGTAAGGTATCAGGTAAAGGCGCATTTTATCTTCAATGAAAATCGCCCGGAGCTGAGGGAGGATTGGAATGAACACAAACATTTCCTGATCGCCAAACGGATGATCGAGCGCGGGGGACGTCGCGATATTTATTTGGGCTGCAGGGAGTGCCAGAGCTATGTAGAACCCTGCGTCTTTGGGGAAGGGACCGGATATTACGATGAATATGGAGAGATCGATCTGGGCGTTATGGTTCACGGGATTACCTATCCGGATGAGAGCGGCTTTGATGAAATGCAGGTGAGACTCTGGCGGCCAAAGATGGAAAATGGCTATATTCATTTTATTCGTCCGGAGGAATGTACGCTGATCCAGTCCATTCATCCACAGAAGAGAAAGGAATTTGGGGAAGGGAATTTTTCCGGTTTGGCGGAAGTAGGACTGTGGGATGAATCCCTGGAGCTGCAATTACAGAAGGAGGGGGTGAACTGGTGAGCTGGATTTCTAAGTTATATCAAACCTATGAAAATTGCAGTATTGAGATCGGCAGGATCCATTACGACGATAACAGCGTGGAGACCGGCGAAGCGCCGCTGCTGCCCATTGCCCACACCACTATGAATGCAAATGTGCAGCTGACGTTAAATGAAAGGGCGGAGTGTACGGGGGCCGCAGTATTAAACAAAAAGGAAGGAGTCACGATCATTCCCTGCACGGAAGAGTCCGCAGTCAGATCGGGGACCGCGCCGGTCCACCACCCACTCTTCGATAAGCTGCAGTATCTGGCCGGAGATTATGAAAAATACGGTGGAGAAAAAGGCGGAAAATTCTACGAAAGTTATATGTCGGATCTGGAGCGCTGGTGCAGCTCGCCTTATGCAAATCCCAAGGTGAACGTGATTTTTGCGTATCTGAAGAAAGGTACGCTGATCGGGGATCTGATCCGATTTGGGGTTTTGGTCTGCGGTGAGGATGGCAAGCTTCTGAAAAAATGGAATGGGAAGAAAGAGGATACGCCTCCTATTCTTAAAGCGGTAACCGGCAGTCAGCTGGACGCGGCGGTCCGCATTGCGGTTACAATAAATGGCGCCGTTTCAGAGCTGTGGGAAGACCCGAAGGTCTTTCAGGACTATATTGCTTACTATCTGAACAGCAGAAGCGGGGAAGCGATCTGTTACGGTTCAGGGGAACGGACTTCCTGCGCCACATTTTACCCTAAAAAGATCGTGCCCTTTGAGGCGAACGCGAAATTGATCTCGGCCAATGACAACGACGGTTTTACTTACCGCGGCCGGTTCACAGAGGGCAGCCAGGTGTCGCAGCTTAGCTATGAAATGTCAGAGAAGGCGCATAACGCGCTGCGTTGGCTGATCGACAAACAGGGAAAAACGATCGATAAACAGTGCTTTCTGGCATGGGGAACAAAAAATGAAGCGCTGCCGCCTGTTGCAGGAGATACAGTGGATCTGGTCAAACTGTACGAGCAGCGAGAAGCGGATGAAGACCTGCACGGTTTCACCAACGAGGCTTTTTCAAAGCGGTTCAATAAAGCGTTAAACGGATATCGTGCCAATTTAGATACGAAGGCGGAGGTTATTTTCATGGGGCTGCAGGCGGCTACAAAAGGCCGGCTGTCCATCTCCTTTTACAGAGAATTTTCAGGAAACGAATTTCTGGACCGAGTAGAGCAGTGGCATAAAATCTGTGCCTGGAATCATTCCTACGGCTTCGATCCTGAGACAAAGAAGCGCTTTTCCTTCGAAGGCGCCCCTTCCCCGGAGGATATCGTCCGCGTGGGATACGGCTCCAACTGCGGCGATAAATTGAAAGCAGCGCTGATCGCACGCCTTGTCTGCTGCATTGTGGACGGAACGCCGCTGCCCTGGGATATTGCCCACTGCGTCATCGTCAAGGCGTCCAATCCGATGGCGTATAAAGAAGAATGGGAACGAAGCAAGGCGCTGACCATCGCCTGCGCATTGTACAGAAAGATATATTTTGACAGAAGTAAAAGCAGTGGGAAAGGAGAGATATTACCAATGTCTTTGGATCACGAAAAGAGAGATCGGAGCTATTTGTATGGAAGGCTTCTGGCGGTAGCCCATTACATGGAACAGATCACGTTTGAAAAATGGAATGAGAGAGATACCAACGCCCAGCGGTACCAGTGTGCTTTCTCAAAACGGCCCTGCAAAACATGGCAGATCATCAAAGAAAATCTGAGCCCATACGAGACAAAACTTTTGAAAAAGCCCGGAGTTTTAAACGTGTGTCAGAAATTGATCGGAGAGATAAACGATCTGTTTGAAGCAGGAGAATTTGAGGTAGATGCGCCGCTGGATCCCCTGTATCTTCACGGCTATGAATGTCAGCTCAGCGAATTGTGGAGGGGGAAGGGCGACAAGAAGACCGGAGACGGCGAAGCGGCGCCTGTAGCAGGCCAAGACAGCAGTCAGGGATGAACCGGTAGAGAAAAATGGCAGCATATAGGAATCTGGATAAGTGAAAAGAAAGTGAGGAATAAACGATGGCTTTGAATAACAAGATTGATTTTGCTGTGGTAATTTCTGTAAAGAACGCCAATCCCAACGGCGATCCCCTGAACGGAAACAGGCCCCGGACTGATTTTGAGGGCCGTGGGGAAATTTCTGACGTGTGTATTAAACGAAAGATCAGAAACCGCCTGCAGGATATGGGGGAACGCATTTTTGTTCAGTCCGACGATCGGTGCGACGACGGTTTTACTAATTTGCGGGACCGGGCGCAGGGGGACGAAGAACTGAAGAAGCTGATGAAGGGAAAGGACGCGGATGCTTATATGAAAAAAGCCTGTGACAAGTGGATCGACGTCAGGAGCTTCGGACAGGTCTTTGCCTTCAAAGACAAGGATAAAGAGGGAGGCGTGTCGATCGGCGTGAGGGGTCCGGTGTCGGTCCATACGGCGGTAAGCGTGAGACCGGTGGATGTGACAAGCATGCAGATAACCAAGAGCGTAAACGGCGAACCGGGAGAGAAGCGGGGCTCCGATACCATGGGGATGAAGCACCGGGTGGATTTTGGCGTTTATATTATTTATGGGAGCATCAATCCGCAGTTGTCTGAGAAAACCGGATTTTCCGATGAAGATGCAGAGAAAATAAAACAGGCGCTGATCTCGCTGTTTGAGAATGACGCTTCTTCCGCCAGACCAGACGGCAGCATGGAGGTACATAAAGTCATCTGGTGGAAACACAACTGCAGATCCGGACAATATTCTTCGGCAAAAGTTCACCGTTCCCTGATCGTAAACGGCGATAAAATAGAAAGGGCAGACGATATAGCCGGCAACGTTCAGCTGACGCCGCTTGACGGGCTGGAAGCGCAAGTATTCGACGGCCGTTAGCCATGGAGGAATACAGAGAAGAGGATTTCCTGGCCCTGTCCGGTATTCAGCACTTCGTATTTTGCAGGCGGCAGTGGGCGCTGATCCATGTGGAACAGCAGTGGAAAGAGAACGTGCGAACGGTGGAAGGCGAGCAGCTGCACCAGCGCGCCCACGATACCTTCTCAAAAGAAAAGCGCGGCGGCCTGCTGATCTCGAGGGGGATGCCGGTGTTCTCCAAAACGCTGGGCATCCGGGGAGTCTGTGATGTGGTGGAGTTTCACACGGATGAAACAGGAGTATCGCTGTACGGGCGGGAGGGGCGTTATCTGCCCCTCCCGGTGGAGTACAAGCGGGGCAGGCCAAAGGAGACAGAGGCGGATATCTTGCAGCTTACTGCGCAGGCCATGTGTCTGGAGGAAATGCTGGTATGTGAAATAGAGACGGGATTTATGTACTATGGCGAGACGGCAAGACGGCATCGCGTGGATTTTACAGAAGAACTGAGAGCCCATGTCCGGGACATGTGCGCGGAAATGCATCGGATGTATGAACGCCGCTGTACGCCCAAAGTCAAAACGGGAAATAGCTGTAAAGCCTGTTCTATCGCTGATCTGTGTCTGCCGAAACTTTGCAGGGAGCTGTCGGTGAAACGCTACATAGAGAGGAGTCTGGCCGAATGAAAAAGCTGCTCAATACATTGTACGTCACAACGCCGGAGGCTTACCTTTCTCTGGACGGTGAAAATGTTGTGGTGCTCAAAGAAGATCGGACGCTCGGCAGAGTTCCGCTGCACAATCTGGAATCTATCGTCTCGTTCGGGTACACGGGAGCCAGTCCCGCGTTGATGGGCACCTGCGCGGAGCGCAGTATCGGACTTTGTTTTCTTACGAAGCACGGAAGACTGCTGGCCCGCGTTGTAGGCATGTCCAAGGGCAACGTCGTACTTCGAAAGGAGCAGTACGCGATCTCGGAAGATGAAGACCGCAGTTTGGGGATCGCGAAAAACTGCATATTAGGAAAACTTTTCAACTGTAAATGGGTTCTTGAGAGAGCCACAAGTGATTACGCCCTGCGGCTGGACACAGATAAAATAAAAAGAGCGTCCGCACAGCTGTCCGCGTCGCTGGAATCCGTCCGCAGCGCGGAGAATATGGATGAACTTCGCGGATATGAGGGAAAAGGCGCGGTTTCGTATTTTTTAGTTCTGGACGATCTGATCCTTCAGCAGAAGGATGATTTTTACTTTAGAGACAGAAATAAAAGACCGCCCCTCGATAACGTAAACGCGCTGTTGTCGTTTCTATATACGATCCTTGCGCATGAGACGGCCAGTGCGTTGGAAACCGTAGGATTTGATGCATATATAGGATTTCTGCACCGCGATCGTCCCGGAAGATTTTCTCTGGCATTAGATATGATGGAGGAACTGCGTCCAGTGCTCGCAGACCGTTTTGTGCTTTCCCTGATCAATAAAAAACAGGTGAAAAAAGACGATTTTCTGAAGAAGGAAAATGGAGCGGTATTTCTGACAGATGATGCGCGGAGAGAAGTATTATCCGCCTGGCAGGCCAGGAAACAGGAGACTATCACCCATCCGTTTCTGAATGAAAAAATGCCTTGGGGCCTGGTGCCTTATACGCAGGCTATGCTCCTTGCCCGATCTATCCGCGGCGACCTTGACGAATACCCTCCGTTTTTCTGGAAGTAGACTTCAGAAACGGGATGAAATCCGTGAGAAAGGTGGAACGAAATGTTCGTACTGATTACATACGACGTTTGTACAGAAGACGCCGCGGGCAGGAAACGACTGCGCCATGTGGCTAAGCAGTGTACAAATTATGGGCAGCGTGTACAGAACTCCGTATTTGAATGCGTCATCGATCCAGCGTTGTTCAAAGAACTCCAATATAAACTAGAAAATATTATTGACGAGGAAAAAGACAGCCTGCGATATTATTTCCTGGGGAAAAACTATCAGTCGAAGGTCGAACATGTAGGCGCAAAACCATCCTTCGATGTGGAAGGTATTTTGATTGTCTGATTTGAAAAAACGTTGGATCATCTGGTGCGAATGTCAAGCTCACATAAAAACCCCGGGAGATTCGCACCTGAATTCAGCCCATAGTATCCTGTTTTTTACATGAAGAGAGATGAAATATGTGTAAACGCAATATAAATAAGGGATAATGTCAAGATCGACAGGAATTATTCTTTGTTTTTGCTGTCGGGCTCCGCATGGGGCCCGTGGATTGAAATATCTCCTGTTTGAGCTGTTGGGTACAAAACGGGAGGTCGGGCTCCGCATGGGGCCCGTGGATTGAAATACGCTGCTCGGTACGGTCTCAGATACCTGTAGCCCGTCGGGCTCCGTATGGGGCCCGTGGATTGAAATATGGTGAGGTAGGCAAGGTCATAATTACCATTATGCCGGGCTCAGCATGGGACCCACGGATTGAAATCGGCATAAACACTATTCTCTTTGGGGATTCCAGCTCGGCGCTATGAGGATAATGGGAAAAATATCCTACTTTGATTTTATTTCATCCTTACAGATCCGGAGTGTAACGAAGCGCTAAAGAAAATATCAGGGCGGATCGATCTAGGCGAGATCGATAATCTAATTGAAGAAATACCTGTGATCGATCAATTACAAAAGGATTTTTACAAGGTGATGATAAAGGAACGGAAGGAAATAATCATTGATTACAGCAGGAATCGGCTAACGAAGCTGGAACCTAGTTTTTCACATCGGTAGTGGTTTATCACTACCGATGATCCAATATATTTTTGTGGCTTTTAGATGTCTGCATCACAGAACGATTACTTATGTTGGATCGTCTGTACAGATTCTATTGCAAGATAAGATTTAGAGAACCGGCTTGACCTGGAATGGATGTTCCGATATAGTTAAGTCAGGCGATGAATGGGGCTTGATAAGAATGGATCATAGTTCCAATGATTGGAAATGTATAAAGACGGAAAGGCAAACAAGGATCATCAGCGCCAAGTGGTGGATTGTTTTAAAATGAACAAAAGGTATTAGCGGTGCGAATGTGAAGCGAACATAAAATCTCTGGAAGATTCGCACCTAAAAAATTTTATTTTTATGTAAGATATTGTTTTGAAGCTGGCATGCGATGAGATGAGGACCGTAGGAATTCCGGTGGTATTGCTCGCGGGGAAACATTTTTCTTGCATTTTGCTGTCAGGCTCCGTGTGAGCCTGTGGATTGAAATTGTCGGCTGAAGACGGTGGACACACGAGTTCAGGTCAGGCTCCGTGTGAGCCTGTGGATTGAAATAAATCCCCTTGATAATGATGTGATTAACGGTAATTGTCAGGCTCCGTGTGAGCCTGTGGATTGAAATCACATATCCATGACCCAGTAAACGCCGGTCATAAAGTCAGGCTCCGTGTGAGCCTGTGGATTGAAATTTTTTTGTGTCTGTCACCCAGTACATCTTTGCAGAAAGTCAGGCTCCGTGTGAGCCTGTGGATTGAAATAAGGCATTTGTGCAACGGCTCAATTATCACTGGGGTGTCAGGCTCCGTGTGAGCCTGTGGATTGAAATGGTGTGCTGAACTGGATGGTCTTAAGTGGTCCTGGTCAGGCTCCGTGTGAGCCTGTGGATTGAAATTGTGCAAACATCTGCCGGTTATACGGCACGTCTACGTCAGGCTCCGTGTGAGCCTGTGGATTGAAATATTGTCAACGACGCGGACCGGTCAAAACTCCTGGTCAGGCTCCGTGTGAGCCTGTGGATTGAAATCATTGCGTCGGGCGGAAAGGGCGGAAAGGTCATTGTTAGGCTCCGTGTGAGCCTGTGGATTGAAATGGAGCAGCGAGGAAGAGAGGTCTGATATGGGAGGTCAGGCTCCGTGTGAGCCTGTGGATTGAAATTGTGCAAACATCTGCCGGTTATACGGCACGTCTACGTCAGGCTCCGTGTGAGCCTGTGGATTGAAATGGCGTAAGCACGTGTCGCGCTGAAGGTCTCGCCGTGTCAGGCTCCGTGTGAGCCTGTGGATTGAAATACGTTTAATCTCTGTGTCATAACTTTTCACCCCGTCAGGCTCCGTGTGAGCCTGTGGATTGAAATTGTGCGACGGCGACGATCTGACCGGCTACCGTCGTCAGGCTCCGTGAGAGCCTGTGGATTGAAATCACGATGCTTCCAAGCTCCGTGACGGAGTACCAAACGTCAGGCTCCGTGAGAGCCTGTGGATTGAAATGTGGACAGTATGATATGGTTGCTCAACGAAGGATGTCAGGCTCCGTGAGAGCCTGTGGATTGAAATGCTAGCACCATCCAGCGGCCAGTAAATATTCTCCGGTCAGGCTCCGTGAGAGCCTGTGGATTGAAATATGGTGAGGTAAGCAAGTTCATAATTACCATTATGTCGGGCTCGGAATGGGGCCCGCGGATTGAAATGTCCATAATTATGCTGACGGGTACGGGAAGACGAGCCGGGCTCCGAACGGGGCCCGCAGGTTGAAATCCCGCGTTAAGTGTGTCGCACCATTCCACTTTTATATCAGGTCCCGCATATGACCCGCAGATTGATCCCTTACAGCCCCAATCAAAAAAGTTGAAATAACAGTTCCGGATGACTTCCCGTCATGCATGAAACCCCGCTGCCATCCCAGCCATCCACTGCCTGAGCCGGCGGAGTCCTGTCAGGGTTGCTGCTGCCTGCATTCCCAACTTTGTCTTACCTGCGGTCACCTCGGAGGCCAGGTCTTCAGGTCCGGCCGAACTCCGATCAAGATTGCCGGAATCATCTCTACGGTTTGGTTCGTCCTTGGCGAAAGGAGTCACAGTCAACACTGCAGAGCTACGCCGGAGCCCTGTGTGAAGAATCCATGAAATTTTAAAAACATAATTGCATAGTACAACAAAAAGAAGTATGATTAGTAAGTCGATTAATTATTAGTCGACTTACTTTATTTTTGCTTGAGAACTGTCTCCACAGATGCATGGCACTATCAAGTGAATGAAGTGTTTTGTCTGCAGAAATGGGGAGAGCGCATTGATCAACTCTGTCATGGACATTAAAGCGACCAGAGCACGCGGAAGGTAAACAGTCTTCTCTGTTGCCGTTGATCGAAGGGCGCGGCTGTGCAGTAAGTTTACAGACACGGAGCACTCTGCTATTGTGCGGCGGTCGAATTTTGAATGGGATCTGTGGATCGCTGAAAAAGCTGGAAAGGCGGCTATAAGCGGAACGCAGCCGGGCAATACTAACAAGAAAGCAGAGAATGGCAGACACGATGACTGATACGATGGGAAGAGGATGTTTGAGATCGCAGTTCCCTGTATCGGTGTATGCTGATTCTCAGTCTGGCTCCGCAGGGGGCCCGCGGATTGAAAGCAATAAAGATATGTAAAGTCATCGGAAAGTGTTTGTCGGTCTCTGTATGGGACTCGTGGATTGAAATCGTCCCAATACCAGTACCAGCCCCGATGGACTCCATGCGGGTCCCGCGGTATTGAGATCCGCATATCTTTTGACCTTGCGATCGTGGATCCGCGTCAGGCTCCGCACGGAGTCCGCAGATGGAAATAAGAGGATGGATCTCAGCGAACGAGTCGATATGAAGTGAGGGTCCGCAGGGAACCTGCGTGGTGGAAGTGTTGCGCCTGAACGATGCGGAGTTACGGACGCTTACTGTGTGAGATAGGTGGAACATCGCCCGGGATGGCCGGCGGGATGATTTTCACAAGTCGGAAAGGGAGGGTAGGGTTGATGGATATGATGCTGCAGGCCATGGAGCTGGATATGGCCAATCACATGCTGCAGATGAAATGCAATTTTATGATGATGGAGAGCGGCGGGATCCATCCCGGACAGATCGCGATGCTGATGACGATGAAAAATATCGGGCCGTCGAGCCAGAGGATTCTGGCGAAGAAGATGAATTGCAGTCCTGCGTCCATCGCAGTGTCGGTAAAGCGTCTGGAGCGTGCCGGTCTGCTGGAAAAGCAGGCGGATGAGCAGGATATGCGCACGACGCGGGTGACCCTGACACAGCAGGGGATGGAATTTGCGGGAAAATGTGAAAGTCTGGTGGACAAAGTGGCCTCGCGAAAATACGGGGGATTCAGTGATGAGGACATGGCGCGGCTGAACGATTATCTGTCGAGGATCCAAAAGAATCTGGAGATTTTTTATTCTGAGCTGGCGGGAGAGAAAGAACACAGAGAACGAAAACAGGAATAGGGGGAATGTGGTTTGAAGAAAATGGCTGGATATATGCGGCCTTACGCGGGGGCGTTGGGACTGGCAGTTATTTTTATTATATGTGATGTGATCGCGGAGATCCTGCAGCCTATGCTGATGGCGAAGATCGTGGGGCAGGGAATACAGGCGGGAGATCTGCGTTATATTCTGGTCGTAGGAGGGATTATGGTGGGCCTTGCCCTGATCTCAATTGTTGCCGGGACGATGAATGCGAGATTTTCCGCGCGGGCCGGCGTGGGGTTTGCGGCCGACCTGAGAAAAGGACTGTTCGACAAGGTGCAGAGTTTCTCATTTAAAAATATCGATGATTTCAGCACGGCGTCGCTTTCTACCAGGCTGACAAATGATGTGACGCTGATGCAGAATACGGCGATCATGGGAATGCGGATCCTGATCCGCGCGCCGCTGATGCTGGTATTTGCCATTATCATGGCGCTGCAGATGAGCCGCTCTCTGTCGGGCATCCTGGCGGTGGCCACGCCGGTGCTGCTGGTGTCGGTGGCGATCATCGTCTGTAAGGCCATGCCCATGTTCACGGTGATGCAGAAGAGCATTGACCGGGTGAACAGCAATGTGCAGGAGAATGTGACAAATGTGCGGGTGGTAAAGTCTTTCGTCAGGGAGGAATTCGAGAAGGAAAAATTCGGCGATTCCAACGACACTCTGATGAGGAACTCCATGCGTGCCATGAATCTGGTGATCCTGAATATGCCGGTCATGATGCTGATCATGAATGGATGTATACTGGCGGTGCTTTCCATCGGAGGAAAGCAGGTCATCAACGGTACGCTGGACGTGGCCTCCATGTCGGCTTTCATCAACTATATCATGATGATACTCATGTCACTGATGATGATATCCATGCTCTTTGTCATGCTGACACGGGCCAGCGCGTCTTATAAAAGAATCAAAGAGGTATTGTATACGGAGGTGGATCTGACTGATCCGGCAGGCGGTGAAAAAACGGACGGCGCGGGCCGGAAGATCCGGGGCGAGGTCGCTTTTGAACACGTGTTTTTTCGATACAATCAGGAGGGTGAAGAGAGCGAAGACGTGCTTGAGGACATCAGCCTGACGGCCAGACCCGGCGAGGTCGTTGCGATCATCGGCGGGACCGGAGCTGGAAAGAGTTCTCTGATCCAGCTGATCCCCCGGCTGTACGACGTGTCGCGGGGCCGGGTGACGGTGGACGGCAAGGATGTGAGGGAGTACGATCTGGAGCATCTGCGTGAAAATATCGGCGTAGTCCTGCAGAAAAACACGCTGTTTTCCGGCACTATCGCGGAAAATCTGCGCTGGGGAAATGAAAATGCGACGGATGAGGAAGTCGTCCAGGCGGCCAAAGCGGCGCAGGCTCACGATTTTATCGAAAGTTTCCCCATGGGCTACAACACCTGGATCGAGCAGGGCGGCGTCAACGTCTCCGGCGGCCAGAAGCAGCGGCTCTGCATTGCCAGAGCCATGCTGAAAAAGCCGGCGATCCTCATTCTTGACGACAGTACCAGCGCAGTGGACACAGCCACGGAAAGCCGGATCCGCCAGGCCTTTGACAGGGAACTGGCTCATACGACGACCTTTATCATCGCCCAGCGGATCAGTTCCGTTCAGGAGGCGGATAAGATCGTGGTGATGGACGACGGAAAGATCGCGGGCATCGGTACTCACCAGGAGCTGCTGGCGTCCAATGAGGAATACCGCGAGATCTATGAATCTCAGATGGGGAAGGAGGCGACTGCGTAATGCCGCACAGTATGAAAAGAGGACCGCAGATGGGCGGCGGACCGGGAGCGCGCGCGGCCGCCATGCGGGGAGCAAAACCGAAGGATCTGCGCCAGACATTGAAGGGCCTGTGGGCGTTTCTGCGAAAAAGAAAGATCATGCTGTTTCTGGCCTTTTTTATGGTGCTTTTGAATATCGGCGCGTCACTGGCTGGAACCAGCTATCTGCAGCCGATCATCGATAACTTTCTTCAGCCGGTAAACGCCGATCCCACGATGGCGCAGCGTTTCGCCGGACTTGCCGGCGGCGTGGTGACGCTGGGCTGTATCTTTATGGTGTCGGTGGTGGCGTCCTATCTTCAGAATCGGCTCATGCTGACCGTTTCCCAGAGGACGATCAATGACATCAGAGGTCAGCTGTTCAACCATTTGCAGGGACTTCCGGTGGGGTATTTTGACAGTCACACCACCGGCGAACTCATGAGCCGCTTTACAAACGACGTGGATACGCTGAACGATGCGCTGCAAAACGGACTGACTACGCTGTTTTCCAGCGCCGTGATGCTGGGCGGCATCCTCGGCATGATGCTCTACCGCAGTCTGCTGCTGACAGCGATCACGCTGCTGATCGTCCCGCTGCTGCTGCTCTCCACCGGAAAAGTAATGAAGATCAGCAGCAAGTTTTTTAACGCGCAGCAGGCGGCTCTGGGCGAGGTAAACGGTTACATTGAAGAGATCATGACAGGGCAGAAGGTGGTAAAGACATTCTGTTACGAAGATCGAGCCAGACAGGAGTTCGAGGAGCGGAATCAGCGTTTGCAAAAGGCGGCGCAGACAGCCCAGGGGTACGCGGGCATGATGATGCCGCTGACAAGAAATATCAACAGCGTGGGTTATGCGCTGGTGGCCACAGTGGGAGGGATCCTCACCATATTCGGCAGCATGACGGTAGGAAGTCTGGTGGTGTTTCTGCAGCTGGTGCAGTCATTTGGACGTCCGATCAACGAGGCGTCCAATCAGTACAATTCCATCATCACTGCTCTGGCCGGAGCGGAGCGGATCTTTCAGGTGATGAAAGTAAAGCCGGAGGACGACGGCGAGGAAAAGCAGAAGGGATATCAGCTGGTCCACGGCGAAGGCCGGGATTTTTACTGGCAGAAAGGGGAGCGGCGCATTCCGGTGCGGGGCGATGTGCGCTTTGAGAAGGTAGATTTCGGATATAGTCCGGATAAGCAGATCCTGAAAGAGATCTCACTGTACGCAAAGCCGGGGCAGAAGATCGCCTTTGTGGGCTCTACCGGTGCGGGAAAGACCACGATCATCAATCTGCTGACTCGTTTTTACGATATCAACGGCGGCAGGATCACCGTGGACGGCATCGACATCAAGGAGATCGACAGGGCCGATCTGCGCAACGCCATGTCGGTGGTGCTTCAGGATACCCATCTGTTCACGGGGACCATTTACGACAATATCCGTTACGGCCGGCCGGACGCCACGGATGAGGAAGTGGTGGAGGCCGCCAAGCTTGCCTGTGCGCACGGATTTATCAAGCGTCTGAAACACGGCTACGACACGGTCATCGAAGGAGACGGCGCCAACCTCAGCCAGGGACAGCGGCAGCTTTTGAACATCGCCCGGGCGGCGGTGGCGGATGCGCCCATCCTCATTCTGGATGAGGCCACCAGTTCCGTGGACACCAGAACGGAGCGGCTGATCGAGGTGGGACTGGACCGGCTCATGGAAGGCAGGACCACGTTCGTCATCGCGCACCGTCTGTCCACCGTGCGGAATTCCAACGCTATCATGGTCATGGAGCAGGGACAGATCATCGAGCGCGGCACCCACCAGGACCTGCTGGATCTGAAAGGCCGGTATTACCAGCTCTACACCGGGGCGGTGGAACTGGACTGATATCCGGTGTACGGTGAAGCGGCGCCGGCTCAAATGGAGTGTGAAAGTCATGACGGGCATGGCGGCGATGCTCTGAGATATGCAATATAAAGATCTGGCGTGGGAAGATGGAAAGGAGACCGCAGGGCGACTGGCGGTCTCCTTTATTTTATGATATACTATTTCAGGATCCGGGCAGGATTTCTTCCGTACAGGCGGAAGAAGTCCTGCCGGACAGGAGCGGCGGAAGGCGAAGAGCGGCGCCCGCAGTGAGTTTCAGGGATTCCGCGGGGAACGCAGGGCGCCGCAGAGGATATCGCAGGACGGGCCTGGGCCGAAGAGCCGGGGCCGTGGGAAAGGAGAGGAACGCTTTGGGCCGTGTGGGAAACTGTCTTCAGATGTTGTTCATATTGCAGGCCAGAAACGGCGGCCTGGTCAAGATATCGGAGCTGGCGGACAGGCTGGAAGTGGGCGAGCGGATGATACGGAGTTATCGGGAGGATCTGTCCAAGGCAGGAATCTTCGTGGAAAGCGTCACTGGAAAAAACGGCGGTTACCGCATACCGCCGGGACACTATATGCGGATCCCGGCGCTTACGGAGGCGGAGCGCAGCGCGGTTTCGGACAGCCTGTCGCAGATGTGGGCGTCGGATACGTTTCTCTTCAAGCAGGATCTGCGAAGCGCTGTGGAAAAGATACTGGCCGACCAGCCGGAGCTGGGTCTGCCGGGAAATGGGGGAGCTCACAGCCGGTCCGCGGCGTTTTCGCCGGGGAACGGCGGATCCGGAGGGGACGGACGATTTTTTATCAGCGGCGGCAGGCCGCAGGATCTGGAGAGCGGCAGAAGGAATGTCTATCTTGATTTCAACGCGGCTGTCATTGAAAAATGCGCTCTGCGTATCCGGTATTACTCAAACGGCAGCCAGATCACGGAGCGGGTGATCCGCCCCTACGGGCTGGTGGCTTATCAGAATGCCTGGTATTGTATTGCCTACTGTGAACTGCGCGGTGAAATACGCGCCTTCAAACTGGCGCGGGTCCAGCGCTACGAAAGGCTGCAGGAGCATTTCGCCGTCCCGGAGGATTTCAATATCAAGGAGCACGTGGGAGATCATCATCTGATGAAGGGCGAAAAGATCCGGCTGGAGCTGCAGGTGGATCCGCCTCTGGCCAATCACGTCAGCGAGCGGGTCTGGGGAGAAAACCAGAAGACAAAGCGATCGGAAAACGGCGGCGTACTGCTCAGCGTGGATGTGGAGGATACGCCGGAGCTTTTGGGCTGGATCCTGAGTCTGGGCAAGGCTGCCAGGGTGCTGGGACCCGCCGGCCTGCAGGGTCGGGTCAGCGCGGAACTCAGTGCTATCGCAGAGCATTACCGGTAAAGGAGGGCGGACCTGAACGGAAATTTTACAGAATTCTAATAGTATCTTCATAAACAGATGATACTATAATTTTGAATAGAGAGGTTAGAGCATGAACATGAATATGAGTATGAGGAAAACAAAAATTATCTGCACGATCGGACCGGCCAGCGCCAACAGAAAAACGCTGAAGGAACTGATGCTGGCCGGCATGAACGTGGCGAGGCTGAATTTTTCGCACGGTTCCTATGAGGAGCATCTGGAAAAGATCGATCTGATCAAAGAGGTGCGCCAGGAACTGGGACTTCACGTAGCCATCATGCTGGACACGAAGGGACCGGAGATCCGCACAGGCACCTTTGAGCAGGAGGAAGTGGAACTTCAGGAGGGGCAGGAGTTCACGCTGACTTCCCGGGACGTGCAGGGTACGGACAGGATCTGCAGCGTCTCCTACAAACATCTGGCGGAAGATGTGGAGAAGGGAAGCTGCATTCTGATCGACGACGGACTGATCGAACTCGAAGTGAAAAGCGTTGAGGGCGAAGATATCCACTGTATCGTAAAGAATTCCGGCGTGGTGAAGGATCATAAGGGGATCAACGTGCCGGGTACAAAGGTGAATCTGCCTGCGATCACGGAGCGGGATAAAGCGGACATACGCTTTGGGGTGGAAAATGGGATCGACGCCCTGGCAGCCTCCTTTGTGCGCAAGGCCTCCGACGTGGAGGCGATCCGCCAGGTGCTGGCGGAGTGCGGCGGCCGGGATGTGTTTGTCATTTCCAAGATCGAAAATAAAGAGGGTGTGGACAATGTGGTCGAGATCATCGCGGCCTCGGACGGCATCATGGTAGCCAGAGGTGATCTGGGAGTGGAGATCCCGGTGGAGGAGGTCCCCATCATTCAGAAGAAGATCATCCGCCGCTGCAACTTCGAGGGAAAGACGGTCATCACAGCTACGCAGATGCTGGACTCCATGATCCGCAATCCCAGACCCACCAGGGCGGAGGTTACGGACGTGGCCAACGCCATTCTGGACGGAACGGACGTCATCATGCTGTCTGGGGAGACGGCTTCTGGAAAATATCCGGTGGAAGCGGTGGAGACCATGGTGAATATTGCGCTGACAGCGGAGAAGGCGATCCCCTACGATGAGATCGTGAGAGACCGCAGCTACATGAGAGATTACAGCGTCACCAACGCCATTGGACATGCCACCTGCACCAGCGCTCACGGGCTGAAAGCTACGGCGATCCTCACGCCCACCAGCAGCGGTCATACGGCATTTGTGGTGGCGCAGTTCAAGCCTCAGGCGCCCATCATCGCGTTTACGGACAAGACCAGCGTGGCCAGAAGGCTGTGCCTGTGCTGGGGTACGTGGCCGCTGCTGATCGGGAAATCGGAGCATGAACGCCAGATCTTCGAGGACGCTATCGCTATGGCGAAAGGCCGGGGCCTGATCAAGGACGGGGATACCATCGTCATAACCGCCGGCGTACCGGTGCTGAAGGGCGGAAACACCAACATGATGCGCATCAATATCGTCGGTCAGGAGCTGTAAGAGCGGAGGGGCTCCGATCCCTTTGGATCCTCAGCCGTTTGGCGGGTGCAGGGATCAGACAAAAAAGGGGAAAGATTTGAAGAGGAAGAGAATATGCTTTACAGAGAAAACGTGTTTACGTCTAAAATGGATCCGGAGGTGAGGGAGCGCTACAGTGTCTGCCGCAGGCTGCTGGATACTTCCATCGAGGACAGGCGGACGGCGGACATTTATCACTATACCTCGGCGGAAGGATTTCACAATATTATTTCCAACCGGCAGTTTTTTCTGACGGACGTGGCCTTCCTCAACGACAGCACGGAGATGGCCAACATCATCAATATCTTTCACGATGTGCTGGAGGATCTGACCGACGGGCAGAAGCTGCCGGCGGATTTCGCCCAGGTACTGGAGCCGCTGCTTGACGTGGATGATTTCGGATACCTGCTGTTTGGAAGCGAGGAACCGGATTTTCTGCGCCATTTTGTGCTGGCCTGTTCCTATGAAAAGGATTCTCTGAACCTGTGGAATTACTATACCGGCGGGCAGGAAAACGACGGAGGCTACAACATCGCCTTCGCCAAGGACGCGCTGATCGATTCCTTCACCCGGCTGAATGCGGCGTGCTATGGGGAAGATATGATGCTGTCCCACGGCAGGATCATTTACGATGAACAGGAGAAGCGCCACATTATCGCCCAGTATCTGGTCGGGATCTCCGCAGTGTGGTCGGCGGCCGGGACGGAGCAGAAGAAGCTGCTGCTGGCGGCGGCCAAGTCGACTATGGAATGGCTCAGTATTTTCTATAAACACGAGTGTTTTGAGGGAGAACAGGAATATCGGGTCGTGCTGTCCCTGCCCAATGAAAAGCTGCCCTCCTATCTGAAGAGCAGGTGCGGCGGAAAGGAACGGCTCTATAAGATCCGTTTCACAAACAACATGTTCACGCCGTATGTCAAGCTGGATTTCTGTCCTGAGGATATCAAAGGCGTGTGCATGAGTCCTCTCTGTGAAAAGTATACTACGGAATACCGCATGAGAAGCGGACTGGACCGGGCGCTGGATCCTGCGGGACCGGCCGAGATGAGGGACGTTCTGCAGTACGGGGTTCACGAGTTTCTGCGGATCAACGGATATAAATTAAAGGCGTCGCAGATACAGCGGTCCGAGATCCCGCTGCGGTTCTGACCGAGACAGCCGGACCGGAAAGGCCGGCGGAGACCGGCGCATGTGTGAAAGAAAGTGAGGGAGGCGGCGAATGCTTCTTCCGGGTTATGAGACGATCGCCCACAGAGGGCTGCACAATAAAAAGGAGGGGATTCCGGAGAATTCCCTCCCTGCTTTTCAGAGAGCGGTGGACGCAGGGGTGGCTATCGAACTGGACGTTCATCTGACAAAGGACGGGGAGATCGTGGTGTTTCACGATGACAGCCTGAAACGGATGACTGGATTTGACCGGATCGTGGAGGACTGTACTTGTCAGGAGCTGATCGCCCTGAAACTGGGCGGAACAGAATACGGAATTCCTGTCATGAGCCGCGTTCTGCGTCTGGTGAACGGCAGGGTGCCGCTGCTGATCGAGCTGAAGGACAACACTTTTTCCGGCTGTCTGGCGGAAAGGCTCATGGCGCTGCTGTCGGATTACCGGGGAACGTACATGCTGCAGAGCTTCAACCCATACGTGCTGTACTGGCTGAAAAAGCACGCGCCGCGGGTGAAACGCGGCCAGCTCTCACAGAGAAGTTTTGCCAGAGAAAGAGCAGGATCTGAGGGGGCGGCCGGCCGGCTTTTGGCTGGCCCCAGACAGCTGGCCAGGAAAAAGATCCTGGGCGGCATGTTGTTCAACGGGCTGACTAAGCCGGACTTTATCGCGTACAATATCCACGATCTCAAGCCGGAGGCGGCGAAGAAATGGAGAAAAGACGGCCGGGGGCTGCTGGCCTGGACAGTCCGCACGGAGGGGGATCTGCGCAAGGCCAGATGGCTCTGCGGCGGCGTGATCTTTGAGCGCATGGATCTGTCCGCCGTGAAAGAGAAATAGTCCGGCAGGGGACTCGCAGGGGCGGGTCCTTTTTTTGCGGCGTTTTTGAAACGGTTACATGAGAAAGAGCTGTACTGCGCTCTCCAGCAGGATCAGGGCCATGACGAAGTTGAACGCGCGGTAATACCGATTGATGCAGCGCTGAAAGATGCTGCCCGCCAGCGCCCAGGCCAGCATGCCCGACGCGCCTACCGCAGTGTTGAACAGCGCGGCCAGAAGAAGGACCGGCAGGGAGGACTGCACAGGCATCACATAGCCGGTATAGATCGTGATCGCGTACAGTATGATTTTTACATTGACAAACTGCAGAAAAAATCCTTTGAAAAAAGAGGCGGAGACCTGAGCGCCGTCCTCGGCGGGCTTGCTTCGGGCGATGTGAACGGCCAGCCAAACGATATACAGAGCGCCGATGTATTTCATGACGCCGACAAATCCGTCCAGATAACGGCTGATCTGAAAACAGCCCAGCGCGCAGATCGTCATAACGCAGAAAAAACCGGCGAACATGCCGGCCAGCACAGGGCCGCTGCTTTTCCAACCCCGGCTGCTGCCTGTGTTCAGAGCCAGAATGTTGTTGGGGCCGGGGGTGTAAGCCGTAACGATGGCGTAGGGCAGATAGCTGAGAAAAATACGAAATATCACTTGTGATCACTCTCCTTTACCGATATACTATCATAAATGGATCCTTTGATAAAATCAAAATATTTAATGACAACATTCGATAAAATTGAAGTAATGAGAGGGAGGGGAAAGAGATGGAACTGAAATATCTTCATACCTTTAAGACGATCGTAGAAGAAGGCGGTTTTACAAAGGCGGCTGTGCGGCTCTGCTACACTCAGTCCACGATCACTTTTCAGATGCAGCAGCTCGAACGGGAGCTGTCGGTCCGTCTCTTTGAGAAGATCGGCAGAAAGATGGCGCTGACGAAAGCGGGGGAGAATCTGATCCCCTATGTGAACGAGGTGCTGCTGTCAGTGGAAAAGATGAAAAGCGTCGGCGTGGGACTTTCCGAATGGAAGGAGGAGGTAAAGATCGGAGTTGCGGAGACGCAGCTTTGCTACAATCTGCCCTCTGTTCTGAAGCGCTTCCGAAGTCAGGCGCCCAATACGCGGCTGGTGATCCGCTCCATGAATTGCTACGCCATCCGCGACGCGCTTATCGAAGGGAGCATCGATCTGGGTATCTTTTATCAGGAAGTGGGAGGCTGCAGACCGGCCCTGAGCCTTCACCGGATCGGGGAGTACCCTATGTCGCTGGTGATCTCCCCGGGGTTCAGGGCGGATTTTTCGGAGCCTCCGCAGCTTGCGGATCTGGTCGCGGCGGACCGCCGGCTGAGAGCGCCCTTTATCATCAATGAAGCGGACTGCATATTCCGGCAGATATTTGAACGTCACATGAAGGAAAAAGATATTGTGATGGACCGTATAACTGAACTCTGGAGCATCCCAACCATAAAAAATCTGGTGATGAGCGACATGGGTTTTTCCTACCTGCCCACCTTCACCGTAGAGGAAGAATTGAGGGACGGAAGGCTCCGCGCCGTGGCCACGGAGCTGGACGGCCGGACCATAACGGCAGTCTGCGGTCATCACAAGAATAAGTGGATCAGCCCGCCCATAGAGCTGCTCATCGAGCTGGTGTCAGGGACGCTGCCGGATGAACGGACAGCCGTCTGACGCCCTGTGCCGCCGGTGCTCTTTCTGTTTTTATCTGACCCAGACCTCTTTCAGAAGACGCAGGGCGTTGCCGCCGGCGACTTTGCGGATATCCTCGTCGCTGTAGCCGGCCTTGACCAGATATCGGAGGATGTTCTTGCCGGCCTCAGTGGGGTTTTCCATGCCCCTGACGTATTCGACGCGCTCAAAGCCTTCGCCCTGAATGGCCTTGATAGAGAGTTTGCGTGCGTAAGCGTTGTGCAGGCCCACGTGATCGCCGTACAGGGTGTCGGGTCCGAAGGAGACATGGTCGATACCCACCAGATCCTTTACATATTCAAAGTGTTCCATAACGGAGTCCACGCAGTGAAGGGGATGAGCCTGGGTCAGGGTGGTATGGGGCGCGGCTTCGATGCCGATAAGTCCGCCCTTGGCCGCGCAGGCTTTCAGGATGTCATCGTCTACCAGGCGCTTGCTGTTCCACAGGCCTTTGGCGCCCACGTGGCTGAGCACGATGGGTTTTTTGCTGTACTGGATGGTATCCATGGTGGTCTTATCGCCGGAGTGAGAGCAGTCGATGAGCATGCCCAGCCGGTTCATGCGTTCCACGCATTTCTTTCCGAACAGCGTCAGTCCGCCGTCGTTTTCTTCTTTCATGCCGGAGCCAAGTCCGTTGGTCTCGCTGTAGGTGATCCCCATAGAGCGGACGCCGAAGCCGTAGAGAATATCCAGGCGGTCCACTTCGTTTTCGATGGGGGAAGCGCCCTCCAGAACGAAGACGACGGCGATCCTGCCCTCGCGGTGAGCGCGGTAAATATCCTCTATGGTCTCGCATTTGATGGCGAAATCCTGATGGGCAAGGTCGCAGGAACGCATGCCGATGTCGTGGAGAACTTCGTCCCATTTCCAGCCGCCCCTGGACATGATGTTGCAGGTGCCGTCCATCATGTTGTCGAAGACCACGTCAAAATAGCCTTTGGACAGTGCTTCGTAGGCGCAGCGCTGCCTGCCCTCACGGTTATATTCAAAGACGTCCGCCTGCAGGTTTTCGGGGAAGAGCACGGGATGCTCGTGAAGAGAGATGCAGATAGTTTCCCTGGCCAGAGTGAGGACTCTGGATTCCTGTTCTTCGCTGAGAGGGATCAGATACTCCGGCACGCGCTTTTCGCCTGCGCACAGTTCCATATCGGAAAGATCGGTCCCCTTTTCTAAATAATCATAGGCCTTGTAGCCCTTGTATGCTGTTTTTATTCCCATAACCGTTCTCCTTTATTTCTGGCCGTCCCTGTGTGCAGGGGCGGCGTTGTTTTCTGTTTGGCTGCCGCAGTTCAATCTCCGCGGCGCACGATCTGTCCTGCTCTGGTTTTCAGAACCCGTCCCTGATCCAGCGTGACTTTGCCGTTGACCAGCACATATTCTACGCCGGCAGCCGTCTCGGAAGCGTTGCTGTAGTCGATCTCAAAGGGCGAGGGATAGGAATAGCGGTCCAGATCGATCACGCTGATATCCGCCTTCATGCCCGGGGCCAGCCGCCCTCTGTCGGCGATGGCGAACTGCTCCGCCGCCAGGGTGGTATTTCTGCGGACGATCTCCTCCACGGAAATGCCCTTTTTTCGGTACATCTCCATGAAAATGGGGAAAGAACCGCGGCGCTGAAGCTCGTACCAGGACATGGGGTCCCAGGGTTCCGCGAAGATCCGATCGGAGCCCGCCATCACGTAAGGATTCTCCAGGATATTCCGGGGATGAGGCGTCAGCGGATAGTCCGCCCGCACAGGTCCGCCAAGCCAGAATGTGTACTGGCGCTCATCTCCGATGAGATCCAGCAGTACGTCGAAGGCGTCGCCGCCCCGCCCCATATGGTCTGCGATTTCCTGAACGCTCTTATTTTCGAAGGCAGGGATACCGGTGTTGATGAGACGCATGGCGGTCATATCCGTTCCCAGAATGTACGCCTCTTTGCGGACTACCCGACGGCCCTCCGGGTCGGACAGCGCCTTTTTTACCCCTTCCACACCCATGTCGAACAGGGTGGCGGACACGGCCATGATGAACTGGATCAGCCGGTCCTTGCGCATGCAGTGGCCTGCGCTGCGGGGGACTACGTCGGCGGCGATCTGAATGCCTTCTCTGCGGGCGTTCAGAATGGCGTCGTAGGATTCCGGGGAGGTAGGAGTCAGGTGAGATACCTGGACCCGCGCGCCGGAACGGCGCCCGATCTGGATGGCTTCCTCGGTGGAGGGGAGAATGCCTATATAATACCGGCCGTGGGTGGCGTAGGTACCGTTGTATTTCTTTACGATGCGGCAGCAGTCCACGATCTCGTCCGTGTCGGCAAACCGGCTGGGGATATAGGCCAGACCGGTGGACAGCCCCAGGGCGCCCTGAGAAAGTCCCTCTTCGATGAAGCGATGGATCTGACTGTTTTCCTCAGGAGTAGGCTTTCTGTCCTTGGAGCCGCCCATCACGGTCCATCGGATGGTGCCGTGGCCCAGCAGAAAGCCCATGTTTATGTTGACGCCTTTCTCCTCTAAAATGCCGCAGAAGCCGGCAAAGTCGTTCCAGGAAGGCTGGAAGGCGTTGAATTTCTCCACGCCCTCAGCTGTCATGAGACCGTTTTTATAGTAATACTGGTAGACGTTCCGGGAGGAAAGAGGCGTGATGGAGTGGCTGCAGTTGCCGTTGATGGTGGTAGTAACGCCCATTTTAAGGTAGACCTCAAAGTCGCCGTCCCACAGCGCCACGGTCTCTTCGTGGGTGTGAGGGTCGATAAAGCCGGGGCAGACCAGATGACCCGCTGCATCGATGATCCTGTCTGCGCAGGCGTCGCCGCAGTCGCCGATGAAGGCGATGGAATCTCCTTTTACCGCAACGTCGGCATGGCGGCCGGGCCTGCCCGTGCCATCCACCACAAAGCCGTTTTTTATGATAATATCGTAATCGGACATGGTAATTCTCCTTTCGGTGGGGATCAGGCCTTCAGCATGCCTTTGTCAAAGAGCAGTTTGGAAACGCCGATGGTCCCGAACACAGCCACGATGATGATGACGTAAGTGGGCTGTCCGGGGAAGATCGCCAGAAATCCATTCTTTGAAAGCCAGGTCATGGCCAGAGCCAGGACGATGGCGGTGGCTCCGATCTTGGGCTGAGCCACCGCAAACTGGGCGAGCATGGCCCCAAACAGCGCGGGAAGGATCAGCGACAGTGCGGAGACCACCTGGGCGGGCAGCTGACTCAGCACTGAAGTGCCCAGGATAACGCCCAGGGACAGCAGGGCTACATTGACAAAGATGGAAACGGCGATGCCGATAGTGGAGATGATCGTTCCCTGTTCCGTACCCTGGACCACGCCGGCGGAATCCTGGGCTGCGGCGGAGCAGGGCAGCCTGAGACTGGACCCGTTTCCGGCCAGGAAAGACATGTAAGTGCCGGGTATGCCGAGTACAGGAAAATAGGAGATGGGTTCCACGAACCAGAAAATGCAGCTGCCGCTGACCTGAGCGAGAGAACCGGTAACGATAGCCGTCAGTCCCGGATTGAAGCCGAAGCCGAAAGTCAGGATCAGTGCGGGCAGGAAACACAGAGCCACGCCTAGAAGATTGGTGATGCGGCCCCAGCGCACGATATAGGGGATATAATCCGTTTCATAGCGGTTTTGATTGTTTTCCATTGCTTTCGCCTCCCTTTATATCAATACGGCGATGAGCATGCCGCCGAACATGGCGATGCACATGGCCCATTCCTTCAGCCATTGTTTCTGAAGTTTTCGATTGACGATAACGATCAGAGCCATGATGGCAAAACCGGCGATGCAGCTCTTAGTCCCCTGGTCGAAGCGCATAATGCGGTCGGAGGCCAGATAGGCGAAAGCGCCCAGCACGGCCGCGATGGAGAGGAACGGCATGAACGCTTTTCGTCCTCCTGCCAGCACATTGCGGAACTTATCCATTTTATGCGTACACAGGCCGGTGAAAAGTACCCAGCCGAAGGAGCCCAGAGCCATGACCCACACGCCGTTGGTAAAGGCCACGGCGTTCATGTCCGGGCCGTCCAGAGATACGCCCATGGCCTGAGCGCCGAACTCCGCGCTCATGAGCTCAAACTGAACGGAGCCGATGTAGGAGAGACGCATCCAGGCGATAGGCCCGCCCATGGTGACCAGCAGGGAGATCATGCCCCCAAGGATCACCAGGGAAGGACCGATGGCTGAGATGGTGCTGGCCTTCACTGCGTGCTTGAACTGCTGGTCTGTGATCCCCAGCTCTCTGCCTGCGATGATCGATCTTCTGACGAAGAGCAGCGACTGCACCAGGACCAGACCCACTCCCAGACCACAGACCAGCCACATGACCGGACCGTTGGCAATTTTTAAATAGTCCATAGAGAAACCTCCTGTGTGATAGGACCGCCGGAAGGCGGCCGTGAATGATGACTCCATTTAAGAGCAAGATCTGTTCCATTTTGCCGCCTTCTCTGAAAAATAATTGCCCAAAATAAGAAAAAAGAGACGGGAATAGGAATGGATGCAGAAGAAACGTTGAAAAATAAGGGGTGATCAAAAAAATATGTAGCAGGATAACAATTGATTTTTAAATTTATTGTTGGCGGCGCATAAGGAAAATAGGTTGGGATATGGGGTGTGATGTTGATAAACGTTGATATTTGGGTTATAATAGGTTTTGAAATAAGTTGGAAATAAATAGTGCGATCAGAAGTTCGCGGTTGGGGAAAGCTGATCCGGAGAAGACGGTAAGAGACGGGGAAGGATACGGCTGAAAGGGGCAGGGTGAAGAAGATGGAACAGAAATGCATCGCCGTCGTCGCGGCGTATCGATATACCAGTCAGTTTCTGGCGGAGGAGATAAAAAAACTGTTTGAGCCGCAGGAGGAAGTCCGCGTGCTGTATCTTGATGAAGAGGAGCGGGGCAGACCGTCGGCGGAGGAATATTATACCCAGCGCATCCGGGAATTCGATCTGGACCACTGCAGCATGATCCTGTATTCCAGCGAGACGGTGCGGGGCATGGTGGAACGGGTGCGAAGACCGGAGGCTGCGGCGGTGGTCAGCAGGCGAAACGTCGAATTGTCAAAGCTGCCGGAGATCGTAAGCATCCAATCCGGCACAACAGTCTACGCCTTCGGCAGCAGCCGGGAGGCGGCACTGGAGCTGATCGGGGAGCTGAGGGAGACGGGCATCGGACACCTGAACCTGCTTCCCTGGTATCCGGGGTCAGGCGTGATCCGCCCGGATATTGTCATTACTCCGGGAAAAATATTTCCCCAGATGAGAGAAGCGCGGCGCATTATCGACGTGGAGTTCCGCCACCTGCGCATTTCCACTGTGATGGAGATATTTATGGCGCTGAACCTGCCGGCGGAAAATCTGTTTTCGGTGG
The DNA here is from genome assembly GCF_900605495.1 of Bacilliculturomica massiliensis. Lineage (GTDB taxonomy): Bacteria > Bacillota > Clostridia > Peptostreptococcales > Anaerovoracaceae > Bacilliculturomica > Bacilliculturomica massiliensis. Next base: position 658,076 of record NZ_LR027603.1, read on the forward strand.
AAGCCTGGTATCAGGGAGAGATCCGAAGTCTGAACCGATATAACACCACGATCAACAAGAGCATGACCGGAATTCTGGAGTCCATCAACGAGGGGATCTTCTGTGTGGATGAGACCGGCCGCGTATTGTTCTGCAACCGCATATTTCTGAACCTTACCGGAACCGATTATTACGACGTGGCGGGGAAACATTTTCAGGAGATCAGCTTTGGACCGGAACTGATGAGCATCGTCAATTACGAGGGGGAACTGTTTTCCGATATCGTGGAATACGGGGAAAAGAAACTGCTGGTCAACCGTCAGAAAAATCCCGGGGACGCGGCGGGTTTTATTATCAGTATACAGGATGTGACGCGGATCAGCGAGATCGAGACCGACGTGCGGAAGAAACTGGCCCAAAAAGGATTTGTGGCGAAATATTCACTGGACAGACTGATCGGAGAAAGTCCGGTCATTCAGGGCAAGATCGCCGAAGCCCGCAAGGTGGCGGCCAGCGATCACACCGTCCTGCTCACGGGAGATAACGGGACAGGGAAGGAAATGTTCGCTCAGGCGATCCACAACGAGTCTTCCAGAGCCAGGCATCCTTTTGTCGCGGTGAATCTGGCGTCGCTTTCGGACGCCATCATCGAGAGCGAGATCTTCGGCTATGAGGAAGGAGCTTTTACAGGGGCGCTGAAAGGCGGCAAGCCGGGACTCTTTGAGATGGCCCACAACGGCACGATCTTTATCGACGAGATCGGGGACGTGTCGCCGCACATTCAGCAGAGGCTGCTGCGGGTGCTGCAGGAGCGGGAGGTCATGCGGGTGGGCGGAAACCGCGTGATACCTGTGAACGTGAGAGTCATCGCCGCTACCAACCGAAATCTCTTTGAGATGGTTCAGGCCGGAAAATTCAGGATGGATCTGTATTACCGGCTGAAAGTACTGCACATCCATGTGCCGCGCCTGGCGGAGCGGCGGGAGGATATTCCCCTGTTTCTGGAACACTTTTTTCGGGAGGTAAAGAGCGCGAAGCGCGTCAGTCCACAGGCGCTGGCAGTGCTTCAGGAGTATCCCTGGCCGGGAAATGTGCGGGAGCTGCAGAATCTGGTGTATTATCTGGAGACGCTCTGCGAGCGGGAGACAGTGAGACCGGAAGATCTGCCGGAGGAGTTCGCGCCCTTTGTACAAAAAGGGGCGCGGCGGGGAGCTGCCGGCCCTGAGACGGAGGACGGCGCAGGCGCCGCAGCGTCTGCGGCGGGGGGGGCCCGGGGGGGGGGGGCCGCCGGCAGCGGGGCCCGGGGGTTGGGGGCCCGTCCTTTTTTTAAAACCTGGATGGGGTAAAAGAAAGGGGCTTCTGGTCCCCCGGGCCTTTGGGGCCCCCTGGGTGGGGCCGGAGGGGTTTTTTGTTGTAAGAAGAGACAGGGTCCATCCGGAGGACACCGATCCGGCGGAATTTGGAGCGGTCTCCGGATTTCTTACGATCACCCGTTCCTCCAGCCCGGGGGACATCGAAGACTTTTATTTTATTCTGGAACAGCTCCGTTTGGCGGCGCAGACAGGCGTTTCTCTGGGCAGAAACCGCCTGTGCCGCATGTCGGAGGAGAGAGCCGCCGGACCGCTTACCGTCGAGCAGCTCCGGGGCCGGATGAAAAAACTGGAACGGTGGGGCATGATCCTGGTGGGAAAGACGAGGCAAGGCAGTTCCATCACGCAGACCGGCGAAATATTTCTCAAATGGCTGGAGGCCACCGGACAGGCCGGGGGAAGAATGGGCGGCCGGTGAGGAATGGACCGCCGGAGCGGGAAAATAAAATACCATTGCAGTCAGGCGCGGCATAGGCGTCCAGCTGCAGTGGTTTTTCTTTGCCCTGTAAAGAGCTGCGCTGAATAATTTGGCAGTTCAGAGGGGACGATATAAAAGGTAGTTATTTTAAAAAGCAGTTTGCAGAATGCATGTTTGAGAGGGGGTGGTCACGTGGACAATCAGATGAAGAAACCCAATAGATTGATCGGGGAAAAAAGCCCGTACCTGGTACAGCACGCCTACAATCCGGTAGACTGGTATCCCTGGTGCGGGGAAGCCTTCGCAAAAGCCAGGCGGGAAAACAAGCCGGTCTTTCTTTCTATTGGGTATAGCTGACGTGTCTGCTTTTACGCACTTGTCACTGGTGTCACGTGATGGAGAAAGAATCGTTTGAGAATGAGTCGGTGGCGGCGCTGCTGAATGAGAGCTTCGTGGCTGTGAAGGTGGATAAGGAGGAACGGCCGGATATCGACGCAGTCTATATGGAAGTATGTCAGGCGTTTACGGGACAGGGAGGCTGGCCTACCACCGTTCTGACAACGCCGGAGCAGAAGCCGTTTTTTGCAGGCACGTATTTTCCAAGGGAACGGCAGGGAGGCCAGCCGGGGCTGCTGGATATTCTGGAAGCGGCCCGGGACGCCTGGAACAAAGATCCGGCAAAGCTGAAGCGGACCGGTGAAGAGGTGGCCCGTCTGCTTTCCGGAGATGAAGACAAAAAGGGGAGAGCGGACAGCCGTCTGTGGGAGACGCTGGGAAAGACCCTGACGGAGGAAGCGGCGGCCTATTACAGCGGCGCCTTCGATCCTGTATGGGGAGGCTTTGGCAGCGCGCCCAAGTTTCCCTCCGCCCACAATCTGCTGTTTCTCATGAAGCTCCACGAAAAACAGCAGCGTCAGTACGACGACGCCTCGGGCCTGTCATCGGAGCGGCTGAGCAGACGCACGCTGCGGGGGTATGACACAGAGGTGGGCAGTACGGTGGAAGTTCTGAGATCCAACGAAGAGAACGGGGGATTCTGCCGCAGGGTGGTGCCTACCAGAGAACTGGCTATGGTGGAAAAAACGCTGACCGCCATGTATGCAGGAGGACTGTACGATCACGTGGGCGGCGGCTTCTGCCGTTATTCCACCGATGAGAAATGGCTGGTTCCTCACTTTGAAAAGATGCTTTACGACAACGCCCTGCTGGCGATGGCCTATGCGGAGTGCTGGCGCATCACGAAGAAGCCCCTGTACCGAAAGGTAGCGGAAGAGACTCTGGATTTTGTGATCCGGGAGATGTGCGGACCGGAAGGGGGATTTTATTCCGCTCAGGACGCGGACAGCGAGGGGGAGGAAGGCAAGTATTACGTCTTTACCCCTGAGGAAGTGTGCGATGTGATCGGCGGGGAGCGGGGACGGGCCTTCTGCCAGTACTACGGGATCACGGAAGAAGGCAACTTTGAAGGCAAGAGCATCCCAAATCTCATCGGGACGCTTGCGCGTTCGCCGGAACGCATCTACGGATTGGAGACGGAGGCATTCGGCGGTCTGGGAGACGGTACGGAGGAGACGGCGGCCCGGCGGAGATTTCATCGGGAGATGGCGGAGGACAGACAGGCCCTGTATCGTTACCGGCGGCAGCGGATGAGCCTGCACACCGACGACAAGGTGCTCACATCGTGGAACAGCCTGATGATCGCCGCGTTCGCAAGAGCTTATCGGATCTTTGAAAAAAAGGAATATCTGCTGACCGCGCAGCGGGCGGAAAAATTTCTGCGTGAAAAGCTCACCGGAAAAGACGGAAGCCTGTGCGTGCGCTATCGCGACGGCGAGTCGGCGGGAGAGGGTTTCCTGGACGACTACGCTTTTTACCAGTGGGCTCTGCTGGAACTGCTGTGCGCCGACCACAGAGCCTCCGGCCTGCAGCGGGCCATCGAGGTGCAGGATCGGATGGTGAACGACTTTCTGGATCAGGAGGGAGGGGGCTTCTATCTCACCGGCGCAGATCAGGAACGTCTGATCTTCCGCCCCAAGGAGACGTACGACGGAGCCATGCCCTCAGGAAATTCGGCGGCGGCGTACGCCATGGTCCGTCTCTGTGAAAAGATGGCGGGATCGGAGGAAAGGCGCCGGCTGACGGAGGAACAGCTCTCTTATGTGGCGGCAGCGGCTGAGGGCAGAGGGGCGGCGTCGTCCTTCGGACTGACCGCGCTGCTGGAATGGGAGCGCTGGACGGGAAAGCGGCGATTTCCCCATTGACACGGTCCCGGCGGAAGTGGTAAAATAAATCGCTGTCTGAAGATAGCTGTCTAATTCTGAAGAATTAAAAGATACCATACCATGAAGGTGAAACGTCGGGAACGGCGTCGCTTTCATGGTGTTTTTTTGTGCGGATCCGCAGAAGACGGCAAAAGCCGGGGAGCGGATCCGGTGCTGCAGCAGTAGATGAAGGAGAATCGATATGAAGATGAAAAAAGCAGCGGCGGTCTTGCTGGCCGCGGTTCTGGCTGTGGGAACGCTTGGGGCCTGCGGGAACGGAGACGGCGGGCAGCAGAGCGCTTCCGGCAGAGAACAGCGGAGGGCGGATCAGGAATTGATCGTGGCCATAGGGGAGGAACCGGAGACGGGATTCGACTCCACCACCGGCGGACACGGGTCTATAACGAGAGTGTTTTTTTCCACGCTGTTTAAGCGGGATAAAGAGCTGGGTTGGGAAAATGATCTGGCTACAGGTTATACGGTGTCCCCGGACAAGCTGACCTGGACGGTGACGCTGCGGGACGACGCGGTATTTACAGACGGAACGCCGGTCACGGCGGGGGATGTGGCGTTTACATACCTGACGGCCAAGGAAGCCGGCGCGGATGTGGACCTCACCATGATCCGGGATATCAAGGCGGCCGACGACAACACCGTGGCCTTTACGCTGACCCGGCCCTATTCCACCTTCATTGAACGTCTGGCGTATCTGGGCATTGTGCCGGAGCACGCTCACGACGAGAACTTCAAGGATAATCCGGTGGGATCAGGCCCCTTTAAATTTGTCCAGTGGGACAAGGGTCAGCAGGTGATCGCCACGGCAAATGAGGATTACTATGGAGAAGCGCCGAAGATCAAAAAACTGACCATGGTATTCCTGGACACGGACGCAGCCTTCGCGGCGGTGAAAAACGGCGGGGTGGACGTGGCTTCCATCAACGGCACGCTGGCCGGACAGACGGTGGAAGGGACCCAGATCATCGATATTCCCAGCATCGAGTGTTACGGCGTGAGCTTCCCCATGGTGAGGAATGAGGGGAAGACGGCCAAGGATGGAGCGGTCATGGGCAACAACGTGACCAGCGATCTGGCTGTCCGGCAGGCGCTGAACCGCGCCGTGGACCGCCAGCGGGTGGTGGACGGCGTACTGCTGGGCTACGGTTCCGTATCTACCACGGGGCTGGAGCAGATGCCGTGGCTCGACAAAGAGACTGTGCTCGAACCTTCGGAGTACGGCGACGTGGAGGGCGCGAAAGCCATTCTGGCGGAGGGCGGCTGGAGCGACAGCGACGGCGACGGCATCGTGGAGAAGAACGGAGAAAAAGCCGCTTTCAAACTGCTGTACACCGACGGGATCTACCGGCAGGAGATGTGTCTGGAATTCGTCAATGTGGCAAAAGAGATCGGGATCGACGTAACGCTGGAAAAAGTGACCTGGGACACGATCCTGCCTCAGATCCATACGGAAGCGGTATTCTACGGTTTTGGATCGGGCGATCCCTCAGAGCTTTACAGCCTGTACTACGGCGGCATCGCCGGCGGCGTGGTGGCCTGGGACAATTCGGGCTGCTATAAAAACGACGTGGTGGATGAGGAGATCGACAAGGCGCTGATGGCCACCGACGAGGCGGAGGCCCTGCCTTACTGGAAAGCGATCCAGAAATACACCTCAGCCAGAGGAGACGCGCCTTACTGCTGGCTGGTCAACGCTGATCACGTCTATCTGGCGGCGGATGGGTTCTCTTTCGGGCAGCCGGTGGTACAGCCTCACGGAGGAAGAATATTTGATAACGTGTCCGAATGGACCTGGGAATAAGGGAGGAGTCTTCCGATGAATGGAAGCATGGGAAATAACGGTTTGGGAAAATTTCTGGCGGGCAGACTGTTCAAGCTGATCACCCTTCTGGTCGCGGTCAGTCTGATCACGTTTATATTGATGAAGCTGTCCCCCATCGACCCGGTGACGGCCTACGTGGGAGCGGATTCCCGGGTGGGAGCGGAGCAGAGGGAGCTCATCGCCCAGCAGTGGGGACTAGACCGGCCGCCGGCGGAGCAGTTTCTCAGCTGGTTTTCCTCCCTGCTTTCCGGCGACTGGGGACAGTCGATCATCTACCGCCGGCCGGTGCTCTCCGTCATCGGAGAGAAATTTCTGGCGTCCCTGGCCGTGATGGCCGCTGCCTGGGCGCTGTCCGGCGTGATCGGCTTTTCTCTGGGCGTCCTCTCAGGCGTGAAGGAGGGAAAGCTGACGGATAAGCTGATCCGGGGCTACTGTCACGTGCTGATCTCCACGCCTACGTTCTGGCTGGGCATCCTGTTCGTCATGGTCTTTGCCGTATGGCTGGGCTGGTTTCCGGTAGCTCTCTCCGTCCCCATCGGCGTACTTGCGGAAGATGTGACGATGATGGACAAACTGTCTCACCTGGTGCTTCCCGTGCTGACGCTGAGCGTCATCAATATTGCGGGGATCTGTATGCACACCAGGGAAAAGACCGTGGAGGTGCTTCGATCGGACTATGTGCTGTTTGCCAAAGCCAGAGGCGAGAACAGGCGGCAGATCGTCCGCAGCCACGTGCTGCGCAATGTGTCCCTTCCCGCCATCACGCTGCAGTTCCTCTCGTTCAGCGAGCTGTTCGGCGGCGCGGTGTTCGTGGAACAGGTCTTTTCGTATCCGGGGCTGGGACAGGCTGCGGTGCAGGCGGGGCTCAGGGGCGACGTGCCCCTGCTGATGGGGATCACGATCATCAGCCTGCTGTTCGTCTATACGGGAAATACAGCGGCGGATCTGCTTTACAGAGCGGTGGATCCGCGGATCAGAGAGAGGTATGCGAGGTGAGGGAAACAGTGGAATTACACAAAAAGCAGGGCGTCGGGAGGGCCGGCGGCGTCAGACTGCTGCCGGCGGGACTGGGCATCCGCGAGCGAACCATCGCCTCGGCGGTGCTGCTGACAGGGATCTTTCTGTTCATTCTGATCGGGGGAAGTCTGGTCACCGACGACATGCTGCGGGTGGATCTGACCAACATCTTTGCACCGCCGGGAGGGAGCCATCTTTTTGGGACCGACTGGGTGGGAAGGGATATGCTGCTGCGCACGCTGGCCGGGCTGAGTCTGAGCATCAAGATCGGCGTCCTGTGCTCTGTGTTCAGCAATATCGTGGCGGTGGTCCTGGGGATCCTGGGACCCACGCTGGGAGGAAAAGTGGACGCGCTGGTGTCGTGGCTCATCGATCTGGTACTCTCGGTTCCCCACGCCATTGTGATCATCCTGATCTCTCTCGCCTGCGGCGGAGGCATGAAGGGGATCGTCGTCGGAGTGACGCTGACTCACTGGACCTCGCTGACCCGGGTGATCCGGGCGGAGGTACTGCAGATAAAAGAAGCGGAGTACACAAAGATATCCGAAAAGCTGGGAAAGAACAGCTTTTATATCGCCAAAGAGCATATCCTGCCCCACGTGCTGCCACAGCTGGTCGTGGGGACGGTCCTGATCTTTCCCCATGCCATTCTGCACGAAGCATCCATCACTTTTCTGGGCTTTGGTCTGCCTCCCCATGAACCGGCCATCGGCGTGATCCTGGCGGAGTCCATGCAATATCTCACCAGCGGCAGCTGGTGGCTGGCGTTTTTTCCGGGCGCCAGTCTGATCCTGGTCTCCATGCTGGTGGACCGGGTGGGGAAAAACATAGAGACCCTGATCAGTCCGGCTACAGCGTATAAGGGAATATGAAAGGAGGCGCGCCGATGAAAGACGAAGAGTATCTGCTGAAGGTGGAAAATCTGGGCGTATCCTTTTCCCAGTACACGCAGGGACTGAAAAAGACCAGACTGCAGGTGATCACCGATCTGTGCGTGGAACTGCGGGCGGGAGAGATCCTGGCTGTGGTGGGATCCAGCGGGTCGGGAAAAAGTTTGCTGGCCCATGCGGTCCTGGGTATTCTCCCGGAAAATGCGGAGGAGACAGGCAGCATTTTTTTTGAAGGCAGAAAACTGTCTCAGCGGGACAAAGAGGCCCTGCGTGGAAAAGAGATCGCGCTGATACCGCAGTCCGTAAATTTCCTCGATCCGCTGCAGAAGGTGGGAGATCAGATCCTGTCCGGCACAGGCGGGACGTCCGGGCCCGGGCAGAAACGGCGGAGGCGGACGGAACAGGCGGAGGCGCTGCTGGCGCGTTACGGACTGGAGCCTGGGGTGGCGCGGTATTTTCCGCACCAGCTCTCCGGCGGCATGGCCCGCAAGGTGCTTTTGCAGACCGCTCTGGCGGCGGACTGCCGGGCGATCATCGCCGACGAGCCCACACCGGGGCTGGATCCGGATTCGCTGGCTGAAGTGCTGCGTGATTTTCGGGCCGCTGCGGCGGAAGGCAGGGGTATCCTGATGATCACCCACGATATCAACGCGGCCCTTCAGATCGCCGACCGGATCGCGATCTTTTACGCCGGCACTACCTTTGAGATCGCCGCATCTTCTGACTTTGCAGGCGACGGAGCGGCGCTGCGCCATCCGTATACCAGGGCGCTCCTTCAGGCGCTGCCCGACCGCGGCTTTACGCCGATCCCGGGATCGCAGCCGCTGCCGGGGGAACTTCCGGAGGGCTGTCTCTTCTGCGGCAGATGTCCGCAGCAGACGGAGGAATGCGCCGGCAGGCGCCCGATGTTCCGCGATCTGCGCGGAGGAAAGGTCAGGTGCATCCATGCGACTTAAAGCGGAGAATATCAGCTTTCGATACCCCTGCGGGCACAATTATGTACTGAAAGACGTGGATTTCGAGGTGGAAAGCGGTGAGATCGTCGGACTTTCCGCTCCCAGCGGCTACGGGAAAAGTACGCTGGGACGGATCCTGGCAGGCTACGAGGAGCCGGAAAAGGGCGGAGCGGTGACGCTGGACGGAAGGCCGCTGCCGAAAAACCTTTTCAATCCGGTGCAGCTGATCTTTCAGCACCCGGAGAAAGCGGTAAATCCCAAGTGGAAGATGAAAAAGATCCTGACGGAATCGGGAACGCCTCCGGCAGAGCTCATCTCCGCCATGGGGATACAGGAGGGATGGATGGACCGCTGGCCGGCCGAACTGTCCGGCGGCGAGCTTCAGCGATTCTGTGTTTTGAGGGCGCTGACGCCGAAGACGCGGTTTCTCATCGCCGACGAGATGACCACCATGCTGGACGCAGTTACCCAGGCTCAGATCTGGCAGGTGGTGCTGGCTTATGCGAAGGAGCAGGGTATGGGCGTAGTGGTCATCAGTCATGAACGGGCGCTGATGGAACGTCTCTGCAGCCGGATCGTCGATCTGGAGCAGGCGAACTCCCCAGTCTGAACATAAGCCGCTGAGACGGGATGGACAGAATTGACCGAAGAAATGAAAATACCCCGGCGCAGGGCTTTCCGGCTGAATCAGCGGGAAAGTTACTGCGCCGGGGCATTTTTTACGCCCGGATCGTCGCTGCAGGGCAGACGCAGGGTAAAGCAGGCGCCCCCCTCCGGTCCGTCGGAGACGCGGAGAGAGCCGCCGTGCAGCTCTGCGATCTCCCGGGCCACAGACAGACCCAGACCGTAGTGTTCCTTCTTGCTGCGGGACAGATCAGCCCGATAGAAGCGATCAAAGATTTTTTCTTTCTGATCGTCGGGAATGCCGGGGCCGCTGTCCGACACGGAGAGAAGCAGAGCGCCCCTCTGCTTCTGCGCCTGAAACAGGACGCGCCCGCCCTCCGGCGTGTAGGAAAACGCGTTGTCCGCCAGCGCCGAGAGCGCCTGAAGGAGACGCAGGCGATCGCCGGAGATCTGTCCGGAGGATTCTTCGGGAAGCTCCAAAGAGAGCGCCGCGCCGTGCTGGAGGGCGATGGATTCATAATTCTCATAGAGGGCCATCATCAGATTGTCCACGTCGATCTGTTCCGTGCGGACGGACCAGGACCCCGCGTCGGCGCTGGCCAGAAACAGCAGATCGTCGATGAGGCGGGCCATGCGCAGGCATTCCCGATCTGCAGTCTCCAGAAAGCGGGGGCTGTCTTCCGCGCCGCCGGCCACTGCAGAGAGACTGGCCCGGATGACGGCCAGAGGGGAACGCAGCTCGTGGGAGGCCGCGGCTACGAATTCGGTCTGCTTTTTCTGGCTCTGTTCGATGGGGCGGATACTGCGGCCGGCAAACCACCAGCTGAAGACAAAGAGAAGACCGAGAGCGGACACGATCAGACCGAGAAACGAATACCGCATGATCATCTTCTGACGCTGATCGGCGGAGGTGTCCCGCAGGAGCGTCACGCTCTGCCAATTTCCATGGCTGCCGGGTATGACCGCCACGGCGGCCTGATAGCGGTCGCCGCTGCCGCCTGTGACGGAAAAGGAAGCGCTGGAGATATCGATGACGGAATAGGGTTTGGCCGACGGATCCAGACCGTATTGCTCCAGCGCTTCTTTCTGTGCGGCTGCTGCCAGTTCCGCCCTGGGCGTTTTCGGAGTCCAGGAGCCCGGGTACAGAATGGGGACGCCGTTGTCCTGAATGTACACGATAAGCCGGTTCCCCGTTTCCAGCTGGGAGAGCCAGGCGATGTCCAGTATGTTTCCGCTCTGGATCTTGTAGATCACAGAATTCAGGTTGTTCTGAAAGGTCACGCGGCTTTGGCTGTCGATCTGGCTCTCAGAGAGAATGAGCAGCGCGGCGGCTGTTCCGCTCAGAATAATGCCCGTGATGACGACGCACAGCAGCGTGAGTCTTTTGCGAAGAGATCTCAGCATATCAGTCCTCCGATTCCAGCGAGTATCCGATGGAGCGCGCAGTCTTGATCCTGGCGCTGCTTCCCACCGTCTTCAGACGGCGGCGGAGAAAATGGATATAGTTGTCCAGATTCCCGTCTTCCACGGGAGCGTCGGGACCCCAGACCCGGGCGAGAAGAGCGGCGCGGGGAAGGAGCCTGCGGGGATTTTCCATGAAGATCTCCAGCAGATCGGCCTCCCGTTTTGACAGCGTGTGGGAGGCGGAAGGACCGGTCAGAGTGTAGCAGCCGCAGTCCAGCGTCAGATCAAGAAAGCGCAGCGTCCGATCCGGTTCAAAGCCAGAGGGACGGCGGCTCACCGCCCGGATGCGGGCCATAAGCTCATCCATGGCAAAGGGCTTTATGAGGTAATCGTCGGCGCCGGCGTCCAGACCTTCGATGCGGTCCCCTACGCCGTTGAGCGCCGTGGTGATGATGACCGGCGTGGCAATGCCGCGGGCGCGCATCTGCCGGAGAATACTGATGCCGCTGACCTCCGGCAGCATGCGGTCCAGTATGATGAGCTGGTGGGCCTGCTGGCGAATGAAGTGAAGAGCGTCGCCTCCATTGTGACAGACGTCGGCGCGGTAGCCCTCCCGTTCCAGATGAAATTTTACCGCCTCGCAGAGATCGGCGTCGTCCTCTATGATCAAGATCCGCATTTTTTATTTCCTTTCTTTTACCTTCGGCCGGCAGTAGCGTTCAAGCCCGAAAAAACATGTCTCAGCGCGGGCCGCGCCGCTGCCGTCAGAAGAACTATCTTCATTATAACCTGCTTTTCTCTAAGAAATCTCTAACAAATGCAGGTTATTTAAAGATTATTTTAAGGTTGTTTAGAGATTGGGCCGTTATAATGGCATTGTAAAGCGGAGGAAAACTCCGCGGAAAATCATAAGTGACAGGAAATACAGAACAAACTGTTCGGAATTCAGAGGGGGAGAGAGATGAAACGTGTAAAGAGAGGAACGGCTCTGCTGCTTGGCATCTGTATGATCTTTATTACAGCCTGCGGAGCCGGAGGCGAAAGAGGGGAGACGGACAGAGCCATGGGGCGCTATGTGGAGAACCGATTGGAGTTTCCGCTGGAGGACAATACTCCGTCAACGATGCTGCAGCGCTCCGACGGAACACTGGATGTCCTGTATACAAAATACACGGAGGACAGTTCAGATCCGGTCACAGGGTTTACCCGCTATCATTCTGCTGATGGAAAAAAATGGGATGAAGAAACGCTGAAGTGGACGCTGCCGCCGGAGAGCTTTCTGAGCCGCGTGGCCTACGACCGACAGGACAAAGCTTATGTAATGGCCCTTCGCTACGGAGAGGGGGATCTGGACGCCTGGCTGTTCAGGGAGAACGGGGAAGGCGTGCTGGAACGAATGGATATCGACCTGAAAGACGAGACCGGATCGCCCATGAACATAGCGATGCTGGGAACCATGCAGATCGGGGAAAACGGAAACATCTTCATCGAACAGCGCGGAAGAGGAGTGAGCGAATACGGGACCAACGGAAACTTTATCCGGTTTTACAGCAGCGGTGAGATGGGCGATTCTTCCGGATTTGTGCTCAGCGGCGATAAGATCTACGTTTTGGACACAGTGGGAAGCGGTGTGCTCTGCTACAGCACGGAGGACGGAAGACTGGTCCAGAATATCGCTTTCGACGGGTTCTCCGATTATTCGATCATCGGGGGAGGGTCCGGGGGGACCGTCTACATCAGCGGCAGAACTGGAATCTACCGGCTGAACGCCGGGGGAAGCATGTGGGAAAAGCTGGTGGACGGAAGTCTTACCTCGCTGGCCATGCCTTCGATCTATTTCAGCGATTTTATTGAAGGACCGGACGGTTCCTTTTATCTCATGGGAGGGGACGGCGGGAATACGGCGCAGCTCTATCAATACGTGTACGATCCCGACATCGCCACCCTGCCGGAGAAGGAACTGGTGGTCTATACCCTGCGGGAAAATGCCGCGCTCAGGGTAGCCGCCGGAGAGTTTCTGAGGGACCATCCCGATACCCGGGTGAATATTCAGACCGCCATGGACGGGGACAGCGCCGCCACAGCGGCGGATATGATCCGCACGCTGAACACGGAGCTGTTGTCCGGCAAAGGGCCTGACGTTCTGCTTTTAGACGGCATGCCGGTGGATTCCTATGTGGAGAAGGGCGTGCTGACCGATCTCAGTCATCTGATCAAAGAGATCGCCAAGTCGGAAAAACTGAATGAGACGGTGCTGAACACCTATAAAAATAAGGACGGTATCTTTGCGGTCCCAAGCAGATTCCGCATGCCGGCTCTGTTTACGGAAGAGAATTTAGCCGGAGATCTCACCGGGCTGGAAGCCCTTGCCGCGCTTGCGGAGAGTCATCCCGACAAACCGCTGATAGGCGACAAATCTCCGGGAAATCTGATGAATATCCTTTTCGCTTCCTGTGCGCCGGCCTGGATCTCCGATGGACAGATCGACGAAGACGGGCTGAGGGAATTTCTGGAGACCGTCAAAAAGATCGCAGACACGCCTGCAAAGTCCTACGGGACAGAAAATGAAGGAAAAACAGGACAGTTCAGCGTGGGGTCGGGCGTCAGGGGAGTTTCTGTGGGAAAACAGAATAACAACGAGGATCTGCTGCACTGGGCTTTCGGCAGAGCGCTGGCCTACAGCAGAGAACTGCGGGGATACGGGTCGCTGTCAGCATCCGTACTGGCACTGCGTCATGTTGAGAACAGCACGGTCATACATATGCCCGGCCAGGCGGAGAACGTATACATTCCCTGCGGGATACTGGGAGTGAACGCGAAGAGCGAAATGAAGGACAGCGCAGAAGATTTCGTGAAACTTTTGCTCTCGGAGCCAATGCAGACTGCGGAAGACGGGGAAGGTTTTCCGGTCAGCATGGCCGCACAGAAGGCCCTGGTGGATTCCGTGGACGAAGACGTCTATATCGGCATGGGAGGAAGCGGGACCGAGACCGAGAATGAGAGTTTGGAAGGGGGCATGCCCGAACCGAAAGAGAAAGAGATATTCATGAAGCTGTGCAATAGTGTAAAAACACCATATACGGCGGATGAGACGTTGGCGGAGATGATTATGAATGAGGCGAAGGGTTATTTTACAGGGGAAAAAGATCTGGAAAAAACTGTGGCTGACATCACGGAAGCTACAAAGCTGTATCTCTCAGAGTAAAGAGGGAAAACAGCGGCTGGAGGCGATGACATTCATCGCTCCCAGCCTGATAGGGGTAGGGATATTCGTTCTGCTGCCGTTTCTGGACGTGGCGAGACGCTCTTTTATGGACTCCTTCGGCAGGCGGTTCACCGGACTGGAAAACTACGCGAAGGTATGGGAAAACGACGCCTTTCGTCTGGCTGCGGGAAACACAGTAAAATTTGCCGTCGTCTGCATCCCGGCGCTGGTGATCAGCGCTCTGCTGCTGGCGGCTGCGGTGCAGGGGCTGCCAAGGGGAAGGGATGGATTCAAGACCTGCTTTCTCCTGCCTCTGGCCGTGCCCGCGGCCTCCGTGGTGCTGATCTGGAAGATACTGTTTCACGAAAACGGGCTGATCGGCAATATTCTGCTGGATCTGGGCTGGGCTCCGGTGGACTTTATGGGGTCCAACGCCGCATTCTGGATTCTGGTGGTCAGCTACTTGTGGAAAAATCTAGGATACGACATGATCCTATGGATGGCAGGATTGTCGGGGATCTCCCGGGACCTGTACGAGGCGGCGTCTCTGGACGGCGCCGGTCCGGTGAAGCGATTTTTTTACATCACGCTGCCGAATCTGGCGGGAATCACCTTTACCATCTGCGTGCTGTCGCTGCTGAACTCCTTCAAGGTATTTCGGGAGGCTTATCTGGTGGCGGGCGAGCACCCTCACACCAGCATGTACATGCTGCAGCACCTGTTCAATAACTGGTTTACGGACATGGATATGGAAAAGCTCTGTGCGGGAGCCGTGCTGATGGCGGCGGTGATCTTCGGGCTGATCCTGCTCCTGCAGAAGGCATGGGGGGAAGAAGAGTGACGCTGGAAAGGCGCGGACTGCGGAATCGGGATGGCGGCGGGCCGGCGGGGGACCGGAATCGCCGCCGTGATATACAGAATGGGAGAAAATGAGGGAAGGAGACGGAGATGAGCGGAGGAAAAGGGCGGATCAGGACCGGAATATTGCTTGTGATCGCCGCCGTGGTGTGCATGCCTCTCGTCATGCTGATCGGCGGCTCTTTTATGGGCGGGGACGAGATCGCGGAGAAGATAGGGCCGGTGCTGGCGGAACGGGAAGGACGGGCGGAATTTTTTCTCTTTCCCCAGTATCCGACCCTGCAGGGATTTGTGGAGCTTTTGCTGGATTCGCCGGAATTTTTCGCTATGTTCTGGAATACATGCCGCATTGTGTTTCCCATCCTTGCGGGACAACTGCTGATAGCCGCGCCGGCGGCATGGGGGTTTGCCAAGTACCGATTCAGGGGCAAAAAGGCGCTGTTCACCCTGTATATCGCGCTGATGCTCATGCCCTTTCAGGTGACGATGGTGTCCAATTATCTGGTGCTTTCCGGCCTGCATCTGCTGGACACCAGACTGTCGGTCATTCTGCCGGCTATCTTTTCCACCTTTCCGGTGTTTATCATCTGCCGTTTTTTTCAGGGCGTGCCCGACGCGCTGCTGGAGGCGGCGTCGCTGGACGGGGCTGGACCCTGGCAGACCTTTTTTTACATCGGACTGCCCATGGGAGCGCCGGGGATCGCATCGGCGCTGCTGCTCTCCTTTCTGGAATACTGGAACGTGCTGGAGCAGCCGCTGACCTTTTTGAAGGACAGATCGCTGTGGCCCCTTTCTCTGTACCTGCCCAACATCGTATCGGAGAAAGCCGCCGTTTCGCTGGCGGCGTCGCTGATCATGCTGATCCCGCCGCTGCTGGTGTTTCTGATGGGACAAAAATACCTGGAGAGCGGGATAAGGGCCGCCGGACTGAAAGAATAGCGGGGAACGAAAAAACGACGATGGGGGAGAGACAGGCGTATGGAAATTAGAGAAAACAGATATTTCAGGCTGCTGACCGGCTTTTTCGCCGTCATGCTGGCGCTTACGGCCATATCCAGAGCCGCGGATTCCGTCACCGTGGCCAGGGTAAACACCGAGGCTGCCAGACAGGCCACGCTGGCCCACCGCACCACGGCTGCGGGAAAGATCCTGGCCTCCGATCAGATGTATATCAGAGGGGAAGAAGGGACCTTTATCGACAAGGTCAACGCAGCGCCGGGGCAGAGGGTGGAAGCGGGGGACGTGCTGTTTACGCTGGATCTGAAAAGCCTGCAGGATCAGCTGCTCACCGCGGAGACAGAACTGTCGGAACTGAAGCTGGGGCTGAAGCGGGCTCAGATGGACAGCGGGGGCACGGCAGCTGAGCGGGAGGCGGTGGAAACGGCCAGAAGGGATCTGGAGCGGGCCAGGGCAGACAGCGAACTCAACACGGAACTCAACGGCGGCGTTCAGCTTCTGGCGGACAAGAGAGCGGTGGAGAACGCGGAGGCGGCGCTGAGGACAGCGGAAAAACAGCTGGCGGAAGCGGGAGAACGAAACGGAGTAGATCTGGATCTGACGGAGCTTAAGATCCGTCAGAAAGAACGGGAAGTAGATGATCTGCGCCGGATCAGCCGCAGCGGCGGACAGGTCAAGGCGGAAATAGCGGGGACGGTGGGAGAAGTGAACGCCCGGGCAGGGGCTGCAGCCACGAAGGAAACGCTGTGCACGCTCATTCCTGACGGAGCGGAATATATCTTTGAAGCGGAGCTGACCGATGAGGACGCTAAATATATGAAAGCCGGCGATCCGGTGTCCGTATTGCCGGAGGGAAAAAACGTTCCGATCAGCGGACTGCAGATCTGGTCCATAGGCAGCAGTGGTGATAAAACGAAAGTTACGGTCAGGATGACGGCAGACGCGCAGGTATCCCACGGTATGGCCGCTTCGCTGAATCATACGGGAATCTCGCAGTCTTATCCCCGAACGATCCCGCTCAGCGCGCTGCGGGGCAGCGAGAGGAATTATTATGTCCTGACGCTGCGTGAGGCCAATACGGTGCTGGGACAGGAGCTGAAGGCAGAGAAAGTGGAGGTCACGCTGATCGATAAGGACGGAAAGCGGGCGGCCGTGGAGGAAATGCTGGACGGAAAAGTGATCAGCGGCAGCAGCAAACCGGTGGAGGCGGGAGACCGGGTCCGGGAGGTTCAGGATGGGGATCAGTAAGACGGGATTCAGCAAGACGGGATTCAGCAAGATAAGATTCAGCAAGATGAGATTCAGCAGGCAGAAGATAGGCAAGCGGAGGGAATTCTGTCTTTCCGCCGCCGCGCTGGCGCTGTTTTTCCTTCTGTATTATGGCGGACTGCTCCAACTTTCAGAGCTGGCCGGCGGCTGCGGCGGCACGATCCGCGTGATGCTGGACAGTTCTCCCATAGAGGCGGCTGCAGCGGAAGCGCTGATCGAAGAGCGGATCCAGCTGGAGAGCGACAACGCCGATGAGACGGCGGGAGCAGGCGGCGGGGCGGCGGACGGGGACGCGGTGACTGCAGGGGGAAGGAAGCCCCGCGCACTTTATATGGCCTGGACGCGGGAGCGGGACGTGCCTGTGAGCAACCCCGATCTGCAGCGCAGTCTCTTCGCGCCGGTCATCTACTTTGCGGGCGATTCGGGATTCATTTTCGATCCCGTATCGGAGAACGGCTGCGCCGTGCCTGAGGAGACGGCCCGGCGGCTCTGGAGAACCGCCAGCCAGGAAGAGATCATGGGCGCCGTCGTCCGCATCGGCGGTACAGATTACACGGTGGAAAAAGTATTGCCGGCCGGAAGTTTCGCCTCCCGGTGGGGAGGGGAGGCGATCATCGCAAGAGCGGACGTCGGGGCAAGGGGCCGGACGGACTCATCGTCCGGAGACGGCGGTTCTCTGGAACCTCTGCGTTTCAGCGTTCTGGATATCATCACCCAGGATCCGAAACACTTCTCCGTGGACGAACTGCTGGCGGCCGGAGGCCTGAAAAGCGATATGGTGATCCGGTACGACGAATTGGCGGAGATGATCGCCGCGCTGCGGCTGCTTCCCCTGTGGGGCGCAGTCCTGTATACGGCGGCGGAGCTGATGCTCAGCGGGAGAAGACAGGGGCGCTGCAGAAAAAAGGAAAGCCTGCGGGAACGGCGGCGCTTATTTTTCGGCAGAGTCAGCATACCTTTGCCGGCCGCCGGAGTCATCGCCCGCATCGCGCCTCCGGCAGCCGCAGCGGGGCTCGTGGTCCTCACTGCATGGCTGGCCGGTCCGCCCTTTGCGGTGCCCGGGAGCTTTCTGCCCACCAGATGGTCGGATTTTTCTTTCTGGAGCAGGACGGCGGAGGCGACGGCCAACGCGATCCGGACCTATCTGTCGCTGGAGGTCAGCGGCCCTGATTTCCGCTTTCGCATGCTGGCCCTGAGGGCAGTACTCTGTTTTCTGGGGCAGACGGCCCTTCTGATTTTTGTACTGCGCCGCGGGACCGCCCGTCCTTTTAGCGCGCCGGCGGCTCCCGCGCAGGCACCTGATGGGAAACGGGCTGAGACGGCCAGTCCCAGCCCGGAGGACAGAGGACGGCCGCAGGGCCGTCCCGGCGGGAAGGAACAGGTAAATATTTGACGCGGCAGAAAGAATTGTTTATAATTATGATTGCCGGAGGCGGCAGGCGCCGGTGTACGGATCAATTGAGGCAAGGCAGAGCGGGTAATGGGATTAAGAGATCTTCTGCCGGAAAGGAAATAATTATGAACACACAGCTGAGAGGCAAAATGCTGCTGAAAGTGGGAGGCATCATCTACATCGTTTTTTCAGGGTTTTCAATTCTGGCGGGGGTGCTGTCTCTGATCGGGGGAGGACTTTTTCTGGCGGGCGGTCTGAGCGCCGGAGAGGGTGTCAGCACGGGCGTGGGCGGCGTGGCGATGATCCTCGGGGTCGTTTTGATCGCGTCCAGCGCGCTGGGACTGATCACAGGGATCCTGGGCGTCAAGTACTGTGAACGCCCGGATAAGGCGCAGACGTGCTTCGTTTTGGGGATCATACTGCTGGTATTCAGCGTATTGAGTCTGCTGGGGAATCTGGTATCCGGAAACAGTATCGTGAGCAACCTGATCGGATTGGCGCTGCCTGCGCTGTACACCTACGGAGCGTATCTGAACAAGCAGGCTGCGGCTGGATACGACAGCGGAATGTATCACAATCATACATATGGAACCTACGGCCAGTCCGGGAACATGGGCGGCCAGCCGGGAAACTGCGGTCAGGGCGGAAGCGTGAACGGCCGGCCCCAAACTGTGGATCAGGGCGCGGATCTGAACGGGATCCCCGGCCAGGGATCCGGATCCGGGATGGATCAGAACAGCGGTCAGGCTCAGAATTCCGGAGTAAGCCTGAGAAAGCCGCAGGAGGGGACCGCGCCGTTCCCCGATCCCACCATGGATTTTCAGCCGTCGGCGGACAATGAAAATAAACGGACCGTGTATCTGGATAAGGACGATAGGCATTAATAGAGGACTCCGGAGATCCGGGTATTCGCTGCGGGCGGTATAGACGGGATCCCGTTGTATCGGAAGAAATAACAGAAAGGCTGCTGTCTCCAGGCAAATTTGCCGGGACAGCAGCCTTTTTCGCTGTCGTACTGCCCTTTATGCGGGCTTTGGATCAGATAAACAGACCCATAATATGGGATACGGCAAAGCATACCACGATGCCTGTGGCCAGTGGGATCAGGAAGGGATTGATCGGATAACACTCAGTTTTTACGGAGGGCTTCGATAAAAACCTCCGAAAAACGAGAAAAAACGGAATAAAACGCACGGCGTCTTTTATTTATAGGGGATTTTTGTCGAAAACAGTAAAAAAATAGGACATGATAGTAGATTGTATCCAAACGGCTGTTGGAATACCATGAGGGTGGAAGAAAACTTCTCAATTACTTAATCTTATCTTATCTTATTCATTTTATTTAAAGGAGGGAGTTAAATCATGGATGCTATTTATGCTGGATGGCTGTCTATTCTGCCGCCAATCGTAGCGATCGGCCTGGCGCTGGTAACAAAAGAAGTTATTTCATCGCTGACGGTAGGTATTCTTATCGGAGCCTTCACGTATTCATTTACGATAGGCACGGGCGTAATGGGGGCCGTTACGGCGACATTCTCCACCATGGGCTCGGTTCTGGGCGGTAACATTAATATCGTCATCTTCCTATCGCTTTTGGGCGCGCTGGTAGTGCTCGTCACCATGTCGGGAGGCGCGCAGGCGTACGGCGTCTGGGCGTCTACAAAAATCAAATCTCCGGTCATGGCGCAGCTGGCGACCGGTCTTCTGGGAATTATCATTTTTATCGACGATTATTTCAACTGTCTGACCGTAGGCGCTGTAATGAAGCCGATCACGGATAAATACCAGATATCGAGAGCAAAGCTGGCTTATTTTATTGATTCTACGGCCGCTCCGGTCTGCATTATCGCACCCATATCCAGCTGGGCTGCGGCGGTTGGCTCCAATCTGGCCACATCTCGCGCGTTCGACAGTGAAATGCTGGCTTTCATTTCAACCATCCCGTTCAACCTGTACGCGCTGCTGACGATTACCATGGTCATCGTAGTGGCGACCTTACATATCGGCTACGGCCCAATGAAAAAATTCGAAGCCATGGCCAGAGAAGGGAATCTGGACGCCGTCGATTCAAAGGCTGCGGTCGATCTGGAAACCTCCAACGAGGGAAAGGTAAGAGATCTGGTCATTCCCATTTTGGGGCTCATCCTGTTCTCCATTTTGGCTATGCTGTTCACAGGCGGCTTCTTTGATGCCGGCGGCGACTTCAGCATGGATTTCGTCGGGGCCATCGGCAACTGCGATTCCTCGCTGTCGCTGGTATTTGGCGGTTTTGGCGCGCTGATCCTTGCGTTTATCATGTTCATTCCGAGAAAGCTCATCAGCTATACCGATTTCTTCGCGGGAATTACGGAAGGCGTAAAGAACATGGTTCCGGCAAACATTATACTGACGCTGGCATGGACCATCAGCTCCGTCTGCCGCGATATGCTTTCCACCGGACAGTTTGTCGGCGATCAGGTTCAGGCAAGCAATTTCCCCATCGCGTTCCTGCCGGTCGTCATTTTCATCGTTGCGGCGTTCCTTTCGTTCTCCACTGGCACGGCCTGGGGCACGTTCGGAATTCTGATCCCCATCGTAATCGTTATTCTGGAGGGCGGGGTAGACGTAGATTCCAGTCTCATGACCGTTACGCTGGCCGCGACGCTGGGCGGTTCCGTATTTGGAGACCACTGCTCGCCAATATCGGATACGACCATACTATCCTCGACGGGTGCGTCCTGTCCGCATATGGACCACGTTACCAGCCAGATTCCGTATGCGCTTACCGTAGCGGTATGCTGTGTCATCGGCTACTTCGTTTCCGCGCTGACCCATCAGAACCTGATCGCGATTCTGATTTCGGCCTTCGGTTCCCTGGCGATTGCTCTGTTTGTTCTGAATAAGTTCTATCCGAACCACGAGAACAAAGCGCACGCACAGAAAATGGCGGCAAAGAGCTGATCGTACAGAAAAGTGGACCAAGTAAAAATTATTATAAAAGATGCGGATGGCTCAGGCTGTCCGTTTCTTTTATATCTGTGAAATACAATAATCGCCGGCTGTGCATTACAGCCGGCGATCTCTTTTTCCGCGTTCGCAGAGAACGTTGAGCGATCCTTTCTTCAGGCACGTTTTTGAGCGTCCTTTTTATCAGACATGATTTCAAGGAAGCCGCCCCTTTGTCAGGCTGCGTTCTCAAGAGATTCGCAAGAAGTTCTCTGGATAGGCGCGGATCAGATAAACAGCCCCATGATATGGGATACGGCAAAGCATACCACGATGCCCGTGACCAGTGGGATCAGGAAGGCCAGCGCCGTCCATTTCCAGCTCTGTGTCTCCTTTTTGATGGTCCAGCACGTCGTGCCGCACGGGAAGTGAAGGAGGGAAAAGAGCATAGTGCAGAGGGCTGTGGTGGCGGTCCATCCGTGATCTACCAGCAATGTGTGGAGCGCGGCGGTACTCTGCAGCTCCAGCATACTGCCTGTGGCCATATACGTCATGATGATAATGGGAATGACGATCTCATTGGCCGGGAAACCCAGGATAAAGGCCATAAGTATGACGCCGTCCAGACCGATCTGCCGGGCAAATGGGTCAAGAAAATCGGTGCAGTGTGCCAGAATGCTCCGGTCCCCTGCGTATACATTGGCCAGAAGCCAGATGATCAGCCCGGCGGGAGCCGCGATCACTACGGCTCTTCCCAGGACGAAAAGCGTGCGGTCCAGTATGGAGCGGATGATGACCTGACCGAACTGGGGACGGCGGTAGGGCGGCAGCTCCAGGGCGAAGGAAGAGGGGATCCCCTTCAGCAATGTCTTCGACAGAAGGCCGGATATCAGCAGCGTCATGAAGACGCCAAGCAGGATCAGTCCCGTCAGCAGGACGGCGGACAGGACTCCGCTCAGGGGACCTGCGGCCGCACCGGCGAAGAACATGCTGATGATGACGATCAGAGTGGGAAACCGTCCGTTGCACGGAACGAAGTTGTTCGTAAGTATGGCGATCAGGCGTTCCCGGGGCGAGTCGATAATACGGCAGCCCGTAACGCCGCAGGCGTTGCAGCCGAAGCCCATGCACATGGTCAGGCTCTGCTTTCCATGAGCGCAGGCCCGCTGGAAACACCGATCCATGTTAAACGCCACCCGGGGCAGATACCCGGCGTCCTCCAGCAGCGTGAACAGCGGGAAGAAGATCGCCATGGGGGGCAGCATGACGGAGACCACCCAGGCCAGCGTTTTGTAAATACCCATGACCAGCACTTGCTGCAGCCATTCCGGCGCGCCGGCGGAAGCAAGACCGCGCAGCATGGGCGCCTGAAGAGAGGTGAAGAAATCCGACAGCATGGCGGAGGGGACGTTTGCGCCGGCGATGGTGATCCAGAAGATGAACGCCAGGAGCAGGATCATGAGAGGATAGCCGAATTTCCGGGAAGTCAGGATGCGGTCCAGCCGGCGGTCCAGACTGTGGGGATCGGTGCTCTCCTCCTGAACGCAGGCGTTGTAGATCCGCCCGCTCTGTTCCACGATCCTGCGCACGGCTTCGTCGGCCTGGGCGTCCGTGTCGCCGGTCTGCGCGCCGATACCGTCGGCCGTTTTCGCCGGTTTATCCGGGCGGTCCGCCGTTTCTGCCAGAGCAGAGGGAACGGCCTTCGGGGGGATGGTGCCCTCATGGGTCCGGGCCATGAGGTCGACGGCCTGCATGAGCTCGCCGAGCCCCTTATTGGAACGCGCTGTGGTCCCAACAACGGGTAAGCCGAGCTCTTCTGACAGTTTTTCCAGATCCACGCGGATCTTTTTCTTTTTTGCTTCATCCAGCAGATTGACGCAGACGATGATACGGTCTGTGATCTCACGGATCTGCAGCACCAGATTGAGATTGCGTTTCAGACAGGTGGCGTCGGTGACGCAGATCACCAGATTCGGTTCGCCGCCGCACAGATAATCCCGGGCGATCTCCTCTTCCACAGAGCTGGCAAACAGGGAATAAGTACCGGGCAGATCGACCAGCGTGACCTCGGCGCCGTTGTATTCGTAGGTGCCGCGGGCGTTGGAAACGGTTTTTCCGGGCCAGTTTCCAGTGTGTTGATGCATGCCGGTCAGAGAGTTGAAGACTGTACTCTTACCCACGTTAGGGTTTCCGGCCAGCGCTACAGTTACTTTTTCCATACGCTTCACCTTTCGCAGTTGCTTTCCAACAAGATTTTTCTCGCATCGTCTCTGCGAAGAGCGATCACTGCGCCCATGACGGAATAAGCCGTGGGGTCGCCGGAGGGACTCTGATGCAGGGCCGCCACTTCCGCGCCCTCCACAAGTCCCAGATCCAGCATTCTGCGGCGCTGTACGCCGTTTGCCGTCAGGGAGCTGACTACGCCGCGTGTGCCCAGCGGCAGACTGTCAAGCGACTGATTTGAATTTGTAAATTGCTGCTTCATAGATTGCCTCCAATAGTTTAAATAGACGGCCGCGGCTGAATCATGACGCCGGAAGAAAGTCCCGGACAGCCGGTGAAATCAGCGGGCCGGAGACGTTTTTCGTCTCTGTGCCAGTGTATGAGTTAAAACCTGTCTGTGTGAAAGAGGCCCCACGCATAATTTTGCGATGGCACTGGTGCGGTACGGGAGGATATGGTATGATAAGGGCGTCCGGAAAATGCCGCGGAGGGCGGCAGAGGGGCGGCTGAGAGACCGGGAACGGTTCTGGAGGGCGCGGATATTTCAATTGAGCTATGGAGAAAATCAATGAAAGTCGGGAAAAAATTAATTATTGCGATGGTGCTGATCTCGATCGTCCCCAGTCTTGCCGTCGCTTTTACAGTCAATATACAGATGAAGAATACGGTGCATGATCTTCAGGAGAAATCTCTTGCCAGTCTGGCTAACGTGGTGTCCGCGCATATTTATGATTTCTGTAACGGGCAGGAAATGGACAGCCGTTTTTTCGGCCAGGTGACTGCGTACAGAGAATGTCTGCAGGCGCATGAGCAGGGCGCCGGACCGGGCGAGACGGAATACTGGGATGCGGAGGTGGAAAGCCTCTTTGAGCGGACGACCACGATCAATGATAATATAGACGGCGGCGCGCTGATCGACGCCACAGGCAAAACCATACTGGCCTACAACAAAAATGAAGAAGGACATTCTGTTGCAAACACGGAAATGTATAAGTCCATCATGGGCGGAACCGAGCTGTATCGAAATACGGTGATCAATGCGGACGGTTCACGAAATATAAACATCGTAGTTCCCGTGAAGGATGAGTCCGGCGCGGTCATCGGACTGCTGAAACGGGTGGTCAATCTGAGCAATCTGAACCTTTATATCGACGAAGTGGAGATCGGTGAAACAGGATACGTCTACGTCATAGACGAGAACGCCACGCTGATCTATCACGGTTCGCAGGAGAAAATGGATCTGGCCGTGGGAGAATTTCAGGACCGGGAAGAACTTGACGAACTGCTGCGCCAGGTCTCCGCGGGCACGCTGGAAAAACCTTCGGGGATCATCCGCTATAATAATCGGGGCGTGGACACTGTTGCGGCCTACAATCAGATGGAGGAACTGGACTGGGTCGTTCTGGTGGCGATGGACAATGAGGAGATACTGGGACCGGCGGTAAAGGCAACGAGAACGCTGGGTATCGTCAGCATTCTGATCGCCGTGGCCACGGTAGCCGCATGTTATTTTATCGTCCAGTCGCTGCTCTTTCCGCTGACCCAGCTCAGACAGCGTCTGAAGCGCATTGCGGAGGGAGACTGCTCCGCGCGGTGCGAATACGCTCAGGGCGATGAACTGGCATCTATTATGGAGAGCGTCAACGACGTGGCCATTCGCCTGGATAAACAGGAACAGGAGCTGGAGCGGGCGAAGACAAGAGACGTTTTGACCGGAATGTATAATCGCATGGGCGTGCTTGAACTCATGGGAAAACGTCTGCATTCGGAGGAAGATCAGGCGATCCTCCTGTTTGACTTCGACGATTTCGGCCTGCTGAACGAAATCCTGGGGCAGGAGACATGCAATGAAATACTGAAAGAGCTTTCGGAGAAATTCTGCGCTCTGCCGGAATCCGTCCGCTGTGCGGGCCGCTACAGCGGAGACAGTTTCGTTTTAATGGCTGAATCCTGGAACGAGGAAGAGAGACCCGAGGCCCTGGCCGAGTGGGTGCGCAAAGCGGTGGAAGAGATCCGCTTCGTCTCAGGAAAGCCGGTGCACGCCACAGTCAGCGGCGGCGTGGCATACATCGACGATTCGGACGGCGATCTGAATACCTATTTAAAACGGGCCGCCACTGCCATGCATAAAGCAAAAAAATCCGGAAAGAATACATTTATGGTCTTTTCCGATGAGCTCTGATCTGCTATAATAGAAAGGCAGTGAAAAAAGGAAGATACAGGAACACATATTTTAAGGGCTGTCGGGAGATCAATAAAAAAGTAAAAATAAGTTGAAAAAAATCCCTTGACAGATAGTCAAAAACTGTGGTAATATCTTTCTTGCAGCGCGTTCCGATGCGCTAATGTGGCGGTGTAGCTTAGTTGGCTAGAGCGTCCGGTTCATACCCGGAAGGTCGGTGGTTCGACTCCACTCGCCGCTACCATTTACGATTGGGGCGCTTAGCTCAGCTGGGAGAGCATCTGCCTTACAAGCAGAGGGTCATAGGTTCGAGCCCTATAGCGCCCACCAATTGCGGCCTGGTAGTTCAGTTGGTTAGAATGCCAGCCTGTCACGCTGGAGGTCGTCGGTTCGAGCCCGATCCAGGTCGCCAATTTTTAATGTTTTCTTTCGGTCAGAGGAAGGAAAGCATGCTCGGAAAGAAGACGTCAGACTCTGCGCCCAGCAGTCCGCTGACACTATGGTGGGTATCGTCAAGTGGTCAAGACCCAGGGTTGTGGCTCCTGTATGCGTGGGTTCGAATCCCACTACCCACCCCATAAAATTTAATACGTTATTTGATGTTGGGGTATCGCCAAGCGGTAAGGCAATGGATTCTGATTCCATCATGCGCAGGTTCGAATCCTGCTACCCTAGCCAACAAAAGAGATTCGGCAGAGCAGGCGTTTGCTTTGCCGAATTTATCGAAACGGGATATGAAAAAATCCTTGTAACCCAGAAGAAAAAACGTTATAATAATAAAGCAGAAAAGAGTAACATACAGCGGTCTGACTGCATATACTGATCTTGCAGCTGAGACCGGCGATATGGCGACATAGCCAAGTGGTAAGGCAGAGGTCTGCAAAACCTTTATTCCCCAGTTCAAATCTGGGTGTCGCCTCCAAAAGAAAACCATGGAATTTTAATAGTTCCATGGTTTTTCTTTGCTTTTTGGAAAGGTTGTTTGATGTTATTACCTATTTCACAGGAAATAATGTGAGATAATCGCTGACTTTCATATCATTATCAGTGATCTTCTATTTTTTTACTGTTTTCGCCTATTCCGCAGACCGTCACCCGCCGGTCCAGAAATCTATTCATCGCCGCCGTATTTCTCAACGACGATGATATGGATCCCCGCGCCTTTTACAGCGGAACTGATATGCAGTTTATCATCCGCGTGTTCGATATTCACCTGTGCCTGAGGCTCCGTGTTCAGCATGTGGATCCAGGCTTCCGGCAGAGGAAAGTCTTCCGGAAAGCCCAGATGGGACATATGCGCGAATATGGAATTGAAATTTGACAATGCGTATTTTGCGATCACATATTGGCCGGGTTCCACTGGAATGCTGAAGTCAACATTGAGTTCATCCTTGAAAGAAGTGATGATGTCGTTGGCTTCGTAGACGGTGGCGTTGCGCATGTACAGGTGTTCGATGTCGTCGTTATAATTGATCGCAACAAGGGTGTACGAATCTTTTTCAGGCATGTCGTTTTTGATCACGCAGTAGTATTTTCCCCAGTAGAGAAGGCTTCCTTTTATATTCCTGAGAAACCGGTAGGCGTAATAGGACGGTTTGGGGACGAGGCAGGAAGTCAGGCAGGAGGGGAGCCCCTTTAAGATCCTGGATGGTTCGCCCTGATCCCGCAGTCTGCAGTGCAGTATATTTTCCTTCGAAATAAAACAGGTCCGGAACATTTGTATGGCTGCGGCGATTGAGTCGTACCCTGCGGAGGAACCGCAGCATAAGCTGTTGTCGCATACTGTGGACACCTCATAACCGATGAAAGTGAGCCTGTTTGTGATCAGCGCTGTGGTCGCCTCGCTGTCGCCCTGCCGGAAAGCCAGAATGACTCTGGAAGCGTTAAGCTCATGGAGCCGGCTGAACAGCCCTTCGCCCATGATGTGATAATCTTCCTGAGTGATAACCACTTCAAGACTGAGCCGGATCTGCGTGACAGGCGTTATCTGAGGATCCACATCAAGGGAGAGATGGAGACGGTCTATGACGGAAGCGCTTTTTTCCTGATCGCTTACGGCGGACATACACCGTCTGATGAGGGTCACCGCCTGATTGGCGGAAAGCCGTTTAAGCCGCGCAGGCCTTGCAGCGCTGAGAATGTGCGGCATGTACAGTTCCCGGTATTCCTGGGGGGCGTGTCCAAACCATTTACTGAAAAATTTCTCGTAATACGATGTGGTTGAGAAACCCACATCTCTAGCGATCGCACTGATCTTTCGGTCCGTTTCCAGCAGGAGGATCTCGGACATCTCCACTCTGGCGAAACACAGAAATTCCTGAAAGTTTATACCCATGTAATCACGGATCAGATGAGACAGATAGAAGGTGCTTAAGTGCTCTCTTTCTGCCAGTTCTTCCAGCGTGATCCGGCTGGAATGGTTCTCGTATACATAGTTTATGATCCGGCTGATCCGCTCCACCGCGATGGAATTATCATTTTGAAAATCTACCACCACTTGATCATCGAAGGCGAACAGGTTGAAATACTGGTTCAGATAGTTTATGACTTCGATCATCTGATCGACGCAGGCGTTTTTATAATTAAAACTCTTCCTGGAATAATCCAGAAGTATGTGAAGAAGCATTTTGCGGAAAGTATCCATCTTAAGATATTTATCATTGTTTACATATGACATGAAACAGGCCTTGCCCAGGGTGGGAAAATACTGCGTGAAAAAACGGTTGCTGACCTGAATGATCGCCACCACATTCTCTTTTCCTGTGGCGGTCAAACCGTGGATTTCATGGCCGCTGTTGGTAAAAATATCTCCTTCTTTCAGAAGATAATGATGACATACGTTTTTCAGACGGATCTCGCCCTTGAGAACATAGATAAATTCAACATCCTGATGATAGTGATAAGGATATTCCGTAACGTTTGCGATAGTTATGTTGATCGGATAGTTATCTGGATATGCTGTTTTTTCAAATAACACGCCGGATACCTCCTTTGAAAATGGAATGCCTGGCTGAAATGCAGATCGCGATCTATGTACACATTATATAGCAGATCAGAAAACGTGGAAAAGATTTTTGCTGATTTTTTTCGCAAGATAATCAGGGTTTACAGCAAAGTAATCATCGGAAACCTGAATCTGTCGATCCGTGATCCATTGGGGAAAACAGTTCCCGATCAGCTTAAAATCGTTTATTACAAGCAGAAGGACCGACAATTAAAATGTTTGGGAAATCAGCGTTATGGCTTTTCTTGATCCGACTGCCCAGCCCGGCAGCCATACCGAATATCTGTAAATATTTTTTGTAATTTTAGATTATATTTCCTATTTGCTTTGAAAGCAACCCGATCAGAAAAGTAGGCAATCCAGTTGTTGTCTTGGACTTTTTCATCTTACATAATATTTGTAAAGGTTGAGAAACGGGAGGAGGATACGATGTTAACACCGAGAGTGAATAGAATGAGGGAAAAGCTTTTCAGCACGATCCCAACGATCACGGCAGAGAGGCTGGTTCTGGCGACGGAGGCATATCAGAAATTTGCCGGAGATGCAGTTCCTGTTTTTCGGGCCAGGGTGGTCAACTACATCATGGAGAACATGACGACGCTCATCATGGATGATGAACTGGTCGTGGGAACAGCGACAAACGCATACAGGGGCGCCAACCTGCATCCGGAATTTCAGTCCAGTTCGTGGTATATCAGCGATATTGACGAGATCACGACAAGAAGCAATGATCCGTACCGCATTTCGCCGGAAGACAGGGAGACGATCCTTGAAACCCTGAAATACTGGGAGGGAAAGTCCATGGAAGATCTGGCTCAGTCCGTACTTCCAGAGCATACCCGCCAGCTTGAAAAGGACGACATTATCTGCGTGGGTCTTGAGAACGGCGTCTCCGGAGAAACTCTGTGCGATCACGAAAAGATCCTGACCGTAGGGATCAGAGGGTACATGGAAGAGTGCCGGAAAAACATAGACAGCATGCTTCCGCAGAGTATGGAGGAACAGGCCAGGGTGGATTTCTGGCAGGCCTGCATCATTCAGTGCGAAGGGCTGATCACATATGCGCACAGAATGGCGGACGAAGCGGAGCGGATGGCTTCGGAATGTACGGACGAGAAGAGAAAGCGGGAACTTTTCGCCATTGCGGAGAACTGCAGAGTCGTTCCGGAAAATCCGCCCCGGACTTTCTGGCAGGCGCTGCAGTCGATCTGGTTCGTACACGTTTACTTCCACATTGAAGTTTGCACCACCGCATGCGGTTTCGGCAGATTTGACCAGTACATGTGGCCGTTTTACAAAAAGGACGTGATCGACGAGAAGAACATCACAAGGGAAGAAGCGCTGGAAATGCTGGAATGTTTCTATCTCAAGGCATGTGAGGTATATGAAGTGCGGGACAACTGGTATGCCACGTCCTTCGCCGGTTATCCCATGTGGCAGATACTGGTCGTGGGAGGGCAGACGCGGGACGGCAGAGATGCCACTAACGACTTGTCCTTTCTCTGTCTGGAAGCGGCGGATGAACTTCAGACCACACAGCCCACAATGGCGGTAAGAGTTTGGGAAGAAACGCCGGAAGAACTGATCAAGTTGGGATGCAGGATGATACAGGAAGGACAGGCGAATCCAGGCTTCTTCAATGACAGCGCGGCGATGAAGATGTGTCTTGGCAAGGCCGGATGCACCATAGAAGAGGCGAGGGACTGGACGATCGTCGGTTGTATTCAGCCGGGCCCAGGCGGCGGCGGAACGGACGGTTCGCCTGATGCGGGATACGTAAACATGGGAAAGATGGTCGAATTCGTTCTGCACAACGGCGTCGACCCCGCCACGGGCAGACTTATGGGACTTCAAACGGGGGATCCGAGAGAGTTCAGGAATATTGAAGACTTTAAAGATGCTCTCAAAAAACAGATCATCCATCATTACGACATCATCAGAGAAAGTTACAACCTGATGCAGAGCATACACATGAATCGTTACCCCGTCATCTTCGCGTCCATGGTGACCAGAGGATGCGTGGAAAGCGGAAAGTCCGTACAGCACGGCGGCGCACAGTACACGACATCGGGGATGTACATTTCAGGGGCGGCTAATCTGGCGGATTCCATCGCCGCGGTGGAGAAATGCGTATTCGAGGATAAGGACGTGACCATGGATGAGCTGATCCGGGCATGCGACGCGAACTTCAAAGGACAGGAACGGCTTCGCCAGCTTTTGCTGAACAAGCCTGAGAAATACGGCAACAACCTGGAGCATGTGGACAGTATCTGCAAAGAGATGATACACTACGTTGCAAATACGGTCCAGGGCTGGAAGGACGCCAGGGGAGGCGGCTACGCCTTTGGCATAGACACGCAGACCCTGAACCTTTCCCACGGTCTGGTTACGGGAGCCCTTCCCGACGGAAGGCTGGCGGGCGAGCCCTTCTGCGACAGCGCGTCGCCGATGATGGGCAGAGATATCAACGGGCCCACGGCTACCGTCAAGTCGGTGGCCGCCATGGGACAGGAGGTACTGCATGAAGGCGCGCTGTTCAACCTTCGGTTCGACCCGAAGGGAGTGCAGGGAGAAGAGGGCCTGAATATTATTGAAGGCGTGATCAAGACATTCTTCCAGGACGGCGGCGAACATATCCAGATCAATGTAGTCGATAATGAGACCCTGCGGAAAGCTCAGGAAAAGCCTGAGAATTACAAGGGGCTCATGGTCCGCGTAGCGGGCTATATGGCATACTTCACAGAGCTGGATAAAAGAGCGCAGGATATCATTATCTACAGAACAGCGCACTTATCACAGAATCGGCATGAATCATGATCGGAGGATGGATCGTTTAATGAGTCACACACAAAATAGTATTCTTGTAGGAAGCATTCAGAAATTTTCTATAGAAGACGGACCGGGAATCAGAACGACTGTGTTTCTTAAGGGGTGTCCTCTCCGCTGTAGATGGTGCCACAATCCTGAACTGATCGACCCGCGGCAGCAGCTGATCCAGCTGCCAAACAGCTGTATCGGCTGCGGCTGCTGCGTGAGGGCATGTCCCCGGGGCGCGGTGTCGATGGATCCGGAAGAAGGGGTGGTGATCGACAGAGACAAATGCGATGTGTGCCTTGTCTGCGCGGATCAGTGCTACGCCCAGTCTCTGAGACCCGTAGCCAAGCCGATGACCATAGAAGAAATACTTCGCATTGCGGAGCAGGATAAGGGCTTTTACGACAACACGAAAGGAGGGATCACAGTCAGCGGGGGAGAACTTCTTCTGCACGCGGAATTTGTAAGCGGACTTATCGATGAAGCGGGGAAACGGGGGATCAGCGTGTGCCTGGATACCTGCGGCTTCGGAGATCCGGAGGCGCTCATGGAACTCTCGCGGAAAGAAAACGTCACGGATATTCTATACGATATGAAGTCCATTGACGACGAGGTACACAGAAAGTACACGGGAGTCAGCAATCGACTGATCATCGACAACCTGAGAATGCTGGCGGCCGATGGGAAAACTGCGGACAAGCTGATCATGAGAATGCCGCTCATCGGGGGAGTGAACGACAGCGACGATATCATAAGGCGCACGGGAGCGCTCTGTGCAGAGATCGGAGTGAAACGGGTGAATCTGCTCCCTTATCACAGTCTGGGGATCAGCAAGAAAAGAAACGTGGGCGGTACACAGGAGGAATTTGAACAGCCGTCGGAAGAACGCATATCAGAAATTGAAATTTATTTGAAACATGAAATAAATTTACAGGTAGGGGTCCTGGGAAGAGCGTAACAATTATTTCTGATCAACTGAAGGTAATTTAAGAGAAAGGAAAATAACTATGGACGGGACTAATTTAGGCATCATCTCTTTAATTCCGGCGCTGACTTTTTTCGTACTGGCGCTGACAACGAAGAAGTGCATCACCAGCGTCATGATATCCGGAACGGTCGGGTACATATTGTACTATAAGGCTGATTTCTTCATGCCCATGATGGATGCGGTCCAATCGGCGGCAAGCAATGCGGACAACAACTATATCGTGATCATCTGCCTGCTGTTCGGATGCTTCGTTCAGCTGCTCAGAGAGGCGAAGGGCGCTCTGGCGGTGGGTGAATTGGCCAGGCGGTATGTGAAATCGGAAAAGCAGGTGCTGTTCCTCACCTGGTTATGCGGAATTATCATCTTTATCGACGATTACCTCAGTATACTGGTAACGGCTAACTGCGTGCTCAGTCTTTCCGATGAGCACAAGACGCCCAGAGAAATGCTCTGCTATATTATCAACACAACGTCGGCTCCGGTCTGTCTCATCATACCGATCTCCGCATGGGTCGTATTCTTCTCTGGAATCTTTGAACAACAGCCGGAGGCCGCCGTGGCAGGCAACAGCGCCATGGACATTTACTACCACATCATGCCGTATTTCTTCTATCCCTTCCTCTGCGTCATCTTTGTTCTTCTGGTCATTTCGGGGATCATTCCCAAGATGGGCGGGATGAAGAAAGCCTATCAGAGAGTCGCGGAAACCGGACAGCTCTGGCCGGAATCAAGCAGCATGCTCAATCAGGGGATCGAGACCGGTGAAGAAAAGAACGCTGCCGGAGATAAAGGAGAAGACGGAAAAGAAGTAAAATCACACCTCTGGGCCTTCATCGTGCCCATGGCGGTGGTGATCATAACGGCTTTATGGCTGGACGATATCCTTTACGGAGTGGTCTTCGGCATCGTATCCTGTTTTGTCCTGTTCGTTCCGACTAGAATACTGAAGTACAGTGAATTCTGCAACGCCTGCTACAAGGGACTTGAAGATATGCTGTTTATCGCAGTAGTACTTGTCACGTCGTTATTTTACAGGCAGGCGATCACCCTTGTGGGCCTGTCCGATTTCCTGATCGAAGCCGCAGGCCCCTATATGAGCGCAGCATGGCTTCCGGCGATCACATTCGTACTCATCGGTCTGGTGTGCTTTGCAACGGGCAGTATCTGGAGCATTCCCGCCATATGCACGCCGATCATTCTGCCGCTGGCCGCATCCACCGGGGCGAATATACCCCTGACGCTGGGCGCGATCATTTCAGCCGCATGCTTCGGCGCACAGGCCTGCTTCTATTCGGATGTCACGCTGCTTTCGTCTTCCGCCTGCAGGATCAATAACGTAGATTACGCGGTGGCGCAGCTGCCCTACATAGGAATCGTTACGGCGATCACATTCGTCGGATATATCATCGCCGGCTTTGTGTTGTAGGAAGCGGCTGAGCGAACAATCAGCGGAATGAACGTTCAGCAAAATGAACGCTTATGGGAGGAACATCATGACATATGAACAGATGAAGGAACGGATCATTGCAGAGGTCGGAAAATACGGTCCGGAATTGGCCGTGGTCAACGACGATATAGCCGATCATCCGGAGGTGTCCGGGCAGGAGTACGAGACCTCGCGAAAATTGGTTGAATTATTAAAGGCCCACGGCTATAGGACGGAATACCCCTACCGGCCTGATTGCGGAAAACCAACGGCATTTCGGGGAATATACGGAGAAAATGATCATAAATATAAGATAGCGCTGCTGGTGGAGTACGATGCGCTTCCGGAGCTTGGACATGCATGCGGACACTGCCTGAGCGGGGCTATGAGTATTCTGGCGGGCCTTGCAACGAGGGATCTGCAGGATGAACTGAACGCGGACATCCATCTGATCGGAACGCCCGACGAAGAAGACGACGGCGCCAAAAGCATCATGGCCGAAAAGGGAGCGTTCGATGAATATGATATGGCTATGATGGTGCATCTGTATAACAGGAACATCGTAATGCCTAAATTCCAGGCGCTGGCAGAATACTTCTATGAGTTCCACGGGAAATCAGCCCATGCATCCGCAGCGCCTTGGGAAGGGAAAAACGCTCTGAACGCTGTACAGCTTATGTGCCATGCGGTGGATATGCTGCGTCAGCATACGAAAGGAGACGCGCAGTTTCACAGTATTATAAAAGAGGGCGGCGTGGCTCCGAATATCGTTCCGGAAAAAGCGGTCCTGCAAATGTTCATAAGGGCTGCAGACAAGAAATATCTTGAAGAACTCATACGGTTAGTGGATGACTGTGCAAAGGGCGCCGCCATCGCCACCCAGACCACGTGGGAAAAATGCCCTCAGGAGCAGCTGTATTATGTGGATCTCAGAGAGAACAAAACGGGAGAAAGATCCATCAGAGAACGGTTCGAAGAACTGGGGATCCCTGAAAACGGTCCCGGAGATCTGCTCTTTGGTTCTTCCGACATAGGTAATGTAAGCTATGCCTGCCCGGCGTTCCACCCCTGTCTGCAGGTGGTGGATGAAGCCGCGACGCATACAAGAGAGTTTGCGCAGGCCATGAAGACAGACAGAGCTCATAAGCTGCTGGAAACAGGCGCGGAGCTGATCGGTCTGCAGATCGCCAATATCTTCAGCGATGAAGAAAAAATTGCGGGGATGAAGGCGGATTTCGAGAACAATAAGTAACACAGTGGAGCAGGCCTGAACAGTTGAAACGGCCGCCTGAGATCCATGGGATCAGGCGGCCGTTTTGGTATCGTGCAGGAAATATCCCGAAGGAATATTGATGAAATAATAGAGAATTCTGCTTTGCCGGTGAGCCCGCGGAGCGGGGGATGATGCGGAATAGAACCTATCTATTCCTCCATAAAAAACTCCATGGCCAGACGGTTGAGGGAGTCCTGATCCCCGGCGGCCATCAGTTCTCTGGCCGAGTGCATGGCCAGGACCGGGACGCCCACGTCGGCGGTGAGCATGGGAAGCCACGCGGAGGAGAGGGAGCCCAGCGTGCTGCCCCCCGGAATGTCGGAGCGGTTCACATATTTCTGGTATGGAATGCGGTGGGCGGCGCACAGCTGCTGGATGACGCCCAGAGCGGCGCTGTCTGTGGCGTAGCGCTGACTTGTGTTGATCTTCAGAGCAAAGCCTCCGCCTGCCTGTGGAAAATTGGTGAGATCGTTTTTGTCCGGACGATTGGGATGGTATCCGTGGGCCACGTCCATGCTGATCATGAGGCCGGCGAGCAGGTTGTCATACATTCTTGCTTCGCTGATCCCCAGGGCGGCGTACAGTTTTTTGAGCAGGATCGTCGTGATCATGGAGTCGGCGCCCTGCTTTGTCTGGCTGCCTACCTCCTCATTGTCATAGAGCGCGATGAGACTGACGCTTTTTCCGTTTACGTCTCCGTTTCCGGCGGCAGTGATCCCCTTGAGGCAGGCCATCACGGAGGTGAGATTATCCAGTCTGGGTGCGGACAGGAATTCGTTTCGCAGTCCCAGCAGACAGCCGTCTTCAGCGTTATAGACATAGAGATCGAAGTCCAGAATATCTTCTGGGGGGACGCCCAGCTCATCAGCCAGAAAGTCGTAGAAGAAGGTATCCTGATTGAGATCGTCTTCCAGAAGGCCGGCGATCGGGAGCATGTCGTTCTGCGGATTCAGCTCCTGTCCGCTGTTGATCTCGCGGTTGACGTGGATGGCCAGATTGGGGATCGTCAGCAGAGGGCGGCTTATTTCCACAAGACGGGTGCGCGGAGCGAAGACAGAATCGCCCTTCAGGGTGACACGGCCGGCCACGGAAAGGGGACGGTCCATCCAGGTATTTCGGATCAGCCCGCCGTAGCATTCCACGTTCACTTTTAGAAAGCTTTTGGAGGTCATTTCCGGAGCGGGTTTGATCCGCAGACAGGGATGGTCCGTATGGGCGGATAGGATCCGCAGGGAATGGGAGGTCTCCAGCTTTTCGCCGATGTGAAACGCAAAGAGACTTGTCCCGTACACCGTCACATAGTAACGGCCGCCTCGCTGAAGGTTCCAGTCTCTGCATAGATCCAGAGACTGAAATCCCGCCGCGTCCAGTATTTTCGCACTCTCCGCCGCGACGTGGAAGGGGGAGGTGCCTTTCTTTATAAACGATAGTAACTCATTTGCTGCATTCATGAAGAACTTCCTTTCTGCTGTTTTCCCACTGTGTTCCTGTAGTTTTTCTGTGCTTTTTCCCGTTATCTTCCGGCCTGCAAAAGGCCCATTATTCGCTCTCGGCACCGTCCTCGGGTACGTTTGCCCTGTCTTTTCCACGATCGAGACAGTACATGGAATTTTCATATATGTATATTCCGGCGCTTGCAAGGAAATTGGCGTACTCGGTATCGTCGAGCCTCTCGATGGATTCTGCGATCTGCCGGCGGATCTCCTCCGGCCTGAAAGGCGAGCGCACACCGCGGACGATGAGAAATACCACGGTCAGCGCCGTGCCGCAGAGCACCATCAGCCAGCCGTGGCCCTGATTCCAGAATAGCTCAAGAATAAAGTAAGCGAATACCAGACACATAGCCCAGACCGCCAGCATAACGCGGAGCATATCCAGTAAGACCGTTACGCGGAAGGCGAACGGGGTCTTCAGGGCGGGCTCCTTTATGGCGGGATCAATGAGGGTCTGTCCGCACTCGGTACAAATTTTGATCGGGCATCCATAGCCCCCATAGATGGTCTTGTTGCGTTCCAGTTTTGTATCGCAGTGGGGACAGTTCAGCGAACGATTGCTCATGTGTTGTTCCTCCTTAAAACGCAGACTGCCGGCTTTTTCCGACGCGCTGCAGCTATGGCATTAAGTATAGCACAATCTTCCGTAGATTTCCATTCCTCCTTCCAACTCAGAGAACCGTTCCGTCCGGACAGGCGGATCGTCTGCGGGGCGGCAGGGCTGAATGTCTGGGTGTGTGCGGTTATTCAGGTCGGCCGGACGGAATGTTTGGGTGCGTATGGTTATCCGGCGCGGCCGGACGGCGCCTGAGTGTGAAATCTGCCGTACGTTTGGACGGGCGTTTGGGTGGGTGAAGTTTGAGGCCGGAGGGGGGATTGGATGTGCGCAAGTCAAGGCACGCCGGTAACAGGCCGCTGATAAAAGCAAAAATTTGCTAAATAATATAAAATATGATATACTGTTGATGCAGGGTGGTCCGGTGACAGCCGCTGAGACGTCAGGAACCGGCGAAAAAGCCGGGACGACCAGAGCGGCCAGGGTTACAGGGGAGGTCATGGCTGCCGGGGGTGGCTAGTACTGCCGGATCGGTCCGGGCGGCTGAAGGGTCGGCGCAGGGCGCAGAGCAGGTCTTTTCAGGTGCGTCTCCGATCCTGCAGGCCAGCCGCCTGTGCTGGGAAATAGAAGGACATGGGAAAAAATGGGGTCAAAAAAGCAAATGGGCATGGAAAAGGAAATGAGAATGGGAATGGGAATGGAAGGGGAAAGGACAGGGGGATAGACGAATGGATGATCGGACAATGAGGGCGGGATTTTTCATGGGACCGCCTCAGCGGCGGCCGCTGACCGTTGGGACCCTGGGGTTCGCACTGGGTATTTTTCTGCAGTTTTTCGCGGGATACCGGTTTTGCGTCGGCCTGCCGGGACTTGCGGCTCTGGCCGCCGCCGCTGCCTTCGTCCCGGGGAGCAGAGGAAAAAGGCGGAGGTCTCCGCCGGTCTCGGAGGCGGGACTGCTGCTGCGCTCCGCTTTGATGCTCATTCTGGCCGCGTGCTGCTGCGGCAGTCTGCTGATGTATATGGAGATGGGACGGACAGGAGCAGATACAGTGGAGGGCTTGACAGCGGAGGAAAAACAGGCTGTCAGGCTTTCGGGAGAGATCGAGAGCGTGCGCCCCCATGAGAGACGCGGGGAGGGCGGAGACAACGCTCTGGAAGCGGATTACTGCAAGGTGACGCTGCGGACGGGTTTTCGGGAAAAGGCGTTGGTGTCGGTGCGGGGAACGCCGGAGCAGCTGGGCGTTTCTTCCTTTGCGGATCTGGTGGGCAGGAGGGCGGAGGCTTTCGGTTCATTGAGTCTGCCGCCCGGGCGCAGAAACCCGGGATGTTTTGACTACCGATCATATCTGCGCAGCCGGGATGTGTTTTTTCTGCTGGATGCGGGCCGGGGCGGCCTGAAGGCGGATCGGCGGGTGAGCAGTCCGTTTTTCCACCAACTGGCGCTGATGCGGGAAGCCTTTGCGCAGCGGGTGCTGGAAGGCGGGGACGGTGAGACGGGCGGACTTTTGCTGAGCATGCTATTTGGCGATAAGTCCTATCTGGACGAGACGGTGTATGAGGAATTTCAGCAGAACGGCACAGCCCATCTGCTGGCGGTGTCGGGCATACACGTCAATGTGATCTATCTTTACATGAGGAAGCTCATGGGGAGCAGGCGTGATCTGGTCCCCTCGGCGGCAGTGCTGGCGTTTCTGGCGGTCTACGCGGCGCTGTCGGGATTTGCGCCCTCGGCGGTGAGGGCTTCGCTGATGATCGCCATGAGCGCGTCGGCGGTGCTGCTGCGGAGGGATTATGATATGTGCACGGCAGTCTCTGCGTCGGCTCTGCTGCTGCTGGTCCTGCAGCCCTACCGGCTTTTCGACGCGGGGTTTCAGCTTTCATTTCTGGCTGCAGGGACGCTGGCAGTGATCCTGCCGTGGGCGGAGGCCAAGGCGCTGGGCATGGCGGACCGGCTGCGGTGTAAGTGGATCGGAAGGCTGTTTGACGCGGCGGGCCCGCTGGTCGTACTGCAGATCACCATGGCTCCGGCCACCGCGTATTTATTTCAGTATTTTTCATGGTCTTCTTTCCTTCTAAATCCCCTGCTGATCCCGCTTGCGGGAGTTGTGGTCCCTCTGGGGATGCTGGCCTTTCCGGTCAGTTTTCTGCCAAAGCTGCTGTCCGGGATGCTTCCGGTCTCCCTGTTGGGATCATTTCCGGAGCAGGCGGGACAGGGGATCTTTGCGCTGTGTCTGAATGGGGCGCTGCTTCCGGCCAGGATCATGATCCTGACCGGTCGTATCTTTGCGGAACGGGACTGGGGGTTCTTCCGGACGGTCAGTCCGCCTATGGGAGTGATGATGCTTTTTTACGGAGGTATATTTTTTGCCTGCTGTGAGAGCCGGTATCTTTTCATGCGAAGGGGCGGCCGAAGGATAGCAGGGGGAGTTTTGGCGGGGATTCTGACGTTCAGTTCCGTATTCCCCTGGGCGGCGGGCGCTGCGGATCTGCCGCTGCCTTTTTCCAGAAGAACGTATCCCATGGTATTTGTAGACGTGGGCCAGGGCGATTGTCTGCACATCCGCACGCCGGGAGGCAGGAATGTGCTGGTGGACGGAGGCGGAAACCGGAACTACAATATAGGAAAGAAGACGCTGGCGCCCTATCTGCTGAAGAATGGCGTGAAGAAGATCGACCTGGCGCTGGCAACGCATCTGCACGCGGATCATTACCGGGGAATAGAGGAACTGGCCGCGATCATGCCCGTGGAAAAAATCGGATTATACGAAGGAAACAGGCTTCGCGAAGAGGAGATCAGAGCTGGGCTGCAGAGGGAAAGCGGGAAACAGGAAACGGAGATGCTGTATTTGAAGAAGGGAGACCGGATCCGTCTGGATCAGGACGTGTGGGTGGAAGTGCTGGCTCCGGAGAGGAAAAGCGAGGCGGAATACCGGCGGCTGATCGCCGACGATGCGGATGAGAACGCGTCCTGCCTGATATTTCGCATTCACTGGAAGAAACTCACGGTACTCATGACGGGGGATATGGGATTTGAGGGAGAGACTGATCTGCTGGCCCGGGGCGGAGGGGCGGAGGCTCACATCCTGAAGACTGGACACCACGGCAGCCGGTATTCCACCTCGGAGGAATTTTTGAAGGCGGTGTCTCCGGACGCGGCGGTCATTCAGGTGGGAAAAAATAATTTTGGCCATCCCTCCGGCCGGGTATTGGAATTATTTCGGGATTACGATATAATAACATATAGGACCGACCAGGACGGCGCGATCTTCGTCCGGAATATCTCAGAAAATGAGGCGGTCCTCAGCGATATTTGCGAGGAGAAATTATGGCGTATCAGTCTGCAAAAGCGCAGGAGCACGCGTATCAGACCTTTCAGAAGGACCTGAAAGGGGAGAGCCTGCCCAACGCGCTGTTTTTTTACGGAAGAGAAGGCTTTCTGGCCGAGTGGGCTGTGGGAGCGCTGATCAAAAAATATGTAAATCCGGCCGTGATGGCCATGGAATATTCCCACATGGACGGAAAGACCGTTACGATCGACGAGCTGAAGAACTGCTGCGAGACGCTGCCCATGCTCTCGGAGCGAAAAGTGGTGCTGGTGACGGATTTCCCGCCGCTGGCCGGTGAGAAATCCAAGAATTTCAGCGAGGCGGATGAGAAAGAACTGGCAGAATACATTAAAAAACTGCCGGACACTACACTTCTGCTGTTCACAGCGGAAACGGCCGACCGTCGCAGGAAGCTGTTTAAGGCTCTCACGGAGAGCGGGAAGGTGTACGATTTCTGCCAGCTGCCGGAAAAACAGCTGGTGAATTTTATTATGAAGCGTCTGAAGCTGGCGGGAAAGAGTGCGAGGGCTTCAGCCATCTCCGCGTTTATCGGTCAGACGGGCTACTATGACAAGGAGACGGACTACACCCTGTACAATGTGGAAAACGACGTGAAGAAAGCGGTTTCTCACAGCTCGGGAGAGGAAGTCACGGCGGAGGATTTCGGCGCAACGGTGGCCGGAAATATCGACACCAATGTATTTGCCATGCTGGACGCCGTGAGCAGGGACCGGAAGGAAGAAGCGTTTTTATTCCTTCACAATATCCTGGATTCCGGAGAAAATACGTATAAACTGCTGGCGCTGGTATGCAGCCAGTTTGAGCTGATGCTCTCCGCCAAGGAGATGAAGGAGGAGGGCCTGCCTTTCTCCGACATCCAGAAGCAGCTGAACGTTCATGAATTTCGGATAAAAAAGGCGCTGCAGTTTGCCCAGGGGTACTCCGTGCAGAAGCTGCGCCGGGTCCTGCGGAGCGCCTATGAGGTGGATAAGAACATAAAGACGGGCATACTGGAGCAGAGACTGGCGCTGGAGATGTTCGTGGCGGAGATATAGCGGAAGAAAGGGCCGGACGCCGCGGCAGGATGGAGACCGCAGACCGCAGGCGGAAGACCGCAGACATTCGCGGATGGTTTGATATTTTTTATAGTTGGTCCCGACCGGCGGGAGTAAGTTCTCCCGCCGGCAGCGGGTTTTTGGGAAGGGTTGCTGACAATAATGAAACAACAAGTGAAAGCGGATCTGATGCTGGTATTGGTCACGCTGTTTTGGGGGATCTCTTACATACTTCTGGATCTGAGCCTGGAGCAGATTCAGCCGTTTACGCTGAATGCCATGCGCTTTCTCTTCGCATTTTTTGTCGCGGGGATCATCAGCTTCAATCAACTTAAAAGTGTAAATAAGACCACGCTCCTGTACAGTGCGCTGGTGGGATTTTCTCTGCTGTTTGTCTATATAGGAGCGACATTCGGCGTTCTCTATACCAGTCTGTCCAACGCGGGGTTTTTGTGTGCGCTGACCGTGGTGTTGACGCCAATATTAGCGTTTATATTCTTTAAACAGAAACCAAATCCCAAGCTGACCGTCGTGGTGGCCATGGCTCTGGCGGGGATCGCGCTGCTCACCCTGAGCGGGGGTATGCGGCCGGCGCTGGGGGATATACTCTGTATCATGTGCGCCGTAGCCTACGCCTTCGACCTGCTGATCACGGAGATCGCGGTGAGCAGGGAGGAAGTGGACGCCTATCAGCTTGGCGTGTTTCAGCTGGGATTTACAGGGCTGTTTATGCTGATCCTGTGTCTGATCTTTGAGACGCCCACATTGCCCCGTACCCCTGCGGTGTGGGGAGCAGTGCTGACGCTGTCCATATTCTGCACAGGGCTTGCCTTTATCGTGCAGGCCGTGGCGCAGCAGTACACCAGCGCTTCCCACGTGGGAGTCATCTTTACGCTGGAACCGGTCTTCGCCGGCATCGCGGCCTACTTCGTAGCCCATGAGGTACTGACGCCTCAGGCGTACCTGGGCGCGGTGCTGTTGGTATCCAGCCTGTTTGTCATGGAGATCGACTTCGGAAAACTGTTTCGCCGTAAGACGGAGGAACTATCGGAAGGTTTGCCGGCGGGATCGCCGGAAGGGGCGCCGGGTGAAATGGCGGCGGGATCGTCGGAAGGATCGCTGGATGAAATGCCGGAGGGATCGCCGGAGGGGGCGCTGGATGAAATGTCGGCGGGATCGCCGGAAGGGGCGTTGGATGAAATGCCGGCGGATAGGCTGGAAGAGACCGTGGTGAAAACAGCCGGCAGGTAAAGACAAAAGAGTCCCGAGAGGATGATCCGGGTACAAAAGTTTTCGAGATCCGAGGTCAGGAGGCTGTTGCAGAGCAAAATCTGTGGCAGGCTCCTTTTTTGCATTATTAGTAAAGCCACATGCTTGTCAGACTCGCAGATGTTTTTTCTGCCATATCGTCCATCGTTTTATTATTCTGTCTGATCGGTTCTGTCTCGGGCTGAGAATGTACAGTTCTGCCAGCTACTAACTGCGGCTGCAGTGTCACCGTACTCATTTTTTGGCTTGTGTTAAGCTGTGCCGTGGTGCGGGACCGTTGAACCGCAGTAAATCAGGGTTTCGGAGGCGTCATGCCGCGGGGTCTCCACGCGGCGGAATGGCAGGGACCCGGGTAGTATTGTGCTGCGGGACAGCAGAGCTGTTAGTGAGTTGGGGTAGGTTGAGGTTAGCTGAAGTCAGTTGTGGGATAGTCGGCCACGGAATAGGTGAAAAGAGCAAAAAAAAATGAATATCACCGAAAAACACGTAAGAAACAGCAATAATATTCCAAAATTTACTTGGAAATAGGCGAACACTCAATAAAAAATGGAGTTTCACCTATTTAACAGCCACATTGCGGCGAGATCGGGAAAAAAATCTAAATTTGACCTACTTACTCTAAAGATCCGCCGCCGATGGGCTATTTAAAGACCGCCGGGAACAATACTTCACTGTGGATCGACGACCTGCCGGAAGCGGACTCCCGGATGTGGATCGTTGATCTGCCGGGAGCGGATACTCTGCCGCGGCAGTCTCGGAACAAGCAGGCGGGGCGGCAGTAATGCCGCCCCGCCTGGGAATCTGCGCTCCCGCCGAATAAAAACTGACGATCAGATGGTCAATTGGGGAAAACTGGCCGTCTGTTGGAGCAGGTTTGCGCCGGCGTCTTTTATTTCACCGCCGCGGTCACAAAGTGTTCCAGCATGACTGCGACCTGTGCGCGGGTGGCAAGACCTGCGGGATCCAGAGTGCCGTCGGTGTTGCCGCGGAGGATGCCCGCGCTGCAGGCCCATTCCAGGGCCGGAACGGCCCACTGGCTGGCCTCCTGAATGTCGGGGTAGGAGAGAATGCTGGTGTCCTCGCCCGCAGAGACGTCCATCCCTTCGTACTTGGCGTAGTTTTGGAGCATGACCGCCAGTTCCTGTCTGGTGACGGCCCGGTCCGCGTCAAATATCCCGTGGCCGGTCCCGGCGGCGATCCCATTTTTTGCCGCCCAGGCCACACCGTTGGCATACCACGTCTCATTAGCCACATCGCGGAAGCCAGCGTCGCCAGCGTCGGGCGTTCCGGCCATGTGGCAGAGCACTGTGACCAGCATGGCGCGGGTCATGGGCTGCTCCGGGGAAAAGGTGCGGGGCGCGGTGCCCTTGAACAGTCCCCGAGCTCCGGTGAAATCGGCGTATTCCTTCGCCCAGTGACTGTTCATATCGTCAAAGAGCCCCCTGCGGGTCTCCACCCGCAGCCTGGCATCGCCGTCCAGCCGGACGTAAACTTTTCCGTCTGCTACCAGCGAATAGACTATCGGTTCCGCTGTACCGTCCGACAGGACCTGCAGGGCCACCGTACCGTCGATCACCGGAAAAGAGACCGTCGCAGGCGCGGACACACCGCGGGGAAGGTCTACAGTGGCTGCTGCTTCGCCGCTTTTGGGAATGTCGGCACTGATTTTGGTACCGTCCGCCCGCCGTTCAGTATAAGTCTTGTCTCCCTGAGCGG
This sequence comes from Bacilliculturomica massiliensis, assembly GCF_900605495.1. Lineage (GTDB taxonomy): Bacteria > Bacillota > Clostridia > Peptostreptococcales > Anaerovoracaceae > Bacilliculturomica > Bacilliculturomica massiliensis. Next base: position 702,764 of record NZ_LR027603.1, read on the forward strand.
TGGTGGCTGTTTCGGTTTTTGTGCCGTCAGGAGTGGTGACGGTCTCCTTTTTGGAGCCGTCTTTTTTCGTCTCCACTACGATCTGGGTGCCGTCCTTGAACTTGGTGGTCTCAGTGACGGTGCCGGTGATCTTGTCCGTGATCGTGGTGGTGATGGAGCCGTCCGGATTGGTAGTGGTGCCTGCAGAGCTGCCGCCGCCCGAACCGCCTCCGCTGCCGGGATTGCCGGAGCCGCTGCCTGTGTACTCCCAGTGGGCGAAGAAATCGGCGTCTGCATAAAAAGCAGTATCTGTAGTCACCGCGGTGCCGCCGGCAGCTTCGGTGAACCAGCCCTCGAAACGATAACTGCCGCTGCGGGTGGGCGTGGGCAGAGAGGACAGCATGAAATTGTCGTCCGGGCCGATGGTGATGCTGGCGGGCGTCACCGTGCCGCCGTTGGGATGAAAGGTGATGACGGCGGGCGGCTCAGGGTTGTCTGGTCCATCGGCCAGGACGATGGTATGATCTGCATCTCTATATATCGCTTTCAGGTTTGGCTCGCCGGTGTGGATGTACCGCGCGTCACCTTCGTCTGCGCCTGTGGCGAGGATGTTGGCATCCCCGGCCGTTTTGCGGTCAAAGGGCAGGACCACGTGGACGCTGGAGCCGTGGATCAGGTGCCCGGCGCTGTCGATGGAAAAGCTGGCCACGCCGTTGGTAACGGAGCTTCCGGTGAGGACGACGCCATAGTGTGCACCGCCGGCGGTACCGCCGATCCTGGCCGCGCCGGTCACGGTGACGCTTTTCCCGCCGTCGACTGCAGCGTTGTTAGTGCTTCCGCCGCCATAGACGTTCTGGATCACTGTGCCGCCTACGGTGACGGCGGCGCTGCCCTTGACCTGGCTGCCGCCGTTGCCGCCGCCATAGATGTTTGTGCTGACCGTGCCGCCTTCTTTGACGATGACTTCTGTATCTCCTTCAACGGAAGATCCTCGGGCAGAGGCTCCGCCGTAGACGCTTCCGCTCACCTCTGCGCCGCTTTCGATGGTGACTCTGGTATTCCTGCCGATGACCGCACTGCCCATGCCAGGAACACCAGCTCCGCCGCCGTAGACGCTGCCTGCTATCTCGCCGCCCACCGTCACGGCGGTATCCCTGACTATCGTGCCGCGGTAGTCGTTGCCGCCGTAGACGTCTCCAGCCACCTGCGCGCTGTTTTTGACGGTGACCATGGCGCTTCCGCTGACCGTACCGCTGTAGTTGCCGCCGTAGACGTTTCCAGCCACCTGCGCGCCGTTTTCGACGGTGACCATGGAGCTGCCGCCGACCTTGCCGCTGCTGCGGCCGCCTCCGTAGACATTCTGGGTCACTACGCCGCCATTTTCGACAATGACCACGCTGTCTCCGCCGATCTCAGCGTTATCGTTGCCGCCGCAAACTTCGCTGCCCACAGTGCCGCCGATATGGACGGTGGATTTGCCGCTGATCTTGTCGATACCCCCGAACACGCTTCCGTCTACCTGAGCGCCGTTTCTGACGGTGACCTCCGTATCGCCGTAGACAACACCACCACCCATGCCGTGAGTGCCGCCGTAGACCGATCCGCCGACCCCCCCTCCGGATGTGATGGTCACTTTCACCGTATTGTTCTTGCCCGCAGTGCCAACGCTGCCGCCCTGACCGCCGCCGTAGACGTTGGTGGTCACCGTACCGCTGATGACGGTCTCGGTATTACCGACTACTGTGCTGCTGCTGGTGCCGCCGCCGTAGACGTAGCCTATCGTACTTCCGGCTGCGACGGTGACTTTTGTATTTCCTTCGACTTTGCTGTCTGAACCCCCGTTGCCGCCGTGGACGCCAAGAGACACCGTGCTGCCGGCGACGGTGACTTCCGTATTGCCGGCGACTCTGCCGTTGCCGCCCCCGTAGACACTGCCTGTCACGGCGCTGCCGGTGATCGATACCATGGTGCTGCCGCCGACTCCGGCTTGGGCGGTCCCAGAGCTGTAGCCTCCGCCGCAGACGCCGTCTGTTACAGTACTGTCGCTGATGGTGACGCTGGTGCTGCCGCTGACATTGGCGTCGGCGGAATCGCCGTAGCCGCCGCCGTAGATCTCCTTGACCCGGCCGCCCTTCATGGTGACGCTGGTGCCGCCCCCCACGTTGCTGCTGTTGCTGCCGCCGTAAATCTCCCAGCTTGAGAGGTTGTAGCCCGTGTCGGCGGCGCCGGCCGGGGCGCCGGGGCCCTCGATGGTCAGGGGCGTATATCCGCCGGCAGATCCCATCGTGCGGTATTCCACAATGGTGTAAGTGGTCTCGCCTGCCGTGCCGCCCGCTCTCAGCCGGAGATCAAGGCCGTTGGCGAAGATCCGGGAATTGGCCGCGTCAGCCGTGGGCGCCAGCGCGTTGGCCGCCAGAGCCGGAGCGGGGATCAGGGCCGCCAGAAGCAGGCAGGCAAGAGCCGCGGCCAGAGTGCTGCGGACGGGCCTGGGGTCCGTCTGCCGTGGCCGCCTGCTCTGCCGGATAATCCGGGATAATTTCTTCATCGTTGATTTCATTCGTTTCTTCCTCCTTTTACTTTACAGATACCGCTGTGCCGTCTTCTTTTCGAGGATACTGGCAGATGCCCACCTCCAGAGCTTTGACCCGCTCCAGATGGAAGTCCGCAAAGGCGCAGCACCAGCATTCGTGGTCGGGATCGGCCAGAAGAGTGTACCGCCGCGCCGTCCAGCAGGGACAGCCCTGGTGGGGCCATACGCTTTCGCCGGGCTTTGGCGCGGGAAACAGCTCGTATTCCGGCCGGTCACTGAAAATCGTGCGCAGCTCCATCTTATCCGCCCTGTGGTCTCCGCGGTATTCCGTGAAAGGGGCTTTTCTAGCTGGCCCGGGCCGCGTCTTCGTCATTTTTGCTGTTTCGCACCTCCCCTCTGATAGTGGGTATACATTTTGTCAAAGCATAAAATCCCCATTGAGAGCCCCGTAAAGGGCTCTTTTTTGTGCGCAAAAAGCCGCTCCCACTGTTTGACAAAAACTATGGTTTTCGTTAAAATGAATAAAACATTCTGCCAGTATTGTAGCGTAATTTTCGCAAAAAAGAGCGCGTTACACGTACTTGGTAGCTGAAAACACGTAGATTGCATTTTCGGCGGAGAAAAGGAGGGGGAGCAAGGTGCGGTTTGCCCTGTGCGACGACAATATTGAGGAACTGGAGCGTATCGGAGGACAGGTCGCGGACTATTTGGCCGGGCGGCCGGAACTGGACGGCTCCCTGCGGTGCTTTCAGTCCGCCTATGATCTGATCGACTGTATCCGCGGCCGGGGCGAGTTTGACGCTTATCTTCTGGACGTGATGATGCCTCACATGAACGGGATCGAGCTGGGGCGGGCCATCCGGGAGGCGGGCGGCAAGGCGCCCATCGTCTATCTTACCTCGTCCCCGGATTACGCGGTGGAATCTTACCGGGTGCGGGCCTATGACTACCTTTTAAAGCCGGTGGACGGGGACGCGCTGGCGGCCCTGATGGACAAGCTGACGGCGGAGCTTCAGGCGGGCCGGGAGACGCCGCTGCTGGTGCGCACCAGAGAGCAGGTGACGCCCGTCTATCCCGGCGAGCTGTGCTACGTCCGGGTGCGGGATCACGTGCTGGAGTATCACATGGCAGACGGCAGGGTGGTGGAGAGCGGGACTCTGAGGGAGTCTTTCGCCCAGACCGCCGCGCCGCTGCTGGGGGACGGACGCTTTGTGAAGATCAGCGTCAGCCACATCGTGAATATGAGCTTTGTACAAAAGCTGACGGGCAGCAGTTTTACCATGCGGGACGGCGCGGTGCTGCGCATCTCCCGCGCTCTGGCGTCCTCGGTCAGGGAAACTTATGTGGAGTATATACTGGAACGGGGCAAGCCGTCCCAGACCGGCATATAGAAAGGTGGACGCCATGCAGTATGAAAAAAACAGGTCTGTGCCGGGAGAGGCTCCGGGACGCATGTGGGGGTGGGTGATGGCGCTGGGGTATCTGGTTCTGGCATTAGCGGCGCTGGCGCTGTTCCATTCCTACACCGTGACGGATGCGGAGCAGCTGTACCTGACTCCCACGTTTGCCGACGGCAGGGGCTGGGATATCTGTAGGCCCGACGGAGCGGGCGGGTACGAGGAACTCACTCCCAAAGAGGCCGCGGAGACGGCGGGAACGGTCTATCTCTCCCGGGTGCTGGATCCCGCCTATGAAGCTGCGGGCTATACAACGCTGGAATTGGATGGACCGGTCAGCGTCTTTCTGGACGGGAGACTGCTCTACACCACGGCCCCCGGGTCCGGAGAGAAAGCGGAGGACGTGAAGATGCCCCCGGGCTACGAAGTGCCGGCCGCAGGAGAGATCCCACGGCTTACGCTGCCTCCGGGCTGGGGAGGCAGGACGCTGACGCTGGTCTTTGAACGGACGGAGAATTCTTTTGGGACGCCCGGGGTGATCCTGTCCAGCCGGGCGGTGGAAGACGCCCTCGCCGCCGTTCAGGCGAACCGGACCGGGATGCCTGCGGCGGCCTACATGACCGCCGCCTTTCTGCTTCTGGGGCTGTTTCTCTACAGCGGTTTTCAGGGCCGGTGGGACTGGCCCATGCTGCTGCTCACGCTGGCGGCGTCGTTGCAGGCGTTCTATGGGCTTCGGGAATACGGTCTCCGGCTGCTGTATCATTCGGCGCTGGATATTCGGGCGGCGGCGCTGATCCCGCCCCTCTTTGCGGCGCTGCCTCTGGCGTATCTGCTGTGCCGGATGGAGGGGGGCCGAAGGGGCTGGCGGACGGTTCTTGTTCTGGCGCCCGCCGCCGTCGCTCTGCTGCCGGAGGTCTGCTATCTGATCTCTCTGCCTCTGCCGGGCGGATGGGGGACGGTCTGCAGACAGGCGCTCTGTCTCTCCATCGCCGCCGTGCTGGTGTGCGCCGTGCTGGAGGCGCGGGCCGGAAACCGGACGTTCCGATTCTTTCTGGCGGGGCTGGGGGCGCTGGCTTCGGTGCTGGCGGCGGGCTGCCTGTTTTCCGGCGGCCTTGCGGGCTACACGTTCTCCGTGATCTCGCTGGCGGCCCGCGGCATGCCCACACTGCTCTTTTACTGGTGCGGCGCGGCGCTGTTCGTGCTGTGCGCCGGCATGAGCGTGGGGGATGCGGTCTGGCGCATGGCGGAAAATCGGGTCAGGGCGGACATGCTCTCCATGCAGATATCCGCTCTGCGCCGTCAGGCGGCTACCATCCGGGAAAACGAAACGCGGTTTGCCACCATCCGGCACGATATCCGCTTTTATATGCAGAACATCGGTTCACTGCTGCAGAACGGCAGGCCGGAGGAGGCGCTGCGCTTCGTCCGGCAGTACGACGAAAGCATCCTGTCTACCAGACGGCGGCGCTGGTGTGAGAATACCGTTTTGGACGCGATCCTCAGCACCTGTCTGGAGCCGGCGGAGCAGCATGGCATCGCGGTCAGCGCCCGGCTGGACATACCGGAGGATCTGCCCGTGGACATCGTGGAGCTTGCCACGGTGTTTGCCAACGCCATCGAAAATGCCGTCAACGCCTGCCGAAGCCAGCCGGAGGGGGAGACCCGGCGCATCGAACTGACTGCCGTGACGGAGCCGCAGTTTGCCATTGAGATCGCAAACACCTTTTCCGGGCAGGTGCGCTTCGGGCGGGACGGACTGCCGGTGTCGGACGAACCGGGCCACGGGTTCGGCACCCGAAGCATTGCGGATTATGCCCGCCGACACGGAGCCAGTTTCCATTACAAAGTGAAGGACGGGGTCTTCCGGCTGTATCTGCTGTCCGGTTCGGAGCCGCCCGCCGCCGGCGAAGCCGGGGAACAAAGCGGAGAATGCGGACCGATGCTTTCGTAAAGCCTAGGGGCCCTGCCGGCGGAGTTTTGCGCAGAGGGCGGATAAAACGGCCTTCGGCGGCGTTTCCAAAGGGCGTAATATTCGCCGATATTCCTTGAAACCATCCGGTTTTATTGCTATAATGAGTTTGTTGTGTGGTTTTAGAAACCGGCCGTCCCCGAGGCCTGCCAGATTATGTGTGATCCGGCCGCGGGAGGGGGCCAATCGTTATACCATATCCTTCGATTTTTCGGCTTTGCCGCAGGGTTGGATATGGTGGGGCGGCGCCCGAGGGCTGTCCCAAGTTAAAATTTAGGAGGAGAAGAGTATGACGTGCAAGAAAAGCGAATGCCAGTGCGGCGGGAACGCTGCTCAGGACTTCAGCGAGCTGGCTCCCGTACTTGACAAGTACGCAAAGGTGCCGGGTAGTCTGATCACGATCCTGCAGAAGGCGCAGGATATTTATGGATTCCTGTCCATCGACGTGATCAACCATATTTCGGAGGCCACCGGCATCAAACCGGCGAAGATCTACGGCGTAGCCACATTCTACGCTCAGTTCCGCCTGCAGCCCATCGGCAAGTACCTGATTATGCTCTGCAAGGGCACGGCCTGCCACGTAAACGGCGCGGACATGATCGAGGAAGCGGTCTGCGAGCATCTGAATATCCAGGACGGCGAGACGACGGAAGACGGCCTGTTCACGCTGAACAACGTGGCGTGTCTGGGATGCTGCAGTCTGGCGCCCGTCATGATGATCAAGACAAACGACGGCGAGGAGACCTTCGGCAACCTGACCAAGGATAAGGTAAAGGCGATCCTCGACGATTATAGAGCGAAGGAAGCGTAGGAGGTAGGACTATGAAAGTAATGATAGGACAGGGCAGCTGCGGCGTAGCCACAGGCGCGAAGAAAACCTCCAATGAGTTTGAGAAGCTCGTGGCGGAAAAGGGCCTGAAAAATGTTGTCATAGATAAGACCGGGTGTATCGGTACCTGTTATCTGGAACCTATCGTCGACGTGTACGACGACAACGGCGCGCTGGAGACCAGATACGTGAAGGTCCAGCCGGAGAAGGTGGCCGAGATCGTGGAAAAGCATCTGATCGGCGGCAAGCCGGTGGAAGAGTATGCGATCTCCGACGTAGACAAGACTTTTCTTGAAAAACAGAAGAGGATCGTTCTGAGAAACTGCGGCGTCATCAATCCGGAACACATCGAAGAATACATCGCCAGAGGCGGTTATGAATCCGTGAAAAAGGTCGTGACCTCCATGACCCAGGATGAAGTGATCGACGTCATCAAGGTATCCGGACTGAAAGGCCGCGGCGGCGCGGGCTTCCCCACCTGGTTCAAGTGGAACGAGGCGAAGAAAAATCCGGGCGCCAATAAATATATGGTCTGCAACGCCGACGAGGGCGACCCGGGCGCGTTTATGGACAGAAGCGTTCTGGAGGGCGATCCCCACTCCCTCATCGAGGGCATGACCATCGGCGGTTTTGCCATGGGCGCCACGGAAGGCGTCATCTACGTCCGTGCGGAATATCCGCTGGCCATCGCCAGACTGGAGATCGCCATGGCTCAGGCCAGAGAAAAAGGTTTTCTGGGCAAGAATCTGTTTGGGACGAATTTCAGCTTCGATATCCGCATCAAGGCCGGCGCGGGAGCTTTCGTGTGCGGCGAGGAGACCGCGCTCATCGCGTCCCTGGAAGGCGAGAGAGGAATGCCCCGCCTGAAGCCGCCCTTCCCGGCAGCCAAGGGTTATTGGCAGAAGCCGACCAATATCAACAATGTAGAGACCTTCGCCAACGTGCCGTGGATCCTGGCCAACGGCGGAGAAGCCTTCGCCGCCATGGGCACGGACAACAGCAAGGGCACGAAGGTGTTCGCTCTGGCCGGAAAGATCAAGAAGGGCGGACTGGTGGAAGTTCCCATGGGCCTGCCTCTGAAGGAAGTTATTTTCGGCATCGGCGGAAGGATCAAGCAGGATAAACAGTTCAAGGCCGTGCAGATGGGCGGTCCTTCCGGCGGATGTATCCCCGCGGACCTCATCGACACTCCCGTGAGCTATGAGGATATCACGAAGACGGGAGCCATCGTCGGTTCCGGCGGTATGATCGTCATGGACGAGACCACCTGCATGGTCGACATGGCCAGATACTTCCTGGACTTTACCAGAAAGGAATCCTGCGGCAAGTGCAACTACTGCCGGATCGGAACGAAGAGAATGCTGGAGATCCTGGAACGGATCACCAGAGGCGAGGGAAGAGACGGCGACATCGAGCTGCTGGAAGAACTGGCCAATAAGGTCAAGGACGGTTCCATGTGCGGTCTGGGACAGACGGCCCCCAACCCGGTGCTGACTACCATCCGCTATTTCAGGAACGAATACGAGGATCATATCTACAACCACAAATGTACGGCGAAGTCCTGCAAGGCTCTGATCCGCTTTACGATCAGCGACGCCTGCAAGGGATGTACTCTCTGTGCGAAGAAGTGTCCGGTGGGCGCGATCACAGGCAGCGTAAAACAGCGCCACGTGATCGACCCGGATAAGTGCATCAAGTGCGGCAAGTGCGAGGAGTCCTGCAACTTCGGCGCTGTCGTGAGAGAGTAGGAGGTTAAACTGATGAATAAATTCAGATTAAATATCGACGGAAAAGAGGTGTTTGGCCTTCCCGGTCAGACGATCCTGGAAGTCGCGAGAGAAAACGATATCTTCATTCCCACTCTCTGCTATGACGAAAGGACCGAGATCTACGGATCCTGCGGCATCTGTATGGTAGAGGTGGAGGGAAACCCCAAGATGTGCAAGGCCTGCGCCACCACCATCGGCCCCAACATGGTGATCCGCACCGACACAGACAGGGTCATCGAATCGAGAAAGACCAATCTGGAGCTGCTGCTGTCCAATCACGTGGGAGACTGCAGACCGCCCTGCGTGCTGGCATGTCCGGCGCAGACGGACTGCCAGGGCTATGTGGGTCTGATCGCCAACGGAGAATTCGAGGCGGCCATCGAGCTGATCAAGGAAAAAATTCCCCTTCCCGGCTCCATCGGCAGAGTATGTCCCCATCCCTGCGAGGAGCACTGCCGCAGAAGGCTGATCGATGAACCGATCTCCATCGCGTGGCTGAAGCGCTTTGCGGCTGACACCGACATGTTCGGCGACGATCCCTTCATGCCGGAGATCGCTCCCGAGACTGGCAAGAGCGTGGCGGTCATCGGCGGAGGCCCCTACGGACTGTCCATGGCTTATTTCCTGAGAAGAAAGGGCCACGACGTGACGATCTTCGAGGCTATGCCGAAACTGGGCGGTATGCTGCGCTACGGTATTCCGGAGTATCGTCTGCCCAAAGAAGTGCTGGACGAGGAGATCTTCCTCATCGAGAGAATGGGCGTCGACATGCGTCCCAACACCAGGATCGGAAAGGATATTCCCTTCCAGACCATTCTGGACGATTTTGACGCGGTCTGTCTGGGCATCGGAGCCTGGGTCTCCACGGGCGTGGGCTGCAAGGGCGAGGACGCGGAAGGCGTCATCGGCGGCATCGACTTCCTGAGAAAGGTCGTCAGAAACGAAGAGATCAAGCTGGGCAAAAACGTGGCCATCGTGGGCGGCGGCAACACCGCCATGGACGCCTGCAGAACGGCCGTCAGACTGGGCGCGGAGAAGGTGTACAACATCTACAGACGTACCAAGGACGAGATGCCTGCGGATATGGTGGAGATCGAAGAGGCCGAGGAAGAGGGCGTTATCTTCAAGAATCTGACCAACCCCATCGAGGTGAAAAAAGATAAGAACGGTCATGTGAAGCAGGTAGTTCTGCAGGTCATGGAGCTGGGCGAGCCCGACGCTTCCGGCAGAAGAGCGCCTGTTCCCGTGAAGGGAAAGACGGAGACTCTGGAGATCGACACTATGATCCTGGCCATCGGTCAGGCGGTCAATCCGGAAGGCTTTGACGGACTGGAACTGACCAGAAAGAAGGGCATCGTATACGATAAGGAGACCTTCATGACCAGTATCCCGGGCGTATTCGCCGGCGGAGACTGCGGAAACGACAAGATCTCCATCGCTGTAGAGTCCATCGCCGACGCCAAGAAGGGCTGCGAAGTAGTAGACGCTTATCTGAACGGAGAGGACGTAGCCTACAGAAAGCCCTATACGGTGGAGAGAGACGATATAACCGAGAAGACCTTTGAAGACAGAGAACGTCAGTGCCGTCCGGCCATGGATCAGCTGACGGCTGAGCAGAGAAAGGATAACTTCACAGAGGTCGTCTTCGGCTACGACGAGGATCAGGCCATGGAGGACGCCTCCAGATGTCTGGAATGCGGCTGCCACGACTACTTCGAGTGCAAGCTCATCGACTTTGCGAACCAGTACGACGTAAAACCGGACCGTCTGGCGGGGGATAAGAACCGCATCGAGTTTGAGGACGATCATCCGTTTATCATGAGAGATCCCAACAAGTGCATCCTGTGCGGTCTGTGCGTTCGCGTCTGCGACGAGGTCATGGGCATCGGCGCGCTGGGTCTGGTCAACAGAGGATTTGACACGGTAGTCAAGCCCTGTCTGGAAATGCCGCTGGCAGAATCCGGCTGTATCTCCTGCGGACAGTGCGTGAGCGTCTGCCCCACGGGCGCGCTGGGCGAGCGTCTGACCATCGACAAGGCGGTTCCGCTGGCTACAGAGTGCACGGACACCACCTGTTCCTTCTGCTCCGTGGGATGCAGCCTGCATCTGGAGACCTACGGCGATCTGCTGATCAAGTCCGTTCCGGATAAGGAAGGTGCTGTGAATAAGGGCCTGCTCTGCGGAAAGGGCAAGTTCGGATTCGACTGCGCCGAACTGGAAGGCAAGCTGCTGGATCCCATGATCAAAGAGGACGGCGAGTTCGAGCCCACCGATTACCATGAAGCTCTGGTGATGACGGCCAAGAAGGCGCAGTCCATCGGCGCGAAATACGGAAAGGACGCCGTTGCGGTATCTATTTCCGACAGATATACCAACGAGGAGGCGTACGCCATCAAGAAGTTTGCCGGCGCGATCGGAGCCAGAACGCTGTGCTTCAATCACAGAGAGAGCGGGATCGCCAAGGTCCTGAACACCGGTTACGACGCTTCCCCCAACACCATCGACGAGCTGCTGTCCACGGAAGTGATCCTGGTGGCGGGCTTTGAGACTACAAAGAACCCCATCATCGAGCTGAAGATCCGCCAGGCGGCGAAGAACGGAGCTAAGGTGGTCCTCATCAATCCTGAGGAGTACAATCAGGATAAATACTTCAGCTACGCGGCGAAGGTGGTTTATACCAAGAACGACGTGACCTTCCTGCAGGGCGTTGCCAAGGCTCTGATCGACATGGGAAAGGGAGCCAGTGTGGAAGGCTTTGAAGCCTTCGCCAAGAGCGTGGAGAAGACCAAGGTGAGCAAGGACGCCGCCGAGGTCGCTGGACTGTACGCCGGAGCGAAGAAGGCTATGATCGTGTTCCAGCAGAATCTGGTCACTGTGGAAGCGGCGACGCTGCTGGCAGACATCGCTGTGATCTCCGGCCATATCGGAACGCCGAGAGACGGAATTCTGCAGGTGAAGGTGAAGAACAACAGCCAGGGTCTGATCGATCTGGGCGTGCGCGCGGGCAAGGAAGCCATGGAAGGCGTCAAAGCCCTGCTGTGCTTCGGAGAAGACCCGGATCCCGCAGACCTGCCCGAGCTGGAGTTCCTCATGGTGTCCGACACCCATATGACAGGAACCGCGGAGAAAGCAGACGTCATCCTGCCGGGTACGGGCTTTGCATCCGCCGACGGCACCTTTACCAACACGGAGAGAAGACTCCAGGCGGTGGAGAGAGCCGTGTTTGAAGACGTTGTCTTCAGCAACTGGGAACTGGCTGCAGAGCTGGCCCACGTCTTTGAAGTGGAGATGGAGTTCGAGGATGAGGCCGACATTTCCGAGGAGATGGACGACATGCTGATCTCCTACAAATACGCGGAGATCGGAGAGATCCTGGGCGGCGTGCTGCCCTGTGAAGATCCGGTCCTCATGCCGGTGAAGAAGGCTGCTTTCGTGGAAGAGATGAAGAATACAGATAATCTGATGAACGTCATCGACGAGAGATTGCCGAAGCCTGCGGTGTAGGAACAGATAACGTGCAGAACTGATCTGCCCGCGTCCGCCTGACGGCGCAGGGACTGCCGCCGGGCCGTGAACGATCACGGTTCGGGGCGGCGGTCCGGCGCCCCTTTCCGGCGACGATCACGGTTCGGGGCGGCGGTCCGGCGCCCCTTTCCGGCGGCGCGGGCAATGATGATCGGATCGGAGGTATGCCATGCTTTGCGGTGTAAAATTCTGCGGCGGCTGCAACCCCAGATACAACAGAGAAAAGGCATATGAACGGATAAAGCTGTGCTTTGCGCAGGGAGGCTCCGGCGCAGTTTCGCCGGGCGGCGCGGACGATGAAGCGGATCGGACCGGAGAGTTCCTCCTGTTCGATTTTGCAAGGGAAGGCGTTCCCTGCGATATTCTTCTGGTCATCGGCGGCTGTCCCGCCTGCTGCGCTTCCTGTTCGCAGTACGACGTGAAGGGCGGCGTGCTGAAGATGTGGGAAGAGGAGCAGGTGGAAGAAATCATCGAAAAATTAAATCAGGAATATACAAAGAGAGCGGTTTCCATATGAGACCGCTTTTTTGTATGCTTCCCGTGGGCTGAACAAAGGAAGGAGCCCGGAGGATAATGGGTTGCGAAATTAATAATTATGCATTATAATAATTAAATATAAAAAAATAAAGACGGCCGCGGCAAAAAGCGGCCCCTTATAATTGAATCCCGATTGTCTTTCAAACCGCAGTGTGGTACAATGTTGAAAAATGAGATAAAACGATTTATCTTGCGAAATGAAGAAGTTTTGCTCTCGTGGGTATGTGGGAGAAGAACCCACGGCCAAACCCCGGGCAAGGCGGAAAAGTTGTATGGAGGAGGAGCAACGAATGGATAAGATGCGGATCGGTATCGTGGGATGCGGCGACATCAGCGGGATCTACCTGAAAAATCTGACCGAGCTGTACCGTGAAGTGGAAGTGACTCACGTCTGCGACGTGATGGCGGAGAGAGCCAGAGGGGCTGCCGAAGAGCACGGGATCAGGAGATTCAGCACGGATATGAACGAGCTGGTGAACGATCCTCAGGTGGACATCGTTCTGAATCTGGGGCGGACCTTCGATCATTTCGGGATCTCCGCCGCGGCTCTGAACGCGGGGAAGCACGTGTACTCGGAAAAGCCTCTGGGCATTACCTTTGAAGAGGGCAAAGCTCTGGTGGATCTGGCGGAGGAAAAGGGGCTGCTTCTGGGCTGCGCGCCGGATACGTTTCTGGGCGGAGCCTTCCAGACCTGCAGGAAGATCATTGAGAGCGGCATGATCGGAGATCTGATCGGCGCGTCGGCTTTCATGGTCTGCCGCGGCCACGAATCCTGGCATCCCAATCCGGACTTTTATTATAAGCCGGGCGGCGGCCCCATGCTGGATATGGGTCCCTACTACATAACGACGCTGGTCAATCTCATGGGCGGCATCAAGAGCGTTTCGGGCATGGCGAAAAAGTCTTTCCCCGTGCGCACCATCACCAGCGAACCGCGCTTCGGCGAGACCATCGAAGTGGAGGTGGAAACCCATGTCAACGGTCTCATGGAGTTTGAGAACGGCGCCGTGGGAAACATTCTGACCACTTTTGACGTCTATCATTCCAAGGCTCCTTCCATCGAGATCTACGGCTCCGAGGGGACGCTTCAGGTGCCGGATCCCGACTGGTTTGGCGGGGAGATTAAACTTTACCGTCCGGAGACGGAAGACTATTCGGTCATTCCCTCCATGTTCCCCTACGACGGAAACTGCCGGGGACTGGGCCTTGCCGACATGGCCAAGGCTGTTCAGACGGGACGTGAGATGCGGGTCAGCGGCCGGCGGGCCCTCCACGTGCTTGAGGTCATGTGCGGCTTTATCAAGAGCAGCGAGGAAAGGCGGACTGTGGATATCGGGACGGGCTACACGAAGCCGGCGCTGATGAAGAGCACAGGGCTTGCGGGGATCCTGGATTAGTGCCGGCGGCGGACGGCGGACAACAGGAAGGCTGCGGCGAGGACGCCGACTGCCCGGGGACGGGGCGGCGGAGAGCACAGACAGAACCGCAGACGGATCAGAAGAAGATGGATCAGAAGCAGACTGATCAAAAGCAGACGGATCAGAAACAGAAGACTGATGGAGTAGAGACCGATAGAATGGAGGCGGTTGGAAGATGGAAAAAGTTATCAGGATAGGCGCGGTGGGCTGCGGGCAGATCGCTCAGATCATGCACCTGCCTTATCTGCAGGATTCGGAGCACTTTCAGATACAGGCCCTCTCGGATATGTCGCCGGCGCTGCTGGAAAAGGTGGGCCGCAAGTACGGAGTGCCGGAAGAGCGCAGATACACGGATTACGACAGGATGATCCAGTCGGAGGACGTGGACGCCGTGCTGATCTGCAATAAAGATCATTACGGGCCGGCCATGAAGGCGGCCAGATGCGGAAAGCACATCTTTGTGGAAAAGCCTCTGGCTTTCAGCACCAGAGAGGCCGGGGAGATCGCCCAAGCGGCCAGGAAAAACGGCGTGAAGGTCCTGGTGGGCTATATGAAGTGCTACGATCCGGGTTTTACCTATGCGGCGGAAAAGATCAGGAAGATGGACAACATCTACCTGGCCAGATTTCACGATTTCTCCGGATCCTTCGATTATGTGGACAAGATCTACGACCTGTACGGCCGCGGCGACGTTCCAGCGGAGCTGTTCAAAGAGGGAAAAGACAGGGAGCGCCGGGGCATGATGGAAGAACTGGGCGAGGGCAGAGAAGCGCTGCTGCCGGCGTATTTCAATTTCATCTACGGGATCGTCCACGACACGGTGCTGCTGCGCCGTCTGTTCGGAAACGAGGGCAAAGTGCTGTACGCCGACGTTTTTAAGGAAGACAACATGTCGGTGCTGATGCAGTACGGCGACGTGAGGGTCAGTCTGGAGATCGGTTTCTCCGGCAGCATGCCCATCTGGGATGAGGACATCCACGTCTATTCGCCGGAGTGCAACGTTTCGGTGAAGTTCCCATTCCCGTATCTGAAGAACGCGCCCACAGTGGTCGGCGTGACGGAAAATGAACCCGGAACGGGGGCCAACCAGATCAAGTCCACGGTCAATTCCTTCGACGAGGCCTATCGCCTGGAGTGGCAGCATTTTTACGACTGTATCGTCAACGATAAAGAACCTATGACCAACGCGGAAGACGCGCTGCTGGATATCCGGCTGGCGGGGGACATCATGAGGGCGGTCAGGCTGTAGGGGCCTGAGACCGGGCCAATAACCTGCGATTGAACCGCTGCGGCTGTTGTCGGATGATGAGGCGCGGACCTTGTGGGATGAAAGTTTTTCACAATTCAGTCTATTGACTTTGATCGGGCGCGGCGGTATAATCGAAATAAGTAAAACGTTTTATCTCAAACGAATCAAGAGAAGGAGGATGTGCGAAATGTTAAAGAAGAAGATGGCATTGCTGCTCAGCGCCGCATTGGTGGCGGGAGCCGCGATGACCGGCTGCGGCGGCGGAGATTCATCCGGCGGCGATGCTGCGGGAGACAAAGAGCTCACCATTATGGCGGCAAGCATGCGTCTTGAATCCATGATCGACGGCTGGAATCAGATGATCACCAATTTCGAGGACGCCAACGAGGGCGTTAAGGTGAATCTGACCATGCAGGGCGAGTGGAGCGAGATCCCGCAGTATCTGGCGCAGGCCCGTATGGCGGGTCAGACCGTAGACTTTGTGAGAACATCCGGCGGCGTGATCCGTTCCACGCTGGCTCCCTCCGGCGCGCTGATGGACATCACGGACACCATGGCGCCCTACGCGGACCGCTTCGTGGAAGGTACGCTGGACAATTACACGGTAGGCGGCCATCTGTGGGGCATTCCCTACGGCGAGACCACGACCAGCTGCGTCTACTACAACAAGACCATGTTCGACGAGCTGGGACTGCAGGAGCCCAAGACGCTGGACGAGCTGGTCCACTGCGCCGATGTGATCAAGGAAAAGAAAGGCATCAAAAATGCATGGATCCACCAGGGCGCTATCGTGGATTACTGGCAGATGTGGTTTGAGGAGGCTTACGGCCAGACTTCCGGTCATGAATCCATCGCCAAAGCGGAGGACTGGCTGTCCGGCAACAGCAGCTTTGTGAACGACGAGACCGTGACCGCTTTCGCGAAGATCCGCGAGCTGTTTGACAGAGGCGTTCTGACCTCCGACAGTCTGGACACGGACGACACCGCCATGAAGGCTCTGTTCGCACAGCAGCAGGCGGCCATGTTCTACGGCGGTACCTGGGAGTATGCTCCCACGCTGGAGATCGTGGACGGCGCATTTGAGATCGGCGTGTTCCTGTGGCCGTCCCTGGGAGAGGGAATGTCCGCCCAGGCCTGCGGCGCAGCGGACGACGGCTTTGCCGTGGCGTCCAACTGCAACAAGGATAACTGGGATCTCATCGCCAAATTCCTGGATCACATGACTAACGAAGAGAGCGCCAACCTGACGCTGGGACCCATCCAGCCCATCATTCCGGTCATCAAGACCGTGCCTCCGGTGGATCTCCCCTGCGCGCAGGAGATGGTGAGCTTCATGCCCGATACCATCATGTTCCTGGATTGGCTGTGGCCCTCCGAGATCAACAACACCCTGGGCAACCAGATCGCCGGCGTAACAGCGGGACACATCACTCCGGAAGCGGCGGCTCAGGCTGTTCAGGACACCTACGAGAAGCTGGTCCGCGAGAACGATTACAGCTACAACTGGTATGACAAATGGACAGAGGATCAGTGGGCGGAGGTCACCCCTCCCGCAAAATAGCTTCGGCTGTTTGCAGTACGGATCCGCAGAATTTCAGACAGTGACTGCATCGCGCCGGCTTCCGGCGGGCGCGGTGCAAAACGGCAGGATGCGCGCGGACAGGAAACCGCGCGCATCCGAAATGAACTGCCGGGGAGCCGGCCCAAAGGCCGCCGGCAATTTCAGAGAAACAGAAAGGAAACGCTAGCCGTGCTTACAAAGAAAAGTAACAGTGTGACCCTGAATAACAAGCGGCTGAAGGACAAGATCTTTCCTTACGCTATGGTGGCGCCCAGCGTCATCATTTTCACCCTGTTTGCAGTTTATCCTTTTTTAATGGGTATTTATATCAGCTTTTTCCGGTGGGACGGACTTTCCGCAATGCAGTACGTCGGCACCCAGAATTATTCCAATGTTTTTATCGACAGCGATTACTGGACGGCGCTGAAGCACACATTTTTCTACGCCTTTTTCGTGACGGTGGGCAAGAACGTACTGGGCTTCATTCTGGCCAAACTGATGATGGATCTGGTCTTTGCCAAAGGCTTTTTCCGGACGATCACATACATGCCGGTCACTTTTTCCTATGTGGTGTGCGGCATGCTCTGGGCTTGGATATTCAATCCGACATTCGGACTTTTAAATAATTTCCTCTCTCTGGTGGGAGCCGACTCCCTCATCATGGGCTGGCTCAGCGATCCGAAAGTAGCGATCTATTCCGTCATGTGGGTCGACATCTGGAGATGGGCGGGCTTCCACATGGTGCTTTATCTGGCGGGTCTGCAGGCCATTCCCAAGGACTACTACGAGGCGGCGGAGATCGACGGCGCAGGTCCGGTCAGCAAGTTCTTCAAGATCACCATTCCTCAGCTGAACAGCGTTATCGTGCTGAACATTCTCATGGCGGTGACGGGCGCGCTGGTGAGCAATTACGACATCGTAAACGTCATGACCGGGGGCGGACCCTTCGGTTCCACGGAAGTGGCGCTGACCTATATTTACAGGAACGCGTTCGAGTTCTACAATCTGGGCAAAGCCAGCGCCATGAGCGTCATCCTGTTCGGACTGACGCTGATCTTCGGAGCCATCCAGATCTTCTCCATGACGCGGGACGAAAATTACGACAGCTAGGAGGGGCGTAGAAAAATGAACATGAATAAAGCGCTGAAAATCGTGGGAACGGTGCTGAAGGTCGTCGCTCTCGCCATCATCATCCTGCTGACCATCTATCCGCTGATCTGGATGATCTCCGGATCGCTGAAAGGTACGCAGGAATTTTACACCAATATCTGGGGCATTCCCGACGCGTGGAAGTTTGCCAACTACTCGGCGGCCTGGAGCCGTGCCGGTCTGGGCGTGAAATACATGAATTCCCTGATCGTTCTGGCAGTGACGCTGCTGGTGATCATCCCGGCGGTGGGCTGCGCGGCCTATGCCATTGCCAGGACTAATTTCAGATTTAAAAAAGCGGTGTATTCCTACCTGCTTCTGGGGCTGTGCATTCCCACCGGAGTGCTGGCGATCCCCATCTTTTCCGCGGCCCTGAATTTCGGGCTGGTGGACAAACTGTCGGGCATGATCCTGTTCGGGGCGGCCCAGTGCATGGCGTTTGGAACTTTTCTGCTGCGATCCTTCTTCATCTCGCTGCCGAAGAGTCTGGAGGAAGCGGCCATGATCGACGGCTGCACCCGATTCCAGAGCTTCCTGCGGGTGATCCTGCCCCTGGCAAAGCCCGGCGTTATGACGCTGGTGGTGCTGGACGGCATCACCGTCTGGAACGAATATCTGCTGGCCAGCGTGCTCCTTCGTACCGACGCGAAGATGACGCTGCCGCTGGGCATGAAGTCCTTCGCCGACAAGTATGTGACAGATTATCCGCAGCTTTTCGCGGGTCTGGTCATCGTGACGGTGCCCATGCTGATCATTTATGTATTCGCACAGCGCTCCTTCATCGAAGGAATGACCGCGGGCTCGGTCAAGCAGTAGAGACCGGCAGGACAGAAAAAATCACTGTGAAATTTAGAGGACGGTTGGAGACAGAGACGTTATGATTGAAGTCAGAGATTTGACAAAGGAATATCCGGGAAAGACCGCCGTGGATGGGGTGAGCTTTACCATCAGCCGCGGGGAGACCGCGGGGCTCCTGGGAGCAAACGGCGCGGGAAAGTCCACGATCATGAACATGATCGCAGGATATACCGCCATGACGGCCGGGACGGTGCGCGTGGACGGACTGGACATTCTGGAGGAGCCGACGGCAGTCAGGAAAAAGATCGGCTATCTGCCGGAGCTGCCGCCGCTTTACATGGATATGACAGTAGAGGAGTATCTGAGCTTCGTCTATGATCTGAAAAAGTGCAGGACCAACAGGGCGGAAGATATCCGTCAGGCCTGCGGGGCGCTTTCCATCGCAGACGTGCGGCGGCGCATGATCCGTCATCTCTCGAAAGGATACCGGCAGCGGGTGGGCTTCGCTCAGGCGCTGATCGGAAATCCGGACGTTCTGATCTTCGACGAACCTACCGTGGGACTGGACCCTAAGCAGATCATCGAGATCCGCAGGGTCATCCGGTCTCTGGCGAAGAAACATACGATCATTTTATCCAGCCACATTCTCAGCGAGGTCCAGTCTGTCTGCGACAGGATCCTGGTCATGGACCAGGGGAGACTGGTGGCGGACGACAGCGCGGAAAATCTTTCCGGGCGCGTGGGCGGAGCGAAAAAGATCTGTCTGCGGGTCTCGGGAAGGGCGGAGGAGATCCGCAGGACGCTCCTTGGCGTAAACGGCGTCGCCGCCGTGAAGGCGGAGGGGTCCCGGGAGCCGGAGATCTCTGATTTTATCGTCACCGTGGAAAATGGGCAGAGCGACGGGGCCGTCCGCATGCTGATGACAAAAAGCCTGGCGGAGCAGGGCATGTACGTGGTGGAAATGCGGTCGGAGAGTATGAATCTGGAGGATGTGTTCCTGAAGCTGACCTCCGGAAAGGGAAAAAAGGCCGGGGGAAGGACGGAGAAAATCGCAGGAAAAGCGGAGGAGGGAAAATGAAAGCGGTCTGGAAACGGGATTTAACTGCATATTTCAATTCGCCGGTGGGCTGCGTGTTTCTCTTTGCCTTCGCCACGATCATGAATCTGTGTTTCTATGTTTTTAACGTGCTGGGGGCTTCCAGCCAGATATCCAATCTGTTTTCGATCATGCTGTTTCTGCTGATCCTGATCACTCCTTTTTTGACCATGCGTCTCTTCTCAGAGGAATACAAGCTGCGCACGGACCAGCTGCTTCTCACGTCCCCCACCGATGTGTGGGAGATCGTGCTGGGGAAGTTTCTGGCCGCTTTTTGCGTGTTTGCGCTGGCGCTGGCGCTGACGCTGGTCTGGGTGATCGTCATCGGGCTGTTCGGCGTGCTTTCGCCGGGCGCCGTGGCCGGAAACTACGCGGCCATCCTGTGCGCCGCGGCTGCGTTTATTTCCGTGGGAATGCTGGTCTCCTCACTGACGGAGAATCAGATCATCGCCGCTGTGGGGACGCTGGCTGTTTTTCTGGGGCTGTTCGCTCTCTCGGCCGCGGCGGAATCTTCCCTGTCGCCGGTGATGGGGACCGTGCTCTCGTGGTTCTCCCTGTTCGCCAGACATCAGAGATTTCTGCTGGGGATCTTTTCTCTGTCGGATATTCTGTATTATATCTCATTTACAGGCGTCATGCTCTTCCTGACCTCCCGGGTCCTGGAAAAGAAGCGCTGGGCGTAAAGGAGGGCATGGGATGAAGACCACGGGAAAACAGAAACATTATGCCGCCGTGTCAGCGGCCTTTACAGCGGTGGTGATCGCGGCTGTGCTGGTTCTCAATCTGCTGGCGGGGGCGGCGGAGAAGCGCTTTTCTCTCACGCTGGATATGACCGGCGACAGTCTCTATGCGCTCTCCGATGAGACGAAGGAATTTCTATCGAATATGACAGAGGATTTTACCATCACCGTTCTGGGAGATGAAGTGAAGTTCAGTCAGGGCGTGCGCACCGGCGTGATCAATGAGATCCTGAAGCGCTACCGCAGCGCTTCAGGAGGCCGCATCGCGCTGCAGTACGTGGACACGTACACAAATCCGGGGATCCTCTCAAAATATCCCGATGAGACCATAGAAGAAAACGGACTGCTCATAGAAGGGGGAGAGGGTCACCGTACGGTCTCCATGTCGGAGCTGTTCGGGACCCAGACCAGCCAGGCGACGCTGAAGGCGCAGATCACCGACTGCAGAGCGGAACAGGTGCTGACGTCGGCGCTGCTCAAACTGTCCGCCGGCACGCAGCCGGAGGTCTATCTGGTGGAAGGCCACGGGGAGACGTACTACGACGGTATGGTGAGCCGCATCCAGTCGGGCAGCTGCAGACTCTCGCGCCTGTCCCTGCTGACGGAGGAGATCCCGCAGACGGCGGCGCTGCTGATCATCTCGGCGCCGAAGGCGGATTTCTCTGGGGAGGAGCTGCAGCGGCTGGACGCTTATCTGAGAAGTTTCGGCAATTTGATCCTGCTCTACGGCTCAGACTCGCCGGATCTGCCCAATCTGGACCGCTATCTGACAGAGTGGGGCGTGCGCTTTGAAAAGAATATCATTGTAGATCCCGCCCGTTACGTGGGCAACGCCGTGCAGATATCTCCGATGCTCACCAAAGCCCAGATCAATGAGAACTGCGCGGCTCTGTCGGACCGGTTTCTGCTGACTCCGGGGGCCAGGGCCATTGAAGTGCTGTGGGAGTCCCAGGGCAAGCGGGAGACAGAGCCCGTGCTGATCACCGGCGATCAGGCCTATGCGAAGTCCTACGCCGGCGACAGCGGCCTGATCTCCACGGTGGATAAGGAGCCGGGGGATCAGGCGGGCGTCATGAATACCGGCGTGCTCGCCAGGAGCTACGATGTGAGCGGAACGGATCTCTCCGTGGGTTCCATCCTGTTTCTGTCGTCGCCCTCCATGTTCTCCGACAGTCTCATGGACACGGCCAATCTGCTGAATGATTATTATTTCAGCAATGCGTTGTCGTATATGACGGGAGGGGCGGCGGACTTCGTCACCATTCCCGCCCGCAATATGAAGGACGGTGCGCTGAACACAGTGGGAGCCGGAAACGGTCTGCTGTTTTTCGCCGTGGTGGTCCTGCCCTCCGGGGCGGTGCTGCTGTTCGGTCTCTGGCGCTGGCTGTCCAGGAGAAAGCTGTAATGAAGAAAAAACGCAATCTCATGATCGCGGTGGGCGTGCTGGTCCTTCTCTGCGCCGCTTACGGCGCGGTCCGGCTGACAGGCGGGACGGATCCCGCTCTTGAGGAGCAGGACAGCATCGCGGTCAATACGAAGACGGATGTGGTCTCCCTGCGGATGGAGCCGGCGGGGGCTCAGGCGTACACGCTGCTGGTGAAAGAGGAAGAAGGGGGAGGGCGTTACCTCTGGCTCTCCGAAAGCGACAAGCGTCTGGCCATGGATGTAAACGCGGCCGGAACGCTGCTGTCGTCTCTGGAACGCCTGAAGGCCTACGAACAGGTGGAGGGAGATCCCGGGCAGTTTGGGATCACAGACAAGTCCTCCAGAGCGGTGCTGGAGTTTTCCGATGGGACCGCACTGAATCTGGTGTTCGGCGGCGGTACGCCCGTGGCCGGCAGGGCTTATGTGCTGGCGGAGGAGCAGGATCAGATCTACGTGATACGAAAGGATATCGCCGATCGCTGCGCCCGTCCGGTGTATGCGCTGAGAAAGGCACAGCTCTTTGCGGACTGCTTTGGAACAGGCGGGGATCTGGCGGTAAACGCTGTGGAGATCAGAGGCGGAGATACGCTGCTCATCCGGCCTCAGAGCGCGGAGGAAACAGAGAACAGTTTCTCGGACGCGCCTTCTTATTATAGAATGGACAGGCCGGTCAGCCGGGAATGTTCCGACGGCAAAGTGGACGCGGACGTGCTGACGCCGCTTCTGGCCCTGGACGGCCGGGCAGAGGTGGCGGAAGACCATCCCGGGGACACGGCCCAATATGGGCTGGCGGAGGGGCAGAATTTCCGCACCGTGCGGATCAATGCCGGGGACGTGGACTGTCAGGTCCGCTTTTCTCAGGCGGCTGGAGACGGGTATGTATACGCCATGCGTATGGATCTGCCCTCTGTGGTGCGGATCCCGGCGGACGCGGAGGAACTGGCGGTGCTTGATCTGCAGTGGTACGATCTGGTGAACACCAGTCTGTGGATGCGTTCTCTTGATAAAGTGAAAACCGTGCAGGTGGAGACGCCGGCAGGCAGCTTCCAGCTGACTCCGGTGAGAAGTGAAAGCGGAGAGATCCGGAGCGGAACGCTGTCCGGAGAGCCCATAGACGAAGAAAGGCTGCGGGAGCTTTACATGAAGGTCCTGAATATACACATAGACGGAAGGCTGTTCCTGAAGGGAGATACCTCGGAGAAGGGGAACGGACCGGAAGCCGTGCGCTGGAAGGGACCGGACGCGGACGTGGGGGGCCTGACCCCCGACTACAGCGTGACGGTGGGCACCCTTGCGGGAACGGAGGAGACCTTCACTTTTTACGCCGTGGACGCCAGGACCTACGCCATCGCCAGAGACGCCAGACTCACGGGTTTTTACACAGGGATCGCCGCTCTGTCCGATCTGGAAAAGGATCTCACCGCCGGCGGAGATCCTCAAGGAGACAGCAGATAGTCAGCTGTCCGCCGGCAAAGAGGATGAACGCGCCGATGATGACGGTATAGTGCAGATACCAGAAACAGACGAAATAAAGGGCCGGAACCAGAAGCAGCTTCAGGCTCAGCAGGGGGCTGCGAAAGGCCGAGAGAAAAGCCCGGCGCACGTCGCCGGCGGGATCGCTGCACCGGCTGCCCCAGCCGCTCTCCCCGCCGGGATCCACCGTGAAGGCCAGAAAATAGCAGAGGACGGCGGAACAGACGGGGATCAGAAGAACCCCCACGCCTACGCCGAAGCTGGACATGCCGAAGGCGAAGAACCAGAGGCAGAGAGACACCGGAAAGAAGCACAGCAGAAACACGGCCAGAAAACGGCCGAAAAAACAGCGGAAAAACTCCCCGCGGAAATCCTGCCAGGGAGAACAGCTGCCGGTATCGTAGAGGATCATGAGCACCCGGGTCAGGGCGCACAGGGACGCCGGTATGGTGACGATGGGAAGGCAGCAGAGAAGAAACAGCAGGTTCAGGCCCACCAGCCGCGTGAAGTGGTTGGAGAAAATGAACAGCCAGCGTTTCAGCCCGCGCTCCGGTACCGGGTCATTCAGATCGGGTCTCGATCTGTCGTTGTAATCATCATTAAAAAAGTTCATAGATACATTATATGTATTTCATGATAAAAACACAAGGCATTTGTACTTACTCCTCAAAATCTCAGACTGGAGCCGAAACAGAGAGTTCCGAATCAGAAGAGGACTCGGAGCGGACGGACTGAGAACTTAAGTGCAGGTGCGCAGAAAAGGAGGACATCGGCCGCTGCGGTTTGCGGTGCGGCATTGTGGAGACATGCCGTAAGGCCCGCCATTCACAGCAATGGGGGCGAGAGAGTATTTGCGGAGGCATTGCTTTTAAAACCGGGATCTATGATTAAAGTATCGCTGAAGAACATCAAAAAAGTGTACGACAAGAATGTGGTAGCAGTCCACGATTTCAATCTGGACATCCATGACAAGGAGTTTATCGTGCTGGTAGGCCCTTCCGGCTGCGGAAAATCCACCACGCTGCGCATGATCGCAGGGCTGGAGGAGATCAGCGGCGGGGAACTGTACATCAACGATAAGCTGGTCAACGACGTGGCGCCCAAAGACAGAGATATCGCCATGGTCTTTCAGAATTACGCCCTGTATCCTCATATGACCGTATATGAGAACATGGCTTTTGCTCTGAAGCTCCGCAAGGTGAAGAAAGACGTCATCGACAAGAAAGTGAAGGAGGCGGCGGAGATCCTGGGCATTACAGATCTTCTGCAGAGAAAGCCCAAGGCGCTCTCCGGAGGACAGCGTCAGCGGGTGGCCATCGGACGGGCCATCGTGCGGGAACCCCAGGTATTTCTCATGGATGAGCCGCTGTCCAATCTGGACGCCAAACTGAGAAATCAGATGAGAGCGGAACTGATCAAACTGAGAAAGAGGATCGACACTACATTTATATATGTGACCCACGATCAGACGGAGGCCATGACGCTGGGGGACCGTATCGTCATCATGAAGGACGGGCTGGTACAGCAGATCGACACGCCGGTGGAGGTCTACAATCATCCCTACAATCTGTTCGTGGCAGGCTTTATCGGGACGCCTCAGATGAATTTCTTCGAGGGAGAACTGGTGAAGAACGGCGACGTCTACAGCGTGTCGCTGGGGAAGGACTGTCCCGCCGCGGCTCTGCCCGAGTCCATGCAGAAAGCGCTGAAAGGCCGGGACGGAGGCAAAAAGGTGGTGCTGGGCATCCGTCCGGAACATATTCAGCTGGCGGAAAGCGCCGGCCCGGATACGTTCAGCGGAACGATCACCGTCAGCGAGATGATGGGAAATGAGATCTACATCCACATGGATTTCCTGGGAAATGACGCTATCATGCGCGTGCCCACCATCGGCCTGCCGGAGGAGTACCAGCACGGCGTGATCAAAGATAAAAAGCTGCTTTTCCGGATGCCTGCGGAGCTGATCCACATATTCGACGCGGAATCAGGCGTATCCGTGCTCTGCGGTGAAGCGGAGGACAAATAGATAACAAGGATTGCAGGTGACTATATGAAAAGGACGACGATTCGAGATATCGCCAGCGAGACGGGCATGTCCATCACTACTGTATCGCTGGTGCTGAACAACAGACCGTCCAAGATTTCGGAGGCGACGAAAAAAAAGGTGGTCGAGGCTGCGAAGCGGCTGAATTATTCGCCCAATAAGCTGGCGGTGGGTCTCATTACCAAGAAGACGCAGACTCTGGGACTGATCGTCAGCGACATCAGCAATATCTTCTTTTCCATCCTGGCCAAGGGGGTGGAGCAGGCCTGCCAGCGGGAAGGCTGGAGCGTGGTGCTGTGCAATTCCTGGGATCTGCACGAGCGGGACATGAAACTCATCGAGGTCCTGACAGGACGGGGCGTGGACGGCATTATTTACTGCATGAGCTCCGACAGCGATCAGGACAAAGCTCTGGAAAGCTACGCCCTGCTTCAGAAGAACAACATGCCCTTCATCGAGATCGACAGCGATTATGCGGGGACAGCCAGACACAACGTCTTCTTTGACAATGAGAGAGGCGGCTACCTGGCGGCGCGTCATCTGATCGAGAATGGTCACCGGCGCATCGCCTGCATTACGGGTCCCAACGGACCGGATTATGTCAGCGGACGTATCGAAGGTTACAGAAAAGCGCTGGCGGAAGCCGGGATCCCTTATGAGCCGGACCTTCTGGTGGAGGGTGACTATACTATGGAATCCGGGATACGGGCGGCGGAGCAGCTGATCGGCAGGGACTTTACCGCGGTCTTCGCTTTCAACGACATGATGGCCTTCGGCGCTTTCAAGACGTTTCGGGACCGTGGGATCCGCGTCCCGGACGACATTTCCCTGGTGGGCTACGACGACGTTCCACTCTGCGATCTTCTGGAGGTCTCGCTGACCACTGTGAGACAGCCGATCTATGAGATGGGAATGACGGCGGCGAAGAATATGATCCGGTATATCGAGACGGGAAGCGATGAGGATACCAATGTGTGCTTTGAACCGCAGCTCATGGAGCGCAGCAGCGTGAAGAACCTGAACGCACAGCCCGGAAACTGAGAGTGAAAGAAGGAGTAGAAAATGAAAAACATCAGACAGTATCTGACCTATGATGAAGCGATCTTTTCCGGGGAGGAGACGAAGAACATCGCCTCCCTCCTGAAAACATATGGGATGGAAGGAACGGAATTTTTTATGAACGAGGCCTGGCCGCGGACCCAGGATCTCTTTTCCGACGAGGAGGGAAAGCGTAAGTGGGTGGAGAAATTCTCCGCTCTCTGCGTGAAGCGCGTGCACTGTTCCTATTATGCGTATCCCACCCATTTCCTGACCAGAACCCATTTCAGCGAATTCGTGGAGCGCATGGACGGCCTGCAGGGCATCGTCGATTATTACGGCGATCTGCGCGGCGTTCACATGTTTGAACGCTGGACCCAGGAGTATGAACTGGCCTGCGCTCTGGGCGCTCAGTGCTTCGTCTTCCACGTGATCGACTACGCGGCCATCGACGGCGCCTGGGACTTCCACATTACCCGGGAAGAGATCCTTCAGGCCATGGTGGGCCTGGTGCAGACGTTCCTTCTGTATCTGGAAGAGAAAAATCTGCTGACGGAGACCTCGCCGGTGATCGAGCTGGAGAACGCAGGCTGGGGACTGGAGTACGGCGTCCAGCGCTGCGAAGATTTTGCGGAGATCTTCGCGCAGATCAGCGATCCCAGAGGAAAGGTGCGCGTGGGATGGGACATCAACCATCTGCTGCACGCCATCGGCACGGACGGAAAGGGCGGCGCCTGTTTTATGCTGCAGGATTTCGAGATCACGCCGGAGATGGCGTCTATGGAAAAAGAGTACGGCTCCGATCCAAAGACCTTCGCCATGAAGTGGATCGGCCATAATCTGCTCCATCCCGCCGTCATTGGACGGACCAATTGCCTGCATCTGTCGGACTGTGAGCTCAAGGAAGTGGAGTATTTCAGGAACGGCCGTCTGATGGGCGAATACGGCGAGAAGATCGACGCGATCCAGGGCCGGGATGAGAAATCCGACTACGGCGTGGGCATCGTTCTGGGGATGTACGATTCTCACGTTCCAATGGGCCGCGGCGGCGTGATACTGGCGGAGGATATGAAGAAGCTCATCGCCCGTCTGGCAGAGGAAAATGAGGAATTCGTGCTGCTCCACGAGCTGAAGAACAGTAGGCCGCTGTTTCCGGAGCTGGAGAACCAGCTGGAGTTTCTGGGACTGAAGCGCGGCTGATCGACGCTTTTCAATACAGACCTGAGTTAACGAGTGAACGGAGGAAGCAAATGAAATTCAGAGATATATTTCCGGTGGAGAAAGCAATTCTGGCCATGCTGCATCTGAAGGGGGATTCCCCGGAGGATATTCTTGAGAGAGCGAAGAGAGAGGCGGATCTGCTGTTTGAATGCGGCGTGGACGCCGTGATCGTGGAGGACTATTTCGGCGGCGAGGATGATGTGGTCCGGGTGCTTGAGTGGCTGCAGACCCAGCGGCCTCACTACTGTTACGGCGTCAACGTGCTGGACCAGTTTGCCAAAACTTACGAGCTTGCTGAGAAGTACGGCGCAAAGTTCATGCAGGTGGATTCTGTGTGCGGCCATCTGGTCCCCGAGGAGGACGCGGAGTACGAGAAAGAGCTGAAGTCCTATCACGACAGAGGAACGGTCTTCATCATGGGCGGCGTGCGGTTCAAGCATAAGGATGTACTATCAGGGCGCAGTCTGGAGGAGGATCTGAAACTTGGAATGGAGCGCTGCGACGCTATCGTTGTGACGGGCGTGGGCACAGGCATCAACACGGAGATCGAAAAGATCCGTGAATTCCGGTCCATCATGGGAGATTTTCCGCTGATCGTGGGAGCGGGGCTGACGCCGGATACGGCGGAGGAACAGCTTTCTGTCGGAGACGGGGGCATCGTGGGATCCTGTCTGAAGGAAGGCGGAAAAGCGGAGAACGACGTGAGCAGAGAGAATACATTGAAGTTTATGGCGGCGGTAAACGCCCTGAGAAAGGAAAAATAGGGGATGGAATATTTAGTTGGCGGATACACCATGCTCAACGATATTGTTTTTGCCGACGGCAGTTCCATAACGAACCAGCTGGGCGGCTCGGTCTTTTCCGCCGCGGGCGTGAAGCTGTGGCGGGACAGCGTGGCCTACATCGGGGCCGCAGGGGAGGACTTCGACCGCCATTACGGACCATTTTTCGAGGCCAATGGGATACGGACTCAGGTGAAAAAGGAATTTCCCCACACTCTTCACTACGTGATGAAGTACGAACCGGACGGAAGATGGAGTGAGACCTGCAAATACGGGGACGAATACGAGGAGTCCGCCATGTCCAAAAGCATGCTGACGCCGGAGATGTTCGCCGCCTTCTGCGGGGAGGATACCAGGGGCATCTATCTGGAAGCGTCGCTTTCCACTGAGATCGTGGATCATTTCAGCGAACTGAAGGCGCTGATGCCCAATGGCAAGCTCATGTGGGAGATCGCTACGGGGGATCTGACCGACCCGGCGCGCCGTGAACAGGTGCTTTCCCGCATCGAACAGACGGATATTTATTCGATGAATTTCAACGAGTCCAGGAGCTTTTTCGGCGTCGAGACGGAGGAAGAAGCTCTGGAGGCGATACTGCGCCTGGAAAAGCCCTGCTTTTTCCGGGCGGGCACAAAAGGCGCCTATCAGATCCAGGACGGGACTGTGAGCTTTCTGCCCTCCGTGGGCGCGGAGGAAAGCGTGGACGCCACAGGATGCGGCAACTGTTCCACGGCGGCGGCGCTCATCGGTTTTGCCGAAGGTCTCTCTCCGCTGGAGACACTGGCCATGGCCAACGTCTCGGCGGGGTACAACGCCAGACAGTACGGTCCCTGGCCGCTGGTCACGGAGGATGTGCGCCGGGAGGCGCGGGCGAAGATGGAACGATTGCTGGCGTCCGCCGGCAGATAGACCGCATTTTCCTTTTCAGGGAGGGGGAAAGAGTGTTACAATAAAGACAGTGCAAAACATTTTTTCATTGTCCACCGGGATAAGGGAGGCGGTTATCAATGGACGGCAAAAACGGAGAACAGCGGGCCAGCTGCATCAGCTGCGGCGTATACAACTGCGACAGCGGAGACAAGACGTTTCCGCCCTTCTGTCTGACCAACGAGGAAAACAGACCGATCATAGAGGAGACCATACGGATCTACGAGACAGACGAACAGACAGGCCGTGTGGCCAGAGCGTCCGCGGAGGTGGAAGGCGAGCATTACTGTCAGGCTACCAGAGTGGAGGAGATCCTCTACTTTGCGGAGAAGATCGGGGCGAAAAAGATCGGAATCGCCACCTGCGTGGGGCTGATCGAGGAGAGCAAACTGTTTGCGAAGATCCTGCGGGCCAAGGGCTTTCAGCCTTTCGGCGTGGCATGCAAGGTGGGAGGCGTGGACAAAAACGTCATCGGAATACCCGATGAGAAGAAGGTGGACCGGGGCGGCTACGAGCCCATCTGCAATCCTGTGGCCCAGGCCAAGCTGCTGAATAAAGAGGGAACAGACCTGAACGTCATCGTGGGGCTGTGCGTGGGGCACGATTCTCTGTTCATCAAGTATTCCGACGCATTGGTCACGACCCTTGTCACAAAAGACAGGGTGCTGGGTCACAACCCTGTAGCGGCCCTCTACACGCTGGGTTCTTATTATAAAAAAATACTGAGATAGCGCGAAGGCAAGAAGAAAGAGACAGCCGGCGGATGACGCCGGCCGTCTCTTTTTTGCTGCTTTTTATTCAAAACGCTGATCGTTCGTTCCGTCTCTCTCTTGATATAGCGGCGTGTTCACAGGGCCTTAGGCCGAATCCGCCGCCGGTCTGCTTCTCGCGGACAGAACTCCATAGACCGGCGCGATCCCTGTGAGCCCCGCCCGGTCCGCTCCGATTCTGCAGCGCCGACGCAAAGGGCGGTCTGCGCCATGTTTTTCCCTTTTTTTCGCCGCACTATGCAAAGTACGTGTATTCAGCTACCAAGTACGTGCAGCGTGAACTTTTTTTTGAAATATGCGCTACAATACAGGCAGAACCTTTCTTTCAGTTTAACGAAATCTATACTCTGGGTCAAACGGCGGAACCGGCGCTTTTATATTTAAAAAAGGAGCCTTTTTCAAGGCTCCACTGGGGGAATGACGTTCTGATAATAAGTATACCTTTCGTCAAACAGGAGGTGCGGGACGGAAAAGGCGGCGGAAACACGGCCCAGGACAGGCCCCGCGTCCCTTTCACGGAACGCCCCACAAGTTCGGAATGGTCCGGAACGCCAGGGAGGTGGTGCGATGGAACGGATCGACATGCGCACGATCTACAGGGGACAGCCGGAATACGCGCTGTTTCCGGAGCCGAAACCCGGGGAGAGCGTATGGCCCCATCAGGGCTGCCCCTGCTGGAGGGAGCGGCGGTACACGCTGCCGGCCGACCCCGATCATGAGTGCTGGTACTGCAGATACGCGGACTTCCATCTGAACCAGGACAAGGCACTGGAAGTGGGCATCTGCCAGTACCCCAAAAAGTGAAGCGACACGGTATTTTTATCAAGGGAGGAAAATGCGAATGGAACAAATGATGAAGAAACTGAGCCATGTTCTCCGGCTCCACGGACGGCCGCGTCAGGCGGCCAGCCGGCCCGCCCGCCGGGTTCTGGCGTCGCCTGTTCCGGCGCGGGCGGCAGACGGCCCGGGGCTGACGGTGGTAAAGCCATGGGAATCGGGGACGATAACGGAACCAGGGGGCATCTACGCCAACGGCATGGCCATCACACTGGAGGGAAAGGGGAACGGAACTGTCATAAAAGACGGGAGCGGAAATGAACTATCCTTGAGCGGCCTTTCCAGCTCCACAGATGGCGGTTATGACCTCTCCCAATACATCATCTACGGCGGATGTCAGAACAGCACGTGCACATCCGCCAGCGTCACCATGACAGGAGGGAAGGTATACGGCATCTGCGGCGGAGGAGGCGGGTCCAGCGCCACGGTCACGGGCAATACCTTCGTCGCCGTCTCCGGCAATGCCGCCGTCGGCAAGACAGGCGGCTTAAGAAACGACGCCAGAGGCATCGCCGGCGGCGGCATGGGACCGGTAGGCGGATCGGCTGCCGTCCAGATTTCCGGCGATGCCGATATATGGGGCTACGTCTATGGCGGCGGCAAAGATTATTATGGGACGGTGGGGAACGGCTCCAGCGTAACCATCAGCGGAGGCGCCATAGACAGCGGCGACGTCTGCGGCGGCGGCATGGGAAAAGTCACCGGGAATACCGTAGTGGTCATCACAGGAGGCGACATTAAAAGCGACGTCTACGGCGGCGGCAGCGGCGGGGCCACGGGGGGGTCCAGCGTCTCCGTCAGCGGCAGCGCCAAGGTGGCGGGACCCGGGTACAGCGGCGTGGTCCTGAATGTGAACAGTCGTACCGGGGGCGTGGACAAGTTTACCGTCAGCAATTTGGGCGCTGACGCACTCATCAAAATCAAGCTGAATTACGGCTACGACCCCTTTACGGACGGCGAACGCCCCACCGCCGTGGCCGTCACAGGGGCAAGGGAGGAGGATTTTACCAAGTTCTCCCTGTCGGGCAGCGGCGCCCAGTATCTGGAGCCGTACTACCATACGGACAGCGGTGAGGGGCAGATCCGAATCCGCTACGTGATGCCCACAGTGGAGGACGCCGCTGTCTACGCCAACGGCGCGGCCCTCCTCATCGACGGGACAGACAGCGCACAGACCACCGCCTACATGGACCTCGACCGGGACGGGGTGCTGGACCAGAGGGAGAAAGAACATACCAGCCTTGCCATGGTGAATTTTGACAAGAAAATAGCCAATGCACCGATGGACGGCACCGATCTGTCCAATTGGAACGTTTACGGCGGCAGCAAGGACGCCGACGTGGCCGCGGACACCCAGATCACCATGACCGGCGGCAAGGTGAAGTTTCTCACCGGCGGCGGCAGGGCGGCGACAACGGACGCCGGCGTTAAGGGAAATACATCAGTCACCGTCCGGGGCGGTATCGTGGGCTCGGATATTTACGGGGGCGGCAATACCAGCGGCGGCGGGCTGGCCGCTAATGTGGACGGCAGCACATCGGTCACCGTGGAGGGAACCGTCATGGGCAGCGTCTACGGCATCGGCAGCAGCACGGTGGGCGGCACGAAGACCGTCGCGGTGGGCGGCAGTGCAAAAATCGGCGGCCAATCCGGCTCTGGCGTGGTGATCAACGGCGGTACGGGAACGCCCGTTGTCAACGGCGTGGACAGTTTCAAGATCGATCCCAGCCTGACGACCGCCGCCGGCGTGTACGTTAAACTGCCCGCCGGCTGTACCGACGGCGTCATCGCCACCGGCGCGGTTCAGACCGACCTGGCCCAGATCAGGCTCACCGGCCCCGGATCAGCGGGAAAGGAAGCGGTACTGGACGGTACGGACGTCAAGGTCGCTGCAGCGTCGGCAGCTCCCGCGCCCACGGTAACGGGCGTCAATATTTACGCCAACGGCGTGCCCATCAAGATCGTGGCAGGTTCTACAGATGGCAATACCAACATTCTCTATGACAAGGACGGCAACGGCAGGATCGAGGATAACGAATATCTGAAGATCGGCGATGACGAACCCGGCGCCGCGGGCTACAACCTCTTTAATTACATCGTCTACGGCGGCAGCAATAACACCCCCATAACCGCCGAGCCCAAAATCAACATGACCGGCGGCAAGGTGTCCATTATCTTTGGCGGCGGCAGCGGCAACGACGGCGACGTCACGGGCGACCCCTCCGTCATCCTCAGCGGCGGCACGGTGGAGGCGATCTATGGCGGCGGCTACGAGGGTGCAAGTTCGGGTAATACCTCTGTCCTCATCTCCGGCGGCGAGGTGACAATAATCGGTGTCTACGGCGGCGGCTACGGCGGAGACAGTACGGTCTCCAGCTCTTCCGTCACTGTGAGCGGCGGTACGGTGTTTTCTGTTTATGGTGGCGGCAGCACCGGCAGCAATGTTACAGGCAATGTGGCGGTCGCCGTCAGCGGCGGCAAGGTGACAGGCGACGTCTACGGCGGCGGTACCAGCGGCACTGTGGACGGCACGAAGACCGTCACGGTGGGCGGCAGTGCAAAAATCGGCGGCCAATCCGGCTCTGGCGTGGTGATCAACGGCGGTACGGGAACGCCCGTTGTCAACGGCGTGGACAGTTTCAAGATCGATCCCAGCCTGACGACCACTGCCAGCGTGTACGTTAAACTGCCCGCCGGCTGCGGCGACGGCGTCATCGCCACCGGCGCGGTACAGACCGACCTGGCCCAGATCAGGCTCGTCGGCGCCGGGGCGGCGGGAAAGGCGGCGGCCTTTGAAAACAATACCATCATTGTAAAGACGGCTTCCACGCCGCCCGCCGGCGGCTATACCATCACCTTTAACGCCAACGGAGGTACGGTGACGCCCGCCAGCAGCGCCACCGGTACGGACGGCAGGCTGTCCAGCCTGCCCACGCCTGCCCGGAGCGGCAAATACAGCTTTGCAGGCTGGTATACCCGGGCCGCCGGCGGCGATCCGGTAACGACGAACACCGTCTTTGCCGGAGATACTGTGATCTACGCCCATTGGACCTATACGGGCGGCGGAGGCGGCGGTTCCGGCTCCGGCGGCTCCAGCACGACCACCAGCACTGTCAAAAATCCGGACGGTTCCACCACGACCACGGTCACGGACAAGGTCACCGGCGCCGTCACCGAGACCACTAAGGCCAAGGACGGCACGCAGACCGTGGTGGAGACGAAAAAAGACGGCTCCAAGAAGGAGACCGTCACCGCTCCTGACGGTACAAAGACCGAGACGGCCACCACTGCCAAGGGGGATATGACTTATACCCAGCAGCGGCCTGACGGCACAAGGATCAGCGCCGATAGCCCCAGTAGCGGCGGAGCCGCAGCAAGGGTGGACCTGCCCGGCAATGGGACTGAGCAGGTGACAGTCTCCTTCCCGGTGCTCGCCGGCACGGTGGTCCTGCGCGTCCTTCCCGACGGCACGGAGGAGCCGGTTGCTTATTCACTGGTGGAGGATGGAACCGTTTATGTCCGGCTGGAGGGCGACGCCGAACTGCGGGTGGAGACTCGCGGGGGTCTCTTTGACGACATGTCCGGTCATTGGGCGGAGGAATACGCGGACTTCACCGGCGCACGGGAGCTGTTCCACGGCACCGCGCCCCGCACCTTCGCGCCGGAACTGCCCATGACCCGGGCCATGCTGACAACCGTGCTCTGCCACATGGATGGGGATCCCGACGCGGGAGCGGCTCCGTTCCGCGACGTGGAGACCGGAGCATGGTACGCAGAAGGCGCGGCCTGGGCCGCGGAAAAAGGCGTTGCCGCCGGTACCGGCGGCGGGCTGTTCGAGGGGGACCGCAGCATTACCCGACAGGAGCTGGCGGTCATGCTCTGGAACTATGCCAGATCTGAGGGCTTGGACGTTTCCGTTGGGGAGGATACCAATATACTTTCCTACGCCGACGTCGACAGAGCAGAAGAATGGGCGATCCCGGCGCTGCAGTGGGCCTGCGGAGCGGGCGTCATGCGGGGCGGTCCGGACGGGACTCTGGACCCCGCAGGCATGGCCACCCGGGCGCAGGCGGCGGCCATGCTGAAACAGTTTGTTGCTGCGGCGGTGAAATAAAGCGGTATCGGCAAGTCTGAATATAAACAACTTTATTGGCAGTCCCGCAAGGTAAATCTGACAGTACAAGAGGCTTCATCCTAATTGGGATGAAGCCTCTTTACTACGTCAGGACAGTCGGGGGACATTGACGCCTGCGGCGTGGACAGCAGTACGGAATCGTCGCTATTTTATCGGGCAATAGAACTCACATATTCTCGTGGAGAAACATGGTAATAATTCCGAAATGCTTTGTAGAAATTGCTGCTGTTGCTATAGCCCAAAACTGAGGAGATTTCTTCTACCGGCAGACCCGTTCCTTGCAACAGGATGACCGCCCGTTCCATTCGCAACTCCAATAAAATTTCTGAAAAAGATTTTCCAATTTCCCGATGCAGTAAGGTAGAAATATAGTTTGGGTGGTAGGAAAAATGCTTGGCGATTTCTTTGAGTGTTACGGTATCAACGTGTTCCCCAATATACTGCACGATTTTTTCTGAAGGACTTTTCTTTACAGATTCCCGATTTGCATTCACATACTGACGTGCAATTTGAATGAGAAACGACAATGTAAGCGACTTCAGGACTACCTGTGTGTCCTCTTGCCGGTTGGCATACTCTATCACCATCATTTCAAGAAGCGCCCGTATGTTGCAGTCGTCCTCAATTTTGAAATGGATATATTCGTCGGAAAATTCATTAGTTGACGGATCAAGCAGAAAATGAAATAGCTTTGAATTAGCGGAAAGCATAGGCAAAAAGGCCCGGCAAAAGGTATCTTTCTGAATCAGTACGCCAATAATTGTTGTCTCCTTGTCGTCATGGACGCAAAGAGCATGACCAGCAAAGGGCTGGCCAGCATATAGCTCCCCCTCCCGGATGGTGATACGGTTATCATACTTAAAGCTGATGGAATCGTATTCACCCTGATAAGTGTAATTGAAATAGAAATAATCGTGCCGGTGAAATAGCTCCTGCCGCCCACCGCTTTGATGAACGACGACCATAATTTCATCTTCCGGCGCGCCGGGCCAATAAAACATTTTTTCCTCTTGATTTTCACCAAGGCAATTATGATATGTCCAATCCAATGTTGAATATTCTTCGCGCAATCTCTCGACCGCCGCGCATAAAATCTCCTGCGCCACCGTACTACTCCTTTACCTAAAGCCCCCTGTTTTATTTGCATCATATCACACCATATGAGAAAACACCACTGTATATATTAAGATTTGGCGCTGATTCTTTGAACATATTCTTTTATACTGAAAGTTGTTAAGAAAAAACAGGAGGCTATTCAATGAAATTCAAAGAGTTAGACGGTGGGAAAGCCGTTTTTTACAGAAAATTGTTCTCGCTTGTGCTGCCAATCGCATTTCAACAGTTCATGCTGGCGGCGGTGAGTGCTTCGGACGCTCTTATGCTTGGATTTGTCAGTCAAGATTCCCTGTCGGCGGTTTCGTTGGCTGGACAGATCACCTTTGTGTTCAATCTATTTATGGGTGGCTTGACAATGGGAACGAGTATTTTGGCTGCACAATATTATGGGAAAGGGGACATATCCTCTATCGAAAAAATCTTTGCTTATGTCACAAGGGTTTCCTTTCTGATTTCGTCCATCTTCTTTTTGGCGTCTCTTTTTATGCCCGAAATGTTAATGCGAATTTTCACCAATGAGCCGCAACTTATATCGGGGGGCAGTGTTTATCTTCGTATTGTATCAGCCCCCTATCTTTTCACTGGCATATCACAAATTTTCCTTTGTATCTTGAAAAATACAGGGTATGCCATGAAAAGTATGGTGATTGGGTCAAGCGCCGTTATCATCAACATTTTCCTAAACGCCGCGCTGATTTTTGGACTGTTCTTTTTTCCAAAAATGAGTATCGCGGGCGCGGCTCTTGCAACATCTATTTCAAAGCTCATTGAAATGCTATGGGCCTATGTGGAATCCTTGCGTGAAAATCGAATCAGGCTGCGTGTGAAATATTGCTTTAAGGCAGATCGGCTTTTAGTTAGAGACTATTGGAAATTCACCGTACCTATGATGGGGGATTATCTGGTGTGGGGGTGCGGCTTCACAATGTATTCTGTCATTATGGGGCATTTAGGCAGCGACGCTGTGGCCGCTAATTCGATTGCAAATATCGTAAAGAATTTAATCGTTAGTTTTTGCACTGGCCTTGCAAATGGCGGCGGCATTATTGTAGGCAACGAATTAGGAATGGGAGATTTGAAACAAGCAAAGAAATATGGCGGACTACTCTGGAAAATGGCGATTATTGGCGGTGCAGCGTCCGGCCTGCTATTGATTGCATTGTCACCTGTCATTTTGAATGTAACGACTTTAAGCAGCCAAGCGACCGAATACTTAAAATGGATGTTGATATTTTGTGCCTGTTACATGGTCGCTAAGGCTATCAACATGACAACAATAGCTGGAATTTTCCCCGCTGGCGGCGATTCTAAATTTGGTTTGATTTGCGACGCTATTACTATGTGGATATTTGCTGTTCCAGCCGGTTTTCTTGCGGCATTTTATTGGAATCTCCCTGTCGTCGTTGTGTTCCTAATCATCAATTTAGATGAAGTCGTCAAGCTCCCCGCTGCCATTATCCATTATCGGAAATATGGTTGGTTAAAGAATATCACAAGATAAAACCAAAACAGGAGGATTGAAAAATGACCGAACTTGAAAAATTGGACGCCGGACTGGAATACTGTTTCTTTGACGCCGGTGTTGTTGCCCGTAAAGAAAACGCCTTAAAGGGCTGTGCAAAATTCAATGTGATTGACCCTGCCGATTATGAGGCCCAGCTTGCGGCAATCAAGGAGCTATTCGGCTCGACCGGAGAAAACGTCTATATTCAGCCCAATTTCAACTGTGACAACGGCAAAAATATCCATGTAGGAGAGGACTTCCTTACAAATTACAATGTCACGATTTTGGATATAGCCCCGGTGCATATTGGCGACTATTGCATGATCGGGCCGAATACACTAATCACGACTGTCGGCCACCCGTTAACACCGAGGGGCAGACGGGAGAAAAAAGCGTATAGCAAGCCTGTGACGATTGGAAATGATGTTTGGATTGGTGGTAACTGTACCATACTCCCCGGCGTTGCGATCGGGAATAACGTGGTCGTGGCTGCCGGGGCGGTTGTTACCAAAGATGTGCCGGATAATTGCGTTGTGGCAAGAGTCCCGGCAAGAATTATCAAACGATTTACACGAATTACATAAAATGAGTAGAGGCAAAAGCCACAGGAAAATGCGTCTCGAATTGAGACGCATTATGAGGAAAGATGATCCGAAAGGTTATCTCCGTGGCTCATGTGGACGAGGCCGAGCTGGTCCGCCAAATCACGGAAAACAGGACGGTGGGATTTTTCGGGGTAAGAAATTTATAGACGCAGAACAGCGTAGGGCTGTCATACACAGCGATCTGGATTTCAGCGTGTCGGCAGATTGGATGTGATGGCGTCCACTGCCTTTTTCACGGATCCAGGGGAGGCCGCCAGGTTCATGCGGACAAAAGAGGCGAAGCGGTCTCCGCCGAACCAGTGACCGTAGTCGAAGGCCAGACCGCAGGTCTTCTGCATGAAGTCCTTCATTTCCTCCGGCTTCAGGTATGCGCTGAAATTCATCCACAGCAGATAGGTCCCCTCCAGGGGGCTGATCTCCACCAGAGGAAGGGCTTCTGAGAAAGCTTTTCTGACGCAGGCCTCATTGTCCGCGATGATCTCTTTTGCTTTTTCAAACCAGGGGCGTCCCTCTTCGTAGGCGGCGCGTACGGCGATGTAGCCAAAAGAGTTTCCATCGCTGATCTGGATGGCCTCTGTAAATTCGTCGAATTTCTTTCGCAGCGTTCCGTCCGGTATGATCACGAAGGAATTCTGGCAGGAAGCCAGATTGAACGTCTTTGTGGCTGCGGTCAGAGTCACGAGAAAGCTGTCGTAATCGCCGGCAAGAGCGGTGGGGATCTGTTTTGCGCCGCCGAAGGTGATGTCCTGATGGATCTCATCGGAAAGCACATAAACGCCGTGTTTCCTGCAGATATCCATAAGGCGGCGCAGCTCTTCCAGAGACCAGACGCGGCCCACAGGGTTGTGGGGGGAAGAGAAGATGAGCAGTTTGGCCTTCGTCTCGGCTATCATCTTCTCAAATCCGTCGAAATCAATGGAATACAGTCCGCCGCTGTTGATCAGATCGCAGGGAGCCAGCCGGCGGCCGTTGGCCTTTACTGCGTTCAGGAAGGGATAATAGACAGGGGTCAGCACCGCCACGCTGTCGCCCGGTTCCGTCAGGATCTGGATCCACCAGTTGATAGCGGGGACCACGCCGGGGGAGAAACGGATCCATTCTTTTTTCACTTCGAAGCTGTGATACTTTTTTTGCCAGTTGATAAAGGCGTTAAAATAACTCTCGGGTACCTTATAGTATCCGAATACGCCGTGATCGATATAGTCCTTCAGCGCCTTCTGCACGCAGGAGGGTACTTGAAAGTCCATGTCGGCGACCCACATGGCATGCAGGCCTTCTTCCCCGAAGTTGGGCGTCATATCGTCCCACTTGCAGGAGTCGGTATTTTTTCTGTCCCTGAAGATAATGCGTTCGTCATTCATAATATGTACTCCTTCCATTCGATAACTGCAGGCGCCGCCGGTCCTGCCTGTTTGCACGGTTTCGTCACTCTCGCCGGCCTCGCCGGTTCCGGGACCTGGGCGCACGCCGGAGTCGTCACGCCCCGCAGGACATGACGATCAGCAGCCGTCCGCCGGTGAAGGTGACGGTCACTGTGTCGTCGGCGAATTCATTGCTGATCCCCAGCGGAAACGCGTTTTCCATGAGATAGTCGGTAAGGGGATATTTCGCTCCTGTGAGCGTGATCCCTTCACAGCGGTCGGAGAAGGCAAACAGTGAGAATTTGTAGCCCGGCTCGCGGTGCAGGATAACAGTGCCGGGATCGGCCACCATCGCTCTGTTTTCCGGATCCACAAGCATTCCGTCGGCCCCGTGTACGCGCAGATAGGCCAGGGTCTGGAGGTTGGCCACCGTGTGGTCCAGCCGTCCGCCGATGCCTCCAACGATGAGAAAGGTGTCCATGCCCAGTTCCAGCCCTTTTTTGATGCAGAGCATAGTATCCGTATCGTCCTTTTCGCTGGGAACGCGGACCACGGGCACGCCGTCAAAAAAGTGGTCTTCCTCCGGCAGAACAGAGACTGGCCCGGGGGCCGTGGGGGCCGCGGACCGGCGGTCTTTGCAGGTATCCGCCGCAGTTCCGGCCCTGGCTCTTTTACCACTCTATCTGTGCATAAGAGACAGGGGATACGGTTATCATACTTTAAGCTGATTGAATCCGATTTCTGCCGCCTCCGCCGCAGCCAGGCAGGTGCCGGCGGGATCGGAATCGAAGTCGCCGATGATGAGATCCGGGCGGATCCCGGCCTCTTTTGCCAGGTGGTATCCGCCGTCGGCGCAGATGACGGTGTCGCCTTCTGTCTGCTTTATGAAAGAAGGAAAGCCGTGGGGATTATATGCGGTTATAATGATGCAGCGTTTCAATTGCGGTTACCTCGCTTTCCTGATGTGAGTTTATCTAATGGGTATCATATCACATTCCCGCCTGTGGGGACAGATCAATTTCCCTCCGTCACCAGCTGGCCCCTCTTGTTGAAGAAGGTCCTGCAGCCGAATTCCACCAGCAGGATGGAAGCCAGAGCCACGCTGGCGGAGATGGCCAGCATGACGCCGATCTGATAGCGCGTGGCCAGCAGCGGCGAGTTTCCCGCAAGGATCTGTCCGGTCATCATGCCGGGGAGAGAGACGATCCCCATGCCCACCATATTGTTGATCGTAGGCATCAGCGCGCTGTCGAAGGCGTCCTGCAGGATACGGCGGGAGGCTTTTTTTGGAGTGGCGCCCAGCATGAGAGCCGTCTCCACTTCGCCGCGCATGGTCTCGAATCCTTTCGTCAGGCGGGCGGCGCCTAAAGCGATGCCGTTCATCGAATTGCCCAGGATCATCCCGCAGATCGGGATAAAATACTGGGGATCATACCAGGGCCGGATGCCGATGACCACGAGAACGAAAAACAGCAGACAGACGGCAGTGCTGGCCCACATGGAGAGGGAAATGATCTTCATGAGCCGGGGAGAAAGCCTGCTCTTCACCCGGCGCTTGACGTTGTTTACTGCGAATGCCGCCATGCAGGCCACGATGATCAGGGAGAGCAGGGGATGGGGATTGCTGAAAACAAAAGAGAGCACATAGCCTACCAGGATCAGCTGAACGGTCATACGGGCGCAGGCCGCGGCGATCTCTTTTTCTCTGCCAATACGGGCGTGGGCGGAGATCAGGAGCACCGCGATGATAAACAGATAGGCCAGAGCCAGTTGGGTATAGGATATTTCCTGGATCATGAGTCTGCCTCCTCGGGAATGTTTAAAGTGCCGGCTGCAGAGCCGGCTTTGACGGGAGTCTCCACTCGAAGCACGGTACCTGCCTCCATGCGGATGATCCTGCGGGAGTATCTGCGCGCCATTTCTTCAGAGTGAGTGACGAGAACGCAGGAAGCCTTTCGGCTGTTCAGGTCTGCGGCGATCAGATCCATGACGGCGGTCTCCGTGGCTGCGTCCAGAGCCGAGCCGGGCTCGTCCAGCAGCAGGACGGGGGGCTGCAGAAGCAGAACTCTGGCCAGTGCAAGACGCTGTTTTTCTCCGCCGGAGTACAGCTCCGGATCGTTGTCGAGAGCTTTATTTCCCAGGCCCACCTGTTCCAGGATCGAAGAAAGCGTTTGATCGGGGAACGGAGGAAGCTCCTG
The DNA here is from genome assembly GCF_900605495.1 of Bacilliculturomica massiliensis. Taxonomy (GTDB): domain Bacteria; phylum Bacillota; class Clostridia; order Peptostreptococcales; family Anaerovoracaceae; genus Bacilliculturomica; species Bacilliculturomica massiliensis. The sequence goes on from NZ_LR027603.1 coordinate 744,746, forward strand.
AAATTCGGCGGCGATGTTGAGATTTTCCCTGACGCTGCCGGGAAAGACCGTGCTCTGCTGGCCCAGCATGACGACCCTGCGCCGCAGCTCCACCAGGTCCGCATGGGCCAGGTCTTCGCCCTGAAACAGAATGCGGCCGGAATCCGGACTTATCATTCCGTTGAGCATGCGCAGAAGCGTGGTCTTGCCGCAGCCTGAAGGACCGAACAGACAGGTGATCCCGCCGGCCTCGATCTCCAGTTCAGGAATACGGAGAATATTTTTATAAATAACATCTTTCAGAACGAACATCTGAGTAAACTCCTTCTTTTTGTGTCAGAATAAGATTGAAAAGTCGGTAGCGTATCGTATACTATATTAATGTATCTTACCCTCGATTGACAAGAGTATGGGCGGTATCAGGAGAAAAGATTTCTTTCGGCGCCGTTATGCTGAAATTCAGGATCCGGACAGGCCTTGAAGCCGGGGCGATGGTTCAGAGATGCAAATACGTATTCCTCCCGGGCGGGGCAGGCCGCGGCAGTCCGGAAGGAGTCGGCAATGGAGAAGCGAATGGAAAAGATAAATCTGAAAAGCCTGGATCAGGACGAACTGCAGGCTTTATTGAAAGAGATGGGGGAACCGGCTTTTCGAGCAAAACAGATCTTTGCCTGGATCTACAGAGGCGCGTCGTCGCCGGACGAGATGACGGATCTCAGCAAAGGATTGCGGGAGAAGCTGGCGGAACGGGCGGAGATCAGAGAGCTCCGCATCTTGAGACGGCAGATATCCGAACAGGACGGAACGCGGAAGTACCTGTTCGGACTGGACGATGAGAATGCCATCGAGACTGTGTTTATGAAATACAGACATGGGAATTCCATCTGCGTCTCATCTCAGGCGGGCTGCCGGATGGGATGCCGCTTCTGCGCCTCCGGCATGGCCGGGCTTGCGAGAAATCTGTCTGCGTGGGAGATCGCGGATCAGATCCTGCAGGTACAGAAGGACACGGGAGAGCGCGTGAGCAACGTGGTGATCATGGGAACGGGTGAGCCCTTCGACAATTACGATCAGCTCAGCCGGTTTCTCAGACTGGTCCACGAAAAGAACGGGCTGAACCTGGGATATCGCAGCATAACGGTCTCCACCTGCGGCGTGATACCTGGAATTCTGCGCTTCGGAGAAGAATTTCCCCAGGTCAATCTGGCCATCTCCCTTCACGCGTCTAACGAGGCCACGAGAAGCGAACTGATGCCCGTGAACCGCAGCTACCCCATGGCGCAGCTTCTGGAGGTCTGCCGCAGTCACGCGGAAAAGACGGGAAGGAGGATCACCTTTGAGTATACGCTGGTGTCCGGTGTGAACGACGGGGAGAAGCAGGCGGAAGAGCTGGCGGGGGTGCTCTCCGGGATGCTGTGCCACGTGAATCTGATCCCGCTGAACACCGTCAGAGAGAAGTCCTTTCGGGGCAGTTCCAAGGACTATGCCAGACGGTTTCAGGCGGCGCTGGAACGCCGCGGAATTCCCGCCACCATACGGCGGGAACTGGGCGGAGACATTGATGCGGCCTGCGGTCAGCTGCGCCTGAAGGCATAAGAAAATACTTGCCCATTACAGGGGGTTAGTGTATAATTAAAGAAAAGCAACAGTCGGCAGTGCCGACCATAGAAAAGAAATGGGGGCGGTCCAAATGGTTAAATTATTAGTAGGCCACAAAGGCAGCGGAAAGACAAAAAAGATGATTGATCTGGCCAACGAATGCATTGAGACGCGTAATGGCAGTATCGTTTTTATAAACAAAAACCACAGACTGATGTACGATCTGAAATACAGGATCCGTGTAGTGTGCATGGAGGATTACGAGCATATCACCAACATTGACGAATATATCGGTTTTATCTACGGCATCATCAGTTCGGACCACGATATCCAGGTGATCTTTATCGACAGCATCCTGAAGCACGCCGATGTAAAGATCGACGACCTGGAGGAGTTCCTGACAAGACTGGAAAAGATTTCGGAGATGTACGGTCCGGAATTTGTGGTCAGCATCAGCGCCGATCTGGAGGAGCTGGGCGACTACGCAAAGAAGTTCGACATTCTGAACAACTAGAGACAGTTTTTTAAACAGGCAGAAACAACAGGCGGTGATTCTTCACCGCCTTATCTTATGGAAATTTTTATCGACGGCAAATGCGCTGTTTCGCGGGCAGCGCCGCGCGCCGGAAGCGGCGGGCCTGCGGCGCAGTGCCGAAGACATGCAGTGCCAGAGACATGGGTTGCCGGAGACATGCAGTGCCAGAGACATGGGTTGCCGGAGACATGCAGTGCCGGAGACATGGGGCGCCGGCGGCGTCTGCGTGGGAAATGCCGAGGCGGAGTCCGCGGCCGCGGGAGGGGAAGTATGAACAGAAAGGTTGTCTCGTACGTTTTTTTCAGCGCTTTTATTTTCAGTACGATGGAGGTGGCGCTGAAAATCGGCGGCGGAAGTTTTGACCCGCTTCAGATCACTCTGATCCGGTTTTTTATCGGCGGACTGGTACTGCTTCCGCTGGCGCTGGACGATCTGCGGAAGCGTCAGGTGTCGTTGACGCGGGGCGATTACGGGTATCTGGCGTTTCTGGGGATCTTGTGTATTTGCGTCAGCATGCTTTTCTTCCAGTTTGGAGTCATGTATTCTCACGCGTCCACAGCGGCGGTGGTCTTCTCGGTGAATCCGATGTTTACCATGCTCTTCGCCCATTTCTTTACGGAGGAAAAGCTGAATCGCAGAAAGGTGATGGCTCTGGCCGTCAGTCTGGGCGGCATCGCCGTGATGATGAACCCCTTCCATCTGGCGGAGGGAAATACGGTCCGGGGGATGGTCTGTATCGTGATGGCAGCGCTGACCTTCGGCCTTTACAGCGCGGCGGGAAAGCTGAGGATCAAACGGCTGGGCGGCTTTACGCAGACATCGGTGAGCTTTATTCTCGGTTCTGCGGTACTGGCTGTGCTCATGGGATTTATGGGACGCCCGGTGATCTCGGGGATCTCTGCGGCCAATGTGCCCATCCTGCTCTATGTGGGCGTCGTGGTGACGGGAATCGGCTATCTGCTGTATTTCAAGGCCATCGAGGCGGGCGGAGCCGCTAAGGCTTCCGTTGTCTTTTTCATTAAGCCTATGATCGCGCCGGTGATCGCGCTGGTCATTCTGCACGAAGCAATTACACTGCAGACCGTGACAGGAGTAGGGATCCTGCTGATCGGTTCTTATATAAATATGACGGATAATTCAGGCGCAGCGGCGCCGGAGGGGGGAGATACGGATGGAGACGGACACGAAGATGCGGATCGCAGAGCTGGCTGATTTTCTGCGGGACCGCAGACCGAAAATCATGGAGACGAGACAGGAGAGCGCCGTGCTGATCCCTTTTGTGGAAAAGGACGGCGAGACGCACATTCTGTTTGAAGTGAGAAGCGACAATGTGCCGCAGCCGGGAGAGGTGTGTTTTCCGGGAGGACGGCTGGAAGGAAAAGAGAGGGCCGCAGACTGCGCGGTCAGAGAGACGAAGGAGGAACTGGGCATACCGAAGCACTGCATCAAGGTTCTGGGTCCCTTCGACATACTTCACAATTATACCAATGCAACCATTTATACCTTTATCGGAATGCTTTCTTATGAGGATGTAAAACGCATGGAGCTGAACAGGGAAGAAGTGAAAGAGGCGTTCCTCGTGCCGGTTTCTTTCTTCACGGAAAACAGGCCCTATGTTTATAAATATGAAGTCGCGCCGCAGATCGGCGAAGATTTTCCCTACCACATGCTGGATTGTCCCGACAAGTACAATTGGAGAAAAGGCAGCTGCACGGTCCCCATTTTTCAGTATGAGGGACGTGTCATCTGGGGAATCACGGCGCGGATTCTGTGCCACTTGCTGGAAACTCTGAAAGATGGATAATTTTGAGGGGTTCTAAACCGGCTGCGGCGTCCCCTATAATATACGAGGGTAAGGATTAGAGAAAAAACATAAACGAGGAGGACAAGTTTTATGAAATCTTTTGTCAAAAATCTATTACCCCTGGGGGCGCTGCTGGTGGCAACGGCCATGCCGGTGCAGGCACAGGCAGCGGAACAGCAAAGTACCGCATTAAACGAAATACTGAAAAGCAATATCAAATTTACCAGTCAATCAGATACATATCTCAGTCAGCTTATTTGTAAGTGGAATGGAAATCATCCGGGAAAGGACTGCGACGATCTTATTTTCGACATCGTGAACAACTGCATCAAGCCCAATCTGCCTCAGTGGCCGGAGTGGCCGGGGCAGGGAGGCGGATCGGAGCGGCCTGACGTTCCCGACGTCCCCGATGTGGAAGAGCCGGAGCAGCCCGACGTTCCTGATGTGGAAGAGCCGGAGCAGCCCGACGTTCCTGATGTGGAAGAGCCGGAGCAGCCCGATGTTCCCGATGTGGAAGAGCCGGAACAGCCCGACGTTCCCGATGTGGAAGAGCCGGAACAGCCTGATCTTCCCGACGTGGAAGAGCCGGAGCAGCCCGATGTTCCCGACGTGGAAGAGCCGGAACAGCCCGAGGCGCCGATCATCCCCGAGCGGCCTGAAAAGCCGGAGACTCCGGACACGGACAACGGCGGAAACCAGGGAAGCACACAGCTGGGCGCTTACCAGCAGCAGGTCGTGGATCTGGTGAATAAAGAGCGCAGAGCCGCGGGACTTTCCGAACTCAAGGTGAACGCAAAACTTTCGCAGGTAGCGGAAGTGAAAGCGGCGGATATGAGAGATAAGAATTACTTCTCCCATACTTCTCCCACCTACGGTTCCCCGTTTGACATGATGAAGCAATTTGGAATCACTTACAAGTCCGCAGGCGAGAACATTGCAAAAGGACAGAAGACGCCGCAGTCGGTTATGAACGGATGGATGAATTCACAGGGGCACAGAGAAAACATCCTGAGTTCCAGTTATACCGAGATCGGCGTGGGTTATGTAACAGACAACAAAGGAAATACATACTGGGTACAGATGTTCATCAGACCGTAACGCGCAGGCGTGAGGGCTGAATAAAAACTGCCCCGCCGGACAGAACTGCTTTTGGAGCAGAGTTGTCCGGCGGGGCGTTTTTATAGCGCTGTCCCCAGCCGCCCGGCGCTCTGCTGCTCCGGCCGCAGTCTTTGACAGACGGGCAGGGCGGATCATAGGATCCCGCCGGTCCTGCCGGACAGACGGGGATGGCGGCGCTGGGAAATATTGCGCTTTTGGGGACGGAAGGGGATGTGGTGTGGTATAATAGTTCCAACCATTGACTGCGGCGTTGCCGCAAGGAAGGAACTATTGCACCATAAGCAACATTGCGCCAACGGCGCCAAGTATCGAAGCTTATGGTATAATAGCCGCAGAGCGGCTATTATACTGATTCTGTGCGCGGCGGACGCCATGCGCGGATTATACCATGATGGCCTACGGCCAGTCATGGTATAATGTCCGCAGAGCGGACATTATAGATTCTGTGCGCAGCAGACGCATGCGCGGATTATACCATGATGGCCTGCGGCCAGTCATGGTATAATGTCCGCAGAGAGTAAGAGTGGAGTGGTTGAGCTGGATCGCGCGGTGGAGACCGCGCGGACGGACATTTGGGAGGGAGCTTGAGGATGACATTTAAAATTGGTCTGTGCCAGAGCACAACGTTGTCGGAGGATCGCAGGGAAAATCTGAAACGGGCGGCGGAGATGGTCCGGGAGGCGGCGGAGCAGGGAGCGGGGATCGTGGCTCTGCCGGAAATGTTTACGACGCCGTACACACATAAATATATTGCCATGAACAGAGAGCCGGCGGATGGAGAGACCACGGAAGCGCTGTCGTCTCTGGCGCGGGATCTGGGGATCTGGCTGGTAGGCGGCTCCATACCGGAGGAGGAGGACGGGCGCCTGTACAATACCTGTTTTGTCTTCGGCCCGGACGGCAGTCTGGCGGGAAAGCACAGAAAGACCCATCTCTTTGACGTGGATATCAAGGGCGGGATCCGCTTTATGGAGTCGGAGATCTTTACGCCGGGGGAGCAGGTGACGGCGGTGGATACGGATTTTGGACGGATCGGAGTGGGAATATGCTACGATGTGCGGTTTCCGGAATATTTCCGCACGCTGGCGCTCATGGACGCCAGACTGATCATCCTGCCCGCCGCGTTCAACATGACCACAGGTCCGGCCCACTGGGATCTCACTATGCGGGCCAGAGCTCTTGACAATCAGGTCTATTTCGCGGCGGTGTCACCGGCCAGAAATCCCCAGGGCCCCTATCTGGCCTATGGAAGTTCCTGTGTAGTCACTCCCTGGGGAGAATTCCTGGGGAAACTGGATGAGAGACCCGGCGTTCTGGTGTGCGATATCGACTTCGAGTATCTGCGGCAGATCAGAGAGCAGCTGCCTCTTCTGAAACAACGGCGGCCGGAGCTCTATCTGAACAGGCGCTGAGCCTTGGGATCCTGCGGGGCGCGCTGGTCTGCAGCCTTGAAAACAGAAACTTTACAGGAAATGGCGTATCGTGTATAATTCCTTTAGATCGCGCGGAACTGAGAGATACAGAACAGAGAAACAGCGAAACAGCGATGACAGCGGGGCGAAGGAGCTAGGCAGAATGATGAAAAAATTGCTTGTATTGCTGGCGGCCGGGATTTTGGCGGCGGGGATCTCCGCCTGCGGCGCCAATGGGGCATCTGGAGGCGAAGGACGCGCGGCGGAGGAGAGATCGTCTTCCTATGTGGTGCTGATCACAGGCACTGCCGGTCTGGGCGATCAGGGAGTGAACGACCAGCTCTGGGAAGGGATCGGGAATGCCGGCGGCGAGCTGGGGATCAGGGGCAATTATCTGGAATCGAAGACGGAAGCGGAATACGGAGAAAAGATCCGGATGGCGCTGGAGGGAGAAGCGGATCTGATCATATGCGCAGATCCGGCCATGGGGAGCGCCGCAGCGGCGGCAGCCGAGGAAAACCCCGACAGCAGATTTGTCATTTTGGACACAATAATAGAAAAGGATAACGTGGCGTGTCTCACCTGCGCCCGGGAGCAGGGAGCATTTTTAGCAGGACTGGCTGCCGGCATGACTACGGAGACGGGGAAGGTCGCTTTTTTAGGCGGAGGTGAGACGGAGGAATCGCGCAGTCTGCTGTGGGGCTGGGAGGCCGGTGTCCGGGCTTCAGGCAGCGGGGCAGAAACATGCTGTGCTTTTGTGGAAGAGTCCGCGGGGACCGCCGCAGAGAAGGCGAAAGAACTGATCGGACAGGGAGCGGACGTGATCTTTCAGGCGTCCGGGAGCAGCGGGGCAGAAGTGATCCGGGCCGCAGCTGAGGCGGGCGTTATGGCAGTGGGTACGGGAGAGGATCTGTCTTCACTTGCGCCGGAGCACGTGCTGTGCACGGTGACCAGGCGAAGAGACCGGGAGATCAGTCGCCTGCTCGAAAGCCTGACGTCAGACGGCTTCTCGGGCGGGATCATAAGAGGCTCGCTGGCGGACGGATGCGTGGAGCTCAGCGACGGGGCCGGCAATCTGCCGCCGGAAGTGAGAGAAGCCGCGGATAAGTGGAGCGCCGCCATCGCGGACGGCGCCGTAAACATCCCCGGGGATCGGGACGAGCTGGAGCGGTTTGAGCCCCAGTTATAGAAGAACAGAAAGAATACCGGGCCAGACATTGGGTCTGGCCTTCGATTTTGGATCAAAGGATCAGAGAAGGAAGAAGGTTCCGCGTGTCTTTGGAGACCGCGGCGGATGGAGGCTGCGATGGCGTTTTTACCGGTAACAAAAAAAGAAATGGAAGAACGGGGCTGGGAGCAGCCGGATTTTGTGCTGGTGACAGGAGACGCCTATGTGGATCATCCGTCTTTCGGAACGGCGATCATCAGCCGCGTGCTGGAACGGCACGGCTATAAGGTGGCGATCCTCTCCCAGCCGGATTGGAAGACGGCGGAGGATTTCCGGCGCTTCGGAAAGCCCCGTCTGGGCTTTCTGATCAACGCAGGCAATGTGGATTCCATGGTGAATCACTTTTCTGTCTTCAAACACAGACGAAGGCAGGACAGTTATTCGCCGGGAGGAAAAACAGGCCGCAGGCCGGACCGGGCGGTGATCGTTTACAGCGGACGGGCCAGGGAGGCTTACAAGGATGTTCCCGTGATCATCGGCGGGCTGGAAGCCAGCCTGCGCCGATTCGGGCATTATGATTACTGGGAGGACAGAGTGCGGCGCTCCATCCTGCTGGATTCCAAGGCCGATCTGCTGATCTACGGCATGGGGGAAAAAGCTGTGGTGGAGATCGCGGAGGCGCTGGATTCCGGGATCTCAGCGAGGGATATCGGCTGGATCCGGGGCACGGTGTGCCGGCGGGTCTCCGACGACACGGACCAGGACTATCTGGCGCAGGGAGACACGGCAGTGCTGCCCTCCTTCGACGAGATCTGCAGTTCACGGGAGGAGTACGCGCAGAGCTTCCTGATCCAGTATAAAAACAACGACTGGATCCTGGGAAAGCAGCTGGTGGAACGTTACGACAGCCGGCTGTGCGTGATCCAGAACCCGCCCATGGAACCGCTGTCGCAGCTGGAACTGGACGATATATACGAGCTGCCTTACGAAGGTACGTACCATCCGTCTTATGAGACGGATGGCGGCGTACCGGCCATCCGGGAAGTGCGGTTCAGCATCGTCTCCAATCGAGGATGTTTCGGAGGCTGCGCTTTCTGCGCTCTGACCTACCATCAGGGAAGGGAGGTTCGGGCCAGAAGCAGGGAATCCATCGTCGCGGAGGCCAGACGTCTCTCTGCTCTGCCGGATTTCAAAGGCTATATCCACGATGTGGGCGGCCCCACTGCGGATTTCAGAGGGCCGGCCTGCGAAAAGCAGCTGACCGCGGGCGTGTGCAAGCACAGAGACTGTCTCTGGCCAGCTCCCTGCGGACAGATGAAGGCGGATCACAGGGATTACCTGTCGATCCTCAGAGAACTGCGGGAGCTGCCCGGCGTAAAAAAGGTCTTCATTCGTTCCGGGATCCGCTTCGACTATGTGATGGCGGACAAGCGCGACGATTTCCTGTGGGAGCTCTGCGAACATCATATCAGCGGGACGTTGAAAGTAGCGCCGGAGCACGTGTCTGGCAGAGTGCTGGCGAAAATGAGAAAGCCGGCGCCGGAGGTCTTTGCCGCATTTGCTGAAAAGTACAGAAAGATCAACGAAAAACTGGGAAAGAAACAGTATCTGATCCCCTATTTTATCTCATCCCATCCGGGTTCGACGCTGCATGATGCGGTGGAACTGGCGCTCTACCTGAAAAAGAGCGGATTTGTACCGGATCAGGTGCAGGATTTTTACCCCACTCCAGGTACGCTTTCCACCTGTATGTACTATACGGGACTCGATCCTTTTACCATGGAGGAGGTCTATGTGCCCAGAAGTATGGATGAGAAGAAGATGCAGCGCGCGCTGCTGCATTTCAATAAAAAAGAAAACAGGCCGCTGGTGGAGAAAGCTCTGAAGAAGATCGGGAGGCAGGATCTCATAAGCGTACTGCGGTAGACTGAAAACAGGGGAGGAAACCGAAATGAGCCTGTTGGGACAACTGGCCGCCGTCATGGAAGAAAGCCGGGTAGAATACGAGACGCTGAAAGAGACGCCTGCGCCGGTTTTTCGCTGTCTGGAACAATACTTCGCACAGCGGGACGGAACGCCCGGGGACAGAGCGCACGCCGACGGGGGAACGGGCATGATGCGAAACGGCGCGGCGCTGGGCGACAATCTGGACTTCATGCGCTGGCTGATCTCGGAACGGAAGATGGCAGGGGCACTGGATCTGATCTATATCGATCCGCCGTTTTTTTCCGGGGCGAATTACGAGGCGGAGATCCGGATCAGCGCGGAAAAGATCAAGCTGCCCAGAATGAAACAGAAGGCTTACGGGGACACGTGGGAGAACGGCATGGAGGATTATCTCCGCATGCTTGCCGTGAGACTGCTTTTTATGCGTGATCTGTTGGCGGACACCGGCGGGATCTGGGTCCATCTGGACTGGCACGCGGCCCATTATGTGAAGATCATCATGGATGATATATTTGGCCCGGAGAATTTTGTAAATGAAGTGATCTGGACTTACAAGTCGGGAGGCGTCAGTTCCAGACGTTTTGCCCGGAAGCACGATACGCTGCTGTACTATGCGAAGAGCGGGGCATACTATTTTAAGACGCAAAAGGAGAAATCCTACAATCGGGGATTTCTGCCTTACCGCTTTAAAGGCGTTCAGGAATACGAGGATGAGATCGGATGGTACACGCTGGTCAATAAAAAAGACGTGTGGCAGATCGACATGGTGGGCAGGACCGCCTCCGAGCGGACCGGCTACGCCACGCAGAAGCCGGAAGCGCTGCTGGCGCAGATCCTGGAAAGCTGTACCAGAGAAGGGGATCTGTGCGCCGACTTTTTCTGCGGATCGGGCACGCTGGCGGCCGCGGCGCAGCGGCTGGGCAGAAGATGGATCTGCTGCGATTCGGGGAAACTTGCGGCTGCGGCGGTAAAAAAGAGGATGGCGCGTCAGAGCGCGGATTTTGACGGCTGGTACTCAAAAGAAGAATGGGGACATAGGATAGAGGACGGCGGGATCTGTGTGAAAGCGCAGCTGCGCCGGACGGACGAGGGCGGCGCGGCTGCTTTCTGCGCGGAAATAGAGAGCTGCGGCATGCCGGATATCGACGAGCTTCCGCTGAGAAGATCCCAGCGGGAACATCTCAGAAAGCTGGCGCAGGAAGAGCCCCTGAGTCTGATCGATCACTGGTCGGTGGATTTTCACTATGACGGAGAGGTTTTTCGGCCGCAGGCTGTTGTGCTTAGAAATGAGGGAACGCTGGATCTGAGGGCCGAATGGCCGCTGTCCGGCGCAGAGCTGGAGACGCTGGAGAAGGAATGGGCCGGGGCCGGAAAAGAAGCTGGGAAAGAGCGGGGCGCGCGCCTCGCCGCGGTCAAAGTCTGCGATGTATTCGGCGGCTGTAAATTTGGAGTGACGGAGATACGATCATAAATTGGGGGTGCAGGTAGGATGAATATCAGGGACAGGATAACCGGCGATTCGGTGAAAAAATTTATTATCGATATGGTGTTTGTGTTTGCCGGTTCGGCCATCGGAGCCTTTGCGACCAACGCTGTGCTGATCCCCAACGGACTTTCCGGCGGCGGGATCACCGGAGTGTGCCGGATTCTGCAGCAGTATGTGGATTTCGATTTTTCTCTTATGTACTATGTGCTGGCGCTGGTGGTGCTGGTCGTATGCTGGATCATACTGGGGGCCTGGGAGGCGAAAAAGATCATCGTCATGACCATCGTGTACCCGGCGTTTCTGGTGTTGTTTGAGGACCTGAATTTTACGCTGCTGGAGCAGAAAGACATGACGCTGGCCTCCGTATTCTACGGTCTCATTGCCGGCGTGGGAAGCGGTCTGGTCTTTGAACGGGGCTTTTCTTCCGGGGGCACCGACACCATAGCCAAGATCATTAAGGTGAAATGCCTGCCGCACGTGGGGCTGTCGCAGATCCTCATGTGTGTGGACGGGGCTGTCATCATCGCATCCGGCTTCGTATTCGGAACGAACATCGCGCTCTACGCGCTGATCTCCACCATCGTTTTCGCCAAGTCCTCAGAAATGATCATGTTCGGGTTTGATCCCAAGGTCGTGCAGCTGGAGATCATCAGCGATCAGCGGGAACAGATCGCCGAATATATTTCCAATGTGATCCAGCGGGGCATCACCAACGTGGAGATCATGGGTGAGTTCTCGAAGGAAAAGAAAATGAAGATCGTCACCATCTGTTCGCCCCGGGAGAGCATGTTGATCAAGCAGTTCGTGGCCCAGCTGGACCGTCAGGCTTTTGTTACAGTGGTTCACGTGGACACGGTCTGGGGAAATGGGAGAGGTTTCAGCGACATCAGTGGAAGCTGAGGAAACGTGTACGGGCAGCGTCTTCGGGGGCAGTGTCTGCGGGCAGCGACTCCGGGGGCAGCGTCTTCGGGGGCAGTGTCTGCGGGCGCAGCGACTCCACGGGCAGCGTCTTCGTGCTGCGTCTCCGCGGGCTCTCGAAAAAAACCTTTTCCGAGGAATCTTAAAAAAACAGTTGCCAACTATCGCTTGTCCGTGTATAATAAGAAATGTCTTTGGGCAGTTAGCTCAGCTGGTTAGAGCGCTTGCTCGACAAGCAAGAGGTCGTTGGTTCGAGCCCAATACCGCCCACCAGATAAAAACCGGTCAAATCATTGGTAATTCAATGTTTGACCGGTTTTTTATTTCCTGTATTGCTCACACTGCAGCTTGCCTTTGCCTTTGCATTTACATTTGCGTTTTGCGGGATGTGAAAAGGGGGACCGCGCTCCCCGCGTAACGTGTGGGAGTAGGTTGGGAGTTTTCAGTTTACTGCAGATTGGCTGGCCTAATGGCGCCTGCTCTTGCGCAGAGCTGAGGGTTCCGGCGGCGGTGCTCTGCAGCGGGGGATGTTGTGTCTGCCGGTGGGGCCATTGGCGGGGAATGGGTGTTCTGCCGGCGGGGCCATCGGCGGGCGATAGGTGAAAACAGCCAAAAAAATCGATTTTCACCTAAATATCCGGAAAAACAGCATGAAATATCCAGTTTATTACATGAAAATAGGCGAGATCTGCTTAAATAATTAAAATTCACCTATTTTACGAGTCCATATAGGTGAATTTGAATAAAAATTCTGCATATCACCCACGGCCGCACCCCGGGTCCGCTGCCGGGCCGCCCAAAGTCCACTCACAGGCCGTCCCCCGGTCTGCTCATAGGCTGCCGACAGCATGCCCCCAGTCCGGTCTGCTCACAGGCCGCCCATCGGTCTACCCACAGGCACCCACGGGTCTGCTCACAGCCCGCCCCCGGTCCTCCCATACCCCTCTTCCTGCGGCTGCATCGGCGGGACTTCAAGACAGCCAGACACCCAGATAAAGAGGATTATTCCGCGTATTATTTCGTCATTTCTACATTCTTAATGAGCAGAGAAAGCGTTCCGTCCGGGTTGTTGATGATCTCAAATTTGTCCGGCCGGTTGACCATGGACAGGGGCAGCTTGATCTCAATTCCATCTTCCGTAACGATCTTCCGCTTTTTGTTTACTGTCCGGTCCAGATTTTCCGGAAGCTCGATATGTTCTTCCTCGATCCCCTGACGGGAAAGTTCCTGATAGAATTCCTGCCTGATGGCGGGCACGCCCTTGGAAACGCTGTCGGCCAGGGTGTCCACATGCATGGAGCGGGTAACGTTGAACTCGTTGCTGATGGTCTTGTCCGCATCCATTTCACTTTTCAGATCGCCGGGATAATACTTTTCCGTCACGGTCTTCATGGCTTTCTTTACGATATTCAGCTTTTCTTTCGGCGATCTTTCTTCGGGAATGCGCAGGATCTGGCTGGAAATGTATCTCTGATTCTGTCCGTCGATGCTGTATTTTTTCTCCTTCAGATAGACCTTGTCCATGGCAAAATCGAAGATGAGAAACTCGTCGATCTTCTGAGAGGCGGAAGGCAGGGATACGGGCTGGCAGACGATCGTGTTGGCGATGTCCTCCGATTGATTGACGAAATGGATGTAGCTGCTTTTGTAGTTCAGTTTCAGCACGGCGAGAAACCGGTCGCTGCCGTCCTGAAATTCAGAGACCAGCAGGTCGCAGGGGGGAATGTCCCAGGAGCTGATGGCGTTGAAAAAAGCGTTGGCGAATCGTTTGCTCAGATCGACGAAGCAGTCCGGAGTCTCCTTCATCTTCTGCACTTCCGTGAACATGTCGCAGGGATTTTCCGGTATGGAGATGATCTTGACGTCTTCGTCCTGATATGCTCTGGAGATGTGGGCGCTGATGTAGTCGCCGGCTTCCTCCAGATCCAGGAGCCGGTCGGACAGAACCGGAACGCCTGCATTGCGATCCAGAATATGTAATATGGCCTGTCTCAATATAAAATCTTTACTCATAGATATGATATGACCTCCGTTTTCACACTTGTTTATCAGAAATACGGCTATCTGCAAGATCCGCGTATCACGTCCGTGGCCGCACGGAATCCGCGGATACGATCTCCGCTTTTCCCGCCACGCAGTCCACGCATCGCGTCCGCGGGCGCACGGGATCTGTAAAGCAGCCGCCATGGGGCCATTTTACCATATTTGATCAATGCTGACTACGGCAAATTCTGCGGAAAGACGCCGGCTGCCCAATCGGCCGCAGGAAGCTGTTGACATTAGCGATAATCGATATTATAATCTTATTAACGATATTCGATATTAGAGAGGGGGCAGAGGGATGGCTCGGGAGAAGTTCGGCACATTGACGGAACAGATGTTTTACATCCTCTTATGTCTGCAGACGGAGTGCTGTGGAATGGACATTATGGAGCAGGTCCGGGCGATGACGGGAGGCCGGGTGCTCATCGGCCCCGGCACGCTGTATCATCTGCTGGACGATTTCGTGACAGCCGGAATGATCCGCGAGACAAAGGTGGAGGGACGCAGGCGGAGCTATCTGATCACGGAGGCGGGGCTTGCGGCGCTGGACGCGGAGTATTGCCGGCTGCTGGAACTGGCGGAAGACTATCGGCGCAGTCGGCTGGGGGGAGGAGCAAGACCATGAAAACAAAGAAACGAAGGTATGAGAATTACTGGTTCTACGATTACTGCGGGATCGCCGCACACCTGGAGGAGATGGCGGAGAAGGGATGGCTGATCAGCCGTGTCACCCCTTTTTGGTGGGAATACCGAAAGATCGAACCCAGGCGCTTGAGATTTTCCGTCACCTATTTTTCGGAAGCTTCGGATTTCAATCCCTATCCCACTGAAAACCAGCAGACCTTTCTGGAGTATTGCGGGGAGGCGGGCTGGCGACTGGCGGCGGAGTGGGCGCAGATGCAGATGTTCTATTCCGAACGGGAGGAGCCGATCCCCATCGAGACGGACGAAGGGGTAAAACTGCGTGCCATCCACAGGGCCATGAAGAAGAATTTTCTGCCAAGCAGCATTCTGCTGGCTGGGCTGGCGGTGCTTCAGCTGTTCATGCAGGCCTTTAATTTTAGGAACGGTCCCGCCCGTTGGCTGGCTGACGGCACGGCGCTCACAGCAGGACTGCTGTGGCTGCTCGTTCTGGTGATCAGCGCCTTCAGCCTGTTGGGCTATGCATGCTGGTATGGGCGCTCGAAGCGGGCGGTGGAGACAGGCGGGAGCTGCGCCATTCCGGGGCAGCGTTACCGGGCCCTGTCCAGAGCCTCGACGGTCATCGTTCTGATCTCGCTGGCTTTGTGGTTTTGCAGCGTGTTAAAGACACACACGTGGTGGATCACCGCCGCAGTGATCGGCTATATGGTGCTGCTCCTTGCGCTGGTATTCGGAACAAAAAATATCATGAAGAAGATGAGAGCGCCGGGGAGCGTCAACCGGACCGTTACGACAGCGGTCTGCATCGTGCTTTCCATCGCCCTTACGGCGGCGCTGACAGTGGGCATACTGCGGGGCCGGCGCGCGGGGCTGTTTTCCAGCCGGCAGCCTGAGATCTATACGTCTGCGGCGCCTGACGGGACTATGTGGGAATGGGAGATCTATCACGATCCCCTGCCGCTGAGAGTGGAGGATCTGACCGTTGTGGATTATGAACATTATTCCTGCCAGTGGGATGCTCGGGAAACGTTTTTGGCGGGATATTATGAGGGCCGTCAGGACGCACCTCCCGACGGCTCCGACGTTCCAGAATTGTCTTATACCATTTCAGATGTGAAATTTGCGCCGCTGTATGGCGTCTGTCTTGAAGATGCGCTGAAGGTCTATGATTACGAGGACGACGTACCGGAGGAGGAACGGGCGTACTGGGAGAAGACAGACAGCACAGGATGGGAGGCGGACGCGGTCTATCGGCTGTACCGCGGCGGCCAGCCATGGCTGAACCGGTATGTGATATGCTGGGAAGACCGCATCGTATCTGTGACCTTCAGCTGGGAGATCACGCGGGAGCAGGCGGCGGCCGCGGCCGCTGGGCTTCGTCGGTAACGGGATATGAGACGCCGCAGGCTGGCGGCAGGCGTTCAGAAATTTGATTGTACGCGCGGATACACCGCCTGAGCGACGACTGATCGGGGTTTTGCAGTGTGTTGCACAGGAATTTGAATGTTCGCGGGGTGCGTCGCCCGAGCGCTGGCTGATCGGGGTTTTGCGGCGCGCGCTGCAGCAATTTGGATGTTGGGGAGGTCAGCTTTGAATCAGAATAAGAAAGAGGATAATTTTATGCTGTCCCAGATCGAGGACAGGATCCGTCAGTGCGAGGATCATTACATGATCACAACGACGGGATTTTTGGATATGAGACAGTGCACTCTTGCGGAGGGCGTCTGCCGGAAGCACAGAGGACTGCGGTATGCGTTCTACGGCGGATACGGTGATGCGGAGCGGCGGATGGCGGTGTTTTTTCCGGATTACGTGGAGTTCCCGGGGAAAGACGCCCGGGCGGCCGCAGAGGGACGTCTGGACGGGGAGCCGGAAGATGCGGCGGTCCGCTTTTTTCTGGAAAACCCCGAAGATGATCCGCTGACCGTGATCCGCGCGGTGGCGCCCTCTGGCGCGGCGGTGAGCAGAAAGCTGACTCACAGGGATTACCTTGGTTCTCTGGTGGGTCTGGGACTGAAGAGGGAAATGATCGGAGATATTCTGGTGCGGGGAGACGGCGCAGATATTCTGGCGGCAAAAGAAATAGAGGAGTTTCTGCTGTTTCACTACGGCAAGGCGGGACGGGCCAGCCTGGAACTGTCTGCCGTTCCGGTCTCGCAGCTTATCGTGCCGGAGGGGGCGCGTCAGGAGAAGAGCGACACGGTGGCTTCGCTCAGGCTGGACAACGTGATCGCCTCCGTGTTTTCCACTTCACGGTCCGGCGCGGCGGACGCGGTCCGCGGAGGGCTGGTATTCGTCAACGGACTGCAGGTGCAAAAGCCTGATACGCCGGTGAAGGAAGGGGATCGGCTGGTGCTGAGGGGAAAGGGCAAGGCGGTGCTGAAAGAGGTGGGCGGTCAGACCCGCAAGGACAGGATCTTTGTCCGCTTCGACCGTTTTCTTTAGAACAGCAGGCGGAGATCATGCGGTATTCGGCCCCCAGGTCTGCCGTCGGATCTGCTGCCGGGTCGGCCCCCAGGTCTGCTGCAGGGTCTGCCGTCTGGTCCGCCGCCGGGTCGGCCCCCAGGTCGGCTGCGGGGTCCGCTCCCAGGTGGTCCGCTCCCAGGTCTGCTGCAGGGCCTGCCGTCTGGTCCGCCGCCGGGTCGGTCCCCGTTCGGACGATATAAAACCGTATGGATCTCACAGCGGGTATTTTTGTTAATTATTTTTTCTTCCTCCAGAGCTTTTGAAATATTCTGAAATATGATAAACTGTTCTTATCTCATTTCATTTTAAGTGAGACATTTGACAGGAAAACAGGATATTTTACAGGCTGGCGCTTCCAGAAAACGGAAGAATGCAGCGCTGAAGCGAGGGGGGGATACGATGAGCTGGAAAGAAGATCTATTAGAAAACGTAGCCGACGGCAGGGGACTTTCGGATTTTGTTCCGGACCTGAAAGAGGCTGAACTGGGGGAGATCGACAGGCTGTTGGAGACCTTTCCGATGTCGGTCCCCAGATACTATCTGTCGCTGATCGACTGGAAAGACCAGGCGGACCCCATCCGCCGAATGAGCATACCTTCCCTGGGCGAATTCGATCTGGCGGGAGAGGCCGACACCAGCGGGGAACAGGACAACACGGTGATCACGGGCATGCAGCACAAATATCCGCAGACGGTCCTGATCCTGTCCACAAACCGCTGCGCCATGTATTGCAGATACTGTTTCCGCAAGCGCATGGTGGGTTCTGTGGATCAGGAGGTGGCCAGAGATCTGGACGGGATCTTCCGATATATCAGAGAGCATGAGGAAGTGACTAACGTGCTGGTTTCAGGCGGCGATTCGCTGCTCAATTCCAACGAAACGATCCGGACCTACCTGGAAAACCTCTCCGGGGTGGACCATCTGGATCTCATCCGTTTCGGCACGAAGATCCCCGTGGTGTTTCCGCAGAGGATCACAGAGGATCGGGAATTTCAGGAACTCATGGGTTTTTACGCGAAGAGGAAACAGATCTATGTCATCGTCCAGTTTAATCATTTGGCGGAGCTGACGCCGGAGGCGGAGGCGGCGATGAGAACGCTGCAGACGATGGGGATCTGCGTCAAAAACCAGACCGTTCTTCTGAGGGGCGTCAATGATGATCCGCGGACGCTGGGCGCTCTGCTGCGCCGTCTGTCCGCTATGGGAGTGGCTCCGTATTATGTCTTTCAGTGCAGGCCGGTCACCGGGGTGAAAAATGAATTTCAGGTGCCGATCCTGGAGGGCAGCCGCATTGTGGAGCAGGCGAAGGCAATGCAGAACGGACAGGGGAAATGCTTCCGTTACGCGCTTTCAAACCGCAGGGGAAAGATCGAGATCCTTGGAACGGCAGAGGATGGGACCGGATATTTTAAATTCCATCAGGCCAAGGATCCGGCGCAGATCGGAACCATATTCACGCGGAAACTGAAGCCGGAGGACTGCTGGATCGATTAGCGGACCCTCTCCGTTTACATTTACGTTACAATCCCTTTACATAATACATTTTGCCGTCGAAATAAGTTATAATAGACGGGCGAGATTGCAGAAAAATGGAGAAAAAGGGGAGTAACATGATGAGAGGACTGCGCGTTTTGCTGTTCATCCTTGCAGTGATGATCGCCATGACAGGGGCGGCGTTCGCAGCTGTGGATCCGGTGACGATGAAACTGGACGGAAAAGTGATAGAGACGGAGGTGCCGCCGACGATCATATCGGGGCGCACGATGGTTCCGGCGAAATTTTTGTTTGAATCCATGGGCGGAACCGTGGAGTGGCTGGAAGCTGCCCGTCAGGTAAAGATCGGTTATGACGGCACGGAGGTGCTTCTCACCATCGATTCGAAGACGGCGCTGGTCAATGGCAATGAGATAAAAATGGACGTGGCTCCCACTATCGTCAGCCGCCGCACGCTGATACCGGCGGCGCTGGTGGCGGAACAGCTGGGATGCAAGGTCAATTGGATCAATGAGACGAGGGTGGTGGAGATCTTCACGCCCGACAAGACCGAAAAGGCCCTCATTACGGGTATTGAAACAGAAGAGACAAGCAACGGTACATACCGCGTCATCATTGAGGCGGACAGAGAGCTTTCTGCATATAAGGATTCACTGTACGATTCCCCTGACCGTTTCGTTCTGGATATCAGCGGCGCGAAGCTGGATCAGGCGCTGATCCCCGAGGGGATGACAGAAGGCAGCATCGAGGCGGGCAACGAGATGTTCGACAAGGTGCGTTTTTCGCAGTTTGAGGCGGCCACCGTGCGTGTGGTGGTGGATCTCACCGGTAAGGCGGAGGGAGAGGTGAGTTTGTCGGCTGACAATACGTCTCTTTACATCGATCTGAAGGAAAGCGAGGACAGCGGAAGCGGGCCGTCCGGAAACGGAAGCACGCCGGGAGACGTGGGAAATAACGGCAGTCCGGCGGACCTGGCGGGGACGGATATTCCCATGCTGGCGGCTTCCATGCAGGACAAGCTTATCGTCATCGACCCGGGCCACGGAGGAAGCGATCCCGGTTCTCAGGGAAAAGACAGCAGCGGGAATGTGCTCCAGAATGAGAAAGATCTGAATTTGACCATTGCGCTGCGGCTGAACGAGCTTCTGCAGGCCGCGGGGGCGAAGACCTACATGCTGCGCTCCGACGATTCGACCATGGCGCTCTACGACAGACCGGCCAAGGCCAACGAGCTGGGGGCGGATCTGTATGTAGCGGTCCACAACAACTCCAATGAGAGTTCCACGCCCAACGGAACTGAAGTTCATTACTATAACAAAAATATGGACAGAGACTACGGTTATGTGAGCAAGGACATCGCAGACAGCGTGCATCAGGAGATCATCGCCACCATCGGGCTGAAGGACAGAGGCGTGAAAAGCAGCCCGTCTCTGGCCGTGCTGAACAGATCGGTCATGCCGGCGATCATCATTGAGGGAGCGTTCCTTTCCAATCCGACGGAGCTTGTGTATATGATGACGGATCAGTTTAAAGAAGCTTACGCAGTGGGCGCCGCCAGAGGCATCATCAAGGGGCTGAACGCCAGCGCGGAAGCGTTTTAGCATCCCCGGGACCGGACCTTGAAGAGGATGAAAATACTGGAATGAACAGCCCGTGGAGGTAAGGAATGGACACAACGCTGCTTTTGTATATTGGAATCATGGCGGCTGGAATTTTGATCGGATCGAGGACCATGTCCCCGGAAAAAGAGTATAAATGGCTGGGCCGGCTGCAGTTTCTGGCGCTGATGGTTCTCATCACAGCGCTGGGGATCAGGATCGGCGCAGATGACAAGGTCGTTTCTTCGTTAAAGGAGATCGGCCTTTCGGCTTTTGTTATAACGATTTTCACTCTGGCAGGCTCTGTGCTGTGCCTCTGGCTGGTGAGAAAGTGGATGGGACTGGACAGGGAAGGGGTGAAAAAAGATGACTAGATCCATAGTGGCCGCCGTAACGGCGGGAATACTGGCCGGATACTTCATCGCGCCGGAAGCCCTGGTCCGCTCCTGCGGCGCTCTGATCACAGGGGGGCTGTGTCTGCTTCTGTTTTTGGTGGGTCTGGACATTGGACGGCAGGGGACGATCCTGGAGGACATCAAAAAGGTGGGATTCCGGGTCCTGCTTTTCCCTGTGGCCGTGATCGTGGGTACGCTGGTGTTTGCGGCGGCGTCCTCCCTGCTGCTGCCGCTCTCTCCGCGGGAGACCATGGCGGTGGCTTCCGGACTGGGCTGGTATTCGCTGGCGCCGATGCTTTTGGCGGAGTATTCCGCTTCGCTTTCCGCCATGTCCTTCTTGTCCAACGTCATGAGAGAGGTGCTGTCCATCGTGCTGATCCCATTTGTGGCGAAGTACATCGGCCACACGGAATGCATCGCGCTGCCCGCGGCGGCGGCCATGGACACAACGCTGCCCATCGTGGTGGGGGCCACCAGCGACCGCATCGCCATCTATTCCATTACATCGGGAGTGGTCCTCAGCTTTGCGGTGCCGGTCCTGGTGCCGCTGGTCATGGAGCTGTGAGGACAGAAAACAGGCAGACAAATTGGAAGTTTGAGGAGGAAAAAATTAATGAAATTGTTTTTATGCTCACACTTTTCTAGTGTAGGAAATTTAATTAAAGAAGATATTGAAAATAAGAAAATTGCATTTATAACAACCGCCTCTATTCATGAAGGGTACACTGGATATGTAGGTTCTGCCAGAAAGCTATTTAAGAAAATGGGTGCTGTCCTGAAAGAAATTGACATTTCCACAGAAGAATACACAACAATAAAATCACTCTTCAAAGATGCGGATGTAATATACTTTACTGGTGGAAATTCGTTTTTTCTTATCGACCAATTACGAAAAACGGGTGCCGATAAATTGTTGATGGAAGAGTTGGAGAAAGGAAAATTGATGATTGGTGAATCGGCAGGAGCGATTGTGTGTTCGCCAACCATTTCGTATATTGAACAAATGGATAAAAAACCAGAGGATTATTCCCAAAAAGATGATATAGGATTGAACCTGATTGATTTCTATATTCTGCCTCATTATCTCACAGCACCGTTTAAGAAAATTACAGCCAGGATTTTTGACGATTATTCTGATTTGAAAATTTGTCCGATTAACAACAAACAAGGAGTTATTATTGATAAACAGTTATCAAAGGTGGTCGGTTGTGATTCATAAAAATTATCATTGAATCGGAAACAACCATGCCGTGTGATTATTTGCAAGAACCATTTTTGGTTCTGATCGGTCAATTCCAGTTTTGCGGGATCGCTGCACAGAATAAAATTGAAGAGATATTAAAAAGCTTTGGAGGAATCTCGTCCCCCAAAGCTTTGCTGTTTATTCGCGAACCTTGCCGGTTTCATGGCCTGTAGAGTTTCAAGTTCCAAGCGTGGAACGGCCGTTTCCCGCGGGAAGCAGTTCAAGGCGCGGCAGGTTTTCACATTTTAAGTTTTATGAATGATCAATGAAAATACCGGAACACGCCTTTTACCAGACCGAGGATCTTCACATCCTTGACCAGGATCGGGCTCATGGCGCTGTTCTCCGGCTGAAGACGGATGTGGCCTTTTTCCTTATAAAAGGTTTTGACCGTGGCTTCGCTCTCGAAGCCGTCGATCATGGCCACAACGATGTCGCCGTTGTTGGCCGTGTTCTGCTGCTGTACCAATATGTAATCGCCGTCGAAAATACCGGCTTCGATCATGCTGTCGCCGTGAACGGTGAGCATGAAATTGGTTCCTCTGGACAGGTAACGGGACGGCACGGGGAAGGAATCCTCCACGTTCTGTTCCGCCAGGATCGGCGTGCCGGCGGCAATGCGTCCGATGACGGGAATATCCACCACGTCGGTCCGCTCCGCGTTGGCGGCGGCCCGCAGCTGTCCTCCATCGGGATCAGGGCCGGGCGCTGAGACCGCAGGGGTCTGCCGGTCTCCTTCCTGTGTATCGTTATAGAGGATCTCGATGGCTCTGGGCTTGGCCGGATCTTTGCGGATGTAGCCCTTTCGCTCCAGATTGGCCAGATCCTTGTGGGCGGTGGATGTGGATTTGATGCCGAGGGACTGGCACATCTCCCGTACGGTGGGCGGATAGCCTTTTTTCTGGATCTCTGATTTCATGTATGCCAGTATTCTTTTTTCGCGGTCTTTCAGCTGGTCCATTCGTTCCTCCTTAAAAAGTTCACGCGCTTTTCTGCAGTGTGTTACGGCCTGACAGATACGTCCGCCGTCCCGCCGGCATTCGGCGGCTGATCTCTCCTGAAGGGAGGACCGGCGCAGATGGACCGGGGAAAAGGCGTATGATTTGAGTAATATTAGAATAACATAAAAAGAACAAAATGTAAACACATGTTCTGAGCAGAACAAGAAAGTGCTTGACATGGCCGACTGAAGGTGGTAATGTATTTCAAGTAGGAAGAAGAAGTTTCCGCTTCTCACCTTACAGCGCAGGCTCGTAAGGTCAATGATGAAAGAACAGCCGGACAGGCGTTTTTTTGAGGCGGATACTTGTGTAATCCGCCTTTTTAAATGCAGTAGGAGGTGCAAAACAATTAGCAAGGATAATCTGATCAACGAAGAAATTCGTGCAAGGGAAGTTAGATTGATCGCGAGCGACGGTACACAGCTGGGTGTCGTCAGTATTGAAGAAGCCATGGAAAAAGCAAACGAGGCCAAGCTGGACCTGGTAAATATCTCGCCCAACGCCAAGCCGCCCGTGTGCAAGCTTCTCGATTATGGGAAGTACCGCTACGAGCAGCAGAAGAAGGAAAAAGAGGCGAAGAAAAAGCAGAAGAGCTATCAGGTCAAGGAAGTGCGCCTCGGTATCTTTACGGAAGAACACGACCTCACCGTGAAAGCGAACAATGCGATCAAATTCCTGAAAAGCGGTGATAAGGTTAAAGTCAGTCTTCGTTTTCGCGGAAGAGAGATGGGTCACATCGCTCAGGGACAGAAGACGATGGAACGTTTTGCAGAATTGGCTGCGGAAGCCGGAACTCCGGAAAAAAGACCGGAGATGGAAGGCAGAAGCCTGTCTATGATATTAACCCCTAAAGCTGAAAAACAGTCATAAAAAACAGGAGGAAAAACGCAATGGCAAAGATGAAGTCCCACAGGGGAGCAATGAAGAGATTTAAAATTACCGGAACCGGCAAAGTAGCAAGACATAAAGCTTACAAAAGCCACATTCTTACTAAGAAAAGCACGAAGAGAAAAAGAGGGCTGAGAAAGTCCACTATTCTTGGAAGCGCGGACCACAAGAGAATCAAGTCCGTATTGAACGTGTAGAAAATTCAGGAGGTAAGGAAAAATGGCAAGAGTTAAAAAAGCAATCAACGCAAAGAAAAAACATAAGAAAGTATTAAAGCTGGCTAAGGGATTTTACGGTGCGAAGAGCAAGATCTTCAGAGCGGCCAATCCGGCTGTCATGAGATCCCTGCGTTCCGCATACGTGGGCAGAAAGAACAAGAAGAGAGAGTACAGAAGACTCTGGATCGCAAGAATCAACGCTGCGGCCAGAATGAACGGACTCTCCTACAGCAAGCTGATGAACGGGCTGAAGGTCTCCGGCATCGAGATCAACAGAAAGATGCTGTCCGAGATGGCTATCTACGATCCCGCAGGCTTTGCGAAGCTGGCTGAGACGGCGAAAGCAGCTGCGAAATAGACTGCAGGCAGAGATGCTTGGCAGGGGATCCGCGTGAAAACGGTTCTGAGAGACCGTGGGCGGATTCGACATTAAAAAGAAGGCTTCGACAAGCCCTTTTGACAAAAATACCCCCCTTCTTACGTCTATAATTACTTATAGAGCGGGAGGGGGTTTTTTATGTGGTAATTTACGGGGAATATCTGTTTCTGGAGAATCTGGCGACAGGGCTGATGATCCTGCATCTGACCCAGGTGTTTTCAGGCGTCCGGGCCGCCCGGCTGCGGCTGGGCCTGGGCGGAGCGTGCTGCGGACTCTACGCCTTCCTGATCTTCGTGCCGATGCACGTGCTGCCGTCGCTGGCTTTAAAGCTGGCGTTTTCTTTTACGATCGTACTTCTGGTCTTCGGGCTGAAAAAACGCAGGGCGCTCTTAAAAATGGTGCTTCTTTTCTTTTTTGTCAGCTTTGCCATAGGAGGGATCACCATCGGGCTCATGTACGGGTTCGGCGTGACGGGGGTCAGCGCCAACGGCGCCTTCTACATGGGCGCCTCGGGCTATCTGCTGGTGACCATGACGGCCGCGGCCGCGTATCTCATGCTGCGGCTGGTGGCGGATCTCATGAAGGGCAGGCGGATGGAAAACAGGACTACGGACCGCGTGAACGTTTATTTAAACGGCAGAAAGGCGGCGCTGCTGGGACTTCTGGATACGGGAAATTTTCTGTCGGACCCGGTGACGGGAAGGCCGGTGTGGCTCATGGCGGAAAGCGTGCTGGGTGAATTGTTTTCATCGGAGACCGCGGCGATGCTGCGAATGGAAAGCGATCCCAAAAAGCTCATGACCATACTGGCAGACGGAGTTCTGTGCGGCAGGCTGCGCCTGATACCTTACAGCGCGGTGGGGACGGAAAAAGGAATGCTTCTCGGCGTGAGGCCGGACTACATAGAGATTATGAAAGAGGGGGAAATGGAAATGAGGGAGGACATTATTCTGGGGGTCTATCACGGCGGTTTCGGATGCGGCGCGTTGGGGGAGCCATACGGCATTCTGATGCACGCGGATCGGGCGAAAGGAGGACTGGTCTGCAATGATTAAAGAATTACGAAAAGCCATGAGCGCGCTGGTCCACAGGTGGATCTGGTTCCGCTTCCGAAAAAAGCCGAGACAGGTTTTTTACATAGGCGGCAGCGACGTGCTTCCGCCGCCGCTGTCGCTGGAAGAAGAGAGAGAGCTGCTGTCACAGCTGCCGGAGAACGGGGAGGCGGTGCGTACTGTTCTCATCGAGAGGAACCTGCGGCTGGTGGTCTATATCGCCAAGAAGTTCGAAAACGCAGGGGTCAACGTGGAAGACCTGATCTCCATAGGCACCATCGGACTGATCAAAGCGGTGAATACATTCAAGCCCGACCGAAACATCAAGCTGGCTACCTATGCTTCCCGCTGCATCGAAAATGAAATACTCATGTATCTGCGCAGGAACAACAAAAACAGGTCCGAGGTATCTTTCGACGAACCCCTGAACGTGGACTGGGACGGAAATGAGCTGCTGCTGTCGGACATTTTGGGCACGGACAACGATATCGTGTACAATCATATCGAGGAGGAAGTAAACCGCGGACTTTTGGGCTACGCGCTGCACCAGCTCTCGCCGAGAGAACGGCAGATCATGGAGATGCGTTTCGGACTGAAAACAGGCCGGGAGATGACGCAGAAAGAAGTGGCGGACCGTCTGGGCATATCCCAGTCCTACATTTCCCGACTGGAAAAAAAGATCATAGTCAGACTGAGAAAAGAAATCAAGAAGCTGGGATGAAAGGGACCGGAGTGCAGGGGCATTCCGGTTCTTATTTTGGGGAACGATCATGGGCGGCAAAGCGCATGCGCCGCCGTTTTTTCTCCGCAGTCCTTTGCCGATGTTGTGCGGACGGCGGGCATTGGGTTATAATAGGTTGACAGCGGTCTTTTTGGCAAAGGATAAAAAGCTATGCAGGCAGAAAGGATTGGCAGGATGAAGTGGAGCGAGAGCAGCCCGAGGGCGTATTATAAAAATTATGAGAGAGTGGACGTGAAAAACGATCAGGGCTGGTTTGAGGTATATGAACTTCCGGGAGAGGTATTCGCGATCTGCGAGCCAAGGCATTTTCAGGAAGTGAACAGTTATCTGATCCTGGGAAGGGAGAAAGCGCTGCTGTTTGATACCGGTCTGGGTTTTTGCAATATAAAACCGCTGGTGGAGGAACTGGCCGGCGGCAGGAGCGTGGCGGCGGTCAACAGTCATTGTCATGCCGATCACATTGGAAACAATTGGCGTTTTGAGCCGGTCCTTGCTTTTTCCACGGAGGCGTCGCGGCAGGCGGCGCGCTGTGGCAGGAGGGGCGAGCAGTTGGGAGATCAGCTGAAGGAAGAGGCCTTTCGGGGAGGGTACCCGGAAGGTTTTCTGCCGGAAGAGTTTCAGATACCTCCTTATCGGACGGAGGAAACCGTGGAGGGAGACCGGATCGATCTGGGCGGCCGCACTCTGCAGGTCATCCATACGCCGGGGCACAGCGAGGACAGCATCATGCTGTACGACGGGGCACACCGTATACTGTTTACGGGGGACACGTTTTATCTGGCGGCGCTGTACGCGCATTTTGACGAGGCGGATCTGCCCCGGTACCGGAGATCGCTTCTGCACGCGCGGGAGGCCGCTCCGGAAGCGGAAAGGCTGTACTGTTCTCACAATGAGCTTTCGGCGGGCGTGGAAAAACTGACGGAGGCTGCCGGGGCCATGGAATGGATCACGTCGGCTGAGAGCGAAAGCGGAGCGGAAACAGAAGTGCCCAGCAGGGTCTTTACAGAGGGCGGAAAGCGCCTGATCGAATATTTCTTCGACGGTTTTTCCGTGGTCCGTCAGGCCAGGTGACGGAGAGATGACCGGCGGAAAAAATTGCCGGAAAGCGGGCTGGAAAAAGCGGAGAGATGGAAAAAAGATAAAGGAAATCCGGGATAAAAAAGGTCCAAAAAGTACATAAATAAAAGTGAACGCATGAAGTGCGGCTGCGGCAGAAAAGCGGCCGGTGCTTAGGGGGGCAGAACGGAATGCGGAGGACCTTTTATGATGGCAAGCAAAGTAGAAATTTGCGGTGTAAATACATCAAAGCTTCCTGTTTATAAGGATGCTGAGATGAAAGAGATGATAGAGAAGATAAAAGGGGGGGACAGTGAAACAAGGGACGAGTTTATCAGAGGAAATCTGCGTTTGGTGCTCAGCGTAATACAACGCTTCAACAACAGGGGGGAAAATCCGGACGACCTGTTTCAGGTAGGCTGTATCGGCCTGATCAAGGCGCTGGACAATTTTGATACAAAACACGAGGTGCGTTTTTCCACTTACGCGGTGCCGATGATCATCGGCGAGATCCGCAGATACCTGCGGGACAACAACGCTATCCGGGTCAGCCGGTCCCTGCGGGACACGGCCTACAAGGCGCTGCAGGCAAAGGAAAAACTGATCAAACTTCATCAGAAGGAACCCACTGTGGCGGAGATCGCCAAGGAACTGGGACTGCCCAGAGAGGACGTGGTACTGGCGCTGGATTCGATCCAGGATCCGATCTCTCTGTTTGAACCGGTGTTCCACGACGACGGGGACGCGATCTACGTCATGGATCAGGTAAAGGACACGAAAAACACGGACGCGAAATGGGTGGAGGACATCACGCTCTCGGAGGCCATGAAAAAGCTGGCGCCCAGAGAGAGACACATCCTCACCATGCGTTTTTTCGACGGAAAGACGCAGATGGAGGTGGCCGAAGAGATCGGGATCAGCCAGGCTCAGGTCAGCCGCCTCGAAAAGAACGCGCTGAAATATATGCGCAAATATGTTTAGCGGCTGTTCTCCCGCCTCACCATATATTCCGCACGATCAATGCCCCGCAGGTCTGTATTTTAAACCTGCGGGGCATTTTATATTTTTTGACGCGTTTTCCGCCGCGCCGCCTTCAGCTTCCGCAGGCCCGGAGGAGCTGCATAAGGTTGCGGATGGTATAGCGCAGGAACTGCGGGGCCAGATCCTTTGACTGGGAGAAGGGTATGGCCTGCCGGTTGATGGTGAGGATAGAGGAGATACCCATACTGGCGGCTCCGGAGAGTCCGTCGTCCAGCGCGCCGCCTACGATGGCGCACACGGGTACTCCGGCTTTCCTGGCGCGGCGGGCGATGCCGGAGGCCACTTTGCCGTGAAGACTTTGCTCGTCGATGCGTCCTTCGCCTGTGAAGATCAGATCACAGCCCGGCAGGAGGGAATCAAAGCCGACCACGTCCAGCACGGCCTCGATGCCGGGAGTAAGATCGAAATCCAGCATGGCGTACATTCCGCCGCCCATTCCGCCGGCTGCTCCGGCTCCGGGAAGCCCGCAGACCTGCTCCTTTCCGGGAATGCGGGCCAGAAGGGCGCCCAGATGGCACAGACCCTCGTCCAGCTGTCTGACCATGACCTCGTCGGCGCCCTTTTGAGGGCCAAAGACATAGGCGGCGCCGTCAGGACCGTACAGGGGATTGTCCACATCGCACATGGCTCTCAGACGCACGCCCTTCAGAAGATTTTTTGCGGGAGCGGCGTCGATCTCAGCGATATCCTTCAGGGTGCCTCCCACAGGAACGAATGTCCGTCCTTCGCTGTCGCGAAAGATCACGCCCAGAGCTGCGGCCATGCCGGCTCCGCCGTCGTTGGTGGCGCTGCCGCCGATCCCCACCACCACATCCCGGGCTCCGGCCGCCACCGCGTGACGGATCAGCTGTCCCACTCCGTAAGTGGTGGTCAGAAGCGGATCCCGCCTGTCTTTTACCATGGGAAGGCCGGCCGCGGCGGCCATTTCGACTACGGCGGTCCTTCCGCCGTCCATGAGGCAGTAAAAGGACTCGATATCTTCAAAATACGGACCCTTTACGGCCGCGGATACTTTTTCTCCCGGGAGGGCCTGAAGGAAGCAGTCGCAGGTGCCTTCGCCTCCGTCGGCCACGGGAAGGGCGGTCACCTGGCAGTCGGGGAAGACGGCCAGGATCTCTTCTTTCATAATATTGCAGATCTGTATAGAGGAAAGAGTGCCTTTGAACGAATCCGGCGCAAGGATGATTTTTTTCATTTGATTTCCCCACTTTCTTGAATTTCTGAGGTTACCATACCACAGGAGAGAGAACGGCGCAATCGGTATCTGCGTTTCCGTCAAGGCTGGAATGAAAAAATATTTCACTATTGAAATAAAATTTCTAAGATATTGCAGAGAAAACGGATGAAAGCACAAAAAAATGTGGATAAAATACAAAAAACGCTTAGAAGTTTGAAAATTATAAAAAATTATTGAAATAAAATTTCAATCGTGCTATTCTTGTCATAACGAAGCGAAGGGAGATGAAAGACTTGGAGTGGATCACAACAGTAGAAGGCGATATAGACGTCGAAGAACTGGGCCATTGCCAGCCTCACGAGCACGTCTATCTGGTGGAAACGCCGGCGCAGCTTTCTCACGGAGAGCTGCGGATCTCAAATCTGGCGGCCTCCATCGAGGAATTGAAGGGGTACCGCAGGGCGGGGGGCTGTTCGGTGGTGGACGCCCAGCCTCTGGCTACCGGCCGGGACGCCAGGGCGCTGGCGGACGCGTCGAAGGCCAGCGGCGTACATATTATCGCCAGCACCGGATTTCATCTTCGTTTTTTCTATGAGCCCGGTCACTGGATCTATTCGATGGATGAAGACCGGCTGACAAGGCTGTTTCTGCAGGAGCTGGATGAAGGGATGTTTCTGGGGGGCTGTTACGGCCTGCCGGAGTATCAGACCCGGATCCGGGCGGGGATCGTGAAGGCGGTCTGGACGGAGGACTCCATGGAGGGCCGCGCGGAACTGCTGCTGCGGGCGGCTGGGACCGCGGCCAGGGAAGCCGGCACGGCTCTGATGCTTCACACCGACTTTGGGAAAGGCGCCGTGGAAGCGCTGGATCTCCTTTCGGGGACTGGGCTGCCGCCGGATCGGGTCCTGATCTGCCACGCGGACCGGCAGACAGAAGATCTGGGCGTACACAGGGAGATCGCGGAAGCGGGGGCCTATCTGGAATACGATACCATTACGATGCTCGACATACATGACAATGAATCGGAGATCCGCCTGATGCAGTATATGGCTGAGCAGGGATATCTGGATCAGCTGCTGATCTCCACGGATCCCACGCTGGATCGGCTGAAGGCGTATGGGAGCGCCGTGGGCATGGATTATATCCTCACCCGCTTCCTTCCTGCCCTTCGCGAAGCGGGCTTTACGGAGGAGATGATCCATACCGTCACCAGAAAAAATCCGGCGGCGGCGCTGAGACGAGCGGGGAAGGGCCGGCGGGAGCCGGGCTGAGGGACCAAAAGGGACAACCGCCGCTGAAACGCGGTTGGAATAAAACAAAGTGCAAGAGAAGAAGAAGTACCCTCAGCTGACAAAAGGCGCCTGTCCGGAATCGTCACAGGTTCCGGAACGGATTGACAGCTGCGGGCAAATGGAGGAGAACTGTTATGACACGC
Source organism: Bacilliculturomica massiliensis (assembly GCF_900605495.1). GTDB lineage: Bacteria > Bacillota > Clostridia > Peptostreptococcales > Anaerovoracaceae > Bacilliculturomica > Bacilliculturomica massiliensis. Next base: position 775,583 of record NZ_LR027603.1, read on the forward strand.
AAAAAAGTATTGGCATTCTTGATGGCCTCGGTACTGGCGCTCTCTTTTACCGCCTGCGGAGGCACTCAGGGAGACGGGGGAAACGGCGGCGAGGGATCGGACGATGGGGCAAGCCAGTGGGCGTCCACCGATGAGACCTTCGATCCGCTCACTGAGACGGACGCTATCACCTTCGAGGAGATGCGGGCTCAGTTTGGAGCTATTCCCAAGGTAGAAGGCGAGCTGGCCTTCGCCGGCAATGTAAAGGCCTTCGAGAACGTGGTATGGCGGGAAATTTCCAACGGCTATGTGGCGCTGTCCGAGGCGGCCAACGCGGCCGGAATGAACGTTACTGTGGATACCCGTTCCCCTCAGGGCGAGAACGACGAGGAAGGACAGCTGACCATCCTGAAAGACCAGGTCCGTCAGGGCGTGGGAGCCATCCTGCTGTCGCCCATATCGGACGCCAACTGCATTCCGGGGATCGAAGCGGCTCACGAGGCGAATATTCCCGTATTCTCCATCAACAATGAATTTAACGGCGCGGACCGTTTTATCGGCCCCAACGCTCTGGAACAGGGCGCCATCGCCGCGGAGTGGGTCAACGAAAAACTCGGCGGTCAGGGCAAGGTAGCCATCGTCATGGGCATGCCCAAGACCGGCGTCACCAGAAACAGGACACAGGGCTTTGAGCAGTGGTTTGCGGACAACGGTTCCGACATCGAAGTGGTAGCCAGTCAGAACGCCGACTGGGACCGCTCGAAGGCCAAGGACCTGGCGGCCACATGGCTTCAGACCTATCCGGACCTTGACGCCATCTTCTGCAACAACGACGTCATGGCTCTGGGCGTGGTGGAAGCCGTCAAGGAAGCGAAGCTGAAACTGAACGAGGACATCTATGTGATCGGCTGCGACGGTCAGTCTGAAGCTTACGATTCCATAAAGGCGGGAGAAATGGCCGCCACCATCGACTCCTTCCCCTTCTATGAAGGTTACATGGGAGCCGAGGTAGCTCTTCGCGTCATGGCGGGCCAGGAGATCCCCAAGGTCGTGTGGACTCCGGTCAAGATCCTTGACAGCACCAATGTAAACAACGACGCGGCTGTGAACGTAGGATGGACGGATCCCGAGTTCGAGTAAAAGCAGAATAGCCACAGAAGCTGAAATGGAGGATGCCTTTTGAGAGAGCATCCTCCATTTCAAAGAAAGGAAGGGATCACCATGGAACCGAACATCCGTTTTGACCATATTACAAAAGAGTTTCCCGGCGTCAAAGCGCTGGAGGACGTATCTTTTGAGATCAGAAGCGGGGAGGTCCACGCGCTCCTGGGAGAAAACGGAGCGGGCAAATCCACGCTGCTCAATATTCTGCACGGCGTCTACACAGCGGACGGCGGCGATATATGGATCGGCGGAAAACGGGTGAATTTTGGAAATCCCATGGAAGCGCTGAACTTCGGGATTGCCAAAGTTCATCAGGAGATCAATCTCGTCCCCCAGCTCACGGTGGGGCAGAATATCGTGCTGGGCTTTGAGCCGGCCAGAGCCGGGATCATCAACTTCGGGGAGGTCAACCGCAGAGCGGACGAAGTGCTGAATTCGCTGGGCTGTTCCTTTTCCAGCGGCGACAGCATCGAGGGTCTCAGCGCCGGTGAAATGCAGATGATCGTCATCGCCAAGGCGCTGTTTCACAACGCCCGCATCATCTCCTTCGACGAACCCACGGCCTCCCTCTCCAACGTGGAGATCGAAAGTCTCTTCGCCGTTATCGAGGGGCTGAAGGCGCAGGGGATCACCATCCTTTATGTGAGTCATAAGCTGGATGAGATCTCCCGTCTGGCGGACCGGGCCAGTATTCTCCGGGACGGAAAGTACGTGCTGACCTGCGATGTGGCGGAGACCCCGAGAGACGAGCTGGTGCGAAACATGGTGGGCCGTTCGGTGTCCAGCTACGCGGTGCGCACCATGCCGTCCTGTGTGAGGGACGAGACGGCCCTGGAAGTCAGGAATATGTCGGGGCCCGGTTATTCGGATATCAGCTTCACGCTGCGCAGGGGAGAGATCCTGGGCTTCGCGGGACTGGTGGGGGCAAAGAGGACCAACGTGGTGAGAGCGCTGTTCGGCGCCGACGCCAGATATGAGGGAGAGATATACGTACACGGAAAGAAAACGGAGATCCATTCTCCCAGACAGGGGCTTTCCGCAGGCATCGGTCTGCTCTCCGAAAACCGCAAGACCGAGGGTTTCGTGGGAGAACTGGACAACTCGATGAACATCGCGCTGGCGGCTCTGCCGCGGCTGTCCGGGTGCGGCGTGCTGAACTTTAAAAAAATACTGGACAATTTCAACAAGTACGCCCAGGCCATCCGTCTGAATCTCAGGGATCCGGAGGTGCTGACGGTGAATCTTTCCGGCGGAAATCAGCAGAAAGTGATCCTGGCCAAATGGCTGGCCACGGAGGCTGGGATTCTCATCTTCGACGAACCGACCAAGGGCGTGGATGTGGGCGCGAAAGCGGAAATATACCGTCTGATGGAAGAATTTGCGGCCGGGGGCAATTCCATCATCATGGTATCGTCTGAGCTCCCGGAAGTCATCGGTATGAGCGACCGGGTGATCGTGATGCGGGAAGGCAGGATCGCGGCGGAGCTGGCCAAGGCGGAGCTGAGCGAAGAAATCATACTGAGTTATGCGATGGGAGGAGTCGGACAATGAATAAGCTCAAAAATACGGCAAAGCGGCTGAACCGCGAATTGGCTACGCTGTTTGTGCTGATCGTGATCGTCGTTATATTCTCTGCGAAAGAGCCGCGGTACATGGACCTGGCCAATCTGATCGATATCATCGAACAGGCGGTGATCAACGGCTTTCTGGCCATCGGCGTGACGTTTGCCATCATTACAGGGGGCATCGACCTGTCCGTGGGTTCGATCATGGCAGTGGCCATCGTGGCCTGCGGCCAGCTGGCCGTCTCCGGCCTGCCTCCCGTGGCGGTCATGGGGATCGGGATGCTGCTGGGGCTGGCGCTGGGGAGCGTCAACGGTCTGCTCATCACGAAAATGAAGCTGCAGCCCTTCATCGCCACTCTGGGCACCTGCAGCATCCTGCGGGGCGTGGCCTACGTCATCACCGACGGGTGGCCGGTGCTGAACATTCCCTCCGCTTTCCGGTCCCTGTTTCAGAACGAGGTGGTGGACGGCGTCCGCATGTCCATGATCTATCTGCTGCTGATGGCCGTGGTCTTCGCCTTTGTACTGAAGCGCACCCGGGCCGGCGTCTATATCTATTCCATCGGCTCCAACGAGGAGGCTACCAAGTTGTCGGGAGTCAACACCGACCGGTATAAGATCGTGGCATACGCCCTCTGCGGCCTGGCCTCCGCCATGGCGGGAATGGTCACCCTGGCGCGGCTGGGGACCGGGGAACCCACGGCAGGACAGGGCTACGAGCTGAACGCCATCGCCGCGGCGGCCATCGGCGGAGCCAGTCTGGCGGGGGGAAAGGGCAGCATACTCGGAACCGTTCTGGGAGCGCTGACGCTGTCCGCTCTGAGAGTGGGGCTGGTGGTGATCGGCATGGACACCTTCTATCAGTACATAGCCACAGGTCTTATCATCGTCGTCGCCGTGTACTTTGAAGTGATGAAAAATAACGTGATCAAGCTGGCGTCCAGGAGGCGGCAGCTGAGGCAGAGGACTTCTCCCGCGACTTCTTCCGGGGCCTCCGCCGATAAAAAGGAGTGAGGATCAATGAGAAAAATGAAAGCCGTTATACTGAAGGCTCCCAACGATTTTGCACCGGGCGAGATCGATATCCCGGCGGTGGGAGACGGGGATATTCTTCTGGAGATGAAAAAGGCCGCCATCTGCGGCACGGACATCCGCATACTGGAGGGGAAAAAAACCAAGGGAGTCCGCTACCCCTCGGTGATCGGCCACGAGATCTGCGGGCTCGTCAAAGAAGTGGGCCGGGATGTGAAAGGCTTTGCCCCCGGGGACAAGGTGGCCGTGGCCAATGTGATCCCCTGCCATTCCTGCAGGGCGTGCCTGGCGGGCCGGGAGAACGCCTGCATGGACAGGAAGGCCATCGGATACGAGTTTAACGGAGGCTTCGAGGAATACGTGCTGATCCCCCGGCTGGCCCTTGAGAGCGGGAACGTGGTAAAACTTCCCGATCACGTGTCCTTTGAGGAAGGCGCGCTGATCGAGCCGCTGTCCTGCTGTATCAGGGGACTGCGGAACGCGGGGACGGGTTTCAACGATAATGTGCTCATCGTGGGAGCGGGCCCCATCGGGCTGATGCATCTGCAGCTGGCCAAGATCGCGGGAGCCCGCAGGGTGATCGTCAGCGAGCCCATCGCCTCGCGCAGGGAAAAGGCAAAAAAGCTGGGGGCGGATATAGCCGTGGATCCTACGGAGGAAGATCTGGAGGCTATCGTCATGGCAGAGACAGACGGAGCCGGCATGGACGTCATCGTCATGGCTATCGGCGTGCCGGCACTGGTGGATCCCACGCTGAAGCTCTGCCGCAAGGGCGGCACGGTCAACCTGTTCGCCGGCTTTGCGGGAACGGGAGCGTGTACGGTGGAGGTGAACACCATCCATTACAACGAGATCACTGTCAACGGCAGCACGGCTTACCGGCGGCAGGATTACTACGACGCGGCGGAGATGGTGAAGAGCGGCAAGATCGATCTGAAGGAGATCGTGACGCACACATTTAAGATAGAAGAGTTTCAGAAGGCCTACGAAGTCTGCAAGAGCGGAGCGGGCCTGAAGGTGCTCATCGAACCGTAAAGAAACAGGGAGGACGCCTTCGGGGACAGAGGACCGTGCGCGCCTTTCAATTGAAGGTGACATAAAAAAAGGAAAAGAAGAGAGGTAACGAATATGGCTATGTTAGGAAAAGCAGTACGTATGAGCAGGCTGGTAAATCCCAGGAGCAATAAGATGATGGCGATCACGGTGGATCACGCCATCTCCAGAGGGATCGCGCCCATGACAGGACTGCAGCCCATCCAGAAGACCATAGACGCCATCGTGGCAGGGAGACCGGACGCCATGACCATGACGAAGGGGATCGCGGAGCACTGTATGTGGCAGCACGCGGGGAAGGTGTCGCTGCTGCTGAAATGCTCCAGCTACGCGCCCACTCACCCCACATATGACGCGGCCTTCGGCACCGTGGACGAGGCGATCCGCATGGGAGCCGACGCGGTGTCCATCGGGGCCATGACGCTGGGGGATTATCAGGCTCAGCAGTTTGCGGAGATCGGCCGGTTTTCGGAAGAATGCATGCGGAAGGGAATGCCCCTGATCGGCCACGTCTATCCCAAAGGGGAGTCGGTGCCCGCCGATAAGCGGACAGCCTGGGAAAATATCGCCTACTGCGTGCGCAGCGCGGCGGAGCTGGGGATCGATATCATAAAGACCACTTATACGGGAGACCCGGAATCCATGGCAAAGGTGGTGGACTGCTGTCCCGCCAGAGTGGTGATCCAGGGCGGAGATTCCTGCAAGACTCTGGACGATTATCTGAACATGACCAGAGACGCCATGGACTGCGGCGTGGGAGGCGTGACCATGGGACGGTTCGTATGGGATTATAAAGACATTACCGCGCTGGTCATCGCTCTGCGCTATATGATCCACGAAGGGTACAGCGTCAAGGAAGCGAAGGAGCTGCTGGCCCAGCTGGAGGCGGATAAAAATTACGATCAGTTCTAGTGTACCGGTACGTTATCGCTGGTCAGATCCGGCGCCGCAGACCGGTGAATGGGAGGAGAGAGATGAAACGCTACACTCTGGGAATCGACGTGGGCACCGCCAGCGTGAAGGTGGCTGCGGTGGATGAGTCGGGGATCCTTCTGGCCCTGCGCAGCGAGAGTTATCGTGTGGTCACCGGCGAGGGCGGAAAGGCTGAGATCGACGGACGGGACCTGAGAAGAGCAATGATGAACTGCTTTTCCGCGCTGTTTCTTGCGGATGGAATTCCGGCGGCGGAGGCCGCGGGCATCGGCATATCCTGTCTCTGTCCCGGTCTCTGCGCCTTCGACAGCCAGGGCAGTCTGCTGGTGGACCCTATCATCTATTCGGACTGCCGCAGCGCCGGCGAGGCGGAGTGGATCCGGGAGAATGTGGGGGAGGAGCGGCTGTTCGCTCTCACGGCCAACACGGTCATGGCCGGGGCCATCTCCGGAACCTCCATGCTCTGGATCAAGCGCAATCTGCCGGAGGTGTACGAGAAGACCAGATGGTTCGGCCATGTGAACACCATGGTGGCCGCCTGGCTGACGGGGCAGTTTGCCATGGATCATTCCAACGCCTCCTACACCGCTCTGTTTGAGACGGCGGGCGAAAAAAAGTGGTCCCGGGAGCTGTGCGAAGCTGTGGGCATCGATATGGAAAAGCTGCCGCCTCTGCTGGCCTCCCATCAGATCGTGGGCGAACTGATCGAAAAGGAACTGATCGGCATGGGGATCCCCGCCGGGACCCCGGTGGTCATCGGCGGGGGAGATACGGCCTGCGCCTCTCTGGCGGCGGGAGTCACCGGGAACGGGGACGTCTGCGAATCCGTGGGTTCTACCGATGTGCTGACCGTGTGCGTGGATCAGCCCCGGTTCAGCCGGAGTTTTATCAACCGCTGTCACGTGGTGGAGGGGACGTGGATCTGGCAGGGCGCGCTGTCGCACACGGGAAGTTCGCTGCGCTGGTTTCGCGATCAGTTCTGTCCGGATTATAAAGAGACGGAGCGGGACGGCGGAGAAAAGGCCTTCGCCGCCATGGACCGGGCGGCGGAACGGTCGGTTCCCGGTGCAGGCGGCGTGGTGTTCCTGCCCTATATGATGGGGGAGCGCAGTCCTGTCTGGGACTCCCGGGCCAGAGGCGTGTTCTTCGGCATGTCCCTTTCCACCACCCGGGACGACATGATCCGCGCTGTGCTTGAAGCCTGCGGATACGGTCTGCGGCAGCTGTCGGAGATCGCGGAGAAGGTGGCGGGACGCAGGACGGAGGAATTCATCTCTCTCGGCGGCGGTGCGAAAAGCCTGATCTGGGCGCAGCTGAAAGCGGATATTCTGGGAGCGGACATACACATTCTGGAGAGGGGAGACATGGCGCCCGTGGGAGCCGCCCTTCTCGCCGGAGTGGGAGCGGGGCTGTTTTCCGACCCCGTCTCCGCGTCGGAGCGGGTCGAAAGGAAGACGTACCGGACGGTGCGGGCAGGCGTGGAAAACCGCGGCGTTTACGACCAGCGGTACCGGATCTATACAGAACTTTATCCCAGGCTGAAGGAGCTGTTTTGATCGGGTCTTTCGGCGGCTGCGGGTCTTCCGACTTGAAAGACAGTTCTTTTCATGAAAGCATTTTTCTGATAAAATAAAAGAAGCTCAATGTTTCCAAAGGAAACTTTTTTTCACATACAAAAAGAAATGATCAGGCAGCGCATGGAGGTGGCCTATGAAAATTGTCATTCTTGACGGATATACGGAGAATCCCGGCGATCTGAGCTGGAGCGGCTTTGAAGCTCTGGGAGATCTGACGGTGTACGACCGGACCGACGTCCGGAATGTGGATGAGATCGCGGAGCGCATCGGAGACGCGGAGATCGTCATCACAAACAAGACGCCGCTGCCAGCGGCTGTGTTTGAACGCTGTCCGGGAATTCGATACGTGGGTGTGCTGGCCACAGGGTACAATGTGGTGGATTGCGCGGCGGCAAAGGAGAAAGGCGTACCTGTCTGCAATATCCCCACATACGGGACGGCGGCGGTGGGACAGTTCGCCATCGGGCTGTTGCTGGAGATCTGCCATCATATCGGCCATCACGATCAGGCGGTCAAAGAGGGGCGCTGGGAGAGCAGTCCGGACTGGTGTTTCTGGGATCATCCCCTGATCGAGCTGGATGGAAAGACCATGGGCATCATTGGTTACGGCCGCATCGGACAGGCGATGGGAAAGCTGGCTCAGGCGCTGGGCATGCAGGTGCTGGCTTTCGACGCCCATCAGGATCCGACGCTGGAGAGCCATACCTGCCGGTACGTCGGTCTGGATGAGCTTTTTTCACAGTCCGACGTCATCGCCCTGCACTGTCCGCTGTTTCCTGAGACGGAGAGGATCATCAACAGGGACAACATCGCCAAGATGAAGGACGGCGTCATCATCCTCAACAATTCCAGAGGACAGCTGATCGCAGAGCAGGATCTGGCCGACGCGCTGAACAGCGGCAAGGTGTACGCCGCGGGGCTTGACGTGGTGAGCACGGAGCCGATCAGGGGCGGCAATCCTCTGCTGACGGCGAAAAACTGCATCATCACGCCCCACATTTCGTGGGCTCCAAAGGAGAGCAGGCAGCGGCTCATGGACATTGCCGTGAAAAATCTGAAGGCCTTTTTAGCCGGCGCGCCGGTCAATGTGGTAAACAAATAGATCTGTTGGAAGAGGGGGGTCCGCTTTGACCAATCAATCGTGCAAGACTGTTATAATGGAGAGACTGAGCAGCCTGCCGAAGGCGGAGATGAAGGTAGGAGAATACGTTCTTGAGCATTTCAGCGAGGTGCTGAACTGCAATGTGTCGGAGCTGGCGGAGCTGTCCAACACCAGCGACGCTTCCGTGGTCCGTTTCTGCAAGAAGATGGGCTATAAGGGTTATCAGGAATTCAAGATCAGCCTGGCGGGGGACGTGATCCCCCCGTATAAACATTTCAATCAGGAGCTGGATCAGGACGACAGTACCGAGACGGTCTGCGCAAAGATCTTCAATACGGAAGTGGCCGCGCTGAACGAGACTCTTTCCATGGTGGATTACGAGGCGGTGGAGGCGGTGGTCAAAGCGCTGGAGGGCGCCCGCAGAGTGGAGATCTACGGCAGCGGCGGCAGTCTGGTGGTGGGCATGGATGTCCAGCACAAGCTGCTGAAGATCGGGATCAAAGCCAGCGCCGTCGCTGACGCCGATCTGCAGGCCATGTCCGCGTCGCTGCTGGAAAAGGGCGATGTGGCGCTGTGCATCTCCCACTCGGGCAGCAACCGTACCATTCTGAACTGTATGATACAGGCCAAGATGCAGGGGGCTACCACCATCGCCCTGACGGCGGCGGGATCGTCGCCCCTGTCCAAGATGGCGGACATTCCGCTCTTCGTAGCCACAAAGCAGACGGTCTTCAAATCGGAATCGGTCAGCGCGCGGATCGCGCAGCTGGCGCTGATGGACGCGGTGGTCGCGAAAATAAGCATCGATATTTATGATGAAGCTTACGAGGCGATCCAGAAGACGAGAAAAGCCACAGCGAGCAATAAATATTGACGGGATAAAAAGACTGCTCGATCAGGGGCAGTTCTTTTTTTCTCTGCAGGAGGGCAAACGTTCGGAACGCTCCGGCCGGCCGGGAGAAATGTTGTCCCGGCCGGAGTTGACAAGGAGCTTGGCCCAATGTTAGTATCTAGGTAGATAAAACGCTTTAATCCCATCTGCTGCCGCGGCCGGCAGCGGCCGGGAAAAAGGGCCGTTCGGTCCGGAGCGGGGGGATTTTGGAAATGAGAGAAGGAGGCGAGTAGGTGACAAAGGATATCAGAGGCAGTGGGGCGTTCTTTTACAGAAAAATGATCATGATCGCCTTTCCCGTCATGCTGCAGAATCTCATCAGCATCGGGCTGAATCTGATCGATACGCTTATGATCGGCCGTGTGGGCGTGGATGAACTGGCTGCGGTGGGAGCTGCCAACCAGGTCTATTTTATATTCAGTATGACCGCTTTCGGCATCTACAGCGGGGCCGCCGTATATACGGCGCAGTTCTGGGGCGCTCAGGATATCTCCGGCATCCGCAAGGTGGTGGGCATCGACTTCGCGGTGGGCGGGACCATGGCGCTCTGCTTTACGGTCGGCGCTTTTTTTGGCGCCCCTCATATTCTGTGGCTGTTTGCCAAGGATCCGGAGGTCATCGCCTACGGTACGCAGTATCTGCGGCTGGTCTGCTTTTCTTATGTTTTCACGGCTCTGTCCTATGTGCTCAGCTTTAACTCCAGATCGATCCAGAGGCTGGCCGGGCCCACCTGTATAAACGCGGCGGCCATGCTGGTCAATACCGTGCTGAATTACGGGCTGATCTACGGCAACCTGGGCATGCCCCGGCTGGGTGTGCGTGGCGCCGCTTTGGCCACGCTGATCGCCAGGATCACGGAGTTTTCTGTGCTCATCATCTACATTTACCACGACCGCAGCCATCCGCTGGCGGCTTCCTTCAAGGAGCTGACCTCCTTCGGGAGCGATATGTTCCGCAAGGTCATGAAGACGGCGCTGCCGGTGGTCATCTCTGAGGGAACGTGGAGCATAGCCACCTCCGCGTATTTTATCGCCTACGGGATCCTGGGCGCCTCTGCTCTGGCGGTGGCGCAGGTGGCCTCGGTGGTCAACGAGTTTTCCCAGTCCATCTATTTCGGTCTGGGCAACGCCGCGGCGGTCATGATCGGCGAGAAGCTGGGGCAGGGACGCACGGACGAGGTGGAGATGGACGCCAAACGAGTCCTCAACATCGTCATGGTGATGAATTTTATCGTTACGCTGGCGCTGATCTCCGTGAGGGGACCCATCGCCAGCTTCTACAGATTCGACGGGGCGACAACAGAACTGCTGAAAAGCACCCTCTTTGTTTGGGCGCTGTTCATCACGCCCAAAATGTTTGAATATCTGCTGATCTGCGGCATTCTGCGCGCCGGGGGCGACACCCGTTTCTGCATGGTGGTGGACGTTCTCGGAAACTGGCTGGTGGGCCTGCCCATGGCTTTTGCCGGAGTGACGCTGTTTCATTTTCCGCTGCCGCTGGTGGTGGCCATGGTGTCTTCGGCCGATATCCTGAAAGCGATCATCTGCTGGTACCGCTACAAGCAGAAAAAGTGGATCTGCGTGCTGGTGGACACCCGGGAGGATGAGCCGGAGAAGGGGGAAATAACGCCGTAAAAGTATCTTTCGACAAAATGTGCAAGACATCTTGTAAAGGGGCCGGGATAGACGTATAATAATCTGAAGTTTAAAATGTACCGGCAGAATGAGACGAACATTCTGCCGGTATTTATGTAAAAATGTTCAAGGTATTGACAGGAGGAAACGATGCATCTGGAAGAACAAATGAAAAAGATCTCGCGGCGCATGGACGTTGCTCGAAAGAGGGGGAAGGCGGATCTGACCATCCGCAACGCGAGGCTCGTCAACGTATTTCTGCGGACGGAGGAGCTCAGCGACGTAGCCGTGTGCGACGGGATCGTGGCCGGCACCTATCCTGCGGGGGAAGGTCCGGAGGCGGAGAGAGAGATCGACGCGGCGGGTCTGTACATGATCCCCGGTCTGATCGACGCTCACACCCACGTGGAGATGGCCTACGTCTCGGCGGTACCCTTTGCGGAGGGGGTGCTTCCCTGGGGAACGACTACGGTGGTCATGGACCCCCACGACACGGTGAACGTGATGGGCAACGAGGGCATGGCCCTGCTGGCGGATGAGTTCTGCAAAACGCCGCTGAAAGTAGTGCTGATGACGCCTCCCTGCGTGCCGTCAGCGCCCGCGCTGGAGGACGCCGGATTTGAGGTGACGCTGGATTCTCTGAAGGAGAGCCGGAACATCCCGCTGGTGAAGGGGATTGCGGAGACCATGGATTTCGGCCGGGTGCTGGCCGCTGAACCGGAACTGCTCTCCATTCTGGCATACGGAAGGGAAAATGAGCTGCTCTTTGACGGACACGCTCCCGGAGTCACCGGCTGCGACGCCATGGCGTATTTCGGCACCGGTCCCATCCGCACCGATCACGAATCTGTGACTGTGGACGAGATGTATGAGAAGTACGGCATGGGCGTGTACGTGGTCATTCGCCGGGGCTCTCTGGCGGAACCGGCTTCAGCAGGCGAACTGGTAAAGCGCCTGACCGACACGTCCCGTCTGCTGCTGTCCACCGACGGCTGTATCAATGTGACGGATATGGTACATAGAGGTCACCTGAATTACGCGCTGCGCCAGATCGTGGCGGAGGGAGTGGATCCCATGACGGCGGTCCAGATGGCCACCATCAACGTGGCCAGAGCGCACCGCATCGACCACCGCGTGGGAGCGGTGGCGCCGGGATATGAGGCTGATCTGGTGCTGGTGGAGGACCTGAAAGACTTCAACACAAAGATGGTATTTGTGGACGGGAAAGAGATCCCCAGAGATCTGAAGCTGCCCAGAGTCACGTATCCCCAGAAGGCGCTGAACTCCATCAGTCTGCCGGAACTGACCCCGGCAGATCTGAAGGTGAGCGCTCCGGAGGGGAAGGACCGGGTCAAAGTCCGCGTCCTCACCGCCATCGACCAGACCGTAGCCACCACGCTGGATGAACTGGTCCTGCCGGTGAAAGACGGCTGTGTGGAATCCGATACGCAGCAGGACGCCCTCAAGGCTGTCACGCTGGAGCGCTACGGCAGAGGCAAAGGCAGCAGCGTGGGCTTCGTTCGGGGCTACGATCTGAAGAAAGGCGCCATCGCCGGTTCCATCGGTCAGGATACGCAGAATATGATCGCGGTGGGCGTCAGCGATGAAGATATCTGCGCCGCCGTCAACGCGGTGACGGAGATGCAGGGCGGAGTCGTACTGGTATCGGAAGGCAAAGTGATCGCAAAGATCGCCATGCCCATCTTCGGCATCATGTCAGACAAGTCCTTCGCAGATCTGGAAGAGGATTTTCAGGCGCTGCAGAAAGCCTACGAACAGCTGGGCGGAACGCTGTCCGACGCTGTGTTCACGCTGAGCCTGCTGCTGACGCTGGTGGTCATTCCGGACGGAGGTCTCTCCAACCGGGGACTGGTAGATGTGATGAAGGGCTGCTTTGTGGACGTTGTGGCAGAGTAAGGCGGGAATACCTGATCACACTTAATTACACGAAACAAAGAAGAAAAAACAGAGATTTTATGCGGAATAAAACGAATAAGGAGTGTATCTATGCCAATTACCATAACTGATATTTTATCTGCCGTGGCGGGCTGTCTGGACGCCACGACTCAGGCCATTCTGGCCATGTCCTTCGGGTTTGCCATGCTGCCTTCAGCCATCGCGTACGCCATCGGCATCGGCGGATGCGTGGCTTTTAATTCCGTGGTGCCGATCTCCTTTCAGGCGGAGACCATCACCATGGCAGGGGCGCTGGGACGGAACGTGCGGGAGAGAGTGTCCATCATCTTTCTCGGCGGCGTGGCCATGGTCTTCATCGGCGCCTTCGGTCTGCTGGAGAACATAACCAGTCTGGCGGGAGACGACGTCATCTGCGCCATGATGGCCGGCGTAGGCGTTTTTCTGGCCAAGGTGGCCCTGGATCTGGTAAAGGAGAATGTAAAGACAGGAACGGTGTCCATGGTGACGGCCATCCTGGTCTATGCGGTCACCAAGGATCTGGTCTACACCATCGTCTGCGGCGTTGTGGTCACATCCATCGCAGCGCGCTTTATCGACGGCGAGATCGAGGTGGGCGAGGTGAACAGAGAAGGGTTCAAGCTGCAGAAGCCGACGCTGAATTTTGCCGTGGTGCGGGGAGCGCTCTCCGTCATCTGCCTGACCATCGGAGGAAATATCGCCTACGGCGGCATCACTGCCGATATCGCAGGAGCCACGGCCAACGCCGATCACATTTCCATCTATTCCGGTCTGGCCGACGCTGCGTCCTCCATTTTCGGGGGCGCGCCGGTATCCGTGATCATTTCCGCCACGGCGGCTACGCCCAATCCGAAGACCTCCGCGGTGCTGCTCATGGGTATCATGATGGTGCTGCTGCTGACGGGACTTCTTCCGAAGATCGCAAGATACGTACCGGTGCAGGCGATCGCGGGCACGCTGTTCGTTCTGGGCGTCTTTGTGACCATGCCGGAAAACGCTTCTCTTGCCTTCGCGGGCAACGACGCACTCGGTTCTCTGGCCTGCGGCACTACGCTGGCTGTGACCGCTACCACCGACCCGTTCTTCGGCATTTTGGCAGGCATTCTTGTGAAGCTCCTGGCCGGTCCTCTGGGTATGGTATAGTCAGGCAGTTCGGATGATCAGCACAGCTGGCAAAGGAGAAATACAATGGAACAGAAATCTTATCCGGTCACGGTGGCCGGAGTAAAGCGGGAGCTGCCTGTGGTGGCGCTCAACGAATCGCTTTCCGTGGCGTCCTTCGTCATTCTGGGCGATTGCGAGCTGGTCTGCGCGGCGGCGAAGGAGCTCTCCGGCATGGTCCCGGAGGCCGACTGGATCGTGACGGCGGAGGCTAAGGGGATCCCGCTGGCCCACGAGCTGGCCCGCTGTTTGAATATGAAACGCTATATCGTGGCGAGAAAAAGCGTCAAGCCGTATATGAGAGATCCTCTGGAGATCAGCGTCAACTCCATCACCACGCAGAAGGAGCAGAAGCTCTGTCTGGACGGGGCCGACGCGGCTGCGGTGTGCGGAAAAAGAGTGCTTCTGGTGGACGATGTGATCTCCACAGGGGAGTCCATCGAGGCCATTTCGATGCTGGTGAAACAGGCTGGGGGCCAGGTGGTGGGAAAGGTGTCCATTCTCACCGAGGGAGACCCGGGACAGCACACCGATGTGATCGCGCTGGGAAATCTGCCGCTGTTTCACAGGTAGGAGCAGGGTGAGAGGCCGGGCTTTCCAGCCGCGGCAGTAAGAACAGGAAACAGGGGAAAAGGGGGAGCGGAGATGATACGGAGCATAGAAATGCTGGAGGGGCAGCCGTGGGTCACGGCCGGGTTCAGTACCCGGGCCCGGGTAAAGGATCAGGTGAGGGACGAGCTGGCCGCCGCCGGGCTGCTGGTGGTGCGCCCTGTTCAGGTGCACAAAGACCGGGTGGGGCTGATCACGGAAGAGATGGCGGAGGAATGCCGCCGTCAGGGAAAGAAGGAGCTGGTCCTGCCCGACACGGACGCAGTGATCACGGCCTGCGCCGGAGTGGCGCTGACCACTGTCCACGCAGACTGTCTGCCGGTGTGGATCTGCGGGGAGGACGGCGCCATGGGTCTGGCTCACGCCGGATGGCGGGGCACCTGCGCCGCCGTGGCAGCCAGGACGGCCCAGGCGCTGATGGACCTCACAGGTCAGGGGCCTGAGCGCCTTCACGCCGCCATCGGCCCGGGGATCAGCAGCTGCTGCTTTGAGACGGGGCCGGAGGTCTACGAAGCGTTCGCGGAGAGATACGATTTTATGGACGCCTGCGCCCGGCAGCAGGCGGACGGAAAATATCTCCTGGATCTGAAAGAGATCAACAGGAGACAGCTTTCGGCGCTGGGCATCAGGAGCATTCAGGTCTCGTCTCTGTGTACGATGTGCAGCCGGGATGAGAGCGGGGAGCATCTGTTTTACTCCTGGCGCAGAGACTGCGGCACAAAAGAGCGGATGACCGCCTACATCTACAGACGGCAGCTCCTTTGATCAGTGGATCTCAATAGTCGGTTTTACATCTCAGCAGGCGGAGAACTTCTCTGCCTGCTTCTTTTATAAAGGTTCCTTTTCCGGTCACGGCGTTGACCAGACCCATATTTTTCAGAAAAAGCAGGTCCCTTTTCAGCTGGCTGTCACTGGGGACCGGTTCGCCGGCGGCAGCGGTCCGGCTCAGATGTTCCGCGATGACGCGCCGGGGCCAACGGTAGGGCGGCCGGTCGAGAGTGGAGAGAATGCGCAGAAAGTAACGCAGGTCCCCGTAGTCTTCCAGACGGGCAAGCAGCTCTGCCTGCGCCTTTGGGAGAAGATCACGCCCTTCGGCGTCGGAGCCCGGAAGGACGGAGGACAAAGCAGGCGGCTTTTCCTCCGGATCGATCCCAACGGGATCCGCGTCCCCGGGAGCCTCACCATGGCCCTCCCCACGCTGCGGGCGTCCGGAGAAAGCCGGAGGCTGGGGCGGGCTGAGAATGGACTGGAGCCTCTTCTGCCAGTCCGGGTCCCAGGAGGCGAAGTTTGAGGCGTATTCTGCGGCATTGCGCAGTTCTCTCACATTTCCGTTCCAGGAATGGCGCTCCAGACAGACTTTTACCTCAGCATCCAGCGCGGCGGCCGGGACGCCGAATTCCGACTGCAGGAAGTGCAGAAACAGGGGCAGAATATCTTCCCTGCGTTCCCGCAGCGGCGGCACGTAGAGAGGGAGCACGTTCAGCCGGTAGTAGAGGTCCTGCCGGAATTGGCGGGCGGCGATGAGAGCGTCCATATCCTGATTGCTGGCGGCGATGATGCGCACGTCCACCGGGATGAATTTCGTTCCACCCACGGGGAGGATCTTGCGCTCCTGGATGACGCGGAGCAGTTTTTTCTGAAGATCCAGAGGCGCGTCGCCGATCTCATCCAGAAAGATGGTGCCCCGGTGCGCCAGCTGGAACAGACCGGGTTTCCCTCCGCGCCTGGCGCCGGTGAAGGCGCCCTCTTCGTAGCCAAAGAGTTCGGACTCGCTGAGAGTGGCGGAGATCGAAGCGAAATTTACAGCCACAAAGGGCTGAGAACCGCGGGGGGAGGCGTTGTGGATGGCCTGGGCCAGCATCTCTTTTCCGCAGCCCGAAGGGCCGTGGATGAATACGGTGGAATCTCCCAGAGCAAACTTCTCTGCTGTCTCCACCAGAGTTTTCATGTGTTCTGAGTGGTAGATGATGTGCCGGAAGGAATAGTGGGCGGTCAGCCCCTTGTCCGCCAGACTGCGGCGGTAGCTGTTCTCGATGTGCTCGATCTTTTCCACGTCGCGCAGCAGGAAGATGGTGCCTGTTTCCCTGTGAAGCCGGCTGCGGATGGGCTCGACGTAATAGCTGGAGCCGTTCAGATCCAGAAAGAAATGACCGGACAGCGGCCGGTTCTGCAGCAGCCGGTCCAGGGACGGCGACCGGCCGTCCCTGATGGCCAGAATACGCGAAGCGATGTCGTTGTGGAAGGTGATGGCGCCTTCCTCGCTGACCACCACTACCCCGTCCTGAAAGAGATTGATGATCTGCTGCAGATTGTCGGAGATCTGTTTGTTTCTGGCTCCCGTTACTGCCAGATCCCGAGTCACGCCGATGAGGGGATTCATGAACAGAGAGGAGATGGTCTCTCTCAGATCATCGTAGATCCCCAGTTCGCCGGCGATGCGGACAAAGGTGGAAATGCCCAGAGGGCGGCTGGGCAGGGAAAAGGTCTGGATGTAGTCTCCGGGAGGGATCAGGTGGGACTCGCCGAAAGTGACCGCCCAGCGGCAGTCTTTTCGGTAGGAATCGATACCGGGATAGTAGGGGTGGTAGCGCAGTCCGCTGACGCCGCAGGCGATCAGCTGCCCGATGGTCTCAGCGGTGACCCGGGGGGAAGTGTTGACGACCAGCACGTCGGATCCGGCGGGAATGTCGTACAGCCGGCTGACTTCGCAGGGATCCATCATCCGGTCGGCGATGAGGACCGGAGTGCCGGGACTGACGTAGCGCTGCATTTCGGTCTCAAGCACCTTGGAGACGATGACGATGAGAGAAGCCGACAGCGAATGGGGAGGCAGGCTGGCGTCGGCAATGACTGCGCGCAGAGCCGCATAGGGGTGAAAGACCTCGTTCAGCTGGCGGATCACGTAGTCTGCCGTACCTTGAGTCTCAGCCAGCAATATAATATCTTTCAAAAACTCATCTCCTTTCGGGCCTGTTTGGCCATCTTTGTCCGACATTATATCATTTAAATGGAATAAAGAAAAGGAAGAAGGTTAAAAATTCACAGTGGACAGCGAAAATCTCCTAAAATATTACTGGCACGCAATTTGCTAGATCAATAAGGAAAGAATGTGTTCGGCCGGCGAAAAGGAGAAGGACCTGGCCGGGGCCCGCCGGGTGAGGAAAAAGGATCCGCCGGCGCGGCGGCCCGCGGGCGGCGGTCCGGATCGCCGCAGGCTGTCACAGAGAGAGGAGATGAAAACTATGAAAGAAAAAACTGCGCGTCAGAAACGCAGACCCACCCTGATGGAGGCTCTGATCCCGATCATCGCAATGCTTGTTATCTTATTTTACGGAAAAGGGCTGAAGGGATGGGCGACAGAGCCCCTTCTGATCATCGTGGCGGCCATCGCAGGATTTATTGCTCTGCGGGTGGGCTGTACCTGGGGAGAAATGATGGATGAGATATCAAACAAGATCGCCAAGGGCATGCCGGCCATTCTCATCCTGGTGTCCGTAGGCGCTCTCATCGGGACCTGGAAAGCCTCCGGTACGATCCCGATGATGATCTACTACGGCATTCAGATCGTCAATCCGAAATTTCTGCTGGTGACGGCATTTCTGATCACGGCGCTGGTGTCTATCGTGACAGGTACGTCCTGGGGATCCGTGGGAACCATGGGCGTGGCGCTCATGGGCATCGCCTCCGGGCTCTCCGTATCGCTTCCTGCCACGGCAGGCGCAGTCATTGCCGGATCTTACTTCGGAGACAAGCTTTCGCCGCTTTCCGATACCACAAACCTGGCGCCTATCGCGGCGGGAAGTGAATTGTACTCACACATCAAACACATGCTGTGGACCACGCTTCCGGCTACCGTCGTTTCCCTGATCGTCTATGCGATCGCCGGAATGGGTACGGGAGTAGTCTCCGTGGCCAATCCGGAAACTGTCGATACGATGCTCTCCACGCTGGATACGATGTACAGCTGGAATATCCTGCTGCTGCTTCCTGCGGTGATGATCCTGGCCGGCTCTGTGCTGAAACTGCCTACGATCCCCGTCATGATGGGATCTTCCGCTCTGGCGGGAGTGATGGCGTTTTTCGTTCAGCATATTTCTCTGGAAAATATACTGAAATCCACTGTCAGCGGCTTTGACGTATCCATGGTGAATGTGGAAGGCTTCGATCCGGGAGCCGTCATCTGGGAGGTGACCCGGCTGATCAACGGCGGGGGAATGAACGGGATCATGTCCACCACGCTGCTTGTCTTCTGCGCCTTCTGCTTTGCAGGCATCATGAGCTGCGCGGGATGTCTCGACGTGGTGCTCAACGCGCTGCTCTCCGTGGTGAAGACCACCGGCGGGCTGATCGCCAGCACCGTACTCTCCTGCCTGACCATGGCGCTGACCACAGGAAATTCTTATCTTTCCATCCTGATCCCCGGAGAGATGTTCCGCGATGCTTACAGGAAACGGGGTCTGGCCGCGGTGAATCTGTCCAGAACGCTGGAGGACGCCGGTACGGTGTCCGTTCCCATCGTTCCCTGGTCCGCCGCAGGCGCGTACATGACGGCCACCCTCGGGGTCGAGACGCTGGACTATCTGCCCTGGGCCGTGCTGTGCTACGCGGGATTTATGTTTGCTCTGTTCTATGGATTTACAGGGATCGGCATTAAAAAGATGACGCCTGAGGAGATCGCGGCCGCTGAGGCGCAGGAAGCCGGGCGCAGGCCGGAATAGGCCGATGAATAAGCCGATGGATAAGGAGGCTGCACTATGCTGTTGATCAAATCGGCGGATCTCTATGCGCCGGAACATCTGGGCGTCAGGGATATCCTCATCTGCGGCGGAAAGATCGCCGCGGTGGGCACTGACCTGACCTTTGAGACAAACGCCGTCGAAACGGAAGTGGTGGACGCCGGAGGAGATCCGGTGGTCCCCGGCTATGTGGATCAGCACGTTCATGTCATCGGGGGCGGCGGCGAGGCCGGACCTTACAGCCGTACGCCGGAGGTCATGCTCTCCCACATCGTGACTGCTGGCGTGACCACTGTGGTGGGCGTGCTGGGCACGGATGGAACGACCAGGCGCCCCGAGGACCTTCTGGCAAAGGTGAGAGCGCTGGAAACAGAAGGGATCACGGCCTACATGCTGACCGGATCCTACGAGCTGCCGCCCGTGAGCCTCACGGGGGATCTGCGCCGGGACATGATACTGATCGACAAAGTGATCGGCATCGGCGAAGTGGCGGTGTCCGATCACAGGTCTTCCCAGCCGTCGCTGGACGAACTGAAGCGTCTGGTGACTCAGGCCAGAGTGGGGGGCATGCTGGCGGGCAAAGCCGGCGCCGTACAGTTTCACATGGGGGTGGGCACAGCGGGACTGTCCATGCTCTTTCGTATTCTGGAGGAGACGGAGATACCGGCCCGCCATCTGATCCCCACTCACGTAAACCGGACGGAGGCGCTGTTTGAAGAGAGTCTGGACTTTGCCAGGGCGGGAGGCTATATGGACATAACTTCCGGAATTCGGGCGGCAGAAGGCTTTGAGGGCTGCGTGGAACCCTCCCGGGCCATCCGCCTGTGTCTGGAAAGGGAGGTGCTCGCGGAGCGGATCACCATGAGCTCCGATGGGAACGGCTGCATGGCGGTGAGGGACGAAGAGGGGAGGACGGCCCTGCTGGTCACGAAGCTCCATTCTCTTCACGAGGAAGTGCGGGACGCCGTGCGGAAGGAAGGCGTTTCGCTGAGCGACGCGGTTTCCGTCTGTTCGGCAAACCCTGCCAGAGCCAACGGACTCTGGCCCGTCAAAGGTGCTGTGAGACCGGGAAGCGACGCGGATCTGCTGTTTCTGGACGATCGCTGCAACATCCGCAGCGTTATGGCCCGGGGCCGCTTTTTCGTCCGGGAGGGAAAGCTGTTGGCAAGGGGCACCTTTGAATAGTATGATGGAATAGAAAGGGCAGGAGATCCCCAGGAGATCGGGAGCGCTCTGCCCATCGGAAACAGAGAGGATGAGATCGACATATGAAACTGTTTAAAAACGCGGACGTCTACGCTCCGGAACATCTTGGGAAAAAAGACGTGCTGGTGGAAGGCAGCCGCATCGCGAGGATCGCGGACTGTATCGATCCCTGCGGGGACCCCTGCGACGTTGAGATCTTTGATCTGGAGGGAAAACGTCTGATGCCGGGCTACATTGATCTTTACGTGCACGTGACCGGCGGAGGAGGAGAACAGGGACCGGCGTCCCGCACGCCGGAAGCCAGTCTTGCGGAGCTTTTGGACTGCGGCGTCACCACGGTAGTAGGCCTTCTGGGCACGGACGGCATCAGCAGAAGTCTGGAAAACCTGCTGGCCAAGGTCCGGGCATTGAAAGAAGAGGGGATCACCTGTTATATGATGACCGGTTCCTACGGTTTCCCGCCGGAGACGCTGACAGGCAGCGTGGAGCGGGATATCGTGCTCATCGACGAGGTCATCGGTGTCAAGACAGCGCTGTCCGATCACAGAAGCTCCAATCCCCGGGGGGAGGACGTGATCCGTCTGGCCACGGCAGCCCGGCGGGCGGGACTGCTGTCCCCCTGCTGCGGCATTGTGACCATGCACATGGGCAGCGGAAAAGCGGGACTGGAACCGGTGTTTTACGCTTTGGAGAACTCTGACGTTCCGGCGAAGAATCTGCTCCCCACCCATGTGAATCTGCGGGGAAAAGCCCTGCTGGACGAGAGCATCCGCTTTGCGAAGATGGGCGGCGTCATCGATCTGACCACCGGAACGGGAATGATCTCCAGCCGGGAACTGGCGGAGCAGATCCGGTACTGCGTGGAGCAGGGGGCTCCGCTGGAACATCTCACCGTGTCCAGCGACGGCTACGGAAGCCAGCCGCGGTTCAACGAGGCGGGAGAATGCGTGGGACTGACCTACGCAGCGTCGGAGGGACTGCACGGACTCATGCGGGCTATGGCCGAAGAAAATGTGATGGACCTCGCCCAGGCGCTGACGCTGGTCACGAAAAATCCGGCTTCGGTGATCGATAAGAACGGCGTAAAAGGCTGCATCGCAGCGGGGGCCGATGCGGACCTGCTGATCTGCGACGAGAACTTCGATATCCACTGCGTAGTGGCCATGGGCCGCATTGCAGTGTGGGAGAAAGAACACATCTTAAAAGGACGCTTTGAAAAATAAGCGGGGATCTGGGCAATGGACCGGTCCTTGCCGAAAAAAAGCCGCGGGGCGGAATGATGATCATTCCGTCACGCGGCTTTTTTCGCGGGACTGTCCAGTCCCGTCTGTCTGGCTTTTCCGCAGAGCGGGAAGGCCAGGCAGGCCAGGATCGGAGTGGCGTACATATAAAACGCGTAGGGTATGTAGGAGCTGCCGCTCTCCACGTGGAGCATGGATACCGGAACAAAAGCGGCCACGCACCAGGGTACCAGACCGGCTATGATCAGCGCGCTGTTGGAAATGTCCAGCGCCATCTGCTGTACCTCGTCTTCCCTGTAGCAGTCTTTCATAATATCGTGGGTCAGCAGCGTGGAGATCGTCTGATTGCAGCCGAAAGCGCTGCTCAGAAGCCCCACCAGACAGGCGAAACCCGTGCGCCGGCGCGGCGTGGAACTTCTGCGGATCAGCTGTTCTTTCAGGGCGTCAAAGGCATGGATGTGTTCGAAGATCCCGGCCAGAGAACAGGAGATGAACAGCATGATATACGTGGTAAACATGGAGAAGATGCCTCCGCTCTCCAGCACCCCCGCCAGGGGGCCCTCTGTGTATTTTACGCCGGTGAGCATTCCTTTCATCACGAACAGCGGGTCTGCGTGCTGCGCGGTCAGACTGAGGAACAGAGCGCAGAGGATGCTGGCTCCCATAGACAGCTTCACCGGTACTTTCAGCACCGGGAGCAGGAACATGAGCGCGGCGGGGAGCAGCATGACAGGGGAGATCGTAAAGGAACTGTTCAGAAGCTCCGGCAGGGGATTTCCCGTGAATTCCAGCGGAAACCGCAGGGAAAAGGCTCCGTAAAACAGGGCGGAGAGCGCCAGAGGGATCATGGAGGTAAAGGCCATGTTCCTGACGTTTCTGACGTGGTCCGCGCCGCAGATGCCGGAAGCCAGTATGGCGGCGGAGGACATGAAGGAACCCCGGTCGCCCACGTAGATCCCGGACATGACGGCGCCTGTCACTAGAGGCAGAGGAAGTCCCGCTCCGCGGGCCAGCGTGATCAGCGCCACGCCCATGGTGCTTGCTGTTCCGAAGGAGCTTCCGATCAGGAAAGACACCAGTCCGCACATGAGGAACGTGAACAGCACAAAGAGAGAGGGCGCGATGTAGGACAGACAGTAGTACATGAGAGTGGGCATCGTTCCCGCGGTGATCCACACGCTCATAATACAGCCGATCAGCAGGAAGATCTGCAGGATCAGAAAGGACTGTCTGGCGCCCGTCCAGGACATGGCGATGATCTCCCGCAGGCTGTGTCCTCTGTGTTTTGCGATGAGAGCAAAGACGATCCAGCATGCGAGAAGAGGGTACCCGAGAAAGGTACCCTTGAGCACGGATATGAGGAGGAGAATAAAACACAGGATCAGGCCTGTCACAATGTCCAAGAGATTCATCTCCTTTTCAGTTATTTATTTTGAAACTCGTCGTTGACGGAGAGCGCCTCCACCAGCTCGATGTCTTTGTAGCGCTCCACAAAATAATTCAGAGTGAACTGATTGGCGAACAGGATCAGGGGCCGCTCGAAATGGTCGAAGACCAGCATGCAGCGGGAATCCAGACACTTTTTCACTGCATCCAGATCCGCGTTTTTCACCCAGCGGGCAATGCTGAAATCCAGATTGTGCATGCGGATATCCGCGTTGTACTCGTTTTTCAGCCGGTATTCAAAGACCTCGAATTGCAGCGCGCCCACCGCGCCGATGACGACTTCGTTGTATTCGTTGCGGTACACCTGGATGGCTCCCTCCTGGGCCAGCTGGCTGACGCCCTTCTGAAAGTGCTTGGCTTTCAGGGAATTCACCGGGCTCACCAGAGCGAAGAGCTCCGGGGGGAACGTTGGCAGCGGCTCGAAGAACAGCGGCTCCTTTCTGGTGGTCAGAGTATCGCCGATCTGATAGGTACCGGTATCGTAGATGCCGATAACGTCGCCGGCGTAGGCTTTATCCACGGTCTCCCGCTCGTTGGCCATGAGCTGGGTGGACTGGGACAGCTTGATCGGCTTTCCCGTTCGGGAAAGAGTGGCGGTCATGCCCCGCTCAAAGACCCCGGAACAGATGCGGAAAAAGGCCAGACGGTCTCTGTGAGCCGGATTCATATTGGCCTGGATCTTGAAGATAAATCCGCTGAAATCGGGATCCGTGGGATCCACGTTCCCGTCCAGCGCCTTTCGAGGTCCCGGCGCCGGGGACATATCCAGAAAGTGTTTCAGGAAAGGCGTGACGCCGAAGTCTGCCAGAGCGGAGCCGAAAAACACGGGAGACAGTTTTCCCGCCTGCACTTTCTGCAGATCGAATTCATTTCCCGCGCCGCAGACCAGTTCCATCTCAGAACGAAGGTTTTCCAGATTGTAGGAGGTGAGGATATCCTCAAGCTCCGGGCCGAACACGCCCTCGTCGGACAGCTCTATGATCTGATCGCCCTGTTTATATAAATGTACTTCATTTCTCAGGCGGTCGTAAACCCCCTGGAAGTTCAGGCCGGAGCCGATGGGCCAGGTCACGGCCACGGAGGGAAGGCCCAGCACGTCCTCCAGCTCCTGCATGGCGTCCAGCGGGTCTTTGGCGTCCCGGTCCAGCTTGTTAACAAAGGTAAAAATGGGAATGCCCCGCATGCTGCACACCTGGAACAGCTTTTTCGTCTGGGCCTCGATGCCCTTCGCTCCGTCGATGACCATGACGGCGCTGTCTACAGAGGTGAGGATGCGGTAGGTATCTTCGCCGAAATCGTTGTGGCCCGGCGTATCCATGATGGAGATCACTTTATCTCCGTACTGAAACTGCATGACCGAGGAAGTGACGGAGATGCCCCGCTGTTTCTCGATCTCCATCCAGTCGGAGGTGGCGAATTTGGCGTTTCTTCTGGCCTTTACTGTTCCGGCCTCCCGGATCGCTCCCCCGTGGAGCAGCAGCTTTTCCGTCAGCGTCGTCTTTCCCGCGTCAGGGTGAGAGATGATGCCGAAGATCCGGCGCTTCTGAATTTCATCTATCAGTGTCTGATTTGCCATAAATGTCTTCTTGTTCCTTTCTTGTAACAGTGAGCCGGCATGGCCGCCGCAGAGGGGCAGAACAGCCGGCCTTCGCCTGCCGCGCCGCTTTGCGCGGGCCTGGGCAGGTCGTTTGCGCTATGAATCATCATATCATATTTTATTCCACCAGGACATATATTTATAAAAAAGTTTCCTTAAGGTGACTATTTCAAGACAAATTGGCGCCGCTTCGGTGAGAGCGCCGGGAAACAGAGGACGGAAAGAGTAAACAGGAGGACAAACATGATAAGCACACAGGATATTAAGAATAAAGAAGTGATCAATATCTACGACGGAAAAAGTCTGGGATTCGTGGAAGATATCGAAGTGAATCTGGAACGCGGAACCATCGAGGGCATCATCGTGCCGGAGCCCCGGGGGTTCTTTTCCTTTTTCGGGAGAACGGGAGAACAGGTGATCCGGTGGCGCGACATCAAGCGCATCGGGGACGATGTGATCCTGGTGGACGTGGCCGGCGTGCTGGATCAGGATTACGAGGAGGAATATCAGAGAAACACGGGCGGTCTCGGCGGAGGATTCGGCGGCTTTGGAGGCGTGGGAAAGAGGGAGGAACGGGGCTACGAACCGGAATACCAGCCTGTAAAAAGCTTCCGCTCGGAACAGGGGGGATACCCAGAGACTGAATTCGCAGCGGAGCGGAGCTTTCAGCGGACCATGGACCTGCCTGATCGGGAAAATGATGACGATGATCCTGCGAAATAACTTGCATAAACCACAAGATATAGGTACAATCTAAGAAACAGACCCATGAAGATGCGCGGAAGGCCAGCGTATGGCCGGAGAGGGGCTGTGAAGTAGAAGAGGAGATTGTTTATGAGATGCCCATTTTGTGAAAATGACGACACCAGAGTTATCGACTCCAGACCGACAGAGGAAGGACATGCCATACGCAGACGGCGGGAATGCGACAATTGCGGAAAGCGTTTCACCACCTATGAAAAGGTGGAGGAAATGTTCTTTATGGTCGTGAAAAAGGACGGGAGCCGGGAGGCCTTTGACCGGAACAAGGTGCTCAACGGCATCATCAAGGCCTGCGAGAAGCGGCCTGTCTCCATCGCTTCCATCGAGCATATCGTCAGCGAGATCGAGCGCGGGCTGAACAATATGATGGAGAAGGAGATCGAGAGCAAGGTCATCGGCGAGGTCATCATGGAGCATCTGAAGGATCTGGACGAGGTGGCCTATGTTCGTTTTGCCTCCGTGTACCGCCAGTTCAAGGACGTGAACACCTTTGTGGCAGAGATCGAAAAGCTGCTGGGTAAAAACGCTGAAAAATAGAAATAGAGACCGTGAATGTGAACACTGCGGACTTCGCAGATGTTTTAAGCCGCCCTGCACTGATAGGATACCTCTGAAGCAGGCAGTTCAGACAGAAGAGTCTGCTGCTTCGGAGATATCACATCGCCCCGGGGCGGCTTATTCATTTATCCGGATCGGGCGGGGACGCCGCGGGTCAGAGGACGCGGACCGTCTCTTTCACACTTGAGATATGAGGAAGAAAATGATATAATTTTTAACCGGCTGATCATAGATTGGCAGGAAATTCAGAGAGATACAGAGAGATTCAGAAATATTCACAGAGATACAGATACAGAGAGATCAGCGAGTAGATAGAACGGCTGTCGGAAGAGGTGTGTGTATGAAACAAAAATTCGGCCGGAGAATCAGGAGATGTTCAGCGGTGCTGCTGGCAGTTCTGATAACGGCTCTGCCGGTGTCCGGGCTGGCGGGGGAAGAACAGAAAGTCCTGCGGGTGGCGTTTCCGCAGACCGACGGATTTTCCGAGACCGGGGAAGACGGACAGAGATACGGCCTGGTGGTGGATTATCTCAACGAGATCGCCAAGTATACCGGATGGACATATGAATATGTAGACACAGACAGCGCAGATCTGATCAGCGATTTTTTTGAAGGCAAATTCGATCTGATGGGAGGCACCTATTATTCAGAGGGCTTCGAAGCGTACTTCGCGTATCCGGATTACAACTGCGGGTACAGTAAACTGCTGCTGTTGTCCCGCAGAGATGACGACAGCATCAAGAGCTACGATCTGGACACGCTGAACGGCAAAACCATCGGCGTATACGAGAAAGCCACGGAAAATATCCGGCGGCTGAAAGCGTATCTGTCTGTCAACAATCTGGAATGTACGCTGAAATACTACAGCTATGAGCAGATCGCCGCAGCTAAAAATCTGAATCGCTTTCTGGACAGCGGCGAGGTGGACCTGACGATGGGGAACAGCTCAGATGCGGGAAAGGATTACGCCGTTGCGGTTTCAATGGATTCGCAGCCGCATTTCATCGTGACCACTCCAGGGAACCGGGAGGTCCAGGAGGGTCTGAATATGGCTTTGGAGAAAATTTACGACGCGGATCCGTATTTTGCAAAAAGTGTATACGCCAAGCATTTTCCTGAGATCGACAACAAGTTCATACAGCTCAACGAGCAGGAGAGGAAGTATATCAGCTCCAGAGGACCGGTGACAGTAGCGGTGCCGCGGGACTGGCATCCGATGTTCTGTATTGGAAGCGGCGCTCTTCACAGCGGACTGGTCCCGGACATGCTACAGGTGATATCCGAATATTCCGGTCTGGAATTTTCGTATGTGCCCTGCGATAACTACGGAGAGGCGGTGAGAAAAGTTCAGGCGGGGGAGGCCGACCTGCTGGGCTTTTTCCTGGACAGCGAGGAGGACGCTGTGAGGCGGAATCTGGCGCTCACGGCTTCCTATGTGCAGCTGGACACCACTATGGTGCGCAATAAATACTCCGGCTACCCGGCGGAAGGATTGAAAGGGGCCATGCTGGAAGGTCGCGACATGCCCGGCAATATCGTGGCCGACGAGGTAAAGTACTATTTCGACGCTGCAGAGGCGCTGGCCGATGTGAACCGCGGATCGGTAGACTTCATATACGGCGTGTCCTCCCATCTGGAATATTTGATCCAACAGAACAATTTCACCAATGTGGTCCAGGTGAATCAGGCCAACGGCAGAGTGGGCGTTGGTTTCGCGCTGTCCGCTCCCGCCGATCCCGAGCTTCTTACGATCATCAATAAAGCGATCAACAATATGACGGAGAAACAGAGGACGGCCGTCAGCGGCCGAAATGTTATCTCGATCGGAACGTCGAGGATGACGCTGTCTAATATCGTGTACGCCAATCCCATGCTGACGCTGGCGGTGGTAGCGGCATTTCTCATTCTGGTCATGATCGGAGTGGTATTCTTTGCGGGGATCCGGCTGCGCACGATGAAGATACAGCACGAACTGGAAAAGGCAGAGGCGGACAGCCATGCCAAAAGTGAATTCCTCTCCCGGATGAGCCATGAGATCCGCACGCCGATGAACGCCATCGTCGGTCTGACCGATCTGACGGAAATGATAGACGGCATGCCGGAAAAGGCCAGTGAAAACCTTGCCCGGATCAGGTCCTCCTCCCGCTATCTGCTCAGTTTGATCAGCGATATTCTGGATATGAGCCGCATCCAGAGCGATAAGATGAAGATCGCCAGCGAACCGTTTTCGATGGGAGCCATGCTCGGCGAGATCGAAAGTATGTTTCGGGCGGAGGCGGACAACAAAGAGATCCGCTTTGCCATGGAACAGAAAATTCAGGACGACGAGCTGGCGGGAGATGTGATCCGTCTCCGTCAGGTGATCACCAATCTGCTTTCCAACGCATTCAAGTTCACGCCAAGAAAGGGATCCGTACTCGTGTATGTTGAGCAGATCGCGTCCACGGACAACGGAGCCGTATTCTCGATCAGAGTCATCGACGACGGCGTGGGGATAGGGAAAGGCGATCAGCAGAGAATTTTTCAAAGTTTCGAACAGGCTGGAACCAATGCCTCCCGCAGCCAGGGGACCGGTCTGGGTCTGGCGATCAGCTGCAGCATCGTGTGCCTGATGGGCGGTAAGCTGGAGCTCAGAAGCGAACTGGGCAAGGGAAGTGAATTTTACTTTACGATCACGCTGCCGAAGAGCGAGCTGAGCGGTCAGGCGGACCGGCCCCGCACCCTGGCCGGAAGGATGCTGAGGGGGATGAACATCCTTCTGGCGGAAGACTACGAGCTGAACGCCGAGATCGTTACAGAGCTGTTGGAGATGCAGGGGGCGAAGGTGAGCCGGGCCGAGAACGGCAAGGAGGCGCTGGAGCTGTTTGAGCGCAGCTCCCCGGGTGAATTTGATATTATCCTCATGGATGTTTTGATGCCGGTGATGAACGGGTTGGAAGCTGCGCGGGAAATTCGTTCACTGCAGAGGCCGGACGCCAAGACAGTCCCCATCATCGCAGCCACAGCCAATGCATTTCGCGAAGATGAGGAGGCGGCTCTGGAAGCCGGCATGACGGGATTCATTCCCAAACCCATCGATGTGGTCCAGCTGTACGACGCGCTGTGCGCCGCCATAAAGAGCGGGAACGCGGAGGGCGGGACGCAGGATGCGGCGGAGGACGGGACGCAGAACGCGGCGAAGGATGCGACACAGGACGGGACGCAGGGCGTGGCGAAGGATGCGACACAGGACACGACGCAGGGCGTGGCGGAGGATGCGGCGAAGGACGCGACATAGGGATGACGGCGAGCGGTTCGGCCGGCGGGCAGGAGCAGCGGGGTCAGGGCCGGCGGCCAGGAAGGACCGGTCGTGGGGCAGGATAGAGCAGGCCGAGCGGCCAGACGTGTGAGCCGGTCAGTAAGAATTGGAGCAGTAAAAAGAAAAGAGTACAGAAAGGGATGAGTCGGAAATGACGAAAGAAATAATCCGCATCGCGGTGGACGGGCCTTCAGGTGCGGGGAAAAGCACCATTGCAAAAAAAGTGGCGGCCGGACTGGGGATCGATTACATTGACACGGGGGCAATGTACCGGGCCGTGGCCTACAGGCTCCTGAGAGACAGAGTGGAACTGACCGATGAGTCCGCCGTGGAGAAGCTGCTGGCTGACACGGATGTGGATCTGGCGATGGGAGAGGTCCTGCTCAACGGGGAAGCTCTGGGTGACAAAATACGCACGCCGGAGGTTTCGAAAATGGCCTCCGCGTGTTCCGCGCTGCCGGCGGTTCGGGAAAAGCTGGTTCAGCTTCAGAAGAAGATGGGACGGGAAAAAAGCGTTATCATGGACGGACGGGACATCGGTACCAATGTGCTCACCGATGCGGAATTTAAGTTTTTCCTCACTGCGTCCACGCACGAGCGTGCTGTGAGACGGTATAAAGAATTGAAGGAGAAAGGGCAGGACGTGACGCTGGAGCAGGTGGAAAGGGATATTGAAGAGCGCGACCGCAACGATTCCACCAGGGAGCTGAATCCGCTGCGAAAGGCGAAAGACGCAGTCGAGATCGATTCCACGCGGCTGTCCATCGAAGAGGTGGCTGATGTGATCCTGAACGCAGTGACAAAGGGCCGGTAATACAGAGCCATCAGGGCAGATAGGGGGATTTGAGATGTTGGAGTTTCCGGAAGTAATGACCATATCATCGCAGCTTGCGGCTGAAGCAGTGGGCAGAAAGGTGACGGCGGTGCTGCCGCCCAGCAAAGAGCACAAATTTTGCTGGTTCAACGGCAGTCCCGATCATTACGAGGCCCAGATCAGGGAAAGACGGATCACAGAAGTCAGAGGCTTCGGATTGTTTGTGGAAATTGTATTTGATAACGGCATGTATCTGTGCTTTAACGACGGGGTCAACGTCAGACTGATCCCGGCGGAGGGGACCGTGCCCAAATCGTACCAACTGCTGATCCGCCTGGAAGGCGGCGACGTCTTGGCCTTCACGGTGGCCATGTACGGCGGCATCATACTCCACGGCGGCGATTACGATAATGAGTATTATCGGAAAAGCCAGGGCGCAGTCTCGCCGCTGTCGGAAGAGTTCAGTGCGTATTATTGGAAAGTGCTGAAAGAAAGCAGACCGGGCCTGAGCATCAAGGCGTTTCTGGCTACGGAACAGAGGTTTCCGGGGATCGGAAACGGCGTGCTGCAGGAAATTCTCTTTCACGCGGGGATCCATCCAAAACGGAAGCTGGGTACATTGGATGAAGAGGAGAAGGGAAGACTGGAAAAAGCCGCCGTCGGCGTACTTCGTCAAATGGCTGAGGCGGGCGGCCGTGATACGGAAAAGAACATATATGGACAGAACGGCGGCTACCGGACCGTTATGTCGAAAAACGGTCTCTCTGCCGGTTGTCCTGCCTGCGGCGGTAAGATCGTGAAGGAGACTTATATGGGAGGCACGGTCTATTACTGTCCTGTTTGCCAGCCCTTATCAGCGGAGGGAACTAATAAGGCGTGATATTTCCACGCCGGATAGGAGGACAGGCCAAAGGCCGCCGGCCTTTGCGCCGTTTTTTTTCCAGGCGATCTGTGTTCCGGCTGGAGGGGGGAAGAAATGAAACATAAAATATATACGATTTTTATGATTGTAATCCCACTGTTTGTTGGATCTGGTGGAATTATTGAGATGATTATTTGGCTTTCAAATGGAACAATAGATATAAATCCATTGTTTTGCTTAGCAATGATTCTTGTCGGTCATTATGTGGGGATTGGAAATATATTAAAGTTGATCAATGAGTCTGAAAATAGATAAAGATAAAAGCTGATTTGTAGAGCAAATCTATATATCCTGTATGATTATCTTTTTAGAAGTTCTTATATGCCGGTATAGCCTGTATTTACAGGCTTTCCGGCACTTTTCATATCGGAAGGAATGTCCCATGATATACTGTAATGCGTTCGGGTTCATTCCGGCGTTTGCTAAATTCGTACTGAACGTATGGCGTAAGGTATGCGGCGTAATCCCGTACAACGGTTTTTTTATTTCCCGTTGGGTGGCTGTGTCATACTTTCTGTTTCATAATAATCGGTTCTCGTCATACCATATAAATAATAATCGCAATAAGTATTTACCATTTTTCCGTCCCGAATATGCCCCTCTCGCCGAAATCCTGCTTTTTCCAGTGTTTTATACGACGCGATATTTAGAACATGAACATCAGACCATAGCCGTTGTAATTCTGTTTTTTCAAAACAGAAAATTACTACGTTTCTTAAGGCTTCAGCCATAAGACCATTTCCTTGATAAATTGGAGAAAGACGGAAAGCTACTTTTGCCATGCGGTCATTTTCAATAAGATATACCCACATTTCACCTATCACTTTATCGTCCTTTTTATGAACGATCCCCCAATGGAAACTCTTTGTAGGACGCTCCTTTTTTTGAAATAGCGATTCGGGATTTAAGTCACTTTTTCCGGGACGTTTCCCCCAATATTGATACAATGATCTGTCGCCTAGCCATTCTTTCAAATTGGCAACATCATCATATTGCAAAGGACGTAATAAAAGCCTGTCCGTTTCAAGTTTCGGTTTATTCTGAACGTAATCTTGCAGTTTCATAAAGCCCCCTTAAAAATTGAATACCTGCTCCCAATTAAAGCAGCCGGCCGCTTCTGTGCTTCTCGGCCACTGGCTGCACCATGCAGGAATACCGGGTGTTTCTACTCTGTCAAAACTCGGTGTGTACGGCTTTATATCCAACACGGGAGTATTGTCATTCGCGTCAATAAAAGTAATCCGAATAATTCCCTTGTTAAAATCAATGCTGATAATTTCTGATGTTGTCAAAGCAATAGGGTTAGGGCGGACTGGCGACCTTGTGGCAAAAACGCCCATTACTGTTGGTGCATTTTTATAGGGCTACAGTCAGGTACTTTGCCGGATTACTCTCATTCCACGATCCCCTATGCACAATTTGTCGCATAGGGTTTGACATTCGATATTTACTGTTTTTTTGCAACCATTCAGCAAAAGCAATATACGCTCCTTTTATATTTGAAAAGTCACCATATACCATTGTGCAGGCCATAACGGGGACAGGCTTGATAATATGGAAACAGAATGGAGCAATATCTTTACATAGCTTACTTACAGGGACGCATAACTCAATATCCACATTTTGTTCCTTGTACACTGTGTCGTGATAAACAGAAAAAGTATGACTGGATATTTCTATCTTCTGTTCTTTGGCAAAAGCAGAAAGTTCATTCCATAAATCACCCTCGGAGTAGTATGTAGAAACAATTCTTCGTAAAGAAAGCACTTGATACTCTGGGATTGCTTTAATGGAAATGTTGTAATGAAGTTCTCCTTTGTTTTCTTTTATTTCGTTTTTAGCAATCGCAATTTTCCGTAGTTTTTCCTGCTCATTCTGTATAGTATCCATAATTTCAAATCGCTTTTGTTCAAGGGTTTCGAGAAGTAAACAATCATTCATTTCGAGTGCAAGCGCAATTTCAGAGATATTAAAACCGCTGTCACGCAAATATAATATTCTATTTAGGCGGGGTATTTGAGTTACCGAGTACATTCGGTGTCCCGTCCGTTTATCGACTTTCTTCCGGCTTTAGCAGCCCTACTTCATCATAATACCGAAGCATACGAATAGATACTTGCGTTATCTTTGAAAACTCGCCTATTTTAAACATCTTATCACCACCTGTATATAATCATACTTGAAGTTTCATACACTTCAAGTCGATTTTGCATTTCTGAAAGTTAATAATATGCTCTATTCTTATCAAATAAAGAAATCGAGAATATGGCTCTATTTTTGCTCTAAAAATTTGCTTCGAGAGAATTGGGGCTAGATAATATAGAGAATATGATGATAAATAGACACAAAAGTGTACTAAAACTAAATGGATTAAGTTATCCGCACCCGAAGCAGGAGCGGACGAGGCGGCGGTATAATTAGGGTGCGGGTTTTGGGATAAGTCCCTGGGGTGGCCATAGGTGAAAACTGCGATTTTTTTTGGATCTGGCATATAAAGAGAGGAAAAATAGGTGAGAAACGATTTTTTAATCAGTTCTCACCTATTTTTTGTCTGGATCCCGGCTATTTTCATGGTTTTTTATACGCATATATGCGAAAATCGTTTTTTTTGAGAGTTTTCGCATATGTGAGTCACCTTACAGTGACAGCTGCGTGCGCCGTCAGTGCAGGACTTTTTACAGAAGCGGCACGCCGGCGTTTAAGTTCATTTGGCGGACAGCGCCATGCCGGCCCGGCCGATTTAGTCCGTTCGGCGGGAAGCGCCACGCCGTTCCGTCCGGTTTAGCCCATTCGGCGAAAAGTCCGGCTGCGCGGCCGGCGGTCAAGCCCGTCTGGCGAAGAGCCGGGCCGCGTACCGGGCTGAAACCTACAGCTGATGCAGGAACAGTCCGCTGCCCAGTTTGGGTTCAAACCAGGTGGATTTGGGAGGCATGACCTCGCCTGCGTCGGCCACGGCCAGCAGATCTGCAATGTCTACCGGATATACGGCGAAAGCCAGCTTCATATCTTCCCGGCAGCGGCGCTCCAGTTCAGAGAGTCCGCGGATCCCGCCCACGAAGTCGATCCGCTTGTCTGTGCGGGGATCCTGGATCCCCAGTATGGGACCCAGAACATTATCCTGAAGAACGGCCACATCCAGACTGGCGATAATGTCGTCCGGAATGATCTCCGGTCTGGCAGCCACTCTGTACCACTTTTCGTCCAGAAACATGGAGAACACGTGCTTGGCTTCCGGGAACCACGGGCTTTCGGGCGCGGGAGCCACATCGAATCCCGCTGCGGTCAGCTTTTCCAGAAATTGATCGCCGGTGAGACCGTTGAGATCCTTCAGGACCCTGTTGTAGTCGAAGATCTTGAGATCCTCATCGGGGAAGATGACAGCCATATAAAAATTGAATTCTTCTTCACCCGTATAGTCGGGATGTACTTCCCGACGTTTCATTCCAACCTTGACGGCGGATGCGGAGCGGTGATGTCCGTCCGCTATGTAGAGCGCTGGGATGGAGGCGAAACAGGCTACCAGCGAGGAGATCAGGTCTTCGTCATCGATCTTCCAGAGAATGTGGGCGATGCCGTCATCTGTTTGCAGATCGTATTCCGGGGCGTGTTCCTTTGTCCAGGCGTCTACGATCTCATCCACGCCGCTGTTTCGGCGGTAAGTGAGGAAGACCGGTTCCGTGTCAGCGTTGCAGACGTCGAAGTGATTGATGCGGTCGATCTCTTTTTCTACGCGGGTAAATTCATGTTTTTTTATGATGTTATTCTGATACTCATCCACGGAAACGCAGCCCACGATACCGGTCTGCACCCGTCCGTCCATGACCTGACGGTAGATATAGAGCATGGGTCTTTCGTCCTGGATCAGCACTTTCTGTGCAAGCCAGTCGGTTATATTCTGCCGGGCTTTTTCGTAGACCGCCCTGGCATAGGGGTCAGCCTCCTCAGGGAGATCGATTTCCGAGCGGCAGATGTGCAGAAAGCTGTGGGGCTTTCCCTCCGCCATGACGGAGGCTTCTTTTCGGTTCATCACGTCATAGGGCAGAGACACGACCTCTGCGGCATATTCTTTCGCCGGTCGGACGGCTTTGAAAGGTCTTACGATTGCCATGGTATTTTCTCCGTTTCTCTTTTCAGTCAGATCGGCGCCCGCCGCTTCGCTGCCGGCGGCGCCGCCTGCGTTTTAAATACAGTCTGTTTCATGCGGTCAGATAGGCAGATAATAGATTACAGTCGGCGGACCGCTGTTTTACGTAATTATTATAGGGGAGTTTCCGCCGCTTTTCAATGGTTTCTTTTCCTCTTAATGACAACTGACCTTCGTTCTGCGGCGGCTGCCAGAATATATTTCCGGTGCGGAGGGCAGAATAAAGCGGAGTAGATCCAGAGAAGCTGTGTCTGTGGCTGTACGGCGTTGAGATTCGCCTGTGTGGACAGGGATCCGGAACGGAAACGGAAAGAGCGGCGGTTTGAGAGGTCATGAGATGATGGGAAGAAAGAAACGGAAAACGACGTGTGTGGAAGCTCCCGGCGAGAAGAGCGACAGCCGGGACGAGTACGTTCAGGACGAGTACGTTCAGGACGAGCATGTTCGGGATGAGAAGGAAGGCGTGGGGAATGAACGCATTCCTGGCGGGATCGTTCAGGCGAAAGCAGACCGTGAGGAGGTCCAGGAGAGTGGATCCAGGGCCGGCATAGGAGCGGCAGAGACAGAAGCAGAGGCGGAGAACGGCAGTGAAGAAACTGCGGAACAGTGTTTCAGGCTGCAGAGAAGGCGGCTTCGTTTTTTTTCGGTGTGCGCAACGCTGCTGCTGATCGGTCTGGCGGGGAAACTGGCGCTCATCCAGCTGGTGGATCAGGAACGGTACGCGGAGGTAGCGGCCCGGCAGCAGCAGATCGTGTTGGAGGGCATAGACAAGCGGGGGACGATCTATGATCGGAATATGCAGCCGCTGACAGGGACGAAAGAGGAGTATGTCTATCTCATCAAAAAGGATAAGATGGATCCGGAAACGAAGAAACTTCTGGCCAAGATCGACGCCCGGAAACTCTCCAGCAACAACGACCGGTACGAACTGTACTGCTGTGCGGATTATCACGGGGAAGAGAGCGAGACGCTCCAGAGGGAGAAAGAGGCGTTTATCATCCGCGCGCCGCAGCGGTACAGCGAGGATCAGACAGCCGTCCACGTGATCGGCTATGTGAACGGATTGGACGGGGAGGGCGTCAGCGGCCTGGAAAAGGATTTTGACAGCTGGCTTTCTCAGCGGGATAAGCTGGTCTACGCTGTGGCGGACGGA
Organism: Bacilliculturomica massiliensis; assembly: GCF_900605495.1. GTDB lineage: Bacteria > Bacillota > Clostridia > Peptostreptococcales > Anaerovoracaceae > Bacilliculturomica > Bacilliculturomica massiliensis. The sequence goes on from NZ_LR027603.1 coordinate 812,096, forward strand.
GCCAATTACATCATTCCCGGGCTTGGAATACAGAATTCCACAGACCGGGACTGCGGCCTGGTGACGACGCTGGACGCTGATATCCAGAGAGCGGCGGAGAAAATATTGAAGGAAGAAAAAGTGAAGGGCACTGTGGTGGTGGCGGAAGCAAGATCCGGGGAGATCCTGGCCTGTGCCAGCGAACCGTCTTTCAATCCCAACGAAGTAAAACATTATCTGAACAGCACCGGCAGCGAATTTCTCAATCTGGCGGCCCAGGGACTTTATGCGCCGGGGTCTGTCTACAAGATCGCCGTGGCGGCCGCGGCGCTGGAAAGCGGTTCCGCAGATGAAAATACGGTGTTTGAGTGTAAAGGTTACGAGGAGATCAACGGGATCCGGATCAAGTGTTCCACCGGCGGGAAAACAGGTCACGGGAGCATCACTCTTCGCCAGGCTTTTGAAAAATCCTGCAACTGCGCGTTCATTCAGCTGGGAGAGCGGACCGGCGCTCAGGCTATCTTAGAGACGTCGGAGAAGCTGGGGCTTTCCGATAAGACCCTCACCGGCGTTTCCGGGGAAAAGACCGGAAATCTTCCGCTGGAGAGCGAGGTCCAGGGAGCCGGGATCGGCAACTTGTCCATCGGTCAGGGCAAATTGCTGGTGACCCCTCTGGAAATATGCAAGATGACGCAGATCGTGGCTAACGACGGCAGGAGCGCAGATCTGAAGCTGGTCCGCGGAACGGTAGAGAACGGAGTGTTGACGCCGTTTTCAGGAAAGGCTGAAGAACAGATCCTCTCCGCGGAGACGGCGCGTACGCTGCAGTCATTCATGGTCGACACGGTGGCGAAGGGAACGGCCAACAATCTTTCCGGTCTCAGCGCAGGAGGCAAGACCGGTTCGGCGGAAGCCACGGAGGATGGGAAGGAAGTGGTACACGGCTGGTTTACGGGATTCCTGCCGGCAGAACATCCTGAATATGTAGTCACTGTATTCATCGATCAGGGCGGTTCCGGCAGAGCCTCGGCGGTGCCGGTCTTCGGAAAAGTGGCGGAAGCGATCAACGAGACTGCAGGACGCGCTCCGCAGCAGGCTTTGTCTTCATCCGATGGACGCTGATCAATTCCGATGACCTGAATGCTGCAACGCGCAGCTGGCGGAATGCCGCCTGTCGCGGCGAGCAGTCCTGGACTGATCGGCCCATTGATCCGCAGCCGCCGGCCCGGGCGGGCCGCTACACGACGATGTCTTCCGCAAAGGCCTCCTTCAGCTTAAGGATGGCCTTTTTTTCGATCCTGGAAATGTAGGAACGGGAGATCCCAAGCTCTTTGGCCACTTCGCGCTGAGTCTTGGCATTTTGCCCGGCCAGTCCGAATCGCATAATGATAACGCTTTTTTCACGGTCTGACAGGAGATCGGAAATCGCGCCGTATAGTTTTTTGACCTGCATTTTCCCGTCGATATCGTCGAGAATGGCGTCTGCGTCGGTACCCAGTATGTCGTTAAAGCTGATCTCGTTGCCGTCTTTGTCCGTGCCGATAGGGTCGTTCAGAGAGACTTCCGATTTTGTTTTCTTTGAGGTCCTGATATTCATCAGTATTTCATTCTCAATGCATTTGGCGGCATAGGTGGCCAGACGGACCGACTTGCCTGTTTTATATGTATTGACCGCTTTGATCAGTCCGATCGTTCCGATGGATATCAGATCGTCGGGATTTTTTCCGGTGTTTCCGTATTTTTTGGCGATATGTGCGACCAGTCTCAGGTTATGCTCGACCAGAACGTTTTTGGCCTCCTTGTCTCCGTCCTCGTAAAGACTGAGATAATAGGCCTCTTCTTCGTTTGTCAGGGGCTTGGGAAAAGAATTGCCCATGGAGACGTAAGAAGATAGAAGAACCAGTGGATTGGATAACAGGAGAGAGGTCAGAATCAGCGAAAAACTCATATGTGATCCCCTTTCAGATTGGATTCATTACCGTTTTAAGTATATGAACCCCCCGGTACAATAGTGCCTGTCAGCATAAAAAAGGGACACGGCAGAGGTTCTCCCGCATCCCTTCTCCTGGATGTTCAGCCGATGTGTTAGGCCTTCAGCTTGAAGGACTGACAGTCGGTGCACTGATCGACGGTCGGACATGCTTCGTGGGTTCCAACCTTGATCTTGTTCAGCGTGCAGTAGTTCTGATCGCAGGCATTAAACGCACACTGCTGGACGGTACATTCGATACATTCGTTGATCTTGCTCATAAAAAAAATCCTCCTTAAATTTTAGATTCACTTTTAGTATGGCGGAAATCGCAGATAATATAGATGGTATTTTCTCACTTTCACCTTGAATATACTATAAGGAAATGCTACAATGTAATGTACTCATGATGTAGAAAAAACGCGAAAAAAGGCGGGGCGGAGACGGCCCTTTGGAGCAGAAAAAATGGGAGAAACAAAATTGATTCTGGCCTCCGGTTCGCCGCGCAGAATACAGATCATGCGCGATCACGGCATTGAACCGGAAGTGTTTCGGCCGGAAGTGGACGAGTCGCTGCCCGAAAAGATCGGCATGGAGCAGGCCGTCATGTATCTGGCGCTGAAAAAAGCGCTGTACGCGGAGACGGCGTACGATCAGGGCGTCATCATCGCGGCGGATACGGTAGTCTTCAGAGACAGGATCATCGGCAAGCCGACGGACGAGGGAGACGCTTTTTCTATCCTGCGCGATCTGCGGGGCAGAGAGCATTTCGTGGCTACCGGGGTTGCTATGCTTGGAGCCCACACTTCGGATAGAAAAATTTTCTGTGAAGTCACAAAAGTGTTTTTTAAAGAGTATGGCGACGAGGAGATCGCCGCATATATCGCCACCGGCGAATACAGGGATAAAGCCGGAGGTTATGCGATCCAGGGCGGATTCGCGCCCTACATCGACCACATTGAAGGGGATTATGACAATGTGGTGGGCTTCCCGTGGACGAGGATCCGCAGGGAGCTTTCAGCGATGAACACGGATCTTTAAAGCACGCGGACGGGAAAGGGAAAAGTTCCTGGAAGGGAACAGAAATGGGAAAGAGGATCTATGAGAGAAAGATGCAATGGGAAAGGGCCGTCACGATAAAGGACATGCCCGGTTCGGAGCGCCCCAGAGAGAAGTTGATGAAGCACGGCGTGAAGTATCTGTCCAACGCAGAGCTGCTGGCACTGCTCATCGGTACGGGAGCCAGGGAAAAATCGGCTCTTGAGCTGGCAAAAAGCGTGCTGGCCATGGAGGAGGAAGGTATTTCTTATCTGGCGAACTGCATGCCGGAGGAACTTTGCAGGATCAAAGGCATCGGAGCGGCGAAGGCCTGCCGGCTGACGGCGGCCATAGAGATCGGAAAGCGCGTGGCCACCGCGCCGCGGGGGACGGCAGTGCAGCTGGACAGTCCCGGCGATATTGCGGATCTTTTTATGGAAGAAATGCGGTATGAGAGGAAAGAATTTTTTAAGGTTCTGCTGCTCAATACAAAGAATGAGATCATCATGATCGACAATGTGGCTGTAGGCAGCCTGGATCTGACGGTCATTCATCCGCGGGAGGTGTTTCAGAGCGCTATGCGCAAGAGCGCTTCGGCTGTGGTGCTGGTGCACAATCATCCCAGCGGCAGTCCGGCGCCCAGTCCGCAGGATCTGAAGACCACTGCTCAGCTGGTGGAAGCCGGCAAAATATTGGGAATCATAGTGCTGGACCATTTGATAATCGGAGACGGAGTATACATCAGCATGCGGGAACAGATGCTGATGTGAGACGAAATAGGACAGGAACGGGAAAGGGGAACTGGAGACATGTGTTTCAAATTTTTTTCACAGGATTTAGGCGTTGATCTGGGAACGGCGAATACATTGATTTATTCTAAGGATGCGGGCATCATACTGAATGAACCCTCTGTGGTGGCGGTGGACCAGAACGATCAGGTTCTGGCCGCCGGCAAGGAAGCCAAGGCCATGATCGGCAGAGCTCCGTCAAATATTAAGGTAGTCCGGCCTCTTCAGGAGGGCGTGATCTCTGATTTTGTCATGACGCAGGTCATGCTGAAAGAATATATCAGACGGGTCATGGAGAAACGATCTTCGCTGACGTCCATGCGCGTGGTGGTGGGAGTGCCCTCCGGCGTTACAGAAGTGGAAAAGAGGGCGGTCAACGAAGTCCTTCATCAGATGGGAGCCAAGGAGGTCTATATTCTTACCGAGCCCATGGCGGCGGCCATCGGGGCCGGCCTTGCCGTCGACGAGGCGGAAGGCTGCATGATCGCCGATATCGGCGGCGGCACCTCCGACATAGCGATCATCGCGCTGGGCGGTATCGTCACCAGCACGTCTCTGCGCTATGCCGGGGATAAGATGGACGAGGCCATCGTGGCTTATATGAGGAAAAATTTCAGCCTGCTGATCGGAGACAAGACAGCGGAGGATATCAAGAAGACCGTAGGCTGCGTCTATCCCACGGAGGAGACGGAAGGCGTCGTCACCAGCATGGAGGCGCGGGGCCGGGATATCATCAGCGGCCTGCCCAAGACGGTGACGGTCCATTCAACGGATATCATGAGCGCTCTGGAAGAGCCGGTATCCATCATTCTGGACGGCGTTAAAAACACGCTGGAGCAGGCGCCGCCGGAGCTGGCGGCCGATATTGTGAACAACGGACTGGTGCTTGCCGGAGGCGGAGCTTTCCTGCGGGGGCTGGATAAGCTGATCGAATATCATACGGGGATGCATGTGGCTATCGCGCCCAACGCGCTGGAGGCCGTGGCGGAAGGCACCGGCAAGAGTCTCTCCAATATCGAAAAAGTAAAGCGCTACGCATACGCCGATAAAAAATATTGAGAACTGAAGGGGTATTGAATTGATGAAATGGTTTCGCGCTCACACCAGGCTGACGGCTTTCATTGCCGTGGGCCTTTGTCTGCTCATCATTCTGGCGGTGTCATATGTGTACAAGGGGAGCAGCTCGCCGCTGGGCAGATTGATCAACAGCGGTCTGGCCAGGGTGCAGGAGCCGCTGGCCGGCGCGGGAAACGGAGTCGCCAAAGGGCTGAAGGGGCTGTTTTCCTTCCGCGCCGTAGCGCGGGAAAACGAGGAGCTGAAGGAACGGATCGCCCAGCTGGAGCAGGAGAATATCAAGCTGCAGTTTTCGCAGCTGGAGCTGCAGGAGCTGCGGGAGCTTTCCGACGCGCTCAATTATGTGAATGCGGAAGAGGGCTACGATCATATTTCAGCGGATGTTATCTCTCTGGACGGTTCCAACTGGTTCAACATTTTTACCATCAACAAGGGGACGGATCAGGGCGTGGTCAAGGATGGCATCGTAGTCAACGGAGACGGGCTGGTGGGCCGCGTTCTGGAGGCCGGAGGAAATTGGGCCAAGGTCATCGGCATCATCGATGAGAGCAGCAACGTGAGCTTTAAGATCTTCCGCGATCAGGACCTGAATTACCTGGGCGTTCTGGACGGAGACGGCCGCGGCGGTCTGGAGGGATACATGCTCGATCCTGACGCCAAGATCAGCGAAGGCGATCTGCTGCTGACCTCAGGCATCGGTCTGTACCCGGCGGGGATCACCGTGGGCAAGATCAGCGAGGTGGTGCAGGATACCAATTCGCTGCTGAAGCAGATCAAAATACAGCCCAGCGTCAATTTCAAGGATATTGAAAAAGTGGTGGTCATCGTGCCTGCAGGCAGTCAGGCGGGTGAGTGATATGAAGCTGAGGTATATGTTTCTGATCTTTCTGGGAGCGTTTTTGATCCAGTCAACGCTGCTCAATCAGCTGAGCCTGTTTGGCGTCACCCCGAATCTGATGCTCTGCCTGGTCATGCTGTTTTCCTTCTGGTTTGAAGGATACGGGGCGATGGGCATGGGGATCCTGTTCGGACTTTTGCAGGATCTCTGCTTCGGGAAGCTCATGGGGATCGCCGCGATCTGTTATTTTTTGCTTTCGCTGGGGATCTGGCTCACGAAGCATCTTCTCTACAGAGACAACATTTTGTCCGTTTTTTTCCTCACGCTGGTGGGAACCTGCGCCTACGAACTGATGTACTGGGCGCTCCATGTGACCATGGGGGGGACGGCTCACATTCTTTACATGCTTTCTATACTCCCGCTGCTGATCATCTACAACTGCATCGTGACCATCGGGATCCATCTGATTTTCGGACGACGGCTGGTGCGATTTCCGGGAGACCGTTATTTTTAGAGGTGACGGTATATAATATTTGGGGAGAGGGGGATCGGGATTATGAATCGTTGGATCAGATCCAGAAATAACCAGGTCATACTGGGGGTCATGGTGCTGATGGCCGTATTGGGGATACGGCTGTTTTTCCTGACCATCGTTCAGGGAGAGCGATGGACGGCCAGCGCCGCCAATCTGACCACCAAGAGCATTTATACAGTGGCGCCCAGGGGACAGATCCTGGATCGCTACGGGAGACTTTTGGCGGGCAACAGGGCCACCTTTGCCGTGCAGTTCGACGCCACGGACTTAAAAGACGATGTGATCAACCGCCAGGCACAGCAGCTCATCGCGCTGTTTGAAGCCAACGGCGATGTATACGTGGACAATCTGCCTATCAGGATCAATGCCGACGGCTCCATGTACTATACGTATCAGCAGACCATCGAGGAGTGGCTGCGCAGTGAGAATATGCCTGTGACGTTTACGGCGGAGGAGGCGTTCGCGGAGATACGCGCTCGAAACAATATCGACGAGGAACTGGACAAGTATGAAGCTCAGGCGGAGCTTCAGACAAAATACAATATCTATCCGCCGATCTCGGTGAAGAATATGCAGTATCGGGAAGATCTGGAGAAGGAAGGCTTTCTCGGCCGGTATTCCATGAAATTTTCCAAGCTGAAGGAATTTCTCACACCGGAGGAGATCGCTGTTTTGGAGGAAGCGGGAGCCAGCAATGCTTACACGCTGAATTTCGAATCCGTGAAGACGCATCTGTCGGCGGAGCGGGTCTTTCGCATCCTGCGGGAAAAGTTCGCCATAGATCCCGCGCTGTCGGATACAGAGGCCAGGAAGATCATGGTGGTGAGAAACGAGATCGCCGCGCTGGGGTATTCCAGTTATATTCCGGCGAAGATCGCCAAGGACGTCTGCGAGACCACGATCATCAATCTGGAGGAGCGCAGCAGCGATTTCATCGGGGTAGACGTGGCGGCGGAATCCCAGCGGATCTATCCCAACGGCAGCACCGCTTCGCACATTCTGGGTTATCTGGGTCAGATCAGCGAGACGGAAAAAGAAGATTACGTGACCAACAAAGGTTATCGTCCTACGGATATGATCGGTAAGACAGGCATAGAACAGAAGTTTGAAAGCGTGCTGAAGGGGACGGACGGTGTGGAGACGGTGCAGGTCAATTCTTTCGGAGAACGCACGCGTGTCATCAGCAGCGCTCCGGCGGAGAAGGGCGACGATGTGTATCTGACCATCGATCTGGAGCTCCAGAAGACGGCGGAGGACGCTCTGGAGCGGGCTCTTAAGGCCATTCAGACCGGAGGCACCTTCGTGAGCAAGTGGGGAAACCATACTTACAGCAGTTCTCAGGTCTCCGCCAACGCGCAGTCGGGCGCCGTGGTGGCGCTGGATGTGAAGACCGGCGATGTGCTGGCCATGGCCAGCTTCCCCGATTTCGATCCCAATCTTTTCGCCACGGGGATCAGCAGCGAGAACTGGAACGCGCTGCAGAGCAAGAATTCGAGGGACCTGCTTTCACCGCGGCCCCTGCTTAATCTGGCCCTGAACACCGCGGTCCAGCCCGGATCCACCTTCAAGCCGGTTACGGCTACGGCGGCTCTGGAAAGCGGCCTGGACCCGAAGCGGAAGCTGGTGGACAACGGCTATATCATGGTGGGCAACCGGGCCTACAATTGTCTGATCTGGACCAGTTCCCACAAGACCAGGACTCACGGCAGCGTGGATCTCTACCGGGCCATGGAGGTGTCCTGCAACTATTACTTTTACGATCTGGCCACCAACACGGACAATTATAAAAAGAAGTCCCTTGGGCTCTCAAAGGATATGGGCATCGAAAAGATCTCCAAATACGCGGAGCAGTACGGGCTGGGCCTGAAGACAGGGATCGAGCTGGACGAGGCCAAGGGTTCGGCGCCTTCCGCCGAAAAGAAGATGGCGGGGACAAAGGGGCTGCTGAGACAGTGGCTGACGGCGGACGCGGAACTGTACTTTACAGAAGAGACGCTGGCAGACAGAGAGCAGCTGAAAAAAAATATTTCCAACATCGCGGACTGGTGCGAAGAAAATCCCAGCAGAAGCGAGATCATCCGGAGACTGCCGGATCAGGGCATCCGCGAGGACATGGTAAACACGGTGGCTGATAAATGCAAGTTCGACTATTTCAATCAGGCGCAGTGGACCAAGGGAGACGAGCTGAACATCGCCATCGGACAGGGTGAGAACTCGTATACGCCGATCCAGATGGCCAACTATATGGCAACGCTGGCCAACCACGGCGTGCGCAATCAGGTCAGTGTGGTGAAGGCTGTGGAAGGAAAGGGCGCCATCGAGAAAGCGGCTCCGGTGAAGATGGATATCACGGACGACTCTATCTTCGACGACCTGCTGGAAGGCATGAGACGGGTGGCTCAGGAGAGCGGCGGAAGCGCCAGGGCGTATTTCGCATCCTTCCCCGTGGACGTGGCGGCCAAGACCGGTACGGCGGAAAAAGGCGGATACGTACCGCCCAAGGACGAGGTGGAATATATCAGATCCAATCTGTCCCGCATTGCTCCCGGCATGAAATGGGAGGATGTGGAGGCGGAGATGAACCGCCTGATGGCGGAGGATCCGGACACTTATTACAACAGAAACGACGCTGTAGTGGCGGCGGTGCGCCGGGTGAGCAACTACAAAATTTCCACCGAGCGGATCAACGCCTATAAGTCGGAGTACAGTCCGTTTTCGTGGTTTATCTGTACGGCGCCCATCGAGGATCCGCAGATCGCGGTGGCCGTGCTGCTGGTACAGGGAAGAACAGGCGGAAACGGCGCGGCTGTGGCTCGGGAGATCATCGCGCAGTATCTGGGACTGGATGAGACGTACACCGATTATAGTCTGGAAACGGCGCCGGTGCAGTAGCCGCGAAGAGAGCGCTGAAAGTTGGCGGCAGCCGGTGATGACAATGGGCCCGGAAGGGCCGGGAGATAGAAAAAAGCAAATACAAGGAGCTGACACATGAGTGAAGTAATACTGATTGCATCTGGGAAAGGCGGCGTGGGAAAAAGCGTATTTTCCACGAACATGGGTGCAATTCTCGCGGAGAGGGGAGCCAGAGTGGTCCTCATCGACATGAATATGGGACTGCGCAATCTCGACCTGTACCTGGGTCTGGAGAATAATGTGGTCTACGATGTGGCCGACGTGCTCTCCGGGATGTGCCGGATCAAGAAAGCGCTGATCCGGGACCGCAGATTTCCCGAGTTCTACCTCATGTCTGCCGCTCAGTATAAGGATACGGGCTATCTGACGGAGACCCATATGAAGGTGCTCTGCAGAAAGCTCAAGGATAACTTTGACTATATCATCATCGACGGACCGGCCGGAGTAGGCGAGAACATGAAGCTGGCTGCCGCGGGGGCGGATAAGGCAGTTATCATCACCGTGCCGGAATACGTGGCCCTGCGGGATGCGGATATGATGGACCGCACTCTGTCCGGGCTGGGTATCGGTGACCGGACTTACGTGGTCAATATGGTGCGGCCCGAGCTCTTTGGAAAGGGCTGGGGGCCTACGCTGTCTCAGATCGCGGAGACCATGCATATCTCCATGGCGGGCATCATACCGGAGGACGAAAATATACGCATCGCCGCCAATAACGGTTTTCCCATCGTGTGTAAGCAGGGAACGTACATCCGCAAAAACTTTGAATCCATCGTGGAGCGGATCTTACAGTCGTAAAAACAAATTTGCGGATGGGGGAAAGTCCGCGGATCCATGTTTTAGTTCAGGACTCGTAGTCTGTGTTTTGAAACGGCGTTTCAAAACGGCATATCGGAGCAGCGTTTCAGAATAATGTTTCTGAACAGTGATTCAGAACAATGTTTCTGATCAATGCTTCGGAACAATGTTTCTGAACAAGTATAGAGCCATGGCCTGAGATCACAGAGGAGGGCATGGCGGGAATCAAAAAGATTGCAGAGAGAGTGCAGAGAAGAGAGGGAACAGCTTTGATCTTAGTGCGAAACGGGAGAGTTATCGATCCGGAGACAAAACGGGATGAGGTGACGGATCTGTGCATAAAGGATGGCAGGATCCATCACATTGGACGTGACTGCGGGCGGGAAGGGTACGAGAGAATCATCGAAGCGGCGGGCAAAGTAGTCGCTCCGGGTCTGATCGACGTGCATTGTCATTTCCGCGATCCGGGCCAGACTCAAAAAGAAGACATTGAGACGGGAGCGGCCGCAGCTAAACGAGGCGGCTATACTACTGTTATCTGCATGGCCAATACCAGGCCGCCGGCGGACAATCCGGAAACGATCCGTTACGTGCTGGAAAAGGGGAGAGCCACGGGCATCCACGTGATGCAGGACGGCTGCATCACCAGGGGCATGGCAGGTACGGAACTGACCGATATGAAGGAACTGCTGGAGGCCGGCGCCGCCGGTTTTACCGACGATGGGCTTCCCATCATGAACGCAGCGCTGGCGCGGGACGCCATGCGGACAGCACGAGAGCTGAAAACCGTTCTCAGCTTTCACGAGGAGGACCCTGCGCTGATCGATAAGGCGGGCGTGAATAAAGGGAAGGTAAGCGATGAGCTGGCGTTTCCGGGGGCTTCCCGAAGCGCAGAGGACGTGCTGGTGGCAAGAGACTGCATGCTGGCCCTGGAAACAGGGGCCAGAGTGAATATACAGCATATCAGTTCCGGTGTGTCGGTGGAGATGATCCGCACGGCCAAACGGCTGGGCGCTGATGTGTGGGCTGAGGCTACCCCCCATCATTTTACTCTGACGGAGGAAGCGGTGAAGAAGTACGGAGCCAACGCAAAAATGAATCCTCCGCTGCGGACGGAGGAGGATCGTCTGGCTATCATCGAGGGGCTGAAAGACGGGACTATCGACATCATCGCCACAGACCACGCGCCTCACACGGAGGAAGAGAAAGACAGAGGGCTGATGGACGCGCCCAGCGGCATTATCGGTCTGGAGACAGCGCTGGCTTTGGGAAATACAAAGCTGGTCCGCGGGGGACATCTGACGCTTATCAAGCTGTTGGAGAAGATGACCTGTATGCCGGCCCGCATGTACCGGCTGGACCGGGGCGTGATCAGAGAGGGCGGCGGAGCAGATCTTGTGATCTTCGATCCGGAGGAGAGCTGGACCGTGACCGGAGACTTCGCCTCAAAGTCCAAAAATTCCCCCTTCATCGGCGAGACGTTGTACGGCAAAGTGAAATACACCATCTGCGGCGGCGACGTAGTCTATGAGGACGGCAGATAGCGCCGCGGCATCAGGGATCGTCCGGCTGAAGTTTCATGACCTGTTCTGCACCGGGGCGCCTGACGCCGCTGAGACCAGGCGAAATGCATAGCTATAGACGGGCCGCTGTCGATGATGAGCCGCGCCCCGTCAGGCAGACAAATAAAAAATATAAAGATATTCTCTGCCGGCAGGTAATCCTGCCGGCAGTTTTATGGTGCGTGAAAACCGCCGGCCGGCTGGTCTGTGGGGGATGGCGCATGGCGTTCTGTTTCTGGCGTTCGGTTTTTGGCTGGCGAATTCTGGGGGATTGTTCCTGGCGTCTGGTCCTTGGCGGACGGTCCTTGGCGGACGGTCCTTGGCGGACGGTCCTTGGCGGACGGTCCTTGGCGGACGGTCCTTGGCGGACGGTCCTTGGCGGACGGTCCTTGGCGGACGGTCCTTGGCGGACGGTCCTTGGCGGACGGTCCTTGGCGGATAGCCCCTGCCGGATAGCAGATTATGGGCGGGAATAGGTCAGATTTCGTTTTTTTTCTCAATTTCACCGAAACAGAGTTGTCAAATGGGTGAGAATTTATTTTTTTTAAAGTTTTCACCTATTTGGAAGCATATATTGAGCTTTGATCGCCCATTATTGCGTGAATTTCGGTGATAATCAATTTTTTTTACTCTTTTCACCTATTACGGGAGCGGTCCTCCAGTCCATAGCGCCAGGCTGCCCCGCGGTCCACCGGCTCCCGGGATCTGCCGAACCCGAAGACAGACTGAACCCGGAGCCAGACTGCTCTGCAGCCCGCCGGCCCATAGCGCCAGGCTGCTCCGCGATCCACCGCGTTACTCGTGTCCCCCGATGCGGCGTGAGCGGGCCCATGGCGCCGACCTCCCCACAGACCCAGACAGGCAGTCTGCATGGTCAGTAGTCTGCGCCGGGCCGGCGCAGGTGGTGAGCGGGCAGGCGCAGATGATTTTACATACCCGTATACGGCCCGGCGGTTCGCGGAAATAAGGATGCAAAAGCGATGAGATGGGGGATGAGGGTAGGGAATGAAAGGCGGGCAGAAAAGAACGCGGATAGAAAAAAAGAAGATCCCCGACAAAAAGTCGGGGATCAAATTCAGGCATGAAAAGGCGGGGTGGGGGAAAGTTTTTCTCCGGCAATTTAGAAGTTGATGACTTTACTGCGGATGCCCACGTTCAGGACCAGACCCAGCGCGATCATGTTGGTGACGACAGAGCTGCCCCCTGAACTGATGAAGGGCAGCGTAATGCCCGTTACAGGCATCAGGCCCATAGTCATGCCGATGTTTTCGAAGATCTGAAAGGCGAACATGGCAAAGATACCGAAGACGATGAGAGAACCGTAGGTATCCTTGGCGTTGGACGCGATTTTCAGGATGCGGTACAGGAAGATGGCATAGAGCAGGATGATGAAGAGGCCTCCGATCAGTCCCAGCTCCTCCACGATGACAGCGAAGATGAAGTCTGATTCCGCCACGGGAAGGAAGTTCAGTTCTTTCTGCGTGCCCTGAAACAATCCCTTGCCCCAGAAGCCGCCGGAACCGATGGCCACCTTGGAGTGCCATACCTGATAGTTTCCGGCCAGGCCCAGGTTGTTGGGGTGGAGAAAGGCGTCGATCCGTTCCTTTTGATGGGATGCCATGAAGCGATACATAATAGGCGTGGCCAGCAGGGCCCCGCCCAGCACCTTGCCGTAAAGACGGCCGTCCACTCCGGCGACGAAGATCATCAGGCCGGCGATCACACAGAAGACCAGAGCGTTGCCCAGGTCTTTCTGAAGGATGATGAGCAGGACGAAAGGCGCCATGTAAAGGCCGGCTTTGATAAGGGCCTTAAAAGAATATAGATTTTCCCGGTTTTTGGACAGATAGTTGGCGAAGATCAGGACGAAGCTGATCTTGACCACCTCTGCGGGCTGCAGGAACACGACTTTCAGATCCAGCCAGCCCCGGGCTCCGTATTGGACTACGCCCAGCCCCGGTACGTAGACGCAGAGCAGAAAAAGGATCGAAAAAATATACAGAGCTTTCTCGAAGTTTTCAAAGTACTTGTAATCCATGAAGACCACCAGCCCCATGACGAGAAAGCCGATCACGTAGGCGGCTGCCTGTACGATGATGGCCCGGTTTATGACAAAGCTGCCTTCGTAGGCCGTGCTGCCGATCATGATAATGCTGATCACCGCAAAGCACAGGGGCAGAAAAAGCAGTGTGCGGTCCAGGTTTTTGAGGAGATTCCAGAAATATGACATTCGTTTTGCCTTTCATATTGTATCTTTAATTTGAATTTTCCGTAATTTGCATGTGGACGCCGGATCGGGCAGAGCCGCGTAGGATAGGCGTTTCTCCCCGCTTTCGGCGCTGGCCGGCGTGCAATACTGTATCTTGACATGAGTCCGTAATTCATTATAATATATAGTGTGTGATTATATCAATATTTAATTAATGTAATGCTATATTTAGTATCAGAGGGTTTACAAAATAAACGCTTTAATGCGGGGCGTTTTATCCGGGAAAATTTATGCAGAGAAGGAGGTGCATTGTTATCGAAAACATTATTATACCCGTTATCATTGGAATTGTTGCCTTAGCCCTTGGGTTACTGGTTGGATATATATTGCGGAAGAATCTGGCTGAAAAGACCATTGGAAGTGCAGAGCAGAAAGCAAAGAACATGATCCTCGACGCTGAGAACAGGTCGGAAACCATCAAGAAGGAAATCACGCTGGAGGCGAAGGAGGAAGCTCATCGCCTGAGAAGCGAGGTGGATCGCGAGATCCGTGAGAGAAGAGCAGAAATCCAAAGATCAGAGAAACGGTTGATCCAGAAAGAAGAAGCGATCGACCGCAAGACAGAGAACTTGGAAAGAAAAGAAGAAGGCATTACAAAAAAAGAACAAGTATTAAAGGATAAAGAACACGAACTGGACGGCTTCATTGAGAAGCAGATCGCTGAACTGGAACGCATTTCCGGTTACACTGTGGACGAAGCCAAGGAGCTCCTGCTCTCCAATGTGGAGAAGGAGGTCCGCTACGAGGCATCCGTTATGATCAAGGATATCGAGTCCAAAGCCAAAGAGGAGGGGGACAAGAAAGCCAAGGAGATCATCACGGGCGCGATCCAGAGATGCGCGGCGGATCACGTTGCGGAGAGCACCGTGTCCGTTGTACCGCTGCCCAACGACGAGATGAAGGGACGGATCATCGGCAGAGAAGGAAGAAACATCCGGGCCATCGAGACGCTGACCGGAATCGACCTGATTATCGACGATACCCCGGAAGCCGTCATTCTGTCGGGCTTCGACCCGGTGCGCAGGGAGATCGCAAGAATCTCTCTGGAAAAACTCATCGTGGACGGGCGGATCCATCCGGCCAGGATCGAGGAGATGGTGGAAAAAGCGGAGAGAGAAGTGAACAACATCATCAAGGAGGAAGGCGAAGCCGCCACCTTCGAGGTGGGAATCCACAATCTCCATCCGGAACTGATCAAGCTTCTTGGAAGACTGAAGTATCGGACGAGCTACGGCCAGAACGTACTGAAGCATTCCGTGGAAGTCGCCCATCTTGCGGGCCTGATGGCCGGCGAACTGGGACTGGACGTAAAACTTGCAAAGCGCGCAGGTCTGCTGCACGACATCGGCAAGGCCCTGGATCACGAAGTGGAGGGGACCCACGTGGATATCGGCATCGACATCCTGAGAAAGTACAAGGAGTCTGAAGCCGTCATCAACGGTATGGCAGCCCATCACGGGGATTATGAGCCCAAGAGCATGGAAGCGGTGCTCATTGCCGCCGCCGACGCGCTGTCCGCAGCGAGACCGGGGGCGAGAAGAGAGACGCTGGACACTTATATCAAGCGGCTGCAGCGGCTTGAGGAGATCGCAAACACGACGCCCGGCGTGGAGAAATCCTTCGCTATTCAGGCGGGACGCGAGATCCGTATCATCGCCAAGCCGGATGAGGTATCCGACGACGCGATCGTTTTCCTGGCCAGAGAGATCAGCAAGAAGATCGAGAGCGAGCTGGAATATCCCGGCCAGATCAAGATCAACGTCATCCGCGAGACCAGAGCTACCGATTACGCGAAATAACGTCAGGCAAAGAACGGTTTCCTACATATGAAACCGGCTGCAGGGCCGGGGATCCGGACTTTACTGAAAAAATGGACAAGCCCCGCCGAATCTGGAAACAGATCGGCGGGGCTTGCTGCGTCCTGGGGCGAATGAGGCGAAGACAGAGCTCAGTGTTTATGGTACAATGTGCATACCCCGCGATTGGCGAGCCAAAGGCGAAGGCAGAGCGGCGGTATGACAGGTGCCCAGAACACTTAGCGATTGGCGAGCCGAAGGCGAAGACAGAGCTTAGTGTTTATGGTACAATGTGCATACCCCGCGATTGGCGAGCCAAAGGCGAAGGCAGAGCGGCGGTATGACAGGTGCCCAGAACACTTAGCGATTGGCGAGCTGAAGGCGAAGACAGAGCTTAGTGTTTATGGTACAATAAAAGCGGGTCCCCCTGAAATCAGAACCCAGAGGCACGACGACGCACCGGTAAGGGAGGAAGGCTATGCTCAGACGATATGTTGAACAGATATTAAGTTTGTACAATTATGTTGACGGATTGTTGGTGACGGACAAAGACGGCTATATTGAATATTACCTGACCTACCGGCCGGAGATCAGCACTCTGAAGGAGAAGGATATCCTGGGGAAACACGTACTGGACGTATATCCGGATCTGGATGAAGAGAGCAGCAGCATTATGCGGGTCCTCCGAAACGGGAAGCCTATTTTTAATGAATACCAGCTGCTGCGGACGTACAAAGGTCAGACGCTGCATGTGATCAACACCACCATGCCCATCAAGGTAGACGATGAGATCATCGGGGCGATCGACGTTTCCCGATACATCGATTCCTCCTACGAGAGACAGAATATTACCCTCTCTTTCAGACAGGGCGCCGAGATGAAAAAGCTTTACACGGTGGATGATATTATTACCAATTCCAAGAGCCTGGAGGTCATCAAGTCCAGAATACCGGTGATCGCGGAGACGGATTCCTCTGTTTTGATCTACGGGGAAACGGGGACGGGAAAGGAGCTGGTGGCCCAGTCCATCCACACCTCAAGCAAGCGCAGCGGCAGGCGGTTCGTTTCACAGAACTGCGCGGCGATCCCGGGGAATCTGCTGGAGAGCATCCTGTTCGGAACGACGAAGGGCAGCTATACGGGAGCGGAAAATAAGCCGGGACTGTTTGAGATCGCCAACGGCGGAACGCTGTTTCTGGACGAGATCAATTCCATGGAGCTGAATGTGCAGTCCAAGCTGTTGAAGGCCATCGAGGAGAAGCAGGTGACCAGGCTGGGAAGCTACGAGCCTGTCACCATCGACATCAAGGTGATCTCAGCGGTGAATGCGAACCCGATCCAGTGTATCGCCGAGAAGAAGATCAGAGAAGATCTGTTTTACCGTCTGAGCGTGGTGCAGGTCAATATCCCGCCCCTCAGGGAGCGGGAGGACGACATTTCCTTCCTGACCGAGCACTTTATACAGAGCTATAATGAAAAGATGAACCGGGATATTATCAATATCGACGAGGAGGTCGAGGATATCTTCAAAAAGCACAAATGGCCGGGAAATGTGCGGGAACTGAAGAATGTGATCGAGGGTGCGTTCAACGTAGCTTCAAGCAGATTTATCCAGAAAAAAGATCTTCCGGAGTATCTGGCGGAGCCGTTTAAGACGCAGGGGATCGAAGATAGTCTTCTGATGGCGGAGGAAAGCATGCTGAACGGGGGGCTGTCCCTGGACGATACTATGGACGCTTTTGAGAAGCGGATCATCCAAAAGGCGCTGGATTCCACCAGAAATCTGGCGGAGGCGGCCCGGCTGCTGGGGATATCAAGGCAGTCGCTGAATTATAAGATCACAAAGTATGGTCTTCACAAGTAAGGAAATGAAAACATCATAAAAAGAGGACCGGCAGTTCCTGAAATAAGGAACGGCGGCGCTTTTGCCGGCGCCTGGTCCAATCAAAAAAACTTTACGGATCGAGTAAAAATCCCTTTACGTTCGTAAAGTTTTTTTTACATATGGTCGAAAAATGGGGGGCATCCATTTGGCATAATATTTGCAATTTATCACAAGTAGATTTTATTCGCTATTGTGTACGATTTGCAAGGAGGAGATAAAGTTGGCAGAAATAAGAGACATTGACGCGCTGGCCGGAGAAAGATGGTTTCCCTATGAATCGTCGATCACCGACGATATGACCAAGCTGTGGGGCGACTGGGGCGTATGCTCGGAAGTCGATACTCTGAGGGCGGTTCTGATGCGTCGGCCGGGAGAAGAGATCGAGAATTTTGACTGGCAGGCCATGCGCTTTAAGGCGCCTATTGATCCTGAAAAGTTCAGAGCGCAGCACGACGCGCTCACGGATATCTACAGGGCTCACGGAGTGCAGGTCCACTACATCGAAGAACAGCGGGGAGATCGCCCGAACGCTTTGTTCTGCAGGGATCTGGTATTCATGACTCCAGAGGGAGCCATCGTGACGCGGCCGGCCATGGACGCCAGACGCGGAGAAGAGCGCTACGCAGCGAAGAAGCTGGCTGATCTGGGCGTTCCCATCATCCGCACGATCTGCGGCGGCGCCACCTTCGAGGGAGCCATGGGTCTTTGGATCGACCGCCATACTGTAGTTCTGGCTTCCGGCGTGCGCACAAACCGGGAAGGCTACGAGATGGTCGAAGCGGAGCTGAAGCGCATGGGCGTCACCGATGTTCTGCACATGCAGATCCCCTATGGACACGCGCATATCGACGGCCTTCTGAATATGGCAAGTCACGATGTAGCGATGATCCACGCGTCTCAGGTACCCTACGATATCTGCGATGCGCTGAAGAAGAAGGGGATCAAGCTCCTGGAGTGCCCGTCCCGCGTAGAAGCGAAAGAGGGACTGGCGATCAATTACGTCGCCATTGAACCTGGACTGATCGTTATGCCTGCGGGAAATCCCAGAAGCCAGGAACTCCTGGAGAAAAACGGGATCCGCGTCATTACGGTGGACTTTGATGAGGTCTTAAAAGGATTCGGTGCGATCCACTGCTGCACCGCGTTCTTAAAGAGGGGCTGATTTCGCAACTGAATCGGCACTGTTAGATAAAAAAGGAGGAGAATATGAAAAAGAACATGAAAAAGCTTTTGGCACTTGTCCTTGTTCTTGCCATGGCGCTGACGGTATTCGCCGGCTGCGGAGGCGGTGATTCCGGATCCGGAAGCGGCGGCACCGCCGATGATTCGACGCTGCGCATCCGTCTGCGCACGGCGCTTCAGAGCGCCGACTGGCAGCAGTGCGCGGTGTTCGAGAGCTCGCAGATCATCTGGGTTCAGGTCTTTGAAGGGCTTTACGGCATGGACGAGGCCCACGGCGGATATTACAATCTGCTGGCCAAGAACATCGATGTCAGTGAAGACGGGCTGACCTATACGGTGGATCTGGTGGACGCCACCTTCCAGAACGGGGACCCGCTGACGGCTGAGGACGTGGCCTACAGCTATGGAGTTGCCATGGAAAACCCCAGATTCGATTACGTTACTTCCATGATCAACAACGTAAAGGCTGTGGACGACAAGACCGTGGTCATTACGCTGGATTACCCGTACTCCGCGATCTCTCATACCTTCTGGACCATCAAAGTCTACAGCAAGAGAGAGTATGAGGAAGCGAAGGCAAACGGCGTAGAGTTCGGAACCGTGCCGCACACTGCAGGAACCGGTCCTTACATCATCACCGAATACGACGTATCTGCAGGATTGAAATTGAAGGCTTATGAAAACTACTGGAAGGGAGCTCCGGATATCAAGAACGTGGAATACCGTCTGATCACCGAGGATTCCGCAGCAGTCATCGCCTACGAAAACGGCGAGCTGGATTATCTGACCAACGTTCCGCTCTCCGACTGGGATAATATTAAGAAAGCGGCGGGAGACAACTGTGAGCTGATCAAGAACAACGACGTTCTGTTCGTGGGAATCAACTGGGCGTCGCCGACCAACAACAACATTCTGGGCAACCAGAAGGTACGCGAAGCCATCTTCTACGCGGTGAACAAGGCCAATATCATCAAGGCCGCCACCAGCGATTACGGAACCCCGGCTTACGAGTACATGCCTTCCGAGTACGTAGCGACTTCTCCGAAGGTGTCCGACGGAAAATTCAAGACCTTTGACTACGACAAGGACGCCTGTCATCAGGCGCTTCTGGACGCAGGCTACACAGAGGACGAGATCAAAGCCGGCATCGATGTGGGAACCATTCTGACCTATGGAACCGAGACTTCCGAGAAGGGCAAGGCCGCTGTAGTACTGCAGGCCTGTCTGGCGGAGAACGGCATGAAAGCACAGGTAGAACTGGGCGAATCTGCTCCGATCACCGCGCGCATGTACGATCAGGATTATGATATCGCGATCTACTATGACAGCGGAAACTACGACTACAACAATATCAGACAGCAGCTTCACTCCGAATCGAAGGGTATGTACATCATCCGCTACAAGGCGGACAACAGCCCCTTCAACTGGCAGCGTATGGAAGAGCTGATCACCATGGGCGTGTCCACGGCTGACGAGAAAGAGCGGTACGATATCTATACCGAGCTCTGGAATATGACCATGGAGACGGCGACGATCCTGCCGCTGTACCACAGCGCTCTGGGCGTGGCCTGGTCCGACAGAATCGACATAGGCGACGTCAACCCATCCTTCTATCACATTACAGATTTTAGCTGGACCGAATAAAATCGAAGGGATGAAAATTCCGATATCCTGGTTCCGCCCCCGGCCGCCGAGCACGCACACACCCTCGCCGGCCGGGGGCAGGGTATCGGAATCTTTCATATAAATTGGAGGGTAACAATGCATAAATATGTTATCAAAAGAATCTTGTTCCTCATTCCAACCATTATCGGCGTCACTCTGATCATCTATTTCGTCATGAACCTCACGCCGGGCGACCCCGGCAGAGCGATCCTGGGCACAGGAGTGCCGCAGGAAGCCATCGACGCGTACAATCACAACCTTGGATATGACCTGCCCTTTTTTCAGAAGTTCCTGAATTACCTGTATAATATGTTCATCAATCATGATTTTGGGATTTCCTATGTGACGAAACAGTCCGTCTTTGCGGAGATCTGGCCGCGTTATATGGTGACGCTGAAGCTGGCATTTATCGGCGTGGTGATCTCAGCTCTGCTGGGGATCCCCCTGGGCATCTATTCCGCGGTGAAACAGTATTCTCTGATGGATACGATACCATCTCTGGTGTCATTCTTCCTGGCCGCAGTCCCTACCTTTGTACTGGGACTTGTGCTGCTGTACTTCTTCTCATTAAAGCTCAACTGGCTGCCCTCCTACGGCCTGGAAAGCTGGAAAGGCTATATTATGCCGGCCCTGGCGATCTCGATACCAACGGCGGCGCAAAACTTCCGATTTACCAAGTCCTCCATGCTGGAGGCCATACGACAGGATTACGTCCGCACCGCGCGGGCCAAGGGCGCGCCGGAGAGCGCGGTGATCTGGAAGCACGTTCTGAAGAACGCCCTGCTTCCCGTTATCACTCAGATCGGCATGAGCCTGGGCATGCTCCTCTGCGGGGCTGTGGTAGCCGAACAGCTCTTCTCGGTACAGGGGATCGGAAGTCTCATCGTGGAGCGTATTACTTTTAAGGACGAGCCCATCATCATCGCAGGGACCATCCTGATTTCCATCTGCTTTACGGTAGTCATGCTCATCGTGGATATCATTTACGCCTTTATCGATCCGCGGATCCGTGCCAAATATACGAAAGCCAGGGGGTAAGACATGTTCAAGAAGAATAAGGTGAATGCGGAGACCCTGGACGGGTATGTGAGCCAGGGAAAATGGAAAGAGATCTGGAGACGTTACAAAAAGAGCAAAGGAGCGATGATCGGCCTGATCATGATGGCCGCCATGGCGGCGGTGCTGATTCTGGCGCCCCTGTTCGTATCCTATGAAAGCGCTACCACGCAGGATTTTTCGCTGATGCTGGCGACGCCCTCTGCGGAGCACATCTTTGGAAACGACGGCTACGGCAGAGACATTTTTGCCCGTATCATTTACGGCGGAAGGACGTCGGTGGCCATCGCCCTGATCGCCACGGTAACGTCCTGTATCGTGGGAAGTATGCTGGGCGCTGTCGCCGGATATTTCGGAGGCAGGACGGACAGCCTGATCATGCGCTCCCTGGACATTTTTATGTCGGTGCCGGACATTTTGTTCACCATGGCCGTGGTGTACGCGCTGGGGGCCAACTTTGTCAATCTGATCGTCGCGCTGACTCTCGCTTATTTTACAAACTATGTGAGACTTGTGCGGTCCGAAGTGCTGACGCTTTCTGAGCAGGACTACGTGGAGGCGTCCAGAGCCGGCGGCGCCAACGGACTTCGGATCATTCTCTCACACATCATCCCCAACGCGGTGGGCGTTATCATCGTCAACACCACGCTGAATATTGCCAAGATCATCCTGTATGAAGCTACGCTGAGCTTTTTGGGACTGGGCATGCCGGCGCCGCAGCCTGAGTGGGGACAGATGCTGTCGGAGGCCCGGGAGTATATGAGAAATACGCCGCACCTGATGTTTTTCCCAGCCGCAGCGATCATCATCACCGCCTGTTCTGTCAATCTGGTGGGTGACGGACTGCGAGACGCGCTGGATCCACACTTGAAATCATAATAAGCGCAGGAGAGGGAGGAACCATTATGGGCGAAAAGGACGAAAAGCTGATCCTGGACATCCAGGATCTGAAAGTCATATATAAGACGGACATCGAAACGGTGGAGGCGGTAAACGGAATCAGCCTCAAAATTGAAAAAGGAAAAACGCTGGGGCTCGTGGGCGAGACAGGGGCGGGGAAGACCACCACGGCTCTGTCCATACTCAGACTGCTGCCCCAGGCCACCGGGCGGATCTTAAGCGGTAAGATCTGTTTTGACGGAGAGGATCTGCTCACGAAAACCGAGGACGAGATGCGCGCGGTCCGCGGGAACCTGATCTCCATGGTGTTTCAGGATCCCATGTCTTCCCTGAATCCGGTGTACACGGTGGGACAGCAGATCGGCGAGGCCATCAAGCTGCACAATCATGACCTGTCCCATGAGGAAGTCGAAGGGCGGATCGACGAAATGCTTCAGCTGGTCGGCATCATGCCTTCGCGAAAAGCGGAGTACCCCCATCAGTTTTCCGGTGGAATGAAGCAGAGAGTGGTGATCGCCATGGCGCTCTGCTGCGAGCCGGAGCTTCTCATCGCCGACGAGCCTACAACGGCTCTGGACGTTACCATACAGGCCCAGGTCCTGGCCATGATACGGGAGCTGAGAGAAAGACTGGGTACGTCTATGCTGATGATCACCCACGATCTGGGGATCGTGGCGCAGATCTGCGACGAAGTGTGCGTGATGTATGCCGGAAAGATCGTGGAGTCCGGCACGGTGGAGGACCTGTTCCGGGGAGAGAAGCATCATCCCTATACGGTGGGCCTCTTTGA
The DNA here is from genome assembly GCF_900605495.1 of Bacilliculturomica massiliensis. GTDB lineage: Bacteria > Bacillota > Clostridia > Peptostreptococcales > Anaerovoracaceae > Bacilliculturomica > Bacilliculturomica massiliensis. The sequence continues at coordinate 835,133 of NZ_LR027603.1, forward strand.
TTCGATTCCCAATATTTCATCCCGGGCGACCAGACTGAAACCGATTCCGGGTCTGATGCCCGATCCCACGAACCTGCCTGTGGGATGTGAATTCGCGCCCCGGTGCGAACACTGCATGGAGATCTGCAAAAAGGAGAAACCGCAAGTATATTCAGAGGGCACACATAAATTTTATTGCCATTTGTTTGACAGCGAGAATCTAAAAACAGGAGGCAGTGAAAATGAAAGCAAATGAAAATAATATCCCCGCCAGGACCCCTTTGATCGAGACGCGGGATTTAAAAAAATATTTTAAGGTGAACGGCGGAAGGATGCTGCACGCCGTGGATTCCATCAACCTGAAGCTGTATTCCGGCGAGACGCTGGGCGTGGTGGGCGAATCGGGCTGCGGAAAGTCCACTCTGGGCCGCACGCTTCTGAAGCTCATCGAACCTACGGGCGGGCAGATCCTCTACGACGGACAGGACATTACGAAGCTGAACACGAGGAAGATGCGTCCGCTGCGCAAAGAGATGCAGATCATATTTCAGGATCCCTATTCCTGCATCGACCCCAGAAAGTCGGTGGTGGATACGATCTCTGAGTACATGCAGATCCACAAAGTATTTCCGAACCACCAGCAGACCATGAACCGCGCCATTGAGCTGATGGACCTGGTGGGTCTTGCCCGGCGCTACGCCAACTCCTACCCCCATGAGCTGGACGGCGGGAGACGGCAGCGCATCGGCATTGCACGGGCCCTGTCCCTGAACCCCAGGTTTATCGTCTGCGACGAACCTGTGTCCGCTCTGGACGTATCCATTCAGGCCCAGATCCTGAATCTTCTGATGGACCTGCAGGACGAGCTGGATCTGGCATATATGTTCGTCACCCACGATCTGTCTGTGGTCAAGCACATCTCCAATCACATCATGGTAATGTATCTGGGGACCTGCGTGGAGCTGGCGGAATCGGAGGAGCTGTTCCGAAATCCGCTGCATCCGTATACCAAGGCGCTGCTGGCCGCCATCCCTGAACCCAATCTGGACAGCCGGGACAAAGAGTTTCAGATCATCAGGGGCGAGGTATCGAGTCCCATCGATCCCAAGCCGGGCTGCCGTTTCGCGGCCCGCTGCGAACACTGCATGCCCCAGTGCACCCAGGAGAATCCGAAGTTTACGGAGACCAGTCCGGGACACTATACAGCCTGTTTTCTGGTGAACGGAAATAATCCCGGCGGACAGACCAGTGATACGGGCGGAGAGACGGGCGGCAGGTAGAAAGGACGGGAGGCCGTGCCCATCCCTGAAGATGAATTAATATGACGCTGTACGACGCTCGGAGGCGCCGGTCCACAGAAGACCGGCGCCTTTTCCATGCGGTCAGGGAAAAGATCCGGCGGACGGTCCGGGGAGCTCCCCGATCCAGTTCGCCGGAGTTTCCCCGACGCCGCAGGAGGTCGCAGAAGAATTGCGGTAAATCTTGCGGTTTGTCCAAATTGTAGGTATAATAAAGATTCAGGTACGTCAATGTTTAAAATCGAGGAGGTCAGCTATGCTGCGACTGCGTCCCTACAACCGCCGTGATGCGGAGACTATAGTCCGATGGATCAAGGATGAAGTCACCTTCCGCAAGTGGAGTGCGGATCAGTATGAAAAATATCCCGTGGCGGCGGAGGATATCAACCGGTATTACGCCGAACACGAGGAAGCCGGAAACTTCTTCGAGATGACGGCTTTTGATGAAAGCGGACCTGCAGGCCACATGATCATGCGGTTTACGGACGAGGAGCAGATGGTCCTCCGCTTCGGATTCGTCATCGTGGACGACAGCAGAAGGGGCATGGGCTATGGCCGGGAAATGCTCACGCTGGCGCTGGAGTATGCCTTCGGGATATTGAAGGTAAAAAAAGTGACCCTGGGCGTATTCGAAAACAATGAAAATGCGCATCGGTGCTATACGGCTCTGGGATTCAGGGAAGCGCAGGAGACGGAGACGGTCTCCTATTCCATTCTGGGCGAAGAGTGGAACTGTATCGAACTGGAAATGGAGCGGAGCCGGTACATAGAATGCCGCCCGTGGTTGATCGAGCCGCAGACGTCGGCGGATCCGGCGCAGCGGTTTTATGAGAAAGAATAGAAGAGGAATGCGACAATATGTTTGTATATCTGGACAACAGTTCTACCACCAGACAGCACGACTGCGTGACTGATCTCATGGTGAAAATGATGAGGGAGGACTTTGGAAACCCCTCGTCTCTGCACCGCATGGGCGTCACGGCGGAGAAGGCGCTGAAATCTGCAAGGAAACAGACCGCGCTGTCTCTGGGAGTGGGGGAAAACGAGATCTATTTTACGTCCGGGGGCACGGAGGGAGACAACACAGCTGTCTTCGGGGCCTGGGAGGCGGGAAAGCGCGCGGGGAAAAAGATCCTGACCTCCGCGGTGGAGCATCCCGCCGTTCTGGAGGCCTGCCGCCGGCTGGAGCGCCTGGGCGCGCAGGTAGTGTACCTGGGCGTGGACAGAGAAGGAAGGATCGATCTGCAGCAGCTGAAGGATGAGCTGACGGAGGATGTGATCCTCATCACGGTCATGCATGTGAACAATGAACTGGGCACGGTGCAGCCGCTGGAAGAGATCGGAAAGCTGAAGCGGGAAGCGGAAAAGCGCTGGGGAACCAGGATCCTCTTCCACACCGATGCGGTGCAGTCCTACGGCAAAGGGCCGGTTGAGACGGACCGCTGGGGGGTGGACATGCTTTCTGTCAGCGGCCATAAGATCCACGGTCCGAAGGGGATCGGGGCGCTCTATATCCGCAGCGGAGTCCACATGCCGTCCCTTGTATGGGGAGGGGGCCAGGAAAAAGGGTTTCGTTCCGGTACGGAAAACATGCCGGCCATCGCCGGGCTGGGGCTTGCGGCGGAGATCACGGCCGAAGGCCGGGAGGAAAGGATCGCCAGGCTGCGGGAGCTGAAAGCCCGTCTGCTTTCCGGCATCGAAGACAGCCTGCCGGACGTGAGAGTCAACAGCCCCCTGGGAGAAGACTGCAGTCCCTCTATTCTGAATGTGAGTTTTTCCGGCTGCCGGGGCGAGGTTCTCCTGCACATGCTGGAACAGAAGGACATCTACGTGTCCACCGGCTCGGCGTGTTCCTCTCACAAGAAGGGAAGCCACGTATTGTCCGCAGTCCGCCTTCCCGATGAAGCAATCGAGGGCGCGGTGCGCTTCAGCCTGTCGGAATACAACACGGAGGAGCAGATCGATTTTGCGGTAAAGGAGCTTGCTGCAGCGGTGGAGAGCCAGCGGAAGCTCCGCAGTGCATTCGGAAAAAAGAAGCGTTAAGACGGAAGACTCGTCTGCGGGGCAGGGACGCCGCAGGGTAAGAATACGGGGAATCACACATAAGGAAGGATGTCAAATTCGATGACAGAAGAGAGAAACACTTACATCGTCCGCTGCGGAGAAGTGGCGCTGAAGGGGCAGAATAAGCCGTATTTTGAGCGCATGCTGGTGGAGCGGATCAAAAAAGTACTGAAAAAATTTGAGGGGATCGAAGTGAAGCGGGTGGAGGGCTTGATCTTCGTCAAGACGCCGGCTGATCTTTCAAAAGATCTGGTGCTGAAAAACGTGGGCCGGGTTTTTGGCGTGGATTCCATCAGTCCGGCGGTGGAGATCGATATTTCTGAGGGGGACGCGGAAGCGATCCTGGACCGGATCGGACGTGCCGCTGTGGAGTATATGCAGAAGCTCATCGAGGAAAAGGGCGTGAAGACCTTCAAAATAGATGCGAAGCGGGCCAACAAACAGTTTCCTGTGGAGTCGCCGCAGATCGGGCGGATCATCGGAGCGAAGGTGCTCATCGGATGTAAAGTGCTGTCCGTGGACGTTCACCATCCGGACTGCGTTCTCTTCGTGTCGGTGAGAAGAGGTCTCGCCTATGTCTACGAGCAGAAGGTGGCCGGTTTCGGCGGCCTGCCTCTGGGCACCAACGGCAAGGGGCTCGTGCTGCTTTCCGGAGGGATCGACAGCCCGGTGGCCGCGTTTATGATGGCCAAGCGCGGCATGTGGATCGACGCCGTGCATTTCCATTCCTATCCCTACACCAGCGACCGGGCCTGGGAAAAAGTGCAGGATCTGGCGAAGATCGTTTCCCAGTACTGCGGCCGCATCCGGATCCACAGCATCAATCTGCTCCCTATACAGGAGGAGATCGTCAGAAACTGTCCTGAGGAAGAGACGACGATCCTGGTGCGGCGATTCATGATGAAGATCGCGGAGCGGGTGGCCAAGGAGACGGACTGTCTCATGCTCATCACCGGTGAAAACCTGGGTCAGGTGGCCAGCCAGACCGCCGAGGCGCTGGTGGTCACCGACGCGGCTGTGCAGATGCCGGTCATGCGGCCGCTCATCGCGATGGACAAGGTGGATATCATGAAGATCGCCAGAGAGATCGACACCTACGAGACGTCGATCCTGCCCTATGAGGACTGCTGCACCGTATTTCTGCCCAAGCATCCGGCCACAAAGCCGAAGCTGCAGCGGATCCTGGAATCAGAGAGCAGGCTGGACTGCGAAACCCTGATCGGGGCGGCGCTGGAAAACAGAGAAACGGTCACCATCTATCCTGAGGACTAGGCTCGACAAAAGAACAGAAATTCCCCCTTTATCTCTTAAGGACAAGACTGCCCCGCAGCGGTATAATCTTTAGAGAAGGGGGTATTTTTATGAGGATTTTGAATGAGATGACGGATGATATACTGATCGCCCGGCTGGAAGGAGAGCTGGATCACCACTCTGCGGCAGAGGTGCGCTCTGCTATCGACGAAACACTGGATGCGTTCTGCGGAAGGCATCTGATTTTTTGTTTTGAAAAAGTAAGTTTTATGGACAGCGCCGGCATAGGCGTGGTCATGGGACGATATAATAAAGTGAGGGAAAACGGCGGTATGGTTTTTGTCACGGACTGCAGCGAGTATGTAGAGCGGATCCTTTCCATGGCGGGAATATTTACCATAGCGGGTTACTGCCGGACCGCAGAGGAGGCGATCGCACAGTGCAGAAAGATCACCAGAGAAGAAGAGCAGACTGAGATACAGAAAGGATAAGGAGGCGCAGTATGGAATATTTGAACGAGATGAAGCTGGAATTTTTGAGTAGATCGGAAAACGAAGCCTTTGCAAGAGCTGCCGTCGCCGCGTTTGCCGCCCAGCTGGATCCCACGGTGGAGGAGTTGACAGAGATCAAAACGGCCGTGTCGGAAGCGGTGAGCAATGCGGTCATCCACGGCTACGGCCACGAGACCGGACGGGTGACGGTGGAGGTGAAGCTGACGAAGGACCGCAAGGTGATCTTTTCCGTCACGGACGACGGCGTGGGCATCGAAAACATCGAGCAGGCCAGAGAGCCGCTTTACACGTCCAAGGCCGACGAAGAGCGGTCGGGGATGGGCTTTACGGTCATGGAGAGCTTTACGGACCGCATGGAGGTTACTTCCGCACCCGGAGAGGGGACCCGGGTGGTCATGATGAAACAGCTGGATTCGGCCTATGAGTTATAGCGCGGCGCTGAGAAAAGAAGATACATATGATCTGATCGCCAGAGCCAGGGCGGGAGAAGAAGACGCCAAGGAACTTCTGGTCAGTCAGAATACGGGTCTGGTCAAAAGCATCGCTCTGAAGTTTACTTCGGCGGGCTATGAGCTGGACGATCTCATGCAGATCGGATTTATCGGACTGCTGAAGGCGGTGGAGCGGTTTGACACCGGCTACAACGTGATGTTTTCCACCTACGCGGTGCCCATGATACTGGGAGAGATCAAGCGGTATCTGCGGGACGACGGAAGGATCAAGGTGGGAAGACAGGTCAAGCAGGACATACGGCTCATGAAGCGGACTCAGGAAGAATTTTGCCAGCGGGAGGGCCGACACCCCAAGGTCAGCGAGCTGGCGGCGCTTATGAAAACGGATGTGGAGCACGTGGTGTCGCTGATGGAGGCGGCGGACGCGCTGGGAAATCCGGAAAGTCTGGACGATCCGGAACGGACGGCCCAGCACAGCAGCGGAAACTATAAAGAGGAGGAGGACCGGCAGGTGGACATGATCCATCTGAAGGCCGTCATCGGCAGACTGGGGGAGCGGGAGCGCCAGATCATTGTGCTGCGCTACTTCCAGGATATGACTCAGCAGCAGATCGCGGACCGCCTGGGCATATCCCAGGTACAGGTTTCCCGTCTGGAAAAGAAGGTCCTTTCGTCTCTGAGAGAAGAAATGATCCCATGATTGTCGATCCGTGACGAAATAAAGGAGAAAAGCGAAAAAAAACAAAGAAAAATGCAACTACATCTTGCAAAGTGGCGCAAAATGTAGTTTACTAATATTGTGTGCTGTTAATAATATAACAATTTGTTGGCGGCCGCTCAACCTGTCACAAAGGTGAACCTGTTAAATCATAATAAGGAGGCATAAACATGAACTTTCAATTAACGAAAGAACAAGAGTTTGTAAGAAAGATGGTAAGAGAGTTTGCTGTTAATGAAGTGGAACCTCTTGCCGCTGATGTCGACGCCGAGCACAGATTCCCGACGGAAACCGTTGAGAAAATGGCAAGGTACGGCCTCATGGGCATCCCGTTCCCGAAAGAGTACGGCGGCGCGGGCAGCGACCATATTTCTTACGCGATCGCAGTGGAAGAGCTGTCAAGAGTATGCGCTACCACGGGTGTTATCGTGTCCGCGCACACCTCTCTGTGCTGCTGGCCGATCTTCAACTATGGTACAGAAGAGCAGAAAGCAAAATATCTTCCCGATCTGCTGGCAGGAAAGACACTGGGCGCTTTCGGTCTGACCGAGCCCAACGCAGGAACCGACGCCAGCGGTCAGCAGACAAAAGCGGTCGACATGGGAGATCACTGGCTGCTGAACGGAAGCAAGGTGTTCATCACAAACGGTGGTTATGCCGATGTATTTGTAGTAATGGCGATGACGGATAAGTCCAAGGGCAACCACGGCATCAGCGCCTTCATCGTAGAGAAGGGATTCCCGGGATTCTCCATCGGAAAGACCGAGGACAAGTTGGGAATCTGCGGATCCTCCACCACTGAGCTGATCTTCGAGGACTGCGTGGTTCCGAAGGAAAATCTGCTGGGCGAGGTCGGAAAGGGCTTCAAAGTCGCCATGTCCACGCTGGACGGCGGACGTATCGGTATCGCTTCCCAGGCTCTGGGCATCGCGCAGGGCGCGCTGGATGTAACGGTAGACTACATGAAGGCCAGAAAGCAGTTTGGAAGAAGCATTTCCAAATTCCAGGCTCTGCAGTTCGAAATGGCTGATCTGAAAACGAGAATTGAAGCCTCCAGACTTCTGGTTTACAGTGCAGCCAACAAGAAGGATAAGCACCTCCCCTATGGCCCTGACGCTGCTATGGCGAAATTGTTTGCTGCTGAGACGGCGATGCACGTTACCACCAAGTGCGTACAGTTCCACGGCGGATACGGCTACACGAAGGATTATCCGGTAGAGCGTATGATGAGAGATGCCAAGATTACCGAGATCTACGAAGGTACTTCTGAAGTTCAGAAGATGGTAATCGCGGGCGCTCTGTTTAAATAAGTGAGAGGGAGGAAATTAGAATGAGAATTATTGTTTGCGCAAAGCAAGTTCCTGATACAAGTGAAGTTAAGATCGATCCGGTAAAGCACACCATCATCAGAGAAGGTGTTCCCAGCATTCTGAATCCGGACGACGCCAATGCACTGGAAGAAGCCCTGAAGATCAAAGACCAGTATCCCGATACGGTCATCTCCGTCGTCACCATGGGACCTCCGCAGGCGAAAGATATGCTGATCGAGTGTCTGGCGATGGGAGCCGACGAGGGCGTACTGCTGTCTGACAGAGCCGTAGGCGGTTCCGACACATGGGCCACCTCCAACGCGCTGTCCGCAGCGATCAAAAAGATGGGTCACTACGACCTGATCTTCGCCGGACGTCAGGCTATCGACGGAGACACCGCGCAGGTCGGTCCGCAGATCGCTGAAAAGCTGAACTTACCCCAGGTTACATATGTAACCGAGTTCGCTATCGACGACAACATGAAGGATATTACCGTCAAGAGATCTCTGGAAGACGGATATGAAGAAATCAAGATCCAGACCCCCTGTATGCTGACCGCGATCAAAGAACTGAACGCGCCCAGATACATGAGCGTCAGCGGTATCGTTCACGCCTGCAGCTCCGAGGCCGACATCAAGGTCTGGAACGCCAAGGATGTGGAAGTAGATCTGGATACCGTAGGTCTGGACGCTTCTCCGACAAACGTATATCGTTCCTTTACTCCGGCGCCGAAGGGCAAGGGAATCATCATTGAAGCCGACGGCGTAAAAGAACAGGCGAAGGAACTTCTGATCAACCTGAAGTCCAAGCACGTGATCTAGTGAAGAAGGAGGAGTAATAAAATGGCAATCATTGTTAATAAAGAAACCTGCAGGGGATGTCAAATTTGTGTCAACAAATTTGAGTGCCCGTTTGATGCGATCGAGTTCAACAGCGCCGAGAAGAAGGCGTTTATCAATGAGAAATGTACAGCCTGCAACGCCTGCCTGAAGGTCTGCCCGTTCAACGCCTTTGAGAAGACCGGCAGCGACGAGGAAGTAGATCTGTCCGCTTACAAAGACGTTTGGGTATTTGCTGAGCAGAGAGACGGCAAGCTGATGAACGTGGCGAAAGAGCTGATCGGCGAAGGTCACAGACTGTCCAGAGAGATCAGTGAAGATACCAGCGTCTGCAAGGTCTGCGCTGTTCTCGTGGGAGACGGCATCGACGGCCTGGCCAAAGAGTGCTTCGAGTATGGAGCCGACGCGGTCTACCTGCTGGAAGATCCGCTGCTGAAGAACTTCACCACCGACGGCTACACAAAGGTGATCACCGATGCGGTCCACGAGTACAAGCCGGAGATCGTTATCTACGGCGCGACTCACATCGGCCGCGACCTGGCTCCCCGTGTGGCTGCCAGACTGAACACCGGTCTGACCGCAGACTGCACCAGACTGGACGTAAAAGTTTCCAGCTACATCGACTATGCGAAGAAGAACACCACGCTGGATACTTCCGATCTGGATCCCGAGTCCGATGATAAGGGTCTGAAGCAGACGCGTCCGGCCTTCGGCGGAAACCTGATGGCTACCATCATCTGCCCGAAGACGAGACCGCAGATGTCCACCGTACGCCCCGGCGTAATGAGCAAGAGAGAGAGAGATCCTCAGGCCACCGGCGATATCATCAAGGTCGATGTTAAGCTGGCGGAATCCGATATCAGAACCAAGATCGTGGAGATCGTAAAGGCTGCCAAGGAAATGGTATCCCTGACCGACGCCGACATCATCTGCTCCGGCGGACGTGGTCTGGGCGGTCCCGAAGGCTTCGAACTGATCCAGAAGTTCGCCGACAAGGTAGGCGGAGTTGTGGGTTCCTCCCGTGCCTGCGTGGATAACGGCTGGATCGATCACTCTCACCAGGTCGGACAGACCGGAACAACCGTTAAGCCGAAGATCTACTTCGCCTGCGGTATCTCCGGAGCCATCCAGCACCTGGCCGGAATGCAGAATTCCGAGATCATCGTTGCCATCAACAAAGATCCCGACGCTCCGATCTTCGGCGTTGCCGACTACGGCATCGTGGGCGACCTGTACAAGGTTATCCCTGAGATCATCGAAGAGTGGGAGAACGCGGAAGCGCTGTTCGACGCTCGTCAGGCCGGCAAATAAAAACCGGCGGTACGGGCGCTGCATCTGCTGATGCCGGCGCGGTCCGGCAAAGAGCGGGCAGCCGATGAAAACAAGATAGAATCAAAGGCGGTTGTAAAACAGCCTGAATAAAAATTCCCTGGGGCATCTCTCGATGCCCCAGGGAATTTTTTTGGCTGATGTGCGGTTCTGGACGGAAAGACTGTTTTGCCTGCCGGCTTCACTGGTTTTCGCGTATGGTATCCGCTAGGATCTTCAGGGCCTTTTCGATATTCTTCCGGGAGAGACCCGCGTAGGAAAGACGGATATGATCGCCGGGCTGGGTAGAATAGACTGCCTCAGGGTTGACTAAGACGCCGCGCTCGATACAGCGATAAAAGAGCCTGGTCATGGAAACTGGCCGGGTGATATGCAGCCAGATATAGATGCCCCCCTGAGGCGCGTCCCACCGGGCGATGTCCGTAAAGTATTTGTTCAGTATCTCCAGCATAAAGTCCCGCCGGATCTTCATTTCGCGGCGGAGGGAACTCAGGTGCGTTTCGTAAAGCCCCGTGCGCAGCAGTTCGCTCATAGCCAGCTGGGACAAGGTGCTGGCGCCGGTGTCGACCTGCGTTTTGATATCGGCAAGGCGATCGATCACCTGTTTGGGACCCACGATCCAGCCCAGCCGCAGGCCGGGAAAAAGCACCTTGGAGCAGGTTCCGATATATAGTACCAGATCGTTGTCGTCGTAAGCCTTTAACGGCCGGGGCGCGTCGCTGCCGAAATAGATCTCCCGGTATGAATCATCCTCGATAATGGGCAGTTTTCTGGTCCGGCACAGGGCCATCAATTCCTTTTTCTTTCCTTCAGTCATTACAGATCCAGTAGGGTTATGCATGTTTGGGATCGTATATAAAATCGAAGCTTTTGTCTGAATATGCGTCTTTTCCAACACGTCCAGTTTTATCCCCTGATCGTCGATGGGAACTCCGTAGAGCTTCATGCCGGCGGATTGAAATATGTTGACGAAATAGATCCAGGAGGGATTTTCCGTCAGAATGGTGGAGCCTTTGTGCAAAAGGCCTACTGCGATCAGATAAATGGCCTGCAGCGCCCCGGATACGATCAAAAGCTGATCGGGAACGACCCGAATGCCGCTCTTCTTCAGATATTTGCAGAGTTCAACGCGCAGGGAGCAGGTGCCGTTTTGATGTTCATATCCCAGTTTCTCCGCATCTGTCAGGCAGCTTTCAGATATCAGCGTCATCACATCTTTCTGAAAGAGTTCCGGAGCGATCTCCGGCCGGCTGAGACAGAGCATGTTTTCCTGATGCTCATAATAATTGATCGCGCGCACGATGTTTTTATTTGCCTGATAGTTTCCGGCCTGTATGTAAGAGACCCAGTCAGGCGGCGGGGGCGCGTTTCGGGATATGTGGTCGTTTTTCACCGACGTGCCGGATTTTCCTCTGCTTTCCAGCAGGTCTTCCGCTATCAGTTCGTCCAGAGCTGTAATGATCGTGCTCCTGTTTACATCGAACTGCCTGGCCAGCTGACGCTGAGTGGGAATCTTTGCGCCGATGGGAAGCTGACCTGAAGCGATCTGATGGCGAAGGAAATCGCGGATCTGTACATAAAGGGGAGTGGGACTCATTTTATCGGGTTTCCAGTCCTTGAACACAGGGTACCTCTCATGATTTATGGTTGGGATGGGCGATGCCAAAGCCGTTATTCGTATGGGCATTCTGATTTTCTGGTTGGGTGGTCTATTTTTTTCTGGATGAAGACAATCGCCGTAAATGTGGTAAACTGAAAAAAATTCACTTAATGATAACACTGAATGATGCAGATTGACAAGCCGGTTTGAGAGAAAATCATAACAGTGCAGGCGGCCGCTGCCGTTATGGATGGGAAGAGTGAGACGGAAGTTATCATGGGTGAACTCGCTCATTCGATGTAAAAAGGAGAAATGAAATGAGAAAAATAACCTTTAACGACATTTTAGAAGCGAAAAAAAGAGTGGATGGGATCATCAGAAAAACACCCTTCGAATACTCGCAGGATCTCTCGGAAATGTTCGATGCGGAAATCTATCTGAAGATGGAATTCCAGCAGAGATCGGGGTCGTTTAAGCTGCGCGGAGCAACGAATAAGATCTCCCTTCTGAGCGAAACGGAACTGGAGAAGGGAATTATCGCCGCATCTTCCGGCAATCATTCACAGGCCGTCGGTTATGTGGCCAGGGAAATGGGGATAGACGCTCTGATCGTCCTTCCTGAGAATGCTCCTGTCACCAAGATCGAACGGACGAAGAGATATGGAGCGGCGGTCAAAGTGGCAGGCAGGGATTTCGACGCCTGCGAGGCCGTCGCTCACGAGATCGAGAGAGAGACGGGAAGGACCTTTGTCCACGCCTTTGCCGACCCCGACACCATGGCAGGGCAGGGTACGCTGGGTTTTGACATGATGGAGGAACACCCGGATCTGGACATGGTGCTGGTGCCCGTGGGAGGAGGAGGCCTGATGACCGGCGTGGGCACTGCTGTGAAGGCCATGAATCCCAACACCAGGGTGATCGGCATCCAGACGGAAACATCCAAGCCCTGGGTGGAGGCATTCCGGCATAAAAAATATGTCAAAGTCAGCATCGAAGACTCTCTGGCGGACGGACTGCCGGGAGATATTATCGAACCGGAAATGATAGAGGGCTTTAACGCGGTGGTGGACCACATGATCGCCGTTGACGAGGAACCCATAGCAGAGGCTATTTTCTTCATGCTGGATAAGCACCATCAGGTAGTAGAAGGTTCCGGCGTCGTGGGGATCGCCGCGCTTCTTTCAGGGAAGCTGGACGTAAAGGGAAAAAAAGTCGGCATCGCGCTCACGGGGTGCAGCTGCGATATGAAGACACTGAAGGAGATCATAAACAAGTACGTATAAGAGCGAGTTGGCAGGCGAGCAGACGTCCGGACTTCGGAAAGGAGAAAAATGTGAGATGGATACAGTATTGCTGAATGCAAAAGAGGTCGAAGGACTGATCTCGATCGAAGATATAGTGGATGCAGTGCGGGAGGGCTTTAAAGCGTACAGCCAGGGAAAGGTCGCTCAGCCGCCCATCGTGTCCATTGAAACGGACAACGGCGGAGAAGTCGATTTCAAAACAGGCTATTCCCGGCAGGAAGAGATCATTGGGTTCAAGATGGCGGGTGGATTCTGGGATAATCCAAAAAAATATGATCTTGCTTCCACGATCGCGATGATCTGTCTGTTCGATGGGAAAAACGGAGTTCCTATCTGCGTTATGGACGGAACGCTGATCACGGCTTATCGAACGGCGGCCGCAGGCGCCCTGGGGGCCATCTGCCTGGCGCGAAAGAACTCCAGAAGGGCTGCCGTGATCGGAACAGGCGCCCAGGCGAGAATGCAGATCAGGGCCCTGGAAAAGTTTTTCCCGCTGGAAGAGGTCAGCGTCTACGGGAGAAGCCGCTGCGAAGCATATGTAGAAGAGATGTCTGCGCTGCTGCCACGGATCGAATTTACCGCAAAGCAAACAGTCAAAGAGGCCGTGGAGGATGCGGATATCATCGTGACGGCCACGGCCGGCAGACAGGCGCTGGTCATGGATGAATGGATAAAGCCAGGCACTCACATCAATGCGATCGGATGCGATATGGAAGGAAAACAGGAACTGGATCCTGAGATATTCCGAAGGGCAAAGGTGGTAAACGACAGCAGGGAGGAGTGTGTGAAACGCGGCGAAACGCAGCACGCGTTTAGGAAAGGATATCTTGAAGAAAATGAAATTTACGGTGAGATCGGCGAGATCCTTCTCGGCGAAAAAAAAGGACGAATAAGCGATGAAGAGATCACGATCTTTGACGCCACAGGGATGTCTGTACAGGACATCAATTCAGCGCTGTTTCTTTACCGAAAGGCGCTGCGTCAGAATGTGGGCCGTCGTATCGATGTAATCTAGAGATTTCCGACCAAAAGGCAAATATGGAAACGGTCATGCTGCAGGCATGGCCGTTTTTTTTTGCAGGAGAAAAAAGGAAGTCCGGCCCATTCATGATTTCACAGAGGTCGGGAAATACTATCATCAGCGAAGAAAATGACGATATGGAGGGAGTAGAAGTGAAGGATAAGGAGAAAGAACAGAGAAAACAGGAAGAGAAAAAGAAGCAGGCCAAAGAGTATGAACAGTATGTCAAGCAGTTCACGCCCAGCCCGAAATATTTCTCAAACTGCCTGAAGGCGTTTATCGTCGGAGGGCTGATCTGTGTGGCGGCGTTCTATGTCCAGGGACTTTTCATGGACAGGGGTATGAATGAGAAGGACGCAGGTACGCTGATCACAGTGATTCTGGTTTGTTCCGCCCAGCTGCTGACAGGTCTGGGCGTCTACGATACGATCGGAAAGTTCGCGGGAGCGGGCTCCATCATACCCATCACGGGATTTGCAAATTCCATGGTGGCGCCGGCGATCGAATATAAAAAAGAAGGTATCGTGCTGGGCGTGGGAGCGAAACTGTTCAGCCTGGCCGGACCGGTACTGGTCTGCGGGATCTCCGCTTCCGTTATCATCGGTATCGTATATTACTTTATATAGGAGGCGGAACATGGCAGCGCAGTCAAATAATAAGCAGTCAAATAATAAACAGTCAAATAATAAGCGGTCGGACAACAGGACGGGGAAACAGACCTTTGTATTTCACAATCGTCCCAATATCATCGGAGCCGCAGCCGTGGTCGGCGAGAAGGAAGGACAGGGACCGCTGAGTCAGTGGTTCGATCTGATCCTCGACGACGATACTTACGGGGAAAAGACATGGGAAAAATCGGAGAGCAAGATGTTAAAGAAGGCTATCACCATGGCGATGGATAACTCGGGAAAGACAAAGGATCAGATGGACGCCATGCTGAGCGGCGACCTGATCAACCAGCTCATGTCCTCGTCGTTTATGGCCCGGGATCTGGAGATCCCCTTTCTGGGGATGTACGGGGCCTGCTCCACGATGACAGAATCCCTGACATTAGGGTCTGTTTTAATAGATGGAGGCTACGCGGACAACATCGTTGCCGCAGCCTCCAGCCATTATTGTACGGCGGAACGACAATTCCGCATGCCCCTTGAACACGGAAATCAGAGACCGCCGTCAGCCCAATGGACGGCAACGGCCTCCGGCGCCATGATCCTGTCCTCCGGTCCCAGGGAGGGCCAGCAGCTCATCGGAGGAAAGCAGGCGCGCAATATCTGCGTCACACACGCCACCATCGGCAAGATCGTAGATGCTGGGATCAAAGACGCCAATCAGATGGGCGCGGCCATGGCCCCTGCCACCGTGGACACCATTTATCAGCATATGCAGGATACCAACAGGGAGCCTTCCTTTTACGATGTCATTCTGACCGGTGATCTGGGCCATATCGGCAAAAAGATCGCGGTAGACATGCTGCGGAAAAAGGGGATGGATCTGGATCCGGTCTACAATGACTGCGGAGCCATGCTGTTCGGCGAAGAACAGGATACCCACAGCGGCGGAAGCGGCTGCGGCTGTTCCGCGTCAGTGTATGCGGGCAGGATCTTCAAGGAAATGCGCGAGGGAACGATCAAAAACGCGCTTTTGATCTCCACAGGCGCGCTGCTCTCGACGATCAGCTCGCAGCAGGGAGAATCCATTCCGGGCATTGCCCACGCAGTAGCCCTGCACGCGGAGTAGAAGGGCTTGAGGAGGTAAAGATATGATGGATTATATTTGGACTTTTGTGATCGGCGGGGCGATCTGCGTCATCGGCCAGATCCTTATGGATACGACGAAATTGACGCCGCCGAGAATACTTGTCATTTTCGTGGTGGCAGGCGCCGTGCTGCAGGCCTTCGGGCTGTATCAGCCGCTGGTGGATCTGGCAAAGAGCGGCGCTACGGTCCCGCTGCCCGGTTTCGGATACGCTCTTGCCAAGGGAGCGATGGAGGAGGTCGCTAAAAACGGCTTTATAGGAGCCCTTACCGGCGGGATCACCGCCACAGCCGCCGGCGTCGGCGCTGCCATAGCCTTTGGATATCTGGTGGCCGCCGTCTTTTCGCCCAAGTCCATCCGATAATAGTCTAGTCGCGGAAAAGAGAGCCTGCGGGCTCTTTTTTTTGTTGAATTTTTAGAATTTTCTTGTTTAAGATTGACAGAAACATGGGAACGTGCTATTTTAAAAATAGGTACTACAATAGTACAGAAGTACTTTTGAACCTATCTAACAATAGAAAGGTCATTGGAGTCAGCTCAAAAAATTGCAGCAGGTTGCAGGCATTTGCCGGGAGGAAGACATGAGGATTACTAAAATTAAGGTGACAAGGCTGAAAATACCCCTGAAAAAGCCATATGTCTTGTCGAAGGAGTATGGCGTTTTAAAGGATACGCAGCCGGTGATCGTGACGGTATATACCGATCACGGTACGGAGGGATACGGCGAATGCGATCCATGGCCGCTGTTTACGGGAGACAGCGCGCCCATCAGTTATCTGGCGCTCTGCGCGCACATAGGGCCGGCGCTGATCGGAGCCGATCCCTGCAATATCAGCGAGATCCATCAGATCATGGACCGTACGATCCGCAATATGCAGCTGACGAAATCCGCGGTGGACATGGCGTGTTACGATATTCTGGGAAAACACTGCGATGTTCCGGTGCACTGTCTGCTTGGAGGCAAGCGGAGGGATGAGATCCCTGTCATGTGGTCGGTAGGTGGAGGATCGCCGGAAGAGATGGCCCAGGAGGTCCTGAAGGTCAAGGAGGAAGGCTATCAGGGCTGCATGATCAAAGTGGGAGGCGCGGATCACAAACTTGACGCCCGGCGCGTCATTCAGGTCAGACAGGCTGTGGGCCCGGATTTTCCTCTGGTGGCGGACGCCAATCAGGGATGGGATGTAAACACGGCGATCCGGTTTGCCAGACAGGTGGAAGAGTGCGGACTGATGTTTTTCGAGCAGCCTGTCCAAAGCTGGGATACGGAGGGACTGGCGCGGGTCAGAAGAAGCGTCCCCATGCCGGTATCGGCGGACGAGGGCGTCGCTACCATTCAGGATGCGGTCAGACTGGTGAAAGAGAAAGCCGCGGATATCTTCAGCATTAAAGTCACAAAACACGGGGGGATCGGACCGGCGAGGGAGATCTGTTCCTATGCACGGGCGAACGGGATCCAGCTTTTTTTCAACTCCATGATCGAGGAAGGGATCACACAGGCTGCAAGTCTGGCGCTGGGGGCGTGGGCGGAGGACCTTGTGCCTATGGGTCACGCCTATTTTTCACCGCTGCGGCTGGAGCGTGATATTTCTACTTTCTCAAGCCAGATCCACAGCGGCTTTATACAGGTGAACGGCTTGCCGGGTCTTGGCGTGGAGTTGGACGGGGAGGCGATCGAACGTTATTCGGAAGAGAGTTACACGGTGGAATGAAGTGACGACGTGACACGCGTCAGGAGGTTTCTCTATGAATATGTTGGTATTATCCGTAATCGGGTTCGTGGTCCTCATGCTTGTGGTGGGAATTATCGTATCAAAGAAGGTCAACGACGCGGAAGATTTTTTCGTGGGCGGACGTCAGGTCCCCGCCTTTCTGATCATTGCCACGCTTCTCGCCTCGGAGGTAGGAGGAGGAGTTATGCTGGGGTCTGTGGGTCTGGCATACTCTCACGGCTGGGGAGCCGTGTGGTATGTGGCTCCGGTGTCGGCCGGACTGATCCTGTTTGGAATTTTTATGTCGAGACGGTTGAAGCGCGATGCAGACGAAAAGGGGTATCAGTCGATGTTCGACTGGCTGGCCGGACGTTTTGAAAATTATAAGCCCCTTCGAGCCGTAGGCGGCACCGTTATGCTCATTGGCTTCATCGGCGCGCTGGCTTCACAGTTTGTGGCGATGGGGACCGCGCTGACCAGCGTTACGAACCTGAGTATGTCGGCTGCGATATTTATAGGCGGCGCGGTTATCGTGCTGTACAGCACCATGGGAGGATTGCTCTCCGTCATGTGGACGGATCTGCTGCAGGCCTGCGTCTTTCTGTTCGGAATGATCGTTTTGATGCCCATGCTGCTCAGCAGACCGGAGGTGGGAGGATTTTCGGGCCTGGCCGCGTCTGTGCCGGACAGTTTTTTCGACGTCTGGAATGTGAATACGGGCCAGTGGCGCCTGACTACCCTGGTAACAATGTCCATCGCGCCTTTTGTCCGCCAGTATTATTACCAGCGGATGTTTGCCGCCAGGACGCCGGCCGTCGCACAGGGGAGCATCTTCGCCCAGGCTGTGCTGGTGCTGGTGATCACAGCCTGGACCTGCGTGGTGGGGATGTGTACCTATCTGATCAATCCCAATCTGGAGAATCCGGAAAGCGCCATGCCCTGGGTGCTCTCCACGGTGCTGCCTCCTGTAGTAGCCGCCATCTTGCTTGGTGCGATCACAGCCTGCGTTATGTCCACGGCGGATACCTTCGTCAACTCTGCGTCGCTTACCTTTGTCCGCGACGTCTATGGGGCCATTGCGGGGGAACTGGACGGAAAGAAAGCGCTGAAGCTGGCGCGGGTATCCTCGCTTGCCATCGGCGCGCTGGCTCTGGTCATCGCACTGTTTTCCAGTTCTGTCATCAGTGCCATCATGAATGCGTGGGCCATACTGGGCGGAGGGCTGTTTGTGCCGATGATCGTCTCGTATTTCTGGAAGAAGGCCAGAAAGGAGGGCGTGATCGCGTCCATGGCAGGGGGACTGCTGATGACCCTGGCGCTGACGCTGTTAAAGACCCGGGTGCCGGCCATCATAGGCGGAGTGCTGGTGTCCTTCCTGTTGCTGGTGACGGTCAGCATTTGGGTGGATAAAACAAGATCGGTATCGCAGAAAAAAGTGGGGTGAGCATGATGAAAGAAAAAAAGTGGGCAGTGATAGGAGCGGGGAACGGAGGACAGGCGGTGGCCGGCCATCTGGCCCTGCTGGGACAGACCGTGAGGATTTTCGACGTAGTCAGGGAAACGGTGGACGAGATAAACCGCCGGGGCGGCATCTCCGTCTCACATGCACTGAGCGGGTTTGGAAAAATCGAATTTGCCACGTGCGAGATGGAGGAGGCGCTGAATGGGGCGGACAATGTGATGATCGTCCTGCCGTCGATCCACCATGAAAGCATCGCGGCAAAATGCGCGCCGTTTCTCAGGGACGGGCAGGTCGTACTGCTCCATCCGGAGGCTTCCTGCGGCGCATTGGCCTTCAGGAAGGCGCTGAGCGACGCGGGCTGCCGGGCGGATATAACGCTGGGAGCGGTCAACACGCTTCTTTATTCCTGCAGGTCCGTGGCGCCAGGCGATGTTTATATCTACGGCATCAAGAAGGAGGTCCAGCTGGCCGCCATGCCGGCGTCCAGGATCGTCACCCTGTCGGAAAATATCTGTTCGGTTTTGCCGTGGATGAAGCCTGTGGCCAATGTTCTCGTGACCAGCCTGAGCAATCCCAACGCTATGATGCATCCGGCGCCTATGCTGCTCAACACCTCCAGACTTGAATCCAACCAGCCCTTTGAGTATTATCATGAAGGAATTACGCCCAGCATCGGCCGATTTATAGAAAATATGGACCGGGAACGGCTTGCTCTGGGCGAAGCATTCGGTCTGAGACTGGACAATATACGCGAACTCTATGTAAAGATGTACGGCTGTGATAACGCAGATACGCCGCTGTATCAGATCTGCAGGAACAATCCATCCTATGAGGGGATCATGGCTGGAGATACCCTTCGGACCCGGTATGTTCTGGAGGATATCCCGTATTCCCTGCGGTCGATACAATCCCTGGCGCATATTGCAGGCGTGGAGACGCCTCACATTGATACCATCGTTTCTCTGGCTGAAGAGATGCTGCCCGGCGAGATCGACGAGGGCAGAACGGAAGCCGCATTGGGAATTGCAGGCATGAGTCCGGACCAGCTCCTGGGATACATAGGGTAGGCTTCTTATGCCGCGTGCATGGGGAATGTCTGAAAGGCGGAAAGGCGGGGACGGCCGGTGTGCTGTCCCCGCCTTGTATTGACATGAAAATGAAAAGTGAATATAATAGATAAATAGATAGAAATGGTAATTCGAGTCAGACATAAGGAGATGTGTATGATTCCCACTGTGAAAAAAGTAAATTTGAGCACGCAGCTGGTCGAAGCAATGGTGAAGCTGATCGAAACGGGCGACTGGAAGATCGGAATGAAGCTGCCCAGCGAGGTGGACATGGCTGTGTCGTTTCATGTGAGCCGCAATATCATGCGTGAATCTCTGAAGGTGATGGAAAAATTCGGGATACTGGATTCGCAGGCGGGAAAGGGGACCTTCGTCTCCGATACGGCGGTCATCAATATACACAACATGCACTTTTTCGAGAGCTTGAAAAGTAATTCTTCCATCGAGATGCTCCTGGAGACGAGGCTGATCATAGAACCGGAGCTGACCTATTATGCGACGCTGCGGTGTACGGATGAGGAGATCAGAAGTTTGCGGGATATTCTGCAAAATGATGTGAAGAAGCATGAGATCCTGAACTTTTTTCACACGGACGACTTTGATTTTCACGTTTACATCGCCCGGTATTCCCGAAATACCATCCTGTCCAATCTGCTGTTTACCATACTGGATCAGCTGAAATCCAGCGATTACGCAAAGTTCAATAATTATGTGGACGTGGATGTAAAAAATGAGAGCTTCGTCGATCATCTCACGCTGCTTGAAGCTATGGAGAAACGGGACCCTCTGCTTGCCAGGGACATCATGTACGATCATATTTTTTCCAGGATCACGATCATCAATTCATCCTACGATACGGATATGATCCTCTCCCGGAAGAGAAAAGAGGAGCGCATGGCGGAGGAAAAGGAAAAATAAGCCGCCGGCGCGAGAAGACAAAGAGAAAGCGAACAAGGGAATAAGAGAAGCGAAGGATAAGGATTACGATACCATGGAGGGATGCTTATGGCGCTGCGGCCAATGGACCGCAGCGACAGCAAGCATCTTTTTTTGTGGATTTTTAGGCTGTTTTACAGGGAATGGGCTGGTAAAGGCGGGCGGTTTGAAGAAGATCTGCGGGAGCGGAGGGTCATCCATATTTCATCTATATTTCAGCCATATTGGGTCGTTTTTGCCTGGCAGAACGAAGTCTGGAAATAAAACGGCAAAATATATATTTGAAATTTTTGTAAACTGTGCTACAATAGTATATACCATAATATTACATATGGAAGATATTAAACTATATCGAATGTTATTTGACAGACGGAAGCGGCAAGGGAGAGGAGATCATCATGGGCTTAGAGATGAATTTGAAACTGGTCCTGAAGACGGAATTGGGGCATTGGGGCGAGACGGAGGCGTGCCGGTACCTGCGGCGCTGCGGATATGAGATCGTGGATCGAAATTTCCGCTGCCGGATGGGAGAACTGGACATTGTGGCGAGGAAAGGCGAGCTGCTCTGCTTTGTCGAGGTGAAGACGCGGCGCAGCCTCCGCTGCGGACTGCCCGGCGAGGCGATCAACGGGAGGAAGAAAAGTCACATACTGCGGGCGGTACAGTTTTATCTGGTGTCGCACTGCATCATCGATATGGATTTCCGGGTGGATGCCATCGAATTGCTGCAGTGGGAGGACCGGTTTTATATCAGACATACAGAAAATATATTATCGTAAACAGAACTGGCGCTTGCCGCGTCTAAGAAAGGGAGAGCGCGGATGCCCAGTCCTGGGGCGGAGAATCGCAGATGATCGAGATAGTGTGAGAAAAGGGGGTACTGAATGTACGCGAGAGTGGAAACGGGCGTGCTGTACGGGCTGGCGGCGGAGTCTGCGTCGGTGGAGGCCGATCTGGCTCCGGGGCTTCCGGGATTTTTTATCGTGGGGCTGGCCGATCTGGCCGTCCGGGAAGCGAAAGAGAGGATTCGGGCGGCGCTTGGCAACGAGGGCTGCCGTTTTCCCAGCCGCAGGATAACGGTGAATCTGGCTCCGGCAGGGATCAGAAAAGAGGGCACCCATTTTGATCTGCCCATTGCAGTCAGCGTACTGGCGGCGGAGGGCAGGATACCTGCGGAAGCCTTGTCCGGCTGCGCCTTTTTGGGGGAGCTGTCCCTGGACGGCAGGGTGACCAGGGTGGACGGCGTGCTGCCCCTGCTTATTGGCCTTCAGCAAAAGAAGATCACCCGGATCTTCCTTCCCCAGGATAATCTGGAGGAAGGACTGCTGCTGAAAGATCTGATGTTGTATCCGGTCTCCAGACTTGGCCAGGTCCTGGAGCATTTCAGGGGAGAACAGAGCATCGAGCCCCGGCGGGCTTCGGGGAAAAGCACAGTGAAAAGGGCGGGCCGGCCGGTGGCCGCAGCGATGGATTTCGCGGACGTGGCGGGACAGGAAAGCGTCAAGCAGATCGTCACAGCCGCTGCTGCGGCCTCCCATGGACTGCTTCTGGTGGGGCCGCCGGGGGTGGGAAAGACTATGATCTGCCGCCGGGTGGCGGGCATCCTTCCGCCGCTTACATACGAAGAACAGCTGGAGGTGACGAAAATATACAGCGTGGCGGGAAAGCTGACGGAATCACAGCCCATCATTGTGGAGCGTCCCTTTCGGGCGCCTCACCACAGCCTTACCGCGGCGGCCTTCGCAGGAGGCGGGGCCAGACCCTGCCCGGGCGAGATCTCACTGGCTCACCGGGGCGTGCTTTTTCTGGACGAACTGCCCCAGTTTCAGGGAAAGATACTGGAGCTTTTGCGGACGCCGCTGGAGGACGGGGCGGTGACGATATCGAGGATAGGCGGAGACGTGACGTTTCCGGCCGATTTTATGCTGGTCGCCGCCATGAATCCCTGCAAATGCGGGTATTTTGGGGATGAAAACCACAGCTGCACCTGTACGGAAGCTCAGCTTCAGGCTTATCAGAGCCGTCTTTCCGGCCCGCTTCTGGATCGCATCGATATCCGCGTGGAGATGTCGCCGTCTGCCTGCCTGCCGGGGGCGGCGGAACAGATGAAGGAACAGATGGCGGAACAGGGAACAAGCCGAAAGCGGCGTCCTCTTACCTCGGCGGATATGCGCACCCAGGTGGAGGAGGCCAGAAAAATACAGCGGGAGCGTTATCGCAGGGAAAACATTTTGTATAATTCTGAGTTAACATCAGGGTTAATAAAGAAATATTGTACGCTCTCCGTCCCCGGCCGGGAGCTTCTCAGAGCCGCTTATTCCCATTATCATCTCTCGGCCCGGGCGGGGGACAAGGTCCTGCGCCTGGCGCGGACCATAGCGGATCTCTCGGGGTGCCGGACGATCGGCGAAGAGCATCTGGCGGAGGCCCTCCAATACCGGTGTACAGAGAAGATCTACCGCGGAAGGAGCTGAGTTGATGAAACATCCGTACAGAACGCCGGCGGCAGGCAGGACAGGATCCGTACCGCCGAAAGATGAAGGGCCGGCCCATGGACTGCCGGTGTGCGCACCGCAGGAGAATAAACTGATATATGATCTGTGGATGGACTCGATCCGTGGGCTTTCCCCGCAGAAAAAGCGGGAGCTGGCAGAGCGTTGGGGCGGCAGCAGAGGTGTATTTGAGGCGGGCGCCGCGGAGATCTGCTTTGCCGCCACGGGGAAAAACCTGAGAGAGCATCCCGAAGGGGAACGCTGGAAGGCTGTGTTTTCCACAGATATGGACCAGCCGGAGAGAGTGCTTGCGGTTATGGAGAAAAAGGGGATCCGCGCCGCTGCTCTGACGGATCCGGATTATCCGGCAAGTCTTCTGGAGATCCAGGATCCGCCCTGGCTGCTGTATTACAGGGGCTGCCGTCCTGTCTGGGATCGGGCGGGGTTTGGCGTGGTGGGAGCCAGGCACTGTACAGAGTACGGCAGATGGGCCGCCTTTGAACTGGGCGGAATGCTGGCTGGAGCCGGTATCACAGTGATCAGCGGAATGGCCGCAGGGATCGACGCGGAGGCGCACCGGGGAGCTCTGAGGGGAGACAGGGACGGCGGGAAAGACAGATCGGCCCGCGAAAGGGCAGCGACCATCGCAGTGTTCGGCTGTGGTGTGGATATCTGCTATCCCAGATCCAATTCAAAATTGATGGGAGAGATACTGGAGCGCGGCGCGGTGGTGTCC
Source organism: Bacilliculturomica massiliensis (assembly GCF_900605495.1). Lineage (GTDB taxonomy): Bacteria > Bacillota > Clostridia > Peptostreptococcales > Anaerovoracaceae > Bacilliculturomica > Bacilliculturomica massiliensis. The sequence continues at coordinate 858,967 of NZ_LR027603.1, forward strand.
GAGGTGCCTCCGGGAACGGAACCCCGGCCTTATTTTTTCCCCAGGAGAAACCGCATCATCAGCGGACTTTCCTCGGGGGTAGCCGTGATGGAGGCGGGACTTAGAAGCGGTTCGCTGATCACGGCTGGGCTGGCGGCGGAGCAGGGCAGGGACGTGTTTGCCCTTCCCGGAGATATCAGCCGACAGGCCAGTATCGGAACGAACATGCTGATCCGGGACGGCGCTGTTCCCATTGTGGCGTTTGCGGACGTTTTGGAGGAATTGGGACTGCCCATCGAGAATGACAGAAATTTTACGGTCCGGGAACTGGGAAAGGATGAGCTGGAACTGGTAAGAGAGGTGAGCGCCTGCGGCGGCGCGACGGTGGATCTGCTGGCCCTGCGGCTGGGTTTTTCCGTGGGAAAAGTGAACGCGCTGGTGACCGTTCTGGAAATGAAGGGAATATTACGGACCGCTTTGGGAAAAATTTTTATTGCAAAATCATAAAAGAACAAATATAATCATTCTTTGTAGCGAAGATTTATTTTTTTCTATATATAATAATGTAGAAATACAAGTTGAGATTTATTTAAAGGGAGCACAGAGGAGGAACGTCGGATGAGTAAATCGCTCGTCATCGTAGAGTCGCCCTCCAAGGCGAAGACGATTGGAAAATTTCTGGGAAGCAAGTATAAAGTAGTGGCTTCCGTAGGTCACATCAGAGACCTGCCCAAGAGCAAGCTGGGCATTGACGTGGAAAACCGCTTTGAACCGCAGTATATTTCTATCCGCGGCAAGGGGGATGTGATCAAAGCCATCAAAAAGGAAGCCAAAGCGGCGGATAAAATATATCTGGCAACAGACCCTGACCGCGAGGGAGAGGCCATCTCGTGGCACATCGCACATATTCTGGACATCGATCTCGATAAGCCCTGCCGCATCGTGTTCAACGAGATCACAAAGGGAGCGATCCAGAATGCGGTGAAGCATCCCAGGGCCATCGACCAGAAGCTGGTCGACGCGCAGCAGGCCAGACGCGTGCTGGACCGCCTTGTAGGCTATAAGATCAGCCCTCTCCTGTGGCGTAAAGTGAGAAGAGGACTCTCGGCGGGCCGCGTGCAGTCGGCGGCGCTGAAGATTATCTGCGACCGCGAAAAGGCCATCCGTGAGTTTATTCCGAAGGAATACTGGAATATCAGCGCTCTCCTGGGAAAAGAGCTGAAGAGCGGCGAGAAGGACAACAAGAAGAAGCATTTTTCAGCCAGACTGGCCGAGTATAAAGGCAAGAAGATCACGGTAGAAAATGAAGAACAGGCGCTGAAGGTCACGGGGGAACTGGATCCTTCCGCTTTTGTGGTGAAAAAGGTGGAGCAGAGAGAGCGGTCGAAGAGACCCATGCCGCCGTTCACCACCAGCAGCATGCAGCAGGAGGCTTCCAATAAGCTGGGTTTCTATACAAAGAAGACAATGCTCATCGCGCAGCAGCTCTACGAGGGCGTGGAAGTAAAAGGACACGGTACCATCGGTCTGGTCACCTACATCAGAACGGATTCTGTGCGTATCTCCGATGAAGCCCAGGCCGCTGTCAAAAACTATATCTCAGAGAAGTATTCCAAGGAATACCTGGGCAATAACGTGTATTCCAACAAGAAAAAGGATGTGCAGGACGCTCACGAAGCCATACGGCCCAGTTATGTGGAGCTGCACCCTGAGGATATAAAGGATTCTCTGACGAAGGATCAGTATAATCTCTACAAGCTGATCTGGTCCCGCTTTGTGGCCAGCCGCATGACCCCCGCCGTCTACGACGGGATCTCCGCGGAGATCACCAATAACGATTATATGTTCAGAGCCAGCGGTTCCAGATTGAAGTTCGACGGTTACCTGAGGATCTACAACAACGCCGGCGAGGAGGACGAAGACAGAATGCTTCCCGAGCTGGCCGAAGGAGAGAAGCTGACCATGCTGGATCTGCAGAGCGAGCAGAATTTCACCCAGCCGCCGTCCCGTTTTTCAGAAGCCGGGCTGGTGAAAGATCTGGAAGAGAAAAATATCGGCCGTCCCAGCACGTACGCGCCCATCATCGCCACGCTCATCGAGCGGAAATACGTGAGCCGCGAGAAGAAAACGCTCACGCCGACGGATCTTGGATTCCTGGTGACAGAGCTTATGGAGACCTATTTCAAGGAGATCGTGGACGCCGGATTTACCGCGGAGATGGAAGATAAGCTGGACGACGTGGAAGTAAAGAATGTGGACTGGAAGTCCATCGTAGAAGATTTTTACGGCCCGCTGGAAAAAGAGCTGGAGGTGGCGGACAAAGCCATCGAAAAAGTAAAGATCGAAGATGAACTCACCGACGAGGTGTGCGAACTCTGCGGGAAGCCCATGGCTGTCAAACACGGGCGGTTCGGAGAATTTTTGGCGTGCTCCGGCTATCCGGAGTGCAAGAATACCAAGCCGCGGGTGAAGAAGATCGATGTGAAGTGCCCCAAATGCGGCAAGGACATCGTGGCAAGAAAGAGCAAGACCGGCAAGCTGTTCTACGGATGTTCCGGCTACCCCGAGTGCAATCAGCTGTTCTGGAACAAGCCGGTCAGTCAGAAATGTCCCAAGTGCGGGGCGCTGATGATGGAAAAAAAGACGAAAACCAGCAATTTGGTGTGTTCCAACAGCGAATGCGGGTATAAAGAATAATCAGAGAATCGTTTCGTATCATATCAACAGGATCAGATAGATGAAGTCCGGGACGCCCGGCGGCAGAGAGATGCAGCCGCGGTGAAGTCCGGGACTGAACGGGAAAGGGGAGATCAGGAAAATGGTACAGTTTCATGCCACAACTATCGTAATGGCCCGCAGAGGCAAAGACGACGTGTGCGTCGGCGGCGACGGTCAGGTGACCATGGGAGAGACCGCCATCATGAAAAATAACGCAAAGAAGGTGCGCAAGATCTATAAGAATTCCGTAGTCACGGGATTCGCGGGTTCCGTATCCGACGCCTTCACGCTGACGGAGCTCTTTGAGAAAAAGCTGGAAGAACATTCCGGAAATTTAAAGAGAGCGGCCGTGGCGCTGGCTCAGCAGTGGAGATCTGACAAGGGAATGAGAAATTTGGAGGCGCTGATGCTGGCCGCGGATAAGGACAGCATGCTGATCATCTCCGGCAACGGGGAGGTCATCGAGCCCGATGAGGAATTCGTGGCCATTGGCTCCGGAGGAAATTACGCCTACGCGGCGGCCAACGCGCTGTATAACCACACGGATATGGGGGCGGAGGAGATCGTGAGAGAAGCCCTGCGCATCGCCTCTTCGATCTGCGTCTACACCAACGACCATATTTCTGTGGAGAAGCTGTAAAGGGGGAGAATCATGACAACTCTGTATGAAATGACTCCGAGACAGATCGTCGCGGAGCTGGATAAATATATCATCGGACAGAACAGCGCCAAGAAGTCGGTGGCCGTGGCTCTCCGCAACCGCTATCGAAGGAGCAAGCTCTCCGAGGAGATGCGGGAAGAGATCACGCCCAAGAACATTCTGATGATGGGACCCACCGGCGTGGGAAAGACGGAGATCGCCAGGAGACTGGCCAGACTGATGGACGCGCCTTTCGTGAAAGTTGAGGCCACAAAGTTCACAGAGGTGGGCTATGTGGGCCGCGATGTGGATTCCATGATCCGCGATCTGGTGGAAGCGTCTATTCGCATCACCAAGCAGAAACGCCTGGCGGAGAAGTATTCCATAGCCGAGGAGATGGCGGAGGAGAAGATCATCGAGGCGATCATCCCGGGCAAAAAGAAAAAACCCGCGGCTACAGGCGGAGTCAGAGGACCCTTCGACTTCATCATGGGAGGCGGATATATGGGCGGTCAGCAGCAGAATCAGGAGCAGGAGGAAAAGCCCACCCTGTCCGAAGGCGATGTGGAGCTGGCAAGGGAGCAGGTAAAGCAGCAGCTGAAGGAAGGGCTGCTGGAAGACCAGTTCATTGAGATCGAAGTGACAGAAGCGCCCAAGACCGGCAATCTGGATCTGGGACAGGAAGGCGCCAGCATTTCCATCGGCAGCATCTTCGGCGATATGATGCCCAAGAAAAAGAAGAAGAAAAATGTGAGGGTAAAGGATGCGCGCAAGATCCTCATCGAGCAGGAGGCGCAGAACCTCATCGACATGGATCAGGTGACTTCCGAGGCGCTGGAGAACGCGGAGCAGAACGGCATTATCTTCATCGACGAGATCGACAAGATCGCTTCCGGCGGCGGCTACAAATCGGGAGCGGACGTATCCAGAGAGGGCGTGCAGCGGGATATCCTCCCCATCGTGGAGGGCAGCGTGGTCAACACGAAGTACGGACCTGTGAAGACAGACCATATCCTCTTCATCGGCGCCGGCGCGTTTCACATCGCCAAGCCCACGGATCTCATTCCGGAGCTTCAGGGACGTTTCCCCATTCGAGTGGAACTGGAAAATCTCACGAAGGAAGATTTTATCGCGATCCTGACCGTTCCGGAAAACGCGCTGCTGAAACAGCACAAGCTGCTTTTGGAGACAGAAGGCGTGAGGATCAACTTTACGGACGACGCGGTGGAGGAGATCGCCACCATGGCTTCCCTGACCAACGAGCAGACGGAGAATATCGGAGCCAGACGTCTGCACACCATCATGGAAAAGCTGCTTGAGGATATCTCTTACAATATTCCCGACATGGAGGAAGAGGAGATCACCATCGACGCTGATTATGTAAAGGAAAAGTTTGAAGACAGAATTCACGCGGACGATATCGACCGGTTTATCCTGTAGGAAGGCCGGCAGAATAAAATTTTTAGACTTTTCAGTATAATATATTGAATATCCTTTGCATTTTCAGAATAGTTCCTTTATAATAGATAACGACGACAACTTTGATTGCCGCATTGAGACTGATTTAGGCTGCAGATGTACCGGTCGCCGGGACCGGAAAAAAGCAGGAAACAGTAAGAAGAACAAAAAGATGATCAATAGAAGAAACAGGAGGGAATATGGCAAAGGAATTATTAGAGAAGATAAGGAAGCTGAACTGGATGCTCCAGCAGAGCGTTGAGGGGGTGTTTTCTTTCAACGAGCTCTGCGCGATCTTGAGCGATCTGATGAACGCCAACGTATATATCGCCAATAAAAGGGGAAAGGTGATCGGCGTTCACTACAAGATCCGTTCAGACAGCTCCACGATCACGGACCCGGAGACCGGGAATGAAAAATTTCCTAACGAGTACAACGAGGCGCTGCTGCGCGTAACAGAGACTACGATCAATCTGAAGGCGGAGGAAGCTCTGGAGATCTTCAAATACGATTACGATACCTATGACAAGCTGCACTGCATCATCCCGATCTGGGGCGGCAAGGAACGTCTGGGCACGCTGATCCTGGCCAGATATAAACCGGATTTTGCCAGCGAGGACGTGGTGCTGGCAGAATATGGAGCCACGGTGGTGGGCCTTGAGATCAACAGGAGAAAGGCGCTGGAAGCAGAAGAGGAAGAGCGCAAGAGCGCCGTGGTCCGCATGGCTATCGGCACGCTGTCCTACTCGGAAGCGCAGGCCGTAAAGCAGATATTCGAGGAGCTTGAGGGCGAGGAAGGTCTTCTGGTCGCCAGCAAGATCGCGGACCGTTCCGGCATCACCCGATCGGTCATCGTCAACGCCCTGCGCAAGCTGGAGAGCGCCGGCGTTATCGAGTCCAGATCCCTGGGCATGAAGGGCACGCACATCAAGATCGTCAATGAAAAGTTCAAAGAAGAACTTGATAAGTTTGCTGTTAAATAGAGGAAAGAGACGGAATCAGGCACACAAAATCCCACGCTTGCATATACTGATATGTGAACGGGGGATTTTTTTATAACATAGGAACTATCGTCCGCAGATATTTCCGTATGTTTCAAAAAAGTTCACCTTGTGAAAGTGAGCCCGCAGGGCGGATCTGTTTCTGAAGGAAGCTTTTTTATTGTAAGGCACAGGCCGTGTGATAGAAAGGCCTCCCGCAATGAGAAACAGGCGCGGCCGGCGTCCGCAAAGGAGACGTCTCATGGGAAGAAAGCTATGGTTTTTGCTGCTGGTGGCTGCGCTGGTGACGGCGGGTTATCTGGTGGGATATACGGTACAGGTCATCAATCCGGCTTTTGCTTCCGTGGCGGAGCTGAAGGTGAGATCCATGATGGCAAAGAATGTGAACGAAGCGGTGCGGGAAAAATTCTCGGAGGAGACGGATGCCGACGAGCTTTTTCAGGTGACGAAAGATGACAGCGGGAAGATCGCCATGGTGCAGACCGATACCGCGGCTATGAACCGTCTCACGTCGGATCTGACCTGGCGGATCCAGAAGCGGATCTCCGGGATGGGGGACGAGCGGGTGGAGATCCCTGTTGGAACGGTGCTGGGAAGCTCTGTTTTGTCCCAGATCGGTCCTTCCGTGCCTTTGAAGATCATTCCCCTCAGTTCGGCAAAAGTCAACTACAAATCGGAATTTGAGGCCGCCGGCGTCAACCAGACCAGACACAAGATCTATCTGCAGGTGGACTGCACGGCAAAGATACTGGCCCCCTTTACGCCGCGGGAGGTGGAGCTGCACAGTCAGATCCTCATCGCGGAGACCGTGGTGGTGGGAGACGTGCCCCAATCCTACATCATCGTGCCGAAGGAAAACGTGCTGGACGCGCTGGATTAGCGGAACCGGACTGAATGATTTGCATTTTTCCATGCCGGTTGGTATACTAAGGGCGAAAACGAACAGAAAACAGAATGAGAAAAAGAGGAAAGGATAAATCCGAAAACTCCGCCGCAGGCCATGGGGCGGAGAGCGGAGCGGTGCGCGTATGCTGCGTTTTAATGAAGAAAATGAAGTGCTGACCGGCGAAGACTACAGAGCGATCCTCGTGGGTATTCAGCTGAACGAGGATATTTCCTACTCCATGGAGGAACTGGCGGGGCTGGCGGAGGCTGCCGGCGTGGAGGTCATCGGTGAGATGATCCAGAATAAGGAGCGGCCGGACCGGGTAACGCTCATCGGGAAGGGCAAGGTGGAGGAGCTTTCGGAAATGTGTGCAAACATGGAGGCGGACACGGTCATTTTCAACGACGAACTGTCCGGCATGCAGCTGCGCAATCTGGAGGACCGTCTGGGCGTGCGGGTCATCGACCGCACGATCCTCATTCTGGATATCTTCGCCGCCCGGGCTACCTCCAGAGAGGGCAAACTGCAGGTGGAGCTGGCGCAGCTTCAGTACAGACTGCCCCGTCTGCTGGGATTCGGGAAATCTCTGTCCCGTCTGGGCGGAGGTATCGGAACGAGAGGACCGGGTGAAAAAAAGCTGGAGACAGACCGGCGGCACATCGCCCGCCGGATGGATGAGATCAAGCGGGAGCTGGCCGAGGTAAAAGCCAACAGAGGCGTTCAGCGGGCCAAACGGGAACGTTCCGGGATCCCGGTGGCCGCCCTTGTGGGTTATACCAATTCCGGGAAATCGGCGATCATGAACCGATTGCTGGCTCTGTCGGAGAAGGAGGAGAAGTCGGTCTTTGAAAAAAACATGCTCTTCGCCACCCTGGACACGTCTCAGAGACTGATCCGGCTGGATTCCAACCACGAGTTTATCCTCATCGACACGGTGGGGTTTGTGAGCAAGCTGCCCCATTCGCTCATCGAAGCCTTCAAAGCTACGCTGGAAGAAGTGCGGTACGCGGATCTGCTCATTCACGTGGTGGACGCGTCCTACGAGGCCTGTGAGTTCCATATCGACGTGACGGAAAAAGTACTGTCGGAGATCGGGGCGGGGGACAAAGAGACCATATTTGTCTACAATAAGATGGATCTGGTAGATGGGGCGGCGGAAGCGGTCCTCTTCGGCAGACCGGGAATCGAGCTGTCGGCGCTGACCGGGCAGAATGTGGACGAGCTGATCGGAGCGATCAGATCTTCTCTGTTTTCGGACCAGAAGATGACCAGACTTCTGATCCCTTACCACAGAGGCGACATATCCTCTTATCTCTGCGAGAAGGCGAAGCCGGAGAAAATGGAGTACCGGGACGAGGGAACCTACTTTGAGATCAGTCTGGGCGAGGCGGACAGAAACAGGCTGCAGGCTTTCTGCGCCGACGAGTAAACGGGACGGACAAGCGGACGGCAGTTATACAGACCGCCGGCACATTTACGAAATTGAGGGGGAAGGACCAGTGATCCGATACAAAACAGTAAAACAGAAAGGGGAGGCGGAGCAGGTCATCGAGCGCTCCCGCTTTTTATCCTACGCCGCGCCTGTGAATTCGCGGGAAGAGGCGGAGGCGTTTATCGCGGGGATAAGAGACCTGCACCGGCAGGCGACCCATAACGTGCCCGCGTTTATCGTGGGAGAAAAATCCGAGCTGAAGTGGTGCAGCGACGACGGGGAGCCCCAGGGGACCGCGGGGGCTCCCGTGCTGCAGATGCTGGATCGGGAGGGATTGACCAACGTGGCGGTGGTGGTGACGCGCTACTTCGGCGGCGTAAAGCTGGGAACGGGAGGACTGGTCCGCGCCTATACTGGCAGCGCCAAGCTGGCGGTGGAGGCGGCCGGCATCCATCAGGTCCGCGAGACCGTCTTTCTCACAGCGGAGATCGGCTACACCTTTCTGGGGAAACTTCAGAATCTGGAAAAGGACGGCGCGTTCGTCATCGCAGACACGGAATTCAGCGACGTGGTCAGGATAACGCTCACCTGCGCCCCGGAAGACTTACAGGCTGTCGAGGGGCTGTTATCCGAAGTCACCGGGGGAGGCTGCCGGGTCCTTGACCGGGAGGAGAAACTGGTCTGAAGGACTTTTTCCCGTTGCGCAGGAAAAAGACGCTCAGACAGACGGCGAACAGTTGGGAAAGGGGAACGGAGAGCCAGGTTCCGACGATCCCCGCCCCGGGGGGCAGGATGAGCAGCAGGAGCCCCAGGGAAAGCGGCTCCCCGTAGATCAGGAAATACGCCCGGCGGTTTTCTCCTGTGGCGTAGAAGTAGGCGATGGTCACCCGGGAGATGCAGATCGGCAGGTAACCGCAGAGGAAGATGGGAAGCGCGGCGGCCACGTCCCGCGTGATCTGAGCGGATGCGCCGAAGAGCAGGGCCGCATTCTCTCTGAACAGAAACAGAAACACGATGCAAATTACGCTTACCAGGGCTGAGAAGCGGTACGCCAGATCGCGCACCGCTTTTGTTTTATCCATTTTTCCCTCGCCGCAGGACAGACTCAGCAGCGGCTGGCTGCCGTCGCTCACGCCTTGAAGCAGGAGGATGACCACGGCGGAAATGTAACTGATGGGCGCATAGCAGGTGACCGCCGCCGCACCGCCCACCAGGGCGGCGCTTTTATTTACCAGTATGAGCGTGATGTTGGGGGAGAAGGTGAGCCCGAAAGGCGACAGGCCCACCTGCAGGATTTTTTTCAGCAGATCCAGACCGGCGCCGCCGAAGGAAAGGACAGGCATTTCCTTTTTAACGATAAAGAACGCCAGACAGACCAGAAGCGTCACCGTCTGGCCGACCACGGTGGCCGCAGCGGCGCCCGTCATGCCCCAGGGCAGGCGCCACACAAGGAGGTAGTCCAGAAAGATATTGGTCATAAATCCTGCGATCATGGCGGCCATGGCGGTGAGCGCGCCGTCCATGTTCCGGATAAAGGGCACCAGGCCGGTGGCCAGGATCTGAAACAAGGCGCCTGCCGTGATCCAGCGGATGTATTCCAAGGCCAGCCCGTAGATCTTGCCTGACGCTCCGAAGAATCGAAGCAATATGGGAGAAGCGGACAGGAAAAGGATCGCGAGCAGAATGCCGGCCGCCATCAGGGCCCCGCAGGAAACGCCGAAATACTGCCTGCCCAGCCGCCGGTCTCCTGCGCCCAGGCTGATCGAATATTGAATGGCCCCGCCCATGCCGATCCCTGTGCCTGCGGCCTGAAGCAGCGCGGTGATAGGGTAAGCGATGTTGATGGCGGCCAGCGCGCTGTCACCCAGCGCGTTTCCCACAAAGAAACCGTCGGCGATAGCATATACGCCCGACAGAGCGAAAGCCAGCATGGACGGGATCACATATTTATAAAATTCTCTGCGTACGTTCATGGATCTCAGTCTCCTTTAAAAAATGTATTATACAGAGAGGTGATCCGGATCAGTTCACCCGCGCGTTCTTCTCCCAGTTTGCTGAGGACAGAGCACTCGTGTTCCTGGAGTTCCGCGGCCACCGCGCCGAGAGATTCCCGGCCGGATCCGGTCAGATGGATGGCCTTGTTGCGCCGATCGGCCCCACAGGGCGTCAGCTCGACCCAGCCGCGACTTAAAAAGTTTTTCAGGATGGTATTGACCGTCTGCTTCGGCAGCAGCCACTGAGCGCAGATATCCTTCTGCTTGCAGACGCCGTCGGCCTCCGTGAGGGAGAGAACGACCAGAAGTTCATAATAAGAGAGACCGTGTTTTTTCGCCCAGTCGCCGTACATGGCGTTAGCTTCCCTCCAGAGTGCATTGTATTGTTTTATCCGATCGGATGCGTTGAACATATGGTACCTCCAGCTGAATGGAATAAGACTGAAATAATTAGTCCGTTATCGGACTAATGGTAACACAAAGGTTTTCGTGATGTCAAGATCTGTTTTCCCCGTGATATTCTGTTGACAGGCTGGATTTTTCAGGATATTATAGTGTATATACACTGAAAATGTTGAGGATCATTCTAAGGAAACAGGAGGGTAAGGCCATGACTGATTTATTTTCGGAAATTACCGTAAGAAACTGCAGGATCAGGAATCGGATCGTGTTCCCCGCGATGGTGGTATGCGATCTGGAAGCGCCGGAAGGGAAAGTGACGCCAGCCCATCTGGCGCATTACCGATGGGTGGCGGACAGAGGTCCGGGGCTGATCGTTACGGGGGCCATGTGCGTCAGTCCGGACGGCAGGCTGAACGAAAATCAGCTGGGCATCTGGAGCGATCAGCTGGCAGAGGACTTGACTGAGATCCCGGAGATCTGTCATCAGCGGGGAGCCCGCGTGCTGATGCAGATCCACCATGCGGGATTCAGGACCGTTCCTTCTGTCTCCGATGATCCGGTGTCGTCATCGGACTATGAGGAGAACGGCGTGAGGGCCAGGGCGCTGACGGCGGGGGAGATCGCTGAATTGAGGGAGAAATATGTCGCCGCCGCGGTCCGGGCGGAGAAGGCCGGATTCGACGGCATAGAGCTGCACTGCGCGCACCTCTATCTCCTGGATCAGTTCTTCTCATCCGCCATCAATAAGCGGACGGACGAATACGGGGGAAGCGCCGCGAACCGCGCGCGTTTTGCCTTGGAGATCCTGGCGGGGATCAGAGAACGAACAGGACCGGATTTTATCATTTCCTGCAGAATGGGATGCAACACGCCGGATCTTGAGGACGCGGGGGAGATCGCCCGGCTGCTGGAACAGGGAGGAGCGGATCTTCTGGATATATCCTACAGCACCATTCCGCTGGCGCAGATCGTGGACGGAGGAGGTCTCCCGGTGCCGGAGGGATTTGAGCACAGCGGTTTTGTCTACGGAGCGAAAGGGATCCGGGATAAGGTAAACGTGCCGGTGTGCGCTGTGTGGCAGATCGGTACCAGGGAAGCGGCTCAGCTGGTTTCAGAGGGATTCGTCGACTTTGTGGCCGTGCTGAGAGGAATGCTGGTAGACCCTGACTGGGTGAGCAGGGCGCGCGCCGGAGAGGAGGGCAGCCGCTGCTATGACTGCAGACCGGTGTGCCGCTGGTATTCGGACAGGAACAGCTGCCCTGGGTGGCAAAAGCTGGACCCGGCCGTAAGACTGCAGAAATAAAGCCGGTCACAGGATCGCGTCTGTGACCGTGCAGTGTAATGATGAAAGAACAGGAGATCATATATGAAAGAGAGCGGGGAAAAGAAAAACAGCGCGTGCTACTGCATCAACCTGAGAAGGGCGGCCAACGCCGTCACAAAATACTATGATCGCCAGCTGAGGGAGGGAGGACTGACGCTGAATCAATATTCCCTGCTCATCAATCTGAGCAGGCTGCAGCCGGCCAGCGTTACGGCGCTGGCCGGCGCCGTGAAGCTGGAGCGCACCACCGTTACCCGGAATCTCAGGCCTCTTTTTGACATGGGGCTGATCGAGGATGCGTCGGCAGAAGGAGAGCGGGACCGGAGAATGCGGCTGACCCCGTCCGGCTCTGTCAGAATAGAGGAAAGTAAAAAACGATGGAGCCGCGCGCAGCGAAAGATCGAGGAGACCCTGGGACCGGATTCCCTGGAGTCGCTCATGAAAAATTTAATGACGCTGGAAGAATTGATCTAGCCATACGGAACAGATAAAATGGGAAAATCATGTAATTCATCTCAGCGGTCATAAAAGCGGACAAACCGGGCAAAATGAAGGAGGTGGTGGTTTCTGGGAAAAAACATGAAGAAAAGACGCATGTTTTGTATTGACAACAAAAAATCCTTGTGTTAATATAATTCTCGACCGTCAATGAGATGTGCAACGTTCCAAGGTAGCTCAATGGTGGAGCACTCGGCTGTTAACCGATAGGCTGTGGGTTCGAGCCCCACCCTTGGAGCCAGTTTGAGGGCTGCGGAGAGAGGAGAGATCCTCTCTCCGGAGTTTGTTCAAGAGACAGGCGCATCCCCGGTCTTCTTCAGAAGCGACAGCCCGGACCGTCTTCAGGGGCGGTGGAATAAAAAGTCGAAATTGAAGAGAAAAATAAAAAAATTGAAAATAACGCTTGACACTTTGAAAGAAATGCTGTATAGTTAATAAATGTGTCAGATAGTTAAAAAATGCAACACCAGGGCGCTTAGCTCAGCTGGGAGAGCACCTGCCTTACAAGCAGGGGGTCACAGGTTCGAGCCCTGTAGCGCCCACCATAAGAAATTATGGCCTGGTAGTTCAGTTGGTTAGAATGCCAGCCTGTCACGCTGGAGGTCGTCGGTTCGAGCCCGATCCAGGTCGCCATTTTTTTAACTGAGATACAGTCAAGCGATAATGCGCTGGCGTGGCTCAACGGTAGAGCAGCTGATTTGTAATCAGCAGGTTGTTGGTTCGATTCCGATCGCCAGCTCCACAACTTAAAATTGGAGGGATTCCCGAGTGGCCAAAGGGGGCGGACTGTAAATCCGTTAGCTGAGCTTTCGATGGTTCGAATCCATCTCCCTCCACCAATTAAATATGCGGAAGTGGCTCAGGGGTAGAGCATCGCCTTGCCAAGGCGAGGGTCGCGAGTTCGAATCTCGTCTTCCGCTCCAAATCTGCGGATGTAGTTCAATGGTAGAACTTCAGCCTTCCAAGCTGATAGTGTGAGTTCGATTCTCATCATCCGCTCCAACGTTTTCAAATGAGCGCCGGCGTTTGGGCGCCGACCTCATACAATACAGCGTCTGACTTGGCGAAAACTGCATGGGCCCATAGCTCAGCTGGATAGAGCAACGGCCTTCTAAGCCGTGTGTCTGGGGTTCGAATCCCTATGGGCTCACCAATTTTTATTTAAGAATGGGGTATAGCCAAGTCGGTTAAGGCAACGGACTTTGACTCCGTCATTCGTAGGTTCGAGTCCTGCTACCCCAGCCATATGACCCATTAGCTCAGTTGGCAGAGCACTTGACTTTTAATCAAGGTGTCCCGCGTTCGAATCGCGGATGGGTCACCAATAAACTGAAGGATGCAGAACTCATATAATGGAGAGGTGTCCGAGCGGTTTAAGGAGCTGGTCTTGAAAACCAGTGACTCCGAAAGGGGCCGTGGGTTCGAATCCCACCCTCTCCGCCAAGACAGCTTTTGCACCTGCACTGACGAGGAGAAGTACTCAAGTAGGCTGAAGAGGACGGTTTGCTAAACCGTTAGGGTTCGTAAGGGCCGCATGGGTTCGAATCCCATCTTCTCCGCCATTTTTATCAAGCAAGGTATTATAGGGGTATAGCTCAGTTGGTAGAGCAGTGGTCTCCAAAACCACGTGCCGTGGGTTCAAGTCCTACTGCCCCTGCCAAATTTTTTAAGGATTTGATAGCGGGGTGTAGCGCAGCTTGGTAGCGCAACTGGTTTGGGACCAGTGGGCCGCGGGTTCGAATCCTGTCACCCCGACCATCTTTGGTGTGGGCCATTAGCTCAGTTGGTCAGAGCATCCGGCTCATAACCGGCAGGTCCCGGGTTCAAGTCCCTGATGGCCCACCAAAACAATGCCTTACGATCTACAATTACATAAGTTTTACGTATGCCCAGATAGCTCAGTCGGTAGAGCAGAGGACTGAAAATCCTCGTGTCACTGGTTCGATTCCGGTTCTGGGCACCATTTTCCTAAAAGTAGCCTCTTGCTGACAATGAGTCCGAGGGGTTATTTTTTTATGCAAAATTTCCGAACTCAACTGACTGTCGCAAAAAATTTAAGTACTTTACATCAGTTTTCACCTATGTTAGAATGATTTTAAATTGAAGTGAGTGATCACTCACTTTTTAAGAGCGACAACTCAGAGCCGGGACGGGAGGAAGTCATATGGACAGCTGCATCTCGCTGAAGCATGTCAATCATTTTTTTGGAAAAAAACAGATCCTTTCCGATATCTGCCTTGAAGTTCCATACGGCTGCATTTACGGCCTATTGGGTCCTTCCGGCGGAGGAAAGACAACCATGGTAAAGATCATGGCAGGGATTTTAGCGCCAACGACGGGGGAGGCTTTTCTGATGTCAAAGAAGATGCCAGAGCGCCGTATCATGGGGCAGATCGGTTATATGACCCAGGGGGACGCGCTGTATCCGGCACTGTCTTCGGAAGAAAACCTCCGCTTTTTCGGCGCGCTGTACGGCATGGGGAGACGGGAGCTGGATAAACGGATCCCGGAGGTGATGGATTTAGTGGATCTGGCGGGGGATCGGGAAAAACAGGTGAAAAATTTTTCGGGAGGCATGAAGCGCAGGCTTTCGCTGGCTGCCGCGCTGCTGCACAGACCGGGGGTTCTGATACTGGACGAACCCACGGTGGGGATCGATCCTCTGCTGAAGAAGACTATTTGGGAGCAGCTCCGCAGGATCAGTGCGGGCGGAACGACCATCGTCATAACCACTCATGTAATGGATGAGACGCAGAACTGTCACCGGCTGGCCATGCTGCGGGAGGGAACGATCATCTCCGATGGCACGCCGGAAGATCTGGTCAGGCGCAGCGGTACCGCAAGCGTGGAAGAAGCGTTTCTCTACTACGAGAGAGAGGGGGAGCGTTTATGAGAGTAAAAGCTCTGGCGATGCGGATCTTATGGCAGATGCGCAGGGACAAACGGACACTGGCGCTCATGATCATGGCCCCCATCATCGTACTGACTCTGGTCTCCGTCGTACTTGCCGGCCCGGCCCTGCAGGTGACGGTGGCCGTAGTGAACGCGCCGTCCGCCTATATTCAGGCCCTGGACGACAACAATATCAGAGTGATTCAATGCGGGGAGGACGCGGCACGGGAAGCGCTGGAGACCGGCGCGGTGACAGCCGCCGTCCGTATTGACAGCGGCAAACTGTCCGCTCTGGTGGACGGAAGCGACACCGCTCGTTCTCAGATCGCAGTACAGGCGTTGACCGCGGCGCAGAATGGGATGACTCTGCGGGGGATCTCCGGCGGGCGGCCGGATCTGACACCGGATATCACCTATCTCTACGGCAGCGACGACCTGACCGATTTTGATCATTTTGGCCCGATGCTGATTGGAACGATCATCTTTTTTTTCGTGTTTCTCGTGGCCGGTATTTCTTTTTTGCAGGAGCGTAATTCGGGGACGCTGGAAAAGCTGCTCTCATCGCCGGTGCGCAGGTGGGAGATCGTGGCCGGTTATGTAACGGGTTTCGGTATATTTACGGTGCTGCAGTCCACGCTGATATCCGTCTATGTTATCTATGTGCTGGACGTGATGATGGTGGGGGCTTTTCCGTTGGTCATTCTGGTCACCGGGCTGACTGCTGTGACCGCGCTGACTCTGGGGATCCTGCTGTCGACTGCTGCCGGAAACGAGTTTCAGATGATCCAGTTCGTGCCCGTGGTCATCGTTCCGCAGGTGTTTTTTTCCGGGATCTTTGAGTTGTCTCCTGCAATGGAAGTCGTTGGAAGATTCATGCCGCTCTACTACGTGGCGGATGCCCTGGAAGGCGTGATGATCAGAGGAGAGGGACTGTCGGACATTATCGGCGACCTTGGTGTGCTTCTGTGCTGTGCAGCGGTTTTTATGACAGCAAACGTTCTGCTGCTGAAGCGGTATCGGAAAATTTGATGGAAGACAGAGACGGGCGGAGGCCAGGTATAGGAGGGGACTGCTGTGAAAAAAAGAGAAATGCGGGATCAACAAGGTAAGCAGGATCGCGCGGGAATATCAGAAGAACTGGAGCGGCAACTACGCGGTCTGCTGGCGCAGGATGAGAACAGCATGACGGAAAAGCAGTTCCGTATTTTGCTGACTGCCATCGTTCTGTTTGGAGAAAAAGGGTACGCATCCACATCCACCAAAGAGATCGCAGATGCGGCCGGAGTGGCGGAAGGTACGATATTCAAACATTTTGGATCGAAGAAAGAGTTGATGATGTATCTGTCCGAGCGGCTTGCAAGTCAGGTCATGCGGCCGCTGGCAAGCGCAGGATTAGAGGAGATATTCAGCGCAGACTATAACTCTCTGGAAGATTTTCTGTACGTGCTGATGCGCGACAGGTTTAAGCTGGCGATGAAGGTGATGCCGATCTTCAAGGTATTGCTTCAGGAGATCCCTTTTCAGCCAGAAGTGCGGGACATACTCATAAAAAATATGCCGTTGAGGGAACTGGAACAGCAGATGGCGGTCCTGCGGGATAAAAAGCTGGTGGTGGATCTGCCGGAGAACGCTCTGGCCCGGTTGTTTCTCAGTTGTCTGTTCGGATATGTTTTCACGCATTTTATGATGCTGCCGGAACAATTTGCGGGCAGAGAAGAAAAAGAGACGGAGTATTTTGTGCAGTTTATGACGCGGGGAATGAGGAGAGAATGTGATGCTGAGAATAAAGAACATCGGTAAGCTGATCCGCACATCAGCGGCCGGACTGTGCGTCCTGCTTTTGTTTTCCGGCTGCGCGGACAGCGGCACGTTGACATTGACGGGAGTCGTTGAGGCCGACGTGGCCGCTCAGGTGGCAGAGGTCTCGGGAAAGATCAAAGAGTTTCAGGCTGTGCTGGGCCAGCAGGTGGAGCAGGGCGACGTGATCGCGGTTCTCGATGATGAAGATGAGCGATACACGGTAGAGCAGCTTCAAGCGGTGCGTGATCAAAAGCAGGCTGCCCTGGACGGGCTGCAAAAGGGCGCTGACGGGGAGGAAGTGATTCAGGCGGACAATCAGGTGGCGATTGAACAGAGCAATGTAAACAGCGCCCAGGCGGCCTGTGAAAAGGCAGAGGAGGATCTGGCCAGAATGGAGATCTTATGGCAGGAGGGCGCAGCGGCTCAGGCTGACTACGACGAAGCGAAAGAACGGATGGTCACTGCCAGGGACGCGGTGAACAGCGCGCGGGCCCGCCTTTCAACGGCGGAGCAGCAGAAAAAACAGCTCCTGCAGGGGCCGGACGACTATGAGATCGGCCAGGCGGCCGCCGCGCTGCGTCAGGCGCAGTCGCAGCTGGATCAGGCGGCGGAGAAATTGAATAAATATGTAATCCGGGCGGGCTGCGGTGGAACTGTTATGAGTGTCAATTTCTCGGTGGGCGACGTGGTGAGCGCTGGAAGCAATCTGATGGATATTTCCGACCGGGGAGGACGCTATCTCGTCGTATACCTGCCGGAGGAAGATCTCTATGCCGTTTCTGACGGTCAAAAGGTAGGGATCGCCGGAAAAAAAGAGAACAGTGAGGGAGAGATCGCCTATATTGGCCTGACCGCCCAGTATACGCCGAAGGATATGCAGACTCAGGCTAACAAAAATAAAGAATGCGTGAAACTGAAAATTCGCCTGACCACCGAATCTTCGCTGAAGCCGGGGGAAAAGGCCGACGCGCTGATCCCTCTGGAATGATCCCAAAGGGGAATTGCGCCTTGATTTTGAACCATTTCTCGCTTAGAATAGGTAGGGACGATAGTTGATGATTGCCTTGCCGGTTCCGGCGGACGAGAAGAAGGAGAGCGAAACATGGCGCAGCTTTATTATAGATACAGTACGATGAACGCGGGAAAATCCCTTGAATTGATCAAGGTTGCATATAATTATGAGGAGCGGGGAAAAAACGTGTGGGTCCTGACTTCTGCTGTGGACGACCGTTACGGAGCGGGACAGGTGACCTCGCGTCTGGGAGTGAGCCGGGACGCGGTGATGATCAACGACGAGACGAACATCCTGAAACTGTTCATGGAGGCGGATACCTATAAGCGTATCGACTGCGTGCTGGTGGACGAATGTCAGTTTCTGAAAAAGCATCACGTGCAGGAACTGGTGGAGATCGTGGACAGCTTCGATACTCCGGTGCTGGCCTACGGTCTGAAAAACGATTTCCGCAACGAACTCTTTGAAGGCTCCTATTATATGCTGGTCTACGCGGATAAGATCGAGGAGATCAAGACCATATGCTGGTGCGGCAGAAAAGCCACCATGGTAGCCCGGGTGGTGGACGGCAAATTCGTAAAATCGGGAGAACAGATCGTCGTAGGAGGAAACGACATGTATGTATCCCTGTGCAGAAAACACTATAACGACGGGCGTCTGGGTCCTATGGAGGTCATCGAGGACCAGATCAAAATGTTTTAGCGCCCGGTGGGAATAACAACGCCCCGCGCGGCCGGCAAAAATGTTGAGCCGGTCTCCGGGGCGTTTCAGGTTTGTGAAGAAAAGATCCTGATTCTCCCAAGTCGCAGACGGCGGCCCGGGCTGCGATGAAGAACATGGAAAACGCCGGTCAACTGAGGAAAAAAATACAGGACGGCTGTGGTATAATGGCCAAAAGCCAGTATCGGCGGATGCAGTGCGCAGGGGACGCATGGGCTATCAAAATAGTGAGGGACAATAGATCGATCGAATGGCCGGACTAAGGGGAGGTTTAAAATGAGAGGGATCATAAGGCGTATGACAGGCGCCGCAATGGCGTTGACGGTGTTTCTGTGCGGGTCCTTCTGTGTTTACGCCGAAGAGACGGCAGGACCGGAGCCGCAGGGACAGTTCGTTTTCAGCGATATACCCAGCTGGGAATGGTATGAGCCATACGTAACGAGACTGAATGGAGCCGGGCTGATCAGCGGATACGAGGACGGGACATTCCGTCCGGAGAATACGATCACAGTGGGGGAATATATGGCGCTGTGCGTGTACGCGGTGGATGTGAAGGCTCCGCTGCGCGCCAGACGGGAGGGCGAGCACTGGGCCGCGCCTGTCTTTGAGTACGCTCTGAGCCGTGGGATCGTCACAGCGGAGGATGGATTTGACCGCGTGCTGGACCAGCCTGTCAGGCGGGAGGACATGGCATATATTTTGATGAACGCCGCCGCCTGCAGGGGCGAGAATATCAGGGCGGTGACAAACATCCGTTATATGATGACGGATCACGGTCAGATCGCAGCTGACCGCAGGGATGCCATGGAACGGGCGTATTCGGCAGGAATGATGGTGGGAACATACGGAATGTTTTATCCTCAGTCTTCCGCCACCAGAGCGGAGGCGGCCACTGTGCTGACAAAGCTTTTGTGGCCGGAAGAGCGGCCCAAGATCACGGTGGCCGACGTCCAGTTTGTCAATAAGGAGATGACCCCTGTTCAGGTCAGAACAGAAGCAAAAAAAATGGTCGCAGACATCGACAGGACCTGGGATCAGATCAATGACCTGTGGGTCAGATGGATGAATATAGAGAATGAAGAAAAATTATACTTGCTGGACTGGGAGGAAGGAAATCCGTATTTTGATCTGGATCGGCGCATGCAGGCTGCAAAAGACTCTGGGGACGCCGCGCTGACAGCAGAACTGTCGGCGCTTGCGCAGGAGTATGAGCGTAAACGGAAGCTGCATGAGGCGATCAATGACGTTTACCAGTCTCCGGACAACAGCGCCCGTCTGAACGCCCAGACGGACAGGATCCCGCAATTCACACAATATGCGGATACCTTTCCGCTGCAGCTCATCGCCGCTGAGACCAGCCAGTTTTTAACAGCGCTCAGGGGCAAGGAGTCCTGGCTGCAGGGTATTTACGACGAGTATATCGCTGCGGGCGCGGCGCGGCCCCAGTCCTGACAGAGAAGACGGATCAGGGGACTGTGCAGGATCTTCCCTGCCAGCTGTCCCGCCGCTTAAATTCCTTTTGAATGCCGTTGAGCACGGAGCGCTTGTCGGTGCTCCACAGGGGCGCCAGCAGTTCCTCCGGCGGCGCGTCGCCGGTGACCCGGTGAATGGTAATATCCTGGGGGAGACGTTCGAGTACATCGACGATCAGATCGATGTACTCTTTTTGTTCAAAGATATGCCAGTAGAAATCCGCGCCGGCATTCTCCGAAAAACGCAGCTGGTACAGATCCGCAAGAGCAGTATTTCTCATGACGTGCAGCATGTGCAGCTTGACGCCGAAGGGATGAAGAGCGCCCACATAATCTGCGGACTGAAGCATCATCTCCCGGGTCTCCCAGGGAAGCCCCAGGATCAGATGGACCACGGTGCGTATGTTCCGCGCGGACAGAGCGGCCATGGCCTGATCGAAGACGGCCAGCGGATAGCAGCGGTTCAGCCGCTGCGCCGTGCTGTCGTGGATGGTCTGAAGCCCCAGCTCGACCCACAGGAACGTTCGACGCTCATATTCGGAGAGAAGATCCAGCACATCCTCCGGCAGACAGTCGGGGCGGGTCGCCACGGCCAGTCCCACGACGCCGGGCTGTGAGAGGGCCTGGTCGAACAGGCTGCGCAGTGTCTCTGTGGGGGCGTAGGTGTTGGTGTGACTCTGAAAATAGGCGATATAGCTGCCCTGGGGCCATTTGTTGTGCAGCAGACGGATCTGGCCGGGTATATCGCTGGCGTAGTGACCGGCGCCGTCCTCAGAGCAGAAGATACAGCCGCCGGTCCCTTTGGAACCGTCGCGGTTGGGACAGGTAAAACCGGCGTCCAGCGACAATTTCATGACGCGGCAGCCAAACTCCTTTTTCAGCCAGGAACCGATGGTATTGAAGTGATTGCTGCCGAAGATATTTCCAGTTGTTTTCATGTGATCCTTACTCCAAAATTTGATACAAAAAACACGGGATCAGCAAAGTTTATTTGCCTGTCTCGTTTGCAGTGTGACTGATTTGTGGTATAATTATAACTTAAGTTGTCTGGATGTACCCTCTCCCGGCGTCGCTGCAGGGCGGGGCCAGGCGGGGGAGTCCGTGAATCTATTGAAGCACAAAAGGACGGAAAATGCAAGAATGCGAGGTGACGGGAATGAGCGGCGAAAAGGGAAACACGAGACCGGAGCTCCTGCTGCACAGCTGCTGCGGACCATGTAGTACGGCTGTGATCGAGAGGCTGATCTCCCGTTATCGCCTGACGGTTTTTTATTATAATCCGAATATAACGGAAAAAGCGGAATATGAAAAGAGAAGAGAGACGCAGAAGGCATATCTGGAGGTCTGCAATCAGTGTCTGCCGCCGGATGACTGGATACGATTTCTGGAGGGAACCTACGATCCACAGAGATATTTTGAACTGGTAAGGGGTCTGGAAGGGGAGCCGGAAGGCGGGGCGCGCTGTACCGTCTGCTTCCGCATGCGTCTCGCGGAGACGGCGGCGGAGGCCAAGCGTCTGGGATTTACTCATTTCACCACCACGCTTTCCGTCAGCCCTCACAAGAACTTTCCGCTCATCGCCGCCCTGGGCGAATCCATCGGCGCAGAGCAGGGCGTTTCGTTTCTGGCGGAGGATTTTAAGAAGAAGGCTGGTTATCAGCGTTCGGTGGAGCTTTCGAGAGAATGGGGGCTCTACCGTCAGAATTTTTGCGGCTGCGAGTTTGCCAAGGGCCATCTGAAGCAGACGGAGCCCGCGTCTGCTCTGAGACCACATACAGAGCAGAAATGACGGAATAAGGGTCCGGGGAGATACGGTCGAGATGAGATAAAAATTTGGAGAGATAAAAAATCAGTAAATGAAAACGAGGCAAAGGAGAAAAAAATGTCTAAAATAATTTTGCCGGAAGGGTATCGTCCCCTTCTGGATGTGATGGAAAGTCAGATCGCGATCAAAAAGGTAAAGGATTTCTTTCAGGTAGAGTTGGCGAAAGCGCTCCGGCTGCAGCGCGTCACGGCGCCGCTTTTCGTATTTCCGGAAAGCGGGCTCAACGACAACCTCAACGGAGTGGAGCGCACCGTTGATTTTACCATTAAGGATATGGATGAGAAGCGGGTGGAAGTCGTTCAGTCGCTGGCCAAGTGGAAGAGAATGGCTTTGGGAAAATACGGATTTGAGCCGGGAACGGGTCTCTATACCGACATGAACGCTATCCGCAGAGACGAGGAACTGGACAATCTCCATTCCATCTATGTGGATCAGTGGGACTGGGAGAAGGCCATCCGCAGGGAGGACCGGACGGAGGAATATCTGCGGGAGACGGTCCGCGCCATCTACAACGCCATGAAGAAGCTGTCGCGGTTCGTCTATGTGGAATACCCGCAGCTGCGTTTTGAGATGCCGGACGAGATCTGTTTCATCACCGCCCAGGAGCTGGCGGACCGCTACCCCGGAAAGACGGCGAAAGAGAGGGAAAACCTCATCGCGGAAGAGCAGAAGGCCGTGTTTATCATGAAGATCGGCGGCAGGCTGAAGTCCGGGGAGCCCCACGACGGACGGGCGCCGGACTATGACGACTGGGAGCTGAACGGGGATATTATACTCTGGAACGAGGTGCTGGGCATGGCCTATGAGATCTCGTCCATGGGTATCCGGGTGGACGAGACGGCTATGGAGCGCCAGCTGGCGCTGGCCGGCGCGGAGGACAGGAAGGAACTGGCCTTCCACAGAGCCATTCTCTCCGGAGAGCTGCCCTATTCCATCGGAGGGGGCATTGGACAGTCCAGACTTTGTATGTTTTTCCTGAAGAAGGCCCACATCGGCGAAGTCCAGGTGGCGGTATGGCCTCAGGACATGATCGAGGAGTGCGGCAGAAACGAGATCCATCTGCTGTAAGGACGGAACGCGTCTGCCGCAGCACAGAGGGGCCGCGCGCTTAAAGAGAGACGGGCCTCGCAGAGCGGTGAAAGGCGTTTTGAATGAAATATGTTAACGTGGTGATCGACAACAGCAGCGACAGCACCGACGGGTTTTACACCTACGGTTCGGAGGACGAGAGCATTCAGATCGGCGACAAGGTGCAGGTGTCCTTCGCCAGAGGGAAGAAGCTGCGCGATGCCTATGTCTTTGAAGTGATGGATGAACTGCCGTCGCCGGTCAAAGGGCTGAAATACATAGCGGAAAAGGATCCGGAGGTGTGTCTGGGCCAGGAGGCCGTGGCCACCTGCCGGTGGATGCGCAGCCGTTACCTCTGCCGCTACATCGATGCGGTAAAATGCTTTACGCCGGCGGGCAGCCCCTCCAAGCGGGGGAAAAAGAGAAATCCCCTGGGGGAGGCGCAGTTTTCTTCCACGGAAGCCAGAGCGCTGACGGAGGAACAGCAGAAGGCCATGGACGCCATGGAACCGGTGCTGGGCAAGGGCGTGCATCAGGTCTTCCTGATCAACGGCGTTACCAGCAGCGGCAAGACAGAGCTGTACATGCAGGCCATCGCCAGAGTGATCGAGGCGGGAAAAACAGCGATCATGCTGGTTCCGGAAATCTCGCTGACCACTCAGACCATCGAGCGGTTCATCGGTCGTTTTGGAGCGGAAAATACCGCTGTGCTCCACAGTAAACTGTCGCTGGGGCAGAGATACGACGAGTGGATGCGTGTGAAGAAGGGTGAGGTGAAGATCGTCATCGGAGCCCGCTCCGCCGTATTCGCGCCGCTTTCCCATATCGGGATCATCGTGCTGGACGAGGAACACGAGACCACATATAAATCCGATATGTCGCCCAAGTACGACACGGCGGAGGTGGCCATCAAGCGCGCCATGCTTCACGGGGCCGCGGTCCTTCTGGGCAGCGCTACGCCGTCTCTGCAGACAGCTTACCGCAGCAGAAACGGGATCTTTACGGAGCTTACGCTGAAGCAGAGGTACAACAAAACGCCTCTGCCTCAGGTCGAGATCGTGGATATGCGGGAGGAACTGCTGGCGGGAAACAAGAGTATTTTCAGCAGAGAACTGTTCCGGCAGATCAGCGGGACGCTGGAGAAAAAACAGCAGGTCATACTATTTTTGAACAGAAGAGGGTATTCTACCTTTGTATCCTGCCGGACCTGCGGTTATGTAGTCCGCTGTCCGGACTGCGGCATCTCCATGACTTACCACAAGGATGAGCGGTCCTGCATCTGCCATTTCTGCGGTAAAAGACAGACTCTGCCGGAACTGTGCCCGGACTGCGGAGGAAAGTACATCCGCTATTTCGGTACGGGGACGGAGAAGGTGGAGGAGGCCGTGAAGGAAATGTTTCCGGAAGCGGCGGCGGCCAGGCTGGACCTGGACACGGCCAGGAAAAAGGGCAGCGCCGACAAGATCCTGAAGGATTTCCGCAGGGGAAAAACAGACATTCTCATCGGCACCCAGCTTGTAGCCAAAGGTCTGGATTTTGCAGGCGTAGGGTTGGTGGGCGTGGTATCGGCGGACGTGTCGCTGAACATCCCGGATTTCCGCGCGCCGGAGAGGACTTTTCAGCTGATCACACAGGCGGCGGGCCGGGCCGGCCGGGGGAACGATCCGGGAACGGTGATCATCCAGACCTATACGCCGGATCACTATGCGGTGACCTGCGCCTCCCATCACGATTACGAGGCATTTTACAGTCAGGAGATCCGGCTGCGCAGGCAGATCAACTATCCGCCCTTCTGCGATCTGTTTCAGCTGATCGTCTCGGCGGAAAAGGAGAGCGACGCGGCGGAGGCGGCGGGCCGGGCGGCAGAGATGCTGCGGCGTCTCCTGGCAGGACAGAAGCGTCCGTGCGTCATGGGACCCAATCCGGCGCCCATGAATAAGATCAACGGATTTTACCGCTATCAGATCTTGATGAAAGCGCCGGCGGGCACGCGCAGAGCCCATGCTGCGGCAGTAATGGAGATGAAGCAGGAGCTGTTTGTGAAGAAAAAGACAGATGTGCTGCTGACGGTGGATATCAATCCCTTCAGCTTTATCTGAAGCGGGGAAAGACGGCCGCACAGGCGGCCGGAAGGTTTTCGGCGGGCCGGGATCAGGTCTGCAAAGGCGGGAATTTTCGCGGTTCTGATGGAAGCTTTGGAAAAACAGCGGCAGAAAAACGATTGAAAACGGGAGGAACGACATGGCAGTCAGAAATATAGTGATTCGGGGAGATCAGGTTTTGGCGAAGCGGGCCAAGGAGGTGGATGAGATCAACGATCATGTCCGCATGATCCTGGACGACATGCTGGACACGCTTCACGAGCAGCAGGGCATCGGGATCGCGGCTCCCCAGGTGGGGATCATGCGCCGCATGTTTATCGTGGAGCTGGACGATCATCTCTACGAGCTGATCAACCCGGAGTTTGTGGCCCAGGAAGGCACGCAGTTTGAGGAAGAAGCCTGTCTCAGCGTGCCGGGATACGCCGGAAAGGTAGAGCGGCCGGCCTATGTGAAGATAAAAGGACTGGACCGCAGCGGCCAGCCGGTGGAATACGAGGGCAGAGATCTGCTGGCCGCGGCCTTCTGCCACGAGTACGATCATCTGGACGGCATCCTCTACATTGATAAAGCGGTGGATGTGAGAAAGATGGATGAAGAACCGGAGGAAATGGAGTAAAATACCGATGAAAATCGTTTATATGGGTACGCCGGACTTCGCGGTGCCGGCGCTGCGGGGTCTCTGCGACAGCAGCTATGAAGTGTCCGCTGTGGTGACGCAGCCGGACAAGGCGAAGGACCGCGGGAAAAAAATACAGTTCACACCGGTGAAAGAGACGGCGCTGGAATACGGCATCCCGGTACTGCAGCCGGAGAAGGTGAAGGGAAACGAGGAATTTTTTGCTGAGCTTTCCGCCGCCGCTCCCGATCTCATCGTCGTAGCGGCCTACGGCAGGATCCTGCCGCCGGCCATTCTGGAACTGCCGCGTCTGGGTTGCGTGAATATCCACGCCTCGCTGCTGCCGAAGTACAGAGGAGCGGCGCCCATACACCGGGCCATCATCGACGGTGAGGAGACCACCGGCGTAACGCTGATGTACATGGCGGAGGGCATGGACACCGGAGACATGATCGCAAAGGCGGAGACGCCCATCGGCGATAAAACGGTGGCGGAACTCCATGAGGAACTGGCCGGCATGGGAACGGAGCTTCTGCTGGCCCAGCTGCCGCTCATCGAGGCGGGGACCAACAGCCGGACGCCGCAGGACGACGCTCTGGCCACTCACGCGCCGATGATCTTTAAGCAGGATTGTTTCGTGGACTTTCATCAAAGACCGGAACGGATCAAGCGTCTGATCCAGGGGACCAATTCCTGGCCGGTGGCGCATACGATGTATCAGGGACAGAGCGTAAAGCTCTGGGAGGCGGAAGTGCTTGACGGGGAAACGGAAGCTGGGGACGGCACGATCCTGGCCGTGGATAAGAGCGGAATGACCGTGGCTGCCGCGGGCGGAAGAATTCTCATCCGGAAGCTGCAGTTTCCGGGTAAACGGGCCATGTCGGTGGAAGATTATATAAAAGGAAACAAAATTGAAATCGGCGCGGTTTTAGGGTAAAATAGCCGTAGGGCGGCTATTTTACAAATTCTGTGCGCCGCAGACGCGATGCGCGGATTTTACCATGATCAATTACAGAAGACCTGGTGAGGGGGACACCGCAGGGGAGGTATAAATATGTTTTATGGATATGGATATTATAGTTCGATGATATTTTTGCTGCCGGCCATCATACTCACCATGTTTGCCCAGAGCAGGGTGAACTCCGCATACGCTACGTATGCGAGAGTGATGAGCCGCAGAGGTCTGACGGGCGCCCAGGTGGCGCGGATGATACTGGACAGAAACGGGCTCACCGGCGTGACCGTGGAGATGACCCAGGGCAGGCTTTCGGATCACTACGATCCGAGAAAGGGCGTAATGCGGCTCTCGCCGGCAGTCTACAGGGAGGCGTCTATCGCCTCAGCCTGCATCGCAGCCCACGAGTCGGGACATGCCATCCAGCACGGGAGAAGCTATATGCCGCTGATGCTGCGCAACGCGATAGCGCCGTTGGTATCGCTTGTCTCCAATCTGGCCTGGCCGCTTCTGATCGTTGGACTGATGCTGGGGCGTTCCTCTTCGGGAAATGTGGTGTTCGGCATCGGCGTACTGTTCTTTCTGGGAGCGGTGATCTTTCAGCTGATCACGCTGCCGGTGGAGTTCAACGCCAGCAGGCGGGCGCTGGCGCAGCTTTCGGAGATGGAGATCCTGTATCCGGAGGAAAACGAAGGGGCGAAGAAGGTGCTCTCCGCCGCGGCGCTGACCTACGTGGCGGCGCTGGCCATGGCTGTGGCCAATCTGATCCGTATTCTTGCCATGAGAGGGCGTGACTAAGTGGATAAAAACCGCAAGACAGCGTTTTTGGTTCTGAGAGATGTGGAGACGAAGGAATCCTATTCCAATCTGGCTCTGAACCACTATATGGAGGCGGAAAAACCGGATTCTCCCGCCTTTGTGCGGGAGCTGACCTACGGCGTTCTGGAGCGGAAACTGTGGCTGGATCACATGGCCCGTCAGCTTCTGGCAAATCCGAAAGCCCGGCTATCACCGGCGGTCCGGGTCCTTCTGCGGATGGGTATTTACCAGATCGCATTTATGGATTCCGTACCGGATTACGCGGCGGTGGACGGCTGCGTGAGACTGGCCAAAGCATTCTGCAGGGGACGCGAAGGCTTTATCAACGGCGTACTTCGCTCTTACCTGAAAAAAAAGGATGAACTTTCGCTGCCGGAGGAGGGGGAGGACCCTGCGGAATATCTGTCTGTGAGATATTCCTGCGCTCCGTGGATCGTCCGGCTCTGGCTCTCCCAGTACGGCAGGGAGGTCTGCGAGAAGCTGCTGGCGGCGGGAAACGAACGTCCGGAGCTCTCTCTGCGGGCAAACCGTCTGAAGATCACGCCGGAGGTCTTGACGCGGCGGCTGTTGGAAGAGGGAGCTGCGGTGAGTCCTGGAAAAGCGGTGCCGGAGGCGCTGCGCGTGTCCGGCGGGCAGCTTTTGGAAAGCAGTCTCTATCAGGAGGGCGCTTTTTCTGTTCAGGACGAGAGCTCCATGCTGGCGGTGGAAGCGCTGGACCCACAGCCGGGGGAGACTGTGGTGGATGTGTGCGCGGCGCCGGGGGGCAAGAGTCTCTTTGCGGCGGAGCGCATGAGAGACAGCGGAAAAGTTTATTCCCGGGACGTCTATGAGAAGAAGCTCCGGCTGATCCAGGCCGAAGCCAGGCGTCTGGGGATCCATATTATCGAGACAAAACAGTTCGACGGGGAGACCACCGACCGGGAGCTTCTGGGAAAAGCCCACCGGGTCCTGGTGGACGCGCCCTGTTCCGGGCTGGGAGTGATCCGGCGGAAACCGGAGATCAAATACAAGGAGGAGGCAGAAGAGGAAACGCTGCCGGAAAAGCAGCTCAGGATCCTGCAGACAGCCTCGCAGTACGTCCGGCCGGGGGGCGTGCTGGTGTACAGCACGTGTACGGTCAACCGAAGAGAGAACGAGGAGGTCGTCGCTGCGTTTCTCAGCGGGACTGAGGATTTCGCCGTGAAAAGTCAGCGGCAGATCTTTCCCTTCGAGGATGGGCTGGACGGATTTTTTATCTGCAAAATGGAGAAAAAGGGGAGAGAATAGAGGGGATAATCAATGGTGACCGCAGGCTTTAAAACAGATCAGGGAATGAAACGGGGCAACAATGAGGATGCCCTGTTTGTGCTGCCCGAACAAAAGCTTTACATCGTGGCGGACGGAGTGGGCGGTCACAACTCAGGGGAACTGGCCAGCCGCCTGGCCGTGGGAAATATCGCCGAGTACGTGGCGCTGCATCCCATACGGCAGATCACGGACGACAATCGTCTGCGCGATTATTTCACAGACTGTCTATCGGAAGCAAACCGCCTGATCTATGAGAAGGCGCACAGCGATCCGGAAAACGCGGGCATGGCCACCACGACGGTCATCGCCTATCTCAGTGAAAACAATAAGGCCTACATCGTGAATGTGGGCGACAGCAGGGCCTACCTGATCCGCGACAGGCGGATCTTTCAGATCACGGAGGATCACACGTATGTGAATCAGCTTCTGCGGGCCGGAAGCATTACGAAGGAAGAAGCAGAGCATCACCCGAGCAGAAATATGATCACACGGGCAGTGGGGGGAGAACGGAAAGTAGTGCCGGATTTCTTCCAGTTTGAGACGTATCCGGGGGATATGCTCATCCTGTGTACCGACGGTCTGTTCGGAGAACTCACAGATCAGGAGATCTGCGAGACGGCGCTGGCGCGCAAGTCCATGTACGGACTGGCGGGCGAGCTTGTAAAGATGGCAAACGAACGGGGCGGAAAAGACAATGTTTCCGTCATCTGTATTAAAATATAAACGGGTCTGATCAGGACAGCAGTGAAGGAAAATTTGAGGATACTCAGAAAATACGGAGAGAAAGTCACAGGAGGAGTTATATGAGCAGTAGAATACTCGCCGGGAGATATGAGCTGATCGAAAAAGTCGGTGAAGGGGGGATGGCCGTCGTCTATAAGGCGCGGGACCGTCTGCTCAACCGGTTCGTGGCGGTGAAGATCCTCAAGCCGGAATTTACAAAGGATCTGAAGTTCATCGAAAGTTTCCGCAGGGAATCCCAGGCAGCCGCCAGCCTGACCCATCCCAATATCGTGAATGTGTACGACGTGGGCAAAGAGGGAAATATCCACTACATTGTCATGGAGTACATAGAAGGGAAGGTGCTGTCGGATCTCGTCCGGGAAGAGGGGGCCATGGACCCCAGAAAGGCCGTTTCTGTGGCGAAGCAGATCGCTTCCGCCCTGAGTCTGGCCCATAAGAATCACATCATACACAGGGACGTCAAGCCTCACAACATCCTCATGACCGAGGATGGGGTGGCGAAGATAACGGACTTCGGCATCGCCAAGGCCATCAGCAACGCCACCATCGTGGGCAACCAGACGGGAACCATCATGGGGTCCGTCCATTACTTCTCGCCGGAGCAGGCCAGAGGCGGCTATGTGGACGAGAAGTCCGATATCTATTCTCTGGGGATCGTGCTCTACGAGATGCTGACGGGAAAGGTGCCCTTCGACGCGGACAATCCCGTGGCCGTGGCCGTGATGCACATGAACGAGGAAATGGTTCCTCCCTCGCAGATTGTGCCCAGTATTCCTCCGGATGTGGAGGCGATCGTCATGAAGGCCACCAGCAAGTATCAGGTCAACCGCTATAAAAGCGCGGATGAAATGCTGACAGCTCTGAATCTGGCCAATTATCATCCGGCCGTCCGCGGGGGAAGCGAGACGGATGAAACGGCGCTCACAGTGACGCCGGGACAGAAGGTGACGAAGACGGAACCAAAAGAAGGGGTAAAAGAGGATATGGGAAAAGACAAGAAGAAGAAAAAGTTCAGGATCAATAAACTGAAGATGGGGGCCATTATTCTGGCGCTGGTCTGCGCGGTGCCGCTCAGCGGCCTGATCTACGCCGGCATTCAAAATCTCACGGCGCCCAAGGTACTCACCGTACCGGACCTGAGAGGAAAGACGGAGGCGGAAGCCACGGCGGAGCTGGAAGAGATGGGGCTGAAGCTGCAGGTGGATCTGGAGGTCAACAGCGACGAATACGAAGCGGGCCAGATCGTTTCCCAGACGCCCAAGGCGGAAGCCGAGGTGAAGGAAGGCAAGACCATCACCGTCAATATCAGCAAGGGACAGAAGGGAAACAACAGCATTCCGGATATTACGGGAAGCACCATTTCCGACGCGGAATATAAGCTGGAGCAATACGGCTTTGTTCTGGGCAGCACCACGGAGGAGAGCAGCGACCGGCCGAAAGGCATTATTCTGGATCAGAACCCCAAGAGCGGGACGGAGGCGGAGAAAGGCGCGAGAGTCAACGTGACTGTCAGCAGCGGCGAGGACACTTCCGAGATCACCATGCCTAACCTGATCGGATTCGATCTGGACAAGGCCAAGGACGAGATCGTCAAGGCCGGGCTCAAGCTGGGCAGCACGGATAAAGATTACAGCAGCGCATACGCGAAGAATAAGGTCATCGATCAGAGCGTAGCCGGCGGAGCCACCGTGGCCCGGGGTACAGCCATCGATCTCACGATCAGCAAGGGAGCGGCGGGCCAGGTGAACAGCGTGGCCATCGACGTGCCCTTCGACAAAGCCAAGAATGATATTTTCAATATGTCTGTCATCGTTTCACTGGAAAACGGACAGGTAAGCACGCCCATCAGCAGCGAGACCAGATATAAGGAAGACGGGTCAGAGATCCTCAGCGTGTCCGGCAGCGGCAAGGGCACGGTGCAGATCTGGTTCGACAACGAGCTGGTCCTTCAGTATACGATAGACTTTGACAGCGGGGAAGTAAAATAATGGAAGGAACCATCGTAAAAGGCATCGGAGGCTTTTACTATGTGAAGACGGATGTAGGCTCTGTGCATGAGTGCAGAGCCAGAGGCATCTTTCGAAAAGACGGCGTGACCCCCTGTGTGGGGGACCGGGTGAAGATGACGCTCCGGGAGGAAGACGGGGAGGAAAAGGGCGTGGTCGACGAGATCCTGCCCCGCAGAAACGCCTTTATCCGCCCTCCAGTGACCAACGTGGACTGCTTCGTCATCGTCACTGCGGCTGCAAAACCTGAACCCAATCTGCTGGTACTGGACCAGTTCCTTGTCATGGCGGAAGAGCAGCGGACAGAGGTGGTGCTCTGTCTCAACAAGACTGATCTGGCCAAAAAAGATAAACTGGCGGAATTGAAAGAGATCTACGAAAAACTTTATCCTGTCTACCTGGTCAGCGGCAGATCGGGCGACGGGGTGGAAGAACTGAAAACAGCCCTCTACGGCAGGCAGGCGGCGCTGGCCGGACCTTCCGGCGTGGGAAAATCCACGCTCCTGAACCGTATTCTGGGCGGGACCCGCATGGAGACAGGGGAGATCAGCAGAAAGACCAGCCGGGGAAAGCACACCACGCGGCACGCGGAACTGTTTCCGGTGGAAGGAGGCGGCATGCTGTTTGACACGCCGGGGTTTACGTCCTTTGACGTGCTGGAGGCGGAGGAGGAAGAGCTGGCCTATCTGTTTCCTGAGATGGAGCCTTATGCGGGGCAGTGCCGCTACGACAACTGCAGACATCTGAAAGAGCCGGACTGCGCCGTGCGCCAGGCGCTGGCGGAGGGGAAGATCCATCCCTCCCGCTATGCCTCCTACGAGGAGTTTATCCGCATGATCCGGAGTAAGAAGAAGTGGTGAAACGGACTGAGAAAACGGAGGAATGGAAGAGATGAACAGATTAGCGCCGTCGATCTTATCGGCGGATTTTTCCCGGCTGGGAGAAGAAGTCAAGACTATTGAAGAGGCAGGAGCTCACGTGATCCACGTAGATGTGATGGACGGACATTTCGTGCCGAATATCTCCTATGGGGCCACGGTGATGAAAAGTCTGCTGGGAAAGACGGGACTTCCCTTTGACGTCCACCTGATGATCGAAAACGCCGACCGGTATATCGAATCCTTCGTGACTGAGAACACGGAGTACATAACGGTCCATGCGGAGGCCTGCGTCCACCTGCACCGGACGATCCAGCTGATCAGATCTTTCGGCGTAAAAGCCGGGGTTGCGCTGAACCCCGCTACTCCGCCGTCGGTTCTGGAATATGTTCTGGAGGATCTGGACATGGCGCTGGTCATGTCTGTGAACCCGGGGTTCGGCGGACAGAAGTTTATTCCCTCTGCAATGGACAAGCTGAGGACCCTGGCTGCCATGAAGGCGGAGAGAAACCCGCGCATGGTCATCGAGGTGGACGGCGGAGTCAGTCTGCAGAATGTTTCCCAGTTGACGGAGGCGGGAGCGGATCTCATCGTAGCCGGTTCCTCCGTATTCGGGGCCCCGGATATTTCCGCGAGAGTGAAGGAATTCCTGGCGCTGATGTAGACCTGGGATGAGAGGAAAAGAGAAGAACGAACGGAACGGAACAGAGCGCGTCCCTGGCGCGCGCACAGCGGCAGACCGGTCAGCGGCCGGTAAGGCCGCTGTTTTTTTTGTGTTTCCGCCTGTTTTCCAATGACGGGGGCAGGGCGTTTGCCGGAAATTGAGTCCTTCCGGCGTATGCCTGCCCGCCAAAACAAGATCGGCGCAAATCGGCGCAACAAAAAAACCAGGGAGACACATCCTGGTTTTTCGCGCTATACAGCTTGTGTGCATTTAACTTATGCACGGTGTGGGGACGGGTGAGATTATTCTGCCTTCTTCGCTTTGTTGTAAGCTCTGTTCATTCTGGAAACCTTTCTGGAAGCCATATTCTTATGAATAGTCTTCTTGGCCGCAGCCTGATTCAGTTTCTTTTCCGCCAGAGCCAGCTTCTCAGCCGCAGTGTTCAGATCGCCGGCAGCGATAGCCTTATCAAAATTCTTGATAATACCCTTCAGATGACCTTTAACTCTTCTGTTGGCAGCCGTTTTCTTTGCGATAACACTGATTCTTTTCTTTGCAGATTTAATGTTTGCCATATTGTTTCACCCCACTTTCGTAAAATATCGCAATTTGAAGTATATACGAATAGATTGAAAATTGCAAGGGAAAAATACGACTGAATGAAAAAAACAGCGAAAAACATGCGGCGGCGGGGCGTTGCGGCCCTTTGGAAGCCGTATTTGAGGAGAGGATGAAGGAAACATGATTCGCAGAACGGA
Organism: Bacilliculturomica massiliensis; assembly: GCF_900605495.1. Lineage (GTDB taxonomy): Bacteria > Bacillota > Clostridia > Peptostreptococcales > Anaerovoracaceae > Bacilliculturomica > Bacilliculturomica massiliensis. Next base: position 892,917 of record NZ_LR027603.1, read on the forward strand.
TTTGGCCATAGAAAATAAGGAGATGTTTGAAGAGGGAAACGGGGAGGGCAGTCAGATCCCCGGCGTCAATGTCAAGGCGGAACGGTACGGAGACGATGTGACCGTGACCAGGATCACCATCGAGGACGAGAGAGGAAGCGCCATCATGAATAAACCGCAGGGCAGATATATTACTGTGGAGATCAAAGGTGGAGTGAACGGGTCGGAGGAGATCAAGGAGATGGCGGCCAGGGCGGTGGCGGCGGAACTGACGGCGCTGATCCCGTTTCACCACTATCTGAAAGTGCTGGTGGTAGGACTGGGAAATGAGAAGGTGACGCCGGACTCGCTGGGGCCCCACACGGTGTCCAAGATCCGCGTGACCAGACATCTGTTTCTCCACTATGAGGTGGAAGGGGACGACGACCAGGCCAACGTCAGCGCCTTGAATCCGGGCGTCATGGCGTCTACCGGCATGGAATCCGGAGATCTGATCTACGGGGCGGCGGAGATCACCGATCCGGAGGTGATACTGGTGATCGACTCTCTGGCGGCCAGAAGCATTGAGAGGATCAACACCACCATCCAGATCACCGACACAGGCATATCGCCGGGAGCGGGGATGGGAAATCACCGCAAGGTGCTGACTTCTGAATCCATGGGCAGAAAAGTAGTAGCCGTGGGAGTGCCCACCGTCATCGACGCAGGGTCCATGGTGCTGGATTCTCTGGCCGATTATCTGTCGGACGCGGACAGAGCGGAGGATTATATTCAGCAGGCAAAACTGGACATGATCGTTACGCCCACAGACATCGACGAAGTGATCCACGATTTTTCGGAGATAATTGCTTCTGCCATAAATATTGCGCTGCATCCGGGCATATACTCTTAAAGGAACGGCCCGGAGACCGCCTTTGGCTGACAAAGGCGGCCAAGGGCAAGGAGGACAAAGCATGAGACGAAAATCACACAATCACCTGATCCTGATGTCGGTTCTTTTTTGGGTACTTCTGGCGGGCGGATTTCTGGCCTGGCTGTCCCAGGGAAGCGCGTCGGCCGATGGGCAGGAGACACAGGCGGAACAGCTGGTGGCGCAGCAGTGCATCGAAAATGCATTCCCCGTTATTTCAAGGGGCAGCGACGCCAGAGAAACGTCGGCAGAGCCGGCGGAGGGTTCCGCAGGTCTCTCAGAGGATCAGGGGACGGCAGAGGGCGGCGGGGCCGGTCCGGCAGCCAGAGAGCCGGAGGGACAGCCCGGCATTTTGAAAGCCATGATCGACCGGACTTTTCCTTTTATCGGAGGGGAGAGCGAAGAGCCCGGGCTCTCCGCGAATGCGGGAACGCAGCCGGGGGGAGAGACAGCGAAGGACGAAACGCAGACACAGGAAGAGAAAGACGGCGCGGATGCGGCAGGCGCGGAAAAGGAGCTTCAAGCCGCCGCTGAGCAGGAAAAACCAAAAGAAGTGCCGGTATTAGATACGGAAGAAAGCAAAAAACCGCTGGTATTGATCTACCACACCCATGCCACAGAGTCCTACCAGCCTGTCACCGAGGGAAATTTCCACTCGATCGGGGAGGATGGCACGGTACGGGAGGTGGGAAACGAACTGACGAAGGCCCTTGAAGCGAAGGGGATCCCCGTGATCCATGACAAAACGATCCACGACAATCCATCCTACAACCAATCCTATGACCGGTCCATACAGACGGCGAAAAATTATCTGGCGAAAAATCCCTCCATCAAGATCGTCATAGACCTTCACAGGGACGCCGCCAGCTACAGCGGAAACGTGGGCAAGACCGTCAACGTGAACGGGAACAAGGCGGCGACCTATAGCCTGGTCATCGGGAAGGGGAACGCCAACGTGGAAAAACTTCATCTGTTTGCCAACCGGATCAACGCGGAGGCGGATAAGCTGTATCCCGGCATGGCGGGAAAGATCATCGAGAAGCAATACCGGTTCAATCAGTACATATGCGATCAGGCCATGCTTCTGGAGGTGGGAAACAATGAAAATACCATCGATCAGGTGAAGCTGACCGGCAAATATTTCGCAGATATTATCGAGGCGTACTTGAAAGATTATCCGCCCCAATAGCGACAGCGGCGGAGCAGCGGGATGCGCCCCGATAGACAGGCAATAAAACGGCCCATTCAACGGACAAAACAAAAGATAAGGGATACAGGTGATCGGATGAGCGGAGGACAAAAACTGCTGCTGTTTCTGCTGGTGTTTGCGGGGACGGCCGGAGTGCTGAAAGTAGATCAGGCTTACAGTGATATGATGGATCAGGAAGGAATGCTGGGGCTTTCCGTCCGCCGTGTGGACGAGGAAAACCTGCGGGTCTCCGTCTTTGGGAGAACGGAGGAGATCAACGCGGCGGAAGTGGCGGAAAGCTGGAAGGACGTCCAGGAAAACGTGACGGCAGCGCTGGATTCGGCGGCTTCCGGAGTGAGGGAACTGCTGGGCATTTCCGGAGAGGAGAGCGGGGAAGAGGAACCTCTGCAGCGGGTAGTTTTTCCCGTGCAAACCTTGTAAAGGAAACAAAAATTATGGTATACTAATAGGGTTAACGGGGCGGATTCAGCCGTCCCGAGGACCCTATCTCACTTTTTTGGAGGGAATATGAATTCATATCAGCAATATATCAGGAATTTCAGCATTATCGCTCACATCGACCACGGCAAGTCCACGCTGGCGGACCGTCTTCTGGAGAAGACAGGATCCGTGGCCACCAGGGACATGAAAGAACAGTTTCTGGACAATATGGAGCTTGAGCGGGAGCGGGGCATCACCATCAAGCTGCAGACCACACGGCTGGTCTACAAGGCGAAGGACGGTCACGAATATATACTGAATCTCATCGACACGCCGGGACATGTGGACTTCAACTATGAGGTCTCCCGCAGCCTGGCCGCCTGTGAGGGCGCGATCCTGGTGGTGGACGCCACCCAGGGGGTGGAGGCCCAGACTCTGGCCAACGTGTATCTGGCTCTGGATGAAAATCTGGAGATCGTGCCGGTCATCAACAAGATGGACCTGGCCAGCGCCAGGCCGGACGAGGCCAAGGAGGAGATCGAGGACGTGATCGGCATCGACGCGTCGGACGCGCCGCTGATCTCGGCAAAGGAAGGACTGAACATCGAGGACGTGCTGGAAGCCGTGGTGGCCAAGGTCCCGGCGCCTAAGGGGCAGGAAGACGGCAAACTGAAGGCTTTGATCTTTGATTCTTATTACGACAATTACAAAGGCGTGGTCATTTACGCCCGGATATTCGACGGCTCCGTGAAAAAAGGGGACGTGATCCGGCTGATGAACACCAAAAAGAAGTATGAGGTGACGGAGGTGGGCGTCAACGCTCCCGGGCAGCAGCCCGTGGCCGAACTCTCCACAGGTTCCGTAGGATATATCTGCGCCAGCATCAAACAGGTGTCGGACGCCCGGGTGGGAGACACCATTACCCTGGACAGCGATCCCACGGAGGAGGCTCTGCCCGGTTATAAAAAAGTGCAGCCCATGGTCTACTGCGGCATCTATCCGGCGGAGGGCGAAAAGTATGAGAATGTGAAGGACGCCCTGGAAAAACTGCAGGTCAACGACGCGGCGTTTCTCTTTGAACCGGAGACGTCCACGGCGCTGGGCTTCGGTTTCCGCTGCGGTTTTCTGGGACTGCTGCACATGGAGATCATCGTGGAGCGGCTGGAACGGGAGTTCGATCTGGGCATCATCACCACATCCCCCAGCGTGATCTACAGAGTCGTCATGAAGGATCAGTCTGAGCAGATGATCCAGAATCCATCCAATCTGCCGGACATTATGGAGATCGATCACATCGAAGAGCCCATGGTCAAGGCGGATATCATGCTGCCGAAAGACTACGTGGGAGCGATCATGGAGCTCTGTCAGGAGCGCAGAGGCAGGATGCTTCACATGGAGTACCTGACGGAGACCCGGGTGACGCTGCACTACGATATGCCTCTGAACGAGGTCATCTACGACTTCTTCGACGCGCTCAAGTCAAAGACGAGAGGGTACGGATCGCTGGATTATGAATTTGACCGTTACGAAAAGTCCGATCTGGTAAAAATGGACATCCTGCTGAACAAAGAGCTGGTAGACGCCTTTTCCATGATCGTGCACGAGTCCAAAGCGTACGCCAGAGGCAGGTTCGTCTGTGAAAAGCTGAAGGACATTATACCCAAGCATCAGTTTGAGATCCCCATTCAGGCGTCCGTGGGACAGAAGGTCATCGCCCGGGAAACGGTGCGGGCGTACCGCAAGGACGTGCTGGCCAAGTGTTACGGCGGCGATATCTCCCGAAAGAGAAAGCTGCTGGAGAAGCAGAAAGAAGGAAAGAAGCGCATGCGGCAGTTCGGCAGCGTGGAGGTCCCCCAGGAAGCGTTCACCGCGGTGCTCAAATATGACGACAATAAATAAAGAGCTGTTTTCCGCGGACAAACTGGGGATCTACCTGCATATTCCCTTCTGCGTCCAAAAGTGCGCCTACTGTGATTTTACATCCTTCGGAGGCGCTTCGGAGGAGGAACAGGAGAGATACGTCCGAGGGCTGATCAGGGAGATCCGGGAGTATGGCGCCGGCGGGGAAACAGGACAGGTCCGTGATGAGTCGGGACCGGCCGACGGGAGACCGGAGCCGGCGGGGACTGCGGAGGACGAGGGACCGGCGGGGACTGCGGAGGACGAGGGACCGGCGGGTCCCGGCATCCGCGGGTATCTGGCGGAGAGCGTCTTCTTTGGAGGCGGCACCCCTTCTCTGCTGGAGCCCCACTTAATAGAATCGCTGCTGGCTGAGCTTAAAAATGTGTTTCGCGTGAGCGGAGAGGCGGAGATCACTCTGGAGGCCAATCCGGGAACGCTGTCTGCAGAAAAACTGGCCGCTTACCGGCGCATGGGCATCAATCGCCTGAGCATGGGCGTACAGTCCATGGACGACGGCATCCTGCGGACGCTGGGCCGCATCCACGACAGGAAGACGGTGCTGGAAAACTGGCGGCAGGCCAGAAGCGCCGGGTTTGACAATATCAATCTGGATCTGATGTTCGGCGTGCCGGAGCAGAGACTGGAGGACTGGGAAAAAACGCTTTCGGAGATCCTGGCTCTGGAGCCGGAGCATCTCTCTTTTTACAGCCTGCAGATCGAGGAGGGGACGGAATTTTACCGCCGGTTCTGCAGCGGGAGTCTCTCGCAGATCCCGGAGGAGCTGGACCGCAGAATGTACCATACAGCGCTGGAGGAGCTGGAAAAGCGGGGATATCATCACTATGAGATATCCAACGCCGCGAAGCCCGGCTTCGAGTGCCGCCACAATCTGAAATACTGGTCCATGGAGGACTATCTCGGGCTGGGGCTGGCGGCTCACTCCTATATCCGCGGCGTGCGATTCTGCAACACCGGGGACAGAGACGCCTATGAGCGGGGAGACCGGCTGGAGGAGGTGCATCGAAACGACCGGAGAGATTCCATATCTGATTTTCTTTTTACAGAACTCCGGCTGATCCGCGGCATTTCTCTCAGCGAATTTGAGCTGCGATACGGACAGCCCCTGACTGAACTGTTCGGACCTCAGGTCCGCCGGTTCACGGGGGAAGGGCTGCTTGAGACGGAGGGCGATTTTCTCCGCTTTACAAAAAAAGGACTGGATTTTACCAATACAGTAATGCGGGAGCTGATGACAGCAGGAGGCGCGCATGAATAAGATGGGTAAGTACATCATGGCACTGGATCAGGGAACCACCAGTTCCCGGTGTATTCTGTTCAACCGCAGGGGCGAGATCGTCACCGTGGCGCAGAAGGAGTTCACACAGCACTATCCGCAGCCCGGCTGGGTGGAACACGACGCCATGGAGATCTGGTCCACTCAGATCGGCGTGGCCCAGGAGGCCATGTACAAGGTGCAGGCGACTTTCCGCGACATCGCGGCCATCGGCATCACCAATCAGAGAGAGACCACTGTGGTCTGGGACAGGGAGACGGGGCTGCCCATTTACAACGCGCTGGTCTGGCAGTGCCGCCGCACGGCGGATTACTGCGACCAGCTGAAAGCTCAGGGGTACGGAGAAATGTTCCGGGAAAAGACGGGACTTCTGATCGACGCATATTTCTCCGCCACGAAGATCCGCTGGATACTGGATCACGTGGAGGGAGCCAGAGAGCGGGCCCGCAGAGGAGAGCTGCTGTTCGGCACGGTGGACACGTGGCTGATCTGGAATCTGACAAAGGGAAGGATCCATGTCACCGACTATTCCAACGCGGCCCGGACCATGCTTTTTGACATCAATAATCTGTGCTGGGATCAGGAGATCCTGAAGCTTTTAGATATCCCGGCGGCCATGCTGCCGCAGCCTGTGCCCTCCAGCCAGATCTACGGCTATACGGACGAGACCATCTTCGGAGGTCCCATCCCCATCGGCGGAGCGGCGGGAGATCAGCAGGCAGCGCTGTTCGGCCAGACCTGCTTTGAGCCGGGAAGCGCGAAAAACACCTATGGGACCGGCTGTTTTCTGCTGATGAACACAGGACAACAGCCCGTTCATTCCAAAAACGGTCTGCTTACTACCATCGCCTGGGGCATCGACGGCAGAGTGGAGTATGCGCTGGAAGGGTCGGTGTTCGTGGCGGGCGCTGCCATTCAGTGGCTGCGGGACGAGATGAAGCTGGTGGAGACCGCCCCCGATTCAGAGTCCATGGCCCGGGAGGTGGAGGATACCAACGGCGTTTATCTGGTCCCCGCCTTCGTGGGGCTGGGGGCTCCTTACTGGGATCCTTATGCCAGAGGAACGGTGGTGGGTCTGACCCGCGGCGCCAACCGAAATCATCTGGTGCGGGCGGCCTTGGAATCCCTGGCGTATCAGACCTGCGACGTGCTTTCCGCCATGGAGGAGGATTCCGGCGTAACGCTTTCCTCGCTGAGAGTGGACGGAGGCGCCTGCGCCAACGATTTTCTCATGCAGTTTCAGTCGGATATCATCGGTGTGCCGGTGAAGCGGCCTGTCTGTATCGAGACCACGGCCCTGGGAGCGGCGTATCTGGCCGGCTTGGCGGCAGGCTACTGGGAGAGCCGGGAGGATATTCTGAAAAACTGGCAGGTAGAACACACTTTTGAGCCCCAAATGGAAGAGAGGCGCAGATCGGAGGCGCTGGCAGGCTGGCACAGGGCAGTGCGCTGCAGCCTGAGCTGGGCGCAGGATCCCGAAGGGGGAGAAGTGCGCTGAGGGCGGAGAACAGCTCTGAGGGCGGAGAACAGCTCTGAGGGCGGAGAGCCGCACAGGGGCAGGAAGGAAGAGCGGGAAGCGGAAAAACGTAGGAACAAGGGGAACAAAGGACAAAGAGTATAGGGGCGGCCCCGGAAGGCCGTGTTTCGAGTGAAAAGGAGAATAGACAGGAAAAATGGAAAAATATCTGGATTTGCTGCTTGCCATGCCCCTGTTTCAGGGGATCGGAAATAAAAAAGATCTGGCCTGGGTAATGAAGTGCGTCGACGGCAACGTAAAAGAATACCGCGCCGGCGAGGTGATCTTCGAAAAAGGGGAGGACGTGTATTTTGAAGGTATGATCGTCTCAGGGATCGCGCAGATGGAGGATGGGGATAAGGTCGTCAATATCGACACGTCAAAGCTGATCCCCATACCTTATGAGAGCGGAAAATCGGTGCAGTCGCCGGGCCGCGTCACGGCGAAGACCGACTGCCGCATCCTTTTCATGCGCTGGATCCGGCTCATGAAGATATGTAACTTCGAATGCGCGTTTCACAAGCAGCTTTTAAAAAATCTGGAAAATCTCAAGAGTATTTAGGAGGACTTTCCCATGACTGCGCAGGAAGCGCAAAAAAAGCTGAAGAAACAGAAAAAAATAATACAGATCGAAGAGCGGGCGCTGCAGGTATCCATGTGGGGCGGCATCTTTTTCGTTATACTGGAACTGATCGTTGCGATCTTTTCCCAGTCCCAGGCGGTCCTCATGGACACGGCCTTCGATGGGGCGGAGCTGATCACCACAGTGGTCTCGCTCCTCATCGTACCGCTTTTATATAAGCCGCTGACAGAGAAACGTCCCTTCGGCTATTCAGCAGTGGAGACCTGGTTTATCATGATCAAAGGTTTTATGCTGATCGCCATCACGGTGGGACTGGTCACCAACAACATTCAGATCATGCTGTCTGGCGGCCGTCACGTAGATTTTTCACTGGTAGCGTACTTTGAACTGTTTGCGGCTGTGGTCGGCATCTTCGTCACCATGCTGCTGAAAAAATGGAATGAAAAAAGCCAGTCGCCTCTGGTGAGAGCAGAGATCAATTCCTGGGAGATCGACGCCATCGCCAGCGGGGGAATGGGCCTTGCATTTTTGCTTCCCGCGTTCACAGCGGGGACGACTCTGGATCAGGTGAGCCCGTATCTGGATCAGATCGTAGCCATCGTGCTGACGGTGTTCATCCTTCCGCGGCCGGTAAAGATGGTGATAACGGGCATGCGGGAGCTGCTTCTCCTTGCTCCGGAACAGGAAGTAGTTGACCGCATAAAGGAGATATCCTCAGAGGTCATGGCCCGGGAACACTTTCGGGATCAGTTTTCAGAGGCCAGCTACGACATCGTGCGCATGGGCCGAAAATTCTGGGTGGCGATCTATCTGACGCCCAAGAGCGAAGAACTCTCCATCAGAAAATGGTCGGAGATCCAGCAGGCGGTGGAGGATGCGCTGATCGAGGAATTCAACGACGTGTATCTGGAGCTGCTGCCCGAGATCGACTAGCGGGGACGGAGGCGGCGGCCGGGGATCCATCAGAGTCGTGCCGGCGGCCGGCTGGTGGCTGCTGGAGGATCCGCAGAGGGTTATGCCGGCGGCTGGCTCAGGATCCGCAGTGAGCAATGCCGGCGGCTGGCTCAGGATCAACAGTGGGCAATGCCGGCGCTGGTCCGGGATCTACAGGGGCTGTATCGACGGTCTCTGGAGCATCTGCCAAGGTCATGCCAATAGCCGCCTGAAGATCCGATAACATGATCTTTTTCTGGCTACCTTCCGCAAACGGGGACACAATAAAACTGTGGAACTGTGAACGAAAACAATTCAACCGAAAAGAGGAGAGGGTTATGTTAAATGTAGGTTTTGACGTGGGAGGGACGAACATAAAGGTGGGCGTGGTGAACGAAAAAAATCAGATCGTCGCCCAGCGCCGGCAGCCTTTTCCCACAGGCAGATCCTATCAGAAGGTGGCTGCGATCATGGCGGAAATGACAGAGAGCATGGCGGAGGAGTTATCTGTTCCTGCCGCGTCCTTTGGATCTGTGGGCATCGCCATACCTGGGGATCTGGACGCTGCGGGCGAAACGATCATCAATGCTCACAATCTGCACTTTCACAATATACCTATGAAAAGGGAAATGGAAAAGCATTTTCCACGGACTCCGGTTTTCCTGGGAAATGACGCCAATGTGGCGGCGCTGGCGGAGCTGCATGCCGGAGTATTTCAGGGCTGCCGCACCGCTGTGCTCCTTACGCTGGGAACCGGCGTGGGAGGAGGACTGATCCTGAACGGCCGTATGTTCAACGGCGGCATGGAACATGGAGTGGAGCTGGGACACATGATACTGGTCCACGGCGGAGATAGATGCAGCTGCGGCAAAAAAGGCTGTGTGGAGGCTTACTGCGCCGGTACATGGCTGGTGCGTCAGGGACGAAAGGCCATCGTGGAATATCCGCTCAGTCTGATCTATAAGGCGGCCAGGGGGAGCATGGAACGCGTGTCGGCGAAACTGGTCATCGACTGTGCAAAGAAAGGCGACGCGGTCGCTCAGGACATCTTTGACGACTATGTGGAGCACCTCAGCTCAGCTATCACTTCCATCGCGTCGCTTCTGGATCCGGAAGTCATCGCGCTGGGCGGCGGGGTCAGTCTGGCGGGCGATTTTCTTTTCCGACCGCTGAGACGGCAGGTAGAAGAGAAATCCTTCTTCCACTTCGCCCACAAGGTAATGCCGGCCAAACTGGGCAATGAGGCCGGGATCATCGGAGCAGCAAACCTGATCCGAAATCAGGATTAAAAATATGGCCGCCGTTTTTTACGGCGGCTTTGTTTGTGGCTGGCATCGGCGAAGGCTTGTGTTGGACGCGGGCTGGTGTCCGTTGCCGGCTGTGAGTGATGCATCTGGGAACCGGGGACCATACGCGCTGGCGTCCTGGGGCCTTCAGATGTATCCAGGAATTTCTATAAACATTGATGCTTCCCGGCTGGAGGCATCAATGCACGGCACAGGGGTGTATGGTCTCATTGACGCATGGGTGAAAACTGAGATTTTTTACTGAAAACACCGAAAACGGCTGAAAAAATAGGTGAAAAACGATTTTTTCTAAGTTTCTCACCTATTTCCGTGTAATATTCTGGATATTCTCGATCTTTTTCATGATAAAATAGGTGAAAAGGATTTTTTTTTGCACTTTTCACCTATTCGGATCTCTGGAAAGGATCCGGAATTTTTTCAAAGGAATGAAAGGGATATTTTAGAATCTGTTCTTGGCCAAAGTTTTACAAGCGGCTCGGCCGCTCCATGCCCTGGCATGTGCTGCCGGGGCTCCAGGCCGCCAAGTCTGCGGTGCTGGCGGACCCGGGCTGTTAGACTGCGATGCAGGCCGATGCGCATGCAGATCTGCATTGCTGGGGATTCTCCGACGCTCGGCCTGCAGCAGCAGTAAACCCGGGCCGCCCGACCTGCGGTGCGGCGGATCAGCCGTCGCCTGCAGGCTGACAGCCTATGGCGGATCAGTCGTGGTCTCCGCCGTGGGCATGTTTCTGTTCACGCTCCTGGGTGCCGCCATTCTCCGTTTCGGATCGGGAGTCGTGGCCGTGTCCCTGGTGGGAGCTGCCGGCGGCTCCGGAGCCCTGGCTGTTGTGGCCCGAACATTTCTCGATCTCCTGATGGATCTCGCTGATGCTGCAGTGAGCGTATTCTTCGACCTGAGCCTCCGGAAGGACTTCCTGAAGCTGAAGGATCGTCATATATTTACCGGCTGTCAGATGATGGCTGTGGGCGCTTGAAACGGTTTCCTCGCTTACAGGATAGATGTCGACCGTCGCTCGTTCGGTCTCCGGGTACCGGGAGAGCAGCGCGTCGGTGGACTGCTTCAGAACCGAGATCAGATCCTTTTCCTCCGATCGGTTTTTCGCCTGCACGGAGTAGGTGATGTAGGGACTGCTTCGAAGATAGCTTTCCAGCCCGCCGGAAAACAGGGACGTGAGGGCGCGGTCAAGACTGTGGCCGCTTACGGCGCTGTCCTCCACGATCACCTGCGCCTCACGGTTGTAAGCGCGGCAGGAGATGACGCGGTCAAAACGGTTGATCTGCAGCTCGATGGATGGGTTTATATCGAGACTGACCAGTGAGACCGGCGTATTCCAGAGACCATAGCCCACCGATGAGAGGGAGAGGAAGAAGAGCACGCAGGCGGCCGCGGCGAGAGATCGGCGGCCAAATGCCGGCGTCTTTTCGCGGAAAGACACGGTATCCCCTTTTTGCCACTGGGGCAGTGCAGGGAGGGAGATAAATTCTCCGCCGCTTTTCATGATCGTGGCTTTGCCGTTCTTTATTTCAAGTATGATGCCTGTTTTCTTCATCGAGTCACCTCCTCCGCCATTGGCAGGAACGCCTGAATACAGGGGTAGTCCCCCATGCGCAGAACCGCCAGAGTCACTATGTATTTCCGATGTTTTTCTATGGTTTTAACGGACAGGTGGAAATGTTCCGCAAGCTCGTTTTGGGCCAGCCGGCACGTTCCCATCAGTTTTCGCCGGTGGTCTGCGTTTCGGGATATATAGTCAGCGACGGCCACGCACAGCATCCGGGCTTTTTTCTGTTTTGGACAGATGCGCGGAAGGTCGGAAAACACTATGCCGAATGGACTCAGCCGCTCTGAGAATTCGTCGATCTCTTCGCAGAGCTGCCGGCGCTCCCGGTCTCTGTCATATTGAAGGAGGGAGGCGGAGACTTCGACGGGATCCGTCTCCATTTCGCCGCCGTTTGCAGAAAAGGAAAGGGATACGGTATTTTTGGCGGTTTTGCGCGCTTCATCGATCAGACGGTTGCGGATGCAGGTGCGGGCGAAGGACAGAAAACCGCCTCGGCCCGCCTCATACTGCAGGACGCAGTTGGTGAATACTATCATGGCGATGCTCTGAGCGTCTTCAAATTCAAGGGAAGTCAGCTGAAGGGATGCGGCCTGTTTCTTTATGAACGGAAGGTAATCGGCGATCAACCGGTTCAAAGCGGTCTCGTCGCGCCGGGCCATCTCCACCCGTTTTTCCAGACTGTCTGTTTCAGAATCCTCTGCCGGGACCGCGGGACGGGCCGCCCCCTTTTGCTCACAGGATTCGCACATGGCTCCGCACCTCCTTTCTGATGTAGTATGTTTGACATCGTTTCGCTGTATTTTACCATGTTTCGGCCAACGATGCAAAAGAGCTCCGGCGAAGAATGGATCAGCCGCTCTTGTTTGTCTGTGTCATGTTTTTGGCCGCCGGACGCTTTTTCGTGGGGCGGCGCGCGTTAGTGCAGAAATCGTGTCAGATGTGCCGGATCGCGTCAGGCGGCCAGGCGGCCCCTGATCACATACCAGGCCGATTTGAATAGCTGAAAATTACACGATATTAGAAAGATACGGATCAGGAGCAGTGTTTCATAGGGTGTAAACAAAATAAAAGGGAGGATCCTGCAATTTTTTTTATTTGTGCAAAACCCTACGATATTCCCGGACCTGTTCGTATTCTGATAGCAGATAGATAAAACAAAAGGATTACAATGAAAGAAATGGGGATCGATCAAATGAAATCAAAACGTATTTTATCTGCCGCCGCGGCTGTGACTGCGGCGCTTGTCCTGACCATGACCACCGCTTCCTTTGCCGCCGGCGGCACGACGCCGTCATCTCTGCCTCTCTGCGGCGCGGAGGACTGCAGCGTCAGCGGAACGCACAGCCACAGCGGCGTGTCGTATGCTGGACACTGGATCGGAGACGGACACGACCACAGAGCCTGCATGCTGGGAGACTGCACGCAGGACGGCGCCCATCTGCATGATGGCAGCTGTTATGACGGACACACCGGAGCCGACGGCTCCGCCTGCGGCGGCTGCCATCAGGGGACAGCGAGCAGGAACTGGGTTGCGGGTCAAGGCAGCGGCCACGGAAGTGGTCATGGAAGTGGTCATGGGGGCGGACATCCCCGCGGCGGACACCACTAGAAATTTGGCCGCCGGCATGGCGTAAGGGGCGGATGACCGCCGGCGCGGCCCATAGGACCCCGGCGTGACGAATGGGGCGGACTGGGCGGATGACCGCCGGCGCGGCCCATAGAACTCCGGCGTGGCGAATGGGGCGGACGGGGCAGATCGGACCGCCGTACCGTCCATAGGACCGCCGGAGCTGGAGCCGGAACGGGGATCACCATGCAGCTGAAGACGGGCAACAGGAAAGACGCACCGGGAAGAGAGTTTCCGCGGTGCGTCTTTTGACGTTCAGCCTTGGGAGAGCGCCCGCTCGCCCGGGCGCAGCCTTCGTTTAGGCCTGCTTCAGTTCGATAAATTGATAGATGAGATCCACGGTCTTGTCGATCCCCAGAAAGCTGCTGTCCACCGCCAGATCATAATGGTCGATCTGACCCCATTTTTCACCCACATAATAGTCGTAGTAGGCGGCCCGGCGTTTGTCGGTTTTTTTCATGACGTCCTTCGCCGCTTCTTCCGGAACGCCGTAGGAATGGATGATGCGGTCGAGTTTATCCTCGTCATTGGAATGTATGAAGATATGTACTGCGCCAGGCTCTTTGTCAAGAATGTAGTCCGCACATCGACCGACGATGACGCAGGAGCCTTCTGACGCGACTTTCTTGATCACGTTGGATTGTATGAGGAACAGGCGGTCGTTCATGGGCATGTCGTTCATGGTGGGGATCCGGTTTCCGAAGGTACCCACATTGAAGGCCAGAGAAGACCAGAATGGGTTGGTAGGCTTCTCGTCTGCGTTGGCAAAGAGGTCCTCGTCGATCCCGCTTTCCTTGGCGGCCAGCGTGATCAGCTCCTTGTCGTAAAAGGCAGCGTTCAGCTTTTTCGCCAGTTTCTGGCCGATCTCTCTGCCTCCGCTGCCGAATTCTCTGGCAATAGTCACAATTACTTTTTTATCCATAACGAACATCTCCTTTCGATGCTATAAACTCTCCTTCCGTTCCCGGCTGTTTTTGGGAACAGGCTGCGCCGCCGTCTGTGATAACGGCGTATCTGCCGTCCCCGCGCAAAAAACGGAAAAGAATTTATAGATAATTTTATTTTCCTAATTTTAGAGAGAATTGTCAAGGGAAAAAATGTTCTTCATTTTAAAATAGTATACAAAACATTACAGGACTTTCCGAAAAGTTTTTGAAATGGTATTGACATTCGTATAGGCGGGTGGTAAATTTAAATTGTTGTTAGCACTCATGATTAAAGAGTGCTAACAAAGGGTAAAAGAAAGGAGGCCGGGTAATGAGCTTAAGTGAAAGAAAACTGAAAATACTGCACGCTATCGTGGCCGACTTCATCCATACCGCGGAACCCGTAGGGTCCAGAACGCTGTCAAAGAAATACGATATGGGAATCAGTCCCGCTACCATCCGCAATGAGATGGCGGATCTGGAGGAACTGGGGTATCTGACCCATCCCCATACTTCGGCGGGGCGTGTGCCTTCCGATAAAGCGTATCGGCTGTACGTCGACAATATGATGAGAAATTATGAGCTTCCCGAGCAGGAGAAAGCAGAGATCGCGGTGAAGCTGGCGGCTAACGTGGCGGAGCTGAACCGCACCATCGAACACGCGGCCATGCTGCTGTCGGAGATCACCAGTCTGACCTCTTTTGCCATCACGCCAAAGCAGGATCAGAACAGGCTGAAATACATCAATCTGCTCCCGGTGGATGAGCGCACGGTGGTGCTGATGATCGTGGCGGAGGACGGTAAGGTCTCCAACACGGCTCTGAAGTTGTCCGTTCCTTACACGGAAGAAAATCTGCAGCTGCTGTCGAAGGTCATGACCTACAATTATAAAGGAAAAGCGCTGAGCGATATTCTGACGGTGGACATTATCCGAAACTTCGAGACGGATATTGAAGCCATGAGCAGGCTGGCGGCCAGTATTATGCCGAACTTCATGTCCACGCTGGAGAATATGCTGAATGTGGATCTTTATCTGGAAGGGCTTACAAATATATTTTCCATACCTGAGTATAATGACATTGAACGGGCAAAAATGTTTCTTGAAATGGTGAACCAGAAGAAGCATTTCACGGATGTCCTCGTCAATCGGGAGAATGGAGTCATCATCACCATCGGGGATGAAAATTCGGATGAGATCATGCGGGACTGCAGTCTGGTAACGGCGGATTACCGCATCAACGGCAAGCTGGTGGGTAAGCTGGGCGTTATCGGTCCCACAAGAATGAAGTATGACGAAGTCACTTCGGTGATCAAATACATGACCGAAAATCTGAGCAGTGCATTTCGTTTAACGGGAGGAGAAGAAGATGAGTGATAAGGAGAAGGACGAAGTCCTGAAAGACGGGGCGTCGTCCGGGGATGGGATGAACGGGGATACCGCGGCGGAAAAGGAACAGGAAAAGAAAGCCGATGAAACGGCCGATGCTGCAGATTCCGGAGAGCGGGCGGAGGATCGGGAAGCATCGCAGCCGGAGGAGAAAGAGTCTGAAAAAGAGGATGAGGATCTGAAGAACCAGTATCTTCGGCTGGCGGCGGATTTTCAGAACTACAAACGGCGGACGGAAAAGGAAAAGAGCGACATTTATGCATACGCCAACGAAAAGATCGTGACGGACTTGCTTGATGTGATAGACAACTTTGAGAGGGCCATCGCTCATCAGGGGAACTGCGCCGACGACAGTATGGCGGAAGGGATGAGCATGATCTTCAAGCAGCTGAAGGGGGTACTGGAAAAGAACAAGGTAGAAGAGATCAAAGCACAGGGGGAGGAATTCGATCCGAATTTCCACCACGCCGTTATGACGGAGAATTCCGTAGAGTTCGAGAGCGGCAAAGTGACACAGGTATTGCAGAAGGGATATTTACTTAACGGAAAAGTAATCAGACCGGCTATGGTAAAGGTAGCTGAGTAGTGTATAGAAGGAGGAACATAAAATGAGCAAAGTTATTGGTATAGACTTGGGAACAACAAATTCGTGCGTGGCCGTTCTGGAGGGCGGCGAGCCGACAGTGATCGCCAACGCGGAGGGAAACAGAACCACTCCGTCCGTGGTGGGATTCGCGAAGAACGGGGAGCGTCTGGTAGGAGAGACCGCAAAAAGACAGGCTATCACGAACCCGGACAGAACCATATCTTCCATCAAGACCCACATGGGTTCCGATTATAAAGTGGAGATCGACGGCAAGCAGTATACGCCGCAGGATATTTCCGCAATGATCCTTTCCAAGCTGAAGGCCGACGCGGAAAGTTATCTGGGCGAGAAGGTGACGGAGGCGGTCATCACCGTACCGGCTTACTTCTCCGACAGCCAGAAGCAGGCGACGAAAGACGCGGGAAAGATCGCGGGCCTGGATGTAAAGCGTATCATCAACGAGCCGACGGCCGCTGCGCTGGCCTACGGCCTGGACAAAGACAACGCTCACCACAAGATCCTGGTATATGACCTGGGCGGAGGCACTTTCGACGTGTCCATTCTGGAACTGGGCGACGGCGTGTTCGAGGTCCTGGCCACCAACGGAGACACCAGACTGGGCGGCGACGATTTTGACAATGTTGTTATGAACTGGATCGCAGACAGTTTCGCCAAAGAAAACGGCGTGGATCTGAGAAAAGATAAAATGGCGCTGCAGAGACTGAAGGAAGCGGCGGAGAAGGCGAAGAAGGAACTTTCCTCTTCCCAGACCACGAACATCAATCTGCCGTTCATCACGGTCAACGCCGACGGTCCGCTGCACCTGAACATGGATCTGACCAGAGCCAAGTTCGATCAGCTCACCTCCGATCTGGTGAACAGAACCATCGAACCGATGAAGAAGGCGATGGCAGACGCCGGCGTCACCATGTCCGATCTGGATAAAGTGATCCTGGTAGGAGGTTCTACCAGAATCCCGGCCGTTCAGGATGCGGTAAAAAAGATCACCGGAAAAGAGCCCTTCAAGGGCATTAACCCCGACGAGTGCGTGGCTATCGGAGCTTCCATTCAGGCCGGCGTGCTGACCGGAGAGGTCAAGGACGTACTGCTTCTGGACGTCACGCCGCTGTCCCTGTCCATCGAGACTCTGGGCGGCGTGTCCACCAGACTGATCGAGAGAAATACCACTATCCCCACCAAGAAGAGTCAGATCTTCTCCACCGCTGCGGACAATCAGACAGCTGTTGACATCCACGTGCTGCAGGGAGAGAGAGAGATGGCGGCGGACAATATTACCCTGGGAAGATTCCAGCTGTCCGGTATCCCGGCCGCTCCCCGCGGTATTCCGCAGATCGAGGTGACCTTCGATATTGACGCCAACGGCATCGTAAACGTCAGCGCCAAGGACCTGGGCACAGGCAAAGAACAGAAGATCACCATTTCTTCTTCCAGCAAGCTGTCGGATGACGAGATCCAGCAGAAGATCAAGGAAGCGGAGCAGTTTGCGGAAGCGGATAAGCAGAAGAAGGAGAGCATCGAGACCAGAAACAAAGCGGAGACGCTGGTATATGAAACGGAAAAGAGCCTGAAGGAGCTGGACGGCAAACTCTCCGCGGACGAGGTGGCGAAAGTCAACGCGGCGAAGGAAGCCCTGTCCAAGGCGCTGGAAGGCAACGATACAGAGGACATCAAGGCGAAGACGGAAGCGCTGACCAGTGAATTCCACACTCTGTCCACAAAGCTCTACGAGCAGGCCCAGCAGGCTCAGAGCGCCGCAGGAGACGGAGGTGCGGGAGCCGGCTTTGATCCGGGCGCCGGCGCGCAGCAGCAGTCCGGTCCCTCGGGAGACAACGTAGTAGACGCGGACTACGAAGTCGTAGATGATGAAAAATAAAGCCGAATAGGTAACGGGCTTAAGCACTTCTCTTGACGGGGAGTGCTTTACCCGTTAAAATGGAGAAGCTGTGGAAATGAATGCAGAATAAATAATATGCGCGGATCCCGGAGGGCAGACCGCCCTGAACCGGAAATCAGCGCACAGTCGGGGGAATGAAGAATGGCAGAGAAAAGAGACTATTACGAAGTCCTTGGGATAAAGAAAGGCGCCAGCGAATCGGAGATCAAGTCCGCCTTCCGCAAGAAAGCCATGCAGTATCATCCGGACAGAAATCCCGGGGATAAGGAGGCTGAGGAGAAGTTCAAGGAAGTCAACGAGGCGTATTCCATCCTTTCCGATCCGGAGAAGAAGGATAAATACGACCGCTTTGGTCATGCGGGCGTGGATCCCAATGCGGGCTTTGGCGGCGGAGGCGGTTTCAGCGGAGGCGGCTTCGGCGGTTTTGAAGACATCTTCAGCGATCTGTTCGGCGGAGGCGGTTTCGGCGGCTTCTCTCAGGGAAGAAGAAACGGTCCGCGAAAAGGACAGGATCTGCAGAAGCATGTGG
Organism: Bacilliculturomica massiliensis; assembly: GCF_900605495.1. GTDB lineage: Bacteria > Bacillota > Clostridia > Peptostreptococcales > Anaerovoracaceae > Bacilliculturomica > Bacilliculturomica massiliensis. The sequence continues at coordinate 911,503 of NZ_LR027603.1, forward strand.
ACATATCTTTTGAAGAAGCGGCGTTCGGCGTAAAAAAAGAGATCAAACTGACCAAAAACGTGGTCTGCGACGAGTGTCACGGCAGCGGAGCGGAAGCGGGAACCTCAAAGAAAACGTGCCCGGTCTGCAACGGATCAGGACAGGTGCAGAGCGTACAGCGGACTCCCTTCGGGCAGTTCGCCACCTCAAGACCCTGCGACCGCTGCGGGGGGACGGGTCAGATCATTGAGAAGCCCTGTGCGAAATGTTCCGGCAGCGGCCAGGTGAGGAAGACCGTGACCATCGCCGTAGACATACCGGCGGGCGTGGACAACGACTCGGTCATCACCATCAGAGGTCAGGGAGAGCCGGGCAGCAACGGCGGCCCCAACGGAGATCTGTATCTGGTGATGAACGTGAAGCCCCACAAGCTGTTTAAGCGGAAGGGAAACGATCTGTGGATCGAGATGCCCATTACCTTTACTCAGGCCGCGCTGGGAGACGAGCTGGTGGTGCCGACGCTGTCGGAGAAAGTGCAGTACAAGATCCCCGCGGGGACGCAGCCTGAGACGGTGTTCCGCCTGAAGGGCAAAGGGATCAAGGGCCTTCGCTCGGGAAAACCGGGAGACCTGTACGTAAAGGTGAATCTGGAGGTGCCCACCAAACTTTCGGCAAAGCAGAAAAAGCAGATCCAGGAGCTGGGGGAATCTCTGAGCCAGGATAGCTATGCGAAGAAAAAGAGTTTCGGAGAAGCGATGAAGGAGCTGTTCAAGTGAAATATATCGAAGTGACGATTCACACGGAACCGAATAACATTGACCCGCTGACCTGTGTCCTCATGGACATGGGGATAGCGGGTTTTGTTGTTTCCGATCCCGGGGACGTGGATGAATTGTTAAATAAAGAGCACGAGTATGACTGGGATTACGTATCGGAGGATGTGCTTCGCCTGAGAGAGGAAAAGGCGGGCGTCACCTTCTATCTGGACGACGATGAAGAGGGCCGCGGCCTGCTGGACCGGCTGAAGGCCATGGCGGCCTGTGGGAAGGCCGGTGGAGCCGGGGAAATGGAGGGCGACTGGGGCCTTCCGCGGGACGCGTCCTTTGAGCTGATCTTCCGCGGGGCGGACGACAGTGAATGGAAGGATAACTGGAAGGCCTATTTCAAGCCGGCCAGGATCTCCGACCGGATCGTGGTAAAACCTACGTGGGAAGCCTATGAAAAGAAAGGGGACGAGCTGGTCATCGAGATCGATCCCGGAATGGCTTTTGGCACGGGCACCCATCCCACCACCAGTCTCTGCGTAAAACTGCTGGAAAAGTATATTGAATCTCCGGACGATGTGGTGCTGGACGTGGGCTGCGGATCAGGGATCCTGTCCATCGCATCGGCTCTTCTGGGGGTCAAAAAGACTGTGGGCGTCGAGATCGACCCCGTAGCGGTGGATGTGGCCAGGGAAAACGTGGAGCGCAACGGACTGGCGGACAGGGTGGAAGTCCTGCAGGGCGATCTGACCAAAGGTCTGGATCTGAAAGCGGATATCGTGGCTGCCAATCTGATGGCGGACCTGGTCATGATGTTGTCTGCCGACGTGGCAAAGCACCTGCGGGGAAGATCCATCTATATCTCTTCAGGCATCCTCATCGAAAAACAGGAACAGGTGGTCCGCGCGATCCGGGACTGCGGTTTTCGGATCCTTGAGATCCTGGAGGAAGGCGAATGGTGCGCCGTGGCAGCCGCTCTGTGAGAACGGCTGCCGCGCTTCGCTTGTCCGATCATGCGCAGCGGCTCAGCCAGACCGCCAGACGAAAACAGCCCTGAGGGGCGTTGAGCGGCGCTCTGTTGCTGATCTGCCATCTTCAAATAAAAAGGTGAAAAACGCTTACCTGGCAGTTTTTCACCTTTTTTTGTGCTTTTGCCGTACCAGAGACTGAAAGACGGAGAAAAAAATTGATCTCGATTACGGGGTCTGACCGCCGGAAGCGTCCGTGGTCCACTTTTGATCGGTGAGGAAATCTTCAACGGACAGATGGGCGAAATTCAGGTCGTTGATATCGACGTACCGCTTTATTTCGTCTACGATGGGCTGAATGCGGTGGATCTGCCTGCGATTGTAGATGATATAATTTTCCTCCAGAGGAAGGGTGTCGGAATGATCAAAATCCAGCAGCACAAATTCCCCTTTCCGAAGGTAGTGCTGGGCGATGCGCAGCGGCAGAAAACCCACGCCCATTTTGTTGCGTAAAAGCCGCAGGAACAGCCAGGTCTTTTCGACCTCGATGAAGTGGGAGCGGACGCAGTAGGTGGCCTTGAACCATTCGTCAAAGGTCTCGCCCCAATAGCAGTAGATCAGCGGAAACTGGCTCAGGTTTCCGGGCGTGAGCCGATGGCCGGGGATCGCCAAATTCTTGTGGGCTACCAGTACGTAGGGATTTTTCATCAGAGGCTCAAAGATCACGTTGGGGTGGCGGACCGGGATAAAACTGATCCCCACGTCCAGATCCCCTTCGATGAACATGTGATTCAGCACCCAGGAATGATCGGCGAAGATTTTAAAAGAGATCTCCTTGTGACTGAGGAAATAAGATTCTAAAGCGGGAAAGAGGATGTTTTTCCAGAAGGACTCCGGAGCGCCGATGCCTACCTTGTAGTTGAAACCGTTTACTCCCACGGCCTGCAGGCCTTCCTGATAGAGCTGCTTGATCTGCACCGCGTAGTTGAGAAAATCCTGACCGGCGGGGGTGAGCTCAATGTGTTTTGTGGTGCGCTTGATAAGGGGGCGGCCGATCTGTGCCTCCATGTTCTTGATGCGAAAGCTGATCGTTGGCTGCGACGTATACAGGAGGTCCGCCGTGCGGCTGAAACTTTTACTCTGCGCCAGCGTTATAAATGTGTTCAGATCGTCAAAAGTCATGGAAACATCCTCCTTATTCTGCCTGATTTTCTCTGGTATCAATTTATATATTTTATAAATAAAGACTAGCAATGCTTAAGGATAGCGCTTCTATTCAAATATTATATTTGGTTTTGTGCCAAATTTCAACAGTTATTATCGTTAAATTCTATGAGACACTGTTCGTTTATTAGTTTTCTTGATAAATGAAGCAAAATACGTTTATTTGACTTAGGGATAGACCCAGGTTATCCTGATGATAAGCAGTCATGACGCTGACCGTTAAAGTTCCTGAGAGATAAAGTTTGAGACAAGTAAAGGAGTGTCATTATGGGCAGTAATGTTTTGTATGAAAAGAAAGGCTACAAGGCCTACATCATCTTGAATAAACCCGAGAAGCTGAATGCTCTCGACGGCCAAATGTATTCCGACGTGTTGGAGCATCTCAAGGACGCGGACGGGGATGAGAATATTCGGGTGGTCATTTTAAAGGGCGCCGGAAGGGCGTTCTCCGCCGGTTATGACATCAACGCTGAAATGAATCTGGTCGAGACCCCGCTGGAAGAGCGGGCCGGTTTCCGCGACGGCAGCAACGCCGCCCGCTGGAAGATGTGGGAGATGGGCAAACCGGTCATCTGTCAGATCCAGGGCTACTGTCTGGGCGGCGGCTGCGAACTGATGATGCCTGCCGACTACGTGATCTCTTCCGACGACTGCCAGATCGGCGAGCCGCAGATCCAGTTCGGCGCTGCTTCCGTGTATCTGATGGTTCCCTGGCTGACCGGCCTGCGCAAGGGAAAAGAACTGATGCTGACCGGCGAAAAGGTAAACGGCAAAGAGGCGGAGGCCTGCGGGCTGATCACCAAGTCCGTTCCGCTGGAAGAGCTGGAGAGCTATGTTGAAGCTCTGGCCGACAAGCTGATCAAAATGCCGCCCGAGATCGTAGCGGTGCAGAAGTGGGGCATCAACAAGCAGTTTGAGATCATGGGCCTGCGTTCCGGTTTGGATACGTGGCTTGATTACACGATGTATTTCCGCTTTTTCAAAACGCCTGAGATCGAAGAATTCAGCCGCATTTCCGCGGAGAAGGGCGTGAAGGCGGCCCTGAAGTGGCGCGACGATTACTTCGCCGGCAAGGCGGGGATCGGAGACTGAGGTATTTCTGCAGAGAAAGCAACAGTGAGGTTATGAGATGAATTTGTTTGAATATCAGGGTAAAGCACTGTTTGCCTCCCACGGCGTCAGGGTCCCCCAGAGCGTCCTGGTCTCCTCGCCGGATGAGGTTCCGCAGCTGGAAAAAGGCGGCGTGGTAAAGCCGCAGATACAGATCGGAGGCCGGGGCAAGGCCGGGGCGATCCGCATGTGTGAAAACGCAGAGGAAGCCAGAGAACTGGTATCTTATTTTCTGAAGACGCCTGTCAAGGGACATCTGGCCAGAAAAGTTCTGATCGAAGAGCGGGTCGAGATCGCCAGGGAGTATTATTTCAGCATTTCCATCGACCGCAGGAGCAAGGCCATCGCCATGATGTTCAGCGGCTTTGGCGGCGTGGAGATCGAAAATAACGCGGATAAGATCAAGACGGTGACCGTCAATCCGCTGATCGGGCTGCAGCCGTACATGGTACGAAACCTGCTGGCGCCTTTTGAGCTGGACAGCCGGGATCAGATAGCCGAGGTGGTCGAAAAGCTGTTTGCGCTGTTCATGGAGAAAAAGATGAATCTGCTGGAGGTCAATCCTCTGGTGGTCACGGCAGCCGGCGAAGCGGTGGCTCTCGACGCGAAGGTCATATTGGACGACTGGGTGGCCGCGGAGAGCGATAAGGACGCCGGGGAAAACACGGCCAGCCAGACGCCCTTTGAGGAGCTGTTTGCATCTGTGGGCGCCAACGCCGTGGAGATGGACGGCGACGTGGCCGTCTATGCGGGCGGCGCAGGGGCGGCGATGGCCTCCGGCGACTGCATCATCAGCCGCGGCGGAACGCTGCGCTGTCTGGTGGATAGAGGAACCATCGCCTCCGACACGTCGGATGACGAGCTGTCCCGGGAACTTGCCGGAGTGATCCGAACGATTCTGGATCTGAAGCCTAAAGTGATCTTTTTGAACGTTTACTTCCAGGCCGGGCGGATGGATTACGAGAGCCGGACTCTGAAGCGCGCCTTCGGGGATGCGGACCGGACCGTGCCCGTGGTGGCCCGTCTGGCGGGCCGTATGGCGGAGGAAGGCAGAAGAAATCTGGAGGATACGGGTATTTTTGTGACAGATTCTCTGGAGGCCGCCGTGGATAAGATCATGGAGTACTTGAAGGAGGAGGCGTAACTATGGCGATTTATATAGACAAGTCATCCCGCGTCATCATTCAGGGAATCACCGGCCGGATCGGACGCATCTTTGCCGAGCGCATGGCGCAGCACTATCCCAACTTTGTGGGAGGCGTGACGCCGGGAAAGGGCGGTCAGGAAGTATTCGGAAAACCTGTTTACGATGATGTGGAGACAGCTGTGAGCGCGCTGAACGCAAACACCTCCGTGATCGTGGTGGCGGCTCCGTTTATGAAGGGGGCCGTCTTTGAAGCCATCGACGCCGGGATCAAGACGATCTGGTGTTATACCGACCGCGTGCCGGTGCATGAGACGCTGGAAATGGTACAGTACGCTAAACTTTCCGGAGTCACGCTGATCGGGCCCAACTCGGCGGGCATCGTTTCTCCCGGGAAAGCGTCTGCCGGCGAGCTGAATGAGAATTACCTTCCGCTGAAAGAGGGCAGCGTGGGTCTGCTGTCCAAGAGCGGAAGTCTGAGTTATGAGGTGATCAATCTGATCGCGGACGCGGGATTTGGTTTTTCCACGATCATCTGTATCGGAGGCGATCCGGTCCTGGGGACTTCCTGCTGCGAAGCCATGGCCGCATTCAAAAATGATCCAGAGACCAAAGCGGTGGTCATGCTGGGTGAGGTGGGCGGCACCGATGAGATCGACGCTATCGAGATCATCCGCGAGATGGATAAACCGGTGGTGGCCTATATTGCAGGGCACTGCGCTCCGGCCAAGAAAAAGATGGGTCACGCTGGGGCTATCGTCAACGGGACCGCCGACACGGCGGACGCCAAAACTGCGGCTCTGCGCGCGGCGGGCGTACACGCGGTGAACGCCATCGACGAGATCCCGCAGGAACTGAATAAGCTCGACTTTTAAATCCGGATAGAGCGGATGGACAGCCGGCCAGTCTGATCTCTTTTTCTGGCCGGATATCCGCTCGCCAAAGATTAAGAGCAGTGTCCGAAACCTTTACGGAAGGAGGAAAGAATCAATGGAAAACAACGAAACCAAAACTCGCAAAGAACCATCCTTCGCCCTTTCACTGGGGGCGATCGGCATCCTTGTCCTCTTCGTTGGCGTCGGCTATATCGCCATGAACCTGAAAGTCGATATCATGCTGATCTGTTCTGCCGTCTGCGTCAGTATTCTTGCCATGTCCCTGGGTTATACCTACAAGGATATCGAAGAATTTATCTGCACCAGACTGTCCAGGACGCTGGCCACGATCCTGATCATCTGGACCATCGGCACGGTGATCGGAACGTTTATGTTCTGCGGCGCCATTCCCATGGTCATCCGCTATGGAGTCCAGCTCATCAAACCGGAGCTGGTCATTCCCATGTCCTTTGTTCTGTGCGCGATCTTCTCTACGGTGACCGGCACGTCCTGGGGATCCGCAGGCACCGCCGGCGTAGCCTGCATCGGCATCGCTTCCGGTCTGGGCGTCTCACTGCCCATGACCGCTGCCGCCATCGTCTGCGGCGCCACCTTCGGCGACAAGATCTCTCCGCTGTCCGATACTACAAATCTGGCTCCGCTGTGCGCCGGCTGTACGCTGTACCAGCATATCGGATCCATGATGTGGACCACCACTCCCGCCAGTCTGCTGGCCCTGGTCGGCTTCTTTATTCTGGGCGGCATGGAAAAGGTGGCGGGATCTGGACTGCCTCAGGAGGCGCTGGATATGATGGGGACCCTCGACGGCATGTTCTCCTGGAACCTGCTGCTGATCCTGCCGTTCCTTGTCATCGTCGCCGGCGCTGTCACCAAAAAACCGCCTGTGCCCACTATGCTTGCAGCTTCTTTCGTCGCTGTTCTCATCGGTGTTTTTTATCAGGGCTTTTCGCTGCAAAACGGCGTTCTGGCTGCGTACAGCGGTTTTAAGATGGACATGGTACCCGGACTGGATGTGGCGACGGCGTCTGCCATGGTGCAGAAACTGCTGGTCCGCGGCGGCATCACTTCCATGGCCAGCATCGTCATCATTATTTTCTGCGGGTACGCTTACACGTCGGTGCTCAGCGGCGCAGGGTTCATGGACACAGCCATGAGGCCGGTCACCTCCCGCATCCGGGGCAGAGGTCCTCTGATGGCTGCGGCGTTCTGCACCAGCTTTGTTCTGCTTGCTCTGTCGGGCATTACTTATGTGAGTTCCATCTGTCTGCCCGACATGTATAAGCGTTCTTTCCTGGAACACGGCATGCCCGCCAGAGTTTTGTCCCGTACCATTGAGGACGGTTCCACCATCATGGCCGGACTGATCCCCTGGGGGACCTCCGGACTGCTGTACGCTTCCACTCTCGGCGTGGAAGTATGGGGGAGCGGCGGCTACGCCCCGTACTGCTTTACCTGCTGGTTCACGCCGATCATTGCAATACTGCTGGCTGTCACCGGCATAGGCATCTACAAGATGAATGACGAACAGATCCGGCAGGCTCTCGCTGAATACGATGCGGAGCAGGCCGCGCTGAAGGGCAACGCGTGATCGTTATTTTCCATCGCAGCAGCCGATGGATCGGCCGTCACATAAAACGCCGGACTCAGACTCAAGAGTAGATATCCTGCATAAAAATGCTTCTCAGAGCGCCCAGGTGCGTTCGGGAAGCATTTTTGCAGTATACATATATTTATCAGAGGGAGGGAAATACGGTTTCTTATTGACGAACGGCATCGAATCTGATATTTTTTAATATGTTATTAAGTACCTTCGGCTGACAAAAAAACACATGCATGAAGGGGAAGGGGGGAAGTATCATCATGATAATAAAACGCAACATTGCACTCTGCATTGTCTTCAGCATCATCACCTGCGGCATCTACGGCCTCTACTGGCTGGCCTGCCTGGCAGACGATACCAATCGCGCCAGCAGCCGGACCAATGAGACCTCGGGAGTCCTGGTCGTCGTTTTCAGTATTATCACCTGCAACATTTATCACATTTACTGGTGTTACAAGGCCGGAGAAAAGATCGACGAGGCGCGGCAGATGCGGGGACTGGCGGCAAAGAACAGCGGCATCGTATATTTGCTGCTGACGCTGTTCGGACTGTCCGTCGTATCCTGGGCGCTGCTTCAGAACGAACTGAACGAGATCGCCGATATGGAAGGAACGGCAGGCGGAATGAAGACATGGTAATATGGGAAAGGGAACGGCTGCGGCAGACGGTCTGCGCGGCCGCGCTGCTGGCGCTGCTCGGAGCGGCGGGATTGCTGCTGTCACAGGAGGGAGCGGGGATCCCCTGCGTGTTTCACCTGATCACGGGACTGGATTGTCCCGGCTGCGGGGTCACGCGGATGCTCCGCGCGCTGGCCGTGGGAGACATAACCGCCGCATGGAGATACAATCCCTTTGTGATGGCGGTCTCTCCGCTGCTGCTTCTGCTGCTTTTGCGTCTGACCGTGCGCTATGTAGCCACGGGAAACAGAATGCTGACCCGGGGAGAAAACGCGTTTGTATGGGCTCTGATCGCGGGCCTGATCCTGTTTGGCATTTTGAGAAACATGCCGTTCTACCCGTACTGACCGGGAGGCGAACGGCGCCTGCACTGGGGTGTCGCTCTGATGACATCCTTTTTTTACGGAATTTCGATAACGATTGCATTCAGTTGCCGGGGACGCTTGCCGGAACCGCCCGGATCTCTGTGCCGGCCGGGTTCCCGCCTTCGTCCCCGCCGGCTGTGAGCAGGGAATATAGATAAAGGATAAAAGAAAATATGGCTCGTTTTTTTGTCACAAAAGAAAATGTCGGGGAGGATGTGATCGAGATCACCGATCCGGAGGATATCCGGCATATCGTCAAGGTACTGCGCCTGGCGGAGGGAGATTTTATCGACGTGTCCGACTCGGAGGAGTATGAATATCGTGTGGAACTCAGCCAGGTGTCGAAGGAGGCCGTGGTGGGGAAGATACACGACAAACAGAGCTTCAGCAAGGAGCCTGGCCTCAGGGCAACGCTTTACCAGGCCGTTCCCAAACAGGGGAAGATGGAGACCATCGTCCAGAAGACAGTGGAGCTGGGGATCCATCGCATCGTCCCTGTTTTTACAAAGCGGTGCGTAGTCACAGACAGCAGAGGGAACGCCGCAAAGAAGGCGGAGCGCTGGCAGAAAGTGTCCGCGGAGGCGGTCAAGCAGTGCCGGCGCGGCATCGTTCCGCAGGTGGATCTGCCCATGGATTTTAAGAAAATGATGGAGGAGATCCGCAATGATTACGATCTGGTGCTGTTCCTTTACGAAAATGAACAGCGGACCACGATCAAGCAGGTGCTGCGGGAGTTCAGCGCCGAGTGGGTGCTCAGTTCTGCAATGGAAGGAATGAGCGCGCTGGAGGAATGGGACGGCGAGCCCCAGGATGAAAGTTCCCTGCTTCCGCCGAGAAAAGCGCCCTCTGTGGCGCTGATCGTCGGCCCGGAGGGCGGTTTTTCCGACGAAGAGGCCGCGGAGCTGAAGGCAAGCTGCGCGAAGTGCGCCACGCTGGGACGCACCATACTGCGCACGGAGACTGCGGGGATGGCCGCGCTGGCCATGGTGATGTACGAGCTGGAACTGTAGACGCCGGGAAAGGCGGCCCGCCCGGAACGTCCGGAACGGCGGGATGTACGGGCCTGCATGCGGGGTGAAGGAGGAAGCATGAGAGTGTTGTGGAAAGCGCTGCGGATTTTTCTCTATCTGTGCCTGATGAACGGCGCGCTGCTCCGGGAGAGAACGGCGTTGAGCGGTGCAGGCTTCGCTGCGCTCATGGCCGCGCTTTTTGTATTCTACGCGGTGAGTCTGGTCCTGCCGGAAACAGAGAAGGGGAGCGGCGCCCGGCTTGCGGTCATGAAGGGCGGGCATACGCTGATCCTGTCGGCCGCTCTGTGCTTCGTATTCGAGGCGCTGCTCTACGCGGGAGTTTTCGGCGCCGCGAAGATCCCTGTGAGCTGGCAGACGGCTCTGATCAATGGGGTGGCGGCGCTGCTGCTGGCCTCTTTTATGATGTTCGTGGGATTTGTAAGGATCATCTTCACGTCCACTCAGCTGGGGATCGTCACCCGGCTTCTTCTGCTGCTCACCTGGTGGATCCCCGTGTGGAATCTGTTTCTGTTTTTCCGGGCCTGCGGTCTGGTCAGGCGGGAGTACCATTACGAGATGGCCCGGCAGGAGCTGAATCAGGCGCGAAAGGAAAATGAAGTCTGCGGTACGAAATACCCCATTCTTTTGGTCCACGGCATCTTTTTCAGAGATTGGCAGCTGCTGAATTACTGGGGAAGGATCCCCGGAGAGCTGATGCGAAACGGCGCCTCTGTCTTTTATGGAGAACAGCAGTCGGCGGCTCCCGTGAGCCGAAGCGGGGAGGAATTGGCGGCGCGTATTCGGGAAATACTTGAAGCAGAGGGCTGTGAAAAGGTCAATATCATCGCGCATTCCAAGGGCGGTCTTGACTCCAGATACGCCATAAGCCGTCTGGGAATGGGGCAGCACGTAGCGTCGCTGACGACGATCAACACGCCGCATCGCGGCTGCGTCTTCGCTGAACGACTGCTGAAACTGTTTCCGGAGGGGCTGGTCCGCTTTATCGCAGACAAATATAACGCGGTGTTCCGGAAGCTGGGCGACAGGGAGCCTGATTTCCTGGGAGGAGTCCTTGATCTCACCGCCGGCCGCTGCGCCAGATTCAACGAAGAAGTGCGGGATGACGACCGCGTCTATTATCAGAGCGTGACATCGAAGATGAAGGGCATGTTCAGCTTCGGTTTTCCTCTGATATTTACCTATCCTATCGTTAAATTTGTGGAAGGGGAAAACGACGGGCTGGTCACGCCGGATTCCGCCAAATGGGGGAATTTCCTTGGTCTGGTCACAGGATCCGGGTATCGCGGCGTGTCCCACGGGGACATGGTGGACCTCATGAGGGAAAACATAGCGGGTTTTGACGTAAAAGAGTTTTATGTCAACATTGTTTCCGGGCTGAAAGAAAGAGGCTTGTAGGCCGCCGGGGTCTCCGGCAGTTTAAAACAGAGAGAGGGATCAGGAAAACAACAGATGAATGATTTATCAGAATGGCTGAGAAGCCGCGGCCGCCGGGCGGTCTATCCGCAGATGGGAGGCGTTGGGCTGAAGCTGACGCCGTACAGAATGTTTCAGGTCTACGAGGACCCGGAAAAACAGCTGGAGATCTCCCTGCGGATCGAAGAGACGTTTTCCACAGATTTTACGTATCCGGTGGATTTCGGTTACGTGTTTCTGCACGATCTGGGTCTGGACATGCTGAAGCCGGATCACGACTTTCCCAGCGTATTGGAAAATCCGGCCAAGACAGCAGAGCAGATCGAACACTTCCGCAGGGCCTGGGAGCAGGGCCTCGATCTCTGCGGGGAAAAAGGCGGGAAGGCGCTGCTGCCCGCCTATCTGGAAAGCATTGAAAAAATCGCGTCGCGGATACCGAAGCCGGAGATGGTGGCGGTGCCCGGGCCTTTTACGCTGGCCGGCGAACTGGTGGGCATAACGGATCTGGCAAAATTTACGCTGAAAAAACCTCAGCTGGTAGAAGCGGCGCTGGAGCTTACGGAGGAGATCCTGTGCGGATTTATCACGGAAGCAGTCGACAGAGGCGCCTCTCTGATCCAGATATCGGAACCGACGGCGGTCATCCTCTCGCCGGCCATGTTCAGAAAGTGGATCACGCCCGGCCTTCGGCGCATGTTTGGGCATATCAACGGACGGGCCTGGTCCGCTCTTCACATCTGCGGAAATGTGGACGCCTATCTGGATGAAATGATCTCCGCGGGGCCCATGGTTTTGAGTCTTGATCAGATCATGGACATGAAGGCGGCGGCAGAGCGTACGCCGGGAAACATTATTCTCGCCGGAAACACAGATCCGGTGGGGATAATGCTGCAGGGCACGCCTGAACAGGTGCGCTCTGCGGTGGAAACGCTGCTGAATGAGATGGCGCCGTACGATAATTATATGCCTTCCTTCGGATGCGACTGCCCGGTAGATACTCCTGTGGAAAACATGCAGGCGTTTACCGAGGCTGTTTACGGGTGGAAGAAAGGCGATGGCGGACAACAGAGGTAGAAGGCGCAGCGGGAGCGAAGCCGGAGAGTGCCGCGGGGAACTGCGGCGGACGAGACAGGAAGGGAGAAAGCTATGAAAAATGAATGGCAGGCAGGGTGGAAGCGGGGAATCGCGGCAGCGCTGTGCGGTCTGATGATCTTTGCGCTGGGCGCATGTGGAAGCGATTCCGGAGAGTCGGGTGGAACGCAGGAGGGAAAGGAGTTCGCCGGGGAAGAGATCGCGGTGCTGCTTCCGCCCTGGTATGAGGAGGGGATCGCAGCCACGATCCCTGAATTTGAGGAGGCCACCGGTATCAAAGTTAATCTGGAGATCCTCGACTGGGATCCGCTGCGGGATCGGATCGTAACCGCCTGCTCCAGCGGAAAGGCGCCGGCCGACGTGACTGAATTCAGCTGGGACTGGGTAGGCAACTTTGGAGCGGCGGGCTGGTACGCCCCGCTCAACGACAGTCTGGACGACGCATTCTGGGCGGACAGCATGACAAAGGATACCTTCAAATACGGGGAAGATTATCTGGCTGTGCCCATCTACAACGATTTCCGGCTGACCTACGTGAACAAAGCTGACTTTACCGCGGCAGGCATCGAAGCAGTACCGGCGGGAGCGGATGAAATACTGGAGGCGGCCAGGAAGATCAAGGCCAGCGGCGTGGAGGAATATCCCGTGGCCCTTCCGCTGTCCGCAGTGGCGGCCACCACCACGCCCTGGTTCATGCTGACCAAATCCTATGGGGGCGAGCTGTTCGATGAAAATTACCAGCCGCTGTTTCTGGAGAAGGATTCCGCCGGATACAGGGCCATGAACTGGATCATGACCGGACTGTCCGAGGGCCTGATCGATCCGGCGTCTCTGGACTATCAGGGCATGGACGTGGTGGACCGTTTTAAGCTGGGGCAGGGTTCCATCGACATTGCGGGATGGGCCGGAAATGTGACGGAGTATTTCAACAGCGAAAAAAGCCAGATCTCCGATTCAGTGGAAGTGATCAAGGTACCGGGAGCAGAAGGCGTCAGCCGGACCTACGGACTGCTGGAAGGCGTGGGAATACCCGCGGCCAGCGAGCATAAGGGCGCTGCGGCGGAATTTATCAAGTGGATCAATCGGCCGGAATTCGTGGAATCCTTCTTCGTGGATTACGGAATTTTCCCCAGCAGCCAGGCTGTCATCGACAAGCTGGTAGGAGAAGGAAAGATACCGGGAGGCGAAGTGGTGTCGGAGGTCCTTGGCACCATCGAACCGCTGTTTCCTCAGGGAGCGCCGGAGTGGTACGGAAACTGGGAGAGCGAGACGGCCGCTGTCATGAATCAGATGGCCAAAGGCCAGCTGTCGCTGGACGCAGGGCTGGCCGCTATCGCCGACGCGGCTGCTAAGCTGCAGAAGTAAAAAGATCCAGACCGGTCTGGTCGTATGGAGGTGAGACGATGAAACGGAGAGACAACGATATATTTTTGCTGTGGCTGCTGCCTATGGCGCTGGTCCTGCTCTGTTTCGTCATCCTGCCTCTGCTGGTGACGGTCGTGGACAGCCTGTATTCCGTAAGTCTGCTGAACGTATCGGACCGCAGCTTTGCGGGCGCAGACAACTATCTGACGGTGCTCAAGGACGCCAATGTGCGCACGGCGGCGGGAAACACGCTGTTTTACACTGTCGTATCGCTGACGGCGGAGACCGTACTAGGAATAGCGGCGGCTGTGGCGCTGAAGGAAAAGTATAGGGGAAGGAGCGTCATTCTGGCTGTGCTGAGCATACCGTGGGCGCTGCCCCCCATGGTCAACAGCATGACCTGGAAGCTGATCTTCGACCCATCGGTGGGCATCTTAAACGAAATTCTGCTGCAGTGGGGCGTTATCGACGCTTATCAGGTGTGGCTGAACAATCCGGAGTTGTCCAAGTGGTGCGTGACGACCGTTCACGTATGGAAGATGCTTCCTTTCATCGTGATCATAATGCTGGCCAGACTGCAGACCATGCCCCGGGAAATAATGGAGGCCGCGGAGACGGACGGCGCTTCCGCGGTTCAAAAATTCCGTTATTTCACCTTTCCCTATCTGCGGCCCGTGCTGTTTATCACCCTGGCTCAGGGGACCATCGGGGCGGTGCATCTCTTTGACGAGCCCTACGCCATGACAGGGACGGCGCTGGACACGCGCACGCTGCTGATCCAGGATTATCTGACGGCGTTCCGGGAATATAATCTGGGAACGGGTATGGCGCTGGCCCTGCTGATTTCCGTGTCGATCCTACTGCTCATGGTGCTCTATGCGAAGCTGGCGGGGAGGCAGGAGGAATGGTAGAAAACAGAAGATGGCCGGGCATCCGTCCGGCGCGGAAGCTTCACAGAAGAACGAATCTTGCGGCTCTGCAGGCCGCCGTGTCGGCGCTGATCCTGCTGTACAGCCTGCTGCCGCTTTACTGGCTGCTGCGCACCAGCCTGATATCGAAAGAAGACCTGCTGAAGGCGCCGCCTGCGCTGCTCCCGTCTCCTGCTACGGCGGAACATTTCGCTCGGATCCTGGGGCTGGATGGAAGCAGCCATGTGATCTCTGCGAATTTCGTGCGGGCCTTCTGGAATTCGGCGGCCGTATGTCTGGGAGCGACGGCGGCGGTGTGCGCCATCGCCGTACTGGCCGGATACGTGTTCGCCAGATGGCGCTTTCCCGGAAGCAGAGCGCTGTTTGGCCTGCTGCTGGTCACTATGGTGCTTCCCGCCTACAGCGTTATGCTGCCTCTGTATCGGGTGATGACGGCGCTTTCGCTCATCGACACAGGTCTTGGGCTGGGGCTGATCTATGTTTCTGCCTTTATGCCGCTGGCTGTCTGGCTTATGAGGAGCTTTTTCCTGACGGTGCCTATCGAGCTGGAAGAAGCGGCGCAGATGGACGGGGCCGGCCGGTGGCGGCAACTGTTTCTGGTGCTGCCCCTGGCCGCGCCGGGGCTGATCTCGGCTGCCACCATTACCTTCCTCAGCTGCTGGAGCCAGTATGCGATCCCGCTGGTGTTCGCATCGTCCAAGGCGCAGCCGGTCACTGTATTTCTGTCCACGCTGGTGGGGAAGACCTCGGTGGAATACGGCCTGATGGCTGCGGGAGGCGTTCTGTCCATACTGCCGCCGCTGCTGGTGGCGGTTTTTCTCAACCGTTATCTGGTGGCCGGGCTGATGAAGGGCGCGGGCAGGTGAAGAACGCGGCAGGCGATGGGTGCTGGAACAGATGTGCGGCGGGACCGATGCCAGAGCGGCGAAGAGCGCTGGCAGGTTAAGAGCGCTGGCAGGCGATGGACAGCTACAAGATCCCGTGTTTCTGGAAAAAGTCGGCGGAGGAAAGATTGGGCGGCCGCAGGATGCGCTTCAGAACATAGAGCGAATCCTCCGACCGCTCCGCCTTTTTCAGCGGGAAATAGTTGATTCCCTCGGTACAGCTCAGAGTAGCTTCAAAGCCCATGCTTTTCAGCAGATCTGTGGAGCCGTCGCTCATGAACCCGAAGGGATAGGCGAAGGTGTTGGGCAGCCATCCGGTCTGTTCCAGAATGCGCTGCTGCAGCCGCACTACGTCCTGCTCCAGCACGTTTTTGTAGACCTCCACGGTCTCGCCGGGGTTTTGAGAGCAGCCTTTTCGCCCCTTGTCGTAGGTGTGCATATTGTAGGTGTGATTTTGGATCTCCACGTGTCCTGATTCGATCATTTCGTTGATCTCATCCCAGGTGACGTGGGAGTAATTGGGATGATCCGCGTCCTTTAAGCTGAAATCATCGCTGCACTTTCCGATGATGGAGATGACGGCCTTTGCGCCGTATTCCTTCAGAAGGGGATAGGCGTAGAGGTAGTTGTTGTAATAGCCGTCGTCAAAGGACAGAACAATGGGTTTTTCCGGCAGGGGAGAGCCCTTTTTTACATAGTCGATGAGCTGAGTCATGGTGATGGTCTCATAGCCCTTCTCCTTCAGATATTTCAGGTCATCTTCAAAACGGTCGGGGGATATGACGAATTTGTTCTGCCTGGCGGCGTCCTTCAGAAGACCGTGGTACATGATGATGGGAACAGACAGACTGTCTTCCGGCACTTTTGAGGCGGCCGCCACGGCCAGCGTCTCTTTGTCTGCGCCCCCGGCGCTGCCTTCCGCCGCCGAATCACGGTAGCCGTAGACCCGGGTAAATTCTCTGGAACCCTCTTTCTGTTCCACTGTCACTCTGTGCTTTGAGAGCAGGCGGGTGATATCGTAGAGGTCGATCCAGATCTGACTGGGGCTGTCTTTTTTATCCTCTTCAAAAATAAGCTGCATGCCGTAGTGCAGATGGGGCTCGTCGATGTTGTTGACATTTTCTTTGAGACTGTAGCCGGTCTGACCGGAATAGCCGATCACATCCCCGGCGGTAACGGCTTTTCCGATGTAGAGATTGGCGGCGTAGGGGGAATCCTTGCGCAAATGGGCGTAATAGTAATATCTGGTGTTATCCAGACTTCGGATGCCGATGCGCCAGCCCCCGTACTGGTTCCAGCCCAGAGCTTCCACGATGCCGCTTTCCACGCTGACCACCGGCGTGCCGGTGCTGATCATCAGATCGTGTCCCAGGTGCTTTCTGGCGTAGCCATAGGTCCGGCCGCTCCCAAAATCGTCGTAGTCGTTGTACCAGTAGCCCTCCGCAATGGGGGAAAACGCCTTCAGCCCGTACTGTTTCACCCAGGTCAGCTGATCCGAGCCTTCCTTCTTCACCTGCACCTCATATTCGCCTACCATGCCGCCCAGCACGGCGGTATAGGCGCGCAGATAGTAGTTGTAATACTTCATTTTTTTTGCCAGATGGGCCGTGTATTCGCCTTCCTTCAGCTGCGCCGCCAGCTTTTCCATATCGTCGGCGCGGTATTGAGAGAAGTCGCCGCCGTATTTGGCGCCCAGATAGGCCAGCAGTTCGATCCAGTTCACATGCGTTTCCGACCTGTAGCTTTCCACGTCGTAGTTCAGCGCCTTTTCCATGGCCTCATAGGGGACGTCGAACTCTACCCATTTGATAGGCTGGTCGTTTCTCACGGGAAGGCTGGCGGCCAGTCCGGGACGCACAGGTCCCGGGAGCAGGTAAACTGCAGCCACGGAGAGCAGCAGGACAAATGCCAGAAAAGGCGGCAATATTTTTTTCAGTCGCAAGGTCTAACCTCCTGTATTTTACGCGCCGTATGCCGTCCGCCGTTCTGACGGCAGCGGGCGCCCGCAGGGCTGATACGGCTTCTGTCAGATGGAACGGGCGCGCCGCGCTGCGCCGCCGGCGGACGGACGCGGGGCGTCAGCGCCCTTTATGGAAAATAACTATGCAAATCACCGTCAACTTATGTATAATAGAAGGGGCGGCAGACAGCGCTTTGGCTCGTTGCCGGCGGTACGCAGACAAGGGTTAACACCCAGCCTGCAGGCGGCGCACAGATAAACAAAAGAGGAGGGATCGGCCATGGCATTTCTTGATAAGGTCACAGACATGGGGAGAACAGCGGCGAAAAAATCCGAGGAGATGATGGACGTCGCAAAGACGAAGCTGAAGATCAGTGAGAACAAGTCGATCATGAAAGATTTTGAGATCGAGATCGGAAAGCTGGTGTACGCAAAGTATCAGAAGGGGGAGGCGCTGGATGTGCAGCTCCTGGAGCTGTGCGAGAAAATAAAGGAGAAGGAAGCGGAGAACTCCCGTCTGGAGTCTGCTCTGTAGACGAGTCGATTTATGAAAATTGCGTTTTACACCCTTGGGTGCAAGGTAAATCAATACGAAACACAGGGATTAAAAGAAAAATTTATAGCCCGCGGAGATGAAGTGGTGGGCGATCTGGACTATGCGGACGTGTATGTGATCAATACCTGCACGGTGACGGGGCTGTCAGACCGGAAATCCCGCCAGTACATCCGCAGGACGAAGCGGATCAATCCGGACAGCATCACCGCAGTCATCGGCTGCTACGCCCAGATCAGCCCCGAGGAGGTGGCGGCCGTCGAAGGCGTGGATATCGTGGCGGGCACCAATGAAAAACACCGCCTGCCGGAATTTGTTGACGAGCTGTTGTCGGAGAGAAAAGCGGCGGCTTCCGGAGAGGGAGACGGTCCGTGTGCGGGGCTTCCAGCAGGACAGTCCACTGGAAAGGCCGGGGAACAGGCCGCGGAACAAGCTGCGGGGCGGAGAACGGGGGCCGCGGCGGGTCCGCTGCTTCACGTGCTGGATTACAGCCAATTGACCGCTTATGAAGAGACGGGGATCATCACGTCCATGGAATCCCGGACGAGAGCGTTCATCAAGATACAGGAGGGCTGCAACCGGTTCTGCACGTACTGTGTGATCCCCTATGCCAGAGGCACGCTGCGCAGCCGGCGCAGGGAAGATATACTGCGGGAGGCGGAGAGCCTGATCGCAAGGGGTTTTCGGGAGCTGGTGCTCACGGGGATCAACACTGCTCTTTACGGCATGGAGCCGGGCTTCCCGGAGGAAGAGGACGGGACCCGCGGCGTGGAGGTGATCATCCGCGAACTCTGCGCGCTGCCGGGGGATTTCCGGATCCGTCTCAGCTCTCTGGAACCCACGGTAGTCAACGCCGAGTATGTGGCGGGACTGATGAAATACGATAAGCTGTGCCGTCACCTGCATCTGTCGCTGCAGAGCGGAAGCGACAGCGTGCTCGCTGCCATGAACCGCAGATACGACAGAGCAGAATACCTGCGCATCGTCCGGGCGCTGAAGGATTTCGACCCTAACTACGGGATATCAACGGACATTATCGTGGGCTTTCCCGGAGAGACGGAGAGCGATTTTCGGGACACCCTGGACATGGTAGAGCAGGCGGGTTTCTGCAAGGTCCACGCGTTTAAGTATTCCCGCAGGAAAGGTACGAAGGCGGCGGAGATGAAAGGGCAGGTAGCGCCGGAAGTGAAAGCCCGGCGCAGCGCGCAGCTCATCGAAGCAGGACAGCTGCAGGCCCGGGCCTTTTTCCGGAAAAACGCCGGGACTGTGCGCAGAGTGCTCTTCGAGGAGTTTGATGAAAAGACCGGTTATTTTCGCGGCCATACGGATAATTTTATCGAGGTCTACTGCGGCGGGCCCGAGGACGGAACGGATCTGTCAAACACCTTTGCCCACGTCCGGCTGACCGAACCCTTTGCCGGGGGGATGAAAGGTGTTCCCGTGGGAAAATAAAAGGCGTTCCAGTCGGAGAGACGGGCCGTTGCGGCTCTGGCCGCCGGAGCGAGGGCGCACCCGGAATAGGGGCAGAAAGAGAAAACATCCATTGACATTTTCCGGGACTGTGCTATGATAGTTTAAAAGTTTCCTGTGGAAACTTATCCGCGCTCCGCGCTTATTTATTTTTTTACAAAAGAACAGGAGATGAAAACCATGTCGGACTGCATATTCTGCAAGATCGCGAATCGAGAGATCCCCTCGGACCTGGTATACGAGGATGATGTCATCGCAGCGTTTCACGATCTGGAGCCCCAGGCTCCCGTCCATGTGCTCATCGTTCCGAAAAAACATATCGAATCTTTAGACGATGTGGATTTTGAGGATATGGAAGCGATGGGCTGGCTGATGAAAAAAGTGAAGGACATCGCAAAAGATCTTGGGTTGGAAAACGGCTACCGCCTGGTGTGCAACACCGGCGAAGACGGGATGCAGACCGTAAAGCATCTGCATTTCCATCTGCTGGGCAGGCGCAAAATGACCTGGCCGCCGGGCTGATGGGGACAGGCATCGGGATTTATACTTTTGAATCAAAAAAACCTTGCGTAAATCCGAAAAAGCATGTATAATATTCACGTTATAGGCGAATTCGTTCGGATAAGCATCAAAATGATTTCGAAAAAAGTCAGGAGGTGAAACGAATAAATGGCACAGGTAATTGTGAGAGAAAACGAAAGCTTGGAAAGCGCGCTGAAGAGATTTAAGCGTTCCTGCGCGAGAGACGGCGTAATGTCTGAACTCAGAAAAAGAGAACATTACGAGAAGCCCAGCGTAAAGAGAAAGAAAAAGTCCGAAGCCGCGAGGAAAAAGGCGAAAAAGTTCTAAAAGCTAAAAGAGGTGTTCACCTATGTCTTTAAAAGACAAACTTGCTGCGGATTTCAAAGAGGCCATGAAGGCCCACGACGAAGTGCGCAAAAATACGGTTAATCTGGCCCGTGCCGCTGTGAAGCAGTACGAGGTGGATAACAGAAAAGAGCTTGATGATCAGGGGATTATCGAAATCCTGACCAAACAGGTTAAGATGCGGAAAGATGCCCTCTCTGATTTTGAAAAAGCAGGAAGAACGGATTTAGCCGAAGCATATAACAAGGAAATAGAGGTCCTCATGACCTATCTGCCGGAGCAGATGACGGAAGCGGAGATCGCGGAAATCGTGAAGCAGACGGCGGCGGATCTGGGAATCGAAGGCGGCAGCGGAAAGCCGAACTTCGGTAAGCTCATGGGAGCCGTTATGCCGAAAGTCAAGGGCAGAGCGGACGGCGGAGCGGTCAAAAAGGTACTGGAAGAATTTCTCGCTTAGCTCCGAAGACCTGAGGGGCTTCTGAGTCGATGAATTTTACATGTAAAAAAGGCTGTAGACAAGAAATAACTTGGATGCAGCTTTTTTTGTGCTGGAAAGGGGTTGTTCGATACCGTTCGTGGGGCTGCAGCCAGGAGGGGGGCCGGCTCGTTCCGGCTATATGCTGGCGCGGAATAACAGGGGCTGGGATTCATTGGACTGGGAAAGCGCCGGGCTTGAGGGACCATTCGACTGAGGAAAGCGCCGGGCTGGGGGCTCGCTCTTTGGACTGGGAGGCGTCGGATCACTGGATCCTGCGATCATGATCGGACTGCTGGATCTATCGTTAACAGCGTGGGTGTAGGGCGCTTTGCTGCTCAGCGGAATGGGCAGCCCGGCGGCATCTTTGAGCTTCAGAATAGGCGAAAACAGCAAAAAAAATTGGATATCACCGAAAATCCCACGGAAATGGGAGAAAAACTCGTGATATTCGCTGTGAAATAGGTGAAGTAACAATAAATAAATGGATTCTCGCCTATTTGAAAGCTCTTTTTGGGTGAGATCGAGAAAAAAATCTGGATTTCGCCTATCACCCGCTGAGATCCCCCGCCGATCGCAGACCGAACAGCCTGAGGAGAGGGAGACCGGCCAGCTCCGGGAAGTCAGCGGCCCTGGGGAGAGGGAGACCGGCTATCCGCCGGAAATCAACAGTCAACGAGAGACCGGCCAGCTCCGGGAAGTCAGCGGCCCTGGAGAGAGGGAGCCCGGCCATCCGCCGGAAACCAACAGTCAACGAGAGACCGGCCAGCTCCGGAAAGTCAGCAGTCTCCGGGAGCCCGCTTCATCTGCCGGGAATGCCCGGCCTCCTTTTTACATATAATGAAGGGATAGAAGTGATTTTATGGCAGAAGGAGGCCGTTTGAATATGGGAATGAAAGATGAAATGCTGTTTGACTTCAGCCTGCGTCTGCCGCGCGTACTGATCAGCGGGAGAAACGGAGTGCTGGACAACGTGAAGAAGATCGTGCTCATCAGCGACACCAGCATCGTCGTAGACTGCGGCAGGAAGTTCACGGGCGTGTCCGGCGCCGGGCTGACGGTAGACTGGCTGGGGGAGGAACGCATGCTGATCTCAGGGGAGATCCGGTCGGTGGAATTTTACGGAGGAGACGGCGATGAGAATTGATGCTGATTTTCTGAAGCACAGCGTCCGTCTGCGCGTGGAGGGCTTTGAGCAGCAGAAGCTGTTGTCCGCCTGCCTGAGCCGGCATATTCTGGTGAAGGATATTCGCTTCGAGAATGAGATATCCATGACCCTGCGGATCTCCAGGAGGGATGTGGCGCAGTTTAAAAAGACTGCCGGAAGCAGATACCGCATTACTGTGCTGGCCGAGGTGGGAGCGCGCCCTGTGGCCGGAAGGCTCTTTGCGAAAAAGAGTACGATCCTGGGTCTTGTGGTGTTTGCAGCGCTGCTGTTTTACCAGAGTTCCTTTGTTTCGGAGATCCGGATCTACGGCTACGAGATCAACCAGGAATCGGAAGTCCGGGCGGCGCTGGAGGAGGCGGGGCTCTATGAGGGGGCCAGCAAAAGCGTGGATCTGAACGACGTGGAAGCGCAGATGTACGGAAAACTAGATAATCTTAGCTGGATCGGGATAAAATACATAGGGAACATGGCAGAGGTCACCATGGTGGAAGGTTCGTCGGCCCCGGAGAAAATGCCGGTGGGCGGACCGGCCAACGTGGTGGCTGACAAAGCGGGCTACATCGAAAAGGTGATCCCCAGAGTGGGACAGCAGGCGGTGGAAAAAGGAACTTACGTCAATCCCGGCGACGTGGTCATCACCGGTCTTCTTCCGGTCAGCGATACCACTTACAAACAGGGTGAAAATGTCATGCGCGCCGTTCGGGCGGAGGGCGAGGTGTGGGCCAGGATCCTCTACCGCTTCACCAGGTACCAGGAGCGGTACGAGATCATTCGCAGGGAGACAGGACGCAGCTTTTACGGAGTCAGCCTTCAGATCGGAGATCTGAAGCTGGATACCGGGGACTGCTTCTGGCCCTATAAAGCAGCCGACAGGGAGGAACGTCAGATCTTTCGGTGTATTCGCCCGTTCCCGGTCAGATTTGCGGTAACGAAGCAGTCGGAGGTGGAGTTGTTCCGACGGGAGCGTACGGAGGACGAGATCAGGAAACTGGCCGCGGCTCAGAGCAGAGAGGCCGCCAAAGAAAATATACCGGAAAACACGCAAATATTAAATAATAGTTTGAAGTTTACCGACAAAGAAAATATAATAGAGGTAACTATAATGCTGCACGCCCTGGAGGAGATCGGGAAAGAACAGAGCTTTGAGTTCAATACCACAGGCTCCGGGATCGGGCAAGGCACAGGAGGAACAACTGCGTTTGGAGAATCAACTGAGTGAAGATGTAAGACTGAAGATCGACGGCGGACAGAATACCACGGAGCTGTTTGGCAGCCAGGACGCCAATCTGAGGCTGATCAAAAATCATTACAAAGCCGATCTCATCCTGAGGCAGGATGAGATTATTATAATGGGGGAGGACCGTGAGAAAGCTGCGGTGGTGGTAAAAGAACTCATGAGTCTGCTGGAGGCCGGCGAGACGCTGGATGAACAGAAGGTCAACTATGTGATCAGTCTGGCGGAAAACGGCATTTCCTACCGGGAGAGCAAGGTCAACAAGGATGTGATCTGTTATACCCACAGGGGTAAGCCCATCAAGCCCAAGACCATGGGGCAGACCGCTTACGCCAGAAGTGTGAAAAATCACGATATCGTGTTCGGCGTAGGACCGGCCGGAACGGGCAAGACTTATATGGCCGTGGCTATGGCAATCAATGCGTTTAAGAATAAGGAAGTGGAGAAGATCATACTGGCCCGCCCCGCTGTGGAGGCCGGAGAACGGCTGGGCTTTCTGCCCGGCGACCTGCAGGAAAAGGTCGATCCATATCTTCGTCCCCTATACGACGCGCTTTATGATATACTGGGAAGGGACAGCGCGCTGCGTCTGAAGGAGAGGGAGACCATCGAGGTGGTTCCTCTGGCCTATATGAGGGGGCGCACGCTGGACAACTCGTTTATTATTCTGGATGAGGCTCAAAATACGACGAAGGAGCAGATGAAGATGTTTCTGACTCGTCTGGGCTTCGGTTCTAAGGCTGTGGTCACAGGCGACATCACACAGATCGACCTGCCCCGGGGAAAACGCTCCGGTCTTCTGGACGCGGTGAAGGTATTGACCGGTGTGGAAGGGATCGATTTCTGTTTTCTGAAGGACGCCGACGTGGTGCGTCACCCTCTGGTGCGCCGGATCATACAGGCTTACGACAAGTACTCGGACCCGACGTCCGGGGAAGAGGGAGAAGAGGATTAGAATGAATATTATTTTCAGCGATGAGAGAATGCCGGGACAGACTGTAGTCGATCTGATGATCAAGGCTGCGGTGCTTTGCTCGAAGCAGGAGGGCGTGGACCCGGAGCGGGTCAGCGTCAGCGTGACCTTTGTCAGCTCGGAGGAGATCCGCGAATTGAACCGGATCTACCGAAACAAGGATGCGGTGACGGACGTGCTGTCCTTTCCGCAGTTTGAGACTCCCTCGGATACGCCGGAAGAGGGGGAAGTCTGCCTGGGCGACGTGGTCATCTGTTCAGAGCAGGCCCTCATTCAGGCTGACGAATACGGTCACTCGGGAGAGCGGGAGCTGGTCTATCTGTTTGTCCACAGCGTTTTCCATCTGCTCGGCTACGATCATATGACAGAGGAGGACAAGTCCGACATGCGTACCAGAGAAGAGAGCATCATGGAGCAGATCGGACTGACCAGATAGAAACGGAGAGTGGGGAGGCGATGGTCATGACC
The DNA here is from genome assembly GCF_900605495.1 of Bacilliculturomica massiliensis. Classification (GTDB taxonomy): domain Bacteria; phylum Bacillota; class Clostridia; order Peptostreptococcales; family Anaerovoracaceae; genus Bacilliculturomica; species Bacilliculturomica massiliensis. The sequence goes on from NZ_LR027603.1 coordinate 936,112, forward strand.
TACGAAGAATTATATGAAAAGGCGCGGGCTGCGTCGGAATTGGCGTATGCGCCGTATTCCGGATTTAAAGTGGGCGCCGCGCTGCTGACTAAGACCGGGAAAGTGTTTACCGGGGTCAATGTGGAAAACGCATCCTACGGCGGGACCATCTGCGCGGAGCGCACGGCGGCGGTAAAAGCTGTGTCGGAGGGATTTCGGGAGTTTGCGGCTCTGGCCGTTGCGTCCTCCGGGGGCGAAGCGTGGCCCTGCGGCATCTGCCGGCAGTTTCTCTTTGAGTTCGGAGACGATCTGACGGTGATCACGGGAAAGGATTCCGGGCATCTGGAGGTGTGCGGGATCACCGATCTGCTGCCCAACGGGTTCCGCCTGTAGCGCGGCGCGAAATGAGACAGCGCTTACAAACGATACGAATAGCCCTTTGGACTGCAGGAGACGCAGGGACGTTCCGCGGCGCGGAGGGAAATATGGAGGAAATATGCACTCTGGATTCATAGGAATTATCGGGCGGCCCAATGTGGGGAAGTCCACGCTTCTGAACGCCATACTGGGCGAGAAGATCGCCATCACCACGGATAAGCCGCAGACCACGAGAAATACCATACGCGGTATCTACACCAGACACGAGGGCGGACCGGACGACTGTCAGCTGATCTTCATCGATACCCCGGGTATTCACAAGCCGAAGAACAAGCTGGGGGATTATATGACGGAGACGGCGCTGTCCACCCTGCGGGAGGTGGACGCGGTGGTCTTCATCGTGGACGACGGGTTGTCGGCGGGGCCGGGCGACCAGTATATCCTGAACATTTTGAAGGACGTGAAGACGCCCAGGATCCTGGTGATCAACAAGATCGACAAGCTGCCGCCGGACCGGTTCAGGCAGATCTACGAGGAGTACGAGGCCACCGGCGTCTTTGAAGGGATATTTGGAACGGCGGCCATCGAGGGGAAAAATGTAAATGCTCTGCTCGCAAAGATCGAAACGCTGGTGGGCGAAGGCCCCATGTATTTTCCGGAGGATATGGTCACCGACCATCCGGAGCGTTTTATCGTCAGCGAGCTGATCCGGGAGAAGATCCTGATGTACCTCTCCGATGAGGTGCCCCACGGCGTGGCGGTCGAGATCGAGAGTTACCGCGAGGGCCCAAGGCTCACGAAGATCGGCGCGGTCATCTACTGCGAGAAGAAGTCTCACAAGGGCATCATTATCGGGAAAGATGGAAAGAAGCTGAAGGGTATCGGCAAAAGCGCACGTATGGAGATCGAGGCGCTGCTGGGGACGAAGGTTTTTCTGGAGATCTGGGTCAAGGTGAAGGAAAACTGGAGAGACAGCGAAATTGCAATCAGCAATTTTGGATATCAAAGCGAACGGTAGCCGGGCTGACAGGCGGCGTTCGCCGGATCATAACAGAGTTATCACAGTCAGAAAACAAGGAGGGATTCCATCTAAATGGAAAGTCACAGTAGCATCTACATTTTAGTTATCGTCATTTTAATCGTTATGTCGGCTTACTTTTCCGCCACGGAAACTGCTTTCTCGTCGTTTAACCGCATCCGTCTCAAGAACATGGCGGATAACGGCGACAGGCGGGCGAGGGCGGTTCTGCGTCTTTCTGAGGACTACGACAAGCTGCTTTCCACCATTCTGATCGGAAACAATATCGTCAATATCGCAATGACTTCCGTGGCCACCGTGATGTTCATCGATCTGGTCGGCAGCTACGGTCCCACGGTTTCCACGGTGGTGATGACTGTTCTTGTGCTGATCTTCGGCGAGATATCGCCCAAGAGTCTGGCCAAGGAGACCCCGGAGAAGTTCGCCATGTTCTCCGCCCGTTTTCTGCCGGCGCTGATGACGGTGCTGTCTCCGCTCAATTTCCTGTTTTCTCAGTGGAAAAAGCTGATCGCAAAGATCTTTAAAGTGTCTGCAGACGGCGGGATCACGGAGGAAGAACTGATCACCATGGTGGAGGTGGCCGAGACGGAAGGCGCCATCGACGAGCAGCAGAGCGAGCTGATCCAAAACGCCATCGAGTTTGACGAGGTAGAAGTCTGCGACATCCTGAAGCCCAGAACCGACGTGGTGGCCATCGACGCGGACTGTCCCAAGGAACATCTGAAGGAGATATTCCGCGACACGGGATACTCCCGCGTTCCGGTCTATGGAGAAAACATCGACCAGATCCTGGGCGTCATCAATCAAAAAGATTTTCACAATTTTGTGGTCAATACGGATAAGACCATACGCGACTATATTCAGCCCGTCTTTTTTACGGTGGAATCGGCGAAGATCTCTCAGCTGCTGAAAAAGATGCAGAGCGCCAAGACGCACATGGCCGTGGTGGTGGACGAGTACGGCGGCACGGTGGGCATCGTGACGCTGGAGGATATCATCGAGGAGCTGGTAGGAGAGATCTGGGATGAACACGACGAAGTGGAGACGCCGGATTTCCTCTGGCTTGCAGACGGCAAGTGCAGAGTGCGGGGAAACGCAAATCTGGAGAAAATGTTCGATCTCTTCGGTCTCTCGGAAGAGCGGGACGCTACCACGGTCAATGGCTGGGCGGTAGAAGAGCTGGATAAGCTGCCGGAAAAGGGAGACCGCTTCGTCTATCGGAATCTGGAGGCTGAAGTCACCGACGCCGACGGAAGAAAGGCCACGGAACTGATCATAACGGTGCATCCTGTGGAAGATGAGGATGATGAGGATTCAGACAGAAAAGCGGACAAGCGATCTGACAGAAAAGAGTAGCCCCCATGTATACAGATACGGAAGGCATCATATTTAAACAGATAAAAACGGTGAACGGAAGACGTATGATCCTTCTGTTTTCCAAGAAATACGGAAAGATCAGCGCCGGAACGGGGATCAGCGAAAAGGGAAGAGGCAAGTCGGCTCTGGCCATGCGCCCCTTCACTTATGGGAAATACGAGCTGTATAAAAATCGGGATTCCTACAATATCAACGGCGCGGAAGTGATCAGGAGCTATTACCGCATAGGAGAAGACGTGGAAAAATACATGGCGGCTTCCTATGTTATGGAATTTACGGAACAGCTTCTTTCAGAGAACGATCCCATGCCGGAACTGTTCGTGCTCCTTACGGATTTTTTCGAGGTGATCGAGGCGCGGAAAAAGCGGTATGAGACGCTGGTGCTGGCCTATCAGCTGAAAGCGCTGAAGGCGTGCGGTCACATGCCGTGCGTGGACTCCTGCGTTCTCTGCGGTGCGAAGGATGGATTGGTCGGCTTCCATGTGAAGGAGGGCGGACTGATCTGCGAAAAGTGCGCTTCCGCGCTTAATCACAATGACGCATTGATTTATGACGTAAATTTTGGTATAGTAGATATATTAAGATACTTTTTGAGAAACCCGCTGCAGCGGCTGGAAAAGCTGGCTCTGGATGAGAAAGTGGAGGAGCGGCTCTCGCGGATACTCAAGTCGTATATCGAATATCATCTGGATATTCGGAATCTGAAAAGTGAAGGGTTTGTATTATTTTAACTAAGTTGGTATTAAGAGAAAAGGCGGGTGTTTATCATGGAAATCACACTGGAAAAGATCGAACTGGTGAAGGATCGCACGGGGGTCAGCTATAAAGAGGCCAAAGAAGCTTTGGAAAAAGCGGAAGGCAGCGTAGTGGACGCGATCATCAGCATTGAAGAGACGATCGACATCAACAGTAAGAGCCGTATGGGAGAGCAGGGGGCTCAGATCATCGACAAACTGAAGGAAGCGATCCGCAAGGGCAACGTTTCCAAGATCACGATCAAAAAAGACGGCGAGATTCTGCTGAATCTGCCGGTAAATATCGGAATCATCGGCACCGTACTGTTTCCGTGGGCAGCTGTGGCGGCAACCATCGCGGCGTTCGGAACCAAATGCAGCATTGAACTTCTGAAGGACAACGGAGAGATCGTGGACGTCAGCGAGATGGCCTGCGATACGTTTGAAAACGTGAAGGAAAAAAGTTCCGCTATCGCCGACGAGGTGAAAGTGAAGGGCGCCGACGTGATCAATACCGTGAAGGAAAAGGCTTCCGACGCTATGAGCCGAAGCAGAGACGAGGACGGCGAGGACGAGGACGAAGATGAGTGCGGCTGCTGCTGCGGAGACGAGTTCGATTGCGACGACAGCTGCTGTCTGGAGGAAGAGAAGGAAGATCCGAATAAAGACGACAGTCTCTAAAAGGAGATCAGCCGGCCGGTCATGCCGGCCGGCAGTAGAAATGCAAATATCACAAGGAGAAAACGAAGTTAAGATGAAAAAAGATTTGACAATGGATAAGATCGTGGCTCTGGCCAAATCCAGAGGATTTGTATTCTCAGGCTCCGAGATATACGGGGGACTGGCCAATACCTGGGATTACGGTCCGGTGGGTGTGGAGCTGAAGAACAACGTTAAGAAGGCGTGGTGGCGCAAGTTTGTGCAGGAGTCCAAGTACAATGTGGGATTGGACGCGGCGATCCTCATGAATCCCCAGACCTGGGTGGCTTCCGGTCACGTGGGCGGTTTTTCCGACCCGTTGATCGACTGCAAGGCCTGCAAGTCCAGATTCAGAGCCGACAAGCTGATCGAAGAGTTCATGATGGACAAATTCGGTGAAGCGGAAACGGTAGACGGCTGGGGCAATGAAAAGCTGGAAGCTTACATCAGGGAAAACGGGATCAAGTGTCCGGACTGCGGCAAAACCGATTTCACCGGCATCCGTCAGTTCAATCTGATGTTCAAAACGTTCCAGGGCGTCACGGAGGATTCCAAGTCGGAGATCTTCCTGAGACCGGAGACGGCTCAGGGTATTTTCGTCAACTTCAAAAACGTGGCCCGGACCACGAGAAAGAAAATGCCTTTCGGCATCGCGCAGATCGGAAAGTCCTTCCGAAACGAGATCACGCCGGGCAACTTCACGTTCCGTACCAGAGAGTTCGAACAGATGGAGCTGGAATTTTTCTGCGCTCCCGGAACAGATCTGGAGTGGTTTAAGTACTGGAAGGATTACTGCTATAACTGGCTCTCGGCTCTCGGCATGAATATGGAGCACGTTCGCATGAGAGATCACGAGAAGGAAGAACTGTCCCATTACAGCAACGCCACCACGGATATCGAGTTCCTGTTCCCCTTCGGATGGGGCGAACTGTGGGGCATCGCAGACCGGACGGATTTCGACCTGACGCAGCATCAGAATCACTCCGGACAGGACATGAAATATACGGATCCGGTAACCAACGAAAAATATGTTCCTTATTGCATCGAGCCGTCTCTGGGAGCGGACCGCGTCACGCTGGCTTTCCTGGTGGACGCCTACAGCGAAGAGACTGTCACCGATGCGAAAGGCGGGGAGGACACCCGCGTGGTCATGAAATTCCACCCGGCGCTGGCCCCGTTCAAAGCCGCCGTCCTGCCGCTGACGAAAAAGCAGGCGGAGAAGGCGGAAGAACTGCACGCCGAACTTTCCAAGTACTTTATGGTGGACTATGATCTTCCTGGAAGCATCGGAAAGCGCTACAGAAGACAGGATGAGATCGGTACGCCGTTCTGCATCACTGTGGACTTTGACACGGAAGAGGACAACTGCGTCACCGTCCGCGACAGAGATACCATGGAACAGGTGCGTCTGCCTCTGAGCGCGATCAGGGAATACATCGAGGAGAAACTGGTTTTCTAACACCATAAATATATTAATGCGGATGCGGCCGGAATGTCCGGACCGCGGGTGCCGGGCGCGAAGCGCCGGGGCGTAACAGCGGAACGGACGGCCGGCAGAAAATGAGCAGGAGGGAGAAAAGAAATGGGCAAGAAGTACGTATATCTTTTCAAAGAAGGAAACGGCTCTATGCGTGAGCTTCTGGGGGGCAAGGGTGCAAACCTGGCCGAAATGACCAACCTCGGAATGCCTGTACCGCGGGGGTTCACCATTACCACAGAAGCTTGCACACAGTATTATGAGGACGGCGAGAAGATCAGCGATGAGATCCAGGCCGAAATCATGCACTACGTCGCTGAACTGGAGAACATGACAGGCAAGAAGTTCGGCGATCTGGAAAACCCGCTGCTGGTATCGGTCCGTTCCGGCGCGAGAGCCTCCATGCCGGGCATGATGGACACGATCCTGAACCTGGGACTGAACGACACGGTGGTAGAAGCATTTGCCAAGAAGACGGGAAATCCGAGATTTGCTTATGATTCCTACAGACGTTTCATTCAGATGTACTCCGACGTGGTCATGGAAGTGGGCAAAGCCTACTTCGAGAAGCTCATCGACGAGATGAAGGAGAAGAAGGGCGTAAAGCTGGATACCGAGCTTGACGCGGACGATCTGAAGGAACTGGCAGAGCAGTTCAAAGCTGAATATAAAAAAGAAGTGGGAGCAGATTTCCCCACAGATCCCGTGGACCAGATGATGGGCGCCGTGAAGGCCGTATTCCGTTCCTGGAACAATCCCCGTGCGATCTATTACAGAAGAATGAACGATATTCCGTCCTCCTGGGGCACAGCGGTAAACGTACAGGAGATGGTATTCGGAAACATGGGCGATACCTCCGGCACAGGCGTTGCATTCTCCAGAAATCCTGCAACCGGCGAGAAGAAGCTGTACGGCGAGTTCCTGATGAACGCTCAGGGCGAGGACGTGGTGGCGGGCGTGCGTACACCTCAGACCATCGACCAGCTGAAGGAACAGAATCCCGCGGTCTACGATGAATTCTACAAGATCGTATATACACTGGAAAAGCACTACAGAGATATGCAGGACATGGAGTTTACCATCGAAGAAGGAAAGCTCTTCATGCTGCAGACCAGAAACGGCAAGAGAACAGCCGCTGCGGCTCTGCAGATCGCCTGCGATCTGGTGGACGAGGGCATGATCACCGAGAAGGAAGCGGTGTCCATGATCGACCCCAAACAGCTCGACGCGCTGCTTCATCCGCAGTTTGATCCCACGGCGCTGAAGGCTGCAAAGCCTGTTGGCTCCGCGCTGCCCGCTTCGCCGGGAGCGGCCTGCGGCCAGGTAGTATTTACGGCTGAGGACGCTACGGAATGGGCGACGAAGAAGGGCGCCAAGGTCATCCTTGTTCGTCTGGAGACGTCCCCCGAGGATATTGAAGGTATGCACTACTCTCAGGGCATCCTGACTGTGAGAGGCGGAATGACCTCCCACGCTGCCGTCGTCGCCCGGGGAATGGGGACCTGCTGCGTATCCGGCTGCGGAGAGATCAAGATCGACGAGGCCAGGAAGGTGTTTACGCTGGGCGGAAAGGAATTCCACGAGGGAGACTTTATCTCGCTGGACGGCTCTACCGGAAATATCTACGGTGAGGCCATCAAGACCGTTGAAGCGTCTATCTCCGGCAATTTTGACCGTCTCATGAAGTGGGCGGACGAGTACAGAACGCTGAAGGTAAGAACCAATGCGGATACGCCCAAGGACGCCGCTCAGGCTATGAAGTTTGGGGCTCAGGGCATCGGACTGTGCAGAACAGAGCACATGTTCTTCGATTCGGAGAGGATCGCCGCCATGAGAGAGATGATCGTTTCCAAGAACGTGGAGCAGAGAAAGACCGCGCTGGCCAAATTGCTGCCCATGCAGAGAAGCGACTTTGAAGGTATCTATGAGGCGATGCAGGGCTACCCTGTGACCATCCGGTTCCTGGATCCGCCGCTTCACGAATTCCTGCCCCAGGACGAGGAGGATATCGCCGCCCTGGCAAAAGAGATGAAGATGGAAGTGGGCGACCTGAAGGCCGTTATCTCTTCGCTGCATGAGTTCAACCCCATGATGGGACACAGAGGATGCCGTCTCGCCGTCACCTATCCGGAGATCGCAGAGATGCAGACGACCGCTGTGATCCAGGCGGCGCTCAACGTGCAGAAGAAGCATCCCGAGTGGGATCTGGTTCCCGAGATCATGATCCCGCTGGTCGGCGAGGTCAAAGAGCTGGCTTACGTGAAGAATGTGGTCGTGGAGACCGCTGACAAGATCATCGCGGAAGCCGGGTCCGATATGAAGTACATGGTGGGAACCATGATCGAGATCCCCAGAGCGGCGCTGACCGCCGATGAGATCGCAAAGGAAGCGGAGTTCTTCTCCTTCGGTACAAACGATCTGACCCAGATGACCTTCGGGTTCAGCCGCGACGACGCCGGAAACTTCCTGGATGCTTATTATGAAAAGAAGATCTACGAGAACGATCCCTTTGCCAGACTGGACCAGATCGGCGTAGGCAAGCTGGTAGAGATGGCCGTAGAGCTGGGCAAGCGTACCAGACCGGATATCAAACTGGGTATCTGCGGAGAGCACGGCGGGGATCCGTCTTCCGTGGAGTTCTGCCACAATGTAGGCCTGAACTACGTATCCTGTTCTCCGTACCGCGTGCCCATCGCAAGACTGGCTGCGGCGCAGGCGGCGATCAAGGCAAAATAGCATTAAAGGCGAAATTGTTTAGGGGCAGTGCCCCAAGACAGAAATTGCATTAAGATGAACCGGATTGCCTGAGGGTATTTCCGTGAAAGGAGATAGGGCGCGCTGTCATTCCGTGTTTGGAAGGAACGGCGCGCCCTATCTGCGTATATGGCACGCTGCGGGCTATGGGGAAAAATCCGGCGCTATGCAGATCATTGCAGATCATCCATCATTTGCGGCAGGATCGTTTTAAGGATGTGGGGATATTGATCGTGAAAAAGTATCGATGCGATGAAGGGCGCCTTCCATCCTGATGAATAGTTCTACATCAAAGATACAGAATAGGCCGCATCTCGCGGCGGCGGGACGTCTGGAACGGGTCTGTTTTGCTCGTACAAAACTCGTTTAAAAATAGGGTGTGCTGAAAATCCGTGTTTGGAACAATGGCACACCCTATTTGCATATGGGCAGGGCGCTGACGCTGACGCCGGCGCAGTGACTTCCGGGCAGCTGGGGAAGGACGGAACTTGAATCTCTGGCGCCGGCGACAACGCGGCACAGTGACTTCCGGGCGGCCGGGGAAGAGAAAGCGTGCCTTCTGATGAGATCGCGGTCTCTGGCTGAGATCTGAGTCTCTGGCTGAGATCTGAGTCTCTGGCTGAGATCTGAGTCTCTGGCTGAGATCGGAGCCTGGTGGCTGTGATCGGAGCCTTCTGGCTGAGATCGGAGCGTGGTGACTGTGATCGGAGTCTCTGGCTGAGATGGGAGTCTGGTGACTGTGATCGGAGTCTGGTGGCGGAGGACCAGCGCGGTCAAAATATTTCCGGATTTCGTCGAGGGGGACCGGGAGCTGGCGGCTCCGCCGGCCGATGCTGCGTCAGGGCGGCTGTATCAGGACTACTGCATCACGGCAGATGCATCACGGTAGAGGAATGGGTGAGAACGGAAGAAAAAACTCATTTTCACCGAAATCGAGCCGTGTTTTATGCGAGTTCGATTATTTTTTTCGAAAGTGGCACAAATCCTGTAAATATATAGTAAAAACAGTGCTGAAACGGCGGCGATTTAGGTGAAACAGCAGATTTTTAGCGATTCTTGCATACGGAGCAGGCCGCCAGAAGGGTTGGAGCAAGACAGGGAGAGTGAATAAGGCCGGAAACGCATAAATCTTTCCGGTGAGATGAGAGATGAAGTCGAGCCCAGGTATATGGAGGAGTGACGATGAAGCAGTTAAAGAGATGGACGGGGTGTTCGCTGGTTATCCTGATACTGACGGGGCTTTTTCCCGTGTCAGGTTTTGCGCAGGAAACTCTCCCCATTGACGCCCGTACAGCCAGCGTGTATGGGGAGGTTTTGACCGGAGAGATCGGACAGTACGGTATAACCGATGGTCGTGAGGATCCGGTTAACAGAAGTCCGGCGGACAAGGGTATTCAGTATGCCGGATTAATCGACATGAATGAGGACGGGACTGATGAACTGGTGATCTTTCGCTATGAAAGCGGCAACGCCGCCAACATTGGGATCTGGACCTGTAAAAATGGACAGGCGGTGAAAACTGCGGAGCATAACGTACCGGCGGACGGATGGGTGATGAACTATGTCATACCCATGTCCCGTTACGGAGAAATGGCGATCTATATATACGCATCCGAAGAGTTCCTTTACATGGACGGCTCTGTATCGGATGTGCACGAGAGAGTCATACTCGATCTGGATGACGCTTTCGCCTACGGAGAGGGGACCGTCTGGTTCTATAATGAGAAGCGGGCAAAAGCGGTGAGCGAGCTGCAGGCAGATCTGGAAAAGCGGGCGAAACAGCAGGGAGCAGGAGGCACCGGCGACACTGGTGATGCTGGTGATGCCGGCGCAGGGACGTCCGTGGGGCCGGGGACGGTAAGCGTGCCTTCCGACTGGGCCCGGAGTCTGGCGGAGGAAGCCGACGGGGCTAAAATCGTACCTGATTCCGTGAAGGCGGATTATCACAGGGCTATCACCCGGGCGCAGTTTGCCGAGATGGCGGTTCAGGCCATCGAAGCAGGAGGAATGACGCTGCCCAAGGGAGATGCCTTTGCCGACTGTTCCCTGGATTACGTTCTGAAAGCCCGGGCTGCGGGAATTGTCAGCGGCTCCGGAAATAACATGTTCGAGCCTGATTCGTTTATCCTCAGAGAGGAAATGGCGGCGATGATCGTGAATACCTCGCAGTATATGATGAAGCAGGGAGGGTATTCCTACATCAGCGGTATCAATGACGCCGAAGCGGAAGAGTCGATCATGGCCAGACCTGAATACCAGGAGGTATCGGACTGGGCCCGGAAGTTCATGCGTCGGGCGCAGGACGAGGGGCTGATCCTGGGGACGGGTTCAGGCTTTGCACCGCGGCAGAATACCACCTGCGAAGAGGCGGTCATCATCGCGTGGAAGGCGGCCCATCCCTATATCGATGCGATGAAGGGCGCATTCGATCCTGATAAATATTTCTATATCAAAGACACAGAATAGGCCGGCAGACTGGCGGGCCCGCCGGCCTATTGTGCATCAGAGCAGCTGCATCACAGCAGAGAAATGGGTGAGAATTGAGAAAAAAACTCATTTTCACCGAAATCGAGCCGTGTTTTAGGCGAGATCGATTATTTTTTTCGAAAGTGGCACAAATTATGTAAATATATAGTAATCATGGCGCTGAAACAGCGGTGATTTAGGTGAAATAGCAGATTTTTAACGATTCTTGCATACGGAACAGGCTGTCGGAGGAGTGGAAGCAAGGGGGAGGAGTTGGAACAAAGCGGGAGTGACAGTGCAGGGGGGAGTTGGATGCAAGGCGGGAGTGACAGTGCGGGAGGGAGTTGGAAGCAAGGCGGGAGGGACCGTGCAAGGCGGGAGTGGACAGCGCAGGAACGGAAGGAAAACAGCGCAGGGCGGGGAGATGGAGAGGGAAGCGGGGGAGGGTCTTTGCAGGCTTGCCGTGGGGCCTGGATATACGTGAGAAACGTGAATTCCGTTGCATTGGCTGCCGCGGGGTTGTATAATATCACATAGCAAAGCAGGATAAACAGATCGATGTTGGGAGGATGCAGAATGGGTTTTGTAATTGAAGCTTCAGATCTTTCAAAGGGCAGCGTAAAAGTATTTCCGTACACGTCGATGAACAGTGTGCCGGGCAGAGTGAGGGAATTGCTTGAGGGCGGAGCGGACTACGCAGTGCTTCGCTATGAAGGCAGGGAGGAGGCGGCCGTATTCTCCAGTGACGGCGTTCCTGTGAAAAACCCTGGTTTTGATGGGGAATTGACCAGATTGTGGAAGGCTTTCTCCAGAAGTGAATACCGGCGTATCACGGGCAGTGTCGGAAGAAAGCAGAAAAATCCGCGCTACTATCATATACCGGGAGTCGAGGATTCGGCGATCTCTCTTTTTATCGACAACGAGAGCCTGACCGTCCGTAAAGTCTGCGTGGAGGAAGCGATCGGCGCCATGGAGGATCAAAATGTGGCCGCCAATGAAAAGCAGAACGACAAATGCGGTCTGAGAGGGATATCTGTGTATGACGCCAGAGCGGGAGCGATGAAACAGGGATGAGCGTAAATAAAAGCGGAGGACCCATGCTCAGGCGATATGTGGAGCAGCTTCTGAGCATTTACAATTTTATAGACGGTCTTATGATCGTGAATGCGGAGGGCTATGTGGAGTACTTCGGTACCTTCCGGCCGGATGTGAATAACCTGAAGGAACAGGACGTTCTGGGAAAACACATTCTGGAGGTCTATCCGAACCTGACGGAGGAGACGAGCAGTCTTCTGCAGGTGTTGAGACAGGGGAAACCCATCTCAAACCAATACCAGACGCTCTCTACATTCAAGGGGCAGAATATCAACGCGGTCAACACTACCATGCCTATCAAAGATGGGGACGTGGTCATCGGCGCCGTGGATGTCTCACGATATTTGGATTCACCCTACGAGCGGCAGAATATCGCACTGACGCTGAGAGATGCCAACACTTCCGGCGCCTACTATACGGTGGACGATATCATAACCAACTCCCAGAGTATGATGATGATCAAGGAACGCATCCGCATGGTGGCGGATACGGATTCCTCCGTGCTGATCTACGGGGAGACGGGGACTGGGAAGGAGCTGGTGGCGCAGTCGATCCATACCAGCAGCTGCCGCAGAAAAAAGAAGTTTGTCTCTCAGAACTGCGCTGCGATCCCGGCAAATCTGCTGGAGAGCATTCTGTTTGGCACTACAAAGGGAAGTTATACGGGAGCGGAGAACCGCCCGGGACTCTTTGAGATAGCCAATGGAGGAACGCTGTTTCTGGACGAGATCAATTCCATGGAAATGAGCGTACAGGCTAAAATACTGAAGGCTATCGAAGAGAAACGCGTGACCAGGCTTGGCGGACTGGAGCCCATTCCCATCGAGGTCAAGATCGTTTCTGCCGTCAATGAAAATCCCATCAAATGCATCAGCAGCCGGAAGCTCAGGGAAGACCTGTTCTATCGTCTGAGCGTGGTCCAGCTCACCATTCCGCCGCTGCGGGAGCGGATCAACGATCTGTTTTTCATGGTCAGCCATTTTATCCGGGAGTACAATATAAAGATGAACCGCAGCATTATCGGCATTGACGAGCGCGTGGAAGCAGTCTTCAGAGAATACGACTGGCCGGGCAATGTGCGGGAACTGAAAAATGTCATTGAAGGAGCGTTCAACGTGGCTTCCTCCGATTTTATCCAGGCAAAGGATCTGCCTGAATATCTGCTGCACAATGTGGCCCGAATCGAGGAGATGCCCGGCGCGGATGTCTTTGAAGATCCCGAATTCGCCTTGGACAGGGCGGTGGCGGATTATGAGAGCAGTCTCATCCGCAGGGCGCTGTCCGAATCGGATAACCTGGTAGAGGCCGCAAAAAAGCTGAAGATATCCAAACAGTCTCTTCACTATAAAATGGGGAAATACGGAATCGATAAATAAATGCAGGATCATTACCAGACAGGTGAAAACAGTTTTGTTTTCACCTTTTTAATGGAATCGAACGGGATGTGTCCCTACTCTGAGTAAAAGGATTTTTACTGAACGAGTAAAAAATAATTGACCAAGTTCATGTTATTTACAGATATTAAATAATATTGAAGATAAAAACGTTGTTATTTCAACGCTTTTTCATTGGCATGTCTATTGCAAACACATATCTTTAACCGGCAAGTCTTTTGTCGGCAGAAGATATCGTTGCGGAAGCGATCACTGCGCGCTGTCCGCAGATCATTTCAGATCCCAGAAGGAGAGAGAAAATGGACAAAAATGCAAGATATGTCGATGTGGATGCGATTCCTGGCGAGCGGTGGTTTCCGAAGGAGACAGGCTTTGAGGATGATCTGGGCCTGTACTGGGGCGACTGGGGCGTGGCGTCTGAGGTAGATACCCTGCGGGCGGTGCTCCTGCGCAGACCGGGAAAGGAGATCGAGAACTTTGACGCCGGCGAATACCGTTTTTCCGATCAGCCCATCGACGTGGAGCTCATGAGAAAGCAGCACGACAGCGTGGCGGAGCTTTACCGCAGCCACGGTGTGAAAGTGTTTTATGTGGAAGAACAGCGGGAGGACAGACCGAACGCGATCTTCTGCCGTGATCTGGTATTCATGACGCCGGAGGGCGCTATCATCACGCGGCCCGGCATGGCGGCGAGACGGGGAGAGGAACGCTATATCGCCAAAGCGCTGGCGGATCTGGGCGTGCCTATCGTGCGCACGATCAACGGCGACGGCATCTTTGAGGGAGCCAACGCAATGTGGGTGGACCGGAAGACGGTAGTGCTGTCCACCGGCAGCAGGTGCAACCGCAGCGGCTTTGAACAGGTAGAGACGGAGCTGCGGCGCATGGGCGTCACGGAAGTTCTGCACATGCAGCAGCCCTACAGCAATATTCACATCGACGGCGTGATGAATCAGGCCAGCAACGACGTAATTCTGATCCACGCTTCCCAGGTACCTTACGACGTGCTGGATGTGCTGAAAAAGAAGGGATATAAGTTCGTGGAGGCTCCGTCCCAGACGGAGGTTCGAGAGTCGTTCGGCTGCAATTTTGTGGCGCTGGAACCGGGACTCATCGTGATGCCGGAAGGCAATCCCAGATGTCAGGAAGCCTTGGAGAACAGCGGGATCAAGGTGATCACCATCGATATCTCCGAAATACTGAAAGGGCGGGGCGCGCTTCACTGCATTACGGCTTATCTCAAGAGAGGTTAAGAAATTTGTGCCGTCCGTCAAAAGGACAATGAAAAATAATGAGTTTTTCGCCGTCAGCCAGTAAACTGGCTGACGGTATTTTTATACATCCATTACCTTCAGCTGACGAGGACACACACGCCTGAACAGCCCAGATCTCAGCGCCGCCAGCATTCTCGTCCCCGCCTTGCCCCAGTAACGCTCTTATCACAGCTTCACCAGCGTTTTTTCTTAGGAAAGAGAGTAAAAACCTGTTGTGAAATTATTTTGTTTTTTTATCTAAAATTGCAATTTTTGAGTTAAAATCTGCATCTATATTTATATAAGGATAATTCACAGCGCGCCGCGTCCCACAGCCCTTCGGGCTTGCGGCAATTTTTGTCTGAGACAGAGGGAGGTAAGCTTATGGCTGAAATGCTGATCCGTTTTCGGAGCGATACCGATCTGGAATCTCTGCGGGAATTCGTCTCTGCGGAATCCAGGTGGAAAGACAATGTGAAAGAGATCATTATTCTTGATGGTGAGAAAGAAAGGTCCGAATTAGAGAAGAAAGGGTGGCTGATCCTGCCGAGAAAAAGCGGGGTGCATCCGGTGAGAGTCCACAAAATATGCTATCTGGAAAAATCCGGGCGCTGCGTACTGCTGCATCTGATGGACGGAAGCAAACATGTATTTTACGGAAGGTTTGAGGATGTCCTTCCAAACCTTTCGTCCTGCTTTGTGCGCTGTCACAAAAGCTTTGTGGTAAATATGGAGCATACGGAGGAATTAGCGCGGTATTCGTTTTCTCTGAAAACAGGGGCTGTGGTGCCCGTAAGTCAAAAACGCTATCAGGAAACGAAGGCGCTGTATAAATCATTTCTGAACAGCGGGGATTATTTTTGAAAAAACCGCACATTCCTTGAAAAACAATGATTTTTTTCTTGCGAAGAAAGGCAAAATATAGTATAGTATTTAAGGCGTGCGAAAGAAGTCGCCGTCATATCAAATTCACACATCCGGCTCCTTGATGCTGGTGCCCTTGATCCACGTAAGAGATCGGGTTGTTTTTCAAGGATGAGCCGGGTGGCGGAAAAACCAGGAGGTAAAGAATTATGGCAGTTATTTCGATGAAACAGTTACTGGAAGCCGGAGTTCACTTCGGACATCAGACGAGAAGATGGAACCCCAAGATGGCTCCGTACATTTTCACTGAGAGAAACGGAATTTACATCATCGATCTGCAGAAGACTGTGAAGAAGATCGAGGAGGCTTACAACTTCATGAAGGAAGTTTCCGCCAGCGGAAAACCGATCCTTTTCGTAGGTACGAAGAAGCAGGCACAGGGCGCGATCTTCGATGAAGCGACCAGATGCGGTCAGTTCTATGTAAACGAGAGATGGCTGGGCGGCATGCTGACCAACTACAAGACCATTTCCCTGCGTATCAAGAGACTGAACGAGATCAAGGCCATGGAGACCGACGGCACATTTGACGCGCTGACAAAGAAAGAAGTCATCAAGCTTCGTGCCGAGCTGGAAAAGCTGGAAAAGTTCCTGAACGGAATTAAAGATATGAAGGGTATGCCCGGCGCACTGTTCGTCGTAGACCCGAAGAAAGAAAAGATCGCGATCAAGGAAGCTCGGATCCTGGGCATTCCCATCGTGGGCATGTGCGACACCAACTGCGATCCCGACGACGTGGACTATGTCATTCCCGCCAACGACGATGCGATCAGAGCAGTCAAGCTGATCTCCGGAAGAATGGCTGACGCTGTGATTGAAGGAAAGCAGGGCGAGTCCTTCGACGAGGGAGAACCTGCCGCAGAGGAAGCCGCTCAGGTTCCCGAAGCTGCGGAGGAAGTTGCTGAGAAGGCTGCCGGGGATAACGCGGAAGCTTAATAGATCGCGGCGCGGTCCGGCTGGTCCGGATCGCTGTGGATCTGATGAAATGAATGACGATAGATGAAATGGAGGATGAACATGGGCGTTACTGCTGCTATGGTAAAAGACCTGCGTGAAAGAACCGGCGCAGGAATGATGGACTGCAAAAAAGTACTGGTCGAGACGGACGGCGATATGGATAAGGCCATTGAGCTGCTGAGAGAAAAAGGGCTGGCAAAGGCCGCGAAAAAAGCGGGCCGCGTTGCCGCCGAGGGTCTTGTAAAGCTGGCTTTCTCTGATGATGCAAAGACGGCGGCTCTTGTAGAAGTCAATTCCGAGACCGACTTTGTCGCAAAGAATGAAGAGTTCGTGGAATTCGTAGACGGGCTGGCCAAGCTGGCGCTGGAAACGGAAGCCACCGATATGGACGCCTTCCTGGCGGTGGATTATAAGGGCGAAGGGACTGTCACCGAGGTCCTGAACGCGAAGATCGCGAAGATCGGCGAGAACATGAACGTTCGCCGCTTCACGAAGCTGAACAGACCTAACACTGTATATGTAGGTTATATCCACGGAGCCGGAAAGATCGGCGTTATCGTCGGTCTGGAGACTGAGGCTTCTGTGTCTGAAGTCACTGCGGTGGGCAAGGACATCGCCATGCAGGTAGCCTCCATGAATCCGAAGTTTGTGGACGATTCCTCTGTTGATCCCGCCTGGCTGGAGGAAGAAAAGAAGATCGCGGTCCAGCAGCTGCTGAACGAGGGCAAGCCCGAAGCTATGCTGGACAGGATCATCCCCGGAAAGATCAAGGCGATCCTGAAGGAAGTCTGCCTGGTAGACCAGAAGTTCGTAAAGAACGGGGACATGACGGTCAGCCAGTATGTGGACAGCGTAGCCAAAGAGATCGGAAAATCCATCAAAGTCGTGGAGATGATCCGTTTCGAGGTCGGCGAGGGAATCGAGAAAAAGGAAGAGAACTTTGCTGAGGAAGTTGCAAAGCAGATGGGAAACTAATCTGACTTGAAGCACTGATAAAAAAACCTTTTAAATTCAATGTTTTCAAGGCATGGAAAGTGTATAGGAAAAGAGAGGTGTTATACCTCTCTTTTTTTATTTGTAAAGGCATAAAGCTGGAAAAAACTTCACAGACCAACAGACAGGGGAACTTCAGCAGTCTAAGATATACAATTATGAAAGAAGATGTGCTTAGAAAATAATTTGAAAGAGAAAATATTTTGGGAAAAAGAGTTTATTCCCTGTTGTTTTCGCCCCAAACGCACAATTGGTCTAAAACATTCATCAATGATCTGCCTCTGTCGCTTAAGCTGTATTCAACCTTTGGCGGTATCTGAGGATACTCTTTCCTAATAATGAGACGATTTGCTTCTAATTCTTTTAGATTATTGCTAAGAGTTTTATCTGTCACATTTTTTAGATAACGTTTTAATTCGTTGAACCGAACGACTTCAAATTCCATTAAACAATAAAGGATAACCATTTTATGTTTTCCGGAGATAAGAGATAATGTGTAGCTGAATCCTGTCTCTTCAAAATTAGAATTTTCAATATAATTCTTTATCATGCATACTTTCTCCTGAGATAGTACCTGTCATATTTGACAGTACTTGCATTTTTTCTGTTGCTTGATAAAATTATAAATGAGGAAAACAGTTCTGTCAAATTCTTAATTAGAAAAGGAGCAACAATATGCGAAAGAAACTAAATGTAACGGAAGGTATTTTTCCAATGCCTGTTTTAATGGTAGCAACTTACAATGATGATGACAGCGTTAATGTCATGAACGCTGCATGGGGGACGATGCAAGCTAGAGATACGGTGGTCCTACAATTAACAGAATCACACAAAACAGTACAAAACATTAAAAAAAGAGGAGCGTTCACAGTCAGCATTGCAGATGCGAAACATGTAGCTGAAGCGGATTACTTTGGCGTTGTATCGGGCAACAAAGTAGCAGACAAGTTTGAAAACAGCGGTCTGACTTCAAGTAAAGCAAATACGGTAAATGCACCGGTAATCAATGAATTCCCTATCTGTTTAGAGTGTGAGTTTATCGAATATCAAAATAATACGTATGGGTGTGGTGTTATCGGTAAAGTTGTAAATATCACAGCAGACGAAAGCGTTATGGTTGATGATAAAATCGATATGTCCCTAGTAAATGCTATAGCTTTTGACCCTTATACACATGGGTATTATAGAGTGGCTGAAAGAGTGGGAGAAGCGTTTAAGGATGGTCTACAACTAAAGTAGGTCGATTTTGTTATCTGAGGTTTACAGTTGCTTTTTTGTACCTTATAGATTACTTAATACAGCAAGTTTAAGCTCATGGCATAATAAAACCAGAGGCTGACCTACATCAAAATGCCGCCATTGGAGACAATAGACGGCGTTTTTCGTGTAAGGCGAGAAGCCCAACTATTCCAATATCCAGTATTTTTGTGGATGTACCTCAAAGATACCGCCATTGATCCTTTCGAGGATCTCTCCTTTCAAATTTCGAGAGATCGTTTCTTCATGATATTCATAAACAGGTTCTTCTTTTTCCCACCAATTATGAAAATAAAGAATCTCACCCTCTGCATGAGAAAATGATTCATGTTCTTTTATTTGAAAGCCGATATCCATGAGCCCATTCGCTTCGGTCCATAATATTTGAAAATAGTTGTCTGATGACTGACGAGTCAACATCACCGGCGCCGTCTTCAACAGCAAGTTGTAACAGTCGTCTGCGATCCACAGCGGCAGGATAGCCACTGTCTGTACTGCGGCGCCGTCTAACACTTCGTCAGGATTAAAGGCTAAGATGTGGATCTCATTCTGGGGGAAATCCACTAACAGTGTATAAATGATGTCTGCGTGATAAAGAGAAGGAACACCGAAGTATTGGCCTTCTTTTGCAATGACAGGCTCGATCAGTCTCCCTTCCGGGAAGCGAACATACACGGCTCTGTTTTTACTGAACGGATGCCGGGCTTTGTATAATTCCGCAGCTTCATATAAATCACCGCCTGTGTGATCCGTACCCCAGTACCAGATATGGCTGTTGCCAACTGGGGAAAGATGATAGATTCCGTTTGTTTTTATTGTTTTCATACGATTGCGATTCTCCCAATTTCCATGTGACGATCCCAGCGACATACACATTATACCGTCTGACTGCGGCTTTTCCTATCGTTTTTACCGCCAGTTGGGGTTATGGAGCGTAATTTTCATAAGACATACCGGGTCGCCCATCTTTATGCTCTTCAGCAGCTCCACATCAACGTCGCAGGCAAACGCTTTTTCAAAAAGGACTTTGCTGTAGCCGGTAGTACACTGGCACCATGTATCAGTCTCTAACTTATCTACTTCTCCAAGCATAGGGCAGGGACAGAAACCAAACTGCAGATAAAGTTCGCCGTCTCTGCAGAAAAGCCCAGCGGCTCTTGCTTTTTCTGAATCTGTAAATTCTTCTATATTTGTCGAGGCTGCCATCAATTCCTTTACAAGCGCAAGTTTTTCGTCCATACCGTAACCGCATTGACAGTTCATTCGTATTTTCTTTATGGTACCGGGTTCAAATTTGCTTTCCAGGCGCTGCATGGTGGATCTTACCCAATCCGGGTCTCTTTCCGCCTGTGCCGCCTGCTTATGTCCATACACCACTTCCATGGCTGCATCAGCATCGCTTTCCGCTTTGACGGCTTCATAAATTACATTCTCCTGTATTCTTCTTATATTAAACATACGTTCCTCCGCATTCTTCATTAACAATAAGCCAATAAGCTTAATATCCAGTATCGCCACGGTAGAGGGGGGCAATGATCCCAGGTGACAGGGGTTACTTCTTTAATGACAGCACAGGGCGGCCTCCTTCCTGATAAAGCATTCTAAATACTTCTCAATTATAGAAGGAAAGCCGCCCTGTTGACTTCTGAATTCTTGCTCTTATGAAATCGGGATACACAAATCCATAACAACGCTGTGATTGTCCCGGTCAATGTGACGATAGATATTCAATCCATACCGCCGCGCCATCTTATAGCCGCTCTGAGGGAGCCAAACGCTGAAGATCCCCTGCAGCGTCTGAAAGATGTCTTTGATCTCACCGTCGAAATGATATACGATCCATTGGCCGCTGTTGATCCGCATAACATTACTAAGGCCACAATCATGTTCCACAGTCATGCAGATATCGCAGATACACTGCTCCGGTTCCGTAATGGACGGATCATGGAAAAAGCGCTCTGCCAAAATGGTCTTTTCATTCAAAAGCGGTGTATGCTTATCTATAAACTCATACCAGTTTTTTTCAAGGCCCGCATAGTCTCCAATAAACCGTTCATACAGTACAAAGAGATCGCCCAGCTTTTGAACTTCGATCTGCGCGGCATATTCCTCTGCCGTTTTGAAGCGAACGACCCGGGGCGGGGCGAAGGGAACGGCCGCGCTATGGATCGGTATGGACTGCCGAAACGCAGAGGGCGAAGTTTCATGAAGCTTTCTGAATGCAGTGCTGTAATTGGACGCGCTGTATCCGTAATCCAGACCAATCTCTGTGATCGCTTTCGTTGGATTCAGTTTCATATCGATGGCGCTTTGATCGATCTTACAGCGTTTAATAAAAGAATAAAGGCTTTCGCCGGTCTCCTCTTTGAAAATTCGGCTGAAATGGTATTTGGATATAAAAAAATGAGCGGCTACCGTGTCAAGGGATAAATCTTCATCTAGATGCTGCATAATGTAGTCAATGCTTTGATTGACAAGCTTTGTTCTGTCCATATCGTTCCTCAAAGTTTAAAGGTTTTATTGATCTCTTCATACCGACCGGCCACTGGGAAATATAGTATACCATTATAAGTTCCCAGCTTCAAGGTTGTCCATTCCTCATTGACGTAATCCTTCGCCATCTCTCGCCAAACAGTTGCTATTTACCCCTGATTTTGCTATACTGATCAATATATATGTATGTGAACAATCTGAGGCTGCGGGTGCTTATTGTGGCATGCATGGACTGAAAAAGAATAAATGATCCTCATTTTTCATAGGGAACAGGCGGTTAAATCATGGGAGATAAGTGTGTGACTGTACATAGCGGGAAGGCGGCTCATATCCAGTGCCCGGCAGCGGTGGAAATGCTGAAAACGGGTGTGATCTGCTGTCTATTGGACGATGATCTGACGTTTTGCTGGGGGAATTCCAGCTTTTTTAAAAGTATTGGTTATTTGAGGGATGACTTTTGCGGCAGTTTCCGCGATCTGCGGCAGTATTATAAGGAATTTCCCGATGAGTTCGATTCGATCCGGCAGAGCCTGCAGAGAGCCGGTGAAAACGGCGGCGGGGATATGGAAGCGGCTGTCCGCCTGCCTCTGAAGGCCGGGGGATTTTCCTGGGCGCGTCTTTGCGCAACGATCCGGAAAGATCCAGCGTGGGGAGTGCCGGTGCTGCAGGCGGAGTTTTCTGACGTGGACCGGCTGGTTGCGGAAAAAGAGGAACAGACGCGTCTCTGCAGGCAGAAACTGCAGTATTTTCACTGGATGCTGGATGCCTATGAGGGCAATGTTTATGTCAGCGACATGGACACTTACGAACTGCTGTATGTGAATAAAGCATCCTGCAGGGTACTGGGTGCTCCGGCTGCAAAGTTAGTGGGCCGGAAGTGTTATGAGGTGATCCAGGGAAGAACATCTCCCTGTCCTTTCTGTACCAACAGCAAACTGACAGAGGATGATTTTTACGAATGGGAGTTTTCCAATCCGGTGCTGGAACGGACCTTTATGATCAAGAACCGGATCATCGACTGGGATGGCCGGCGTGCGCGTCTGGAGCTTTCCTATGATATGTACAGCACGGAATATAAGCTGGCGAAGAAAGATCAGGAGCGGGATGCGCTGATCCGCAGCGTGCCGGGAGGGCTGGCGCGGGTGGACGGACGGGATATGAATACAGTCCTCTGGCACAGCGGTGGTTTTTTGAATCTCATCGGCTATACCGAAGAACAATTTGAAGAAGAACTGAATTCCGGCTGCGGTTATATGCATCCGGACGATGCGGAACACGTGTCCGCCGTCATGCGGCAGTCCGGAGAGACCGGCGAGCCCACAGTGGTGGAGGCACGCATCATCACCCGGGACGGGAGCGTCAGGATCGTGCTGATGACCTGCAGCTATGTCGGCGGCGAGGACAGCTGGGACGGGATCCCTTCTTATTACAGCGTGGGTGTAGACGTGACGGAGGAGCGGACGGAGCAGGCCCGGCAGAGGCAGGCTCTGGAAGACGCCTGTAAGGCGGCGCAGATCGCCAACGAAGCCAAGACTAATTTTCTTTCCTCCATGTCCCACGATATCCGAACGCCCATGAATGCGATCATCGGCATGGCGGTCATCGCTCAGGCAAATCTGGAGTATCCGGAAAAGATACGGGACTGCCTGAACAAGATCAATGCATCCAGCCGGCATCTTTTGAGTCTCATCAACGAGGTGCTGGACATGTCCAAAATCGAAAGCGGAAAAATTGATCTGGTTTCCGAGAACGTTTCTCTGTCGGAGCTGATCGAAGATGTCATGGATGTGTTCCGGCCGCTGGCGGCGGAAAAGCATCAGCGGCTGCAGATCAACGCCGACCATGTGCGGCATGAGTGGATCGTGACGGATCGGAACCGCCTGCAGCAGGTTTTGGTCAACCTGCTCTCCAATGCCGTTAAATATACTCCCGATGGGGGCAGCGTGGGACTGCGGGTCCGTGAAGTTCCGTCTTTTGCCAAAGACAGAGGTCAGTATGAGTTCATCGTCACCGACAATGGGATCGGAATGTCCGCTGATTTTGTTCCCCACATTTTTGAGCCGTTCTCCCGGGCGGAGGACTCCAAGACCAATCAGGTGCAGGGCACGGGACTGGGCATGACGATTACGCAGAATATCGTCAATATGATGAACGGCACCATCGAGGTCAAGAGCGCTCCAGGTCAGGGAAGCAGGTTCATCGTCGCCGTCTCCTTCGAACTGTGCGGGGGAGCGGAGGAGAACGACGGGGAACTTTCCGGACTGCCGGTGCTGGTGGTGGACGACGATCAGATCATCTGCGAAAGCGCGGCTGAAATCCTGGATGAACTGGGCATGCGGAGCAGCTGGGCGTTGTCGGGAAGGGAAGCAGTGGGCCGCGTTGTGGCCGCCCATGAGGCGAAGGACGATTTTTTCTCGGTGATCCTGGATTGGAAGATGCCGGAAATGGACGGGCTGGAAACGCTGAAGGTGATCCGAAAAAAATTGGGAATGGACGTGCCGATCATCATCATTTCTGCCTACGACTATTCCGAGATCGAGGAAAAATTCCGGATGGCCGGGGCGGACGCCTTTATCACAAAACCGCTGTTCAAGTCCAAAATGGCCCATACGTTCCACCAGCTCTGCCGGAGCGGGCGTTCGTCAGACGCCGTGTCCTTTCCTGTTCAAGAGATATCTTCCAGTCTGGAGGGCAGACGGATCCTGCTGGTGGAGGATAACCAGCTCAACAGGGAGATCGCGGCCGAATTGCTGCAGATGCATGGCTTTGTCGTGGACGAGTCGGCCAACGGCCGGCTTGCAGTGGAAAAATTTTCGGTCTCCGCATTGGGAGAATACGACTGTATTCTGATGGACATCCAGATGCCGGTGATGGACGGCTATCAGGCGGCAGAGGCCATACGGGCGCTGGACCGGGCCGACGCGCAGACCGTTCCCATCCTCGCCCTGACAGCCAACGCTTTTGCGACGGACATTGGAAAAGCTCACAGCGCCGGTATGAATGACCATGTGGCAAAACCCATCGACGTGGACAGGCTCATGGAGACGCTGCAAAGATGGATCAGATAACGGAATCACCAGAAGGAGAAGTACGGGCTGCCGGCGGGAGCCTCAGGCTTCGGGATCGTGAGGAGATAAACGTGAAAAGACTGATGAAAGGGCTCAGCCCGGAAGGGGAGGCCCTCCTGAATCTTATCCCCGGCGGGGTCATGCAATGCAGAAATGACGGCGATTTCACCATCATTGAGGTCAGCGAAGGCTTTCTTGCCATGTTCGGATTTGCCAGAGAAGAGTTGGACGCGCAGTTTCAGGGCCGGTTCCTCGACCTGATCCATCCGTCGGACCGGCAGAATTTCCTCATCGAAGTCGACCGGCAGCTGAGCAAAGGGGACCGGATTTCCCTCAGCTACCGGGTACTATGCAAGGATGGCGGCTATAAATGGACCGCCAGCAGCGCTCAATTGTTCGGCGATGAACAGGAAGAACGATTTTTCTGTATTTTTCTGGATCTCACTGAGGTGAGGGACGCGCAGGAAAAGCTGCGTCTGTCTCTGGAACATCTGGAGATCATCATGAATCAGTCCTCCGATATCATTTTCGAATGGGATTTCGACGCGGACGCCATATCCTTTTCTCCAAATTGGCTGGAGAAGTTCGGATATGCGCCCCACTATGACGGCAGCCTGCAGAAGAAAGATATCTTTCGCCATTTCCATCCCGACGACGTGGAGCCCATGGCTGAATTAATGAAAGAAGCCAGAATCGGAATACAGAATTCGGTCGTGGACGTCCGCATATGCAATTCAAAGGAGCAGTACATCTGGTGCCGGATCAGGACAGCCACCCAATACAGCGCGGAGCATAAGCCGCTTCGAGCGGTGGGAACGATCTCGGATATCGACGAAGAGAAGCGGTTGATGGAGGATCTGCGCCGGCGGGCAGAGCTGGACGCTCTGACCGGGCTCTACAATCACGCCGAAATGGAGCGGAGGTCGGAACTGTATCTGGAAGGCATGCCGGAGACGATCTGCGCCATGTTTATCATCGACGTGGACAATTTCAAGCGAGTCAACGACGGGCAGGGACATCTGTTTGGGGACGCAGTGCTGGCCGAGCTGGCTGCGGGAATGAAAAAGCTGACGCGAAAGTCAGACGTGATCGGCCGGATCGGCGGCGACGAGTTCGCCATATTTCTGAAGGACATCCCCTCCTCGCAGATGGCCGAGGAGAAAGCGCGTAAGCTGCTGGATATCTTCCGGCACCTGTTTCAGGGGGAGAAGCAGTCCGTGGGGGTGACCTGCAGTATCGGCCTTGCCATCTATCCGTGGGACGGTCTGGATTACCAGAGCCTGTACCACTGCGCAGACCTGGCGCTGTATCAGGCCAAAAGCCAGGGAAAAAACCGGTACGCCCGGTTTGATGCAAAGAGTATGGAGACGGTGGACCGGATCGGGTATTCTTCTCTGGGCGCGGCTATCGATTCCGATCAGAATACCAGCGGCAGCGGAGGAAATCTGGTCAACTATGTATTCCAGATCCTGTATGACGCCGACGATATCGACGCCGCTGTGGAAGCGATCCTGGAGATCGTGGGCCGGCGATTCGACGTGAGCCGGGCCTATGTATTTGAAAACAGTGCAGGCGGGCAATACGCCAATAATACCTACGAGTGGTGCAATGAGGGAATCACGGCTCAGAAAGAGTTTTTGCAGCAGTTTCCCTATGAAAATGTGAAGGGCTATCAGGAACTGTTCGACAATAACGCCGTTTTTTACTGCCGTGATATTCACGCGCTCACCCCCGCTCAGACCGCGCTTTTTGAGAGTCAGGGCATCTGTTCCACGCTCCAGTGCGCGCTTTATGACGGGAAAGAATTCCGTGGTTTCATCGGGTTCGACGAATGCACCGGCCTGCGCATGTGGAATAAAGATGAGATCGGGATGCTGTCCCTGGTGGCTCAGCTTCTGACCACGTTTCTCCTGAAAAAGCGCGAGGTGGACCGCAATCAGCAGATGATGGTCCAGCTCAACACGATCCTGAATATGCAGGACGCTTACATCTACGCCATCGGGACGGACAATTATGAGCTGCTGTATCTGAATCAGAAAACGTTTGAACTGGATCCTTCCGCCAGAGTCGGCATGACCTGTCATCAGGCATTTTTCAGGCGCAGCACTCCCTGCGAGACCTGTCCGCTGTCCGGGGCCTCGGAGGTCTTTAATCCTCAATACGGCGTCTGGACCAGAGTCCGATACTCCACGATGAAGTGGGGGGACAGGGACGCATATCTGATCAACTGCACCGACATAACGGAATATAAGCGGCTGCAGAGCCCGGCGGCAACATACGGCATGGAAGAAGAAAAACAAACGAAGCGATAGATGGGGCCGGAAGAGTCCGGGCCTGCATAGAAGAGTGAAAGCCCTGTGGATCTTCCACAGGGCTTTTGTCGCGTCAGCTTATGCTTTGGTCAGGAATGAGAATGTTTTCCGCGTCGGAGATACCCAGCTGCGACAGGGTATTCAAGGTGCTGCGAAGTTCGGCGATGATCAGCTCCTCCAGTTTGGCAGAAAACTGTGGAAGATCCGCTTTCCTCAGCGAGTCGATCAGGACGTCGAAATAAGGATCGTACATGGCGTTGATGGTCTTCTGGCTTCCTTTTGTGCCGCGGAGCGCATAAGCCCAGAAAAACTGCCGCAGAAGCTCGGAGTAAACGGTACGCAGCGCCTGATACGGAGCGTGTACTGTGATCTGATCCAGCAGGAAATAGGATAAGACCTCGCCTCGCCGCCGTTGTCTGTTCGTCTCCAGTTCATCGCACAGCTGCCCGATCGTATGGGTATCGAGAGAAGAAAGCGTCGTCAGGGATACTTCCCGGCAGGACAGGGCCAGTATCTGAAGGCTTCTTGCCATATCCAAAAGCCGCCGTCGGAGGACTGGTCTGGAAAAATCGCTGTTCTCTGTGGTTTTTTCAAAGGGAAGAACCTTAGTGCCCGCATATTTGGCGGATTTTATAGCGCCTACGCTGTCCAGAAGCTCAAGGGTCCTGCGGACAGTGCTGACGGATACGCCCCTTTGAGCAGCCAGCTCCTTCTGAGAGGGGAGCTGGCTTCCGACAGGATGAACTCCGCGGCTGATGGAGATGAGAAGCTCCATGGCAAAGGAATAGCAGAGCTGCCTGCTTTTTTCATAGGAACTCCAGAAAAAAGTAATTTCGTTTTCAGGGGATAGAAGGGTGATCCTGGACGCATAGAACCGGTTAAGGGCCAAAGACATCCTGGCGATAGACCGGTCCACTGCGATCCGCAGAGCGGCCCAGTCTTTTTTCCGGCAAAGGGTCAGAATATCCGGCAGATAATCTGTGGATCGTTCAAAGTACTGCAGATTCTCTTCCAGACTGAAAAAGGGATCGTGCAGAAACATGAAAGTCTGCCAGACCAGGCGCATGAGAAGGGGGTTATTGAGAGCGCTGTATTTCTGGTTTAGGTGCTCCAGCATGGCGTAAGGGGCCGCCGCGCGATCTTCCCCCAAAAGGGATTCCATGGCCTGCAGCGTGTCCTGCCCGGCGTTTTTCAGTCCGATCCACTGAGCGTTGCCAAACAGAGGCCCCATGGAATTTCCCAGGTCGATCATTGCGTTTTTGCGCATTGCAAAAAATGCCTGGATCAGCTGCTCCGTTTCCCGGCTGTCATAGTTTGTTTTTACTGTGGCCCCAATATTTTTTGACAGAGAGATATATCCATTTTCTTTGAGCTTCAGATACGCAATGCGGACAGTGTCAACGGATACGCAAAGCCGCGCGGCGGTCTCCTCCATGGTGGGGAGCCTTTCCCCACAACGGTAGGCGCCGAATTGTATCTGAGTAAGCAAAACATTGTAGACAACTTTGCGTAATTCTGTACTGGTTTCCAAAACAGGGTCCTCCATTTTCTACAAGAATCGAACTTACAGGATCAGTATATCATTTTTGAAACGTGGTTTCTATAAACTTATACCTTTCAGGCCTTTCGACAGAAGGTTGCTATTTTCGCTTCTGTTTGCTATACTTTAAATAAATATGTATATGAACAATTGTAATTTACTGCTGGCGGGATAAATGAGGTGTAAAAGCACAATGGCTGCAAAAAGGAACATTCTGGTAGTGGAAGACAACGAGATCAACCGCAGTCTTCTGTGTGAGATACTGAAGCCTGAGTACGATACTGTAGAGGCGGAAAACGGCCGGGAGGCGCTTTCTCTTTTAGGGCAGTACGCGGGCGATTTTTCCCTTATCCTGCTGGATATTGTCATGCCTGTTATGAACGGGTATGAATTTCTTACCGCGGTGAAGGAAGATCCGAAATTTTGCTCCATTCCAGTCATCGTCACCACGCAGAACGATGGAGAATCAGAGGAGGTGGCGGCGCTGTCCTGCGGCGCCGCCGATTTTGTGGCCAAACCGTATAAGCCGCAGATCATCCTGCACAGAGTGGCCAATATCATTCATCTAAGGGAGACTGCCGCTCTTGTAAACGAGTTCCAGTACGATAAGCTTACCGGCCTTTACAGCAAGGCCTTTTTTTGCCTGAAAGCGAAAGAGTTTCTCCTGCAGAATCCAGACAAAGAATACGATATCATCTGTTCCGACGTGGTCAATTTCAAGCTGGTGAACGATGTCTTGGGCATATCCGCGGGAGACCGGCTTTTGAAGATGATCGCGCAGAACTACACGGAGGATACCCGGGGAAAAGGGATCAGCAGTCGCTTCCACGCGGACCAGTTCGCCTGCATCATTGAACATAAGTGGGAATATGATGAAAATATGTTTCAGGAGGCCTGCGCCCGGATCAACGCTCTTTGTCAGAAGCAGAATATCGTTATGAAATGGGGGATCTATCACGTGGAGGACCGGGACGTTCCGGTGGAGCAGATGTGCGACCGCGCGCTTCTGGCCGCCCGGGGCATCAAGGGGCAGTATAAGAAGTATTTCGCGTATTATGACGATGTGCTCCGCAGCAAGCTTCTGCAGGAACAGGAGATCGTGAACAGCATGGAGCCCGCTCTGGCGGACGGACAGTTTGAGATCTATCTGCAGCCGAAATACAGGATCGAGGGCAGAAGGCTGGTCGGCGCTGAAGCGCTGGTCCGCTGGAATCATCCGGAATGGGGGCTGCAGTCTCCCGCAGCATTTATCCCGCTGTTTGAGCGGAACGGTTTTATAACCAGACTGGACCAGTATGTCTGGGACAAAGTCTGCGGCGTTTTGCATGACTGGAGTGAAAGAGGTCTGCCGCCGCTGCCCATCTCGGTGAACGTGTCCCGGGCGGATATCTATAATGCGGACCTGGCCGGTATTCTGGAAGATCTTCTGCAAAGGTACGGCCTGCCGCCGTCCTGCCTTCATCTGGAGATCACGGAAAGCGCCTATACCGAAAATCCTCAGCAGATCATCGACACGGTAAGCCGTCTGCGGGAGCTGGGTTTTGTCATTGAGATGGACGACTTCGGCAGCGGTTATTCATCGCTGCACATGCTCCACAAAATGCCGGTGGACGTCTTAAAGCTGGACATGAAATTCATCCAGAGCGAGCCGGCGACACCGATCAATCAGGAGATCATGCGTTTTATCATCAACCTTGCACACCTGATGTCTCTCAGTGTGGTGGCGGAGGGCGTGGAGACGGCGCAGCAGCTGGAGCGTCTGCGCGAGATCGGCTGTGAATGTGTGCAGGGATACTATTTCGCCAGACCGATGCCGGTGGAAGAGTTTGAACAGCTTGTGAATGAAAATAACGAAGGGATCGCCTGCTTTGCGGGCAATTGAAAGAGGACGGGGAATCATGGAAGAAAACAGGCTTTCTCTGGAACAGCTGACCGCCGTACTGGACAATGTGCCCGCCGCGGTTTTCGTGAGCGCGGTGAATGACCGGCGGCTGCTCTATGTCAATCGGCTGGCGAGGGAATTGTTTCCGAAGGCGGATATGGCCGGGGCCGCCTGCCACACAGTGGCCGGCTTTGACAGGGTCTGTCCGTTCTGCCGCACCGGGAAAATGAGCCGGTCAGAGCTTCTGGTCCGGGAATACAGGCATCCCGTCGATCACCGCGTCTACCAGCTCAGCGGGAAACTCATCGACTGGGCGGGAGAAGAAGCACACATTGAATATATTCTGGATATCACCGACAGGAAGCTGGAGGAGGAACGGCTGAAAAAATCAGAGCAGGAGATGGCTGCCACCTTCGACAATATCGCCTGTGGGCTCTGTATTTACCAGATCGAGGGAAACAGCGTGATCCCGCGTTTCCACAATCAGGCTTTCTTTGAGATCATGGGCATATCTGAAGAGTATATCCGGAGGGTGGAACGGGAAAACAAGTATCTCAACGTTCATCCGGAGGATCTGGATCTTCTGAAGCAAAAAATGGACGCCGTGTTTCAAAAGGGCGGCACGATGCGGTATACCTGCCGCCTGTGGAATGATAAACGGAAAGATTACCGATGGATCCATCTGGAGGGAACGATTCGGACCCATGAGGACGGCAGAAAGCTCTTTTATGTGATCTACAGCGACGTGAGCGAGCAGGAGCGGCTGAAAAAAGAGTTGACCAGCGCCAATGAGAAGATGGAAGACATCGTCAACGCCATCCCGGGAGGGGTGGCGATCTACAGAGTCTCAGATATTTTTGAGACGGTCTACTTCTCGGACGGGGTGGCGGAGCTTTCCGGGTATACCGCGGAAGAGTACCGCGGGCTCATCAAAGGAGACGCTGTGAAGCTGACGTACCCTGAGGACAGCGTCATGGTGGCGGAAAAACTTCGGAAGGCCATCAGGGACCATTCGGCGGCGGACTTTAAATTCCGTAAACAGCACCGGGACGGGCATGTGGTCTGGGTTCACATACAGGCGCGGCAGATCGGGGAGGAGAACGGGCTTCCCCTGCTTCAGTGCGTCTTCCACAATATCTCCGCGCTGGAGGAGACCAGGCGTGAACTGGATCACCTGATCAACTCCATCCCGGGCGGAATCGTCAGTTATCGGGTGGAGAACGGGCAGTTTATCCCCACTTTTTTCACCGACAGCACGGCAGAGCTTTCCGGATTTACGCGGGAGGAGTATGAGAAAATGCTCCCAAGCGACGCGCTGCAGTTCGTATACGAACAGGACCAGCCGCGGGTAAGGGCGGCGGCCCTGGCCGCGGTGGAAAGCGGGGAGGTCCTGGACATCTCTTACCGGACGCGTCACAGGAACGGCAATCTGGTCTGGATCCATCTCAACGGCAGACGTATGGGCCCGCGGTCGGAGCCCTCCCGGTTCTATGCGGTCCTGACCAATATGCTTGCGGACGTGAGCACGCTTGCCGGCGAGAAGGCGGACAGCGTCTTCGTCATCGACAAAGACACCTTTGAGCTGCTGTATGTCAATGAATCCAAGCAGCTTAACGTATATGAAGAGATCTGTGCGGGAAAGACCTGCTATGGGGCGATCCACGGACTTGAGGCCGCCTGCAGCTTCTGCCCGCTGAAAACCTTCGGACCGGATGAGCAGGAACATGAGATCACAGTGGAAAAAACGGGTCTTGTCTATACCACGCGAGTCAAAGAGAGCGTCTGGAACGGCATCCCGGCTTATATCATGTATCTCCGGGATGTGACGGCAGAGGTGCGCGCCCGCCGGGAAAAGGAGCGTCTGGAACTGTATTTTCAGACGCTGATAAAAAACCTGCCCGGGGGGATCGCAGTGATCCGCTGTACGACCCAGGGCGGTATGACGCCTGAATATATTTCAGAGGGACTCGCCGCAATGCTTGGCATGACAGTGGAAGAGACAGAGGAACGATACAGGGGAGATGTCTTTGCAGGACTCCATCCGGAGGACGCGGAAGCGAACCGGATCCAGTTTGAGGATTTTATACGCAGCGGGGAGGAGCACTGCGAGATGACCGCACGGTTCAGGCGGGGCGACGGGAGCTATGTGTGGATCAGGGATCACATCTCTCTGCTGAAGGGAGCCGATGGGACGCGCCGGCTCTACTGCGTCTACACGGACGTCGGCCAGCTGGTAGCTGAAAAGGAACAGATGGGCAGGCAGTATGAGGAAATGATCCTCCAGCATTACCGGACGCCTGGACCGGATACGCTGATACTGGGACACTGCAACATCACGCGGAATCAGATCCTGGATGTCCGGGATTTTGTTGATTCCGGTCTTTCGCGTGTGTGCAGAGGGGACCGGGAAGAGTTTTTTACCGGTCTCGCCGGCCTGATCACGGACGAAGAGGAGAGACGGACCTTTCTGGAAACTTATCTGAACGCGCCGTCTATGGAGTCCTTTGAACGGGGAAACACGGAGCAGATACAGACCTGCTTTATCCGGCTGCCCGGGGAAGACCGGGGCCGCTATGTGACGATCCAGATCAATATGGTACAGGCGCCGGATACCGGCGATATCACGGGGATCCTGTCGGTGAGCGATGTGACCGATCAGGTCATTTCCGAGCAGATTCTCCGGCGGCTGTCGGTCACCAGCCACGACTATGTGGTCGATCTTGATCTGGGTCAGGATTCTTATACCCTCCTGACCCGCAGAGACAATGCCAGCCAGGTACCGCCGTCCAGAGGACGTTATTCCGAGAGGGTGGCGTTCATGGTAGAATCAGTGGTGGTGCCCAGGGACAGAGAGGCGTACGCCAGAGCGCTGGCGCCTGAGGAAATGGAACGGCGTCTGCGGAAAAACGGTCTTTATACCTTTGGATATTCCATAGAGGATGAAAGAGGGGAGATTCGGGCGAAAAATATAACTGTGTCGGCCATCGACCTGCGGATCGGACGGGCCTCTTTGGTGTGTACCGATATCACCGGGTCCGTGCGGGAGCAGCAAAACCTCCTCAGTATGCTGGCTTATACCTTTGAACTGGCGGGTATCATCGATATCCGCAGCGGCAGATTTGTCATGTATACCCGTCAGATGATCCTGGAAAATCTGCCGCCGTACATCAGCTACGACTATCAGGAGACGCAGAAGCGTTTTGCAGAGTCTTACGTCCAGGAGAGCCGGAAAGAAGCGCGCATACAGTTCTGCCTGGAAACCATGATCCACAGGCTGGGCGAGACGCCCGCCGGTTATGAATTTGTTTTGCCGTTTCAGGGTGAAGGCGAGGACGGACTGCGGTATAAGCAGATCAATGTGCTGTGGGGAGACCGGAGCCGTGAGACGATCTGTATGGTGCGGGCGGATGTGACGGAAGTTCTGGCTGCGGAGCGGCAGGCAAAGAGCGCGCTGGAGAAGGCCCTGGCCTCCGCCAGGGAGGCGAACCGTGCGAAAAGCGATTTTCTATCCGCCATGAGCCACGATATCCGCACGCCCATGAACGCCATTATGGGCATGACGACGCTGGCGCCGGCTCATCTGGACGACCGGGTCTGGATGGAAGACTGTCTCCGGAAAATTTCGATCTCCTCAAAACATCTGCTCAGCCTGGTCAACGATGTACTGGATATGAGCCGGATCGAGCGGGGACAGCTAACGCTGAACCCGGTACCGCTTTCGATCACTGAACTGACCGCTCATCTGTCCGTCATGATGGAGCCCCAGGTGAAAGCGGCCGAGATCACATTCGCCGTCCGCACTGAGGGCGTATGCCATCAGTGGTTTTACGGAGATTCTCTCCGCATAGATCAGACCCTTATCAACCTCTTGGGCAATGCGGTCAAGTTTACGCCCGAGGGCGGCCGGGTGGACTTTATCGTGGAGGAGCTTCCGCCGGCCGATGGCCCGGACCGGGTCCGCTATCGCTTCACGGTCAGCGATACGGGGATCGGAATGTCGGAAGAATTTCTCAAGATGGCCTTCGAGCCATTTGCCCGGGACGACGGCACAGCGCGGATCGAGGGAACCGGACTTGGCCTCAGCATCGTTCGCGGGCTGGTGGAGTTGATGGGCGGCCTGCTCTCTGTGGAAAGCCGCCGGGGCAGCGGCTCCGTTTTCAGGGTGGAACTGGAATTTCCGGCGGCGCCGGAAAAAAACGCGCCTTCTGCGGACGCTCTCCGCACGCTGAAGACGGGCGGCGGCGAGCCCTTTTCCGGTCTGCGGTTTCTGGTGGCGGAGGACAACGATCTCAACGCGGAGATCCTGTGTGAGATCCTTCAGAGACTCGGGGCCCGGATCGTGGTGAAGCCGGACGGCGTACAGGCCGTGCGGGCCTTTCAGGAGGCGGATCCGGGGACCTACGCAGCCGTCCTCATGGATATACAGATGCCGAATATGAACGGATATCAGGCCTCCCGTGCGATCCGCTCCATGGAGCGGCCCGACGCCGGGGAGATCCCCATTGTAGCCCTGACTGCAGACGCCTTTGCCGAGGACGTCCGGGCCGCCGCAGAGGCGGGTATGACCGCC
Source organism: Bacilliculturomica massiliensis (assembly GCF_900605495.1). Lineage (GTDB taxonomy): Bacteria > Bacillota > Clostridia > Peptostreptococcales > Anaerovoracaceae > Bacilliculturomica > Bacilliculturomica massiliensis. Next base: position 970,752 of record NZ_LR027603.1, read on the forward strand.
CACGTGTCAAAGCCTGTGGACGTGGCTGTGCTGCAGGCGACCCTCAGCAGGATCCTGGGACGATAGGCCCGGTAAGAAAATAAATGGCAGGGCGGCAGATTTCCGGATGCGGGAAGTATGCGTCCGGAAACAAGGAGTTAAGATCAATGCGGAAAACTGTGGAACCAAAAGAGAGGTCTGTGGTCCGAAGCCAGCGGATGAGCACCGTCAGTACGGTGATCCTCATCCTGCTGATGCTTTGCTACCTGGTCATGAACATCAACAACTCCGCCAGACTGGCCGCTCAGACGGAGATCATCTCAAGCCACCCCTTCGAGGTGGTGATCTCCGCTGGGGACGTAAAGCTCTATGTGTCGGAGATGAGCCTGCGGACCGGGCGGCTGGAGCGGCATTTCAGCACGGAGGACGTAGAGTATGCCAGGGCCAGCCTGGATGATCTTGACGATTCGCTGGAGAAACCGATAGCCCGGATCGAGGAGCTGTATCTGGGCGATCCGGAGGATGTGCAGGCGCTGAAGGATACTCTGATGCTTCTGCGTACAGAACGGAGGGGATATCTGGAGTTCTGCGCCCGGGCCGATACCACGGCGGCGCAGATCGAAGCGTATTCCCAGGAACATCTCCAGCCCCTCTACGACCAGGCGTTTTGGCAGACAGAAGAGATCGTTTCTACGGCTCAGGCGAAAAAAGTGGGATACGGCCAGACCGCGGAGATCCTGCGTCGGACCGATCTGATCGCTTCTGTCATACTCATGGGACTGATGGTAGTGGTGCTTCTGGTCTCCCAGTACGTCCTTCACCGTCAGAGGAAAGAGCTGGTCTACCGAAGCAGGCTGTTTGACAACCTTTCGCTGAGCATCGACGACGCGTTCATCATCCGTGACGCCAATACCGGAGTCATCAGCTACCGCGGGCTCAACCTGGAACGGATATTGGGGATCCACATGGAGGAAGTGGAAAACCTTTATCAGGGGCTGAGCAAAGAAGACGCCCAGGCTCTGCGGGACGGGATAAGCGATCCCCGGTTTCCATCGCCCTTTGAAAAGCAGGTGGAATATACCAAGCCAAATAAGGAAAAACGATGGATGCTGATCCGCATCTACCGGGTAGAAGACCTGAATACTCCTCAGCTCATCACCGTGTTTTCCGACCGCACTGATGAAGTCAGGTCTCGTCAAGTGCTGCAGGAAGCCATGATGACCGCGGAGCGAGCCAACAGGGCCAAGAGCGAGTTTCTCTCCCGGATGAGCCATGAGATCCGCACCCCCTTAAACGCCATCATCGGCATGACCACCATAGCGGCGGCTTCCGTGGAAGATCCGGCCAGGGTGGAGGACTGTCTCTCAAAGATCACTTTCTCATCTAAGCATCTGCTGATGCTGATCAACGACGTGCTGGACATGTCCAAGATCGAGAGCAGCAAAATGGCGCTGCAGAACGAGCCTTTTGACATTTTCGAGATCATCAACGGATTTGTATCCACCGTTTACGCTCAGGCAAAGGGAAAGGGGATCCAGTTCAGCGAGACCATGGAGGGCTTTGGGGAAGACACCGTATTTATCGGCGATTCCCTGCGGCTCAACCAGATCCTTCTGAACCTCAGTTCCAACGCGGTGAAGTTCACCGCGCCGGGCGGTTCCATCCGTCTGGATGTTTCCAGGCATAAGATCGGAAATACCACCGACGTCCTTCGCTTTATTCTCTCAGACACCGGGATCGGCATGACGAAGGAGGCTGTGGAGCGTATCTTCCAGCCCTTTGAACAGGCCGACGCCTCCATCGCAAAACGATTTGGGGGTACGGGACTGGGCATGTCGATCACGAAAAATCTGATCGCCCTGATGGGCGGCCAGATCCAGGTGGAGAGCGAACCAGGCGTGGGGACCACCTGCATTGTGGATCTGCCCTTTGAAAAAGGGCAGGAGACAGGCATAGCGGAGCCGGATTTTGAACAGCAGGGGCTGCGGGCGCTGATCGTAGACGACGAGCGACAGGTATGCGAGCAGACCGCCGTCCTTTTGGGAAAGATCAAGATCGGCGCGGAATGGCGCCTGTCCGGCGCCGAGGGCGTGGAGCGGGTGAAGGAAGCACATCGGGAGGGGCGGGATATCGATCTGTGTCTCATTGACTGGAAGATGCCGGATATGGACGGCGTCGAGGTGACGCGGCGCATCCGCCGGGAGGTTGGATACGACGTTCCCATCGTTATGATCTCAGCCTATGATGTCTCAGAAGTGGAAGAAGAAGCGCGGGCTGCAGGCGTCAACGGCTTTCTTCCCAAGCCCCTCTACCGTTCCTCTGTCTACGCTGTCATCAAGGCGGCGCTGGAACACAAGGGGCAGTTCTTCAATACAGGGGCGCCAAAACCGGCAGGCAGGCCGCTGGATGGTCTTCGTCTGCTGATGGCGGAGGATAACGCCCTCAATCAGGAGATCGCGGCGACGCTGCTGCGCATGAGCGGAGCTGTGGTAGACTGTGCAGAGGACGGCAGGCAGGCGCTGCAGGCCTTTCTGGCGTCAAAGCCCGGTGACTACGACGCCATTCTGATGGATATACAGATGCCGGTCATGGATGGGCATGAGGCCGCGAGGAATATCCGGGCTTCCGGTCATCCGCAGGCGCTGACGATCCCCATCATCGCCACGACGGCCAACGCATTCAGCGACGATATCTCCGCCGCCCTTGCGGCCGGAATGGACGCTCATGTCAGCAAGCCGCTGGATATGGCGCAGCTCTGCAAGACCCTTGCGGATTGTATGAGCAGGGCGGATGGGTGAAAGACAGACGGAGAATAATGGGAGCCGCATCTTGACATGGGATGGCAGCTTCTGTTAAAATATAGGCAACATTTTGAATAAGAGAAAGCGATTTACGTTCCGCCTGTTTCCGATTAGGAGAAGGGCGGCTAAGAGGGAATCCGGTGAGAGGCCGGAACGGACCCGCCACTGTAAGTGAGCGGCTTCTCTTCATAGCGCGCGGCGTCAGCCGCGGGCAGTCACTGGACCGCAGGGTCCGGGAAGGCGAAGAAAAGCGGAGCGCCACGAGTCAGGAGACCTGCGCAGATCGAAGGAAAGGCTGTCACGGGAAATTGACGATTGCTTTTTATATTTTAGCATTCATTGCGATGCCAGTATGTCATTGGCATTTGTTAAATATCAACGTGGCGATACGATTGTCTTTCACTTAACAGCAGAAGCAGAAAAAACGGACTGCGGCGCACGCCGCAGTCCTTGTATTTTTTGCGTAGAGAGAACCACTGATTTATGGAAGAAATTCACCTGTCTATCGGCTGGCTGAACAGGTGAAGAAGAAAAAATCTAACCATGGCAGCCGGCCCGCAAACGATACGGAGAAGCTGATTTTTTCATTCATAGGTGAAGCTGTCTGCGGGGACACTAACAGTAAATTATTTCTGGAGGTGTGTAAGATGATGTACGGCTACATCAGAGTTTCATCAAAAGATCAGAACGAAGATCGTCAGGTAATCGCCATGAAGGATTTTGGCATTACGGAGGACCTTCTTTTTGTTGACAAACAAAGCGGAAAGGATTTTAACAGGCCGGAATACCGGAGGATGCTGGGCACCCTGAGGAAAGAAGACGTTGTGGTGATAAAATCTATAGACCGTCTGGGACGCAACTATGACGAGATCTTAGAGCAGTGGAGACAGATCACCAGGGAGATCGGCGCGGATATCGTTGTTCTGGACATGGCTCTTCTGGACACGAGAAACGGAAGAGACCTGATCGGGACACTGATCTCCGATATCGTGCTGCAGCTGTTGTCCTACGTGGCACAGACGGAGAGAGAAAACATCCGGCAGCGGCAAAAGGAAGGGATCGAGGCGGCGAAGGCGCGGGGCGTTCATCTGGGCCGGTTTCCAAAAGAGACGCCGGTTCCATTTGAGGTAGTGGCTCTGCGCTGGAAACGGGGTGAAATTCCCATACGGGAAGCGCTGCGGCTGCTGGAGATCAGCGAGAGCTGTTTTTACAAGAGACTAAAAAAAGTCTCCCTAACAGAGGAAGACTCCTATGCATTACTGTACGAAAGTACACCTTAATACATATTCATCATACTTATCTTTTTTGTTGTCGTCAAGGTAAAATTTTTATCTTATGTTGTCTTTCTCATACTTTTTTTCAATATGCCGGCTATGAGCAGGGGCTGTACAAAGGTGTACCTTGGTACAGTAGAAAAATGTAAAAAAAGATCGCAGCCAGTTTTTCTGTTCAGGCAGGAGTTGATAACTTGTCCCCAAAAGAAACAGAACGGAAAGAGCGGGTCCTGGAGCTGTATTATTTAGATCCGGGAGAATTGGATATGGCAGTCCGCGCCGCTAAGGCGGCGGCTGCGGTCAGGATCTACAAACAGGATCCTGATGAGAAGCTTCTCAGACGTGTATGCGACCTGACAAATGCGTTGGGGCGGATTCCAAAGGTGTGTGAGATGGCGGGGTCGCCTTACATCAAGAGCCGCTTGGGCGGCTGGAATCGGGTGCTGGAAAAGGCCGGACTGAAAACCGTGTCTCCAAAGCGCGCGGCCTGCCCGAGCAAAAAGAAATGAACACTCAGATAGAAAAATAAATACATGATGCGCAGAGAGAGAAATTGGAAGTCCGTGAGAATCGGGCACTGTCTCAGCAACCGTGATGTCTACGAACGTACCACGCAGCAGCGATGCCACTGGGGGAATGGTTCCTTTGGGAAGGCGGTACCAGTAGGTTTGATGACTAAGTCGGTAGACGATCTTTCGCGCGGGTTTGACTTCCTCTGAGCAAGGAACGGACAGGCTAGTCGTTTTAGCGTTGTTTTTGTATGGACTTAAAACAGCGCGTTCGGGACGATTTATTCAGCAACCGTCTTCTCTGAGGGAGGACGGTTTTTTTCGTGCAGGCGATGCCTGACAGCCCTTTCTTCAGGCTGTGTGTGGTTTCTGTATCGTATAGAATTCGCCGGAAAGGAGGGTTTCAGCTCTGCGCAAGCAGAGAGTGAAAAAACGTATTGTTACATATGAAAAAGGAGGAAGAACGAATGTTGAAAAAGCACATCAAAAAAGCTTTGGCAGCAGTACTGTCACTGTCCATGGTGCTCAGTATGAGCGGAGCGGCCTTTGCCGCCGCCGACTGGCCCACGTACCAGGGAAATGAGATTCACAATGGGATCGTGACAGACGCTGTGCCGACAACTGCACTCATCGACGAGGTGAAGCTGACGCTTCCCAACAACGGGTCCGGCTGGGACGGAGTGGATTCCGCGCCGGTGATGGAGACCAGAAACGGCGTTACATACGCCTATGTGCTGTACGATGGTTATACGGTCAGCAACGACGCCGGCGGCGGTCGGCTGGCTAAGGTAAACTGCAATACCGGCGGGCTGGAATGGAGCAAGCAGATCAGTCAGACCAGCGGATTCCAGTTGTCTTCGCCGTATCTGGACACGGCCGCCAGAGCTATTTATGTGGGAACCACCGGGTTCAATCAGAAAACGGGCAACGACAGCCTTACCGTGTCGGGCGGCGTCATCACTGACTGGACATTCAGCGGCGGAACGGCCGGCGCTGAAAGCGGAATCGTGGTTTCCGGGGACAGCACAGTGACGTTGAATCAGAGTGAAGTGACTCTGACATCCGGAAAGACACATCGCTCCGCCACCGGCATCAGACTGAACAGCGCTGCAGCGGCGCCTAATGTGACCATCACCGCGATTCTCAATGGCACGGTCGTAGGCCAGAAATATCTGACGTCTGCCGACGTCATCAACAACGAAGCCAGCGGAAATGTACCGCATTACTATCTGAATCAGAACTTCGGAGAATACTCCTCCACAGCGGAGAATGCAGTGCAGGGAGACGGGACAACTCCGGCAGACGCGCTGACCTTCACCTATGAGTTCAGCGGCAACACGGCGGGGGCCGTCATCGAATACGGGCGCATTTACGAGCAAGCCAGCTCCATCACGAAGGTGAAGGGAATCGACGGCACGCCGACCAACGAGTGGTCCTACAGTTTGCCCAACAACAACCAGATCAATACGCCCATCGTAAAGAGCGGTGATTATCTGTTCTTTGGGACATGGTCCGGAAATACGGGCACATATTATCAGGCGCATCTTAACGCCAGAACGGGAAAGATCGACGGTTTGAAGGATTACAACCCGGGCAACGGGGGATTCTACTGGGCCGGAGCTGTGGTGGACGGCGGATACGTCTACTTTGGGGGGGACAAGGGATATCTGTACGCGCAGCCGGTAGGTAGCAGCTTCGGTTCAGGAACCACTGCACCGATCAATCTAAGCACAGTAGATGGAAGTATCAGTGCTGGAAACGTCCGCAGCACCATTGCGCTGGTGGACGGAGCGTTGTACTTTACCAGTCAGGGCGGCTATCTGTGGTGCTTCAATCCCAATGGCGGCAATCCGACATTTGGCTGGAAGGCACAATTGGCAGGCACGTCGACCTCCACACCCACAGTCACCGCAACAGATCTTTATGTAGGCTACTACAGCGGGTTTAACGCGGGAGGCATTCAGAAGGTCAGCAGAGCCGATGGCCACACGGTGAGCACTGTGGCCACGCCGGGACCGGTGCAGGGATCCGTATTGGTATACCAGACCGGCGGCACGGACTATCTGTATGTGAACACGAATTCGGCCAGCGGGGCGGGCTATTGCTATGACGCGTCGGGAAATCTGAAGTGGAAAACCACTTCCGGTACCTACGCGCTGCAGGGCATGGCAACCAGCAATGGCTATATTGTGTTCGGAAACGACTATGATCAGTTCTATGTAATCAGTGCACAATAATATTGGTCTGAACGTTTGAAAATCAGGGGGCATTTCAGCGGCGAAGGCGGCTGGAATGCCCTTTTAAAAGAGGAGATGTGTACATGGGAAAGATGAAAAAGAGTAAAATTGCTCTGAGTCTGATCCTTTCTTTGGCCCTGCTTGTGGGGCAGGCTGCGTCGATCACGGCTTTCAGCTATGCGCAGGATACGGTTTCTGAACAGGAAAATGACGGAGGGGGACTGGGAGCGGGAAGCGACGATCCGAGCGTAGACTCAAACAATGGGGCGAGCAGACCGGAGGAAAACGGCGAACAGTTGGAGGAGGAAGAGACGGAGGGCGATGGGAATAACCAGCCGGAGGGAAATACGGAAGGAACAGAACAGGGGGAAGAAGAAAAAGACGAAATAGTGAATGACAACGAAAAAGATGAGGCGCCCGGCACAACGGAACAGCCGTCCGTCTCAGGCAATGGGAACGAAGAAGAAACCGCCGGAGGCGAAGCGCCGGAGCCGCCGGAAAATCTGCTTCCACCAATATTGGAAGATATGATGGAACTGGAGCCTTATCAGGAGCTGATCGAGCTGCTGCGGACGGCGAATGACGGCACGCCGGTGGACATTAAGTTCTACGAGGAATACACTTCATCTCCCGCGTTTTACGTGGAAGATGCGGAGGGTTTGAAAAAAGTAGCCGCCTTAGTAAACGAGGGCAGGGAAAATTTTGATGGGAAAACAATCACGATCAGCGGATCGGGAATAGATTTGAGCACGGAGAAAAACTGGATTCCAATCGGGAGCGGAAGTGACTTCCCTCAATTTTGTGGAATATTTGATGGAAATGGAAAGACAATTAGAAATTTAACAATTGAATGTACAGAAGACACAGCGAATATTTACGAGTATGGGGCTGGTCTTTTTGGAGATATCAGCAACGCTGAGATCAGGAATTTAGAGTTGAAAGATGTCGATATCATATTTGGACAGAATGCACTAGAGGCGGAATACAGAGCAAAGGGTGCACTTGTTTCGTATGCCTATAATACATGTGTGATAGAAAATGTAATAGTTTCGGGGAGGATAAAGGACGATCGAGCTGCATCTCTTGAAAATGATTCATCGGCACCCGGTGAGGATATGGTTACGGGAGGGATCGTTGGAGGGGCTGCAGTCGATAGCAAGCTTACCATAGCCAACTGTGAGAGCAATGTAAAAATTTACTCTGCGACTAATTATACGGGGGGTATACTGGGAGCATTTTTAGGAAGCGACCTTGAGATTGAAAACTGTGCCAATAAAGGGAATGTCGGGGATCCTCTCTTTAAAGATGGGGGGGACGCGACCGGACATTATATGGCATCAGCATATGGCGGAATTCTCGGTTATAGTTCTGGAAGAACAAAAATAAGTAAATGTGAAAATAGTGGAGCGGTTTCAACAGGATTTGGTTACGGCGGCGGTATATTAGGTCAATTTAATAACGATATAGAAATTTCGTACTGCTATAATCAGGGGGACGTTTATGCTTATCAGTATGCGGGCGGCGTCACGGGGGGGAAAGATTCGAGTGGCTCTGGCTGCAGTGTAAACATATCATTCAGCCAAAATACAGGCGGCGTCACTGTGGATGACAGTGGTAATCTTGTAGGAGGAGCCGGGGGCATAGCGGGGCTGCTTTATGATTGCCGGGGGAGTTTAAATAACTGTTTTTCAACGGGAACTATTGTTGGTACTGAATTTGGAAGCTCTCCCCCAAGGATTTCTGGGATAGGAAACCTTCCGTATGTGGATAAAAACTTTGACGTTCAAAATTGTTTTAACGGCGGAAGCTTGCAGAGTGAGTCCGATGGAAGTTTGTCTGCAATTGCTTACGGAGTATCATGCGTTAGTTGTTATTATGTTGATACCATAACAGGACCGCTTACTGACAATTTATCTGCTGTTGCAAAAAGCACAGAGACCTTCGCAAGCGGCGAGGTGGCCTGGCTGCTCAACAGTGCAGGCGGTACGGCAGTCAACTCCGGAAACTGGGGTCAGGATGGAGCCGCTCCTGTTTTTGCGGACGGAGCGCACCCCGCCGTGTGTCGTGTCAGCTTGGAGAAGGACGGTGAAGGCACGCTCAAATTCAACGGTTCTGAGGATTCATTTCATTATATAACCGAGTCGGAAGGAAAGGATTTGACGGTGACCGCCGATCCGGGAGAGGGTTTCATCCTTAAATTACTCACATTAAAAGAGCTTGTTTCAGGAGCTGAGATCGAGTCGGAGAGGTCCGGGAACAGCTTTTCGTTTCGACATCAACGCAAGGATATAGTGGCTTCGGCTGCTTTCGAGCGCAGGCCTGATGACGCGGGAGAACTGAATATCATCTGGGACCTCGGCGGAGGGACGCTCTCCGATTCCGCGGTCACTCCTGCGACTGTTCCGTATGGCAAGACGCTGGCGGAGCCGGAGATCACCAAAGAGGGGTTTGTGCTGCGGGGATGGTATGCGGTGACGGAAAACGAAGACGGAACGGAAACGGAAGCTCGATACAACTTTAAAGCCGCGGTGACAACGGACATTATGCTGCGGGCAAAGTGGGTAAAGGACAGTCTCACTGTGACCTTCGACTTTGACGACGCGCAGGGCGACGTTCCCGCGCGCCAGACAACTACCACCTTTGCCATCGGAGGCAGCTTTGCCGCACCCCAGGCCACGCGCAGCGCAGTGGACTGTATGGAATATCAGTTCAAGGGCTGGTTTACAGAGAAAAACGGCGGCGGAACACAGTGGGAAGACGGCAGAAAAATAGGAGAAGCCGACAGGGGTGAAATCGTACTGTACGCCGATTGGGATTCATTCGATCTCTTTGACAGCGGAACGCTTGGCAATCCCCCTTTCGTCATTGAGGATGCCGATACGCTGGCCCTGCTGGCGCAGAGAGTAAACACAGGCGGCGGAAAAAATCAGAATGGATATAAGGCTTGTCGTTTTAAGCTGGGCAGAGATATCGACCTTTCCGAATACGAAAGCTGGACGCCCATCGGAACAGCGGCACATCCCTTCCGGGGAGGGCTGGACGGCGATTATCACACGATCTCCAATTTGAAGATCAATGCGCCGGAGTCGGATTATCAGGGGCTGTTCGGTTATGTTACGGCCGCCAACGGCAATGCGGTAAACAATATCTATTTGGAAAAGGTGGATATAACCGGAAGGAAGTACGTGGGTGCAGTGATGGGGTATGGTGAGAATTTGGGCCAAAGCATCGGCGCCAATCAACGACTGGGCGTTCTTTCCGGAAGCGTAAAGGGAACGGAATGTGTGGGCGGCGTAGCGGGAGCAATCGCAACAACCTCCGACTATAGTGGCCTATCATACACATACGCATTCTGGCTGAACGGTGCGGCTGTGACAGCCATAGAGGGAACGGCCGGCGGCGGCGCGGGGAGTTTAGCCGCGTCTTCGCGCTTGACGGACAGCTGTAATACAGGCACGGTCGCCGGCGCGGCCGGTTCGGGGGCGATCGCGGGAAGCGGAACGGTCAGCGGCTGCTGGTATCTGGAAAACAGCGTGACAGATCCCGCAGATGCAAAGGGTCTGACTGCTCTCAACCAGGTGGACGTTGCTTCCAACCGGGCGGCCTGGCTGATGGACCAGGGCGACAAGCAGAGCAGAAGCGCCAACTGGAGCGCAAAAAACGGAAGGATACTCTTTGCCGGAGGAGACCGGGGCGCGGTCTATCGGATGAATCTTGCAGCCGCGGATCACGGTTCGGTCCGGCTCATTGACGATGAAGAGGGGCAGTCTCTGTTTCGCGCCGCGGGAAGCAAGGTGGCGGTCGAAGCGACGCCTGAGCAGGGATATTTGTTGAAGACCCTGGGCGTCACCGCCCTGCGGAGCGGCGGAACCGTGGCCGTAGACGGTATGCAGAGCAGCGGCGGCGCTATGAGCTTTATCATGCCGAAGGACGACGTACTGGTAAGTCCGCAGTTTACAGCGGAAGGCGCCGGTCAGATCGAGGTCGTTTACAAACTTGACGGGGGAAGGTGGCCTTCTGGATTTGATGCGCCTGCCAATCATGCGAATTTCGGCGAGGTACTGTCGCGGCCGGAGCAGGATCCGGAGCGGACCGGCTATGTGTTTGCAGGCTGGTACAGCGAAAGCGGGGAAGTCTACACCTTCTCTGAGGCGGTTACAGAAGCGCTGACTCTCACCGCAAAGTGGAAGCGGGAAGGAAACTATCTGGTTACCTTTAATCTGAATCTGGACGCCGCATCGCGGGATATTCTGATGGGGCAGATGTCAGCAGAAGAAAAACTGGCGCTGGAACAGGAGGTGGTCTCCGCCGGAGCTGTGACTATGCCTGTCAGGCCGGCAGCGGGTCAGTGGGTCCAGGGGGAGGAAACGGCATACAGCTTCCTGTACTGGTCTACGGAACCTGTGGGCGGAAGTCAGTGGAACACCCGCACAGAGTTGACTCAGGATACGGTATTGTACGCTCAGTGGAAGGAGATCGACGCCATGTCCGCGGGGACTCGGGAACAGCCCTATGAGATCGCATCGCTGGACATCCTGAAGCTCCTGGCTTCGAAGGTCAATGAGGGAAGCGCCTACAGCGGGTGCTGGTTCCGGCTGGCTGTCTCTCTGGAACTTGGGGGAGAGAACTGGACGCCCATCGGAACTGCCGGAAGCCCATTCAGCGGGACCTTCCTCGGAAATGACGAGACGATCTCGGGCCTGACCATCGATACGGGCGAAAACTATGTCGGTCTGTTTGGGTGCACCAGCAATGCCGTCGTTCAGGATCTGAAGCTGACAGGAATCAGCGTGAACGGCGGTCAATATACCGGAGGCCTGACCGGAAAAGCGACAGCGACGACGATCGAGAATGTTTCGATATCCGGGACCGTCGAGGGTGCAGATTACACAGGCGGTCTGGTTGGCTGTGCTGATGGCAGCAATGTCGGCGCAAGCAGCAGAACCAGCAGTATCAGAAACAGTTCGATGTCCGGCAGCGTTTCAGGCGGAACCAATACAGGCGGCCTGATCGGAAGTCTGCAGGGCGGAAGTCTGACTGACTGTGTGAATGATGCGGAGGTTAGTGGCGAGCGCTCCAACACAGGCGGTATCGCTGGGGCGGTCAGGTACCACGAGTATAAGGATACATCCGGGAACCTATGCGCCGCGAAATTTACCTTAAGCAGGTGCACGAACAACGGAAACGTAACAGGGTCAGGAGACTGCGCCGGCGGGATCGCGGGAGAGATCTGCCATGGAACTACGATCGACAAGTGTGTGAACACAGCGAATATCCAGAGCGGCAATTATGTGGGAGGCCTGTTCGGGCGGGTCAGCACAAAAGAGGATGACAGTAACAAATTTCAACAAACGGCTCTCACCATTCGTTCCGGCTATAACACAGGTTCGGTATCGGGAACCGACTACGTAGGCGGGCTGGTGGGAGCTCAGGAGAGCAGGAAAGGCAGCGGACAGAATTCGGCGGCGGATGGAACGACCATTGAAAACTGCTTCAGCAGCGGTACGGCCAGCGGCAATGGGCCCAGGGTGGGAGCTCTTTCCGGCCATGGATTCGGGAAAGACACAACGACAAAAGAATGCTGCGCGCGAAATGATGGAACGGTCTATGTGGATGCAGACAGCGCAGCGCTGCTGCTGGCGGAGGACTTTCGAAGCGGAAGAGCGGCGTATCTGCTGGACGGCGGCAGCGGAAGCCGCAAAGCCCTCTGGGCGCAGGGAGTGTCCGGTCCGGTCTTTGCCGACGGTGACAACCGGCCGGTCTATGAGATTCAGTTGGCGCAGTCGGGAGCGGGAACCGTTTCCGGAGCCGGCATACAAACCGGATATAATTATCTGAGCCTGACGACAAATACGGGCATCGAAGCCGTTCCGGAGGAAGGGTCCGTGGTCAGTCTCTTTGAGGTGGCCGACGCCGCGGGGACCGTAGTGAATACACAGACCGGAAATCGGATCGAGTATACCATCGAACCGGAGAAATCACTGTACATCCGCGTGAACTTTGCGGAGACGCAGACGGGGAACTGTACTGTCCGTTTTCACACCAACGGCGGAACCATCGCTATGGGCGGTACAGATTATCCGGAGCTATATTCGACCACTGCGGCCTTTGGCACAAAGGGGACAGCCGTCCTGCCTGCAGACCCGCAGAAAGCCGGCTCTACCTTTAAGGGCTGGTATGAGGACAAAGAACTGACCGTGGCCTTCAATGCAAAGGCGCTCATCACAGCCGATCTGGATCTGTATGCCAGATATTCGGGGAATGTGGCAGTTCAGTTTGATCTGAACGGTGCCCCGGCAGAGCTGGCGACGAACGCGGCCATCGCTGCGATGCGACCTTCTGTTTCCGTTTCGCCGACCCCAGGTACGATCCCGGATCCCGGTACGCCGGTGTGGCCGGATGAAACATCAAGCGGAAGAAAAGTGGTACATACATTTTTGGGATGGTACAGCGGAAATAGCAAATGGGATTTTTCGACGAAACTTTCCGCCGGCTACGAGGGGCAGACATTAGTGCTGACAGCAAAGTGGCGAACTGAAATCGTACTGAATGAGGAGGATTTTGAAAATATTACGGATCAGAGCGTGCTGGAAATACTGGCGAAAAACATGGAAGAGGGCGTTTCTTATATAGGAAAGACTCTGACGCTGGCTGAGTCTTTTGAGGTCACAGACTGGTCGAAACCGATCGGAGGAAAGACCCCCTTTGAAGGAACGCTGGACGGTCAGGGAAAGACGATAACAATGGGAAGCGGCTGCACTGCCCCGCTGTTTGCCAGGATCGATGGAACACTGAAAAATGTCAGCCTTTCGGGGACCATTCAGGCCGCCGGCGCCGCCGAATATTTTGGCGGTCTGGCCCAGGAGGTAAACGGTCAGCTGATCGAGTGTTCCCTTAAAGGAATGGAGATCATCGGCGGAAACGCGGGCAGCGTAGGCGGTCTGGCAGGCTATGTGACAGGCAGACTGAAAGGATGCAGTACGGACAGCGCCTCCAGCGTATCCGGAAGCAGCGCGGCGGGCGGAATCGCAGGAACAGTGAGCCTTCTCACTGCGCAGATTTCTGACTGTGAAAATAACGCGGAGGTATGCGGAGGGACATACGCCGGGGGGATCGCGGGCCAGAGCGCCGGAAGCGTAAGCTCAGGCTCCTGGCAGACGATTTCCGGCTGCGCCAACAGCGGCGCTATTATGGCAGAAAATGGAGCGGCGGGAGGGCTGTTCGGCAGTATCGGCTGGAGAGTCGTCCTTGAAGACGGAGCCAATGAGGGCGCAATAACCGGTCAAACCGCCGGTGGGGTCATAGGGGTCTGGAGCTTCACTTTTGCTTCCGGAAGTGCGCGGATGGAGAATTGCATCAACAGCGGAATGGTGACGGGAAGAGAGAACGCCGGCGGTCTGGCGGGTCACGGGGTCTCTGGCGGAACGGTTATTGAGAAATGCGGCAACACCGCGGATGTGACGGTGAACGGCGGCGCGGGTCGTTATGCCGGAGGCCTGGTTGGAAGTACGAGAGCGCCCAGCTGCAGCTTTATCCATTCCTATAATGCAGGAAAGATATCCGGGCCCAACACCAGTGGAATGACCACGGGTTTAAACTCAGACGCAAACATCAGCGTGGAAAGCTGCTATACGTACCATACGGAGAATCCTGGTATGACGATGGCTTCTTCTTATGGAACCTGTACGGTAGAAAAGAGCTACTATCTCAAGCCTGATCCGACTGCGCTCAGTCGTATGGCTTCCTTCTTCGGCCTTGACAGCGGGGGAGAAGAAAGCACGGAGGTCACCACACCGGAGCAGCCGGCGGAGGCTTTTGCCAGCGGCAGAGTGGCTTATCTGCTGGACGGCGGGGACGATGAGCACGAAAGGGTGTGGACACAGGGACGCGATCATCCGGAGCTGTTGGCAGATCATTCGGTCTATCGGATCTCCACAGACAGTCATACCAGGGTCGCCGGAGAAGATATCGCATACAGAGTGATCGGGACCAATGTGGACGTCAGCGTAAGCGTGCCGTCTTCGGATAAGGACGGAGTGAAAATGGTTCTGAAAAGTCTTGTGGTGAAACATAAGACCAAAGGTGAGGAGGACATTACCGAAACGAGAAGTTTTACGGTAAGGGAGTCTAACGCCAGTGTGAAAGCGACCTTCGGAGAGGAGGAAGAGGAACCGCCGGCAGAGAAGCCAAACGACCCTGACAAGGACCATGGCGGCTCCGGAAGCGGCGGTGGAAACGGCAATGGCAGCGGAACCGGCGTCGGAGACGGCAACGGGGCCGGCAGCGACGATCACGGCGATGCAGGCCAAGGCGGCGGCACAGGCACAGGAACGGGAACAGGAGCCGGAGGCGGCGAAAATCAGGGCTCCGCTGGCGCTGACGATCAGACGACGGTGACAGATCCCACTTATACATCCACACAATCCACGGGCGATCCCGCGGAAAATCTGCTGGCGGCAGAACAGGCGGAAGAAAATCAGACGGAAAGCGACGACGAGGCGGCTATGGAAGCATCCGGAGGAGCCACGGAAGGCGGCTCCGGTTCGGGAGAAGAGGAACAGAAGGAGGAACAGAAGCTCAGCGTTTTCGCCATCGTCAAGCAGACGGTGGTGGAAAATCCTCTGATCAGCCTTGTGCTGGCTTTGGTCGTGATCGGACTGCTCCTCGCAGCCGGTCTGCGCAGATATCGGAGAAATAAGGGCGGCAACTAAGAAAAAGAAGGAGAGATGAAAAGGCATGAAGAAGGAGAGAAGAAGAGGGATCAGGAGAATGGCGGCGTTTCTTGCCGCCGCGCTCCTCACAGGACTGACGCCGGTTTCGGCGTTGGACGCAGACAGCGCAGGCAGCACCGCTATGGGAGGGCTGAAGGGGCTGAAATATCTGACTGCGGAAGGTTCCGGAGCAGCTTACGGTGTTTTTACCTCAGATACGGGGCCGGATGGAAACGTGTCCGCCGCGTTTTTGGACGAGAGCACAGGAGAACTGGAGCTGTTCATGGGCGGCAGCGGCGGTGTCAACCGTCTGGGCGCAGGCGGAACAGGCGGCAGGGAAATGGGACGTATGGAGGGACTCGTCGGAAATGTGTTTGCTCTGGGCGGAGAGGATGCGGAGCATCTGGCAGCGCTGGTAAAGACAACGATCGCATCTTCTGACGGAGTATCGTCACAGAATAACTATTTCGTTTATCTCTTCGACGGGGCCGCCGGGAGCTGGAAGCGGGCGGAGAATTCGGAGCTGGGTACGCCCACAAGTACAGATCCCAACGGAAATACGAGCTATGACAGCCGTCTCCTCTTCGGTCTGGTGATGGCGCAGGACGACATCTGGGCGTCGGCGAAGCACTGGGACGGAAAGGAATGGAAGGAGAACGCGCTGACCTTCAACAGCTTTTACAAGCTGGATCAGGACACGGCCTATGGGGCGGCGGAGGACGGAAACCTATACCGTTACAGCGTTTCTTCCGGAAAGTGGAACCGTGTGCCGCTTGGAGATATAGGTAAACTGGTCTCCATCACAGGCGGCTGTTCCGACCAACTGGTCCTCTGCGAGAGATCGCCGATTTCCATCTTTCAGACATCAGGTCCGAAAACCTACCGGCTGGTCAACACGGAGACAGGAGCCGTCAGCAGGCTCCCGGAGCTGCCGGATACCACAGGCACAGTCTACAATGTGGGCCTGGCAGCGGACGGCAGCGTGTACGCGCTGCTGGAAGGACAGCACTATATAAAGGAAGGCAGCGCGGGATACATCGGAACAGACGTGTACCAGCTGCAGTCCGGTCAATGGACGAAGCTGACGATTCCAGTTTTTCAGGACCCGGCGGAGGACGACGATCCGGACACCAAAATCCGCCCCGACGGTGTGCGGCGGATAGAGGTTCCCGCGGCGGGCGTCACCATGTTTCTGGGGCAGGCCGGAGCGAATTATGTTTTATATTCCGGCGCTGCAGAGGCGTCCAGCCTTGGGCTGAGCAGCACAGATCCTCTCTATGAGGATAAATCCAAAGCGATAGCTACTCTGAAGACAGCCTGCTCCAAGTATGAACAGACCGACTACTCTGCGGAAAACTGGACCGCTCTCACCGCGGAGCGCGACAAGGGCCTGCAGGCCATCCGTGAGGCCACAGCGTCACGCTCGGTATACGACAGACTGAACGCGGCCATCGACGCCATGGGAGCGGTCACCGCCCAGCGTGCAGGAACTGTGACGATAGCGGTTTCTATGGACAGAAATACCCTTGGTCAGGGCTTTCTCATCGAGCCCGAGCTGGTGGAGGTGACGAAGGGGACGAAGGCGTCCACGGTGATCACGGAACTGTTGTCGGACAAATACAGCGGCGTTTCCGGCGCTCCTGCACAGCCCTGGAAGATGACGGGAAGTGTGGACGACAGTTTCTATCTGGCTTCTGTGTACGATCCCAACCACGGGGAGCCGAGCTTTCCGCAGTTTATCCTCACGGCCGTGGGCGGAATGGAAAAGATCGGCGAGGGGACGGCGGACTGGTTGGGTGAGTTTGATTATTACCAGCAGAGCGGCTGGATGTATTCGGTGGGAGAGAAGGATAACTCGGGAAATCAGTTTCCCGGCATGGGGGCCTCCGGGTGGCGTCTCTCCGACGGAGAGGTCATGCGGTGGCAGTTCACCGTGTACGGATACGGCGCGGATCTGAATCAGGACAACACCGCCTGGGGACAGGGAAGCATCGTATCACTGGGCAACAAGGACGCGCTGACCTGGGCCGTGGCGGTTCTGAACAGCATGTACAAAAAAGAAAAACTGACGGGGGAAGCGGCCTACGCCGAAGCCGTGAGTATTCTGACCAATCCGGAAGCGCCGCAGACGGCCATCGACGCGGCGATGCAGAAGCTGAAAGCGGCTTATCCCGGCGTGCAGCTTGACGGAAACGGCGTGCCTCAAACCTCGCTGTCCGCCAGAAGCGGTTTTCCGGACGTGAAGGCCGGCGACTGGTTTTACGAATGCGTCACAGGGCTGGCAAAGGATGGCCTGATCAAGGGGAACGCGGCGGGGAGCTTCCTGCCGCAGTCGCCGATCAGCCGGGCGGAGTTCGTGCAGCTGCTGTACAATCTCAGCAAAGCCGGCGGTGTGCAAACAGGCAATGCGGACGGGCAAACGGCAGACGCCGGCCCGTCCTCGTCCTCGTCCTCGTCCTCATCCACATCCTTCCGGGACGTGGCGGCGGGGAGCTGGTACGGAGACGCGGTGACATGGGCAGCCGGCTCCGGCGTCGCCGCGGGAGAAAAAGCGGCGGACGGGACGCTGCTCTTCCGACCCGACGATCCAATCTCCAGACAGGATATGGCGGTCATGATAGCGGCTTATCTGGACAAGGCAGGAGTCCATGGTTCTTCCGCCGGACAAAGCCAGGCAGCGGCGGACGCATTTGCGGACGCCGCAGCAGCAGCGGACTACGCTGCGGCCGCCGTGGACAAAATGCAGGCCGCAGGCATCATCAGCGGTCAGAAGGGGGAAGGCGGACAGTCTTACTTCCTCCCACAGGCCCAGGCCGCCAGAGCCGAGGCGGCTTCCATGCTGTGGAAGCTGTATCAGAAATAGAATATTGGCAAGTAAATACGCACATTTTGCTCAAAAGGTAGATGTGCGTATTGTTTCATTTCCGAAGAAACGGCGAAACGCCGGGAGAAAAACATGAAAAAATCAAAGCCCATGGCGACCATACGGGACACGAACGGATTGCAGTACAGCTCGTCCAGAGCGGCGGAAGCTTCCCCCGCTTTCGGGGGTAATTCGGAAGTGGAGAAGGACAGACGGTACCGCGGCAACAAGGATTTGAAGCGGGGAGAAGGCTATCTGCGGAAAGTGGTTCTGGACGTGGCCAAGCAGCTGGACAACGGTGCCACCAATGAGAACCTGGAGGAGAAAAAGTACCTTACTTACGACGCGGTGACAGGTACTGCTACGGTCAAGTTGTTGGAAAAAACAATTAAATACAGCATTGCCAACGGCAACGCCCGGATTGAGAACAGCAGGATGATCGTGGATAAGACGGCGGTCTATCGGGATCTGTATATAGGCCAGCACGGAATCTATTCCCCTGTGGTGCCCGCAGCGAAGGAAGTGGGAGCCAGCGCCAGACTGGCCAGCGCGAGAACGAATTATTTGTATAATGAAGCGAATATCAGTATTCCGAAGGATGGAAGCAGCGAAAAAGACTTTGAAGGCTATATAAATGGACAGAGTGCGAAGGGCGCAGCGGTTTATCATATGCGTTACGGAAGTCGGGAGATGTATTATAATGGATGTATGTAAATTTTCGGTATAACGGTATATATATGCAGGCGCGCTATGGAAATCTTACCAGTATTCCCGATCTTCAGGCTGGCAGGCAGATCACCCGGGGCGACATTATAGGAATGATGGGGAAAGACACTGAACCGGAGAGTTCCGGAAACGGCGGCGTTGTGGCTCTGGCGATCGGAAGATCCACGGACGGACGTCTCTGTTCCATCGATGGAAGCAACGTGGAATTTACTGACCCGTATGGATATCTGGAACGTCCGGTACAGGAGGAAGATCACACTGATTACCTGACGAAACCCATGGCCACGATTCGAGATACCACAGGGCTGGATCTCCAGAAGACGGAGGAAAACGCAGATTACTGATATAAGATCAAAGGGAGCGGTCGGCTGTGGAAAGGAAACAGCGGTCCTTCTGGCGGTACTTCTGGCCGCCCTGCAGGTCTCCGTCGCGGGGGCCGCGAAGCAAGAGCCCCGGGTGCTCAGGGCGTTCTCCGAGATCCGGCCGGGCGCGTTCCAGGTAATTCTCATGGACATTCAGATGCCTGAGATGAATGGACTGGAAGCCGTCCGCGCCATCCGGGCTCTGGAGCGCCCGGACGCCGCCATGGATGCAGGCATGAGCGGCTTTGTCTCCAAGCCGCTGGACGTGGACTATCTTTACCATATGCTGCGAGATCTGCTTGACGGCTTTTCTCAATAGCGTACGCTGAGACTAGGCCATTTGGCTGACCGCTACATAGACGTTGGAGATCTCATACCAGGTGGCAAAATCCACCGTTCCCGACTGGGGCAGGTAAAAGATTTTCTGAAATTCTTTGACGGCCTGCAGCGTGGTATCGCCGTATACGCCGTCCACACGCTGTTTTGGTATGGCCGGATAGTTGTCGGAGATCTTGTTGAGCTGCTGCTGGATCGTCCGGACGTCTTCCCCGCGGCTGCCGGGCTGCAGCACGACGCCGCTGTAAGAGCGGGGAACGCCTTCTACTTTTTCAGCCTGGGCCAGATAGATATCCGAACCGTAATAGGTGCGCAGTATGCTCACAGCGTCCATGCCCTGTTCTCCGAGAGCCTGAGAGCCCCATTGGGAAAGTCCGCCGCACTGGACGCGACGGCCGTCGCAGTATTGAGTGAACAGCGGCTGACGTATGGTTTCTCTGGTGATGTAGGTGGTGAACAGCTCGTCTGTTACCGTGGAGATCTCTTCAAAAATATTTCTTCCATGGCTGTAGGCCTGGTCGTATGCGGTTGAATTGGTGATAGTAAAATTCTTTCCTTTTCCCCGGTACCACTCCGTATAGACGCGGTTCAGCGTGAAGGAGAGGATCGCAAGGACATTTGCTTTGATGGTCTCCACAGGCCAGGTGGAATAGATCTCACAGCTGGCTACATTTTTTATGTAATCCTTGAACGGCACCCAGACGTCGCTGGCCGAATCGTCCTGGGGAGTGCCCAGGTGGACGATCATATATTCCGGTACGACCGGTTCAGGCAGCACGATAAAGCCGCCGGGGCCGGGCAGCGGTTTGACCTCATCCTCAGGGATCTTCGGCGGATAATCGCTCCACAAAACATGAGGATCGATGAGGATGTTGCGGACGTTAAAGCCGTCGGGTACCGCAGGCCGCACAGCGGCGTTCTGTATGGCCAGGCAGTCAGGCAGAATTTGTACGCCTGCAAAGTTCAGTGTTTCCCACTGACCGGCGCTGACCGTCACGTTATAAGACGCATAGGGTCTTGCGGCGTTTCTGCCACGGGAAAGATCCGGCGGCGGAGCGGGCAGTTCTATCTCGGCCGTCTGGCCGGAATCATCGGTCTGAAGCACCTCCAACACAGATCCGTCGGCCGGATCTGTGATCCGGACCGTGGCGCCGGCTACCGGCATACTGTTTCTTTCACTGCAGACGGACACCTGCAGCCGGCCTTTCTCGTTATCATTCATATTCATAATCTCCCCCTTTACTCATACTATTTATAATGGAAATCCAGCTCGATATGATAGATTTTTGGAGGAGAGCGATGGAGTATATTGTAAAGTATCACGGAGACATCCGATTTATGAGCGTTCAGATCGAGATCCTGAGCAGCAGTTACGCCATTGCGGAATTGAGCGCCGGCGAGGCTGAGGAGCTGCTGTCTTTCAGGGAGATCGAGTATCTGGAACCGGCGAAAAAACTGCTGCTGTCTGAGGATCGGGGGATGGACGTTTCCTGTATCACGCCGGTCCATCAGGAAAACGGATACCACCTCACCGGCGCCGGCGTGGCTGTTGGGATCATCGACTCCGGGATCGATCTGTCTCACCCCGAATTTCGAAATCCGGACGGGAGCACAAGAATACTATCCCTGTGGGATATGACGGCTGACGGAACGCCGCCCCCGGGATTTTATAAAGGCGCGGAGTTTCAGGGAAGCGACATTGACGCCGGCGCTGCGGAAAGCCGGGACAGCGTGGGCCACGGCACAGCGGTGGCGGGGGTCGCGGTGGGAAGGAGCGGCGCTGCGCCTCAGGCTTCCATCGTGGCGGTCAAGCTGGGCGATGCGGATTCCCGGACCACCGATATGATGCGGGGGATCAAATATGTTATCCACAGGGCGCAGCAGCTGGGCATGCCCTGCGTCATCAATCTGAGTTATGGATCCAACAACGGTTCTCACCGGGGCCAGTCTCTGTTTGAGACGTTTATAGACGAAATGTCGCGCTGCTGGAAGACAGTGATCGTGTGCGCGGCGGGCAATGAAGGATTCGGTGGCCACCATTTCAGCGGCAGACTCACCTCTGGCGGTACGGTGAATGCGGAGTTTACGGTAGCTTATCACAGAAACGATCTGTATCTGACCTTGTGGAAAAATTTCGCGGATATTACCGCCTATGAGCTGTTTCTGCCCGGCGGTCAGTCCACCGGCAGGATAATACCGGCAAACCGGCGGGCTGAGATCTCGCTAGGCGGAGTGAACATTACGGTGGAATACGACGAACCCAGCCACTACACCACGGCGCAGGAGATCTACATCACTTTGGAAGAGGCGGGGGGACATATGGAGGGACTGTGGACGCTATCCTGCTACGGCGATCAGGTGGTAGACGGGCGTTTTGATATCTGGCTGCCAACCATAGAAGAAGTGACGGAGCGGACGTCGTTTCTACTCCCGTGCATCGATATGACCATGACGCTGCCCGCGTCCGCAGTCACGCCCATATCGGTGGGCGGTTACCGCCCCGATACGGACGCCGTATGCCCCTTTTCCGGAAGAGGAGGATCCGTCTTTGAGAGCGGCGTGCCGCAGCTGGATCTGACGGCGCCCGCAGAGAACATCTATTCGGCCAGATCCGGCGGCGGTTACGATGTGTTTACCGGCACCAGCATGGCGGCGCCCTTTGTCACCGGCGCGGCGGCGCTTCTGATGGAGTGGGGCGTGGTCAGGGGGAACGATCCGTTTCTTTACGGTCAGCGGATCAAGGCTTTCTTGTGCAAAAACGCGGGACGGAACTCCTATCTGGCCTATCCCAACCCACTTTGGGGATATGGCAAGCTCAACTTGTGCGCCGCGCTGGACGATCTGATGAATTACAGGAGGAGCTGATATGACGCCTTCAGAAGAGATCCGGTCCTTTATACAGTCCCCGGATACCATCGACTTTATTGCCAGGGATCCTGACTACCTCGAAGATTTTGTCAAAGAATATCCGAATATTCTTTTCACCCAGACACTCTCAGGGAGATACGCGGTGGGCTATATCGACAAAGCTCATTACAGTCAGATGACAGCGTCGCTGGGCACGGGATTCATCAGCAACGCTCCTGTTCTTCTTGGGATCCTGGACCGGCCGCCGCTGGACGCCGCCGGCATTATTCCGGTCCACAACCAGCCCTATCTGGATCTGAAGGGGGGAG
This sequence comes from Bacilliculturomica massiliensis, assembly GCF_900605495.1. GTDB lineage: Bacteria > Bacillota > Clostridia > Peptostreptococcales > Anaerovoracaceae > Bacilliculturomica > Bacilliculturomica massiliensis. The sequence goes on from NZ_LR027603.1 coordinate 993,726, forward strand.
GCGTGCTCCTGGGTTTTGTGGACACGGGGATCGATTATACTCAGGAAGTCTTTCGCTACGAGGATGGCAGCAGCAAGATCTGCTCGATCTATGATCAGACTGCGGAGGGAGATCCGCCGGAAGATTTTTATTTTGGACGGGAATACACCAATGAGCAGATCAATGAAGCGCTGGGAAAAGAGGATCCCTACACCATCGTACCGCAGCGCGATCAGGCGGGACACGGCACATTTTTGGCCTCCGTTGCGGCTGGGCGGGAGAACGGAGATTTTGTCGGGGCCGCGCCGGATGCGGAGATCATAGCTGTCAAACTGAAAAAGGCCGGGCCCTTTTATCGGGAAAAATATTGCGTTCCGCCGGAACAGGAAAACGTATTTGAATCCAGCGCGGTGATGATCGGAATCGAGTACATTCTGAGAAAGGCCCGGGAGCTGGGGCGGCCGGTGGTCATCTGCATTGGTCTGGGAACCAATTTCGGCAGTCACGACGGATTCAGTATATTTGAAGAATATCTGAGCGGCATATCCAATCGAAAGGGAGTATGCGTGTGTGTAGCCGCAGGGAATGAAAGCCAGGAGCGCCATCACACGGAGGGAAAGATCACGACGGAAGGCGGGGCGCGGAATATCGACCTGAGAGTGGGGGAGCGCGCGGGAAATATCTGCGTTTCTCTGTGGAATACGGTAGCCGACCGGTTGTCCGTGTCCATCCGTTCCCCTTCGGGAGAGCTGGTGGGACGCGTTCCAGCCAAGACAGGCCCCGGCACCGAGGTAAAGCTGATCCTGGAGAATACCCGGGTGAACGTGGAGTATCACTTCCCTTTGGAGGGAAGCGGCGGTCAGCTGACAGTGATCCGCATATTGGATGCGACTCCAGGCATCTGGACCATCACCGTACACGGCGATATTCTGCTGAACGGCCAGTATCACGCCTGGCTGCCCATGTTCGGTTTCGTATCGCCCGATGTGGAATTCCTGTCCGCGTCGCCTTACTGTACCGTGACCATCCCGTCCACGGCTGCAGGCGTCATCAGCTGCGGCGCGTATAACAGCCTCAATCAGAGCCTGTATATCCAATCCTCCTGGGGGCCTTCCCGGGAGAACGCCATGCTGCCTGATCTGGTGGCGCCGGGGATGAACATCGGCGGATATTTTCCTTACGGTTTTGGAGCCATGAGCGGAACCAGCGGCGCCGCCGCCATTGCGGCCGGCGCATGCGCGCTTCTGATGCAGTGGGGCGTGGTAGATGGAAACGATATGGCGCTGAGCACCTATCAGATCCGCGCCTATCTGATCAGAGGCTGTGTAAAGAGCGCGGCCATGAATTATCCCAACGAGAAATGGGGCTACGGCGCATTGAATCTGATGCAGACCTTTCACCTGATGCGGGAATTGTAAGAGAAAGAATGTTGGGCATCATCACTTACGGCGGCCCGCAGAAAGATTCTGTGGAAAAGATGATCAGGGAATCGGAGGAGAGCGTGCGGGAAGAAGAACAGTGGCTTGAAAACGCAAAGAAAAAGATAGAAGCCGGATACGCAAAGATCAGCATGGAGGAACGGCAAATCATAAATGCATAAAAGCAAAAGCTGGCGAAAGATGATCCGCCAGCTTTTGTTTTGAAGCCAAGCGGCGCTCTTGTGAAAGGAATAATAGTTATTTGAAAAATCAGGGGACTGAGTTATAATAAATAGGGCGGCAGTCGCCTGTCTTCTGAAGTAAATGCCGCTGTTAAGGAGTATGATCCATGTCTGATGAAAACCTGGTCAATTTGCTGGACGCGCTGAGTGAGATCAGCATATATGTTATCGAGGAAGAAACTCACCGTCTTCTTTATATGAATGAGCGCTGCCGCAGTACGGGACGGGGGAACGCCGTAATCGGGGCCATATGTCATGAGGTCTGGCCTGAGGTGTGCGCCAACTGCCCGCTCTGCGCTATGGGGGACAAGGGCTCCGGTCACATTGTCTGCTATGATCCGCTGCTGAAGACCACGGTGGACGTCACCGCTGACCGGATCCTGTGGGACGGCTGCGTTAAGGCCGTTGTGGTGACGGCGTCTCCCCATCGGCTGAGCTTTGAGGAAGAGCAGGGACTGCAAAAGATCCAACGAATGTACGCCCAGAGTCTAGTGACGGTATTCGATGAATGTATCATCGCCAATCTGACCGCTGATTATTATGTCAATTGTCAGAAGGACGCGCTGTGGTCCGATATACCGGAGCGTGGAAATTTTGGAGCCGAAAACCGGAAATACGCGGAGCGGGCTGTGCACCCGGACGATCTGGAGCTCTTCAACGCGACCTTTTCCCGGGAGGCCATGCTTCAGCAGTTCCATGAGGGGAAAAAACAGATCTCCAGACGTCTGCGACGGCTGCGCGGCGACGGCGCTTATCACATGGTGGAGTTTACCGCAGCCCGCGTCCAGCTGTCGGGAGAGAAAGATTGCTGGTGCGTTTTGGTATACCGTGATATGCAGGAGGAATACGCGCTGGAGCAGGAGCGCAATGTGGAGATCAGCCAGCTGGCCACGGCGGCCCGGATCGCGTATCAGATGCTCATCGCGGTCAATCTGACGCAGAACACCTACCGCATGCTTGAATACGAGCGCTATCCCGTTAAAAAGCCCCCGGAGTCGGGCTGTTTTGAAGAACTGCTGGAATTTGAGTGCGCCGCCGTCCACCCGGACTACAGGCAGGAATTTATGCGGAAATTTTCCCGGAGATCCCTGATGGATCTCTATTCCAATGGAGGGTGCATCGTTTCCATGGAGGTGCCCCACGTGGGAGAGGACGGGGTCTATCATTGGAATTTCACCCAGGTAGTGCGGGTCGAAAGCCCTTACACGGACGATATGATCGAGCTCACCCTTTCGCGCAATATTGATGAAGAACGCCGGATGCAGGCGGAGGCGCTGGAAAAGGAGCGTCAGGCCAAGCAGCTCCTTGAAGAAGCCCTGCAGAAGGCGGAGAAGGCCAGCAGCGCCAAGAGCGACTTTCTCTCAAAGATGAGCCACGACATCCGCACGCCCATGAACGCTATCATTGGAATGACGGAGCTGGCGCAGCTTCATATCGGCGAAGAGGAAAAGCTGGGAGATTATCTGAAAAAAATCAAGGCCTCTGGTTCGCATCTTCTGGGATTGATCAATGAAGTGCTGGACGTCAGCAAGATCGAAAGCGGCACGGCTCAGCTGGCGGAGATGGAATTCAGCCTTCTCGATCTGGTCCGCGATACGGTGGAGATCGTCCGGATCTCGATGGAAAACAGGAGGCAGGAGCTGACTGTGCGGATCGATGAAGGACTTCACGCTCAGGTACATGGCGACGCGGGGAGGCTGCAGCAGGTCCTGGTCAATATACTGGAAAACGCATCGAAATATACGGAAGAGGAGGGAAGGATCACCTTCACTCTGGAGGAGCTCAAAAAAGAAGAAGAGGCGCGCGTGGGCACTTATCGCTTTGCCGTTGAGGACACGGGGATCGGCATGGAGCCCGCATATCTGGGGCACATCTTCGAGCCCTTCAGCAGGGCGGACGACAGCCGGATCAGCAAGGTGGCGGGAACGGGGCTGGGAATGACCATCGTAAAAAATCTCGTGACGATGATGGGCGGTGATATTCAGGTGGAGAGTGAGTACGGAAAAGGGTCCAGGTTTGTCGTCACCCTCTGTCTGAACAAATGCGACGCTCACCCATCCGCGGGGCAGGATGCGGATGCGGGGCCGGGGCCCTCCCTGGTCGGTCTTCGCGTTCTTCTGGTGGAGGATAACGAGCTCAACCGCCAGATCGCGGTGGAAATGCTTCAGATCCTGGGGGCGGAGATCGAGATCGCCGAGGACGGGCGGCAGGCTGTGGACGCTGTCCGCGCCCATCCGCCGCTTTACTATGATATCGTGTTCATGGATGTTCAGATGCCGATTCTGAACGGTTACGAAGCCACCAGAGAAATCCGCGGCTCCGGCATGGAGCGGATCGACGAACTGCCTATCATAGCCATGACGGCGGACGCGTTCACAGAGGACGCCAAACGGGCCCGTCTGGCGGGGATGAACGGACATCTGGCAAAACCGATCTCTATCAGTCAGTTGAGGGACGCTTTGTCAAAGTGCGGCGCCTGGAAAGAAAGAAATAAAACATATCCTCCGGAGTGATTCCTCACAATAGCTGGACTTCCGATCTCGGCGCGGCAGGATCCCGCTTTGACAGTTTAAATGGGACGTCCGGCGTGAAGAGCTCACTGGTTCTGCAGCATAAAAGATGAAGCGCCACTGACCGATATGGTACGGCGGAATACATAGTTAGGAGAAATAGAAACAATGGAAATCTATCTGATGCGTCACGGGGAAACGGATTGGAACAAGGCGGGGAAGATCCAGGGCAGCGCGGACATACCGCTGAATGAATACGGAAGGCAGCTGGCGAAAATGACGGCGGAAGGTCTCAGCGATACCTATTTCGATCTTGCCTATACAAGCCCGCTGATCCGCGCTGCGGAGACTGCGCAGATCGTGGCGGGGAGCAGGGGAATACCGGTCATCGCGGACCGCCGTCTGCAGGAAATGGATTTCGGAAGCAGCGAGGGCTCGGAGATCTCCCGCTGCGCCGCTGATGAGAACTCCGTTCTCTATACCTTTTTAAAGAAGCCGGAGCTGTATGTGCCTGCGGACGGCGAAGCTTTCTCCGACGTGGAGGCGAGGAGCAGAAGTTTTATCCGTCAGGTGCTGGTGCCCAATGAAGAAAAATGGACACGGATCCTTATCACTGCTCACGGAGCGTTCATCCGCTGCTTCCTGAATTGCATCGAACATCGTCCTCTGGCGGAGTTCTGGGAGGGGATACCCCAGAGAAACTGTGCCGTCAATATACTGGAATGCCAGCAGGGAAAGCTGAGCATTCTGGAAGAAGGTAAATTGTATTATCAGGTCTGATCAACTTTCTGTTTTCGAAGCCAATCGGTCTGCGCGTTCTGCCAAAAGGCTGCCGTAGTCTGGCAGCTCTCTGACATACTCCTCCTTCAGCAGGGGGGAGGTGAGCAGAAAGTTGGCCGTGGACTGGTTGTTGGCCGCCGGAATATCGTAGACTACAGCGATCCGCAGCAGCGCTTTTACATCGGGGTCGTGGGGCTGGGCTTCCAGGGGGTCCCAGAAGAAGATGAGCATGTCGATGCCGCCTTCCGCGATCCTGGCTCCTATCTGCTGATCGCCGCCCAGAGGACCGCTTTTGTATGCGGTCACCGGAAGGCCCGTGGCTCTGGCGATCAGTGCGGCGGTGGTCCCGGTGCCGCAGAGCTGGTGTTCCTCCAGAACAGTCCTGTTTTTCTGGCACCATTCGATGAGTTCGTCCTTGCGGTGGTCGTGGGCCACCAGGGCGATCCTTTTTTTTGCGGGTACGGTGTTTTTTACTTTGTCGGATTCCATCATATGTCTCTCCTTTTCCTATTCATTTTCTGACTCTTTCGCGATACAAATATTATACACAAAAAAAACCGTTGTCTATTCTTTTTTGCTTTTGTCAATATGGGAAAAAACCGCTCCGGCGATGTGATATAATAACCGCAGAGCAGTTATTATGTAGGTTCTGTGCGCGGCAGACGCCATGCGCGGAGTATACCATGAAGTTGTTATATGGATCCTGTGGGCGGCGGCCCCATGGGCGGATCCCATCGTGACCGGCCGCCGGCCGGTCACGGCAGAAAGCGCCGTTTTTTATTAGACGAGATGAAGGGGGAATAAAAAATGAGACGGATCTGTTGCATTCTTTTGGTTATGGTGCTTGTCCTGCAGGCGGTTCCGGCCGTGGGATCTGCAGCGCAGCCCCAGGCAGGGGCGGAGTCTCCTTCGGACTGGGCTTCAGCCTATATCGCTCAGGCCAGAGAAGCGGGACTGGTCCCACAGGCCCTTGAGGGGAAATGGAGCTCGCCGATCACGAGAGAAGAATTCTGTACGCTGGCCGTGAGGCTGCTTGCCATAAGAAATCAGGATTTTACAGGCTGGGAGACAGTCCGATTTGCGGACACGGACAGCGAAGCGGTGAAAAAGGCGGCGGTGACCGGGGTGGTCCACGGTACGCGGCAGGATCAGAGCGGAACGTATTTCAGCCCGGACAGATCCATCTCCAGGCAGGAAGCCGCCGTCATGCTGTATCAGATGACCAATACGGAAGCGATCCCCGCGGCCAAACGTCTGCAGCTGACGCCCAGAGTGTGGGCGGACAGAAACCAGACAGCAGGCTATACGTCGGACGGAACGGAGCGATCCTATTTTTATCCCTGGGCCAGGGATGCGGTGGCTTTCTGCTACAATGCAGATATCATGAACGGCGTGTCGTCGGACCGGTTCGGGCCTAACGAGACGTACACGGTGGAGCAGTCAGTGGTGACGATGCTGAAGCTGAAGAAATGGTCGGAGGGCAATGGGCAGGAAAATAAAGCGGCGGGAAAAACAGTGCTGACAGTGGACACGGCGAAGGACGTCTATCGTTACGAAAGTCTGGATGGGGCCAGACAATTGCCCATTGAATTTCCCTGTGAAGGCGAGGCAAATCCCCAGACCGGCGAGAACATGTATCGGTGGATCGACGATATGCAGATGCTTGGCGGACATGCGGTGGTGAAAAGCTGGGGAACCGTAAAGCCTGCTTATGCGATGGAAAATCAGGTGACAGAGACTTATTTCGAGAATTACTCGCTGATCAGCGAAGACGGAACGCAGATCGCCAGAGATAACAGGTGGGATGGAACGTTTGCCATGCTGAGCGTTTTATCTGACAAGCTGGCCTGGGTGGGCGGGGATGGAGCGGATGGGCTGATCTCTCTGCCGGAGGGAAAGGTGTTGCTGGAATCCGTACAGGTGGAATGGACGGACGAAAAACATCCGGAAGCCTGGGTGTTTACAGACGAGACCACGGGCTTGTGCGGTCTCTTTGATGAGAATGGCAGCGTTACGGTAAGCCCGCAGTATGAGTATCTGGGCCGGCCTGCGGAAGGAGTCCTCTGCGCGTGGAGGAAGGGCGAGGATACGCCGGTGCTGATCGACACTCAGGGCAGGATCCTCAGTGAAAACTGCGGGATCGACTGGGAGGCGGTGAAGGGGATGACGGCCGAGGTCGGCCTGGACAAAGGCGCCGCCTTCGGAAAATATGTGGTGACAGGCTCCTATAACGGCGGAGCGCTCTATACTTTCGAGGGACAGGAGATCATTCCGTTCACAGGCTTTAGCGGAACGCCCGTTCAGATCGCCCGCATGCAGGACGGAACGTTCATGGCAAATAAGGACGGGCTGCGTTATCTTTACAATGGTCAGGGCGTATGTATGACGCCAAAAGGATTTGATCCAAACAATTATTCGGAGATCCTTTTCGGCAGATATGTCCTCTGCATGAACAAAACCACAGCGGACGGCGGTATGTGGAGCGATTTTACCGATCCGTTGGTATGCGGACTCTTTGACGCCGGCGGCAGGAAGCTCAGCAGCGACGATATGGCCTTGGGGACCGGCGCCTGCGGAGACGGCGGAAATACGCTGGCCTTCAGCAGTTATATCAGGCCGCAGAAAAGCTCGTCCGGCGCGGGCGGCGACAGCGGGCTGGCTGCAGATGAGGACATGTGGGCTATCGTTATGGACGACCGGGGGACAGAGCTGTGCCGCATACCCGACGCGCCGTACGTCTGTTTTGCCGACGGTATGGTCTGTGTGCGTCACGCCGACAGGTCGCTGAGCTATTATACCACCACAGGGCATCCGCTGATGCTTTGATCTGATCCGGCGCCTGATGCGTGGATTTGAGATTTTCGAAATTTCGCCCATATTGACAACCCCACGCGCCTGTTGTAGAATAAATATGTCTGTTCAAGGGACGGAATTTAAGGAAAAGGAGCAAGTCGACATGAAGAGAATTCAGACTCTGAATACCCGTGATCTGGCCGGCAGCGTCAGAAACGGCGGCTGCGGCGAATGCCAGACTTCCTGCCAGTCTGCCTGCAAGACCTCCTGCGGTGTTGCAAATCAGCAGTGCGAGAAGCGCAGCAAGAACTAGAACAACCGGAAACGGGAAGACAGCCGCCTGGCCGCGTATCGCGGTTAAGCGGCGTTTTTCTGTCCGCGGTACGACGGGGAGATACGGCGGCGCGTCTTGGCGGCGCGGACGCAGAAGAGATTGGAAAACGCCGGAAGGCGGTGCATAGATAACGGAGGAAAACAATGATTCACGCGTATCAGCTGAACGGATACAATATTATTTTAGATGTGAACAGCGGTTCTGTCCACGTGGTGGACGAGGTGGCCTACGATCTGATCCGAATGTATGAAAATACTCCGGCTTCTCAGGTGATCGAAAAGCTTTTGGAAAAATACGGCGACAGACCCGATGTGACGCGTCAGGAGCTGGAGGAATGTCTGGAGGACGCGGAGGAGCTGAAACGGTGTGGAAAGTTATACGCAGAAGATGATTACATGCCCCGGGCCGAAGAGTTTAAACGGCAGAATACAGTGGTGAAAGCGCTGTGCCTGCACGTGGCCCACACCTGCAATCTCAGCTGCGATTACTGTTTCGCCAGTCAGGGAAAATATCACGGGGACCGGGCTCTCATGAGCTTCGAGGTGGGAAAGCAGGCGTTGGATTTCCTGATCTCCCACTCGGGAAGCCGGGTCAATCTGGAAGTGGATTTCTTCGGTGGAGAGCCACTGATGAACTGGGACGTGGTGAAGCGGCTGGTTGCTTACGCCCGCTCCCGGGAGGAATCCTGCAACAAGAAGTTCCGCTTTACGCTGACCACCAACGGCGTGCTGGTGGACGATGAGGTGATCGATTTCTGCAACAGGGAGATGCACAACGTGGTGCTGAGCCTGGACGGCCGCAGAGAGGTCCACGACCGGCTGCGGCGCACGGTGAACGGCGGCGGAAGCTACGATCTGATCGTGCCTAAATTTCAGGAATTCGTCCGCCGCAGGGGGGACAGGGATTACTACGTGAGAGGGACCTTCACCCGCGGCAACACGGATTTTACAGAGGACATTTTCCACATGGCGGATCTGGGCTTTACGGAGCTCTCCATGGAGCCGGTGGTCTGCGCGCCGGAGGACCCGTATGCGCTGAGACCGGAGGACCTCCCCGTACTGTTTGACCAGTATGAGATCCTGGCGAAGGAGATGCTGCGCAGGGAGGAGGAGGGAAAGGGCTTTACCTTCTATCACTATATGATCGATCTGGAAGGGGGCCCGTGTATCTACAAGAGGATGTCCGGCTGCGGCTCCGGCACGGAATATCTGGCTGTGACGCCCTGGGGCGAGCTGTACCCCTGTCATCAGTTTGTGGGCGATCCCAAATACAGCATGGGAAATGTGTGGGACGGCGTCACCGATCAGAAACTGGTGGAAGAATTCCAGTCCTGCAGCGTCGACGCCCGGCCAGACTGTAAAGATTGCTGGGCCAGGCTTTACTGCAGCGGGGGCTGCGCTGCCAACGCGTACCACGCCACAGGCTCTGTCCGGGGCACGTACGAGTACGGCTGCCAGCTTTTCCGCAAGAGAATGGAATGCGCGATCATGATCAAAGCGGCTCAGGCCGGAAGGCGTGAGAGCTGAGTTGTCCCGGGGACGAAAATGAGGCCCCTGAGGTCCTCTGTTAAAAATGTCTGAAAAGCAGCTGCAACAGCTGCTTTTTTTTGTGCGAAAGTAATAATGTGAATGTTCGGATAATTTGATATCCTGACAGTGTCGACAAAAGGTGTCTCTGCCGGCGGAGGCGCGGATGTGCACGGAGCTGGAATCTAAGACGGGATCACAATCAGGAGGTTTGTCATGAAAAAGGTCACATTTCGTTATTTATCGCAGGAAGAGGTCATTAAGACCCACGTGCCTTATGAGAGAGTCATCGAGCTGATCGAATCGGCTATGGCGTCCAAGGGCAGAGACATGGTGGAATGTCCGCCCAAGCCCGGCGTCCACACGAGAAAGAATACCTTTCTGCACGCCATGCCGGCCTATATCGTTGATAAAGATGTCTGCGGCATGAAATGGGTGAGCGGTTATCCGGAGAACTATAAACACGATCTGCCGCAGATCGCAGGTCTGATCATCTACAACAGTGAGGAGACGGGGATGCCCCTGGCGGTGATGGACTGCCGGTGGATCACAGGCGTCAGAACGGCAGCCGTCAGCGCGGTGACGGCGAAGTACTGCAAGCCGGAGAAGGCGGAGACCCTGTCTATCATCGGAACGGGGATCCAGGGCAGGATGCACGCTCTCATGCTGAAGATCGTGGCGCCGGAGATCAGGCGCATCAATATCTGCGACGTGAGAGAGGAAGCGGTGCAAAGCTTCATCGCAGACATGAAGGATAAGATCGACGCGGAGATCGTGATCGCGGAGGACGCGGAGACGGCGGTGCGTCAGGCAGATATTCTGGTGACGGCGACCCAGCGTCTGGATAAGCCCATCGTCATGAGAGAATGGCTGAAAAAAGGAATGCTGGGCATCGGCCTGGAGGCCAGCCGGGCCTGGGACGGAAAGGCGATCCTGAACACGGACCGTTACATCACGGATGACTGGGAGCTGACCAAGTCTTATCAGGCCCAGGGGGCGTTCCCGGACGGTCTGCCTGAGGCGCACAGCACGCTGGGCAAGATCGTCATCGGCCAGGAGCCCGGAAGGGAGAGGGCGGAGGATATCATTCTGGCCATCAACGAGGGAATGGCCATATCGGACGTCATCCTGGCGAAAGAAGTATTTGAGAGAGCGGAAAAGCAGGGGATCGGAACGATCCTGCCCCTGATGGAATCAGAAAATATATTGCTGTAATGCGGTTCCCGCACCGTCCGGCGGGCGCCGGGAGAAGGAGATCACATATGGAAAGAAGAAAACCCACATACGGAGAGTCCATCGCCTCCCTGCTGGTCATGGTCCTCTTCATCTTCGTCGGATTCATGCTCTTTAAACTGAGGGTCGAACTGCTGATGATTGCCTCTGCTGCCGCTGCAGGTTTTCTGGCCTGGAGACTGGGCTATACCTGGGAGGATATGGAGACGGCGATCTGTCACAGAATTATGCGGGCGACGCCCGCCATCCTGATCATCTGGGTGATCGGCATCGTTATATCTACGCTGATGTTCTCCGGATCTATTCCCATGCTCATATACTACGGGATCAAGATCGTGGATCCCCAGTACGTCATCATCGCCGCATTTTTTACTTGTATGGTGTTTTCCACAGTGACGGGGACTTCGTGGGGCTCCGCCGGCACAGCCGGCGTGGCGTTCATGGGCGTGGCGGCGGGGCTGGACGTGCCGCTGTCCGTCACGGCTGCGGCGCCACCTTCGGCGACAAGCTGTCTCCCCTTTCGGAGACCACCAATCTGGCGCCTGCCTGCGTGGGGATCAATCTGTACGATCACATCAAAGCGATGATGTGGACCACGCTCCCGGCCACGGCCGTGGCCTTCGTCGTCTTTTTCCTGGCTGGAAACAGCCTGACGATCACGGCCACGGAGCTGCCCCCGGAAGCGCTGGAACTCACGGATACACTGGAGCAGATGTTTCGCTGGAGTCCGCTGCTGCTGGTACCCTTCCTGTTTATTCTGGGCGGAGCGATCATGAAGAAACCTCCGGTTCCCACCATGCTGCTGGGCAGCCTGGCCGCCATCATCATCGGCATGGCGTATCAGGGATTTTCCGTACAGAACGGAGTGCTGGCGGCTCTCAACGGATTCGACATTTCCATGGTCACTGCAGACGGCTTCGATCCGGCGGCGGCGCCGGCTTCCATCGCCACCCTCATGAACCGCGGCGGCATGAAGTCCATGGTGGGCGTGGTCATCATCATCTACTGCGGGTACGCTTACGCCGCGATCATCAGCAAGGCCGGTTTTCTGGAGACGGCCATCCGGCCGCTGGCGGAGAGGGTCAAAAGCAGGGGAGCCGTTATGGCGGCGACGCTGTTTACGGAGCTGCTTCTGCTGGTGTTTTCGGGCAACTCCTACACCGGCGCGATCATGGTGCCGGAAATGTTCAAGCGCTCTTTTCTTGAAAGCGGCATGGGCCTGAAAGCGCTGTCCCGCACCATCGAGGACATCGGTACCATCGTGGCGCCGCTGGTGCCCTGGGGGAGCTCCGGAGCATTTTACGCGGGCGCTCTGGGGGTGTCCATCTTCGGCTCCGGCGGTTACGCGCCCTGGTGCGTGACCTGTTACGTGACGCCGGTCATCGCACTGCTCCTGGCAGTGACAGGCGTCGGCGTCTACCGGATGAACGCCGAGGAAAAAGATTCCGCTCTGAAAAAATACGAGTTGGAACAGGCGGCCCTGTGATGCGGGCTTTGAAAACGATAAACTGACAATGCTGTGACAAGCTTCCCGATATCTGCTAGAATGGTCGTAAGACCTGGGCGGACGGGAAGCTTTTCGCGCGCGGTAAAATAAAACCGCCTGAGTAATGGCCGGCGGCGTTGGCCGCAGCCTCCAACGGCGGCGTGAAAGGAGAGTGTCGGATCATGCTGAAGCAAATTGCACAGGAGCTGGCCGAGTCGGTGAGCAGGGCGATCGACTGTGAGGTGGCGATCTTCGACCGGGATTCCATAATCGTGGGAGCCAGCGACCTGTCGCGGCTGGGACGTTTCAATCAGGGTTCGGTGGAGGTGATCCGTACGGGAAAGCCGCTGCTTCACAAGCCAGGATATATTGAGCATATGGAAAACACCAAGCCCGGCCACTGCTTTCCGCTGCTTCTCAGCGGCGAGGTGATCGGCGCCGTGGGGATCGTGGGAGTGAAAGACGAGGTGAAGCGATACGCCCAGCTGGTCCAGAGCCTTTCGGAGATCGTTATGAAGGAAGCGATGAACCAGATGACGCGGATCTCCGCCGATTACGCTCACCAGGAACTGGTACGCAATATCGTAAACCTGGAGCCCACGTCCATGAATCAGGAGATCCTGCTGAGAAAAGGCTTTGAGATCGGAGTGGATCTGAGGTATGCCCACATACCCGTGGCGGTGGACCTGCTCAATCTTCCCCAGACTTCGGAAGTACGGGAGAACGGAGAGGAGAGCGCGGATCTGGTCCGCCGGCTGAAGAACGGAAATCTGCTGCGCAGGATAGATCAGATCTTTTCCGATGTGAACGATCTGTGCGCGTCCACTGCGGGGGACAAGATCCTGATCCTATATGCCTTTGGCAGCAGCGCGGAAGAGGAAAACGCGCTGGCCAGGGTAAAGGAGAAATGCCTGCGGCTGAGGGAGCTCTTTCTGGAGGACGGCATAGAGATCATGTGCGGCGTGGGCGCCGTCGCCGGGCGGCTGGCGGAACTGCGGGACAGCTGCCGCAGCGCCTGGCTGGTGGGACAGCTGCCGCAGCGCCTGGCTGGTGCTGTCCACGGCGGCGCGGCTGAAAAAGGCCGACAGCAAAATGCTGCAGGATCAGTGGATATTCTGCATGCAGGACTTTTTTATCGAGACGGTGATGGCAGACAGCCGGGACAACTGCATGGACTGGTATCAGAAACGCCATCTGTGCCGGATCTTTCGCCAGCCCGACGCGGCGGAGCTGATCCGCACCATCCGCTGCTGGTGTGAGAGCGGCTTCAAATATACAAAGGCCTCCGAGATGCTTTTCATCCACAGAAATACACTGATGTACCGGCTGAAAAAGATCGAAAACATCTGCCGTGTCTCATCGGAGGAGCCCAGGGAGATGATCGCGCTGCATCTGGCGATCCTCCGCGCGATCCTGGCGGCTCCCCCGGGAAGGGATCCACAAAACAGGGAAAAACCTGCTGAAAATGGGTGAACACGAAAATAAAATATGATATAATAACCGCAGGGCGGTTATTATATAGATTCTGTGCGCGGCGGACGCCATGCACGGATTCTATCATGATGGCCTGCAGCCAGTCATGATAGAATAACCGCAGAGCGGTTATTCTATGGATTCTGTGCGCGGATGACGTCCTATTATTTGAGACGGAGAGGTACAAAAGAAAATGGAGCCGAAATATAAACGAGTTTTGTTAAAGATCAGCGGGGAAGCGCTGGCAGGAGAGAAAAAGGTAGGCCTTGACGACGATATGCTGAATCAGGTGGCGCTGCAGGTAAAGAGCCTGACAGAGCTGGGGGTCCAGGTGGCTGTCGTCGTGGGCGGCGGAAACTTCTGGCGGGGCAGGACCAGCAAGAGCATGGACCGGGCCACGGCAGATTATATGGGCATGCTGGCCACCGTCATCAATTCTCTGGCGCTGCAGTCCGCCTTCGAGACCGTGGGCGTACCCACCAGAGTGCAGACGGCCATCGAGATGCGGGAGGTGGCTGAGCCGTATATCAGAAGAAGAGCCATGCGCCATCTGGAGAAAAACATCGTGGTGATCTTCGGGGCGGGCACGGGAAATCCCTTCTTCTCCACAGACACGACGGCGGCGCTGCGGGCGGCGGAGATCGAGGCGGACGTCATCCTTCTGGCCAAAAAGGTGGACGCGGTCTACGATTCCGATCCGGAGAAAAATCCCCGGGCCAAACGGTTCGACCGGCTGACTCACAAGGATCTGCTGGAAAAAGAACTGGGCGTCATGGATTCCACGGCGGCGTCCCTGTGCATGGACAATCACATTCCCATCCACGTATTCGGACTTTCGTCGCCTGACAATGTGTTAAAAGCCGTATATGGGGAAAAAATAGGTACGATCATCGAGTAGACGAGTGTCCGCTGCCGGAAGCTGGCGTGGGAAAACTTGGAATTTTATTACATCATCATGCAGGAGGTTATGAAAATGAGTACTACCCAAGAAGTCCTGAAAGACAAAATGAGCAAAACCATTTCTATCCTTAAAGAAGAGCTGAATACCGTCCGTGCTGGGAGAGCCAACGCGGCGCTGCTGGATCAGATCGTGGTGGATTATTACGGTTCGCCCACACCGCTGAAAAATCTGGCCAATATTTCCGTGCCGGATCCCAGAACACTGCTGATCGCGCCCTTTGATCCCAAGGTGGTGCACGACGTGGAAAAGGCCATCAATATGTCGAACATCGGGATCAATCCCAGCAACGACGGAAAGAATATCCGTCTGGTGATCCCCCAGGTGACGGAGGAGAGAAGAAAAGAGCTGACCAAAGTCATCAAAAAAATGGGCGAGGACGCCAAAGTGGCGGTGAGAAACCAGCGCCGCGACGCCAACGATCATCTGAAGAAGGCGGAAAAAGCCGGAGAGATCACGGAGGACGATCTGAAGGATGAGCTGGATCAGGTCCAGAAGCTCACGGACAAGTGCATGAAGGATATCGACGTTATCGTGACTGAAAAAGAGAAAGAATTGCTGGAAATATAGGAGAGCGTATTTGAGAGAGTTTCCCGATGTGCTGGGAATGGATCTTTCCGATGCCATTGCCCGGATGAAAGAGAAGGGACAGAATGTCTCCGTTCGGATCACAAAGCCGGACCGGGGAGATCCCGTGGAAGGTTACGATCGAGTGATCAGGCAGGAAGAGGAAGCCGAAGGCTGGATTCTGACGGTATGCAGAGTACCGGACGCTTATCGGTAGACAGGCAGGCCGGGCGCAGCCCGGCCTGCTTTTGATGAGAAGAGGACGCGGCGCAATGCGCCTGCGATAGGATAAATTTTATGATCAAAGATACAATATTGGATAAAGAAAGCATTCCCGCGCATGTGGCCATCGTCATGGACGGGAACGGCAGGTGGGCAAAAAAGCGCGGACTGCCCAGAGTGGCGGGACATAACGCCGGCATGATGGCGCTGAAGGAGATCGTAAAGCGCTCGTCGGTCCTGGGAGTGAAATACCTCACGGTCTACGCCTTTTCTACAGAGAACTGGAAAAGGCCGGAGGACGAGGTGAAAGGGATCTTCAAGCTGCTGATCATTTATATGCAGAAGGAGCTGGAAGAACTGCACGCCAACAACGTCAAGGTACATATTCTGGGCGATTACCGGAAATTGCCGAAAGACGCGGTGGACAGTCTGGAATATTCTCTGGAAAAAACAAAAAACAATACGGGGCTCCACTTCAATATCGCTCTGAATTACGGCGGCAGGGATGAGATCCTGCGCAGCGTGAGGAAGATCGCCGGCGAAGTGGCGGCCGGCGCCATGGCTCCCGAGGATATTACCGGGGAAATACTTGGGAAATATCTCTATACGGCGGGTATGCCGGATCCGGATGTGATCATCCGCACCAGCGGCGAAGAGCGTCTGAGCAACTATCTGCTCTGGCAGAGCGCTTACAGTGAACTGGTGTTCACCGATGTGCTCTGGCCGGACTTCACGCCGGAGGAATATGAGAGGACTCTGGCGGTATATCAGGGCCGGAAACGGCGCTACGGAGGAGTATAATGAAGACACGCATTATTTCCGGACTCATCATGCTGCCGCTGCTGGCGGTGGTGTATTTCGGAGGTTATCTGCTGACGGCTGCCTGCTTTCTGGTGGGACTGCTGGGGATCGGAGAATTTTACAGGGGGTTTGAGAGCCTGAAGGTGCATCCCAGCCACACGGCGGGATACGCCATGCTGGCCGCGCTGTACGCGCTGCACCTGCTGTCAGGCTACGGCGGCGTATTTTACGGCAGCAGGGAGACGCTGACCATGCTCTGGTTTTTCCTGAGCGTGCTGTTCAGTCTGCTCTATCTGTTCCGGATCGAGGAACGCAGTCTGGAGGACGGCCTGGCCACGGTGACGGGAATTTTTTACGTGATCTTTTTCTCTTATCACGTGGTGCTGATCGACGAATTACGCACGGGTCAGAACGACTATCACCTGCTGGTGTGGCTGGTGTTTCTCACCGCTTTCGGCACTGACATCATGGCGTATTTCTCCGGTTACTTTTTCGGAAAGCATAAGCTCTGTCCGAAGATCAGTCCCAAGAAGACCGTCGAGGGCTCTGTGGGGGGCGTGCTGGGCAGCGTGATCCTCTGCGGTGTGTTCGGATGGTTTGTGGTCCCGCAGCTCCTGATCCACTGCATGGTCATCGGCGTGCTGGGCGGCGTGGTCTCTCAGTTCGGAGATCTGACCGCCTCTATCTTCAAAAGAAAGATGGGCATCAAGGATTACGGAAATCTGATACCGGGTCACGGAGGGATCCTGGACCGGTTTGACAGCGTGCTGTTCACGGCGCCCCTGGTATATTATTATATCGCGCTGGTGCTGATGCGGTAGCGAAAAGAGGTAATTTAAAATGAAGAACATAGCAGTTCTCGGCTCCACGGGATCCATCGGCACGCAGGCGCTGGATGTGGCGGAGCAAAACAGAGAACGGTTTCGGATCACGGCGCTTACCTGCGGGCGGAACATTGAATTGTTCCGGCGGCAGCTGGCGCGTTTTTCTCCCAGGCTGGCGGTGACGGCGCGCAGGGAGGATGCGGAACGGCTGTCCGCGGAATTTCCCGGCGTGGAATTCTCCTGGGGAATGGAAGGGCTCATTCAGGCCGCCGCGGAGAGCGACAGCGAGCTGGTGCTCAACGCGCTGATGGGCATGATGGGGCTTACACCCACATATCATGCTATAAAGGCGGGGAAGGATATCGCCCTGGCCAACAAGGAGACTCTGGTGGCGGGGGGGCAGGTGATCCTCTCCGCGGTGAGGAAAGCCGGCGTCAGACTGCTTCCCGTGGACAGCGAGCACAGCGCCATATTCCAGTGCGTACAGGGAAATGAACAAAATCCGGTGGAACGAATTCTGCTCACCGCCTCCGGCGGACCTTTTCGGGGCTGGACCCGGAGTCAGCTGGAGAACGTGACGCTCAGCCAGGCGCTGAAGCATCCCAACTGGGTTATGGGCCGCAAGATCACCATCGATTCCGCTACGCTGATGAACAAAGGTCTGGAGGTCATCGAGGCCAAGTGGCTCTTCGACATTGACGCGAAAAATATTCAGGTCCACGTTCACCCGCAGAGCATCGTTCATTCCATGGTGGAATTCGCGGACCATTCCGTGATGGCGCAGCTGGGAGCGCCGGATATGAGGATCCCTATCGCCTACGCTTTTTCGTATCCGGAGAGGCTGACAAACGATATACCGGGCGTCGACTTTTTCCAGGTAGGGGCGCTGACCTTCGAGCCGGCGGACATGAAGACGTTTCGCTGTCTGGCTATGGCTTACGAGGCCGTTCTAGCGGGTGGAAGCTGTCCGGTGGTGCTGAACGCGGCCAACGAGGTGCTGGTAGACGATTTTTTAAAGGGGAAGATCTCGTTTTTGGATATCCAGGAAGGAGTGGAGCGGGCGCTGCAGGCGCACAAGCCTGTGGGGGAACTGACTCTGGAGGGCATTCTGGAAATAGACGAAGAAACAAGACGCGCTGTCTCAGGGGGATCTGCGCGCTGATTGCAGGGAAAGCGCAGTCTGACAGGCTGCGTAAATAACAGAGAAATCGAGGGAAGAGAGTATGGGATTAACAACAATTATTTTTGCAGTCATCATCTTTTGTCTGCTGATACTGGTCCACGAATTAGGCCATTTTGCAGTGGCCAAGTCGGTGGGGGTCCGGGTCAACGAATTTTCGCTGGGCATGGGACCGCTGCTGTTTCAATTTACCAGAGGGGACACGGAATACTCGCTGCGGGCGCTGCCCATCGGCGGCTTCTGCCGCATGGAAGGTGAAGACGAGGACTCGGCGGACCCCCGCGCGTTCAATAACCGCCCCATCTGGGCCAGAGCGCTGGTGGTAGTAGCCGGATCCTTCATGAATCTGGTGACGGCCATTCTGATCATCACCTGTATCGCCATGGCTATCGGCGTGGCCACAAACGGCGTCGCTGCTGTGGAGGGCGGTTCTCCCGCCGCGGAAGCAGGCGTTCTGCCGGGAGACAAGATCCTCTCCGTGGACGGGGAGAAGGTCAGCAGCTTCAGCGACGTTATCAGTGCGGTGGGAGGCAGCGAGGGGGCCACGGTTTCACTGGAGATCCTGCGCAGCGGTCAGAAGATGACTATTGAGAGCGGCGTGACGGTGAACGATTCCGGCCGGCGTGTCATCGGTGTGACGTCGGAGATCAGGAAGTCGCCGGGAGTGGCGCTGACCACAGGCGTTTCCAGCACCTTTGCCATGGGCGGTCAGATGTTGGATTATCTGGGGCAGCTCTTTACGGGAAGGGGATCTATGGACGATCTGGTCGGACCCGTGGGCATCGTGTCCATGATCGGTGATCAGGCCAAGCTGGGATTGATCAATCTGGCAAACTTAACGGCATTATTAAGCCTTAATTTAGCGATCGTGAACATGCTTCCGTTTCCGGCTCTGGACGGAGGACGGCTGTTATTTCTCATCATCCGGCTGTTTACGGGCAAGGCGGTCAGCGATGAGACCGAGGGCAAGATCCATTTCGCGGGCATGATGATCCTGTTTGCGTTTATGGCCTATATTCTGGTCAAGGATGTGGACCGGTTTATCTTCTGATGAGATCCTTTGGGAGCGGCAGCAGAACGGCAGCGGAACGGCGGCGGGACCGCCGGACAGCGCCGCGATAACAGCGCCTGAACACGGTGAGGGCAATGGCGGCGGACAGGGTCGCCCCAGTATGGCCGTGAGAACCGCCGCTGTGCGGCAAAACAGCCTGGGGGCAGAGAGGGAAACAGCATGATAAAGCGCAGAGCATCGAGACAGACCATGGTGGGAGGAGTGGCCGTAGGCGGCGGAGCTCCGGTCTCCATCCAGTCTATGACAAATACGGATACGCGGGATATCAGGGCAACGGTCGCGCAGATCGGCCGTCTGGCAGACGCGGGCTGTCAGATCATCCGGCTGGCCGTGCCCGATATGGAGGCGGCGGAGGCTTTTGGACAGATCAAAAAACAGGTGAAGCTGCCCATGGTGGCGGATATTCATTTCGACTACCGGCTGGCCATAGCCGCTATTGAAAACGGAGCGGACAAGGTGCGCATCAATCCCGGCAACATCGGCTCCCGGGACCGAGTGGAGGCAGTTCTGAAAAAAGCTGCGGAGCGCGGCATCCCCATTCGCGTAGGAGTCAATTCCGGATCGCTGGAAAAGGGGCTGCTGGAGAAATACGGCGGCGTCACGGCGGAGGCTCTTTGCGAGAGCGCCCTGAACACGGTCCGCTTCGTGGAAGACATGGGCTTTGACAACATCGTGGTATCGCTGAAGGCTTCAGATGTGGCTTTGAACGACGGGGCCCACAAGCTCATTGCAGATCGGATGGATCATCCGCTGCATATCGGCATTACGGAGTCCGGCACCGTGGAGAGCGGAAAGGTGAAGTCGGCCGTGGGGATCGGTTCCCTTCTGCTGTCGGGCATCGGCGATACGCTGCGTGTTTCGCTCACTGGAGACCCGGTGGAGGAGGTGCTCTTTGCCAAACAGATCCTGAAAGCCGTGGGGCTGAGGCGGACGGGGGTGAACCTGATCTCCTGTCCCACCTGCGGGAGGACCAGAGTGGATCTGCCGTCCATCGCGGCCCGGATCGAACAGGCGCTTCCCATTCTGGAAGCGGAGATGGAGGCCCGGGAGCTTCCGGGGATCACGGTGGCCGTCATGGGCTGCGAGGTAAACGGACCCGGAGAGGCCTCAGGGGCTGATTTCGGCGTAGCCTGCGGCAAAGGCCGCGGCGCTCTGTTCTGCAGGGGCCAGGTGATCAAGACCGTAGACGAAGAAGAGATCTGCAGTGAATTGATCGGATATATCAGAGAGCGGGTCCTCCGGCATACGGAGACCAGATAAACGATTGCGGTGCGCGGTTCCATTTTTCCCAACGGTCAGAGATCAATGGATCGTGGGAAAGATTTTTTTGTCTCGGGGGAAATTTTCAGCCATGGGCCCGCTTCGCAGACCGGCGGTCCGATCAGAAGCAGGCGTGGAGGGAGAAAGAAGGGCGCCGGCCCAGGAGCCGAACCGGAATCCAAAGGAAGCATGAGCCGGGACGTCCAATGCCGCCTGGAAGGCGGCTGCAAAGCATGGAGGGAGAAAGAAGATGAGCAGGAAAAAAATCGATATGATCGTAAAGGCGCCGCACTTTTATACGATGGAGGGAGACGGCGTAGGCCATCGCCAGGGCGTCTCCATGGCGGTGGACGGCGGCGGTATCCTGGAGATCCAGGAGTCGGCGGTGATCGAAGAGAAGTATCAGGCTGAGGAGAGGGTGGAGCTTTCTCATCACGCGGTCTTCCCGGGCTTCATCGACGCTCACATGCATACATCCTACAATATTTTGCGGGGGCTGGCTCAGGATACGGGCAATTGGATGATGTATGGTCTCCAGCCCTTCGACAACGCGGCTACCGATGAGGCGCGGGACGCGGGCAGCTGCGTGGCGATCATAGAAGCTCTGCGGGCCGGCACCACCACGCTGGGAGACTTCGATACTCATATGGAGAACGTTTGCCGGTTTATCGAAAAAGTGGGAGCCAGAGGGAATATTACGCAGACTGTGCGGGCGGCCAAATTCAGGGTCTACGATCCCGGAGAACTGTATGAATTCGACGACGTTCAGGGAGAGGAGAGTCTGGCCCGCAATATTGCGCTGTACGACAGATGGCACGGCAGGGCAGGCGGGCGGATCAGGATCCTCTTTGGCCCTCAGGGCGTGGATTTTCTCAGCATACAGATGCTGCAGAAGGTCCGTAAGATCGCAAAAGAACGCGGTACGAAAATACATATGCACGTCCAGCAGGGGGATCGGGAGACCTACCAGATCGTGAAACGTTACGGCAAGCGGCCAGTGGAGCTGCTTGACGATCTGGATTTTCTGGACGGGGATCTGATCGCCGTTCACCTGACGGACTGCACCGACGAGGAAGCGGCTCTGGTGGCGCGCCGGGGCGCGTCCATGATCGTAAATCCGGGTTCTATCGCCATCATCGACGGGATCGTGTGTCCCAGCGTGGCTTTTCAGAATGCGGGAGGAAACGTAGCTCTGGGGTCCGATCAGGCGCCGGGCAACAACTGCCACAACATCATCAACGAGATGAAAAACGTGGCGCTGTTCAATAAGATCAAGTTTGGAGATCCGGAGATCATGCCTGCCTGGAGGGCGCTGCGCATGGCCACCATCGAGGGCGCCAGAGCCGTGGGACTGGGGGATCTGGTGGGATCCCTGGAGCAGGGAAAGCGCGCAGATTTTATAGCGGTGGATCTCTCAGCGCCTTCTATGCTCCCCGTTTACACTTATCCCATGCGCAATATCGTTCCCAATCTGGTCTACAGCGCCAGAGGGCCGGAAGTGGTCCTCTCCGCGGTGGAGGGAAAGATCATCATGCGGGACGGAAAAATACTGGCCATCGATGAGCGGGACTATCTGGAGGCGGCTGCAAAATACCCGGAGGAACTGGGACGGCGCGCCGCGGATGAATTTTTTGCAATCGACGGGACCAACGCTCATTTCATGAGAGAGGGAAAGCTGTAGGCCTTATCCGGATTGTGCCCGGGAAGGGGACCTGATATAATGACGGTAAGACCTGCGCCGTGCGGCCCCCGGCGGAGACTGTTTTTACCACATTGTGAGTGCGGAGAGCTGCGGTCCGGCAGCCATACAGAGGGATGACAGGAGGTAATATCTCATGGCGGAACAAATCAAGTATTACAAGGCGAAGCAGATCGTCGTGTGGGATAAGGGAGAGCACCGGATCCTTGAAAACGGCTATCTCGGCGTTAAGGGAACACAAATTGAAGGATTTCACCGGTCGATCCCGGAGGGCGCGCCCTGCGAGGATCTGGGGAACGCGGCGATCACGCCGGGATTCATCAACCTGCACAGTCACCCTTCAGAAGTTTACACCATCAAAAGCTATCTTGAGGACACCGGAAACGTGTGCTTCTATGAGTCCGGGCTTTACGATACGCTGGGTGCGGTGGGACTGGGTGAGAACGCGCCGTATCTCCAGACAAAGATCAATCTGGCCGAGATGCTGAAAAGCGGCTGTACGACGATCACGATCTTCGGCGGTCCTTATTCCAGGCTGGAGGCTCAAACGGCGGGCGATATGGGGATCCGCGCTTATGTGGGCGCCGGCATCCGGGCGGGGGACGCCATGGAGGAAAAAAATATCTGGTATTCGCCCGACGGTCATTCTCTGGTCTACGATCTGGATGAAAAGGAAGGCATGGAGAGGATACGGGAAGCGGAAGATTTTGTGCGGGACTTTGAAGGTTCCTACGAGGGGCGGATCCGCACGCTGCTTGGCCCTACGCAGTCCATGACCTGTACGCCGGCCATGCTCACGCGGACCAGAGAGACGGCAGACCGTCTGGGAGTGGGCGTCAGCATCCACATCGCGGAAGCGGCCATGGAATTTGAGAGCTGCATGCGCATGTACGGCAAAACGCCGGTTCAGATGGTGGCGGACACCGGCCTTCTGGGAGAAGATGTGATCATCGCTCACTGTGTATACGTCACCGGCCACAGCAAGATCAACATGCACGGGGACGGCGACCTTAAGATCCTGGGCGGCAAAAAGGTCACGGTGGCTCACAGCCCCACTCCTTTTATCCGCAAGGGCGAGGTATTTGAGTCCTTTGAGAAATATGGAAACTACGGTGTCAATGTGGGGATCGGTACCGACGCCTTCCCCTCGGATATCATTCAGGAGATGCGTCTGGCAGCCATTGTGGGGAAGACCGCGGAGCAGACCACATTCACCGCTACGGCCAAGGATATGTTCAACGCGGTGACGGTCAACGGGGCGAAAGCCTTTGGAAGAACAGATATAGGGCGTCTGGCTCCGGGAGCGAAAGCGGACTTTGTGGTCTTTGATCTGGAAAATATTGAGATGACACCCATACGGGATCTGATCAAAAATATCGTATACAGCTCAACCAGACATTCCGTAGACCGGGTCTATGTGGATGGAAGGTGTCTGGTGAAGGGCGGCCAGGTAGAAGGCTTCGACGAGAAGGCGCTCTGCAGGGAACTGCAGGAGAGCGCGGAGCGCGCCTGGGCGGAGGCCAGCGAATTCGGGGATGTGGAAGCGAATTTCCCCAGATCTTTTTCACTGCTGGAAGAATAGGACCTGTCCGTTCAAAGGGACAGCAATAAAAGAAACCAGCCGTCAGAGGTATGATATCCCAGTATCATATCACTTTGACGGCTGGCTTTTTTATGGTGACTTACTTTTGTCGATCGCTGTTAGAGGTCGTTCTGGCTTCCGTTGTCGGAAGCGGAGTCGGAACCGGCGCTCTCTTTGTTGTCGGAAGCGGAGTCAGAACCGGCGCTTTCCTTGTTGTCGGAAGCGGAGTCGGAACCGGCGCTCTCTTTGTTGTCGGAAGCGGAGTCAGAACCGGCGCTTTCCTTGTTGTCGGAAGCGGAGTCGGAACCAGTGCTTTCCTTGTTGTCGGAAGCGGAGTCGGAACCGGCGCTTTCCTTGTTGTCGGAAGCGGAGTCGGAACCGGTGCTTTCCTTGTTGTCGGAAGCGGAGTCGGAATCTGCGCTTTCTTTGTTGTCGGAAGCGGAGTCGGAATCTGCGCTTTCCTTGTTGTCGGAAGCGGAGTCGGAACCGGGCTGACCCTGGTCCGTATCCGTATCGCCGATGCCGGTATCTGTGTTTTTGTCTGCCTGATCATCTGCTTCGTCGTCTGCTTCATCGTCCCCGTCCGGAAGGACGGGAACCACAGCTGCAGGGTCTTCCTCTCCGTCGTCTTCTTTGATAGCCGGTTCTTCGGTGATCTCGGGCAGCGGCGCAGGTGCCGCTTCTTCATTGATCAGAGGAAGTTCTTCGATCAGATCCATCAGATTGATGTTGAAGAACTCTTCGGGCGAGAAGGCGCCGGTCTCAAAACTTGCGATGTCCATGATCAGGTAATCTTTTTCGTCTACGATCTCGGATGTTACAAAGAGCCATCCGCTTTCAAAGGCCACGGGGTTTTCGCTGTTCCAGCGAACCACGGAAGACAGTACATTCAGGACTGGATCAGAGGTCTCGGTGGAGAAGTAGATCGTCCATTCGTCATTGTTTCTGTCGATGCACCAGGTCATCTCGGTGTCCTCGTCCAGCCAGAAGTAATCCGTCAGTTCCTTTGTGATAGGAACTCCAAAGTTTTTGCCGTTGGAGTTGAGCGCCGCGACTTTCCGGTTGGAGAAGTATGAAGCGGCTTTGCCGTTGTCTGCGGTTGCCCGCTCGTAGAGGAACCGGATCGCGTTCTTTGCGTTAAAATCAGTGTGAATGCCGAAGCTGCCGGAGTCGATGATCAGATATCTGCTGCCTTCCTTAGTCTCGGATACGGCATAGGCGCGTCCTTCCTCAAACGTGTCGGAACCGCTGTCCCAGCGGGTGACGGACTGCAGGGCGCTTCCCTCGTTCGGGTCCTCCGCCGCGAAGAAGATCGTCCAGCTGTCTCCGCTGCGGTCGATGCGCCAGATCATTTCCTCGTCGTCTGCCAGACCAAAATGTTCGATCAATTCTTCCGTCACATATTCGCCGAAGTTTTTGCCATTGGAGTTCAGGCTGTCATTGTCTCTTGTGGAGAAGTAAACGGCGGCTTTGCCATCATCCTCTGCGGTCGCCCGCTGGTAGAGGAAACGGATGGCGGATTCCACGCTGAATTTCGGGTAAAGGGGCTTCGGAACGCCCAGCGGCCACCATGTGTCGGTATCCGCCACGGCTGCAGCGATCTCTTCCACGGTTTTTGCCTGATTGTACAGGGCGGCCAGTGCAGCGCTCTGCTGTACGCCGCCGGCGTTTGTGATCTGATATTCGTACCATACTCCGTCGATATAGCGCAGACGGGAGGCCCAGTCTTTTTCGCGGGCCGAATCCGTAGCGTATAAGAGGGGAGTCACATGATCGTTGATATTTTTAAAATAAAGGTGGATGTACAGCGTTTTGCCTTTTACCAGCGGTCCCTGGTCGACGATCTCCTGTTCCAGCGTGAACAGTCCGTTGTTCAGATCGAAGTCGGGGAACAGTTCGAACGCAGCGCCGGGGATCAGATGGAGAAAGTTGTCGTTGCTCATGTTATTGTTGGTAATGCCCAGAAATGCCTTGCGCTCCTCAGGAGTGGTCAGCTCATTGAAGCGATCGGCGATGAGAGTGGCCACAGCCATGGCCCGTTCCGTATTGTTGTTGTAGATCACTTCAGGATCGGAGGGATCAGACGGATCGGACGGATCTGCGGGATCGGACGGATCTGCAGGGGGCTGGGGATCCCCCGGCTGTCCGGGGTCTCCCGATCCCGGAGCATTGCCGGAACCGCCGCCGTTGCCGCCGCTGGGTCTGCTCTCGTTTCCGGGAGCGGAGGGCCGCACAGGGGAAGAAGGGAGAGTCTCGCCGTCTTCGCCGGGCATGGCGCCTCCGGGCAGAAGCTCGTCGTCGATAATGAATTCCTCCGCTTCAGTCTCATCGGTAGCGGCCGGAGCCGTGCTGCCGGTGAGGACCGGCTCTGCGGTGCGCTGCGCGCCGGTATATCCCGTGCGGGAGACCACTGCCGCTGTCGTGGGAACAGAGGTGTAGTCCGCCGCCTGCTGAGGATCGTCCGCGGTCTTCGATTCTGCTCCGCTTTGCGCCTGTTCGGAACGCTGGCCGACGGAAGCGCCGTCCCGTCCGGATACGGTCTGGGTCCCGGTAGGACGCATTCCAAAGTAAGCGCCGAAAAGCAAGAGGAGCAGCAGCACCGCGATGATGCTGTTTCTTTTTTTATTGTCTGATTGAGCTGTCGTATCTTTCTTCATCATATCCATTACCTGCCTCACCATTTAATTGCTCTTTATGTATTCAATTTATCATCCGTCAGTTAGAAACCGGTCACAGATAAGAGAAAACAAAATAATATTTTGTGACTTTTGTTACCGAACGGCGGTCCATTCTGTTACCGGGCGGGGTGGATGCGCCGCGTTGACAGAACCGCCCCAAAGCCGAGCCGCGGAAAAACGCGGCCAAAAAATCGTACCTCTGAGTCCTGCCATATGCTATAATAGAACCGTCGGTTGGGGGAGACTTACGGAGTATGTCTCCCCCAACCGACGGTATTGTTATGGGAGGGACTTGATTGAAGACATTATTGGAGAGTTGTATCAGCTGGAGCAGGATCGGCAAACACTCAAAGGAAAGCTATCGCTGTGAGATCTGCGGCGCTGTACTGAAGAAGGAGACTATGACCTTCGAGGTGGAAATACGGGTGAACTTTGTCGTTCCTTACTCCGATGTCATAAAAATGGAACAGGTTATGCGAAAAGAATTCCCGGAGATCGCAGGGATCGCCTTTCGCTTTCTCTACGAAGATGTGATCCTCAGCGAGGATGAGATCGTCGGCCATTACATAGAACACATGATCGCAGAGATCAACGGCGAGTACGCCCATCTCACGAAAACGATCTTTCCGGAGCAGTTTACCTTTAAAGAGGGCGTGCTGACCATAAAAGCGCTGGGAGCGGCGGCGGTCCGGCAGCTCAACGAGAAAACGGCGCGGCTGTTTTCCAGGCTGCTGGAACGGGATTTTGGCATTCACGCTCAGGTGGTATTTGAGAACAATGTGGATACGTATCAGGAAAAAGCCAGAGAAAAGGCGCAGCTGGACGCTATCGAACTGGAAGCGGTGAAAAACGCCATCCAATCGGCGGGAAGTCAGGCGGCGTCCCGTCCCGCAGCAGCGTCACAGCAGGGGGGAGCAGGCGCAAAAGGCGGAGGCAGTACCTGGGGCGGTGGAAACGGCGGGGGATGGAAGAACGGCGGCAGCCGTCAGCCCAAGTACACGCCGGTGGCAGGAAACCGCATTATGGGAAAGCCCATCAGCGGCGAAGTGACAAAGATCAGGGATCTGGAGCGGGAAAGCGGCACCGTGGTGCTTGAGGGCACGGTATTCCGGCTGGAGGAACGGGAACTGCGCAACAGCAAGATCCTGGTGAGTCTTCTCATGACCGACAGGACCAGCTCGATCTGCGTCAAGATCTTTGCTGTGGCGGAAAAGGCGGCGGATATCAAGGAACACATCAAAGCGGGGACCGATGTGCGCGTTCGCGGCAATATTGAGTACGATACCTATGAAAATATGATCGTGCTCATGGGACGCGATCTGGAGAAGATACACAGAGAACCGAAAAAGGATACGGCGGAAGAAAAGCGTGTGGAACTGCACTGCCATACAAAGATAAGCGCCATGGACGGCCTCATGGAGATCGAGGACGTGGTGAAGACGGCGGGGGCCTGGGGGCACCGGGCGCTGGCGATCACCGACCACGGCGTGGTCCAGGGCTTCCCCGAGGCGGCAAAAGCTCTGAAGAAGCATAAGCTGGATATGAAACTTATCTTCGGCGTCGAGGGTTATCTGATGGACGACAGCGACGCCAACGCCAATATGCCTGCGGGCCTTTTCACCGACGGGGAATACGTGGTCTTTGATCTTGAGACCACGGGCCTGTCTCCGACCAAATGCGAGATCATCGAGATCGGCGCGGTGAAGGTGAAAAACAAAGAGGTAGTGGATGAGTACGCTACCTTCGTGAGACCGCTGGACGGACCGATCCCTGAAAAGATCACGGAGCTCACGGGGATCGACAATTCCATGGTGGCCGGCGCGCCTGCCATGGACGACATCTTCGAGGATTTTATGGACTTTATCGGAGATCTTCCGCTGGTAGCCCACAACGCGGATTTCGATACGGGCTTCATCCGGGTAGCCTGCGGTAAGAGGGGACGAAAGCTGGAAAATCCCAAGGTAGATACGCTCTACATGGCGAGAACGCTGCTGCCGGAACTGAAGCGCCACAAGCTGAATATCGTGGCGGACGCTCTGGGCGTTTCACTGGAGAACCATCACCGGGCCGTGGACGACGCCCGATGCGCCGCGGACATCATGGTAAAGCTTTTTGAAAAGATGGAAGAAGCGGGGGTCACGGAACTTTCCAAAATCGAAAAAGTGAACGGAAAGGACGCCGGTTCCATCGATTATAAAAGCAAGGAAACAAATCATATTATCCTGCTGGCACAGAATCAGGTGGGCATGAAAAATCTGTACCGGCTGGTCACCATGTCGCATCTGGACTATTTCTATAAAAAGCCGAGGATCCCCAAGTCTGTTCTGGAGGAATACAGGGAAGGCATCATCATCGGATCCGCCTGCGAGGCGGGGCAGGTATACCGGGCGCTTCTGGATAAGAAGACGCCGGGCGAACTGGAAGAGATCCTGAAGCTGTACGATTATCTGGAGATCCAGCCTCTGTGCAATAACCGCTTTCTCATCGACAAAGGCAAGGTGTCCGACGAGGAAGAACTGAAGCAGCTGAATCGGGAGATCATCGCGCTGGGAGAAAAATACGGCAAGCCGGTGGTGGCCACCTGCGACGCTCACTATCTGGATCAGGAAGACGCCCTGTACAGGAAGATCCTCATGGCGGGAATGGGCTTCAAGGACGCCGAGGACAGCGGAGACGGGCTTTATTTCCGCACCACTGACGAGATGTTGGCCGAATTCGCCTATCTGGGTGAAGAGACGGCGCGGAGAGTAGTGGTCGAGGCTCCGAATTTTATCGCAGACTGTATCGAGGACGTGTTCCCCGTGCCGGGAGGCAAGTTTCCGCCTAAGATCGACGGTGCGGAGGACCGGCTGAGAAACCGCTGTATGGAGACCGCCGCCGCCATCTACGGCACGCCGCTGCCTGAGATCGTCTCTGAACGTCTGGAAAAGGAACTGAATTCCATCATCGGAAACGGATACGCGGTCATGTACGTATCGGCGGAACTTCTGGTGCAAAAATCGTTGTCCGACGGTTATCTGGTAGGTTCCCGGGGATCGGTAGGATCTTCCTTTGCCGCTACCATGGGAGGGATAACGGAGGTAAATCCTCTGCCGCCCCACTATATATGTAAGAATCCGGACTGCAAATACCATGAGTTCATGGACGAGAGGGACGGAAGATACGACTGCGGCGTGGACATGCCGGATAAGATCTGTCCCAACTGCGGGCAGCCGCTGAAGAAGGACGGCTATCTGATCCCCTTTGAGACATTTCTGGGGTTTGAGGGCGACAAAGAGCCTGATATCGACCTCAACTTCGCCGGGGAGTACCAGCCGAGAGCGCACAAGTTCGTAGAAGAGATATTCGGCGCTGAAAACGTGTACCGGGCAGGGACCATCGGCACGGTGGCCACCAAGACGGCCTATGGATTCGTGCTGAAATATTACGAGGAAAGAGGCCAGAACGTCAACAAATGGGAAAAGGAGAGGCTGGCGGAGGGCTGCACCGGGGTGCGACGCACCACAGGCCAGCATCCCGGCGGCATCATCATCGTGCCCAGAGGCCACACCATTTACGAGTTCTGTCCGGTACAGCACCCGGCCAACGACATGACCACGGATATCGTGACTACTCATTACGATTATCACAGCATCGACCAGAACCTGCTGAAACTGGACATACTGGGCCACGACGTTCCGTCCATGATCCGTCAGATCCAGGATATTACGGGAAAAGACCCCATGGAAGTGCCTCTGGATGACCAGAAGACCATGGGTATCTTCAACGGGATAGACGGACTGGACATTAAAATACCTGATTACAAATTTGTGCACGGCACTTATGGCATCCCTGAGTTTGGAACGAAATTCACGAGACAGATGCTGGACGACATCGGGCCGAAGCGTTTCGCCGATCTGGTTCGCATCTCCGGCTTTTCCCATGGAACGGACGTGTGGATCAATAACGCCCAGGAGTTCATCCGTGAGAAAAAGGCCACGATCAAGGAAGCCATCTCCACCCGGGACGACATCATGAACTACCTGATCCAGAAGGGGGTTCCCAAGAAGACCTCGTTCAAGATCATGGAGTGCGTCCGTAAGGGAAAGGGACTGACGGAAGATCAGGAGCAGGTAATGAAGGAAAACGACGTGCCGGAATGGTATATCGAATCCTGTAAGCGGATCAAGTACATGTTCCCCCGGGCCCATGCGGTGGCCTACGTCATGATGTCCTTCCGTATCGCATATTACAAAGTGTATTATCCCACGGCATTTTACGCGGTGTTCTTTACGACCAAGATCGCCGATTTCAACGCCGACGTGATCCTGGCCGGCATACCGGCCATCCTGGCCCGCATGCAGGAGATCGAAGATAAGGGACGAGAAGCTACCAAAAAGGAAGAAGACGAAGTGGTGGTCCTGGAAGTGGCCTACGAGATGTACGCCAGAGGCTACGAGTTTTTGCCGGCTCGTCTTGGCATATCCGACGCCGTTAAGTTCGACGTGAAGGACGGCAAGGTGCTGCTTCCTTATCTGGCGCTGGAGGGCGTGGGAGAAAGCGCGGCCAGAAAGCTTGCGGAGGAAGAACGGAAGGGAGAATTTTTCTCCATCGACGACGCGAAAAACCGGGCAAAGCTGAACAAGACCGCGGTGGAAGCCCTGAGGAATCACGGTGTATTCCAGGGACTGCCGGAATCGGATCAGCTGAGCTTCTTCTAAAAGCCGGACTTCCTCATCCTGTCTCCATTTATCCTCAGTATTTTACCGATGAGTTGTTTCGGAGCCCCGTCATCCCTGCCGCATGATGAGAAAAAGAGCGGAAATGGCAAAAAACAGAGGTTTCAGCCAATTTATTTTTAAAATTTCTTGCTATCAGAAGGAAATCTGTGGTATACTATACGCGTACGTAACGCAGTAGATATTTCTTAGTAAAAGAGTGGGCAATCCCACTCTTTCGTTTTGTATGGATTTGCAGGGAGTGGATACGTGAATGGCAAAGAAAAAGATCGCGGAAATCGTTTCGGAGGTGCTGTCGCCGTTTCTTAATGAGAACGGTTACGAGCTTTTCAATGTGGAGTTTCTCAAGGAAGGCAGAGACTGGTTTCTGAGAGTGTACATCGAAAAGACGGAGAATGGTGAATACGTCTCTGTGGGCACGGACGACTGCGAGGCCGTGAGTCGATTTCTCAGCGCTGAGCTGGATCGGTTGGACCCGATCGAACAGAACTACTATCTCGAAGTATCTTCGCCGGGAATGGACCGGCCGCTGCTCAGAGAAAAGGATTTTATCCGCTTTGGCGGCGAGATCGTGGATGTCAGCCTTTACAAGGCGCTCGACGGCAGAAAAACGCTTTCCGGGACCCTGGTCGGCCGCGCCGGCGGGTGCATTATCATAAAAGATGAAAAAGGAAACGAAGTAAAAATACCCGAAGAGCAGGTTTCCAAGACGAGACTTGCGGTGGTTTTCTAAGCGATATTCGAAGGAGGAGAGAATCAAAGATGAACAGGGAATTTATCAAGGCGGTAGAAGATCTGGAAAAGGAAAAATCCATTTCCAAAGATCTTCTGATCGACGCCATTGAATCTGCGCTGGTGTCCGCATATAAGAAGAATTACGGAACGTCGCAGAATGTTCGCGTCAATATCGACAGAGATACAGGCGATATCGACGTGTTTATGCGCAAGGATGTGGTGGATGAGGTCTACGATCCCTTTGTGGAAGTGGATATAGAAGAAGCCAAAGAGATCGACCCGGCCTACGAGGTGGGGGATATTCTTGAGTATCAGGTGACTCCCCGGGATTTCGGGCGGATCGCGGCGCAGACTGCCAAGCAGGTAGTCGTACAGCGGATCCGCGAAGCGGAACGGGGCATGATCTACGATGATTACATCAACCGCCAGGGAGAGATCATTACAGGTGTGATCTCCAGGATCAGCAACGACACGATCTTCATCAATATGGGCCGGGCGGAGGGAATTCTGGCCGCCACGGAACAGGTGAGGGGCGAAGTGTACGAGATGAACGAGCGGCTGAAAGTCTACATCATGGATGTAAAAAAGACCACAAAGGGTCCTCAGGTATATCTCTCAAGATCTCATCCCGGGCTGGTAAAACGCCTGTTTGAACTGGAGGTCCCGGAGATCCAGGAAGGCGTGGTAGAGATCAAGAGCATTTCCAGAGAAGCGGGCTCAAGGACGAAGATGGCGGTCTACACAGCTGACGAAAATGTGGATCCCGTAGGCGCCTGCGTGGGCAACCGGGGATCCCGGGTCCAGGCGGTGGTGGATGAACTGTTCGGAGAGAAGATCGACATCATCAATTGGAGCGAGGACCCCGCCAAGCTGATCAACAGCGCGCTGTCCCCGGCCAAGGTGGAGCAGGTCATCATCGGAGGAGAGGAAAAATCCGCTACGGTAGTGGTGCCTGACTACCAGCTGTCGCTGGCCATCGGAAAAGAAGGGCAGAATGTCCGTCTTGCGGCTAAGCTCTGCGGTTGGAAGATCGATATCAAGAGCCATACTCAGTATGTCCCCACGGCGGAGGACGATGCCGGACTTACCGGGGACGTTTTCGAGGAAGAAGCTGTCGCAGATCATGAAAGCCCGGCGGATACTTTCGCTGACACAGAGACGGAGGAGAACGCTTTCGCGCAGGACGGGGAAGAAGATCTCGGCTTTACCGTAGTGGAAGAGGAAGACGGCTCCGGGGAAGCGTAAGTAAGGAGGCGCCGTCATGAAAGTCAGAAAAGTGCCCATGCGGCGGTGCGTCGGCTGCATGGAGTCCAAGCCGAAAAAGGAATTGATCCGCCTGGTGGCGGACGAGGGGGGCTCGCTCCACGTGGATCCTACGGGAAAAGCCAATGGACGAGGCGTGTATCTGTGTCCCAGCAGCAGTTGTTTTGCGCTGGCAAGAAAGCGAAAAGCCATCGGAAGAAGCCTGGAGATGTCATTCAGCGAAGAAGAGCTTGACCGGGTCTTCGGGGAGTTGGTCCAATATGAAAAACAAGATTCATAGCTATCTGGGATTTGCGAAGAAATCCCGGAATCTGGTAACAGGGTACAATACCTGCATATACGGATTGCAGAAACGCCGGATCCGGCTGCTGATCGTGGCGGAGGATACGGCTGATAATACAAAGAAGAAGTTTCAGAATCTAACAGAGGCTGCAGGAGTACCTTTCCGGATCTACGGAGTGAAGGAGGAACTGTCGGCATCCACCGGAGAACAGGATAAGGGAGTCTACGGCGTGACCGACGCCCAGTTCGCAGCTGTTATACAAAAGGAGATAGACGCTATGGAATAAGAAGGAGAGGTGTTCTTATATGTCAATGAAAGTAAAAGATTTAGCCAGAGAACTCAAGGTATCCGACAACGATCTGCTGGACCGGATCAAAGGAATGGGGATCAGTGCGGAGAGCGGAGCAAGCGTACTGGAGGATATAGACGTCGTCGCGGTCAGAAATACAGTTCTGAACAGCAAAAAACGTTCGGAGACGAAGATCGTGAAAGTGGCGGCGAAGAAAACGGAAAAAAAAGAAGAAGGCGAAGTGAAAGTGACCATCAAACCGGCAGCCAGGTCGGTGATCGAGGCCCAGGAAAAGGCGCACGCGCCGAAATCGCAGTCGCAGCACGCGGCGGCCAGAGACGCGGACCGTCCTTACCGCACGCCGCCTCAGGGCAAGCCCATGCCGAAGACGGTGATGGCTCCTAACGGCAAGATCCTGCCTCAGGGCCGGCCTATGCCAAAGAACGCCGTGCCGCAGACGAAACCCGTTCAGGACGAGGAAACTTCTGCTATAAATGAGACGGCCGCACACACGGCCGCCCCTCAGGCGCCGGAGCAGGAAAACGCCAGACCGCAGGCGGCGCCCGCGGAACTGAAGGAGACGGCGGCAGCGGCGGCTGTGAGAACGGCAGAGACGCCGGCTGCAGAGAAAGCGGCTCCCGCGGCGGCACAGGCCGCGGAGCGGCCGGAAAAGCCGGAGAGCGAGGCGACGGTGAAAAGAGAAACAGAGACAGCAAATGGGGACGGCAAGACGCCTGCTGGTCAGACGGCACAGGCAGTCCAGAGCAATGCAGGAGTGCAGAGAAACGATCAGACGCCGCGCAGAGACAGCGGCTACGCGCCGCAGGGCCAGAATCAGAGCAGTGCACCGAGAAGAGACGGGGCCCAGAGCGGCGGTCCGAGAAGAGACGGAGCCCAAAGCGGCGGCCCGAGGAGAGACGGAGCCCAGAGCAGCGGCCCGAGAAGAGACGGAGCCCAGAGCGGCGGCCCGAGGAGAGACGGAGCCCAGAACGGCGGTCCGAGAAGAGACGGAGCCCAGAGCAGCGGCCCGAGAAGAGACGGAGCCCAGAGCAGCGGTCCGAGAAGAGACGGAGCCCAGAACGGCGGTCCGAGAAGAGACGGAGCCCAGAACGGCGGTCCGAGAAGAGACGGAGCCCAGAGCAGCGGCCCGAGAAGAGACGGGGCCCAGAGCGGCGGTCCGAGAAGGGACGGCGGTCAGTACAGCGGCCCGAGAAAGGACGGAGCGCAGAAGAAAGACTTCTCCAAACCGGCGCCGGTGGTCGATGGGATCAGCAAACCGACCAGTCATAAAAAACAGAATGAGAAGAAGGATCGGGATAAGCGGGATAAACAGTATTCCAGACCCATGGATCTGTCCAAGGCCGCTCCGAAGAAACACAGAAAGAATAGAGAAAAGGTAGACCAAGTGCAGGAAAATAATATTGAGCTGGAAGCGCTGCCCTCAGGGACGAAAATTATCACTGTTCCGATCACTGTGAAGGGCTTGTCCGAACAAATTGAGAAGACGACCTCTCAGATCATCATGGCGCTCATGCGTCTGGGGATCATGGCCAATATCAACCAGAATCTGGACGAAGAGACGGCGGTGCTTCTTGGCGAGGAGCTGGGCGTCAATATAGTCGTGGATAAAGTGGAAGAAGAGATCGTGGAGGAAGGACTGGAGCTCTTTGAAGACAAGGAATCCGACCTGAAGCCCAGACCGCCGATCATAACGGTAATGGGACACGTCGACCACGGCAAGACGTCCCTTTTGGACGCTATCCGCAAGACCAACGTGACGGACAGAGAAGCCGGCGGGATCACCCAGCATATCGGCGCGTCTGAAGTCGTTCTCAACGGACAGAAGATCGTTTTCCTGGATACGCCGGGACACGAAGCGTTTACCGCTATGCGTGCCAGAGGCGCTCACGCCACGGACATCGCCGTACTGGTAGTTGCCGCTGACGACAGCGTGAAGCCGCAGACGGTGGAATCCATCAGTCACGCCAAGGCTGCAGGCGTTCCCATCATCGTGGCTATCAATAAAATGGATAAACCGGGAGCAAACCCCGATCGCGTCAAGCAGGACCTCACAGAACACGGCATCGTCGTGGAAGATTGGGGCGGAGATACCATCGCTGTTCCGGTTTCCGCAAAGAGCGGCGAAGGCATCGTAAATCTCCTTGAGATGATCCTTCTGCAGGCTGAGGTGCTGGAGCTGAAAGCGAACCCCAATCGTCTGGCTATAGGAACTGTCATCGAAGCCAGGCTGGATAAGGCAAAGGGACCTGTGGCCACCCTTCTGGTGCTCAACGGCACCCTTCAGGCAGGCATGTCCGTAGTCGCCGGAACGAGCAGCGGCAGGATCCGTGCCATGACCAACTATAAGGGGGATGCCATCCGCAAGGCCGGACCGGCCACGGCGGTGGAGATCCTGGGTCTCACGGAGGTTCCGGAAGCCGGCGACCAGTTCAACGCTGTGCGCGAGGACAAAGTGGCCAGAGAGATCGCAGAAAACAGGAAAACAAAGCTGAGAGAAGAAGTGATGAAGAAGAATTCCAGCGTTACGCTGGAACAGCTCTTCAGCCAGATCGAAGAGGGCGAGGTAAAAGAGCTGAACCTGATCATCAAGGCCGA
The DNA here is from genome assembly GCF_900605495.1 of Bacilliculturomica massiliensis. Taxonomy (GTDB): domain Bacteria; phylum Bacillota; class Clostridia; order Peptostreptococcales; family Anaerovoracaceae; genus Bacilliculturomica; species Bacilliculturomica massiliensis. The sequence goes on from NZ_LR027603.1 coordinate 1,030,247, forward strand.
CGTTCAGGGCTCCGTAGGCGCGCTGACCACTTCTCTGGAGAAGTTGAAAAATGAAAATGTAAAGGTGAGAGTGATCCACTCCGGTGTAGGCGCCATCACAGAATCCGACGTCATGCTGGCCAACACATCCAACGCCATCATCATCGCTTTCAACGTGCGGCCCAGCACGGCCGTCACGACCATGGCAGACAGAGAAGGTGTGGAGATCAGGACCTACCGCATCATCTACGAGGCCATCGAGGATATCGAGGCAGCCATGAAGGGTATGCTCGACCCCGTATTTAAAGAAGTCGTCATGGGCAAACTGGAGATCAGGACCACATTTAAGGTCCCCGGCGTGGGAACCGTGGGCGGAGCTTATGTACTGGAAGGCAAGGTACAGAGAAACGCGCAGGTCCGTCTGGTCCGCGACGGTATTGTAATACACGAAGGAAAGATCTCTTCGCTGAAGCGTTTCAAAGACGACGCGAAAGAAGTCAATTCCGGATACGAGTGCGGAATCGGCATTGAGAACTACAACGACGTCAAGGAAGGCGATATCGTCGAAGCCTTCAAGATGGAGGAGATCGAACGGAAATAACGGAGGCGTAAATGGGAAAAGGATACAGACCGGGCAGACTGGGCGAAGAGATCCGCAGGATCGTCAGCGACATGCTGCTTCGGGAGCTGAAAGATCCCCGTTTTAAGGGAATGGTGAGCATTTCCGCCGTCGAGGTCACAGATGACAGCAGCTATGCTACGCTGTATGTGACCGCGCTGGGACTGACTCCCGGCGGAGAGCTCACGCAGGAAGAAAAGGATGGAATTCTGGCGGCTTTCAAGAGCGCCAAAGGGGTGATCCGCAGCGAGATCGGCAGGCAGGTGAAGCTGCGCCATGTGCCGGACCTGTTATTCAAGATGGATACTTCCATGGAATACGGCAGGCATATGGAAGACGTGCTCAGCAAGCTGGACATCAAAAGTGAACAAGACAAAACTGCTGCAGAAGATGAATCAGAGGATACAAAAGAGTAAACAGGAGCAAATTATGAAAAATAACACCCTGGCGGAGATCGCCGCCCGGCTCCTCTCGGCGGAACGGATCCTGTTGTTTCCCCACGTGCGGGCCGACGGCGACGCCCTCGGCTCCGCTGTGTCGCTCTGTGCGGCGCTGCGGGAGAAAAGACGACAGGCTTATGTGCTGTTGGAGGATGAGATCGCGGAGAATCTGCGCTTTCTCATGGGAGATTACTGCACGACGGACTGTTCGGCGGTAGGTAAGCCGGATGTCTGTGTGTCGGTAGACTGCAGCGATGTAGACCGTTTCGAAAAACGGAGGGATGTGTTTTTCTCGGCAGACTGCAAGATCTGCATCGATCATCACGTTACGACCGGCTCCTTCGGAGATATGAATTACATCGATCCGGAGGCGGCGGCCACCGGAGAGCTGATCTATGAACTGCTCGTCCAAATGTCCGCGGAGATCACACCCTTTATGGCGGACGCGCTCTACGCCGCCATAGAGACGGATACCGGGGGATTCCGGTATTCCAATACCACCAGACGCAGTCATCTGATCACAGCGGCTTTATTTGACAGCGGGCTGGACAGCTGCCGCGTGTGCAATGAGATCTATGACAGCATGAGGGGAGAACAGCTGACGCTTCACGCGGAAGCCCTGTCGGGCATGCGTACCTTTGCCGGCGGCCAGGCCAACCTGGCCTGCGTCACCCGGGAAATGCTGCAAAACACAGGCGCGGATATGTCGGAGTCGGAAGGTATCGTTGAGAAACTCAGAAGCATAAGGGGAATCGAGATCTCCGTTCTTCTCAAAGAGGAGGATGAAAATGTGATCAAAGTCAGCATGCGGGCCAAAAGCCGCGGGGATGTGGCGGTGATCTCTCAGAAGTTTGGGGGAGGCGGCCATAAAAAAGCGGCGGGCTGTACCATACGGCTGCCCATGGAAGAGGCGTGCAGGCAGATCATAGATGCGGTGGAAGAGGAACTGGAGAAGGAGTGTAGCCAGTGCGCGAAGGAATGATCAATGTGCTCAAGCCGGCGGGAATGACCTCCCACAATGCGGTGTCTTTTCTGCGGCGGCTCACAGGCGTTAAGCGCATCGGACATACGGGCACGCTGGATCCCATGGCCGCAGGGGTCCTCACATTAGGTATCGGCACCGCTGCGCGGGCGGCCGAATATCTGGATCTGGATGAGAAAAAGTATCGCTGCGAATTGATGCTGGGGATCAGTACGGACACGCTGGATATCTGGGGCGCCGTCACTGTGGACAGACGAGATCGGCTGAAGGGCATCTCGGAGCGGGATGTACTCTCATCTTTTGAGCCGCTGCGCGGAAATATCATGCAGCTTCCGCCCCAGTATTCGGCGCTGAAGGTAAACGGAAAACGATTATACGAGTATGCCCGCAAAGGTCAGACCGTAGAGATCAGCCGGCGGCCCGTTGCCATCACTGATCTGGAGATCGTCGATATGGATCTGACGACAGGACGGGTCTGTTTTGACGTATCCTGTTCAAAGGGAACGTATGTGAGAAGTCTGTGCCAGGAGGTGGGTGAGTACCTGGGCTGCGGCGCGGCTATGAGTTTTCTGCTGCGCACGGCCAGCGGCGCGGCCGCATTAGAAAATTCGGTCACACTGGAAGAGCTTGCGGATAAGGGCGACCAAATATGGGATTATGTAAAGGACATTGATTTCTATTTGCCTTCGCTGGGAAGGCTGGTGCTTCGAAGAGGCCGTGAAGCCTGGTTTTCCAACGGCGGTTATCTGACTGCAGCCGACGCTGCGGTGGACAAGCTTCCGTTTTCAGAAGAATTGAAACGGGACGAACACGGCTTTCAGAAGAGAGCGTCGCATATTGGCGGTATGGGCAAGCTGGCGGACTGTTATCTTGTATACGGGGCCGATCTCAATTTCATGGGAACGGCTGTCTGGAATGAGGAGCAGAAAAAATATAACTGCGATAAGGTGTTTAACAGATGAAAGTATTCAGAAGTCTCTCGGAAATCGAAAATATAGATCCCACTTCGGTGGCTCTGGGAAATTTTGACGGCATTCACCGCGGTCATCAGGAACTGATCCGGCATGCGGGCAGCTGCGCCAGGGAGAAAGGGCTCAAAAGCGCCGTTTTTACCTTTACGAATCATCCGAAAAACGTATTGTCAGGCAAGTCGCTGATCAAAAATATTTTATACCCCGACGAGAAAGCGGCGATCCTGGAGCTGCTGGGTGTGGACTATCTCTTTTCGCTGGACTTTACAGAGGAGATCATGACCCTGCCCCCCATAGATTTTCTGGAGAAGCTGCTGATCGGCCGGTTCCGCATGAAAGAAGCATTCTGCGGTTTCAATTTTCACTTCGGCTATAAGGCGGAGGGAAATCCGGAATTTCTGCGCGCCAACGCCAGGCGGCTGGGATACGGACTGACTGTGCTGGCGCCCTTCACCATCGACGGCAACGTGGTCAGCAGCACGCTGATCCGCAATCTCATCGCGGTGGGCGAAGTGGAAGCCTGTCCTAAATACCTGGGCCGGTACTATTCCATCGGCGGGCGGGTGGTGGTGGGGAACAAGATCGGCAGGACCATCGGTTTTCCCACGCTGAACTGCACGATCGATGAGACGATGGTATCGCCGTCCAACGGCGTATACATCACGTACTGCATGTACGACGGCATCCGGTATGAGAGCGTGACCAACGTGGGCAATAAGCCCACCATCGGCAAGTATAAAAAAAACATAGAGACGCACATCTTTGATTTTGACGAGGAAATATACGGCGAGGAGATCCGCGTGGAATTTGTGAAGAAGATCCGGGACGAGTATAAGTTCGACAGCGTGGACGCGCTGTCGGTCCAGATCGGCAAAGACTGCAATACCGCCAGAGAGTTTCATCAGCAGAGAAGAGAGAATATAAAAAAGGCTTTACAAAATTGTATGGAATATGGTAATATAAATCGTTAGCATTGCTGGCAAGAGTACCTGCGGCTCTGTTCTGCGACTCTCCGACGCGTTACATGGCTGAAGGTGAATGAAGAAAAGGAGATAAAAATGATCACGAAAGAAGCAAAAGCTCAAATCATTGAAGAGTACAAGACTCACGAGGGAGATACCGGTTCGCCGGAAGTACAGGTCGCTGTTCTGACCTACAGGATCAACGATCTGAACGAGCATCTGAAGGTGCACAAGAAGGACCACCATTCCAGAAGAGGCCTTCTGAAGATGGTAGGTCAGAGAAGAAACCTTCTCAACTACTTAAAGGCAAAAGATCTGGAACGTTACAGAGCTGTGATCGCTCGTCTTGGTCTGAGAAAATAGGTTAAGAAAAAAGGCGGGGACATCCTCGCCTTATTTTTTCATAGGAAATATTAATTATTTCCCGCTTAAATAACATCAATCGGGTGCGGGTCAGGCTTGAGAACTTAACTTATCGCCATTGCAAGTATGGTGGGTAGGTTAACTTGTCAAGCCGGACCTGATTACGAAAGGTAAGGTTAAACATGAGATTTGAAGACTACAGAACATTTAAGTACGCGCTGGGGGGCAGACTCCTTCAGCTGGAGATCGGAAAGGTCTGCGAGATGGCCAGCGGACAGGTGATGATGCGCTACGGCGACACCGTGGTCAACGTGACGGCCTGCTGCTCTGCACAGCCCAGACAGGACATCGACTTTTTCCCGCTGTCCTGCGAATACGAAGAAAGAATGTACGCCGCCGGCAAGATCCCCGGCGGATTCATCAAGAGAGAGGGCCGTCCCTCCGAGAAGGCGATCTTAAACTGCAGACTGATGGACAGACCCATGCGTCCGCTGTTTCCCAAGGGATTCTACAATGACGTGCAGGTGGTAGCAACCGTAATGTGCGTGGATTCGGACTGCCCGCCTGAGATCGTAGCCATGATCGGTTCCTCTGTGGCGCTGTCCATTTCGGACATTCCCTGGGACGGGCCCACAGCTTCTCTGCTGATCGGGAGAGTGGACGGCAAGTTCGTCATCAATCCCACGCAGGCGGAGAGAGAGGTCAGCGATCTGCATCTGGTGGTTTCCGGTACGAAAGAAGCGGTCATGATGGTGGAAGCCGGAGCGCAGGAGGTTCCGGAGGACGTCATTTTGGAAGCGATCATGTTCGGACACGAGGAGATCAAGAAGCTGGTAGCCTTTATTGAGGAGATCGTCGCCGAGGTAGGCAAACCCAAGCGTGAAGTGGAGATCCACACTGCGCCCGCCGATATCGACCAGGCGGTGAGAGAATACGCGGAAGCGAAAATGAGAGTGGCGATCCAGACCTACGACAAGCAGGAGCGTCTGGACAAAATGGACGCGGTGGAGACGGAAACGAAGGAGCATTTCGCGGAGATCTATCCGGAGAATCCTAAAGATGTGGACGCCGTGCTCTACAATATAACCAAAGAACAGGTGAGACGGATGATCCTGGACGAGGGTGTTCGTCCCGACAACAGAAAGCTCGACGAGATCCGTCCGATCTGGTGTGAGACGGGTCTTCTGCCCAGAACTCACGGTTCTGCGCTGTTCAAGAGAGGGCAGACTCAGGCCATGTCCGTCTGCACCCTGGGACCCATGGGCGATGCGCAGACCATCGACGGCATCGGAGATGAAGTACAGAAGCGTTACATGCATCACTACAACTTCCCGCCGTACAGCGTGGGCGAAGCCCGTCCCATGAGAAGCCCCGGCCGCCGCGAGATCGGTCACGGAGCCCTGGCAGAGCGCGCGCTGCTGCCTGTGCTGCCCACTGAGGAAGAATTCCCTTATGCCATCCGCGTGGTGTCGGATATCCTGTCCTCCAACGGCAGTACGTCCCAGGCTTCCGTCTGCGGAAGCTGCATGGCTCTCATGGACGCCGGCGTACCCATCAAGGCTCCCGTGGCCGGTATTGCCATGGGTCTGATCGAGAGAGTGGAGGAGGACGGCAGCAGCAAGATGGCCATCCTTTCCGATATTCAGGGCATGGAAGATTTTCTGGGAGACATGGACTTTAAGGTAGCCGGCACCGCAAAGGGCGTTACCGCTATTCAGATGGATATCAAAGTACACGGCCTGTCCAGACAGGTTCTGCAGGATGCGCTGAAGCAGGCGAAGGAAGGCAGAATGCACATCATGAATCAGATGCTGGAAGAGATTCCGGAGCCCAGAAAAGAGCTGTCGCCCTACGCTCCGAGGATCATCTCCATGCAGATCGATCCGGACAAGATCAGAACAGTCATCGGACCGGGAGGCAAGACCATCAATCGCATCATCGCAGATACCGGCGTAAAGATCGACATCAACGATGAAGGTCTCATCTACATTGCCGCTCCCGATATGGAAGCAGCCGACGCAGCGGTAAAAGAAGTGGAACTGCTGGTCAAGGATGTGGAGATCGGCGAGACCTACGAAGGAAAAGTAATGAGGATCATGAATTTCGGAGCCTTTATCGAGGTCCTTCCCGGCAAGGAAGGATTGCTGCACATTTCCAAAATGGAAAAGCACAGAGTGGAGAAGGTTGAGGACGTCATGAATATCGGAGACAAGGTCACGGTCAAGGTCTCCGAGATCGATAACCAGAACCGCATCAACCTGACGAGAAAAGGACTGGAAGACATTCCTGTGGTAAAGGCGGAGTAATCTGCCGGATCCCCTGTCAGAGAATTTATAAGAATAGGAAGACGCCCCGGGCCATATGATGTTCCGAGGCGTCTTTTGTTGTGGAGAATACCGCCTGTATCAGCTCCTCGTAAAGGGTGAATAAATTAGGAAGGAAGCTTTTTATGATCAGGAAAAAGAAAAAGGCCGGAAGAGTTCTCCTTCTGCTGCTTCTCATAGCTGCGGCAGGACTAACCGGCTTTGAAGTGATCTCAGTGCTCTGGGAGTTCTTCCACATTCCGGCGTGGATCGGATCCTGAGGATCAGCGGAACTGGATAAATAAGGATCAAATTGCACAAAAGAGTAAAACAAGGTACTTGACAAAACAGATAAGCTGGAATAAAATGAAGCTAGCCAAGAAAGCAGTTATGTCCATCATAACACAAAACCCCATGTACTTGCGATACATGGGGTTTTTATTTGGCTAGCTGTCTTTATTCTTCCGGTCCAGCCATTTGCAGATGCAGCAGCCTGCCACATTTGCCGCGGCCGAAAATTAAGTGGGAAATAACTGAGGTTTTATGCTATACTGTTATTTGTGCGGCACAGGCTGCCTTGCCTGCGGCGTACAGGTGACCGATAAAACAAAGGAAGAAAGTGGTATGTCAAATGCTGATCAATAAAAGATTGAACTGCGGTATCCGCATGGTAATGGAAGAGATCCCATATGTACAGTCCGCTGCAGTCGGCGTCTGGGTGCGGGCCGGTTCCGTGGATGAGACGGAACGTATTTCAGGTATTTCTCATTTCATCGAACATATGCTGTTTAAAGGGACCGACCTGCGCAGCGCCCGGCAGATCGCGGAAGATGTGGACAAGATCGGAGGCAATATCAACGCCTTCACGGGAAAAGAAGCTACCTGTTACTATATTAAAACGCTGGGCAGCAACCTGGAAAAGGCCTGCGATATTCTGGCGGACATGTTTTTGAATTCCCGTTTTGACCCGGAAGAGATGCAGAAAGAAAAAAGCGTCATTCTGGAGGAGATGAAGATGATAGAAGATACGCCTGACGAATTCGCACAGGACCTTCTGTCGGAGAACGTATATCGGGGGACGCCGCTGGAACGTCCGATCATCGGTACGAGAGAGTCGCTTCTGGGGATCAGCCGCAGCGACATTCTGGATTACAGGAATAGGGAGTACACCAGGGACAACATCGTGGTATCTCTGGCGGGAAGTTTTGATCCGGAACGCATGTGTGAGTATTTTGAAGGAAAGCTGGCGGGTCTTGCTCCGGACAAGGAGGAAAAACAGGAGACGGAACATTCTTTCGCACCTTCACGGCTGGTGAGGATCAAAGACGTGGAGCAGGCGCATATCTGTCTTGGCGTGCGGGGAGTTCCCATGGATCATGAGCTGTACTATGCGCTGGCGCTTCTGAACAATATTATGGGAGGCAGCATGAGTTCCAGGCTCTTCCAGAATATCCGCGAGCAGAAGGGACTTGCCTATTCGGTGTATTCTTCTTCGTCCTCTTACGTGAAGCACGGTATGTACAGCATCTACGCAGGCGTTGCCAGCAACAAGACGGAGGACGCGGTCCGCGGGATCGCGGAGGAGCTGCGCCGGCTTGCGGCGGATGGTGTCACCGATGAAGAATTGGACATGGCCAAGGAGCAGATCAAGAGCAACTATATCTTCGGACAGGAGAACGTGAACAGCCGGATGTTTTCTAACGGAAAGAACATTTTGCTGCTGGGCCGGGTAAAACCGCCGGAAGAGGTCATCGCTAATGTGGATCGGGTGACGATGGACGAGATCGGCCGCGCCGCGGAGCTCATCACGGACATCACAAAATACTGCGGCGTAGTCGTGGCGCGCGATGGACTTGAACTGGACAGCATTCTGAAAAACTGCTGATTGGGAGGGATCGTATGAAGATTAAAATCAGAACAATGAGCGGCGATCTGCCGGCCTATGAGACTGCCGGATCCGCGGGAATGGATCTGCGCGCCGTGTTGGACGGAGAGGCGGTTCTGAAGCCCGGAGAGCGGATGCTGGTGCCTACCGGTCTTTTTATCCAGCTTCCTCAGGGGTTTGAGGCACAGGTGCGCGCCAGAAGCGGACTGGCGATCAAATACGGGATCGGTCTGGTAAACGGAGTGGGTACCATCGACAGCGATTACCGCGGCGAGATCAAGGTACCGCTGATCAACTGGGGCGGAGAACCCTTTGTGATCCAAAATGGAGACCGCATCGCCCAGATGGTGATCGCATCATATGAGAGAGTCCACTGGGAGGCTGCGGAAGAGTTGGAGGAGACCGATCGCGGGACCGGCGGCTTCGGTCACACCGGAAAGTAAGATCCATCGAGAGAAAAAGAAAATGAAATGGGACAGTGAATTTTTCGCTGTCCTTTTTTTTCGGCTCAATACGCGAAGGGGTTCCGCCAATCCCGAAATCATGCCCTCCCGCATATACTGAAAGTACCCGCGGTCTTCGTCCGAGACGCGACAGCAGACCGCGGGCATCGAAAGCGGGGGTAAAAGAAATATGATTGAAGCATTGAAAGAGCGAAGACTGTTAAAAAAACTGGCAGCAATAAACGGAGAAACCGTCACCCGGCGCTTTGCTTTTGCAAAGGGCGCGGGCGCCCGCGGAACTTTTCAGCCGTACATGTCTCTGAGAGACTGGACTTCTGCGGATTTTCTCTCTGACCCGGAAAAAGAGACTCCTGTCTTTGTGCGTTTTTCCAAAGCGTTGGAACAGGGGGGCGAAACGGGCAGGGATGTGAGAGGGTTTGCAGTTCGATTTTATACAGAAGAGGGAAATTACGATCTCCTGTCCCTGAATCTGCCGGTGTTCTGCATCGGAGAACCTGCAAAGCTGCCGAAGCTGGCCGAGGCGGTGAAGCGTGATCGGGAGAGCAATCTCAGATGCCCGGAGAGGTTTTGGGCTTTCGCCGCCTCAAATCCGGAAAGCATTCTCATGCTGCTGCACCTCTTCGGAGACGGCGGGACCATTAAAAGCTACCGTCACATGCCCGGATACGGCGTCAATACATATCGCTGGAAGGGAAGGGACGGAAAGCGCCGTCTGGTTCGCTGCAGCTGGCGTCCCATGGCGGGTGAGCGGACGGTCACACGTCAGGAAGCAGAATTCCTGGCCGGATTCGACAGTGACGCCGCGTCCAGAGATCTCTATGAAACGCTGAAAGAGGGAACGCCGGCGGAATACGAGCTTTTTGTTCAGATGGTTCCGGAGGAGAGCGCTTGTGACTTGCCATTCTGCCTGACCGACGCGTCAAAGATCTGGCCGGCCCAACTGATCCCGCCTGTCCGTATTGGAAAAATGAGCTTAACAGATCCTGTAAATGATTATTTAAACGAAGTGGAGAAGGCGGCCTTCAATCCGGGAAATCTGGTGAAGGGTATTGAATTTTCAGGGGATCCGCTGCTTGCTGTCATGGCTCTCGCCATGGAGGACGGGCAGCGGCACAGGCTTGGACCGGATTATGAATCGCTTCCGGTCAACAGGAGCCGCAGCGTTCCGGCGCAGTGGGACGAAGACGACGAGACTGATGACGGGACCGGCAGGGACGCCGGGGTGAAAAAGAGGTCTGCGGGCAAAAACACAGGCGAGACACACTATCTTCAGGCCGGGGCCTATTACAGAGGCCTGGGCGAGGAAGCCCGGCGCCGTCTGGAGGATAACGTGATCGACAGTATGATGTTTCTGCGGGACGATCTGCAGAGAGAATTGATACGGCATTTTCTTCAAGCGGATCAGGAACTTGGAAAACAAATTGCAAAAGGTCTGGCCATTTGATAAAATGAATCATCAGGAGGACGGAAAGATGATTCTGAGAACACAGCTAGAAGAACGGGAATTTCAGATCTTATCACCTTACGCCGCCAAAGCGGCACAGTCAAGGGGACGTGTGATTCCGGAGCCGCAGTGCGATCTGCGTACCGATTTTCAGCGGGACCGGGACAGGATCGTTCACTCCAAGTCTCTTCGGAGACTGATGCACAAAACGCAGGTTTTTCTGGCGCCGGAGGGAGATCACTTCCGGACCCGTCTGACGCATACCCTGGAGGTTTCCCAGATCGCCAGGACCATCGCCAGAGGATTGGCGCTGAACGAGGATCTGACGGAAGCCATCGCCATGGGCCACGATCTGGGGCATACGCCCTTCGGTCACAACGGTGAAAACTTTCTCAGCGAGAGGCACCCGGGCGGTTTCCGGCACAATGAACAGAGTCTGAGAGTGGTGGACTGCCTGGAGAAAAACAGCAGAGGACGCAGTATGAATCTCACTCGGGAAGTGCGGGACGGTATTCTCAATCACACCGGTCCCGCGATCCCTTTCACGCTGGAAGGCCAGGTAGTGAAAACCAGCGACCGTATCGCTTATATCAATCACGATATCGACGATGCCATCCGCGGCGGCATCATATCGGAAAAGGAGCTGCCGCGGGACTGCATCGAGTATCTGGGCGCCACCCATGGGGAGCGGATCAATAAGCTGGTCATGGATATGATCGAACAGAGCGACGGAAGAGATCGGATCGCTATGAGCAGCGACGCGCTGGAGGCCATGGAACGGCTGCGCGGGTTTATGTTTGAACGCGTTTATTACAGCAAAGTGGTGAAGAAAGATGAGGAGTTGGATAAGATACGGAATATGATCTTTTTCCTCTACGACTACTTCCGCGCCAATCCCGACCGGCTGCCGGAAGAACGCCGGGTGATGATCGGCGAATGCGGGCTGGACGAAGTGGTAAAGGACCACATCGCGGGGATGACCGACCGATATGCAGTCAGCATGTTCAGTGAAATTTTTGTTCCCAAAGGGTGGAGATAGGGCGCGCGCAATGTTTTCGCCGGCCTTAAGCAGAAAGAAGGAATTTTTTTCGTAAAAAAAAAGGAACTGCCCATGTTTTGTCGAATAAAGAAGCGTACCTTCTCTTAACAAGAGCGCATACCGCTCTCCGGGACAGCGGTTCGCTCCCGGAGGGTCCGCTTGTCAGGGGAAGGGAATCTAGGGGGTATGCAGAACGTGGGAGTCGGGAAAAACGAATCCATAGTAGAAGAAATCAAAAGTAGGTGTAACATTGTCGATGTAATTGGCCGAAACGTTGTACTGAAGAAAGCCGGAAGCAATTACAAAGGAGTCTGTCCCTTTCACAATGAAAAGACACCTTCTTTTGTTGTCTCTGAAACGAAGCAGATATTCACGTGCTTCGGATGCGGAGCCACCGGCGACGTCATCGAGTTTATAAAGCGCTACTACAGCCTTGACTTTCAGGAAGCGATCGAAAAGCTGGCGGGAGAGTACGGCATTGAAGTCAAAAGATCCACACGGCCGGGGGACGGCAAGAGAGACTTGTATTATGAGATCAACCGCCAGGCGGCAAACTTCTTTTACAGGGCTTTTACCACCCAGGCAAATCCAGGCTACGCATATATGAAGCGCAGAGGGATGGATCCGGCCACGCTGCAGAAATTCGGCATCGGCTACGCCGATGGGGGCTGGGATACGCTCTATCGCTATTTTATGAAACTGGGCGTGGATGTAAAGCTTCTGCTGGAGCTGGGGCTGGTGTCCGAGTCAAAGGGAAAATACTTCGATAAATTCAGAAACAGGGTCATGTTCCCCATCGTCAATACCCGTGGAAAGGTCATCGGATTCGGCGGCCGGGCCATCGGCGACGGAACGCCCAAATACCTGAATTCACCGGAATCAGAGGTTTTTTTGAAGAAAAATAACCTCTATGGATTAAATCTGACAAGACAGGATATAAATAAAGAGAACTGTGCAATTCTGGTAGAAGGTTACATGGATGTGATCTCTCTCTACAAGAGCGGGGTCAAAAATGTGTCCGCCTCTCTGGGAACGGCCCTGACGGAAAATCAGGCCGCCTTGCTGAAGCGCTATACAGAAAATATCGTGTTGTCCTACGACGCCGATGCGGCGGGTCAGGCTGCGGCACTTCGCGGCCTGGATATTCTCAGAGCTGCGGGCTGCCGGGTAAAGGTGCTGCACGTCACCGACGGCAAAGACCCGGACGAGTTCGTAAAGAAAAACGGAAAAGAGGCTTTTTTGGCGCTGACGAAGCAGGCCAAGCCCTTTGCCGATTATAAGATAGATATTCTCCGCAGAAAGTTCGATCTGGAGAGCACCGAGGGAAGGATCGCCTTTCTTCAGGAAGCGGCCAGAGTGCTGCGGGAGCTGAGCCCGGTGGAAGCGGATGTGTACGTCGGGCAGATCGCCAGGGAGACGGGGATCTCCGAGGGAGCGATCCGGCGGGAGGTCGGAGGTTTCCGGGAAGAGCCCGAAAAAAAGAGAGAGGTTCCTGCGCGGGCCGGCGAGCCGGAGGAACCCAAACAGAAGCACGACAGACGGGTATTGAATCTGGAGATGAACCTGATCCGTCTGATGCTGTTCAAAAGTTCTTATATTCCGCGGATCAGATCCATCGAAAACGCCTTCAGCGACGAGAGCTGCAGACGGATCTACGACGGGATCCTGGGGCTGTACGACGAGGATTCCGAGATCGATCTGGACAGACTGCGGGACGGGCTGGAGGACGAAGAGAACAGTATGCTGGCCTACATCATGGAAAACATACAGCTGGCGGATGTGGACGAGGCGGTCTTTGCGGATTGCGCGGCGCGTATCCGCGACCGCGCGAGGAAGAAACGGGAAAAAGAAATACTGCAGATACTTTCTCTGGCCGATGAAAATGTGGAATCGGAAGTGATCGAGGCATTGACGAGAGAATTGATGGATATACAACGCGAAATGAAAAGGTAGGGAGTGACATCAAATGGGATTTGAAGAAAACAACGATGATAAAAAGTTCGAGTACGTCAACAACGTGATCGAGAAGGCGAAGAGGAAGGGTTCCATCACGTTCCAGGAGATCTCCGATCAGCTGGGAGATGTGGAACTGGACAAAAATCAGATGGACGATCTATACGATTCGCTGGCCTCCATGGGGATCGAGATCGTATCCGAGACAGAGCCGGATGATTTTGACATCATCGCGCTGGAACAGGAAGAAGACCCGGAGCTGGAGCTGGTAGCGGAAAACGGAGAAGTTGACATTGAATCCTCGCTGCCCAAAGGGGTGGCCGTTGATGATCCCGTGCGTATGTATCTGAAGGAGATCGGAAAGGTCCCGCTGCTCAGCGCGGAGGAAGAAATCGAACTTGCCAGAAAAATGGAGCAGGGCGACGAGGAAGCGAAGAAACGGCTGTGCGAGGCCAATCTTCGTCTGGTAGTCAGCATCGCCAAACGATACGTGGGCAGAGGAATGTTGTTTCTCGACCTCATTCAGGAGGGCAATCTGGGTCTGATCAAGGCCGTGGACAAGTTTGACTGGAGGAAGGGCTATAAATTCAGTACCTATGCCACCTGGTGGATCAGGCAGGCGATCACCCGCTCCATCGCAGATCAGGCGAGAACGATCCGTATTCCCGTGCACATGGTGGAGACCATAAACAAGCTGATCCGTATCTCCAGACAGCTGCTCCAGGAATACGGGAGAGAACCGTCTCCGGAGGAGATCGCCAAAGAGATGGATATTTCCGAGGAAAAGGTGAGGGAGATCCTGAAGATCGCCCAGGAGCCGGTATCTCTTGAAACTCCTATCGGCGAGGAGGAAGACAGCCATCTGGGCGATTTTATTCCCGACGACGACGTTCCCGCTCCTGCGGAAGCGGCGGCGTTTTCCATGCTGAAAGAACAGCTTGTGGAGGTTTTGGACACGCTTACGGAACGGGAGCAGAATGTTCTGAAGCTGCGTTTTGGGCTGGATGACGGCCGCGCCAGGACGCTGGAAGAGGTAGGGCGGAAATTCGATGTCACCAGAGAGCGGATCCGTCAGATCGAAGCCAAGGCGCTGAGGAAACTGCGCCATCCCAGCAGAAGCAAGAAACTGAAGGATTATCTGGAGTAAACAGCGGAAATGGTGAAACTATCTGACCGGCTGCAGAGACTGGCAGACGAGGTACAAGCAGGTGAAACAGTCGCAGATATAGGCACAGATCACGGTCTGCTGCCTATTTTTCTGTATGAAAATCATATAGCTGCAAAGGTGATCCTCTGTGATATCAATGAAGGACCGCTGCTGAAGGCGAAACAGAATATCGAGGCGTACGGGGCCTTCGGTCTCACCGATCTTCGGCTGGGGGACGGTCTGGGTCCCCTTGAACCGGCGGAAGTGGATACGGTGATCATCGCCGGGATGGGCGGATTGCTCATGGCGGAGATCCTGGGGGCGGATCTGCCTAAATCGAAGAGTTTTGCAAAGCTGGTGCTTCAGCCCCGGAACGCGCCGGAACGGCTGCGGCGGTGGCTTTGCGGCAACGGATGGCAGATCCGAAACGAATCTCTGGTGAGGGAAGGACGTTATATCTGTGAGATCATCACGGCGGCGCCGGGTGCAGAAGAACAAAGGGAAGCAGGACAGGAAGCAGCCGGCGGTCTGGATTATGAGATCAGCCCGCTGCTTTTCAGGAAGAGGGATACGCTGTTGATTCCTTTTATTGAAAAGAAGATCAAAACAGAGCATGAGATCATAAAAAACATTGAAGCAGGATCAGGCAAGGCGGATCATGGGAGGATCAGGCTGGCGGAAGAACGGCTGGAAGCTTTAAACGGACTGCTGAAGAAAGCGAGGGAGACAGTATGAGCATCGAAACGAAAGAACTGATAAGAATTCTGGACGAAATAGCGCCTCTTTCCGATCAGGAAGAGTGGGACAATTCCGGAATTCAGATCGACATGGGCCGGATGGAAGTGAACCGGATCCTGGTCTGCCTGGAGATCACCAAGGAGGTGGTTGAAGAAGCGATCTCTGAGGATGTAGATTTTATCGTGACGCATCATCCGCTCATCTTTCACGGACTGCGGAAGATCGACAAGAACGATGTGACCGGAAGCAATCTGCTGGACCTGATTTTTACTGGAATATCCGTTTATTCCTCCCACACTTGCTTTGATTCCACGCGGGGAGGAAACAACGACGACCTGGCCACCAGACTTCAGCTTCACCGCATTTCCCGTCTGGCGATCCCCGGCCAGGTCTACAAGGCCCAGAGCATGGCCACCCAGGGGTATCTTGATACGCCCATGCGTCTGGCCGATTTTGCCATCTATCTGGACGATGTGCTGGAACATCCGGGAGGGATCAAGGTGTCCGGAGATCCTGACAGAGTGATCAAAAAGGTGGGGCTGTGCACCGGCGCCGGAGGAGAGTTTGCCTATGCCGCCGCGGCTGCCGGCTGTGACGTGTTTATCAGCGGCGATGTAAAACACCACGAGGCCCAGGCAGCAAAAGAACAGGGAATGTGCATGATCGACGCCGGTCATTTCGGCACAGAGTTTATTTTCACCGAGAACATGGCGAAGAAACTGAGAAATCGTTCAGGGGGAGCGGTGGAGATCCTGCAGTCCCAGGTGAACGTCAATCCCTATGATTTCGTGCTGTAAATAACGGAAATGAGTATTATGTTATCCGCGATCCGGACGTGATCAGCTTCTGTCGATGAAATAGTGAAAAGCGCGCGGCATCGCGGTATGCAGTTGGTTATGAGTTGAAAGGTACAAGCAAGAGTTGGAACAATGACAGAAAAAGTGAGAAGCAAGATGAAGGGATCCTATCAAAGACCATTGGTGATCTTATGCGCCGCTGCGCTTTGTTTTGCGTCGGCAGCGCCTGTTTTTGCGGAGGGGGACGAGCCGCAGATCGTATCGTCCCAAATAGAAGAAGACCTGTTGTCTGACGAAAAAACTGCTGGAGAAGAGAAAGGACCTTTTCCCAGAGACCTGCAGTTTCACTGGGCGGGGACTGCGGTCAATTCTCTGATGGAAGCTGGCATCATCGAAAATGAGGATGGGCGTTTTAAGCCGGACCGGCCCGCCACCCGCGGCGAGGCGGCGGATCTGCTTGCCGCTTTTCTCAGATACAGCCGTCCGCAGCAGCTCTCCCAGGGAGCGGTAAGCGTAACGTTTACAGATGTGACTTTGGGATCAAAGAGCGCAGGGAGCATTGGAACGCTGGCTGAGAACCATATTTTCTCTGGCTATCCGGATGGGACGTTCCATCCGGAGGAAACACTGTCCAGGGAGGCTTTCGCCTCTATGATCTACCAGACCCAGTTTTTCCTGGAGCAGACGGCGGGAGAGTCCGTGCCGTCCACGGAGGCAGGGATCACAGGATCGGAAATGCCCGATGGAAAATCCGCGGATCCGGCGGCCGGGGCTGCGGTCACAGGACCGGCGGTGACGGGATCGGGGATCGCCGGCACAGGGCCAGCGGCCACGGGTTCAGCGATCACAGGCTCAGCAGTCACGGGTTCAGCGGTCACGGGGCCGGGTATGACAGGGCCGACGGCTTCAAACGGCGGGACCGGACAGCCTGATACCACCGGCGGCTCAACGGAAGAGGCCGTTTTCCCCGATATCAGGGCAAGTTATGCGGCCGAGGCCATCCGCTCTTTGGCGGAACAGAATATTTTCCACGGTTACCCGGACGGAACCTTTCGTCCTCAGGACAGCGTGACCCGTGGGGAAGCCTCCGCGGTACTGTTTGCCCTCTCTGGACTTGCGTCCGTTCCGCCGAAGGTCGACCTGCCGGATGTAAATGTGATCGAAGTGCCTTATATCAGTCAGATCGAGCCGTATGAGGCCTGGGTGGGCTGCGAGGCCACATCGCTGCTCATGGGCCTGAAAGGCAAGGGGTACGCCGCCGCCACGACGCTTCCTGAATTTCTGGATGGAATGCCGAAGACAGAAAGCGACCCGGCGAAGGGATTCGTGGGATCGCCATACAAGCCCGACAAGGAGAAGAAAACGCGCACCACGATCTATCCGCCGGTGCTGGCGGAATATGCGTCGCGGTTTGGGAAGGTTTCCGATTTTTCCGGAAGTTCTGTGGAGGAGCTGCAGGCGGAATTGCTGGCAGGAAACCCCGTGGTCGCCTATGTGACACTGTTTTGGGAGAAACCCAATTACCGGATCTATGATATCGAGGGAGCGCAGCAGCGCCTGCTCAGCAACAATCACGCGGTGCTGGTCTGCGGCTATGATCGGTCGACCATGCGGTACTATATCTCCGACCCCTACAATGTGGAAGATAGGAAAAGTGAGTACAAATACTGGATACCCGCATCCATTTTCGATCCTCTCTACAATGAAAGAAAACACGCGCTTGTGGTAGAATAAAGATTTTTCAGATGACAAGCTGTGGATGATTGTGATATAATCAATATTCGGATATAAGTAAGCCAGGCAGCCGCGTGGGCGGAAGGGATTCCGCATCATGAGGAAAGTCCGGGCTCCGCAGGGCAAGGGTGCCGGATAACGTCCGGTGAAGGTGACTTTAAGGAAAGTGCAACAGAAAACAACCGCCGCGTTTACGCGGTAAGGGTGAAAAGGCGAGGTAAGAGCTCACCGGCGGGCTGGTAACAGTCCTGCGTCAATGTAAACCCCACCCGGAGCAAGACCAAGCAGGGAGGTAATTGCAGGTTCGCCTGCACAATGCCTGAAAGGCGGCTGCCCGTCGCTTCCCGGAAGGTAGGTCGCTGGAGCCTGTCAGCAATGGCAGGTCGAGATAGATGGTTGCCAAATACAGAACCCGGCTTACAGACTTGCTTATATCCATCTTTGATATTAAAAGATCCGGCGAATGTTGTTCTTTCGCCGGATTTTTTATGATATGACATGGGAGATCCTCGATTTTTTCTTTTTGCCGGCAGAATTGGTTCAAAAACGAAAAGAAAATGGGTATAAATTATTATTTATAAAAAATATGGAAAATATTTTTTCTTATCTTTACGAAATTTCTCTCAAAAAGAAAAAAGCGTCATAGTTCGACAAGAAAAACGATAGAAGTTCCTATTGTGTACTCTGTTTTTTTCTGTTTTGGGTGTTTATAGAAGACAAAAAGAAAAAAACAGATCTTCTCATGTTTTCGATGAACTGCTGAGCTGCACTGCGAAAGGAAATGGGGCCCGGCGATGCTGGTGAAAACTTTTTTTCGCCGCGTTCCGTTTAAAACCGGCGTGCAGCGGATATATAAGTTCTCAGAGAATGACTGTGGATATGGATCCGGGCGTTCCCCGGAATGGAGGTATAGGCGGATGAAGTTAATAACGTGGAATGTAAACGGGCTGCGGGCCTGTCTTGGAAAGGGGTTTCTCGATTTCGTGCAGGCCGAGGATCCAGATATGATCTGCATTCAGGAAACGAAGATGCAGGAGGGTCAGGCGGAGATCCCTCTGGAAGAATACTATCAGTACTGGAACAGCGCGGAAAAGAAGGGCTATTCGGGAACCGCCATTTTCACCAAATACGAACCTCTCTCCGTGAACCGAGACATTGAGACGGAGGGACACGACAGAGAGGGGCGCTCCATCACGCTGGAGTATGATAATTTTTATCTGGTGACGGAATACACCCCCAACGCCCAGGACAAGCTGGCGAGAATCGATTACCGCATGGAGTGGGAGGACGCCAGAAGGTCGTATCTTACCAGGCTGGCGGAAAAAAAACCGGTGATCCTGTGCGGGGACCTGAACGTGGCGCATCAGGAGATCGATCTGAAAAATCCCAGGAGCAACCGGGGCAACGCGGGATTCTCCGATCAGGAGCGGGGGAAATTCGGAGAACTGTTGGAGGCCGGCTTCGTGGACTCTTACCGTTATCTCTATCCGGATGTGGAGGGGACCTATACCTGGTGGTCCTACCGCTTTAACGCCAGGGCCAACAACGCCGGATGGCGCATCGATTATTTTCTCGTATCGGAGTCCGTCAGGGACAGGATCAGAGAGGTGACGCTCCGCGACGACGTGTTCGGCAGCGACCATTGTCCCGTGGTGCTGGATATCGACCTTTAGCGCGGGGGATGAACGGCGGATTGGGAGACCGGGTCCATATAGACGGGGGCAGCCCCACAGAAAGACAGATCGCCGGCAGTGTGAAACATGATTTTGTTTCCCTGCCGGTTTTTTTATGGTATACTGTTCCAGGTTACAGGAAGCGGACGGCTGTTCCCAGGGGCGTGAACGACCCGGCGCAAAAGGGGATAAGGTCTGATTTGAAGAAAAAATACCGGGTATCAGTTACCTGGAAAGGGGCGGTATACATATGCTGGAGCTGAAAAACATATCGTTCGGCGTGACGGAAGACGCCGATGAGAAGGAGATACTGAAGGACATCAGCCTCGTTCTCGAAGACAACAGATTTATTGCGATCACAGGGCCTAACGGGGGCGGGAAGTCTACGCTGGCCAAAGTGATCGCCGGAATTAAAAGACCCACGGAAGGCCGCATTCTGTGGGACGGGCAGGATATTACCGACCTGTCCATCACGGAGCGGGCGAAACTGGGGATCAGTTATGCGTTTCAGCAGCCGGTGCGGTTTAAGGGAGTCACAGTGTCCGATCTGATCCGGCTGGCCACGGGAAACAGCATTACCACGGCGGACGCCTGCGAATATCTTTCCGAGGTCGGGCTGTGCGCCAGAGATTATATCAACAGAGAGGTGAACGCCAGCCTGTCGGGAGGCGAATTGAAGCGTATCGAGATCGCGACCATCATCGCCAGAAAGACGAAGCTGTCGGTTTTCGACGAGCCGGAGGCGGGAATCGACCTCTGGAGCTTCAGCAATCTCATCAGCGTCTTTGAGAAAATGCACAGTCAGATCAAGGGATCCATCCTGATCATTTCCCATCAGGAGCGGATCTTGAATATTGCGGACGAGATCATTCTCATCGCGGATGGAAGGGTCGTGAAACACGGCGCAAAAGAAGATATTCTGCCGGCTCTGCTGGGGACCCCGGATATGATGCAGTGCAGATTTGGATGTCAGGAGGAGTGTTAAATGGATTCGATACAGTGGGACCTGCTGCGCGAGATCGCCGGATTTCACGAGATACCGGAGGGAGCTTACAACATCAGGGCGAACGGAACGAGCGTGGAGCGAAATACCACGGAGGAAGTGGACATCGTTTCCAAGAAGGATGGCAGCGGTATTGATATCATCGTAAAGCCCGGAACAAAAAACAGGAGTGTACATATCCCGGTAGTGCTCAGCCAGGCCGGACTCTCCGAAGTGGTCTACAATGATTTCTTTATCGGGGAGGACTGCGACGTGACCATCATCGCGGGATGCGGCATTCACAACAGCGGAGATCAGGACAGCCGGCACGACGGCATCCACCGCTTCTTCATCGGGAAGAACGCGAGAGTGAAATACGTGGAGAAGCACTACGGCAGCGGGGAGGGGACCGGCGAGCGGATCATGAACCCCAAAACCGTTGTGGAGATCGCGGAAAACGGATATATGGAAATGGACACGGTTCAGATCAAAGGCGTGGATTCCACGGATCGCCTGACGGAGGCGAAGTTGGCGGAAGGCGCGTCTCTGGTGGTCATGGAGCGTCTGATGACCCATGGAGATCAGGACGCCAGAAGTGAATTTGCAGTGGAACTGGACGGGGAAGGCTCTTCCGCGAATATCGTTTCGCGCTCTGTGGCCAGAGACCGTTCGCGGCAGCTGTTCGTGTCGAAGATCAACGGAAACGCAGCCTGTTCGGGCCACTCCGAATGCGACGCCATCATCATGGACGACGCGAAGATCAGCGCGGTGCCGGAGATTTCCGCTAACGACCCGAACGCAGCCCTCATCCACGAGGCCGCTATCGGAAAGATCGCAGGAGAACAGATCATCAAGCTGATGACCCTTGGATTGACAGAGCAGGAGGCCGAAGAGCAGATCGTCAACGGATTCCTCAAGTAGTAAAAACAGACGGCAAGGGATAGAAAGAGAAAGCAAAGAAGGAGACGGAAGGCAGAAAGAAAGCGCCGGCGGTTCATACGCACAGAACCGCCGGCGCTTTTTAATGCTGTTCTACACAGCCGGGCTTATGATCGGGAATCCTCCAGAGGCTGGATCTCCTTGCGGTAGATGTTTCTGCAGAAGATGATACTGGCGATCAGGGCGAAGATCTCTGCCAGCGGGAAAGCGTACCATACGGATTCCACCCCGCCCACGCGGGACAGCACATAAGCCATGGGCAGGATCAGGATCAGCTGGCGCAGCAGAGATACCAGCAGACTGAGCATGCCGTGTCCCACCGCCTGAAAGAGGGTGGAGCAGATGATACCCACAGCCGCAGGAAGGAAGCATAGACTGATCAGACGCAGGGCTCTCACTCCGATGGACATCATCTCCTGAGAGGCGTTGAACATCATCATGAACTGAGTGGGGAAGATCTGGAATAGCGCCATGCCCAGCCCCATGATGACCAGAGCTGTGATGAGAGCCAGCCAGAACGCCCGCATGAGCCGCTCTTTGTTGCGGGCGCCGTAATTGTAGCCCATGATGGGCATGGTGCCCTGATTCAGGCCGAATACCGGCATGAAGACGAAGGACTGCAGCTTATAGTAGATGCCCAGTACCGCCACGGCGGCTTCGGAGAAGGCGATGAGAATACTGTTGAGCCCCACCAGCATCACAGACCCGATGGCCTGCATGATAATGGAGGGAAGGCCCACCGAGTAGATGTTCTTCACGGTGGAAGCGTTGAAGCGGAATTTGCTCAGGCTGATGTGCACGTGGTGCTTGAAAGCCAGCAGGAAAAAGAGATTCAGCGCCATGCCGAAGACCTGTCCGATCACGGTGGCGACGGCGGCTCCGGCCACTTCCATCCGGGGCAGCCCGAAAAGCCCGAAAATCAGGATCGGGTCCAATACGATGTTGGTGATGGCTCCCGTGAGGTTGGCGATCATGGGAAGCATCATATTTCCCGTGCCCTGCATGATCTTTTCGCCTGCCACGGAGAGGAACAGGAAGACGGAAAAGACGGTGACGATGAAGCAGTAGGAAGTTCCGTAATCCGCCACCACGGGATTGGCTGTAAACGCGTTCATAAAGGCTCTGGAAAAGAACAGGCCGAATACGGTGAAGACCATGGCGGAGATCACGAAAAGGATCAGGCCGTGGTCCGCCGCGCTGTCCGCTTCCGCCTGCTTCTTTTCCCCCAAACGGCGGGAGATCAGTGAACTGAGACCCACTCCCGTACCCACCGCCACAGAGATCATCAGCATCTGCACGGGAAATACCAGTGAGACGGCGGTCAGAGCCGGCTCTCCGATCATGCCCACAAAGACGCTGTCTACAATATTATAGAGAGCGTTGATCAGCATGGAAAACATGGCGGGCACAGACATGGAGAACAACAGCTTGCCCACCGGCATCGTCCCCATTTTATTCAGTTCGGCGGGGATCTGTCCGCCATTTTCTTTTAATAATTCTGTTTCTTTCATCTTTCGTTTCTTCCTCACTTCCCCGTTCTTCTTCAACGGTTTTTTCTTTTATATTTTCAATCATGCTATCTTACCATGATTAAAATTTATTTGCAAGACAGGATATTATAAAAAAAGCAGGCGGCTTCCCCCCTGTGAAAAAGCGTTCTGTCTCTGATCATTTCAGAAAATTTTTCATTATTTCCGGAACTTTTATCTGAAGAATCCGTCTAATCAATAAGTGTTGATTCAGAGAAAAAAGGAGTGTGTTAAAAGATGAAGCGTTTCATATGCACGGCATTGTCGCTGGTTATGGTTCTTGCAGCGGTGTTTCCGGTCTTTGGAGAAAGCGGCGGCCAGGATCTGGAAAAGGCGATCCGCATCGTAAAAAACGCCGCGGCCATACCGGCTGATTTTTCCGAGTTCAATTATTCCACATATGAGGAGAACGGCGCCGAGGGAAAAAAGGTGACGGTCTGGAATCTGGAGTGGAGCAGGGAGGACGGAAGCGGAGGGATCAGCGCTTCCGTGGACAGTCAGGGAAATCTGAACAGCTATTATAAGTACGTTGACAGAGAGGAGAGCGGGCTGGCGAAGGTGGAGCGGGAAGCCGGAAGAAAGCAGGCCGATGCGTTCCTGAAGGGAGCTATGCCGTCTCTGGCCGGACAGATGAGGGCGGTCAGGGAGAAAGAAAACGCCTCCTCCACCGGCGATCTGTGCTACACGTATCAGCTGTATGTCAACGATGTGCCGGTCTCCTTTATTCTGGCCGAGGTATATGTAGACAAGTACAGCGGCGGGGTGCGGCAGTTCAGCGGACTTTCCGCAGGACAGAGCGTGCCGGAGTTCCCGGCGGCAAAACCCGCTTTCCCGGCGGGAGAAGCCGTCCAGCGCTATGCGGAGACAGCCGGCGCGGAGCTGAATTATTACACGTACTATGACAGTCGGGAAAAAAAGCTGACCGTCTTTCTGGGGTACAATATGGATCAGAGCAGCGGCAAAGCTCTGAACGCGGAGACGGGGGAGATGGTGAGCGTCTACAATGATTATCACTGGAGGTACGGAAGCACTGCCAACGCCAAAGACATGGGCGCCGGCGGCGCTTCGGAAGAAGCCGCGCTGACGCCGGAAGAACAGTCGGCCGTTGAAAATGTGGCGGGTCTGATCAGCCGGGAAAAAGCGGAAAGTCTGCTGCGGGCGGCGGCCGGTCTCAAGAGCGGTGCGAAACTGCAGAGCACTTATCTGGGCAAAGAGTACACCCAGCCTGATGAGTACCGCTACCGGCTCAGCTTTGACGGAGCCTACGGCGTCGTGGACGCCAAGACCGGGGAGGTCCTTTCCTTCAGTATCTATGACAGCGGCGACAAAAAGGGGAGCGCAACGCTGAACGAGGAGCAGGCCGGAGCAAAGGCCGAAGCTTTCGCAAAGAAAATGGCGCCGGAGAAATTCGCGCAGACCGTGCTTAAGGAAAGCGCTCCGGATGTGTCCGTTTACAAGAACAGCGGGCCGGAGGAAAAAGAAGCTTACACGTTCTTCTTTCGCAGATCGGAAAACGGCATCGGCGTGGCCGGCAGCGGGCTGACTGTGACTGTGGATGCCAGGGACGGAGCGGTCACTTCTTACGAGAATGCCTGGCCCAAGGTCTCATTCCCGGACGCTTCCGGCGCGATCACCAGCGCCGCAGCCTTCGAAAAGTTTAATGAGAAAGGAAATCTGCAGCTGACCTATGTGAAGACCGCGGCGGATCAGGTATCTCTGGTCTACACTTTTGAGAACAGCGTCACATCCTACCTCATCGATCCCTTCAAGGGAACGCAGATCGATCGGAGAGGAAAGGCCTATCAGGACGGACTGATGCCCGAGTACGGAGATATCGCAGGCCATTGGGCGGAGTCCACCATCCGGGCGCTGCTGAACAACGGCTATTATTTGAGCGGGGACCGGTTCCTGCCGGAGACCGCCATCACGCAGGAGGATTTTCTCCGTTACCTGTACGCTCCCGGCTGGGCCGGTGCGGATCAGGATGAGCTGTATCAGATGCTGGAACGGAGAAAGATCGTTCTCACAGGGGAAAAAGCGCCGGAACGCGCCGTGACGCGGCAGGAAGCAGCCAAATTCATGGTCCGTTATCTGGGCTTCGATAAGCTGGCTCAGAAGAACAGCATCTTCAAAGACCTGTTCGCGGATAAAGTGGAGGACAGCTACAGGGGATATGCCGCCGTGTGCTATGGGCTGGGCGTTATGACAGGGGACGAAAAGGGACGCTTTAACGGCGGCGCGCAGATGACCAGAGCGGAAGCCGCGTCGGCGCTGTATCAGCTTTTAAACGTGGAATAACGGCATACAACAAAAGTCAGAAGGACGGCTCTAAACAGAGGACCGATTCAAAAGGGGTCTGAAAATACAAAAAGACCGCGGCCTTGCTCCGGAAAACGGGAGCGGGGCCGCGGATTTTTTTGTTCAGCGTCCGGGCGGACTTCTGCGCGCTAAAAATATGGATAGACCACGTCTGCGTCCCCATCCTCCCGGAACGAGGAATCGTAGACCACCAGGTCGAAGATCAGCGGATCGCGGATCAGATGAGTCCATACGGTGTAAGTAGCCTTTATAAAGGAAGGAGTCAGCTCCATCCGGTCCCGGATCAGCGGACAGACATAAGGCAGCTCCAGATCGGAACGTATGAGGACCAGTCTGCCATCCGCCGTGAAATGAGGCGCCAGAGGAAAGAAACGGCATTGCAGCGGCCGCATCTCTCTGGGACAATGAGGCGCGCAGCTGCAGCGGACAAAATAGATCTTGCCGTGCCAGGAATCCGGAAAGTCGAAATCCTCTGCGTCTTCCACGGTCCAATGGAGCCAGTTCTCCTTTCTCGTGAACAGTTTTTCTTCTCCGGGAAGCAGATAGATCCCCATCTCCGTTTCCGAGCCGTATTCCCCCGTCAGCTTTTCATCTCCCGTCAGATCCGCCGGTTCTGAACAGCAGGCGGCTCCGCACAGCAGGCCGCAGTCTCCGGGCAGGGGGCTTACCCGATCCAGCAGGCGATAGATCGCCTGATATGTTCTCTTTCTGATTATACTTTTCATAATAAGGGTATTGTATCATAGAATGACCAAAAGCAGAACAGCAGGAGTCTTTTCTTTTTGGAGGGGCTATGATATAATTTTACAGTTAAAGGAGAAGTGCAATATGAAACTGGGAATCGACATCGGCTCAACGACTGTAAAGGTCGTACTGCTCGATGAAAAAAATAATATATTATTCAGCAGATACGAGAGACATATGTCCAACGTGTTTGATAAGGTGAAGGAACTGCTGGAAGTTCTGAACGACCAGATGCCGGGCGTGTCGGCAACCATGTGTATCACCGGCTCCGGGGGACTGTCCCTGTCCTCGCTGGTCCGGGTGCCGTTTGAGCAGGAAGTCATCACCTGCAGCCGGGCTGTAGAAACGTTTATACCGGATACGGACGTGGCCATCGAGCTGGGCGGAGAGGACGCAAAGATCACATTTTACGGTTCCGCCATCGAGCAGAGGATGAATGGGACCTGCGCCGGCGGCACAGGGGCTTTCATCGATCAGATGGCGGTGCTTTTGAATACGGATGCCGGCGGTCTCAACGAGGCGGCCAAACATCACAAGATGATCTATCCCATCGCCGCCCGCTGCGGCGTGTTCGCCAAGACGGATATCCAGCCGCTGATCAACGAGGGAGCCGGCACGGAAGATCTGGCGGCTTCCATTTTTCAGGCGGTGGTGAATCAGACCATCAGCGGTCTGGCCTGCGGCCGGACCATCACAGGCAACGTGGCATTTCTGGGAGGGCCGCTGTCTTTCCTGTCGGAACTGCGCCAGCGGTTTATCGAGACTCTGGAACTGACGCCGGAGCACATCATTTTTCCTGAGGATTCTAAATTCTACGTGGCCATCGGCGCAGCGCTGCTCTCTGAGAAACATCCCTGTCTCTCTGTAGAGGAAATTCTGTACCGTCTGAACAATGCGGAGCCCTCCGCCATGTCGGAGACTAAGCATCTGGACCCGCTGTTCCGGGATTTTCAGGAGTACAGAGAATTCAAAGAACGCCACGACAGGGATAAGATCAAACGGAAAGACATACGGAAAGCCAGGGGAAAAGTCTATCTGGGCATCGACGCCGGGTCTACCACCACCAAGGCCGCCCTCATCGACGAGGATAAATATCTGCTCTATTCTTTTTATAAGAGCAACGAAGGAAAACCGCTGGAGGCCACGCTGACCATGCTGCGTGAGCTGTATGACCTGCTGCCGGAGAACGCGGTCATCGCCAACGCGGCGGTCACCGGCTACGGCGAAGGGCTGATCAAAGCCGCCTTCGGCGTGGATATGGGCGAGATCGAGACCATGGCCCACTATAAGGCGGCGGAGGAATTTCTTCCGGGAGTGGAGTTTATACTCGACATCGGCGGGCAGGATATGAAGTGTATGAAGATCCGCGACAACGCCATCTATAATATCATGCTCAACGAGGCCTGCTCCTCCGGGTGCGGTTCCTTCATCGAGACCTATTCCAAGTCCGTGAACATGGGCGTAGAAGCCTTTGCCAACGAAGCGCTGTTCGCCAAGGCGCCGGTAGATCTGGGAACCAGATGCACCGTGTTCATGAATTCCAAAGTAAAGCAGGCCCAGAAGGAAGGCGCCACCATCGGCGACATTTCCGCCGGACTTTCCTATTCGGTGATCAAGAACGCGCTGTACAAGGTGATCAAGCTGAGGGATCCTGAGGAAGCCGGCAGCCGGATCGTGGTGCAGGGGGGAACGTTCCTGAACAACGCGATCCTGCGGAGCATCGAAAAGATCATGGGAAAAGACGTGATCCGTCCGGACATCGCCGGGATCATGGGCGCTTTTGGCGCGGCTCTCATCGCCAGGGACAATTACATCGAGGGCACCGAGTCCACGCTGATCCGTCTGGAGCAGATGAACTGTTTCACGGTAACGAACAGTCATACCCGCTGCAAGGGCTGTGAGAACAACTGCCTGCTTACGATCAACAAATTCAGCGACGGCAAGAAATTTATCACTGGCAACCGCTGCGAGCGGGGAGCGGGCAGGGAGGCGGAGGACAAGGCGCTGCCCAACCTGTTTGAATACAAGTACAAGAGGCTGTTTTCCTATACGCCGCTGGCGGAGGAATTTGCCAAACGGGGAACGATCGGCATTCCGCGGGTCCTCAACATGCACGAAAACTACCCCTTCTGGTTCACGTTTTTTACTGAACTGGGTTTTCGGGTCGTGCTCTCGCCGGTATCTTCCAAATCCATCTATGAGCTGGGAATGGAGACGATCTCTTCCGATACGGTGTGCTATCCTGCCAAACTGGTCCACGGTCATGTAAAATGGCTGGTGGAGCAGGGGATCAAATGGATCTTCTATCCCAATATCAATTTTGAGCGCGAGGAGGATCCCGCCGCGCCCAATCACTACAACTGTCCCATCGTGGGTACGTATCCGGAAGTGATCGCCCACAATATGGACGATATTTTCGCGGAAAAAGGCGTTGAGTTCTCTCACCCATTCCTGCCCTATGACAACGACGAGCGGCTGGTCCGGCGCCTTTACGCGCTGCTGCGGGACAGAAACATCGGCATGTCGGAGATCAACCGGGCGGTGAAAGAGGGGAGAAAAGAGGATAAGCGTTTTAAGAGCGATATTAAGCGTCAGGGCGCTTATGCGATCAAGTATATCAAGTCCAACAATAAAAAAGGCATCATTCTGGCGGGCAGGCCTTATCATCTGGATCCGGAGATCAACCACGGCATGGATAAGGTGATCACATCCTTCGGTATGGCGGTGCTCACGGAGGATTCTGTGGCTCACTTCACAGATCTGCTGCGTCCCATCCGCATTCTGGATCAGTGGATGTATCACTCCCGGCTGTATAAGGCGGCGGAGGTGGCCGGCAGAAACGACGATATCGAGCTGGTGCAGCTGAATTCCTTCGGCTGCGGTCTGGACGCCGTTACCACGGATCAGGTAGAGGAGCTCTTAAAAGAGAAGAATAAACTGTATACCGTGCTCAAAATAGACGAGGGCTCCAATCTGGGAGCGGCAAAGATCCGCATCCGTTCCCTGAAAGCCGCTATGGAAGAACGGGAGAAGAATCACATCCGCCACAGCATGGAGGATAAACCCTTTGAGCGCAGGGAATTCACCCGGGCCATGAAGAAGGATTTCACGATCCTGGTGCCGCAGATGTCGCCAATTCACTTCCAGTTCCTGGAGGAAGCGCTGGCTCACGGCGGATACAAAGTGGAGCTGCTGCCCTCCGTGGATAAACACGCGGTGGAGGAAGGGCTGAAGTACATCAACAACGACGCCTGTTATCCCACCATCGTTGCGTTGGGGCAGATCATCGGCGCGCTGAAATCAGGCAGGTACGATCTGAACAAGACCGCGGTGATCCTCTCGCAGACAGGCGGACAGTGCCGGGCCAGCAATTACATCGCGCTGCTGAGGAAAGCGCTGGCAGACCTGCGGATGGAGCAGGTCCCTGTCATCTCGGCCAATTATGCGGGGCTGGAGAGCAACCCGGGCTTTAAATTCACGCCGGGCATCATCAAACGCGCGGGAATGGGCATGGTGTATGGAGACGTGCTCATGCGGGTGCTCTACGCCACGCGTCCCTATGAAAAAGAAGCCGGTTCGGCCAACGCGCTCTACGATAAGTGGGTGGCGGCGGCCAGAGAAAATATCTCAAAGGGAAGTTTCTCGAAGTTCAACAAGAATTTGAAGGCCATCGTGGAGGAGTTTGACCGGCTGCCGGTACTGGACGTCAAAAAGCCGAAAGTCGGCGTGGTGGGCGAGATCCTGGTCAAGTATCACCCCACAGCCAACAATGATATCGTGGGCATCATCGAGAGAGAGGGCGGAGAAGCCGTGGTATTGGATCTCATCGACTTCTTCCTCTACGGAATGTACAGCAAGGAATTCAATTTCAAATATCTCTCAGGCACCTATAAGGCCATGCTGACCAACAGCGCGGCGATCCACGTCGTGGAGGGCCTGCGGGCCGGCGCGGTGAAGGCCCTCAATGAGAGCCGCAGGTTCCACGGCCCGATCCCCATACAGGAGATGGCAAAGAAAGCCGAAAAGATCACCTCTCTGGGAAACCAGTGCGGCGAGGGATGGCTTCTGACGGGAGAGATGGTAGAGCTGCTGGACAGCGGGGTGGAGAATATCGTGTGTCTGCAGCCCTTCGCCTGCCTGCCCAACCATGTGACAGGAAAAGGTATGCTGAAGGCCCTGAGAAAATACAATCCCATGGCCAATATAGCGGCCATCGACTACGACCCGGGCGCCAGCGACGTCAATCAGCTGAACCGTATCAAGCTGATGATGGCCACGGCTTTCAGAAACCTCCAGCGCTCGCAAAATGAGGGCGCGGAAGAAGAAACCGTTGAAATCGGACAGCTTTAGTGGTATACTACTAACGCTTAGACAAGAATTAGGAGGAATATTTATGGGTAGACATGGTACAATTGCCGGAAGAAAGGCAGCGCAGGATTCAAAGCGGGCTGCCGTATTCACGAAGTATGCCAGGGCGATCATCGTCGCGGCGAAGGCCGGAGGCGACCCCAACTACAATGCTTCCCTGAGAACCGCCATAGATAAAGCCAAGGGCATCGGCATGCCCAATGACAATATAAACCGCGCCATCAAAAAAGGAACCGGAGAGCTGGGAGGAGAGAGCTATGAGAGCGGCAGCTTCGAGGGTTACGGCGCAGGCGGCGTGGCCGTCATCGTAGACGTGCTGACGGACAATAAAAACCGGACCACGGCGTCGGTGAAGCACGCTTTCGACAAATTTGGGGGAAACCTGGGCGTTCCGGGATGCGTATCCTACATGTTTGACAGAAAGGGCGTGATCGTCATCGAAAAGACGGATTCCGTCGACGAGGACGCCTTGCTGGAAGCGGCTCTGGAAGCGGGCGCAGACGACATGGTCACCTATGAGGACAGCTTCGAGATCCTGACTACGCCCGATGTATTCAACGACGTCTGCGACGGACTCAAAGCCGGGGGCTACGAGTTTGTGGAAGCGGATATCGACTATGTGCCGTCCATGGAATCCACGCCGGCCGAGAGCGATCTGAAAAATCTCAGAAAGATGATCGAGACGCTGGAAGATGACGACGACGTTCAGAAAGTCTACACCAACAGCACCGTCGATCTGTACGAGTAATATTACAAAAAAATCATTTTTCCGTCTACATAAACGACGGGAAATGATGTATAATAAATCTATAATCCTGGAGTGCTCGTTAAGGTTATGTAATTTAACCTACAGAGAGTTCACGGGACCTCGGGTTTCCGTCGCCTATGTCAGGCCGCCTTCGCAGCGGAAGACAGAAGCAGGAACAGAGGACCCACCTATCAAGAGATAGGGTGTGAATTCGTAACCTGACGGCACATTCGGGATTTTTTTTATAACACGGGAAATATCGTCCGCTGACATTTCCGCGTGTTTCAAAAAAGTTACCTTATGAAAGTGAGCCCACAGGGCGGATCGCGTTTCTGAAGGAAGCTTTTTTATTATGCAGGAAATATCGCGAAGCGATATTGACGGAATAACAAAAAAGTTTTCTCTGTGAAAGTGAGCCCGCAGGGCGAATCACGTTTTCAATGGGGACTTTTTTATTTTCCGGAAATTTATATTATTCGGTCTGTGTTCTTGTCAACATGGGGTATTTTAGGATAGAATAAGTATGTCTGTGCGCAGCGGACGACGGATAGGCGCTGAAAGCGCGGGAAACTGCGGCAGAGGGAGAAGAAATCAGACAGAGTGAGAGCGGGAGGAAGGGCGAATGTTACATAAAAGCTGTGAAGAGTGGATTGCCGAACTGGCTTCAGGGGCTCCGACGCCGGGAGGCGGAGGCGCGTCCGCGCTGGTGGGCGCTGTGGGAATCGCCCTCGGAAGTATGGTCGGAAACCTGACGGTAGGGAAGAAAAAATATGCCGACGTGGAAACGGAGATGCAGGAGCTTTTGAAAAAGTCGGACGAGCTGATGAAAAAACTGGAGGATCTGGTGGAACAGGACGCGCTGGCTTTCGCTCCTCTGGCGGCGGCATACAGGCTTCCGGCAGGAACCGCCGAAGAAAAGCGCGCGAAGGAAGACGCGGTCCAGGAAGCGCTGATAGGAGCTACCGCATGCCCCATGAGCATCGCGAAATGCTGCTACGACGCCCTTGAACTGCTGGAAGAGTACGCCCACAAGGGAAGCGTCATGGCCGTCAGCGACGCAGGCGTGGGAGCGGCGTGCTGCCGGGCGGCACTGGAGGGAGCGCGTCTGAACATACTGATCAATCTGAAGCTGATGAAGGATGAGGACAAAAAGCAGTTTTTTAAAGGAAGGCTGATCTTGGTGGTGGACGAGGGGATCGCGCTGGCGGACCGGATCTACCAGTATGTGAGAGAGCAGCTCACCGTATAATAATTGGATTCTCTGAGATGATTTAAGGAGACGGATGAAGTGGCCGATTTACAGGAAAGGGAGCTGATCACGCGGGCGAAAGCCGGCGATGAGCCCAGTTTTGAGCAGCTGATTGTCCGCTGCAAGACGAGGGCTTATAATATCGCACTGCGCTATATGCGCAATGAGGATGACGCTCTCGACGTCCTGCAGGAGAGCTTCATCAAAGTGTTCCGTCATCTGCCCTCGTTTAAAGAGGAGAGCAGTTTCGACACCTGGGTGTACCGGATCGTGGTCAACACCTGCAACGACATGCTGCGAAAGAACAGCGGCGCGAAAAAGATCGACAGCGTGTACGCGGGGGATGGGGAGGACGAGGAGAAGATCGTTCAGATACCCGACCGCTCGCCCACGCCGGAGGAAGCGCTGGAGCGCAGGGAGAAAGCGGAAATGATCTTGAGATCACTGGAACTCCTCAGCCCGGAACAAAAGGAGATCGTCATACTGAGGGATGTTCAGGGATTTTCATATGAGGAGATCAGCAGTATGCTGGATTGTTCCCTGGGCACGGTGAAATCCCGCATCAACAGAGCGAGACTGAAATTGCGTGAGATTCTTCTGGAACAAAATCAAAACTTTTTCGTCTAATTTATGAATGAAGAAAAAATGAAAGGGAAAGGAGGGGGAGCAAATGAGAAACACAGACTGTGAGAAGACAAGAGAACGGCTGTCCGATTATCTGGACGGATCGCTTTTGCCGCAGGATAGAAACGCTGTGGAGGAGCACTTAGGTCAGTGCGGGAGATGCAGAGAAGAAGCGGAACAGCTGAGAGAGATCATGAGTCTGCTTTCTGAAATTCCTGCGGCTCCCGTTCCGGACCGTTTTGATCTGGATCTCAGAAGGGCGCTGCGCCGGGAGATCGAAGCGCAGAAGGAGACAGAGAAGATCTCTGGGGAGAAAGATGCCGCGGTCGTTTTGCCTGCGGAAGATAAAGCAGTTCGAAAAGAGAGGAAAAGACCCCGTTGGAAAATAGCCGGCGCGGCGGCAGCCGTATTTATGGTAGGGATCCTGTCTGTGGCGATGATGCAGGACGGCGTGGGAATTCCGCTCAGGGATCTGGCTATAGACAAAAACAGAACGGCGGAGGAGACGGAATCGGCCGCTGATTCAGGCGGAGGAGCCGGGCAGGATCAGGGCTGTCAATACAGTATCGTTGCAAAGCAGCAGGCGGAGGAAGACGGGGACGAAGTGCTGCGCGGCGCAGCCGGGCCCGCCGGATCTGACGCCGAAGTTGAAGCTGCTTCGCCCGCTCCGCAAAACAGCGGCGGAAATATAGTCATGTATCGCAGCGCTATTACAGAGGACGCCGTCTCCCCGACCGGCAGCGGGTCTGCCGGCGGCGAAGCGGCCGGAGGGGCAGCGCAGGACCAGGACGCGTCCACACCGGCGCTGATGGCCACAGGGGGACTGGAGACGAACACGGTCCTGCCGGGACAGGGAGAGACCTCCGAGATCACGGATTCCGGTCTGTCCAGAGGCGCGGGCTTTTCCAGTCAGGATGAATACAGTCGGGCGTGCGCGGAATGGATGGGCGAATACGTGGAAGCCCTCAATACAAAAGATGCGGCCTTATTTTCAGATACCGTTGCAACAGCCGGCATAAATGGGTATACTACAGATGCAGCCTCGTTCACGATGAAGCTCTACGAGGATTATCTGGGAACGGGCGAGTTGACCTTCCGTCAGCTGCACAGCAGTTCGATCAAGCTGGAGAGCAGCTTCCTGATCGAGGGCAGCCGCAGGCAGGTCCGCATGGACATGACAGGCACTTCTTCCGGGCTTTCCGCCAGCGAGATCTTATTGGATCTGGGTCCATGGCTTTCCGGCCAGATCTCAGAAACTGATTTTACGCTGGAAGGCTACGACGTGAAAAACGGAGGAAGCGAAGTCGTATTCCGTATTGAAACGGCCGTCTCAGCCGATGAGTCCGGTTCCGACGGCGCAGAAGACAAGTACGGGGCGGCCGATGAAAGCGAAGGAAATGAGACGAAACATCAGGTAAAGGAAATCGTATGGAAAAAAACAGAATAGTGATAATTGATGGCAACAGCCTGATCAACCGGGCGTACTATGCCATTCAAAGACCCATGATAACAAAAGAAGGACTGTACACCCACGCGGTGTACGGTTTTCTTAATATGCTGAGCAAAATACGAACGGACTACGAGCCGGAATATTTGATGGTGACTTTTGATAGAAAAGCGCCTACATTCCGCCATGAACAATATGAGGAATACAAGGCCGGCAGAAAAAAGATGCCGCCTGAGCTGGCCATGCAGCTGCCTCTGCTGAAAGAGGTGCTGGGAGCTATGAAGATCCCCATGCTGGAGATCGACGGATTTGAGGCGGACGATATAATCGGCACGGTAGCCAGGCGGGCTGAGGAAGAGGGCCTGTCCCCGCTGATCATCACGGGAGATAAGGACGAGCTGCAGCTGGCCACCGATGTGACCAGGGTGCTGATCACCAAAAAGGGTATATCGGAATTTGAGATGTTCGACCGTCAGGCCATGATCGACAAGTACGGCTTTACACCGGATCAGTTCATTGATTACAAGGGACTGATGGGCGATCAGTCGGACAATATTCCCGGCATCCCGGGAGTGGGTGAGAAGACCGCGCAGAAGCTGATCCTGCAGTTTGGCACGGTGGCCAATCTTCTGGCGCACACGGAGGAGATCAGCAACGCCAAGCTGAGAGAAAAAGTAGAGAATAACGCGGAGCTGGCGGCCATGAGCCGCAGGCTCGCCACCATCTATACGGACGTGCCCATTGAGATCGATCTGGAGGCGGCCAGAATCGACACTCCGGATTACGAGACGCTGATCGCCCTTTACAGGAAGCTGGAATTCAACAGCCTGCTCAAGAAGCTGAGCGCTTCCGGCGAGGTAAAAGAGAGCGGAGGACCGGCTGCGTCTGAAAAAAAATGGAAGAGACCAGAATACAGGATCCAGGTGATCGAGGATGAAGCGTCAGCGGAAACGGCCGCCCGCGCCGTAGCGGAGCAGGACGGAGCGGTGCTCAAGGTCTGGTCCGATGCAAATCACAGGAAAACCCCTGAGATCACCGGGATCAGCGTTCTGTGCGATTCTGTGTGCTATTATTTTAATACGGATGATCAATCTGTGCTTAACGCATTGAGCCGTGTCTGGACGCAGCGTATGCCATCTTTCTGCGGTCACAACCTTCAGTGGGACATCTATGCCCTGGCCGCCGGAGCCGGCATGGACGCCCACAGTTTCCGTCCGGCATTCGACACGGCCATCGCACAGTATCTTCTGGAACCTACCAGAAGCAATTATGAGCTGCCGACCATGGTCCTGGAATATCTGGAAGAGAGTTTTCAGCCGGAGAAGGAATTCCTGGCGGACAACGGCCAGACCGACATGTTCTCCGATCCAGGACAAAAGATGGCTGATTATGGCGCCAGGTGGTGCGCTTATGTTTACGCGCTGAAGGGGATCCTGGAAGAAAAGATGAAGGAGAAGGAGCTGGAGGAGGTTTTCTACCAGGTGGAACTGCCTCTGATCAGAGTGCTTGCGGGCATGGAAGTCCAGGGCTTTGCCGTGGACAGGGAAGAGCTGCTGAGCCTGGGCGAACTGCTGAACAGCCGGATAGCTACTGCGGAGAGCAGGATCTACGAGCTGGCCGGCGAAAGTTTCAACATCAATTCTCCCAAACAGCTGGGCGTGATCCTCTTTGAAAAGCTCAAGCTCCCGGGGGCGAAGAAGACCAAGACCGGCTACGCCACCGGCGCGGAGATCCTGGAACGGCTGCAGGACGAATTTGAGATCGTGGCGCAGATCCTGGAATACCGCATGCTGACCAAGCTTTCCAGCACTTATGTGGAAGGGCTGCTCCCTCTGATCGACGACAATGGAAAGATCCACGCGCATTTTCAGCAGACGGTGACGGCCACAGGGCGCATCAGCTGTACGGAACCCAATCTGCAGAACATTCCCGTGCGCCAGGAATTGGGAAGACAGCTGAGGAAAGCGTTCGTCCCTGAATCCGATGAATATACTCTGGTAGGCGCCGACTATTCGCAGATCGAACTGCGGGTGCTGGCCCATCTCTCTCAGGACCCTCAGCTCATCGAAGCGTTCAACGAGGGGCAGGACATCCACCGCATCACGGCTTCTAAGGTCTTCGGCGTGCCCGAGGATGAGGTGACCAGCCTGCAGCGGAGCAACGCCAAGGCAGTCAATTTCGGCGTCATCTACGGCATGAGCGGATTCGGCCTTTCCAATGAACTGAATATTACCAGAAAAG
Source organism: Bacilliculturomica massiliensis (assembly GCF_900605495.1). Classification (GTDB taxonomy): domain Bacteria; phylum Bacillota; class Clostridia; order Peptostreptococcales; family Anaerovoracaceae; genus Bacilliculturomica; species Bacilliculturomica massiliensis. The sequence continues at coordinate 1,066,930 of NZ_LR027603.1, forward strand.
AGGCGGAGAACTATATCAGCGAGTACTTCAAAAAGTATACGCAGGTCAAGGAATACATGGACCGGCAGGTGGAACACTGCAGGGAGAAGGGGTATGTGACCACGCTGATGAACCGGCGCAGGGACATTCACGAGATAACAGCGGGCAACTATATGGTGCGTCAGGCGGGAGAGCGTCTGGCGATGAACACTCCCATCCAGGGCAGCGCGGCGGATATTATCAAGCTGGCGATGATCAAGGTCAACGATGCGCTGTACAGCCGGTGCGCCAGGTCCCGCCTGCTTCTGCAGGTCCACGACGAGCTTATCATCCAGGCGCACAGAGACGAGCTGGAAACGGTGAAGAAGCTGCTTGAGGAGAACATGGAAAATGCGGTGAAGCTCAGCGTCTTCCTTGCTGTGGATCTAAATACGGGAGAAAGCTGGTACGATCTGAAATGATGGTGATCGGACTGACAGGAGGCATCGGAAGCGGAAAATCCACCGTCTCCGACTACCTCGCGCGGAAAGGCTGCGCCATCGTGGACGCCGATGGGATCGCCAGAGAGATAACGGAGCCGGATTCACCGGTGCTGGAGAAGCTGAGCAGGACTTTCGGAGCGGAGATCATCAATCCGGACGGAAGTCTTGACCGAAAAAAGCTGGGGCGGATGGCCTTTGCGGATGAGGAGAAAAAGAAAAAACTGGATGAGATCACTCACGGTGAGATCCTCAGACGAATCGAAGAGCGGGTGGCTGCGTTTCAGGGGGACGTGATCTTTCTGGACGTTCCGCTGCTCTTTGAGACCGGTCTTGAGCGCCTGACCGATCAGGTCTGGGTGGTGGACGCGGAGGACGAGGAGCGCATCCGCAGGGTCAGACAGCGGGACGGGCTCAGCGAGGAGGAGATCAGAGACCGCATCCGGCGTCAGATGCCCAGAGAAGAAAAGTGCGCCAGAGCGGACCGGATCCTGTGCAATTCCGGCGCTCCGGAAGAACTGTATCTGCAGATCGATCGTTTACTTGGAGAGATAGAATGAAAAAACGTTGTTCCATATTTTTGGCCATTCTCACCGCGGCGTCTCTGCTGCTTTCCGGCTGTGAGAGCGGCGTGGATTTTCTCATGAACAATACGGAGGAAACCGAGACGACCACCACTTCCACGGATATATATATGCCCATCGAAAACGTACGCACCCTGAATCCGGTGGTCAGCAAGGACGAGGACACATACTATATCGACAAATTGATCTACGAGGGCCTGTTCGCTCTGGATGAGACGCTGCAGGCGCAGCCTTTGCTGGCCCAGTCCTATTCCTATGAGGATGACGGATACTCTGTTCTCATCACCCTGAAGCAGGGAGTTTACTGGCACGACGGGGAAGCCTTCCAGGCGGACGACGTCAAGTTCAGCATAGACAGTTATCTCAGCGTGCTGTATTCCAATCTCTCCCTCTACAACAGCTATGTGGACAATATAAAATCCGCCCGGGTCCGGGATGATCATACGATCCAGATCTATTTTAAAAACAACAGTGACGTGGCGGTGGAAAAGCTCACTTTTCCCATTATCCCGAAGCATAAATTTAAAAACGTGAACGCGGTCAAAAACAGTACGGAGAAATTCGTGCCTGTTGGAACGGGACCGTACAAAGCGGAGTCTGTGGATGTGAACAAAGAGATCGTACTCACGGCGAACCAGTCGTATCACGGGGATGTAAAGGCCCAGAACAGGGTCTGTTTCCGCGTGCTTCCCGATCGTCTGGACGCGGTCAACCTTTTCGACATTAACGATCTGACCACCACATTCTCTAAGAATATCGACAGAGACACGCTGGTGAACAATAAAGACGTGCAGTTGGTATCGTTTCCCTCCAACGAAGTGGAAATGATCGGCTTCAACTGTCAGAGAACTGCGCTGGCCGATCCGCTGGTGCGGAAAGCGCTGGCGTGCACCGTGAACGTGGACGAGATCCTGGAGACGGGGTATTACAACAGCGGCGTCAGAAGCGACAATCTGTATTATCCCGGTTATCTGGGCGTTGACAGCACAGAAAAGCTGCTGTCCGTCGATATCGGCGAAGCAAAAAAGCTGCTGGAGCAGGCAGGCTATCTGGATCGGGATGGAAACGGCTTTGTGGAGAGCGCAGCCGGCGATGAAATCTCCATTGAGATACTGGTCAATCAGGAGGACGGGTCGCGAACGGCTGCGGCGCAGATCATCCGCGACGGATTTTCCAAGCTGCCCATCCACGTGACCGTGGAGCAGACAGACTGGGATTCTTACTCCGCGAAGGTGGCCTCGAAAAATTATGACGTTTATATCGGAGGTTACCGCATACAGGACAACTTCGATCTGAGATTTTTGCTCCATTCCGCCGGCGGCAACCCGGCGGGGTATGTGAATCCCGAACTGGACCAGCTGCTGGACACCATGGAATCCGGAGTGACCGCGGCAGAAAAACGCAGCGCTTTTAAAAGCGTAAGAAATATTTTGACGGAAGAGACCCCTTATTACTGTATGTTTTACAAGACATACGGTCTGATATCAGCCAAAGGGCTCACCGGTACCATCAGACCATATTTCGTGGATCCCTACAACGGCTGTGAGGACTGGACCGTTACTTACAAACTCAAAAATCAGATCCTGGACAGTCAGGATCAGGAACAGGAACCGAAGCCCCAGGAATAGAGGAGCCGTCTCATGGCCGGCGCAAAAAGCCGGCGATCTTTCCTCAGAACATTTCCTCAAAACAGTTGAATTTTTTCTTTACAAACGACCCGCGCTATGGTAATATATTATTCGCGGGTCAGTATTCGCGGTCGTGGCGGAATCGGCAGACGCGCACGGTTGAGGGCCGTGTGGGTAACACCGTATGGGTTCAAGTCCCATCGACCGCACCAAAATATGGAAAAATCCCTGGAATGATAGCGTTCCAGGGATTTTTCTTTTTATCCCGTCATTCACGGTTATGAGGGGATTTTGAAGTACTGTGTGAAAGGGCAGATAAAAGAACTGGCCGCCCCATGCCGGACATCGTCCGGTGGAACAGGGAATGGGCCGGTCAATGGCAGTTCCGCTGTGACGCGCGGCGTTTTTTTCCGCATAAATTCCGGTATAGAAGCATAGTCATAAAAAAGATCGTGGAAAATTGCGACAAATGGAGAAAATTGTCGAACTAAATTGTCGAAATATGTATAGACAGGTCGGAAAATTTGGAGTAGAATACACAACTGAGGGATACGGCGCGGCTGTCTGCAGGACCAGACAGCGGGAAGCCGCAGGCAAAAGGAGAACTCATATGAACGGAATACTGTTTGCAGTGCTGGCATGCATTATATTGATGCCATTTTTGTTCAAGCGAGTGGAAGAAAACCTGGAGATATTTCTGTTCACTATGGGCGTGATCGCCACCGGCGCGACGGGAACATTGACATGGCAGCTGGCAAGAGAGATCGCGGCGTATCGGATGCTCTATATGATAACTGCAGCGGTATTTCTGGCGGGTCTGATCTTTAAATTCGGACTGTACTATCTGCGCAAGGCAATACGACGGACGGTGATCTGGGTCCCGCTGCCCATATTCTGCGCCATCATCGTCATGTTTCTGGGGATCATATCCAGCTTTATCACCGCGATCATCGCGGCGCTGATCCTGGTGGAGATCGTTGAATGTCTTCCTGTGGCGAAGGAGGATAAGATCAATCTCTGTGTTCTGGCATGCTTTGCCATCGGCATGGGAGCGGCGCTGACGCCGCTTGGCGAACCGCTGGCCACCATCGTGGTGGGGATATTGGATGAAGATTTTCACTATCTCATCTCTCTGCTGGGAAGATATATCTTTCCGGGGATCTTTGCGCTGAGCTGCATGGCGGGAGTCGCCATGGTCGGAGCCGACCGGCCGCTGAGCGAGAACCCGGAGGAAAGAAGGAATCTGACAAAGAGTATTCACACGAAAAAGGCGGAACATGAGGAGACTTACGCTGATATCGTCTTTCGCGCGGCCAAGATCTTTCTGTTCGTGGTGGCCCTTGAGCTTCTGGGAACGGGCTTCAAGCCGCTGATCGACACTTATGTCATACACCTGGACGGAATGCTTCTCTACTGGATCAATATCATTTCCGCAGTTTTGGACAACGCCACCATCGCGGCGGCGGAAGTGAGTCCTCTGATGTCGCAGCTGCAGCTGAAGGGCGTGCTCATGGGGCTGCTGATCAGCGGGGGTATTCTGATTCCGGGAAATATACCCAACATCATCTGCGCGGGCAAGCTCAGGATCGGAAGCAAGGAATGGGCGCGCAAGGGGCTCCCCATCGGGATCTTCATGCTGTCCGTCTATTCTGTGGTGCTGTTTATTTTATAGTGACCGCTGGACAGAAGGATACAAGGCGCGGATCACGGTTCTGGTGAAAATTTGTAATGAAAAAGGGGATAAGAAAATGATATGCAGCAATTGCGGGGGACAGATCCCCGATGGTTCAAAGGTCTGCAGCTTCTGCGAGACGGAGGTCTGCAAAGAGGCGGGGAACGGGAAAGGCGGCCTGACGGATATGGAAAAACGGATGGCCGAGATCCTCATGGGTTCAGGGGGATGTCCCGGCTGCGCCGGCACCGCTTCCGGGAGCGCGGAAAAGGATCCGGACGTGAAGGAAGCGCACTGGTGGAAAGACGGGGAAGAGTGCGGCAGCTGCGGGGGCGGCATTACCGGCCCTGACAAAGATCTGAAGTACGCCCTCACCATCGTGGGTCTCATCGCCGGCGTTATCGTATTTGCACTGGCCGTAAAGTTCTTATTCGGTTTTTAATCAGGACCGCCGTTCACAGCCGATTTCTGTGAAGGGCGGTCTTTTTTATGCTATAATTGGTTCACTCAATTGAATTGTATTTTGGGAAAAATCGAAATTCATGTCTGAAAGATCCGCGGGGCTGTGTCTAATACAGGAAAGGGGGCGCTCATGGAAAAGAATCAGCTGATAAAAAACCGGGAAGCCATGATAGAAGACCTGTTTTCACAGCATGCGGATCCGCTTTTGCGCATGTGTTTTCTCTATCTGAAAGATATGCAGGCGGCGGAGGACGCGGTGCAGGAAACATTTATAAAGGCCTTTCGGTACTGTCATGAATTCAGGGGCGATTCGTCGCCGAAGACATGGCTGGTCCGGATCGCTGTCAACACCTGCAAAAATATGCTGCGAAGTGAAAAAGAGCTGCTGAGCATGGAGCATGCAGATATGGAGGGGCTTTTGCCGTCCCGGGAGGAAGACCAGGCGGTGCGGCTCACTGTGGCCGGGGAGATCGGGAAGCTCCCGCTGAAATACAGGGAGATCATCCTTCTGTATTATTATCAGGAGCTGGACGCGAAAGGGATCGCGGACATCCTCGGACTGCCGCGGACCACGGTGGAATATCGCCTGCGCCGGGCAAAGGCGCTGCTGAAGCCGGGGTTAAAGGAGATGTATTTCGATGAATAAAATAAGAGAACAGATCGACAGGGAATTGAGAGAGGTAAAGGTTTCGCCCGGAATGCTGGAAGAGGCGCGCCGGGCAGCGTTCGGGGATCAGGAGACGGATCAGGGACGCAGGGGGCATATGACATTTGGAACCGGCAGGGCCTGGAAAAGAAAGGGAAGACGGACGGCTGTAATGGCCGCAGTGCTGGTGCTGGCCTGCATCACAGCCGGAGCGGCGGGGATCTTCGGTAATTTCGGCGCCTATTTCTACGGGGACACAGAGCCGTATCAGGACCGCATTCTTCAGTCCGCCCAGCACGAGGAAAACGACAGATTTGCCATGGCTGTGGACGGAGCCGTCTCCGACGGCCGGCAGTGTATGTTCGTCTTCAGTCTGCAGGCGCTGGACAGCGCAGGGCGAAAAGAGCTGGCGTCATACCTGGGAAAGAAGGGAACGGCGGAATTGAGCGGAGACGTGGCCCTCTACGCCTGCTTTGAGGACGGCGTCAGAGAGCCTGTGGGCGGCTTGTCCGTATTCTCCTGGAGCGACCTTCAGTCCAGGGATTTTCAATCCTACGTGCTGACTGTTTCCGCGGAGAACGTGCCGGGGGGAAGCCTCGATGGGGTGACGCGGATTGACGTTGAATACGACGGAATGGTCCTGACCGTCGATCCGGGACGGTCGGTCCACGGGGTAGAATTGATGCCGGAATATGCCGGATCCTCCCTGTTTTCAGAAAACGATCCGTCGGATCACAGGGGAGTCCAGACGCCGCAATACGGCAATGGGGTGGAAATGCCCGACGCGTCTGCGGAGTCGGGCATGGGCGTGACCATGCCTGGGGTTTCCGGCGGCTCGGAAAAGGATCCGGGGATGGCGGTGTCTGATGAAAAGGCGGCCGGGGGCCTTGTGAAGGATGTTTTTCTGTCTCCCATCGGTTTTTCTTTCCGGGGAACAGGCGAGGACTTCAGCGTCTGGCTGATCCGCAGCGACGGTACGCTGGCAGACGGAGAAAACGATATGGCTTACAGCTATGGGTTCTCCAGAAACACGGAAGACAACGAGGTCACGGTATACGGAGATTTCCGATATGAGATCATCGATCTGGAGGAATACTCGGGACTGTGTATCAACGGCGTAAATTATTATAAGACAGAATAGCTGAGGAAGAAAAACAGCAGCTCCGGAGTCATGCTCCGGAGCTGCTTTCTGTTTAAAAGATAATTTGATGGGATCGTTAAATATTTTCTACGATCAGATCGCCCATCTGGGAACAGGTGACCTGTTTCGTCCCTTCCGTGTAGATGTCGGCGGTGCGGTAGCCCTGATCCAGTACTTTGTTCACGGCGGCTTCCACAGCGTCGCTTTCCGCGTCCATATCGAAGGAGTACTTCATCATCATGGCTGCGGAGAGGATCGTGCCTACGGGGTTGGCCGCGCCGGTGCCGGCGATATCGGGCGCAGATCCGTGGATTGGTTCATACATGCCTCTGGTTCCTTCTCCCAGACTGGAGGAGGGGATCATGCCGATGGAACCGGTGATCATGCTGGCCTCGTCGGAGAGGATGTCGCCGAACATGTTTTCCGTTACTACTACGTCAAACTGGGAGGGACGTTTCACGATCTGCATGGCCGTGTTGTCCACCAGCATGTGGGAAAGCTCTACCTGGGGATATTCGGATGCGATCCGCTCCACGGTCTTTCTCCAGAGTCTGGAGGTATCCAGAACGTTGGCTTTGTCCACAGAGATCAATTTTTTGCCGCGCTTCATGGCGGTGTTGAAGGCCACCCGGGCGATACGCTCGATCTCGTGTTCGCTGTAGCTCATCTCATCGGTAGCTTTCAGCTCTCCGTCCACTTCTTTGGTCTCTCTCTTTCCGAAATAGACTCCGCCGATCAATTCGCGGACAACGAGAAAATCGATCCCTTCGTCCACGATGCTCTGCTTCAGCGGAGATGCGGAGGCCAGCTGGGGAAAGAGCTTTGCGGGACGCAGATTTGCGTAAAGCCCCATTTCCTTGCGGATGGTGAGCAGCGCTTTTTCCGGACGGATGGCCGGATCCACATTGTCCCACTTGGGGCCGCCCACCGCGCCCAGCAGGACGCTGTCGCAGTTCAGACACTTCTCCAGACTCTCCGCCGGGAGGGAGGTGCCGTATTGGTCGATGGCGCAGCCGCCGGCTGCTGCCTCCTGATAGGTGAACGTATGGCCGAATTTTTCCGCCACCCGGTCCATTACTCTCATGGCCTCTTTCACGATCTCAGGACCGATGCCGTCTCCTTTGATTACTGTTATGGTTTTTTTCATGTTTCTGCTCCTGTGCGATGATGGATCTACTTTTGGATAGAATTCAGCAGACCGCCCTTGGTGATGATGTCTTTGATGAAATCGGGGAAGGGCTGCGCCTGATAGGTCTTATTCTTTGTCTCGTTGGTAATGACGCCCGTATCGAAATTGACGGAGACCTGATCGCCGTCGCTGATGTCGCTGCTGGCTTCTTCACACTCCAGAATGGCCAGTCCGATGTTGATGGCGTTGCGGTAGAAGATGCGGGCGAAGGTCTTCGCGATGACGCAGGAGATACCGGATTCCTTGATGGCGATCGGGGCGTGTTCTCTGGATGAACCGCAGCCGAAGTTAAAACCGGCCACCATGATATCTCCCTCTTTGACTTTATCTTTGAAGCCGGCGTCGATATCCTCCATGCAGTGGGAGGCCAGCTCCTTGTGGTCCGCCGTGTTCAGGTGGCGGGCGGGGATGATGACGTCTGTGTCTACATTGTCTCCGTATTTATGTGCAAAGCCCTGTGCGTTCATTACAATACCTCCTTCGGACTGCTGATCTTTCCGGTGACGGCGGACGCCGCCGCCACGGCGGGACCGGCAAGATATACCTCGGACGCGGTGTGGCCCATGCGTCCCACAAAGTTGCGGTTGGTGGTCGCCACGCAGCGCTCTCCCTCGGCCAGAATTCCCATATAGCCGCCCAGACAGGGACCGCAGGTGGGAGTGGAGACGATACAGCCGGCGTCAATGAAAATATCCAGATAGCCCAGTCTCATGGACTCTTTGTACACGGCCTGAGTGGCGGGGATGATGATCGCTCTCACATCCCGGTGTACTTTTTTGCCTTTGAGGATCTCGGCTGCAGCTTTCATATCGGAAAGCCGGCCGTTGGTACAGGAACCGATCACCACCTGATCGATCTTCACATCGCCCACCTGATCGATGGTCCGGGTGTTTTCCGGCAGGTGGGGGAACGAGACGGTGGGGAGGATGGAGGACAGATCGATGTCGATGACCTGATCGTATTCCGCGTCCGCATCTGCCTCATATACAACGTAGGGCCGGTCTACACGTCCTTTCATGTATTCTTCCGTCACCTCGTCCACGGGGAAAATACCGTTCTTTGCTCCGGCTTCGATGGCCATGTTGGCAATGCAGAGACGGTCGTCCATGGTGAGATTTTTCACTCCTTCGCCCCGGAATTCCATGGATCTATAGAGAGCTCCGTCCACGCCGATCTTGCCGATGATGTGCAGGATGACGTCCTTGCCGCTCACATATTCGGAGAGGGTTCCGGTCAGATTGAAGCAGATGGCGGAAGGAACTTTGAACCAGGCCTGACCCGTGGCCATGCCGCAGGCCATATCGGTGCTGCCTACGCCGGTGGAGAAGGCGCCCAGAGCGCCGTAGGTGCAGGTATGGGAGTCGGCGCCGATGATCAGCTCGCCGGCGGCTACCAGTCCCTTTTCCGGGAGCAGGGCATGCTCGATGCCCATTTCTCCCACATCGTAATAGTTTTTGATGTCAAATTTTCTCGCGAAGGTGCGGCACTGTTTGCATTGCTGCGCCGCCTTGATGTCCTTATTGGGGGCGAAGTGATCCATGACCATGGAGATCTTTTCGCGGTCGAAGACCTTTTCAAAGCCGGCCTTCTCGAACTCGTTGATAGCCACGGGGGAGGTGATGTCGTTGCCCAGCACCATATCCAAGTCGGCCCGGATCAGCTGGCCGGCGGTCACGCTTTCCAACCCGGCGTGAGCGGCCAGTATTTTTTGTGTCATTGTCATGCCCATAGTGATCGTATCCTTTCTCACTTTTCTCTCTGCGCCGCATCCCGGATACTGATCGGTCCGCAGCGAAACTTCCTTATTTATATAACGTGGTATCATCCGCGCATGGCGTCCGCCGCGCACAGAATCTGTATAATAACCGCGATGCTCTGCGGTTATTATATCATAGCCTGCTTCGCTTTCAAAGCGCGGTTCACTGCGCTGACGAAGGCGTTGACAGAGGCGGAGATGATGTCCGGATGGATCCCCGTGCCCCAGGTCACGTGACCGTTGTGGTCCTTGATCGCTACGTAGGCGCAGGCTCTGGATGAGGAGCCGTTTTCCAGCGCGTGCTCCGTGTAGGCCGCCACGTCGAAATCCACGCCCAGCTGTTCGTATTTCTTCAGGGCGTTGCTGACGGCGTCCAGACGGCCGTTTCCGTTGGCTGTAAACTCGTAGCTTTCCTTGCCGATGCTCACGTTGATGGTTGCGATGATACCGTCGATCTGCTGGAATTTCACCTTCGTTATGTCGATGGGCTCAAAGAAATTGACGTATTCGGAGGTAAAGACCTTGCAGATCTCATCCGGCGACAGCTCCTGATGGAGGTTGTCGGAAATATCTTTTATGTAATATCCGAATTCTTCCTTCATGGCGGGAGGCAGGATGTATCCGTAGTTTTGTTCCAGAATGTAGCCGATGCCGCCCTTGCCGGACTGGCTGTTGATGCGGATCACGTCCGTCTCGTATTCCCGGCCCACATCCTTGGGGTCGATGGGCAGATAGGGAACGGTCCAGGTGTTCAGATCGTTTTCTTCCCTGTACTTCATGCCCTTGGCGATAGCGTCCTGATGAGATCCGGAGAAGGCGGCGAATACCAGCTTGCCGCCGTAGGGCTGACGCTCGGGAACCCGCATCCTCGTGTTTTTCTCGTAGATCTCCACCACAGAAGGCATGTCGGAGAAGTCCAGCCCGGGATCCACGCCCTGACAGTACATGTTCATGGCCAGCGTTACGATATCCACGTTTCCTGTGCGTTCACCGTTTCCGAAGAGGGTGCCTTCCACGCGGTCCGCTCCGGCCAGCATGCCCATCTCCGCGTCGGCCACGCCGGTTCCCCGGTCGTTGTGGGGATGGATGGAGACGATGACGTTTTCCCTGTCGTGAAGGTTGTCGCTCATGTACTCGATCTGATTGGCGTAGACGTGGGGCATGGACATGGAGACTGTGGCCGGCAGATTGATGATGACCTTTTTCTCCGGCGTGGGTTTCCATATGTCGATGACTTCGTTGCAGATATCCAGAGCGAATTCCATCTCCGTGCCGGTAAAGCTTTCCGGAGAGTATTCAAACCGGAAATCCGTCTCCGGATATTTGGCGGCGTATTCGTTGAACAGCTCCGCTCCGGCCTTGGCGATGGCGATGATCTCTTCCTTGGGCTTGCGGAAGACCTGCTCGCGCTGGGCCACGGAGGTGGAGTTATACAGATGTACGATCGCTTTTTTTATGCCTGCCAGAGACTCGAAGGTCTTCCGGATGATGTGCTCCCTGGATTGGGTCAGCACCTGGATCGTCACGTCATCGGGGATCATATTCTGTTCGATGAGCGTTCTCAGGAGCTCGTATTCTGTCTCTGATGCGGCGGGGAAACCAACTTCGATCTCCTTAAAACCGATCTTTATGAGAAACTGAAAGAATTCCAGTTTCTCTTCCAGGCTCATGGGCACCACCAGCGCCTGATTGCCGTCGCGGAGGTCTACGCTGCACCAGACGGGCGGCTTCTCGATGTGATTTTTTTTGGTCCACGCCATGCGGCAGGAGGGGGGCATAAAATAGCCGATCTTGTACTTGCTGCTGTTTTTCATGTTCTCGTTTCCCTTTCTCTCGATTGATTTCCTTACAGTAAAAAAGCCAACGGCTCAACGCACGTTTCCGTGCGAGAGACGAAGGCTGTCAATTGGCTTCCGTGGTACCACTCTCATTGGTTTAATAAAACCCGCTTTGACGTATCGGCGGAGATCCCGCGAATACTTCTCGTTGATAACGGTGAGAAACCCGGTCGCACCTAAGACGGCGGTCTTTGACCTGATCCGCTGTCTTTCAGCTGACTGCTCAGGGGTGAGTCGATATGTTCCGCGTACTGCCTTACACCGGCCGGCAGCTCTCTGTGACGCAGGAAGATCATATCTTGATCCCCGTCTTGGCATTTGATACTATAAACTTGTTATTTATCTTACTCGAAACCCTAAGGTGTGTCAACCGTTTTTTTATCAAATTTGTTTATATTAACGAAAAAACATAGAATTTATTGTGGAAAATCAAAAAAACACGTTGACAGCATAAAAGGTAAAGGATTACTATCTAACTGATGAATTCTTTCAAGAGAGAAAAGGATGTGAATAAAATGCAAGAGATCAGAGTGGAACTGACTAAAAATCCAAAGGCAAAACCGCAGGATGAGAACAATCTGACGTTCGGAACGACGTTCTCCGATCACATGTTTGTTATGGACTATAAAGAAGGCAGGGGCTGGTACGATCCGCGCATTGTGCCGTATGCTCCCGTGGCGCTGGATCCCGCGGCCGTGTGCCTGCATTACGGTCAGACTACCTTTGAGGGTATGAAGGCCTACCGCGCGGCGGACGGCGCCATCAACCTGTTCCGACCCGACGAAAACTACAAGAGACTGAACGTATCCGATGATCGTCTCTGTATTCCGGAGCTGGATGTGGATTTCTGCATCGAAGCGACGAAAAAGCTGGTGGAGATCGACAGGGATTGGGTGCCCAGCGCTCCCAATACGTCCCTCTATATCCGGCCGTTCGTCTTCGCGACCAATCCCGATCTGGCGACCAACGCGGGAACGGAGTATACATTTATGATCATAACGGGACCTACCGGGCCGTACTATCCGGAAGGCCTGAACCCGGTGAAGATCTACGTGGAGAGCAAATACGTGAGAGCGGTCAAGGGCGGAACCGGGATGGCAAAGACGGGAGGAAACTACGCCGCTTCTATGAAATCCGGTCAGGAGGCCCACGATCAGGGCTACAGCCAGGTGCTGTGGCTGGACGGCGTGGAGAATAAGTATATTGAGGAAGTCGGCGCTATGAACATCATGTTTGTCATCGGCGACGAGGTGGTGACGCCTGAGCTGTCCGGCAGTATTCTTTCCGGCATTACGCGGAAGAGTATTCTGGAGCTTCTGAAGGCGGAGGGCAGAAAGGTCAGCGAGCGCAGGATCAGCATCGAAGAACTGGAGGAAGCCTACGACAAGGGGCTTCTGAGGGAAGCCTTCGGAACGGGAACGGCTGCCGTCATCAGTCCCGTAGGCGTTCTCAAATACAAGGATAAGGTAATGACCATCAACGACGGCCGGATCGGTGAGATCAGTCAGCATCTCTACGATTCACTGACGGATATTCAGTGGGGCAGAGCACAGGGCCCGGATGGCTGGATCGTCAAAGTCTGTTAGACACCGGCCACGTGACGGGGAGAGAGAAAAGCGGCGATGCGCCGCTTTTTTCGTTTTTGCAGGGTCTGCCAAATGAGTACACCTATGTGGTTGCTTTTCAGATCGTTTGGTTATAAAATCATTGTGTATGCGTTTTGAAAAGCAAGTGACTGAATCGTCGTTGAAAGGGGTGTCGTGCTGAAGACTTTTGCAAAATTTATATTTGCAGTGCTGTTAGTCGTTGTCAGCATCGGCCTGATCGTGGAGATGAAATACAGCATTCTTTTGACGGAATATCTGGCATATTCGGTACCCCTGACAAGAGAAGAAAAACAGTATCTGAAGGAAAAAGAAGTTTTAATATACGGCGTCGACGGGGAAGCTGCGCCTTTTTCTTTTGTAAACGAGGAGACCGGTCAGTGCGAAGGACTGATCGTGGATTATATATCCGCGCTTTCCCTTGAGCTTGGCACGGAGATACAGTGCAGGACCGTTTCGCAGTCGGGAATATTGGATGATCTGGCGGAGAGAGAGATCGACCTGACAGACCTTTTTGAAGATTCGGGAGGAGCGCACAAATACGTTTCGACACAGACTCTCTATAAGCTGGAGGGCGTTCTTGTGACGAAGTACGCAGACGGAATCACGAAATACAGAGATCTGCAGGATAAGACCCTGGCCCTCGTGGAAGGGGATTTTTTAGAAGATCAGATCTTGAAGATATTTCCGAAAGGCCAGTCTGTAGGTATCCGATATGTAGAAAGTGTGGAAGAAGGACTGGAACTTTTAATGGACGGCCGGGTGGACGCTCTGGCGGCCAATGAAATGGTCATCGATTATTACGCTAAAGAAATGCAGATCGAAAATGATCTGAAGCAGGTCGAAGGCAAGATATACAAAGAGAACGTCACGCTGGCAGTGAACATCTACGATACAAGACTGTACAATATATTGAACAAAGCAGTGCTGAGACTGAAAAAAAAGAGTATCTTTGGCGAAGCGCAGGAAAAATGGCTCGGCACGTCGGCGCCGATGGTAACCGGCTCCACCAGTGTGAAATGGGCGCAGTGGATCATCCTGTTTTGCGTCGGCACAGTGGTGATCCTCATGGTCTGGGAGAGCGTGCTGAACCGGCGAATAGACCAGAAGACCAGAGAGATAAAAATCGAAAAAAACAATCTGCAGACGATCATTGACAACATCAGCGCGCTGGTGGCGGTGATCAACGGCAGCGATGAGATCACGCAGTGCAATGATTACGGTAAAGTTCTTCTAAACGATACGCAGGGATCTTTTATCGGGTGCGGTATCGGCACGGTTGCGATGTTGAAGGACTTGTACGATATGTACCGGAAGGATCCGGACGAACCGTATTATTGTTATGAGGGACGATATTACAGTATCTCCGTCAGCGCGCTGAGTTCCGTCAAAGCAAACAGACTCCTCATGATGGAAGACTGCACGGAAAAGACCATAGCGGAAAGAAAGCTCCGGCAGGAGAGCAAGATGATCGCCGTAGGACAGCTGTCTGCGGGGCTGGCCCATGAGATACGCAATCCGTTAGGGCTGATCAAAAATTATTCTTATATCCTCAGGGATTATGCCACCGACGACATGGCGGGACATTCTCTGGATGTGATCAAGGACTCCGCAAATCGAATCGACAGTCTGATCGAAAATCTTTTGAGCTTCTCCCGGCTGAGCAACGTCACGCCGGTGGTTTTAAGCGTAGAAAAGCTGCTTCGGAATATCATCGAACTGGAGAAGAAAAAACTGGAAAAACAGCAGGTCGCCATCTCGCTGGCCTGTCCGAAAAACCTGATCCTTTCTCTGAGGGAAGAGACGATCAAGATCGTCTCGTTCAATCTGATCGATAATGCCATTGAGGCATTCAGAGAAGCAGACCGGTTCGATGGAAAACTGAACTTCAGCGCAAAGCTGGAAGAAGGCATGCTTCGGCTGGATGTGGAGGATAATGGTCCGGGAATACCAGAAGAACTGATAGAAAATATATTCAACCCGTTCTTTACCACCAAGGATACGGGTACGGGCCTGGGGCTCTATATCGTAAATTCTGAGCTGGAAAAGGTAAACGGACAGATCTCTGTGAAGAGCAGTCTGGGAATCGGCAGCGTATTTACAGTCAAAATTCCGGTTAAAGCATAGGAGACAAGGGGATGGATAAGAAAAATTACCGAATATTGATCGTTGACGATGAGATCGAGTATCAGAGGGTATTCGCCTATCTGCTGCAGAAAAACGGATACAGTGTGCTGACCTGTTCCGGCGGAAAAGAAGCGTTGGAATTGCTTTTGAAGAATGAGATCGATCTGATCATGACTGATCTGAAGATGCCGGATATGGACGGAATTGAACTGATCAGACAGGTGAAGGCCGCATATGAGGAAATTGATATTATGGTGATCACCGCCTTCGGCAGCATAGAAAGCGCGGTGGATGCCATGAAGTACGGAGCCACAGGCTACTCGATCAAAAACAGTGAACCGGAGGCTCTGCTCCTGGATATTGACAGAATGGCGAAGATCAGAATTCTGGAAAGAGAAAACAGAATTTTACAGCAGCAGACGAATCCTGACGGCGATCAGTTTTTGCAGAGTGAGAATCCAGAATTCAGAGAACTGCTTGAGACGTGTAAACAGGTGGCCGCTTCCGACATCAATATCCTGATCCTGGGAGAGTCCGGGGCGGGCAAGGAAGTCATTGCAAGATATATCCACAAACTGAGCGCGAGAAGCGAAAAACACTTTATTCCCGTGAACTGTCAAGTCTTCGCGGAAGGGACGCTGGAATCCGAGCTCTTCGGCCATGAAAAGGGCGCGTTTACCGGAGCCACGGAAAAGAGGATCGGCCGGTTCGAAGCGGCCAATCAGGGCACGTTGTTTTTAGATGAGATCGGAGATATTCCTCTGAGCCTTCAGGGCAAGCTTCTGCGGGTGCTGGAGGGCAAGGAAATTGAACGGGTAGGCAGCAATAAGCCCATTGAACTGGATATCCGCCTGATATCGGCCACCAATAAGGATCTGGCCAGGGCGATCGGACAGGGAGTCTTCCGGGAAGATCTGCTGTACCGTATCAACACTTTGACCATTACAGTACCCCCGCTGCGTGAACGGAAAGAAGATCTGCCCATGTTTGTGGAATATTTTGTGCGGAGGATCGGAAAAGAACAGAAGAAAAAAATTCGTCAGATAGATCCCGGTACGCTGGAATTTCTATACAATTATGACTATCCCGGAAATGTGAGAGAACTGAAGAATCTTCTGGAGCGCATGGTAGTGCTCAGCGAGGACGGCGTCCTGCGAAGCAGGGGATTCGCTCTTCCTAAGCTGGAACAGCCGGCGTGCAGAGAAGAAAAGCCCTGCGGCACGGTCCTGCCCCTGCGTAAAGCCCGCGGCATTTTTGAAAAGGAACACATTGAAAGAGCGCTGGAAATAACCGAAGGCAATGTGGCCGCGGCTGCAGTCTTGCTGGAGATCACAAAGCGGCAGCTCTGGAACAAGATCGCTGAATACAACATTCAGCGTTAAAAGCGAGAGTGAAAAAAATTTCACTGCTGGCGGTGAAAAATAATTCATCCGGCGAAATATTTTTCGCCGTTTTTTATGTCATTTTCATGGATAGGGGAGACATATGCGCCGTATTTTCGGTGGCACGATTTTTGCTGTTAATGGTCAGTGACGTTTAAGAAAGGAGAGAAGGGTGAACACGAAGACGAAGAAGACGCCCGCTCTATGGTTATCACTGGTTCCGTTTGTGTGTCTGATCCTGATCATGCTTCCAAGTGTGATCATTCTGGGCGCCGATCCGCAGATCCCGCTGGTGATCTGCACGGCAATCACCACTCTGATCGGTATATGCGGACTGGGTTATTCCTGGGACGACATCGAAAAGTCGATGATCGAGACCAACGCGGCCGCCATGCAGGCGAACTTCATCATTATGATCGTAGGCTGTCTGGTGGGAGTATGGATGGCGGGCGGTATTGTGCCCGGACTTATTTATTACGGCCTGCAATTATTTACCCCCAGCGTGTTCCTGGCGGTGCTGCCGGTCATGTGCGCGATCATCGCCGTTTCCACAGGTTCTGCGTGGACTACTGCGGGCACCCTGGGCGTTTCCGCCATGGGCGTGGCGGCGGGACTGGGAATTCCGTTTCCCATTGCCGCCGGTGCGATCATTACAGGCGCCCAGTTCGGAGATAAGCTGTCGCCGCTTTCTGACAGCACGAACCTGGCTGCGGGCATAACCGGGACCAATCTCTTTGCCCACGTGAAGCATATGCTGTGGACGACGATACCCAGCTTTCTTCTGGCTACAGGTATCTTCGCTGTGATCGGTTCCAGATACAGCGCGGAGGACATCGATATCAGCCAGATCCAGATGATCTGCGACACGCTGCAGGCGAATTTCAACATAACGCCGTGGATCCTGCTGGCGCCGGCTTCTGTGGTCCTCATGATGATACTGAAAGTTCCCGCGATCCCCGGAATGGTCATAGGAACTGCCGTAGGAGCGGTTTTCGCCTTCCTGCAGGGAAATGACCTGGGCAGTGTGATCAGTCAGCTGGTCTACGGGTTTGAGGTCGTTTCCGGCAATGATATGGTGGATCAGCTTCTCAACAGGGGCGGTATGCAGTCCATGATGTATACCATTTCTCTGGTCATCTGCGCTCTGGCTTTCGGCGGGGCGGTGAAGAGCATCGGCTGCCTGGATGTCATCATTGAAGCGGTTCTGCTCAGATGCAGGACGAGGGGATCTATCATGACGGCCAATATCTTCACCTGTATCGCAATGAATTACATGGCGGCGGACCAGTATATGTCCATCGTGATCCCCGGCCAAATGTACAAGGGCGTTTACAAAAAGATGAATCTGGCGCCCAAAAACCTTTCCCGCGTGCTGGAAGACGCCGGAACGATGACTTCCGGAATCGTGCCGTGGTCTACCTGCGGAGCGCTCTATTACTCTGTCTTAGACGTCAGCGCATTTGTCTACTTCCCGTTTTGCTTTATGGCGTTTATCAATCCGCTTCTTTCGGCAGTCTATGCATACACCGGCTTCAGTATTGAACCGCTGGATCCGTCGGCTCCGATCAAGAACAGACTGGACGACATAGAGGAACTGTAGCAAATGGATAAAGTTATCATTTTATTAATTTTACCAGGAGGCAATACGAATGGAAGAACAAAAAAGAAGCGTGCCGCGATTACCCAATAAGGTGGAGGCACTGATCCCTATCGTCTTTTTGCTGGCAATTATGATTTCTAACTATGTCTTAGGATGGGGGCAGGATCCGCACATTCCGGTGACCATGGCCTGCGGAGTGGCTATGATCGTCGGAAAGGTATGCGGCTACAGCTATGCGGAAATGCTGGCGGGGGCTCTGAACGCGGTCAGCCAGTCTCTTGAGGCTATTATCATCATCCTCTGCGTGGGATGTCTGATCGGTTCCTTTGAGTGGGCCGGAACGATCCCTTCCGTGGTATATTACGGGCTTCAGTGCATATCGCCGGCCATGTTTCTGCCTCTGGCGTGCATTCTGTGCGCCATTGTGGGCATCGCTCTGGGATCGGCCTGGACCGTAACGGCGACGCTGGGCATTGCATTCATGGCCATCGGCACCACAATGGGATTCCATCCCGGGCTGGTGGCCGGAATGGCGATCTCCGGCGCGTGCTGCGGAGATAAGTTCTCACCGCTGTCCGATTCGACCAATCTCGCGGCGGGATCCGCCCAGACTGGTCTCTTTGACCATGTCAGAGCCATGATCACCACCACGTTCCCCAGTCTGGTCATCGCCGTGGTCATCTATGCTGTTTTATCCATTCGGGCTTCAGGGAATTACGATCCGCAGATCGCCAACGATCTGTCACAGGCTATTACAGACCATTACGCTTATATGAGCCCGGTCTTGCTGATCCCCGTGGTCTTGATCGTGGTGGTAGCCATCCTCAAGATTCCGGCCATTCCCAGCGTGCTGCTGATATCTCTGGTGGGCTGCGTTTTTGCGGTCATCTTTCAGGGAGCAAATTTTTCGGACTGCATCACCATGCTCCATTATGGATACAGCGGCGAGACCGGAAACGCGCTCTGCGATACGCTGATCAATCGCGGAGGCATGGACAGCATGCTCTGGACCAACAATCTGGTGATCGTTGCAGTGGGATTTGGCGGTATTTTACAGAAGATCGGCGCCGTAGAATCCCTGCTGGGCCACATGATCAAAAAAGTGAAGACTCCCTTCCAGCTCATTGTGGTGACGATCCTCACTTCCATGTTCTGCATCACCACAATGTGCGATCAGTATTTAGGTCTGATCATTCCCAGCAGCATGTATAAGGATAAATACGATGAACTGGGTCTGGGCAGAAATATGCTCTCCAGATCCCTTGAGGACGGCGGAACGCTCTGGTCTCCGCTCATTCCCTGGTCCTCCTGCGGCGCTTATCACGCCAGCATTTTAGGAGTGCCTACCCTGACCTACCTCCCGTATTGCTTCATGAACATCATCAATCCAATTTATGCGATCATCACTGCAAGCTGGGGCGGAAATATTCTCTTCGCGGACGGTTCACGCACAAACCTGTTGGGGAAACTGAAGCAGGGGAGCGTTGCAGGAGCGCCGGAAGAAGCCCATCGGAAGGCTCTCGCGGCGCTGGCGGACATCAGAAGGAAGAGTGCGTAAGCCTATGGAAAGATGTATTGGCATGAAATACAAAGGAATTCTTCCCGAACGAAAAACCTGGATCAAAGCCGCGATCTTTATCATTGCCGGTTATATGCTGGCTGTTGAAATACTGGCCGGGCGCTGGGCTTATGTCCCCATTACGATCCTGGTCATGCCGGCATGCTTTTTTAAAAAAGAGCAGATCATCTCAGAAGATGGCGTCGATATTCAGTATATGCTTTTCGGACGGATCATGCACAACTATTGGAGCTGGGATGAGATCACGACCCTCCATGTGGATCATAGAAGAGCCAGACCCAATGTTATGCTGCATATCGGAAAGGGCGTGGTCACGCGCTCCTATATCATGGATCCCGCCGACTGCAGAGCAGTGCTGAAACTTGCGGCGCACATGAATCCGGCCGTCTATATCGAGGATCTCACTGAAGAACAAGTGCTGCATAGGGAAGAAGTGCGAAAAGCACAGAGAGCCGCAAAAAAACAAAAGAAGTAATAGTCGTTCACAAGAGCTGAGGATCGGCGCACTTTTGAAGAATCGTGCGCCGATCTTTTTTGCGAAAATTGACGGAAAGAATTTGTGTTTGTAATTCCCAGGCCTTGCGTTTTACTTCATTTTTTGATATCATATAAAAATTAAGGCCGATTATTTGCAGCCGCCTCTATCCCGTCGCGCAGGAAAAAGGGGTATCTATGATCGTCAGTCAGGTAAAAAAATAAATTTAAAATATAGAGAGGAAAGTGCGATGAAAAAATTTAAGCGTATCCTGGTCGCAAACCGCGGGGAAATCGCGATCAGAGTCTTCCGGGCCTGCAGTGAGCTGGGCATCCGGTCCGTCGCCATTTATTCGGAAGAGGACAAAAATTCTCTGTTCCGGACGAAGGCGGACGAATCCTATCAGGTGGGAAAAGGAAAATCACCCGTTGACGCGTATCTGAGCATCAGCGAGATCATTGAGCTGGCCAAAGCAAAAGGCGTGGACGCCATCCACCCCGGATATGGTTTCCTGTCCGAAAATGTGGATTTTGCCAGAGAGTGCGAGGAAGCAGGCATCGAGTTCATCGGACCGGACTACAAGATGATGGATCGCCTGGGAGATAAGATCAAATCAAAGATCGTCGCTCACGAAGTGGGCGTGCCTACGATACCCGGCGTGGACGAGGCCATCAAGAGTGAGGAAGACGCGGTCAAGTTCGCTGATTTCTGCGGATATCCCGTTATACTGAAGGCGGCGGCGGGCGGCGGCGGCCGCGGCATGCGTATCGTCCGCGACAAGAAAGACCTGATCCCTGAGTTTAATCAGGCTCAGAGCGAAGCCAGGAAAGCCTTTGGAATCGACGACATCTTCATCGAAAAATATCTGGAACGGCCCAAGCACATCGAGGTACAGGTGCTGGGCGACAAGTGCGGAAATATCGTTCATCTCCACGAAAGAGACTGTTCGATCCAGAGACGGCATCAGAAGGTCATCGAGTTTACGCCGGCTCTGTGCATCTCGGAGGAACAGCGTCAGGCCATCTGCAGCGACGCGCTGAAGATCGCCAGGTCCGTCAATTACAGAAGCGCAGGCACGGTGGAATTCCTGCTGGACAGCACCGGCAAGCACTATTTTATCGAGATGAATCCCAGGATCCAGGTGGAGCACACCGTGACGGAAATGGTGACGGGCATCGATATCGTTCAGGCCCAGATCCTGGTGGCGGAGGGATACTCTCTGGATTCCGACCAGATCGGGATCAGAAGTCAGGAAGACGTACGTCCCAGAGGCTATGCGATCCAGTGCCGTGTGACCACGGAGGACCCCAGCAATCATTTCGCACCGGATACGGGCAAGATCGATATCTACCGGACCGGTTCCGGCTTCGGCATCCGTCTGGACGGAGGAAACGGGTTCACCGGTTCTGTCATCTCCCCGTACTACGACAGCCTTCTGGTAAAGATCACATCTCTGGGAAGGACATTCCGGGATGCCATCAACAAATCCAACCGGGCCCTGGACGAACTGAAGATCAAGGGCGTGAAGACCAATATCTCCTTCCTGCAGAATGTGCTGCACAGTGAAGACTTCCAGAACGGCACCTGCGATACCGGGTTTATCGCCGATCATCCGGAGCTTTTGGATATCAAGGCCGGCGCGGACAGAGAACTGAGACTTCTGCGGTTCCTGGGCAATAAATCCGTCAATGAGAGAAAAGGACCGAAACCGCAGTTTGACGTGCCGGTGTTCCCCAAAAATCTGCCGGCGCCCAAAGACGGTACCAAACAGATCCTGGATAAAGAGGGACCGGAGAAGCTCTCCAAGTGGATCCTGGATCAGAAGCGCCTGCTCCTGACCGATACCACCATGCGCGACGCCCATCAGTCGCTGATGGCGACCCGGGTCCGCACCATCGACATGACGAAGATCGCTCCTGCGGTGGCCACCTACGGCGCAGATCTGTTCTCGCTGGAGATGTGGGGCGGAGCTACCT
Organism: Bacilliculturomica massiliensis; assembly: GCF_900605495.1. Taxonomy (GTDB): domain Bacteria; phylum Bacillota; class Clostridia; order Peptostreptococcales; family Anaerovoracaceae; genus Bacilliculturomica; species Bacilliculturomica massiliensis. The sequence goes on from NZ_LR027603.1 coordinate 1,089,047, forward strand.
TCGACGTGGCTTATCGGTACCTGAACGAAGATCCCTGGGAGAGACTGGCCACGCTGCGGAAGCTGATCCCCAACGTTCTCTTCCAGATGCTGATCCGCGGCGCCAACGCCGTGGGCTATAAAAATTACCCTGATAACGTGATCAGGAGATTCGTCAAAGAGTCGGCGGCGGCCGGGATCGACGTGTTCCGCGTGTTCGACTCGCTGAACTGGATCCAGGGCATGGAGGTCGCCATGGACGAGGCCGGAAATCAGGGCAAGGTGGTGGAAGCCGCCATCTGCTATACCGGCGATATCCTGGATGAAACGAGAGATAAATACAGCCTGAATTATTATCTGAAGATGGCGAAAGAGCTGGAAAAACGCGGCGCGCACATCCTGGCCATCAAGGATATGTCCGGCCTGCTGAAGCCCATGGCAGCCCATAAGCTGGTCACGGCGCTGAAAAACGAACTGACGATCCCTGTGCATCTGCATACCCACGACACCAGCGGCAACGGCGGAGCCACCAACCTGATGGCAGCCATGGCCGGAGTAGACATCGTGGATGCGGCGATCAACAGCCTGGCAGGGCTGACAAGCCAGCCGGCGCTGAACTCCATCGTGGCTGCCATGGAAAACACCGACCGCGCCACCGGATTGCCGCTGGACGGTCTGCAGGAGATATCATCTTACTGGGCTGCGGTCCGCCCCGTGTACGCGCAGTTTGAATCCGAACTGAAGAGCGGAACGGCGGAGATATACAAATACGAGATGCCCGGAGGCCAGTATTCCAATTTCCGCGCTCAGGTACAGAGTTTCGGACTGGAACACCGCTTCCAGGAGGTCAAGGAAATGTACAAGAGCGTCAACGCCATGCTGGGCGATATCGTGAAGGTCACGCCGTCCTCCAAGATGGTGGGCGACATGGCGATCTTCATGGTGCAGAACGACCTGACGCCGGAGAACATCTGCGAGAAGGCGAAGAGCATGGACTTCCCGGATTCTGTCGTATCCTACTTTGAGGGCATGATGGGACAGCCGGAGGGCGGTTTCCCCAAGGATCTGCAGAAGATCGTCCTGAAGGACAAAAAGCCGATCACCTGCCGTCCGGGCGAGCTGCTGCCCGACGAGGATTTCGACGGCATCCGTGCGCATCTGAACGAAAAGTTCGGAATAGAGGCCACGGAGCGGGACGTTCTGGCCTACGCGCTGTATCCCAAGGTGTTTGAAGATTATCTGACCATGCAGAAAAAGGAAGGCAATTTCCGTCTTATGGGCAGCGATATCTTCTTCCACGGCATCGAGGAGGGGGAGACCTGCGAGGTCAAGATCGAGGAGGGCAAGGAGCTGATCGTCAAACTGCTTGAGATCAAATCTCCAGACGCGGACGGAAACCGCGAAGTAGTCTTCCAGGTCAACGGCTCTACCAGATCCGTGGTCGTGAACGACAAGTCGGCTCACACCAAGGCCAGCAAGCAGTCTATCATCATCGCAGATCCGGACGACGATTATGAGATCGGCGCAAATATTCCCGGAAACATCCTCAAAGTTCTGGTCAAGGAGGGTGAGGACGTGAAGGCCGGCCAGCCGATCGCGGTCATCGAGGCCATGAAGATGGAGACCAACATCATCGCCACCATCGACGGGACGATCGACAAGATCTACGTCAAGGAGACGCAGCAGGTGATCGCAGGCGAGCTGATCGCAAAGCTGAAAAAGGAATAAGAGTACCATAAGGAAAATCGAACAGGACTGAATGAATCCATCAGGCAGAGTCCGGTTCCGGGAAGATCCGGAGCCGCTCTGCCTTTTTTCGTGAAACCGGCAATTTGTCTTGTATCTTTTCGCGGCGGATTGTAAAATTATAGAACAGAAGGAGGGACAGAGATGAAGAATTACCTGAGTGAAATAGAAAAAATCATCAATGCCAACACCGGAGAGTTTGATACCATTGCAGTGGTCAACAAGGACGGCATTATCGAATACACCAAGACTCTGCGCCCTCTGCCGCCGGATATGGATATCGCTCTTTTTTCCAGGAACGTCATTGGGAAACACATTCTTACAGCGTATTCCACGCTGAAAGAAGAAGAGAGCACGGTGATGCGCACCCTGAAGACCGGCAAGATCACCTCTATAGACCGGCAGATCCTGTGTACTGGAGACAAGACCGTCGTCATATCCGCCATCACGTACCCGATCTTTGATGAATTCGGAGAGATACAGGGTGTTGTGGACGCCACCCGGCTGTTGGAATACATCGATGATTCCAGACGGGAAAATGTTGAGGAACGCACGGTTTTGGACAGTATTATCACCTGCAATGCCGAGATGATGAAAATTAAAGAGACCGTGGCGGAGGTGGCAAAAACCGACTCGCCGGTTTTTCTGTACGGTGAGACAGGAACCGGAAAAGAGCTGGTGGCCCGGGCTCTTCACCGTCTCAGCCGCCGGAAGAACCGTCCCTTTATATCCCAGAACTGCGCCGCGATCCCTCCCAATCTGCTGGAAAGCACGTTCTTTGGAACGGAAAAGGGCGGATTTACCGGAGCGGAGTCGAAGCAGGGATTGTTTGAACTGGCCGACGGCGGCACGTTATTTCTCGATGAGATCAATTCCATGGAAGTCATGATGCAGACGAAGCTGCTGAAAGCCCTGGAGGAACAGCAGGTCAGAAAGATCGGCGGGGAGAAAGATGTTTTCTTCGACGTGCGTATCATCTGCGCAGCCAACGAATATCCCGCGGACTTGATCCGGGCAGGCAGGATACGGGAGGATTTTTACTATCGGGTCAGCGTAGTAAAGATCAATCTGCCGCCTCTGCGGTACAGAAGAGACGACATCATGCTTTTGACGGACTTTTTTATCCGATTCTACAATGAAAAGATGTCGAAAAATATCCAGGGCGTCAGTTCTATGGTCGCCGATCTGTTTCTCAGGTGGAAGTGGCCGGGAAATATCCGCGAACTGCGCAGTACCATCGAGAGCGCCTTTAACCGGGAGTCGGGAAGTATCATCACGCTGTATGCCGTCATGGACCTGCTGAGCCGCATGGGAGAGGAAGGGCAGCAGCGGCCTGACTCAGAAAAAATGCCGTCTGCAGGGACTGCGCTGCCGGGAGCCGCAGAGGAGGAAACGCTTTTCATGCCGCTGCAGACCATCCGAGAAAAGCTGCAGGTGGGTAAGATCGACCTGCAGAAGCTGCTGGAGGACTACGAGAGATCTATTATCTCCGAGGCTATGCGGCAGAATCCCCGCCTGACAGCGGTGGCCGAAAAATTGTCCATGTCTCCGCAGAAGCTGAATTACAGGATAAGTAAGCTGCGTTTAAAATAAATTTAAAAGATAAAAAATTTTTTAAGAGAAATAAAAATTTTTTTATAACTGCTTGTATGAAACCCGCCAAACGGCGGGTTTTTTGCGTCTGAGAACCCTGGTATGGATTTTGCAAATATTTAAATATATCTGACACATCAGTTTGAGCCTTGTAAGAGGACGCGGTGTTCTGCCAGTTAAAAACCGGTTAACGTTGCACGCGGAAAAGCATGACATGGAAAGAAGCTGGACCGCGCAGTGGTGAAAGGAGAGTAAAACGTATGAGTACTAAGAAAAGTACGGCTTATGTCAACGGAAAGATCTTTACATCGGACGACAGCAATCTTTACGCGGAAGCGATGATCGTTGAAGGCGGAAGGGTACAGTGGATCGGACAGAAGGCGGATATGCCAGCGGGAGATCATGAAACGGTAGATCTGGCAGGAAAGCGGGTCGTGCCGGGCTTCATTGACGGACACATGCACCCGATCATGCTGGCGGACTTCAGCAAAAAGATCTCCGCACTGCCTCCGGCAGTCAACTCTCTGGAAGACCTGGCAAAAGCCATCCGTGAGGTCAGGGAACGGCAGGAGGCCGGTCAGTGGATCCAGGGCTGGGGATATGACGAAGGGAAACTGGCGGAGAAGCGGTCGCCGAACCGCTACGACCTGGATAAGGGCTGCGATGATTCTCCTGTGATCATTTTCCGGACCTGCGGCCATGTAAACTGTGTAAACAGCAAAGCTCTGGAACTGGCCGGCATCACCAGAGATACGCCGGACCCTCAGGGCGGCGAGATCGACAGGGACGAAAAGGGCGAGCCCACAGGCATTCTCCGCGAAAATGCAAGAACTCTGGTCATGCCGCTGCTTCCCGCGTCCTCAGAAGAAGAAAAGATCGATGAACTGGTAGATCTGAGCGGGCTTTTGGCTTCCCAGGGCGTTACCGGCGCGGCGGATATCGGACAGCTCGGCGCCGGCGATATTTACGGGTATTACACCGCTGCGGCAAAAAAAGGCTTTAAGCAGAGGATTGGTATCTATTATATGTGGGATTATTATTGGAAAGATCCGGACTTTTCCATTCCGAAGGAGCAGAGAGACGGAGACCAGCAGATCCATGTTTCCGGCTTAAAGACCGTAGGCGACGGCAGTTTCTCCGGAAGGACGGCCTGGGTCAGCCAGCCGTATTTCGGCAGCACCGATGAATACGGTATCCCGGTATGCTCCGATGAGCTGATGGAGAGCGCCATCGACTTCTGCAAGAAGAATCACTGCCAGTACTCCATGCACGCTATGGGCGGTCAGGCCATCGACCGGATCATCGACAGGGTAGCGAAGGAAGATAAATGGATGGAAGGGGATACCCCCCATCTGCGTCTCGAACACGTGACGGAGCCGTCGGAGAACGCCATTCAGAAGGCTGCGGAACACGGATTCGCCTTTGCGCTTCAGCCGATCTTCATCTATTCGGAGATCGAGAGTTACCTGAGAAATCTGGGGCCGGAGAGAACAAAACACGCCTATCCGATCCGGACTCTGCTTCAGAGAGGCGTCAACGTCTCTATTTCTACCGACGCGCCGGCAACCTCCTGGGCGACGCCCTCGGATCCGCTGCCGAACATCAAGTGCGCGGTGACCCGCTATGCTTACGACGGCACAGACTGCGGGCAGGAGGAGGCCGTTGACGTAGAGACAGCCATCAAGCTCTACACAAGAGATTCGGCCTTCGCAACGGAGCTGAAAAATGCAGGACAGCTGAAGCCGGGCTTCCACGCGGATTTCGTGGTACTCAGCGACGATATTCTGACGGTCGCTCCGGAGGATATCGACAAGATCAAGATCGATGCGACGTACATAGACGGCGAAAAGGTATTTGAAAGAAAATAAGTGTAAGTCCTTTTTTCATACGGCCCATATGAAAAAAGAGATGCCATATCTGAAGTAAAGTCCCCCGGGCGGAGCGGATCCGTCCGGGGGCAATAGGGAGAGTAATATGATCAACGACAAAAAAACAGTGTTAAAAGACAGTCTTGTCATTGGGTTTGCCATGTTTGCCGTTTTCTTCGGCGCAGGCAATCTGGTGTTTCCGCCGCAGATCGGTCTGGTATCGGGAGCGCAAGTTATACCCGCTATCATTGGATTGGCTCTTTCCGGAATTTTATTTCCGATGCTGGCCGTGGCGGCGGTGGGAAACATGGGAAGCACCCTGCAGGAAATGACCAGACACGTCCATCCGAAGCTCCATGTGGCGTTTATGGCTGTGGGAATTCTGGGAGTCTGTTTCGGAACCATTCCCCGCTGCGGAGGCGTAGCTTACGAGGTGGGGCTGCTGGGGATCTTTCCTGAACTTCCGGCCGTTTCCAAGTGGATCTTCCTGCTGCTCTTCTTCGGCCTGTCCTTTATCCTGGCCAGCAGTAAGTCCACGGTTATGGACAATATCGGTAAATTCATCACCCCGGTCCTGCTGATCTGCCTGCTGGCTATCGTGGTCCTGACCATCGTCAACCCGCTGGGCAAGCCTACAGGAGGAGTGGTGGACAACGCGTTCACCAACGCCTTTACCACGGCGATCAATACAGGAGACGTGGCTACTGGCATCGTCTGCGCCGGTATCTTCATCGCCACGCTCAACGGCAAGGGCTATAAGCCGGGCAGGGCGCAGAAAATGATGCTGGTAAATATCATCGTGGTGGCGTTTGTCATCCTGTTTATCGTCTACGGCGGACTTTGCTGGCTGGGCTCCACGGGAACGGAGCTCTTTGCGCCGGACACGGACAACACCGTGCTTCTGGTGGGTCTGGTCCGCAATCTGGCGGGTTATACGGGCATTGTAGTCCTGTCCCTGGCAATTCTGTTTGCCACTTTCACCACGGCCGCAGGCATGATCGCCACGGCGGCGGACTGGGTGGTACAGCTGTCTCACGGAAAAGTACCTCATAAACTGGCGGCGCTGGTGCTGGCCATCGTGATCATGCTGGTGGCATCCACTGGGGTGAGCTTCGTCATCAGGCTTTCCGGACCGCTCTTTATGCTGCTGTTCGCACTGTGCGTCGTCCTCACCATATTGGGACTGTTCAAGAAGTTTTTGAACGACGGCGTATGGAAGGGCGCCTGTCTGATGGCGATCATCGTGGGCTTTTACCAGGCCTACGCGGTGGCAGTGGCCAACGCGCTGATCCCGCAGGTTCCCTTTATCGATTCCATCTTCAACGCCGTACCTCTGGCGGCCATGGGATTCCCCTGGCTGGTACCCTCGGCAGTGGGCGGTATCGTAGGCGGCATCATCTGGAAGGTCATGAAGAAAGAGAGCATCGCTGATGAGATCGATCAGCTGATCGCCCAGGGGGACGGTCCCCAGAGTGCCGCGTAAGGTCGCGGTTCGATTCAGCCTTCCCTTTTCCCTTTGCGATCTGTTTTTGAATCAGTTCAGATGGAATTAATTCGGGACTGAATCAAAGTTTTCCTGTACCGGTTCCTGCTGCACGTCCTCTGGACGCGGGAACCGGTTTTTCTATTTACGCAGAAATGAGAGTTTCCAGTCTTTGAGACATTTCTTTGCTGTTATCTTCAGATCGGTCTTCCGCTCTCCCCTTTGTTGGCACGTAATTTGCGATAATATCAGGACAGAATAGGCGTAATTCTGTTTTCTGCCGGCATTCCGGACGGGGCTTGCGAAAGCCCGGCGAAAAGGGATGGATAAGCCGGTAGAGAAGAAACGGCGGCGCAGAGCAAAGCGCACAGGAGGGAAAAATGGAATATAAGAATATTAAATTGGAACTGGAAGACGGGATCGCCGTGGTGACCATCGCCAGGCCCAAGGCGCTGAACGCGCTGAATACCCACGTGATCAACGAGCTGATCCATGCGTTTGAGTGGATCGACAAGGCCGCGGAAGCGAAGGCGGCCATTCTCACGGGAGAGGGCCGCGCCTTTGTGGCCGGCGCGGATATCTCACAGATGAAGGATCTGGATATCAGAGACGGCAGAGACATGACGCTGCTGGGCCAGGGGCTCATGGAGCTGATCGAGACCATCGACAAGCCCGTCATCGCCGCAGTGAACGGATTCGCGCTGGGCGGAGGCTGTGAGATCTCCATGGCCTGCGATATCCGTATCTGCTCAGAAAAGGCCAGGTTCGGTCAGCCTGAAGTCAATCTGGGCATTATTCCAGGCTACGGCGGAACTCAGCGTCTGCCCCGGCTGGTGGGAAAGGGCATGGCTAAATATCTGATCATGACAGGGGAGCAGATCGACGCGCAGGAGGCTTACCGGATCGGTCTGGTGCAGAAGGTGGTCCCCGCGGAGGAACTGATGGATCAGGCGAAGGCCATCGCTGAAACGATCATGGCAAAGGCGCCCGTGGCCATCAAGATGGCAAAACACGCGGTGAACAACGGCATGAACGTAGATCTCAGATCCGGCGTGGCCTACGAGGCGGAAGCCTATACTACGACTTTTTCCACGAAAGACCGGACGGAAGGAATGACAGCCTTTGTGGAAAAGCGGACTCCATCCTTCGAGAACAGATAAAGCCGCGGCGCTCTCTCTAACTTCAGTTGAGAAGGCGTGTGTGCTCTTGTCAATTGAAGCTATCATTGATACATACAAGAAAAAGTCCTTCCTATCCCGCTGTTTTGGGGATGGGAAGGACTTTTTCTCTTTTGCGGGCAGAAGATCTTTATATCGCGCCGGGCGGCCGGCGCTGCCGGAAGCGCCGTCGGTCCGGCCTGTCCGCTGGCCTTCATCCGCAGGCCTGTGCGCAGCGGTCTACGATCTCACAGGCGGCGTTCAGGTCTCCAGTGTTGATCAGGGCGGCAGGGCAGGGATAAGTCCCGGTAAGGAGACATTCCGAACGGCAGCCGTTGATGAGCAGAATAAAATCACAGCCCGTATCTTCATTGAATACAGAGAAAGAGATCTCCGGAAAACGTTCACACAGGCGCTGGTAGAGCTGCAGCCTGTCGAATCTGGGATTGCAGCCGCCGCAGAAAAGCACGCCGGCTTTAATACCTGTTTTCATCGCCCTCATCCTCCCCGGTCTTGCAATATTCTTTGTACTTGCGGAAGAGCGTAGGCTGGCTGACTCCCAACAGCGCCGCGGCCTTGTAGGTGGTTTTCACCCGGCGCATCGCCCGGGTGATGAGTATGGTCTCCACTTCGCGGACCGCGTCGTTTAAGGGCATGATCCCGTCCACCGTTATTTTGGCAGGGGAACTGCCTGAGGACTGCGCCGATGACTGATAATTGAGCAGAAAGCTGTCGATGACGTCCTCATCGCTCATGACGAACTGTTTTTCGATAAAGTTGCCCATCTCACGGATGTTTCCCGGCCATTCATAATCCATGAGCTGATTGATGAAGTTGGAAGTGATGATCTTGTTCTCGTTGTATTTCTCATTCAGATCCCGGATAAAATGTTCCGCCAGCCCGGGGATCTCGTCCAGTCGTTCGCGCAGAGGCGGAATGGTGATGGAAAATACATTCAGGCGATAGAATAGGTCGCTGCGGAAGGTCCCCCGGGCGATCATCTCCTCCAGATTGCGATTGGTGGCCGCGATGATCCTCACGTCTACTTTTTTGCTTTTCGTGTCGCCGACTCTCGTCACCTCGCCGTCCTGAAGCACACGCAGCAGGGTGGACTGCAATCCCAGGGGCATTTCGCCGATCTCATCCAGAAACAGGGTGCCCCTGTCCGCCAGTTCAAACAGACCTACCTTGCCCTTGGAGCTGGCGTTGGTAAAGGCCCCCGGGGCGTAGCCGAAGAGTTCTGATTCCAGCAGATTGGCGGGGATCGCCGCGCAGTTGATCTTGATATAGTTATTGTCCTTCCTCAGACTGTTCATGTGTATGTAGCGGGCGATGATCTCTTTGCCCACGCCAGTTTCCCCCAGGATGAGCACGGTGGAGGCCTTGGAAGAGACCTTTTTGGCCAGCTTCAGGACCTCCTTCGTCTGCTTGCTGTCACAGACGATGCGCTCTGAGGAGATATCGCGGAACAGTTCTTCCTGATAGAGACTGGACGCCATTTTGGAGAGCTGCAGTTCCTTTTCCAGCGTCACCAGTTCAGTAATGTCGCGCACATTGGTTATGACCTGCTTCACCTCTCCGTTTTCGTCGAAGATGGGACTGCCCGTAATGATGAGATTTTTCTTGTTGGGAGCCGTCTGGGTGCGGGTCACGGGCTTTTTCTGTTTGACTACCTCGTCGGTCACATAGACGGGGAGGACGCCTTCCCTGACCAGATCCTTCATGTAACGTCCCACGATGGTTTCTTTTGGGATACCCGTTATCCTGTTGTAGGATCTGTTTACCTTGAGCGTCAGGCCCTCCGCATTCGTTATGTAGATCCCGTCGTAGGAGTTTTCGATGATGGCTTCCAGATTCTTTTCACTCTCTCTGATCAGCGCAAGCTCCCGCTGAGTTTTTTCGGAATCGGTCACATCCTGAAATACGCTGATAGCGCCGACGCTTCGCCCGTGTATTTTCAGGATCGTGCGGTTTGCTTCAATGATCTTGTCGTTTAAAGCGCTCTTGTGATTGATCTGGGGATCTCCCTGGAATAGAAAATCGCTGAGGGAACAGGCGGGGATGGCCTCCGGCAGGGGGCGGCCCACCACCTTGGCTGCGTCCACATCACAGATTTCCGCGGCCGTTTTGTTGATGCAGACGATATTCTTCTGTTCATCCATGGCGATGATACCGTTGTGACAGGAATCCAGAATCGAATCGATGATGGTCAGCGTATTGTCCATGGTGTGCTGATGGAGCAGATCATTGGCTTTTCTGTCGATAATGCCCACGCATTCCTGCCCGTCATATAAAAGCAGATATTGGTTGGTCAGATTCTGTTTGCTGAAGGAAGAAAACTGGGCGATGTCGATGGGCCGCACATCGGTCTCCACAAATTCCTCCCAGGTCAATACCGCCAGGCGGTCCGCCTGCATGAGCAGGGACTGGATGCGGATCACACCGGCGACGGCGCCGTGTTCCATCAGGAGCAGATAATCGATGTCGCCGGACGCTGCTTTCATGATCGTTGGAACGACGGGGGAGGTCGCGCATATTTCTAAAACCGGTGAGACCGTTGGCTGAAGCTGTGCGTGAAAAAACGATGAATTGAGCAATTTTATGACCTCCTTTGATTTTGAGGAAGATCGAACCATGTAAAAAAGTCCGTCTACAGGCAATTTGTTTCATTAGAATCAGTGTACAATATGGAACAGAAAAAGACAATTCATTTAATTCAAAATTGGATTTTTTATTTAAAGCTAAATTAAATGAGGAGGAAATTCAAGGGCTGATCCAGGAGAAAAAAGCGCAGAGCCCTTCATTTTATCAGCTTTTATAGAATTTCATGGATCTTATCCCGCTTGGCACGGGGCTTGCTTTAGTATATAGTCATAATACCTTCAGTTGGCAAGAGCGCGTCAGCGGAAGGTAAATGAGATCAATGAAATGAGGACGATGGAGGAAAGGAGGGACATGAGTGCTGCGTCCCCGTCGTGTCTGTTTGATGCATCTATATATTCTTTAAGTTGGAGAAGAGAAATGAAAGAATTTGAAACGGGAAAATCGAAGGCGTTATTTGAAGAGACGAAAAAGTATCTGGTGGACGGAGCCGGGAGTTCTTTCCACAAGGCTGCTGTGGAGGAATATCCTATCTGCATGACTCATGGCAGGGGGAGCAAGCTCTATGATGTGGACGGAAACGAATACATCGATTACGTTGCAGGCTTCGGTCCGATGATCCTGGGGTACAGCCCCGACTGTGTGAACGAGGCGGTAAAGGAGCAGATCGGCAGGGGATCTCAGTTTTCCGCCACGACGCCGCAGCTGTGCCGGCTGTCGAAAAAGCTGACGGAGATCATTCCTTCAGCGGAGATGGTCAGCTTTCAGAGCTCCGGAACAGAGGCGAACATGCATGCCTTTCGCGTTGCGAGAGCTTACACGGGAAGGAACAAGATCGTGAAGTTTGAGGGGCAGTACCACGGATGGTCCGATGAACAAAAAATTACCATCGGCGCCAGTGATGTGGGATGTCTGGGTCCCAGAAATCAGCCGTGGAAGCTGTTGGGATCGGCGGGTCAGCGTGCTGCGGCGGGAGACGATCTGATCATCGCTCCGTGGAACGATCTGGAGATCCTTGAAAACATCTTTATACGGGACGGTCAGGATATCGCGGCGGTCATCACCGAGCCGTACATGTGCGACGAGGGACCGATCATGCCCCGGGAGGGCTATCTGAATGGACTTCGCCAGCTCACAAAGAAGTATAACATTCTGCTGATCTTCGACGAGGTCATTACCGGTTTTCGGATGGCCCTGGGCGGCGCCCAGCAGTATTTCGGCGTTACTCCCGACATGAGCGTATTCGGAAAAGCTATCGCGGCGGGATATTCTCTGTCCATGGTCTGCGGCAGCAGAGAGATCATGAGCTGCGGCGTTCATCCATCCGGAACATTCAACGCCAACCCCATCGCCGTGGCGGCTTCGCTGGCCGCCATCGAAGCGCTCTCAGAGCCGGGCTTTTACCAGCGCCTGGAGCGCCTGGGGCTGATGCTGGCCGAGGGGATCGTGGAGACAGGCAAAAAGCATGGATTAAAAATATATGCTGCAGCTCACGGCGGGATCGTGCAGATGCAGATGGGCATCGACCGCGCCCCTCTCGATTTCCGGGATGTGCTGCAGAATGTAGATTCCAGGACCTACAATCAGGTTTTCCTGAAGACCGCCCGCTACGGCGTCAGGATCACCTCCAGCAGAGGACGCATTTACATCTCCGCCGCACACACAGAGGAGGATATCCAAAAGACCCTCGCCGTGTTCGATCAGGTTTTTTCCGAATTAAACTGAGAGCAGACGTCCAGCTCCGGCGCGGCCCCGCCGGTAAAGCGGGCAACAGCGACTGCCCGACGGCGTGGACGGAGTTGGAGAAAAGAGAGAGAAAAGAGTACGCGCTGCAGAAAGATTCAGAAATGAATAAAATCATACGATTCAATATTGAATCAATAATACAAACCTTGATCAATGCAGTAAGAAAAAATGGACGGAAAACGGTCAAAACGTGGAAATATGGCGATTCTTCCCGTTGGCACGGGTCTTGCTTAATATAATGAGTATCTGATTAAACGAAGCTGGAGGAACGGATGAAATGACTTATGGAAAACGACCGCTGGAAGGGGTCAGAGTTCTGGATTTTACACGGGTGTATTCCGGCCCTTACTGCACGATGATGCTGGCGGACCTGGGCGCCGAAGTGATCAAGGTGGAAAAGAACGGAACCGGGGACGACACCAGGGCATTCATGCCCATGAAAGACGGGGAGAGCGGGTATTACCTATATCTCAACCGAAATAAAAAAAGCATTGCGCTGGATATGAAAAAAAAGGAATCTGTGGAGATCGTCTATCGACTGGCAGAATGGGCCGATGTGGCGGTAGAAAATTTTTCACCGGGAGTAGCGGAACGTCTGGGGATCGGATACGACGACCTGAAAAAGAAGAATCCCGCTATCATTTACGGTTCGATCTCCGGATTCGGACAGAACGGTCCTTACCGGTGCAAGCCCGCCTACGACGTGGTATGTCAGGCCATGGGCGGATTTATGAGTTTGACGGGAGAGGCGGGCGGCAAGCCCTATAAGCTGGGACCCTCCATCGTGGACGCCTCCGCCGGTATTCACATGGCCTTTGCTATCGTCAGCGCGCTGTTCTACAGGGAAAAGACGGGAGTGGGCCAGTTTATTGACATAGGCATGATGGATACCGCTTTCTCCACGCTGGAAAACTTCGTGGTGACGAAGACGTTGACGGGGGTCACGCCAACCAGAAACGGCAATGCGAATCTGGGTTCGGCGCCGTTCAATTCTTACCGCACCAGGGACGGGTACGTTACCATCGCCGTGGCCAACAACAGCCTGTTCGATAAGCTGACCACGGTCATGGACCGCAGAGATCTGCTGCAGGATGAGCGGCTGGATCAGAATTATAAGAGAAAAATGAACGAAGATATCCTGGATGTGATCATTGAGGAGTGGACTCAGAACTATACCACGAAGGAGATCTGCGACATGCTGGACGCGGCCGGAGTGCCGGTGGGACCGATCCTTGGCATCGACGAGCTGATCTCAGATCCCCACCTGAAAGAACGGGAAATGCTGGTGGAGATCGACAGCCCTGTAGTGGGGAAGGTGATCTATCCGGGAAATCCCATCAAGTATTCGGAGACAAAGGTCGACCGCTTTGAATCCGCTCCCGGTCTGGGTGAAAACACGAAGGAGATTCTCGCCGTCTGCGGCTACGAAAACAGGGAGATCGAGGAGCTGATGAGCAAAGGTATTATATAGACAAGGATATGGTTTTGAAGGTATCAGCAGGATTTGTACATAGACAAAGGAGGATCGAAATGGAATTGTTTTCTCTGAAAGGGAAGACCGCCATCGTGGTCGGTGGAAGTAAAGGGCTGGGATACGGCATGGCCGGCGGGCTGGCGTCCGCGGGAGCGGACGTGGTCATCAGCAGCAGGAAGCAGGCGGACCTGGACCGCGCCGCCGCCCAACTCTCGGAACAGACCGGCGGCAGCGTGACAGGCATAGCGGCGGACGTGTCCGTCAAGGCCGGCGTGGACGCGCTGGTGTCCGCGGTGGCTGGGCGGTATGGTCACATCGACGTGCTCATCAACGGAGCCGGTCTCAATATCCGGAAAAACATTCTTGAATGTTCGGAAGAGGACTGGGACGCAGTGCAGGATGTTCAGATCAAATCTGTATTTCTCATGTGCCAGGCGGTGGCGAAGCATATGGTGGAAAAGGGCATCCACGGCAGACTGATCAACATCGCTTCGCTGGCCAGTACGCTGGGACTTCCCAACATGGTCTCCTATTGCAGCGCCAAGGGCGCGGTGGTCCAGCTGACCAAGGCTCTGGCCAACGAGCTGGCGCCGTACGGCATCAACGCCAACGCCATCGGACCGGGATACTATGAGACGGAGATGACGAAGCCCATATTTGAGGACCCGGAGAGACGGGCGGAGCTTTATTCCAGGATCCCCCAAAAATGCTTCGGAAAGCCGGAGGACCTGGCTGGAACAGCGGTATTTCTGGCGTCTGACGCCTCAAAGTATATTACAGGCCAGGTGATCTATGTGGACGGAGGCTTCCTCAGCTGCTAGAAATGCGGTACAGATAGATACGTAGAATAGACCGGCCGGCCGGCGTTTTCCCGCCGCCGGCCGGTCATAAGCCGGAACGCCGCCGACCGGCGGCAGCCCCCAGGGATCCGGAGTCTGGGCGGGCCCTGCTGAAATTTGATATGGAAATTAAATTAAAATATTCAAATATAAGAAAGGAATGTGGACATTATGATGAATGGAAAACAGTACAGGGAAAGTTTGAAGAAGCTGAAACCGATCATTTACTGCAACGGAGAAAAGATCGAGGATGTGACCACTCATCCCATGATCAGGCCCCACGTAAATTCCGCTGCTATGACCTATGAGCTGGCGTCGGATCCGCTGTATCAGAATCTGATGACGGCAAGATCTCACCTGACGGGCAAGACGATCAACCGCTTTACACATATCCACCAGAGCAAAGAAGACCTGGTAAGCAAGGTAAAGATGCTTCGTATGATCGCCAATAAGACCGGTACCTGCTTCCAGCGGTGCGTGGGACTGGACGCCATGAACGCCACCTTCATGACTACCTATGATATCGACAAGAAGTGCGGCACAGAGTACCACAAGCGGTTTGTGAAATGGCTGGAATACGTGCAGGAAAACGATCTGATGATCGCAGGCTCCATGACCGACCCTAAGGGAAACCGCAGCCTGAAGCCCTCCGCGCAGGCTGATCCGGACCTGTTTACCCGGGTAGTGGAAAAGAGAGACGACGGCGTGGTACTCTGCGGAGCGAAGGCTCATCAGACCGGTATGGCCAATTCTCACGAGATGCTGATCCTGCCTACGACCAATCTGCTGCCGGGAGATGAAGCCTGGGCCATCGCCTGCGCCGTTCCCGTGGACGCGGAAGGCGTGACCCACATATTCGGCAGACAGACCAACGACCAGAGAAGGCTGCAGGGTCACATTGATACAGGGAATGCGGAGTATGCCATCGTCGGCGGCGAGACGCTGACGGTCCTCGACCACGTCTTTGTTCCATGGGACAGAGTGTTCATGTGCGGCGAGATCGAGTTCGCTCAGGATTATGTGACGCGTTTCGCTTCCTATCACAGGCAGAACTACGGCGGATGTAAGGTGGGGAATTCCGACGTGCTCATCGGAGCTACCGCTCTGATGGCCGACATGAACGGCACGGCCAGAGCTTCCCACGTGAAGGATAAACTCATCGAGATGACCCATCTGGCTGAGACCATGTACTGCTGTTCGCTTGCATGTTCCTATGAAGGGCACAGGACCGAGGCCGGAAACTACTATGTGGATACGCTTCTGGCCAACGAAGTGAAACTGAACTGCACCAGAAATATTTATGAGATCGCCAGACTGGCCCACGATATCGCTGGGGGCTTTATCGCCACGCTGCCGTATGAGAAGGACCTGATGGCGCCGGAGACCGGCGATCTGATCCGCAAATTCCTGGCCGCCAACGCAGAATTCGATGCTGTCGACAGAATCAAGCTGGCGCGGCTCATCGAGAATATGTCCGGCGGAACAGCGCTGGCTGAGTCCATGCACGGGGCGGGCTCGCCTCAGGCCATGAAGGTCATGATCCTCAGGGAATCCAACATGGACAGGAAGAAGGAGCTGGCCGCAGATCTGGCAGATCTGTTCTGTGAAAAAGAAGCCTAACAGTTGATGAGACCCGGCCGGAGCCGCGGGGAGCGGCCCTGGCCGGCAGTGACGGAGGGAGTTATGAGAGACGTTGTTATTGTAGAAGCGGCGAGAACAGCCACAGGAAAATTCGGCGGGTCCCTTTCCAGGATCCCGGCGCCGGTGCACGGAGCCGAGTGTGTAAAAGCTGTGGTGGAACGCAGCGGGATCGATCCGCAGCAGATCGACGAAGTGATCATCGGAACCCATTTTCAGGCGGGCACGAAAGCAAACCCGGCCAGACAATGCGCCATTTACGCGGGACTGCCGGATACGATCCCGGCTTTTACTCCCAATAAAAACTGCGCCACCGCCATGAAGGCCATGCAGCTGGCTGCGCAGTCCATCCAGGTAGGCGACAACGACGTGGTCATCGCAGGCGGCTGCGAGACCATGAGCGATATTCCCTACATACTGAAAAAAGCCCGCTTCGGCTATCGCATGGGCCCGGGAAAGATCGAGGACAGCATGCTCCACGACGGCCTGGTGGATCCGTTCATGAACTATCACATGGGCATTACAGCCGAGAATGTGGCGAAGAAATGCGGTATCACGAGGGAGATGCAGGATCAGTTTGCAGTGGAAAGCCACCGCAAGGCGGAAAAAGCCTGGGCGGAAGGCAAGTATGACGCAGACATCGTTCCGGTGACCATCAAGAGCAAAAAAGGAGACGTGGTGTTCGACCATGACGAGACATACATCAAGGACGCGCGGTTGGAGAGCTTCGCCAAGCTTCCGGCCATCTTTCAGGAGGGCGGTACCGTTACGGCGGGAAATGCTTCCCCCATCAACGACGGATCTGCGGTGGTGCTCATGATGAGCGCGGAGAAAGCCAAGGAGCTGGGTCTGAAGCCCATCGTCCGATACGTGGCCGCCGTATCCACGGCGCTGCATCCTTCCATCATGGGATACGCGCCGGTGAGCGCTGTAGAAAAACTGGAAAAGAAAACGGGGATCCACCGCAGTGACGTGGGACTGTTCGAGCTGAATGAAGCTTTCGCGGCGCAGGCCGCGGCCTGCGTGCAGGACCTGAATCTGGATCCTTCCATCGTCAACGTGAACGGCGGAGCCGTGGCGCTGGGACACGCGGTGGGCTGTACCGGCTGCCGGATCAGCATTACGCTGATGCGGGAAATGCAGAGAAGACAGGTGAAATACGGCGTCGCTTCTCTCTGCATCGGCGGCGGCCAGGCCATGGCCATGATGTTTGAGCTCTGTGAATAAGCGGATCATCGTACAGAACAGGAGAGATAAGATGGCAGTAAAAGAATTATTCGTAGTGGGCGCGGGCCAGATGGGTTCGGGGATCGCTCAGACCGCGGCGTCAAACGGCATCAAGGTGATCATGCATGACATCAAAGAGGAATTTGCCGCCGCAGGATATCAGAAAATAGAAAAGAATCTGACCAAACTGGCCGCAAAAGGCAAGCTCTCAGAAGAAGAAAAGACAGCTGTTTTAGCAAATCTGTCCACCACCACAGATCTGGAGGACGCGAAGAATGCCGACTTCGTCATCGAAGCGGCATCAGAGAATACGGAGATCAAGCTGGAGGTCTTCCGCAGGCTGGATCAGATCTGCAGACCGGAGGCGGTGCTCGCCTCCAACACTTCATCTATTCCCATCACTGAGATCGGCAGTGTGACCAAAAGACCGGAGAAGGTCATCGGTACACATTTCTTCAATCCCGTTCCGGTAATGAAGCTTCTGGAGATCGTCACCGGATACGTTACCTCGGATGAGACGCTGCAGATCACGCTGGAACTGGGCGAACAGCTGAAAAAGGTTACCATCAAATCTATCGACAAAGGCGGTTTCATCGTAAACCGGTTGGTGGATCCATTTATCAACGAGGCGATCTTCATGGCTGAGGAGGGGATCGGAACGCCGGAGGATATCGACAAGGGCGTCAGAAATGGCCTGAACCATCCCATGGGTCCCCTCGAACTGGCCGACATGATCGGTCTGGACGTCATGCTGGCCGTGATGGAAGTTCTCTACTTTGAATACGGCGACACCAAATACCGTCCCGCACCGCTGCTGCGCCGCATGGTACGAGCCGGGCATCTGGGCCGAAAGACGGGAAAGGGCTTCTACGACTACAGCAAGTAGGACATGGATCGTTTATGTCGAACTCCCGATGCATATTTCAGTAAACGGCCAAAATTTAAAGAAAATAGCAGAAACGCTGCGAATGATGTTATGATAGATGTCATCAGGGGCGTTTCTGCTATTTTGTTAAAGGGAGATGAATTATGACAAATCGAGAGTATTTATTAGAAGTGATCAAGCCGCAGATCATGCAGTATCTGTCGTGTTTGAAGGAGAAACGTGAAAAGGATGCGCCGGTGCGATAAGAGAATAAAAATATGAAAAAACGACAGCCTTTCGTCATCGACGAAGCTGTCGTTTTTTTCTGGTGCCGGCGATCGGGGTCGAACCGATACGGTGTTGCCACCACGGGATTTTGAGTCCCGCACGTCTGCCAATTCCATCACGCCGGCGCAACACTAGTATAATAGCATAGATTTCAGTGGAAATCAAGATGTAGTTTTCGCGAACGTCCTTGAGGGGAGCAGGGCGATATGATATGATTGTTTTAAGAGTTTTGCCGCCCCCAGACCGGCTGCGAAGGGATAAGGGGCGGACATGCGGGGATAATTCTAATGAAGAAATGCGTTCGCCGCGATCAAGAGACGGCGGAGAGCTTTGAAGATACTTCGGAGAGAAAATACATAGGGGAAATCTGCTATGACTGATGTGGAACAAGAAAGAGCCGTCCAAAAAGAAAACCCGCTGGGCCTGCTTCCGGTGGGGGAACTGCTGAGGAAATTCGCGGTCCCCAGCATCATCGCCATGCTGGTGTCCGCGCTGTATAATATCGTGGATCAGTTTTTTATCGGTCACAGCGTGGGAGAGCTGGGCAATGCAGCCACCAACGTGGCGTTTCCGCTGAGCACGTCCTGCGTGTCTCTGGCGCTGCTGTTTGGGATCGGCGGGGCCTCCATGTTCAATCTGACCATGGGACGGGGAGACCGGGAGAAGGCGGTGTATTACCTGGGAAATGCCGCCGTGCTGCTCTTTGGCTGCGGCACGCTTCTCAGCGTGGGCGTTCTGTTGTTTCTCGATCCCCTGCTGACCTTTTTCGGATCCCCCGGCAATGTGCTGGCGTACGCCCGCACTTACACCGGCATCACGGCTTTTGGATTTCCTTTTCTGATCCTGTCAAACGGCGGCGGACATCTGATCCGTGCGGACGGCAGCCCTAACTATGCCATGGTGTGCAATATTTCCGGCGCTCTGATCAACACGATCCTGGACCCGATCCTGATATTCGGGTTTGGGATGGGCATGGCGGGAGCCGCCCTGGCCACCGTGGCGGGACAGGTGTTTGCCGGTTTTCTGGCCTTTCGGTATCTGAGGAACTGCAAAACGGTGAAGCTTCGGAGGGAACATCTGGTCCTGCGCCGGCAGTACGCCGGCCGTATCATGTCCCTGGGAGCGGCGTCCTTTTTTAACCAGATCGCCATGATGGTCGTTCAGATCGTCATGAATAAATCGCTGACTTATTACGGGGCGCTGTCCGTATACGGCGAGGCCATACCTCTTGCATGCGCCGGTATCGTGTCGAAGGTGGGAATGGTCTTTTTCTCGGTAGTCATCGGGATATCCCAGGGGCTGCAGCCCATCGTCAGCTTCAATTACGGGGCGGGAAACTGCGCAAGGGTGAAGCAGGCGTACTCGCTGGCTATCCGGGCGGGACTTTTTATCTCCATCGTGGCCTTTTTGATGTTTCAGATCTTTCCCAGGCAGATCATTTCGCTGTTTGGGTCGGGTTCAGAGGAATACATACAGTTTGCAGTCTCCTATTTCAGAGTGTTTCTGTTCTTCACATTTCTGAACTGCATCCAGCCCATCAGTTCCAATCTCTTCACGTCCATCGGAAAGCCGAAAAAGGGGATCTTCCTCTCTCTGACACGGCAGATCCTCTTTCTGCTGCCGCTGATATTGGTGCTGCCGCTGTTCATCGGGATCGACGGTATTCTTTACGCCGGGCCTGCCGCGGACTTCATATCGGTGGCGGTGACCGTCGCCATGGTCTGGTCGGAGCTTCGGCGGATGGGAGCGGGACAGGAGCCGGCAATGCGCTGACTGCAGATTATCTGCCAAAAGGGGCCGGGAAAAGCGGGAAATCATGAAATAAGCGGCGAAACGCGAAAAAAGGCTTTTCATTTTGGTATTCATAGGGTATAATCTTTGTTGTAGGTAAAAAAGGAGGAAGAGTTATGAGTCCAATGGCAATGCAGCTTATTATGATTGTTGGTTTGTTCGCAATCATGTATTTCCTGCTGATCAGACCGCAGAAGAAACGTGAAAAACAGGTCGCCGATATGAGAAACAGTATCAAGGTCGGCGATGACGTTGTTACCATCGGCGGTATTTACGGCAAGATCGTAAAAGTCAAGGAAGACAGACTGACCATCCAGGTCGGGGCGGACAAGACAAAATTCGATATCGCCAAGTGGTCCATCTCCAAGGTCGAGAATGCGGCTCCTGAGACGAAGAAGAAGGTTGTCGAAGAGGTGGAAGAGGAAGAAAAGCCGAAGAAGGTCTCTCCCAAAAAGCTGAAGAAGCTCGGCGCGGAAGAAAAAGCGGAAGCTGTTCCGGCGGCGGAGTCTGTGGATCCCATTGCGGAAAGCCCCGCGGAAACACCTGTGGAAACTCCTGCGGATGCTGCGGCGGAGCCGGTTTCGCTGGAAAAATAGCTGCTCGTTAGACCGACAAATCCATATGAATAAAAAAACAAGGCTGCGTCCTTGTTTTTTTTATGGACGGGCGGTGGGGCGGGAGATCGCTGTATTTTTTCGCCTTTTCGCGCCGTTTTTTTCGCTGTGAATTCTAAATTTTATTTCTTTCCGTATAATGTAGAAGCGGAACATGGAAACTGATAACAGTACGGAAAGGAAGTTTGGATATGGGTAAAAAATCACAGTTGGAAATCTTGCGGAAAAGCGCCAGGGCTTACGGGATCAGCGCTCTGTTTTTCCTGATCGTCGTGGGGATCATGGGGCTGCTGCTCTGTTTTGGACCGCTGCCCGAAAAGGGCATGCCGTATTATGTGCTGGGAGCTCTGACCGCATCCTGTTTTCTGCTTGGGCTTATGGCCGGCGCTGCGCTGAAAAAGCGGGGATTGATCTACGGCGCGGGCTACGCCGCCGTGTTCGTGCTGGCGGTGATCCTGATTTTGTTCGCGGTTTTGGGAGCGCAGAACCCCATCGCCCTGTTGAACATCCGTTATCTGCTCTGCCTGGTTTTCGGCGGAATCGGCGGTATTTTGGGTGTGAATCAGAAAAATTAGGGAAGACGGCGGAAAAACAGTGATTTTACTTGCTGTAAAGGGCAAAAAGTAGTAAAATATTCTGTAGCATTCCATTTGCTCTCAGCGGAAAGAGACCTGCAGGTCTTCTCAGCAGAGGGTGATGAAGATTCAACAGACCACACCGCAGGGCCCCGCTGCCGGACGGCAGCGGTCGGTGTGGTCTGCTAATGAACCGCCGGAAGGCGAATACGAAAGAGAAAGGGTAAAAGGTAAAATGAAAAAGACAGCAGCAATCGTTCTTGCTATTCTCATTGCCTGCGGCTGGTACGTTTCCCTGTGCGGAGCGGGTCCGATCAAACCGCTCAAGGACCAGATGCATCTGGGGCTTGATATGGTCGGCGGCGTTTCCGTCGTCATGGAAGCCCAGACCGAAGCCACGGGCAGCGAGCTGAAGCAGTTGATGAACCAGACACAGGCGGTCATCGAAAACCGTGTCAACGAGATGGGACTCTCTGAACCGGTGGTGACCATCGAAGGGGAGGACCGCATCCGTGTGGAGCTTCCGGGAGCAGAGGACGCCGACGCGGCCATCGAGGCCATCGGAAAGACGGCGCAGCTCCAGTTCGCTACAGCTGATGGACATGTCATCCTGGACGGAAACAGCGTAAAAGACGCCAAAGGGGAGGCTTACAGAGGAAACGACCCCAGCCTTTTGGGAACGTATGTGGTATCTCTGACTTTTGATTCCGCAGGGGCCACGGCTTTTGAAAACGCCACCAGAAAGATCATGAACGGGGAGATCACCTCAGCCGTTGAGGGGATGAATTCCAACATCATCATGATCATGCTGGACGATCAGATCATCTCCAGTCCCGGAGTTCATGAAGTTATCGCCAGCACTACCTGTCAGATCACAGGAAACTTTACGAGAGAAGAAGCATCCAACACGGCGGCTCTGATCCGCGGTGGAGCCCTTCCCGTCGGTCTGCAGGAGATCGAGACACAGGTGGAAGGACCGACTTTGGGACTGAATGCGGCGAAGACCAGTCTCATCGCGGGAGCCGTAGGCATCGGCCTGATCCTCCTTCTCATGCTGTTTATGTATCATGTTATGGGACTGTGCGCCGATATCGCGCTGCTGCTTTACGTGCTCATCGTGTTTTGGGTGCTGGTGGCGCTGCAGGGCGTGCTCACGCTTCCCGGCATCGCCGGCATGATCCTTTCCGTAGGTATGGCAGTGGACGCAAACGTCATCATCTTCTCCAGAGTCAAGGAAGAAGTGGCTGACGGAAAGAGCATCCGCGTGGCGGTGGATTCGGGCTTCAAGAGAGCCATGTCAACGGTCGTGGACTCTCAGGTCACGACCATTATCGCGGCGGTCATCCTGTATCAGCTGGGCACCGGTCCGGTGAGAGGCTTCGCCATGACTCTGATGATCGGTATTTTTGCAAGTCTTCTGACCGCTGTTGTGGTAACACAGCTGTATCTGACCCTCCTTGCTGACAGCAAACTTGCGACGAAGAAATTCTTCGGGATAAAGGAGGTAAAATAAAATGCTGAATGTGAACACAAATATTCCTTTTATTAAATACAGAAAGTATTTTTACCTGATCTCCATCGCTTTGATCATCATCGGGATCGGAGTGGGATTGATCCGGGGCTTTAATTTCGGTATCGATTTTACAGGCGGCACCAAGATCCAGTTTAATATGGGACAGCAGGTAGAACTGGACGACGTGAAGGCCGTTCTGAAAGACAACGACATACAGGCCGATGTGATCTATGCGGGAGAGAATCACGAAAAGGTGATCATCAAGACGACTGCGGCGCTGGATAACGACGCCAGAAACGCGTTCTACGCTTCCATGGAAAAAAAGTTTGATCCCAAGCTGCCCGAGGGGGATGTCTTTGTGGAATCCTCCAATCTGATCGGACCTTCCGTGGGCGAGATGCTGAAGAGCAACGCCATCAAGGCGGTCCTTCTGGCGGCAGTGGCCATGCTGATCTACATCGCCATCCGTTTCGAATGGAAATTCGGCGTTGCGGCTATTCTGGACCTGCTGCACGACGTGCTTCTGCTGATGGCCTTTTATGGACTTTTCCACGTGCAGATCAACAGTCCCTTTATCGCGGGCATGCTGATCGTTGTGGGATATTCCATCAACGACACGATCGTAGTTTTCGACCGTATCCGTGAAAATCTGAAGTTCATGAAGAAAAACAAGATGGACGAGCTGATCGACAAGAGCATCAATCAGACCATCGGCCGTTCGATCATGACGTCGGTGACCACCATCATAGCCATCGTCCCTCTGTTCGTTCTGGGCGGAGACAGTATCCGCGAGTTTACGCTGCCGCTGCTGGTAGGCGTGACGGCGGGAACCGTTTCTTCCATTACGATGGCAAGTCCGATCTATTATGATTTGTGCAATCTGCTGAATAAGCCGAAATATAAGGGTAAGTAGAGACAAAAAGACTGAAGGAAAAGGTAGTTCTGTTATGATGGAGCAATTTTTAGAATATCTGCTTTCCGTAAACCCCAACTACGATATAGAACTGGTCGAGCGGGCGTATAAGAAAGCGGAACAAATGCATGAGGGACAGCTTCGAAAATCGGGGGAACCGTATCTGATCCATCCGGTGGAGGTAGCGAAGATCCTGGCGGATCTGGGCATGGACGAAAACACCATCGTCGCAGGCCTGCTTCATGATGCCGTTGAAGATACTCCATACACGCAGGAAGACCTGAGAAACGATTTTGGGGAGGAGGTCGCGCTTCTGGTGGACGGCGTGACCAAACTGGGTTCGCTGGTCTACGAGAGCAAGGAGGAGCGTCAGGCGGAAAATCTGCGCAAGATGTTTCTCGCCATGTCCAAGGATATCCGTGTGCTCATCATCAAGCTGTCGGACCGTCTCCACAATCTGCGGACCATCAACTATATGACAGAGTCCAAGATCCGGGAGAAGTGCAACGAAACTCTGGAGATCTACGCGCCTCTGGCAAGCCGTCTCGGAATGTACGCCATGAAGTTCGAGATGGAAGACATCGCTTTGAAAATGCTGGACCCGGACGCGTACTACGAGCTGGTAAAGGCCGTGAAGAGCAAGAAACAGCAGCGTGAAGAGGTCATCAACCGCGTGATCACGGAGATCCGTGAGAATCTGGACCGCCTGGGGATCCCCTACGATATCATGGGACGTTCCAAGCACTTCTACAGCATTTACAGAAAGATGAAGTACCAGCACAAACAGCTGGACGAGATATTTGACCTGACGGCAGTCCGCGTGATCGTGGACTCCGTCAAGGACTGTTACGCGGTGCTGGGCGTGGTACATACCATGTGGAAGCCGCTGCCCGGCCGTTTTAAGGACTATATCGCCATGCCCAAGCCCAACCGGTATCAGTCGCTGCACACTACGGTCATCGGCGACAACGGCGATCCCTTTGAGATCCAGATCCGCACATGGGAAATGCACCGGGTGGCGGAGTTCGGTATCGCGGCTCACTGGAAATACAAAGAAGGGAAGACGGACGGAAAGAATGCCGACGGCGAGGAAGTAAAGCTGGCCTGGCTGCGCCAGACGCTGGAATGGCAGAAAGATTTCAACGATCCCAAAGAGTTCATGGAAACGCTGAAGGTGGATCTGTTTTCCAACCAGGTATTCGTCTTTACGCCTAAGGGCGACGTCATCGAGCTTCCCGCAGGTTCCACGCCGCTGGATTTTGCTTTCAAGATCCATTCCGCGGTGGGCGCCAAGTGCATCGGCGCAAAGGTGAACGGAAAGATGGTCCCCATCGACTACACGCTGCAGAACGGGCAGATCGTGGATATCGTCACCTCGGCCAACAGCAAAGGACCCAGCATCGACTGGCTGAAGATCGCCAAGACCAACACGGCCCGGACCAAGATCCGCGCCTGGCTGAAGCGGGAAAACAAGTCGGAAAACGCCGACAAGGGCAAGGAAATGCTGGAAAAGTATGCCCGGCGCAAAGGATACGATCTGCAGCAGGTCCTGAAAAATCAGTACGTCCTGCGGGCGGCCAAGACGCTGAACTACGCCACGGCGGAAGACCTGTACACCGCCATCAGCTACGGCGGCGTGATCCTCAACAAGGTCATGATCATGCTGGTGGGTTACTTCCACGAAGAAAAGCAGGCGGAGCTCAAACGCAGGGAAAAAGAAGCGGCGAAGCAGGAACACAAGAAGAAAAAACGCAGCGAAAATACCACCGGCGTTACGGTGGAGGGGATGGACAATATGCTGGTCCGATTCTCCAAGTGCTGCAATCCCGTTCCGGGGGACGAGATCGTGGGGTTTATCACCAAAGGCAGAGGGATCTCTGTTCACCGCAAAGACTGTATCAATATCCTGTCTCTGCCGGAATCGGAACGACAGCGTTTTATCGATGTGAATTGGGATCACGAGAAAGAAAATCTATCCTTTGACGCAGATATCATCATTCTGGCCGAGGACAGAAAAGGGCTCTTTTCCGATCTTTCCAGAGTGTGCGAGGACATGGACGTGCACATCAACGGCGTGAACGCCAAGAGCGCCAGAGACAAAGTGGTCAACATCACCATGACGCTGTCCATTTCCAATACAGGGCAGATGGAACGCGTTCTGCGGCAGCTGCGCACCATTCCGGGCGTGGCCGACGTGTACCGGTCGATCATGTAGCCCGTGCAGCCTGCAGCCTGCTGCCGACGGAGGCCGGTGCCCCCGGACTTTACGGCTGCGTTAACTTGTCAGAGAAACAGGGAGGTTTGTTTGAGAGCAGTAGTACAGAGAGTGAACCGGTCCGCAGTGACCGTGGAGGGAAGCGTTACGGGCGCCATCCAGAAGGGGCTCATGGTCCTGCTGGGCGTTTCCGAGGACGACACCGATCAGGACGCCGCTTATATGGCGGATAAGATCACCGGTCTTCGCATCTTTGAAGACGATGAGGAAAAAATGAATCTTTCCGTAATGGACGTAGAAGGAGATATCTTAGCGGTATCTCAGTTTACGCTTTTTGGAGACTGCAGAAAAGGCAAGCGGCCCAGCTTTGTGAAAGCGGCGCGTCCGGAGCCTGCAAACCGGCTTTACAGGGCCTTCGTGGAGGCCTGTAAGGCAAAAGGCGTGCGTGTGGAGGAAGGAGTCTTCCAGACGCACATGATCGTTGAAATCGAAAACGACGGTCCGGTGACCGTTTTGATAGACAGTAAAAAAGAATTTTAGAGAGGTAAGACCCTATGCGCAGTATAAAAGTAGAACTATATCCCAGCGGAAGCCTGCAGGTAAACAGTTATCTGGTTTACGACGAGGAGAGCAGGAAGGCATTTGTAGTAGATCCGGGCGGCGTAAACGCCGGGCTGCTCCAGAAGGTGAAGGAGCGGGAACTCAATGTGGAATATTTTATTCTCACCCACGGGCACGGAGATCATATGGGCGGAATTCCCGGCTACATGGAATCTTTTCCGCAGGCCCGGCTGGTGGCGGCGAAAGCGGAGGAAGAGCTGCTCGCCGATCCTTATATGAACGCCTCCAGGGAGATCGTGGGCAGGGAGATGAAGCTGACTGCGGACGTCTGGGTGGAGGACGGTGAGACCCTTGAGGCGGCCGGCGCCGAGCTGACGTTTTTGATGACGCCGGGCCACACGCCGGGCGGCATGTGTATCCTCATGGGAGACATTCTGTTCAGCGGCGATACGCTGTTCTGCCAGTCCATCGGCCGCACGGACTTTCCGGGCGGTTCCTTTGACGCGCTGAAGACCGCCGTGCACGAAAAGCTGTTCGTGCTGCCCGATGAGACGAGAGTTCTGCCGGGACATATGGGTCCCACCACCATCGGACAGGAAAAGAGGTCAAATCCCTTTGTATAAATTTTATCTGAGAGACGATAAACTTAAATATGAACTGAACGAGCTGATCAAGATGTTTCTGAAGCCATCGGAATACCAGGTGCTGAATCCGGAGGACCCCTTGGAACCTGGGGACTTTTCCGTTTCAGGGGCAGGCGAGGCGGCTGATACCGCAGCTGAGGGGGATGATCTGCCGGACATGGTCTTTCGCATGTCCCCGGATGTGACGGAAAAGAATGAAGCCAAGCGCCGGCTTTACGACTGGCTGGCCCAGAGGACGGGAGAGCGTCCGGACTGGGGAACGCTGACCGGAGTGCGTCCGGCCAAGCTGGCCGGAGATTACCTGAACCGGGGAGCAGATTTTGAGGATCTGCGCCGTATCTTATCGGAGACGTACTACCTGAGTCAGGAGAAGATCGATCTGGTGTCGGAGGTGTGCCGCGTTCAGCGGGAGACCGTGGGTCCGGCGCCGGAACGCTCTGCGGGCGTGTACATCGGAATTCCATTTTGTCCCACCCGCTGTCTTTACTGCTCTTTTACCTCCAATCAGGCGCCGCCGGAAAAGATCGGCGGCTATCTGGAAGCGCTGCACCATGAGATCTCCTACACGGCAGATCTCATGAAGCGGAGAGATATGCGGCCGGAGTCCATATACATCGGAGGAGGCACGCCTACCACTCTGTCTCCGCAGCAGCTTTCCGAACTGCTGGATCACGTAAACCGGGCCTTTGACATGAGCGGAGTCCGGGAATTTACGGTGGAGGCCGGAAGGCCGGATACCATCACCCGGGATAAGCTCCTGGCCATACGGGACAGCGGGGCGCAGCGCATCAGCATCAATCCCCAGACCATGAAGGGCTCCACTCTGGAGCTCATCGGCCGTTCTCACAGCCCGGAGCAGATCGTCGAGGCTTTTTCGCTGGCCAAAGACGTGGGGATCCCTATCATCAACGCGGATCTGATCACCGGACTTCCGGGAGAGGATACGGAGGATTTCCGGCGCACTCTTGACACGATCATCGGGCTTTCGCCGGAGAATATCACAGTCCATACGCTGGCCGTCAAGCGGGCGTCAAAGCTCATCGAGCTGGACGCAGATTACCATTACAATCAGGGACCGGTGGTGCGTGAAATGCTCGCCGTCAGCCGTGAGATGATGGACAGGCACGGCTATCGCCCCTATTACATGTACCGGCAGAAGCACATGGCGGGAAATTTTGAGAATGTAGGCTATGCCAGACCGGGCACGGAGAGCATCTATAATGTGAGGATCATGGACGAGAACCAGAGCATCGTGGCGCTGGGAGCGGGCGGCATCAGCAAAATGTATTTTGGGCGGGAAAACAGGCTGGAGCGGATACCCAACGTATCCAATTATGAAATATACATGGAACGGATCGAAGAAATGCTTGAGAGAAAGGAAAAGGGTTTTATATGATTACGAACATCCCAAGGGGGACGAAAGACGTACTGCCGTCCCAGATCAATAAATGGCGCTATGTGGAAAACACCTTTCGCAGTCTCTGCGCCAGATACGGATTCGGAGAGATCCGCACGCCGGTCTTTGAGCACACGGAACTGTTTGCCAGAGGCGTGGGGGATACCACGGACATCGTGGAAAAGCAGATGTATTCTTTCAAGGATTACGGCCAGCGGGATATTACGCTGAAACCGGAAGGCACGTCTCCGGTGGTCCGCTCCTTTGTGGAAAACAAGCTGTTCGCAGACGTCATGCCTGCAAAGTATTATTATATCACTCCCTGTTTCCGCTACGAAAAGCCCCAGTCGGGCCGGCTGCGGGAATTTCATCAGTGCGGCATCGAGGTCTTCGGATCGAAGGATATGATGGCGGACGCGGAGGTGATCGCGCTGGCTAAGGATTTCCTGGAGCTGCTGGGCATCCGGGATCTGGAGCTTCGGATCAACAGCATCGGCTGTCCGAACTGCCGGGCGAAGTACAGAGAGGCGCTGCAGGACTTTCTGCGTCCCAGCTACGATCAGTTCTGCGATACGTGCAAGGGCCGGTTCGAGAGAAACCCCATGCGCATTCTGGACTGTAAATCGCCGGTCTGTCAGGAGCTTGCCCAGGGGGCGCCGCACATGCTGGACTATCTGTGCGAAGACTGCGCGGCGGCCTTTGAAGATCTGAAAGCGAATCTGACTGCAATGGAACTGGATTTTACTGTGGATCCCGGCATCGTGAGAGGACTGGATTACTACACGAAAACAGCTTTCGAATTCGTCTCCAATACCATCGGAGCCCAGGGCACCGTGTGCGGCGGCGGGCGGTACGACCACCTGATCGAGGAGGTGGGAGGCCCCTCCACGCCGGGAGTGGGATTTGGTCTGGGCATCGAGCGTCTGCTTCTGGTGATGGAGTCAAACGGCATCGAGATCCCGGCCGACGAACCGGCGGACGTGCTGGTGGCCGTGATGGGCGATCGGGCCAGGGCCTTCGGGCAGAAGCTGGTGCACGATCTGAGAAAGGCGGGAAAGAAGGCGGCGCTGGACCTGATGGCCAGAAACCTGAAAGGACAGCTCAAATACGCGGACCGTATCCATGCAAAATATACCATCGTCATCGGCGACAACGAACTGGACGCGGGAAAGGTGGCGCTGAAAACCATGGCGGTCTCCCAGCAGAGAGAAATACCCATTGAAGACATTTTGAAAGAGATAGAAAATTAGGAGGGCGGAGGGCCATGTCTACATTAATGAAAAGAACCCACATGTGCGGTGTGCTGAGAAGTGAAAACATCGGCGGGAAAGTGACGCTCAACGGGTGGATCCAGAAGAGGAGAAACCTGGGAGGGCTGATCTTCTGCGATCTGAGAGATAAGACGGGGATCGTCCAGATCGTTTTCAACAACGAACCCGCCGACCTGTTCGAGCGGGCGGACAGCCTGAGAAGCGAATACGTGGTGGGAGTCAGAGGGACAGTGAGAGAACGGGAATCAAAGAACAGGGATCTCCCCACCGGCGACATCGAGATCATCGCTGAGGAGCTGGTCATTTACTCGGAAGCGGACACGCCTCCCATCTACGTAAAGGACGACGACAACGTGTCGGAGGATCTGCGCCTGAGATACCGTTATCTGGATCTGAGAAAGCTGAAAATGCAGAGAAATCTCACCTTCCGTCACAAGATCGCCCAGTGCGCCAGAGAGTATTTCAGCGCCGAGGGCTTCACGGAGGTAGAGACACCCGTACTGGTCAATCCTACGCCGGAGGGCGCCCGGGATTATCTGGTGCCCAGCCGCGTCAATCCCGGCAAGTTCTTTGCGCTTCCGCAGTCGCCGCAGCAGTTTAAACAGATGCTCATGCTGTCCGGCACCGACCGGTATTTTCAGATCGCCAGGTGTTTCCGGGACGAGGACCTGCGGGCCGACCGTCAGCCGGAATTCACCCAGATCGACCTGGAGATGTCGTTCGTGGATCAGGAGGACGTGATCGACGTCAACGAGCGTTTCCTTCAGAAGGTATTCCGGGACGTCATGGACATTGAGATCCCCGTGCCGTTTCCCCGGGTCCCCTACGATGAAGCCATGGAGCGCTTTGGAAGCGATAAGCCCGATACCCGGTTCGGCTTCGAACTGAAATGCTTAAACGACGTTGTGAAGGACTGCGGCTTCAAGGTATTTACCGACGCGCTGGCCGCCGGCGGCGACGTGCGCGGCATCAATATCAGCGGGTATTCCGACAAGTTCAGCCGCAAGGATGTGGACAAGATGACGGAGTCCATCAAAACCTTCGGAGCGAAGGGACTGGTCTGGATCCGCGTAAACGACAGCGAGATCACATCTTCCGTAAATAAATTCTTCGATCAGGATCAGCTGAAACAGATTACAGAAGTATTTTCCGGTAAACCAAATGATCTGATCCTCATTGTGGCCGACAGGAAGTCCGTGGTATTCGACAGTCTTGGATTCCTGAGAAGAGATCTGGCGGACAAGCTGGGACTGCTCAACGACAGTCAATATAATCTGCTTTGGGTTGTGGATTTCCCGCTTTATGAATACAATGAAGAAGAAGGTCGTTATTACGCCATGCATCACCCGTTCACCGCGCCCAAGCCGGAGGACGTTCCTCTGATGGACACGGATCCCGGAAAGGTGAAGGCCAATGCCTACGATATCGTGCTGAACGGCGTGGAGCTGGGAGGCGGAAGCATCCGGATCCACGACAGCGCGCTGCAGCAGAAGATGTTCGAGGTTCTGGGACTCTCTCCGGAGGAGGTGCAGCAGAAGTTCGGATTTATGCTGGAAGCATTCCGCTATGGAACGCCGCCCCACGGAGGTCTGGCCTACGGCCTGGATCGTCTGGTCATGCTTCTGGCGGGAGAGAAGAGCATCCGGGAGGTCATCGCATTCCCGAAGAATCAGAATGCGGCCTGCATGCTGACAGGGGCCCCCACGGAGGCCGCAGAACA
This sequence comes from Bacilliculturomica massiliensis, assembly GCF_900605495.1. Lineage (GTDB taxonomy): Bacteria > Bacillota > Clostridia > Peptostreptococcales > Anaerovoracaceae > Bacilliculturomica > Bacilliculturomica massiliensis. The sequence continues at coordinate 1,120,763 of NZ_LR027603.1, forward strand.
GCAGCTTGAAGAACTTTCTATCCGCATTGCAGAAGAAGAGAAATAGAAGCGGCTTTGGCGCCGGACGCAGCGGACGGGCGATTGGGTAAAATGAAAAAAATCGGTATTATCGGGGGCAGTTTTGACCCCATACATTACGGCCATCTGATCCTGGCGGAGCAGGTGAGGGTGGAATCGGAGCTGTCGCAGGTGGTGTTCATGCCTGCCTACATCTCCCCGTTTAAACAGAATACAAAGGCCGCGGAGGCGGCGGACCGGCTGGAGATGGTCCGCCGCGCCACGGAGGGAAACCCCTATTTTACCGTGTCGGACATGGAGATCGGCAGGCAGTGCGTCTCCTACACGGCGGAGACACTGCGGAAATTCCAGGATAAGGCCGGGGAGGAAGCGGAGATCTACTTTATAACGGGGACCGACGCTTTTATGAGCATAGAAGAGTGGCGGGACGCAGAGTTTCTGCTCTGCTATTTCTCCTTTATCATCGGCCTGCGGCCTGGAGTTTCCGAGGAGAAGCTGGACCGGCTCATCGGCAGACTGCGCAAGCAGTACGGTACACGGGTGATCAAAGTATGGTCGCCGAAAGTAGATATATCGTCCAGCCATATCCGGGAGCTGATATCAGAGGGGAAATCCGCCCGCTATCTGCTGCCGGATCCGGTACTGGAGTATATTGAGACCGAGGGACTGTACCGGCTGGATCTCAGCACGGAGGCGGGAGCGGGACGGGCCGCGGAGATCCGCAGGCGCATTACGGACTATATCCGCGCCGCACTGAAGCCGTCCCGGCTGCTCCACACGGAAGGCGTTGTGAAAACTGCCTCGGCTCTGGCGGTCCGGTACGGAGTGGACCCCGAAAAAGCGGAGCTCTGCGCTCTGTTTCACGATTCATGCCGCAGCGCAGGAAATCTGGAACACGGACGCATTGCCGCGGAAATGATGAAAAAGGACTATAATATCCTGGATGAGGATATGATAAATGCAGTGAAATATCACACGACGGGACGGGAGGGCATGTCTCAGCTGGAGAAGATCCTCTATCTGGCCGATGCCATAGAACCTTCCAGAGCGTACCCCGGCGTGGAGGAGCTGCGCAGGCTGGCGGAAAAAGATCTGAACGGTGCATGTCTGGCAGTTATGGAGCACTCGATCCGATATGTGCGGGAGAGAGGGCTTGCCTTAGACGAGAACACCGTAAGAGCACGAGATTATTTATTAAAAAGGAGAGAGCATGAATAACAGAGAAATGGCACTTTCAGCGGCCGCGGTGCTGGATGAAAAGAAAGCGCTCGATGTGGTGATCATCGACATCGGAGCGAAATCCTCCTTCGCCGATTACTTCGTCATCGCCTCCGGCGCGTCCGAACGGCAGGTGGGAACCCTGGCCGAGGAGGTGGAGGACCGCTTCGCGAAAGAAGGCGTCCATGCAAAAAGCATCGAGGGAAAACAGAATTCCGGCTGGATACTTATGGATTTCGGCGATGTGATCGTCAATCTGTTCTCCGTGTCACAGCGGGAGCATTACAACATTGAAAAAATATGGAGCGACTGTCCCTTCATCGATCCGGAAAGGGAAGCAAATCAGGAGGATTAGAACATGTTACAGCAATACGATTTTAAAGCGATTGAAGAAAAATGGGAAAAATACTGGGCGGATGAAGATATGTTCCGCACAGTGGAAGATGAGAGCAAGGAAAAGTTTTATCTCCTGGAAATGTTTCCCTATCCCTCCGGAAAACTGCACATGGGCCATGTGAGGAATTACTCCATCGGAGACGTTCTGGCCCGCTACCTGAAGATGAACGGGTATAACGTGCTGCATCCCATGGGCTGGGACTCTTTCGGGCTGCCCGCGGAGAACGCCGCAATCAAGCACGGTATCCATCCCGCCGTCTGGACGAAAGACAATATCGGGGAGATGAGAAATCAGCTGAAACGGCTGGGCTTCAGCTACGATTGGGACAGAGAAGTAGCCACCTGCACGCCGGAATATTACAGATGGATGCAGTGGATCTTCATCCAGTTCTTCAATAAAGGACTGGCCTACAAGAAAAAGAACGCCGTCAACTGGTGTCCTTCCTGCCAGACGGTACTTGCAAACGAGCAGGTCGTGGAAGGCTGCTGCGAGCGCTGTGGGACTGCTGTGGGAAAGAAAGAGCTCTCTCAGTGGTACCTGAAGATCACCGATTACGCCGACCGTCTTCTGTCCAATCTGGATAAATTGCCGGGCTGGCCTTCCAAGGTCAAGACCATGCAGAAAAACTGGATCGGAAAGAGCACGGGCGCGGAGGTGGATTTCGCCGTGGAGGGCTTTGACAAGCCCATGACTGTTTTTACCACCCGTGTCGATACGCTGTTTGGCGTTACCTTTATGGTCATGGCTCCCGAACATCCCTTTGTAAAGGAAATGGTGGCGGGAACCGGTCAGGAAAAAGCTGTGGAAGAGTTCCTGGAAAAGCTGCAGCACCTGAGCGATATCGACCGTACCTCCACCACGCTGGAGAAGGAGGGCGTCTTCACAGGAAGATACGCCGTCAACCCCGTGAACGGAAAGAAGATCCCCATCTATCTGGCCAATTACGTTCTCATAAATTATGGAACGGGTATGGTCATGGGTGTTCCCGCTCACGATGAACGAGACTTCGATTTTGCCACGAAGTACGGCTTCGACATTATTCCGGTTGTCGAGCCGCCTGAAGGCTCCGATATAGATGTGAACGATCTGAAAGAGGCCTTTGTGGCCGAGGGAAGGCTGATCAACTCCGGCGAATTTGACGGTATGGACAACATGCCGGCCCAGGAGAAGATCATCGCCATGCTGGAGGAGAAGGGGATCGGAAAGAGATCCGTGAACTTCCGGCTGAGAGACTGGCTGATCTCCAGACAGAGATACTGGGGCACGCCCATTCCCATGGTCTACTGCGAGCACTGCGGATGGGTCCCTGAAAAAGAGGAGAATCTGCCCATCGAGCTGCCCACAGACGTGGTCTTCAGCGGAAAGGGCGAGTCGCCCCTGACCACCAGCAAGACCTTTATGCAGACCACCTGCCCCAAGTGCGGCGCGCCGGCCACCAGAGAGACGGATACCATGGATACCTTCCTGGACTCCTCCTGGTATTTCCTGCGCTACTGCGACGCCAGAAACGACAGGGAGGCCTTTGCGAAAGACAAGGCCAAATACTGGATGGGAGTCGATCAGTACATCGGCGGCGTGGAGCACGCGATCCTGCATCTGATGTACGCCCGGTTCTTCACCATGGTGCTCTACGATCTGGGTTACTCGCCGGTGGAAGAGCCCTTTACCAATCTGCTGACCCAGGGCATGGTGCTGAAGGACGGCAGCAAGATGTCCAAATCTCTGGGCAATGTTGTGAGCCCTGAGGAGATCATCGCGAAATACGGGGCGGATACGGCCAGGCTGTTCATCCTCTTCGCCGCGCCTCCTGAAAAGGAACTGGAGTGGTCCGATACGGGCGTGGAGGGAAGCTACCGTTTCCTGAACCGCGTATATCGTCTGGTCGCTGAGCTGGCTGAGCTGACAGAAGGGATCCCCGCAGTCTATACGCCGGAGGGCAAAGATGACAAGCAGCTGGCTTATGCGCTGAACAGCGCCGTCAAGAAGGTGTCTGAGGACGTTCAGAAGCGATTCAACTTCAATACTGCTATCAGCGCCATTATGGAGCTGGTCAACGAGATGTATCGCTACAAGGAACTGGAAGACATCAACCTGGGTCTGCTGGCGGACTGCGCCGACAAGCTGGTGCTGCTGCTGGCTCCCTTCGTGCCGCATATCTGTGAGGAAATGTGGCAGGGTCTGGGTCATGAAGGTTCCGTCTATGAAGCGGAGTGGCCGAAGTACAATGAGTCCGCCCTGGTAAAAGATTCGGTGGAGATCGTCGTTCAGATCAACGGCAAGGTAAAAGAGCGCGTGGAAACGCCGGCCGGTCTGGACAAAGACGCTTTCGCCCAGATCGTGATGGAAAATGAAAAAGTGAAAGCGTTATTAGATGGGAAAGAAGTGGTTAAAATAATACCGGTACCCGGTAAGCTTCTGAACCTGGTAGTGAAGTAAAAAAGAAAACCTGCGGAACCGGAAAGGCGGGTTATCTGCCGCGCAGCCGGGCGCCGCGCCGGGGAAAGTCTCCATACAGACTGTCCCGGGCGGGGCGGCCCGGCGGCCGCGGCTGAAGAAAGGAATGTTAATTTGAGAACGAACAACAGAAACAGAGGAGGGGGCAGCCTGAGGTTGATTCCTCTGGGCGGTCTGAGCGAGATCGGAAAGAATATGACTGTCCTGGAGTACAAGAACGACCTGATCATCATCGACTGCGGCATGTCCTTCCCGGATGACGAGATGTACGGAATTGATATCGTCATCCCAGATTTCTCTTATCTGGACAAAAACAGAGACAAGATCCGCGGAATGATCCTGACGCATGGTCACGAGGACCACATCGGAGCCATTCCCTATCTGCTGAAAGAGTTTTCTCTGCCGATCTACGGAACGAGATTTACCCTGGGCCTTGTGGAGAACAAACTGAAGGAGCACGGAATCAAGGGTAAACTGAATGTGATCAAGGCGGGGGACACGGTAAAGATGGGCTGCTTCAGCGTAGAGACGCTGCGCACCACCCATTCCATCGCGGACTCGATCTGCCTGGCCATCGACACGCCGGTGGGCAAAGTGTTCCACACGGGAGACTTCAAGATCGACTACACGCCGCTGGACGGAGAACCCATCGACTTCCACCGGCTGGCGGAGATCGGCAACAAAGGAGTGCTGCTGCTTCTGGCGGACAGCACCAACGCAGAAAGAAAGGGCTACACGCCCTCTGAACGGATCATCGGCGTAACGCTGGAGAACATTTTCCGCAAATACAATTCAAGAATACTGGTAGCCACCTTCTCGTCCAACGTAAACCGCGTGCAGAAGATCGTCGACACGGCGGTGCAGTTCAAGAGAAAAGTAGCGATCTCCGGCCGCAGTATGGTCAACGTGGTAAACGTCGCCATGGAGCTGGGGTATCTGAATATTCCTCAGGGCGTTCTGGTAGATATCAATAAGATCCGGCACGTGAAAGATTCGGAGCTGGTCATTATCACCACGGGAAGTCAGGGCGAGCCCATGTCGGCGTTGGCCCGCATGTCTACCAACGACCACAAGGCTGTGCAGATCAAGAAAGGGGACGTGGTGGTCCTCTCGTCCAGCCCTGTGCCCGGAAACGAGAAGAGCATATCCAACGTGATCAATAAACTGTTCGAGAAAGGCGCGGAGGTCATTTACAACGACATCGCCGACATTCACGTGTCAGGCCACGCCTGTTCCGAGGAGCTGAAACTGATCCACACGCTGATCAAGCCCAAATACTTCGTCCCGGTCCACGGCGAATACCGTCATCTGAGACAGCACGCCATGATCGCCGAGAGCCTGGGCATGCCCAAGAAAAACATCAATATCATGGGGAACGGCGAGGTCCTGAGCCTGAGCAAAAACCGCTGTGAAAAGCTGAAGGAGGAGATACCCTGCTCCCCCGTCATGGTAGACGGTCTGGGCGTAGGCGATGTGGGAAACATCGTGCTGCGTGACAGAAAACTGCTCTCCGAGGCAGGACTGATCATCGTGGTGGCCGGCATAGAGAAGGGATCGGGAATGGTCCTTTCCGGTCCGGACATCATTTCCAGAGGATTCGTCTACGTGAGAGAATCCGAAGATCTGATCGATTCCGCCCGCCGGGTGGTGAGGGACCGTCTGCAAAAGTGCCAGGACGAGGGCATCAAGGACTGGTCCGCCATGAAAAACGCGGTCAGAGACGATCTGCGCAACTTCATTTATCAGAAGACGAAGCGCAGTCCCGTGATCCTGCCCGTTTTCATGGAAGTTTAAAGCCCGGATCCCAGGCGGGAACGCGGGGATCCGAAAAAGAGCGTCCGAATCATGAATGGAAAGGAACGTGCGCCCGGCCCTTCCAGAGAGCGGGAGGACCGGGAGCTGTTTCTGCGAGGTAAATTATGAGCGTAAATGTGCACGACAAGGCCCATGAGCTGGCCAGAGCGCTGAAAGAGAGCGCGGAATACAAGCATTACATGGAGATCAAGGCGGAGGTATCGCAGAATCCGGAGCTTTCACAGATGATCAACGATTTTCAGGAAAAGAACATGGCCATGCAGACCCAGCAGATGCTGACCGGACAGCCTCCGGAGGATATGCTTTCACAGGTACAGTCCCTGTATCAGATCCTTATGGCAGACCCTGCGGCAGCCCGTTATCTGCAGGCGGAGATCGCCTTCACACAGATAGTAGCCGACGTCTACGGCATATTAGGGGAAGTGATCCGAGTTGACAAATAATACGGAAAATCGCATCAGCAGGGTCAGGGAACGATTTGCAGGTCTGGGCGTAGACGGTCTGCTCATCACGAAGCAGGAGAATCAGGCTTACGTGACGGGCTTTTCTTCCGACGATCTCTTTGTGATCCTGACGGAGAAAGAGCAGTACATCATGACGGACTCCCGTTACACGGAAACGGTGGCGGATCACTGTCCGGACTTCCGCCTGGTGGAGTCAAAGAAAGATTATGGTCTGTCCGACTTTCTGGCGGAGCTGGCTCTGCCCGTGCTGGGCTATGAACAGGAGGCCATGACCGTAGGAGAGTACAGACGCCTTGCGGATAAGCTGGGGGAGAAGCGTCTTTCAGGCACGTCCGGACTGGTGGAGAGCGTCCGCGTCATCAAAGACGAGCGGGAGATCGAGACCATCGGCAGGGCCGCGGCTCTGGGAGACCGCTGTTTCAGCCACATGCTCTCCTGGTTCAGGGAAGGCGTTACCGAGAGAGAAGCGGCGCTGGAGATCGAAATGTTCTTCAAGAGCAATGGAGCGTCCCGGCTGTCCTTCGACACCATCTGCATTTTCGGGCCGCACACCTCGCTGCCTCACGGAGTGCCGGGGGAAACGCCGTTAAAAAAAGGCGATCTGATCACTATGGATTTCGGCTGTGTGGTGGACGATTACTGTTCCGACATGACCCGCACCATCGCGTTCGGGTCTGCTACGGAGGAACAGAAGGAGGTCTATCAGATCGTACTGGAAGCGCAGCTTGCCGGTGTGAATGGGCTGAAAGCGGGGATGACCTGCCGGGAGGGCGACCGCCTCTGCCGGGACGTCATCGAGGCCGCCGGCTACGGCGCGTATTTTGGTCATGGAACCGGCCACGGCGTAGGCCTTGAGATCCATGAAGCGCCCACTTTGGGACCCCGAAGCGACGAAACGCTCCAGGAAAATATGACAGTCACCATCGAGCCGGGGATCTATCTCCCAAAAAAATTCGGCGTTCGAATTGAAGACTTGGCAATCGTGACTTCTTTTGGTATAATGAACAAGGTCTGTTCTGCAAAAGAACTCATTATTCTCTAGTTTTCGCGGAATAACACGGGAATAAGGCGGGGCGAAGCGGTCCATAAGCACGTTACAGCGATCGATTCCATTCGATTTCAGCATAGCAGCATACTGGAGGGAAATTATGATTTATGCAAGCGATTTCAGAAAAGGCGTAACCTTTGAAATTAACGGCGAACCCCATGTGGTTCTGGATTTCCAGCACGTGAAGCCGGGCAAGGGAGCCGCGTTCGTGAGAACGAAGTACAGAAACATTTTGACAGGAGCCACCAGAGAAGAGGCGTTCAACCCGAACGACAAATTCCCTAAGGCTCACATCGACACGAAGCAGATGCAGTATCTCTATAACGACGGAGAGCTGTATTACTTCATGGATCAGGAGAGCTTCGATCAGGTTCCTCTGACTGCGGATCAGGTGGAGGACGCGATCAAATACCTGAGAGAAAACGACACCGCTACCATCAAGTTCTACAAGGGCAACGCCTTCCTCGTGGAAGCGCCGAACTTCGTAAACCTGAAGATCATTGAGACGGAGCCGGGCGTGAAGGGCGACACCGCCACCAACGTGACCAAGTCCGCCACGGTGGAGACCGGCGCTGTCATCCAGGTGCCTATTTTCATCGAAGAGGGCGAGCTGGTCCAGATCGACACCAGAACTGGCGAATATCTGGGAAGAGCAAAATAGTTTTCCAGAGAAAAAGAGAAGAAAATTTCGCAGGGATCTCTCTGCGAAATTTTTTCTATGCACCGGCGTAGGGCGCCGGCCGTGATTCAGAAAAAGGGTGACATATATGGGAAGAAGACACAGAAAGAAGAAGAAGATACTGCCGATCATCGTGGGAATCGCAGCTGTCTTTGTCATCGCTTTCGCAGGCTTTACGGTGTGGATGAATTCCGCGGCTAAACCCGTGGACGAAGGGAACACGGAGCAGGTCTCCGTCACGATCCCATCCGGTACCGGGACGGGAGGCATTGCGCAGATACTCGAGGAAAAGGGGTTGATCAGCAGCGCCGCCGTCTTTAAATTTCAGTCGCGGTCTAAGGGATACGACGGCAAATACAAGGCCGGGGAATATTCGCTGACCGCCTCCATGTCCATGACGGAGATCATGGACGCGCTGGTGTCGGGAAACGTGAATACCATGCGGTTCACCATTCCTGAGGGTTATACGGTGAAACAGACGCGGGACAAGCTGGCCGCCGAGGGACTGGTCAACGGGGACCTTTTCGATCAGGAAGTGGCATCCGGGCAGTTTGATTATCGGTTTCTGGACGGAGCTCCTTCGGGAGAAAACAGACTGGAGGGCTATCTGTATCCGGAGACCTACGACGTATTTACCACAGCCAACGAACACGACATCATCAACCGAATGCTTGCCCAGTTCGATAAGATCTTTACAGATGAATTTTACAGCCGGGCCAGGGAACGGAATCTTTCGGTCAACGAGGTCCTGACCATCGCGTCTATGATCGAGAGGGAGACGCGGGTAGACAGCGAGCGCGCCAAGGTGGCCAGCGTTATCTACAACCGCCTGGAGCAAGGCAGAAAGCTGCAGATCGACGCCACCGTGCAGTATGCGCTGGGCGAGCAGAAGGAGCGGCTGCTCTACAAGGACCTGGAGATCGACTCTCCTTACAATACATACAAAATAGAAGGACTGCCTCCCGGACCGATCTGTTCTCCCGGAGTTGCGTCCATCAAAGCAGCTCTCTATCCGGAGGACACAGATTATCTGTTTTACGTTTTAAAGCCCGAACTCAACGGAGAACACAATTTCGCCGAAACGGAAAAGCAGTTCCAAAACTACAAAAATCAGTACATCAATGCCATCAAATAGGAGTGTTATGAACATTGTCACAGAACCGGTAACCGAATATCTGGACAGTCTGTACAGGCCCGCAAATGATTTCCTGGCGGAACTTCGCAGGACCTGCGAGGAACAGATGATACCCATCGTCCTCCGGGACGCGGAGAGTCTGATCCTCCAGCTGCTGCGGCTGCAGCGTCCAGAACGGATACTGGAGATCGGCACGGCGGCGGGGTATTCCGCCATCGCCTTTGCCTTGGAATGTCCGGAGGCGAAGATCGTCACGCTGGAGCTCTCGGAGAGATCCGCGGACACGGCCCGGGAAAATATTGAACGGGCGGGCTGCTCCGATTCCATCTGGGTCCTTGGGGGAGACGCCAGAGAAAGTCTGGCCCGGCTGGCCGCCGCATATGAAGCCGAGGGGAAAGAGACGGGCCAGCCGCCGGAGCTTTTCGACTTCGTCTTCATCGACGCGGCCAAGGGACACTATCAGGAGTTCTGGGACGGCGCGGCGCCCCTGATGAAAGAAGGGTGCCTGGTGGTTTCGGACAACGTTCTTTTTAAAGGAATGACGGCATCCGATCAGTTCATACCGGAGCGCCGCCAGAAAACCATAACAAACCGCATGCGGAGTTTCCTGCGATTTCTCACGCAGACGGAGGGCATCCGGACCGCCGTTCTGCCCGTGGGCGACGGCGTGGCCGTGAGCATCGTCGGCAAAGCGCCGTCAGCGCGGTGAATTGATCGAAGTGAAAAATTGAATACAGGCAGGAAAAAGCCGCGCGTCAGCGCGGCTTTTTTTATGATCTGAACAGGGTGTGGAAGAAACATGCCGCAACAGCAAAATTCTATACATGTTCGGATCGTCGGATGAGCGGTAAAATGATAAAAGCATACGAAATGCGACAAGGTAGAGGGGGAATGTCAATATTACACAAAGTAAAGGGGGAAAGATGAGAAATCGCATTCGGGAAATTATGCAGGCTCAGGGAATGACGATACAGACTTTGGCCAATAAATCCGACGTCAGCAGAAGAACCGTACAGAACATTGTAAACGGAATGGAATCCTGCCACATGGAGACCATGGTCAAAATTGCCGAGGCGCTCGGGGTATCTCTGGCGGAAATATTTTTAGAACCTTATGAAACGATTGTGCGCTATGGAGAAAGATCGGAAGAAGCCGACAAGGCGGCGGTTCCCAGCACCATGGAAATAGCAGAAGAACACGGCGCATATTCCGTTCCGGCAGCCGGAGAAAACAGTGAAGGACTCGCAGAAGCTGTCTATCACTGTTTCGCGTATCTGCCGCAGGAGGTTCAGAGGGAATTTTTCCAGCTCTGCTATTGCAACGGGAAACGTAAATAGAAGAAAAAGAACCGGCATCCAGGGAGAGTATCCGCCCGCCTGCCGGTTCTTCTTTTTCGGGGAAACTCCACAGGACCAATGCAGGAAGAATACCGCAGTGCGTTTCGTGCAGTCTCGTGATATGCATACTATATGTGAACAAATGCTCCCGGATCTGGTATACTTAGATAAAGAACAGGAGGACGACGGCGATGGAACAATATAAGATCGTATACGACGCCCTGGATCAGATGGGCGTCGCTTATCAGGTGGCGGAGCATCCGCCGGTCATGACTGCGGAAGAAGCGGACCGCTATATCGAGGGAATGCCCGGCGTGCGCACCAAGACGCTGTTTCTGTGCAACAAAAAAGGTACGGAACATTATCTGGTGGTCCTGGACGACAGCAAACGCGTGGATATGAAACAGCTGGCGGAGCTTTTGGGAGAGAAAGGACTGCGTTTCGCTTCGTCCCAGAGACTCATGGATAAACTGTCCCTCTATCCGGGGGCGGTCTCTCTCTTCGGGCTGATCAACAACAGAGAGAAGGATGTGAAAGTCTGTTTAGATCGGGAAATGCTCTCGGAAGATCAGGTCACCTTTCACCCCAACGACAATACCAGGACGCTGTTTCTTTCCACGGAGGACATGCTGCGGTTTCTGAGGGAAAGCGGTTACGAATACCGGCTCGTCGATCTGTAGAAGGATGAGCTTTCCGGAGGCGGACGGCGTTCCGTCTCCGTCCGTTCTTGTAAAACTCTGCCGGAAATGGTATACTATAAGAGACAGAAAAGGAGATCGAACATAGATGAAGAAAATAGAACTGCTGGCGCCGGCCGGCGATCTGGAGAAACTGAAAATAGCGGTGGATTACGGGGCAGACGCCGTCTATCTGGGAGGCGAGATGTTCGGACTGCGGGCCGGGGCCCGCAATTTTTCGCTGGAGGATATGCGGGCGGGGGTAGAATACGCCCACGGAAAAGGCCGAAAAGTGCACCTTACCGTGAACATTTTTGCTCACAATGAAGATATGAACAGTCTGGATGATTATCTGCGCCAGGTGGGAGAAATTCCTTTTGACGCGTTTATCGTGTCTGATCCGGGCGTCATCTGCGCGCTGAAAGAAGCCGTGCCCGGGGCGGAGATCCATCTCTCCACTCAGGCCAATACGACGAATTACAGGTCCGCCGCCTTCTGGCACAGTCAGGGCGTGAAGCGAGTGGTTCTGGCCAGAGAGCTTTCTCTGGCGGAGATCAGGGAGATCAGGGAGAAGACGCCGGGGTCACTGGAGCTGGAGGCCTTCATCCACGGGGCCATGTGCATTTCCTATTCCGGACGCTGCCTGCTCAGCAATTTTATGACGGAGCGCGACGCCAACCGGGGTCTCTGCGCCCATCCCTGCCGGTACAAATACCAGCTGGTGGAGGAGAAGAGGCCCGGGGAGTATTATCCCATTGAGGAAGACGGACGGGGAAGCTATATTTTCAACTCAAAAGATCTCTGCATGATCGCGCACATTCCCGATCTCATCGGAGCGGGACTGGCTTCCGTCAAGATCGAAGGGCGGATGAAGAGCATTTTTTACGTGGCGGCTGTAGTGGGCGCTTACCGCCGCGCTATCGACGCATGGTATGCCGATCCGGAGCATTACCGGGAGGATCCCGCCTGGTTTGGGGAACTGGCAAAGGTGAGCAACCGAAGGTTCACCACAGGATTCTACTACGGCAGACCGGATCACACGGACCAGAATTATGAGACCAGTTCCTATTACCGGGATTACGATTTCATCGGCCTGATAAAGGACTACGATCCTGCTTCGGGGCTGGCTCTGGTGGAGCAGAGAAACAAGATCTGCCTGGGAGACCAGGTGGAGGTCTTCGGACCGGGAACCGATTTCTTCACTCAGTCCGTGGGCGTCCTTTTAAACCAGGATCGGGAGCCGATCTCTTCAGCGCCTCATCCGCAGCAGATGGTCTATATCAAGATGGAACAGCCTGTTTCGGAAAATTTTATGGTGCGGAGAAGAAAATGATGATATAATAGCCGCAAGCGGCGCAGGCATGCGCTGATTTTATCATGATGGCCGGCGGCCGGGAAGGGGCGCCGGAAAAATGACCGTCAAAAGAAAGTGATATTATACTGGATACGGCGCGGCGGAACAGCGCGCCGCAAACAAGGAGGAATCAAGAATGTCGGACCCTAGTCCCGAACCCGCTATAGCTATGGAGATCGCGCTGACGCTGATCGTACTGCTGACGCTGATCGACGCTTTTTTCTCTTCCGCAGAGACGGCTTTCGCCGCGCTCAACAAGAACCGGCTGAAACAGCTGACGGCGGAGGGAAACAGGAGAGCGGAGCTGCTGCTGGGTGTGGCTGAGGAGCCAAATAAATTTTTATCTGTGAACCGCATGTTTATCACGCTGGCCGGTCTGTTCGCCAGCGCCGTGGCGGCCGCGGGAATGACGGGACCGCTCAGCGGATTTCTGAAAAGCTGCGGCGTGCCCTGGGAACGGGAGATCGCCCTGGTGCTCATAACGCTGGCGCTGGCCTACGTCGTACTGGTGTTTGGGATCATGTTTCCCAAGAGACTGGCGTTCCGCAATGTTGAAAAGACGGCGCTGTTCTGCGTGGGACCAGTGCTGTTTCTCAAAAAGTTGTTCGCGCCGTTTCACGCGCTGCTCTCGGCCACAGTGTCCCTGCTCATGAGACTGACCGGGACCGATCAGTTTTCCCAGCACGAAGAGTATTCTGTGGATGAGATCAAATCCATGCTGGAAGTAGGGCAGGAGGCGGGACATCTGAATCCCACCGGACGGGAGATGATCTACAGCGTTTTTGAGTTCGCGGATAAAGTGGCCTATGAGATCATGACGCCGCGGACGGACGTATATTCCATCGATATCAACGACGATCTCAGCCAATATATCGACGAACTGCTGGAAGAGCGTTATTCCCGTATTCCTGTCTACGACAAAGACGGAGACGATATCATAGGCGTGCTGTACATGAAGGATTTCTTTCTGGAAGCCAGAAAGGTGGGCTTTGAGAAAGTGGATATCCGTCCTCTGCTGCAGAAGCCGTTCTTCGTTCCGGAGAGCAAAAAGATCAACGATCTGTTTTCCACCCTTCAGAAAGAGCGGATGCACATCGCGGTGCTCATCGACGAATACGGCGGTTTTTCCGGCATCGTGACCATGGAGGATATCGTGGAAGAGATCGTGGGCAACATCGACGACGAGTATGACGATGACGAGCCCAAGCTGGAACAGCTGGACGAATCCACCTGGCTGGCGGACGGTCAATACTATCTGGACGATCTCAGCGAAGCGCTGGGCTACCAGTTTGAATCGGAAAACAACGAGACCATCGGCGGTCTGGTCATCGACCTCATCGGAGAGATACCCGACGAGGACGAACCGGAGGACCGCATCGTGGAGTATGAAGGCTGTATCTTCAAAGTGGAATCGGTAAAAGACAGGCGGATCGACAAGGTGAGGATCACCATACCGCCGTCGCCGGAAGAACCTTCCGGAAGCGCGGAGGAGCAGGCAGAACCTGCTGGAAACGCAGCGGCGGCAGAGAGAACAGAAAAATAATAAAAAAGAAACATAACCCCCTTATCCTGTGAATACAATGAGAGTAAACAGGACAAGGGGGTTTTTCTATTCTGTTATACCGTCCCGCAGCCCGGTCCGCAAGACGCGGCGGGACCCATCGGGACGTAAAGAGGGAACAGATGAAAAGGAACGATACGAGAGGGGAAAAGGAGATCGGGGAATGCAAAGGATGGAAGAACTGATCCCGGGCCTTCCGGGAGAGTGGTACGATGAAATGCGGGATCTGCCGCAGGAGGCCGCCGGATCCATTGAAGAGATCCGGGTAAAGACGGGCCGGCCTGTGTACGTGTACTGCGGATCCGGGGAATACATACTGGGATCTACAAGGACACGGCCCGTAGACAAAAAAATGCTGAATAATATATGTAACTCATTATTTAACCATTCGGTCTATGCCTATCAGGAGGAATTGGCCAACGGTTATATCACGCTGGATTCCGGTTTTCGCATCGGTTTTTGCGGACGAGCGGTGGTGGAAGGAGACCGGGTGAAGACGCTGCGTGACATCACCTCGCTGAACATCCGACGTGCCAGGGAGATAAAAGGGATCTCCGAACGCTGTTTTCCGTATACGCTGGACAGCGACGGCCGTTTTTACAACACGCTGATCATCTCGCCTCCCAAATGCGGCAAGACCACGCTGCTGCGGGACTTTATCCGCAGCCTGTCTGACCGGGGATTTCGGGTAGGCGTCTGCGATGAGAGAAACGAGATCGCCGGAGCGGGCCACACGGGCTTCTGCTACGACCTGGGCGACAGGACGGACGTGCTGTCCGGATGCCCCAAGGAAAAGGGCATGATGATGCTGATCCGCTCCATGGCGCCGGATATTCTCGCCACAGACGAGATCGGCAGGGAGGAAGACTGCGGCGCCATCTCGTCGGCGGTCACAGCCGGCATCGGTCTTCTGACCACCATCCACGGGGGCAGTTATGAGGATGTGCTGCGGTCCGGCGTGGGGCCGATGGTGGGGAAAGGGGTGTTTCAGCGCCTGATCTTCCTGACGAACCGGCCGCGGACAGGCACTGTGTCCGAGATATGCAACTGGAAAAATGAAAGGGTGGCGGGGCGGTTATGATAAAAATTCTTCTCTGCCTGGTAGTCGTGATTTTTTCCGGATTGGCGGGCTGGTCGAAGGCTTCCGTCTATACCCGGCGGGTGAGAGCGCTCACCGACCTGACGGCCAACCTGAAATATCTGGAATCGGAGATGGGATACCGCATGGAAGCGCTTCCGGTGCTGTTTGCCCGCATCGGGGAAAACAGGAGGGAATCCGGCGGGGCCTTTTTCACTGAGACCGCCCGCCTTCTGGAGACCAGAGAGGCGGATACGCTTTGGAGCGCCTGGGTCCAGAGCGTGGATCAGGTATACGGAGCCGATGTTCTGCTGCCGGAGGACAGGCGGATCATCGAGGAGCTGGGGTACGAGCTGGGACGAACGGATATGGAAACCCAGCGCCGTCTCTTTTCTCACTGCTACGAGGGGCTGGCGCGGCAGGCGGACGCGGCCAGGGAACAGGCAAGAGTTCGGGGCAGAATGTACCGGACGCTGGGGATCTCAGCGGGGATCCTCACCGCCATACTGTTTATTTAAGAATGCAACACAGGAGGAATGTTATGAATATTGACGTGGATATCATTTTTAAGATCGCCGCCATCGGAATTATCGTGGCCGTGCTCAATCAGGTCCTCATCCGTGCGGGCCGGGAGGATCAGGCGATGATGACCACTCTGGCGGGCATCATCGTGGTGCTGCTTCTCATCGTACAGATGATCAATCAATTTTTCGACACAGTGAAAACGATGTTTCAGCTGTAGGAGATGATCATGGATATTTTTAAGATCGCCGTCATCGGTATCTGCGGCGTGGTGCTGTCCTCGATGGTGAAAGGGTACAAGCCGGAAATGGCCATTTACATCGTCATCAGCACGGTGCTGCTTCTGTTTGGATACATTCTGTACCACCTGACCGCGGTGTTTGACCTGTTTTCCGGCGTATACGGGCAGATCCGCTACGGAAAAGCTTTTTTTCCCGTGGTCGTCAAGGTGCTGGTAGTCGGCTACATCGCGGATTTCACAGCGCAGCTTTGCCGCGACGCCGGAGAGGGCGCCATCGCCGGCAAAGTGGAGCTGGCGGGAAAGGTAATGATCTTTTACCTGGCCGTTCCCATCATGATGTCGCTTCTGGAGATCGTTACCAAACTGCTGCCCTCCTAGAAAGGACGGCCGGGAGACAGAGAAAGGGGGGCTTATGGAGCTTGAAAATATTATAAATGAACAGCTGTCATCCATGGATCTCTCTCAGCTGCAGGAGCTTCTTGGAGCGGTGCAGCAGAACGGAAGCCTCTTTCACGGCATGGGGCTGGGGGATGTGCTGAGTTCGCTGATCAGGGGAGAGACCGTTTTCAGCTGGGATGAGGTATTGTCCGGACTGGCGTCTTTTTTCTTCGCCCAGGTCCAGAGCAGTCTGACGCTGGCAGTGGAAGTGTTCGCCGTATGCATCCTCATCGGCATGCTGGAGAGCGTCTCGTCGTCATTCTCGGACAACGCCTCGTCAAAACTGGGTGTGCTGGTCTGCACGCTGATCATCGTAGTGCTGTGCGTCAGGGATTTTCTCAATATATACAATATGTGCGCCGATTCCGCCGCCTTGATGGTGCGGACCATGCAGGTGCTGCTGCCCATTCTGGTCCCGCTGCTGATTGCCATGGGCGGAGTGACGGCGGGAAGCATTCTGAATCCTGTGATCATGGGGGCTATCACCATACTGTCCACTGTCATTCTCAGCTGTATTATGCCTGCGGTGTTCATCTCCTGTGTGTTTCTTCTGGTGAATTCGCTGTCGGGAAAGGACTATATCAAAAAGCTGGCCAAGTTTCTCAGGGCCGCCGCCATCTTTCTCATGGGGCTGACGGTGACAGTGTTCTCCGCCCTCACGTCCATACAGGGCGTCATCTCCAAATCGGCGGACGGCATGCTCATGAAGACGGCGCAGTTTTCCATCGACAATTTTATCCCCATCATCGGCGGATTTGCAGCCGATTCCGTCGACCTGATCCTGAGCTGCACGCAGATGATCAAAAACGGAGTAGGAGTGGTGGGATTGCTGATCATCGTGTCTCTTATGCTGATCCCCCTGATCAAGCTGCTGGCCTCCGCTCTGATCTACAAAGTCCTGGCTATCGTGCTGGAGCCTATATCAGGAAAACGCATCTCGGACTGCGTGGACGACATCGGAAACTCGGTGATCACGCTCTCCGTGATCCTGATCCTGACGGGAATTCTGTTTTTCATTTTCCTGGCGGTGCTGATCTCAGTGGGAAGGACGGTGTAAACGGTGAGTGCTGTGTGGGAATGGGTGAGAAACCTCACCGTGATCGTGATCCTCTTCTCCTTTGTGGAGATCCTGCTGCCCGGCAGCGGCATGAAGCGATGTATGAAGTTCATTTTTTCTCTGGCCATGCTGGCCATGGTCCTGTCGCCCATCTCCGATCTGATGCAGGAAGATGTGAGCGTGCTGGGAAATGTCCCCGTATCGGAGGAACTGCGGGAACTGGCGGCCAGAGGGGACTCCGGGGAGGGGGATGACAGCGCTATTTCCAGAGTGCAGACCAAACAGATCGAGACAGTGTACGTGGAAAAGCTGAAAGCCCGGCTGGAAGAGGACCTGAAAGAAAAATTTTCTGGTATAACTGTCACGTCGGTTGAAATATATATAAATAATGAAGTGCGCAGCAGCGGGTTCGGCAAGCCGGAAAAGGCTTCAGTGACCATCAGCGACCCGGAGTTTGAAAAAGCCGTCCGGGACTTCACGGCGGACCGGCTGCAGATAGAAAAAAGGAGCGTCACCATAGCGCTTGCGGAGGAATAATATGCTGACACGGGAAAAAAACGAAAAGGAGACCACAGGCAGAAAGAAGGGAAAGGACCTTTGCTTTCAGTTCATCACTGTGGTGGTGCTGGCGGCTCTGGCCCTGCTTCTGCTGAATGTTCTGTCCCTGGATAAAGACGGCAGACGGCAGATCGTGGATAACGACGGGCCGGAAGAATACATCGGCAGCGGCTCGGATCACATACAGACGGCGGAGGAAAAGCGGCTGGCCGGCATCCTGACCCAGATAAAAGGCGTGGGGGCGGCGTCGGTCATGATAACCTGGCACGATGAAGAAAAAACCGCCTCAGTCTTTTCGTCGGATCAGAATACGGAACAAACCAGGGTGAAGGGAGTGATTGTCACAGCGGAGGGCGCGGGAGACGCGGTCACCAAAAACAACATCGTCAAAGCGGTGTCGGCAGTGTTCAACATACCGGCCGCCAACGTCATGGTATTTGAAAGCGAAACAGGGGGGAATTGAAAAGTGAAATACGATAAAAAGAAATTGTTTGTACTGACAGGAATGCTGGCGCTGCTGCTGTGTGTCAGCGTGATCAACAATAGGCTCTCGGTGGACGAGGGGCTTTCCGCCTCCGCAGGGTATGCGGATCACGAGGCCCAGGAAATGCAGGAACACGACGGCGAAGTGCTGGTGGACAGCATCAACGTGACGGAGCTTCCCGGCACCTCGCAGCCCGGAGCGCAAAACGCCAGCGGAAGCGCCGTGGCAGGCGTCTCCGGTTCCGCGCTGGTGACTTCGGACGATGTGGAGGAGCTTGCGAACACCGATACATATTTTGAAGAAGTACGGGCCACCATCAATATGGACAGAAATGAGATCCTCTCCATGCTGACCGACGTGATAAACGAGACGCCGGACGGAGCGGAGAAAAACAACGCCACGGAGCAGAAGCTGAAGATCATCGACTACATGAACAAGGAAAAGGTGATCGAGAATCTCATTGAAAACAAAGGTTTTTCCGACGCACTGGTGCTGATCACGGACAGTTCTGTGAACGTAACGGTGAACAAGCAGGATCTGGCCCAGACCGACATCGCCAAGATCAGCGATATCGTAATGCGTGAGACCGGCAAAAAAGCAGATCAGATCGTCATACAGAGCAAATTTTAAGGAACAGAAAACGTTGTTTCCGGACTCATAATCTGGTATAATAACCGCAGAGCGGCTATTATACAGATTCTGTGCGCGGCAGACGCCATGCGCGGATTATACCATGATGGCCTGCGGCCAGTCATGGTATAATAACCGCAGAGCGGCTATTATACCAGTTTGAGAAATAGTAGAGAATACGGACGCGGGCGGCGTCCGGTCTCTTTTTTCCAGTATAGTCCGGAAGCGGAGAAACCATGGAAATTTCAGATGAAGTCATCGCCGTATGCGCCACCAATGCGGCGCTTAGGACAGCCGGCGTAGCGGATCTCTCAGGAGGGATCCGGGAGAGCCTGTCCAGAAATATACTCCGAAAAGAGCTCATGTCCCGCGGCGTAAAAGTCAGTCAGAGCGAAGAAGGAGTCCAGGCAGATATTTATGTCATCGTCCGTTACGGAGTAAAGATTCCGGAGGTGGCGTGGGATCTGCAGGAAAATGTGAAGAAGGAAGTGGAGCATATGACGGAGCTGCCTGTCAAGGCGGTGAACATCCACGTTCTGGGAGTTGAATGCACAGCGCGGAGATAGACCGCGGGCGGGCTCCGGCGGCAGAACCGCCGGAGGTCTCATAAATACAAAAGATAAAATACACGGAGGATGAGAATGCGCAGAACTGAAGCCAGAGAGCTTTTTATGCAGCTGCTTTTCCAGATGGAGATGCAGAACGATTACGGCCCGTCCCAGAAGGAACGTTTTATGGAAGAACACATGAAGGATAAGGATCAGTCCGATTATTTCAACAAGATGTACGAACTGACCGCCAAACATCTTTCTGAGATCGACGCCCTGCTGGAGGAGTGCTGCGACCGCTGGAAAAAAGAACGGCTGGCCAAGGTAGATCTGGCAGTGCTTCGGCTTTCCATCTGCGAGATCCGCTATATGGACGATATTCCGAATTCTGCTTCCATCAACGAGGCGGTGGACCTGGCCAAACGATTCGGCGGCGAGGAATCCGGAAAATTTGTCAACGGCGTTCTCGGCCGTGTTGTGAGAGGCAAAAATGGAGAACACTAACCTGGTACTCGGTCTGGATACCAGCAACTATACGACCTCCGCTGCCGTCACGGACGCGGAGGGCAATATCATCAGGGACCTGCGAAGACCGTTGCGGGTAAAACAGGGCGAGCGGGGACTGAGACAGTCCGACGCCCTTTTTCAGCATATGGAGAATCTGCCCGAACTGCTGGCGGAGATCCTGGATTCACCCCTCAGGGAAGGGATAAAAGCGGTCTGCGCAAGCGAAAAGCCCCGTCCCGTAGAGGGGTCTTATATGCCGGTGTTTCTCGCCGGGCTGCGATTCGGCACCGTGGTGGCAAAGAGCCTTCAGGCGCCTTTTTTCCTTTTTTCCCATCAGGAGGGCCATCTGGCCGCGGCCGTTCACGGCACGGATCTGACAGGCGTTTCCGAGTATCTGGCCTGGCATCTCTCCGGGGGCACCTGCGAACTGCTCTCCGTGGCGGAGGGAGGACGCAGGATCTCTATCATCGGCGGTTCCAAAGATATATCCTTCGGTCAGCTGATCGACCGGGTGGGAGTCTCCATGGGGATGGCTTTTCCCTGCGGCAGGGCGATGGATGAGGAGGCGATGAGCGGAGAGGGCGGGAACGGAGAGACCTGTGCTCCGCCCGTTGAGCGGACTTCGGTAAAAAACAATCCGCTGAAGCCCATCCCCACAGACGGACTTTACTTCAATGTCTCCGGGATGGAGACTCAGGCCCAGCGCCTGTTTTCCCGGCAGGGAGGCGAAGGTCTCTCCCGTTTCCTTTTCCAGCGGATCGTCCAGTGCCTGGCCGAGGTGACTGTGAAAGCCGCTGAACACGCGAAAAAACAGGGGGAAGAACGGGCGGAGGGACCGCGGCGGGTGCTGTTTACCGGCGGCGTAGCCGCCAGTGCATTTTTGCGGGAGAATCTGCGTCATGCTCTTTCAGGGACCGGGGCGGTCCCTGTCTTCGGCGCTCCCGCCCTCTCATCGGACAACGCGGTGGGGATCTCATTGTTAGGAGGACAGGCATTATGGCGCTGAAACCGGTCAGCGTATCACAGCTGAACAGTTACATCAAACGGATCCTGCAGACCGACCCCATACTGGGAAACGTCTCCGTCATGGGCGAGATCTCCAATTTAAAGTTTCACAGCAGCGGTCACGTCTATTTTTCACTGAAGGATGCTAACAGCAGGATCAATTGCTTCCTGCCGTCGGATCAGCGCAGATATCTGCGGTTCGAGCTGGCCGACGGCATGCAGGTCACAGCTTCCGGCTTTGTCTATCTCTACGAGCGGGGCGGCACCTATTCTCTCAACGTCCGGGAGATCAGCGTGAACGGCAGGGGAAATCTCAGCATAGCCTTTGAAGAACTGAAAAAACGGCTGGATCAGGAAGGTCTCTTTGATGCCAAATACAAAAAAGAGCTGCCGGTCTTTCCGAAAAAGGTAGCGGTGATCACTTCGCCTACCGGAGCCGCCGTGCGCGATATCATTAAGATCATCAAAAGCAGAAACGACTATGCGGATGTTCTGATATTTCCCTGTCTGGTCCAGGGACCGGGCGCGGCGCCTGACATTTCCCGGTGTATCCAGACGGTCAACCGTCTCTATCCAGAGGTGGATGTGATGATCGTGGGACGGGGCGGCGGATCCATGGAGGAACTCTGGGCCTTCAATGAAGAGATCGTGGCCAGAAGTATTTTCCTCTCAGAGATCCCCGTCATATCGGCGGTGGGCCATGAGACGGATTTCACCATAGCGGATTTCGTGGCGGATCTGAGGGCGGAGACGCCCACGGCGGCGGCTCAGGCCGCGGTGCCGGATCTGAGAAAGCTGCGGGAATACTCCCGTCAGCTGCTGGCAGATCTGTCCCGCGCTCAGGGGCAGAAGCTGCAGTACTACGCAATGCGTCTCTCAAAGAACAGCGCGGAACAGATGCTGGCGCTGCTCTTAAGGAAGGCGAAGCTGTCGGAAATGCGGACCAATCAGGCGCTGGAAAACCTGCGCTACCGGATGGACGGCAAAATACGGGATGCGGAGCATCGGCTGGCTCAGGCTCAGCTGCGGCTTGAGGGACTGAACCCTTACGGACCCCTCGAACGGGGCTACGGCATGGTATTTCGCCGGCCCGGCGAACCGCTGTCGTCAGTGGAAAAAGTCAGAGAAGGAGACCGGCTGCGCGTGGCTCTGTCCGACGGCGCGCTGGACTGCGTTGTAGATAAAGTATTTCCCGGATTGCTCCCCGGAGAAGTGGAAGGAGGAACGGCCCATGGCGAAAGCTGAATTGGAAACGGACGAAAAAAAGCTGAGCTTTGAGGATGCGCTCCGCGGGTTGGAGAAGGCCGCGGAGGCGCTGAAAAGCGAGGAGACTACTCTGGAGGACGCCATCCGCCATTACGAGGAAGGCGTGAGATTTTATGAGTGCTGCAGTGAGATCCTGAATGCGGCGAAGCAGAAGATCCAGGTATTTGAAGAGTCGTCGGAGACGCTGGCGGATTTCTGACAATATGCTTCACAACGGAAGGTAAGATCGCAAACTGGAAATTTCCCCGCATTAAAATTCCGGGGAATCGCAGTAAAAGGAGATGAAGAGAATGGAATACAGAGAGTATAACCGCTTGAAGGCTATCATTGACGAGCACATTCTGGACTTCCTCCCGGAGGTTGACCATAAAAGTATTACGTTATACGAGGCGATGAAATACAGTCTCACTGCCGGAGGCAAACGGCTGCGGCCGGTACTGGTGCTGGCGGCCTGCGATTTCTGCGGCAGCGATATGAAAGAGGCGCTGCCCTTTGCCTGCGCTGTGGAGTATATTCACACCTATTCGCTGATCCACGATGATCTGCCGGCCATGGACGACGACGATCTGCGCCGGGGCGTTCCCACCAATCACAAGGTGTACGGCGAAGCCATGGCGCTTCTGGCCGGCGACGGCCTGCTGAATTCCGCTTTTGAGGTCATGCAGAAGGATATGCTCCTGTATTTTGACGATGTGGATAAGCTGAAATGCCGACTGAAGGCCTGTTACGAGGTGGCGCGCTGCGCCGGGATCCGGGGAATGGTGGCCGGACAGGTGGCGGACATGGAGGCGGAAAACAAGCAGTGCTCCAAGGAAATGCTGGACTACATCCACATCAACAAGACGGCTGCGCTGATCACGGCGGCGGTGCTGGCGGGCGCGCATCTGGGCTGCGCCGACGAGCAGAAGCGTCAGCTTCTGGCCAGCTGGGGCGAGGATATGGGCCTGGCGTTTCAGATCGTGGACGATATTCTGGATGTCTGCGGCGACGAGCAGGAGATCGGAAAGAAGACCGGCGTGGATCTCAAACAGAATAAATCCACCTACCCGAGTATTTACGGCCTGGAGGAATCGAAGGCCAGAGTCTTCGAACTTCTGGATGAAGCCGACGAGCTCATGGCGCCTTATTACGACGAAGCTGAGGTGTTCAACGAACTGACAGCGGATCTGAGAGACAAAATCAAATAGAACGGAGAACCAATCATTATGAAACAGTCGCTGTTGGATCACGAGTTTCCGCAGGATCTGAAAAATATGTCGGAGCGGGAGCTTGAACTCCTGTGCTACGAGATCCGGGAGTTTTTGCTGGATCACGTGTCAAAGACAGGGGGACATCTGGCCTCGAATCTGGGCGTGGTAGAGCTGACTATCGCACTGCACACCGTCTTCAGCAGTCCCCAGGATAAAATCATCTGGGATGTGGGACACCAGTCTTACGTCCACAAAATCCTTACCGGGCGGGCCGGTGAATTTTCCACTCTGCGCCAGACTGGAGGTCTCAGCGGCTTTCCCAAACGGTCGGAGAGCGTGCACGATACCTACGATTCCGGTCACAGCAGCACTTCGCTGTCGGCGGCCATGGGCTACGCCATCGCCAGAGATCTGAAAGGCGAGGACTACTCTGTGGTGTCCGTTATCGGCGACGGCGCGCTGACCGGCGGGGTCGCCTACGAGGCGTTAAACTGCGCGGGCAACGCCAGAACACGCATGATCGTGATCTTAAACGACAACGAGATGTCCATCGGAAAGAACGTGGGAGGAATGTCTCAGCACCTGAGAAAGCTGCGCACTTCCCACGCTTACCTGGACTTTAAGAAAAAAGTGAAAAGCGCGCTGAAAGGAATTCCCCGCATCGGCGAGGGAATCTATTCCGGAATGGAATCGCTGCGGGATTCTCTCAAATACGCGCTGGTGCCAGGGGCCATCTTTGAAGAACTGGGATTTAAATACTTCGGACCTGTGGATGGCCACAGCCTTCACGATCTGACTGAGATCCTGACGCTGGCCAGGACCATGGACCGTCCCGTGCTGCTCCACATCGTGACAAAGAAGGGCAAGGGATACCGCAATGCGGAGAACAACCCCGGAAAATTTCACGGAGTGGGTCCCTTCGACCTGAATACGGGAAATCCTCTGGCGGGCAGCGGCAACGTGAGTTATTCCCAGGTGTTCGGAAACAAGATCGCGCAGCTGGCAGCCAGGGATGAAAACATCGTGGCGGTCAGCGCCGCCATGATCGAGGCGACAGGTCTGGCAAAAATGAAGGAGAAATTTCCTTCCCGTACTTTTGACGCGGGAATTGCGGAACAGCACGCGGTGGCCTTCGCCGCCGGGCTGGCGCTGGCGGGCAAGCGTCCTGTGGTGGCCATCTATTCCACCTTCCTGCAGCGGGCGTACGATGAGATCCTCATCGACGTCTGCATGCAGAATCTGCCCGTCATCTTCGCCGTGGACCGGGCGGGCAACGTGGGCAACGATGGAGAGACACATCACGGCGTGTTCGATCTGTCCTATTTGACCGCTATGCCCAATATGACGGTGATGGCCCCCGGCGACGGCCGGGAGCTTTCCGAAATGCTGGAATATGCCATGACGCTGTCCGGACCCTGCGCCATCCGCTATCCACGGGGGGACGCCGCGGATCTGAGTCTGGAAAAAGAGAGACGGACTCCGCTGGACGGACGGATGGAGGTCATCCGCGAAGGCGGGGAAGTCTGTCTGCTGGCCGTGGGCCGGATGACGGCCGCAGGGGCTGAGGTCTGCCGGCTGCTGGAGGCCAGGGGGATCCGGGCAGGACTGGTAAACGTCAGGTTTGTCAAACCTCTGGACAGGGAAGGGATACTGACTCTCACAGAACAGTATCCACATATAGTGACCATGGAAGACAATGTGCTGGCAGGCGGCTTTTACTCTCAGGTCTCCTGTCTGTTTGCGGAGCGCGGGATCTCGGGCGCATCGCTTCACGGGATCGGTTGGCCCGACGAGTTTATCCCTCAGGGGTCTGTGTCCGATCTGATGAAACAGTATGGTTTAGACGCGGAGAGTATTGCGGAAAGGGTGGCTGGATTCGTTGAAGGAAAGGCTTGATATCTTACTGGTAAACAGAGGGTTTTTCCCCTCCAGAGAAAAGGCGAAAGCGGCTGTCATGGCACGCCAGGTGACCGTGGACGGCGTCATGGTGGACAAGGCGGGCACCGGCGTATCGGAGGATTCGGTGCTGGCCGTTAAAGAAAATACCTGTCCCTATGTCAGCAGAGGCGGACTGAAGCTTGCAAAGGCTTTGTCTGCTTTTTCCTTTTCGCTGACGGACGCTGTGTGTATGGATATCGGAGCCTCCACCGGCGGCTTCACGGACTGCATGCTGCAAAACGGCGCGTCGAAAGTCTACGCCGTGGACGTGGGCTACGGACAGCTGGACTGGAAGCTGAGAAACGACAGCCGCGTGGTCAATATGGAGAAGGTGAATATCCGCTATCTGGACCGTGATAAGATCCGGGAGGAGTTGGATTTTATCAGTATCGACGTGTCGTTCATCTCCCTGAAACTGGTGTTTCCCGTGGCAGCGGCGCTGCTTCGCCGGGGCGGAGAACTGATCTGCCTGGTCAAGCCCCAGTTTGAGGCTGGACGGGAACAGGTGGGAAAAAACGGTATCGTGCGGGACAAAAATATACACGGCCAGGTCCTGCTTCACGTGCGGGAATACGCGGAAGAGAACGGGCTGGCCGTGAAAGGGATCACCTGGTCGCCGGTAAAAGGAGCGAAGGGAAACATCGAATATCTGATGTATCTGAAGAAGACCCCCGGCGCGCAGGTGGGGCCGGGGGCGGCGGACGAGACGGAGAACGGAATAGAAACAGAAGAAGCTGAAGCGGCGCGCGGGAAAGAAGCGGTCACAGACCGGGAGCAGATCGACAGCCTGATCGGCCGGGTCGTGGCGGAATCTCACGCTGAGCTGGACAAGTAACACAAATCATAGAAAGAGGACGAAAGAATATGGCATTGACACCGATGATGCGGCAGTATATGGAGATCAAGGAAAGCTACAGGGACTGCATTTTGTTTTTCCGGCTGGGCGATTTCTACGAAATGTTCTTCGACGACGCCATCGTGGCTTCCAAGGCCATGGAGGTGACGCTGACGGGAAAAAGCTGCGGAGAGGCGGAGAGAGCGCCCATGTGCGGCGTACCGTATCATGCGGCGGACACGTATATCGCGCGGCTGGTGGATAAAGGGTTTAAGGTGGCCATCTGCGAGCAGACGGAAGATCCGGCTCAGGCGAAGGGGATCGTAAAACGCGAGGTCATCCAGGTGATCACGCCCGGCACGGTCATCAGTCAGACTATGCTCAACGAGAAGGAGAACAATTATCTGGCTTCCGTCTATCTGACGGAAAACAGCGCCGGCGTGGCCTACTGCGATATTTCCACGGGGGAGATCAGCGCCACGGAGATCGAGGGAACGGATTTCTGGGAACGGCTGCTGAACGAGCTGGTCAAGATCCGTCCCCGGGAGATCATTGGAAACGATGTGCTCGATGCGCCAAAGACCGCGGAAGAGATCAAGGCGGCCACCGACGCTTATATCAGCGTTCTCAATGAAGGATATTTCAACAGAGACACCGGGCGGCAGCGGATCCTCTCTCAGTTTCATATCGGTTCGCTGACGGGGCTGGGGCTCTCCGACAGCCAGAACGCCTTCTACGCGCTGGGGGCGCTGCTGTCCTACCTCTTTGAAACGCAGAAGCAGGGGCTTTCTCACCTGTCCAATCTGAACCTCTACGACACGGGAAAGCACATGTCACTGGACAAGGCGACCATAAAGAATCTGGAGCTGACAGAAACGCTGTTCGAAAAACACGTGCAGGGATCGCTGCTGGGAGTGCTTGACAAGACCCACACGGCCATGGGTTCCCGCAAAATGAAGCAGTGGATCAGAGAACCGCTGAACACGCTGGAGGAGATCTCTGCCAGACTGGATGCGGTGGAAGCGCTGTGCGACGACGTGCTGACGAGAAACAATCTGAAGGAAGGCCTGAAGAAGATCTACGATCTGGAACGTCTGGCCGGGCGCGTGGCCTGCGGAAACGCCAACGGCAGGGATCTGAACGCCCTGAAGACTTCCGTCTTCGTCCTGCCGGAGATCAAAAGCGAGCTCAGCGACTTGAACAGCCGGCTGCTGAATTCGCTCAACGAGGAGATCCATCCGCTGACCGAGATCCAGGAACTCATCGAAAAAGCCATCGTGGACGATCCGCCCTTTACCATAAAAGAAGGGGGACTGATCCGGGAAGGTTATTCTCAGGAGCTGGACGACATGAAGCATTCCATCCGGGACGGACAAGCCTGGATCGCCGGGCTGGAAGGAACAGAGCGGGAGAGGACCGGCATCAAGACCCTGAAAGTGGGTTTCAATAAGGTCTTTGGATATTACATAGAAGTGACCAAGGCCAATATGGAGCTGGTCCCGGAGAATTATATCAGAAAGCAGACGCTGGTCAACTGCGAGCGCTACATCACCCCTGAACTGAAAGAAGTGGAGTCGGTGGTGCTCAACGCGGAGACCAAGATCAATCAGCTGGAATACGAGCTGTTTTCAGAGCTGCGCAAAACTGTGGAGAGCTATATCGGGCTGATCCAGCAGACCTCCGCAGCCGTGGCCGCCCTGGACGTTCTGACCTCTTTCGCGGAAGTGAGCGGCAAGCTGTCCTACGTAAAGCCCCAGGTATACGAGGGCGACGAGATCCGCATCGACAAAGGCCGCCATCCGGTCATCGAATCCATGATCAAAGACGGCATATTCGTCTCCAACGATACGTATCTGGACCGGGACAGGGAGAGCATGCTGCTGATCACCGGCCCCAATATGGCTGGAAAGTCAACCTACATGCGGCAGACAGCTCTGATCGTACTCATGGCTCAGGCGGGCTGCTTCGTGCCCGCGGACTATGCGAAGATCGGCGTGGTGGACCGGATCTACACCCGGATCGGCGCATCGGACAATCTGGCGCAGGGGCAGAGCACGTTTTTCGTGGAGATGAGCGAACTGGCCTACATCCTGAACACTGCTACTCCCCGCAGTCTGGTCATCCTTGACGAGATCGGCCGGGGCACCAGTACGTACGACGGACTGTCCATCGCCTGGGCGGTGGTGGAATACCTCTGTAAGGACAAGAAACAGGTGCGCACGCTCTTTGCCACGCACTATCACGAACTGACCGCGCTGGAGGGACACATCAAAGGCCTGCGCAACCTGAACGTGGATGTGAAGGAGCAGAACGGGAATATCGTTTTCCTGCACAAGATCGTAGAGGGAAGCGCCAGCAGAAGCTACGGGATCCACGTGGCAAAGCTGGCCGGGGTGCCGGACCGTCTGCTTGAGGCGGCGGAGGAAAAGCTTCGGGAGCTGGAGGATACCAGCGCTTCCATCGACCTGGACCGCTATATCAGCGCCTCTTACGGCGATATGGGAGACAGCGCCGGTTCCGCCGGAAGTTCTGAAGTCCTCTGCGAAGGGGGCGGCGAGTCCCACAGCGCCGGCAGGCCCGGGGCTGAGCGGGATGGCGCCGCGGGATCAGAGAAGGCGGATGCCGCGGGAAGCCCCTCCGGCGAAATGCAGCTGTCCTTCTTCCAATTCGCGCCCAACCCCGTAGTGGAGCGGCTGAAGGCGCTGGATCTCATGAACATCACGCCTTCCATGGCGTTTTCCGTATTGGAAGAGTTGAAAGCGGCGGCGGAAAAGAGTTAAGGATGATGGGTGATCGGTTTATTACAGGATTGAAGATCAACTGGGACGGGATCAGCAGGGATTCCTACCTGCGCCGGATCCCGGCCCTGCAGGACCCGGAGGAACTGTGGTTCGACGAAAGCGTCACCTTCTTTGTGGGAGAAAACGGAGCCGGAAAATCCACGCTGCTTGAGGCGGCGGCTGTCGCGTACGGGTTCAACCCTGAAGGGGGAAGCCGGAACTTCAGCTTTTCCACCAGGGACAGCCACTCGGAGCTCTGCCGCAGCATTACGCTGTACAAGGGCTGGAAAATGCCGTCGGATGATTTTTTTCTGCGGGCGGAAAGTTTTTACAATGTAGCGACGAAAGTGGACGAATATGACGACGGTACGGATTTTCTCGCGAAGAATTACGGGGGGAGATCCCTGCACAGTCAATCTCACGGAGAGAGTTTTCTGGCTCTGATCCAAAACCACTTCAGACCCCGTGGG
Organism: Bacilliculturomica massiliensis; assembly: GCF_900605495.1. Taxonomy (GTDB): domain Bacteria; phylum Bacillota; class Clostridia; order Peptostreptococcales; family Anaerovoracaceae; genus Bacilliculturomica; species Bacilliculturomica massiliensis. The sequence continues at coordinate 1,150,467 of NZ_LR027603.1, forward strand.
CTGTATCTTCTGGACGAGCCGGAAGCGGCGCTGTCGCCTCAGCGTCAGCTGTCGCTTTTGCTGCGCGTCTTTGAGTTGTCCCGGCAGGGATCGCAGTTTATCATCGCCACCCATTCGCCGATCCTTCTGGGTCTGCCCGGCGCCGCGATCCTGTCCTTTGACGGCGGCCGGATCAGAGAGATCGACTATGAGGAGACGGACAGCTATCGGACCACGGAATTGTTTATCAATCACCGCGGTTCGATGCTGAAGCAGTTATTGGATTATGATCTGGAACAGGAGGAGAGGTAGAGGATGGACAGTGTGATCGGTCCGTATAATTTGACCACGGAACGGCTTTTTCTGAGGCCGGTTAGGGAATCTGACGCCGAAGCGCTCTACGCCTGCTGCCGTGAGCCGGAGGTGGGTCTCAGCGCAGGCTGGAAGCCCCACGAGTCTTTGACTGAGACCCGGGGTCTCATGAAACAGGTTTTTCTGGATCAGGAATCCGTGTGGGCCATCCTGCTGTCGGACAGCGGCACGCTCATCGGCACCGGAGGGCTGATCCCCGACCCGAAGAGAGAAAACAGCAGGGCCAGGATGCTGGGATATTCCCTGGGAAAAGAATACTGGGGCCGCGGCTACATGACGGAAGCTGTGCGGGCCATGCTGCGCTGCGGTTTTGAGGATATGGACCTGGAGTTGATCTCCGCCTACTGTTACCCGGGAAATGAGCGCTCCAGACGCGTGATCTCCAAGTGCGGGTTTCAGTATGAAGGGACTTTGACCCGGGCGGAGGAACGCTTTGACGGAGCAGTGATGGACAATGAATGTTATGTGCTGCTGCGGGAACAGTATGCCGGAAGGGAGGCATAATGGAAATTACACCGAGACGACAGATCCGCGAGCTGCCCAGACAGGTAGCAGATAAGATCGCCGCAGGCGAGGTGGTGGACCGGCCGGTCTCCATCGTCAAGGAACTGGTGGAAAACTCCATCGACGCAGGGGCCACTTCCATCACCGTGGAGATAAAAAACGGAGGAAAGACGTATCTGCGGGTGACGGACAACGGCTGCGGCATCGAGAGCGGTCAGGCAGAGCTGGCTTTTAAGCGGCACGCCACAAGCAAGATCGAGGAAGCGGAGGATCTGAACCGCATCGAAACGCTGGGATTCCGCGGAGAAGCGCTGGCCAGCATCGCCGCCGTATCCAGAGCGGAACTCATCACCAAAACGAGGGAAGCGGACAGCGGCTATAAGCTGCGCATCGAGGGCGGAGAATTTGTGGAGAAGTCCGATACCGGCTGCCCTGACGGCACAACGCTGGTGATCTCCGACCTGTTTTACAATACCCCGGCCAGAATGAAATTTCTCAAACCGGACAATACGGAGAGCACCCTGATCATCGACTTTATGTCGAAGATGGCGCTGGCTTATCCTTCTGTTAAGATACGGCTGATCAACAACTGCTCCGTGCTCTTTTCCACCACGGGAAAAGGAGAGATCTACACCAATATCCTGACCATCTACAGCCGGGAGATCGGAGAAAAGCTGATCCGCGTGGATGCGGAGGAGGAAGGACTGCGCCTGATCGCCTTCGTCTCTCCGCCGTCGCAGAGCAGAACCAACCGCAGGAACCAGATCTTTTTCGTCAACGGCAGATCGGTGGGCAGTAAAGTTCTGGAACGGGCCGTGGCGGACGCCTACACGGAAAAGCTGTTCGAGGGCCGCTATCCTATCGCGTTCCTGTTTCTCTCCGTATCACCGGAGCGGCTGGACGTCAACATCCACCCCAACAAAAAAGAAGTGCGGTTTGACGATGAGAAGGCTGTGCGGGACTTTGTGGGAGCCGCTATCCGCAGAGGGCTTTCCACCAGAGAAGCGGTACCGGAGATCCGTCGGGAAAATGTGTTCAAAAATAACGACTGGCGGGGAAATGGACCGGGAACGGGGAAGGAGGACCAGATCTCCATTCATTCCCGCGCCCGCTCCGCGGAGGCGCCTGGATCCCATGGGATGGGTCAAGATGCCGGATCCAGGATATCTCAGCCGGAGAAGGAAGCGGACATAAAATCGTTTCTGTCAACCAGGCCCAGGCCCGACAATGGGAGAAGCGAGGGCACAGCCTGGAAACAGAAAGAAGAAGAGCGGGGAAATCTCCAGATCTCCGACTGCGGGACGTCTTGCGCTTCCTACCAAGCACCGGCGCCGCAGGGAAACGGAGCGCCTGAGATTCCCGGCGCTGAGGAAGCAAAGGGCGGCCGCGCCCTGGAGCCCTTTCTCGATTCTCTCGGCCAGGAGACCGGGGAGAAGACGCAGGAGCGGCAGCAGCGGTCGGAGCAGAGGGAACAGCGGCGGCAGCAGATGCAGGAGCCGGATCCGCCGAAGATGCCCGTACCGGAACCGCCGGTCAAAAAGCCCTTCGACATCAATACTCTGCGTCCCACAGGCGCCATCTTCAACACGTATATCACAGCCATTGACGACGAGTATTTTTACCTGATCGACCAGCATGCGGCACACGAACGTATCTTTTATGAACAGCTGCTGGCCGCGTACAACAGGGAGGAGCGCCATTCCCAGATGCTGCTGACCTCCTTTGTGGTGGATCTTCCTTTTGCCGTCAAAAACAACGCCGCGGATTTTCTCGTCTATCTGGAACGGATCGGATATCGCATGGAGGAATTCGGCGTCAAGGCCTATATCGTGAAGGAAATTCCGGCCATGATGGAACTGTCGGAGGCGGAAAGTTTCCTGGAGTATTTCCTGGACAATATTTCCGCTGATTTTTCCCTGCAGGATCCGGCTAAAGTAGATAAGATTATAATGAAGGCGTGCAAATCCGCCGTGAAGGCCCATGACCATCTGGCGGCGGAGGAAATACAGGCGCTGATCCGGGATCTGGCGAAGACGAACAATCCCTTCAGCTGTCCCCACGGCAGGCCGACCTTCATCAAGCTCTCCAAATATGAGATCGAAAAATTGTTTAAACGGGTATAGGACCATTCCGGTGACCGGCGCGGCGCGGCGGACCGGAATACCGGGGGATCAGAGATGAACAGGAAGATATTGATCGTTGCAGGCCCCACGGCGGTGGGAAAAACAGAATATGCCATCAAGCTGGCTCAGCGGCTGGGCGGGGAGATCGTCTCCGCAGATTCCATGCAGCTCTATCGCTTTATGGATATCGGGAGCGCCAAGCCCACGACGGAGGAACAGGCCCAGGTGAAACACTATCTGGTGGATGAGATCGATCCCAGAGAACCTTTTTCCGCCGCTCTGTATCAGCGCAGGGCCAAAGCGGCCATCGAGGACATCTTTTCAAAGGGCAGACTGCCGGTGATCTCCGGCGGAACGGGGCTCTATGTGAATTCGATCCTCTACGATATGGATTTTACGGTATCCTCGGGAGACGGAGACAGGCGAAAGCTCCTGGAACAGGAAGCGCAGCAGTTTGGAAATGAGTACGTTCACGAAAAGCTCCGCCTTCTGGATCCGGAAGCCGCCGCCCGCATTCATCCAAACAACCTGAAAAAGGTGATCCGCGCTCTGGAAGCCGCAGAGAGCGGAGTAAAAATTCCTTCCTTCGAGCGTTCCTTTGTAAAAACGGCGGATTACGACAGCATCCTCATCGGTCTCTGCCGGGACAGAGAAGAACTTTACCGCCGCATCGACAGACGGGTGGATCTGCTCATGGAAGCCGGGCTGGTGGAGGAGATCCGCGGCCTGCTGGCCATGGGGCTGACGGAAGAAAACATCTCGATGAAGGGCATCGGCTACAAAGAGATCATCGGATATCTTCGGGGCGAATATCCGCAGGAAGAGGCGGTCCGTCTGGTAAAGCGCAACACCAGACATTACGCAAAGCGCCAGATGACCTGGTTTCGAAGGCTGCCGGGCATGAAATGGTTTACGCTGTCGGAAGAGCAGAGTGCGGAAGAAGCCCTGGACGCCATGACCGCGTACGCCGAAGCCGCTCTCGCCGGCGAGATCTTAGGCGATGAACGATAATTAACATAATATTTTTTCGGTCAATGAATTAGAGGCGAAACGTATGATCGATCGGGAATCCAAGGATAAAAACAAAAAAGAGCTGAGAGTCCACAATAAAAGCGACAAGCCGGACAATATCGTGGAAAAGGAAAGTCACATTGTCGAGCAGTGTGAAGCCATTGAAAAGGAACTGCCGCGGTGGCTCCGGGGATACTTTATGTATCTGAAGGGCCATCTGCTGCCCATGTCCCGTCTTGCTTATCTGCGGGATGTGCGTTTCTTCTGTCAGTATCTGATCGAAAGTACGGATCTGACGGAGGCGGAGACGATCAAAGATTTAAAAGTGGAAGAATTCAACGAGATCCGCGCCGTTGATATAAATATATTTATCGACTACTGCAGACGCTATAAAGTAGAGACGGACAAGGCGATCTACGTCTATGAGAATGATAAAAAATCTCTGGCCAGAAAGAAATCGGCGCTGTCCGTCCTCTTTAAATATCTGTATCGGGACGAGCTGATCAGCCGCAATATAACCGACGGATTCGATCCCATCAAGCTGCCGCGGCCGGGAGAGCGGGAGATCAAGGCGCTGCAGGACAACGAAGTCATGGTGATGCTGGACGCCGTCTCAACGGGAGAGGGACTGACGTCCCACGAAAAGGCCTATTGGGAGAAGACCAAACACAGGGATAAATGCATTTTGATCCTGTTTCTCACTTATGGGCTGCGATTGTCTGAGCTTCAGCAGCTCAATGTGTCCTCCTTCAATTTCAGCCGGGGCGAATTCAAGATCTACCGCAAGAGGGGCAAGGAATCCATGATGCCGCTGAACAGATCGGTGATCAAAGCCCTGGAGGATTACATGAATATGGAGAGACCGGCGGAGGATACGCTGTCCGATGAAAACAAGGACGCGCTGTTTCTCTCGCTGCAGGGTAAACGCATGACGGAACGGCAGATACGCCAGCTGGTGAAGAAGTACACGTCCATCTGCATGGGCACCAGCAGACAGAAGGGCTACAGCCCTCACAAGCTCCGGGCCACGGCGGCCACGTCGCTCATCGGCCGGGGCAATTCCATCTACGACGTACAGGCGCTTCTTGATCACGATAACGTGACCACCACACAGCTTTACGCCGCACATAAAATGAATGTAAAACGCGATCTCATCAAGAGCTTTGAATGGGATGAGGAGTACGAAGAATAGCGTATGAGAATCATAACTGAGGAATAACAGTAGAACATCAATACATAAAAGGAGAATCAGACCAATGCAGAAAAATACCTGGAGCCTGCTGAAAGAATCCATGGGGATTCACGAGGACGTGCTGCGCATCGTTTCCGAAGCAGAAGAAGGAACGAAAGAGATCTTCGAGGAACTGGACGATATCATGGCCTTTAACCAGTACAAAGTGCTGGATGTATTTCAGAAGTGCCGGATCAGCGATATGCATTTTGCCTGGAATACGGGCTACGGTTACGACGACCCGGGCAGAGCGGCCCTGGAAAAGGCTTACGCCATGCTGTTTCGGACGGAAGCCGCGCTGGTACGGCCTATCATCGTAAACGGAACACACGCGCTGACTCTGACGCTGACCGGGATCCTGCGCCCCGGCGACGAGCTGATCTATTGCACAGGCAAACCCTACGATACGCTGGAGGAGGTCATCGGACTGCGGGGAAAAGGCCGCGGATCCCTGGCCGATTTCGGTATTTCCTACAATCAGGTGGAACTGAGACCGGACGGGACCATCGATCTGGAAGCGCTGGGCAGAGCGATCACGCCGAAGACCCGGGTAGTCACCGTTCAGCGGGCCACCGGCTACGGTTGGAGAAAGGCGATCACTATTCCGCAGATCGAGGAATGGGCATCTTTTGTCAAGTCTGTCAATCCGGATATCGTCTGCATGGTAGACAATTGCTACGGCGAATTTCTGGATACCAAAGAGCCCACGGAGGCAGGAGCTGACGTGGCCGCAGGGTCTCTGATCAAAAATCCCGGGGGCGGTCTGGCTCTGACGGGAGGCTATATCGTCGGCCGGGAAGACCTGATCGAAAACATCTCTTACCGCATGACCTCGCCGGGCATCGGCGGTGAATGCGGACTGACCTTCGGTCAGACACGAACTATGTTTCAGGGGCTGTTCATTGCTCCTAAGGTGGTGAACGGTGCGGTGAAAGGCGCCGTGCTCTGCGCCAAGGCCTTTGAAAATCTGGGATACGAGGTCTGTCCCAAGCCAGGAGACAAGCGCAGCGACATTATCGAGGCGGTCAAGCTGGGATCTCCGGAAAAGCTGACTGCTTTCTGCGAGGGGATCCAGGCGGCGGCTCCCATCGATTCCCACGTGAAGCCAATCGCCTGGGATATGCCCGGATACGACGATCAGGTCATCATGGCCGCAGGCGCTTTCGTGCAGGGATCCTCCATTGAACTCTCCGCCGACGCGCCCATGAGGGAACCCTACGCCGTGTATTTTCAGGGCGGCCTGACCTATGAACACTCCAAGTTCGGCGTCATCAAAGCGCTGCAGGCGCTGTATGATAAAGATCTGCTCAAAAAATAGACTGCAGCGCCGCCCAGACCGCCGCCCGGCTGGAAGGTATATCCCATCCGGGCTGAATGTCTTCGATGACGGCAGAGCCGTTTCTCTGCGGGAGTGATCGGAAACCAGGCGGAGAGTACTGGAGGGGCTTGTCCCCACGGGACCCTGAAATAGTGGAAACGGGCCGGGACTGCGGGACGGACTGGAAATGATGGACTGCGGCTTCGCGGCGGTGCGTCGGTCAGGACGCGCACGGAAAGAAGCCCTGCGGCAGTCGGAAAGAAGTCTCTATGAACGAAATGAAGAAACAAAGATGGAAACGTGCGTTCTCTATCCTGAAGCTGCTTGTGTTGATCGGCATTGTCGCCGGCATTCCAGCGCTGCTCTATCAGGCGGACCCGGATTTTATCCGGCAGTTTAAGGATCTGGATGCGGTCAACGCATATCTGGACAAATACGAGACGGCCAGCTGGTTCGTTTACATCGGCCTGCAGATCCTGCAGATCATCGTGTCCGTCATACCGGGCCAGATGATCCAGTTTGCCGCCGGCTATGCCTACGTATTCTGGATCGCTTATCTGCTCTCCATCGCGGGGATCGCCCTTGGGACTATAGCCACTTTTTACCTTGCCAGGCTCTTGGGAAAGGACGCCATGCACGTCATCTTCGGAGAGGAAAAGATCACGTATTTTGTGAACCACCTGAACAGTAAAAAGGCGTATATCACGCTTTTTATTCTGTTTCTGATACCTGGATTTCCCAAGGATCTGATCACGTACGCCGCCGGCGTTTCCGAGATCAAGATCACGCCGTTTCTCATCCTGAATCTGATCGGAAGGTCTCCGGCGCTGCTGGCTACCATTCTGATGGGTTCCATGACGCGGACGGGAAGCTACATCGGAATGGTGATCCTCACCGCCGCCGTCACTGTGGTCTTCATCCTCTGCTTTATCAAACGAAAAAAACTCATCGAAATGTCCGATGTGATCTACGCCAGACTGTTGCGTACGAAATAAGGCGGAAAGAAGAAAAATGACATGAGATGACATGGAAACAGAAACGAGAAACAGCGCGCAGCGTATTGTGAACAGGCCAGAGAATCAGCGTGCAGGGAAAAATATTGACGGAAACAACGGGCGGGAAACATTGTGCAGAAATCGATGCACCGGAAACAAACGCGTGAGAATGATAAATAACGAGAGAGCCTGAAAAAGGGGCGGAAAAAGGGATTAAGGAGAACGAATCTGATGAGAAACGAAAAACACAACAGACGAACGCTGCGGAGAACATTTCTCTGCGTGATCTTAACTATGCTGCTGGCGTTTGCCGGAACAGCCGGCGCCTTCGCGTCCACGTCGGACAGCGTCGGAACCGGTCTGGCCCCGGACAGCCGTATCGCCGGAGCCGTTGAAAAAGCCGTGGCCTCCACAAAGCAGGAAGGGAATCCCATCTTTGTGGAGGTGCCGGTACTCATGTTTCACCACATTGACCCCGGTGAGAAATCGCCACTGACGCCGGACAGCTTCCGGGGCTACATGGAAGACCTGAAAGAAGCCGGATATGAGACTGTCTTTCTGGACGATCTGATCTCTTTTGTGGATGGAAAAGGAACGCTGCCGGAAAAACCTGTGGTGGTGACCTTTGACGACGGATATGAGAGCAACTATATCTACGCGTACCCGGTGCTTAAGGAAATGGGCATGAAGGCGGACATCTCCGTCATCGGGTACACGGTGGGCCGCGATACCATGCCGGGTACCGGACAGCCTATCACGCCGCACTTCACCTGGGCTCAGGCCAAAGAAATGTACGAGGCGGGAGTCGTGCGCATCCATTCCCATACTTACCAGCTTCACCAGCACAAATCCACAGGCGACGTTACCAGAAAAGGCGTTCTGAAGAATCCGGGGGAAGACTTTGCCGCTTATGTGGATCTGCTGCGGGGGGATGCCAACCAGCTGAACCGCATGATCACCGACAATCTGCGATATATCAATAAGGTATACACCTACCCGTACGGTCTCAACGATAAGCTGACTGAATCCCTGCTGGACAATATGGGTTTTCGGATCACCATTACCATCGATCCCGGCGTCAATGTGATCGAAGCGGGAAACAGCGATTCTCTGAAGCTGCTGAAACGGATCTCCTGTGATAAAAACGGTCTCGATATCGTGGAACTGATCCGGGAGCAGAGCCTGCTCTAAACGCAGTACAACGGGCGGGATTCAATGATCGTGTTGTGATCCTCGCAGATCCATTTCGCCAGTACGCCGGCGTTTGTCTGTCTGCGGCCGCGGCACGAAGGAAGTCCGATAGCGTTCGACAGCCATGGCAGGCGGCGAACGGTCAGCGATGGCCGCCGGAGACAAACAGAGGGCAGAAGAGAGCAACAGAGAGCAGTGATAGGTGAGAACTTCGCAAAACAATGATTTTCGCCTATATCCACGTGGAAATCGACGAGAACAGCGATGGCTTTTAAAGAAAATAGGTGAAGAACAGCGATCCATTCGTTTTTCACCTATTTTTTTGTTCCGTTTAGACGAAATGATGAAAGATTAATAAATTTCACCTATTTGATCTGGCGAGGTCTGCGGTCCAGCGCATGCTGATGGTCAGCAGACAGCGGCAGCTGTAAAAGATCGCCCACAAAAAAGAACATATATTCGATTTTGCTTTACAAAGAACATTTGTTCTGGTATTATAATATCAAACAGATGTTCTTTTTTTATATTGCCCGTATGCTCGGTTCAGCATGTTCGGCGCTGAAGCTGACGGATCAAAGCTGTATGTTTCGGGACAGGACCATTAAATACTTGAATCTTGAATACACAAACACGGAGGCGGAAAAAATGAAGACAAAAAAATATCGGATTAAATCAAAATTCAGATTCACGATCTTTATCGCACTTATGGTCGTATTCACCGCATTTGTGACCGGCACGGTCCTCGGACTGGACGATGCATCCAGTTTGTCTGAAGAGCCTTCCTACATGCAGGTCGAGATCCAGGCCGGAGATACCCTCTGGAATATCGCAGGACAATACGGTCCTGCAAATATGGATCGCCGCCAACTCGTATTTGAGATCTGCCGTGTCAATGATATCAATGCAGATACCATACAGCCCGGACAAACGATCCTGGTTCCGGAAAAGATCTGAAGTACGGCACGCAGTCAGGCCGTATACCATATCAAATACCTTCAGCGTTCCATATGATAAATCCATATAAATATAGAACGCTGCGTCAACTGTGATATATGTGGTAATGGTACGTATGTTCCGTTTCTCCAGCCGGGACACCCATACCGGCCGGAGAAACCATGCTGTCATTCCTATTTCGTGCTGATAACGTGATCAAGGACCTGATCGGAAGGTATCATTGATCCAACATCACAGAAAAAGTCGCTTAAATCTAAAAATAGAGCCTCGTCACGTGGAAACGTTGCAATTACAGGGATCCGTCTGTTTTCTCCCCGAAAACTGAGTTTTGAGATACGGATCCGCGTAAAACTGTCAGGACCGGAGAGACGGAAAGACAGTTATACGTGACTGCAATACAGGCAAAGATGAATGGAGAACGATTAACGGAAGATCCTGTGGGATACGCAGAGCATTGCAGAAAAAATTCCGAATGCATCTGGATTGAGAAACGCTGGGAACAGCGGACGCAAAGATGAAGATGTACATATTAAGTAAAAAGCAACTATAAATCAGAGATGAACATAGAATGACCATAAAAATATTATGAAAACATATTGGAATTTGAACGCATGCAGGCGTTACATCAGATGTTATAAGCAGAATAAATGCAGATGGACTGAAATACATGGTGCAAAGTCCAGAAAAGTATTAAGCGGGTTTTTACTTAATTATTATTCCGAAAACATATATTTTAGGAATAGTTATGCCTGCGCCCTTTCCCAATTATTTCAGGATATCCATAGTAACTTAAGTAACTTAACGACCTGATATGCCGCCGCGCCGACGCCTGCAGTCACATGCATCCTCGCGGACGGCGGTTTTTTATTTCTCTCTTATGAATTGCTTTTTATAAACAAGATCGGGCCCGCAGATCGTGTACCCCTTGGTTGTGTGTATGGCCATGGCTCACTGGTTGGCGATAAGTCCCATATTGATCTTCAGCTCCAAAATTCGGAGCACGGATTCATCGATCCGTTCCTGGCTGATCTGTCCGCTGTGGACTGCGGCGATCACCGCCGGGATCTGGACCTCAAAATCCGTACAGCACAGCAGATCATTCCCTGCCAGCACGGCCAGCACGGCGGCCGCCTCATCTCCGGCAAATTCTCTGATGGCGTCCATATAGAGATCATCGGTGATGATGACTCCCGGATAGCCCAGATCAGATCTGAGGATATGGTGGACCTTTTTCGATAAGGACGCGGGAAAATCCGGGTCCATACACTCCACGATGTTGTGGGAGATCAGGATGATATCGGCCCCTGCGTCGATTCCCGCCTGAAATGGGAGAAAATCGGAAGAAATGAATTGTGCGTAGGGCCGGCTGTCGTGGGCGACGCCTGTATGAGTGTCGATGTTGTTTCCGTAGCCCGGAAAATGCTTCAATACCGGAGCCACACCGTTTTCTTTCATGGTCTCAGTCACTGTTGCTGCATAGACGGCCGTCTGTTTTGCGTTTTGCCCGAAGCTTCGCTGGTATATATAATCTTCAGGGTCTTCAGAGACGTCGCATACCGGGGCAAAGTTCACATTGATCCCAAGTTCTTTCAGCAGATCACACTTTTCTTTTGTATCGCTGATGATCAGGGGCCAACCGCCTTCCTGATAAAGTGACTGGGGCGAGTGAAACGGCACAGCGCGGAAAGCTGGAAACAGACTGATCCGGTTCACGCTCCCACCCTCCTCGTCCACGCCTATGAAAAGAGGGATCTCAGCTGAATCCTGATAACTCTGCACTGTGCGGGCCGCTTCGGCTTTACTCTTATCCCTGAAATCCCGGGAAAACAGCAGGTACCCGCCGATGTGCAGAGAAGATATCTTCGATACCGCATCCTCCTTCGGACATCTCACAAGAAACATCTGCCCTACTTTTTCTTCCAGACTCATCTGTTCCAGCAATTGTTCCGCCTGACTTTTTGTTTCTTCATGGGGAAGCGGGCCGCCTGTCAGATTCTCCCCGTTGGCTTCCTGGTCTCCCCTGCTGTCCTGGGTATCGCTCCTATCCCAGATGCGGCCGGTCACGTCGCTGAAGAGCAAAATACCCAAAAAAACAGCGGCGGCCGCCCCAAAACAGACCGCGGCAATTCGTAATTTGTTAATGGACGCCGCCTCCCTTCATGATCGATACATCCCATCGTTTCTTCGCCATTGATCCATCGCCGTTCTTTGCCGCTTACAGGTTCCGTTTTTCGCCGAAGGGTTGTTCCAGCGGGTGTACCTGACTAATTGGCCGGGACTTCTCCAGACCCCAGCCCCCAAGTGCAAGATCAGGCCAAGTGCAAGATCAGGCATCGTCTTCCTGCGCCGCTTCTTTTTCCGCCGCCTTTTTCAGATTGTGATACCGATCCAGAAAGCTCTGGAGAATGATGACGGCCGCCTGTTTATCGATCACATCTTTCCTTTTTTTTCGGCTGACGTCTGCCTGGATCAGCACGTTTTCCGCAATTTTTGTGGTGAAGCGTTCATCCTGCCATTCCAGCGTCAGATCTTTTATGCCGCTGCTGCGGATCTTGTTTTCCAGCATCGTGCGGAAATCGCGGACCTTTTCTGTCTGAATACTGTCGGAGCCGTCCAGATTCCGCGGCAGCCCGATGACGATGGTATCGGCGCCGTGCTCCTTTGCCAGTGCGAGGACCTTATCTGCGTCCTTTCTAATCCCCACCCGCTCGATTGTCATCAGTCCCTGGGCGGTGAGCAGCAGTCCGTCGCTGACTGCCACTCCAATGGTCTTATCACCTACATCCAATGAAATACATTTCATATTTACCTTTACCCTCCATTTACTTTCGCATGCGTTTGCATTTCGTTCCGAAGCCCCCATGACTTTATTCGGCCCAGTTGCTGCCGAGCGGTTTCGGGCCGCCTGGAGTCTATTTTTCGGCCCACTTTCTGCACTGCTCCAGCCGCACCGCCGGGTCAAAGCCCATTTCCACGCCCATATTGGCCTCCATCTGGCAGGGAAAATCGGGACATTCTCCGCAGTGATCCCAGCCTTTTTCTTCACAGCAGGTTTTCACGCCGCAGTCTCCGCCCCAAAAAGGCTTTTCCATGATAGTACATCCCAGGCATTTTACTTTCTCTTTTCTCTCGCAGCTGCCGCAGCAGACTCCGCATCTCGACTCAAACATCCCTTGCCCTCCTCTTCTGGTGTTTTCATATGGGACACTGGTCCGGTGGTTGTCATCGGTGTTAAACAAACTGAACCGGACTTTGAGACTGGAAATATGTAAAAACAGATCCGGCCATCTCCGCAATTCCTAGGATACCGCGGAGATTTCCTGTGAAATTACAAAAACAGCGGACGTGGTAAACGTCCGCTGTGTCCGGTCCTTTATTTTCTCAAGAAAGCTCTCAACAGCTCTTCGACCAAATCGTCTCTCTCTATGTGACGAATCAGGTTTCTGGCGTTATTATGTCCGGTGATGTAAGAAGGATCCCCGGAGAGAATATAGCCGACCATCTGGTCGATGGCGTTATATCCCTTTTCTTCAAGAGCGTTATATACTGTTCTCAAGATTTCTTCCGTTGTCTGCTGGGTCGCTTTATCTGGACTGTTAAACAGTATCGTATTTCTATCCACGCCTTCACCTTCCTTTGCCTTTACTCTCGATAATTCATTATACAAATGATCGGTAGAAGAAACAAGGGCGTTGCCATATTTTTAATATTGTTGTAATATTCCTCCGCGGCCCGGACAGACCGCCAGTGGTTTTCAGCTCTACAGCAGCGAGTAAGCCAGCTCGAAAGCCTCAGGAAGCCTGCTCTTATCCTTGGCTCCGGCCTGAGCCATGTCGGCTTTGCCGCCGCCTCCGCCTCCTGCGGCCGCGGCGATCTGTTTGATCATGCTGCCTGCGTGGTAGCCTTTCTCCAACAGATCGTCAGAGACGGATACCATCAGGGTTACCTTTTCGCCGTTCACCGCTGCGAAGACCATGATCACGCCCTTGTGTTCGGCTTTGATCTCGTCGGAGAGCTTTCTCAGATCGTTGATCGCTGTGTCTTCAAATACTCTGGTGATCAGTTTGACGCCGTTCTTCTCCCTGGCGCTTTCTATCATCTGATCCATCTGGCCGCCCATGGCCTGCATCTTCATTTCTTCCAGTTCCTTTTTGCAGGCTTTCGCCTCCTCGGAAACGGCTTCGATCTTGGAGAGCAGTCCGCTGGGATTGGTCTTCAGAATTTCCGCCGCTCTGCCGACCAGAGACTCGTATTCATTGAGCTTGGCGATCAGCTCTGTGCCGGTCACGGCCTCGATCCTGCGGACGCCTGCGGCAACGCCGCTCTCCGACAAGATCCGGAGGGCGCCGATCTGGCCGGAATTGCTCACATGGGTGCCGCCGCAGAACTCGATGCTGTAGTCTCCGATGGAGACGACCCGCACGAGTTTTCCGTATTTCTCACCGAACAGGGACGTTGCTCCTGTTTTTTCTGCTTCCTCGATGGGCATCTCCACGCTGGTTACAGGGATGAACTGCAGGATTTTTTCGTTGACGATATTCTCGATCTCCGCCAGCGTCTCCTTGGGCACCGCCTCAAAATGGGTAAAGTCAAAGCGCAGTCCGTGCTCTGTCACGCTGGATCCGGCCTGTTCCACGTGATTTCCAAGCACCTCCCGCAGCGTCTTGTGCAGCAGATGGGTCGCTGTGTGATTGCGGGCGATCTGATTTCTTTTGACGGCGATCACGATGGAGCTCACCTTGTCGTCCACGCGCAGTTCACCGGAGCGCACCGTTACGTGGTGCACATAGACGTTGCGGAATTTGGTGGTAGCCGTCACCTCCGCCTGGCAGCCGGAATCCCCGTAGATGAGTCCCACGTCTCCGGCCTGTCCGCCGCCCTCTCCGTAGAAAGGCGTGCGGTCTAAAATGACCTTTGCAGTCTCCCCTTCTGAGACGACGTCCGCTGCGTCTCTTCCTTTGAAGATGCCTTTGACCGTTCCGTCGGCGGTCAGCGTGTCATAACCCAGAAATTCAGTGGCGTCGAAGGCTGCGTAGAGAATGGATTCGTCCGCCCAGCCGGCGTCGGTATCGGACTTCCTGGCGGCCCGGGCCATCTCCTTCTGACGCTGCATGTTGGCGTTGAAGCTGTCCACGTCCACGTCCACGTCCTGTTCGCCGGCGATCTCCTGAGTCAGTTCCAGAGGGAAACCGAACGTGTCGTACAGCTTAAAGGCCTGTTCTCCGGAAATGGTCTTTTCTCCCGACTTTTTCAATGTCTCCAGATATTCCTCCAAAATATTGGTGCCCTGGTCGATGGTCTCGCTGAATTTTTCTTCTTCCACGGACAGGATCCGATGGATATACTCCCGTTTTTCTTCCAGCTCCGGATATGCCACGCCTGAGACCTCGATGACCTTCTCGGAAAGAGACGCCAGGAACGCGCCCTGGATACCCAGAAGCTTCCCATGGCGGGCCGCCCGGCGAAGAAGACGCCGCAGCACGTAGCCCCGTCCCTCGTTGCTGGGCAGAACTCCGTCCCCCACCATAAATGTGATAGAGCGGATGTGGTCCGTGATGATGCGGATGGAGGTATCCGTCTTTTCCGCTCCATCGTGATAAGGCACGCCGGAGATGCGGACCACTTCGTCCAGGATCGTTCGGATGGTGTCCACGTCAAAGATGGAGGTCACGTCCTGCATGATGCAGGCCAGCCGTTCCAGTCCCATGCCGGTGTCGATGTTGGGATGCTCCAGCGGTACGTAGCTTCCGTCCTCCTGCCGGTCAAACTGTGTAAATACGTGATTCCAGAACTCAATGTAACGGTCGCAGTCGCAGCCGGGCTTGCATTCCGGATTGCCGCAGCCGTACTCCGGACCGCGGTCGAAATAGATCTCGGAACAGGGTCCGCAGGGTCCGGTGCCGATCTCCCAGAAATTATCTTCCTTGCCCAGACGCACGATGTGCTCCTCCGGCATGCCGATCACATCCCGCCAGATATTGTAGGCCTCGTCGTCGTCCAGATAGATGGTCGCCCAGATTTTGTCCTCTGGCATCTCCAGCACCTGAGTGATGAATTCCCAGCCCCATTTGATCGACTGCTCTTTGAAATATTCCCCGAAGGAGAAGCTTCCCATCATCTCAAAGAAGGTGCCGTGGCGGTCGGTCTGCCCCACGATGTCGATATCGCCGGTACGGATACATTTCTGACATGTGGTCACGCGCTTGCTGGGCGGCGTTTCAATGCCGGCAAAGAAAGGCTTCATGGGAGCCATGCCGGAATTGATGAGCAGCAGGCTCTTGTCTTTATTGGGTACCAGCGAAAAGCTTTTCATCGGGTAATGGCCTTTTGATTCGTAAAACTTGCGAAACATCGTCCGCAGTTCATTCAGCCCTGTGTTTTTCATACGTCTTCCTCCATTTCTTACTGATCCTTTTGACTTGCAAAAAAAGAAAAAGCCCCGTCCCCGGTTAGGGACGAGACGAACTCGCGGTACCACCCTAATTACCCTGCAGAAACAGGATCTCTTCATTCAAGCTGGAACTCCAAGGCAGCTTCCCTCACCCGCCCACGGAAGGCTCCCACCGTCCCTTCCTCTCTTCGCTGCGCTGCGATAAGGTACTAATCCTCTTCATCATTCCGGTATTCAGTTTGATACGTCTGGGACAAGGCATTCACGATGCGTCCAAACTAAACTTAATTATATAATACAGATCTTTTGGTTGTCAACAGAATCAGCCGATCAGTGAAACTATTTATTTGTTTTACGCAAAAGACGCGCCGAAACGCGTCCTCTGCGGTCTTGCCTGTCCTATCTGTCCGTAAAATCGTGCAGGCTGTCGCCCAGGTCGGAAA
This sequence comes from Bacilliculturomica massiliensis, assembly GCF_900605495.1. Classification (GTDB taxonomy): domain Bacteria; phylum Bacillota; class Clostridia; order Peptostreptococcales; family Anaerovoracaceae; genus Bacilliculturomica; species Bacilliculturomica massiliensis. Next base: position 1,166,979 of record NZ_LR027603.1, read on the forward strand.
CCAGATCGTTCAGATCATCAGTGGCCTTGCGGAAGCTGCGCTGGATCTCCCGGCGGTATTTCGGCTTGCTCATGCTGCCGAGGTACATTCCGACCAGAGTTCCGGCCAGTCCCATACCAACAGCCATTCCTAATCCATTGTTTCTCATTCAAACACCCTTCCTTTCCGTTATCCCTGCTGCTTTTGTCTCCCGCCGTTTCGCAGTCTTTGCTGACGGCTGTGAAACGCACGGACGGAAGATGCGGATCACGCAAATTTTCTTCCGCACTATTTAGAATAACCGGAAGAAGTATTTCTATTCCCTGTGGGCGGTGGATGGGTTTTCCTTTTTTGCGGTGATAAATCCGCCCCCCAACAGCCGGTCGCCGTCGTAAAATACCAGGGATTGTCCCGGAGTGGGCGCTCTCTGAGGCTGGGAAAACTCTACGCGCACGCCGTCGCCGCCGTCCCTGTACAGCTCCGCCTCAGAAGGCTGTGCGGCGTAACGGATCTTGGCATAGACTTTTTTCCCTTCCCAGGCGTCCGGCAGCGGTCCTGTCCCGTCCTCATAGCAGTTCAGACGTATGTCTTTTGCAAAAACCGTGGTTTTGAACAGATCCTCATTATCTCCCAGGATCACCTGGTTTTTCAGTGGATCAAGGCCGACTACGAATGTGGGTTTTCCGAATGTGATCCCCAGCCCCTTCCGCTGTCCCACCGTGTAGTGCAGGAGTCCTTGATGGCGGCCTAAGATCTGTCCCTGAAGAGAAGCAAAGTCGCCCGGCGGACTGACGGCGCCCTGCTTTTCAATATAGTCCACATAGCTGCCTTCCCTGATAAAGCAGATCTCCTGGCTGTCCTTTTTGTCAGCGTTGTGGATGCCGTTTTCACGGACCAGCCGGCGGGTGGTTTCTTTTTCCTCCGTATCGCCCAGAGGCAGCAGCAGACGGCTCAGTATGCTCTGGTCCAGACGGTAAAGCATGTAGGACTGATCCTTTTTCAGGCTTGCGCCCCTCCGGATAAACCAGCGATCTTCCTCTCTGCTGTAGCCCACCCTGGCGTAATGGCCGGTGGCGAGATAGTACGCGCCTGTCTCGTCGGCAGCCTCACGCATGACGCGGAATTTGACCGTAGGATTGCAGAGAACGCAGGGATTTGGGGTCTCTCCGCTCAGGTAAGAACGGCAGAAGTATGAGATGACCTGATCGCGGAACTGATCCTTTACATTTCTATAAAGGAAAGGGATCTCCAGTTCCTTTGCCGTCCGTTCCGCAGCTTCCCGCTCCGCCTGCTGATCGCCCAGCACGTCGAAAAAAAGTCCGGTGACTTCAAAGCCTTTTTCTCTTAACAACAAAGCAGCGGCAGTGCTGTCCACACCGCCGCTTAAGCCGAGCAATACCCTGTTGTTTTCCGGTATTGTTCTATCCATCATCTGTTCCTCTCCGGTCCGCATTTCAGCGCGCTTCTTAACGCGTCTGACCGGGCCTTCCTGTTGCTTATTCCTCGTCCTCCCCATGGTCGTCGTGATCGTGGGGATCTTCCTCAGCGTTGGGATCGAAGTCTTTCAATTCCTCGTACTCCAGTCCGTTCTTCTGAGCGTAATCGTAAATGGCCGCCTTGATCGCCTGCTCGGAAAGCACGGAACAGTGGATCTTTGGTCCGGGAAGTCCGCCCAGCTTGTCCAGAACATCCTTGTTGGTCAGGGCCAGAGCCTCTTCGACTGTCTTTCCGATCAGCATGTCCGTGGCCATACTGGAGGACGCGATGGCTGAGCCGCAGCCGAAGGTCTTGAACTTGGCGTCGGTTATCACGTTATCTTCCACCTTGATGGTGATCTTCATCATATCTCCGCAGACCGGACTCCCGTAGGTCCCCACGCCGTCCGCGTTCTCAATTTCCCCCACATTGTGCGGGTTCATGAAATGGTCCATTACCGTATCATTATACATTGCCATAGTATTACCAGCCTTTCTCACCTGAAACAGATGAAATCTCTCTCAATGTTGCTACAACCTTTACCAGACACTCTACTGTGTAATCGATATCCTCTTTGGTGGTAAAATCTCCGATGGAAAACCGGAGCGATCCATGGATCCGTTCCACCGGTATGCCCAGAGCCGCAAGGACGTGGGACGGTACCAGGGATTTGGATGAACAGGCGGAACCCGTAGATACGGAGATCCCGTTCAGATTCAGATACAAAAGCAGAGCTTCCCCCTCGATAAAATCGAAGGTGAGATTGGCATTTCCGGGATGACGGTGCTCCATTCCGCCGTTGATATAGACGTTGGAGATTTTTTCCGTCACTTCTTGAATGAAGTAATCCCGCAGAGATGTAAGCCGTTCTATGTGATCCGTGAGCTGCTCCATGGCCAGCTCCGCGGCCTTGCCGAAGCCTACCATGTTGGGAACGCTCTCCGTTCCGGCCCGTTTGCCGAATTCCTGGGCGCCTCCGTGGATAAAGCCAGGCAGGACCACGCCTTTTCTGATGTACAGCGCGCCGATCCCTTTGGGACCGTATATTTTGTGAGCCGACATGGACATCATGTCGATCCCAAGCTCTTTCACATCGATGGGAACGTTGCCCAGCGCCTGCACCGCGTCCGTATGGAACAGGATGTCCCGTTCCCTGGCGATGGCCGCAGCCTCTCTGATCGGCTGGATCGCGCCCATCTCATTGTTTACGAACATGACGCTGATCAGGATGGTCTTGTCGGTTATGGCCTGTTTCAACTCTTCCGGATCGATGCGGCCGTCAGGCTTTACGCCCAGGTAAGTAACCTCAAAGCCTTCCTTTTCAAGGGCCTTGCAGGTATGCAGGATCGCGTGATGCTCGATCTGTGTAGTGATGATATGGTTGCCTCTGCCTTTTTTCCTCAGGGAATGTGCCGTACCGATCAGCGCCCAGTTGTCCGCCTCGGAACCGCAGGAAGTGAAAATGACTTCTCTGTCGCCGGCGCCGATCAGCCGGGCCACCTGATTTCTGGCCTTATTGATAGCTGCCGCCGCATCCTCCCCATACTGATATAAGCTGGATGGATTCCCAAACTTCTCACAGAAATAGGGAATCATCTCGTCAAGCACTTCTCTTTTTACAGGCGTGGTAGCTGAGTAATCCAGATAAACCTGCCGCATTGCCACCTCTCCTTTCGATTTATATGTTTAAGTTTATATTACCCTCAAACGGCGAAAACACACGTATTTCTGGGTATCATGCAATACTCATATATTATACCAGCTTTTCGCCAAAGATAAACAAAATTTTTAGGAGATTGATCCGCGGAATGAGGCGGAAGACAAGCGGCCAAAGGCGCCTATTGCAGGTCCACAGGTTCAAACTGGCTGAGCTTCCATTGCCCGCCTGTTGATCTGAGAAGAATGAAGTAATCCGAATCGGAGATGTAGTCTCCGGACAGTCCTTTCATATACCAGGTCAGATGTCCCTGAAAGCTGATGTTGTCAAACATGGTCATCTTCTGCTTCAGTCCCTTTACCTCCAGCCGATCGATCAGATCCAGATCAGTGTAGTCCGATGAGCGCAGAAGCGTGATGTCTTCCTTCAGCAGCGGCTGTGTCTCTACTTCGTACAGCTGTTTTTCAGCCTCCGCCGGGGTGATCTCGCCGTAATACGCCCGCTGGAGGATAAAGGCCCGGTCCGTCAGCAGTCCCGTCACAATATCCTGTTTCTCTTGTACCCCAAAACCGGTGAAAATACTCACGGCAATTACAATAATACAGGGCAGCATCAATTTTTTGCAGTTCAATGACAATCTGTCCACCTCTTTCTGGCCGGAGACAAGGCGGCGCGGCAGCTCCGCCTGGACCCGGTCCCTGATTTTTTTTATCGGTTCTCCCTTCTTTGAGCTTTGGGCCCAGCGGCGGAACGGCTTGTCCCGCGCCGGATGCCTGCGCTCTGAGAGTCCTATATCATCATACGAAAAAAGCAGCGGGAAAATTGTTCCTTCCCGCTGCTGAATCCGCAGTGTTTTCTTGCTTTTTAATTCTTAAGTTTTGGTATTTCGACGGCTTTAGCCGGCGGCTGATCTTCTACGAATTCAATGTTGTCGAGCTGTGCCCGAAAACGCTCCCGGAAGTCCGCCAGAAATTCCTGGCGCAGCACTTTCTGCTCTTCCGTTTCCTCAGGGGTGAGTCCTGTGGCTTTCTTCTTTCTCGCCAGCTCATTGATCCTGTCAATTTTGCTCTGCGGCAGCATATCAATTCCTCTTTTCCTCTCAAGTTTGCGAGATGCGCACCATCTCTTTTCGCATCTTCAGCTGAAAGTATCGTACCATAATCCCCGAAAGCCTGCAAGAGGCATGTGGGGGACGGCGCCGCGCTTAGCAGAAAAGAAAACGCCGCCTGATATCCCCTGACCTTAGGCGGCGTCTTAATTTTTCTATTTTAAGTCGAGCGAAGGCCTTTACCGCCTTGGGGACCTGGCTGTCAGCTCACTTTTCTTTCCAGCCGCAGCTTATCGGCGATAATGGCGATGAACTCTGAATTGGTAGGTTTGCCCTTGTCATTATGTACAGTATAGCCAAAGAGACTGTTGAGCGTTTCTAATTTTCCCCTGTTCCACGCGACTTCGATGGCGTGGCGGATCGCTCGCTCTACTCTGCTGGGCGTGGTGTTGTTCATTTTCGCGATGGCCGGATACAGTTCCTTCGTGACGGCGCTGAGCAGATCCATGTCCTCCACCACCATGGTGATCGCATCCCGCAGATATTGATAACCTTTGATGTGAGCCGGCACGCCCACTTCGTGGATCATATTGGTGATATCCATTTCCAGATCGCTCACTCTCGGTTCGTCGGCGCTGATGACAGCTCTGACGGTGTTGGTGCGGTTCCCCTGACTTCCCGCATTCTTTTCCGGATCCATGAGCTGTATGATACGTTTGGCCAGAATGTTCAGATCAAAAGGCTTTACCACATAATATTCGGCGCCCAGGTTGATCGCTTTCTGTGTGATGGATTCCTGACCCACCGCGGAAAGCATGATGACCTTCGGGAACTTTTCAAGCTCCATTCCGTTGAGTCTTTCCAGAACGCCAAGCCCGTCCAGATACGGCATGATCATGTCAAGGATCAGCACGTCCGGCTTGTCCTTCAGAACAGCGTCCACGGTCTGCATCCCGTCGTGGACCGCGAATACGATCTCGATCCCCTGCTGGGCTTCGAAGAAGTCCGTCAAAATCTCGCAGAAATCCTTATTGTCGTCTGCGATACCTACTCTAACCTTTGTCATTAAAATTTCCCCCTTAAAACTACTTTTTCTTTGGCTTTTCTTTTCTGCTGAACATTTTATCCTAATAAATTATAAAAAAGATTCGACAAATTTGCAAGAAGGACGGCGGTATAAGTATGAAACAAAAACGTCACACTTTCGACATTATTCGACATGAATGAGTCAAAAAGGGTCCCCATGGCCGGCGGAAAGGTCTTCCGCCGGCAGGGATCTCACTGTCAGACGCTATAAATGCTTGTTTTCTTCGCTGAGCATCCACTCAATAAAAATTCCGTAACCCTTTTCCGGATCATTGACGAATACGTGCGTCACCGCCCCGATTATTTTATCATTCTGAACGATGGGGCTGCCGCTCATCCCCTGCACGATCCCTCCGCTTTTTTCAAGCAGGCGTTTATCCGTCACGCGGATGACCATGCTTTTGGTGTCCGGTTTTGTCTGATGGTTGATCTTTTCGATGGAGATCGAATACTTCTCCACTGTGTTCCCGTCAAGGGTGGTCAGGATGTAAGCGGGACCTTTTTTTATCTCATTCTGATAGCCGATAGCCAGCGGTTCCGGATAGATGGGATTGCTGATCTCGTCGTAGGCAGAGCCGAAAATACCGTAACTGGAATTTCCTTTCAGCAATCCTAAGGGAGCGTCGGCTTCGTAGAAGATCCCGCGTATCTCCCCGGGATCTCCGGCTTTGCCCTGCTTTACCGATTCTACCTTGGCGTTCAGCAGCTCGCCGTCGGCCACCGGCAGGATAGTGCTGGTGTCGGGGTCCGTTATGGCGTGTCCCAGGGCTCCGAAGGCTTTGTTCAGTGGGTCATAATAGGTGAGCGTCCCAATTCCCGCCGTCCTGTCTCTGACCCAGACTCCCATTTTGTATCTGCCGTCGTCAGCGGAACGGACCGGGGACAGGGTCACGTTCATGATCTTATCTTTGCGCTTGATCTTCAGTTTGACTTCATCCCTGACCTTGTTGATCTTTTCGCTGACCGCGGCGGCGTTATCCACCTTGTCTCCGTCGATGGTCAGGATGCTGTCTCCGATCTGCAGGCCCGCTTCCAGCCCCGGATTTACTCTGGTCCCGTCCTCACCCTCGATCTCCTCGAGGCCGACTACCAGCACGCCTTTAACATCCATACGCACACCCACGGACTGACCGCCGACTACCAGCGTTTTCTGGGGAAGAACGCTGACTGTGATGTCTTTTAAGGGCAGGCTGAGTACTTTCGTCTCATTGGTAAATACTTTGATCTCGCTGGGTATCTGCCAAAGAACTGCGCCTGACACCAGCGCTGTGCAGGCGATCAGCGACAGCAAGAAGAGACACGATTTTTTTACTACTGCTTTATTCATCATTTCCTCCGTCAGCTTTCAAAATCCTGAAGCAGGTCCGACAGCTCGTCCTGTGTTTCTTTTACTATGCCTTTTTGGAACAGCTCCTGATCGCTCTCTGAGAGCAGGGAAAAGGAAATGTCGGTGGTGCGCACCAGCTGCCGGGCGCCTGTCTGATCGACGGAATAGATCTTGATGTAGCCGCCGTCTTCCTTTACGAGATAGCAGGGACCTTCTATTTCAGAGTCCCGCCCGTCTCCCTGACCGCCGCCGTCGTAACTGTCCGCTCCGTAGCGGCCGGAAGCCTGGGAACTATCAGGATCGCCGTATTGACCGTATGCGGGATCCGATTCATATGCTCCGGTTCCCGGTTCTCCCTCTGTCCGGCCCTCTGTGTCATAAGGACTATAACCGCTGCCGCTGTGCCCGGTATACGGATCGGAACTGCTGTCTGCCGGCAGCCGGCTGCCGGCGCCGCTGTTGGTTCCGGGAATATTCTCCCCTGTGCTGACCACCGGACCGTTCTGCTCCCCTTCGCTCTGCCGGTCTGCCGGGTCCTGATTGACCCAGAAACCGAAGGCAAGCAAAAGAGCAAGTATAATTCCATAAAATGATTTACGCTGATAAAAGCGTTTTCTCTGACTAAACATTGCCATCACCTCATGGTTATTGTGGGCAGCAGCGGAAAAGTTTATACATTATGTGACAGAAATGCTTTCTTTCAGCTTTTGAAAGGTTTTATCGCCGATCCCTTTCACATTCTTGAGCTCATCGATCGCCCGGAAGCGGCCGTTTTCCCTGCGATAATCGAGGATGCGCCGGGCGGTGGAGGGACCGACGCCATTCAGCGTCTGCAGTTCAGAGGAATCCGCCGTGTTGATGTTGATTTTTTTTGCATCGGATCCGGCTCTGCAGCCGGTCTCCTTCACGTCGCCGCCGGCGGAGCGCCCTTCTGTCTCTGCGCTCTGCGCGTAATCCCCACGGGAAGGGATATAGAGCTTTTCACCGTCCAGAAGCTCCGCCGCCAGGTTGATCTCCCGGAGGTCGCTTTCTTCAGTCAGGCCGCCGGCCTGGTCCACAGCCTCGTAGACTCTGCTCCCCTGGGGCAGGATGTAGATACCCGGAGAACTGACGGCTCCGGCCACGTCTACCACCATGCGGGGTACGCCGCTGCCGGCTTCTTCATGGGTTCCGCCGCTGGCCTCTCCGTTGATCTGGCCTGAGGAGGCGGAGCGTCCCTCTCCCTGGTCGCCCGACGCGGTTTCTGATCCCGACGTCTCACACTCGCCCGACTCCGTTATGATCTCCTCTTTTTCCTGAAACAACACGCCTCCTTTCAGGATGGTGAGAACGAGAACAACTGCGATAAAGCAACAGCCCGCCATCATCTTCTTCTTTTTCATGGCGGCAAACATCTGACTCTCTCTTGTCATGGCAGCCCTCCCTGCGTCTGTGCCGTGCCTGCCGGAAAATATCCGGAGACACGATTGAAATACAACGACGTTCCCTATATGGGATTATTATACATTTTGTGAGTGCAAATGTCAATTAATTATTATTCAGGATTATTATGGATACCTGTAGACGAATGTCAGTACGGCGGCAGCTGCCCGGTCACTGTGGCCTTCCTGCACAAAAAAACAGGAGGACCTTTCCACAAAGTCCTCCCGTCATATTCACATGGCTGTTCCGCCTGCCGGCGGTCTAATGATTCTGAGGCGTGTATTCCATAACGGACACCAGTCCGTCCCGGCCGTTCTGACCGCCGCAGTACAGCTCCTTTCGCCGGATCGAAGCGGTCTCCGCGGCGTAGGAAAGGCCGCAGAAGCTGCAGAACGCCGACAGAAGCGTCTCTGGATTGAGATTTCGATTGCTGCCCGCGCAGGTCAGCAAGGTTAACGAAATATATTTATCGTTATTTTTGCTGCGCTCCAGCGGTTCGACCTTGAGGATCATAGGGCGAATATCCTGCTCCACCAGCTTTCCCGTTTTTTTCTGCTTTTTTTCAACCAGGATCTGTTCCTGAGCCAGGAATTCCTCCAGCTTTTCCCGCCACGGGATGGGTTCTGAAAGTTCGAAGGACGCTTCATAGACTGCGTACTCCACCAGAGCGGCCAGAGTCCTCTTGGTTGGGGGGAGCTCCCGGCAGCCGATTATACCCACGCCGGCGGGCATAGCCCCGTTCAGGCGGGAGATGATCTCGCGGCAGTCCAGCTGCTCTGTCGTCTCGAAATCCAGGTATTCTTTATCGCTGGCATATCCAAGGGATAAGGGCTGTACAAAGCTCATCCGGGGATGGGGATTGAAGCCCTGGGAATAGATGAGCCGGATCCCTGTGCGCTTGAAGGTCCGTTTGAACAGACGCAGCAGATCAAGGTGGGAAATGTATCTCATGTTTCCATCCTTGTAGAACTGTATCACATATCGGCTCATAATGTGCCCTCCCTCTGACATTTCGTCCTGCTGTTGACGCCGCAGCCCACGCAGCCGTGCCGGCAGTCGTGGGTGGTCTCTTCCTTCTGCGCGCGGTCCCATTCCATCTGGAAGAATTTCTTGCTCACGCTGCAGCTCAGGTGATCCCAGGGCAGCGGCGCCGCGGGGTCTATGGTGCGCAGAGCGTATTCGTCGCTGCTGATCCCGGTCAGGCGGAAGGCCTCCTGCCAGAGCTGATAGTTGAAATACTCAGACCAGCCGTCGAATTTACAGCCCAGCTCCCATGCCTTGAGCAGTACCTGACAGACGCGCCTGTCGCCTCTGGCGAAGACCGCTTCCAGATGACTGGTGTGGGTCCCGTGGTAATGGAAAGATACGCCCTTGATCTTTTTCAGCTTGTCCTTCAGATAAAGATGCTTCTCCTCAAAGCTCTCTTCCGTGTCCTGGGCGCACCACTGAAAGGGCGTGTGAGCCTTGGGAACAAAATTGGAAACGCTTACCGTCACATTGAAGCGTCCCCGTTTTCCGCCGCCCGCCCGGCGGGCGATCTCCATGATGCCCCCTGCGATCTCCACGATGCCGTCCAGATCCTCAAAGGTCTCCGTGGGAAGGCCCACCATAAAATACAGCTTCACGCCTGTCCATCCCAGTTCGATGGCCTGCTCCATGGCGCTGTATATATCTTTTTCCGTGATATTTTTGTTGATCACATCCCGCAGCCGCTGAGACCCGGCTTCCGGAGCGAAGGTCAGCCCCGATTTCTTGTAGCCCTGGATCTCCTGAAGCACCTTGAAGGAAAAGGAATCCAGTCTCAGAGACGGGAGCGACAGCGCTACATTGTTGGATCTGCACATCTCCATCAGTTCCGTGACCAGAGGCTCGATCTCCGAGTGGTCGCTGGTGGACAGGGAAAGGATGGACATTTCGTCGTAACCTGTGGCTTCGATCTGGCTCTTGGCCAGTTCCTTGATCCGCTCCTTTGAACGTTCCCGCACGGGGCGGTAGATCATGCCGGCCTGACAGAAACGGCATCCTCTCGTACAGCCGCGAAAGATCTCCACCACGGCTCTGTCGTGGACCACGTCGATCAGAGGAACGATGTTTTTTTCCGGAAAATCCGCCGCGTTCAGATCTTCAACGATACGCTTCTCCACCGTGTCCGGCGCGGCGTCAAAAAGCTTGTTCATATGTGAAAAGCTGCCCTCTTCGTCGTAGACAGGCTCGTAAAACGCGGGGACATAGATGCCCGGGATCCGGCAGATCGTCTCTAAAAACGCAGTTCTGGGCGCTCCGGAGGCCTTCCACTCCTCATGAGCGGCGCATACCTCCCGCAGAGAATCCTCACCGTCGCCCAGCATGACGAAATCCAGCACAGGAGCCAGCGGCTCCGGGTTGTAGGCGCAGGGTCCGCCGGCGGCCACAAAGGGGTCGCCCTCTTTTCTGTCGCTGCTCAGGATGGGGATCCCCGCCAGATCCAGCATATTGACGATATTCGTAAAAGACAGCTCGTACTGCAGCGTAAAGCCTACGATATCCATTTCAGTGAGAGGCGTCTTTGTCTCCAAGGTGAAAAGCGGCATATTTTCCGCCCGCATCAGAGCCTCCATGTCCTGAGCGGGAGCGAACACCCGCTCGCAGTAGACGCTTTCCATGCCGTTCAGCACGTGATAGATGATCTGCAGCCCCAGATAAGACATCCCGATCTCATAGGTATCCGGAAATGCAAAGCCAAACCGCGTGGCCACGGATCCAGGGTCCTTCTCCACGGAGTAGAGCTCTCCGCCGATATACCGCGCGGGCTTTTCCACTCTGCGCAGTAACTTGTCCAGTTGTTCATTCCATGTCATATTATTCGACCTTCCTGTTTCTGTTTCTTTTCCAATGCAAAAGTCTGTCGAAATCGGCGTAGATCCCGCAGTCGTAGATTCCCGAGAGCACATCTTCCTCCGTCAGCTGTCCTTTGTAGCTCCCTTTATAGTTCACTACGGTGAACAGCCGATTTTCCTGAGGCTTGTAAGACTCCAGGATCTTCAGCGCGGACTCGTCATTTCTGCAGACCCTTATCTTGGGCTCCCTCCCTGCGGACCCCACTTCGATATTCTTTGTCAGCTTGTAAAACAAAAAGCTGTTGTCGTCCCGTTCTGCAATAGCGAGATTGATTCCCAGGGCCGATACCAGCAGATTCGCCAAATTATATTTTACCAAGTAAATCCCCAAAAGGAAAAGGAAAAGTGAAAATAAACGGGAAAAAATTTTGGAGACCTGTTCCGCCCGCCGAAAACCGAAAAAGAAAGCCAGATAGAGATTCATCAGTTTTCCCCCGTCCAGCGGGTAAAAAGGCATGAGATTGAACAGTCCCAGGATCAGATTGGCCATGGTCAGCTCCATGATCCAAGGCTGCGGAAAGAACATGGAAAGACTGTACAGACCCGTGGCGCAGACAATATTGAACAGCGGACCGGCCAGATGGATGATCAGCTGATCCTTTGGTTTGATGACACTTTCTCTCAAATGCAGGACCCCCCCGAACAGTCCGGCAGATATTTTTTCGGGAGTGTAACCGAGCTTCTTTGCGGCGGCGGCGTGGGCCAGCTCGTGAAGGAAAGAAAAGCCGGTGGAAGCGACGGCCAGAATACAGTGGCCAAAAATACAGATCACTGCCACCAGCAGAAAATACGAAAGATGAAACTCGGTTTTTATACCAGAGACGCGGCACGAGATCATATAAGGATCAGAACGCGATGTAATCCGCCGGATTGACCGCGTCTCCGCCCTTCCACATGGAGAACGTCAGGCAGCTCTGATCCCCGGGGGTAACGGAGGCGATCAGCTGACCCTTTCTCACTTTTTCCAGAGGCTTGACATAGACCGCCGTACAGCCGGCATACTGGGTCTCCAGCTCGCCGCCGTGGCTGATGCGGACCCTCTGATTTCCTTCCTCTCCTTCTACCGCGATCACGGTTCCGCCGGAGGAGGCGTAGACCTGCAGTTCCTGTTCAGAGCTGTACTTCATACCCGCGTAGGAGCGTTCGCTCCCGTCGGTGTTTCCCTGTCCGCCGAAGGTCATGATGAGAGCTTCCGCGTTGCAGGGCTCGATGAACGCCAGCTGGCGGCGTCCGTCAGCCATGGCCGTCTCCACGGCTTCCGGAAGGCTGCCGAGATGCGAAAACACAGTTTTGGCTGAATCCACGATGGCCATACCTGAATAATCCTTCTGCATGAAGGTCTGCACAGTGTCCAGCGCCCTGTTTGTCATAGCGTGATCCATTTTTTTTACGGCGATGGCGAACAGAACGATCACGATACATATGATGATCTGACGGACCAGTGTTTTTCCGGCTTTGGCGCCCATTGCACCGCGGGTCCCGGCCGTCCCGCTGCGGCGTCCCATCCTGCTTCCAAACCGTCTTCTTCCCATAAAAAAACCCCCTTTGTCTCTATGTTAAAACATATGACAAAGGGAGCTTATTCAGAACCCAGCAAATCGTCCAGACCGACTCCGATGATCCCTTCGATCCGCTGTTTCAAAGCGCGGATCTCGCGGAATGAGGCGCGGATGTTTTCCTCAGCTCCGGGAAAATCCTTCGCTTTTTCGATGATATAATCCATTCGTTCATCGGGGCCCACATAGCGATTTTCTTTCACCATGCGGTCTGCCATACAGACCAGATCCGTTTCGGTGATCTCTTCTTTTTTACTGTCGATGAGATAGCTCATGTGACTCCGGATGATATCAGCCACATCGGAGTATCCCAGACGTTCCGCCAGATCCGCTCCCCGGTCCCAGTGGTAGTCGTCTGCTCTGGCGATATCGTGCAGCCAGCCTGCAGCTTCCGTCAAGGGAACATTCAGTCTGAAGCCTTTCTCATTCAGGCGCCGGGCCATGGCGCCTGCCGCCGCGGAAACGGCTTTGCAGTGCCCGATCACGCGGTCCGGCGTGCCGTACTCCCGCCATAGCGTCTCGCATTCCGCCAGGCCGGGATATTGATTCTCCTGTGTTTGTCTCTCTGCGGTCATCTTCAGGCTCCTTCCCATGTCTCTACTATTATATTGCTCCGGCCCCTGTTCTGTCAAACAAAAAGCGGAATCCTTATTTAGTAGTTTTTACTGCATGTGAGCAGAATTCTCCCCAATATCTTGTAAATGATTTGACATAGTTCGACGAAAAAGGTATAGTTAAATATAGATTTAACAGCAATATCTTTCGACAAATCGGGCTTGCAAGGAGGCCGCTACCATGAAGTATGCACAGATGCTGGATCGGATGATCTCCGACAGTGAGCTTTCCCTCAGACAGATTTCCAAGAGATGCGCCGATCTGGATCTGAATATCACACCATCCTATATCTCACAGCTGAAAAATGGGAAGCTGCCGCCTCCGTCGGAGGAAGTTTCCCTGGTCCTCGCCAAGGTCTGCGGCGGAAAGGATCAGTCCAGGCTGGTCTTTCAGGGCTATCTGGAAAAAGCGCCCGAGCTGGTCCGCGAATACATGCTGGCTTCCTCCGCGCTGAATAAGATCATGCTTGAGACGCTCTGCCGCTACGACAACAACGGCGAAGTCTCTAAGGAGTTCCGAAAGCAGATCGAGAGTCTGGATGTGCTCTCCACGCTGGAAGTCTCTTCTAAATACGTCAGTTCGGACGACACGACCCGAGCCAAGGATCTGATCCGTGAGATCACGCTGGCCAGCGGCGAGGCGGTCAAAGCCGACGTCCAGGGCGAACTGATCAATTTTTTTCTGGCGGACAGCTCCATGGCCCCATTCATTCCCAGCCACGCATATCTGTACATCATGCCTACGAAAATGGACCTGCTGAAGGACCGCGACATTATCGCTTTTTATCCGGAGGGCCGGCGTATTCCCACCCTGCGGCGCCTGTTCTTCATGAGGGGGGAACGCTATCTCCTGGTGCCCGACGACAAATCCCAGCAGATCTATCTCTACGAGGAGTGGGACCGGATCAACTACATCGGAAAGGTCGTGTCCTTCAAGGTCGATCTGTAAAATGACAGAATAAAAACAGGTGAACAACCGTCTGAGTGAGTTGTTCACCTGTTTTTGTTTTCTATCACTCCTGATGCATCAGGTCTCCTGCTTATTCGTCGAAATACTCCATCTCATAATCGATGATACGGATGATATCGCCGTCCTTCAGGCCCATCTCCTTCAGGCGTTCGATGGCGCCTTTCTTTTCGATGTAGCGGTACAGATATCTGGTGGAACCGGTATCGTTAAAGTTGGTGGAATTGAAGATCTTTTCCAGCTGCCTGCCCTTGAGCACGAAGACAGGACCTTCCTTTGAGACGTAGATCTCTCTGTAATCCTCGTCCTCATCCTCCTTACTGAAATCGAACCACTGGTAGTCTTCCTCTTCTTCCGGCATTTCTCTCAGCTCTTCCAGCTGGCGGAGAACCGCCTGCAGAAGCTCCTTGACGCCGTGATTGATGGGCGCGGAGAGTGGAAAGACCTGATAGCCCTTTCCTTCTACATGGTTCTTGAAGATCTCGTACTGTTCGTCCGTGGCCATGTCGATCTTGTTGGCCGCCACGATCTGAGGTTTCGCCGGCAGCTTCTTTCCGTAGGATGTGAGCTCCCGGTTGATCTTTTCAAAATCCTCCACAGGATCTCTGCCCTCGGAACCGGACACGTCCACCACGTGGATCAGCATCTTCGTCCGCTCGATGTGCTTCAGAAAATCCAGTCCCAGGCCGGCTCCAGTGTGCGCTCCTTCGATGAGTCCGGGTATATCCGCCATGACGAAGCTGGTGTCGTACATCTGCACCACGCCCAGATTCGGCGTGATGGTAGTAAAATGATAATCGGCGATCTTAGGCGACGCGCTGGTGCACACGGAAAGCAAAGTAGATTTTCCTACATTGGGAAATCCAACCAATCCCACGTCGGCGATGAGCTTCAGCACCAGCGTAATGGATCTCTCCTGGGCAAAGCCCCCCGCTTCGGCGAAATTGGGAGCCTGCCGCACCGAATTCATAAAATTAGGATTGCCCTTTCCCCCTTTTCCGCCTCTGGCCGCCACGACGGAATCTCCATCGTGGACCAGATCTTTCATCACCAGCCCTGTGGCCTGATCGATGACCACCGTGCCGGGCGGAACGCTGATGACCAGATCTTCGCCCTTTTTGCCGAACTGCTTTTTCTTTCTGCCGTCCTCGCCGGACTGCGCCTCGTATTTTCTTTTGTAGCGGAAATCCATCAGCGTGCGCAGACTGGCGTTGGCGCGGATAATAACGTCTCCGCCTTTTCCGCCGTCGCCGCCGTCAGGTCCTCCCTGAGGCACAAAGGGTTCTCTGCGAAAAGATACGCAGCCGTTCCCGCCTTTTCCTGATTTAATTGTGATTCTGGCTCTATCTACAAACATGGGCCACCTCTGTTTCTCTCATCTGTTTTCCCGCCGGATGATGCGCGGTGGGAAAGCTGTCATTAGCCGTCATTAGTTTATCCGTTTTTATCTTCCTTCATGTGAACGGCAGCTATTTTCCGAAGGATGTTCAGCGGCTTTTAGCCGTATTTTTCCATGTGGAGAAAGAAAAAATAAGCCCCTATGAAAACATAGGGGCTCCGTCTTAAGCTTCCTTCGGATAAACGCTTACTTTCTTTCTGGTTTTGTCATATCTTTCGAACTTGACAACACCGGACTCTTTCGCAAACAGAGTATCGTCTCCGCCAATGCCTACATTATTTCCGGGATGGAACTTCGTTCCTCTCTGACGAACCAAAATGCTTCCGGCGCTGACGAACTGACCGTCGGCTCTCTTCACTCCTAACCGTTTCGACTCACTGTCTCTACCGTTTTTCGAGCTGCCTACACCCTTCTTACTTGCCATGGATCGTTCACCTCCTCACTGTATAGGAAAAAAATCTGAAATACTATTTCAAAGCTGCTTCGATAGCAGCGATCATATCTGCGTTCTTTGCCTTCTCATCGATCTCGATGTTGTGCTCTTTTGCAAATGCGATCAATTCAGCCTTCTTCATGGACTTCAGGGAAACCTTTTCCGCCTTGGCGTCAACGGCTTCTTCCTTTTCCGTGTTCAGTTCGGCTGCTTTCGGGGCTTCCGGAGCCTTCGTCACTTTTCCGTCAACGGAGAATTCGTCGATCCTGATCATGGTGTAAGGCTGTCTGTGGCCCTGCTTCTTTCTGTAGTCCTTCTTGGATTTGTACTTGAAGATGATGACCTTCTTTCCTTTTCCGTTCTCGACTACGCTTCCGGACACGGTCGCTCCGTCCACCGCAGGGGTGCCTACTTTGAGTTCCGTTCCGTCGTTCACTGCCAGCACCTTATCAAAGGTCACTCTGTCACCCGCTTCTACTTTGAGCTTCTCAACGCTGATGACGTCGCCCTGCTGAACGCGGTACTGCTTTCCGCCGGTTTCAATTACTGCATACATACTTTCTTTACCTCCTCTATCCAGTCTCGCCAGTGTGGGCAAGCGCCGGAGACGCTTTTCCAAAAGCCCAGTTTGAGCGGCTTACAGTCAAATATAATATCACACAGGACAGCCTGTGTCAATGAATTCCACGCAAAAAAACGTTGAAATCGGTGAAATTCGTGCGCTGACGGCCTCGGGCGGCAAAATTCCCTCCGTTCCGCTCAGATGATCGAGGAAAACGCTGTTATTTTCTTCTCGGAGCCGGTCCTCCGGCTTATTCCTCGATGATAACGCCGTCCTCGTCCACAAGGAGACCCGATGCTCCGCCGGCAGCCTGAGCGCCGTTTTTTCCGCCTCTTCCGGCTTTTGTATCAGCCTTGGTCCCATTATCCTTATCTTTGTCCTTGTCTTTGGCGTCGTCTTTATTTTCCGCCTTGATGGACTGCTTGATCTTGGCGTAGAGCTCCTCCAGAATATCCGGATGTTCGGACAGGTAGACTTTGACGTTCTCACGGCCCTGTCCGATGCGGTCTCCGTTGTAACTGTACCAGGCGCCGGCTTTTTCCACCAGCTTATGCTCCACAGCGCAGTCCAGAACGTCGCCCTCCCGGGAGATGCCCCTGCCGTACATGATATCGAATTCAGCCTGCTTGAACGGCGGAGCCACTTTATTTTTGACCAGCTTGACTCTGGTTCTGTTTCCGATCAGCTGATCGCCCATCTTGATGGATTCCACACGCCGGACGTCCATTCGCATGGAGGCGTAAAATTTCAGCGCCCTTCCGCCGGTGGTGACTTCCGGATTGCCGAACATGATGCCCACCTTCTCACGGAGCTGGTTGATGAAAACTACGGCGCAGTTTGATTTGTTGATGGCGCCCGCCAGCTTTCGCAGGGCCTGGGACATGAGTCTGGCCTGCAGGCCCACGTGGGAATCACCCATCTCCCCCTGTATCTCCGCCTTCGGGACCAGGGCCGCCACGGAGTCCACCACGATGATGTCGATGGCGTTGCTTCTGACCAGCATCTCGCAGATCTCCAGCGCCTGCTCTCCCGTATCCGGCTGGGAGACCAGCAGCTCGTCGATATCCACGCCCAGATTGGACGCGTATTCGGGATCCAGGGCGTGCTCCGCGTCGATGAAGGCGGCTTTTCCTCCGGATTTCTGGGCTTCGGCGATGATATGTAGGGTGAGCGTCGTCTTTCCGGAAGACTCCGGTCCGTAGATCTCAATGATCCTGCCCTTGGGAACGCCTCCGATGCCGGTGGCCACGTCCAGGCTCACCGATCCTGTAGAGATCGCGTCGATGCCCATATTGCGGCTGTCGCTGCCCAGCTTCATGATCGAGCCTTTTCCAAACTGCTTTTCAATTTGAAGCATGGCTGCTTCTAATGCTTTTTCTTTTTCGTCCTTGCTAACTGCCACGTTATCCTCCGTTTCTGCCTTGCGGCAATCCCTTTCCCTGTCTCTGTCCGGCTGCGGGCAAAATGTACTGTCCGCCGAAACCCCCGCCGGCGGGAAGTCTGATCGTCCCAAAAAAGAACATTTGTTCTTAGTTCATCTTATACGATTCTTTCTCCTGCGTCAAGGGCTTTTTATGTCGTTATCCATAATATAACATAAATTAAATCAAATGTAAAGTTATTCTTCGATCGCCCGGTTGACAGCGTCCAGCATGAGAAGCAGAGTGTAATTTCGGTTCCAGGCCCGGCCCACGTTTCGCATCTGGTGCCGTTCGCAGCGGACCTTCCCATCAAAAGCCACGCCGATATAGACCAGACCCACGGGTTTTTCAGGAGTGCCGCCATCCGGCCCCGCCACACCGGTGACCGAGACGCAGAGCCTGCTTCCGGTAACGCGGGCAAGCCCCGCGGCCATCTCGCCAGCCGTCTCCTCGCTGACCGCGCCGAAACGCTCCAGCGTTTCTCCCTTCACGCCCAGCTCCTCCATTTTGGCCTGGTTGCTGTAGGTGACGATCCCCCGGTCAAAGACGGCGGAGATCCCCGGAATATCCGTCATAGTCTTCGCGAACAGACCGCCGGTGCAGGATTCGGCGCTGGAAATGGTGATGCCCCGCTCCATCAGCTTTCGGCCCACCACCTGATAGTATTCCTCATCGTTTTCACTGTAAATGAATTCGCCGATCACTTCCCGGACTTTCACCAGCATCTCGTCAACCGCCGCTTTCGCCTCTTCTCTGGTAGCCCGCTTGGACGCGATGCGCAGCGTGCATTCTCCCTCTTTGGCGTAGGTGGCCAGCGTAGGGTCTGTCTGAGCGTTGATCAGATCTAAGAGTTTCGTCTCCATGAGCGATTCGCCCAGGCCGAATGTGCGGATCATACGGTAGTAGATCGTGCTGTCCGTCTGTTTTTCCAGATAAGGCTTTACCTGTTTTTCAAACATCGCCTTCATTTCTCTGGGAGGCCCAGGCATGCAGATGATCGTCTTTCCGTTTTCGGATAAGGCAAATCCCGGAGCCGTCCCCTCGTCGTTGTCGAAGACCACGGCTCTCGAGGGAAACCAGGCCTGCTTCAGGTTGTTTTCCGTCATCTGTCTGTGCATCTGTCCATATCTGGATTTCAGTCGTTCCAGCGAACGGGGATGCAGCACGACTTCGTCGTGGAGGACCTGAGCGGCCGTTTCCTTTGTCAGATCGTCCTGCGTAGGTCCCAGACCTCCCGTAGCCACGATCAGATCGCAGTCAAGAAACGCGTGTTCGATAAGAGCGGCCAGTCTCTGCGGATTGTCTCCCACCGTGTAGTGATACATGACGTCGATCCCCATGAGATTCATCTGCTGGGACAGAAAGACCGTATTTGTATTGACGATCTGTCCGAAAAGAATCTCTGTTCCTACTGATAGTAATGCACATTTCATTGCCGTAAACCTCCTGGCTTTCGTAATATCTGATGATATCTTCCGTTACATGGAGAAGACGCTGCGATTCTGAAGCACGTATTCGATCCCCGAGTACACGGTCATGATGACCGACGCCCAGAGAAAGCCGTATGCCAAATAGAAAAGACCGTGATAAAGCCCTGCGGCGTATGTGGCGGCGATGGGAAGCAGCAGCAGCGCCGGCACCGCGATCATCTGCAGCACCGTCTTGATCTTTCCGCTCATGCCGGCGGCGATGACGATGCCCTCCGAGGCTGCTACGGTCCGCATACCGGCGATGACGAATTCTCTGGCCAGGATGACGATGAGCATCCAGCCCGGCACGGTCCCGTCCTCCACCATGAGGCAGAAGGCGGAATAGACCAGGATCTTGTCCGCCAGAGGGTCCATGATCTTGCCGAAGTTCGTCACGAGATTGTATTTTCGGGCGATCTTTCCGTCCAGCATATCAGTAAAAGAAGCGGCGATAAAAAGGACGAAAGCGGCCGCGTTATATCCCAGAACATAAGCCGCAATGAAAAACGGCACGGAGACCACACGGGCCACCGTCAGTTTGTTGGGCAGATTCATATTTGTTCTCCTTTAATCTATGGATCGATCCGGTTTATATCAGCTCTCCCGCAAGATCGTAATCGAAGGCGTCCGTGACGCGGATGTTAACGAACTCACCGGGCTGCAGTTCTCTGCGGGCGGTAAAGATCACGGAATTATCAATTTCAGGCGCGTCGTAACGGCTGCGGCCGATGTAGCTGTTCTCCCCGTCCCGCTCCTCCACCAGCACTTCGATGGTCTTGCCGATCATCTCTCTGTTCTTCTCCAGCGAGATCCCGCACTGCATGGCCATGATGGTTTCCCTGCGCTTCTGCTTCGTCTGTTCCCGGACCTGCCCCTTCATGGCGGCGGCCGGCGTGCCCTCTTCCCTGGAGTATGCGAAGACCCCCAGTCTCTCAAAGCGCATTTGTTCCACAAAATCGCAGAGGATCTCAAAGTCTTCCGCGGTCTCGCCGGGAAGACCGGCGATCAGCGTGGTCCTTATGTGGATGTCGGGCATGGCTTTCCTGAGCCGGGCCACTGTATCCGTGACAGAAGCCCGGGTAGAGTGGCGGTTCATGGCGGAAAGCACGCGGTCGCTGGCGTGCTGTATCGGTATATCGATATAGTGGCAGATCTTTTCCTGAGAGGCCATGACGCTGATCAGATCATCGGTGATCTTGTCTTCATAGCAGTACATGAGCCGGATCCAGCGGATCTCCTCCACCGCGCACAGATCGCGGAGCAGTTCCGGCAGACAGAGCCTTCCGTAAAGATCCAGTCCGTAGGCAGAGGTATCCTGGGCGATCACTATCAGTTCGCGGCAGCCCTCCGCCGCCAGCTGCTTCGCCTCGGCCACGATATCTTCTCTCCGGCGGCTTCTATAGGGCCCCCGGATGGCCGGGATGACGCAGTAAGAACACACGTTGTCGCAGCCCTCGGCGATCTTGATGGAGGCTGTGTAGTTCTGGCCGCCTGTTCTTCTGCGAAGACCCGTCTCGATGTAGGTCTTGTCGTAAGCGCTCAGGTACTTCTCCCGCTTTCCCATCTGGTGCTTCGCCAGGATCTCCGGAAGCCGGGGATAATCGTTGACTCCCAGAAAAATATCTACTTCAGGCATCTCCTTGAACAGCGCCTCGCCGTACCGCTGGGCAAGACAGCCGGAGACGATCAGCAGCGCATCTTCTTTCTTGCGCTGGACCATATCAAAGATGCGGTCGATGGATTCCTCCTTCGCGTCGTTGATGAAGCCGCAGGTGTTTACCATCACCGCGTCCGCTTCCTCCGGCGCGGATACCAGTTCATGACCGCCGCGGCTGAGGATCCCCGCCGCGCTCTCGGAATCTGCCGTGTTCTTTTCACAGCCCAGGGTCTCGATAAAAATTTTCAATCCGTACTCCCGTCCTTTTCTGCTTATTTGGAACAGCGCCGCCTAATCACTATTTTTTTGCCCCGAAGGCAAAACTATGCGGCGATTTTCCATATTCGTATAGCGGGCCTTTCGTTGGCCCTTACTCTGTTTCTCTGTCTCAGTCTGTTTTTTTCCGGGGATCAGCCGTCCCTTTCCGGACTGTCTTCCCTGTCGATCCGGCCGGATGAGGACTCCGCGGGATCGGCGACGTCCGCTCCTGCGTTCAGAGCTTCCAGTTCCTCCATGCTCATGAGCACTTTCCTGGGCCGGCTTCCGTCGGCCGGGCCGATGATGCCTCTGGCCTCCATCATATCCACCAGACGGGCCGCGCGGTTATATCCGATGCGGAAGCGCCGCTGCAGCATGGAGACGGAGATCTTTTCCGTCTGGACCGCAGTTTCGATGGCCTCGGCCAGCAGTTCGTCCTCATCGTCGTCCACACCGCTGCCGCCGCTGCCCGACTGCGCTTTATCGATGCTGTTGATCACCTCGGAAGAGTATTCTGTCTCCGGTCCGTTGTCTTTCAGGTACTCGATCACTTTATGCACCTCGCTGTCGGAGATAAAGCATCCCTGTACGCGCAGAGGTTTTCCCATGCCCATGGGATGGAACAGCATATCGCCCTTCCCCACCAGTTTTTCCGCCCCCGCCATGTCGAGTATGGTTCGGGAGTCGAACTGTGAGGATACGGCGAAGGCGATCCTCGACGGAATGTTGGCCTTGATCACGCCGGTGATAATATCCACCGAGGGCCGCTGAGTGGCCACGATCAGATGCATGCCGGCCGCACGGGCTTTCTGGGCCAGACGGCAGATCGACTCCTCCACCTGGGAGGGAGCCGACATCATCAGATCCGCCAGCTCGTCGATGATGATGACCACCTGAGGCAGCGTGGGCTCGTCTCCGCCCTTCGCCCGGATCGCGTCGTTGTAGCTGGCCAGATCGCGCACCCGTTCTTCGGCGAATTTGTTGTAACGGTCGTCCATTTCAGCCACCGCCCAGTTCAGGGCCGCCGCGGCTTTGGAGGGATCGGTGACCACCGGGATCAGCAGATGGGGGATCCCATTGTAATTGCTCAGCTCTACCACTTTGGGGTCGATGAGCACCAGCTTGACCTCGTCTGGCCGCGCCTTATATAAAATACTGATGATCAGGCTGTTGATGCACACGCTCTTTCCGGAACCGGTGGAGCCTGCGATCAGCAGATGGGGCATGCCTTTCAGGTCTGCCACGATGGCGTTTCCCGCGATATCTTTTCCCACAGCGAAGGATATCTTCGACTTTGCAGCCTTGAACTCGGCGGAGTCCACGATCTCACGGATGCTGACCATATTCACCCGGTCGTTTTCGACCTCGATGCCCACAGCTGCTTTTCCGGGTATGGGCGCTTCCATGCGGATGCTCTTGGCTTCCAGATTCAGGGCGATGTCGTCGGACAGACGCACGATGCTGCTGACCTTCACTCCGGTGTTGGGCTGGATCTCGTATCTGGTTACGGCCGGCCCTTTCGTCACCTGGATGACTTTGGCGTTGACGCCAAAGTTGTGGAGCGTCTCCTCCAGCTTCATGGCCTTGGCCTGCAGAGCTACCTGCTCTCCTATATCTTTCTCTGACGTTACTTTGTTCAGCAGATCCACCGGCGGCATCTTATAGGCCGCCAGAGGTTTGCCGCTGCTGACGATCTTCAGCTCGGGGATGGGAGCGTCGTCCTTTTTCCCGGAATGCGCCGGGCCGGCAAAAGACTCTCTGCGTTCCCCGCCGCTTTCCGTATCGCCGGCAGGAACCGCGGTCTCCCGCTGACGGGAGGGGAACTGCAGCAGCGTGTGTTCCTCGTTGTTTCTGCCCCAACTGTCGCTCTCCGAACTGCCGCTCCCGGACCCTTCTTCCGCAGGATCCAGCTGGCTGGCTGAGGATCGGAAGCTGCCCGGATCCTCTGGTTTCACCAGACGAAGGCCGGGTTCTTCCGGGAGTTCCACCGGCGCGTTCCAGTTGAATTCGCTTTCGTCGCCGTCCTCCTGGTCGATCAGCTCGGCGATGCGGCTTTCCGGTCCATCCTCCGGTATATCGAAGCGTTCTTCCACCCTGTGTCCGGCGTCCTGATGGGAGGAAGCGGCGTATGCAGCGTCCGCTGCGCCGGCTCCCGGGTCTATCCCGCCTGCGCCTGCAGAACTGGCTGCGGCGTACGGCGGCTCCTCAGGAGGAAGACCGGTTTTTTCGGGAATGACGCCCTCCGGCCTGCTCTCCCACAGTCCCATACCTGGCGTGGATATGACCGGATCTTCCAGACCCAGACCTGTCCCGCGGGTCTCCGCCCCGTCAAACAGACTGTCGTCCTGCATATAATCCAATATTTTTCGCTGACCCGGACTGAGATTCGGGGGCAGATTCCTGCCGGTATCCGACGGCTTCGAGCCGAAGAGCCCCAGACCTCCGAAAAAACTGCCTCCCGTTCCGCCGCTGCGGACGGGGGCTGCAGGAGGCGCCTGCCTCCTGACGGTCTCCGGTTCTTTTGCAGAGGCTGCGGCAGGCCCCCGGCCGGAAATGCCCGATGAAGGCCCGTCCATGCCCAGCGCCTCCGCCGCGGCGTCCTCTTCCTCTCTTCTCGCCAGCGCCGCCAGCCGCTTTTCCTTCCAGCCGTCCAGGAACTGTGAGATCGGAGTGTTGATCACCAGCATACCGCAGACAGCGATGACCAGGAGCGAAAAGATATAGAGACCCATTTTCCCCACGGCTTTTACCAGCAGCAGGCCGACGAACATGCCGAAGACGCCTCCGCTCTCCAGGGTCGTTCCGCTGTCAAAGACTTCTTTAAAGAAACCAAAGGTGATTTTCTCTGTTCCGGCGTCGGTTAAAAAATGCCCGGAATTCACGATGGTGACCATGAGAAATACGAGCAGCAGACACACGGCGGAACGAGTCCCGATATGCGTCATGTGCTTAGTGAACAGTAAAATACCGTACAGGATCAGATAGTACGGCAGTATGTACGCCACGAACCCAAAACACCCCTTCAGCATAAGCTGGATCGCGTGGCCGAACTGACCGGCGGCTTCCGTCTGCAGGGATACCACAAGAAAAGCGCCCAGAGCGATGAGAACGATGGACCAGATCTCGTCTCGGAGCCGTTTTTTTGCCGCGAGCTTTTCCAGTTCCTCCTTGTTCTTTGCGCCGCGGGAGCTTTTTGCTCTGCTGGAGCCCGCGCTTCTGGAACCGCTTCTTGCGGTGCTTTTATTCGATGAACCGGACGACCTGCCCGTTGTCTTCTTTTGTTCTGCCATTCCTTCCTCCAATTATCGTTTTGACGCGCCGCGTCTCATTTACCTTCAGTCCAGTCATTTCACAGCGTCTGCATTCCAAAGGTAACAACACTGCATTATATCATAATTTTGTTTTGAAGAAAAGAAGAGCACTTATTTTGCGCAAAAATATATATATAATAGTATAAAAAATAATTAACATTTTCGGAGAAATGAAGTATAATAGTTTCTAATTATTTGTTAAAACCATTCGCATCCAATGTACTAATTGAATATATATAACAGGAGGATAGGAAAATGAACAGAAAACCAAACGTTGCAGTAGTAGGTGCTACCGGAGTGGTTGGAAGTACCTTCTTGAAGGTGCTCGAAGACAGGGATTTCCCTTTCGAGAACATCTATATGATGGCTTCCGCCAAATCCGCGGGCAGTACCGTGACTTTCAAGGGCAAGGAGTATGTAGTGGAAGAGCTGACAGAGCACTCTTTCGACAAACCCATCGACATCGCCCTGTTTTCTGCAGGCGGTTCCACCAGTGAAAAATACGCGCCCATCGCGGCGGCTCACGGCGTTACCGTAGTTGACAACAGCAGCCAGTGGAGAATGGACCCGGAGGTCCCCCTTGTGGTCCCCGAAGTCAATCCCGCCGATATCCAGTGGAACAAAGGGATCATCGCAAATCCCAACTGTTCTACCATTCAGGCGATGGTAGTGCTGAAGCCCCTCCACGAAAAGTATAAGATCAAGAGAGTCATCTACTCCACCTATCAGGCGGTCTCCGGTTCCGGCGTAAAGGGAATCAACGACCTGAAGGAGGGTCTCAAAGGCAACGATCTGTGTCAGGCTTATCCTCATCCCATCGCGGGCAACTGTCTGCCCCACATCGATTCCTTCCTCGACAATGGATATACAAAGGAAGAAATGAAGATGATCAACGAGACTCACAAGATCCTGGGGGACGACACGATCAAAGTGACAGCCACCACCGTTCGCGTACCGGTGTTCGACTCCCACAGCGAGAGCATCAACATCGAGTTTGAAACGCCCTTTGAATTGGAGGACGTGAGAAAGGCGCTGGCCGATTTCCCGGGCATCGTGGTCGTGGATGATCCAAAGAACAACGTATACCCTCTCGCAAGAGAAGCGGCAGGAAAAGACGAAGTCTTCGTAGGACGGATCCGCAGAGACTTCAGTGTGGAAAACGGAATCAACCTCTGGGTTGTAGCGGATAATATCAGAAAGGGCGCGGCGACCAACGCCGTTCAGATCGCCGAATTATTAATCAAATAAATTCGGAAAGAAGGGATGTCTGAATGACATTTACAGGTGCCGGCGTTGCTCTGGTGACGCCGTTTGCAGACGGAAAAGTGGATTTTCCGGCCCTGGAAGCACTGATCGACTGGCAGATCGAAAACGAGATCGACGCTATCATCAGCTGCGGAACCACGGGAGAGGCATCTACATTAAGCGACAAAGAACATATTGATGTTGTAAAATTTACGATAGATAAGGTGCGTGGCCGGGTCCCCGTCATAGCGGGAGCAGGCAGCAACGATACAAAACACGCCGTCGAGATGAGCAAAGCCCTGATCGACGCCGGTGCAGACGGACTGCTGATGGTCACCCCTTATTACAACAAATGTACTCAAAAAGGACTGATCGAACATTACCTGGCCATCGCAGACGAGATAACCGTTCCCATGATTATCTATTCCGTACAGGGCCGGACTGGTGTGAACATCAGTCCTTTTGCTGTATCCAGACTCTGCCGCCATCCCAACATCTGCGGCATCAAAGAAGCCAGCGGAAACATTTCACAGGTAGTGGATATCGCCAAATACTGCTCCGATCAGTTCGCCCTCTACTCGGGCAACGACGATTCCACAGTGCCCTTCATGGCCCTGGGAGGCAAAGGCGTGATCTCCACGGCGGCAAACATCATTCCCCGTCAGATGCACCGCATGGTACAGGACTACATAGCTGGAGATACGGTGGGCGCGGCCAAGCAGCAGATCGAGCTGAAACCGCTCATCGACGCTCTGTTTGCAGAGGTCAATCCCATTCCCGTCAAAGCCGCGCTGGCCATGATGGGCAAGATCCGTCAGGAATACCGTCTGCCCCTGTGCGCGCCGTCGGAGGAAACGCTGGCGCTGCTGCAGAAGGAATTGAAAAATCATGGGCTTGTTGAGTAATATCTCCGGGAGGACTTATGTTACAGATTATCGTTCACGGCTGCGAAGGGAAAATGGGAAAAATTCTCACACAGACCGCCCAGGACTGCGGATCTGTCCAGGTGGCGGCCGGTATCGACGCCCGCTGTCAGGAGGGCTACAGCCTCTCCAATCCTGTATCCTTTCCCTGTTACAGCGAATTCAGTCACTGCAGGACAGAAGCGGACGTGGTGGTCGATTTTTCAAATCCGGCCTGTCTCGCCCCGCTTCTGGCCTTCTGTACAGAGAGAAAACTGCCGCTGGTCATCGCCACCACCGGCTTTCAGCCGGAAGAACTCTCCGCCATCGAAAAAGCGGCGGAGACCATTCCCATCTTTCGCTCCGCCAATATGTCCCTTGGCATCAACGTCATGGCGAGGATGCTGAGACTGGCCGCCGCAAATCTTGAAAAAGACTTCAACATAGAAATCATTGAAAAACACCATAATAAAAAAGTAGATTCGCCCAGCGGCACGGCCTTCCTGCTGGCGGACGCCGTAAACCAGGGATGTCAGGTCAAAAAGGATCTGGTTTTCGGGCGCCACGGCAGAGCTGACGAGTGCAGGATAACGGATATGGGCATCCATGCAGTCCGCGGCGGCTCCATTCCAGGCGACCACACCGTTCTATTCGCCGGACCGGGAGAGACGATCGAGATCACACACCGCGCCCTGTCAAAGGATATCTTCGCCGCAGGCGCGCTTCAGGCGGCCGCCTGGCTGGCAGACAGGGAGCCCGGTCTTTATTCCATGGAAGATATGCTGAGCTGAAGACGCGCGTCCATGGACATAAGCTAAAATCTGCCGCCGGGCTGGCGCCGGCGGCAGACAAAATTAAAAAGTGACAGAGAGGAATCAAGATGGACACTAACCTTTTTCAGCTGACCGACCCCCATGAGATCGCAAAGGCGATCAAGGCCCTGCCGAAAAAAACACCTGTGAAAGCTTACGTACAGGGCGACCTGTCCCGCGTTCAGTTTTCCAAGGGAAAACAATTCGGCGCCGAGGGCTTTTACGTGTTGTTCGGGGACTGGAAGGACGTATCTGATTTCCTCGATTTTTACTGCGACCGCATCAACGCATATGAGATCGAATGGGACCGCAGAAATTCTGCGATCCCTCTGCTGGATACGAAAGAAACCAGCGCCCGGGTGGAACCCGGCGCAGTCGTGCGCCAGGGCGCCGCGCTGGGTGAAAACTGCATCGTCATGATGGGCGCGGTGGTAAACATCGGCGCCAAGATCGGCGACAGCTCCATGGTGGACATGAACGCCGTCATCGGAGCCCGCGCCGTGGTGGGCAGCCACGTGCACGTGGGCGCCGGCGCTGTGATCGCCGGAGTTCTGGAGCCGCCCAGCTCTGAGCCTGTCAGGATCGGCGACTACGTGATGATCGGCGCCAACGCCGTGATCTTAGAGGGCGTCGCCGTGGGCGACCACGCTGTGGTGGCCGCCGGGTCTGTGGTGACAAAAGACGTGGCTCCAGGCACGGTGGTGGCCGGTATGCCCGCGCGGCTGGTGAAGGAGCGGGATGAAAAGACCGATGAAAAGACACAGTTTCTGGAGGATCTGCGGTAGTGCAAAGCGCTGGTCAAAAGTCAGAGCCCCGGCTCCTCTATTTTCCGGTATCGATCAAGCATGGATAAATACCAGAAATATTCGTCGTTCTCATTCTCGTAGTCATCAGGCTCAATTCCAATTTCAATAAATAGTTCCAATGTGAGCAGCGAACTGTTAGAGACAATCTGATTGGAATTTTTTTCGATCAAGACGACGAGCCGCTCATCTCTTTCCGAAGAATTATCATCTCGGCACATTGGCACAAAATCCTTAAAATAACGTTCACTTTCCGCATTTCTTTCAATTTCAATTACGTGCAATTCCAAAGTGTCGGCGCACAAATTGAATCGTTCACCCTTTTGGCTGTTCACAAAATTTTCAATTTGGATCTTCAAATACAGCGTAGGAATATCGTCCTTTTCTATTTCTCTAATTAAAAACTTCTTTGAAAGAAATTGAATGATCTGGTCGCTGTTTTTATGATGAGGAACAAAAGTCCCTTTATAGTTTTGCTGTAAGTATTGATAATAGTTTTTTTGATCGTCTGTCTTTTTTGTTTCCATTTTACACCCACCTGTCTCAGAACACCTATAAATCCCATCGAATCTTTGCCCGCTTATATAAATCCTGAATTTCATTCTCATACTTATCAATTACAGGCTGCATATATGGGTCCAATGCAGTCTATTTTTACTTTATCATATTTACTGGAATATTTGTGTATTTTTTTGTCTGAAAAACAAGAAAAAGCTGATCCGGTTTATCGGATCAGCTCAACTGATACAATCCTTATTTTGATCTCTGCGGTCCCATTCATCGCTCCGCTCTTCGGTAGCCCTCCGTCAGGTCCACCACACTTTTCAGCGGCTCGCCGCAGAGATGACGACGAAGATTTTCCGCTGCGATCTCCGCCAGGAGATCCAAGGTCTTTGGCAGGTTGAAGTCCCCGGAGACGTGCGGCGTCAAAATGGCGTTGGGCAGGTCCCAGAAGGGATGCTCAGGGGGCAGCGGCTCCGGGTCCGTAACGTCCAGGATCGCTCCGGCCAGATGTCCGTCCTTCATCACCTCGCAGAGGGCGTCGAGATCCACTGCCGACCCGCGGCCATTGTTCAGCAGAAAGGCGTCTTTTTTCATGGAAAGCAGCTGCGGGCGGCCGATCAGGCCGCAGGTGCGCGCCGTGCCGGGCAGCGTCAGCGCCACGATATCCGCTCTGGCCAGTTCATCGTCCAGAGTCTCCATGGTGTGCATTTCATCGGCAAACTCAGAGGGAAGTCCCGGCGTGCGGCGGATCCCCACAACGTAGCTTCCCATGGCTCTCATGCGCCGTGCGAATTCAGAGCCCAGGTTTCCAAAACCGATCACCAGCGTCCTGGTCCCGTAAATGCCGCTTACGGCGCCTTCATCTCTCCACAGATGTTTCTTCTGGTTATCATAGTAGCGGTACAGGTTTTTCTTCATGGCCAGCAGCGCTCCCAGCATATGCTCTGCGATGGCCAGGCCGTAAGCGCCTGTGGCGCAGGTCAGCTCTGCGCCGGCCGGCAGAACGCCGGGCGCAGTGTAAGCGTCCGCCCCGGCGGAATGAAGCTGCAGCAGCTCCAGATGTCCGCAGCCTTTCAAAAGATCCGGATCGATATTTCCTATAATAATATCCGCCTTCGCGGCCATCTCACCCGTCTCCTGACCTTGTGGGCAATAGGTAAAACAGCAGCCGGGAGCCTGACGCTCCAGCAGCGTCTTCTGCTCCGGTGAAAAAGGCGTCAGTACCAATATCTGTTTCATAGTGAATCCCCCTTCTTTTCGCTCTTTTCTGCTATTCGCTCGTTTCTATCATTATACATGTCTCCGGTTGTCACCACAAGAGAAAGAGCGTTGTGGTTCCGGCGCCGGAACGAAAGGAAATGGCTGACCAGAGCAAGTCCCCCCAAAGAGAAGCCGCAGAGAGATACCATCATCCCCAGAGTTTTTCCCGGAGGTCGGTATGTCACAACGATCTCATGGAGACCTTTTTCGATGGGAAATCCCAGAAACGCGCAGTTCACCCGATGGTATTCCCGGGCGTCGCCGTCCACGGTCACGGTAAATCCGCGGTCGTAGGGAATGGATGTGGCAACCCAGCCGTTTTCCGACACGTGGATCCTTCCGGAGATCCGGTTCGCCCCCCATTGTTCCCGCCGGACTTCAAAGGGGTCCGGCTTATCTGTGGCCGCCCAAAGCCGCCGCTCATCCATGACGGCCATCTTCAGGCCGGAAATATCATAGCGTCCTTCTCCAAATTTCACGGTCAGTCCATCCAAAGGTGCGCCGGAGGACAACACGTAGCAGAAATGTGTGTTTCCATTGGGATAGAGGGCGTTTTTTTTGGACAGTTTATTGGTGATCCCGTTGATCGTAATGGAGATGTCCTGATTTTTCGGCGTACCCTTATCTTCTACGTCGAATTCCACCAGCAAGATCGTTTCGCGCAGCGGTTTTTGGAAAGGCGCCGTCACAGTCTCGCCGCAGCGGACCGCGGGAAATCCCTCCGCTCCCAGAAGCTCTTTCTGTTCGGCGGCCGTCATCTGATGAAACCACTCTTCCTCCCCCTGTTCCTCCGGAAGGTTCTCCGCACCGTCCCCAGTTTCTGTTATGATGCGCTGAAACAGAGTCTGGAGCCGTTGGGGAAGTTCCATCTTTTCAATTTCCTCTCTGTCTGCCGTTTCAGCCATGGCCCAGCCCAGAGGCAATACGCGGCGATTCTCGTACAGTGACAGCTCCTCCCGCTCCGCGATCTTCTCATATCCTGCGGGGACGTCTCCTGCGGAGATCAGATAGCGCACGCCCATGAAAGCCTGAAAGAAGAGATTCTCCGTGCTCACATTCATCATGGCGTTGCGGACAGGTACGGCGTTCTGGCAGAGTTCTCCGCAGAACCGGCTGTAATCCTGATTGTACACCGAAGAATAAACGGAGGTGCGCAGGGCCGATCTGCCAAAAGTCTGATTGACCGCAGCCGATCCGCCGGAAAGATCGTCGCATCTGGCCTGCAGATCGTCCGTTCGACTTTCAAGCAGCGACTCCTTCGCCTGCAGCCTGAGCCTGTCCCACCTGTCTGCGCTCACCCAGTCTTCTCCCTGATTTGCCGCGTCGCATTTGACCGGCGGCGGTATCACCACAGTCAGAAAAAGCAGCAGCGCACACGCCTTTTGAGCGGCTGCCCTTCCGACGCCTTCCGTCTTCCCCCTCTTCCGCAGCCAACATGCCGTTCTCTGCAGCAGCTCCGCTGTCATCAAGCAATACAGCGGGAGAAAGGGGATCAGAGCTTTCGGTCTCGTATAAAGGGTCCCGTTCAGCAGCCACACCAGCCCCGGTACTGTCACCAGCAGGATCAGACCGGCCGGAAGCAGTTTTTTTCGTCCCGTCCGAAACCACAGCCCTGCCAGAAGCGCCGGCAGAGCGATCCAGGTGAGCCCCAGCGTATAGGAGCCGCCCAGCAGCCACTGAGGCTCGGGGGCAGGTAAAAATCGTTTTGCCGTCTCCAGGATCGACGAAAGGATATCCCCCGTCTCCATGACAGGTATGTTCCCGCTCCGCCCGGACAACAGCGCCAGCCCCGCGGGGACCCAGAGGATGCCGGCCATCAGCACAGCGATACAGGCGCTGACCAGCAGACCCATACATTTTTTTAGCCGGTTTTTGCAGGGCGTGTTTTCTGTTTCCGACACAGTGTAAAGGGCCAGAGCCGCCAGACATCCCACGCTGAAAAAATAACTGGTCAGGATACAGCCCAGCACCGAAGCGCAGAATACCGCGTGCCAGCCAGCCTTGGGACAGCGGTCTGCAGCGATGAACGCCAGTATCAGAAAGGGCATGTAGCTGACGAACATGATCTGCCGGTGGGCGTGAAAGATCAGCGGTGCGGCGCACAGGAAACAGAGCGACGAGGCGAACGCCGCCCATGGCGCGGCGGACCTGCCCCGCATCCAGAGGAAAAAGAGTCCCGCGCTGATGACCGTTCCCCCTGCGGAGACCGCCTCCAGCCATTGTTCCATGGGGATCTGCGGAAACAGATACGAACACAGAACAAAGGGACTGAACAGCCCGTAATACGCGAAATTATAAATGTTCTGTCCCCCGCCCAGTTCCGCTGCGAAATCGGGGAACAATGAGCCTGTCTGCAGAAATTGCTGCCGGAAATACTCGGGAAACACAGCGTGCTGGCTGAGCCAGTCGGTGGCGGAGCCAAACAGCGTCTGATCCGGACGCACCGACCGCATCAAAAGCAGCGCGGCGGCGCACAGCAGAGCGCAGAGGATCACATCTCCCTGCGCCGGCCCGCCGCCTGCTTCCCGCTCTCCCTGAATTTTTCCTGTCTCTCTTTTACTCATTCTTCTCAGACCTCCCCCCTTTTGACTATTGCAGAATACACGGCAATTCTTAAGAAATGGCTTAAGTCCTTTCTTAAGAATTCTTAAACCGCTGCGCAGACAACGGGCTTTCGTGTATAATAAGGGATAATAAACGGAAAACAGATGGAGGATTTTATGGAACCGGAAACGATCCTGGTGGCGGACGATAACGAAGAGATTCTTGAAATTATACAGGTTTTGCTGGAGAGTGAAGGCTACAGAGTTCTTCTGGCCTCTGACGGCAGAGAAGCGCTGGAGATGCTCACGCAGGAGACGGATCTGGTGATCCTCGATGTTATGATGCCCGAAATGTCCGGTCTGAAGGCCTGTGTGGAAATGAGAAAATCTACCAACGCGCCCATCCTGTTTCTCACCGCCAAGTCTAAGGACAGCGACAAGGCGTTAGGGTTTTCCTCGGGAGGAGACGATTATCTGGCCAAACCATTTTCCGCCAGCGAGCTGCTCTGCCGCGTGAAGGCGCTGCTGCGGCGCTACAGGGTCTACCGGGGAAAGCCATCCCCCTGCGAGACCGGCGTCGCAGAGCCGCGGAGCGGTATTCTTTCCTACCATGAGTGGACGCTGGACCCTCTTACCGGCATCCTGTCCCGGGGAACGTCGGAGGTACCTCTGACCGCCCTTGAGTTTCGCATTTTATTTCTGCTGGCTTCTAACCGCGGAAAGATCTTCACCCCGCAGAACCTCTACGAAAGCGTGTGGGAAGAGCCCTACTTCTATACGGCCAACAACACGCTGATGGTGCACATCCGCAACATCCGCAAAAAAATTGAAGAGGATCCCGGAAATCCGGTCTATCTTGTCACCGTGTGGGGAAAGGGGTATCGCTGTGTTTAAATGCCGTGACCTGAAAGTAAAAATGATCTTCGCCATGATCGTCTCGCTCACGATGGCGCTGGCCGTCTTCTGGGCGGCCAGATACTGCGGCGATCTGGTGATCGAATCCCGCTATAACGACTTTTATGAAGAAGAATCCAAATGGATCCGCGGCACCCTGGTGTCTGAAGAACATAACGGCGAACTGGACCTGAACGATGAAAAAGAGCGGCAGAAATGGCTGGATGAACACAGCGAGAATGTTGGGATCGCCCTCTACGACGAATACGGCTGGTATGTAGCCAGCACATCCCTTGAGCAGATGGAAAAGTTATATTCCGATCTGAACGGGCGTTCCTCGATAGAGAACGTTTACAGCAGCCAGCTGGTCAAAGAGTATCCCCTTCCTACAGACGACGGGATCTGGATCCTCGTGCTGTACGGCTATGTCTCAAAGACGGTGGTCCGCGCCGCCGCGCTTATCGAACTGCTTATCGCCGTAGCAGTCTTTTTCCTGGTTTTTCACCTCTGTACCCGAAAGAAGATGAAGGACTTCTTTCTTCTGGAAAAAGAAATACGCCGCATGCAGAGCGGCGATCTGGAGCACGCCATATCCCTCTCCGGCGACGATCAGCTGAGCAGTCTGGCGGAAAATCTGGACCAACTGAGGCTGGCTCTGTCAGAACAGATCGAAAGCGAGCAGGAAGCCAGGAAAGCGAACAGCGAACTGATCACCGCCATGTCCCACGATCTGAGAACGCCGCTGACCGTTCTCATCGGCTACCTGCAGATCATCAACACGCACAGATATAAAACTCCGGAACAGAGGGAAAAATACCTGTTGCTGGCCGAAAAAAAAGCCTGTCAGATCCGCCAGCTCTCTGATAGACTCTTTGAATATTCCCTTGTCTTTGGAACGGACGAACTCCTGCAGCTGGAAGAGACGGACGGCAGAGCTTATCTGGACCGCGTTTTAGAAGAACGGACGCCGGAACTCTCATCGGGGGGATTTTGCGTGATATACGACCGGGACAGCCTTCCCCCATCCCCCTGGTTTCTGACGCTCAACTCTCAGGCTATGGTCCGGGTGTGGGACAATCTTTTTTCCAATGTCCTGCGGCACGGCGACCCGTCCCGGCCGCTGCATCTGGCTTTTTCCTGCTCGGAGACGCAGCTGCGCATCCGCATCAGCAACGCGGTGAGAAAAGAACATGTCCCGGAGTCCGGCAGCGGTGTGGGACTGAAAAGCTGCCGCCGCCTGCTGGAAAAACAACAGGGGGAATTTTCCACAGAGACTTCAGACGGCGACTTCACCGCCGAATTGGGTCTGCCCTACCGGCGCCCCTGAGTTGACCGGTCCCCGCCCCAAATATGCCGCCCGATACAGAAAAAAAAGAACTGTTCTGAATTCATCAGAACAGTTCTTTGATTTTTTGCGTCTTCTGGTTGTTTACCCGAAATCCGGTTTATGCCTCGGATGCAACGATTTCCTTACCGTCATAGTAATTGCAGTTCGGGCAAACTCTATGTGGAAGCTTAGGCTCGTGGCACTGTGGGCATATGGACAACGCAGGTGCAGACATCCTCATCTTGGCGGTTCTTCTCTTATCTCTTCTCGCCTTGGATGTTTTCCTCTTTGGTACTGCCATTCTCGACACCTCCTTTGCTTGTCAAATGCGCGCGTAGTGTTTCAGAGAATGCTCCCCGAAACTAACTATTAAATTATATCTGCATGACAGATGCTTGTCAATAGATTTCCGGAAGAAAATTGACAGATCCACAGGCTGATCTACTTTAATCCGGCCAGCTCCACGGTGTCTCTGGCGATCATCAGCTCTTCGTTGGTGGGGATCAGCAGGATCTTCACCTTGGAATCGTCTGAACTGATCACGGTCTCTTTGCCTCTCACCTTGTTTCTGATCAGATCCATTTTGATGCCCAGGTTGGACAGATCCTGACAGATGATGTCTCTCATACCGATATCATTTTCTCCCACTCCGGCGGTGAAGACGATGGCGTCAACGCCGTTCATCTCAGCCATGTATGCGCCAATGTAGAAGCGGACCTTGTGGGCGAACACTCTCTGAGCCAGCTGTGCTCTCTCGTTTCCATCCTCAGCAGCCTGCTCGATGTCTCTGAAATCGCTGCTGATGCCGGAGATCCCCAGTACGCCGGATTTCTTGTTCAGGATGTTGTTCATCTCGCCCTGGGGCAGATTTTCCTTCTGTCTGATGTAGGTGACGATGGCGGGGTCGATGTCGCCGCTTCTCGTTCCCATGACCAGACCTTCCAGCGGCGTGAAGCCCATGCTGGTATCGATGCATTTGCCGTACCGAATAGCGGATACGCTGGCGCCGTTGCCCAGATGGCAGGTGATGATCTTCAGATCTTCGATCGGTCTGCCCAGCATGGCGGCTGCTCTCTCGGAAACGTACTTATGGCTGGTTCCGTGGAAGCCGTATCTTCTCACCTTGTATTTTTCATAGTATTCGTAGGGAATCGCGTAAATGTAGGATTCCGCAGGCATGGTCTGATGGAACGCCGTATCGAACACGCCGACCATCGGGGTGTTCGGCATCAGTTCCTGGCAGGCGCGGATACCCAGAATGTTGGGCGGATTGTGCAGCGGCGCCAGATCGGTACACTCT
The DNA here is from genome assembly GCF_900605495.1 of Bacilliculturomica massiliensis. GTDB lineage: Bacteria > Bacillota > Clostridia > Peptostreptococcales > Anaerovoracaceae > Bacilliculturomica > Bacilliculturomica massiliensis. Next base: position 1,203,087 of record NZ_LR027603.1, read on the forward strand.
TCCAGAGCATCCATGACGCTCTCCGTGATCTTCACGGAGCTGGCATACTTCTCTCCCGCGTGGACGACACGGTGTCCCACCGCGCTGATCTCGCTCATGTCCTTCGCCACCCCGTGGACCGGATCCACGATGGTGTTGAGCACGTGGCCGATGGCGTCCTTGTGATCGTCCATGGGGACCTGAAGAACGTATTTATCCTCCCCCGCCTTCTCATGCTTCAGAACAGAACCCTCGATCCCGATGCGTTCTACGAGTCCTTTGCACAGCAGACTTTCGTCTTCCATCTCTAAGACCTGATATTTCAGAGATGAACTGCCGCAGTTGATGACCAGTACCTTCATTTTCATACTCTCCTTTAAATTGTTAAATTATTCTCAATCCCCATAACGCACAGAATGCCCTCGCCGAAACGGCGCGGGCATTCATTGCATCCGGGATCCACCTATTAACATCTATCCAGATTATATATCGAACCGCACAAAAAATCCAGTATTTTTTCAGTTTCACCTTCCGCCGGCTGCATGTCCGACTGTCTGCGCCGGCAGGAGACCGATCCCCTTCAGACGCCGGCGCCTACGCCCCGTCACACGCGGCAGGGAGAGAGCACAAGATCCGAAGTTTCATAAATCGTTTTCCCCTGCAGCAGATGATAGAGATCGGCGGCCAGCAGATCGTATTTGAGCATGATCTGTTCCCGCTGATCTGTCCTTGTCTCCCTGCTGAGATTGCTGTAGACCGGCATGCGGGCGCAGCCGCTCTGCCGGATCTGCCTGAGCAGCGCGGCGCCCTTTTGACTGAAGGCCAGCAAGTGGCCATAGCGGATCTCCTCGCTGCACACAGTATCAAAGTCGTCTCTTGTGAGCCCCATCAGGATCTGGACCAGGGCCCGCTGCAGCCTGGTTCGGGCGTAGCGCTTTGTCTTGAGGCCCTCCAGCAGGCTTTCCATGCTGTCCGCGCGGATCACCGATTTTTTCAGCAGGTTCTCCATCCCCTCCGTGACAGCCAGAATACGGGCCAGATCTTCCTCAGAAGCGCTTCGGATGCGCATGGCCGCGGGCAGGAACAGATCCTCCGCCGATACCTGCTCCTCCGGAGAGATCTTCCGCAGTACTTCCAGCGTCGCTTCCGGCACATAATCAGCCGCGGATTCCAGAGAACCGGTCCGCGCAAGTTCCCGCCGGATGGCCGTGGCGCTGGCCTGTGTTTTCGTTCCCTCCGGGAGCTCTGTGCTGTGGTACCCGGCGTCCGCCCGCCGGATCCCGTGGGGCCGCATGGTGCTGCCGGTGAGGATGCACTGCTTTAAATACTCAGCCGCCAGTATATTGTTGGGCTTTGAGAGCAGCTCCCCTGCTCGCTCAAAGCCGCGGGCCGCCAGCGCTTCCGTGCGGGCCGCCGCGTAGGATAGTCCCCGGTCCAGCGCTTCCGCCAGCGCCAGCCGGAACCCTGCGTCTTCGCTTGCCAGAATGCGTGCCGCATCCATAAGCTCATGGGTTTCATCCTCGCATCCGAAGGCCAGGTCTGTGACGCAGCCCAGTCCGTTCAGGATCGATACGCCTCCGCGGGCAAACTGCTCCGCGTTGTTGCAGGCGAAGACAAAGGGCAGCTCCAGGACAAGATCCACGCCGTTTTTTACCGCCATCTCCGCACGGACGCGCTTGTCCCACATGGCCGGTTCGCCGCGCTGGAGAAAGCAGCCGCTCATAACGCAGACGGAGCAGTCTGCACCGCTTCGGGCCATGGCCTGCTCCAAATGATATTTATGTCCGTTGTGAAACGGATTGTACTCCGCGATGATTCCCAAAACTTTCACGACTATTTCCTCTTCTTTTTCGTATTTCCGCCGCCGGGGCCGGCGGTATTCCCGGGGTCCTGACCTTCCTTCCGGCGCGTTTTTCCCTTTTTTCTTCCGGCTCGTTTTCCCTCGGCCCTTTTTCCCTCGGTCTGTCTGCGTTCCTTTTTATTCTCAGCTTCCTGCTGACGGCGCGCCTTCTCGCTTTCCCGCTGACGGCGCCGCAGTTCCTTTTCGCGGACCCGCGTCTGCCGCTGCAGCTCTTTGTCCCGGGCCTGCTCCTGACGCAGATGTTCACGCTGCCTGGCAGCTTCTTCACGGCGGATTTTATTCTCCTCCCGTTTCATCACTCTGCGTCTGTGGCTGCGGATCGTAAGATCCACTGCGTTTTGGACGGCGCATGTGAGAGCGAATAAAATTACGATCATTATAACCATTTTCACGGAAAATAACAAACTGTAAAAACTGCCCAGCGCTTTCACGGTCTGGGGTCCGCCGAAATTTCCTGTGGTCACGGCCTCCCCAAGCAGACGGGGACCCAGCGCCAGCGCCAGGAAAAAGGCGATCATACCGTGAGCGATCTTCACTCTCAGATAATACAGGATGCCCACGTCAAAGCCTGACAGCATCGAGATGGACTGCGCCGTGATGGAAATACCGCCAAAGGAAATGAGCATGGAGCACAGAGCACACTTCATTACCATGGAAATGCCCTGGCTGGCTGCAATGCTGCCCGCTCCCACCGTCATTTCCAGCAGTCCTTTGGCTACGCCCTTCTGCCAGGCTGCGCCAAACACGTTCAGGGCGCCGGAGAACTGCAGAAAATCCGTCAGCAGCGTGAACAGTACAATATATCCGCAGATCACGCCAAGGGTCTGAAAGGAGGAAAGGATACAGCGGGTAAACTCTTCCAGCAGCCCTCGTTCTTCGCTGCTGTTTTTCCCGGGAAATCTCTGTGTACTGATCTGGCCGCCGCTCTGTGGCAGACGCTGGGGTCCGGAGCCCAGAAGGATCCGAAACAGCAGACCGTTGAGCAGAGCCGCCCCGTAGTGAGACAGCGCGATGACCAGTCCGGCAGCGCTTTGTCCCAGCATGCTGGCGCCCACGGTGCCCAGCATGAACAGAGGACCCGAAGTCGTGCAGAAAGCCAGCATCCGCCGGCCGTCCATGACGCTGATCTCCCCCCGCCTGCCCATGTCGCCGATGAGCTTTGCGCCCATGGGATAACCCGAAGTTATGCTGATCACAAAGACGAAGGCGCTGGAGCCCGGCGCGCGGAATACCTTCCGGAACAGCCCTTCAAAGTACCGGCCGATCACTGCGGGCACGCCCAGAGCGATCATAAAATTGGCGCAGATAAAAAAGGGCAGCAGCGAAGGCAGCACCGACCCCAGAAACAGCGACAATCCTCTGTCAGCCGCGGAAAGCGCCAGCTCCGGAAAGACCACCATAAGAATACAGCCGACGCCTGAAAAGACGCCGGCCAAAATATACATCGTTCTGTTTTTCTTTTTGCTTTGCTTTCTTTTCATACCAAAGCATATGCGCGGGAAACAGAGGTTATTCGTTGCTTTCCATCTGCGCCCGATAAATCATATCCTTGATCTCGCCGCGGTTGTCCGCGATGGTGGCGTTCACCTTGTCGAAGGTATTTTGCAGGTTGTTGTACATATCTGTAAAATACACGGCGTTCAGCTCGTCCATCTTGTTTTGGAAATTGAACAGGATGCTGTCGATATAGTCGAAGGTCCCCATCTTCAGCGCGCGGACATTGCTCTCCGCCACTCTCATGATCTCGTCGGCCCTCATCTTTGCCTTGACGGTAATGTCGTCGTTTTCGATCAGCGCCTCCGCCTGAGCTTTTGCATCCTTAAGGATCGATTCGTATTCATTCTTCGCCTCGTCCAGAATACGCTGCCGTTCGTCTTTGATCCACTGAGCCTGCTGGATCTCATCGGGAAGCTCCACGCGTATCTCTTTCACGATCTCCAGTATTTCATCCGCGTCTACCAATATTTTCCCCGTAAGCGGAAAGCCTGAGCTGGTGTCTACGATTTCTTCGATCTCATCTAATAGCTCCAATACTTTCATTATTTAATCCCTCCCGTTTTATTCAGACGCTTCTGTTCCATACAGCGAAGGACCTCGTCCGGCACAAGCCCCTTGATCTCGCCGTTCAGCGAAAATACTTCCTTCATCATGCTGGAACTTATGAAGGAATAATCCGGACTGGTCATGAGAAAAATCGTCTCTACGTCTTTATTATACAACCTGGCGTTCATTTGCGCCATCTGTATTTCGTACTCGAAATCGGCGGAAGCCCGCAGACCCCGGACGACCGCCTGAATATTGTTGTTTTTTACGTAATGAGCCAGCAGACCGTCGAAGCAGTCTACGGTGATATTGTGCAGATGAGACGTCACATTGCGGATCATTTCCATACGTTCCGCCGGCGTAAACGTGGCCACCTTGGATTTATTTTCGATCACGCCGACCACCAGCTGATCGCACAGTCTGGACGCCCTCTCGATGAGGTCCAGATGCCCGTTGGTGATGGGATCGAAGGACCCCGCGTAAAGCATTTTCATCATCTATCAGCCCCTTCGTATACGGAAACGCCGATGCTTCCGTACTTTTTATCCTTGATTTTTCTGAGTCCCGGAAGTTCGTCCGGCATCTGATCCTTCGCGTCGTGCTCCGCCACGATGATGCCTTCCTCCGACAACAGTCCGCGCTGAGCGATAATGTCCATGCAGTTGAGCAGAAGTCCGTCCCCGTAAGGAGGATCCAGGAAAAAAATATCCACCTTTTCCCGGAGCCTGGACAGCATGTGGGTGTATTCGCCGGGAATGACCACAGCCTGATCCTCCGCCCGGCAGTGAGTGATATTCTCTCTGGTCAGAGCGATGCTTTCCCTCGATCTGTCTCCGAAATAAACGGTCCCGGCGCCGCGGCTGATGGCTTCCAGTCCCAGATTTCCCGTACCGGAAAACACGTCGGCGCAGACGGTGTCCTCGCCCATATATTCCGCGATCATGCTGAAGATCGCTTCTTTTACCTTGTCCGACGTAGGTCGGACGCTGCGGTCAGCCGGCGGAGCCAGCCGCCGTCCTTTCAGCTTTCCTGATATGATTCGCAATCCTTCTCCCCTTTTCTATCCCTTCATTCCCGCGCCTTTTTCTCTCCGGCCGGGCCGGATCTCTCACCGGGCGCGGTACAGTCTGGTTTTTTTCTTTATGCACAAAATATCGCCTCAGATCTGGGCGATAAATTTCTTTTTTATTGTATCATAATAATTATGTGATGAAAACAAAAAAATAAATATCCACCAGCGCGAGGCTCGTGGATATTTATCTGTTTCACATGGTTTGGCTTATTTGCCAGCCAGCTGCTGTTCAGCCATCTCGACTAATCTCTTAGTCATGTAGCCGCCAACGTAACCATTCTGTCTCGCTGTCAGGTTTCCCTTGTCCATGTTCTGGTAGTTAGCCAGTCCAAGTTCGGTAGCGATCTCAGTTTTCATGTTGTTTAATGCGGGCTTTGCCTCGCTCATCATGATGTTGTTGCTGTTTGAATTAGACATTTTTATCACCTCCTGTTTACGTACTTATGATGACCTTTTCAGGGGGATTGTATGTCTTGTAATGTTTTCCAACCTCGTCAGTTCAAGATCCCATCTAAAGCATTGGATTTTCAACGTTTTCAAAAGTTTTCTCGATCTTCTGACGAAGCAGTTCATTCTTTTTTTCACTCAAAGTCGGATCTTCTGACAGAATGATTTCCGCTTCCGCTTTCACTTTCTGCAGTATTTTTACGTGTTTCACCAGATCGGCGATGCGAAGTTCAGGCACTCCGTGCTGTCTCATTCCGAAGAATTCTCCCGGCCCCCGCAGTTCCAGATCCTTCTCTGCGATGACAAAGCCGTCGTTGGACTGTTTCATGATCTCCGCCCGCTTTTTCGCCACCTCCGTCTGCCCTTCGGTGATGAGGATGCAGTAAGACTGCTCTTTTCCCCGTCCCACGCGCCCGCGGAGCTGGTGCAGCTGGGCAAGACCAAAGCGCTCGGCGTTCTCGATCAGTATCACGGTGGCGTTGGGCACGTTGATCCCCACCTCGATGACCACCGTGGACACGAGGATCGAGGTCTTTCCCTCGTAAAACTCTTCCATGATCCGGTCTTTATCCTTTTGCTTCATGGCCCCGTGCAGCAGCGCGCTTCGCTGATCGGGGAATTTGGCCGTAAGCTCTTCATAGACGCCCTGCGCTGATCTGGCGGACAGCTCCATGGATTCCTCGATGAGCGGCGCTACGATGTATGCCTGCCGTCCCTCCTGTACCTGACGCAGAATAAACTGATAGGCCGATTCTCTGCCGGAGGCGTTCACTGCCCGCGTGATGATCTGCTGTCTGCCCGGCGGCATCTCATCTATGATGGAAATATCCAGATCGCCGTACAGGGTCATGGCCAGTGTTCTGGGAATGGGCGTTGCGGTCATGACCAGCACGTCCGGATTCTCCCCTTTCTCCGTGAGGATCCCGCGCTGCTTCACGCCGAAGCGATGCTGCTCGTCGGTGATGACCAATCCCAGTCTGGCGAACACCACATCCTCCTGGATGACGGCGTGGGTACCCACCAGTACGTCGATCTCGCCCTTCGCCAGCTGTTCCAGCGTAAGCCGCTTTTCTTTTGCGGGCAGCGATCCGGAGAGAAAGCCTGTGCGCAGTCCAAAGGGCGCGAACTGCTCCGACAGTCCTGTGAAATGCTGGCGGGCAAGTATCTCCGTAGGCGCCATGAGTACGGCCTGATAGCCGGATCTCGCGGCTTTATAGAGCGCGGCGGCGGCCACCGCCGTCTTTCCGGAACCCACATCCCCCTGTACCAGGCGGTTCATGACTTTCGGAGACTCCATATCGGCCCTGATCTCTTCCAGCACACGCTTCTGCGCTCCAGTCAGCGGATAGGGAAAGGAATCGGTGAAATCTTTCATGTCCGCTTTCGCTGAAAAAGAAATACCGTTCTCGCTGCTGTTCACGCGATTTTTCATCATCAGCAGTCCGGTCTGCAGAAGAAACAATTCTTCGAACACAAAGCGAAACCGGGCCTCCTTCACTTTCTGCGGATCGTCGGGATAGTGAATGTTCTGCAGAGCGTAGTGAAGACCGCAGAGCCTGTTCCTGCCCAGCGTTTCTTCCGGAATATATTCGTTGAGCCGTTTTACCTGCAGCAGGACGCGGGCCGTCCATTTTCTCAGATCCTTCTGAGAAAGTCCTTTGACCAGCGGATAGACCGGAAGGATCTTCTCCTGGCTCTCGTCCCCCGTCCACTTTTCAAAATCCGGATGAAGCATTTGCTTTTTTCCGTTTTTGCACTGGGCCTTTCCGAAGAAGGAATAGTATTCTCCCTGCTGAAACGCCCGCTCCAGATAGGCGCTGTGAAAGAAAAGTACCTCCATGGATCCGCTTTCGTCCTGCACCAGCAGCTTCAGGTTCCGTTTTCTACCGAAGCCGCCGCCTTTCGCTATGAGGACGACCTGTGCCCTGACCAGAGCGCATTCTTCGTTCCACAGATTTTCAATTTGTATTACGTTTCGCCTGTCCTCGTAGGTGCGCGGAAACAGATACAGCAGATCGCCGATCTCGCGCACGGAAAGACGGACCAGCGCATGGGCTTTCTTCGGTCCTACCCCGGCCATGGTTTTTATTTCTTCGTACAGTTCCATTCTCGTTTCCCCCTGTGAAAGCCGGCCTGTTTCCGGCTCAGACACAGTTTACCCCTTGATCTCAATATTTCTGCGCGCCAGCTGTCTGGAAAGCGTGCCCGTGACCACGATAGCCACCTCCGCCACCGGGATCTCTCCGTATTCCGTAAGGGAACGGCGTATATCCGCGATCAGCCGGTCGGTGACCATGCGGATGCTGACTCCGAATCGGATCGCCAGGTAAATGCGGACTGTCACTCCTGCCTCTGTCACGTCGATATCCAGTTCGTCCAGCTCGCTTCTGCCGCTGATGCGGTTCATAAAGCCTCCCATAACGCCTTTGGAATTTGTGATCCATACCTTGCCGCGGAACTGGCGGATCTGTTCCTCCACAAGCTGGGCGATCACCATGTGATCCAGCAGGATCTGTCCTTCTTTCGTTTCCTTTTTATAGAGCATATCGCACCCCGTTCCGACAATGATCCGGCAACTTCTGCTATTCCATAAACACTAAGCTCTGCCTTCACCTTCGGTTTGGCAGTCGCTAAGTGTTCTGGGCACCTGTCATACCGCCGCTCTGTCTTCGCCTTTGGCTCGCCAGTCGCGGGGTATGGACATTGTACCATAAACACTAAGCTCTGCCTTCACCTTCGGCTTGGCAATCGCTAAGTGTTCTGGGCACCTGTCATACCGCCGCTCTGTCTTCGCCTTCGGCTCGCCAGTCGCGGGGTATGGACATTGTACCATAAATTCTCTGTGAGTGCCAACTGGCGGATGAAAACAGCAGAGTCTCGAAAATACTATGATTCCTCCCGATGGGACTAAAAAACAGAAATCAGGAAAAAATAATAAAAAAATGTTTGTCAACTGTTACCCGTTGTGCTATAATAGCACTTGTTCAATGTGCAAATGAATGCATATGCATTTGATAAGTGAAATGATACATCCCTCTGGGATTGACAAAGGAGGTGCAGCAGATGTCCAGAAAATGCGAAATTTGTGGTAAGGGACAGGTTTCCGGAAATAACGTATCCCATTCCAACAGACATACGAGAAGAAAATGGAACGCCAACATTCAGACCGTTAAGGTAAATGAGAACGGCACCGTGAGAAGAGCTAACGTATGCACAAGATGCATCCGCTCCAACAAGATCACCAGAGCGATCTAAGAACAAAACCTGCAGCTGAGCGCCGCAGGTTTTATTTTTTTCTGTTCTGCGGCCTGTGCGCCTTCTCTTCCCTGCCCGGCAGCCCGTCCTTTGGGATCCCGCGCCCGCTGTACAAATGTCTTCAAAGAATATACGAGTGACAAAACTCAGCAAAAAAGCGTGCGGAAAGTTGAACCTCCTGCACGCTTTTGATTTTCTTTCTCGTTTGACCCGTCGGGATCATTTATCCTCTTCCGCTGCGGGATCGAAGACCATCTCGGCCTCCACTTCCTCCAGATTTTCAGAAAAGTCATCGCTGTCCTGCTTTTCTTCCGCTTCTGCTTCGTCGAAAGCTCCCGGTTCGCTCTTGTCCAAAGTCTCTTTTTCAGCTTTGGGCTCTCTGTTCTTTTTGATGTAGATCAGCAGCGCTTTGATCCCCAGAATCCCTCCGATGATGCCGATGATCAGCACGGCGAACGTCAACACGATGTTAGCCAGCTGCAGATACGTCAAAAATACGTAAAACGGACTGTATCCTGCCATAATGTTTTCTTCCTTTCGTGTAAATAATCTCTCGTCTTTTTCTGCGTTCTCTGTGATCCTGAAGCGTCCGCAGCGCCCGGATGGGCTTATAAAGTGACTTTTTTATTATAGCCCTTCTCCGTGTGTCTGTCCATTGTGAAACATGAATTTCACAAAATCTTCACCAATTTCAACCAAATTCAGAGCGACCTGCCTTTGCAGGACCGGCGCTCTAACTGGTAAACAGCTTATAGCCGCAGTAGATCATTAAAAGGCCCAGTACGATCAGCCATATTTTCGAGGGCAGCAGAAAGGCGCAGATCGTCACGGAACCAATGATGAGGAGTATCAGTCCGAACAGCTCCGCTTCCCCTCTCTTACAGCCGCAGCACTTTTTTCTGTGTCCCAATGCTCATCTCTCCTTTATCCCATAAAAACGATCAGGGCCAGCGCGGTCAGAAGCCCCAACAGCAATAGATACCATATGAAAAGCGGCGTGGCATGAATGACAAGCGCCGCGCCGGCCGCCGCCATCAGCAGTCCCGGCAATTTTAATCTTTTCTTTTTTCTATTCAAAAAAACCACCTGCAATAGTATATGCAGGCGGTTTCCTTCACGTGTCATATTTTTTCTCCCACCATGTAGACTGCCACTCCGCTGTGAGGCCCCAACACCAGCGTATCTTTCCCCTCAAAGGCGATATGCCCGCAGTTCACCAGATCCAGCGCTCTCCGGACCTCCTTTCCACGGGATGTCAGACGCCGTTCCTCCGCCCCCTGGTTCAGAAACACATAGAGGCTTCCGCCTGCGCCGTCTCTGAAGAAGGAAAAGCAGCCCGTCTCCGAGGGTCCGGGAACATAAGTCATACGGCCAAGTCCGTCGACGCCGCTGCGGAAGCGGAGCAGACGACGGTAAAAGTCCGCGATATCCGTTTTCATTTTATCCTGTTCAAAACAGCAGCGGTTCATCGGGTCTCTTCCACCCTCCATTCCCAGTTCGTCTCCGTAGTAGATACAGGGAATACCGGGCAGAAACGCCCATGCCAGCAGCGCCAGAAACAGCTTTTGCCTGGCTTCCTCATAGGATGGCTCCCTGTTTCGGAAAACCGTCAGGATCCGTTCCGTGTCATGGGTACCGAGAATATTCATCAGCGAGCGGGCGCACATCTGCGGATAATGTTCCAGAAGCGTCGTGATACGATCCTGGAGCAGCGCTCCATCTCCGGCTTCCGGCCCCCCTCCGCCTGCGTCTCCGTTCCCTGATAGAAAAGCGATCAGCCAGTCCTTCAGCGGATAGTTCATCACGCTGTCCAGCTGCGCTCCCTGAAAGTACCGGCGGCGTACGCCGTAGGCGATCTTGTTTGACGCGTCCTCCCAGACTTCGCCGATCAGCGCCCCCCGGGGATTTTCCTCTTTCAGCGTTTGACGCACCTCTTCGATAAACATGTCCGGCAGCTCGTCCGCCACATCCAGACGAAATCCCCAGGATCCCAGCCGCATCCAGTGCCGGATGACAGAATCCTCTCCCCGGATAATATAATCGCGGTAGCTTTCTTCCATCTCATTGACTGCGGGCAGCGTGTCGATCCCCCACCAGGAATCGTATTTGCCGGGATATTCCTGAAAGGTGTACCATGGATAGTAGGGAGATTCCCGGCTCTGACAGGCGCCCTGGGAATCGAAGGAGCCGTCTTTGTTAAAATAGATACTGTGGCTGCCCGTGTGATTGAATACGCCGTCCAGAATGATCCGGATCCCGCGTTCCGCCGCTGCACGGCAGAGAGAAGCGAAATCCTCCTCCGTCCCCAGCATGGGATCGATCTCCATGTAGTTGGCCGTGTCGTACCGGTGGTTGGAAAACGCCCGAAATATGGGGTTCAGATAGATCACCGTCACGCCCAGATCCGACAGATAAGGCAGTTTCTCCTGAATCCCCCGCAGATTGCCGCCAAAAAAATCATTATTCCAAACGACGCCGTTTTCATCCGGCCCGCAGTCGGGAAGTTCCCCCCAGGTCTCGTGCATGCGGTACCGCTTGTTCTGCGCCGGAGGCGTGTACGAATCGCTTTTCGCAAAACGGTCGGGAAAGATCTGATACATCAGGCCTCCGGCCAGCCAGTCCGGCGTCTGAAAATCCGGGCTGTATACGGTGAGCTGGTATTCTGCCGTCTCCGCCGTTTCCACCGTATCATGGATCTGCGCATTTTTCTCCGTCCGGGCTGCTTCCTGCGGGATCTCCGCGCCAAAAGACCCGATGGCAAAGCGGTAAAAGTACAGCCCCGGGGCCGGAGGCCGCCAGGTAAGCCGAAAGGACATGCTTCCGCAGTCCTCACGGCATTTCCCACTCTCCGGGAAGTCTTCCGGTTCCATGTCCAGCCATTGTTCCGCGTTTCCGTCTTCTCTGACTGCAAAACGGACCTGAGACAATCCTGCCGGAAAGGCGTCCCCCTTTCCACTGTCCCATTTCACCGCAGTGCGAAAAGCGATGGCCGTCCCGGCGGCCACCGCTCCAAATGGATCTTTATAATAGATGTCTTTTGAATCAAATACCAGTCTCATTCACTTCTTCTTTCATCCTGTTTCGGCCTATTTCAACGGTTCGATGTGCCAGATGCGGTCCGCATACTCCTGCACTGCCCGGTCTGCAGAAAAGATGCCGGCTTTGGCGATGTTGATCAGAGACATGCGGTTCCAGCGGTCCCTGTCCCGGTAAGCCGCAGCCGCCCTGGCCTGGGCGTCGCGGTAAGCGCCGAAGTCTCCCAGAACGAAATACGGATCCGCGCAGCCGTTGTATCCTGTGGTCAGCGCGTTCAGGATATTTGAAAAGTACTGCCCGTTGACGCCCTGGGACAGGAACTGGACCACCTCGTTCACGTCGCCGTCGGTCTGACAGAGCCGGAAAGGACTGTAGGATCCCTCTCTCCGTATCCGTTCCACATCCTCCACCCGCAGGCCGAAGATAAAGATGTTCTCATCGCCTACGGCCCGGTGGATCTCCACGTTGGCGCCGTCCTCCGTCCCCAGCGTCACGGCGCCGTTGATCATCAGCTTCATGTTTCCTGTTCCTGAGGCTTCTTTTCCCGCAAGGGAGATCTGCTCGGAGATCTCCGCCGCCGGCATGATGAGCTCGGACAGGGATACAGAATAGTTTTCCAGGAATACGATCTTGATGCGGCCGTTCACCTGGCTGTCATTGTTGATCACCTGGGCCAGATGATAGGCCAGCTTGATGATCTGCTTCGCCATATAATAGCCTGCCGCAGCCTTGGCGGCGAAGATGAAAGTACGCGGCTGAATGTCCGCGCCGGGGTCCCTCTTGATCTCCGCGTAGAGATGAATGATGTGCAGCAGGTTCAGAAGCTGCCGCTTATACTCGTGGAGCCGCTTCACCTGTACGTCAAAGATGGAATCCGGATCTACCATAATATTATTATGTTCTTTTATATAATCCGCCAGCCGTTCTTTATTTCGCCGTTTGATCTGTTCCAGCCTTGTGAAAACGCCGCGGTCTTCAGTGAACGCCATCAGCCGCTCAAGCTCCATGGCGTCCTTTTTGAATCCCGGTCCGATGAGACTGACGATCAGCTCCGACAGCTCAGGGTTGGCCTGACACAGCCATCTGCGGTAAGCGATGCCGTTGGTCACGTTGGTGAACTTTTCTGGATGGATGGCGGAAAAACCGGCAAAGAGCTGATCACGGATGATGCCGCTGTGCAGCGAGGAGACGCCGTTTACCGTGTGGGACGCTTCCACGCACAGATTGGCCATACGCAGCTCTCCGTTGTTGATCACCGCCATATCCCGGCGCAGCGCCTCGTTATCCGGATAGGTCTTCATCAGATCCACGGACTGCCTGCGGTTGATCTCTGAAACGATGGAGTGGAGCCGCGGCAGCGTTTCCTTGAACAGGCTCTCCGGCCACTTCTCCAGCGCTTCGGGCATGACTGTGTGATTGGTATAGGAAACGGTCTGCCGGACGATGTCCCACGCCTGGTCCCATTCATAGCCGTATTCATCCATAAAGATCCGCATCAGCTCGGGGATCGCCATGGTGGGATGGGTGTCGTTGATGTGCACCGCAACTTTATCGCTGAAATTATCCAGGGTACCGTATTTCATCATGTGGCGCTTGACCAGAGATTTCATGGAAGCGGCGATGAAGAAATACTGCTGCTTCATGCGAAGCAGTTTTCCCTCTGTGTGCGCGTCCTCCGGATAGAGGATCTTGGAGATCACCTCGGCCATGTGTTTCTCTTCCATGGACTGCAGGTATTTTCCCTCGGCAAAAAGTTTCATGTCGATAGTAATGGGCGATTTTGCCTGCCACAGCCGCAGGGTGTTCACCACGTCGCTGTCGTAGCCGGTGATCAGCATATCCCGGGGGACCGCAAGGACCGTAGTGTAATCCTTGTGGATCAGTCTGAGCCTGCCGTTCGCGTCCCAGATCTCCTCCAGCTTTCCGCCGAAATGAACTTCTTCTGTCTGATCTTCTTTCGTGATCAGCCAGACGTCGCCCATGTTCAGCCATTCGTCGGGAAGTTCGGTCTGTTCCCCGTCTTCGATCTTCTGACGGAAAATACCGTATTCATAGCAGATGGACATGCCGTGTCCGGCCATACCTTTGGCGGCGATGGCGTCCAGATAGCAGGAAGCCAGTCTCCCCAATCCGCCGTTTCCCAGCCCCGCGTCCGGCTCCATGGCCGTGATGCGGGCGAAGTCCTGTCCTATGGAAGCCAGAGCCTGACGAAAAGCATCCTCAAGATGGAGATTGAAGGCGTTATTTTTCAGAGAAGGTCCGGGCAGAAATTCCATGGACAGATAATAGACCTGTTTGTTTCTGTGAGAGTCCGCTATATTGTGATTGACCAGCCAAAGCTCCGACATAATGTCGCGAAGCACATAGCAGACCGCTTTGTAGATCTGTTTTGGCGTGGCGGTCTGGGGATCGGTTCCGAAATTCTCCAGAAGTTTTTCCTCCAGCCACCGGGCGATCTGCGTCGGTTCATATTGTTGCAGCATACATACCTCCAAAATTGATTGTTTTATCTTTTCGCTGACGCGTCGGGCAGGCCGGGCTGCCCAGCCTAAAACGCCAGGCTGTCGTACAGCTCTGCATATCGCTCTGCGGATTCCTTCCACGAAAAATCGGATTTCATGGCGTTGCCCACCAGCTTTTTCCAGTGCGTCTTGTCTCCGTACAGCTCCAGCGCTCTTTCCACGGCGTTTAACATATCGTGGGCGTTGACGCTGGCGAAAGTCACCCCGTTTCCTTTTCCCGTCTTTGGATTGTAGGGATCCACGCTGTCCTTCAGGCCGCCGGTCTCGCGGACCACCGGAATGGTACCGTAGCGCATGGCGATCATCTGCGACAGCCCGCAGGGCTCGCTGATGGAAGGCATGAGAAACAGGTCGGATCCCGCGTAGATCAAATTGGCCAGATCTGTGGAGAACGCGGTGACAGCGGCGGCTCTGTCGCCGTAGTCGTACGCCTTCATATTGAAGAAGTCCTCGTATCTTTTCTCACCGGTCCCCAGAAGTACAAACTGGACCTGATTTCGCATCAGGTCGTCAAAGGTGCGGATCACCAGATCGATGCCTTTGTGTTCCGCCAGCCTGCCCACCATGGCGATGATGGGCGTCTCCTCACAGACGGCCAGCCCCAGCCGTTCCTGGAGCGCCTGTTTATTCTGTTTTTTCTTTGCGATGGTCTTAAACGTATAATTGACCGGGATCAATTTGTCCTTCGCCGGGTTGAACAGCACGGTATCGATGCCGTTTCGTATGCCGCTCAGCTTATAGTCGTTTTCTCTGATGATGTCCTCCAGTCCCCTGCCGTAGAAGGGATATCGGATCTCTTCCGCGTAGGTGGGACTCACCGTGGTCAGCTTATCACAGGCCACCACGGCGCCTTTCATTACATTGACGTCCTTTCTCCAGGTCACCAGTCCGGCGTCCCGCTTATCCAGACCGAAGAGATCGGAGAGGGTCTCCGGACCGAACACCCCCTGATATTCGATGTTATGGATGGTGAAAACGGTCCGCAGCCTGTCGTACCCCGGCGCGCTGCGGTAGAGCGTCTTCAGATAGACAGGCGTCATCGCCGTCTGCCACTCGCTGCAGTGCAGGATATCCGGATCAAAGGAAATGTGTTTCAGCGTTTCCAGGCAGGCCTTGGAAAACCACGCGAAGCGTTCGCCGTCGTCATAATATCCATAGTATCCGTCGCGTTTAAAATAATACTCGTTATCGATGAAATAAAATGTCACGCCGCCGTATTCCATCTGGAACAGGCCGCAGTACTGCCTGCGCCACGACAGAGCCACCTCATAATTGGTCACGTAGGTCATCTGGCTCATGTATTTGTCGTGGATGCTTTTATATAAAGGCAGCATGACCCGCACTTCTGCGCCCTGTCTCATAAGTTCCGCTGGCAGCGCGCCGATCACATCTCCCAGTCCGCCGCTTTTCGCGAAAGGCGCGGCCTCCGTGCTGATAAATAATACGTTCATACTGCCTCCTTTCTCGTCCCGTCAGTCGTTTGATCTACACGATGCTCAGCTTTTCGATCACCACCGGATAGGTGACGTGGCCGGCCAGCTGACGGTTCTCCCGAACGATCACATCTTTATCCAGGATCACGTGATTCAGTGAAACGTTCTGCATGATCTCCGTGTTCTGCATCACGATACTGTTTCGCACCACCGACCCTTTACCCACCCGCACTCCTCTGGAGAGCACTGAATTTTCAACGACTCCCTCGATTCGACAACCGTCGGAGATCAAGGAGTTCTTTACATAACACTCATTTCCGTAATACACCGGTACGCTGTCTTTGATCTTCGTGTAGATGGGCTGGGCGAAGACTCTGTCATACACGCTCTTGTGGAGCAGATTCATGTTCGCCTCCATGTAATTTGTGACGCTGCTGATCTCCAGCACGTAGTCTTCATAGCGGTATCCCCGGATGTAGAGCGTGGGCGCCAGACGCTTGATGATGTCCATTTCAAAATCGTACCGCTGATAAGACATGGCGTCCGCCACCAGCGACTCCAGCAGGGACTTTCTCAGCACAAAGATAAACATGCCCCAGGGCACGTCGTCCTTCAGCCCTTCCTCCGTGTTCACAGTCAGATCGCAGATCCGCTCCTGATCGTCCATGTGATAGATCGGGACCCCCACCGGTACGCTTCTGCATGTCCTGCTGGGTTCCGCGTAGACCGCTGTGATATCGGCGCCCGTGGAGATATGAGTATCCAGCAGCCGTTCAAAATCCATGTTGTACAGCATAGAAGAACCGGACATGATCACGTAGTCTTCCATCGAGCGGCGCAGCGAATGCATGTTGCCGGCCAGCGCCTCGATACTGCCCTGAAAGAAACCGCCGGGGTGATCGCCCGTTCCGGGAGACGCAAAGGGCGTGAGCACCCGCAGGCCGCCCCGCTTCCGCGTCAGATCCCATTCCTTTCCGGAGCCCAGATGGTCTATGAGCGAATGGTAATTGTTCTGCGTAATGATCGACACGTCGGTCACACCGGAATTGACATAGTTGGAGAGAAGCAGGTCGATGATGCGGTACTTTCCGCCGATGGGCAGCGAAGCCAGCGTGCGGATCTTTGTCAGTTCCCGGAGATTTTCCCGTTTTGCATAGGAAAAAATAATACCTAAAACATTCATGTCTACACCTCCCCGTAAACGTCTTCTTCCAGCATGGCTCCCGCTGCGATGATGACGCCGCAGCCGATCTGAAGCCGCTGGCGCAGCACCGTTATAGGCCGGTGACCGCCGCCGGCGCATTCGGTCTTTTCCGTATAGCCGATCCTGGCTCTTTCTCCCACGTTAACCGCAGTGGCCAGGATCGAGTATTCCACCACGGCGTCCGCTCCGATGCGGCATCCCGGCATGATCACCGAGCTGCGCACGACAGCTCCTTTCTCAATGGTAACGCCCGGAAAGACAATGCTGTTTTCCACATAACCGTTGATGATACAGCCCTCTGAAATATTTGAATTGCGGATGGCCGCGTGATTTCCCACATACTGAGGGGGCAGATTTCCGTTTCTGGAATAGATCTTCCAGGGCGGATCGTCCAGATTCAGCGGCACATTGGGATCGAGAATATCCATATTGGCTTCCCAGAGGGACTCCACGGTACCCACGTCCTTCCAGTACCCCTTGAATTCATAGGCGTACATCCGTTCGCCGCAGCGGAGCATTTCCGGGATGACGTCCTTTCCGAAATCATTGGTGGAGTCCGGGTCGGCCTCGTCCTTCACCAGGTATTCTCTCAGTTTGGACCAGTTGAAAATGTAAACGCCCATGGACGCCAGATTGCTCTTGGGCACCGGGGGCTTTTCCTCGAACTCGTTGATGCGCAGGTCCTGATCCGCGTTCATGACGCCGAATCGGGACGCTTCTTCCATGGGGACCCGCAGTACGGCGATGGTGCAGTCCGCGTTTTTTTCCTCGTGGTAATCCAGCATCATCTGATAGTTCATCTTATATATGTGGTCTCCGGAAAGGATCAGCACGTATTCCGGATTGTACATCTCGATGAACTGCATATTCTGATAGATGGCGTTGGCCGTGCCTTTATACCACTCCCCCGCCTTGCCTCTCACGAAGGGCGGCAGAATGCTGACGCCGCCGTAGAGCCGGTCCAGATCCCATGGCTGTCCGTTTCCGATGTAGGCGTTCAGCTCCAGCGGCTGATACTGCGTCAGAACGCCGATGGTATCGATACCGGAGTTTACGCAGTTGGAGAGCGGAAAATCAATGATACGGTATTTTCCGCCATAGGGTACCGCCGGCTTTGCCACGTAGTTGGTCAGTACTCCCAGACGGCTTCCCTGACCGCCGGCCAGCAGCATGGCGATCATCTCTTTCTTTTTTGTGTAGCCCATCTCCTCACCTCCGCAGTGTTTTCGGAACTATTTGACTGTTTTTGCTTTCGCGGTCTTCCGGACGGCCGCTTTCCGTTTCAGTATGATCATAGACAGCGGCGGAAGCTCCACAGACAGAGAATGCGTACATCCCTGGTGCGCTGTTTTGTCCGCTTTTTTCGCTCCCATATGCCGGCCTGTGCCCCCGTATTT
This sequence comes from Bacilliculturomica massiliensis, assembly GCF_900605495.1. GTDB lineage: Bacteria > Bacillota > Clostridia > Peptostreptococcales > Anaerovoracaceae > Bacilliculturomica > Bacilliculturomica massiliensis. The sequence goes on from NZ_LR027603.1 coordinate 1,221,336, forward strand.
TATATCGTTGGAATGGAAGACCGCCTCATACGTCCCCGCGGCCGGCACCCCCACCCGGTAACGGGTATGCTTTGCCGCGGCGAAATTCAGAATGACGATGAGAGGGTCGCCCTTCAAGCCTATGCGCCGGTAACAGTAAATATTCCTGGACGCGTCGTCTGCGTCGTTCCAGAGAAAACCTTCCCAGCTGTCGTCCAGCTCCCACAGCTGCCGGTTTTCCCTGTAGAACAGATTCAGATCTTTTACGTAGTCCCTGAATTTCCTGTGCATGTCGAATTCCAGCAGATTCCAGTCCAGCTGGTCTTCAAAATGCCATTCGTTGAACTGCGCCAGCTCGCCCCCCATAAAAAGAAGTTTCTTTCCGGGATGCGTCATCATATATCCGTAGTAAGTTTTCAGGTTGGAAAATTTATCTTCATATTCGCCCGGCATCTTATTGATGAGGGAGCCTTTCATATGCACCACTTCGTCGTGGGAAAGAGGAAGGATGAAACGCTCTGAAAATGCGTAGGTCATGGCAAAGGTCATGGCGTTGTGCCGCCCCTGGCGAAACAGGGGGTCGGTCTTCATATATTCCAGGGTGTCGTTCATCCAGCCCATATTCCACTTGAAGTTGAATCCCAGTCCGCCCTCCTCCACAGGTCTTGTGACCATGGGCCACGCGGTGGATTCCTCGGCGATCATCATTACGTTGGGATGGTTCCTGGCCACAGTCTGATTGAGCTGATGCAGAAAGTCGATGGCCTCCAGGTTTTCCTTGCCCCCGTACCGGTTGGGCCGCCATTCGCCGCCCTGCCTGTTGTAGTCCAGGTAGAGCATGGACGCCACCGCGTCCACCCGCAGCCCGTCGATGTGATACTGTTCGATCCAGTAGAGCGCGTTGGAGATCAGAAAGCTCCGGACTTCCCCCCGCCCCCAGTCGAAGACCATGGTGCCCCATTCACGGTGTTCCCGTTTGAGCTCGTCCTCATATTCGTAGCAGCTGCCGCCGTCAAAGCAGAAGAGTCCCGCCGCATCTTTGGGAAAATGACCGGGGACCCAGTCCAGGATCACGCCGATCCCGTTTTGATGGCAGGCGTCCACAAAGGACATAAAGCCCTCCGGCGTACCGTAACGGGAGGTGGGCGCGTAGTATCCGATGATCTGATATCCCCAGGACGCGTCGAAGGGATATTCCGCCACCGGCATCAGTTCGATATGGGTGTAGCCCATCTCCTTCACGTATGGGATCAGCTCCTCCGCCAGCTTTTCATAGCTGTAAAAGTTTCCGTCCGGATAGCGCTTCCACGAGCCTGGATGCACCTCGTAGATATTTACCGGAACGCCGCTGAGACCGCGCTCCTTCCACTGCTTATCCTTCCATTTATATTGCGAAATATCATAGGTTTTTGACGCGGTCCCCGGCCTGGTCTCCATATGAAAGCCGTAAGGATCGGCCTTCATCCGGCGCTTGCCGTCCCGTCCGTCCACCGCATATTTGTACGCTTCATAGGTGCCGATCCCGGGAACGAACACTTCCCAGATCCCCTGCTCGTTCAGCTTTTTCATGGGATGGCTGTCCGTCCAGCCGTTGAAGTCGCCCTGCAGAAAAACGGCTTCCGCGTTGGGCGCCCAGACGCGGAAGATATATCCCTCTTCGCTCCGGCTGACGCAGGGATGAGAGCCCAGCAATTCGTACGCTCTCTCCGCCGTTCCCTGGTGAAACAGATAGACGGGCAGTTCCAGATTTTTTTTCATAATTCCCTCCCGAGCGATGTATTGTCACACGGAGATGCCTGGCGTCCGCGCACATGTCAATAGTATGACTGATTTGATTAATTTATTATACCATATAAATCATTTCGAACATACGGGAGCAGTGTAAAAAAAGACAGATTCCACCAATAAGTGAAATCTGCCTTAAAATATTGTTTTATTTTCTGAATTTACTGACAAGTATTTAAAGCGATCTTTGCCTTGAAGAGATCGCCGTCGATGATGATATCGAACCGGCCGCGCTGAATATTCATCAGATCTCTTGCGATGGATAGCCCCAGACCGCTGCCCTCCGTGCTTCTGGCCTCATCGCCGCGCTTGAACCGCTCCATTAGCTCGTCCGCCGGAATGTTCAGCGGATTTCTGGATACGTTTTTCATTTCCAGAACAGCCACCGAACTGTTTTCGGATATGGCTTCTTCCCTGATATCGATATACACTCTGGAATGATCCAGCGCGTATTTGATCACATTTCCGAAGAGGTTTTCCAGGACCCGCCACATGAGCTGCCCGTCCGCCTCAACATAATAACGCTCTTGTTCCGCTTTGACGATGACCTCCAGCCCTCTGTCCGTCAGCCTGTCGTCCATCTCGCCCAGCGTCTGGGACAGCAGGGAGAGCAGCTCCACCCGCTCCAGATTCACGGGGATGTCGCCGCTGGACACCTTGGCTGCCTCAAACAGATCCTCCGTCAGCTTCTTCAGCCGGATGCTCTTCTGATCCAGTACATCCAGATACTTGGGCGCGTCCTCGCAGTCCAGACCTTCCTTTTTCAGGAGATCCACATAAGTGATGATAGAAGTCAGCGGCGTCTTGATATCGTGGGACACATTGGAGATCAGCTCCGTTTTCATGCGCTGGTTCTTCAGCTCCTGCTTCACAGCCAGATCAAATCCCTCTGAGATCGCGTTGATATCGCCTGCCAGCTGCTGCAGCTCGCCGTCCGGTTCTCCCTCGATGGGGATCTTGTAGGCGGGGTTGCCGTTTTTCACCTCGCGCACACCGGTCTTGATCGCCTCGTACTGCTTCACCCATCTGGCCGCGAAGACCAGCGAGATCACCAGCACCACGGGAAAGAAGACCACCGTTGCGGAGCCCAGACTGATCAGCGCCACCATGATGACGACCTTTTTCATAACGCTGCTTCCGTAGTAGATGTCGCGCAGTCCGGTCCACAGCCAGGTGAAGAAGCGCACGATGAGAAAATCTTTGATAAAACGGCCGGCCTTGCTCTTTTTTACCAGAGCCATCATAAACAGCAGTCCCACCGCCGAAGTGACCCACAGCCCCGCCGCCATAATGACCGTCTCCACGCTGTCCGCCGCAGAGCTGCCGTAATAGAGGTCGTAGCTGTCGTAATATCCGTAGACATCGTACTGATAACTGTAGTAAGCCTCCGAGGCTCCCACGCAGACCAGACAGCTCATCACGATGGAGAAGATGACGCCGCCGATGAGAAGTTCGCTGAACCAGCGATCGATGCCTGTGAGCACCGGGGTCCCGTCTTCCTTTTGCTTGCCGCACAGCACGCAGAGCGCGATGAAGAAGATCAGGCTGACGAGAGCGCAGATCAGAGAGATGATCGCTCCGATCTTGACCTCCGCCCGCACGCTCTCATACGCGATTTTGGCGTTGCTCACATAATCCTGAGTGAAAGCCAGATAGACCGTGAGCTCCCCGTCGGTCCCGCTGCCCAGCAGATTTTCCGATCCATAGCTCATGATCTGGTTGACCAGCCGCCGATCTTCGTAGACCGTGCCCTGATTTACCTGCGGAACGCCTGTCAGCCTGCTGCCGGAAAAGATGCGGTACGCTCCTTCGCTCTTGCCCAGCACTTCAAGTTCTCCTGCGGTGAGGATGCCTCCCTCCGCTCCACGCAGGTACTCGGGAAGCGCCTCAGCGGGACCGCGGACCACCTTTCCACCCTCGGTGAGATTCGTGAGGGCCTCTGATCCGTTGGTCACGTAGAAGCGAAATCCTTTTTCCCACATGCTTGCCGCCAGGCCGTCGTCGCCGCTGTCCTCGTTCTCCGGGCTGACGATCCCCCAGTGCAGCATATTCAGCTGATTGACAAAATCCGCCTGAAGTTCATTGCTCTGTTCGTAGGTTTTCGAAGTGATCATCCGAAAAGGATCGCCCACGTCCACCGCCTTGAATAGTTCGGTCAGCCCGATGGCCACCGAAGCGGAAAAACTGGTGACGCAAAGGAAGAACAATACGATCACAGCCACCAGCTTTTTATTTGATTTTTTCAATTTTATATCCAATTCCCCATACCACCTTTAAGTATCTCGGCTCCTTCGGGTTGATCTCGATCTTTTCCCGAATGCGCCGGATGTGCACGGCCACGGTGTTTTCCGGATTGTAGGCCGTCTCGTTCCAGACCGCCTCGTAGATCTGTTCCATGGAAAACACCTTGCCGGCGTTCTGCGTTAAATATTTCAGTATCCCGTACTCGATGGGAGTAACCGGTATCTGTTCTCCGTCCACGGTGACGGACTTTGATTCATCGTCCACCACCAATCCCCCCGATTGATAAGTCCCCGTTTTCTTTTCCATACTCCCCAGATTCACGTACCGCCGCAGCTGCGATCTGACCCGCGCGATCAGCTCCAGCGGATTAAAAGGCTTGCAGATATAATCGTCTGCGCCTACGTTCAGCCCCGTGATCTTGTCGTAATCCTCTGTCTTGGCGGAAAGCATGATGATCGGAATGTTTTTTTCTTCGCGGATTTTCATAGTCGCCCTCATGCCGTCCATCCGCGGCATCATCACGTCCATGAGAATCAGGTGGATATCCTCTCTGTCCAGGATATCCAGCGCTTCGATCCCGTCGTACGCCTTGAATATCTCATATCCCTCGTTCTTCAGGTAAACTTCGATCGCCCCTACGATCTCTCTGTCATCGTCGCAAACCAAAATGTTCATGATTCATTCCTTTCTCAAATAAAACAGGTACCCCCTTTCCATGATGCAGAGCATTCCGCTGTGTGGCGGATCTGCTCTTCATAATTGAGGATACCTTATAATTCTTACTAATCGCTGCACCGATTTCTTAACAAACTATTAAGAACCCCAGTCGGAATTCTTTAGGTCCACAGACGTTCTCCCGGCGCTTCGTTTTTATTTTTTCAGGTATCTGCGGAAATATACGCGCCGGACGCCGGCGCGGAGAGTCCGGACAGCGCTACATCCGTTCATCCCTGAGGTTGGCGTAATATTCGGAGCGGAGCATGGACATGAGCATCAGATCTACATACACTCCGTCCTTGTTTCCCGCGTGGCGCATGCAGCCTTCATACTGGAAACCCAGCTTCTGATAGAGACTGGCCGCCCGCTTGTTTTCCGGCATATGATCCAGCGTGACCCGCTCCATATGCAGGCTGATAAAACAGTATTCCAGCAGCAGCCGCAGCGATTCTTCGCCCAGCCCCCTGCCCCGGAATTCTTTATTGCCGATATAAATACGCGTAATATCCAGCGAGTTGGCGTGAGTGTCGATCCGGCTGATCCAGATGCGTCCGATGGGTTCCTCCGCTTCCTTGCTGACGATGGTCAGCTGCAGCATGGTTTTGTCCAGCGTCCGGACCACGAATTCCTCTGCGATCTCGTTGAAATCCCGTCCCTGATCCATGGTGAAAAACTGTGATACCTCGGGATCCGCTTCCATCCACTGCGCGAAATACCTGCAGTCGTCAAAAACTGTCGGCCGTATGAGCAGGCTGTTCGATTCCATTGTTGTATTCGTCATGATTCACCTCCCGGGTCCAACCCCTGATCTCCTCTTGAATGATCCCCCAAAGCCGATGAGCCGGACTTCGGAGCCCCATGTCTATACTGTATCATATTTTGTTGAAATTTGCACAAAAAAAGAAAAACAAAAGCTGAAATTTATTCCTTTGATTTTATCCGGCGCAGGTGATACAATACTTTCGGTATTCGACACAAAAAGGAGAGTTTTTTTATGGCAGAACAGGAAATGAGAAAAAAAATAATCGTTGCAGATATACAGCTTTTTTTGCTGGCCATCATCTGGGGAGCGGGCTTTGTGGCGGGAAAGATCGCGCTGGAGACCACCACGCCCTTTTATCAGGTCGCCTACCGCTACCTGGGCGCGGCGCTGTTCATGCTGCCTCTGGCCCTGCCTCGTCTGCGGTCCGTCCATAAAAAAACGCTGCTTGCCGGCATGGCTGTCGGCGCGCTCATGTTCGTGGGAAATTGCTTTCAGACCATAGGTCTGCTGTACACCACTCCCGCCAAGCAGAGCTTTATCGTGCCATCCTACACCGTGATCGTCCCCCTGCTTTCCTTCTTATTCTTCAGGGAAAAGCCCGGAAAACGCCTTATTCTCGCGGCGTTCCTGGCCATGGCCGGCATCGGGATCCTGACCCTGAACAGCGATCTTTCCATGGAGTACGGCGATCTTTTGACCCTGATCTTTGCGTTCATTTTCTCACTGCAGGTCATTATCACCGGCAGGCTGGTGAATCATATCGACATTACCGTATATACCCTGGTGACCATGGTCACCGCAGCTGTCCTTGCATTCGCCGGAGCTTTCTTTATGGAAACGCCCCTGCCCCCTTCCCACATCTCGCTGCGCAGCTGGATGGGGATCGCCTATCTGGGCATCCTCAACACAGCGCTGGCCTATCTGCTGCAGAATATGGCCCAGCGCTACGCGCCGGCCAGTCATACAGCGCTGATCATGTCTCTTGAGACGGTGTTCGGAACGCTGTTTGCCGTTCTTTTAGTGGGTGAGACCTTCACTCTGCGCAAGACCATCGGATGCGTGGTCATGTTCTGCGCCATCCTCCTGCCAAAGCTGCCCCTTCCCTTTCACAGGCGGTCCAGACATGGGGACGCTGTGGATGAGCCGGCCGATTCGATCACGACCGAAGATCTGAGCCGCCCGGGCTGCCGCGCCACAGATCGTCCGCCAGTCTGAGAATATCCGCCGGCTCTGACGCCAGATGGCGCGCCCCGGCTCCCAGCAGCTCTTCTCTGTCCCGAAAGCCCCACAGCACCCCCACGGATATCAGGCCGGCGTTCTTCGCCGTCTCCATGTCCACGTCGGAATCCCCCGCATACAGCGCCCGCTCCGGAGGCACGCCCAGCCGGAGCAGCGCCTCAAATACGTTGTCCGGAGCCGGTTTCTTCCGGCTGCCCGGGTGGTCGCCTACGGTCACTTCCACCAGTCCGCCAAAAAATCTTCCGCACAGGGCCTTCACCGCCGCGTCGTACTTGTTGGACACTACGGCCACGCGCACGCCCCGTTCCATCAGGCCGCTGAGCATCTGCGGTATTCCTGCGTAAGGCCGCGTCTTATCCGCCATGTGTTCTTCGTAGTACTCCCGAAACAACCCAAGGCAGGCCGCTGTCTTCTCCGCCGATGTCCCTTCCGGCACCGCCCGGCCCACCATCCTGCCGATCCCGTTTCCCACAAACCGCCGCATTTCCTCCGTGCTTCGCTGAGGAAAGCCCATCTGTTTCATGGCGAAATTGACGCCGTCCCGCAGATCTTCAAGTGAATTCAACAGCGTACCGTCCAGGTCAAAGACCGCTGCAGCAGCCGGGTTCTGATCTCTTTGCATGTTCTTCTTCTCCATTCATGTCCCGCCTTTATCTGTTTATCCCACCGCTGAACGCTTCTGCTCTGCTGATCAGTTTGCGGTAAACAGGTTTCATCTCCCGTTCCCGCACCACCTCTGTCAGGTCTTCCAGCGGAAACCACCGCACCCCCGAATTCTCGTCGGGTTTGACCCGCAGCGGCGCGTTCTCATCCGCTTCCAGCAGGAAAGCCAGATTCAGATGCAGATGGGAGGCCACGTAAACGCCGCGCTTTACGTGGCCCCAGACCGGCAGAATGTCCAGGGACAGTATTTCCGGGGAAATCGGTCTTACTTCCGCTCCCGTTTCTTCCTGCGCTTCGCGCAGGGCTACCGCCAGCAGGTCGGTCTCGCCGTCGGCGTGACCGCCTGTCCAGCTCCAGGAATCATAGAGATTGTGATACACCAGCAGCGTGCGGTCCCTTCTCTCGTTCAGGATAAGGGCTGACGCCGTGAAATGGGCCGTCTCGTTGCTTCTCTCCGGAAGATCGCTGAAACGGTCCATATAGGAGAGCATCGTCTGCCGTTCCCGTTCCTCCTGCGCGCCAAAAGGCCTGTAGTTCTCGATCCTGCGTCTCAGACCTGTCTGATCCATGCTGTTCTGCTCCATACTGCTTTCACTTCTCTCTTTTTTCTATTTTTCCCAGTCCACCTTGTCCGGAGTAATGTCAGACAAAACAGCGCAGCCGGTCATTTTCATGGTATCTGCAAGCTCGCCGATGATCTTGTTCGTATACAGAGCGACGCCTTCTTCGCCGCCGCCGTGAGCCGCGGTCACATAGGGTCTGCCGATGAGCGCGCCGTCGGCTCCCAGCGCCAGCACCTTGAAGACGTCCACTCCAGTGCGGATCGCTCCGTCGATGAGGATCGTCATCTGATCTCCCACCGCTTTCCTGATGGAGGGCAGCACCTCTACCGGCGCTCTTGAGTGATCCAGGACCCGTCCGCCGTGATTGGAAACGATGATGGCGTCAGCTCCTGCTTCCAGCGCTTTTTTCGCTCCCTCCGCCGTCATGATGCCCTTGAGGATAAAGGGTACCTTCACCCCGCGGCGGATCTCCGCCAGCTCTTCCACGCTTTTGGCTGCCCCCGGTCTGCCTGCGAGAGCCAGAATGGGAAGCCCGGCGGAATCGATATCCATCGCCACAGCGAAAGCGCCTGCTTCCTGCGCTTTTTGGACCTTCTCCAGCACCGTGTCCCTGTCCCAGGGCTTGATGGTGGGGATCGCCATGCCCCCAGCCTTCTTCACCACCGACAGAGGACCCTCGAAAAAGTCCGCACTTACGCCGTCCCCCGTAAAGGCCGAGCACCCCGCTTTTCGCGTGCCGCCGACCACGCATTCGTTGTAGGCGGTCTCTGTAAAATATCCGGTGTAATTGCTGGACATGCCGCTGATGGGCGCCGCAAAGACAGGGGCGGCAAAAGTATGGCCGAACAGCCGCGCCGTTGTATCCTGACCTCTGTTTTCGTAGATCGTATCCATATTGATCTTTACTTCGGAAAGTTTCTCGTACGCTCTCACGAAGCTCTCGCCTGTTCCCTTGCCTCCGGAACCGGGCAGCTCTCCGCGGCACGCCGCGCCGTTGCAGACCCTGCACACGCGACATTTCGGCGCCAGGGCCTTTCGGGCGTTTTCCAATAATTCTTTGTAATCCATATACGTTACCTCTTCTCTTGTATCCTTATACAGCCGCTTCCGGCGGCTGTTCCTGAATCATTATAGTATAGATCCGCTGAGACTTCCAGAGCTTCCTTGTCTTTTCCTTACCCGTTCCCCATTTTTTGCAGAGATAAGTTTACAGAAATATATTATTGTGATTCGGTTATTGAGCCTGGTCTTTCCGGTTTCCCGAAAAAATTTTCGCCGTGTGATTCAACCGCGTCCATCCCAGGTATAATAACATCATCGATCAGAAAACAGCCGGGGATCGCCGGAATATAAAAGGAGGTATCGTATGAATATTGTTATCACCGAACCGCTGAAGAAAGAAATGCAGAAAAAGGATGTGGGAGATCTGGTTATTTATCCTGTCGTCCGCAGATGCTGAAGCAGTTCCTATCAGGAGATGACGGTAAGGTTTGCCGCCGAAGCAGAAGCGCAGTCCCTTCTTGAAAAGGACTACACTCGTTATCCCACAGAACTGGGAAATCTCTATATCGCTCCGGGAGCGGTGATCGAGAAGGATACGATCACATTGGGGCTGCAGCGCATGTTCCTGAGTACGCTGATCACACTCTCCGGCGTGGAGAAGATTTCCCGAACACGTCCTTCGCTGTAAAGCCCTTGTAAACAGAAGCCAGCCGATTCCAGAATTCTTTTTCGATCATGCCGTTTTCCGTCATGCCGAAGATACTTTGAAGTTTTCTGACCGCCGACACACTGGGTCCGTCGTGGATCCCGGTGACCCGCACGACGGGCAGATTGGCAAAACGGAGAGACAGGGCCAGAAGCATGGCCTGTATGACAAAAAGATGAACGCTGCCCTCGCCCGGGAGAATGGTAAATTGAGGCCCCGGATAGATGACGGCTGGGTCCGGTTCATCCATATAGCGCCCCACATCGTCGTGAACCAGTCTGATCTTATCCCAGGTCTCATTGTCCACGCGGCCGTTTTCCGGCAGTCCGAACTTTCGCTGAAAGGCGCGGACTGCCGTTTCTGTCTGCTCCCCGAATTGACCGTCCGGGATCACCGGCGGGATATCCTCGTATACCCTTGATATCTTTCTCAGCGCGGTCTGTATGCTCCTGACGGGCTGCCCCACAAAGGGATCAAACCGACTTGAATTATTCATGATCCGACCTCCCTTCCTCTTCCGTGGGATCCGCGGGCTGCGCGGGCGTTTTTCCGGCGCCGTTCTCGTCCGAATCTCCTTTTTTCAATTCTCTGCCCGGATACTGGATCGGCCTGGAAGTCACTGCCGACAACACATCTTTATAGCTGTTGATGATGGCGTTCCATACGGTGCGGTCTACTTCCCCCGTCTCAGGCAGTCCCATCAGACGCTGATACTGTTTCACAGAATTCTCCGTAGATTCATCGAATACTCCGGTGACAGCGACCGGGTCGATGTCGAGGAAAGCGAAGGCCAGCGCGTTGATGTATTCCTGCAGCGCCGTCACATCCTCCCCTGCCGAACCCAGCTTGAGCACCGTTCCCCCATAGGGCCTGACCTGAATGGCAAAGATCTCGTCCTCCGTAAACACGGTGACCGCAATGCCCCTGAAGGCGTCGTACATCACATTCCAGGTCTTGGCGTCCACCACGCCGGTGAGCGGCAGACCGTATTCCCCCTGAAAACCAAGTACGGAACTTTTCGTCTCAGGACCGAACACTCCAGTGATCGCCACCGGCGGCACCGTCAGATAAAATTCAGAAAACAGCGACAGGAAATACTGCAGGATCTCTACCTTCTCCCCGCTGTTTCCCTCCGAGATCGCATCGGGGTATTCCAGAGATGTCTCAAAGAGTTTCACACCTTCCGAGTTCAGCTCTGACAGCCGCGCGATCCCTACGTACAGGTTGACCAGCTTATACCATGTGGCTTTTCCCACGATACCATCCTGAGTCAGATTGAAGATACCCTGAAAGACCTTGACCGCGTTTTCCGTCTCAGGACCGAATATTCCGTCCACACTGCTGATCTTGGGGATCAGCGGATAATTCTGGGAGATGCGGTTCAGCTCCGACTGAATGATCGTCACCGGCTCTCCCCGGCTCCCCAGTCTCTGGGCCGTTCCGGGATAAGACTCCCTGATATTCCGGATCGGCGCGTCTGTCACCAGATCGATATCGTCCCCGTAATAGTACTGGAGGATGGGAAACGCCGTGTAGCCCTGCTGCGCCAATTCTTCGCTGCCCCACTGGGAAAGGCCGTCGCAGGTAGAGGTGGTCCCGTTGCAGAATTTTGCAGCCAACGGCTCCACATTGCCGATCCTGCTGATATAAATGTTGAATATCTCACTCACCAGCCTGTCGATATTGTCGAAGATATTGCGCCCGTTGATAAACTTCTGATCCACGCTGGTGGAATTCGTAATATCGAAATCATAACCCTGGCTGCGGTAAAATTCTGTGTACACCCTGTTCACCGCATAGGAGATCTGGGCATAGATATTAGCTTTCAGCGCTTCTTCATTCCAGGTGGGATAGATCTCGCTGGAAGCCACGTTTTTGATGTAATCCGCAAAGGAAACCGTTACATTCTGAGCGTACTGACCAGGCGTGCCCAGGTGTACGGTGATGTACTGCGGAATATATGGTATTGATGTAATGGCCATTGCCGCCTCCTTCTTCTTCATTTTTCTGCCTCACAGGTCCTGAGGCGTGATCGCATAGATCCTGCTCCAGTCTTCCGGCTCCACGAATTCCGCCGCCGGCACCATTTCCATCTGCTGTATGCTCTCCACCCCGGAAAAGATCTGCACGTGTTCCACCAGAACGCTGTAATATCCCGTGTGTTCCAGCTGGATATTGCAGGTGGAAAATCCTCTCTCAGAGGACGGCTCCAGCGTGGCGTCCACCGGCGGCGTGGGGATCTCCACCGGCTCTGTTTTCCCGTTTCTGTCTGTTTTCCGAAACGCGATCAGTTCCGGATCTTCATCATCGTCCGTCAGTATGCTCACCGACACCCCTTCGATGGGGATCGCCATGCGCGCCGTAAATACCTGGGCGATCAAATATCCCTTTTCTTCCATTGTCAGACTCCCTCCAAGCGAATTGTGATCTGTATCTGAGCCGGGATCGGCCCGGACTCACATTAAGTATATTTTACGCCCTTTCGATTCATGCCGGAAAACGGCGTAGGCGCGGCATTCCTGTTAAAAAAGAAAATGAGGACCTGCTCTCAGGCATAAGATAGTTTTAGACAATATGGGACCGACGCCGCAGGCTGCCGGTCCGACGGCCTGCGGCGGGGCGGAAAGGGAGTGAGACGCCATGGTGATACAGAAGCGGAAAGAAAATCAAAAGCCGGGCCGTCAGGATGACTGCCCGGCTGACACGACCACTCAGACGGCCGGCTCCATTTCGGCGCCGGCCGGTCTGCCGTCTGAGAATTCGGCGGGCATTCCAGCAGGAGCTAACGCCTCCGCTGGTGTAGGGAATCAGCTGGAAAAACAGCTCCGTCTCATTCGTGATTCCCAGAAGTATCTTTTATTTTTCATCGCAGCGCTCTTCCTTTCCTATTACGTGACTGCCGTTCAGGAGGAGCAGCTGCTGTATCTGTTGGCGGAGGCGTCCCAGCCCCCGGGCGCAGCGGCAGATCCCGCTGGAGATGGCGGCGGGGGCAACGCAGAGGGAGCCTGTCCCGGCGAGAAAAAGGCCGGTCCGGCGTGGCCTGATACCTGCCCTCCGCGTATCGCCGCCGCGCTGCTGTCCTTCTGGGCCCTGATCTACTTCTTCGGAGTTTCCGGCGATACGCTGCGCCGGTGCGGCCCGGACCCGGGGGTGCAGCTTCGAAACGGCGTCGGCTTCGCCGCCGCTCTGCTCTCGCTTGCGGCCGGCGGACTGAGACTCTGGGCTGTGATGGACGAATGCGCTTTCTCCGGCATCGACCAAAATGCCGCTGGTGAAACACAAAAAGAACAAGGGGAACAGACGGACTGAAAATAGTTCCGCATCGGCACTTTGACTTCCGCGGTCATATAATGTACTGATCACGCCCATACCAAGATCAGGGCAGTGATCAGAAAGGAATGAAACCAGCATGATTAAGATGCGAAAAATATTGGGAACCGCCCTCTGCGCGCTCCTGCTTATTTCTGCGCCGGCTCCGGCTTTTGCCGCGGCAGTTCCCACCTCAGATGGGGAAAGACCTGCCCTCCGCGGGATCGATGTGAGTCAATGGCAGGGAGACATCGATTTTAATAAAGTGGCGGCAGCAGGCGTGGAAGTCGTATATATTCAATCCGGCGCCGGTTCTGATTACACGGACGCCAATTTCCAGGCAAACGATACGAAGGCCCGTGAGGCCGGACTGAAGATCGGTTTCTATCACTACGTGACCGCTCAGACTGCCGGCGAGGCTGCGGCGCAGGCCGAGTTCTTCTATTCTCTGATCAGGGATAAAACGGCGGATTGCAGACCCGCGGTGGATTTTGAACAATTTGGAGATCTTAGCCGAGAAGAGATCAATCAGATCGCCTCCGTCTTCTCCGCCAGACTGGAGCAGCTTATCGGCTATGCTCCGGCGTTTTACAGCGACGCTTACAATGCAGAGAATATCTGGGATGCCCGTCTGTCCCGCTATCCGCTGTGGATCGCCGACTACAGTGCGACCCGTCCTGAATCTTCCGGCCCGTGGGACACGTGGAGCGGATTTCAGTATTCAGACACAGGAGCTATTCCCGGTATCTCCGGAGACGTGGATCTGGACTATTTCAGAGGATCCATTTTCGTAGACGGCCTCCTTCCTCCCGACGTCTCCGGCGGAAGCGGAAACAACAGCGGAGATGGAAACAGCGGCGGTCAGGGAACGAAGACCTTCCGCTATACCGTGCAGCGCGGCGATACGCTCTGGGACATCGCGGTCAGATACGGCACTACTGTGGCCGAACTGGTCTCTCTCAACCATATCGAAAATCCCAGGCTGATCTATCCCGGTCAGATTCTTCTCGTTCCCACTCGAGGAGATTCCGGCACAGGTCAGTCCGGATCCGGTGCGGGAAATGGAAACGCCGGCGGATCCAACAGCCCGGAGGATCAGACTCCGGCTTTCGTGACCGTCCGCTCCGGAGATACGCTGTGGGCCATCGCCCGCCGGTATGGCACCACTGTCAATGCCCTTGTTTCTCTGAACCACATCAAGACCCCCAGCCTGATCTATCCGGGTCAGGTGCTCCTCCTCCCGAAAGGAACTGCGCCGGGCGGGAACCTTTCCGGCTCAACGCATTATCGCCGCTATCTGATCCGCTCCGGCGACACGCTTTCTGCCATCGCCCGCCGGTTCGGCATAACGGTGAAGACTCTGGCTCAGCTGAATCACATCTCCGATCCGGATCTGATCTACGCCGGACGCACGCTGATCATCCCCGATTGATGGCCGGAGATATTCCTACTCCCCGTCTTGGGACTGGGCCACCGTACAGGCAGGCGCTGGGAGCTGGACAGTCTCACGTTTTGTCATGAAAAAACCGACCCCCGATCCTTCGACCTTTCGTCTGACTTCCGGGGGTCGGTACATAGTTTATTCTTCTCCGGAGATCAGATCCTCAAGACTCTGTCTCCGCTTGATCAGCTTCACGTCCCCGGACTCTGTGATCATCACCGCCGCGGCCGTGGGTCTGCCGTTATAATTGTTCATCAGCGAGGTGGTGTACGCCCCGGTATCGAGAAACGCCAGGATATCGTTTTCCTTCAGGACGCACATTCGGCGTCCCCGGGCCAGAACGTCCCCCTCGTAACACAGAGGGCCGACCAGATCGCAGATCTCCTCCTCCGGCTGATCCATCTTATTGGCGCAGAGAGCCCGGTACGTGTACCACCCCTGGGTGGCCCGAAGCAGTGTGTCGCCTCCGCCGTCCAAGGCCGCCAGTTTTTTCCCCTCCCTCTGCTTGACGGTCCCCACCTTCATGAGAGTCACCGCGCAGGTTCCCGCCAGGGACGCTCCCGGTTCGATCATCAATACCGGCGTCTTCAGGCCGTATTCCTTCACCTTTGACTGAATGATGGAGTGGATGGACGAGGCGAACGCCTCCAGACCGTCAGGCTGGGTCAGGTAGTCAAAGGGAATGCCAAATCCGCCTCCCATGTTGACATAGGTCAGCTCGATCCCCAGTTCTTTCTTCAGCACTCCCACAAAATCCATGATCCGCTCCCCGGCGTGCCTGTAGTACCGGCTGTCTTCTATCTGGGATCCAATGTGGCTGTGAATGCCCAAAACTTCCATATGGGGGGACTGGGAAGCGTACCGGTAAGCGGAAAAAGCCTCCCCGTCCAGATCCACGCCGAATTTACTGCCTTTCTGAGCGGTGGCGAACTCGGCGATGATATCGGGGGAAATGTCCCCGTTGACCCGGATGCTGATCTTGGCCTTTGTGCCAAGACCTTCGGCCGCTTCGTGAACCATGTAAAGCTCCGCTATGGAATCCACGTTAATGAGGGACCCGTTTTCGATGGCCTGCTTCAATTCCTCTCTTTTCTTGTTGTTTCCATTGAATACGATGCGCTCTCCCGGCACGCCGGCCTTCAGGGCCTTGTAGTATTCTCCGCCGGAAACAACGTCTGCCCAGGCTCCTTCCTCCCTCAGAGTGCGCAGCACCGCCAGCAGAGAGTTGGATTTGCAGGCAAAGCAGATCTCCAGCTTTTCAAAGTACCGGCTGAAGATCCTTCGCATATCCCGGTAGTTTGCCCGCAGACTTCTCTCGCTGAATACGAACAGCGGCGTGCCGTACTGACGGGCAAGTTCGGGGAGATCCACGCCGTCCATGTGCAGGTTTCCTGATCCATCTGCCTCCAGCCTTCCCCGGCGGGCTTTAAAAGGTATGGCGTTGACGGCCTCCTCATATATACTGTTCATCGTAACCTCCCGTCAGCTTCCCATTGATCATGATCCGCTCTCCGTCCATTTCCACAGTGGGATGCCAGTACACCATGTCCAGATGGATAGGCGCGGGATTCACGCCTCCAAAATGCACGTTGTTTCCAAAGGCAAAATGACCGGTGCCGTATACCCCCTCGTCCTCTATAATATTTCCCGTCACCTTCGCCTTATCGTTGAGTCCCAGGGCAAACTCGGCGATCACCAGACAGGCCGGGTCGTCGGGGGCTTTCAACAGGTCCAGCAGCCTTCGGGCCTCTTCTCCGCCCTCCACGCTCACAAGCCTTCCCTCCTTCAGCTGAATGACAACGGGTTCCTTGACCCCTCCCACTCCGGCAATACACGCGTCTACCACCAGCGTTCCGTTCACGCTGTCCTCCAGAGGGGCGGCAAAGACCTCCAGCTCCGGTATTCCCATTCGCTGTCCCTTTTCGTGACAGAGCCCGCTGCACCAATGGGCGTCCCTGCCCGTGATATCCAGTGTCAGGTCCGTGCCGTTATCAGCTGTGACCCGGACCTTTCCGCCTCTGTCAAACCGCTCCGCCAGGCGGCGTACCCGAGGCTGGAGAGCCGCAAAGTCCGCGTCGATGCCGCCGGACAGCAGAGTCTGCTCCGTTATCTCCGTCAGGCTTAACAGTCTGGCTCCTGCCTGAAGTGCTTCAGCGGCGGCCCGGGAATGAAAGATCGTGCGGGAGGTTGGAGAAAGGATCACATCTGCTCCCATCATCGCCTGGGCCACCAGCGCGGAAGGTTCCTCCCCCGGCTTTTTCCCCGGCGGAGTCGCGATAACGGCCGCTTCCCCTCCGGCCTCCAGGGCGCTCTCATAGAGCGCTTCCACAATGCTCTGCGCTATGCCTGAATCCGTTACGATGAGTACTTTTTCTCCCGGTCTTACGTTGGCGCAGACTCCGACGATCTTTCTGGCCCCCTTAAGCAGCTTTTCCATTGCCATGTTCCATCACTCCTTCTAAATATACAGTTTATTCACCCAGGGGGACATGGACGCATACAGCAGCCCCTGGTAGGTCAAGCCGAAATCCATGGTGCCCCCCAGCTCATAGAGATGGCTGCAGTCTTCTATATCAACGATGAGATGATCTCCGCTGGCCCCCAGAACAAAGGTCTGACCGTCCCGGGGAATGAGAGCGTTTTTCGCATCGCCCAGATCCTGATTTCCCAGAGCCAGTATGGCTCGCCTTCTGATTCCCCGGTCTTCATAGGTCCGGGCTTTGCCAAAGGCCGCCACTCCCCGCTGGCCTATGGGAAAGGTGGGCTTTTCATTGAGCTCGATAATCTCGGCCCTGATCGTAAACGCCCGGCGGTCCATCCCCTCCACATCCTGCTCCCAGGACAGAGGCCTGGTAAACAGACACTCTCCCAATCGGAGATGATTAATCCTCTCCGGCATGTCCCCGGTCATCATGAGGGGAACGGCCGTGGTAGCGCCTCCCGAGATCACTTCAAGTCTCCGGCCTATGCGCGTCTCGATCTCCTCCGCCGCTTCGGCCAATTCGCCCAGATTTTCCACGGTAGGCACGATGGAGCCGTAGCAGCTCAGATTCGTTCCGATCCCGTACAGCTCCACGTTGGAAAGCCCTTCCTCCACCGTCAATGCGGCTTCCAGCAGATCCTGTCTCCGGAACCATCCTTCCCGAAGATCTCCCAGATCAGCCATCAGAATGACCCGGTGTGTCTTCCCCTGGGCCGACGCTTCCTCGTTTATGCGCCGGAGTGTTTTCATCTCGCTGACAAGGGAGCTGTCCGCAAAGCAGACCAGATCAGAAACTTCCGACAGCATGGGAATGCGGATCAGCATGGTGGGCAGACCAGCCCCCAGTTCCTTAATCCGTCGAAGCTGTTCCAGCCGGGAACTGGCCAGGGCGGTAAAACCGCAGCGGCTCAGTATGTCGCAGCACTGGGGCAGACTGTTTACGCCCTTCACCACCGCGCAGGCGGAGATGCCTCTGTCCCTGCAGAGCTCTGCCATTCGCCGGCCGTTGTTCTCCAGTGCTTTTCGGTCAATGCGCAAAATCGGATATTGAGAATGTCCCATCCTGTCTCTCCTTATTTCTGATGCTTGCCGTATAAAGCTTTGCAGAGCTTCATACCCATCTCTGTCATGGCCGTTTTCGCGAAATCTCCCATAAAGCGGATGGACTCGTCGGCGTCATGGCCGCAGACGCCGCTTCCCAGAGGCACCTCAAAGCCCTCCATGGCCAGCATGGCCCCCTCGATGGCGATGCCGGCGGCGGAGGAGAGCTTCAGGGCGCAGGCCGGGCGGGGCCCGTCGCAGACCACGCCGAAGACATTGATGATCGTATTGTTGATGGCCATATGTATTTCCCTGATACCGCCCCCCAGCAGCAGGGCGGTTCCCGCAGCCACTCCCTCGGAGGCCGCCACCACGCAGGCGCACATGACGGAATGACGCCCGATGCGCTGTTTTCCCAGGATGGTGACCAGATAAGAAAGGGCTGTGGCCCGGAGAAGAAGCTCTTCATCCGCTCCCATATCCTCCGCCAGACTGAGAAGAGGCATGGAGCCCGTGACTCCCGCGTTTCCGCTGGTGGCGCAGGCCATCGCCGGCATGCCGCAGCCGCACATGCGGGCCTCGGAACCTGCCGCTGTGATGGCTCTGGCTTTCCGGATCCTATCTCCCCCGCTCCGCTTCAGAAGATTTTGCCCCAGCCCGATGCCGGTCTTTCCATCCAGAGCGGCCTGGGCCAGAGCCCGGTTTTTTTCCAGCGCCTCTTTTATCAGTCCCAGACTTTCGACCGGCGCCTCTGTTGCGAAGCTGTACAGATCCTCCAGCGTATACCGGCTGATGGGGTCGTTGGTCTCGTCAATGTCCTTCTCTCTCTGAAAGTGCGCGTCATAAAGCACCCTTCCATCTGCTTCCTTCAGCACCAGATTGTTGTGAGCCTTGGCGATGATGGCTCTGCCCACGCCTTTTTCCGTCTCCACGATGGCCTCCGCGTACAGACCCACGGGAGCCGTGTCCCAGTCGGGTTCCACGCTGCAGGCGTCGGTCAGGGAGAAGGCGCAGGCCCGTTCCTCGTCCTCGGGCGCGACGCTGCGCAGCACCTCCAGTTTTTTTGATGGATCTCCCGCGAAGGCTCCCAGAGCAGCGGCCATTCTGAGCCCCAGGACCTTTGTGCCGGGAATACCCACATCCTCGTTTCTGGCCGCCAGCTCCTTGTCGCAGATCACCCGGATCCTTACGGGAGTTCCGCCCACCGCGTCTCTGGCTTCAGCCGCGGCGTAGGCCACTCCAACGGGGCCCGTACAGCCCAGCGCCGGTTTTATTTCTGCCTGCAATATTTCTTCCAGTTCTTTGTACATTTTCACCTTTTACCTCCTGTTCATTTTGCTTTTCAGAGTGATCGACCTGTTCCGCTGTTCTGTTTCAATGTCTGGCTCAATGGCTCACTTCATAAATATCTTGGGCAGCCACTCCGACAATCCCGGGACAAAGCTGGTCAGCAGCAACACGGGCAGCGCGCCGAAGACCAGAAAAGGAAGCAGCGGCTTTACCATTTTGGGAACGGTGGTGTCGCAGAGCCGGGCCGCGGTGAACAGCAGCATGGACATAGGCGGCGTACAGGCGCCGATGCCGATGGAGACGAACAGAATGACCCCAAGCTGTATCTGGGAGATTCCCACCGCCGTGGCCGTGGGAATGAGCAGAGGACCCATGACGAGAGTCATGACCGTGGGATTCAGAAAGAACCCCGCGATCACCAGAATTGCGTCGATCACCAGAATGATCACGTATTTGTTGGCGGAGACTCCTGTGATAAATGCAGCTATGGCCGTGGGCACATCATTGGTCACCAGAATACGGGTAAAGATCATGGTCATGGGCAGTACGGCCAGAAGAGTCCCCACCGAGTGCGCCGTCTCTGTCAGGCTGTCCTTCAGCTTTCCGAAATTGAGCATGCGGTAGACGATGCAGCCCACCAGCACAGCGTAGACACAGCCCACGGCGCCGGCCTCCGTGGCCGTAAAGATGCCGCCGTAGATCCCTCCCAGCACGATGACCGGAAACAGAACGGCCGGGAGTATTTCTTTTGCCCGGACAAATTTTTGCTGAAAGGCCGGTAAGCTCTCAGTCGTCCCGACTTCCGACGGCTCCTCCCCCGCTTCCTCTTTCCCCACGGGGGAATACCATTTTTCATAGGTGAGCCTGTTGATCAGCAGATACAGAGCACACATGATGATCGCCGGAAACACCGTGGCCAGAAACAGAGAGCTCACCGACGCGGAGGAGACCTTGGAAAATACGATGGCGTTTACATTGGGAGGGATCAAAAATCCCAGGGGACCCGAGGCCGCGATAAAGGCGGCTACATACCGGATATCCCAGCCCTTGGCCTTTAACCGGGGCGCCAGCATGGTGCTCATCACAGTGGCCGTGGCCACCCCGGATCCGGACAGAGCGCCGAAGAAGCAGGATACCACGGGAATGGTGGCTCCCATTCCCCCCTTGACTCCCTTCAGCAGCCGTTCCCCCGCATCCACCAGCACCCTGGCAATACCGCATTTATCGATCAGCACCCCCGCCAGCGTAAAGAGAGGTATGGCCAGAAGAGAGTTGGAATCCAGGGAATAGAAAGCCTGTCCCATGAAGAAATTAAAGGAGGAACCGCTCAGCACGCAGTATAAAACAGACCCCAGAAGAAAGCATACAGGAATGCTCATGCCCGCAAAGATCAGTACAAGGACAGCGGCTGTGGCGATCAGTACAATATTCATTTGTTCCACCTCCTCCCTTCTTCAATGATGTGAAGGATAAAAAAGTAAGCGGATGCAAGGGAGCTCACAAAGATCACTCCGTGAATATACCACAGGGGAAACTGCAGAGCCGCCGATGTGGTCTTACGGACAAAGCTGACCTCCATATATCGAAAGGCAAGGTATGTAAAAAGCACATAGCCCGCGGCGGTGAGGATAAATACCAACAGGCGGACCAGCTGTTTTATCCGGGCGCTTTTCACGAACTCCTGTACCAGATCCACCTTCACGTGCTTGTCGTACTTGGAGGCGATGGAACTGCCAAGCCAGGCGGTGACCATCATCAGGTAGACCGGAAGCTCTTCCAGCCCTCCCAGATTCTTGTGAAGTACATAACGGCCGATCACCATCATAAAACAGATCGCGGTCAGGGCGAAGACGCTGGCCATGGACATCCAATGGATCACCCTCTCATAGCAGTCGCCGATTTTCTTGAACACTTGCATGATGGCTCCATCTCCTTTCCAGGTCAATTGCGCTTTTCGTTGGACTCATCCACGATCTTCATGGCCTTGTCAAAGGTTTCCCCTCCCACGATCTCGCGGATCTTCGGGGCCACGGAATGGGCGTAGTCGATCCATGTCTGCATTTCTTCCTCAGTGGGTATGTAGACTTCCACATTCCGTTCTTCCAGCATCCGGTGAGCTTCTTCTCTATATTTTTCTTCCATCTCATTCTCATATTGTCCGGCTTCCCAGGAGCACTCCACCACGATCTCCTTCAAGTCGTCGGGAAGAGCGTTGAAGGCGTCCGCGTTGATGATGGTAAAAGAACCCACCCACTGCCACTGGATCTCGCTGAAATACTTCACCACCTCGTCGTTTTTGCTGGAAATGACAATATTGCTGGCCATCTCGGCGCCGTCCACCACCCCGGTCTGAAGGGCCGTGTACAGGTCGTTCCACGGAAGAGGCTGAGCATTGCACAGGGGCGTCCAGAACGCGTTGACCGTGGGATCCTCATAGATGCGGATCGTCAGATCCTTTACGTCATCCACTGTTTTGACGGGATGCTTGGTATTGACCAGGCCCCGGAAGGTTCCGTGACCCATCCCCACCAGCTCGCAGTTATGATCTTTCAGAATCTCTTTCATCATCAGGAAGAGCCCGCCGTCAGGGCTGCACATCAGCTCTTCGACCTGATCGTAATCACTGAACAGATAAGGCATGGCTTTGAAGCCAAAGCGCGAATCGATGCCGGACAGAGGATTGCCCCGGTAGACCTCCAGATTTCCATCCCTGCAATCGTTCATCATCTGAACGTCGCCTCCTAAAATCGAATTGTAGTAAGGGGTAATGACCAGACGGCCGTCGCTCCTCTCATTGACCAATTCCACAAATTTGGTCATGAATTCACTGTAAGAACTCAGCAGGGACATGGCCGGATCCGCCCCCGCGCTGCCCATTTTCCACTCGATCACAGCCTCCTTATCCCCGGCCGAGCCGCCCTGATCCCCACAGGCAGCCATACAGAAACACATTGCTAAAACTAGTAAGATCGCCAACAGTCTTTTCATAATTTACCTCCTGATTTCGATACACAGCTCATCACCAGAGTTATAATTTTGATTATTATAACAATTTAGAAAACTGCATGTCAATATGATTTTATGTTTTTGATTATTTAGTTTTATATATCGTTATTTAATTTTATTTTTTAAAATCTAATTTTCAAACATATGTTTTTTTAGATTGACAATGCCCCATTCCTTACTGTAATATGAGACTATAAGCAGAATATTGGAATTTTATATAAGAATCAAACAGGAAGTAACTTATGAAAACAAAAAAAACTGCTGTGAACGCCAACGAGAAGGCTTCCAGCCAATCATCAGATAAGCTGCTGCAGATATTGGAGGCTATCGCTCACTACCGCATGCCCGTCCGGCTGCAGGATCTGGCCGAACTGGTAGGGATGACTCAGCCCACGGTACTGCGCTACCTGAACGCTCTGCAAAACGCGAATTACGTGTATCAGGAGGAGGCCACTTCCCGTTACGCCCTGACCTGGAAAGTCTGCCGGCTCAGCGAAAACCTGAATTCATATCTGAGTCTCCGCAATATCACCTCCCCTTTTATCAGCCAGCTGGCCGGCGACCTGGACCTGGGCGTCTGCCTGACTATGGATCAGGATTATGAATGCGTCTACCTGGACTGCATCGATAATTCCGCCGGCAGGAGCAATACCCTTCAGCGCATCGGAAGGCGTTCGCCTCTTCACGCTACAGCTTCGGGAAAAATTATGCTCTCCAGCTATTCCGAATCCCAGATCGACGCCTATATTTCCATCATTGGATTGAAGAAAATGACGGACCATACCATTGGCACAAAGGAAGAACTTCTACACCATCTCGATCAGGTCCGCGAAAAAGGCTTTGCTATGGATGAGGAAGAATGTGAATTGGGACTGCGCTGCATCGCCTTCCCCCTCATCGATTTTTCCGGAAGAATCATAGCGGCCATGAGCGTGTTCGGAAAGACTTCCAGCCTGACTCAGGAGCGCATCGACGAAGACATCTACAGCAGAATGAAGTCTGTCACCGGGATCATCTCCTCCCGCCTGGGTTATTCCGAAAAAAAATAGAACGTGCCCCATTACAAAATGGATAAACTCAAAACGTTAGACTTATATTGCGCAGCAGATTTGCAAATCTGCTGCGCATTTTTTATAGCATAGGAAATATTGTCCACTGATATATTGTCCACTGATATTTCCGTATGTTTCAAAAAAGTCCACTTTGTCAAAGTGAGCCCGCAGGGCGAATATGTTTCTTTGTGGGATCGGTTCTCAAATAAAAAAGAGCGGTCGCACAAAGCGATCCGCCCTTTTTCAGACCTCATCAAATCAGCATGGACTCCAGCGCCGCCGCTCCGCAGCTTATACGGATGCGATAGATCCTCAGACCTTTAAAACTGTTGGACCGGCGGCAATTATTAAATGAAGCTGCTTACGCTGTAGTCACGGTAATAGGAACTGTAGTACCGTCATTTAACGTTATGCTTCCGCCGGTGACCGCTCCTCCAGTATCTACCGTCAGATTAAGCGCGGTAACTCTTGAACCGGAGGGGCCGGTGGGACCGGTTGCTCCATCCACACCGTTGCGGCCGGTGGGTCCTGTGGGTCCTGTTGGGCCTGTGGCTCCCGTAGGACCTGCAGGGCCGGTGGCCCCGTTCGCTCCCGTGGGACCTGTCGGGCCGGTGGCCCCGTTCGCTCCCGTAGGACCTGTCGGGCCGGTGGCTCCGCCTGCTCCCGTAGGACCTGCAGGGCCAGTGGCCCCGTTCGCTCCCGTGGGACCTGTCGGGCCAGTGGCCCCGTTCGCTCCCGTAGGACCTGTCGGGCCGGTGACTCCGTCCGCTCCATCCGCTCCGGTATTTCCCGTGGCTCCTGTGGGACCGGTGGCCCCATCGGCTCCGGTGGCTCCTGTAGGACCGGTGGGACCGGTTGCTCCGTCTGCTCCTGTTGCTCCAGTGGGACCAGCAGGGCCTGTGGCTCCGTCCGCTCCATCTGCCCCGGTGTTTCCAGTTGCTCCTGTGGGACCGGTTGCTCCATCGGCTCCGGTGGGTCCCGTGGGACCAGTGGGACCGGTTGCTCCGTCTGCTCCTGTTGCCCCCGCAGTTCCCGTGGGACCGGTTGCTCCATCCGCACCGTCGGGGCCTGTGGCTCCGGTGGGACCCGTGGGACCGGTTGCTCCTGTTGGACCTGTGGGGCCGGTTGCACCTGTACCCGCAGCACCCGTGGCGCCAGTCGCACCTCTGGTTCCTGTTGGACCAGTGGGGCCAGTGGGGCCAGTGACTCCTGCACCAGTAGCACCTGTCGCTCCGGTGGGACCCATGGGTCCCGTCTCTCCTTTGGGTCCTGTGGGACCAGTGGGGCCAGTGACTCCTGCACCAGTAGCACCTGTCGCTCCGGTGGGACCCGTGGCTCCCGTCTCTCCTTTGGGTCCTGTTGGGCCAGTGGGGCCGGTGACTCCTGCACCAGTAGCACCTGTCGCTCCGGTGGGACCCGTGGCTCCCGTCTCTCCTTTGGGTCCTGTGGGACCAGTGGGGCCGGTGACTCCTGTACCAGTAGCGCCTGTGGCTCCAGTGGCTCCCGCAGCTCCTGTCGCACCTCTGGTTCCTGTGGCTCCTGTGGGGCCGGTAGGACCGGCAGGGATCGTGAACAGAAGCTGTGCGCCGCTGGGAGAAAAGGTTTCGTCAACGCTGGCTTCCGTGCCGGGATCTCCCGTCACTGTCCCAGCCACAGTGATGACAGGCGTCGTACCGTTGGCGCCTGTTGCACCTGTCGCACCGGTGGCGCCTGTAGCGCCATTTATGCCGGAAGCTCCCGTTGCGCCTGTGGCGCCCGTGGCACCGGTCATACCCGCCGGACCGGCAGTACCTGCAGGGCCGGTAGGCCCTGTGGGACCAGTGGGACCCGGCCAGCCTCTGGGTCCTATGGGGCACCTGCACCCGCTGAGATAAGAACTATAGGGATAGCCGCAGCAATACCCATTTATATTATAATTCATTGAATTTCACATCCTTTTCAATTAACAGCCGAAGCTGCTTATATAATATATGTGAAATTCAAAAAGGGTTTCATCCTTCTACCTATTCTTTTTAATTTTATCGAAATATGCTTTGTTGTACAGATACGCCGGTGAAGTCGGTTTGAATGTTCCTGCCAGTTCATTGTATTTTTCTGCGTCTTCATGCCGGCCCAGTTTATCGCAGCAGACGCATAATTGCAGCGCGGGCGTGTAGCCGTAGCAGTCGGTAATGATAAACCCGCCGCTGGCAAAGTTCATCCGGCAGGCCAGAGCCGTCTCAAACCAGAATACCGCCGTTTCATATTGTCCGTTCCCCATGAAATGATTGCCGATCTCACAGCAGACTTCCGCTCTGGGAACGTCGAATTCCAGGCTTTTCAGCAGCGCCCCCAGGGCTGCGGGGACAGCGCCGGTCTCACGATAACACTTTGCGGTCATGATACAGGCTTCGATCTTGTTCTCCAGCCATCCTTCATCCATGGTCAAAAATCGCTGAAAGACCTCAAGCGCTTCCTCGTACAGCCCGTGATAATACAGTTCGCGGGCATAATAATAGTGCTCCCGCGCGTTCAATTTCTTTCCCTCCGAGAGGATTTTTTTATAGATATTCAGATTTCGGTCAGGATCGCCGGCGTGGATTTTTCTGTGTGAGACCGCGGCGTCTGAATATATGATATTGCCGCTGGGTGTGATCGCCTCGTGCACGGCGCCCGTCCACAGGTACTCCCTGTTATTGCGGATCAATCTCTCCCTATAATACCAGAAGGAAGGCTTCCCCGCCTCGTCAAAAGCCGTGTTGTACCGCATCATTACGATATCCGTGTCAGACGTGAGAGTGTGTTTCAGAGCCAGAAGTTCCAGTCTGTCTTTCTCCTCCATCACATCATCGGCGTCCAGCCACATACAGTAGTCCTTGGTGGCTTTTGAAAATGCAAAATTTCTGGCCGCGGCAAAATCGTCGATCCATTGAAATGAATACAATTTATCGGTAAAAGTCAACGCGATCTCTCGTGTTCTGTCCGTTGATCCGGTGTCTGCGATTACGATCTCATCCACTAGATCTCTGACAGATGACAGGCAGCGTTCTAAAACGTCTTCCTCATTTTTTACGATCATGCAAAGACTTATTGTGATCATCAGTTACATCCTCTTTCCTATGCTGTATAGCCCTGAAGGGCTATCATTTACACCATATGAGCGGAAAGACAAAATGTGCGCTGCGGGGCGGTCCGAGTCCCGATCTTCGAATAAATCATTATCGTCTCCCGGTATTTTACGCAGAAAAAAAGACATGAAAGCCGCACTGCGACGGACATTCATGTCTGGTTTCGGAGTCCATTATCCGTCCTTCTGCAGCAGAACGATGGACTCGATATGCTTTGTGTGAGGAAAGTTATCAAATACTTTCAGAATTTTGACCGCGTAGCCTGCAAGCCTTACCATTTCCAGGTTTTCAGCCAGCGTCTTCGGATTGCAGGAAATGTATACGATCTGATTGACCCCATAGTTTAATATTTTCTGAAGGGCTTTCGGATGAATGCCCATACGGGGCGGGTCTACCACGATCACATCTGGTTTTTCCTCCAGATCGCTCAGCGCCTTCAGCACGTCTCCCTCTATGAAACGACAGTTGTCAAGACCGTTGAGACGGGCGTTTTCTCTGGCAGCCTCCACCGCCTCGGGAACGATCTCCACCCCGATGGCTTCCTTCGCCTGCTGTGCCAGGGCCTGCGTGATGGTTCCCGTTCCGCAGTACAGATCGAAGACCGTTTTTCCCTCCACGCCGTCGATCAGTGCGATGGCTTCCGTGTAAAGCTTTTCCACCGCCATGACGTTGGTCTGAAAAAAGGAGAAGGCGCTGACTTTGAATTTCAGACCCATGATCTCTTCCATATAGTGATCACGTCCGAACAGGATCTCCAGGCGGTCGCAGCCCACCGCGTCGGCAAGCCCGTCGTTATACGTATGAAGGACTCCCACAAGGCTGTCTGACAGATCCAGTTCCTGCAGGCGCGCCACATAACCTTCTCCGTCGAAGGCGGCCTCCGATGACGTCACAATATTGACCAGCAGCTCCCCCGTGTGAACTCCCCGGCGCAGGATCAGGTTTCGCATGAGCCCCCGATGCGCCTTCTTGTGGTAAAAGTCATATCCTCTGTCTGTACAGAAATCCAGGGTGGCCCGAAGGACTTTGTTAAAGTCTTCCGCAACCAGCTGACACTGATCGACTGTGACGATGGACATAAAACGGCCTCTCTTGTGCATGCCCAGGGTCATCTCCCCATCTTTTACCTCGTCGCCGAAGGTATATTCCATTTTATTTCGATAGCCGTACTGCAGCGGACTGCCCTCCACACCGAGAAACCGCTCCGGCCGCACGCCTTTGTTTTCCAGCAGGCGCACAACTTCCCGGGCCTTCATGGTCATCTGCTCTTCATACGGTATCTCCTGATAGATGCAGCCTCCGCACACGTCGTTGTGCTTACAAATTTCCAAATCTCAATCTCCTTCTCAATAACTCTTCTGTCAGCCAAATGACTATTTCATTTTGTCCAGTTTATTCAGATCGTATGGAGTCTCCTGATATATGTAATTCAGCCAATTGGCGAAGAACAGATTGGCATGACCCGTCCATCTGATAATGACCTTTTTTCTGGGATCGTCGTCTTTGAAATAGTTGGCCGGCACTTTTGGTTTCAGCCCCTTGGCCACGTCGCGCTGGTATTCCAGCTTCAGTGTGTCACGCTCGTACTCCGCGTGGCCCTGAATGAAAATTTTTCGCTTGTTTCTCGTGGAGATCAGGTGAGGTCCTGCTTCTTCAGACTCCGCCAGGATCTTCAGTTCCGGCACTGCCAGGATATCTTCTTTTCTGATCTGCGTGTGTCTCGAATGAGGTGCATAAAAAATTTCGTCAAATCCACGTGTCAGTTCGGATTTTTTTTCTTTAACGAAATGTGGAAACACCCCGAATAACTTTTCAGGCAGAACGTATTTCTGAATGCCGTAGTGATGATAAAGACCGGCCTGCGCCCCCCAGCAGATGTGCATGGTGCTGAACACATTGTCGTCCGTGTAATCCATGATCTCCGACAGTTCCTTCCAGTAATCCACCTCTTCATAGGGAAGGAACTCCACAGGAGCCCCGGTGATGATCATACCGTCAAAACGCTGATTTTTGATTTCTTCATAAGTCTTATAAAAGTTTTCCATATGCGCGCGGTCCACATGGGTGGATTCGTGGGAGTCCATGGTCAGCAGCTGCATATCCACCTGAAGAGGCGTGTTGGCCAGCATGCGGATCAGCTGCGTCTCGGTGACTTCCTTTGTAGGCATCAGATTGACGATAGCGATACGCAGCGGCCGGATATCCTGCTTCTGCGCCCGGGCGTCGGTCATGACGAATACATTCTCATCTCTCAGCGTTTTATATGCGGGCAAGCCCTTCGGTACCAATATCGGCATATTCCTCAGTCCTTTCTTCTGTTGTTTCCTCTGTTATAAGATCGATCCACCCTCGACCTTAAAATTTACCGTAGCTGTCGAAAAACTCTTTTTTGTATTCTGTAAAGCGATCTTCCTCGATAGACCGGCGGATCTTCTCCATCGTGTTTACCAGGAAATACAGGTTGTGATTAGTCAGCAGCATGGAAGACAATATCTCATCCGCTTTGTAGAGATGCCGGAGATATGCCTTGGAGTAATTTCGGCATGTATAACAATCGCAATTTGGATCCAGGGGTTCGAATGCGCGTTCATACTGAGCATTTTTTATGTTTACTCTGCCCAGCGAAGTCATTGCAAGACCGTGACGGGCGATCCTGGTCGGCAGGACGCAGTCAAACATGTCGATGCCCCGTTCCACCCCCTCAAAGAGACAGTCCGGGCTTCCTACCCCCATCAGGTACCGCGGTTTTTCTACGGGGATATACTCCACGCAGTCATCCAGTATATCGTACATCAACTCCTTTGGCTCTCCCACAGAGAGGCCGCCGATCGAATAACCAGGCAGATCCATCTC
The DNA here is from genome assembly GCF_900605495.1 of Bacilliculturomica massiliensis. Lineage (GTDB taxonomy): Bacteria > Bacillota > Clostridia > Peptostreptococcales > Anaerovoracaceae > Bacilliculturomica > Bacilliculturomica massiliensis. The sequence goes on from NZ_LR027603.1 coordinate 1,250,578, forward strand.
CACGATCTGCATGGCGCTCTCATAGCGGAGATCCTTGTACATACCTCCCTGCATGATGCCGAACAGCGATTGGCGTTCCACATCTTTATGAGCCTGCACGCACCGGGCCAGCCAGCGAGTGGTCCGTTCCAGGGAATCCTTAACATACTTTCGGTCGGCCGGATAAGGGGCGCATTCGTCAAAGGCCATGATGATGTCGGAACCCAGCGCGTTCTGCACTTCAATTGATCGTTCCGGTGAGAAAAAGTGCTTTGACCCGTCGATATGGGAACGGAAGGTCACGCCCTCCTCCTTAATCTTACGCAGATCTCCCAGGCTAAATACCTGAAATCCTCCGCTGTCTGTGAGGATGGCACGGTCCCAGTTCATAAAACGGTGGAGTCCCCCCGCCTCTTTCACGATCTCGTGACCGGGGCGAAGGTAAAGGTGATATGTGTTGGAGAGTATGATCTGCGCGCCCATCTCTGCTACCTGTTCGGGACGCATGGCCTTTACGGTGGCCGCGGTGCCCACCGGCATGAACACCGGGGTCTCTATGGCGCCGTGAGGCGTGTGCACTCTGCCCCTTCTGGCCCTGGTCCGCGGATCGTTCTTTATCAGTTCATAAGTCACTGCATGCTGCATATGGCTTTTCCTTTCTATAATAGAAGATAAAATTTTGATCAAACATCACGACACAGAATATCAAAATATCGAAGTTCTGTCAATCCGGAAAGGCGCTGCTTCCTGAATGGTCCGGATCCAGAAGATCTGCTCCGGAATAGAAAACTGCCCGGACTTACGTCTCGTTCTGCGGGTTCAGGAGTCTGCACAGCGTGGAGCACAGGATCTCCGGGTCCACAGGCTTGGCAATGTGCGCGTCCATGCCGGCCCGCAGCGCATCCTGCACGTCCTCGTCAAAGGCGTTGGCTGTCATGGCGACGATGGGGACTGCTCTGACGGCGCCTGAATCCTCTAATTTCCGGATCGCCCGGGTAGCTTCGTATCCATCCATATTTGGCATTCGAACATCCATCAGGATCAGATCGTAGATCCCGCCTCCTGACTTTACCTTCTCCACTGCTTCCGCTCCGTCGCATGCCTCGTCTGCCAGGATCCCCATGGCCTCCAGCATCATGCCGGCGATCTCTCTGTTCAGCTCATTATCCTCCGCCAGAAGGACCCTGCAGCCTGCGAAGCTGACCGGACTGATGGGGCCGTCACAACTGTTCCAATTTTGTTCTCCGCCCAATCCCCTGAGCAGAGAGCAGATCTTGGAACGATAAAAAGGTTTGGAGAGAAACGCCGTCACGCCGGCCTCTCTGGCCTCTCCTTCCGACTCGGCCCAGTCGCTGTCAGTCAGCAGGACGATGGGACATTCCGGTCCGATTTCCTTCCGAATGCACTGCAGCGTCTCCATTCCTTCCACGCAGATCTTCCAGTCCACCAGCACGATCCGGAACGGATCTGTTCCGGCATTCTCCCCCGCGGCGGCGGCAGCGCCGCTGCCGGCTGCATACTGCGTGCGAAGTCCCAGATCGCGAAACAGTTCGGCGGCCTCTTCACATGTCTTTTCCTCACTGTATGCGATCAGACAGCGGGCCCCGATCCATTCCTGAGGCGCTTCTTCCCGCGGTGCATCCTGCAGCCGCAGCGGCAGCCGGACAGTAAATACGGACCCCTCGTTGGGGCTGCTCTCCACCTGGATCTCGCCGTTGAGCAGATCCACGATATTTTTTGTGATGGCCATTCCCAGACCGGTTCCAGTGATCCTGCTGCCGGTGGAATCATGGGCCCGCTCGAAGGGCTGAAACAGTTTTTCCAGGAATTCTGCGCTCATGCCCACTCCTGTGTCGGAGCATCGGAACAGATAAACTGCGTATTCCCTGCGGCTGCTTTCCTCCTGGTCGATGTCGATCCTGATGCTGCCGCCCTCCGGCGTGTACTTTACCGCGTTGCTCAGAATATTGATATAGATCTGCCGGATGCGCAGTGGATCGCCCAGCACGCTTTCGTTTTTCAGCATGGCCAGCCGCAGATCGAGCCGCTGCTTTCTGGCTTCTGCCTGAGAACGTACCAGCTCGACCGTTTCCACGGTCAGTTCGGCAAAGTTGAAAGCTTCGTCCCGGAGGGAGAGCTTTCCGCTTTCGATCTTCGACATATCCAGCACGTCGTTGATCAGGCTGAGCAGATGATTTCCGGAAAGTCTGATTTTTCTCAGACATTCCAGCACCCGCTGCCGGTCTTCCAGATGCGCTTCTGCGATGGCGGTCATCCCGATGACCGCGTTCATCGGCGTGCGGATATCATGGCTCATATTGGACAGGAAGCGGCTTTTGGCATCGTTGGCCTCCCTGGCGTTATCCAGCGCGCTCTGCAGGACCTGCCGCCGCTGTTCCTCCTCATAGCGCTGCTCGTCCACACGGCGGGATATGAGGACTGCCAGCCGGTCGTCTGAATAGGGATTGTCAACGTAAATGATCTGTGTTGATGTCCAGTGATAACTGCCGTCTGTGAGCCGCTGTCTGGCCTCCAGAAAAACCTCGTTCTTTTCACGGCCCAGCGTACCGCGGAGGTTCTCGGGCGTGAAGAACTCTTTAAACTTTTCCAGGTTCTCCGGATGCACGGTCTTCGTCATATCTTCAAATAATTTACTGTAAGTTTTCTGGTCGCCCAGGCCGAGCATCAGACCGGATTTTATATAGATGAAGTTAAGCGTGTCCTGGGTAAGATTCATGCTGATGATCACAGGATAGGCGTTTGACAGCGCGCCCACCAGCGTGAGACGCTCCTGAAGTTTCTCGCGTTCCGCATCTTCCTCTGCCAGTTTCTCTCTGGTGATATCGTGGAATGCGGCGATGAAAACGTCGATCCCGTTTTCATCGGGAGTCATTTCGATAATCCCGGATGCCCAGAAGTAATCGCCGTTCCCTTTGGACAGACGGTTCTCAAAAATACTTTTGCGGCGGCCTGCCGCAGCGTCGCGGAAAAGCTGCTCGATCCGATCGTAGTCTTCCGGATAGACCACATCACGGAGAGATCTGCCGCTCAGCGCGTCGTTGGGGGAGTCCGCCGGATAATCCAGCAGGCGAAGTCCCTCATCGTTGAGCTGAAGGATGCGATAGGGAGGTTCCACATTCAGCACCGCGATACCCTCCGGCAGCGCGTTGTACAGATGGCCGATATAGTTAGCCTGATTGGTCAGCTTCCGGTTGGTCCGATTCACATATCTGATGTAGAAGGCAGCCAGCAGAAGAATACTGAACAGAACGCTGCCCACCAATGCCAGCGAGCGCAGCAGAATGCTGTTCGTCTGGGCTTCCACCACATCTTTGGGAATGATCGAGACCAAATACCAGTCAGACTGCAGCACAAGGGGCGTGTAGCAGAACACATTTTCTTCTCCCTGATAGGTGAAAACTGCCCATCCTGTCCGAAACTGTTCCAGCGACTGCGCAAATTCCTTCAGACTCTCCCCGTCGTTTTCCGAGACCGGCAGCATGTCAAATAAATTTTGGACCGTCTTATTGCTCTTGGGATGAGTGGCGCGGATCAGAATATCTCCCTTCGTGTTTACCACGTAGGAAAAGCCCGCGTTGTTGTAAAAAGATAGGCTGAAGGTATCCACGATGCTTCCCACTTCAAACTCTTTCAGAAGCCAGGCCTCCGTCCCGTCCCTCAGAGTGATTTTTGAGAACAGATCAAAGACATTGACTCCAGTCACGCTGCTGATATGAGGATCGATGATCCCATTTTCCGTTTCTTCTTCCGACAAAGCCTCCGCCGCTTTTTCGTCGATCTCTATATCGGAAGGCAGGCTTGTTCCCTCCGGCAGGTACAGACTGATCCCCCCTGCCCGGGCGTAGAATGACAGCAGCTGTTCCAGCCCCTCATCTTTCGGCGTATATTTCTTCACGTAGGGAGCCAGACTTTCCATGAATTCATATTCATCCTGAAGCTGGATCCTCAGGGCGCCGCAGCCCTGACTGGTGCTCTCCATGATCGTGTTGACAGACTGCTCCCACAACTCTGTTTTCACGCCCTGTACGAACAGCAGGGTCAGAATGCAGAGAATGACGCCGACTGCGGCGGCCAGCAATGCTATTTTTTTCCTGATATCCCTGCTTTCCTTTTTTGCAGCCACCGCTCTCACCATCCTTTCACGGACTGTTCGTCCATCCACGCCAGAGCCGTTTCCAGCTGCTCTCCTGAGAGCAGACGCTTTGACACTTCTGCGGTCAGATTCCAGATCGGCAGGTCCAGCAGACTGTCCGTTCCGATGACTGTCCGGCCCGCTTCATAGCATGGGATCAAAGGCCGTATCTCTTTCAGGGCAGAAGGCGTTCCGCCGTTCAGCGGGCTGAAGGAAGACTGCTCATCTGCAAACTTCTGAATATTTTCCCGCTGAGTAAAAAATTCCACAAATCTGACGGCGGCGTCTGTGTGTTCGCTGCCTGCGTTCACGCTCAGCCGGGTATCTGCGTTTATGACCAGATAAGAGCCGTCCTTCAGCGCCGGATAAGGGACCACTTCAAAGGCGAAATCCGGCTGCATTCCGGCTACCCGGCCGGCGGCCCAGGCGCCGGTCAGCATAAACGGAGAACCTCCGTCCATAAATTCGTTCAGATCATCTGAAGTTTTATTCGTGTTCAGCGCTTTATCAGCGTCGATATAGCCTCTGTCGATCAGTTCCTTCGCCACTTCAAACCCCGGGCGCAGATATTGGCTCAACTTCTCACTTCCGCCGTTGAGCCGTTCAAATGCATCTCTCTGAAGCTGGTCCCGGTATGCGGGAAAAAATCCTGTGCCTATGGCCAGTGTTTTCAGCGAGATATCGTTGTTGGCGATGATGGGAACGATACCCTGTTCTTTGAAATATCCGCAGACGCTTTCCCACTGATCCAGATTCTGCGGCACTTCCTGGCCGTGCTCTTTCAAAAGGTCCAGATTGCAATAGAGACCGAAGACAGAGACAGTGGTGGGGACCCAGTAGATAGATCCGTCGCTCTCTTCTATCTGACTGAGGATGCTGTCCATATAAGCTGGGATCGTTTTCATGCCGGACAAGTCCGCCAGCATCCCCTCGCCCATCAGTTTCAGTGTGATGTCGTGGTTCACCATGAACACATCATCCCCCCGGCCGGCGGCCATCCGCTTGTCCAGAGCTTCAAAATATTCGTTTCCCTTCAGACTTTCGTAGGACACACGGATATCCGGGTTTTCTTCCATGAAATCTGAGATGATATCTTCGATGACGGCGACATTTTCAGGCTCGTATTTATTTCCGAAAAAAGTGATCGACGTGATATTTTTATTGGATTCGGGATAATTCACCACCGGATTCTTGTGGCCGCAGCCTGTCAGCACAAGGATCGCGGCCAAAGCTGCCGCGCACATCCGTCCTGTTTTCGATTTTCCTTTCAGCACACCAGCCCTCCCTGTCGGATCCAGCGATCGATTATTTGTCCGCACCGGTCAGCACCTGGTTCAAAGTGTTTCTCAGGATCACCATGTCGATGGGTTTGGACACGTGAGCGTTCATTCCGGCTTCCAGCGCCGCCCGGATGTCCTCCGAGAAGGCGTTGGCTGTCATGGCGATGATCGGGACGGCGGCGGCATCGTCCCTCTGGGCCGACCGTATCGCCCGGGCTGCCTCGTAACCGTTCATCACCGGCATCTGGATATCCATCAAGACAGCGTCGTAAGTGCCCGGCGCCGCGTCCAGAAACGCCCGGACCGCCTGAGCGCCGTCTGTCCTGACGACGGTCCGCGCACCGTGCATCATAAGCAGCTCGCTGAGGATCTCCGCGTTCAGCGGGTTATCCTCGGCGGCCAGAAAACATCGGCCCGACAGGATGTTGTCTCCTTCGGAGGCGGCCAGCTTCGAACAGCCTTCCGCGTCCTCACCCTTCGGCACCGCCTCGCATTCCAGCTCCACCCGGAAAGTGGTGCCCCGGTGGATATGGCTTTCCACCGTCACCCTGCCGCCCATCAGATCTACCAGCCCTTTCATGATGCTCAGCCCCAGACCGGTCCCTTCCACCCAAGAAGTATTTTTGTCACGGGTGAATGGATCAAAGATGTGGGCCAGGAATTCCTCCTGCATTCCCACTCCGGTATCGCTGACTGTAAAACGGTAGCGGACCCGCCCCTGGCCGTTGAGCGGCGGCAGTTCTTCCGTGAGAAAATCCACCCTGCCGCCCTCCGGCGTAAACTTCACCGCGTTGCTCAGTATATTGATGAGGATCTGGCTGATCCGCAGCGGATCTCCATAGAAACACCTGTGGCTGATGTCCGTGGTCCGGGCGGAGAAGATCAGTCCCTGATCTCCGGCCTGAGGCGCGATGATGGCGGAAAGCTGCTCAAGCAGCTCCGGCAGGAACACTTTTATGTGGTTCAGCGCGATCTGAGAACGCTCGATCTTGTTCATATCGAGAATATCGTTGATGAGACTCAGGAGATGTCTGGAAGATATGTTGATCTTTTTCAGGCAGTCTTTTACCCGATCCCGCTGATCCAGATGCGCCTCCGCCAGCGTCGTCATGCCCACGATGGCGTTCATCGGCGTACGGATATCGTGGCTCATGGACGCCAGGAAATCGCCTTTTGCCCGGCTGGCTTCCTCGGCCAGAGCCAGGGCGTCCTCCAGCGCCTTCTTTGTGCGCCGTTCAGATGAGATCATGTCGGTCACATCCGCCCGCACCAGACAGATGGTTCTGTGATTTTCATCGCCCCAGAGCACGTTCACCTGTTTGTATCTGGGCTGATCTTCCGAACAATAGGGGAATACAAAGTCATAGCCGGACGGCCTTTCTTTGAGCCGCCGCATCATGGTCTCCAGCCGGAAACTTTCCTCCACGCCGGCGGCCTGATCATCCAGTTTGTAATAACCTGCAAGTCTTGCCACAGAGGCGTCGTAATTTTTCATCGTATAGGGAGGCAGATTTTCCAGTACTGTCTGCCGGGTATACATGGTGAGCCGGCCGCTGCGGATATCCACAAATCCCATCAATTCAAAGGTATATGCCATCATATTCAGCAGGGACTGCTGTTCTCTCAGGGAATTTGTGATGTCGGTTCTCGCCAGACAGACGCGGCCCAGCCGCAGATCGGCGGCGTAGATCGTCAGATTTTTCGTGAGCACGTCCCCTTTTTCACTGACGATCGAATAGGAGAAGGAATAAGAACCTTCGCGGGTGAGCCGATCAAGCATGTAATCCTGATTTAACATCTTGGCCGTATTTTTTTTATCCTTTGGGACCACCTGCTCCCGGAGCATGTAATCTACTGCTTCCGAGTGAGACCCGCAGCGCTTTGCCGGCACGTCGCCCGCGGACCTGGCGCTGGACAGAACTGTAGTACGGTCCCGCTGCAGATCCACGTCCACCACCAGATCGCAGCTGGCAAGAGACAACTGATGCAGGATGCGATCTGATATGATCTGCTCAGTGACGTCCGTCACTTTCAAAATGCCGGTGATATCTCCCGTATCGGGCGTTTCCACCAGATTCACATTAAACTGAACATAACGGCCCCGCTCCTCCTGGGGCAGCTTGATATAGCACCGCTGGATCAGTTCCGTGTCGTTTCTCTCAAAAGCGGCCATAGTCGGGGCGTTTAGATAAGTATTCAGAAAGCTTCGACGTTCCGCTTCGTCGACCACAAGACTGCCGATCCCGGCGAAGAAATCCTCGCGAACCGATCCGAAGGTCTGCAGAAGACCGGAATTGGTACGGTCCACGATCTCCAGGATCCGATTCTGCGTAATATTGCAGTGTCCGATGATCAGCGCGTCGGGATCAGGCGACTGATAATGCCGCCGGATCAGCTCCCGGTACTGTCTGCGCAGTTCTTCTTTTTCTTCCCGTTCTCCGGTCATGTCGTGATACACAGCGTAGATCCGCATCTCTCCGCCCTCGTTCTGGATCAGCGACAGCGTGTTCTTCACCCACAGATAATCGTCCCTGCCCTTTTTCAGCCGGTATACGATCTCGCAGTGGCTGTCTCCGCTCTCCAGATAAGCGGCCATCCGCCGGCTCACCTCATCCCGGTCGTCCGGATGGACGCCGTTCATCGCATTGTCCCTGTACAGTTCCCATGCCTCTTCCAGCGTCATGCCGGTCATGGCTGCGAACCCGTCGGACAAAAATTCAGGACGCATGCTGCCGTCTCTCTCATAACTGATAACGCCTACCCCTCCGGGCAGATTTTTCACCAGCGTCTGAAAATACCGCTCCAAGCGCTCTATCTCTTTGCGGGCGCTCACTTCGTCGGTAACGTCACGGACATATTTTATATAGGCGGGAATACCGTTCCAGTCCGTCTCCCTAAAACGGGTGCTGAAAAACCGGTCCGACTCTTTGACCGCCATCATGTGTTCTTCCCCGTTTGGCTCGTTGCCGGTCAGAGTGCAGAATTCGCAGGGCCGGTCCCTGCCATGCAGCGCGGCGTAGCATTTCTGTCCCACGCAATTGGCGTCCTTCAGAAAGAGACATTTTGACTCATTTACATAGAGCAGATCGTAATTCTCTCGGTCGATCACGTAAATGCCGTCCGCCGTTTCATTTGCGATGCTCTGAAAGAGCCGCGTCTCAGCGGACATCCCGGTGTAGACCACGTACAGCTTCGCATTTTCGCTTTTCGGGCCGATGCGTCGGCTGTTCAGATGGACCCAGATCAGGCCGCCGTTCTTGTGGTGGATGCGGCAAGCCACATCCCTGGCGTCTCCGTTCTCCATCACCGCTCTCAGCGTCACAAAAACGCGCTGGCGATCCGCTTCATAGACCAGATCCAGCGAGTTTTCCCGGATCATTTCTTCATATTCCTCACGGGTATAACCGGTCAGCTCGATCACTCCGTCCGATAAAAAATCAGCCTTCAGCCCGGTTCCCGCAAAGCGATAACTGGCGATCCCTCCCGGTATGGAGTTGACTAGATGCTCCATTTCCAGCTGTGATTCTTTCAGAGCGGAAATATTGTGGAACACGCAATGGAGCAGCGGACAGCCGTCTTCTTCGCCGATCCATTTGATCTGTACACGGACCCAGACGATGTGCCCGTCCCGATGCTGTTTGCGGAATTCAAATTCGGAGCTTCCCCTGCTTTGGATCACTTCCGCCGCTTTTTCCAGAACCATGGGCGTGTCTTCCCGGTAAGTCATCTCCGCCGCGTCTTTTTTTACCAGACTTCTGTATTCCTCTGTGGTATATCCCGACAGTTCCGGCACGCCGTCTGAGAAGTAAACGGTCTCAAAGATGTCCGTCACCTTGTAGATCGCCACCCCTCCCGGTATGGCGTTGATGATATCCTGCATCTTCTCATTGGCGTTTGCCAGCTCTTTCTCCAGCTCTTTCTGTTCGGTCACATCGCTGAATACCACATAGATCAAGACTACGCCGTCCTTCTGACGTTTTACCGAGCCCTCCGCGTGGATCCACCGGTATTCGCCCCGTTTATCGTTGAAGATCCGACAGGTATGCTGCAGAGCGGTACAGTCTGCCGACAGGGTCCTCAGCTTTTCCTTCAGCCCCGGCACGTCCTCCTGGTGTACGCCCAGGAGCTCCGTTTCCCTCTGGACCTGAGAAATATGCTCGTCGGAATATCCTAATATCTCATAAAAAGCCGGATTGTGAAAAACCGGAAGGATCCGGCCCTCATCCAGACGGTATACGCAAAGACCGCTGGGGATGCTGCTCAGAATCCTTTCCATCGCCTCGCTGTCCGACGAATACTGCCGATCTTGTCCGCCCCCTGCAGCGTCCCCGCGCTCAACTCCCATTCGTTCACCAGAGACAGGTCTTTCCCACATACCTGTTCTTCCTCCTTTACCATTTACAGCACTTACCTTTTTGATAAGGCATCGGTGCACGAAAGGCTGTCCCACAGTGCTCCGAATGCTTGAGCCTTTCTCCGGCGGCTCTGGCCATATATTATTTAAGTTTAGCATACAACGAGAAGCGGTGCAATCTTTTGCCAACGATCGGATGCGGCGGTCATTTCAGCGTCGCTTCTGTTGAATGATCAAAGCAAAAACAGCAGCAGCATCTGCTTGGATGCCGCTGCCGCTGCTGTGTTCAGCATATTGCGGTTGAGATTGTCGGGTTTTATACGATCAGCATGCCGTCCCCATAGCTGAAAAAACGGTAACGCATGGAAACTGCTTCCCCATAGATCTTCAGGATTTTTTCTCTGTCGTAGAGAGCGGAGATGAGCATGAGCAGCGTGGATTTTGGCAGATGAAAATTGGTGATCAGCGCGTCCACCACCTTGAACCGGTAACCCGGGTAGATGAAAATACCGGTGCTTCCGCTTCCCGCGCGTACCCATCCTTCTTCGTCAGCGGCGCTCTCCAGCGTCCGCGTTGAGGTAGTGCCCACTGAGATGATGCGTCCTCCCGCCGCTTTCGTCTCGTTGATGATCCCCGCGTTTTCTTCGTCGATGTAATACTCTTCAAAGTGCATCCGGTGTTCTTCCACCGTCTCGCACTTGACCGGACGGAAGGTGCCGATCCCCACGTGCAGCGTGACGAAAGCTGTCCTCACGCCCTTTTCTCTCACCTTCTGCAGCAGTTCTTCCGTAAAATGCAGACCCGCCGTGGGCGCGGCCACAGATCCTTCGTCCCGGCAGTAGACCGTCTGATAGCGCTCCCGGTCTTCCTGATCGCTCTCCCTGTCGATATAAGGCGGAAGAGGGATCTTTCCGATCTCCGAGAGCAGCTGGCTGAAGTCTCCCTCGTACAGAAAACGTACCATGCGCGTGCCGTCCTCGCCGTAGCCTGTGATCTCCGCCCGCAGCCTGCCCGCTTCATCGAAGGATACCACATCGCCGGGATGGAGCTTCTTTCCCGGCTTTACCATGGACTCCCACACGTCACCCTCCCTGCGTTTGATCAGCAGGAACTCGACCTTCGCTCCCGTCTGCTCCTTCACGCCGAACAGACGCGCGGGGATCACCTTGGAATTGTTCATCACCAGGCAGTCTCCCGGTTCCAGATAATCCAGGATATCGTAAAAATGCCTGTGCTCCACTGTGTCTGTGTCCCTGTGGACCACCAGGAGTCTCGACTCATCTCTTTTATCCGCAGGATGCTGAGCGATCAGCTCCGGCGGCAGATCATAATCAAATTCCGATATATTCATATATTGCCGCTCTTTCTATTCTTCAGATTTTGTTTTTTGTCCGGGACGCTGCGGCTGGCCGCAGCAGATCGTCCTGTCACCGGGACGAATCTTTCCGGCAAATCTCCGTGGCTGTCAGCTAAACGGCGCCTTCAGCGGATCTGGATATCCGTAAAGAAATATTCCAGGATCTCCTCGTAATCCATCCCCTCCTGCGCCATTTTAATGGCGCTGTCCTGAGGCATGCCGATGCCGTGGCCGTAGCCTTTCCCCTCGAACACCACCTTGCCGTCGGTGACGATGCTGACTGTTTCTCCGGATTTTCCGGCGCCGTCTGCCGATGCCGTACTGCTGCCGTCGGTGATGCAGATGTCCTCTATCTCTGTCTTTTTCGCGCTGCCTGAGGAAGACAGCACATACAGGGTAGACCCCGTCTTCTTTGTAGAAGAACCGTTGGTGGCGTAGATCTCATCCGGTGTCTGCGCCATACTTCCGCCGGCGCTGCCGTTTTTCAAAACGAACATCGTGGATTTGATATCCGAGCCGCCCAGCACTGTTCTCACGCTTTCCTTTTTCAGAGTCACGGTGCCCCCGCTGCCTTTGACAGTCAGCTCTGAGACAGCGCCTGCGCTGTTGTGCCCCGTTATGGCAACGGACTCTACAGTACCCGGACTGTAATTCGCCGCCTCCAGTCTGCTTTTGATCTGTTCAAAAGTCATGGTCGCGCTCCAGGAATAATCCGGGCTGTATTCGTCCTTGACGCCGCGCAGATACGGTTCTTTTGCGCTCCATACATCCTCAGAATTCTGGGTGTGACCGCCGCTGTTTTTGAAGTAAAAAGCCTGGACGATCTCGCCTTCCGAGTACATCATCTCTCCCGCAGTCTCATCGACCGCCTGAGTGGTCTTCGGATATTCGCCGGCAAAGCCTTTGTAGACCTGACAGTGAGTCGTGGAACAGACGTTAAAACCGTCCTTTGCGTGGGTCCGGTTCTGCCCCGCGAAGCTGCGCGCCACCACCGCCTGCGCCTTCAGCGCTTCCAGCGGATAAGACTGACTCATTTCCCCGTGGATCACACCGTACAGATAGTGGTCCATGGTAATGTAGTTGATCACATTCATGGCCGACCCCTTGTACACCGTCAGACGGATGCCGTCCCGGTACTCCGTTCCGGAATAGACAACGGTACCGTCTCCGTCCTCGTAATCCAAGGGCATCAGAGCGCCGGTGGTGCCCATGTCCGACACCAGCATGGTACCATCCGGATCGCGGATCACGATCGTTCCGTTTTCAACGGAAGCCACGATCTCGCGGTAAGCAGGCAGAGGAAGGGTGTCCTCCGGGCCGTCCTCTGTAATATTGACTACCTGAAACCCGTCATCGCTTTTCAGCACACATTCGTTCACCGCAGAACTTCCGTATTTCAGGCCTACCTGAATATATTCCTCCTGTCTGCTCTTCGCCTCGGCTCCGGCCGGGAAGGAGAAAAACAGTGTCAACGTCAGAAACGCCGCTGTGAAACGGCGCAGTTTGCATTTTCTCTGGCGGGGCTCACTGCCCGCGGCACGTTTTCTTATCATAAGCTCATCTGCTCCTCCCCCTGCGGATCCAGGCCCAGATGACGGTAGGCTTCCTGAGATACCATGCGTCCTTTCTGTGTCCGATGCAGAAGACCTGCCTGGATCAGATAGGGCTCGTACACATCTTCTATGGTGACTCGCTCCTCGCCGATGGCCGCCGCTATGGTGTCGATGCCCACCGGTCCGCCCTTGAAACGATCGATGATAAGGCGCAGGATCTCCCGGTCCAGTCCCTCCAGCCCCAGTTCGTCGATGCCCAGAGATTTCAGCGTCTTTCCTGTAATATCCAGATCGATGGCCCCCGTCCCCTTCACCTGACTGAAATCCCGCACGCGCTTCAGCAGTCGGTTGGCCACCCGGGGCGTTCCCCTGGAACGGCGGGCCAGCGCGCGCAGCGATTCGTCGTCGATCTGCACATTTAGAATGCTGGCGGACCGGCGGATGATCTCCATCAGCTCGTCTTCTTTGTACATCTCAAACTTGCATACTACGCCGAAGCGGTCCCGCAGAGGCGCGGACAGGCTCCCCGCCCGGGTAGTAGCGCCGATCAGCGTAAATCTGGCCAGATCCAGACGAATGGATCTGGCCGACGGTCCCTTTCCTATGATAATATCCAGAGCGTAATCCTCCATGGCCGAATAAAGGACTTCCTCCACTGAACGGTTCAGTCGGTGGATCTCGTCGATAAACAGCACGTCTCCTTCGTTCAGGTTGGTCAATATGGCCGCCAGATCGCCCGCCCGCTCGATGGCCGGACCGGAGGTGATCCGCAGCTCCACTCCCAGCTCATTGGCGATGATCCCGGCCAGCGTCGTCTTTCCCAGGCCGGGAGGACCGTAGAAAAGCACGTGGTCCAGAGGTTCGTTTCTCATCTGCGCGGCGTCGATGAACACCTTGAGATTTTCCGCCACGGTCTTCTGGCCGATATAATCTGCCAGACGTTTTGGCCTGAGAGAAAGCTCCATGACCTCCTCTTCCACGTTCATCGCGCTGGCGGCGGTGATGCGTTCTTCATATTCCATCATAATTACTTTTTCTCGCTTCTTCCTAATTTATTTTTCATTTTCGTTCAGGCTAAAACAGATTTTTCAGCGCCTTTTTGATGTATTCCTCTGTGGACAGATCCTCCTCGCCGATGGACGCCAGCGCGCCCACAGCCTCGCTTTTGCTGTAGCCCAGACTGATCAGCGCGTTGATGGCCTCGGATTTGCCGGACACCGCCGCCACGCTTTCCAGCTGAACGCCGCCGGCATCGCTGATCGCCCCCAGCTTGTCCTTCAAATCCAGCACGATGCGCTGGGCGGTCTTCTTGCCGATCCCGTTGGCCCTGGTCAGCGAGACCGAATCCTCGAAAACGATAGCCTTCTTAAGATCGCCTGTCGGCATGCAGGACAGCAGCGCCAGAGCGCCTTTCGCTCCCACGCCGCTCACTGTGATCAGCCGCCGGAACAGTTCAAGTGAATCCTTGTCTGTGAAACCGTACAGTGTGATGTCGTCCTCCCGGACGATCATAGCGGTGTAGACCTGTACGGTATCTCCCGGAGCCGCCAGATAGACGCCGGAATTCTCCGGCACGAAGACTTCATATCCGATGCCGTTGTTTTCCACCACTACTCCGCCCTCGAATTTCATGGTGATCTTTCCTTTTATGTAATGAAGCATAATGATCTCAAATCCTTCCGCAGTATTTCTTTTTCCGCCTCGCTTCGCCCCCGGAGGCCAGGATGTCCCTTCATTCAGATCCCTCCGGCGCGGATCTTTTTCAATCTCTGACCATAACCCATGGAATGGCCGTGGCAGATAGCCGCGGCCAACGCGTCCGCCGTGTCGTCGGGCTTTGGCACTTCCTTCAGATTTAGAATGGTCTTCACCATAAGCTGGATCTGTTTCTTTTCTGCCCGGCCATATCCGATCAATCCCTGTTTGATCTGCAGCGGCGTGTATTCCGCGATGTCCAGTCCGGAATTGGCGCAGGCCAGAATGGCCACGCCCCGAGCCTGTCCCACCAGAATAGCCGTGGTGGTGTTGGTATTAAAAAACAGCTGTTCGATGGACACGGTCTCCGGCTCATACTCCTGAATAACATCCATCAATCCCGTATAAAGGTGTTTCAGCCGGTCCGGCATAGGCATGTCCTTATCCGTGGTAACGGCTCCGTACCCCACCGGCGAAAAATGATTTCCTTTCATCTCGACGACGCCGTAGCCCATGATCGCATAGCCGGGATCAATTCCCAGAATTCGCATCTCTAACTCTCCCCTTTTAAATGATCTGGTATAATCCGCGCATGGCGTCCGCCGCGCACAGAATCTATAATAGCAGCTCTAGCCGCTCTGCGGCTATTATATCATAAAACCGGAGGAAGATAAACATCCTTTCCCCATGCCTGCAGCGTCCGCATCAGGGCGGCCAGACCTCCCATCTGATGTTTTAAATGGGTGTTTATGTTTACAATAGGCTCAAATATGATATAATTTAATTGTATGAATATTTATAAGATAGAGTCCGCGCACATTTTATTCAATAACGGAGGGGATCATGCGTTATTCCAGACAGAACAAAATTTTGGATATTATCAGCACTCAGGAAGTGGAAACTCAGGAAAAGCTGGTGGAGCTGCTGAATGAAGCGGGATACAAAGTCACTCAGGCCACCATATCCAGGGACATCAAGGATCTGCAGCTGGTGAAGACCCTGTCTTCCGGCGGACGTTACAAATATACCGCCGGGACCGGTACGGATCAGCCTGTCAGCGACCGTTTCATCAAAATATTCCGCGAGACGATCCAGAGCATTTCTTCCGCGGGAAATATCATTGTGATCAAGACCCTCAGCGGCTGCGCCAACGCCGCGGCGGAGGCCATCGACACCTCGAATCTCCCCACTGTGGTCGGCTCCATCGCCGGCGACAACACTATATTCCTTCTGGTAGACAGCCCGGAGAATGTACCGCCGCTGCTCACGCGTTTCAACGATATGATAAAGTAACAGTAAAGAGGTCAATTGTATGATTTCACATATCAGCATCCGGGATTTTGCTATCATCGACGAATTGGAGCTGGACCTGTATCCCGGCCTGAACATCATCACCGGTGAGACGGGCGCGGGAAAATCCATCGTGATCGAAGCCGTCAGCGTGGCCCTTGGCAGCCGCGCCGATACGGCTTTTGTGCGTTCCGGCAAAGAAAAGGCCTATATTACTCTGGTAGTGGATACGGAGGACTGCGATGTGTCGGGCCTTCTGGAGGAAAACGACATTCCCTGCGAAGACCAGCTGATCATCAGACGGGAGATCAGCAGCACGGGCAAGAGCCTGTGCCGGGTCAACGGCGTGGTGGTCAATCTCTCCGTCTTATCCCGGCTCTGCAAGAAGATCGCGGACATCCACGGCCAGTACGATCACCAGTCTCTTCTGAACCCGGAATATCACATCCGTCTGCTGGACCTGTACGACGAAGAGCGCATCGCTCCCGCAAAAGAGCGTACCGCCCTCCTCTACCGCCGATTCAGCCAGGCAAAAAAGGCACTGGACGACCTTAAACGCGATTTGTCCGACTCGGCAAGAAAGCGGGATTTTATGGCCTACGAGCTGCAGGAGATCGAAAAGGCTTCTCCTCTGCCCGGCGAGGATGAGTCCCTGGAAGAACAGATCCGGCTCATGCAGAACAGCGAACAGATCTACCGAAACCTGTCGGAGACATACGAAATGCTCTTTTCCGGCTCCCCCTCCGCCACGGAGGGGTTGGGAAAAGCCATGCATCTGCTGGGAGAGATCTCCCATATTTCCGCTGACATCGCCTCCTTCTCCGAGGGAGTCGCCGACTGCTATTACAAGCTGGAGGATCTGGGCACGGAACTGCGCCGGTACCGGGACAGCGTGTCCTTCTCCCCGGAAGAACTGGACGGAGCCATCAGCAGACTGGATCTGATCGACGGGCTGAAACGAAAATTCGGTGGTTCCCTGGAGCAGGTTTTCCGGTATCGGGATCAGCTCTCCGAATCTCTGGCCAACATAGAAAACGCGGACGCCCGGCTTACGGAATTGACCGCCCACGCGGAAGAATGCCGCAGGCAGCTGGACGAGAGCAGCCGGACCCTTTCCGGTCTTCGGCGGGATGCGGCGCAGCGCATGACCGCTCAGATCTCCGCTGAGCTGGCAGAGCTGAATTTTAACGACGCTGCCCTGACGGTGGATTTTAAGGAATACGGAAAAGAACCGCTCTATACGGAAAACGGCGTCGACACGGCTGAGATCCTGATCTCAGCCAACCGGGGCGAACAGCCCAAGCCGCTGGCCCGCATCGCCTCCGGCGGCGAGATCTCTCGGATCATGCTGGCCTTTAAACGCATCATCGGAGATCTGGACCGCATCCCGACCATGATCTTCGACGAGATCGACACCGGGATCAGCGGGATCACCGCAAGTATCGTAGGCAGGAAGCTGCTGCAGATATCCGGCAGCCGTCAGGTCATCTGCATCACACATCTTCCCCAGATCGCTGCTTTCGGCGACCACCATTATAAGATCCTGAAGCAGACTGACGCGGATTCCGTCCACACTACCGTCGTGCCTCTGATGGAAGAAGAAAAAGTGGACGAGATCGCCCGTCTGCTGGGCGGGCTCAATATAACCGAAACCACCAAAAGAAGCGCTGAAGAGCTGCTGACGCTGTCCAGGGGAGAAAAACGACCGGACTGACCGTCAGAGAATGATAACGGGCTGAGACAGGCGGCGCCGGCGGAGAGAGACCTCCGCCGGCGCCGCTTTTTTATCTTCGCTACTATTCTATTCCCTCACACCCAATACAAAAAGCCGAACATCCTTTTTCACCTGCGCTTCCGTTGCGATGCGCAGCACGATTCCGTCGCATGGCGAAAGGATGCGGTGCTCATAGTTCTGGCCGGATCCCCGTCTAAAACGCTCTGTCGATCCTCTCCTGCAGATCCTGGAAGAACATGCTGGTGTGATACCCGTCCGCCGCGGCGTGAGAGATGGTCACCGTCAGCGGAAGACGCAGACGGCCGTTCTCTTCCTCGTACTTTCCGAAGGTGATGACGGGAAACAGCGCGGGCCGGCCGCCGGCACAGTAGGCGGAATAGCCTTCATAGTGCAGCCAGGGGGTGCAGGAGACGCAGAAAAAATTCGGCGGCTGTCCTGGTTTGACCTTCGCGCCTTTTTTGTCCCCATATTCCCGGATATCCCTCTCCAGGCTTTCTCTGAACACGCTGAAATCCTCGTGATAGTTCGTCCAGATATCGGAAAAAGTCTTGTCGTCTTCGTGGAAAACAGTGTGCACCAGGTGCATCTCGTCCCAGAAACCCGGCCGGCCTTCCCCGTCCACTCCCATGCAAAACTCCCTGGTTCCGTTGACTGTGGACGCGATGAGGTAGAGCATGGCTGGATAGAATCGGACGCCCTGTTCCCTGAGTCTGCCCAAAAGTCCCGTGACGTCCAGCTTTGCCGTCAGACTGTAACCGCAGGGAAGCGTATCCATATAATATTTGAAATGTTCTCTGCGCTCCCACTGTTCCATTTCGATCAAACGAAACATAGTTCCTCCAATCCGGCGATGATCCGTTCCACCGTCTGCTCCACTGTAAGCCCCAGGGTTTCGATCTTCAGATCCGCATACTTTTCGTAGAGCGGTACGCGTTTCTCATACAGATCCGCGATGGTCTCCCCCGGAGCCATGGTGATGCCACGGGTGCTGATATTGTCCAGACGCGCTACGATCTCAGAAAGCGGCAGCGCCAGATAGACGATCTTTCCCGTTTCTCCCAGATGTTTCATCGCTTTATCATAATAAACGGCGCTTCCTCCCGTAGAGATCACCGCTCCCGCCGCAGTTACGCCGGCGAGCACTTCTTCCTCGATCTTCTGGAAGTAATCGTTTCCTCTGCCGTCGATGATATTCTGCAGCAGGTCGCCCTCCCGCTCCTGTATCAACAGGTCCGTGTCCATAAACGATTTTCCGGTACTCTTTGCCAGAATGACTCCCACGGTGCTCTTGCCGCAGGCCGGCATTCCGATCATAACGATATTTTCTCTGTTCATAGAAGTTCTTTCTGCCCTTTCTTCCCGCCGGATCCTGACGAAATTTCCGCCGTACGTCCGTAAACAAAAAGCAGAGCCTGACGGCTCTGCTGGATGCTTTTCGCGAATTATTCTTCTGCAGCGGTCTCCGCAGCCTCGTCGGCAGCCGGAGATTCATCGTAAGCAGCCTCATCGGCGTACTCTTCGGAAGCATCTTCATCTCTGTAGATGGAATTGTCCAGAGTTTCTTTGATACTCAGGCTGATCCGCTTTCTGTCTCTGTCTATCTCGAGGATCTTCGCATCCACTTCCTGACCAACGGAGATCTCATCTGCGATGTTGGTCACTCTCTTGTACGCAACTTCGGAGATATGCACCAGTCCGTCCAGACCCGGCTCCAGCTCAACGAATGCACCGTAATCTTTGATCTGAACAACTCTGCCCTTGATCACCTGGCCTACCTGATATTTGTCATCGATAATAGACCACGGTTCGGGCTGATTCTGTTTCAGACCCAGAGAAATCTTTCCTTTCTCTGCGTTCATGGAGAGGATCTTGACATTGATCTTCTGTCCGATTTCCAGCGCTTCCTGAGGGTGCTTCAATTTGCCCCAGGAGATCTCGGAAATATGAAGAAGTCCATCCAGTCCGCCGATGTCTACGAATGCACCGTAATCAGTGAAACGCATAACCGTACCTTCCACAACGTCACCTACGTGCAGGTTGTCCCAGATTTCAGCGATCTTCTTCTGCTTCTCCTCGTTCAGATACGCCTTGTGAGAGAACACAGCTTTGTTTCTCTTCTGATCCACGCGGCTGACCTTCACGGGAAGAACTTTGCCGATAAATTCGTCGGCTTTCTCCACATAATGATCGGAGAGCTGAGACATCGGAATAAATCCGGAAACCTCTTTGTAAACAGCGATGACACCGCCCTTTACTTCCTTGACCACCTTGGCGTTCACGACCTCTTTGTTGTCAAGGGCTGCGTTGATTTCGTCCCAGTGTTCATTCACCTGGAGCTTCTTCTTGGACAGCAGAATGCTTCCGTCCCCGTCAGCGGTTTTGACGACCTTAGCCTGAATTTCATCTCCCGGCTTGTAAAGATCGGCCAATTCCTGATCTCCTTCCAGAGACAGTTCCTCAATGGGAATGATACCGTCTTTCTTGCAGCCGAGATTTACAACGATGTAATCCTTGCTTACCTGGATAATTTCGCCTGTAACGATTTCTCCTCTGCCCGGAAGTCTAAGAGATTTTTCGATCTCATCCATCAGGGCTTCCATCCCGCCTTCTTCCACCTGCTCCTGCAGATCCTTGTTTTCAGTGATAGCTTCACTCATAGCAGCAATAACCTCCTTAATAATGCGTTCAGGAGTTGATGCTCCCGCCGCAATCCCTATTTTATTACATTTTGCGACTTCTTTCAATGGTAAATCGCTTAATATTTCAACAAAATGCGTATTTTCGCAATTTTTTTTTGATAACTCATAGAGTTTTTTTGAATTTGAGCTGTTTTTTCCCCCAATAACCACCATTAGGTCAGACCTCAGCGCCAGGTCAGCGCAGCTTTTTTGTCTTTCTTCTGTGGCGCTGCATATGGTGTGAAAGACTTCGACGTCTGTTTTATTCCGTCTCAAGATGGAAATTACTTCCTCAAACATGGCTTCCGTGATGGTCGTCTGCGCCACCACGGTCAGATGATCGCCGGCGATCTGTTCGGCTTCCTCTCCGCTGGCCGCCACCGCCGCACTGTCTCCGGTCCATCCGCTGATGCCGATGACCTCCGGATGGGTCCGGTCTCCCACGATGACTACCTGCCGTCCTTTTTCGCAGGCCTCGCTTGCCAGCTTCTGGATCCTCTTTACGTAGGGACAGGTGGCGTCCACGATCTCCAAATGCCGTTCCTCCGCCTTCTCATAAAAGCGCTTCGGCTCTCCGTGCGCTCTGACGATGACGACGGAACCTTCTTCCGCCTCCTCCGGTCCCCGGATCACGGAAAGCCCTCTCTCCTGCAGCTCATCCGTGACCAGCTTATTGTGGATCAGCAGGCCGCAGGTGTAGATCCGTTTCTCACCGCCGCCTCTGGTACTGAGTATGTGTTCCGCTTTTTCCAGCGCCTGACCGACGCCGAAGCAGAAACCTGCATGCTCCGCTACTTCAATGGTCATGATTTGCGTCTCAGGCCTTCCAGATACGCCTTGAAAGCCCCTTCCTTTCCGTTTGTTGTAGGATGGTAATACCTGGTCCCCTCTCTGTGCAGATCGTCGGGCAGATACTGCTGTTTTACATAGCCGCCGTAATCGTGGGGGTATTTGTATCCTTTCCCCAGTCCTCTGGATCTGGCGCCGGCGTAGTGACTGTCCTTCAGATGGTCCGGCACGTCGTCGATCTTCCTCTTTTTCAGGTCCTCCGTGGCTGCCATGACAGCCGTAATAGCGGAATTTGACTTGGGACAGGAAGCCAGCAGGAGCACGGCCTGGGACAAGATTATTTTCGCCTCTGGAAACCCCACCATCTGGCTGGCCTGCACGCAGGAGGTAACGATAGATATGGCGTGGGGAAAAGCCATGCCGATATCTTCGCTGGCGATCACCATGAGCCTGCGGCCGATCATGAGGATGTCCGCATCCGCCTCCACCAGACGGGCCAGATAGTGGACCGCCGCGTCCGGATCGCTTCCGCGGATGGATTTCTGCAGTGCGGAGAGCAGATTGTACTTGTCCTCGCTCTTGTCATAGAACGCGGTCTGACGCTGCATGGCCTCACCTGCCAGTTCCAGGCTGATCCGGCCCTTTTCGGGCAGGTTTTCCGCAATAAAGCCCAGGGTGTCCAGCGCCACTCTGGCGTCCCCCGATGCCCGGTCCGCGATCATCCAGAGAGCCTCTTTGTCGTAGGGAATATTCCTGTTTCCCAACCCTCTTTCCGTATCGGAGAGCGTCTTTTCCAGCATGGCGAAAAGATCCGCCGATTCCAGACGGTGAAATTCATAGACAGAGCGCACGCGGGAGAGCACCGCGTTATTCACGGCAAAATACGGGTTCTCCGTGGTGCTGCCGATAAAGCGGATAGCGCCTTCCTCCAGAGCGGCAAGCAGAGAATCCTGCTGCAGCTTGTTCCAGCGGTGAAACTCGTCTATGTATACGTAGGTAGTTTCTTTTTGAAGGCCAAAAAACTTCAGCTTGGCTTTATCGATAATTTCTTTCAGTTCTTTGATGCCCGCCGTGGTGGCGTTGAGCTCATAAAAATCCGCGTCCATCTCTTTGGCAATGATCCGCGCCAGAGTGGTCTTTCCCGTGCCGGAGGGACCGAAGAAGATCGCCGAATCGAAGGTTTTTTTCTTGATGGCATTATAAAGAAGCGAGCCCTCATACATGAAATGGGCTTGCCCGAAAAAATCCTCCAGCCTGTCCGGCCGCATCCTCGTGGAAAGTGGGATCATATTGTTACCTTCCTGGTTCCTAAATTTTTATATAAAAGTCCGCTCCATCCGCGGGATCTCACCGCATTCTACAGAGCCGTGACAAAGGCGTCCTCCGCTATAGCCTTCAGGCGCTCCGCCTCCGCTTTCGCTTTTTCCTTTGTGTCAAACACAGTGCCTACGACCTTGAAGGCGCCGTTTCTCTCGACCACGGAAGCCGTGATACTCTTTGCCGCCAGTTCCGATACCGCCTGCTGCGCGGATTCCTTTGCCGAGAAGCTGCCAAACTGCACCGCATATCCTCCGGAGCCCGCCGGAGCGGCCGATGAAGCGACAGCTGTCTGTGCTCCGGATTGAGTCTGCGCCGCTCCGCCGGACGTGGCCTGGGGCGCTGCTGCCGGCGGCTGCGCGGCCTGGGGCGCTGCTGCCGGCGGCTGCGCCGCTCCGCCTGTGACGCCTCCCGGAGCCACAGCCGCGTCCGTAGTCATTTCCTTCGCGTCTTTGATATCCTGCTGTCCCGATACCACCCCGGAACCGGCGGTGGCCGATCCATTCTCCGGGACGTCCCCCGCAGGATCCCCCGCCGCTGTCCAAAGCCTGCCTTCCAATATATAGGGTGCAATGACGTACTTTGTCCCCGCGTAACCCGCCGCCACGGCCAGAATCAAAATTCCGATCAAAAGCAGGCTTCCGCTTCCGCCGTTTCTGCGCTGTCCGTATCTGTGTCTTCTCATCTCTCCGCCTCCTTTATGGTTCAATCCATTTTATGAGACGAAGATCCAAAGTATGCGGACATCCTGTTTTCACCGGCTTATTATTTTTGTAAGCGGCCGGCGGACCTGCAATCAGCAAGATTTATTATACCTGCTTTTCGCGCATTTATCAAGAGAATGAAAAACAGGAAAAAGTCCCATACTAGACATAAGCTGACGAAATACGGCGGCGCGCCTGCAGCCCCATGAAATACAGGAAAAACAGAAAGGATTTGCTATGGAGCCTCAGAAAATAAAAAGGCGGCGGCTGACCGCCGGTCTGGATGAAAATATCGCCCTGCTGAAGGAGATCTTCGGTCAAGATACCACCATAAAAATACGGGTCTTTGAAAATCAGAAAAATCCCCGCGTCCGGTGCTGCATCGTCTTTGTAGACGGAATGATCAACAATGTGCTGATCAACGAGCATATCATCGAGCCTATCATGCTGAATAAATTTCTGCACAAGACCGATCATCTGCTCACTGATCTGAGAGAAAAGGTGCTCTTTACCAACGATATTTTTCCCCTGCGTGAGATCGACGCCATGATGTCGGAGCTGCTCTCCGGAAATACTCTGCTGTTGGCCGACGGTTTTTCCGAGGTCCTGGTTCTCTCCACCAGAGGCTGGTCCATCCGCTCCATATCAGAGCCCGCGGCGGAAAAAGTACTGCAGGGGCCCCGGGAAGGATTCACCGAAGCGCTTATCATCAATCTGTCTCTGCTGCGCCGAAAGATATGCAGCCCGGACCTGCAGTATGAATTTATGACCGTGGGCAGGCAGTCAGGGACAAAGATCGCGCTGGCCTATATCAAAGGCATCGCCAATGAGAGGATCGTCAAAGAGATGAAACGGCGCCTGAAGCGCGTCGATATCGACAGCATCCTCGACACGAACTACATCGAGGAGATCATCAAGGACGCGCCCAATTCGCCCTTCAAGACCACAGGCTCCACCGAGCGGCCCGATATCGTTGCCGCAAAGCTCTTTGAAGGCCGGGTGGCAGTTCTCGTGGACGGAACGCCGGTGGTGCTCACCGCGCCCTTCTTCTTCATCGAATACTTTCAGTCCAACGACGACTATTACAGCAACTTTTACGTGGGTACCTTCGGGCGGTGGCTGCGTATCCTGGGCTTCTGCATGACTCTGAGCCTGCCCGCCGTCTATCTGGCGCTGGTCACCTTCCATCAGGACCTGCTTCCCACCCGATTCCTTCTGAATCTCTCAGAAGCGCGGCTGGGTCTGCCCTTTCCGACGCTGTTCGAGATGATACTGCTCATCCTCGTCTTCGAACTCATCCGGGAAGGCGGATCAAAGGTGCCTGCCAATTTCGGTCAGACGCTCTCCATCGTAGGCGGCCTGGTCCTTGGACAGGCGGCGGTGGAGGCCAAACTGGTCAGCATACCGGTGGTCATCATCATTGCATTCACCGGCGTGACGGGCCTCATGATCCCCCAGCTCAAAAGCCCCATCATCTTCATGCGGCTGGCCTGGCTGATCCTGGCCTCTGTTCTGGGTTTTCCGGGATTTATGCTGGGCGTCATCGCCCTTCTCATCCACCTGTCGTCCCTGAAAACCTTCGGCATTCCCTACACGTCAAGTCTTTCAAAGACATTCGCGGAGGAATGTCAGGACACCTTTATCAGGTCTCCCTGGCGCAGAATGCTGGTTCGGCCCTCTTATATTTCGCCATATAACCATACCCGTCAGGTCCCGCAGGAAAAATCTCAGGGCAATGTGAAAGAAAAGGCCGAAGCAAAAGAACGTTAAAGACGCGAGAGGAGGAATCGATCGATGAAATCATATGCTATGCCGTTTCCGGAGGCAGAAAAGTCTTCGCCGGGACGGCTTTTCCGACGTTTGACCGCTGTTTTGATCCTGATCTCCATTCCCGCTGTCTTCTCCGGATGCGCGGAGGTCAAGGAGATCAACGACATGGCTATCCTGTCCGGCATGTCCGTGGATGTGGACGCCTCCGGACGCTGGGAGATCACGGCGGAAGTGGTCAATAAGACCGCTGACGCCTCTCCCGAGGAGACGCGCCGGGTCATCAGATCCAACGGCTCCACTCTGGGCGACGCCCTGGAAAATCTAAATTTCCAGGACAGCCGTCAGATCTATTTCAGTCACGCCAAAACGCTGGTGCTGAGCCGGTATCTGGCGGAGACCCAGGGCGTGGGACCGGTGGCGGATTATGTGATGAGAAACTACAAGACCCGCCTGTCCATGGATCTGCTCGTATCAGATCTGCCTGACGCCTCTGCTGTGGCGGATCTGTCCTCTTCTTCTTCCGGTCTCATCTATTATGATCTGGAGGAACTGGTCAAGACAGACCGGCAATACGGCGCCTGTTCGCCCACTAAGGTCTACCAGGCGGTCAATCTACTGAAAGAAAGCGGTGCGGATCTGACCATTCCGCTGATCTCCCAGCGGGATGACCGAGCCTGTCTGGCGGGCACCGCCGTATTCAGCGGCGACCGCATGACGGGAAGTCTGGACCAGGATGAGACCCTGTACCTGCAGCTGCTGCAGGATCATCTGGAAAATGCTCATCTGGTCCTTCCGGAGGAAAATATGACCTTCCAGGTCATGGATGCCGACGCTTCTTTCCGGCCTGTGGTCTCCGGCGGAAAACCGGCGCTGAACGTAGATCTGAAGCTGTCCTGTACCCTGTCGCAGGCAGGCAGGACCGTGACGCGGGAAGATACGGAGACCCTGTCCGAAAAGCTCTCGCAGCTTGTTCGATCCCGCTGCAGCGCGCTGATCACAAAAGCGCAGCTCTGGGATGCGGATATTTTCGGTTTCGGAAAATCCATGGGCGGTCTCACTTATGACTTTTCTGCTCTGCCCGTGACGGTAAACTGTGAAATCAATCTGAAATTGGGGGAGGTACACCGATGAACGATGAACAATTTGAAGCTGCCATAGAAGAGCAGCAGCCCAAGTATCAGGAATACCTGGCATTTGTGTATTTTCTCAGCTCGGTCTTTTTTTTGGGAGCTCTGATCCCGTTTCACCGCATGATCTGGGCGGGGATCCTTCTGGGCGCGTTTCTGGCTCTGCCTTTCCTCTACGGCGTTCACAAACTGATCGCGCGGTACGGAACGGGAAAAAGCCTGCTGCTTCTGGCCGGACTCCTTTCCTGCGGCCTGTGTGCGGTGACGCTGTACTGTCTGTCTGATTTTCTGGCCTTCTGCGCACTGCAGGAACTGCCCGTCTGGTTCTTTCCGGCGGCGTTTCTCCTCTGCTGTGTCTACGGGGCGGTGCGGGACATTTATGTGCTGGAACGTTTCTCCAAGCTCTGCGGTCCGGTGGTTCTGGCGCTGCTTTTTCTGGCTGTGTGCTCCGGCATATCGAAGGTGCGCCTGTCTCTCTCCTACGGATTTTTCGCCTGGAGAGATTTTCTGGCGCCTTCGTTTTCGGCCTTTCTGGCCGGGACAGTCTTTTTCGCAGTCCTCTTCTTCGCAGAGGGGCTGGTGCTCCTGACTATCATGAACGCCAAAAGAAAAACCCCCGCCGTATTCAAAGATACGGTCAGAGGCTTTTTGCTCAGCGCATTTTTCCTGGCGGCTGCTTATCTGGTCACGGTGCTGGCGCTGGGACCGGACGTATTTGAAATGCTTACCTATCCCATATATTATCCGCCCGGGCTCACCGGGACCGCTGAATATCTGGAACGCATCGAGGTGATCCTG
Source organism: Bacilliculturomica massiliensis (assembly GCF_900605495.1). Classification (GTDB taxonomy): domain Bacteria; phylum Bacillota; class Clostridia; order Peptostreptococcales; family Anaerovoracaceae; genus Bacilliculturomica; species Bacilliculturomica massiliensis. Next base: position 1,277,157 of record NZ_LR027603.1, read on the forward strand.
CTGGCGGTGTTCATTCTCTCCGAGTTCGTAAAGACCGCGGTCTGTCTGCTCACGATCAAGGAGAGCCTGCTGGCTATAAGTCGCCGAACCAGCATGCAGACGCAATGATCATCCCTCCGCCTGCGATCAGATAGATGCCCGCCAGCATGATCAGCATGGATGTTCCCACAAAGGGCATGCCGATCATCGCCACCGCAAAAGCCAGATGGACCAGCCCGAAGCCCGCAGCGGATCCCGCCGGCAGTCCGGCCGCCCTGCGGGCTTTTGCCGCGGAGAATCGATCCAGAGCAAAGAGCAGCGCAAACAGCCCGATAACAACGGAGATAAAGCTGATGGTGATCCGCGTGTTAAAGAGAATGTAGACTCCGCATACCAGCAGGAGCGCGGAAGATGCGATCCTGAAAGCAGCGTGAGGTCCCTCGTTTCTGTTGACCACCGCAGCGATGGTCTTAAATCCGCCCCAGGCCGTCACCAGAGCTCCGATGATGGAAGCCAGAATGTTGACGATGAGGCCGGGAAAGATCAGGAGCACGGCTCCCACGGCGATCATCGCGATCCCCAGTGTGATCCCCAAATTTTTCAATTGCTTAAAACCGTCCATAATTCTCCTTTCCCCGCCGCGCTCCGCGGCGGGCGTTCGGCGGCCGGACCTGCCGCCTCCTCACCGATACCCTTCATGCGATGGCGAATGCGATCATCCGATACGGAATAAAACAGCCACTGATGAAACAGGCGTTTTTTCAGTGGCTGTTTGTCATTCATTTAAAATACAGGTACGACAGCGCCCTTATAGGTATCTTCTATGAACGCCTTTACCTTGTCTGTCTTCAGCGCGTTGATCAGAGCCTGAACGCCCGGGTTATCCTCGTTTCCGGCCTTCACGCAGATAATGTTGGCATAAGTTTCCGCACCCAGCGAATCGGCGCCCTCGCTGGCGATGGAATCTTCGGCTACATTCAGACCGGCCTGCAGCGCATTGTTGCCGTTGATAACGCCGAATGCCACATCGGGCAGATTCTTGGCGATCATCTCGGCTGCCAGCTCGACGATATCCAGATTCTTGGGATTTTCCACGATATCGTTCTTCGTGGCGGTGAGTCCCGCTCCTTCTCTCAGCTTGATCAGTCCCTGATCCTCCAGCAGCAGAAGCGCTCTGGCTTCGTTGGAGGTATCGTTGGGTACGGCGATGGCGTCTCCATCTTCCAGCTGATCCAGAGTCTCTCTGGTTCCCGGATAGATGCCGAAGGGTTCATAGTGAATGTAGGCCAGCGCCACCAGATCCGTTCCCTGCTCCGCGTTGAACTGATTCATGTAGGGTTCGTGCTGGAAGTAGTTGGCGTCCAGGGAGCCGTCGTTCACTTCCTGGTTGGGCAGCACATAATCGCTGAATTCCTTGATCTGCAGATCAAAACCCTGAGCCTTCATGTCATCCTTTACCGCGTTGAGTATCTCGGCGTGAGGTGTGACCGACGCGCCTACCGTGACCTTTGTCAGATCAGCGGACTGACCGTCTCCGCCGTCATTTCCGCTGTCCCCGCCGCATCCTGCCAGCAGAGCTGCGGACAAGAGCAGTACGGACGCCGTGGCCGCGGCTAAAATCTTTTTCGTCTTCATAATGCTTCCTCCTGTTTTTTCATTAATATATGAATAAAAGGTTCGATCATCCGATGTTCCTTTTATCGACGCGTTTCGTCAGGCGGTTTCCGACCTCCTGCATGATCTGTACGATGATGACCAGAAGGATCACGGAGACTACCAGCACGGGGAAGATCCACCTGTTGTACCCATACTTTACAGCAATGTCGCCCAGACCGCCGCTGGCCATAAATCCGGCCATAGCCGAGTAGCCCAGAATGGTAGTGCTGGCGATGGTACAGCCGTTGACCAGAGACGGAAGCGCCTCCGGAAGCATGACCTTCCAAAGCACGGTCCCCGGAGAAGCGCCCATGCTGAAGGCCGCCTCGATCACTCCTCCGTCCACTTCCTGAAGCGACTGTTCCACCAGCCGTGCCACAAAGGGCGCTGCTGCGATCAGCAGAGCCACCATGGCCGCCGTGGGGCCGTACGCCTTGCCGACGATGATGCGGATCGTCGGCATCAGGATGATAAATAAGATCAAAAACGGCACGGAACGCAGGATGTTCACGACAAAGTTCAGCGCACCGTTCAGTTTGGGCATGGGATGCATGCCCTTTCTGTCAGTCATGATCAGCAGCATTCCCGTAGGAAGCCCGATCACATAGGCCAGCACTGTCGATCCGATGACCATGTAAAAGGTCTCAAGAATGCCCCAGCCGATCATTTTTATGACCGTCTCGTTAAACGGGACGAGAAAGTTTTCAATCATCTGCGCTCACCTCCTCCACAGAAACGTTTTGGCCGCTCAGGTATTCCAGCATTTTGCCGGCGGTGCTCTCATCCTCAGGAAGCTGAATGATCATCTGCCCGTAAGCTCTGCCTTCTATATTCTTTGTGTCGGCGAACATGATATTAACAGGCGCCTTACAGTGGAGCACCATACTTCCGATCACCGGCTCATAGGATGAGTTTCCGTCGAAGACGATGCGGATACTCTTGCCCGGCCGGCCGCCGAAATCGATCTTATTTCCTTCCGGATTGACGAGCCGCTGAGCGGAGGCCGTCTTGGGATGGGCGAATATTTCCGCTACCCTGCCTGATTCCGCGATCTGGCTGTTATCTATGATCGCCACCTGAGAGCATACTTCCTCGATGACGCTCATCTCATGGGTGATGATCACAATGGTGATACCCAGCTTCCGATTGATATCTTTCAGCAGTGTCAGGATCGCTCTGGTCGTCTTGGGATCCAGGGCGCTGGTGGCCTCGTCGCAGAGCAGAACGCTGGGACTTGTAGCCAGCGCTCTGGCGATAGCCACGCGCTGTTTCTGACCGCCGGACAGCTGCGACGGATAGACGTCGCGCTTGTCGGAAAGGTCCACGATCTCCAGCAGCTCGTCCACCCGTTTTTTCTGACTCGCTTTATCCACGCCTGCGATCTCCATGGGAAAGCAGATATTCTTCTCTACGGTGCGCTGCATCATCAGATTGAACTGCTGAAATATCATCCCGATATTCTGCCGCGCTTTGCCCAGTTCTCTGGTGTTCAAAGTGCCTAGATCCACACCGTCCACAAAGACATGGCCGGCGGTGGGCCGTTCCAAAAAATTCATACAGCGGACCAGAGTACTCTTACCCGCTCCGCTCAGACCGATGATCCCATATATCTCGCCTTTGTCTATCGTGAGATTGATATCGCGCAGAGCCTGAACTTCAGCATTTTTCGTCTTGTAGATCTTGTCCAGACCGCGTATCTCAATGATCGGCTGATTCTCCAAAAGTATTCTCCCTCTTTTCTGTGCCAGGTCTCGGCTGCATTTTGCCTGCATTAGTTAAATATTATACCCTTTTTAAGGTATTTCGTCAATGTAAATGCAGGCTTTCCCGAGTTTTGCAAAGAACCCCGGCCCAGTCCCGGCCTCGGAGCGCTATATCTCCCGCTCCCAGCGGCTGAACAGGCGGAGCAGGGCCCCGGTGCCCATGGCTTTTTTCTCCAGCTCCTGAGCGAGCTTCTGGGCAAATCGGTCCGCTCCCAATCCGGGAAAGGCTTCATCCAGCTCATTCATAAGCCCCTGTATCCGCAGCGAAAAAGGCATGTGGGCTGGGGAGCCATGGGGAATATATGCCAGCGCCGGCCGCCCTGCAGCCGACAGGAAAATATTTTCGCAGCCATACCGAATGCCGTCCGTATTCAGGAGAAAATCCTGAGCCTCCTCTTCTCCTTCCGCCAGCTGCCTTGCCAGCGATACCGAGGCCCACAGCAGCGAGCCGCCCCGGCGCGCCTTTTCTTCAAAACAGCCAAGCAGTGAACGATGATCCGTGTCGTCGTAGTATGCTGTGAGCTTATCGCCATGCCGTAAAAACCGGGTGGGCAGGAAAAAAGAACACCTGCCCGCTTCCAGCGCTTCCCGGACATAACCGCCCTCATCTTCCCATCTCAAAGCAAAAAAACTCCGTCCGCCCTGTTCAAATCTCGTACCTTCACAGATCAACCCGCTTCTCCTCCCTCCGTTTGCATGCCCTTTGGCCCTTTGCCGCGGGCGGCCCTCAATAACCGCCGCATCTGGCGCAGGGCAGATACCCCCGGTCTTCCGCCTCGTCCCGCTCCATGATCACGAAGTAACGATCCACCGCCCGGCAGGTCCTCCTGTGATAGACCCTCCCAGTCTCCGAAAAACAATAGGCGCTGCCGCCGCTTTTCAGCTCCGACGCGCGGCACATCCCGCAGGGTCCATACTGCTTCCTCAGTCTGTCTGTAACGATCCTCCGCACAGGCGACGGCGTTACGATGGGACAGGATTCCTTATCCTCCTCCATGTCTTCCCGGGAGGCCGGCGGCGTCTCCCGCCGATCCCCGGCTCCGGCAAAGGCCCTCCAGACCAGATGTTCCCTGCCCGTCAGCTCTTTCCGCGCCGCCCTCGGCAGGGGCACGGCCCCACGGTACCTAACCGTGGCGGCGATCAAATGATCCCGCCCGTCAGCCTCGTAGAGATATCGAAAATTCTCCAGTTCGATCTCATCTTCTTTCATGTCCAGCTCCCGGGCCAGTTGTGTCTGTACGCCGGCTCGGTAGAGCTGCCGGGACGCCAGCCCTGCCAGCGCGCCATAGCCTTCCCACAGCTCATTCTCTGCCGCCGGGCTATCCGCACCTTCCAGTCCGGCTCCGTTGTCGCCCGGTTTTCCCGCCTGTCCGGCTCCCGGACTGTTCTGAAGGGCGCTGTACGCCGCCACGGAAGTCAGCCTGCCCTGATTCAGCATGGCGTGCAGGACCGTCTCCTCTGTACCTGCATGCCGGATCAGCAGTCCCAGCGTCAGCACTGCGATGAGAAACACCGGCAGGAAAACGGCTGCTTCCACCATCAGCGATCCCCGCTTTTCAGTAGCTCTGATTCTTCTCAATGGCATACCCTCCTGAGATCAGCCGCGGCGCCAGCAGCCCAGTCCTGCGCACGAACACGGTCCTGCAGTAAAAGCCTCCGCAATAATTTTCCAGGCGAAACTCTCTGTCGCAGCGCAGGCGCATATTGAGCTGGATCAGATCCATCAGCCGCACCAGCCGCGCTTCCCGGCTCTGGATCATCAGAAATAGTTGCAGATAATCCCGGTAGCTTCCCCTTCCTTTGCCTGCCTGGTTACCCGCACCTTCTGCGCTTTCCCCTTTTTCCCCTATGTCCGGCTTGCCCGCCGCCCCCGCGGCTGCATCGATTCCCTCATCACTTGCCGTCAGCAGAGAATCCAGGCTCAGTTTCCAATCCTCCGGCTTTTTGATGAAAGGCACCGCCCGTCCTGCCAGCAGATCGTTTACATCCGTCACGGTCTCCGCTCCCGCCCATACCGCGGCGATCAGCAGCTGGACAAAGGGGGCGCCTGGCCCCGGCGCCACGGCCAGGGCCATATCCATCGTCATCCGACGCTTTGCAGGATCCTGATAGATATGAGCTAAATTCAGACTTTCCCGCAGACTGTAGAGATAGAGCCTGATCTGCTTCAGATTTTTCCCGTCCCCCAGGTGCCCGCAGAGAATGTATTCTATCTCGTTGCGAAAAAAAGTTTCCCTGGCCGGGCCGTTCACATAATCTGCGCAGTGCTCACTTATGTATCCGTTGAGATACACGCTGTTTCTCCCTTCCGCCAGGATCTCTCCCATACTTCCTTTCAAAACAGAGGTCAGATCAGCCGTCTTTCTGTAATCAACCAGTGAAGAAGGCAGCGCCGCTATCTCCTGCGCATTTTGAAGCTCCCGCTGGGGAGGACCGCCGGCGGCCGTTGGAGTCCAGCCGTCGCGGTCTTTGCGCTGGAGACCGATGAGATCGGAGAGACGCCGTCCGGCCTGTTCCCTCTTTCTGCGCGCCGCTCTGTCCTCATCGGATTCTTCCTCGTCCTCCCGGCTTTCTCTGTCCGCCTGCTCCTGTTCTTCCCGCGCCCGGCGCGCTTCCTCATTCCTGCGGCGCTCCAGTTCCGCCGCCTCCGCGCTTCCGCTCAGCCCGGAACGCATCTCCTCCTCTTCGCCTGCCAGATCAAGGCCGGAAAACAGCGCCCTGTATTTCATATAGTCCAAGATCTGGCCCTCCAGCACGTCCGGCCGGATCAGCAGATATTCCGAGGCGTCCGTCTGCAGTTCGGAAAGGGAGAGACTCACCAGTTCCAGAGGCGCTTCCCCGCCGCCATGCCCCGCAGCCTTTCCCGGGTCATGGCGGAGAGATTCTTCGATGAAATATCTCAGATCGTCCTCGATGTTCTCCTCATACGCCTCCAGTCCAAACAGCCCGTATTCTTCTTTCAGTTCCCGATGGTAGGCGGACAGCGCGGACCTTCCGGCCAGATCCGCCAGCCCTTCGCTCATGCTCCGCGCAGCAGATGAACAGGCCCCCTCGAATAGGACCGCCGTAACCCCCAATACTGCAGTCAGGATCAATGTGAGGAAAACGGCCGACGCCCCTCTCTTTCTTTTCATTCTTCCCCCTTCTCCGTCTTCAGTTCCCGCAGCCAGTCATCGTTTCGCACCCACTGCGCCTCATCCACCCCAAAATACCAGCAGGCCCGCTCGGTCCTGATCTCTCCCCGGTACAGTCCCCATCTGCCATAGTCCCTGCAGAATCTAAGTTTCAGGGACGGCGGAATACTCAGACCGTTATAGCTGCCCTCAAACTGCGGATCATCCGGATGGCCGGCGACGTCCCCCCGCCCTTTTTCTCTGTCCTCTGAAGCCCCGAACTTGAGAACCTGTTCCGCCTCTTCTTCCAGCATTGAGCCGATCTCCCCCTGGCGCAGCACAGTATCGTAAAGTCCGTCGAAGCCGTTCTCTCCCGGACGGAGCACCGTGGCGCTGAGGATCCCCGCGCTGTTTCTCAGAGCCCGGTGAGCGGCGCTTCGGGCCGCCGTCTGTCCATAAAATACAGTCAGAAGCCATATCGCCGTGAGCACGGCCAAAATGACCAGCGGCAGAACCAGAGCCGCCTCCACCAGCGCGCTTCCTCTCCGATTCCTGCCGGACCGGGTCTTAAAAACCACTGTTGGTCAGGCCGTCGAACGTGTTCGTCACAAATTCGCCGATCCTGTCCTTGAAGATCAGCCCCAGTCCCACGGCGATAGCCACCAGTATAGCCACCTGTACCATCTCCATCCCCTTTTTATTGCCGATGTGCAGTCTGTTCCGTGCGTATCTCATATCTTTTCCTCCTCGGATCCCTCTGTTTCTCTGATCCCGCGATCTGCCGCCGCAGGATACTGCAAGCGTTATACTTCAAACATGACCGGGGCCACCGCGATGAGGATCAGGATGAGCAGGAGGATCATCAGCGGGAAGCTGAGTTTAGTATCCGCCAGCCGTCCCAGTTCCTCCGCCCGTTTCCTCTGTCCGCTTCTCAGCAGGCATGCCTCCCGCTCCAGCTTTTCCGCCAGGCTGCTGCCCTTGTCCACGTTGTCTGCAACGATAGACGCAAAGCGGATCAACTCCCTGATTCCGGTCCCCTGCGCAAATATCATGAGTTCGCCCGTGAAAGAAGCATTGGTCCTTCTCACCCGATCTGCGATGCGGGAAAGTTCGCTGAAAAGCGGACTGTCTTCGCCGGATGAGCCATCCCCGGCGGACTCCGCAGCTTCTGCCAGCGCTGCGCTGACCACCATCCCGGCGTTCAGCAAAAGCACCATCTGATCGACCAGATCAGGAAATTCTCTGCGCATAGTCTCCCGCCGGCCTCTGCTCTCTTTTTCCAAAGCCGCGTAGCGGCGCCGATACAGGATCAGGCAGGCGGCGATCCCCAGTACTGGGACCGCGCCTGTATTTCTATTTTTCTTTTCCGGCATCCACCGCACCGTCGCTCCGTCGCCCAGTGAGGAAGGCAGCTTCAGCGATTCCTCGTTTCTCTGTCCGGCGGCCAGTGTCAGCGCCTGATCCATCCTGTGGATCAAACTCTCTCTGCAGGACGCTTCTTCAGCAGGCGGCTGCAGCCGTACATTCAGGCAGACCTGGCGCCTGGCTTCCCCAAGCTGAAGCTCCGCCTTCAGCGCCACATCCTCCGGACCCTTCAATCCGATGGGGTCCACGGAACCGTCGCTGTCCACACGCTTGGGATCCGCAGAAAACCAGCGCAGCGCCGCCCCGGTGTCCGGGTCCCTTCGGATCAGATCCAGCGAGCTGTTTACATAATCAAGACTTTCGTTTTCTTTTCTGATCATATGAGGAAGTCTGTCCTCCAGCTCCGCCAGGGCCCGCTCTTTTTCTACCGCGTCAGGCTCCCTTGCGGCCACGCGCACCGCGGTCTTTTCAGTAAAGATCTTGCCGCTCCAACGCAGCTCCGCTTTCAGCGGCAGCGTGTATGCCTTTTCCCCCGGAGAGGGTCTGTCTATAGTCCCGTAAAAAGGTTCCGCCGGATCAGCCGTCAGAGCCGCAAGACACAGTGTCAGACAGACCGCGCTCACCGTCAGATACGAGGCAAAAAGCTTTTTTCGCTCCCTCTGTATCCGTTCCTCTTCCAGACCGGGAAAGAAGGAGTTCCCAAACCAGCATCGAAATCGAGCCGTCCATTCTTCATGCTTCCCCAGAAGCCAGTCGGGGGCCCGGCTGTACCAATAATAAAATATTCGCTTAGGTATATCGTTTTGTTTTTTCTTCATTTTCCTGCAGACCTCCTACACACTGATCTCCGTGATCTTTCTGCTGATGTGGTACGACAGTGCGATCCCGGACAGGGCCGCCGTCATCACCGCCCTGCCGGCCATGCCGCCATACAGCACCGCCAGATAATCCGGCGACAGCAGATTCAGGATCAACACCATTCCCACCGGCATGAGAGCGAGAATGTTCGCCTCCAGTCTCTTCTGCGCCGTCACCATCCGTATCTCCTGTCTGACGGCTATCTTCTCCATGAGCAGCGTCGAGGTCTTTCCGATGATCCTCTCCATGTCGCCCCCGCTCCTCCTGCAGATACAGCAGATCCGCACGAATTGACTGACTTCGGGGATGTGGCTGCGAAGGGCGAAATCCCGCAGAAGCTCTTCCGGCGGCTGACGGCTCTCCCGTATGCCGCGGACCATTCCGTCCACTTCCCGGTAGATCAGTGAGTCCGTTCCGTAACTTACTTCCAACTGTTCCCTCGCATCTTCAAAAGCTTCCTGCAGCTGTCTCCCCGCAGAGACGGAAGCCGAGAGAGCGTAGAGCAGATCCCGGAACTGTGCGGTCAGCGCTTCCCTGCGTTTTTCCGCCAGATGCGACTGCCAGCGGCGCCGCAGAGGGATCGAAAGAAAAGCCAGACATGCAGATAAGATCAAATTTTTATAAAACAGGATTCCTATCAAAAATAAGGAAATCATTGATGCAAAAAAATACCGGCGTTTTTCCCTGGCGTTCAGCGTGTACGTATTATAATCCGGCTTCCCCGGGTTTCCCGGTTTCTTTAGGTCTTCCGGCTTTTCCTCCGCTCCATTTTCCCGGATCCCTCCGATCCGGCTTTCCTGCCGATGAGCCCGGAAAACTTTGCGGCTGCTTTTGAATATACTCACAGCGTTATCCCCCTCATCCTCAGCTTTTCCGTATTGGTCAGAACGTTTTCCGCCGCCTCCAGCCCTTTTCCGGGAGCGTAGCGGTAAAGAGATCTGGCGACGATCTTTCCGCCCTCGTATCCCGTGATCTCGCTGATCTCCAGCACGCGCCGGCTGCTGTCGGGCAGCCGGCCCATATGTACGATCACATCTACCGCCTCGGCGATCTGTGAGCGGATGGCGTCCACCGGAAAGTCCGCTGCGGAGAGAAACATGGCTTCCATTCGCCGCAGCATACCTTCCGGCGAATTTCCGTGTCCGGTGGAAAGCGAACCGTCGTGTCCCGTGTTCATGGCCTGAAGCATATCCACCACTTCCTCTCCTCTGACTTCCCCCACGATAATGCGGTCCGGTCTCATACGCAGCGACGCGCGGATCAGCTGGCGGATACTGACTTTTCCTTTCCCCTGAACGTTGGCGCTCCGCGTTTCCATCCTTACGATATTTTCGATGTTGCCGATCTGCAGTTCCGCTGAATCTTCTATGACCACCACCCGTTCTTCCCTGGGGATGAAATCGGACAGAACATTTAAAAAGGTCGTTTTTCCGGAACTTGTTCCTCCGCTGATAAAAATATTGTAGCCGCCCACCACCAGCTTCTCCAGAAACTGAGCCGCCTCCTGTGTAATGGATCCCATGCGTATCAGTTCCTCCATGGTGATCCGCTTTTCAGGGAACTTTCTGATCGTGAGGATGGGCCCGTTCAGCGCGATGTTTTTATAGACTGCATTGACTCTGGAGCCATCTGAAAGTCTGGCGTCCACCACCGGTGAAAGCTCGTTGATCTCCCTGTGTACCCCGGCGGCGATCCGGCGGATCAGTTCTTCCAGCTCTTCCGTGCTCTCGAAGTGCTCAGGCACTCTCTCGATCCGTCCGCCCCGTTCGATAAAAATGTGATCCGGACCGTTGACCATGATCTCGCTCACCCGGCCGTCCTCCGCGTAAGGCTGAAGCAGATCGAGCTCGCAGCGCAGTGAGTGGAAAATGCGGTCCACCGTCTGCCGTTTCGCCCGAAAGCTCAGATCCCGGGTACTTTCGTCCATCAGGACTCTCCTCTCGATCTCCAGGTAGACCTCCCCGTCGCTCACGCTCTCTGCAGAACTGTTGATCATGTTTCTGACTTCCTCCAGTATTTTCAGGTTCTTTCCGCCTTCATTCCCCCATGCGCTCCGCAAGGTCCTTCACCTCCCTTCCAATTTGATGGTGGATGTCGATCTCCACCCCGCCTTTTCCGTCCGGCAGAAAACTTTCCTCATCCGTCTCAGGCCGGAGCGAAAATACGGCTTCTTCTCCTATGTTCAGTTCATCGGTCAGCCAGCGTTCCAGCAGCCCAGCCCGAAAGACCGAATAAGGCCGGCTGTCGCTGACCAGGACCAGCGAGACACAGCTGCGGATAAGAAAGACTGCTTCCTCCCCCGTCACGGCAGAAGGAAGGTCTAAAACGACGCGGTCAAACCGTCCTCCGCAGATCAGCTCCTGAAACAGAATAACGAGTTCCTTCTCCGAGAGCGCAGCCAGATCGTTGAGGCCGGAGGACGGAAAGAATCCGCACACGCCCCAGGGGTCCTCATACAGATAGGTCTCCGGCCCCGGGGGAGCATAATGACCCACATCAGGCCGCGGCATGTCCATACCTTCCCGGCGGGAAAAGAGGTAGTACAGAAACTCTTCCAGCCTGTGCTCCTCAGACCTCTTTCCTCCGGCGTAGAAAGCGGAAGAGTCCCACTCCTCAAAGCTGAGAAATAATACGCGCTTGCCGTACTCCCGGGACAGCACGCGGGCATAGGCTATGGCTGATACCGTTTTTCCCGTCCCTCCGCTTCCGCTCAGAAAACCGGTCATCCGTACCCCGGTGTCCGGGCCGAATAGAAGGATGCCCTCCCGGTCTCCTTTTCTCTTTCCGCAGACGGAGCGGATGAGAGAGGCCAGCTCAGATACCCGGCCGTATCGGAAGTGAGCGGGCATCTGCGGCAATTCTGTTTCTCTGCCGGTAAGAACGATACAGCGTCCCCGCTCACTAAAGTCCCTTGCCGCAGCGCCTGATCGCACCCCTCCCTCTATTTCCCCGAGGATCAGCACGTCGATCTCCTTCGCATCCGGCGGGCCTGCCGGATGCGATCCCGGCTCATACAGCGCCACTTGGAAATCGGCGTTTTTCAGCGCCAGCTGGCGCGTAAGCGCCGCTCCGTACTCCACATCCTGATCGAATACACCTACTCTCAATTTGGACATAATCCCCCGCCTGTCTTCTGGTTTTCCATTTATTTGATTTTCTTAATATTATTATATTTTACTTATTATGTCAATCATATCTTTTCGACAACTGATTCCCGTTGACACGGCGCAGGAACGCTTTCGCAAAGGAAATTTTTTAAAACATATGGAAATAGCAGCGGACGATATTTTCCATGTATAAAAAACGCGGCTTGAACCGTTTTTCTGCATTGGTCTGCATTGCCGGTTTCAAGCCGCGTTTCTGGCAGGATCAGTTCATGGGAAACTGCTCCCCCGCTTATCTCAGCGAGCCGTTTCCTGACCATCCGCCTCTGCGATCATGCTTTTCAGTTTGCGCAAAGCGTCGTTGAGCCCGCCCACCTCATCGATCAGACCCAAGTCCACCGCTTCCTTTCCATAGAGGATGGTACCCACGTCGTTTGCCATATCGTCAGTGTTGTTCATCAGCTTTATCACCTCGGCCCTGCGGGCGTGGGAGGTCCTCACGATGAAATCTACGATGCGGTCCTGCATTCTGCGGAAGTATTCGTATGTCTGCTCCGCGCCGATCACCATACCGGTGAGACGGATGGGATGCAGCGTCATGGTGGCGCTCTTTGCAATAAACGAATAGCTGCTGGAGGTAGCAAGGGGCACGCCGATACTGTGGCCTCCTCCCAGCACCAGTGAAACCGTGGGCTTTGTCAGCGTGGAGATCAGCTCAGAAATAGCCAGGCCCGCTTCCACATCGCCGCCTACCGTGTTCAGAATGGTCAGCAGCCCTTTGATATTTTTGTTTTCTTCCACGGCCACCAGCTGAGGAATGATATTTTCATACTTCGTGGTCTTATTCTGGGGAGGGAGCACCATATGTCCCTCGATATTTCCGATGATCGTGAGGTATTGAATGTCGCTGTCAAAATTGAAAGCGTTATTGATCACGCCAAAATCATCGATGGTCTGCTTGACCTGATTTTCTTTCTCCGCTTCTCTGTCCAGATTCTCGTCGTCGCGGTCCGGATCGCCGTTTTTATAATCGCTCATCTGCATTCTCCTTTTTTCCATGGTCATAAGGATAGTGTATCCAAAATATATTTGTTAATGTGACGCGGCGTCGAAAACTCCGCCGCTTTTCGCAAGAAAACCTTCCCTGAAAAAAATATGGCCCAAAACGTCCGGCCTGAAGCGAACCGCGCGTCTGCTGACGCCGGCCCGCGTTTTGCAGACATGAATGGAAAGGTAAGAAAAGGAGTGAAAATCATGCGTTTAAGCGATCTTGGCTATAAAGAAATCGTCAATCTGTCAAACGGCTGCCGATACGGCCAGCTGGCCGACTCGGAGCTTCTATTCGATCCCCGACAGGGAAAGATCAAGGCGCTGCTGGTCCCGGAATTCACCGGGCGTTTCCATTTCGGCGGCAGCGAGTTTCTTCAGCTCCCCTGGAACTGCATAAAAAAAATCGGCGAAGACATCATCATCGTCGACGCCGATATTTGATCCTACAGGGAATAACGACCTTTTATTCTGCGGTCTCTACGGCCGGACGGCCGCTGCCGTCCTTCCATCCCGGCTCTCGATCAGGTCCCTCACTACCTTGGAAGCCAGAAGCATGCCCGCCGCCGCCGGCACGAAAGACACGCTGGCCGGCGCGCCGCCTTCCTCCGGGTATTCCGCCCGGCCGGGCTCTTCATCTGAGAAGACCACGCTTACTCCCCTGATCCCCAGCAGACGGAGTTCTTTTCTGATCCGCCTGGCCAGCGGGCAGGTGTGAGTCTTTTCGATGGGCGCGATCCTCAGTCTCTGAGGGTCCAGCTTATTGCCCGTGCCCATGCAGCAGACCACCGGCTTTCCCAGACGGTGCGCCTCCGCGATGAGGACAAGTTTCGCAGGAACGTCGTCGATGGCGTCCACCACATAATCGTAATCTTCCAGATGGAAGGAAGCGATGTTTTCCGCTGTCAGGCGGCAGGGATAGCTGTGCACGGCGGTGGCGGGATTGATCGCTGCGATCCGTTCCTCCATGACTTCGGTCTTCAGACGGCCCACCGTGTTCTGCAGCGCGATGATCTGTCGGTTGATGTTGGTCACATCCACCCGGTCGGAATCCACGATACCGATGGTGCCCACGCCTGTGCGGGCCAGAGCCTCCACGGCAAATCCGCCCACGCCGCCGATCCCGAAGATGACGACGGATGACTGCCGCAGCGTTTCCAGCGCGTCCTCGCCGATGAGCATGCGCGTTCGGTCGTAAACTGTCTTCATTCCGCTCCGCCCTTCCCCCGGGCGTCGGTCTTCTCTCCGGATCTGCCATACTTGAGCAGCGTACGTCCTCCCGCCTTACCATCCGGCATGCCCAGCTGGCCAGCTTCACCTGCGGTGGCGCCGTCGGTGAAGCCCGATCCCGAACTATCCGCAAGGCCCCCGCTCTCCCCGGTCTTGGCCACGATGTTCAAAAACGTCTGTATACGGGAATGCTTCGGATTCACAAAAATATCCTCCGGCGAACCCTCGGCCAGCACCACGCCCTGATCCATAAACAGCACCCGGTCTGAGATCTCTCTGGCGAAATTCATCTCATGAGTGACGATGACCATAGTCATGTGTTCGCTGGCCAGCTGCTTGATCACCTGCAGCACTTCCCCGATCAGCTCCGGATCCAGAGCGGAAGTAGGCTCGTCGAAGAGCATGATCTCCGGCTCCATGGCCAGCGCCCTGGCGATGGCGACCCTCTGCTTCTGTCCCCCCGAAAGCTCGAAAGGATAAGCCGTCTCTTTCTGCGAGAGTCCCACTTTTCTGAGCAGATCCCGGGCGATGACGCAGGCCTCTTCTCTTTTCATCCCTTTTACCGTCATCGGCGCTTCTATAATGTTCTCCAGTACAGACTTGTGCGGAAACAGATTGAAATTCTGAAATACCATTCCCAGCCTGCTGCACACGGACAGGATCTCCTTGTTGGGCAGATAGACCGCCCGGCCCGTGGTCTCGTGCGCCCGGGCGATATGGGTCCCGTCCACTACGATGCTGCCGCTGTCCGCGATCTCCAGATGGTTCATGCAGCGCAGAAGCGTGCTCTTGCCCGATCCGGAGGGCCCGATGATGGAAACGATCTCCCCCTGTTCCACGGAGAGATTGATCCCCTTCAGCACCTCCAGCCTGCCAAACCGTTTACAGAGATTTTCTATCCTGATAACTTCCATTCTACTTCTCCTCCTAGCGGTAATAGGCAAACTTCTTCTCGATCTGCCGGAACACGTTGATGATGACAAAGGTGATCGCCAGATAGATCAGCGCGGCCACCACATAAGATGTAATATCAAAATCCCGGGCAGCGACCACCTTGGCGTTCTTTGTGATGTCCGCAAGCGAGATAACGGAGATCAGCGCCGTATCCTTGATCAGCGTGATGGCTTCATTGCCCAGAGGCGGGATGACCACCTTGACCCCCTGAGGGATGACGATCCGCTTCATGGTCTGACCATAAGTCATTCCCAGCGCCTTTGCAGCCTCATACTGGCCCTTATCGATGGACTGGATGCCGGCCCGGAATATCTCCGTAAAGTACGCGGTATAGTTGATGACAAACGTGACGCAGGCCGCCGTCAGGGCCGGCATGGGATATACGTTCATCAGGCCGAAATAGAAGAAAAAGAGCTGCAGCATCAGCGGCGTGCCCCGAAACAGCCATGTGTACATGTCGATGAGCAGCGACAGCGGTTTGAATTTTGACAGCCGCCCCATGGCGCAGATAATGCCCAGCGGAATCGCGCAGACGATGGTTACGCCGTATACCTTAAACGCGTTGGCCGCGCCTCCCCATATGTAAGGAAGTATTTCCAGAATATAATCCATTTTTCTCTCTCTTTCGTCCGTTATTTCCCGTGGTCCCGCCCGCCGCCCAAAAGCTTCAGACAGGCAGGAAAAAGGCCTCTCGCGAAGCCTTTTCCATCATGCCATAAATTAAGTTCTGTTTCAAGATATTTATCCGCCGGCCGTTACTCGACGACGGTGATCTCATCATTCTCCAGCTTATCCACGTCGCGGATCACCACGTTGGTTCCGAACCACTCGTTGGAGAGCGCCTCGATGCTGCCGTCCTCATAGAGTTCATCCAGAGCATTGTCGATGGCCTCTCTCAGAGCGACCGCACCCTTTCTGCAGCCGATCCCGTAGAGCTCGTCTCCCAGGGTCTCGTCCAGCAGACGATATACGCCGGGGCTCTGTTTGATCATATAGTTGGCTACCACTTTGTCGATAGCCACAGCGTCCACACGCACGGACTGCAGATCCAGCATAGCCTCCGTGAAGTTGTTGAATTCTCTGATCTCAGCCACATTTTCCTGCAGGAATTCGTTCTTGCTGATCGCCGCCAGACCGGAGCTGTCCGTCTGAGACGCAATGATCTTGCCCTTCATATCTTCGATGGTCTGGATATCGGAATCCGCTTTTACCGCGATGACCACCGCGTTATTCAGATAAGGCTTCGTGTATTCGACTTTCTTGTCACGCTTCTGGGTGATCGTGTAGCCGTTCCAGATCACGTCGATGCTGCCGCCTTCCAGCTGCGCTTCCTTGGTGGACCAGTCGATGGGCGTGGCTTCCAGCTCAACGCCGATCTTATCGCACACCAGTCTTGCAAGTTCAATATCAAAACCGGTCAGTTTGCCGTCTTCGTCCACAAAACCCATGGGCGGAAATTCATCGTCGCAGCCCAGCACCAGGGTGCCCTTGGCCTTGATATCCGTCAGGGACGTGTCTTCCGATACGGCATCGCCGCCGCCATTGTCGTCTCCGCTGCCGCAGCCCATGGCGAAAGCGCCCACGATCATGATCAATGCCAGAAGCAAACACAATTTCTTTTTCATTTCAGTCTCTCCTCCTCAAACGTTTCCTGCTGTATTATCTGTGTTCAATCGTTTTCTCTTTGAACCGATATTGCCATTATACTTTAGCACGCTAAATTTGTAAAGTAGTAACTCAAAAAAAACACGGCGCCGCCGTGTTTTCTGTCCGCGCAGCTTTTACAGCTGCTGATCGTCTCTCGTATAGCTGATCAGATCTTCCGCGATCTCATTGGCCGCGATGGATACGGGCTTCGCCACGTCTTCTTCCGTCAGCTTGGGTTTTCCTTCGATAATATCCCTTGCTCTCTTGGCCGCCAGGATCACCAGCGTATAGCGGCTGTCCGCCTTGGTCTTCAGCAGATTTATAGATGGGTAAAGCATTCTTACATCTCCTCCTTATACTTCTCGATCAGAGCGTAAACGTCTTCGGACACGCGGGAGTGCTCGGCCTTCATGATCGCGGCCACGCGGCTCACCGCCTCGTCCACTTCGCCGTTTACGACACAGTAATCATATTTATCTATGTAGGAAACTTCCTTCAGCGTTTCTCCCAGACGCATATTGATGGCGTCCTCGGTCTCCGATCCCCTTCCGGTGATCCTTTTGCGCAGTTCCGCCATAGATGGAGGCAGGATAAAGATAAAAATACCCTTGGGATAAGACTCCCGTATCTTCAGGGCTCCCTGAATGTCGATCTCCAGGACTACATCCCTGCCCGACTCCAGTTTATCCAGCACCATCTGTCTGGGTGTTCCGTAATAATTGCCGTAAACAAAAGCATGCTCCAGCAGGCCGCCTTCATCCCGCGTGCGCAGGAATTCTTCCTGAGATACGAAGTAATAGTTTTTGCCGTGCACCTCGCCTGGCCTGGGAGATCTGGTTGTCATTGAAATAGATAGATCCACATCGATCTGATTCAGCAGTTCCCTGCAGATCGTACCTTTACCCGCTCCTGACGGACCGGAAACCACAAACAGCAGCCCTTTGTTCATTTATTTTCCTTTCTGAAACGCATGTACTTTTTTCTTCCGTATGAATATATAGAATACCTCATTTTCCCGCGAATTTCAAGGGGGATCCTTCGATTTTATTCGATATTTTGCACCTGTTCCCGTATTTTTTCGATCTCACTCTTCATATCCAGCACCAGATTGGTGATCTCGATATCATTGGCCTTCGATCCTATGGTATTGGCCTCCCGGTTCATCTCCTGCACCAGGAAATCCAGTTTCTTTCCATCGGGCTGGTTGCTCTTTGTGATAATGCTCTCAAGCTGAGAAATATGGCTGTCCAGACGGACCAGTTCCTCCGTCACGCTGCATTTGTCCGCGAAAATAGCCGCCTCCACTAAAATGCGGTCCTCCGGCACTGCCACCGTGTCTCCGATCAGCTCCCTGATCCGGTTCCGCAGCTTCTCGGTATAGGACACGGTGACCTGCGGCGAACGCTTCTCCACTTTATCTACCATATCGTGGATGAGACGGCCGCGCATGATAATGTCCTCCGCCAACTTTTTGCCCTCTGTCACGCGCATCTCGTTAAGCTTTTCCGCCGCTGCGGCCACAGGAGCGGCCAGGCTCTGATAGATCGCCTCTTCGTCCTCCAGATCCGGAACGGCCTTCATGACGTCCGGCAGGGACGCCAGATACTGAAGGGATATCTCCTCCGGCAGCCCGAAGGTATTTGCCAGTTCCTTCATGTTGTCATAGTACTGCCGCGCCACCATAGTGTTGAGTCTGACGGTGGTGTCGTCCTCCGTTATATTCTCCACATTGATGGAAACGTCGATCTTTCCCCGTCTGGCCACGCCTTTCACCAGCGCCTTCAGCTTCTCCTCCGCAAAGGAATACCGCCTGGGCATCTTTACGGTTATATCGCTGTACCTGTGGTTCACCGCACGTATCTCCACGACTACGTTTCTCTTGCCGTCGCTCATCTCGCTTCTTCCGAAGCCTGTCATACTCTTGATCATCTTTCCTCCCCGTCCGGCCGCCGCCGGCACTCTCTCGCCATTCACTCTGATCAACACGCAATATATTTTTTGCTTTTTCACTTTTATTCGTGTTAATATAGACATTGTACCATAAACACTAAGCTCTGTCTTCACCTTCGGTTCGCCAGTCGCTAAGTGTTCTGGGCACCTGTCATACCGCCGCTCTGGCTTCGCCTTTGGCTTGCCAATCGCGGGGTATGGACATTGTACCATAAACACTAAGCTCTGTCTTCGCCTTAGGCTTGCCAGTCGCTAAGTGTTCTGGGCACCTGTCATACCGCCGCTCTGTCTTCGCCTTCGGCTCGCCAATCGCGGGGTATGGACATTGTACCATAAACACTAAGCTCTGTCTTCAACGTTCGGTTTTATATCGCCGGCGATCGGAGATGATAAAATAAAGAAATCTTAAAGGAGTATGACCATGAGTTTCGACGGCCTTGTAACAGGAGCCGTGGCCCGGCAGCTGAACAGTCTGCTGGCCGGCGGAAAAATAGAAAAAATATACCAGCCGGAGCCGGATGAGATCACCCTTCAGATCCACGCCGGCAAGGAACGGCATAAGCTGTACATCTCTACAAACAGCAGCCACGCCCGTATCCACCTGACTCAGTCGGAGGCACGGAATCCTTCCAGTCCCCCAGCCTTCTGCATGCTGCTGCGCAAGCACATTCAGGGCGGACGCATCCATTCCGTTACCCAGAAAGAGTCGGAACGCATCGTGGAGATCCGTGTAGACACAGTTAACGAAATGGGGTTTTCGGTAAATAAATGTCTGACTGCGGAAATCATGGGCAAGCACAGCAATCTGATCCTGATCGATCTGTCCTCCAACAAGATCATCGACAGCATCAAACGGATCTCGATCGACGTAAACCGCTACCGTCAGATCCTTCCGGGACAGACCTATGTCTATCCGCCCTCCCAGGGCAAGACCTGTTTTTACGATCTGGATCTGCCCCGTCTCGCTGAAATAACGGAGGGACGCTGCGCCGCTCAGGCGAAGGCCCTGATGGGCGGACTTCAGGGCGTCAGTCCTGTGATCGCAGGAGAAATGGTATATCTGGCCTCCCTTTTGACCCACAGACCGCAGGAGGAGCTGACTGCGGAGGATCTGCTGCCCGTACTGCAGAATCACGCGAATGCCATACTGGAAAATCGCCTGCAGCCCTCTGTCTACATGGATCCGGAAAAAGGTCCTGTAGACTTTCACATCTTTCCCCTTTCGGAGCTGGAGGACTGCTGTGAGCGGAAGCTCTTTGACGACGTGAGTCAGGCGGCGGACTTTTTCTATACCCACAAAGCCTCATCCAACCGCATTCGCCAGAAATCCTCGGATCTGATCCGGGCGGTGAACGCCCAGCTGGATAAGCAGCTTTTGAAAAAACAGCGTCTGTCAGAGGATCTGCTGGCGGCGGAAAACTCCGACATCTACCGGCTGTACGGCGAACTGCTCACCGCCAATCTGCACGCGGTGGACCCCGGGGCGAAAAGCGTGGACGTCCACAACTACTACGACGATTCCCAGCTGACGATCCCGCTGGACGAGCGGTTCTCCCCTGCAAAAAACGCGCAGCGCTACTTCAAGAAATACGGCAAGGCCAAGACCGCCATAAAGGAAAAGAAGATACAGCTGCTGGATACCGAGGCCGATATCCAGTACCTGGAGTCGGTGCTGGCCTTCGCGGGCAGCGCGGAAAGCTACGGGGAGATCGAAGCGCTCCGGGAAGAGCTGTGCGACCTGGGCTACCTGCGGCGGCGAAAAATTGCGGGAAAACCTGTGAAGCATAAGGCAGATCCCTGGCAGTACGCCACTTCCGACGGTTTTCGCGTGCTCGCCGGACGCAACAACAGGGAAAACGATTATCTCACGTTTAAGACGGCGGGAAAACAGGATCTCTGGTTTCACACCAAGGATATCCCCGGCTCCCATATTATCCTCTTCACGGAGGGCAGGGAACCCGGCGAGACCGCCATCTTTGAAGCGGCGGCCATCGCCGCCTGGCACAGCAAGGGCCGGGATTCCGAAAACGTCCCTGTGGACTATACCCGGGCGCGCTTTGTAAAAAAGCCCGCGGGGGCCAAACCGGGCATGGTCATCTTCACCGATAACCGCACGGTCTATGTGGACCCGAAGCTGCCCTCCGGTTCAGATCGCTGACCGTTCAATTTTTAGGCGATCGGAAAATTTCGTTTAAATAGATCAAATTCTGCAAAAATATGAGCGGAAAGAAGGACAAAATGTCCTTCTTTTTTTTACCTTATTACATAATTCGTGTTATTTATTACATTTAATTATTTTTATGTTGAAAATTATACAAATATTTGCTACGCTTACATTGTGAATACAGGATAAAAAAGTTATCCATTCCAATACGCATGATTATATGGTAAAAGAAAGGAAAAATGCTATGAAGAAACGAGCCAATGAGATTGATCGCAAGAATCATTTTAATCACTCCTGCGTGCTGTGTGACGGCAGATCTCCTTCCGTCACCTTCTATGGAAAGGCAGTCTGTGAAGAATGTCTCCACTTTGTCAAAGAAAACTTTCAGGATTTGTAAAGGAACTTTCCCTTTCCTTCGTCCGCAGAAAAACGCATCATGAAGTAATTGGAGGACATGTTCCGGACTGAATTAACTGGTGGACACCTCCTCTAAGTCCGCTTCCTGTATTCCGCCGAGTATAAAAAAGTTTCCTTTGGAAACATGATTCGCCCTACGGGCTTACTTTCCTAAGGAGACTTTTTTGAAACATACGGAAATATCAGCAAACGATATTTCCCATGTTATAAAAAAGAGCTCTGCATTTGATCCTGCAGCGCTCTTTTTTATCTTCTGATGGTCGTGGGACGATCTCCGCCGTCTCATTTTCTGCCGTCTTTCTGCTCTTTCTTTCTGTATTTCTGCCTGCGCTCGCCGGCGATGCGCTTCTTTGTCTTCGGCTTCATGACGGAGTAGCCGAATCGGCCCAGCGGCCGTTTCTGAAGACCGAAATACTCGCCGTGGCTGTAAGCTACCAGGCCCGCCCTTTCCAGCTCCAGCCTGCCGTTTTCGTCCATGAGAGAGGTGTCTACGTGAACGGAGATGATCTCCGCCAGAAACATGTCGTGGGTGGGAAAGGCTTTCATCTCCAGGACTCTGCACTCCAGATTGACAGGAGATTCTGCGATCATAGGACACTTTACCAGATCCGCCTTCTCCTTCGTCAGAGAAAGTTCGGCAAACTTATCTACATTTCTCCCCGAGCGCACGCCGCAGAAATCCGCGGCTCTGGTCAGAGCTTCCGTGGTCAGGTTGATCACAAATTCCCCCTCCCTCTCGATCACATCGTGGGAAAAGCGGGATCTTTGAACGGATACATAGGTGATGGGCGGCTCTGAGTTGACGATACCGGTCCAGGCGATGGTTATAATATTTTCTTCTCCCGGTTTCGACCCGCAGGAGACCATCACCGCCGGTACGGGATTCAGCATGGTGCCGGGCTTAAACGTAGTTTTACTCATATTTTGCCTCCAGTTTGTTCAGTATTGATTGAAACTCCTGTGGTAAAGGACTTTTAAATTCCATGTATTCTCCGGTGCGGGGATGGATGAAGCCCAAAAGCCAGGCGTGCAGTACCTGTCCCTCGGCGCCGAAGGCCGTCTTCCTGGGACCGTAGAGGGGGTCGCCCAGCAGCGGATGGTGAATATGGGCCATGTGAACGCGAATCTGGTGCGTCCTGCCTGTCTCCAGACGCGCCTCGATATGCGTGTAAGCTCCGCCGAAACGCTTCAGGACCCTGTAATGTGTCACAGCCCGTTTTCCGCCCTGCTCTGTCACCGCCCTGCGCAGACGGTTTTTCGGATCGCGGCCGATGGGCGCGTTCACTGTTCCCCGCTCCTCCTTTATATTGTACAGGGTCACGGCCTGATAGGCCCGGGTAATGCTGTGAGCTTCCAGCTGCTTTGCCAGCCCGCTGTGTGTGAAGTCGTTTTTGGCCGCCATGAGAAGGCCGCTGGTATCCTTATCGATGCGGTGCACGATCCCCGGCCGGATCACCCCGTTGATGGAAGACAGATTTCCGCAGTGATACAGCAAGGCGTTGACCAGCGTACCGTCCGGATTGCCCGGAGCCGGATGGACCACCATTCCTTTGGCTTTGTCCACCACCACCAGATCATCGTCCTCATATACGATGTTCAGGGGCAGATCCTGGGGTTCTGCGGGAAGTTCTCTGGCTTCCGGCAGAAAAAGTTCGATCACGTCTCCCCGGCGCGCCTTATACTTTTTGGAACTCTCGTCCTTTCCGTTCACCCTCACATTGCCTGAGGCGATCAGTTTCTGGATATAACTCCGCGAGGTTTCCTCCATGAAAGCCGAAAGAAGAGCATCCAAACGCTGCCCTTCTCTTTCACTTTCCTCTATCTGAAATGTATAAGTCTCTCCCCGGTCCATATCAGTCACCTTTTCTCTCCCGTTCCTCAGACCTGCGCTCCACATGTCTCTCCCAGAAAAGAACGTAAAAGATCAACAGAGCGCAGCCGCAGCAGACGGCGATATCGGCCACGTTGAAGATCGGCCACACGCGAAAGTCGAAAAAATCGACCACATATCCTTTTGTCAGCCGGTCGATGAGATTTCCCACTCCGCCGGCGATGATGAAGGCGAAGGACAGACCGGCCATCCGGTGCAGAGTCTTCCCTTTCAGGATCAGATAACCCAGCAGAGCCGCTATGGCCGCTCCGCTGATGATCAGCAGAAGCGTCTGACGGTTCTGCAGGATGCTGAAGGCCGCGCCGAAATTCTGGATATAGGTGATGTGAAAAATACCGTCGACCACGGGTATGCTCTCATTCAGCGCGACTCCGGACTGTATGAGATATTTTGTGAACTGATCGGCTGCAATCAGCACTGCGATGATTAGATAATACAATTAGTATTCCTCTCCGGTTCTCAAATTTGTGATCGTCTTGAACATGTCGTCCGGCGCGTCGCGGAAACTCTGCGCGGAAGGGATCTCCGCCGTACCTGCGGCGGGAGTCTCCTCGCGGATCACGGTGTCGGAACCGCCGGCGCCCAGCTCTCCCAGTCTGTCCCGTTCCATCTCGGAGAACAGTTCCGCCGTCAGCGTATCGAACTTCTCAAGCTCAGACTCCAGCAGACTCCTGTATCTGGTGCGGAAAGAACTGACTCGATTGTGCAGGGACAGCGCTTCTTCCTTCAGGCGTTCCACAGAATCCCTGGCCTCCCGCTGGATCAGTTCCGCGTCGAGAGAGGCGTTTTTCAGGAGAATGGACGCCCTCTTCTCCGCGCTGGCGGAAATATCGCTCATCAGCGCTTTGGCCGCTTCCAGCGTGTCGATGACAGCGCCCTCGGAGCCTTTGTAGCGCTCCACTTCCGAACTCAGGCTTTTCACCTGCATTTTCAGCTTCTGGTTCTCGTCGATGAGTTTTTCCAGATCCAGAGTGACCAGATCGAGAAATCCGTCCACATCCTCTTCCTTGTAGCCCCGGACCCCTTTGGCAAAGACCTTGTTCTGAATATCCAATGGAGTAATCATGCAAAACCTCCTAATATATAATGATAAGCAGCACTCTCACAATGAGAGTGTTCAGAATTTCCAGCGCAAGTATGGCGATAACCGGCGCGAAATCCAGTCCGATCCGGTAAGCCAGCCCCTGGGTCAGACGGCGCCAGGGAGCGATGAACGGCTCCACCAGCTCGCCCATCCTGGTGTAGAGACCATACAGCCTGCTGTTTGGCGGACAAAACCACGAGAGCAGACAGTACAGCACGATCAGACTCGACATCACCTGAAAAAATAAGTTAACGGCAGTTATCAGTATTCCCATTGATTCACCAATTATTTCCATGGGCTTTTGATATTGTCGCCAAAGCCCACGCCTTTCTGATCCACAGTGGATGATACATCCACATTCTCGGGAGCAAACACGAAAATATTGTTCGCGATCTTCTGTACGTTTCCGTTGAGCGCATAGGTCGCTCCGCTGAGAAAGTCAAAGATTTTCCGCGCCGTGTCGGATTCCAGCTTTTCCAGATTAATGATGACCGGCTTCTTCGCCTTCAGGTTGTCCACCAGCTTCGGGCTCTCGTCGAACCCCTTAGGCTCGATCACTACCATTTTAAACTGACTCGTAATTCTGCCTGTCGGCAACATATTATTCTGCATCGGCACCACCCTGTTATCCTTACTGCTGTCTTTCAGCTCCGCCCGCGGCGGCTGACTGTAGGAGTTCGGTCTCACGTCCACCGATCTCCGTTCGGCTGCCCCCGTCACAGGTTCATCGTCATCGTAATAATCGTCATCGTCGTCGATCTCTTCGATCCCCACAAGTACTTTCAGCTTGTTGAAAAATCCGTCACCCATTCTTTTCTTCCTCGTTTCTTCGTAAATTATCCGCCAATTGCTTCGCAATTATTGTTTTTTGCTGTAATCCCGCTCGCCAAATATGGAGGTGCCCACCCTGATCAGATTGGAGCCCTCTTCGATCGCCACGCCGAAATCGTGGGACATCCCCATGGACAGATATTTAAAATCCAGCCTTTCGTGGGAGATCTGCGCAAACTTATCGTAGAGCTCTTTCACCTGGCGGAAATAGATCCGCACGTCCTCCGGATTTTCCGCATAGGGCGCGATATGCATGAGACCCCGTATGCGTACGTTGGGACAGGTCTCCAGCACATCCCGGATCAGCTGATCCGTCTCCTCCGTGGAAATGCCGAACTTGCTCTCCTCCTGAGCCGCATTGATCTGGATCAGGATATCCATGGTCAGGCCGTGACCGGATGCACGCTTGTTGATCTCCTGGGCCAGATGGAGAGAATCCACCGAATGGATCATTGCTACTTTGTCGATGATGTATTTGACTTTGTTGGTCTGCAGATGTCCGATGAGATGCCAGCGCACCGGTTTGACGCTGTCAAACTTGTCCACTACTTCCTGGACTTTGTTCTCTCCGATGTCGGTAATGCCCGCCTCGATGGCTTCATTGATCTCTTCCGGCGTTCTGGTCTTTGTCACGGCCACCAGCAAAACGTCTTCGCCCCGTCTGCCGCAGCTCTCTGCGATCCGTTCCTTTTCCGCGTTGATCGCCGCGATGTTATCACGAATCTTTCCCATCTTCCTGACCTCCTTTAAAACTCTTCCCGTTTTTCAGTATCTCATCATAGATGCCTATGGTATCTTCTTTTTTCGTCTTCCCATCCTCCAGCTTGCGGTAGAAATAGGTATCGCTTACCAGAGAATTCTCGCCGTCGGTGGTGATGACGTTCACCGGAAGGAATTTGTATTCTCCGCTGATGGTCTTGACGTAGACTCCCAGGACGCCGTCCACCGTTATCATGCTCTCGTTGGGGATCAGAAGCCCCTTGTAATCCTCGGTGATCACAGTGGCTTCCACCGACCGGACCTTGGGCATGTCTTCATAATATTTGTTGAATTTCAGGATGATCAGCCATTTATCACCGTTGTTCACAATATCGCTGATGGTGCCCTGCACCGAACCCATGGGCAGCTCCAGCGTCACAGAGCTGTCTTTTTTATACTTGGCAATGCCGGACTGGTCCACCCAGTAGACTGCATACCAGACGGAATTGTCCACCAGCTTGTACAGCGGTTCACCGGCCAGCGCCGACTGCCGCATGGTGTTTTCCGGATTTTTATCCCTCTGCTTTACGTCCTCCTCAGTCAGCTTGCTCATGATCTCCGGCGTAAAATACCCTTCGTATCCGTCTATATAATAGCTGACCACGCCGTTTTCCGCACAGGGATAAGCCTTGATGGCCCCGCCGCTGGCCGGATTCACGTCCAGTACCTTGGTGCCCTTGCGTGTCATGGTGCCTTCCGGTATGTAGTAATTAACTGCGCCGCCCTTTTCCGCGCTGACTACGGTCTCGCTGCGGACAAACCAGCAGATGACCTGATCCCACACCTTCAGTTCGTCGTAGGACACGATCATCGTCGGGGTCAGCGCTCCCGTCACTTTGGGATAGGCGTAGATCACAAGATAGAGCAGGACAAGAGCCGCAAAATAGAAAAAGGTCCACGTCTTTAAGTGTTTTCTCTTTTTTTTCTTCTCCTCCCCCATGCTTCCCCCTGAAAGATTTCTTTTCTTGTGCAATTTACCCAAATATTATACACGATATAACAGTTTTATTCAAGGGCTTGCCCCTTTCCGCGTCAGACAAATTTCTTCCTTATTCGTCTTCCCCGCTCAGAACGCGGGCCAATACTTTTTTTTCTTCTTTATCCAGTGTTTCAGCGCTGTCCAGATAGGTCTGCCACAGGTCCGGTCTCCGTTCCTTTGTCAGACGCATGGACTGCTCCAGCTGCCACAGATGGATCATCCTGTGATGTCCTGACAGCAGGATCTCCGGCACTTCCATGCCCCGAAACTCCCGGGGCTTTGTATACTGAGGGTATTCCAGCAGGCCGGAATACACCGACTCCTCGAGATGTGCCAGACTGTTTCCCAGTACCTCGGGGATCAGCCGGGCCACGGCGTCGATGAGCACCATGGCCGGAAGTTCGCCTCCCGTCAGCACATAGTCTCCGATGGAGACCTCCTCCATATTCCAGTGATCCAGCGCCCGCTGGTCCACTCCCTCGTAATGGCCGCACAGGATCACCAGCGAATCCTCCCGGGACAATTCTTCTATCATCTGCTGATCCAGCATTTTGCCTCTGGGCGACATATACAGCACACGCTTTCCCTCCGCGCCGACAGCCTCCAGGCTGCGAAAGATCGGTTCCGCGTACATTACCATGCCCGCGCCGCCTCCGAAAGGATAATCGTCTGTCTTATTGTGTTTGTCCAGCGTGTAGTCCCTGATGTTGGTCAGGCGGATATCCAGTATACCGTTTTCCGCAGCCCGGCCCAGAATGCTCTCCTCCGTCACCGGACGGAACATATTGGGAAACAGCGTCAGTACATCGATCCTCATCGTCGTTCCTCCCGTTCTCCACGTCTTTGCAGGCGGCGTCCATCAGATCTCGGTCAGACCTTCGATCAGCTTTACTGTCATGCGCTTTTCCGCCGTATTCACATCCAGAATAAATTCCTTCACCGCCGGAAGCAGAAACCGTTTCCCCGACTCCTGCTGGATCTCGTAGAGATCCTGGCTGCTGTTCTGGACCACGTTCACCAGACGGCCCACGGCCTCTCCGTCCTCCGAAAATACCGCCGTGCCGATCAGGTCGCCGATCAGATAGCTGTCGTCCTCCATCTCCCACATCTCTTCTCTGTCGAGAAACAGATCCTTGCCTTTCATGGCTTCCGCGTCATTTCGCGTATCCACGCCTGCAAGGCGCAGCACCACCATATTTTTCATAAAGCGAACGCCGGTCACAGTCCGCCGCTCCATTTCCACGTAAAGTTCTTCTATCTCTGAAAAGCGCCGCGGATCGCTTACATAGGGGTATACTCTCAGCTCTCCCTTGATGCCCACGGCGTTTGTTATCTGCCCGATTTTGATTCGTTCCATCTTTTCTCCCATATCCGGCGGCTCTCGCGCCGCCGCAGCTTGACGGTCCTTTCTGCAGCCGGTCCGACGCGTCTCCGGCGGACGATCCCTTCATAATAGCAGTAAGGCACATATACTTTCATATATGTGCCGCTTGTGTCGGTTGGCGTCACGGCCGCGCAGCGGTTACTGCACGATTTCCACGACTACCTTCTTATTCGCTTTTGTTGCTGCGGCCTTTACAACAGTACGAAGCGCTTTTGCGATTCTTCCCTGTTTGCCGATCACCTTACCCATATCATCAGGGGCAACCCTAAGCTCGATGACAATCGCCTGATTCTTTTCCACTTCTGTGACATGGACTTCATCCGGCTTGTCGACAAGTGATTTTGCAATCGCTTCTACCAGTTCTACCATTTCTTTCACCGCTTTCTTACTCCAAGATGCCGGATTTCTTCAGAAGATCCTTCACCGTGTCGGTGGGCTGTGCGCCGGTTCCGAGCCATTTCTTTGCTTTCTCATCGTCGATCTTGATCTCTGCGGGGTCTACCAGCGGGTTATAGTAACCGATCTCTTCGATGAACTTGCCGTCTCTGGGAGCACGGGAATCAGCAACAACAACTCTGTAAAAAGGTTTTTTGTGTGCACCCATTCTCTTCAATCTGATTTTAACTGCCATACGTTACACCTCCTTTATCCTGTTTTCTGTATACCAATCCGCCTTCCGGCAGGAATTATGGCCGTGTGTTTTTTAAAATCCGCGGAACATGCGTTTTCTTTTGTGCTTTGGGCCGCCGGTAAACTGCTTCATCATCTTTTTGGCTTCTTCATAGCGTTTGATGAGATTGTTCACTTTATTCACCGTCACCCCGGCTCCGGCGGCAATGCGCCTGCGCCTGCTGGCGTTGAGAACGGAAGGATCTTTTCTTTCCTGTCTGGTCATGGACTGGATGATGGCCTCCATGGACTTGAATTCCTTCTCGCCCTGATCCAGTTCCGTGTCGCTGACCTTGCCCCCCATACCGGGCAGCATATCCAGGATCTTTCCCAATCCTCCCATGTTTCTGATCTGACCGAACTGCTCCAGAAAATCTTCCAGAGTGAATTCGTTCTTCTTCATCTTCTTTTCCAGCTCGGCGGCTTTCTGTTCGTCGAAATTCTCCTGCGCCTTCTCGATGAGGGTCATCATGTCCCCCATGCCCAGGATCCTCGACGCCATCCGCTCCGGGTGGAACGGTTCCAGCGCGTCCAGCTTTTCGCCCATACCGATGAATTTAATGGGCTTGCCTGTGACTGATTTTACGGAAAGCGCCGCTCCTCCTCTGGAGTCGCCGTCCAGCTTCGTCATAACGATGCCGTCGATCCCCAGCGTGTCGTTGAAACTCTGCGCCGCGTTGACAGCGTCCTGACCGGTCATGGCGTCCACCACCAGCAGGATCTCGTGGGGCTTGATCCGCTGCTTGATCCGGACCAGCTCTTCCATGAGTTCTTCATCTATGTGCAGACGGCCGGCCGTGTCTACGATGAGCACGTCGTGGCCTTTGTACTCCGCCTCTTTCATGGCCGCTTCCGCGATGACGTCCGCCTGCCTGCAGTCGCGCATGGTAAAGACGGGCACGTCCACGGATCTTCCCACGATCTCCAGCTGGTCGATCGCCGCCGGCCGGTAAATATCGCAGGCCGCCATCATGGGCTTTTTCCCGTTCTTTTTCAGATACGCCGCCAGCTTTCCGCAGGTGGTGGTTTTGCCGGTGCCCTGCAGACCTACCATCAGCAGGACGGTAAAGCCTTTCGGCGAATAAGTCAGACGGCTGTTGGTGCCGCCCATGAGGGCGACCAGCTCGTCGTTTACGATCTTGATGACCTGCTGCGCCGGTGTCAGGCTCTCCAGCACGTCCTGTCCCAGAGACTTCTCCTTCACGTCCGCCACAAATTCCTTGACGACCTTGAAGTTGACGTCCGCTTCCAAAAGGGCCAGCTTGACTTCGCGCATGGCCTCGTTGATGTCGGCCTCCGTGAGTACGCCCTTGCCCTTCAGCTTTTTAAAGACACCCTGTAACTTTTCCGAAAGTCCTTCAAATGCCATATGATCCTTCTCCCATATCTTCGTATCTGACCGTCCCTGCGTTCCCGCGGCCGCGCCGCTAATCCCCCAGCCGGTCGATGGTCCTTCTGACCTCCGCCAGACGTTCTGTCAGCGCCGGATCTTCTCTATATTCTTCGATCAGCCCGTCGATGATGCCGTCGATCTTTTTCAGCGCCGCCGCCGTCTCAGTAAATTTCTTCACCAGTCCCAGCTTTTCCTCCAGATCGAAAAGCGTTTTTTCCGCTTTCTTCACACCGTCGTGGACGCCCTGCCGGCTGATCTCAAACTCCTCCGCAATTTCGGACAGAGAGTAATTTTCCTCGTGATACAGTTGAAAAAAGGCTTTCTGTTTCTGCGGAAGCAGCTGACCGTAAAAATCGTACAGCATGCTGATCTCCGCGATCTTGTCTACCATTTTCCCTCTCCTTCTTTCACACAGGTATTAGATTAACACACTCAGATAGGGCTGTCAAGTTTTTTTGCTTAACAGCCGTGTTGTTTTCCGGACCGCAGTACATCATAATCTTTTCAGAAAAAAAACGTATAAAAAGGTTGACTCTCACCCATCGTGATAGTTTAGAGTAGAACTCGAAGACAAGGTCCTCCGGCAGTCGCCGGCCGGCACAGCCTGCTGCAGAAGATGAAAGTTCACAGATGCACAGCGTTGCAGACGATCGGAGGAAATTGGGAAGGATGGTGAATGAATATGATGACTGTAAAACAAGTCTCTTTACTGACAGGCGTCAGTGTGCGGACTCTTCAGTTTTATGATGAGATCGGCTTATTTAAGCCAACGCAGATCACCGGCGCCGGCTATCGGATGTATGATGAGAACGCGCTGGAAGAACTGCAGCAGATCCTGTTCTTCAAGGAACTGGATTTTACGCTGAAAGAGATCCGGGCGATCATGGATGATCCGGAATTTGATAAAACAGCTGCCTTTGAAAAACAGCGCGAGCTGATCCGTATGAAACGAGATCGCCTGGACTCGCTGCTGAGGCTGCTGGAAAAACTGATAAAAGGAGAAAAATGTATGGATTTTAAAGAATTTGATATGAGCGACTATTTCCGCATTCTGGCTGAATTCAAGATGGAGCACACATCCGCGGTAACAGAGCGGTTCGGAAGCCTGGAACGCTATGATGAAATGATAGCAGAATTGAAGTCCCATGAGGACGAGATCGCTGAAATGGCAGTCAGACACTATGGCGATCCTGCGCATTTCACGAAGGCCATGGAAGACAGCTTACTGGATTTCCTGATCAAGGGTCCGGCTATCTCCCCGGAAAAAGCAGGCGAACTCACGGAACAGACAGATGCGATCACCAAAAAACTGACCGCTGATCTGAGCAGAGACGCCGCGTCTCCCCAGGTCCAGGCCCTCGTGCGGGAGTTGATCTCCGCAGGCGGCCAGTGGGATGAAGGGAGCCAAAGCGGTAAAGGCTACTGGTCGTCCATGGCCGGTCTTTATGAGACAAACGCCGCCATGATCCAGGCTGTGGACAGGAAGTACGGAGACGGAGCGGCTCAGTTTCTCAGTCTTGCTCTGAAGACCTTTCTGATGGATCTAAATTAACGTGAAAGAGCAGACCGGGCCCGCAGGGCAACATGCCAGGCCCGGTCTGCTCTTTTTAATATTAAGAGTGGACCGCCGGCAAAATAAGCTGTGATCGCGGCCAGCGCTACGCGTCCCCGCCGCAGCGGAAGCCGCCCCCGGCGCCGGAATCGTACGCCGACGGGCAGGCAGCCCGCAGTTCACAGTAATCGCACGGTATCATCTCCCGCTGCTCCTTCTCCGCAATGCCGAACAGACCGGTGACCGACTTGGCCGGAATCATCAGCATGCTCTCCGTCAGCGTCAGTCCGATCTCTTCAGGCCGAAGAAGTTCGAAAGCGGTCTGCTGATTGTGGATATCGAATCCATGCTGGCCCGGCTCCCACGCTGAAGTAAAACAGAGCCCTTCTTTATTCAGAAGCTCCCGCGCGTAGTCTGACGTGAACGCAGCCGCTCTGGAAGCAAAGGCGCTGCCCCACGCTTCCAGGAAAAACTGCTCCATCAGATCGCCGCTGGCTTCCAGCAGCTCTCTGAATCCGTTCAGCGTGGCGGCGAACCACACCGCCTCGAAACAGTCCCGCATGAGCTCGGTAATAAACGTGCTCCTGACCTCTTCTGTCCTGCCGCCGTCACCCTCCAGAAGGATGCTCTCCTCCCTTATCTCTCTGATTTTTACGGAACGGACCACTCCCGCAGGCTTCACCGCCTTCATACACGCTTCCCTGGTCTTTTCTACCAGCCCTGCATAGGCTTTCGGCAGTTTATCCATGTTCACCTGAGCGTGCCTGGCAAACGCCCGGTCCACATCCGTTAATTCCTCCATGGATATCTCAATGATCTTTCTCTGTATGATCGCCATCTTTCCCTCCTTTTCACCCTTGACCCACATCATCGGATCGCCCGGCGGTCCCGCCCAGACTTTCGCGGACGCCGCCGCCGTCTCTTACCGTTTTCCCGCGTGTCAGCACGTATCAGCATGTGTCAGTAGCAGCACCTCAATTCTGCTTCGCGTCGGTCCCCCCGTCAAAAAAGATGACTGAGACGGTAAATTCAGGGCTCATGAATCCACTGTCCGACAACTCCACGCCGATGTCGTCAAATACATTGCCGATGGTCCTGAATAAAAAGCGATTTTCTCTGACCGGAATTTTGTCCGGTATGCCGGGTCTGAGCCACCGGGGATGGAGATAATTCCATTCTCTGCGCAGAAAATCACAGATCGCGTTCTCCGCTCCCCGCAGCGTGGCGGATTTCAGCGTCCAGAATATCTTCTCCGACGTGATGGCGCCCACATAATCAATTTCATCGCCGGCGGTAATGATGCCGAGAACGATCTCTCCGCAGCGCGTCAGCGGCCGCAGCATTTCAGTCAGTTCACCGCTCTCCGGAGACTTGCCGGCCACCAGCAGACCGCAGTCCTTTTCTGCAATGGAGCATCTGCGGATCACAGCCCGCGGCCTGACGCATCTTTCTGCCAGGGCCAGGGCCATCATCAGCTCGCCGTACTCCTTTGTTCCTTCCAGAATGCCGCTCTCCGCCGAAAGTTTTGCCGGATCATAGCCGATCTCTATTTTGCTGAATATTTTTCGGTCCATCCGCTTCACCCCTCTGTCATCCTTCTGCTTCTTCCTGTTCCTCCTTCGTCCGGTCTGCGGCGATGATCAGCAGCACCGCGATCATCAGCGCGCTTCCCGTCAGCCCAAGCACCGTTATCCCTTCTCTCAGAATAAAAAGACTGCAGAGCATCGCCGTCACCGGCTCAAAGATGCTCAGCATGGCCGCGTAGGACGGTCCGATCATGCGGATCGCCAGAGTCATGAAACCGATGCCCACGATGGACAGCAGCGCGATGACGAACACATACCCGTATGCCTGCCACGGCAGAGAATACAGCTTGAATTGACCGGACGCCGTCCCCTGCACGCCGAACACCGCCACGATCACCACCGACAGATATACCATCAGATTACAGGCGTCCAGCTCACGCATGCTGCTGCGGTCTACGCTGACCATATAGACCGCGAAGGCTGCGCCGGACAGAAACGCGATGACGGCGCCGAAGGGGTCCAGTTTCGCTGAATCGGGCACATCCATAAGAAACAGGATGCTGGCACAGGTCAGCAGCAGCGCGGCCGCCTTCCTTCCCGTGAGTTTTTCTCTGAAAAATACGATCATATAAAATACGACGATCACCGGATACACACAGTGGATCATGGTAGCCTGTCCCGTGGGCAGAAACCGGTAGGACTCCGTCAGAAGAAAGATGGCCACTCCGTAGCCTCCCGCCCCGAATAAAAGCAAAGCCAAGAGCTGACGCCTTGAGGGAGCGCGGAGTTTTCTGACCGCCGCCAGATATCCTCCCATGATGACCAGTACGAAAATGAAACGATACACCAGCAGCGTATTGCTGTTCATCTCATGGATCATTGCCAGACGTGTAAAAAGAGACTGAAGCCCATAGGCCGAAGCTCCGGTCACAGCCAGCGCGATCCCCTTTGTTTTCTCATTCATGTTCTCATTCCTCCGGCCCTGACTGGGCGGTGGGAGGGCGGCCGCTCACAGATGCGCAGAAGCAGGTACGGCTTCACAGACCGTAGATCTTAATGCGGTAGTAGAGCTTCTGCCGGGACATTCCAAGTTCCCGCGCCGTCCTGGCCACGTTCCCGCCGTTTCGCTTCAGCGCGCCGACAATCTTGTCTTTTTCCTCTTCCCTGATCTGCTCCAGCAGACCCGGTCCTCCGCTCTCCTCCTGGTTTATGATCCGGTCAGACTCCACGTCCCCGCTCTCCTCACCGGTGTGGAAGAAATATTCCGGAAGGTGGCGCTGTGCGACGCAGTCTTCATCGCGCCCCACCATATTCATCGCCGCCTCAAGCACATGGCTCAGCTGTCTCACATTACCCGGCCAGTCCGACTCTACGAAAAGCCTGACCACGTCCGCGTCCAGAGCTCTGACGTTCTTCCCCATCTTTTCGTTGTAGCGGGCGATGTAGTACTCCGCCAGTACCGGTATGTCGTCCCTGCGCATTCTCAGAGACGGGATCACAATGTAATGGACGGCCAGACGATAAAACAGATCCTGACGAATGCGGTTTTCTCTCACCGCGTACACCGGATTTTCATTACAGGACGATATGATGCGGATATCGATGCGAATGGTGTGATTCGAACCGATACGGGTCACCATGCGCTCTTCCAGTACGCGCAGCAGCTTGGACTGGAGGAGAATGGACATGGAATTGATCTCATCGAGAAAAACGGTTCCCCCGTCGGCCTCCTCGAAGAGCCCGGCCTTATCCATGGCTCCCGTAAAAGACCCCTTAGTCGTTCCGAACAGAAGGCTTTCCAGCAGCGTTTCAGGGATCGCGGCACAGTTGATGGCCAGGAACGGCTTCTCTCTGCGGGAACTGAAATTGTGGATGCTCTGAGCAAACATCTCCTTTCCTGTTCCCGTCTCGCCGATGATCAGAATATTAGAATCATTCTGCGCCGCCATTTTCGCCGTCTGAATACACTTTTCCATATCCGGATTCACATAAATGATATCCGCGAATGTATATCTGGCGTTTTTCTTCTCATAGTTTGGATCCGCCGCCAGCCTGCGCGCTTTGCCTCCGCTTCCATAATCCTCCTTCAGCAGGTGGAGCACCGCGTTGTAGTCGCGTACGATGGCGAAGGATCCGAATATTTTGCCGTGATAGAAAAGCGGCACCACGGAGGTGACGCAGTCCACCAGCGTCCCCTTTCTCGTATAATATACCTGGCGCACATTTTCGATGGGTTCTCTGGTCTTCAGCACGCGAAGCAGCAGGCTGGAGTTTTCATCCAGTGAATAGACATCCTTCGTATGCCGTCCGATCACAGCCTTCGGCTCGTAGTGATCGATCTTGCCCTGAGCGTCGTTATAGATGATGAGATTTCCGTTCTGATCCACCGCGTGAATGCCGTCCTGACAGTACTGCACCACGTTCTCCAGGATTTTTTTGCGCATGGTCTCCATGCCCAGCACCTCAAAGATCCACGCTTTCAGCACCGGCCCCCCTTCCGCATCGAGCTTCTGATATTTTACGTTGATCTGATGATTGTGGACGTCGTAAAAAAACTCCGTGTCCTCGGTGACGCCGTACTGCGCAAATACTTCCCGCAGCTGCTCCGCCACATTCCCCTGGGGATCCAGGTCAAAGATCTCCAGGACCCGGGAGTTCGCTTCCATGAGCCGGTCCTTTTCATCCAGCAGGATCAGGCCCTTGTGCCGAAGATCAATAAAATCGACCAGCTGTCTTATCAGTCTGTATACCATCTCGTTGTCGCTCATTCGCTGCTCCTTCCCAAATACCATGTTCATTTCTACGTTTGCCCTCCCCCGGCACGCTGCGCGCTTCCTCAGGGGAGGGTATATTCCTATGATAGGCAACGATCGCTGCGGACACAAGACTTGACAGCCGCAAATTTTTCCTACTCGGCGGCTTTGAGAGGAGCCTGATCCGCCTCAGAGCCTTCCACCGCCTTGATCTGATCGGGCTTCCTGTCGTAGACAGAGAGATCGCCCCCGCTGTACAGGTCGTATATATCCAGATGCTTCATGGCTTTGAAATGCGCCGCCATCTGGAAACAGCACACGATGCCGATGGGAAGTCCGCAGACGATGCAGGAGGTCTGCAGCGCCGAGGTCGCGTCCTCTCCTCCTGTGATCAGGAGTATGTAGGCGGCAAGGGCCATCATCACGCCCCAGAATATGCTGACGATCCGCGGAGGCTTTGCCTCGCCCGTCTCATCTTCAAATTCTTTCAGGGACATGGCCGCGATGGACATCGTCATGGACTCCGCCAGAGTCACGAATGACAGAATGACGATGACCAGCGCGATGATCTTCATGATCGCACTGAACGGCAGCTGTTCAAAGAAGGAGTACAGCGCCATGGCCGAGCCCACGTCGACGATATCCTGATAGATCGTGGATCTTCCCAGCATTTCCAGAATGATGCTGCCGTTTCCGAAGATTCCGAACCATGCAAAGATGAAAATGGACGGCGCGATCAGGTTGACCATGACAAACTCTCTGATGGTCCGTCCGTAAGCCAGCTTTACGAAGAACAGGCCGCACAGCGGGGCGAAGACAAAGAACCACGTATTGAAAAACACATTGTTCAGACCGATCCACCCCGTCTTCTCGATGGGATCGAGGAACAGAGACAGATTGACGAAATTCTGAGCGTACCTCCCTATGTTGGTGACCGTGAACTCCAGAACGTTAAAGGGATCGATGGCCAGGAAGGAAAAGATCAGAACGAAGAAATAAAGCGCGGTATTCAGGTTGCTGACGTAGGTTATTCCTTTGTGCAGGCCGGTTATGCTGGAGATCGTATAAAATGCCGTCATGATCGCCACGATGATCAGCCAGTTGACCGCGTTGCTGGGGAAGCCCACGATGATATCCAGCCCCTGGGCGATCTGCAGCGTTGCAAAGCCCAGAGACGTGGCGATTCCGCCGATGATGACGAAGATCGAAAGAGAGTCCACCAGATTGCCGATCCAGCCATAGGTCTTTTCTCCCAGCAGCGGATACAGCGACGACGCGATGCGATACTTTTTCTTGCTGTTGTAGATCAGAAATACCAGACACACGCCCACGGCGGTATAGATCGCATAAGGATGAAGCGCCCAGTGCAGAAGCGTATAATCCATGGATGACAGGATCGCTTCCGGCGACATGGCTTCATAATGGAGAAACGGCGCGGGATTGTGCGCCAGCCACACTGGCTCGTACACGCCGTAATAATTGATCCCCACCGCAATGCCTGAAGTCAGGGTAATGGCGAACCACACGGCCGTTTTCATCTTCGGCTTGGCGTCAGGTCCTCCCAGACGGATCTTTCCGTACTTGCTGAACGCCGCCCATAGACAGAAGATAACGGTGAAAAAGGCAAGCGGTGTGATAAACCAGCTGAAGTATTTCGTTACGAAATTCAGCGCGGCGTTGGCACCGGCTGCAAATTTCTGTGGGAGTATCGCGCCGATCGCTACGAAGATCACCAGCACGATCCCCGAGGGGAAAAGCACCCACTTATTGACGATATCGAAGAAACCTTTATTTGTATTGGATAATGTCGGCTGCTGTTTGTTCATTTCTTTCCTCACTTTCCTACAATGATACGGGTTCTGCCTGTTAGAAATGAAAACCAGAATGGATCAATCAGGAAGGCTACCGCCTTCCTGATTGAAAGTGAAGATGTCATTGTATACCGATAGTACCGTGGTCACCTTCGGCGTCTGCGGCGTCTCAGTATTTTGCGATCAGGTCCTTCAAAATATTGTCGCATTCCCGGACCACATCGTCGGCCAGCTTCTTGGGTTCGTGGGTCTCCAGGATCTTTTTGACCTTGGCGCTGGCCAGATCCTTCAGTTCCGGCTTGCCGCTGGCTTCCCAATTCGTGTAAACGCTGCGGCTGAACAGTTTGGGCAGCCACCACTCCGTCTTGAACTTTTCAAACGTCTGACGCTCGGCCAGGAAATTGCCTCCCGGTCCCACGCTCTTGATCACGTCCACGGCCAGAGATTCTTCCGTCACCTCGATGCCGCGGATGATCCGCTTGGTCTGACCGATCAGCTCGTCGGCCACCACCAGGGCCTCCAGCGACGTCAGCAGGCCGGATTCCATGTATCCCACGTCATGGATCAGATTTCCGCCGTAGAGCGCCGACATCAAAACGCTGGTAGCCATGTCGATCCCGTGCTGCTGATCCAGACACTTGGAATCGGAACAGCCTGCGGTAGTGAATACCGGCAGATTATAGTACTGCGACATTTTGCTCAGACCGCCCTGCAGCAGGTTGAACTCAGGAGAACCGTATGTGATCTGCATGGTCGCCATATCCACGCAGGTACAGACGCCGCCCATGATGTAAGGCGCGCCCTCTCTGATCAGCTGGTTTACCACCAGTCCCGACAGGGATTCGGCCAGCTCCACGACCATGGTGCCCGCCAGGGTGACCGGGGCCGTCATGCCGGCCTGCGCCGCCGAGGTGTAGACTGCAGGCAGACCGTGCTCCGCCATGGTCATCATGACGTCAAGGCCTTCGTTCTCGTGGACCAGCGGAGTGATCGGTTCAGAGTACAGGGAGAAGAACGGCAGTTTCTGCAGTTCCTCCAGACTTCCTCTCACCTTTACGCCCATGGCTATCATGGCTTCTACGTTTTCGCGGTTGTACGCCCAGTGGAGGATGGGCTTCGGCGAATTCTCCATCATGGCTTTGAAGCAGTAAACGTCAAGTACCTGAGTCTCCACGCCGTCGATCGTGCCGAAATCCATCAGATAATCGATATTGGGCAGCGCGTCCATCACTTTTACCGCCCGGCAGGTGTCGTCATAGGAAGGAATTTTTCTCTCGCCGGTGTAGGGATCCATGGTATTGATGACGGTGGGGCCCGGGCCGTAATAGAAGCGCTTTCCTCCCAGGATCATCTTGCTCTCCATATCCTGAGAATACAGCGTCACCTGGGACGGCGCCGACTTCAGCGCTTTTTCCACCATAGCCGCGGGGAAACGGACCCGTCTGCCGTCAACAAAGGCTCCGCCCTTTTTCAAAATCTCCAGGGCCTTGTCGTTGTAGACATCCACGCCCACTTCTTTCAGGACCTCAAGAATGGCCTGATGAATCATCGCACACTGTGCGTCATTAAACACTTCGATTCCCAACTGCTGTCTGCTGGTGTAATTACTCAAATTATCCATCGTACTCTCCTTTTCATTCTACTTCACTCTGCGACTGACGCCAATGAACCGCATAAACCTTTACTCCGAATTTATCGCAATTTTCATGCCATTCTGACGAACCTTAGGATTCTGAATATCGATGAAGGCGCGGATTCCTCAAAACTGGGCGTTCCTGTCTTACACGCCAGGTCTTCACCGGTCTTTCACCAGAAGATCGCTGCAAGCCGCGCCGCAGCAGGACGGTGTAAAAAATGTCTGATATTTTTATTTTTCCTACACTTTTTGTCTTTTTGTACAGTGCTCCCATCGAGACGCGCCCGCCGATCATCTGGAAAAACGGCGGCATTTCATCCTATTAAATGAAGGGAAAATACTTTTGTCTCACAGCTGCGTTCTGGCATGGGAATTGCTTTATCTTAGTGGCAAGCATAAACCTTAGATCCAACGCGGTATTGTCAGTATGGAAATCGGGAGGAAAAATATATGAATTATGATCACGCTTATTTTGAAAAAGACAGAGAACATTTCGCTGAAAAGCTGAACGTGGGAAAGGAGATCCTGTACATCACCCGTGAAGAATGTGAGAACATCGGCATTACCCGGGACGACGCCCTGAATATCACAAAAAATACGCTGATATCCCACGGCAAAAAAGAGTACGAGATGCCCGCGAAGATAGGGATCCATCCCTGGACAGAAGTGTTCTTCCACGCGATGCCTGCCTACGTGCCGGAGCAGCGGGCCCTCGGGTGTAAGTGGATCGAATGTTTTCCCAACAATCCGAAAAAGTACGATCTTCCTCAGACTACAGGACTGCTTATTCTGAACGACGTTCTCAGCGGTGTTCCTGTGGCCGTTATGGATTGTACCTGGCTGACAGCTATGCGGACTCCTGCGGTCACCGTTCTCGCCGCCGCCGCTCTCCATCCAGACGCGGAGAACTTCGGCATGTTCGGCTGC
Source organism: Bacilliculturomica massiliensis (assembly GCF_900605495.1). Taxonomy (GTDB): domain Bacteria; phylum Bacillota; class Clostridia; order Peptostreptococcales; family Anaerovoracaceae; genus Bacilliculturomica; species Bacilliculturomica massiliensis. The sequence continues at coordinate 1,317,599 of NZ_LR027603.1, forward strand.
GGCGTCCAGGGTATGGAGCACGTTCGCTTCGTACCGAAGACCTTAAAGCATCTGAAAAAGATCTACGTATATGACGTAGTGGAAGCGGCCGCCGACAATCTCATCAAAACCGTTCAGCCGGAGATCGATGTAGAGATCATAAAAGCCGCGTCGCCTCAGGAGATCGCTGAAAAATGCGAGGTCATGAGTTCCGCTACCATCATTCTGAAGGAGCCGCTGTGCGCGGTTAAGGATGAGTGGATCTCCGCGGGTCAGACCATCGTCCCCTGTGATATGAACACCTTCTTCGACCTTAAGACACAGTATCGGGCGGACAAATACATCGTGGACAGCGTGGATGAGCATGAACTCTTTGCACAGATGGGCTACTTCCCCGCCGACAAAGGACTTCCTGAAGTATATTGCCAGACCGGAGAGATCCTGGCGGGTCTCAAGGAAGGCCGCACTTCAAAGGACGAACTGATCGTCTGCAGCAATATCGGCATGTCCGTCTGCGACGTCACCATGGCAAAAGCGATCTTTGACGCCGCCATCGAGAAAGGCGTCGGACAGAAACTGAAGTTATAGCCGTAAACGTTACATAGTATTCCGGGAATTTGACGTTTAAAAAAGAGAGGGAAAAATTATGAGTAATTACGCAATTCTTAGCGAGCATGTAGTCAACGGTAATGAGGCCGGCGTCGTCAGCGAAGTAAACGCTGCGCTGGCAAATAACGCGTCTCCTCTGGAAATCATCAATTCCGGCCTTCTGGCCGGTATGGATGTGGTCAGCGAACAATTTGCAAACGGCGATATGTTCGTACCCGAAGTTTTGATGTCGGCGAAGGCGATGTACGCCGGCATGGACATCGTAAAACCACTGCTGGGCGAAGGCGACATAGCGTCCCAGGGCACCGTGGTCATCGGCACAGTCAAAGGCGACCTGCACGACATCGGCAAAAACCTGGTGGTCATGATGATGGAGAGCTCCGGCTTTAAAGTCATCAACCTGGGGACCGATACAAAGAAGGAGGATTTCGTGAAGGCTGCCAAGGAGCATAACGCCGATATCGTCGCCATGTCCGCCATGCTGACGACTACCATGGCTTACATGGACGAGATCATCAAGGCCTGTCAGGAAGCCGGAATCAGCGCGAAATACATGATCGGCGGCGCTCCTGTCACCCCGGCCTATGCGGAGAAGATCGGAGCGGTCTATACTGCCGATGCGGCCGCCGCCGCCGACAGAGCGAAGATCCTGGCCGGTTAGCGCTCTTCAAAAACTCAACGAGCCATTTTGTCACTCTAATGTAAATTCCACCAGAGAGACCCCGCGGAATATTCCGCGGGGTCTCTCTGGTTTCTGCCCTTTCAGCTTTTTCTATTTTAATGCTGCGCTTTCATTCTTCAGATGACCAGCACCGTCTCAAGGGAGAGGTCGGAGGGTCCGTGGAAATGCCGGCCTCCCCTCCTGTAGGTCTCGATGAACGCCCATACCTCCGGGCTGATCCGTTCCCCGGGATAGATCACGGGTATGCCCGGCGGATAGGGCGCGATCATTTCACCGGCCACCAGTCCTTCCGCCGCGCTCCAGCTCACGCGTTTCTTTTCCGAGAAATACGCCTCCCTGGGAGAAAGCACATACTCCGGCTGAGACGGCAGCGGCGGGATCTGTTCCTTCTCTCCGGCGCGTCCGGCCGTCTCCCTTCTGCCTGCGCAGTCCGCTGCGATCCGCCGCAGAGCCCCCACCAGTCTGTCCGCATCTTCCCTGTCGTTTGCAAAGGTAAAGATAGCCAGCACGTTTTTATAGTCCGCCAGCTCCGTATCGCATCCGCCCTGCTCCCACAGCAGCTGCTTCAGATCAAACCCCGTAAGACCCAGCTCCCACGCGCCGAAGGTCAGCCGCGAGGAGTCGAAGCCGCTCACTCCCGCCTGTCCCACTACCTCTCTGCCCATGCAGCTCATTCCGGGTATTTTCCGGATCTCCTCCCTGGCATACTCCGCCAGCGAGACCGCCTTTTCCGCCATGGCCGCTCCGGAGAGAGCCAGATCCTGTCTGGCCGCGTCCAGAGAGGTCATAAGAAGATAGGATGGACTGGTGCTCTGTACGAGATGGAGATTGGCTCTCATCCGGTCCCGATCCACCCGGTCTCCCCTCACGTGGAGCATGGAGCTCTGAGTCAGAGATCCCGCCACCTTGTGGATGCTCTGCGAGCACATATCCGCTCCCTGAGCCAGCGCCCCCGCCGGAAGCAGATCGGAGAAATAGCAGTGAGCGCCGTGGGCCTCGTCCACCAGCAGAAGAGCCCCTCTGTCGTGACAGATCCGCCCGATCTCACGGAGGTCGCTGCACAGTCCATAATAAGTAGGACTCACCGCGATCACCGCCCGACAATCCGGATTTTCCCGAAACATGGCCTCCACCGCTGCCGGCGTAATGCCGCCGTGCAGCCCGCTGCCCGGCAGCAGCTCCGGCATGAAATACACCGGTCTGGCCCCTCCCATGATCAGCCCCATCAGCATGGATTTATGGGCGTTTCGCGGCACGGCGATCTTCTGCCCTTCAAAAGCTGCGGTCAGTACCATGATCTGATTTCCGCAGGTAGTTCCGTTGACCAGAAAATGTGTTTCGTCGGCTCCGAATAACCGGGCCGCCAGGCTCTCCGCCTCCCGGATCGCACCTTCCGCGCTGTGCAGATCGTCTGTCAGCGGCGTCTCCGTCAGATCGAAACGAAAGATAGCGTCGCCCACCAGCTCCCGCCATCTCCCGTTGATCCCTTTCTCATACCTGTGTCCCGGTATGCAGAAATAAGCCGGCCTGATCCGGTTGTATTCTTCGATGGCCTCCAGCAGAGGCATCTTTTCCTGTAAATATTTCCCGTCTTTCATCCCCGGCCATACCTCCCGCTTCTGCCTTTACTGCCGCAACGATACATAGAGACCGGCGGCAGTTCAGTTGTTCAGCCACTGGCACATGTAGCTGACCGGCATCTGATTTTCCGGTTTGATGAGAGACAGGACCGCCGCGGCCTCCGAACTGCCCTGCATCTGTCCCGCATGGGCGATGCCGCTGAGGATGCTGCTCCAGAAAGAGTTATTCTGGTATACGATGTCCACCACTTCGCAGTCTCTCAGCTTATACCGCATTTTCATATCCTTCGCCGCCTGATCGAACGTGCCCACAGCGTCCACCAATCCCAGTTCCAGCGCCTGATTCGCACTGTAGATCCGTCCGTCCGCGATCTCCCTGACCCGCTCGATGGGCATATTTCGTCCCTCAGCCACAATACCGGCAAACTGTTCGTAGGCTTCGTCCACCAGCGACTGCCAGATCGCCCGCTGCTGATCGGTCATGGGATCTACAGAACTGCCCATTGCCTTGTTGACGCCGGACGTGATCGTCTCCGTCCTGATGCCGAAGCGCTCCAGAAAACCGGAAAAATCGTAGACTGTGCCGATGGTAACGCCGATGGAACCCGTCCAGGCGTTGCGGTTGGCATAGATCCTGTCCGCCGGCGCGGAAATATAATACCCTCCCGAAGCCGCCATGGAACCCATGTAAGCGTAAACGGGATTGCCCGTTACCTTCTGATATTCTTTGATCTTCATATACAGTTCGTCGCTGTCATATACCGTCCCGCCCGGGGAATCCACAAAGATGATCAATCCCCTGTTGTCAGTATCGTACATCATGTAGTCGATCTGGCTCAGCGTCCACTGATGCTGATAACCGTAGGCCAGCCCGAAAGAATCCACATTGCCGGACTGGATCGTCCCCTCCACATAAAGGGTCCCGATGTAGGGGCCGTCGGCGCTGTAGCCGTAATCGTCGCCGCCGTCGCAGCTGACCAGAGAAATGACCGCCAGAAGCAGGCAGAGCCCCAATATGATCAAAAATATCTTCAGGCCCGACTTCTTTTTAGGCGGTATTCCCTGCTGCATTCCGGTCATTCCCTGCGCGGCCGGCCGTTTCCGCGTCTCCTCCATGAAAACGGTCCTCCGGTTGTCCTGACGGCTATCCGCCACGTCCTGTCCGGCGTTCGGTTCAGGCCGTTCCCCCATACCCTGACCGTCCTTAAATTCATCCATAAACGCTGCCCCTTTCCCTTTTCTTCGATACACCCCAACGGGCAATTTACCTCTATTCTCTCATTTTCTACTTTTTCCTGCAGGCTGTCAACACAATTCTGGGCCCGGCCGGACCCCGCCCAGCAAAAACGAGCCTCCGCCCCAGCGTTACAGATCCACTGGCGCGAAGGCTCGCCGCTCCTGGCCCGGGAGACCCCCGATGTTAAACGTACCAGGCCCGCCTATCTCTCATTTTCCAGCGTCCACTGAGTGAAGTCGGTGTGAAGCAGAGAATGGGCCCGCTTTGAGAGAGGCTCGCTCAGAAATTCCTCATAAGTCCTGCGCACGGCTGGATTCTCGTGGGAAAACCTGCACTCCGACGACCGGTCCAGACCGTAGAGTACAGTTCCGCGGTCCTCCGCCCGCTCCTCTCCGTCGTGGATAGGCTGGCCGCCGCCCCCGGCGCAGCCGCCGGGACACGCCATGATCTCCACAAAATCATACGCAACAGAGCCGGACAGGATGGCATCCATCAGCTTCCTGGCGTTGCCCAGACCGCTGGCCACGGCCACGCGCACGGGAACGCCTTCTATCTCAAAGGAGGCTTCTTTCCATCCGTCCATTCCTCTGACTCGTCGGAAGCTGTCGGGATCGGGATTCTTTTTCGTCAACAGGTAATACGCGCTGCGCAGAGCGGCTTCCATGACCCCTCCGGTGGCGCCGAAGATGACTCCCGCGCCCGTTCCTGTTCCGAAGGTATCGTCAAAGGGTTCATCCTTCAGATCCTCCGCCCGGATGTGATCGGCCCGGATCATGCGGTCGATCTCTCTTGTCGTCAGTACCAGATCCACGTCCTGTCCGTACTGCGTGCTGGCCATGACCGGCACGCCGGCCTCAAACTTCTTGGACAGACAGGGCATGATGGACACGGAGAAGATCTTCTCCGGCGCGATGCCCAGAGTCTGCGCGATATAAGTCTTCGTCATGGCGCCGAACATCTGCTGCGGCGACTTGGCCGTGGACAGATTGGGCAGCATATCCGGATACTGAGTCTTCGCAAACCTCACCCACCCAGGACAGCAGGATGTGAACATGGGCCACTTGTATTGTTTCTTATTTTTGAAACGCTCCAGAAACTCGCTTCCCTCTTCCATGATGGTAAGGTCGGCGGAGTACGTGGTGTCGAATATGTAGTCGAAGCCCATGCGCCGCAGGGCGCTGACCAGCCGCCCCATAGTGGCCTCTTCCTTAAACAGGCCGATCCCCTCCCCCCAGGCAGCCCGCACCGCCGGAGCCACCTGGACCACGGTGATCTTGTCCGGGTCCGCCAGAGCGGCGAACATTTTATCCGTATCGTCCCGTTCCCGCAGCGCTCCCACGGGGCAGTGCGTGATGCACTGGCCGCAGAGAGAGCAGCTTGCATCCTCGATCTTCCGGTTTTCCGAAACGCCCACAGTGGTCCGGTAGCCGCTTCCGGATACGTTCCAGACGTTGAGGTTCTGTACCTTGTCGCAGATCTGGATGCAGCGCATGCACTTGATGCATTTGGAAGCGTCCCTGATCAGCGGAAAACTCTTGTCCCAGCGATTTTTTTCCGCTATGGGCCGATAAGGCACGCTGAGTATTCCCAGATCGTTGGCGATGGTCTGCAGACTGCAGTTGCCGCTTCGCATACAGGTCGCACACTTGCAGTCATGGTCGGAAAGGATCAGTTCCACGTTGGTTTTTCGGGTAGAGCGCACTTTCGCGCTGTTTGTGAAGACCTCCATGCCGGACTCCACCATATTGTTGCAGGCGGTCACCAGCTTGTTCATCCCCTTCAGTTCCACGATGCAGACCCGGCAGGCGCCGATCTCGTTGATACCCTTCAGAAAACAGAGATGAGGAATGTCGATCCCCGCTTCCTTGGCCGCCTCCAGTATGGTCGTGCCTTCTTTTACAGCCACCTTCTGGCCGTCGATCGTCAGTTTTACCATTGCTCCACTCTGCCTCCCTTAAATACTCCCAGTCCGAAGTGATCGCACCGCAGACAGCGGAGAGCCTCCTGACTGGCTTCCTCCTCCGTCATACCCTTCTCGATCTCTCCGAAATCGCCGCCGCGCTCTCCGGCCTGCCGCTCCTTCAGCTCGACCCGGCCGCAGGGCAGATGGTCGCTGTAGCGCGGCGCGGGGATCTCCACGTCTTTCTCGATGGCGTGATGGAAGCCCAGATAAGTGTCGATGTTGGCGGCCGCCACCTTGCCCGCCGCCACAGCGTTGATCACTGTGGAAGGACCGCTGACGCAGTCTCCCCCTGCGAAGACGCCGGGGATGTTGGCCACGTCGCTGGAGCTGCTGGCCACAATGCTTCCCCGATTGATGGGAATGCCGTACTTTTCAAAATCCTGCGTGTCGGTAGCCTGACCGATGGCTGAAATGATGATCTCGCAGGGGAAATTCTCCTCCGGCTCCGTGGAATCCACCGGCTTGGGTCTCCCCGACCTGTCCGTGGTGCCCGCGATCTGAGGTCTGACCCACAGGCTTTTTACATCTCCTTCCGGCGTACATTCGATGCGCGCCGGCGCTTTCAGCGTCTGCAGCTCGCATCCCTCGGCCACGGCGCCCTCCACCTCTTCGGGCAGAGCCGTCATATCGTCCCGTCTCCTTCGGTAAACGATGCTCACCTTGGCCGCTCCCAGCCGCTTGGCTGTTCGGGCCACGTCCATGGCCACGTTTCCGCCTCCGATGACCACCACGTTCTTGCCGCGAAAGTCCGGCATGGTGTCGTCGCCGATACTGCGCAGCATTTCAACGGCGGAGATCACCCCTCTGGCGTATTCGTTGGGAATGCCGATCTCTTTGTGCGTATGTGCTCCGATGGAAATATAGACGGCGTCGTACTCATCCCTCAGATCCTGTATGGAATTCTCGCCTCCGATATTGAAATCGTTTTTCACCTCTACGCCCACGGACAGGATCGCGTCGATATCCTCCTGAAGTCTCTTTCTGGGAAGACGATAGCTGGGAATTCCGTAACGCAGCATTCCTCCCAGGTGAGACCGTTTTTCAAAGACCACGGCTCTGTGTCCCATCAGCGACAGATAGTAAGCCGCCGTCAGGCCGCTGGGCCCTCCGCCGATGATAGCCACTTTCTTCCCGGTCTCATCCATGGGCCGGGGCACGGGCACTTTCCCGCAGTGATCCACAGCGTAGCGTTTCAGCCCGCGGATGTTTACCGGCGCGTCGATGAGGTTTCTTCGGCATCTGGCCTCGCAGGGATGCTCGCAGATCAGCGCGCACACCGTGGGGAAAGGATTGTCCATGCGGATCAGCCGCACCGCGTCGGCACAGCGTCCCTCCAGCACCAGCGCCGTATAGCCGGGCACGTCCACCCCCGCCGGACAGAGGGCCACACAGGGCACCGGCTGCTTGAGCCTCTGGATGCTCTCCGTGCAGCGGTGGTTCGTCACGTGTTCTATGTAGTCCTCACGGAAGCCGGCCAGTCCGCGCAGGACCATGTTGGCCGCTTCCGTTCCGATAGCGCAGTCAGCCGAATCGCGGATAGCCATCGCCGTCCGCTCGATCAGAGGGATGATATCCAGCGATACGTCCTCGCTGAGATCCAGCACATCCTCGATCAGATGATGAAGCTGCCCCAGTCCCACGCGGCAGGGCACGCATTTTCCGCAGGTCTGGGCGTGGCACATCTTCAGAAAGGAAGAAGCCATATCCACCGGACAGAGCCCCGGCGGGCTGGCGATGATCCGCCGCTCCAGATCTTTATACAGTCCCTCCACCACCATCTGCGCGGTGTCTCGGGTTTTTACGTCAAGTCTGCTCATAAACATACCTCCCGGCTTTTCAGAAATTTTCCCATGGTTGTTATTTTACTCTGATCACCGTATATATTCAAGTTAATTTTTAAAACAATCTAATTATTTTGGAATACTATTCGTTTATTCAATCAATTTCGGAATTATTTCTTTTTTCTCTTTCTGAGTTGACGGTGTACTATTTCCTATAGTACAGTATGAAGTACCATATGAGAAAGAGGGATTTTACATGTTCCAACTGGATCTGAAAAGCCGGAAATCGATCTATGAACAGATCATAGACAATATAAAGGAACTGATCATTACCGGGATACTGCAGACGGAGGAAAAACTCCCCTCTGTCCGCGAGCTTTCCCGCATGCTGACGGTGAACCCCAACACGATCCAGAAGGCCTACCGGGAGCTGGAACGTCAGGGCTTTGTGTACACGGTCTCCGGGCTGGGCTGCTTCGTCAGCCCTCCGGACAACCGGCTCGTCGACCAGCGTCAGATAAATGAAGTCAGAGAACGGCTCCGCGGGGATATCATGGAGCTTTTTTATCTGGGCTTCAATGAAGAAGATATACGCTCTCTTCTTCAGGAAATGTTTGAAGAAAGAGGTGAATGCAAATGATAACTGTGACCGGACTCACAAAGAACTTTGACGGCTTCCGCGCTCTGAACGATCTGGATCTGCATGTGGACAAGGGTTCCATCTACGGCCTCATCGGCGTAAACGGCTCAGGCAAAACTACCTTGATCAAGCATCTGACCGGAATTCTCCGCCCTGACTTCGGCCAGGTCCTGATGGACGGATGTCCCGTATATGAAAACCGGCAGCTGAAGCAGAGGACCGGGTATATACCCGACGATCTCTACTTTTTTTCGTCCACCAATCTGAACGAAGCCGCGCGGTTTTACCGCTCTCTTTACCCAAACTGGAATGAAAAACGATACGTGGAGATGACGGAAAACTTTCATCTCAACAAAAAGATCCGCATGAGCAGGTTCTCCAAGGGGATGCAGAAGCAGGCTGCTTTTCTGCTGACCATCTGCGCCATGCCGGATTATCTTATTTTGGACGAACCCATCGACGGACTGGATCCCATCGTACGCCGTCAAGTCTGGAATTATATCGTGGAAGACGTGGCGGAACGGGAAATGACTGTGCTGGTCTCCTCCCACAACCTCCGCGAAATGGAAGGGATCTGCGATTCCGTGGGCATCCTCAGCCACGGCAGCATGCTGATCGAGCGGGATCTGGACGAACTGAAGACCGATATCCACAAGATCCAGGTCGCCTACCGCAGCGCTCCGGAAAATCCCTATGAGGGACTCAACGTCCTGCGGCGGGAGCTCCGGGGCAGCGTGGAACTTCTCGTGGTGCGCAGCAGCCGGGAAGCGGCGGAAGAGATCATCCGCCGGCATCAGCCCATTCTGTTCGACATTCTGCCCCTTTCCCTGGAGGAAATTTTTATCTGTGAATTAGGAGGTGAAACCAGTGAGCTTCAAAACATCCTGTTTTAATGTCTGCGGCCCCATGATCAGGGAAAATCTGCGTCGCTTCTGGCCCATCCCCGTCATCGGATTTCTCGTTTACTTTCTGTCCGGCATCTTCCCGGTGCTCATGAACTACAAGGACCTGCGCCCCATCGCCGACTATATCGAGCTTACCTTTCAGGGCCGCCAGCCTTTTTTTGCGGCGGCTCACCTGTGGCTGCCCATCATTTCCGCAGTTCTGGTGTTTCGTTATCTTCACAGTTCCAGTTCTGTGTCCGTCATGCACGCCATGCCCTTTACACGGCGCTGTCTGTACGGGAGCAACGTGCTCTCCGGCCTGATCCTGTCCGCTTCTCCAGCCATCCTGACCGGACTGTTGTTCCTGTGCCTGGCCAGGCCTGTTTATCAAAAGCACTGGATCTACGATGAGGTGACGGGAAAAAGTACAGCTGAGCTGGTCAATGTGTTCAGCCGTCAGGCCGTCTGCGGCTGGATCTGGCAGTCCCTGGTGGTGATCCTGTTCATCTTTGCCGCTGCCACCCTGGCCGGGATCCTCACAGGCAACGGTCTCATGCATTTTCTGGCGGCCGTCGCCCTGCCGTTTCTCGCTCCTCTTCTGTACTCGGTCTTCATTGAATATTTCAGCGAATTTCTGCTGGGTTTCACCACCCAGGGTTCCTCCACGGATTATTTCCTCTCCCTCAGTCCCTGGCTGGAGATGCTGGGCACGGAAGACGGCGGCTTCTCCCCCGTCCTCACCGCGGTCTACCTCTGCGCGGCGGCGGTCTGTCTGGCGCTGGGGCTGATCCTCTATCACAAAAGTGAACTGGAACGCGCGGGGGATTCTCTGGTTTTCCGCTTCACCGAGCCCATCGTCTGCGGCCTGATCACGTTCTTTTCCATGACGATCTTCGGCCTTTACTTCTCCATGCTTAAGGAGAGCGATCTCTATCGGTACGCCGGCTACGTTGCGGGGACTCTGGTGGGTTTTCTCGTCGCTCAGATGATCGTCAGCAAAACGGTGCGCGTCTTCAACCTGAAAAGCGCCAGGCGTTTTGCCGCCTACTGCTTTCTGGCCTTCCTGTTTCTCATCTGCCTGAAAACAGACGTCGTCGGCTTCGAACAGCGCGTTCCGGAAGCGTCCCGGGTGGCCTCTGTCGCCGTGGATCAGGACTATCTCAATCTGCCCTATTACCATTATAAGGACGAGAAACCCTCCGATGAACAGAATACGTTCAGAGAGCAGGAGAATATCCGACTCGTAACGGAATTTCACCGCAGACTGATCGACGACAGAGCGCTGTATGAAAAACCGGAAGACGGCCCCCGCTGTACCTACCTGACGTTCCGTTATACGCTGAACGACGGATCACGCCTCACCCGGCGGTACAGCGTTCCCCTTACCCTGCTGCGAAGCTACACGCAGCTCTCCGCGCTGTATGAGTCGTCGGAGTTCCTGCGTCCTCCCGCCATCGCGTCCCTGCCGGCGGGCGACTTCAATTATCTGAATATCACTTCGGATACGTCCAACACATTCAAATATGGAAATACCTATGAGAACGTGGGCGATCAGCAAAAAATACACGAGCTGGCGCAGGCGCTGTCCGCCGATCTGACCGGTCTCAGCTATGAGGACATGACGTTCAGCCCGATCCCTCTGTGCTATCTGGAGTTCGGATATGCGGACCGCACCAAGAATAAAGAAAAAGTGGACCGTCTCCGGGACAGCGCAACGATCCGCCGCTCATTCCTGGCCAAAGGCAAGAGTGAATCCTTCACCGTATATCCCAATTACACCCATACCATCGGCTGGCTTGAGAAAAACGGCTACGGCGATTTCGCAAAACCGGCCGGCGAATTCGCTCTGTATATGGCTGTGGAACACGCGGATGACGGGGCGGCGGAAGCGGACGCGGCCGCCTCCACCGAGACCACCGAGAGCCGGACGCCCTACTGGGACAGATCCGCAGCTCTGCAGGCCGACCCGCCTGTTTCGGATGCCGTCACGCTGATCATCTCGGACAGAGAAGCCATGCTCCAGCTGCTGGACCGCTGTGAGACGACCATACTGGATTATAATGATTATTACCCCGTCACGGTGGTCTGCCCTCCTCCTAACGGCGCGCAGCCCTACGGAGACGGCAGTTTCCGCCAGTTCAACTTTTTCCTCAATTCCGCCTATGCGCCGGATGAGATCAAGGAGTATTTCAAATGATATTTGATACCGCAGTTATCGGAGCCGGAGCCGCCGGTCTCTTCGCCGGGGCCTGCCTGGCGGAGTCCTCCGCCGCTTCCGGCAAAACGATCATTCTGGAAAAGGGAACCCGGCCGGGCAGGAAACTTCTCATGGCCGGCTCCGGCCAGTGCAACCTCACCCACAGCGGCGACATGAAAGACTTTGTGTCACACTACGGTCCCAACGGCAAAAAAATACGGTCCGTCCTCTATCAGTTCAGCAACGAGCGCGTGATCTCCTTCTTTGAAGAGCGGGGATGTCCGCTGACAGTCCGCTCCGACGGCAAAGTGTTTCCCCGGTCTTTTCAAGGTTCACAGGTGCTTAATCTACTTGTTCAGTCTTGTTTGAACGGCGGTGTGGAACTGCGCTGTCAGTGCCCTGTCCTTTCTCTGGAAAAGCTGGGGAGAGAGCAGGCGGGAAGCCCGGAAAGCTGTTTTCGGATTACCTGCGGAGATGGATCGGCGGTATTTGCCCGCCGCGTTCTGGCGGCTTCAGGAGGCTGCTCCTATCCCTCCACCGGTTCCGACGGTTCCCTTTTTCCGCTTCTGAGAGATCTGGGGCTGGAGATCGTTTTGCCCCGTCCCGCTCTGGTCCCTCTCTATGTGGAGCGCTACCCCTACGGGGAGCTTTCCGGCATCTCCTTTTCCCCCGCCGCCGTCATTCTCTCTGACGGAAAGACAGGTAAGAAAATGGCGGAAAATCAGGACGACCTTCTGTTTACTCACCGATGCCTGTCCGGGCCGGCGATCCTGAACCTGTCCCGGCACGCCCGGCCGGGACAGCGGATCACCGTGTGTTACCTGCCCGGACTGTCCCGCGGAGACGTGGAACGAATGCTGCGGGAAGCCGCCCTGGGAAGCGAACGCCAGCGTCAGCTCCTGTCCATGCTGTGCGGTCTGTTTCCCGTTCTGCCCCGCCGGTTTCTGGAACTGCTCTGCACCCGTGCGGAAGCCGCTGCCGACCGCAGAGCCGCGGAAACGCCCGGCGCCGCTTTCAGGAGGCTTGCGGCCCTGCTGACGGAAGATTCCTTCACCGTCAGCGGCCCGGGAAGGTTTTCCGAAGCCATGGTCACCTCGGGAGGCGTGGCTCTCTCTGCGGTGGATCTGAAGACCATGGAATCCAAGGCCTGTCCCGGGCTGTATCTGGCCGGCGAAGTCCTGGACGTGGACGGCGATACCGGCGGATACAACCTGCAGTTCGCTTTCTCCTCCGCCTGGCTGGCAGTTCGATCTCTGGCCGCCGCCCTGCCCGACGAGGCCGTCAGATGATCCCATCTGCATCAGGAGACGGCAGGGACCGGCTCTCCGGCTCATAATATGTAAGCATTTTTTATCCTGGATCTGCAGAAGAAAAAACTGACGGAGATCCGGGATTTTTTTTATCCTGTCTATTGACAAAGTGTGTATGTCAGTTTATATTGTGTATATCGTATATATACACTTTTTCGAATTGAGGTAACCAATGGATATTATAATCAGCAACGCCAGCGGCAAGCCGATTTACGAACAGATCACATCGCAGATCAAGGCGATGATCCTGAACGGAACGCTGGCGGAGGGTGAAGCGCTCCCCTCCATGAGGATCCTGGCAAAGGAACTGCGCATCAGCGTGATCACCACCAAACGGGCCTACGAGGAACTGGAACGCGACGGCTTCATCGAGACCGTCACGGGCAAAGGCAGCTTTGTCGCGGGAAAAAATCTGGAATTCATCCGGGAGGAACATCTGCGCATGACAGAAGACTTGCTGGCCAAGGCTGTGGAGACAGCAAAAGCCGGAGATATCTCGCTGGATGAAATGACGGAAATGCTCAATACTCTGTACGAGGACTGATGAGACAAAAGGAGGAAAAGCAGATGAGCTATGAAAATGCACTGGAAATAAGGGGTTTAAATAAAGAATTTAAAAATTTTAGACTGAACGGCGTGGATCTTATCCTGCCCGCGGGAAGTATCATGGGCTTCATAGGGGAAAACGGCGCAGGAAAGACCACCACCATCAAGCTGATCCTGAATCAGATCAAAAAAGACGGCGGCGAGATACGGATCATGGGAAAGGATCACCTCGAACACGAAATGGAGCTGAAAAAAGAGATCGGCGTAGTTCTCGATCAGGGCTTTTTCTACGAGGGACTCTCCCCTCTTCAGATCGGAAACATACTCTCCTCCCTCTATGAGAGATGGGACGACCGGCTCTACCGGGATTATCTGAAGCGCTTTCAGATCCCTGAAAAGCAGGCGATGAAAGAATTCTCCAAAGGAATGCGCATGAAACTGTGCATCATAGCGGCGCTGTCCCATCATCCCAAGCTGCTGCTGCTGGACGAACCCACGGGCGGACTGGACCCGGTGGTGAGAAACGAGATCCTGGATCTCTTCCTCGACTTTATTCAGGATGAGGAACATTCCATCCTCTTTTCCACTCACATCACCACGGATCTGGAGAAAATCGCGGACTATATCACATTCATCCACGAGGGATCCATCCTCTTCACAGACGCAAAGGATTCGGTCATGGAGGACTACGGCCTTCTGAAATGTTCCGCCGGCGATTTTGAAAAGGTGTGGGCGGAAGACCACCTGGGCAGCCGCAGGACCTCCTTCGGCTGTCAGGCGCTGGTCCGCGGCAGAGAGGCCATGGCGAAAAAATATCCCTTCGCCGTGGTAGATCCAGTATCGCTGGAAGATATCATGCTGTTTTACATTCAGAGATAACGGCACCTCATCGCTTGTTTGAAAACACAGGACGGCCGGCAGAAGACCGGCCGCCGGAACGGAGGATACAATGAAAGGTTTGATGTTAAAAGACTATTACAATCTCCGCAAGTCGGGGAAAACGATCATTGCGATCATGCTGATCTATGCGGTGTTCGGCGCAGTCAGCGGCCAGATCAGTTTCATGTCCGCCATCGTGGCCATTCTCTGCGCCACGCTGCCCATTTCCACCTTTTCCTACGATGATTTCAGCAAATGGGACAGCTACGCCTTATCCATGCCGGTCACCCGCCGCCAGATCATACTGGCCAAATATCTGCTGAGCCTGATCATGATCCTTCTGGGATGTCTGGTCTCTCTGCTGAGCAGCTTCGCCGCCCTGGCCTTCGCAGAAGACGCCGACGCCGGGCCGCTGGAGGTCTTTTCCGCCACGGGCGCCGTGGCCCTGGTCTGCTTGCTGATGCTTTCCATCATCTTCCCGGTCATCGTAAAATACGGCGTGGAGAAGGGACGGATCGCCATGATCGCCGTTTTCCTTGTCCCCACTCTGCTGGGCCTTCTGGCCGCGCGCATGGGCCTGCTGGATAATCTGCCTTCCGCCGACCTGAAGGCAATGCTGATCCCCGCCCTCATCGCCGCTCCCATCGCCGTCGTTCTCCTATTTGTGCTGTCCTTCGCGCTGTCCCTGCACCTCTACTCAAAGAAGGAATTCTAATCCTTCATTTCTTCAGATCCTGATCGCTTTCGACGGCTTTTCATCTTTCTGTACATGAAGATACCCCCAAACAGGTTTTTCTATTTCTGTTTGGGGGTATCGTATCATCTCATATCCTCCGCTCTTCCGCGGCGCTTTCGTTTATTCGTCTGTCAACACTTTAATCTACTGCTCAGCCCTCTTCCTGACCTGGGCCGGCCCCTGCTCCGTCATCCTCTTCAACTGACCGGGAGCCGTCCTCCTGTGCCTGGTCAAATTCCTCTTCTGTCAGCGGCACCGGCACGATGATGTTTTTCGCATCCTCCAGACAGTCCTCCGGTACGTACAGCTCGATGGGGAACGCTACATTTTTTCCCATGAAGATCTCCATGTAGTTTCCAGATCCCTCATATCTGCGCTCCGCCGGTATCCCCTCGCTCCTCAGCTTTGATTCCAGGATGTCCGCCTGAAGCGTATTTTCCACTGTGGTCAGGTAAACGCCGTCCCGCCACAGTTCCTTCTCTTTTCCGTCTTTCCTGCCGAACATGACACACCTCCGTCCCGGCCCTTCCGGCCGTAACACAGCACCAGGCCGCGCTGTCTGCAGCGATCCCTAACAAGCTTTGGAATCGATCTCGTCTCTGAGCTTTTTGATGAACTCATCCACCGACATCTGGCCCAGTTCGCCTGCTTTGCTGGAGCGGACGGGCAGCATACCGGTCTCCTCTTCCTTCTCTCCGATCACGACGATATAGGAATCTCTGGCGTTTCTAGCCTCACGGATCTTATAGCCGATCTTTTCATTTCTCAGATCGCTCTCCGCCCGCAGTCCCGCAGCCTTGAACTTCTTTTCCAGTTCCAGCGCGTAATCGTTATTTTTGTCGGTGACCGTCAGGATCTTCACCTGTACGGGAGCCAGCCACAGCGGGAATTTCCCGGCAAAATGTTCCGTCAGTATGCCGATGAACCGCTCGATGGATCCGAAGATAACGCGGTGGATCATGACGGGTCTGTGCCGCTCTCCGTCACTGCCCACATAAGTCAGATCAAACCGCTGGGGCATCTGCATATCCAGCTGAATCGTGCCGCACTGCCATGTCCTTCCGATGGAATCCTCCAGATGGAAGTCCAGTTTCGGGCCGTAGAACGCGCCGTCGCCCTCGTTGATCACATAGGGCACTGCCACTCTCTCCATGGCGGCCCGCAGGGCGTTTTCCGCCATTTCCCACTCCTCGTCGCTTCCCATAGAATTCTCCGGTCTGGTGGAAAGCTCGATGTGATATTTGAACCCGAACAGATTGTAAACGTAGTCGATAAACTCCGCCACGCCCACGATCTCGTCCTCGATCTGCTCCGGCAGCATGAAGATGTGCGCGTCGTCCTGCGTAAAGGTGCGCACGCGCATCAGTCCGTGCAGCGCGCCCGACAGTTCGTGGCGGTGGACCTGACCCAGCTCGCCCATCCGGATGGGGAAATCGCGGTAGCTCCACATTTTTCTCTTGTAGACCAGCATGGATCCCGGACAGTTCATGGGCTTGATGGCAAAATCGTCTTCGTCGATCTTTGTGAAATACATATTGTCCTTATAGTGGTCCCAGTGACCGGAGGTGCGCCACAGCTGCTCGTTGAGGATCAGCGGCGTCTTGATCTCCTGATATCCTCTCTCCGCATGAGCCTTCCGCCAGAAGGTCTCCAGCTCATTTCTGATCACCATGCCGTTGGGCATGAAAAACGGGAAGCCCGGCCCCTCCTCATAGAGGGCGAACAGGTCCATCTCCCTGCCGATCTTTCTGTGATCTCTCTTTTTCGCTTCCTCCAGCCGCACCAGATATTCGTCCAGCATTTTCTGCTTGGGGAACGTAATGCCGTAAATACGCTGCAGCATCTTGTTCTTCTCGCTGCCTCTCCAGTAAGCGCCAGCCACGCTCATAAGCTTGACCGCTTTTACCGGCCCCGTGGAGGACAGGTGCGGTCCCGCGCACAGGTCCGTAAAATCTCCCTGCTCGTAGAAGGAGATCACAGCGTCTTCCGGCAGATCGTTGATCAGCTCCACCTTGTAGATCTCGTTCTTGTCCCCCATGTATTTGAGCGCTTCCTCCCGGGGCATCTCAAAGCGGCGCAGGGGCTGGTCGGCCTCGACGATCTTTTTCATTTCCTTTTCCAGGGCGGCCAGATCCTCATCGGTGAGCTTGTGCTCCATGTCGATATCATAGTAGAATCCATTGTCGATGGACGGACCGATCCCGAACTTGGCCTCCGGGAACAGCCTGGTGATGGCGTTGGCCATGATGTGAGAGCTGGTGTGCCAGAAGGTCTTTTTCCCTTCCTCGTCTTCAAATTTCAGGATCTCCAGCTGACAGTCCTTCTCCAGCGGAAAATCCATTCCCTGGATCTGGCCGTCCACTTTGCCGGCTACGGCCTCCTTGGCCAATCCCTGTGACAGGGATCTGGCCACATCTTTAATGGAAGCGCCCTGTTCCACTTCTTTTACGCTTCCATCCTTCAACGTTACTTTGATCATTCTTTCCCCCTCCCCCTGCACGGCGCCGGAGCGCCAAATTCTTTCCCAATATCTGAAGCTATGTCCGACCCCTTCCCCGCCCCGCCCCTTTCGCGGCGGCCGGACGAAAAAACCCCAAATACTGCAGCTGCAGTATTTGGGGCATTGCATGCGGTTCCACCCAAATAGAATACTTCATTCCGGGACGAACGGATAACGGCGGTCGTACGCCGGCGGCCCCCGTCGGGGGCAGCTCCGAGGCGGTAACTGATCCCTGCGGCGCCGGAACGCTCTCAGCCCGTCTGTTTAAACGGCGTTCCTCTCTGTGGCACGCATCCGGCGGTCAGCCTTCTCTTCCACGCTTTTCAAATAGTTTACACTAATGAATACTATTATATACGCTGCGGGCCGTTTGTCAAGGGTTTCCCATACGGCGGCGCTGCATACGCCTCTCTGCGCCGCCCGCCGTGCCCTTCATTTTCCGCCGGAGTTCCCCAGCCAGCCCAGCCGGTTTTCCCACTGATAGACCGCGCTGCGCTTTACGGACGTCACCCTGAGAAAAGGCAGACGGAAAAGATCCCGGCACTTTATGTTCACAGACACCAAAACAGCGGGCAGCCCCTGGGTAAGACCGTACTTTTCACATCCGCCGTATCCCTTCTCATCGTCGAAGATCTCCACCTTCCATTCCGCCGATCCACCGATACTCTCCTGCAGTTCCTTTTCCGCCCCCTCGATGATAAACGCCGCATAACGCCGGGCGTCATCCTCTCTGACAGCCAGCAGGCCGCTGCCAAAGGCTTCCTCATCCCGGCACAGCGCGCCGCCGGCGGCCGCTTCCTCCGCCGCCGCTTTCAGATACACCTGCAGCTTCTGATAGCGGTCCATGTCTGTGTGGAAAGACAGAAAACTCACATTTAGCAGCATCAAAGCCAGAAACACCACAAACGTCTTCATGCGCTCCTCCTTTCCCGTCAGGGCAGCCGCTCGCTGGCAGTCCAGCTCTCGATGGTGTAAAGCCCCCTGTTTTCCTCCTCACGGATCCCGAAAAGCCTGGGACCGGCCATGATCTTATCCAGAGGCACCGACACTCTGTAGCGGATCAGCCCTCTGGCATCCTCCTTGCCGGAGAAGGTGTTCACCCGGTATTGCGGCGTTTGGGTGGCCTCGATCTGCACCTCCGCCTCGGAAATACCGAAAGCCCGGGCCACGTTTTTTCTCAGCTCCTCTGTGATACTGTCAGTGAAGCAGCCCTCCTGTTTTGCCTGTTCTTTCGCCGTGTAGACATATTCCTGAAAGCGCCCCACATTGGCGCTGTTTTTCTGGTCCAGAGTAAAC
Organism: Bacilliculturomica massiliensis; assembly: GCF_900605495.1. Classification (GTDB taxonomy): domain Bacteria; phylum Bacillota; class Clostridia; order Peptostreptococcales; family Anaerovoracaceae; genus Bacilliculturomica; species Bacilliculturomica massiliensis. The sequence goes on from NZ_LR027603.1 coordinate 1,336,418, forward strand.
TGCAGGAGAAAGACAAGCAGCAGCGGCAGCACCGCTGCCAGTACGATAAAATTTTTCATGTTCGCCGTTCACCATCCATTTCATCAGGGTTCCCGGGTACGGGCCTGGATCTCGCAGTCCCATACCGTCTTCACTGTGCTCATGACGCTTCCCGGCTGATCCCCGCAGACCAGATCGAACAGGAACAGCCCCAGTATCACAGTGGCCAGCATGACCAGTATCTGCTTCATAACTATTTCCCCGCTTTGTTCATCGCGTCGTCGGAGACGGCGCTCTCGATGCCGTTCACCGCCGCGTCTGTGATCTGCTGCGCGGGCGCTTTAAAGGAGAACACCATGCCGGCTATGGCGATCCCCAGGATAACCATCGATACAAGTACGATAATCTGTTTCATTATATTTGACCCCCTTTGTCTTTACCTTTGTCTTTGCACTACGCGGTTGTTATGTCAGCTATGTCGCCGCCGCGTGGCTGCTGCGCCGCTCCGGACGGCAGTATTCTTCCTTCCGGCCGTCCGCGCCTCTGGCTCATCCAAACATGTTCAGCAGCGCTTCTCTCTGGTCGATAAAATAAGCCACGTAAATAAAATTGATCAGAACCAGCATCACATTCATGATCACCGGCAGGTAGATCAGGTCGCTGACTGTCTCATCCCGCTTTTTCTGTCTGGTCAGTCTCACTTCCCTGATATTTTTCTGGTAGGATTCCAGCGATTCCACCAGCAAAACAGGCTGGATCTCCTCCCATTGAAGCAGCAGCCGGGCAAAGTCAGCGGCCAGCCGGCTTCCTGCCGCTTCCTCAAACACGCTGATCACCTTCTCCTTTTCATTGAGCCGCAGATAATGCAGCATTTTCAGATAGACCGGCGACAGCCCTCCCTGCAGCTCCGCCAATTCCTCCAGTATGAGGCCGGTGCTCATTGATTCTCCCCGGCCCATTGCGGCGGCGTTCCGCAGGTAAGAGACAGCCTGTCCGATCTCCCCCTCCGCCTTTCTCCTCTGATCTTCCATCAGCAGTTCCGCCAGATACTTTCCCGGCCCCCGCTTCTTCCATTCTCCGCCTCGAAAAAACGCGCTCCATTCCCGGCGGGTCAGCGCAGCTTTTTTGCGGAATGTGTACAGACCCGGAGCCGGAAAACTCAGAAACGCTCCGGCGGAGGCCGCTGTCAGGCAGCAGCCGTAAATGATCCAGTCCATTTTATCCTCCCATCAATAATCCAATTTCTGATTGTTGACCGCCTCGATGAGCGCCAGATTCAGCACGAATAGAAAACATATGAACAAGAGCAGAAGCATGCCCTCCGGCGTGCCGATCTGGTTTTGGATAAATTTTGGAAAGGGCACTTCGAGATAGTAAACGGAAAGTCCCGCCGTAGACACATACAGCAGCGGCACCATGAAAAGCGTCAGCCGCATGGCTTCGCTGTTCAGCCTTTTCCGTTCCTCCATCCGTCCTCTCGCCTGCCCCATCTGGATCAGAATATCCTCCAGCCCCAGCGAAACGTCCCGGCCCTTCTCCGCCGCTAGGCGAATGCATCCTGCCATCATATAGCTCCAGTTGGTGCCTACCGCGTAGGAAAACACGCCGGCGGCCTCCCGGATCTCCAGAGCGCTTCCGGTGCTCCGCAGCCGCAGCAGCATGCGGTGCAGCAGACGGCAGCATATGCTGCAATCCCTGATCTGCGGGATCGTCCGCTCCAGCGCCTCATAAACATTTCTGCCGCAGATCCGATACTGGCGCAGAAACTCTGAAATGACCTTCTCGCCCTCCGCGCTGCCCCGCCGGCGCCGCGTCTCAAGACGAAGGCGCAGAAAAAGATAGGGCGCCGCCCCGCCGCTTCCTCCGATGAGAAGCGCCGTCAGCGGGTGAAAACTGCGTGCAGCCGTCAGCGTCAGAAAGCACATAAGCGCTGAACAGCCCGCAAGAAACGTCCCCGGACTGCAGGGCCTTTCCATCGTGGCTCCCAGCAGAAAATGGAGATGCCGCTTCATCGGGTCCATGGACTGGGCGTGCTCCGCGCCCGCCGCCAGCCTGTGCCGCGCCGCGAAACCGCGCTGCAGTCTGAACATATCCTCCCGGAACAGCAGGAGCATTCCCACGTAAAACATCGCGTACAACGAGCCTGTTACCATTCTGTCAGTCACTGTATCCCTCCCCTATCCGCGCCTTCTCCGCGCTCCCGGCGACCCGCGTCCTCTCCCAGTTCTCCACCCTCAGGGCGGCTCCCGTTCGCCAGTTCCCACAGGACCCGCTGCATCTGCCTGAACTGTTCAGGCGCTTCTTCCCTCCCGTAGCGCTCCTTGTCCTCGCCGATGTGATCCCGCCAGCTCCATCTGTCCTTCTCATAATCGTAGGTACAGATCGGAACGGTTCGGGGCCTTCCCGCCGTTCGGTCATAGCTCAGCTCAAAGATCCCCCGCAGGCGTTTCTGGCTCTTATCCGCTAACTGGACAAAGTGAAACAGATAATCAAAACTCTCCGCGGCTTTACGTTCAGTCATGGCAAAATCTCCCCCTGAGGACTTGACGATCTCCGCAGCCATCTCAGCCGGAAAGTCCCTGGGATTTCGCGTGTGAAAGGTGATCTTCATCCGTTTCGTACCCTTGCAGGCAATGCGCAGCGCCGTGTCCAGCGCGTTCCCGTCCCGGGCTTCTGCCAGCACGAAATAATCCGCGTCGCTTCGAAGCAAATGTTTGGATATATTCCGGAGCTTCTCATTGTCGGCCAATAACTGCACCACCGGAGCCTCCGGCATGAGCTCATGAAGTGGGATCTCCGGGTCCGTCTCCACCATCACGCCTTCCAGCGATGGGTCTTCACAGCTCTGCCAGGTACAGAGAAAGGTACTTTTCGCCGTGCGCACCGCCCCCAGAAAAGCTACGGAAAATCCGATCCTCACCATAGCCTTGAACAACGGGATGGCCTCCCTGGGAATCGTCCCTCTGTCCGCCTGCTCCTCAAAGGTATAATTGGGCACCACGTAGCGGCGGAAAATGATCGTGTCCTGACCTGTTTTCGCCATACCGCCGCAGAAGATGGTCACCCGCGTCCCGTCCAGCAGATAGATCTCATGTACCTCCCTGTCCAGCCGCTCCTCCGGCGTCAGCAACAGAAACGCCCGGATCAGCTGCTCCCTGCGGTTCTTTTCTATGGACTGCGGCTTCCGCATCATCTTTCCATTCTCCAGGAAATAGATCCTGTCTCCGATGATCTTTGCTGAACTGCTCTGTGCATATTCTGGACCAAACCACTGTGCAACGCCCGCAAGTCCCCAGTTTTCATGATACACAGCCTCTGTCAGCCCTTCATACCAGGGCGGAAATGCCGTATCGGCAGCGCCGTATTCCCGGATGAGCGATCGCACCCGGTCCTTGAAATAGTCTGTCTCGTTCTTGTAGCCGATGATCGCTTTCTTCTGTATTTCCATGGAGGATTTCAGGTTTTCCTCTCTCTCCCACTGCTGAAAAAACGCTTCCTTGATCCGGGTGCAGATCTTCCGAAACTCCCCGTACGTCTCTCCCTGGCGGGCGCGGGCATCTGCAGTTCCCTCCGCCGGACCCTGGTCCTCCTGATTTCTCAGATATTCGCTCAGATAAAACTTTTCCATCTCTTTTTCCTCTGCTTTTCTATGGGTCCCTCACCCGCACGGCGCAGGATCTCATTGGACAGATTCAGCAGATCCGCCTCGTAAGCCCGGCTGCGGTACGCCAGCAGCGTTCTGGCCTCCGCTTCGGCCCGCCTTCCCTCCTGTGTCTCCGCCGCGGTGAACAGCGATTCCTGCGGTATATTCAGCCTCCGGCAAAGGTATTCTCTCGAGTAGGGATCCCCTTCTTCAAATCGGTTGCACACCCAGAGCGTAAAGGCCAGATCCAGTTTTCGGTAAAGGGGCGTCAGCTTTTCCAGCCGCTTCAGCACGCCTTCCTGCTGGGTCAGCGTCAGTATGAGCTCGTCTCCCATGATCAGAGAACCCAGCGCCAGTCCATTGTCGATCTCGCTGCCGCTGTCCGCCAGGATCAGATCGAATTCGTCCCTCAGTTCGGAAAGCAGATAAGAGGACATCTCCGGCTGATAATACCGCTCCTCGCCGATGGTCGCCACGCCCCCGATCACATAGAGATTTTCCGTACAGCGGCAGCCCGCCAGCACTTCCTCCCTGTTCAGCAGGCGATTATCCAGATAGTGCCTGAGCCCCTCCACATTTTCTCCCACAAAACCGGTGTAGGCCGCTCCGTAGCGCCCCTGCAGATTGACAAGAAGCACTCTTTTTTCTCTCTTTTCCCCTGCGATCAGTTCTGCCGCAGACTGAGCCAGCATGGAAACGCCCGTCTTACTGTCCGCGCCGTGAAAAACAAACAATTTACTCACCTTCCGCCTCCTCCGATCCGACGGACTCGTCTCCGGCAGTGTTTTCCGGCGGTTCGACCTCTCCCGTTCCCCCGTCTTCCGCCTCGTTTTTTTTATGCGCCCCGGCTCTCACTGCCCCTTTGCCTCCTTTGGACAGCGCGGCGCTGGACGCAGTCAGTTGCGGCTCCTGAACCACGAGGATCCCTCCCTCGGAGACCACAGCCTGTCGGATGCGCCCGTACTCGGAAAGAGTGGTCACCAGCTCCAGATGACTGATCTCCGAGGTGCTCATGGTCCGATCCAACGCTTCCGGCTTCTTTCCGCCGCCGGGATCGGTGACCTCCTGTTCACTCTGGTCTTTCACGAAGGCCACCCGGTACTCGCCGACCTTCTGCAGCGAGACTCCGCCGTAAAGGGATACCAGATCTCCTTTCCGCAAAGAACTGCTTCGCATAGCGATCCAGTCCTGCGGAAGAACGTAAAAGGACTGGCCGCTTTCCGGCAGATCCCCGTCCTCTGCGAAATAAGCGGAAGCGATCTGCTGATTTTTCAGGAGCACCGCTCTTGTGCGGCGTCCTGTCAGGGAGCTCCCATTCTCCGGCTTCAGCGCTCCGCTCACGACGCTGTCCTTCTGCACCCGCGATGTGATAAAGGCTCCCGACGTGATCACCGTCCCCGCCGGTATTTCCGCGGCGGCCACCAGTACCGCCTCTGTCATAAACTGCTCCCGCCCCTGCACCTCCCAGAAGATCAGCCCTGCGGCAGACAGTGCGATCAGGACAACCCCGATCCACGTTTTCCATTTCCCCAAACTTATTCCCGCCTTTCAAATTACATACGTTTTATCAAATTACATATTTTGTATTTTTATCTTAATTCAGCTTTTGAGTTTTGTCAACCATTATTTGTAATTAATATCAAATATTATTCTCGATCTCTCTTTTTATCCTTTTGCCGTGTACTGCGGGCGTCCGGCTTCACCATACCCTGATGGCGCACGCCAGCTGCAGGGCTCCGCATGTGCGGCAGATGACCCTGAAATGAGGTCACGCCGTAAGCTGCATGTCCTTTTTACCAACATAAAAATACCAGCTGAAATAATAGATCTCAGCTGGTATTCCTGTCCGTATATGTTCCGACGCCTGCGCTGGAGAGCATACGGTTCTGTTCTCTTGTTGAACTAAGAAATAGGGGAAAACGGCCAAAAAAAATGAATATCACCGAAAAACACGGGTCGATCAGTAAAAATATCTCAATATCAGGTGTGAAATAGGCGAAAGAATAAAAAAATGTTTATTCTAACCTATCTGGCAGCTCTTTTTCGGTGAATCTGAAATAAAAATCTAAAGTTCACCTATTTACCCCGTCGCACACCGCTGATCGGGACCTGCCGCCTGCCGGAGGTCTGTATTTCCCAGCAGGACCGCAGGACTGCACCTTCATCACCAAGTTACCGGACCCCGCCCAACCGGCGATCCGCCGCTGATCGGGACCTGCCGCCTGCCGTGAGTCTGCGTCTGGCCTGCCGGAGCTGACAGACCGGCTCAGCACAGCCCCAAAACCGCGCAGCGCAGAATTGTAAAAGCGCAGCCCCAAAACCCGCTGAAGCGCAGGCGCGCTGCAGAATCGCCCGCAGAAAAGCAGATCACAAAAAACAACGTCCGTTCCGGCGCTCTCAGGCCGGAACGGACGCTTTATACTGTTTGCCGACGCAGACCCAGCCTGCGGCTCCTGCACCTTTTCTTATCTGAATTACAAAGTCGCAGGATCTGTTTTATTTCTCTTTTTTCTGCTCGCCGTCGTCCACGTTTTTGAAGCGTTTGATCTTCTGCGTGGTGGTCTTTACGAATTCATCGGTCCGGATCGAGAAGTCGCGCACGCGCTTATATACGGGGAGCTTTTCGTTGATATCCTTTATGGTCTCCCTGATGAGCGTGTAAATGTCGTCTTCCTTGTAGTCCTTGCCGAATTCTTCGTAGATCACATCGTAGGCCGGGCGGATCTGCGCGCTGACCAGCGTGTCGTCGTCCTTTTCCACGCCGTGGACCAGCGATTCCTGTATATATTTGTTTCGGTTGATGTACATCTCCACTTCTTCCGGATAGATGTTTTTCCCCGTCTTCGTGACGATGACGTTCTTCCTTCTTCCCGTGATGTAGAGCCAGCCGTCCTTATCCAGGAAACCCAGATCTCCCGTGTGGAACCAGCCGTCTTTCTCCAGCACAGCCGCCGTTTTTTCCGGCATCTTGTAATATCCCAGCATGACGTTGGGCCCCCGGTATACGATCTCGCCGATCCCATCCTCGTCGGGCTGATCGATGCGGAACTCGCCGCATTTTACCGCCGGCCCCACTGAACCTGCTTTTCCGTACCGCGGACAGAAATCCGGCGTTCCGGAAACCAGAGGCGAACACTCTGTCAGCCCGTAGCCCTGCAAAACAGTAAAACCCAGATCCTCAAAACCGCGGAACACATTGGGATCGATCCCTGCAGCCCCTGTGATGATCATTCTGAGCCTGCCGCCAAATTTCTCATACACGCTCTTGAAAATCTTGCGGTGAACGTGGATCCCCATAGCCGACAGCGTCCGGTTCAGCTTAATGCCTTTTTTCAGCATGCCTGCCTGTCCGGATTTTTCCGCCTGTTTCCAGATCTTCTCGTACATGGACTCAAAGATCAGCGGAACGCCCACCAAAACAGTGGCCTGCGCTTCTCCCAGATTTTTTACCACGTAGCGCAGCCCTTCGTAAAAGGCCGTGGAAGCTCCCCTATAAAGGACCAGCGACATTCCCATCGTTGACTCAAAGGTATGGTGGATCGGCAGGATGGACAGCGTCCGGTCCTCCGGCGTCACGTAAGCGATCCGGCAGGTGTCCATGATATTAGTCGCCAGATTCCTGTGTGACAGCATGACGCCCTTTGCCGCCTCCGTTGTACCAGATGTAAACAGAAGAACGTGCATCTCGTCGGGATCGATCTCAGCGTCCAGAAAATCTCTGCGGCCTTCAGCCAGCAGCTTCTCGCCCTCGCCCACCAGATGCTCCCAGGTGGTGTCCTCTCCAGGCTGGCGCTGCGGAAGCGTCTCCGACATATCCGTGCGGTCGCCGTAGACCTTCATCTCGATCTTAAATGGAATATCGTAATTTTCAAAATACTTTGCGTAAGTCTTTGTGTAGAAGATGGCCTTGCAGTCTGCAATGCCCAGCAAGGTGTAGATCTCCTCCTGAGAAAGTTCCTTGTCCAGAGGGACCACAACGCCGGTTCCATTGACCGCCGCATAATAAGAAACCACCCACTCGTAACAGTTTTCTCCGATGACGGCGATCTTCTGTCCTTTGAGGCCCATATCCAGAAGCCTGGTGCCCAGAGCGTCGATATCGTGTTTCAGCTGCCGGTACGTGATCTCGCTGTAAGGCGCGCCTTTTTCTTTTTTGATCAGAAAAGCAGGTCTCTCCGCAAACATCTCCGCGCTTTCGGAAAGCATCTGTTTCAGTGTGGTAATCTCCCTCACCTCATGGTATGGATAATGTTGTTGGTGGCTCATAGTCACGTCTCCTTTTTTCTCCTGTAATTAATATATTACCCTACTTTTCTCAGTATGTAAAGAAATCCGGCATTATTATTCCCCGTTCAGCGCAACAAAAAACTGCCTTCCGGGCATATTCGTGATACAATTTAAGACAAAGAGATCCGAAAAAAATGTCATGGAGGTCAGCGTATGAAAACAGATCAGATCAAAGTGGTCACCTGCGCGGAGATGAAGGCCATCGAGCGTGCGGCCAACGAGGGCAGTCTGTCCTATTATCAGATGATGGAAAACGCCGGCACAGCCGCCGCAGGGGTCATCGCAGCCGGCTGCCCGGAATGTCCGGGATCTGCGGAGCCGGAGGAACGGGACGGGATGCCCCACGTCTCCGGAACGCAGATCGTCATTTTCTGCGGCAAGGGCAACAACGGCGGAGACGGCTACGTGGCCGCGCGCAGACTGTATCAAGCCGGCGCGGAGGTCACGGTCCTGACGGCGGAGGGACCCGCCGGGACAGAAGACGCCATGAAAAACGCAGAGCTGGTCCGGGCCCTGAATATTTCCGTATTCGATCCCGCCGCCTGCCCTGAGCCGCTTTCCCATCTTCTCTCCCAGGCCGACATTATCGTGGATGCCATCTACGGCACCGGCTTCCATGGGGAGCTTGCCGGATCGGTCCGCCGGTTCACCGAGGAGATAAACAGACAAAAATCCAGAGCACTCATCTATGCTCTGGATATTCCCTCCGGATTGTCCGGCGATTCCGGGCAGGCCGCCGAGGGCGCTGTGCGGGCACACCGCACCATCGTCTTCCACCGGCTGAAGCCGGTCCACGTAAAGCCGGAAGCCGGGGAATACTGCGGCGAGATCACCACTGTGGGGATCGGGATCGACTGATCCCTCCCCCTCCGGTCGTGCACGGTCTGTGCACTGCGCGATCGTTGCACGATCGTCGGCCCGTCTCCGCCCGGCTGCGACCGTCCCGCGGCGGTCGGAACGTCCCAAGGCGGCAGGCGATCCAATGGACGGGCCTTCCCCTCTTGCGGCCTAAAAGTAATCCGCTATAATGCGGCAGGCGTCTTCGATGCAGCCGTCGCAGGTCCGCAGCACCGGGTCTCCGGTCAGTCCCTTGATCACCTTGCAGATCGATGAGGTATTCATCTCTTCAAACTTCGCAGTCAGCTCTTTTGCCACCTTGTAAGTCGCCGCTTTCGTGGGCTTTTCCAAAAGCTCTCCGCCGCTGTTTTTCGCCCCGTTCAATATGAGCATGCCGGATACGGCTCCGCAGGTGCTCTGCATGCCTCCCATACCCGCTCCAAAACTCTCTGATACGATAAAGGCCGTCTTCTCGTCCAGCCCAAACAGGTCCGCGTACGCGCAGACCACCGCCTGCGAACAGTTGTACCCCTTGTGATGCAGTTCTACCGCCTTCTCGCTTCTGTTTTCCATCTGTATCTTCTCCTTGCGTTTCAATTGGTTTTTCATATATTATACTTCCTTTCACAAGGTTGTGCAAGGCCGCCGGGAGTCCATACTTCAGGACTGAAAAATCGGGGGAGGATGAGGCGCGGGACAGGCCCCATTCTTCCCCCGATCAATTATTAGAGCGGCTAGTCCTTCCGTCTATTTCGCTCCGTTGTCCCCGTATTTCTTGTTGAAATAGAAATACAGCGGAATACCTGTGATCGGCACGATCAGCCCCATGACGGAACCGGATGGATCTTCGATCAGCGAATTGATCAGCAGCCAGGTCGCCCAGAGGAGAGTCAGACCGGGAAGCACCGGGTAGCCCAGGACCTTATACGGTCTCTTCATATCCGGGCATCTCTTTCTCAGAATGAACAGCGCTAAGATCGCCATGGTATAAAATATGGTCTGAGTAAATACGACCAGAACGGTGATCTGTTCAAAGGAACCGATAAAAATAACCGCTATGCTGACGATCATCATGGCAAACTGCGCTACCACAGGCGTGTGAAATTTAGGATGGATCGTAGCGAAAACGGCGAAAAACCTCTTATCCCTTGCCATGGCATAGGTCTCTCTGGGGAAGGCGAGAATGGACCCGTTGGTGGCGCCCAGGATCGAGATCAATATGGCCACGGTGATAAAAGCGGCTCCCACCTTTCCAAACAGCAAAACGGACACGCTCGAACCCGGATTTGGATCTGCGGCCATCTCGGACAACGGCAGCAGCTTCATCAGCACAAAGTTGAACAGAGTGTATATGATGGTTACGCCGCCGATAGCCAGGAACATTGCCTTTGGCAGGTTCCTCTCCGGATCTTTGATCTCTTCCGTGACGAGGGTCACAGAGCTCCACCCGTCGTACGCCCAAAGCGCGGCCATGACAGCCAGTGCAAAGGTGCTGAAAAAGCTTCTGTCCCCTGCCGCTTCAAAGGTAACCGGATTAGCGGCTCCTCCTCCCAGGTGAGAGAGACCAAACACAATGATGACGAAAATCGGCACTAATTTCATCACCATCAGCAGCGACTGAAGCCTGCCGCTGTTTTTAACGCCCAGCATATTCACCACCGATAACAAAACGATCAGCGCCACGGCCGCCAGCTTGACCCCCATAGCGCTGAGGGGGACAAACACGCTCAAATACGTGGCAAAGCCCAACGCCAAAGCCGAAATGCTGGCAGAACAGCTGATCCAAAAGTCCGTCCAGCCCATCATAAACGCGACCAGGGGGCCGTACGTTCTTTTCAGATAGACGTAGGCGCCGCCTGCTTCCGGCATGGCCGCTCCCAGTTCCGCGTAGCACAACCCGGCCATCAGGGCGTAGCAGCCGGCAAAGATCCAGGCGGCCGTGGCGATTCCGATGGAAAATCCCGCCCTTTCAATTACAAAAGAACCTACATAAAATACTCCCGATCCGATCACAATGCCTCCAATGATCGACATTGCTCCGAACACTCCGATTTCTTTTTTCAAACCGCTGCCATCCATCTTTTTTCCTCCATTTCTTCCTCAGTGATAACCCTGTGACAATTCGATCCACACAAGCGGGCTAACAGCCGCCGTACACGATCTTCCCATCCACGATGGTCTTCAGCACCCTTGTGTCTGGAAGCGTCTCCGGATCTGCGTTGAAAATATCCTGGGAGAGCACGACCATATCCGCATACTTCCCGATCTCCAGCGTTCCCTTCACCGTCTCCTCAAAAGTAGCGTAGGCGGAGCCCGAGGTGAACATCCTCACAGCCTCCTTCACAGTGAGCTTCTGCTCCGGCAGCCACCCCTCTTCCGGCAGACCGTCCCAGTTTTTTCTGGTCACGGCCGCGTAGATCCCGTGAATTGGCTCAAAGGGTTCTACCGGATTGTCAGAGCCCGCCGCGCAGTGGATCCCTCTTTCGAGAAAAGACTTCCAGTTATACGCGTACTGTCCTCTGTCCCGACCTACTCTTTCCTCTACGATATCGATATCGGACATAACGAAGCCCAGTTCCAGTCCCGCCACCAGATCGTATGCCTGAAAACGCTCCAGAATCTCTGGATTCGTGATCTGGCAATGATCGATCCCAAACCTGTATTGATTCCCCCTGTCTTCCTTCAATACCTCCTCGTAGGCGTCGATCACCATGTTCAGTGCTCTGTCCCCAATGGCGTCGCACACAAACTGACACTTGTTTTCATAAGCCAGACGGACCATCTTTTTCAGCTCCTCTGCGGAAAAATAGATCTCCCCCCGATTCCCAGCCTCATCGCTGTAATCTTCGTCCATGGCCGCCGTCCTTCCACCGAGAGAACCGTCGGTATCCGTCTTGCACGGACCGATGCGGAAGAAAGGACTCCCATATCCGGTTCTGTAGCCCTGATCCAGGATCTTCTGGATATCCCCGGCAGTAGGCAGATACATCATCAGACTGACCCGAACAGGCAGCTCTTTTTCGCTGTCCAGCTGAAAATACGCCTCCAGCACATCCTCCGGCGTTCCGGCTCTCTTGAGTTCAAAATCGTCGGTCTGAACGGAAGTGATCCCCGCCGCCACGTATGCGCTGCAGGCGCTTAGGATCGATTCCCTGATTTTTTTCACCCCCAGCTTTGGCAGCTTCCCATAGATCAGGTTGATCGCCTCCCCGGTAAAAATTCCTGTGGGGATTCCGTGTTCATCCGCGATCGCCGTGCCATGTTCCATTTCAGGCTGCGGCTGAAGCAGATCCAGGAGCTCCAACGCCTTTGTATTGGCAATGCACATCTGCCCGCAGGTTCTCCCCAGCACGATGGGAATTTCTGAAGATATCTGATCCAGCTGCGACCGCTGCGGTATCTCTTTCACATCGAACAGATTCTGATCCCATCCCCGGCCTTCTACCCACTGACCGTTATCAATGTGTTCCTTTTTTATGTACAGCTTCACCCTGTCCACCAGCTCCTTCAGACTTTTGCATCCGTCCAGATTCACCATCCGCTGACTGTAGCCGTAAGACAAAAGATGCATATGGCTGTCGTTGAAGCCGGGTATCACCGTTGCGCCTTTCAGATCTATGATCCTCGTGTCGTCCGTCCGCATATCGAGAATGTTGTCGGTGGTGTCCAGGGCTCGTATGATACCGCCGTCAACAGCCACCGCTTCATAGACGTCCTCCGCCTGGTTCATGGCGTATACTCTGCCGTTTATCAACATCATGTCCATAATCGTTTCTCCTTTCACTTTCTGGTCCCTGTCTTTTCTGCCTTTAGTCATTCGCAACTTCCATGCCAACTTCAAATATGTTGGAAAATGAGCATTTCCGGCACCTCCCGGCTGCATCCGTCGTCATCATTGCCAATTTTTATTCTTTTTTATATGACTTTTCGTCCTTTTTGCAAAAAATATAGGCATTTTTGATAAAACGCCAACTTTTATTGACTTTTTTTCTTTCATGGACTACCCTGATATCATCGAGAAAGTTAGGATGATTCACAGACAGAGGAGGCATCACAACATGCAGTTTCAGATTGCGGATTTTCTGGGCGAGATAGACAGCGTGATGATTATCGACGAAAACTTTATCATACTGCACGCCATGCGGATCAATAACCGCATAAAAAACGGCGCCGCGTACACCAGCAACAGCCACGACCGTTACATCAATCAAAGCATATTTGACATTTTCCCGTCGATCCCCATCGGCGAAAGCTCCTACTCGGAAGCCAGGATCACAAAAAAACCCGTGCTGCGTTACAATCAGCAATACACGGACTGCTACGGCATGGTGTGCAGAACCAATAATATTACCATACCCTTGCTCCGACAGGGCAAGGTCTGCGGATACGTGGGGCTCTCCAAGGATATCACTAAAGTGGAGACCATTCTGCAGAAGGAAGACGGCAAAAACTTTTCAGCGGGAAGAAACTTTCACAGACATGAAACGTCGACGACTTTTGAAGATATCATTACCAATAACAAGGATATGCGGAAAGCCATCTCACTGGCTCAAAAACTGGCGGCCAAGGATACGCCAATCCTTATCTATGGGGAAACGGGAACGGGAAAAGAGCTGTTCGTACAGGCGATCATCAATTACAGCAACGTCCCACGCTCAAAAGTGATCACGCAGAACTGCGCGGCCATCCCCGACAGCCTGATCGAATCTGTACTTTTCGGAACGACAAAGGGCTCCTTCACCGGAGCGGAAACAAAAGAAGGCCTGCTGGAACTGGCGTCGGATGGGATTTTATTTCTCGATGAATTGAATTCCCTTCCCTATCACGTGCAGGGCAACCTCCTGCGCGTTCTTCAGGAGGGAACCTTTCGGCCCGTAGGCGCGCAGAATGAAAAAAAATCCACGGCCAGGATCATAGCCGCCATGAACATCAACCCCAGAGAGGCCATTGAAAAAAGATATTTGAGAGAAGATCTGTTCTACAGGTTCAGCAACAGTCTGGTGAGCCTGACGCCGCTGAAAAACCGTACAGAAGATATCGATCTGTACCTGGAATACTTTCTGGAAGAGTACAGACAAAAGAACCAGAGGTTCATTTCGGGCTTTTCCGATCAGCTGCGAATGGTGCTCAATGAATATTCCTGGCCTGGAAACGTCAGAGAACTCAGTCACCTGGTTGAATTTATGGTAACAAACACAGAGGGACAGATCCTGAACGTCTCTGATCTTCCCGCCTATATGACGGACGCGGTGGAGCATTCTGCGGAACACTCTGCGGGACGCTCCTATGAGAGCCGCAAAATGTCCCGGGACGGCCTTCGTGAGACCTGGAGCAGGCGGGAAGCGGACAATCGGGACAGGATCGAAGAAATAGGGCTGGACAGGTATATGGAGGAAATGGAAAAAGAGATCATTTCAAACGCTCTTTACGAATACCACGGGAGTATCGTAAATGCCGGAGAATACCTGCGTGTCCCCCGGCAGACGCTTACCTACAAAATGAAAAAATACGATCTTGACCGGGCCTCATTCAAGCATCCGAAACGATAGGCTGAAGCTCAGCAGCCTGCCCGGTCATACTCCGACTCGATCTCCCGGATCCTCTGATACAGAAAATCGTTGACCGGCGTGGGCACGCCGTACTGCCTGCCGAGCCTGCGAATGGTACCGGAAAACAACTCTACCTCCGTCATCCGATGCGCCTTCGTATCCTGCCGCAGAGAGGGCATGCTCTCCGGCGCCAGAGCGTCCAGCACGTTCAGCCATTGGGTTATCTCCTCTTCGGTGAGCGTCACGCCCTCGAAGGCGGCTACATCCCGCACTTCGCGCATGGCTTCTTTCATCAGTTCCCGCTCTTTTCCGGGATGCTGGATCCCTCCGTAATTGGTCTCAAAGACGGCCACTACCTGGTTGACGCCTACGTTCAGCATCAGCTTGTTCCACAGCTGGTGCATGATATCCTCCGGGACCAGATATGGAATTCTCGTCCTGTCAAACAGATCCGTCACCGCTTTCAGCCGCTCGTCGCGCTCCCCCGTCCCGGTCCCCACCTGCAAGACCCCTTCGTTTTGATAATAAAAACGATTGCCCTCTTTCATGGCGTCTGTAGCCTGTGCGATGCAGTAAAGAACCTTTTCGCTGCCGTAGACCGCTGCGATATCCCGCTCGCTTACAATGCCGTTCAGCACGGATATGATCAGCGTATGATCCCCTACTACGTGCTTTACGCTGTCGATCGCTTCCTCTAAGGCTGTGTATTTTACAGCAAAGACGACCAGATCCGCCTTCTCCGCCCCGCAGTCGTCCTTATCCACATAACGGAAATCGCATTTCACGTCGTTGCAAAAGACCTCATCCTTTTCATAGCGGCGGATCCGATCCCGGTCCGCCACGAAAAACACATTCTCTCTGCCTAACCTTTCCGTAAACTTTTGTCCGTACACCACGCCCAGCGCCCCCAGACCGATAATGGCCACCTTCTCTATTCTTCTCATTGTTCCTCTCCCTATCTGTGAAATTGCCGTACTTCCGTTCCTCTGAGAATTATATTTTACTATCTGCGGGAGCGATTGTCAAAAATGCCCTGCAGCCCGCAAGCGGGCTTTCGATATTTATCTTGTGTTTTTGAACTCGTGTGGTAAGATGAAAAGGACAAGAAATAAATGTAAGATCAACTTGTTTACACGTTTAAAAGGAGGGATTGAGATGAAATATTCAATTGAAGGGACGCCGCTTCCCGTGGTGATCTGCGATATGGATCCGGGCGAAGTGATGATCACAGAGCGGGGCTCCATGAGCTGGATGACCCCCAACATGAAGATGGAGACCACCAGCAACGGGGGCGTGGGAAAAGCCCTGGGCCGCATGTTCGCCGGCGAAGCGCTGTTCCAGAACCGTTATACCGCCCAGGGCGGCCCCGGAAAGATCGCATTCGCGTCCAGCTTTCCCGGTTCGATCCTGGATTTCGAGATCTCGCCGGGAAACAGCGTCATCGTTCAGAAATCAGGATTCCTCGCGGCGGAATCCACGGTGGAGCTCTCCGTCTTCTTCCAGAAGAAGCTGGGAGCCGGTCTCTTCGGCGGGGAAGGCTTTATCATGCAGAAACTTTCCGGCAGCGGCATCGCCTTCGTTGAGATCGACGGCTATGCCATCGACTACGATCTGGAAGCCGGCGAGTCCATGGTCATCGACACCGGCTATCTGGCCGCCATGACCGAAAGCTGTTCCATGGAGATCGTCACCGTTCCCGGGGTAAAGAATATGCTCTTCGGCGGCGAAGGCGTTTTCAATACCGTGGTCAAGGGACCCGGAAAAATCATACTGCAGACACTTCCCATCAACGCGGTGGCCGGCTCTCTCCGCCCCTTCTTCCCATCTGCAAAATAACCGGAGGAATCAATTCTCATATTTCCTGACCACGATATAAAACGGGATGCCCTGGACAGTTTCACTGTCCGGCGGCATCCCGTCTTTTCCTGTCATCCAGCGACGGCCCGTTCTTTTATCCCCATCGCCTTTCCCGGCCGTCATGAGAAAGCTCACGGCCGGTCTCCGACTCTGGTCACAGCCGCTTCGCTTTTTTTGCCTTTGGGATCGGGAGCTCCTCCCAGGTCAGTTCCGTGAGTCGGGCCAAATACTCCGCATCATCCAGTTCCGTGATCAAAAAATACGGTTTAGCTCCCTCATAAGGCGGCGCGTATACCGGATCTCCCAGAAATGCCGCCCCCTTTTCCGTCGGTTTCACATAGAATTGATTGTCGCATACCAGCGCGAATATTTTTCCCCTGCAGTAAACGCCGTACTCCCCGAACATCTTCCGATAACTGACGCCTTCCACTTCTCTCAGCTGTTCGCAGAGATATTCCATAAAATCCGGATTTGTTGACATATGTGTCCTCCCGTCTCTTCCTCATCCATTACTGCCGTGCTATGCCGTTATTTTAACAGTAAAAACAGGACAACAGTATGTCATGTTACTTTTTATATTTTTGAAGGATCCCCTGCGCCTCGATCCTGATCCGCGCTGCCAGCTCCGCAGGCTGCAAAACCTCCGCACTGCTCCCGAAGGACAGGATCCACCGCACCATTTCGTCTTCGTTTCCATATGAAAAATCAAATTTCAGTTTCCCGTCGCTGCGCTCAGCAAAGGAATCCGGACCGTATTCTTCAACCAGGCGGTATTTTACTTCCGGTTCAAAGAGCACGGTCATCGGCTTTTCTTCCTCGGTATACGCCTGTGATGCCGGTTTCAGCTCCGGCGCTTCCCGGCCGGAAAATCTCTCATCCTCCAGCCTGAGCTCTGTGAGCCGGTTCAGCTTAAACATCCGAAAATCGCTGCGCCGCAGGCAATATCCCAGGACGTACCAGGAAGCCCACTGAAACAGCAGACGATAAGGTTCTATAGTCCGATCCGATTCTCCTTTTGCATAATAATATCGGAAGGAGACCAGCCGTTTTTCCTCGATGGCAGCCTGAAGCATTTCGATCTTGGGAACCAGAGACGCTTTGTAATAAGTGGAGAGATCGATCCTCATGCGGTCGGCCGCGTGCGAAGCCGCCGCTGCGTCCGCCGCCAGCTTTTCGGATATCCGGTCCGTACAGGAAACGCCGGAAACACTCTCCACGCTTTTCAGCCCGATGAGGATCGCGCGCAGCTCCGGCTCGGTCAGGACCCGATGGTCGATCTTGTATCCTTTTGCTATGGAAATACCGCCCTCAAAGCCCGGTCGTGTTACCACGGGAATTCCCGCACGGCAGATATCCTCGATGTCGCGGTTGATCGTGCGGCGGGAAACCTCAAACCGTTCCGCCAGATACGGAGCCGTAACTTTTTCATTTCGCAGCAGCTCCATGATGATCCCGATCAATCTGTCGATCTTCACGACTTCCTTCCCCCTTTCGCTTCCTCCCCATTCGCCGGCTCTCCGCTTTCCTTTCATCCCCCATTCCAGCAGTGGACAGGCGCAGCCGGCGCGGCATTTTAGTACTGAGAAAAAAGCGCCGGCCTGCAATGGGATGCAGACCGGCGCCTTCCAGTCATCTCCGCTGTTCTCAAAGCGGACAAACCATATGTAATTCAGTTTGATCTGCGGCCCTATCCGGGCCGTAGGGACCGGGTCCTACAGCTGGCATTCTACAACGTATGAATCGCCCTTGAACTCGTCGTCCCAGACTTCCGCGTAGGAAATACCGAAATCGTTAACGTCGGCGGGAACTTCAAAGACCAGTTTGCCGCTGAGCGTCTTGTCCGGCTCCAGCTCCACGTCGTCCGGATACATGCCGTCGGTGAACTCGGTGTAAGCCCACGTATCTTCATCGGCCAGTTCCTCTTCAGAATCCCACAGGATCGTGAAGTCATAGTTGCCCACAGGAATATTTTCTTTATCGCCGTTGTTGTTCACGAAAATGTTCTTTACGGTGATATCGGCGATGATGAACTTATTTCCCTCTGTCTGAGGGGTATATCCGTCCAGCTCCTCAGCCGCTTCAACGCTGTTCACAGTGAATTCAAAGAATGAATTGGTGAGCGTGTCCCCCACGCTGCCGGTGACCAGCTCGTCGTAGCTTCTTCCCTGCGCGTTCAGCATTTTGTCCACGCGGCTCACGATACCGCCGTCTCCACCGCTTCCTCCGTCACCGCCGCTGCCGCCGCAGGCCGCCATGCCGAATACAAGACATAAAACCAACAGAACCGTTAAAATTTTTTTCATCTTTCTCTCCTTCCCTATCCTTTTGATAGTTTGAGTACATAAATCGACATTATATTACCATAACTCACTGCAAAAATCTACACAATTTCTTCACTAATTTCACACATATCTTTGACATAAATATCTTTTTTTGGCCTGGATCATGCATGATCCCACATATGCATCTCCATTTCCCATTGACTTTTTGGGGGCAGATATGGTAATGTATATTACGTTGTGGAGAGTTGTCAGAGTGGTCGATCGTGCGGCACTCGAAATGCCGTGTCCTTAACGGGACCCAGGGTTCGAATCCCTGACTCTCCGCCATAGACTGTCCGAAAAGACAGGAAAAAACACTGTAAATCCAAGATTTACAGTGTTTTTTTACGTTGAAACGAGGGAAATGGGCAAAAAAACAGAAAAATGAGAGGTTAAATCCCCCTCGTTGCCTCCACAAGGGCCGGAACCCCCTTCATATTGATGGCTCTCTTCATATTGCAGGCAGCGGCTTCGCCTCCGACTCGCTTCGCTCCCTGCTGTCCTTTTTTCCATTGCGGCTGAAGCCGCGGAAAAAAGCAAGAAAACTAAGCCCCGCTTCCGCCGAGGTTTTTTGGATCCCCTTTGATCCTGCTTGACCTTCTGGGAGAAGGCAGAAAGCACCTGCTGGTCGTTGGCATGGTTGGTCACCTCGAAGGCGGCGATCAGATGCGTCTTCGCGTCCACTGCCGTCTGCACATTGCAACAGCAGTGAAAGCCGTTTTTGCTGTTCATCATGCGGGCCTGGGGATCTGAGAAGTATGGAGATCAACGCTGGGGACCGTTTTGATACGCGGAAAGACGGGACGTCTCCTGGATTTTTTCTTTTTGCCACGCCAAATGACGCAAAAACGAAAAAAGAATGATTGAAATATACTTATTGTGAAATATATGGAAGTTATTTTTTCTTGTTTAGTGCAAAAGTGCTTTCAAAAAGAAAAATGCGACATAAATCGACAAGGGAGATAATAGAAATGTCTGCTGCGTCCTCTGTTTTTTTCTTTTTTGATGTTGAATACAAGGCAAAAAGAAAAAATGGATCCTCTCGTGTTTTCGATCAACTGCTGATCTGCATTTTTTTATATAGTATAGATTGGATTGGACATGAACAAGGATCGGAAGTTGTGAATGGAGCGTTTATGAATAATGAGGATCAATTCGTTACGATATGGATGTTTGCAGGGATGCTGCTTGGACTGGCCATCGGCTGTGTTATTGGGATTTTCGCCCCTGGCCTTTTACTGTTGCATGCGGTTGGTTTTCAGACAGCCTGGCCAAAAAACCTGTTTACGGACTGCCGTAAGCAGGTTTTTCTTTACTTTTTGCATGCCCTGTGCAGCATTTTCTTATCCCTCAGGCCCTTCATACGCTTATTCTTCCGGCTTCAATGGGCCGATCAACTCCCTTCAAAACAGGTCCTTAACGAGAAACCAGATCACCGGGATCAAAAGCGAGGGCAGCATGTTCAGCGTCCTGGCGTCCTTTATTTTCAGTATGGACAGGCCCGAAGCGGCGATCAGAATACCGCCCACGATGGAGACTTCCGTCAGCAGTTCCGGCGTCAGAAACGAGCTGAGAAAACCGGCGCACAGATAGATGCCGCCCTGCCAGCAGAAAAGCACCGCCGCCGCAAAGGCCATACCGATCCCGTAAGTGGACGCCAGCACCATAGATGTGACAAAGTCCAGCGTCGCATTGGTGAACAAAAAAGTGTTGTCGCCGTGGACGGCGCTCTCGATAGGCCCCAGTATGGATAGCGTGCCCACGCAGAACAGCAGTATGCCGGTGGAAAGCCCCTGCCCCAGATCCGGACCGGATCCGGGCTTCGAAAAGCGGTCGGTCAGACGGCTGAACCGCCCGTCCAGGTCCGCCATGGTCCCCGCCAGACTGCCCACGGCCAGGCTCAAAATGAACAGCACGGGAAACTGGCTGTTCGGCATGTTCTTCACCACTGCGTTGATGCCCAGCGCCACCGCCGCAAATCCCATGGCATTGAACATGGTCTCCTGGTACTGT
This sequence comes from Bacilliculturomica massiliensis, assembly GCF_900605495.1. GTDB lineage: Bacteria > Bacillota > Clostridia > Peptostreptococcales > Anaerovoracaceae > Bacilliculturomica > Bacilliculturomica massiliensis. The sequence continues at coordinate 1,356,904 of NZ_LR027603.1, forward strand.
TCCCTGATCCCTTTTTTCAGCACGCTTCCAATGATGGAGCCCGCCAGGATCGTCCCTGTGTTTACGATCGTTCCCAGCATTCTTTCTCTTCCTCCTGCTATATTTTCTTTTGTTTCTGGTCAAAAAAAATTATAGACTCTCAAGTAACTTGAGAGTCAACAGGAATCTGTATTTCTGTAATAAACTTTTGCGGGTCGTTTGTCAGTCCGTAGTCGATGAGAGTGATCTCCACAGAATGTCCTCTGACCCGGTATCCTTGCGCCAGGATCTCTTTCATCAGCCGCGCATACTGGCCCGCTGCGTCCCCATGGGTGCCGTGAAAGCGCAGAACGGCGTAGGTCCCGCCTTCCAGGCTGCGCATCATTCTGGGATTGCAGGTCTCATTTTCCACCAGCAGAAACATGGATCGATAGCGGCCGTATCTTCCTGCCAGAAGATCTTCCTCCGCCACGGAAAGTCCCACCTTGCCCAGAAACACCGCGGATTCCATGTCGGAGCTGTTTTCCAGTATGCGGATCTGCATTTCAAGATCCGAACCGGCCTCGATGGAGCGATCCAGGCTCACCGCTGTCCGCGGAGGCAGATGGACGATGCGGATCTGATCCAACAGTTCTTCTCTGGAAGCATCCCCGATCTGTTCGATCCGAGCCGCCAATTTTTCCTGGATCTCCGTCAGTTCCCGTATTTTGTCCGCCGTCTTCTCTTTCTGCTTCTCCAAAAGGGCTACGAAATTTTCTACTCTGCGGTTTTCCAGCAGCACGCGGATATCCGCCAGCGGCATGCCCAGCGCCTGCAGGTATTTTATGGTGTTGAGCAGCTCGAACTGTTCGGTGGAAAAATAGCGGTAGCCTGTTTTCGCGTCCACCCGCGCCGGCGTCACCAGGCCGATATCACAGTAATAACGGATCGTGCTCACAGGCAGATGAAACAATCTGGATATTTCTCCGATCGCAAACAGTTCCCTCATTTCTCTCACCTTATCGGCTCCGCCCCTTCCGGTATGGAAAAACGGACCGCCTCCGGGATCAGTTCCACTGTGATGGAATCATAGGCGCCCACATCGCCATCCACAGACACGGAGAGCCGTTCCCCCTCTCTCTCAGGGAGTATGGTCATGCGCTTGCACTGTTTATAGATCACGTGTCTGCGGCATTCCTCGTCCTCCAGATGCAGCCCCGACCGGTATTTCCGCAGCAGCGGCAGGATGCGTCTGCGGTCCAGCTGTTTCACGATGCACACGTCAAAAAAACCGTCCTGCAGCTTCGCTCTGGGCGCAGCCTGAAAACCGCCGCCGCAGAATCCTCCGTTTCCCATGGCAAGGAGCAGAAAATCGTCCTGGAGCACCTCCCCGCCTTCAAATTCCATGTGCAGCGGGAAATGCGCCCCCTCCATCAGCGCCTTTGCAGCGCCGCCCATATAGGCCCCTCCCCGTCCAAAGATCAAGGTCCTTTTCAAGTCCGCCGCCTTGCTGACCACCGTACAGTCCAGTCCGATATTCAGCATGTTCAGCGCGTATCTGTCATTGTATCTCAGAACATCCACAGGCACAGCTTTTCCATTGAGCTGCCGCTCGATATTCAGGAAATGTTTTTTATTCTTAAAGTTGCGGACAAAATCGTTTCCGCTGCCCACGGGCACGCAGGCCAGCTCCGCGTTGGAAAAGCCGTAGACGCCGGACAGCAGCCCGTTCAGCGTGCCGTCGCCGCCGCAGGCGTAAAAGCGCACCGGCTGCCCCGACTCGCAGCGTGACCTCACAAATCCCCGTCCCGATTCCAGCGTCATCGCCCGGTGGATCTCATAGTCCAGTCCCTTCCCCTTGACCGCCCTCAAAATCTTCGGCAGAAGTTCTTTTTCCGCCTTGCCCCGGCCCGCGTCCGGATTGATCAAAAATATATGTTTCATCTCTCTCTTCCCCCATGACAAACGTTCATTCATCTGTTTCAGCATACCACAATTCTGCCCCGTCCACAATACGCCGTATATTACTGGTATCTTTTATCATATCTTGCGGAAGTGAAGATATGCCGCCGGATCTGTGTTTTTTACGCGGAACCTTTGATTTTTTCAGGATTTGGGTATAATATATTCAGTGATAAACTGGAAGATCATTCCGCCGGACTGCAGAATGGCCGCCGGGCTTTTCCGGTCCGGGACAGCACAAAAAATAAGAAAAGAGGTACAATACCCATGGATCAGAGAATTGTAAAACTGGCGCAGGGACTGGTCAATTACTCCTGTTCAGTCAAAAAAGGTGAAAAAGTCCTGGTTTCCTACGAGGGCGACAGCGTAAAGCCCCTGGCCAAGCAGATCATCAAAGAGGTTTATAAAGCAGGCGGCTTTCCCTATCTGGAGATCCGCGATTCTTCCGTTCAGCGGGAGATCCTGCTGGGATGCAGCCAGGATCAGATCGAATTTATGAACGAATACCAGCTTCTGCAGATGAAAGGCATGGACGCCTATATCGCCGTTCGCGGAGCGGACAATACGGCGGAGTACTCCGATGTTCCCTCCGATAAAATGAATATGTACAATAAAATTCTCCGGCCGGTGCTGGACTATCGCGTAAACCACACGAAATGGGTCGTTCTCCGCTATCCCAACAATTCTATGGCCCAGCTGGCCCACACCAGTCTGGAAGCCTTCGAGGATTTCTATTTCGACGTGTGCAATCTGGATTATGCGAAAATGTCCAAGGCTATGGACCCGCTGGTGGAGCTGATGAATAAGACCGATAAAGTCCATTTGGTCGGTCCCGGCACCGACCTGACCTTCTCCATCAAGGGCATCGGCGCCATCAAGTGCGCCGGCCAGTGCAACATCCCCGACGGAGAAGTATACACAGCGCCGGTCAAGGAGTCTATGAACGGAACGATCTCCTACAACACGCCCTCTGAGGAACAGGGTTTCACGTATACGGACATCAAGTTTGAGATCAAAGACGGAAAGATCGTCGGCGCCTCCGCCAACAACGATAAGCGCATCAATGAGCTTTTGGACACCGACGAGGGCGCCCGCTATTTCGGCGAATTTGCCATCGGCGTAAATCCCTATGTGCTCCAGCCCATGATGGACACCCTTTTCGACGAGAAAATCGCAGGCAGCTTCCATCTGACTCCGGGCTGTGCCTATGAGGACGCCTTCAACGGCAACAAATCCGCTGTTCACTGGGATCTTGTCATGATCCAGCGCCCGGAATACGGCGGCGGAGAGATCTGGTTCGACGACAAACTCATCCGCAAGGACGGACTCTTCGTCATCCCGGAACTGGAATGCCTGAATCCGGAAAACCTGAAATAAGACACGCAAAAACACCCGGCGGCCGCCGCTTTGCAGCGATTTCCGGGTGTTTTTTTATAACGTAGGAAAGATGGCCGGGCGATGTTTCCGAAACGGCACTTGGCGAGCGTGCCCCAGGGCCGTTCCTTCCTACTGCATCATTTCCAGAAACGCGCTCAGCCTGGTGTCGATCTGCCCGGAATCCGCCTGGGAATAATCTGTTTCCAGATAGAGATACGGGAGTTTCTTCTCCTTGGTGATGAAGCGCTTTACTTCCGCGGCCTCGATGGCGAACGTGTGGCATGCCTGCAGGACCACCTCGATCACGCCGTCGATGCGGTAGTCTGCGATCATCTCATCCAGAGCGTCCAGCCTTCCGGGATTGGGACTCATGACCGCGCAGTTGATGTTGAGATATTTTTTCGCCAGAGCCAGATAAGGATCGCCGCTCTCGGAAACCGCCTCCTTCTGCGCCCTGGGTCCGGAACAGCTGTCGAAGGCCACTACGCTGGCGCCCAGCAGCTCCGCCTGTTTGATGATCTTGTCGCGGACGCCGATGGTAGGACATCCGGTGATCATGATGCGCGGCTTTCTCCTGCCCTTTCCGTCTTCCGCCGCCCGGGCCAGGAATTCATTCCGCTTCTCTTCAAGGAGTTTTATTTTTTCCTCCGAAGTAAACATAAACTGAAGGGAGTCCATGATGGTGGAGATCTCGTAGCCGGATACGGGACATGGCTCCATCCGCCCTACTTCGTAGAGTTCTACCATAGCGCGGCGTTCCCTGTTTTTCTGTACGATAGCCCGGTGCAGCGCTTCTTCCGTGATCTCTTTGCCCAGCTGTTCCCCGATAGCCAGAGCCGCCCGCCGGATCTCCTGTTCCCAGAAATCCAGGGCGCCGGTCCCCTCCCGTCCCGGCGGCAGCTGCATCACGTGGACGGGCTTCAGCTTTTTCATCAGCTCAAACATCTTTTTCTTGCCGTCGCAGGTAGTCTCGGCAAGGATCATATCGGAAAAGTAAAAATACGGGCAGGCGTCGCTGGCCGCCAGACCGTAACTGCATTTGATCAGCGGACACATATTCTTTGGCAGCGTTTTCTCCGCAAAAGCAATGCCGTCCTCGCTGGATCCGCAGAGCCCCACGCAGACGCCGTCCGCCGCCATCACCAGTTCCGAGGGGGTATAGGAACAGAACGTCCCCACCACTTTCTTGCCTTCCTCTTTCAGTTTCATCACGCGGAGAAAACCGTTTTTCTTCGCGTCGGTATAATCCTCAAAATTTGCGGGCAGTTTTAATTCACTCGTCATATTCTTACCTCATATCCATACATAAAAGCGCGGCGCCTATGGCTCCCGCGTATTTACCGTCTTTCAGACCTCTCACAGGCCGGCCCAGTTTTCCGGACAGGATCTCCGCAAAATACGCCTGCTCCGACAATCCCCCTGTGAGCACGCAGGGTCCGTCCCCTCCGTGACGCATGCACAGCTGTGCCACCTTGGCCGCCACGGAATCTACCACACCGGCGGCGATATCCTCCCGGGGCGCGCCGCTTCCGATGTGACTGATCACCTCCGACTCCGCAAATACAGTGCACATGGCGCTGATAGCCAGAGGCTTTCCCCCCTCCGCCAGCTCAAACAGTCCGCTGATGTGGCTTCCCAGCCGATTCGCCATGATCTCAAGAAATTTTCCTGTGCCGGCGGAGCATTTGTCGTTCATGAGAAAATCCGTGACCACGCCGTCTTCCAGCGTGATGACTTTGGTGTCCTGTCCGCCCACGTCTATGATCGTGCAGTCTCCGCTTCCGGAGAGATATGCGCCTCCCCTGCCGTGACAGGTGATCTCTGTGATGCAGCGGTCCGCGTAGGGTACGGAGATCCGGCCGTAACCGGTGGCCAATACTTTCGTCTCCTCCGTCTCCACGGGTATCTCTTCCTCTGCCAGCCGCCTGCGGATCGTCTCAGCTGTCTCCCTGCTGCTCCAACCTGTGGGCAGAACGAAACAGCGCGGCTCCTGCCCCTCTTTGATCACCGCGGTTTTCGCCGCCGTTGAACCAATATCTATACCGATAAAATACATATGCACCTCTGCTTTTACATTTTGATCTGTCCTTATCAGACTATTGCGGCCGGACATAAAAGTCAAGTTTGTTGACGCATCGGGGCCGCCGTATCAAAAAAATCTATTGTTCTCTTATTTTATATATACAGATCAAATAGCTGGGAGGTGACAAAAACGGAGACCGGCCGCCATATTTCAGGCGGCCGGCCTCCGTTTCTTTGACATCTACTGTGATCCTGTCGTCCTGTGATCAGGAGATCATTCGATAATACGCTTTCCCGTCTTCCTGTTCGACCCGGTATACGCCCCGGTTGTCGATAAAGCTGTCTTCCAGATAGGCCACCAGACTGTCAATGTCGTTCGTCCTCAGAAACAGTGCGTAGCCGCAGCTTTTCATCAGCCCGGGCGGCGTCTTTTTCAGCGTTGCCCGTATCTTCTTTTCCTGAACCTTTTCCTGCGCGTAGACCGCTTTATAAAAAGAAGAAAAGGCGATCATATATTCGTTCAAATTTATCCCTCTTTTCTAATGGGGCGGATCCTTCACCCTGCCGTCATTCGATCAGGGTTTTCAGCATTCGTATATACATTTCTGCAATTCCCGCTTTTTTCACATCGCTCTCCGCCACCAGCGGATGGCGTTCCAGTTCCTTTCCGTCCTTCATTACGATAAGCTCTCCGATCTCATCCCCCTGTTTGACGGGAGCGGTCAGGAGCTTCTTCGTCTCTACCTTCGTCGTCACGCTGTCCTTCTCGCCTTTTTTAACAAGAATGCTGACGTCTGACGAAGTGACGGCGTTGACGGTCTGCGGGCTTCCCTTATCCACGCCAACCGCGCCCATGACCTGTCCTTTCTGCGCTGCGTTCACGCTGTCATAGGTGGCAAAGCCGTAATCGAGAAGCCTTCCTGCTTCCGCAAAGCGGATCTTGGAAGTTTTGGCTCCCATGATCACGGCGATCAGCGTCAGATCGCCCTTTGTGGCAGACCCGGAGAGACAGTACCCCGCTTCCTGAGTAAATCCGGTCTTGATGCCGTTGGCGCCGGGATACTGTTTGATGAGTTTATTGGTGTTGGTGAGCCCCAGCTCCGTCTGTTTCTTGCCCGGCAGCCCAACTGTAATATTGGTCTGCCACGTGTTGAACCACTCTTTTGTCTGCGGATGCTTGATGAGCTCACGGGACATCAATGCTATATCATATGCGCTGGTACGGTGGTCTGCTACCGGCAGCCCGTTGGTGTTCACAAAATTCGTGTCCTTCATTCCCAGCTCCTGGGCCCTCTTGTTCATATTTTCCACGAAAATTTCTTCTGTGCCGCCCACGTACTCGGCGATGGCCACGCAGGCGTCATTGGCGCTGCAGATCGCCATGCCTTTCAGCAGTGTCTCCACAGTCTGCGTTTCGCCCGCCTCCATGAACATCTGACTTCCGCCCATGCTGGCCGCCCGCTGGCTGATGGTCACCGCATCGTTCATGCTGATCTGTCCCCTGTCCACCGCCTCCAGCGCCAGAAGCATGGTCATGACCTTTGTCACGCTGGCCGGCGGCAGCGATTCATGACTGTTCTGCTCGTAGAGCACCTGACCGCTCCCCACGTCGATGAGCGCGGCTGATTTGGCGTCGATCTTCAGACTGCCCTCGGCCGCCGCGATGGTACCGGGCTGCTGTTCAGCTTCAGCCGCGGTCTTTTCCTTATCCTTTGAGCCTGCCGCCGTCTCTTCTGCTCTCTGATCCTGCTGCGCGTCTTCCGCCAGGCAAAACGCCGGAATGCAGCTCAGACACAAAAGCAGCGCAAGCAGCGCCGCCGCACATCTGCCTATCCCTTTCTTCATATAAAAAACCCCCTTGCACGCAATTCATTCTTTTACAGAGTATTTTGCCGCAGGGGGGTTTAGAACTATTTACTGATCTCTATTTGCTTATCTCCCGTTACAGGACTTCGGCTCCGATCACCTGCCGGATCAGCGGCTCCGTCTCCGGCCTGGTCCGGGAGATGGAAAAGGCAGCCGCGCCTTCCGCCGCGCCTTTTTTTACTTTCTCCGGATCATTCCCGAAAAATGTGGCCAGAAGTTCGCCCTTTTTCACGGGGTCTCCCTTTTTTTTGTTCAGCAGGATCCCGGCCGCCAGATCCACGCCGTCCTCTTTCTTTTCTCTTCCGGCGCCCGTATGCTGGGAGGCCAGGCCGATCCGCCTGGCTTCCACGCCTCCGATAAATCCATCCTTCTCCGCGTAGATCTCCCGGGCGTATTCCGCCTGAGGCAGCAGGCTGTAATCCGACGCCGCTCTGCTGTCGCCGCCCTGCGCTCCGATAAATTCGCAGAACTTTCCAAAGCCTGCGCCGCTTTCCAGCGCCCTGACCGCCATCCTCTCGCCTTCCTCCGCAGTTCCCGCCAGGCCGCCGGCAAAGATCATCAACCCGGCCAGCTTCAGCGACAGCTCTGTGATATCCGCAGGTCCGCATCCCTTCAGCGTGTCCGCGGCTTCCATTACCTCCAGACTGTTTCCCACCGCCCGTCCCAGCGGCTGATCCATGTCTGTGACGGCGGCAATCGTCTTTCTCCCGGCCTTGGTGCCCAGCTCCACCATCCACTGCGCCAGCTCCGCCGCGCTCTCTGGTTCTTCCATAAAGGCGCCTTTGCCGCATTTCACATCCAGCACGATGGCGTCGCTGCCCGAGGCCAGTTTTTTGCTCATGATACTGGATGTGATCAGCGACAGATTTTCCACCGTGGCCGTCACGTCCCGCAGAGCATATATCTTTTTGTCCGCGGCCGCGATATGCGCCGTCTGCCCGATGACCGCCATGCCCACGCGGCGCACCTGCTCCAGAAAGTCCTCCGGTTCCATGGCGGTGCGGAAGCCCGGAATCGATTCCAGCTTATCCACCGTGCCGCCTGTGAATCCCAGGCCGCGTCCCGACATCTTCGCCACCGGCACGCCGCAGGACGCCGCCAGCGGCGCTGCGATCAGCGTGGTCTTGTCTCCCACGCCACCCGTGCTGTGTTTATCCACCTTGACTCCCGGTACGGAAGACAGATCCACCAGGTCGCCGGAGCGCATCATGGCGTCTGTGAGCCAGAAGGTCTCCTCTTTGCTCATTTTCTGTAAAAAGATCGCCATCAGCAGCGCGGAAGCCTGATAATCCGGGATCGAGCCCTCCGTGTAGCCTTTTACGAAATATTCGATTTCCTCGCGGGAGAGCGCGCCGCCCTCCCGCTTTGTATAAATGATGTCGTACATATTCATATGGCTTCTACGCGTCCTTTCTGCTTCAACGCCTCTATTTCAGGATCATCTCCAGGAAACTGCTTCCGATCTGCGTGGATCCGGCGCCCAGATATTCGGAAACGGTGGCTCCAATATCCGCGAAACTGCCGCGCGTGCCCAGATCGACGCCTGCTTTTACATTCTCGCCGGACAGGAGAGCCGGAATGTACTCCCGCGTGTGGTCCCACCCGGAATGAACGGGATCGTTTCCGTGGTCGGCGCAGAGGATGAGGATATCCTCCGGACCCATTGCTGCTCTGATCTCAGGCAGCCTGGCGTCAAATTCCTCGATGGCCCGCCCGTAACCCTCCGGATCTCTGCGATGTCCAAATTTAGAGTCAAAGTCCACCAGATTGGTAAAGATCAGACCGTCAAAGGACTGCTTCAGCGCATCGATGGTCTTATCCACGCCGTCCATATTGCTTTCCGTGTGCACCGAATGTGTGACGCCCCTGCCGTTAAAAATATCGCTGATCTTTCCCACGGTATAGACGGTCTTCCCAGCTTCCCCCACCAGATCCAGAAGGGTCTTTTCCGGGGGCGATACGGCGTAATCTCTGCGGTCCGCCGTCCTGATATACTCGCCGTCTTTCACCACATACGGTCTGGCGATCACCCGGCCCACCTGCAGATCTCCCTTCAGCATTTCCCGGGCAACTTCACAGCAGTGGTAAAGTTCTTCCAAGGGCACCACATCCATGTCCGCTGCGATCTGAAAAACGCTGTCCGCCGACGTATAGACGATCAGCTTCCCCGTCTTTCTGTGCTCCTCGCCCAGCTCTCTGATGATCTCTGTGCCGGAAGCCGCGCAGTTTCCCAGGGTTCCCCTGCCCACGGCCTTCTCGTAGGCCTTCATGAAATCCTCCGGGAAATGTGGAAACGTCTTGAAGGGCACCTCTGTCAGAAGTCCCGCGATCTCCCAGTGACCGGTGATGGTATCCTTTCCCTTCGAAGCCTCCGCAAAACGGCCGAAGGCGCCTGCCGGCTCCGCCGTCTTTTCGATGCGGCCCTTATCCCTCACGCCTTCCAGGCATCCCAGCCCCAGTTTCACCAGATTGGGGATCTTAAATCCCGGCATGTGCTCCGCGATATGACCCAGAGTGTCTGCGCCCCTGTCTCCGTACTTCTCCGCGTCGGGAAGCTCGCCCACGCCCAGACTGTCCATCACGATGATCGTTGCTCTCTTCATCCAAATCGCCTCTTTTCTCTATTTCTCTCTATTTATATCATTTTAGAAGCAAAGGGTATTGCGTTCTCTGTTCCCGGACATTTTCTTTCACGGCCGGCGGCCGGCCTTTCTGCGTCCATTGCACAGGTCCCATTCTCCGCTGCCCGTTCCTGCTTCTTCCATACCTTTTTTATACCCTCGATCCGCGCTTCTAATCCAACAGCAGGACTGGACGGCAGGCCAGCTTATCGCAGGACGTCAGCAGATATTCAATATTTCCTTTTCTCCCCTGCAAGCCGTTTTTAAACGCATCTGTACCGTGGAGATGACCGTAGATCACCTTCGATGCGCCGTACTCCTCAAAGAGCTCCGTGAAGCCTGAACTCTCAAACTTTTCATTAGTCGGCGGAAAATGCAGCGCGCCGATCAGCGGCAGTTCCCGGCCCTCCTCCGCAGCCCGCCGCCTGAGTTTTTTCCCATCCTCCAGAGACAGCCTCAGACGCAGGAGCTCCCGATCGTACAGTTTTCGGTCCCGCTGCGTAAAATCAGAATTCCCCGGACAGATCCAGCCCCGGCTTCCGCACACCACCACACTGTCGTCCGCATAACAATTATTTTGGACAAAATACAGTTTTTCGTCAAGTTTAGACAGCTTCGAAATAGAACTCCACCACAGATCGTGGTTCCCTTTCAGCAAAACTTTCTTTCCCGGCAGCGCGCTGATCCACCGAAGATCCGGCAGCGCCTCTTCAAACCGCAGTCCCCAGGAGATGTCTCCCGGTATGATGACGGTATCTTCTTCTTTCACCAGCTGTTCCCAGTTCTCTTTCACACGTTCCGCATGGCCGATCCACTGCCCGCCGTATATATCCATGGGCTTTTCCACCAGCTCCCCAAAGGACAGATGCAGGTCTCCTATGGCGTATACGCTCATTCGTTTCATCCTCCGTGTTTCTATGGTATCTGCTCCGGCTCACAGGAGCCGGCGGCGCCCTCTTCTCCGGACCCTTCCCCGGGCAGGCCCAGAACTTCTCTGCTGTCGGCCTCCGGCAGCCCCGTCACATTTTTCAGCCTGCTCCGGATCATTCTGGTCCTGGTTCCCACCAGTCTGTCCAGATCATCGTTGGCCTGAGACAGCTTTTTCTGAGTAGAGGCCAGCACAGAACCGAATTTTTCAAACTCTGTTTTCACCGCCCCCAGCACATTCCAGACCTCTCCCGAATACTTCTGGATGGCCAGCGTGCGAAAGCCCATCTGAAGGCTGTTGAGCAGCGCCGCCATGGTGGTAGGGCCGGCTATATTGATCTTATAATCCCGCTGCAGCGATTCTACCAGTCCCCGCCTGACTACCTCGGCGTAGAGCCCTTCAAAGGGCAGAAACATAATGGCAAAATCCGTGGTGTAAGGCGGCTCCACATACTTGTCGCGGATATCTTTGGCCTCTCTGCGTATGGCCCGCTCCAGAGCCTTCCCGGCCTCCTCGATCTCCGCCGCGTCGCCGCTGTCGTAAGCGTCCGCCAGTCTGGCGTAGGTATCTCCGGGAAACTTTGCGTCGATGGGCAGATAGACCGTCCCTTCCCCGTCTCCCGGCAGACGGACGGCGAATTCCACCCGCTCGCCGCCGCTGCGCTTCGTATTGATGTTTTCCTCGTATTGATCCGGGGATAAGATCTGCGTCAGTATGGCGCTCAGCTGGATCTCGCCGAGAATTCCCCTTGTCTTTACGTTTGAGAGGACCTTTTTCAGATCTCCCACGCCGCTGGCCAGAGTCTGCATTTCTCCCAGGCCCTTGTACACCTGCTCCAGCCTCTCGCTGACCACCCGGAAGGACTGACTGATGCGGTCCTCCAGCGTCTTCTGCAGCTTTTCGTCCACCGTGGCCCGCATTTCCGACAGCTTTCTTCCGTTGTCTTCCTGCATGCGGACCAGCTGAGTCTCCACCGACGTGCGGATCTGCTCCAGCTTCTGCTCGCTTTGGATAGCGCCGGACTGCAGACGTTCGTCCATCTGCGCCAGCATGGCGTTCACCGTGCGCTGGAGGATCTCTGTCCGCTGAGAGAGCTGCGCCGTCAGTTCCGCGATCCGCCTGTCCTGCATCTGCGACGCCTGATTCTGGGATGACGTCAGCAGCTCCCCCAGACTCTGAAAACTGGTCTGGACGTACTGCGTTGTCTCCTGTCTGGCTGCCCGTATTTCCCCGATCATCTCCTGTCTCACGCGATCCAGCTGTTCCAAAAGTTCACTGTTGTCATTTTTCCTCTCAAGCTGTTTTTTCATACCGGACAGCATGATAAGAACTGCGGTTCCAAAAAAAATGACCAGCGTCATGACAAGATACAACTCCATAAATGATCTCCTTTAACCCAAGTCTTCCCATTCCATTGTCTGCGGCAGGCTCTAAAATCATGGGGCCGCGCATACAATTAAGTATAGCACAAAGAAAGGCGGTTTTCCATGAGACTTTCCGACGCAGCCAAAGGCTCCTTCCTGTTCGTCGTGGCCCTTCCCCCTGGAGAAATCAAAAGCCAGGGCATCCGGCTGGGCCTGCTGCCCGGCGCTCCCATCCGCTGCCTCTCCGTTCTCCCCGGCGGCCCGGTGGTCCTGCTTTTGGGAAACCAGGAGATCGCCGTAGGGCGAAAACTGGCCAGCAGGATCCAGGTCCGGCGCTGGGGCGGCGAAAGGTCCAAAGACAGATGACGTTCTCCCGCGCAGCCAGTACAAAATACAGCAACATATAAAGGAAAAGGAGGCTTCCAAAGAAATGAACATTTCCGTCAAAGAGAAAGCGGGCGTCGGACACGAATGTAAGGCGGCTCCCCGAAAGCTGGCTCTGGCCGGCAATCCAAACGTGGGAAAATCCGTGGTCTTTCAGGCGCTCACCGGCATGTACGCCGAAGTGTCCAATTACCCCGGTACTACAGTAGATGTGACCACCGGCAGCTTCGGCCCCTTTACCCTCATCGACACGCCGGGCGTGTTCAGCCTCTCCGGTTTCAACGATGAGGAACAAGTGACCCTGTCGGCGGTGACGGACTGCGACTGTATTCTCAACGTGGTCGACGGTACCCATCTGGAACGTGACCTATTTCTCACCCTGCAGCTCCTTTCTCTGGGAAAACCCATGCTGGTGGCTGTCAATCTGATGGATCAGGTTGAAAAAAACCGCATTCGGCTGGATCTCTCCGGTCTTTCCGCCGCCCTTGGCGTGGAGATCTTTCCCGTGTCCGCAAAAAAAGGAACGGGCATAAAAGCGCTCCGATCCGCTCTGTCGGCGGACTCCCTCCGGACTCCCGCCCGGGGCCGGTCCCGCGGGGAAGCCCCGGGAATTTCAGACGACGGCGCTTCCGCCCGCACCCGCCTTGAAGCCGACCGGCTGGCCGAACGTTTTGTCAGATACAGCGGGCAAAAGACGGTCTTTTCTCAAAAACTGGGACGCGCCGTGCTGAATCCTGTGCTGGGAGTCCCCCTCATGGCCGGACTTCTCTGTCTCATTTTTCTGTTCATCGGAAAATTCCTCTCGCAGACAGTGGTGGATTTTACAGAGGGCTATCTGATGAGCGAATGCTATTATAACTTTATTTTCGGACTGATCTCCCGGATCCTGGATCCAGACAGCTTTGCAGGCGTTCTTCTCATCGGCGAATACGGCGTGCTTACCATGGTCCCCATCTACCTGCTGGGCCTGCTGCTTCCCCTGATCGTCGGCTTTTATCTCTGTCTGGCGCTTCTGGAAGACTCTGGCCTTCTGCCCCGGATCGCCGTGCTCTGCGACCGGCTCTTTACGCGGTTCGGGCTGAACGGCAAGGCGGTCATTCCCATGCTGCTGGGCTTTGGCTGCGTTACCATGGCGCTCATCACCACCCGCATTCTGGGTACAAAAAGAGAACGGCTCATCGCGACCGTTCTCCTGTGTATCGCCGTACCCTGCTCTGCTCAGTTTGCTATCATCATGGCGGTGGCTTCCATCCTGCCGCCCTTTTACTTTTTCATATACGGCGGCTCCATACTGATGCTGTTTTTCCTGTTGGGCAGCCTGCTGGCCCGGTTTCTTCCCGGCAGCTCCAGCGACCTGTTTCTGGTGCTTCCCCCGCTGCGGCTTCCCGGGGCGAAAAATGTGCTGCGAAAGACTGCTATGAAGTCGAAGCACTTTCTGCGGGACGCCGGTCCCATGTTTCTCGCCGGCAGCCTGCTGATCTCCACGCTCACCTATACCGGCGGCTTCGCCGCCATTCATCAGGCCCTGATCCCGCTGACCGAGGGCTTTCTCAAGCTGCCCGGTGAAACTGCGGCGCTGTTTCTCATGAGTATCATCAAACGCGATCTGGGAGCCGCCTGCCTCTACTCCATGGTGTCTCAGGATCTTCTCAGCTTTCCTCAGATGACCGTGGCGCTGACCGTGATCACCCTTTTCGTGCCCTGCTTCGCCTCCGTTGCCATTCTGTTCAAAGAACAGGGCCCTCTGGCAGCCGCCGCTATCTGGCTGGGCAGCTTTGCCGCGGCCTTCCTCCTGGGCGGCCTCCTGGCTGCCTGGCTCGTCTGATCTGATCCATGTACAGATCAGTCAGAAACAAGATCAGAGATACTGTTTCACATAATCGTATCCGCAGTAGACTCTGGCCGCTTCCATATAATCATCCAGGTTGCCTGCCGGTGTGGCAGGTGAGACCTGGCAGCCCGGAGCCAGTATAAAACCGCCGGGACTTCCCGCGCAGAGATCCACGCAGCCCTTCACCGCCTGAAAAATATCTTCCCGCTTCCCGTTGAGCAGCACCTCCACCGGCGGAACATTTCCGGCGATCTTCATGGCGCCGCCCAGAAAACTTCTGGCCCCGGCAAGATCGATTCGCTCGTCTACGCTGAAGCGTTCCATCTTCAGCTTCAGCAGATCAGGCCAGATGCGCTCCGTCTTCCCGCACAGATGGAAAGTGACTTTCTTCCCCGTCTGCCGGAAAGCGTAGTCCATCACCTCTTTCAGACAGGGAAAAACAAATTCGCGGAATGCCTGCGGCGAGATCATATTCCCGGAGGCCACCGGATCAGCCATGGCGATCCGCACGTTCCACGGCGCAAATGCGTCGACGCATCGTTTCATGGACTGGGTGACCAATTTCAGAAGCCGGCGTACCTCTGCGGGATGCCTGCGCACATCTCTCATGAGATTTTCTGTTCCTCTCAAATAGGAAGCGATCGTAAAAGGGCCTCCCACGCTGGAGTGCAGCTCAACGATCCCTTCCGCTCTCTCCGCCAGCGCTTTACAGGCTTTCATGTACAGGCTCACTCTGCCGTCCTTCTTCGGCTCCATGGGCCGCATATCATCCAGCATGCTGTAATCAGTCAGCACCGGCGCTGCAATATAGGGCAGTTTGTTTTCCGGATAACACACATTTGCTCCCATCGCCTCCGCGATCCCGTAAGAATTAGCCCCCATGGAGATGCTGTCCGCGCCGAACCGGTTGAAAGCGTGGATCTCCGCTCTGACCATCGTCTCCTCGTCTCTCACCAGATCGGAAAAATTTACTCCCAGCAGCGGCGCTTTGAATTCTCCCAGCGACAGCGTACAGGGCAGCCTGTCAAAAGCCTCCCCCGCCGCCAGCGCCCGTTCTCTCTCGGCCGGAACCATTCGGTCCCCCGGATGCTTTCTCAATTCCCACATAGAATAACCTCCTCAGCCAGGCCCGCAGCTAGGCCTTCAGCCCCGAACTGACTACGCCCTGAATGAAATACTTTTGCAGCAGCAGATATACGATAAAGGGCGGCAGAAAGTTGATCACCGCTCCCGCCATGGAAAGTCCGTAATTCACCACATACAGATCCTGCATGGCCGCCAGCCCCACAGGCAGCGTCCGGTTGTAATCCCCGCCCGCCATGATCATGGGCCAGAGCAGGCTGTTCCAGCTTCTGGCAAAATAGATAATGGCCACGGACATGACGGTGGAGCGCACCAGCGGCAGGACCACGGCGGCAAAGGTCTGAAAATCCGTGCAGCCGTCGATCTTCGCGCTCTCTATCATGTCGCCCGGGATGGAGAGAAATGCCTGTCGAAAGAGTATGACTCCCAGGAAGGTCGGCACCGGCAGGATCAGGGAGGCCATAGTCGAGGCGATACCGACCTTCCCCATGATGATCCACAGCGGCACTACCGTGGCCGGAAACGGGATGGCCATGGCGGCAAACAGAAAGAAAAAGATCCTGTCGTTTCCGGGGAATCTCAGCTTTGCAAATGCGTATCCGGCCGTGCTGCAGATCGCCAGCGTGAGCAGGACCCCGGAAATGGATACCAGGAAGCTGTTTCTCACCCACAGAAAAAATCCGCTTCTCTGAAAGAGCAGAAAATAGTTGTCCAGAGAATAGTCGGCCGGATCAAAGCTGAGCAGATACGGCGAGTACGTTTCCTGAAAGGATACGACCAGCATATAGAGAAATGGGAATACCATGATAAACGCCAGCGTCAGGAAGAACAGATCCAGCATTACACCGCAAACTTTTTTCATTGTTCCCCTCCTCAGTAAAGACTGTTTTCTTTGTTTTTCAGCAGTCTGCGCTGCAGGAACGTCAACAGCGCCACGATGACCACCAGTATGTTTCCGATGGCCATG
This sequence comes from Bacilliculturomica massiliensis, assembly GCF_900605495.1. Taxonomy (GTDB): domain Bacteria; phylum Bacillota; class Clostridia; order Peptostreptococcales; family Anaerovoracaceae; genus Bacilliculturomica; species Bacilliculturomica massiliensis. The sequence continues at coordinate 1,373,267 of NZ_LR027603.1, forward strand.
GCGTATCCGATCTGTGAAAATTTAAAGTTCTGCATGTACAGATAGACCACTGCGGTCATGCTGGCCTGACCTGGCCCGCCGCCGGTAGTCGTATAGACCAGATCGAAGGTGCGAAAGCCCTGTATCAAGCCCAGAAAGATGATCATGATAAACACGGGCTTCAGCAGCGGGATCTGGATCTGCGTACAGATCCGAAAAGCGCCGGCCCCGTCCATACGCGCCGCTTCATAGTAGCTCTCCGGGATCTCCATGAGGCTGGTCAGAAAAAAGATCATGTAATAACCGGTGTTGACCAGCACCTCGATGAGCATCAGAGTGGGAAGGGCCGTGGTCTCAGAACCCAGCAGATTTGACGCGCTTCCCCCAAAGATCCCCAGCAGGGCGTTGACCGGCGACTGCGGGCTGTTCAGCATGAGGCGGCAGACGATGCCGATCACCGTCACTGAGGCCACGCTGGGAATGAACATGACTTTTCTCACCAGAGAAGCGAGAAAACTGCTTTTTTTTCCAGCGATCCAGCAGGCGGAAAAAAAGGCCAGCACCGTCTGCGCCGGCACCACGCCCAGAACCCAGATAAAGGTGTTGCTCAGAGCCCGTATAAAATACTTGTCGGAAAACAGAGCGGTATAATTGCCCATTCCTGTAAATTGAAACGGCTTCAGAGCGCTGTAGCTGCCCAGGCTGAATACGGCGGACAAAAGTACAGGTCCGTACCAGAAAAACAGCACGGAGAGACACATGGGCAGAATGTAGAGATACCCGTTCCATTTGTATTTATGCTTTCTATTCATGTTCCCTTCTCCGCTGTCACGGAAGAAAAACGACCGCCGGAAAAGCTCCGGCGATCTTCTTTCTTCCGTGATTTTTTCCTCTGACAAGCCGGTCTACTCTGAGTCGGACTGACGTTCGTACGGCAGGCTGTTGCCGTATTCCGTCACATCCTTCATCGTTTCCTCCGGCGTGGAGTTTCCGTTCATCATCTCCTGAAGGGCTTTCCAGAGATACTCATAGACCTGCGGCGCCCGCAGAGCCGGCTTCAGCGGTCTTACGATATCCTCGTTGCCCTCCAGAGCCTCTTTCAGCATGGGGAACGCATGATTCTCCTCGCTTCTGGATACGGGAGCCCCCTGGGTCACCTGATGCCACTGCCCATTGCCCACAGGGCCGGTCATATACTTGATCAGCTTCGCCGCCAGCTCTTTGTCCGGAGCGGCCGACATGACTACCATCTGGTCCAGTCCGCAGCGGGTAGATTCGATCTTGTTTTTCAGCTTGAGAGTGAAACCATACTCAAAATCGCTGTCCTTCCCCTCCAACAGCTGAGCGTTGGCCAGATTGACGCCGCCAAAACTCATGGCCGCTTTTCCTGTGATGAAATAATTGGCAAACATCTCGGAATTGGTCTGCGCCATACAGTCTTCCGGCAGCGCGTGGTCCGTGTTTTTCAGGTCATACAGGAAAGTGGCTGCTTCGACGGCAGGCTCCTGATCCATGATCACCCTGCCCTTTTCGTCGAAGAGATCTCCACCGGCCTGAAATACAAAACTGTACCAGTTCCAGTTCAGATCCTGGCTGAAAGACTGGCCCCAACCCTGCGCCAGTCCCCACTGATCGATCTTGCCATCGCCGTCTGTATCCGCTGTGGCCTTCTGCGCGATACGCCGCACATCCTCCCAGGTCTCCGGCGCAGACTCCCCGATGGAATCCAGAATATCCTGATTGTAGAAGAGCGCCACAGGGTTTCCGATGCTCAGGGGCAATCCATATACTCTGTCCCAGATCTTTCCCGCCTCCAGGTAGAGATAATCATCCCGGTCTTCCTGGGTCAGATAATCTTCGATGGGCTCCACCAGACCGGCGTCTATGTAATCCGGAAACATTTCCACGTACAGATAGCCTACGTCAGGTCCGTTTCCCATCTGAATACCAGAAGCGTATTTCGCCTCATAGTCCTTCCATGAGATGAACTCAAAATTGACCTTTACGTTGTTTTCTTCCTCGAAAGGCTTCACGATCTCTCCCCAGACTTCTTTATCGTTGCCGTCAGGCGCTAAAGACGGCATCCATACCAGGATCTCCTGATCCTCCGCCGTCTGCTGACCTCCGTCCCCCGCGCAGGCCGCCGTCATGATCATCATGAGCACGGCCAGAGACAGTGCAAGAATTCTTTTCCACATAATCTGCTCCTCCTATCGTACTGAAATGTTTACTCCGGTCCTCCACTCATTCTATAAAAAAAAGGACGGGATTACCAATTGCGTTTTTCTATGGCATCCCGTTCCTTGATTGCGTTGCTCTATGAAATTTTCAGCAGGCTAAAAGTTCAGACACTGTACGAACAGATCCGAATAACCTTCCAGCTCCGACAGTTCAATGTACTTCATCTGTCCCGCCAGCCGCTCCGCGTTGCCCCGCTCCTCTGAGGAAAGAAGGCACATACGCGCGCCTGACTTGGAAGTATTGCCCACGTATTCGATGCGGTCCGTCCAGCATTCCGGCAGGATGCCGGAGCCGGTGAGACTTTCCGGCTTCAAATGAGCGCCAAACTGTCCTGCCACCAGCACCCGGTCCAGATCTTCTTCCCGGATCTGCGCTGCGGCAAGAAGCGTCTTGATGCCGGAGAGAATGGCCCCCTTGGCCAGCTGGATCTGACGCACATCCTGCTGCGTCAGGGCGATCCCCGCCGTACCGTCGATCTCCACGCCCCGTTTTTCATCAATTTCCTTCACCAGGGGTCCCAGCTTGATCCGTCCGCTTTTTCCGATGACGCCGATCCTTCTCAGTTCCGCCACCGCTGCCAAAATACCGCTGCCGCACATGCCCGCCGCAGGTTTTCCTCCGATAGTCTGATAGGTGAGACTCCCGTCCGCCTCAGCCTTCACGTCCTCGACGGCTCCTTCCGCCGCCCGCATGCCGCAGCTGATATTCATGCCTTCCAGCGCCGGTCCTGCTGCGCAGGAACAGCAGAATAATTCCCCGTCCTTCTTCAGCACCAATTCTCCGTTGGTGCCGATGTCCAGAAACAAGAGACTTCCGCTCCGCTCTTTCAGCCCGCATGCCAGAACTCCGGCCGTGATATCGCCGCCCACGAAGGCCGAGACCGCTGGAATACAGTATACCTCAGCCTCCGGCGCCGCAATGAGCGAAAGCTCCGACGCTGTTTTCCGCAGCGGTCCGGTAAAAGCCGGCGTATAAGGCGACCGCCCCATGGAACTGGCGTCTATTCCCGCAAAGAGATGTACCATTGTGGTATTGGCGCCGATCACGATGCGCCTGATGTCCTCCGCCTGTCTGCCTGTTTTTTGTAAAAGTCCCTCGGTGAGAGTGCGGATATCGCTTCCGATCCGTTCCTGCATCATCGCTTGCGCTTTTCCGTGTTCGGAAGCGTAGTGGATGCGGGAGATCACGTCCTGCCCGAAAATTTTCTGAGAGTTGAGACAGGACAGTACGCCTAACTCCTCCCCTGTGTGCAGATCCACCAGCGCCGCCACCACTGTTGTGGTGCCGATGTCCACCGCCAGTCCGCAGACGCCTTCCGGTTCCGGATCGAGACTGAACTCCCGGGAAAACCCTTCCGCTACGATATCTCCGGTCTCCGCCTTGGCCGGAAGCTCTACCTGCACATCCTGACGCAGAATGTATTCGCAGGAAAGCACAGGTTCGCCGTCCGCTATCACGCCGCACTTTCCACAGATCCCTTTCCCGCCGCAGGGTCCCTCCATCAGCCCGTTGTCCGCCAGGACCCGATACAGACTTTCGCCCTCCTCCGCTTCCAGCACATACTCCCGCTCTCCGCCATCCACAAAAATTTTGACCATGTCCACATCCTTTCTCCCGCCGCTTCCGGCTGTTGGGTCCCTGCTTTAATTTCTTTCCATCCTCTTTACGCCTGACCGGAGTCCACCCGCCCGGCCGCAGCTACCAGTGCCTGTATGTTTGCCAGCGGCGTAGAGACCGGCAGACCGCATGCCGGCGCCAGCAGGTCCACGCCTTTGCTCAGAGCATTCTCCGCCAGCGTGCCGACCTTGTCCGCGCTCATGGTCCCGATGGCGTGAGTGTTCACATTGCCCATCACCGCTTTGCCCTCCAGAAACGGCTTGATCTCGGATATATTAACGATGGAATCAAAGCTGAACACATGGCAGTGGAGTCCTGCCAGCTGCCGGTAGACCGATCTCAGATCGCCGCAGATGTGTACGATCTTCACCGGGACCTCCAGAGCGTCCAGCACACGGTTCACGTATTTTACGGAGTAAGCCTCAAAGAACCTGGGTCCCAGGATCTCCCCCGTTCCGCTGGGCTCCGAGATGCACACAGCGTCCGCTCCCGCCCGAATCTGCTCTCTGCCGAAGGCGATGAGGTTTTCCGCCACAAAATCCATCAGTCTTTCCGCTTTTTCCGGTTCCTTGCGAAAAGTCCGGAGCAGCACCCCCATGTCCGTCACCGTCCCTGCCAGGCTCACGGGACCGCAGAGATTACCGATGATCGGGACTCCGCTGCTCTCCTGTTCCTTTTTCAGCAGCCGGATCGCCGCCAGCACCGCCGCCGGTCTGCCCGCGCTCAGATCCATGGGCTTCAGCTTCTCCAGTTCTCCAGGCCCCCGGATCGGAGACTCCGTCACGTGGGGCTCCGCCAGGGAATTCCCCATATTCACCTGAGCCCCCATGGCTTCCGCCTCCACGGTCATGCAGAACGGCACGCCGTAATTCTCAAATCCTCCCGCCCGATTCAGCGCTACAGCCAATCCCGCCATCTTTTCCGGATCGCTGTGGGCCTCGGGCCAGAAACACCCCGACAGTTCCATACTTTCCTTAGAGATCATATTCATCATGCCGCCGGGACAGATACAGGGCGGCCTGTCCGTTCCGGTTCTGTGCGCGGCAGAATACAGCCGTTCTTTCTGGCTGGACCGGCCCTGGGCGCAAGAGTTTTTTTCTTCCATATATTATGCCTCCATCAGGCGGTCGATCAGTTTTACCGCCTCCACTGCATTTTCCGAGTAACCGTCCGCGCCGATCTTTTCTGCAAAGAGCTGCGACACAGGTGCTCCTCCCACCACCACCTTTACCTGATCTCTGATGCCTTCCGCATCCAGCATTCGTATGATCTTTTCCATATTCCCCATGGTGGTGGACATCAGCGTGGACAGCGCCAGCACTGACGCGCCCGTTTCCTTCGCCTTCTCCACAAAGGACTTGGGAGGCACGTCGCGCCCCAGATCCACCATCTCGTAGCCTGCCGCCTCCAGCATGATCTTAACAATATTTTTGCCAATATCGTGAGTATCGCCCTCCACAACGCCGATCACTACCTGGCGTTTTTTTTCTCCCTCCGATCTGGGCAGATGGGGCCGAAGCACATCGAGTCCGTTGTACATGGCGTCGGAGCAGATCAGAAGCTCCGGGATAAAATACTCCTCCCTTTCATACAGCTCCGCCGCCTGATTCATTCCTACCACCAGGCCGGACAAAATCCCCTCCTGGGCCGGATAACCTTCCTCTATATATTCTTCCGCAATACCAGCGGCTTCTTCATCTTCCATATTGAGAACACAATCCGCAAGCTGCGTGAGCAGCGTTTCTTTTTCCTTCATCTTTATCCTCCGTCAATCTCCCTGAGGCGCCGTAAAAGGACGCCTCAAAAACAATAGTACCCAAAAGATTTCGTCTATAAACGCCCCGCCGCCGAAACGCGCGGCATCTGACCGCGTTGTCGCCGTCCCCGGCGGTTTCATTCGTATATGTCATCCCTGCACTTTCTGATGTCGGTACCGTCTCTGATCCCTACCCTTCCAGCGTTTTTATTTTAACACCAATCGGCTCCGATGCCTACATAATTCCGTCCGGATCCACCGTTCGGATCTGCGCCATAAAAAAACCGGTCATGGGAATGACCGGCATTTTTTTATTCCGTTCGATCTGATTATTTATTGGCCAGCGCCCGGGCCCGCTGCTCGTCCAGATATTCGTCATAGGTGCAGAGTCTGTCGATCATGCCCTCCGGCGCGAACTCGATGATGCGGTTGGCGATGGTCTGGATAAACTCATGGTCGTGGGATGCAAACAGCAGATTTCCCTTAAAATCGATCAGTCCGTTGTTCACCGCCGTGATGGACTCCAGGTCCAGATGATTGGTGGGCTGATCCAGAACCAGCACATTGGAGCCGTACAGCATCATGCGCGACAGCATGCAGCGCACCTTCTCGCCTCCGGAGAGTACCTTAACAGGCTTGAATACGTCGTCGCCCGAGAACAGCATACGGCCCAGAAAGCCCCTCATAAAGGTCTCTGTTGTCTCCGTGGTGAACTGTCCCAGCCACTGCACCAGATTCAGATCGCAGCCGTTGAAGAACGCCGAGTTGTCCATGGGAAAATAGGAAGTCGTGATGGTCGTTCCCCACTTGTAGCTGCCTGCGTCCGGCTCGATCTCTCCCATGAGTATACGGAACAGTGTAGTGTTCGCGATCTCATTCTCCCCCACAAACGCGATCTTATCGCCTTTGTTCACGCGGAAGGAAACATTATCCAGGATCTTTACCCCGTCGATGGACTTGCTGATCCCTTCCACGGTGAGTATCTCCTTGCCCGCCTCCCTGTCCATGTTAAAGCCCACAAAAGGATATCTCCGGGAAGAAGAAGGCAGCTCTTCCACGGTCAGCTTGTCGATAAGCTTTTTTCTCGCCGTAGCCTGCTTGGATTTGGATTTATTGGCGGAGAACCGCTGAATAAAACTCTGCAGTTCCTTGATCTTATCCTCATTCTTTTTGTTCTGATCCCGCACCATCTTCTGGATCATCTGACTGGATTCATACCAGAACTCGTAGTTTCCGACGTACATTTTGATCTTTCCGTAGTCCACATCCACGATACTGGTACAGACCGTATTCAGGAAATGTCTGTCGTGAGATACCACGATCACCGTTCCCTCGTACTCCATCAGGAAGTCCTCCAGCCAGTCGATGGCCTGGATATCCAGGCCGTTGGTGGGCTCGTCCAGCAAAATGATATCCGGTTTGCCAAACAGCGCCTGGGCCAGCAGTACCTTGACCTTTTCCTTCTCCATCAGGCCTTCCATCTGGCTGTACAGGATGTCTCCGGAAAGTCCCAGACCCTGGATCAGACGGCTGGCGTCAGATTCCGCCTCCCAGCCGTTCATCTCAGCGAATTCACCCTCCAGCTCGGAAGCCTTGATCCCGTCCTCGTCGGTAAAATCTTCCTTCGCGTAGAGAGCGTCCTTCTCCTTCATAATATCGTACAGTCTCTGATTTCCCATGATGACCGTGTCCAGCACTGTGTACGCGTCATAGGCAAAGTGATCCTGCTTCAGCACGGACATGCGCATGGCCGGCGGCACGGAAATACTTCCCGTACTGGGTTCCAGGTCTCCTGACAGGATGCGCAGGAACGTTGATTTTCCCGCTCCGTTGGCCCCGATAATGCCGTAGCAGTTTCCCGCCGTGAACTTCAGGTCCACATCCTTAAAGAGCGGAGTCCCGCTGAAGTTAAGGCTCACATTTGTAACAGTTATCATTCTTTTTCTTCCTCCCAATCTCCGGCTGTCCGGCCGCCTGCCGGAAGCGTTTCGTCTTTCTATATTTTTAAAACCGGCAGAACCGGCCGTATTCCGACCCTGTGTGCATTCGGTCCCTCAGCCGCCGCGGACTCCGCTGCAGGACAAAAGCATATCTCTTATAATACCATAGGTATCATAGGTGACGCAAGTTCAACCGTTGTCTTTCCTGTTAAAATCAGCCTTCTTCTTTTTCTCCACATATCAATGAGTCTCCTTTAGTCGCCGGCTTTGCCATATTTCCCACATACAGAACGGAGAAAGAGCCGGCCTTCAAAGGCCGGCTCTTTCTCCGTCACGTTTTATCACTAAAATCAGTTGTAAGCAGTCTATACCCAGAGAGGATCGTCCCACAGCGTCAGCTTCGTGCCCAGCCCCTTCTCTCTGGCGCTGAGATACATCTTGTAGGCGATGGCCACGTCCACGGAACCCATGCCCGCCGTTCCGCAGAAGACAAATTCATCGTCGTTTTCTCTCCCCTTGCGCTGACCAGTAGCCAGCTCCTGGACCTGAATGATCTGTTCTCTAGTAAGCTTTCCGCTTTCACGCAGACCTTTCAGCAGGTGGCCGTCCAGATGGGTCATCTGTTCCCAGCTGTCCAAAACGATCTTGTCGGCTGTCAGGAGAACCTCCTCCTCAAAAGCGTGAGCCTCCATCTGAATGACTGTAGCGTTTTTCAAAAGCCACGCCTTGGGAATGAAATCCTTTCTGGAAGTCGTCTCTGTGACGACTACGTCGGCGTCCTCTATGGCTTTCTTCGCGTCGCTGCAGGGCGTCACATTATATTTTCCCTCGAATTCCTTTGCAAGGTCTTCCGCCTTCTTGATGTCCAGATCCACGATGCGGATCTCTTCCAGACTGGGCACCGACTCCGCAATGGCCATGATCATGGTCCTGCCGATAACGCCCGCTCCGATCAGCGCTGCAACTCTGGAATTTTTTCTTGCGTTGTATTTAGCGCACACCCCTGCCGCTGCCGATGTTCTCATGGCTGTAGTGATGGTCCCGTCCAGGATCGCTTTCGGATACATGGTCTTCGGATCGCTCAGGATCACTACGTCGATCCCGTAGGGCATCCCGGGCTGCGTTGCGTTATAGACTGATTCAGCCGCCCACTTAAAGCCCGCGATATCGTATTCGCCGCCCACATAGGAAGGCATAGACATACCATAGGAGGTCCAGTTTTCACTGTCCGGCATACCCATGAAGATCTTCGTGGGCTGGAGGACCTTGCCCTCGCCCAGCATTTTAAAAGTATATTCCGTAACCTCCAGAATATTTTTCATATCCAGAAGCCCTGCTGCAATCACATCTTCCTGTTTCAGAAATAAAATCTCCGGTTTTATCATATTATTTCCTCCTTATTGATCGCTTCTCCTGAGATCGGATCGCCCTTTTGCGCCATGGGCACAGCTTCCCCCGCGTCCCGCTGTGTTCCCGGCCTGTTGGGACGAACCGGACCTCTCTTGTTTTTCTTTATCATAGCATTATTTTATAATTTGTCAATCGCAAAATCTAAAATAACTGAAAATTTATTTAATAATAATTTTATGAAACATAAATCAACAAATAGTTATTGAATTTTTCTCCCCTGTGTGTTACAACTTGGCTTAAGGAGTTAAGGAGGTTTTTACATGAATCACACCGAAAAGGAACATCGAAAAGGACTGTATCTGGTTCTGCTGTCCAGCAGCTGCTACGGTTTTATGCCGGTGTTCACCCAACTGGCCTTCCGCAGCGGGATGCCCACCCTGACCGTAGTTTTCAGCCGCTACGGACTGGCAGCCGTTTTGTATCTGCTCCATCTGAAAAATCGAAAAATCGGCCTGAAGATTTCAAAGAACCAATTCGTGTTCCTCATGGTTCTGGGATTCCTGGGGGCCGCCTCCACCTACGGAATGAATGAGAGTTATCGCTATCTGCCCAGCGGTATCGCTACGGTCATGACCATGACTTATATCGTTATTATCGTTCTGTGTGAGATCCTCCTTGGCCGTGAACGGGCCGCGCCCTTCCGTCTGGCCTGCCTGGCGCTGGCTTTTTCCGGGATCCTGCTGATCCTGCTGACTCCCGGCGAGACCGGCGGAGTCAGCGCCCGCGGTATTTTTCTCGGTTTGCTGGGCGCGGTGTTTTATGCTTTTCAGGTCATGGCGGTCAACACCGGTATCATCCGCGATCTGGACCCGGAGGTCATATTTCTCTACGAGTCCATACCCCTACTCGGCTGTTGTGTCCTGATCGCGTTCTCCGCAGGCGGTCAGCTGCTTCCCGCCGATCTCCCGCAGTTTGGTCATGTCCTGCTGCTGGCCGTGGTCAATTCCTTTATCGCGATGCTGTCTTTTTACAAGGCCGTCCGGCTGATCGGCGCCAGCAACGCGTCTCTGTTCGGTACCGCGGAGCCGCTTGTCTCCTGCATCGCCGGAGCTGTCATCATGGGCGACGCCCTGTCTTTCGGCAATTTTTCCGGCGGCGTGATGATCGTCGGCTCCATCCTCATTTTAGAGCTCATTGATAAAAAAAATGAAACCCATCGTTCCCGAAAGGATAGTGAGTCAAACAATGAATAAAAAAAAGCTGCAGGCAAATCTGATCCTGTTATTCACCGCAGTGATCTGGGGCTCCGGTTTTATTCCGGCCCGCGTATGTATGGAATATGTATCGCCCACGTTTTATACCACGCTGCGTTTTCTTGTGGCGTCCATCGCTCTGCTCCCCCTCATCGGCCGTCAAAAAGAATGGAAGCCCTATATTCTGGGCGGCGCCGCCTGTGGAGCGGCTCTGATGACCGCTTCCCTCGTACAGCAGTACGGCCTCATTTTCACCTCGGCCAGCAAAGGCGGATTTATCACGGCCATGTATGTAGTTATGGTCCCCGTTCTCAGTATTTTTCTGAAAAAGAAAGCAGCCAGGCAGGTATGGTTCGGCGTGGTCCTGGCGGTAGCAGGGCTGTATCTGCTCTGCATCACCAGTTCATTTTCAGTGGCCCCAAGCGATATTCTGGTCTTTATCAGTGCGTTCTTCTTCGCCGTCCACTTTCTGGTCATCGACCACTGCCTCAAACATGCTGAAAACCCCTTCCGGCTGGCCTTCTTTCAGGCGGTCACCTGCGCGCTCATCGGCGCCGCTCTGCTGCCCGTCTCCGGCGTTCCTGACAAAGCGGCCTTTCTGACCATCCTTCCCTGGTTCGTATATTCCGGTGCGATCCCCACAGGCCTTGGCTTCGCCCTGATGATCGTAGGGCAGCGCAACACCGGCGCCACCATCTCCTCCATTATACTCAGTTTGGAATCCGTATCCGCCGTGGTATTCGGCGTTCTGCTTCTGGATGAACACCTGGGCCCCCGGGAGCTGGCCGGATGCGTCCTGATGTTCGCCGCCATCGTTATCGCTCAGCTGCCTTCCCCACAGAAGAAGTCCAGTGCCGAAGAAGTCCAGTGCGACGGATAGGAAGATAAAAAAGGAACTGCATCACAGGCAGTCCCTTTTTGTTTGGTTTCGTTTAGTATTCAAAGTAATCGATGAGACTCTCCTGCACCTTGTAGAAAGAGTCCTTGATCAGCTTGTAGTACACGAATTTCTTGACCTTATTCGTCTCGACCAACTGCGCCTCCTTAAGGATCTTCAAATGCAGGGAGATCGTACTGGGCGACAGCTCCAGCAGTTCGGACATCTCCTTTGTCGTGGCGTCGCCGTTCCACAGGATCTTCATCATGCGGATCCGCGTCTCGTCGCTGACCGCAGTCAGCAGACTGAACATATCCTTCGGCACCGGCGCACGAAGCTTCACGGAATGGAAATTCAGGTTCATGGTTATATTCACCTTGCCGCCCACGATATTTCCATACAGATGCGGCGCACTGAACACCGACAGAAAGATGATGAGTTCTCTGATCTTGCTGACCGCAATGCTGTAATCCGGGTTTTTCTGGAAGATCAGACGGCCGTCCTCCACCTTGACGCCCGGATGGAGCGTTTTCATGTACTCGATGGGATCGGTGCGGTCGAAGAATATCCGCTCTTTTTTCAGCACGGATTCCTCGTAGTCGCGGATCGCGTCCCACTCGCGGCTGAAGCACTCTTCCCAGTAATTCTCCAATACCCAGATCAGCCGCTGCTTGATCTCTTCCATGTTTTTGAGGAAGTAAATCACATCTTTGATCTCAAAAAAACCGGCCTGCTCTCTAAGGGCCGGCTTCGTCACGGCATCCGGCCACTCGATCCATTTTCTGAGCTCTTCCCGATCAAACTCGAAAGCCGGCAGTCCGAGAAACAGATAGGCGAATTCCTCCTGCTCCATTTTCCTGATGCTGTCCACCAGTATCTCCACGGTTCCCTCTTCAGAAGATACGTCGCTGGTCACGTCCGCCGCGATATCCATGATAAAGTACCACTTGGCGTAGACGCTGCCGAAAAAATCGATCTCCTCTTTCAGCTTTGGGCTGAGCAGCGAATATTTCCGTTTTGCCCAGTCAGAACATGCGGGATGATGGTCGGGATCCGCCATGACGTGCAGGCTGGCAAGCATTTCTATGGCTTCATTGCAGACAAATGAACACTTCAGATTAGTCCGGTCTTCACTTCGCTGTATTACTCTCATCTTCTTTCTCCATTTCAGATACAGGCGGCCTCCTGTATGATCAAAATCAGGTTTCAGTATAAACCAAATCGTTATACTTGTAAACATTTTCTTGCCGCCTCTGTCCAGTGAGCGGCTGCCGTTCCCACATAGGAAAGCCTCACTTGTCTAATTATTTAGTATATTTCGATTTTATAATTGACAAATTAATCAATCTTTTGTATTATGATGTTACTTTCAGTTACATAAACTTTGCCCCGCGGTTTTCGTTGACGCGTTCCCCCGCGATTGATGAAAAGGAGATCTGCAAATGGACTACAATGCTAACTCTGCTCCTGAACGGGAAAAGTTTAATTCGGGCCAGATTTTACGCTGTATACTCCCTTCTTTAGTCGGTGGGTTTGCTTTCCTCTGCCCCGTTATGTATGATGGAAATCTCGTCATTCCCATCACGATTGCAATCAAGACGGTCAACGCCTTTATCGGCGGCGGTCTCGTCTATTCCGCTTTCGCTATCATTGTATTATCCGGTGTCTTCACCCTGATCGGCACGTACCTGAAACCCGGCTTTATCGTCAACAATCCCGTGCTGAACAATATATTCAACACGAAATGGTACTGGGTCATTCTGCGGGTCATCGGTGTGGTATTCTGCGGCATGGCGCTCTTTGGCGTCGGTCCGGAATTCATCATCTCGCCGGATACCGGATCCTTTGTGCTCTATGAACTGATCTCCGGCATACTGACCATCGGCGTGATCGCCGGTGCAATGATGCCGCTGCTTGTGGAATTCGGTCTCATGGAATTTGTAGGAACCTTTTTCGGACGTTTTTTCAAGAAGTTGTTCCGGATCCCCGGGAGAGCCGCAGTGGACTGCGTAGCGTCCTGGCTGGGCGACACCTCCGTGGCGGTCCTGCTCACGAACCAGCAGTATGAATCGGGGTATTACAACGCCCGGGAGGCCTGTACCATCGCCACCACCTTCTCCGCAGTGTCCATCACCTTCGCCCTCGTGGTCATTGAACAGGTGGGCTTCCTGGATATGTTCTTCCCATTCTACGGCACCGTCTGTCTGGTAGGCGTGGCCTGCGCCATCATTCTTCCGCGCATACCGCCTCTTTCCAGAAAAAAAGATGAATATTTTGTAGCCTCCACCTACGAGGGCGAAGTCTATACCGCACCGGGCTACAATCTGCCCCAGTGGGCCTTTCATCAGGCTGTCGTAAAGGCTAACAACAATGGTTACACGCTGAAGAAATACTGTAAAGACTGGGCTGCAAACAGCCTGACCATGCTGTGCGTCCTCTCCCCCATCATCATGGCGGTGGGAACCACGGCGCTGATCGTCGCTTACTATACGCCCATCCTGGAATGGCTGGGGCTTCCCTTTATGCCGCTGCTTCAGCTCCTGCAGATCCCGGAGGCGAAAGCCGCGTCCACGACTATGGTGGCGGGATTTGCCGACATGTTTATCCCGTCCGTGATCGCTTCGGGTACCATCAGTTCGCCGTTTACCAGATTCCTGGTGGCTGTCATCTCCATCACACAGCTCATCTTTATCTCTGAAAACGGCTCCATGATCCTGAGCACCAAGATCCCGGTCAATCTGACCGACCTGTTTGTCATTTTCCTGGAGCGGACCATCGTCAGCGTGGTGATCGCCAGTATCTTCATCCGGTTCGTTCTGCAGATCCCCTTGGTCTGACAGAATCCACAGGTAAAAATGCCGGCGGAATAGACAGATCCGCCGGCATTTCTTCTTTTTCTTCCTGTTTCCGGCGCCGTTGCGCCCGCTGTACGCCGGCTTTATCTGCGCCCAGCAGTTCTGTCGTCGTCCTCACACACGGCAGCGAACGCCGCCAGAGCCAGCAGCGCGGCCAGCACCCATCTGAAATGTTTCATCTTCAATCCCTCCCTTGTCCTTATCTTACGACAGGCAGAAAAAAAATGCAAACGAAATGGGGCAACTCCGCGCAAAAAACACCGACGGCCCAGGGGCGGTCCGCCGCGATGTCCTCGCCGGGTCGGGCCGCCAGGCGATCGCGGCATGGATGCAATGGACGAGAAAAAATCTTTGTGGTAATATCTAAGCAGTTATTTATAAAGTCTCCAATATGACAAGAGCCACAGGAGCTGCTTTTTATCCTGGGACGATCAGGTCAGATATTTTGCCGGACGTAATAGAAAAAGGTGAAAAATCATCTGTGATGATTTTTCACCTTTTTTCCGTTTTGATGGAATGTACGGCACTTCCTACTTCGTCATCAGCGAACAGATGGCGTTGGAGAAGGACACCGGATCCTCCACCGGGAAGCCTTCGATGAGCAGCGCCTGATTGTACAGCAGTTCCGCATACTCCTTGACTCTATCTTTCTCATCCGCCCCATACGCCTCTTTCAGCGCCTCCAAAATAGCGTGATCCGCGTTGATCTCCAGCACCTTCTGCGCCTTGATCTTCTGATCCACCGGCATGGAATTGAGTACCTTTTCCATTTCCAGAGAAAGGCCCTCGCCGCTGGTCAGGCAGACTGGATGTGTTTTCAGCCGCTGGGACAGCCGCACCTCGCTGACCTTGTCCCCAAGGCTTTCCTTCATGAAGGTCAGCAAGTCCTTATTTTCCTCAGTCTTCTTCTCGATCTTTTCTTTCTCTTCCTTCGTCTCCTCCAGATCGAGATCGCCGCTGGCCGCAGATTTGAATTCCTTTTCCTTATATTCTCTCATCATCTGCAGCGCAAACTCGTCGATGTCGTCTGTCAGATACAGGACCTCATATCCCTTGTCCTTCAGCAGTTCGATCTGCGGCAGCTTGTCGATACGTTCCACTGAATCGCCGCAGGCGTAGTAGATGAACTTCTGCTCTGTCTTCATGCGGGAAACGTATTCGGACAGAGTCACCATCTTCTTTTCTGATGAGGAATAGTAGAGAACCAGATCCTCCAGCATTTCCTTGTTTCTGCCATAACCGTCATACAGTCCGTATTTCAGCTGCAGGCCAAAGTTTTTGAAAAACTCCTCGTATTTTTCTCTCTCTGTGTTCAGCATGGTCAGCAGCTCGCCCTTGATCTTCTTTTCCAGTCTGCTGGCGATGGCCTTAAGCTGTCTGTCGTGCTGCAGCATCTCCCGGGAAATATTCAGGCTCAGATCCTGAGAATCCACCAGACCCCTCACAAAACTGAAGTGATCCGGCAGCAGGTCCGCGCACTTATCCATGATCATTACGCCGCTGGAATACAGCTGCAGCCCTTTTTCAAAATCCTTCGTATAATAATTGAAAGGGGCTTTGGAGGGGATAAACAGAAGCGCGTTGTATGTGACCACCCCTTCCACGCTGGTATGGATCACCTTGGCGGGATCTGCAAAATCAAAGAACTTCTCTTTATAGAAACTATTGTAATCCTCATCCGAGATCTCGCTCTTGTTCTTCTTCCAGATGGGCACCATACTGTTCAGCGTTTCCAGCTCTCTGTACGATTCGTACTCTGTGGGCGCATCCTCCGGCGCGTCCTCCGCCTTCTCTTTGGGCCTGCTTTTCTCCACCATCATGCGGATAGGATAACGAATATAATCGGAATACCGCTTGATCAATCCTCTTAAGCGATATTCTTCCAGAAACTCATCGTAGTTCTCATCTTCTGTGTTTTCTTTGATGTGGAGGATGATATCCGTTCCCGTCCCACTCTTCTCACATTCTGATATCGAATAGCCGTCTGCGCCCTCCGACTCCCATTTCCAGGCCTGATCCCCGCCGAAGGCCCGACTGATCACGGTCACCTTCTGCGCTACCATAAAGGCGGAATAAAAACCCACGCCAAACTGTCCGATGATGTCGATGTCTTCCTTCGTTTCATTCTCTTTTTTGAAGGCCAGCGAACCGCTTTTAGCGATGGTGCCCAGGTTGCTCTCCAGCTCTTCCTTCGTCATGCCCGCTCCGTTATCGGATACTGTCAGCGTGCGCTCGTCCTTATTGACCTCCAGCAGTATCGCAAAATCATCGCGATTCAGACCGGTGTTATTCTCAGTCAGCGCCCGATAATACAGTTTGTCGATGGCGTCGCTGGCGTTGGAGATCAGCTCTCTGAGGAAAATTTCCTTGTGCGTGTATATGGAGTTGATCATCAGATCCAGCAGTCTTTTTGATTCTGCTTTAAATTGTTTCTTTGCCATAGTGACATTCCCCCTCATTTTTCTGTATGTTCTCAGTTATCCATCGCCTCCTGCCCATCGGGATCAATGACCCGGACGCTGAGGATAATTTATACCGGTGATCCGGTGACCGTTATAACCGGCCCCGCGCGTTAGCACTCATCACACACGAGTGCTAACAATACTATAGAACATTCCTGCAGAAAAATCAACCCCGTTTTTTCCTCTTTATTTTAAAATCACCACCGTGACACCGGGATTTCCTTCGATCCTTCGCTGATACTGCGCAAGCTCGCCGCAGAGACCGATCATCTCCCACTTCCGGTGGATCCAATTCTCTCCCCCGCACCAATCCCTAACAAGCCCGCGGAGGCTGCTCTCCCGCAGCTTTTCCCGCACCGCCGCGCGGATGCTCCCTCCCGTGCCTGAGGACCCGTAGCCGTGGATCAGGATCACCGCCCGCAGTCCCTGCCGTTTTCCAGTCCCCAGCTGTCCTACCATATCCCGGACAGCTGTCTCCGCAGCAGGCCGGCCTCTCTCCAGATTGATCTCTCTTACCTTCATCCGTCTTCCTTCTCCTGTCCGCCCTCCGTGTCCTGACAGGCTGCGCGCTCCCGGCCCTGTCAACACGTGTCTCATAGACGGCGCCAAGTACTGTCAGCACCCCGCCCGCCGCACAGAATACCGAGATGACAATCATGATTCCGCTCATTCAGATCACACCTTTCCTTCAGAAAACCCATGTGTACCGGCTGTTTCCAGCCCCGTTTTTTTCTAAACTGTGATATGATCATAAAGCATATTGCGGAATTATATTGTCAGAAATATAATTTATTCTGAATCGACTCGTCCGGCTCCGGCCGCCCTCATTCCCTGGGCATAAAGACCAAAAGAGGCCGATGTCTCCTTCACCGGCCTCTTTTGTTTCTGATTATGCGCTCTCGTATTTCGCTTTCATCTTCGCGATCTCGCTCTCCACAACGTTCATCCGGATCTCCAGCATCTCCCTCTCGCTCATTCCATTCCTCCTTGATCCACTTCCCCCTCTTCCCTGCTTCCGCAAAACACTTCATGAGCATTTGGAATACCTCTCGGAGCATACATGTACCAAATGAAGAACATTTCCCTGCTTTTATTCTAACATAGCGGCCCGCGCAGCGCCACATCCTTTTCTGCCGGCGGGACAGGAACATCTCTCCACATTCCTGAATAATATGGTGATCAGTCAGCTATTCCACTGTCTCCTCCGCCGGTGTCCGCCCTTACTGTCAAAGCGCGGTAAAGTCAGTCCGAGGTCAGCACTGCAGACATAACTGCAAATATGGCCCTGTTATACTTTTTTCACAACGGGAAAGGCAGAATCCGTAACACATATTTTTAAAATGAATATACTGTCTGTGAAACCAAATACTTTTGACCGATAAAGGAGGTAAATAATATATGAGCTGTTTCGGTGGTGACAGAGTTTCGCCGGACCTCTTTCAGAACTGCTGCAACGCAAACGATCTTTGCGAATTCGACGGCAATTTGAACAACGTCGTATCTGAGCCGATCTACGTGCAGAAGGTCTTCGACGCGGTCCTGTTCAATCTTCAGGGCCTGAAGACGGTGAGCAACCAGTGCTTCACACCTGCGATCCCCAGAGGGCACAGATTAAAAAGAGTTGTTGATATACGCTGCAAGAGGTTCTTCAATCCGCAGAATGTAGACGATCCGCAGAACCTGAAGCTTGGTATCAATACCACAGTGTCAGGCGCGACCTTCATACAGAATGCAAACGGCGAGGACATTACAGTTGTAGGTCCCGACGGTACTTACTCAGAAAAAATCGTGTACGCAGATACACATGACTGCGACAGCAAGGGCCGGGGGACCCCGATCTTTGGTACACAGAGCATCTCCGTGACCGGTGATGTTCAAATTTACTTAGACTTGCTGCTTTGTGACCGCTACGATCACGAAGTCATCTACACCGTATGCACGAAGGTGAACATCGCTCAGCAAAATTCGCCGCTTCTTCTCACCAATTTCTTTGAGCTTTGCATCCCTTCCACGGAAAACAGCGCCTTCCTGCCCAGGTTTACCGAGTTCTGCAACCCGGCCTGCGAAACCAGGCTGGCGACCAACAACATGGGCAGAGACGTGACGATCTGTCCCGACGGCACAGTAAAGGCCAATCTGATCGTGGCCCTGTGCGTGACATGTGAAAAGAAGATCGTTGTACCTGTACAGCTCTGCGTACTGTCCACAGGATATGTACAGCTGGCTCCTCAGACGGCGGCGGCCTGCGAAAGCTTCCCGCAGCTCTTCCCGAACCAGACGCAGAGCAAATACAATCCCGAGGTCGAACCCGACAGAGACGACTGCTGCGATCCCTGCTGCGACCCTTGCTGTGATCCCTGCTGCGATCCCTGTTACGATCCCTGTGACGACGACTACGACCCCTGCGACGACGAATGCCGTCCTCCCAGGCCGCCCCGTCCGCCTCACAGACCCCAGAGACCTCAGCCCAGAAGATAAGACTTTTACTTAACCATTTAAATTTCTCCTTTTAACAAAGGTCCCGGGTACATATTTCTGCACCCGGGACCTTTTCTGCCTGTTATTCAATCATCTTCACGCAGGAACCTGCAAAATCTTCACGCCCTTTTCTACAAGTCCGTAGATAAACTCATCGACGCGGCGCAGTCCTTCTTCAAGCTGTTCGGAAATGGACAGATTTACTCTGAAGGTATGGGGCACATTGAAGCAGTCTCCATGGCAGACAAGCACGCCGGTATCCTCCATAAGCTGTTCGCAGAAGGATACGGAATCCATATCCAGGTCATAATGGACCAGATACGTGGTACCGTGGGCGTCTGCATATTGATGGAGGTATTGATTTCCCTCGATCCACCTGTCAATGACCGGTTTGTTCTGCCTGACCAGATCCCGGCTCCTCTCAAACAGTTTTTCCACGCGCTCGATGGCGATGGCAAAGAGCCACTCGTCGAAGGTGCCGCCGCAGATACTGTCATATGAGCGGTAATTCATCAGGTGCCAGACCATATCCGGGTCGTGACAGACGATCCAGCCCACTCTGGTTCCCGCCATGGAATAGATCTTCGATGAGCTGCAGGTTACGATGGCTTTATCGTACAGATCAGCGAAGGACGGCGCGTATTCATCGTCCAGGCCGCGGTACATTTCATCGCACACGATCCAGGCGTCAACGGATTTGGCGATATCGATCAGTTCGTTCATTTCCTCCAGCGTAAACGTCGCTCCCGTAGGATTGTTTGGATTGGTAAAGAAGATCCCCTTCGTATTTTGATCTGCCGCTTTTCTCACTTCAGCCATATCGAGCTTATATCCGTTTTCAGGCAGGAGATATACCCTGCGGACCTCCGCGCCCATCGCGTCCGGCGTCGAATCAAACTGCTGATAATTCGGTACGATGGAAATGATATTGTCTGTCGGTTCAACAAGGGTCATTACAACTGTGTTGTTTGCTCCCGCTCCGCCATGAACGGGAATCACTTCTTCCGGTTTCACATTGCGGTATAGCTTTTCCGCCAGAGCCTTGCGCAGTCTCGGGGTGCCGTCAAACTTTCCGTAACCGAGATTCATCTTTTTTACTTCCTTCAGAAACGCGTCGGCGTCTTGTCCGATCAGATCAAACAGTTCTTCCAACGTGAGCGGCGCCACGCAGCTGCCTCCCAAATATATTTCATTCTTTTCACTTTCACACAGTGGGTTCAGCCATTTTTCCAATATGAATTCATCTAATTTCATTTTTCCCTCCTTGTCGACGGCGGGTGAAATAAATTCATCCCTGCCGCCACAAACAAACAGCGCCCTTTTCACTCGTTGCGCTGCGATCTGATCGTACGTGGACAAGGTTGAAAATGGTTCTCCAACTTCATCTTCTCCTATACATCAGTCCAGTAAACATTTTGACGGTCTTTTGTAATTCCGTACTTTTTCATTTTATATTGCAGCGTCTGCCGTTTGACTCCAAGTAATTGGGCGGCGTCGGTCACGCATCCCCTGCTTTGCATTAAAGCCTGCAGGATCTTTTCTTTTTCTACCGAAGCGGTGATCTTGTGAAGCGAATCGGCCAAAGCCGCTCCCTTCTCCATATGGCTCTGAACATGCCCCGTTTCCAGTCTGCTCAGTTCGTTCATTCGAAAGGGACTGACGGGATGACCATCAACGATTCGCTTTCCTGAATCCCTCCGAATGCCGGAAGGCAAATGTTCTGCCCTGATCACGTCTTCATTTTCGATCATATTCATGGCCCCCTCTATGCAATGCTTCAATTCCCTCACATTGCCCGGCCAATAGTACTGTGAAAACAGATCCTCTACCTCCCTGGAAAAGCCCTTCACGGATTTGTGGAAAGCCCCGTTGAACATATCCAGAAAGAAATTCGCAAGGTAGATAATGTCCTCTCCCCGTTCCCGCAGCGGCGGAATATCAATATTGACTACGCTCAGCCTGTAAAACAGGTCCCTCCGGAAAGTCCCTTTTTCCATCGCCTTCATCAAATTGGAGTTGGCGGCGGAAATGATGCGGACATTTAATTTGATATCCTTACCGCCGCCGACCCTGCGGACAGTGCCCTCCTGCAAGACCCTGAGCAATTTTGCCTGAAGGATAATATCCATGGAGTCGATTTCATCTAAAAGGAGCGTCCCTCCTTCCGCTTCTTCAAACAGACCTGCCCGATCCGTGGAACCGGTAAAGCCGCCTCTTACGGTGCCGAACAGAATTCCCTCCAGTAATTCGCCGGGGAGCGCCGCGCAATTTACCGCCACGAAAGGTTTTTCACAGCGTGCGCCGCTATTGTGGATGCTCTGGGCGAATATCTCTTTCCCCGTTCCCGTTTCTCCCTGGATCAGTACCATGGAATCCGTCTTCGCCGCCTGTCTGGCGTATTTCAGCGTCTGTTTTATCGAATGGCTCTCTCCTACGATATCATGGAAGGAATAGATCGTATTCGGATTTTTATGTTTCTTTCCGGTATTCTCTGATGCGTTCAACGTGTTCTGCATGTCGATCAGGTTGCTCATCAGTTTTCTTTGACTCGTTATATCCTTATTGATCTCGACTGCGCCGATGATTTCTCCGTCCACTCTGATCGGAATGCTGGAAATGACCGTCGAAACGTTCTTTCCCCTGCCTGTGACATAGTTTTGAACGATATCCACAGAAGCTTTGCCCTCCCGGATCGCTTTTACGATCGTGCTCTTCTCTTCCGTCTGAAGGGGGTAGACCTCCCGAATATCTTTATTGATCACATCTTCCCGCTCATAATCTTCAATCTTTCCCATGGCCTCATTGTAATACACGATTTTCAGATTCTTGTCGATCAGCATCACGCCTTCATGCATCGCGTCAAGAATGGCAATGAAACTGGCCCTGTCTAATTGCTCCATCATGGTTTTCTCCTTAAATCTATCCACAGAATCGCCAATTACAATTAGTTTATCATGTATTTTTCAGAAAAAGATTGTTTTTGCAGGAAATCCGGCATATCGCCTCCTCCTTTTTTCACATCTTACCGATCATCGATCTACGCTTTCAGCGCGTTCAATGCGTCTGTCTTTTCTTTTTCGCGTTGTTCTAAGACCTTCTGGTACTCTTCCTCCGTCATTTTCTCCATCGAAATACCTGTAAATCCGTAAAAGATGGAGATGATCGGATTGAACAGACTCAGGAAGGCGTAGGGTCCGTATCCGCCGGCGCCCCACTGCGGTACGCCCATAAAGCTCCGCATCGTCGCGCCGCAGGTATTCCATGGAACCAGATTGGAGGTTACGGTGGCCGAATCCTCCAGACATCTGGACAAATTCTTCGGCCTGAGCCGCCTGTCTTCATATGCTTCTTTGTACATTCTTCCAGTGATCACAATGGACAGGATCTGGTCCCCGGCCACAACATTGACCATAATTGCGGTAAACACCGTTACGGTAACCAGCATTCCCGTATTCTTGGCCAATTTCAGCAGTCTCTCCGTAAACTGAACCAACATGCCCGAAGCATCCATAACGCCGCCGTAACACATGGCGCAGATCACTAGGCTGACGGTCCAGAGCATGGAATCCAGGCCGCCTTTCCCGTCGATCAGGTTGACGACGTTGTACTCTGCGATCACCGAGGACGGAAGGTTCTGTGCGGCCGCAAGCGCGGAAAATTCCCCGTTATCCATACCTAAAAGATCATTCAGGCTCATGCCCATGGAAGTGGCCGTCTGCTGAATGCCGTCGCTGAATGCTCCCACATTGTAACCGTAATGCAGAATGGACGGCAGATCACCCATGCTCATCCCATTAAAAACCATGCCAAATATGCATCCTATGATTGCGCCTCCCATAAGACCGGGAAGGGCCGGCAGCTTGAAGGCCACGATGAGGATGACGATCACCGGCGGGATCAGGAGGATCGGCGTCATATTGAAGTTCAGCGTCAGCGCTTTTTGCATCTCTCTGATCACTTCGCCGTTGTAATCTCCCGCAGCCCGTAAGCCCAGAATCGTGTAGAGAATCAGGGCGATCCCCATCGAAGGGATCACCGTCCACATCATGTGTCTGATATGTTCAAAAATATTCGCGCCTGCCATGGCAGGCGCCAGGTTTGTGGTATCCGACAGCGGAGACATCTTATCGCCGCAGTAAGCGCCGGAAACGATGGCGCCCGCCGTCATCGCGCTGGGAAATCCCAGGCCGCTTCCTATTCCGATCAGCGCGATGCCGATGGTTCCCACTGTGGACCAGGAGGAACCGGTGGACAGGGCGACGATAAAGCACAGAATCGCCGACGCCGACAGAAAAATAGTCGGCTTAAGGATCATCAGCCCATAATAGATCATGCTCGGCACCACCCCTGCCGCCACCCAGGCGGCGATCAAAATGCCGGTGGTCATCAGGATCAGGTTAGCCTGCATGGACCTGTGGATCGCCGCTAAAATGCCAGCTTGGATAAAAGACCATTTATAGCCGTTCAAAATTGCCACGACCGTGGCGAAAACACAGGAAGCAATCAGAGGAATATGAGCCTCGCCGTAATCACAGGCAAAGGCGTCCCCGAAAATCATGCCCAGAATACCCAGGGCATACATGAGGGCAACTGCGGTGAACCCAAGGGTCAGCGCGCATTGCCAAAACGGAATTTTTCTCCCCATACCTTACCTCGTACATCCTCGTCGCGACGATGCACCTACCTTTCTTTTCTACAGGCCGGCCTGACTCCTCAGTTTCAACAGCCGGCCTGATTCTTGGTTAAAACGGTACTCACACCTTCAATAATCTGGCGCCCACGATCAGGTCTTCGATAGCCATTCCAGTAGCATCAAATACCGTGATCTCCTCCGCGTTTCGGCGGCCTTCGGCCTTTCCGGCCAGGACGTCGCCGATCTCGTTCACGTCAGATTCGGCGATCGATCCCATTTCATAAGCAAGCTCTGATTCTCCCAGACGCAGCACCTGTTTTCTTGAATCTGCGAAAATATGCGCCTCCTGCATGATCTCCGGGTCCAATTCCTGCTTGCCCTTCATGTCTGCGCCGATGGCGTTGATGTGCAATCCTGGCCGGATCCATTCTTTTTTGATAAAAGGTCTGGCTGAGGGCGTACAGGTGGTGAGAATGTCTGCCGTCCGCAGCAGCTCCGGAAGTTTATCGTTTCCTGCATGGCAAAGGCGAATATGCGGGTATTTCTCTTTTTCCCGCTGTACAGCCGCTGCCGCCCGTCCTTCATCCAGATCCACGATCGTCACTTTTTCCAGCGCGGGGACCGCTTCAACCAGACCTTCGTACTGCACGCCTCCCTGATAACCGGCGCCCACGATCACCGCATGCTTCGAATCCTTTCTTGCAAACAGCTTTGCCGCCGCTCCGCCGCAGGCGCCTGTCCTGATATTGGTCACGCTTAATCCATCAACGATGCCTTCCAACTGTCCTGTCTTGGAATTTACGATGACCACCAGACCATTCAGCGCCTGAAGGCCGCGCTTTTCCGGATTATCCATGACTCGTACGAGAAGTTTAAGGCCCAGGACGTCCGCGCCGTCCAGATGGCCGGACTTAATGTCCATATTTCTGAATTTCCCCTCAAAGTCGTGAGTGATGATCGGAAAGACGTCAGCCTCGCCTTTTGAAAACAACACGAACGCTTCTTCCATCCACTCGATGGCCTTTTTCATGGACAGCCGCTTTCTGACTTCGTCTCCATTCATAAATACAACTGAATTCATCTGCGTTTCCTCTCCTATTTCAGGCCGTCTCTTTTGCGCAGCGCAAGCCCGCCCAGGAATTCGGCGGCGATCCGTGCGCAGAACTGCGCGCCCATTCCGTTTACGTCATAATCCGGCGTATATTCGTTTATATCCAGACCGATCACCTTCTCACGAGAGATTCTTCTTACCGCATGGAACATTTCATCCATCGTCATACCCCAGAATTCAGGCGCTTTCTGAGACACCACCTGACTCGGGTCCATCACGTCGATATCCAGCGACATGTAAATACCGTCTGTTCCATCTGTGGCGATCCGAATGGCTTCATCCATCACATCCTTAATGCCGCGATCCTTCATCTCGTCGATGGTGATGACGCGGTGACCTAACTCTTTTGCCACATTTTTTTCGAAGATAGAATTTCTGACGCCCCGGATCCCGATGACGACGAAATTATCCGGACTGATCTTGCCCAGCTCTAGTACCTGATTCCATTCGGTGGATGCCCAATTCTTCGGCTCGCAGGAAAGATCCATATGAGAGTCGAAAACGATCAGACCAGCCTTTTTCTCTCTGGGCTTCAGAATTGCCCTTAAGGTGGGCGTGGGAACGGTGTGGTCCCCTCCAAAAATAATTGGCATCGCCCCTGCCGCTACGACCTCGGCGACCCGCTTTTCGGCACGTTCCAGATTTCCTTCGATATCATCCGGCGTGTAAGGCACATCCCCGTAGTCTCTGACCTGGATGTAGTCCTCCATGACCATTTCCTTATCGATCTCCGGAAAATAGCCTCTGTTATGCTTTACCGAGTAGTAAATAGAATATTTTCTGATGTTGTCGAGACCTACGTCCGCTCCCATTCTCCAGTAAACGGAGCCTGGTTCCGGGCGCCCGCAGGTCGGCGGAGCCATGATGGACGGCGTCTGAATGGTGAGACCCTCAAAGGGAATGCCGACGATGGCTGCATCCACGCCCTTTAAGTCCTCCGGTTTGGCGGCGAGAGGATATTCCATAAAGGTGGGCGTGTCCCCTCTTAAAATATTCAGTTCGATTCTTTCTCCTCTTGCTTTCTGGTTTTTCAAAAGCTCTGTGGCGTTATCAAACGCGAAGTTGATCTTTGCTTCATCTGCGGCGCTTATGACTTTTTTGCTCATTTTCTTACCTCTTCTTTCTCGATTGCGCGCACATTCTTCTATGCCCACAATTATCCAGTGGTGAAATGCTTGTGATTATATTAAGTAGCAATTGTCGTGCCAAGTCTTCATGAAAGCAGAATTACGTGAAATTCAGCCCTTTCACCGCTGATCGGACAAAAGCAGCTTGCAGATTTTTTTGCTTTCACATAGTTTTTTTGCGAATCGCAAAATTTTCAGCAATTTCAGTCTGAATTTTTCGACTTCTCTGGTCAAAAAATAAAAAAGTTTCCTTCGATAACTTATTTGCCCTACGGGCTCATTTTCACAGGGTAAACTTTTTTGTTATTTCGTCAATATCGCTTCGCGGTATTTCCTGCATAATGAAAAACTGCGGCATCTCTGCCGCAGTCCAGTTTTATGACATATCGATCCAAGTGAACTCCCGCCGTCTATTTTTCCAGAATAGCGCAGGGTCCCGCCACACATTTTCCACACACATCCGTCATATCCAGCTCCGGGAAAAGGCGGTCCACCTCCAGCAAATGATCGTGGCACAAATGCTTGTCCAGGCTCCCGTCCTCCCCCAGCGCGCCTGTGGGGCACATACTGGTACAGTAACGGCATGTGCCCTCCCGGTAATAGTAACAGTTTTCTTCCTCGTAGGGTCTCCCCGGCGTCAGCGGCGCGGAGGTGATCACCGTCCCGAAACGGCCCGCGCAGCCCTTCGGCGTGATCAGCAGGCGGTGCAGTCCAAAACTGCCCATTCCTGCGATAAAAGCTGCGCTCCTGTGAGACCAAAAGGACTGGAGATCCCTGGGGTCGTAGGTATGCGTCGCCTGGATCACTCCGGCTTCCCATCCCCCGGCTCTGAGAAACACCGCCAGTTCCTCCGATATGCGGCCGATCAGGTCATTGCAGAACAGATAGGCCCTGGCCCACTCTTCCGCCACCTGCTTTCCCCTGCGGTTTCGAACCACCACAAACTCTTCAAACGGAATGAAAAAAGAGATCACCGATCCAGCTGAGGGCAGGATCTCCGTGGGATGCAGATGATGGGCGCCCACGATCTCCTTCAGCTTGTCATATCGCGGGTCTGCCGCCGATGAAAAACCGACCAGCGGTTCGCGGAACCATCCGCTGTTTTCATCTGTCCTGACCTTATTCTTAATAAATTCAATCAGTTGTTTCTCCAGTTGTACCTGTCCGTCCATACTGCCTCCTCCTTCTATTTGCGTTCCGGCGGCCGCACACCGGTGCGGCGGAATCCCGACGATATGAGATCTCCCGTCTGCAATCTCATTGGAACCGGCGGCCCCAGGAACTCTTCAGATCATCCGCAAACTCCCGTTCCACCAGACGAATGGTGGCGTTCATATTGATGGTGAAGGCCGGCAGCGGCTGTTCCCTGCGGTCCTCGCCTCTGCTCATCCAGAATTCTTCCACACAGCGCTCCAGAACCTGTTCTTCCGTTAGCCCATCCCTGAGACAGTTGAGCACGAAGTCCCTCACATGATAAGCTTCTCTCTCCGCCAGATCAAAGTACTCCTCCGGGGAAATATCTCTGACCAGCCCGTAATGAGGCGACACTACCCTCAGCGGTTTTACGGCACGGCACTTCTCAATGGAATCGATGGTATCCTGAAAACCGGTCAGAAAAGGCGAATTCATATAGTCCCGGTGCTTATAGCATCCCACGCTCTCGCTTGGAAACAGCAGGCCGCGTTCCGGTATATAAAAAGAAAGCGAGCAGTTGGTATGCCCCGGCGTGTCCAGCACGCGGACGGACAGATCTCCCAGCCATACGGCGTCTCCTTCGCCGATCACACGGTCCACCTGCATTTCATCCTTGCTGTAATTCATAAAGGTCTCCGCCCGTCCTCTCCATTCCGGGCTGTCTTCTCCCAGATAGTCGGACGCCGCAGATTCCGTCAGCCGGCGTATGGCTGCCTGAGCGCCGTCTCTGCGAAATATCTCCCGCGCATGCAGCGAGCCGAGCACTTCCAGCTCCGGCCATCTTTGACGTAGTCCGGGTACGCCTCCCACGTGATCGTAGTGCGAATGGCTGAGCAGCACGTAGTCCAGCGGCCGGCCGCCGAGCTCCTCTGAGAGCATTTCCACAAGCTCCCTGACGCAGTAAGTCATCGCTGTGTCGATCACAGCTGTCTTCTCTGTTCCCACGATCAGCGTACAGTCGCCGCCGTGACCCGGCACGAAGCGCTTTACGCCCTCCGCCAGTGATTGATTGTTGCCGTTCCGATCCATTTATTTCCCTCCGGTTCTCTTATTTTCATCCGTGCCCTCCTGGGCCCCCTCAGCGTCTGCCTGTGCCTGCGACGTCTGTCTCAGAGGCGCGGTGTCCGGCAGCCGGCGCTTCCCTTTTTTCAGAAGCGCAAAGTTGACGATCATGGAGATCAGAAATATCAGGCTGAAATATCCTCCGATGGGATAGACCACCGCCACCAGATTGGAAAAGCCAAATAAACTCAGCCCATAGCCCGCCAACGCCACTGCCCAGATAACAAAGAGCCGGTAATTCCTGTCCGGCAGCTTCGTGGTAAAACCGTAAAAACAGCTGGTGCACGTAGCGAAGATGGCGATCAGCAGAAACATGGCGTAAACAGTCCGCAGCACAGGCGAAATGTCGTTGCAGAAACGGATCATGGGGAGATCCGCCGCCGCTGCGGCCTCCGGCGCGGACAGCGTGGCCAGATACAGGATCAGGCAGCATACGCCCAGCGCCGCTCCTCCCAGTACAGCGCCATTGCGCGCTGTCTTTTCTCCCCGGGCGCTGATCGAACAGTTGCCCAGCATGGGTATGGCCGCAGTGAGATTGTAAGCCACGAAAGCGATCGCCGCCGTCATCCAGTTGGAGGCCAGCGGACTGGCGTCGGCCACATAGGTCTGCCCTGCATGCTCTGCGATCAGGCTGTGATCCCTGACGATCATGTACAGCCCGATGATCAGCGTACCTCCCACCAGGACCGGCGTCACCTTACTGATCCGCGAAGAAACGCTCTGAAATCCCCTGATGGCGGTGAGAACAGCCATCAGCATGTAGATCAGGCTCCCCGCCGCATGGGGCAATCCGAACTGCGTTTCCAGAAGCGCTCCCCCCGCGGCGAGCATGGAAAAATACGCCATCAGCAAAAACAGGCACATGACCGTGCCCACAAAATTCTCGATCCCCCGATGTTCCACCGGAGAAACCATTTTGCTCAGATCGCTGGTTCCCAGCATTCTGGCGTTGGAGACGCTGAGGTAACCGAACCCCACAAAGATCACCGTGGCCAGCAGGATCCCCAAAAATCCTTTCCCGCCGAACACACCAAAGAACTGCCACATTTCCTTCCCGGAGGCAAAGCCCGCTCCCATAAGGCATCCGATGTACAGCAGCGCTATCTGTGCGGCCCGAAGGCCGTCCTGTTTCTTTTCACTCATATTACTGTCCTTTCCACGTTCCCCCGCTTCCTTTTCGCAGCGAACTCTGTTCATTTTGCGATCCCCCGCTCTCCCGGCTCCGGGACGGACGCGGTCTCCACATGGTCCGCATGATCCGTATAACTTCCTCCGCCGCTTCCCCGGATCCCGCCCACAGTGAAGATCACCAGTGCGATCCATATAAATACAAAGGAGATGAACTGGACCCTGTCAAAGGGTTCATGATAAAGAAAGATCCCCAACAGCAGACCGATAGACGGCGATATGTACTCTGTCACTCCCAGCGTGATCATGTCGATGCGGTTGGCCGCCATAGAAAACAGTATCAGCGGCACAGCCGTCATCAACCCGCACAGAAAAAGCAGCGCGATCTCTCCCGGCGCGGCCGTGGTAAAGGCTCCCTGTCCCGTGAATTCCATGTAAAAGATCACTGCCAGGGCGATGGGTACGAGAAACATCGTCTCATAGAGAAGCGCCAGCATGGATTCAGCCTGGACCTTCTTCTTGATAGCCCCGTACGTGGCGAAGGTTCCCGCAAGTCCCAGGGCGACGGCGGGGAGCTGCCCGTAACAGATCACCATGAACGCCACGCCGCACAGAGCCAGCACAAAGGCGCCGATCTTAAACTTATCCAGCTTCTCATGAAAAAATAAGACGCCGAAACAGCACACTGCCAGCGGTTCGATATAGTAGCCGATACTGGTCTGAATGATACGGCCGCTGTTGATCGCCCAGATATAGATCCCCCAATTAGCGGAGATCAGCACGCCGGCTGTGAAAAAGGTCAGCTTCGCCCCTTTTTTGCGCAGCGGCTCCAGCACCCCCTCTTTTTTGTAGATGATGAGATCCACAATGACGATGAGCACAAAGACCATGACGATCCGATAAAATATAATGAGCAGCGAATTGACGCTCTCGATCATCTTCCAATAGACCGGCAGGATCCCCCAGATAAATGCGCAGGCCAACGCGCAGATCACACCGGTTTTATATTCCTTTGACACCCTGTTCTGATCCAAGAATTTCAGACTCCCTTTCATCCATAAAAAAGACTGCGTTCCACAGTCTCATTCTATCTTAACGCAAGCGCCTGTGAAGCGCAAGATAAAAGCCTTACGCCCAGCTGGTCTTTTTGATTCAAACGTACATACAAAAAGCGGGCAGTGCATTTCACTGTCCGCCTCCGGTCAGGGCCGCCTCCGGCCAAGACTGTCTCTGTTATGTAAGCTGCATACCTGATCGTCCGTGCCTGTCTTTTGCTGCAGACCGTTTGCCGGCCCCGCTAGAACAACCCGCCCAGGAATCCGCCTCTCCCTCCGTCCTCGCGATTGCTGCAGAACAGGAAGATAATGACGAGAATGATGATCCAGCTGGAGCTGCCGCCCCCAAAGCCAAAACCGCCGCCGAAACCGCCGCCGTCGCAGCACTCGTCTCTGCCTCCGCCGCCGAAGAAGCCGCCTCCGCCGCACAGCAGAAGGATGATCAGGATAATGGGAAGCCAGCTGCCCCAATCCCAGCCATCTTCCCGGCAGGGATCGCAGGGATCCTTCGGCCGGCAGGGATCGCAGGGATCACACGGATCGCACGGATCACAGGGGCCGCAGGGATCGCAGCATTCCTTCGCCGGTCCTTTCCCTCTGCTTCCCACCTCTTTTCTGGGCGCTTCGCCGTACGGCTCGCCGCCGTCATTTCCCGGGAAAGGTCTGCGGTCACGATCGAAACTCTGTTTTGTGTATTCTTCACCCACCGTATAAACACCTCCATATTTGAAAAATCAGCACGCCGAAGACTGTTTTTGTCCAGTCCCCGCCCTTGCTCTTCTGACTCTTCCATCATATGCAGGTCCGTTCACTTTGGTGCGGATGGTTCCGTTATTTTCCCGATCTCCGCGCCCGCAGCTTTTCGATCAGGCAGATCATGTCTTCGGGCAGAGGCGCTTCCACCGTCAGAGGACTGCGCGTCACCGGATGCAGCAGGGAAAGGCTTTTCGCATGGAGCGCCTGACGGTCGATGAGCAGATCTTCCTGCTTGCCGTACAGTATGTCGCCCACCACCGGATGCCCGATGTGGGCCATGTGAACGCGGATCTGATGGGTCCTGCCCGTCTCCAGCAGCAGCTCCACCAGCGTATATCCCAAATAGCGCTCAAGTACGCGGTAATGCGTTACCGAGGGATAACCGTCCTGGCGCACCGCCCTGCGCACGTGGTCCTCCTGCTCCAGGGCGATGGGAAGATCCACAGTTCCCTCCTCTTCCTCCATCACGCCGCGCACCACGGCCGTGTATTTTTTTTCCACGCGATTTTCCGCCGCCTGTTTGGCGAAATCATCCTGGCAATGAGAATTTTTCCCGATGAGAAGCACCCCGGAAGTGTCCATGTCCAGGCGGTTGATAAAACGGATCTTAAAGCTCTGATCCGTGTCCAGCATATACTGCATCAGGCCGTTGGCGATGGTATGATCCACGTGTCCTTTTGTGGGGTGCACCACCATTCCGGGCTGTTTGTTGATGAAAAGCAGGTCGTCGTCCTCATACAGCACATTGATCCTGATATTTTCCGGTTCAAACTGGCTCCGTTCCTCCGGCATGGTCACAGTAAGCAGATCCCCCGGTCTTCCTTTTTCATAAAGTCTGACGAAGCAGCCGTTCAGCTCCACGCCGCCCTGCACCTTCAGCTTACGCATAAGACGGGAAGAAAAGCCCAGTCTCCGGCGCAGCAATTCTTTGACCTTCAGACCCTCGTCGCCCTCTTTTATGGTGTATACAAACGTTCTCTCGCTCATAACATCTCCTATGCCGTACGCGCTGCCTTTCCCGCAGGCAGCGGATCCCACCGGTCGCCGCTGTCGGCGTACCGGATCGTTTAGACGACTCTATAAAAACTTACTCTTTACTTTTGTCCAGAAATCATAGTTCTCCATCCGCAGCAGCCGCACGATATTGGGTCCGATATCCACCGTCACCTTATCGATGGAGGAAAAACGCTGCTCCATTCCGTCTACCACTACCAGCATCCCTCTGTCGTCCTCATTTTCCGGATAGATATTCACCGTGAGGCCCGAAGGAAGCAGCACGCTGGACGTAAAGGAACGATAAGCTGTGGTATTCATGGGACTGATGGGGGTGATCTGCAGCAGATTGAGACGGGGGTCCACGATACTGCCGCCCAGCGCGTAATTGTACGCCGTACTTCCCGCCGATGTGGCCACCAGAATCCCGTCGCCGCTGAAGCGTTCAATAAAACTGTCTCCGATGGACATGTTCAGATGTACCAGCTGAGACCTGGCTCCCTTGATAACGATCTCATTCAGTCCGACCTTGGCGCATTCCTTTTCGCCCACGGTCACGGAAGCTTCAACAGTCTTCAGATCCTGGACCTCATATTCTCCCTGTTTGTATTTGAAAATGAACTCATCCAGCTGATCTGGATAAAGCTCCTGAAAGAATCCCAGATGGCCTGTATTCACACCCACGAATGGAATATCGGGGAACTCGTATCGATGCAGCGTTTTCAAAAAGGACCCGTCGCCCCCCACGCAGACGATGAGCTCCGCCGCCGGATCGAAGTGACGGGGCACCACAAAACCGCATTTCTCCAGCTTCTGCTTGAGTACATTGCGCGTCTCCTTCGATATACTGCTGCTGTTGGAAAATATATTGATGATCCGCTTCTCTTCCATCTGCCCTTTCCCCTTCCTCCGGCTCCCCCGATTTCAGCCGGGGGCGCGCATAAAAACAGGCCGCAGGCACCGGCCTGCAGCCTGTTCTTATATTTTACACCAGTTCTTCCAACTGTTCAACGAGGTTTTTGAACGCTTCCATGGCCTGACGTATAGGCTCCGGCCGGCTCATATCCACGCCCGCGATTTTCAGCAGCTCCACAGGGTAGTCGGAATCGCCGCTCTTGAGGAAACGGATATAATTTTCCCTGGCCTGTTCCCCTTCATCCAGGATCTTCTGAGAAATGGCCGTAGCCGCGGAATAACCCGTAGCGTACTTATATACGTAGAATGCGTTGTAGAAGTGGGGGATCCGCGCCCACTCCATGGAGATCTGCGGATCGGAGACCACCGCGTCCCCGAAATATTTTCTGTTCAGCTTTCCGTACTCCTCGCTGAGCCATTCTGCTGTCAGCACCTCGCCCTTTTCCACCGCAGCGTGGGTGATCTGCTCAAACTCCGCAAACATGGTCTGGCGGAACAGCGTAGTGCGGAACTCCTCGATGTAAAGGTTCAGAAGATACATCTTTTCCTTCTTATCCTTGGCGTTCTTCAGCAGATGCTTCATCAGCAGAGACTCGTTCACCGTGGAAGCCACCTCCGCCGTAAAGATCGAATGTCCTCCGTAGATAAAGGGCTGTTCCTCTCTCGTATAACTTGAATGCATGGAATGTCCCATCTCGTGGATCACCGTGAACACATCCTGCAGCCGGCCTGTATAGTTCAGCAGCATATAAGGCATGCTGTCGTAGCTCCCGAAGGAGTAAGCCCCGCTGGTCTTGCCCTCGTTTTCGTAGACATCCACCCAGCCGGATTCAAAGCCTTTGTTCATGCGCTGAATATACTCGCCGCCCAGAGGCGCCACACCCTCTCTGACCATCTCCAGCGCCTTTTCATAGGGGATGTTCTCCTTTGGCATCTCCACCAGCGGAACGTACACATCGTACATGTGGAGCTGATCCACACCCAGCATCTTTCTGCGGATCTCCATATAGCGGTAGATGAGATCCAGATTTTCATTGACCACACTGATCAGGTTATCATAAACAGCAAGATCGATGTTGTCACCCATGAGAGCCGCCTGGATCGCCGAGGGATACTTGCGGATCCTGGCGCTCACCACATCCACTTTTGTGTTGTAATTGTACGTGGCGGCAAGGGTATTCTTCTGCTTCTCGTAAGCCTCATACATGTGCTCGAAGGCTTCCTTTCTCACTTCTCTGTCATGAGACTGGAGAAGCCCGATGTAATTGCCATGGGTCACCTCCACCTGGTCGCCGTCCTCATCCACGATCTTGCCGAATCGAATATCGGCGTCGTTGATCATGGAGAAAATGTCGTTGGTGGCCGAGGTCACCTCGCTGATCTGAGCAAGGATATTTTCCTCTTCCGCGGACAGAATGTGCGCCTTCTCCCGCAGGATCTCATCGAACATGTGCCGGTAGATCTGCAGCCCTTCCTCCTGGTCAATGAATTGGAACAGCTTTTCTTCCGGGATCTCCAGGATCTCCGGCGTGAAGAAAGACATCTCCGTGGAGATCTTCGCCATCAGGCTCTGAGCCTTGTCGCACATGGCCTGATATTTGCTGACCCGGTTGTCTTCATCCCGCTTCATCCGCGAGTAAACGAAGGCCCGCTCCGCCGTCTGCCAGATCTCATCCCGCTCCTTCATCGCCGACAGCAGCGTGGCCGCGCTCTCTCCCAGCCTGCCGGAAAAACGGCCGAAATCCTTTGCCAGTTCCTGCACCTTTGCGCAGTCCTTTTCCCACTCCTCATCGCCGGCGTACATATCCTCGATCTTCCATTTATATTCCTTCGGAATCTCATTTCTCTGCCTGGTCTTTTTTTCGTCTCCCATTTTGCTCCCTTTCTTTCATTGATTTATTTTCACCGCCGCCTGACAGAAAAAACACTGTCATACCGATACAGTTTTTTCCGTACATTGGTATTATATATTATACAACCAAACGGCGAACTTATACAAGTGCCCGGCGCTTACGCCCGCAAAATTTCAGTTCTCCGCAAAGGCATGCCGTGTAACGCCGTCAAAGTGTTCCGCGCTATGGACAAACAAAATACAATCTGATAAAATAAGGCGGATAAAATTACATTTGTCTATCCGGACCAGTTTATTATATCAATATGGAAGGAATTTATCATATGGACAACAGACCCATCGGTTTTTTTGATTCCGGACTGGGCGGGCTCACCTGCATTGCGCCGCTGACCCGCGCCCTGCCCCGGGAGCGCATCATATATTTCGGAGATACGGCCCGAACGCCCTACGGCTCCAAGAGCCCGGATACGATCCGGGGCTTTGCCCGTCAGATCGCAGACTTTCTGGTTCAGCAGGACGTGAAGATGATCGCCATCCCCTGCAACACCGTCAGCGCCACCTGTCTCGCCGACCTGCAGGAGCGGTTTTCGGATCTGCCCCTCGTGGGCATCATCCACCCTGCAGCCGAAACGGTGGCAAAAACATGTACGGAGAGCAATTCCATCGGCGTTATCGGCACGAAGGTGACCATACGCAGCCGGACATACGATGAGTACATACACCGGCTGGCTCCCTCCCTGTCTATCCATTCCGCCGCCTGCCCTGCCTTCGTCCCTCTGATCGAGGAAGGCATTATCGAAAACGAGATCATGGATCTGACCATCCGTTATTATATGGACTCCTTTATCTCCTATCACAAGATCGATACGCTGGTGCTGGGCTGCACCCATTATCCGCTGATCCTGGAAAATCTCCGCCATCTGTATCCGAAACTGCGCATCATCAATCCTTCGGAGGAGATCGTAGGATGTATTAAAAATCGTCTGGATGAGCAGAATCTCTTTGCAGAACGGGAAACCAGCGCGGAAAACATCTTTTACGCCAGCGATCTCTCCGAAAACTTCGTCAATATGATCAACCGGATCTTTAAAAACACCGGATTTACGGTGGCTTTTAAAAATTTCGATATGGAAGCGAATAAGTGCGGCTGACGCAGCGCTGTCAGCAAAAGAATCAAAAGAAAAAGAGGATAAAAATATGGATATTGAAGAACTTCTGAACTATCTGGAGCTGGATTCCCCGGAAGAATTCGAGTATTTTGAGCATCTGGCGGATCTTCTGGAACTGGAGCGGGAGGTCTCCCCGGAAGCCTGCCACGCACTGTTTTCAGGCGTATCCGAGCGCACGCTCACCGAACTGATCGCCAGCTACTTCGAGGAGATCATGGAAAATCTCCCCGACGATACGGTAGACATCTATACCCTGCTCACCACGATCCGTCAGAATCTGCTGGGACTGGCCAGAAACGTGGAAGATCCCGACGGTCTCCGGCTCTTTTCCGATGAGTTTCAGAAATTCCGCAGCTGGTATTCGATGGATTCCCACGTCCGCTGCAAGCGTATGTCGGACGGTTCCCCGGCGGATGTGTCTGTCTGCGAAGCTCTGGCGCTCTGTCGCCTGGAAAAGCTCAACGAGGACGAATACGACTATGACTTCTCCGACTGCCTGGATTATGAGATCGACGAGTACCGCGTAGATCTCTCCGAGCTCATGGGAGGTCATGGAAACAGTATCCACAGCGATTACGAAGGCCTGGAGGAGGAAGAGGATCCGGCAGGCGATGAGGCGGAAGACAGTTTCGACGTGTTCACAGACGGTCTGGTAGACCGCAGCAATCCGGTGATCGACGGAGAATTTGAGGACGAATAAACAAAGAACCCCACTGGGCGGCAGCGGGGGATCATGCACATCACGACACAATACAGCGCAACAGAGTGGAGCCGGCTGTTTCGATCAAAATGAAACAGCCGGCTCTTATTTTTCCGGAAGCCGCAGCTTATCCAGCGTGCTGCGGGCCAGAGACAGGTCGATGGCAGCATAATCCTTTTTCTGCCGTTCATTCAGCCTGTCCAGGCGATCTCTGTTCTGTTCAAAGATAGAGAGCAGCTGTTCCACCCGCAGGATCTCGCCGCCGTCCCCGCCGACGCCGCCCACCAGGCCCACGCCGGCTCTCTCGGAACCGTCCTTCTCGAAGGAAGCTTCCCCCGGGGGCTTCTCCTGCGTCTCCGCTTTTTCCAGTATCACCGTGAGATAGGGATTGGCCCGTTCTCTGCGTCCCGCAAGTGGGTCGGCTGTCAGCCGCCATCCGTTCATGAGCAGATCTCTGGCTCGAAAAACCACCTGGCACACATTCTCCTTGGTAAAATCCAGCACAAACTTTCTGCGGTCCTGTCCGGCGTATTCCGCCGTTCTCTCGTTGTTCGTCACAATGCATACCGACTTCATATGTTCCCGCCTCCCTGTTTCCCGTTCAGCTTCCCACGCGGATATTGAGCCGCTTGATTTTATAATTCAGCGTCTGTCTTGTCAGGCTCAGCATATTGCCCGCCCGGGTCCTGTTCCCTCCGGTTTTCCGCAGCGCCTGTTCGATGAGTCTTCTCTCGATCTCGTCGATGACGGCTGTGAGGCAGATGCAGTTTTCTTCCATCGCCGTGTCTGCCGCCACAGGATCCATCCACACGTTTTCAGACAGTTGTTCCATCTCTCCGTCCTCCCCTTCCGTCTGTCCATCCCGGCCTGCATCACGTGGACAGTGTTCCAAAGCAGCCGGGCAGCCGATCTCCTGCTTCACAGGACGCGGCCGCGGGGCCAGCCGCCGGCAAAGCCCCGCGCCGCTCGTCTTACGATTTTTCTAAAGCTTCACTACAGCGCCTTTTCCTGCGCGTCCAATTTCTCCAGTTCTTCCTTCTGCTTTTCCGGGGTCATCTTGTACATCCCGATGCCCACCGCCGCCACGATCAGCGCGAAGACCGGATTCAGATAGGTATTGGGGCTCCAGATACCAAAGCCCTCCATGCCGAAGATCCCCACGCCCAGAGTTCCGATGTAGAAGGCGCCGGAGGTGCCCCAGGGGATCCAGGGCGCCATCATGGTCCCCACGTCTTCCAGTGTTCTGGACAGCACTCTGGGATCCAGATTCTGCTCTATGTAAGCCCTCTTGTACATTTCAGCCGTCATAATGTGCGCCGGATAAGAGGAGCCCGCGCAGGCCATGATGATGAAATCGGTGATCAGCGTGGCGCCGATGAGGGTGACGCGGTTCTTCGCTCTGCTCACAACGGGTTCCAGCGCCGTCTTCAGGAATCCCGCCTTGCTGATGATGGCCGCATAGCCGTAGCCGCAGTAGATCACGATCACGATGCCGACCATGGACTTCATGCCGCCGCGGTTCAGAAGCGACGCCACGTCGGGAGCTACCTCGCCGTCAAAGATCATATTGGTGGTAAAGCCGTTGACGCTGGCCGCAAATCCCTGCACCACGTCAAATCCCTGATACGCACAGCCGATAATGATGGCCAGCAGGGACGCGCCGATCATGGTGGGCACCGGCGGCTGCTTTGTAAAGGCGCATACCAGTATCACCAGGAACGGCAGCAGAAGCAGCAGATTCCAGTGATAGATCTCGTCCAGGGACGCCATGGTGTCAATGGCCTCCTGAGGCAGACCTGTTCCGGTCACTTCGATCTGCGTGCCGCAGATGAAAAAGACCACAGCGGATATGATCGAAGACGGTATGGTGGTCCACATCATGGAAGCGATGTGGTCGTAGATATTGCAGCCGGCGCAGAGAGGCGCCAGATTCGTGGTCTCCGACAGCGGAGACAGTTTGTCGCCGAAGATAACGCCGCTGACCACGGCCGCCGCCGTGATGTGCAGGGGCACGCCCAGCCCGGCCGCAACGCCCATCATGGCCACTCCCATGGTTCCCGCGGAGCCCCAGGATGTGCCTGTGACCACAGACAGCACACAGCACACGATGAAGGTACACAGATACATATACTGCGGATTGATCAGCTTCAGTCCATAATAGATGATCATGGGGATGGAGCCGCTGAATATAAAAGTAGCGATCACGATACCGATGGTCCACATGATCAGGATCGCCGGCGTGGCCTGGACGATCTTCTGGCAGATGCCGTTCTCCAGATCAGCCCACCGGTAGCCGCACCGTCTGGCTACCAGGGCGGCTACGATGGCGGAGATGATCATGAGCATTTCTACTCTGACTCCAAATCCCGCATAGCCGACGGCGATGATGACGACCATAGATAAAATGGAAAATACCGATTCTCCGAATGTTGGGGCCCTTTTCGTCATAGCTTACATTCCTCCTAAATCTGTTTTTCGCGGTGCGGATCACCGCGTCTCTTTGTTCTCGATCATCACGTTTGTATCACTCATCACATTTGTCTGTCTTTCAGCCGACGCGCCGTCTCCCCCCGCCTCCGCGGAGGGAGACGCAATATCATTCTCTATTTAAACACAGTAGGTTCCGTTACCTCTTCCGTCAGCGCCTTCAACGCCTTTTTCGTCAGTTCCAGTCTGGCTTCCTTCTCCTCCTCCGGCGTCAGGTCAGGATAACCTGTGGGATGGGGGATCGCCACAGCCGGATAGATCCGGTTCGCCCCCACGGTCTTGGAGATCGGTACGATGGTGCACAGGTGTACAATGGGAATGCCCGCATCGTCGATAGCTTTTACGATCGTTGCGCCGCAACGAGTACAGCTGCCTCAGGCCGAGGTGAGGATCGCCCCCTCCACCCCGCTGTCCTTCAGGGACCGGGCGATCTCCTCGCCAAACTTCGCCGCCCGGGCCACAGGCATGGAGTTTCCCACAGTCACATAAATGTCTTTATTGAACGTTCCGATAAAGCCCTGTTTTTCCAGTTCCACCATGGCGTCCACGGGCATCATGCGGTTTCCGTTATGATAGCCGAAGGTCGGCGTGCAGCCCCCGTGAGCGACGATGGAATGCAGCATTTCCGGGCCCTGATAGTCTTCCACGTGGTAGACAGCCCAGCGAGTGGCCGCATGGGACTCGATCTTGTCCGGGTTGCCTTCCGGAACTGCGCCGCAGGTGGAGATCAGCGCGATCTTCGCCCTGGACAGGTCCTTCACCGCAGCGCTGGGCGTCACCCTTGAAAAAGAAGTCATTTCCAGCTCTGTCTCAAAAGGTCTGCCGGCGATCTTGTCCAGGAGCATGTCCACCGCCCGGTGAGCGCCCACGTGCTCCCGCCAGATATTCTT
This sequence comes from Bacilliculturomica massiliensis, assembly GCF_900605495.1. Taxonomy (GTDB): domain Bacteria; phylum Bacillota; class Clostridia; order Peptostreptococcales; family Anaerovoracaceae; genus Bacilliculturomica; species Bacilliculturomica massiliensis. Next base: position 1,413,147 of record NZ_LR027603.1, read on the forward strand.
GCGGATGCCGCGCCTGAAATAGCCCTGCTTTTTGTAGTCGTATATCTCCTCTCCGCCCTGGGCGTAACGGTTTACAAAAGCGGTCATCGCCTGAGCCGCCTTCTTCATGCCTCTGGCGTTGTTGTCCGTGGGGAAGATGAAGCCATATTTCTGATAAAGCTCTCTTCCCGGATTTTCCTCATACATGCCGGATACCGCCGGAATGCCCATATCCCATGCGATCTTGCACACTCCGCCGCAGGCCATACCGTATCTCCCCGCGAAAAAGGCCGGCCCCGCGATGATCAGTTCCGCGCCGCAGTCTTTGATGATCTCCTCCAATTGCCTGGAGACCTGGTCCGTGTGATCCACAAAGTAATTGTCTCCGCAGATCACGGTGGCTACGATCTCGTTTCCCTCCTCCAGAAGGGCCTGCATGGCCAGTCCCGGTCCTACGACGCCTTCCCGGACTGTCATGGGAACATCGGCCATTTCCTCGCCGCCGATATTGGCGAAGAATTGATTGATATAGTGTAAAATTTTCATGACAATCGATCCCCCTTAGTATGTAGTCGCTGAAATTCTGGTGATGCCCAGATTGCTGGAAGCGTCCATGATCACGGCAAGCCGCACGTTGACGCTGCCGTCGGGACGCAGAGCGTTGCTGACGCCGCCGGCCAGAACATCCACCGCCTCCAGATGTCCGATCACCTTATCCATGGGCGGAAGCAGGATAAACTCGTTATTGTTGCCCGCCGTCATCACGGCGTCCGCTACCGGGTTTGTGTTGGCCAGCGACTCGGAAGCGCCGTCGTCTCCGGCGTTTTCGTGGAGACCCATCACCACCTTTATGCCAGCTTTTTCCGCCTTCTCTGCGATGAGCATCAGATCTGCTTCGGGGTTTCCGCCGCCCTCCTCCGTCACCACCAGACCATCTGCGGAAAGCAGCCGGGCCAGCGTTACGATGGCCATAACGCCCCGCTCCTTCTCTGCCAGCATGGTGCTGATAGGAGACGAGATAACGCCCATGAACTCCAGATCTACGCCGTGCCGTGCGTACATATCCTCCACCACCGGATTATTCTCATGATCGTAGGTGGTATTCTTGTCGCAGGCCGTCACACAGTTGCCGGAGACGATCGCTCCGTCCATCATCTCGTTGGGATGCATCAGCATGGTCTGCAGCTTCTTGCAGTCTGAGCCGTAAATATAGTTGTCGTGAAGCAGGCCCTGAGCCAGCACCAGGTTGACGTAAAGCAGCCTGGGCAGCTTCTTTTCCGCTGGGACGGGCGGGAGCGTATAAGTCTTTCTTTCATCCACCTCCGCATCCACAGAGGCCTTTGCCAGATAATGAGCCATGCGGATCCCTGCCATCCGAACGGCTTCCTCATGATGCTCCGGAGAGATGCCTTCCACCGGCTCCGCCACCAGTACTACATTGTTCATCTTTGAGTAGATGCAGTATTCCTCGCAGGGGCCGGTCATATCGATCAGACCTTCCTGGAAACACACGATCTGACCGGTGGTAATGACGCAGCAGCCCTTCAGAACTCTGGTCCTGCCCTCGCCGACCCCGTCGAAGCCGCCCAGCAGTCCCGGGAAAAAATCGCCGCTGTCCGGTTTAATTCTGGGCTCGATGGCGTCCTTCACCGGTATGATGCGCACCGACTCCCCGGGGCGGGCCAATTCCACCTCCACAGAATCAAAGGCTTTATCGCGGATCACTTCCAGCAGCTCTTCCCTGTTGATGTACAACACATGATCCCTGACCTTGGTTTCCGATCCGAACTGGACGTCCCTGATATAGACCAGCTCCAGATCCAGACTCATTTGTTTCACTGTAATCACCTTCCATATCCATAAAACAACAATTGCAAATAACGGATGAGCGCGCCGCTGTCATTAGATAACGCAAATTGCATGCCAACTTTTTATCAATCTTTTTTTTCTATACATTTTCTGCTGTACACGGGTATTTTCAATAGCTCCCGTCCCCTTTGCGCGCCGTAGCCCCATAAAAAAAGCGGGAGCATCTATGCACCCGCGCATAACCGCTCCCGCTTTTCTATTTATTTTTACATAGGCCGTACTTGGCCAGCTTGCGCACGATAGTGGACTGATTGACTCCCAGGACCTCCGCCGCCCGGGTGGTGCTCCCGTACTTTCCATAGACCTCCGCAAGCACCTGCTTTTCCACCCGATCCAGGACCTCCTGCAGCTTCATGCCGTCCTCATAGATCATCTCTCCGTGGCGCGCCTTTTCCCGTGAGGCCAGATAGGGCGGCAGGTCGTTGGGATAGATGGTGTCGTCATGGCTCACGACTACCAGCCGTTCAATGATGTTTTCCAGCTCCCGCACATTGCCCGGCCACTCGTAGTTGATGAGCCGTTTCATGGTCATGGAGGATACCTGTTTGTTTCGGCCGTGCTTTTTGTTGAAGGCATCCAGAAATGTCATCACAAGCTCCGGGATATCCTCTTTCCGTTCCCGCAGAGGCGGGATCAGGATCGGAATGACGTTCAGTCTGTAATAGAGATCCTCCCGGAAAAGGTTCTTCTTCACCATCTCCTCCAGATCCTTGTTGGTTGCGGAAATGATACGGATATCCACTTTCACCGGTCTCAGGCCGCCGATCCTCATGAAGCTTCTGTCCTGGATCGCCTGCAGCAGCTTGACCTGCAGGTTCATGGGCATTTCTCCGATCTCATTGAGAAATACGGTGCCTCCGTCGGCAATCTCCAGAAGTCCCCGCTTTCCGTTCTTCTGGGCCCCGGTAAACGCCCCCTCCTCATATCCGAACAGCTCTGATTCCAGTATTTTTTCCGGAATAGCGCCGCAGTTGATCTTTACAAAGGGGTTCTTCCTCCTGTGGCTGATATTGTGGATCATCCCCGCCGCCAGATCCTTGCCCACCCCCGATTCTCCAAGAATGAGCACATTGCTGTCCACCGGCCCCACTTTTTTGATAACGTCCAGTACCTCCTGCATCTCTCTGTTGTGGGTGTTGATCTTTTTTTCCTCTATCTGCTCTGTACGCAGCTGCCGCAGCTCTGCGAAGTACAGATCCGCCAGCTTTTCATTACTGCGCAGGCGCTCGTACAGCTCCAGAAGTTCTCCCGAATTCACAAAATCCTCGATCTGATCGATGAGAAGCTCCGCGTCCCTTGTGATGGATATGATGCGGTAAAGATTCCCCTTTTCATCGAACACCGGCACGCCCGTGACCACCGCCTGATTGTTGTCTTTCACATTCTGCAGGATGGTCACCGTCTTCTTCTGCTTCAGCACCGCATTGACAACGGAGGGGAAATAGATCCTGCGGTCCTCGATCTCCCGGATATTCTTGCCCTCCACCTCGGAGGGCTCCCTGCCGGTGATACGCTTAGTGGCTGCGTTGGCCATAAGGACCACTCCCTCGGCGTCGATCTCGTAGATGGAATCGTAACAATGGTTGAAGATCATCTCGTATTCCAGACATTTCTTCTCAAATTTCTGGTACAGCCGGGCGCTCCACCGGCAGAAATTGATCAGTCCCGAGGCCGTGATGACGCCCCGCAGCCTTCCCTGCTCACAGACATACATAAAGCGGAAAATGCCCTCCGTCTCATCGATGGTGATGACGTCGGACGTATCCAGTATCTTTACGTTTTTCTTTATGAGCCGGGTCACAGGCTCCTCCATGCCGCCCTCCCGATAGATCCATTCAAACAATCTGGCGGAGGTCACTACCCCCATAAAACGGCCCTCCCTGTCGGTGACGGGGATCTCCCGCAGCTCCCTGCAGGAAAAAGCGGATACCGCGTCATATACCGTGTCTTCCGGATGCAGTACCGCCATAGGCTTTTCCATTATCATCTTTACCGCAGTTTTCTCTCTTTTCATGTCCGCTCCCAAGTATGCCAGTTCAACGAAAAAGATAATGCCATTCATATTTCAATACAATTTATTTTTCAATACTATATCACCGCCGCCTTTTATTTGTCAATCTTTTAACATGCAATTTTACATAGTCAATGCCGAACTGCATAGACCGCTCCCTGCGGCACACGGGAAAGATCCTTAATTTATAACGGTATTTCAAGTATGATCGGAAGCTGACAGAACAAAAATGAAAAACAGACTGCGGATCGCCGCAGTCTGTTTTTCATGAGACTGTAAGTAAGAATTGAGATATTAGCTTGCTCGGCGATGCAAATTTCCCCTGTCTTGCCGCGGCGTCCGTATGGGACTCCGTTTTTTCGCCGTCTTCGCTACGCAACTATTTCGGTCGCGCAGCATTTCGTTCCACAATACGGAATTGCAAATTCCATATCGTTGAATAAATTATATTGACAAGCAGTCAAAAAGTCAATACTTTTACAGAAATTTTTACTAAACAAAATTCGACTCCCCTGCAGGAGCACGTTCGCCGGAGGATCGCCGCGGCGGACCACCGGGCCGGCGCGCCGTTCGCTATGTCTTGGGTCAGATCGGCGCCCGGTTTCGGATCGTAAATTCTACAGTAAATATTTCTCCACGAGATCCACGTCGGAGGGGCAGTCCACATACGCTGTTCCCCGTTTCTGTCTGGTCTCTCTTCCCTTTCCCGTGAGCAGGATCACCGTGTTTTCCGGCGCCTGGGCGATCGCCGCACGGATGGCCTCTTCCCTGTCGTCGATGAGCTCGCACGGACAGCCCTGCGCCTTCACATAACCTGCGATCTGACGTGAGATCTCCCCCACGGGCTCCTCCCCCGCGTCCTCCTCTGTCAGAAATACCTTTTTTGCATAGCGGCCGGCGATCTCCCCCAGCTCCTGTCTCCGGTCAAAGGCTTTCCCCCCGGGGCAGCCGAAGACGGCATAGATCCCGCACTGGGGATATTCCCGCATAGTAGAATCAAAGAGCGTGTCAAAGCTCATGCGATTGTGGGCGTAGTCCACGATCACAGTCACTTTCCGCCGGGTATTTTCGAAAACTTCCATGCGACCGCTGACTCTGGCGTTCAGCAGTCCTTCCCGCATATCTTCCGCTGGGATCCCCAGCGCAGAACAGATGGCGATCGCCCCCAGCGCGTTGTCCACGTTAAAGAGTCCCGGTATGGTCAGACGGAATTCCTGCTCAAACTCCGGCGTCCTCACCGTAAAGCATGTACATCCGTCTTTTTTCACGATGTGATGGCCGTAGATTTCCGCTTCTTCCCGCTTTCCAAAGGTGATGATCCTCCCGCAGCTTTCCGCCGAGAGCAGGATCTCCTCCAGATGGTTGGAATCCAAATTCACACAGGCTGTCGCGCACTGGGAAAACAGCATGAGTTTCGACTCGAAGTAATCGTCAAAATCAGGATGCTCAACAGCGCTGATATGATCCTCGCCGATATTTAAAAAACATCCCACATCGAACAACACATCCTTGACTCTGTGATATTTCAGAGCCTGGCTGGAAACCTCCATGACGGCATAGCCGATGCCGCTCTCCACCGCGTTGGCGAAATGACGCTGAAGCATCATGGCTTCCGGCGTGGTAAGGTGAGATTCAAAATTCAAGACGCCGTCGTAGGTGTCGATGCTGGATATGACCGCAGAGAGGGGTCTGCCCATCCGCTGCAGGTAATGATCCAGCACAGCTCTCACCATATATGCGGTGGTGGATTTCCCCTTCGTTCCGGTGATCCCCACCAGATTCAGATTCTTCCAGGGCTCATGGTAAAACATGTTGGCCAGGATCGCCATAGCCAGACGGATATCCTTCACGATGACAGCGGACGCAGCCGTCTCGTACCTCTGTTCACTGACATAGCAGAAAGCCCCCGCCTCCGCCGCCTCCCACAGGTATTTCTCAGAGAAATGGGCGCCTTTGCACACGAAAAGCGTATTTTCCCTGATATCTTTTGAATCATAGGAAAGCCAGCAGACTTCCCGTTTCAGATCCGCCGGGCCGATCTGGTAATCCAGAAGCAGCATCTCCTCACGCAGCCTGTCCAGATACTCTCCCAACGTATAATTCTTCTCCATGGACGCACCCGCCTCCCGTTTCTACTTCCCCAGATATTTCCTGAATTTCACGTAGTGTCCCAATTGATTCTTCTGCAGCTTCAGCCAGCGGGAAAACCCGCCGTCCGCCTTGTAAAACAGCGGATTGACCGCCTTGCCGGCTCTGGAGAGCTCCCGCATCTTCGCCCGATATTTTTCCGGACGAACGTACCGGAACGCCACTCCTCTGGGCACCACCTGCCACAGAGACTCCTCTTTTACGATGCGAAAATCGATAGGATGATCGTAGATCCAGTCCTCCACCACGTACTGCGCAATGTTGGCGCCAGCCGCCGTCACATAAAAATTGCTCCTTCCCTGCCGGGTGTTGATCTCAAATACCTTGTACTTTCCGTCCCTCTCATCGTACTTAATATCAAAATTGGAAAATCCCACGTAGTTCATATCCTCCAGGAGCTTTTTGAACCTCATGCACAGGTCTTCGTCGTACTCCGTCACGATCACCGCGTGGTTGCCGATGCCGTGAGGCGTGTGTTCTTCCAGCAGCACGTGTCCCAGACACATGAGCTTTACGCGGCCCTCCTTATCGGAGTAGCTGGTCAGTACCCGCATATAGGTGTCGTCCCCGGGAATAAAATTCTGAATGATCACCGAATCCCGGTACCCCGACCCGTAAATATCTTCGAGGATACGGTCCACTTCCGCTCTGGTGTCCGCCTTGTACACCTTTTTCTGCGTCGCGTACGGATGTCTCCAGTATTCGATCCCATTGGAGGGTTTGACAATGAAAGGGCCGTCAAAAGGCAGTTCAAATTCCCTGGGATCTTCCGGATGATGCACAAAGGTATCCGGATAATCCACCCCCGCTTTTTCGCACATTGCGTAGAATTTTTCTTTGTGGATCAGATCATTCATCATATCCGCGCCGATGTACGGCGCTGTCACATTCTCCGCAAAACGTTCTCTGTTTTCGCTGATGAGCTGAACGTAGCTGTCCCCGCAGCCCAGAAGCAGCACCTTTTCCCCGTGATGCGCCGCCGCGAAATCCTCCACCAGCTTCAAAAAAGTCTCCTGCTCGTCCGCCTTTTCGTTGGCCTGGTAGTTCAGGATCGCACTCTGCCAGCAGGGACCGGTAGGGTACTTCCCATAGGCGAAACTCTTGATTCCATACGCTTCGTGAAACGCCCTGGCCACGCTGTATACATTAATATCCCCCGCAAAGAGCAGCGGAATAAATCTGATCTCTTCCATCTTATTCGCCTCTTCTTCCATTTTTACACTGAAACAAGGTTTATTATACCCTTTTTACACCATCCTATCAAGTGAAGGATTCACGCGCCCGGACTGCCGCAGAAAAAACAGAAAAAGGCGAAGCCTGCCGCTCGCCTGACGAGCGGTGTCCCGCCTTTTCATTTCCGTTTCCTGTCTGCCTCAAAAAAATACGTTATTTATGCCGGTGCATTCGCTCTCATCCGCTGCGATGATCCGCGTCATGCTCTGCGAATTGCCGCCGCTATCTCTTTTCTCAGATTCTCGATCTTCGCAAAATCCATGTTGGGGATATAATTTTCCTCCAGATGATCGTGTTCGGCTTTCGCTTCCTTCAGGCAGTCGATGCCTTTCTTAAACAGCTCTTCCATCTTCATATAGCTGTCTTCCGCGATATGGCGCTGCTTGTCGATCCTGCCGCTGTCCACCAGGCGGCTGAGATCCACGGGAACGATCTCTCCCGTCAGCTTGCTTTCATCCACAATGTGGAAGCGATTGTGGGTCAGAAACGCCACGCCCAGCTCCGGCACCAGCAGATGCTCGATCTTTTCTTCCGGCTTCAGCGGACAGTAATACGCCTCGACATCAAATCCTCTGTAGAGGGCGCTCTCCGCAAACAGAGACAGGATCTTGGTCCCGCTCACACCCACCGGAGCCTTGATCAGATAGATCTTCTTGTATCCCTGAACCAACGTCTCCAGAAAATGTACAAATCCTGCCGGCGTAATGCCGCTGCCAAAATATTTTTTCATCTTCCCGATCTCTGCGGACAATTCCTTGTGCGTCAGTTCCTGATTGATGATATTGGCCGCCAGTTTATACATTTCTTCTTTTTTCAGACCCATCTCGTAGATGGCGGTCAGATTGTCGTACATCTTTCCCGCCGCTCCGAAATAGTTGTAGGATCTGGCGAATATGGTTTTCAGTTCGGCGTTTTTGCCGACGATGGCGTCTCTGTTCCTGCGGATGCCCGCCTCGTCCCAGTACTCTCCCAGATGAACGATGGTGTCCACCGCGCCCGGGTTGATCGGATCCACCACATGAGGACTGGTTGCGTCCACCAGCGCGATCTTCTTATCCCGAAGCACGATCCCATCCAGCGAATTGCTGTCTGAAGAACAATGCATAAAATCTACGTCGTGGCCTTCCGCCAGCATTTCCTCCCCGATCTTTCTGATAAAGGTGGATTTCCCCACGCCGGGTCCTCCTTTAAGACAGTATATTTTTTCTGCCTCCTGCTGGCTCAATATGTACTGATAATACGAAAAAAATCCTCCCGGCGTATTGTCTCCCGGGAACATGTGTCTTGCGATTCCAGACATTGACTTCTCCCCTTTCCTGTTCACACTACTTTTCCAGTGTATGCGGAAAGGGGAGCTCCGGTGCACGTCTTCTTTTTTCTGCCCCGGAAAATACCGGTATTAAGACTTTACCGCCTCTCTGAACTCCTTCTTAATGGCGTCCAGCAGGTCCGGCTGCAGGATGACGTCGCAGGCGCTGTGCGCCAGCGTACAGGCTCCGGTCAGCAGCAGGGCTTTTCCCTGGGCGCAGACAGTGCGGTCTGCAAACTCCCTGGTATGCACCACCAGAGAAGGATCGCCGAAGCCGATCCACGCGTGCACGCAGGGCGCCTGGTAGCTCACGTTGCCCAGATCCAGAGAACCGTGGCCGTCGGAGGCCTTCTGGACGATGTCCCCCAGGGCGGTCTGATTGGCGATCACCACCCGATTCAATGTCTGATTGGTCAGCAGATCGTCATAGGACAGTTCAAAATTCGAGATCTCCAGCCGGGCGCCCGTCATCATCGCAGCTCCTTTGGCGATCTCTCTCACCCGCTGCTCAGCCGCCGCTACGATGGATTTTTTCCTGGCACGGATGTAAAACCTGGCCTCCGCAAAATCGGGCACGATGTTGGGCGCCGCCCCTCCGCTGGATATGATGCCGTGATAGAGCACGCCGGGCGTATGCTGCCGCATGGCGTTGATGCCGTTAAACAGATGGATCACGCTGTCCAGCGCGTTGATGCCCTTCTCCGGCGCTGCGGCTGCGTGGGCCGCCTTGCCGAAATACTGAAACTGCAGAGCCGTCATGGCGTAGGACTCTCCGCTCTCCTCCGACAGGGACGCGGGATGGGCCATGAGAATGATATCCGCCTCCCGGAATACACCGCGCTCCGCCATCGGCACTTTCGCCCCGCTGGTCTCCTCCGCCGGAGTCCCGTAGACCACGATCTTTCCTCCGATCTCCGGCAGGACCGCTCTCAGCCCCGCCGCGCCCAAAAGCGCTATGGTGCAGATGAGATTGTGGCCGCAGCCGTGGCCGATCTCCGGCAGAGCGTCGTACTCCGCGCAGAAGCCGATGACCGGCCCTTTTTTTCCGCTGTCGTATACCGCCCGAAATGCGGTGGACAGATCGCAGAAATTCCGCTCCACCTCAAATCCGTAGCCCTCAAACGCCTCGCACAGCCGCGCGCAGGCCTTTACTTCCCCGTAGCCTGTTTCAGGGTTTTCATATAAATACCGCGTTATTTCAAACACATCGTCCAGTTCGGACTTTATTTTATCTCTGATCTCCTCTTTGATCCGGTCTCCCGAATGATGCCCTGCAAAATGCTTCATCTTTTCCTCCTGCAGATTGCTCTGATCTCTCAGATTTCTCATTTAGTATGAGGCGCGTTCAGCTTTTCTGTTTAATGTCCGCCGCGGTCCGCGCCCTCGTCCTCCCCTGTGCCTCCGGCCGCTTCCTGAAGGTCGTCCGTCTCCCGCGCTTCCTGCGTATGGTCCAGCTGCCCCACGTCAGCCGGCGGCTCTTCCTGAAGGTCCCCCGGCTGCGATCCGCCTTCCGGCAGATCCTGCTGCGGCTGCCGGTCCCATCCCTGAGCCGCCTGCGGCATATCCTGACCCTGCATTGCCCCCGGGACCTGAGGATCATTCAGCCGGTCCCATCCGCCCGGTTCTCCGGCAGGCGGAGTCGTCGTGCTGTAAAGCGGTTCTTTTCCCATGCCGTTTTGACTTCCGCTCACACGGCAGATAGTCAGATTGCCGTTGATCAGATCATACAGGTTGGATACGGAAGCGGAGATATACGGTTCGAGGAACACATATCCCACGCCGGTCAGCGTTACGCCCAGGACGAACTCCGGCATCTGCTGGAGATGGAACATCAGTTCCTGCTGCGTCAGGCCGATCAGCGCCGAATCCGGCAGATAGGCCACGGCAAAGATGCCGCCGAAGATCGCCGGAGGCAGGGCGCACAGAATGCCCCAGCCGATGAAGGAAAATTCCAGCCAGAACATCTTCGCCTTATTTCCGTCCATCAGGTACTTGCTCTCGCTGATGCACTGCATGATCCCTTTGCTGGGATCGTCCGCCAAAATATAAAACGCGAGCCGGTACCGGTAGATCGCCACAAGGCCCGGTACGACCAGCAGCAGCGTCCAGAGAAACGTAAACAGCCCCACCATAAACTGCAGGCCGATGGCTTTGAACAGATATTCAAAGCCATAGAATACTTCCACCGGCCCCGTGGGCTTCTTCCGCACAATGTTCAAAAACGCCATGGTGAGTCCCAGCGTAAGCGGAGCGCCCACCAGCAGCATATAGAGATTCAGCACCGCGCTCAGAGCTCCCGACGGGAACAGCGCGGTCAGCAGCAGTTCCGGCACCCGCAGCACCAACTGGACCAGCAGCACGGTCAGGATCGCCGTCTTCCAGCAGCCGGAAAGCGATTGGCGCGACAGCTTTCTTATGTCGGCGCTGGGTTCCGTCACAATCATTTTGTTCATCATCGATCTACCCCTCTTTTCTCAGTGAGTCGGCTGGTCATTTTATTTCGCCCCGCCGCCCTGCAAAAATTTATTTTCGAATTCTTCCGGGGACACCGGCCGCCCGAAATAAAATCCCTGGATCAGTTCCAGACCCGCGCTTTTTATCACGTTGAATTCCTCGCCCGTTTCCACTCCCTCAAGGCAGACCATCTTGCCCGCGTTGTGACAGAGCTCCGCGATGGCCCGTATGAACGTAACGTTGAACCGATCGGAGGTCAGGCCCTTCACGAATCCCCGGTCGATCTTCACGATATCTACCGGCGTGTTTTTCAGAGAAAACAGCGACGAATAGCCCACGCCGAAATCGTCCATTGCGATGCGCACGCCTATGGCTCTCAGTCTCTGCAGCACGTGGTGGATCGCTTCGTCCTCTTTGATCAGATACGTTTCCGTCAGTTCCAGCGTGATGTTGGCCGGATCGACGTTGAATTCTTTCAGACTCTTCTCCACCTGCCCGGCCATATCGCCCTCAAGCAGCTGAAGATAAGACAGATTGACGCTCATGTGAAAATCCGGCATCTTTTGGCTCCACCGGGCGCACTGGGCCACAGCCTGACGGAATATCCACATCCCCATCTGAATGATCATGCCGCTCTGTTCCAAAAGCGGAATAAACTCCACCGGGGAGATATCTCCCAGCTTCCCGCAGCGCCATCTGGCCAGCGCCTCCGCTCCGTAAAGTTTTCCGGTCTTCATCTCGATCTGCGGCTGGTAATGGACGAAAAAGCCGGAAAATCCGCGTTCCACACTTTCACGCAGCAGCTCCACAAGCTCCAGACGGCGTTTCTTTTTGCGGAGGATCTCCATTGAAAAAACGGTGATCTTGTTTTTTCCCATGAGCTTGGAGTGCTCCAGAGAATAATTGGCGTACTGCAGCAGTTCCTGATAACTTTCCGCATCCTGGGGATAGGCCGCGTAGCCCCCAGAGATCGTACAGTAATATTTCTTTCCTCCCAGTTCCTGCTGGCCCCGCAGGGACTGCTGGATCCTGTAGAAAATGTCAAAACAAAGCTTTACATCGCCGCTCTGTATAACGATGCCGAATTCGTCTCCGTCCAGACGGTAGATCTCAGCCTCCGGCGGCAGCAGCGCTGATATTTTCCTGGCAGTCACCCGCAGCACCTCGTCGCCGAAGGAACGGTTGTAGAGGTCATTGATATTCTTAAAACTGTCCATATCAAGGATGATGATCCCCATCTTCCCCGAGGACCCGCAGTCTGCCAGATTCTTTTTAACGGCGCCCTCAAATTCAAAACGATTGTACAGCCCGGTCATGTGATCCAGCTGATTCTTCCCGCCCAGGTTGGTGATCATGCCCGCAAACAGCCCCGGATTCCCATTCTCATCGCGGACCATCTTCCCTCTGCACCGCAGCCAGATCCATTCGCCGTCCTTATTTTTCGCCCGGTATTCGATACAGTGATAATCCGTCCTGCCGTCGGCGATCTCCTGATTGCTCTCCATAAATCCCTGTTCATCGTCGGGATGGATCAGATCGCTCCAGAAGGCCGCCGCGTTTTCCACCACTTCTCCCGGCAGTCCGAACTCATTCACCATCAAAGGCGAATAGCGGAAGGCTCCCGTCTGCATATTTCCCACAAACATATAGTCATCCGTGCCGCAGGTCAGCGCTTCGAACAGATGTTCTTTATCGTAGTCAAAACGTTCGATTCCGCTCTTTTCCGGCGGTACGGCCAGTCTTTCCCTGGCTTTCGCGATATGGTAATTGCGCTTCTGCACGTACATTTTCTCATCCGCTTTGGATAGAACGTCTGAAGCCGCGCAGCGGTCCCCCGGAAGAACTTCCAGAAGCCCGTAGCTGAACGAGACATCGTAAAAAACAGAGCGCTCGATCCGCTCCTCCCGCAGCTGTTTCAGGATCCACTCCATGCGTTCTTCCCCATAGGTGATATCCCGATCGTAAAACACCACTACAAACTCGTCTCCGCTCAGCCGGAACAAGATATCCTGCGGTCCCATATTCTGCTTCACCACGTCCGTAATATAAGTGAGGAGCCGGTCGCCCTCCGTATGGCCGAAACGGTCGTTTACCAGCTTCAGATCATTGACGTCCAGCAGAGCCACAGCCAGATCCTTCTCTTCCCTCCGGGCCTTCGTCACCAGCTCGCTCAGGCATTCGATCCCCGCTCGCCTGGAAAGCGCCCCCGTCAGATCATCTGTGATGGCGTTCTGGGTAATGGTCTCATAATCCGTTACATCCACAGAACTCTGCACGTGGTAATGCCTGCCGTTCCATCGGATGATACAGTCGTAATTTCTGTAGCTGCGGCCATTGCGCGTATTCTGCTCCTTCCACACACAAGTGTCGTCTCCGTCCTTTCGCAGCAGCTCGTCTATCATACAGAATTCGCATCGCCGTTCCATCCCCTCCTGAAGGACTTCCCAGCAGATGCGGCCTTCCGGATGTTCCAGAGAAAATGATTCCTTCATCGCCTGGTTCATATAGACGATCTGATCGTTCTCCGTATCCGTTATATAAATATGTGTATTTGTCTTGTCCAGAATCTCTTTTAAAAATGCTGTATCACACAGCGGATTGTTTGTTCCCACACCCATCTTCCCTCCTCGTTTCCCACTACCTGTTACGATACCATTTTGGCGTAATAATTGCAAGAAATGATACAGGAATAAATGGGCGCCGCAAAAAATATCCCGGCAGTTTAGACTGCCGGGGTGTATCTTGTTCTTTTATCAGCGAAACGTAAGGCTGCCGTTCTCCGCTCCGATCACCACAGAATCGCCGTCTTTGATATCTCCGCGGATGAGTTTTTCCGCCAGCTCGGTCTCCACATATTTCTGCAGATATCTCTTCACCGGTCTTGCGCCGTAAGCGGGCGTGTAACTCTCCGAAGCGATCAGCGTCCTGGCCTCCGCAGTCAGCGTCAGCGCGATATTCCGCTCCTCCAGCTTTCTGATCAGCGGCTTCATGGCGATATCGATGATCTCCGCGATCTGACCTTCCGTCAGCGGTGAGAACACCACGATGTCGTCGATCCGGTTGATAAACTCCGGACGGAAGTGGCGTTTCATTTCTTCCTCTACCTGAGTCTTGATCTCCTCGTCGATGGTCCCGTCCTGTCTGATATTATCCGTCAGGTACGCGCTTCCGATATTGGAGGTCATGATGACGATGGTATTCTTGAAATCCACCGTTCTGCCCTGATTGTCCGTCAGCCGGCCGTCGTCAAGCAGCTGCAGCAGAATGTTGAACACGTCCGGGTGGGCCTTCTCGATCTCGTCAAAGAGGATGACGCTGTACGGCCTGCGTCTGACAGCTTCGGTCAGCTGTCCGCCCTCATCGTAGCCCACATACCCCGGAGGCGCTCCTACCAGTCTGGAGACAGAATGCTTCTCCATGTATTCCGACATGTCGATACGGATCATATTTTTCTCGCTGTCAAACAGGGCTTCCGAAAGCGCCTTCGCCAGCTCCGTTTTGCCCACGCCTGTGGGGCCGAGAAAGATGAAGGATCCGATGGGACGATTGGCGTCCTTCAGTCCGGCTCTGGAGCGCAGGACCGCCTCCGACACGGCTTCCACCGCTTCATCCTGGCCGATCACGCGCCTGTGCAGGATCGCTCCCAGACGCAGCAGCTTCTCTCTCTCGCTTTCCACCAGTTTGCTCACGGGGATCCCTGTCCACTTGGAAACGATCTCGGCGATCTCTTCCTCGCCCACCTCTTCCTTCAGCAGACGTCCCTCTTTCGCTTCGGAGGCCTTCTCCTTCTCTTCTTCCAGCTTCTTTTCCAGCTCGGGCAGCGTCCCGTACTTCAGCTGGGCCAGCCGTTCCAGATCGTAATTGCGTTCCGCCTCTTCCATCTCGTGGCGGATCTCTTCTATTTTCTGCTTCGTGGCCTTCTGGTCCGTGATGGCCATCTTCTCCTGCTCCCACTGGGCCCGCATGCCGGCGTTCTGTTCCTTCAGCTCCGACAGCTCCTTTTCGATGTTGGCCAGCCGCGCTTTGGAAGCCCCGTCGCTCTCCTTGCCCAGAGCCTGCTTCTCGATCTCCAGCTGCATGATCTTTCTGGCGCTCTCGTCCAGTTCCGCCGGCATGCTGTCGATCTCCGTCCGGATCATGGCCGCCGCCTCGTCCATCAGGTCGATGGCCTTATCGGGAAGGAAGCGGTCGCTGATATAGCGGTCGGACAATGTGGCGCAGGCGATCAGCGCGTTGTCGGTGATCCGCACGCCGTGGTGTATCTCAAAACGCTCCTTCAGCCCGCGGAGAATGGAAATCGTATCCTCCACCGTGGGCTGATCCACCAGTACCTTCTGGAACCGGCGCTCCAGAGCGGCGTCCTTCTCGATATATTTTCTGTACTCGTCCAGGGTGGTGGCGCCGATACAGTGCAGCTCGCCTCTGGCCAGTTTCGGCTTCAGCAGATTGCCCGCATCCATGGACCCCTCCGTCTTTCCGGCCCCCACGATGTTGTGGATCTCGTCGATAAAGAGGATGATCCGGCCGTCGGACTTCTCGATCTCGTTGAGCACCGCCTTTAACCGCTCCTCGAACTCGCCCCGGAATTTCGCCCCCGCTATCAGCGCGCCCATATCCAGCGCATAGATCGTCTTATCCTTAAGTCCTTCAGGAACATCCCCGTTAAGGATCCGCTGAGCAAGACCTTCGACCACTGCAGTCTTGCCCACGCCCGGCTCTCCGATGAGCACCGGATTGTTCTTCGTTCTTCTCGACAGGATCTGGATCGTATGGCGGATCTCCGCGTCTCTGCCGATGACCGGATCCAGCTTCCCCTTTCGGGCCAGATCTACCAGATCCCTTCCGTATTTCTCCAGAGCCTCGTAGTTGTCCTCCGGGTTCTGACTGGTCACTCTCTGATTTCCTCTCACCTTTTCCAGAGCCTTTAAAAAGCCGTCCCTGGTCATGCCGTACTTTGCAAAGATCCGCGCGGAAGGCGTGTTCTTCTCGTCCAGCAGTGCCAGATAGAGATGCTCCACGCTGACGTACTCGTCCTTGAAATCCTCCGCGATCTTTTCCGCGTTCAGCAGCAGCTGATTCAGTCTCCTGGAGGAATACATGGAATCGCCGCCGCCCTGCACCTTCGGCAGCTTGTCCAGCGCCTCCTGCAGATCCCGTTCCACGTCCCCCACGCTGATCCCCATATATCCCAGGAGCTTCGGGATCAAGCCGTTCTGCTGCTGCAGCAGCGCCATATGAAGATGTTCGCCGTCCAGCTGCTGGTGGCCGTCCTGCACGCCGATATTCTGGCATTCCACCACAGCTCCCTGTGCTTTTTCCGTCCATTTTTCAAAATTCATAGTGCTCACTCCTTTACTGTTTTCTCTTTTCCAATACCTTTCTGACCGCGGACCATCCCGTTTTCCGCCTGTTCTGCCCGGCATGCCCTTTCCCGGCCGCCCGCCCGCAGAAAGAGCAGCGGCGCTCCAGCCCCTGGCGCCGGCGGATCGGTTCCACGCCGGCAGCCGGACAAAACTGTGTCCGAAATTGAAAACGACAAGCCGTTGTTTACACTTAAAACTGCTTGACGTTCGTCCTTCCATCATTTTACCCATTTGGGCATATCACCGCGTTCATACCTCTAATATACCCGAAAAGTCTTTTACTAAACATTGGAATGAAGCAACTATTCCGCATCGGCGGCGGATGAAACTTCCGTAACGCGAAAGCAGGCCCCCTCAAATGCGGAAGCCTGCTTCAATCTTTTCTTTACATCAGCCACATCCACTGCGGCACCCCGAACAGAACGTTCATGATCAGCTCGCAGATGAGGATCAGCGGACGAATCAGTATCTTGCCGGGAATGTTGAACACGACTACCACCATGAGGATCAGCATGCTGTGCTCATACAAGGTGTAGTAAATGCTTTTGTAGCGGAAGTTGAAGATCTGGGCCGCTACGTTGAATCCATCCAGAGGCGGTATGGGCAGCAGATTGAAGAGCATGAGCATGACGTTCACCCAGACGATCTGCATCAGCATGTAGCCCACCCGGCCGCCGAATCCGCTTGCGAACAGAAATCCCGGCATCAGCACGGTGATGAGCTTGATGATACCGCCGAAGACCACCGCAAGGAAAAGATTCATGGTGACGCCGGCCAGACCCACGATGATCTCGTCTCTTTTCGTATGTTTGAAGTTCCGCGGATTGATCTCCACCGGCCTCCCCCAGCCAAAGTGGATAAAGATCAGCGCCAGAAAACCCATGGGATCGATATGCGCCGCCGGATTGATGGTCACCCGGCCCTGCAGTCTGGGCGTATCGTCCCCGCACAGATCCGCGGCCTGGGCGTGGGCGTACTCGTGAAAAGAAAGCCCGATGATGATGGCCGGGAGAAACAGCAGTTCATCCATGAACCAGTTCATGAACGCCGCAGGTCCGCCGGTCAGAAGCGTCATGATGGGATCCACAGCCAAAATGACGAACAGTACGATGATAAACGGATTATTGAAAAACCTTCTCAAACCAATTTCCCTCTCTTCTTAATTTGTGTCTGTTTTGCCCCGGAGCAGTCCGGCGCTTTGCCACCGTCCGAAAACAAAAAAATAATTAATCTATTCTATCACAAAAACGGCCGCTTTCAAATAATATATAGCGATAAAGTCATACGTTTCGGAAACGCTATGCCCGTATGCCCGAAACGTCAGGCCAACATTAAGAATTGAGGTGATACCGTCATGGCATATGATACTTACAAGTGTCCTGACTTTCCGCAGAGCCCTTCGCTTCCCCCGAATTATTCGTGTGTGGAAGTTTACACCGTGAAAGCCGGAGACACCCTATACGCCATCTCTCAGGCTTACGGCGTACCTGTGGCCGTACTCATGCAGGTCAACCGTATCCTGAATCCGTACAATCTGAAGATCGGTCAGAAGATCTGCATCCCCGGCCGCGACAGCGCCGGCGGCGGAAACAGCGGAAACAACAACGGCAACAACAGCGGGAATAACAATGGCAGCGGAACGCCGGCTCCCGTGTGCGACGGAAAAATGCACACCATCGCCAAGGGCGACACGCTCTACATGATCGCGAAAAAGTACCAGGTCCCGCTGGCTGTCATCATGAGAGCCAATCCCAATATCGATCCGTACAATCTGAAGATCGGACAGCAGCTGTGTATTCCCAACTTCCCGCCGGCCGACGCGCCTGTGGCTCCCCCGGCCACCCCGCCCGGAAACGGCAATCCCATCCTTCCCACGCCCTCTCTGCCCTCCTGCAAATACGGCAGACCCTACATGACCCAGAGAGGCGACACGCTGACGAGAATTCTGGACCGCTTCGACATTACTTACGGTCAGCTTTTAGCAGCCAATCCGGATATCGATTTTGAGGGTTCCCTGGAAACGCTGACGCTCTGCATTCCCTATAAGGACGGCGAGACCGAAGACGATGGGGAAATGTGCACTTACACCATCCAGGCCGGCGACACGCTGGATTCCATCAGTCGGAAATACGGCATTGTGGCGGACACTCTGCTCATGGCCAATCCCGATATGACCACCGCCGATTTCACAAGAGCGGGCACGATCATCTGTATACCCAGATAACAGCGCGCTGTATGAGCCTGACTTTTGACCGACCCGTTAAAAACCCCGCGGCCTGCCGTGACCGCGGGGTTTTGTCGTCCCTTCAATTTCCATCTGCCGCCGCAGGACCGGCTTTTCGCATATTGCTTTTTATTGGATGAGTAACAGACCGCCGATCTCTTATCCATGATATCTCAGCACAAACAGGAAAGAAAATGTGCTGCCATGGGGCAATTTAACTGAATTTGTTGTATACTGTCTGTAAGGGAGAACGCAACTTCATGGGGGGAAAATAGTTTTAATCCAATTTAATAAAACAGGGAGGGATCAAAATGGTCAAGCGAAGGAGAATGGCAGCAATAAGTATTTTTTTAGTATGTGCTTTTCTATTTGCAATATTTGTCATAGTCAAATCATCTTCCAACGCTCCAGCCGTCCCAATATTAAATGAAAAAACATCGTTTGTGAAAAGCACCGGCGATATTTTCATACCACCGGATACCAGATATATATTGAATTTTTATTTTAATACGGATTCCAGCAAAAAAAATATAGAAGAAGAAAATAATCGAAAAGGTCCGAAGATTTCATTCAACAATTCTGACGTAGAAATTATCGACCATCACATAACCCTGATCGACGCGAAAACAGGTTTGTGCGAATTGACCCTGTATTTAAATGTAAATAAAAATTTGGATCTCAAACTTGAAAAAATAGAAATTGATGAAAAACAGTATGACGTTGGACCGATCCGTATTCACTCTTCTGAGAATGAAGATTTCGACATAATCTCAAATTATGCGCTGGCAAAAGAATTTACAATGTATAATGCAACGATCAAAACCAACGCTGAAACGCCCATCTCCATCGCCTCCGTTTCCTGCGGAGAATTTCAGCGCGCTGTGAAATCCTGCCTTTGGACCATCAATGGCGTTCCTTACGACAGCGATGATGTAAAACAGATAAACCTGGAGACGAATGATACCGTCGAACTCTCGATCGAATTGGACAAAGACGCCGTCTCTGATGAATATAAGGTCATCCTGCTGTCTCCAAAAATCGAATACTATGTGAACGGCGGGACAAATGAGTATGACCTTCCCTATTGCATTTATAACAGGATTACTTAAATAATCGGCAGCGCCCCCGGAACAGACTGCGAGATCTCCTTGCGCTGTCTGCCCGGGGGCGTTTGATTCTGATCTTGTTTTTATCTGCTGCTCTGCGTCCTGCAAAATGCAGTTTCTTTCAGCGCCCTTCTACTTGTACAGCGGATGAGCGTCGCAGAGTTCTTTCACGATAGCCTTTGCCTTTGCTTCATATTCCTTGTCGCCGGGATGATCCAGCACCAGTGCGATGGCCTCCGCCACCTTGGCGAAATCGGCTTCCTTGAAGCCTCTGGTGGTCATAGCCGGGCTGCCCAGACGGATGCCGCTCGTCACAAAGGGACCGGCGGGATCGTCGGGAATGCTGTTTTTGTTGGTGGTGATATTGGCCTCGTCCAGCAGGTGCTCCGCCTCTTTTCCGGTGATGTTCTTGTTGGTCAGTTTGACCAGCAGCAGATGATTGTCGGTGCCGCCGGATACCAGCTGGAAGTCTCTGGCCATCAGTTCGTCGGCCAGCGTCTTGGCGTTGGCCATGACCTGTTTCTGGTATTCAGCAAATTCCGGCGTTCCGGCTTCCTTCAGGCAGACAGCCTTTCCGGCGATGATGTGCATCAGCGGGCCGCCCTGCATGCCGGGGAAGATCGCCTTGTCGATGGCCTTGGCATACTGCTCTCTGCAGAGGATCATTCCGCCTCTGGGCCCCCGAAGCGTCTTGTGTGTGGTGGTGGTCACAACGTCTGCGTATTCCACCGGATTGGGATGGAGCCCCGCCGCCACCAGTCCGGCAAAATGAGCCATATCCACCATCAGGATGGCGTTGACCTCGTCGGCGATCTCCCGGAATTTCTCAAAATCCAGCACTCTGGGATAAGCGCTGTATCCCGCGACGATGAGCTTGGGCTTGTGCTGAAGCGCCAGCTCTCTCACATTGTCGTAGTCGATGCGCTCTGTTTCAGGATCGATCTTATAGGAAACGAAATGATAGCTCTTGCCGGACAGGTTTACCGGGGAGCCGTGAGTCAGATGCCCGCCGTTGGAGAGGTCCATGCCCAGGACCGTGTCGCCGTGCTCAAGCAGCGCTGTGTAAACGCCGATGTTGGCGCTGGAACCGCAGTGGGGCTGTACGTTTACGTGCTCCGCGCCGAAGATCTTCTTCGCTCTGGCGATGGCCAGGTTTTCCGCCTTGTCCACGCACTCGCAGCCGCCGTAGTACCGCTTGCCCGGATACCCTTCCGCATACTTGTTGGTCAGCGCGCTGCCGCAGGCTTCCATCACCGCCGCGCTGGTAAAATTCTCAGACGCGATGAGCTCAAGCTTGTTCTCCTGCCGGTCCATCTCCTCCCTGATCACCTGTGACAGCTCAGGGTCAGCCGCATCCAATCTGTTGAAATACATGTTCCGCCTCCTTTGATTCTCTTTCATTGATTCTCTTCCATTTCAGCCCAACGCCGAAAGATCCCGGCGCCGGCTGCTCTTTTCATGATTCCGTCTGCCGCTTCTTTTCGCCATGAGGATAAACGCTTTCCCACGGCGATGCGATGTGATTATTATACAAAATGTACGTTGAAAACACAATATTTATTTATATTTTTATAGATTTGTCTCATAACATTCGTTACGTATCGTATATAATTTTTATTTCTTTTTAAAATGTTCCGGTTTATTTCCGATCCGCATGTCCAGCCAGACGAAAAACAGTAATTTTGAGGTTTTCCCTGACGGAATTGTGGTATAATATTCGAAGAGCGATATGATACCGATTCTGTGCGCGGCGGACGCCATGGGCGGATCGTGCCATGACGGCCTGCAGCCGGTCAAGTATGATATTAGCTGAGATAAGAAACACACAGGAGGAATTATACAATGTCAGATAAGATCACTTACTTAACAAAAGAAAATTTTGAAGCGGAACTCACCGCCGGCCGTCCCATAGTCATCGACTTCTATGCGGACTGGTGCGGACCCTGTCAGATGCTGGCTCCCGTCTACGACGAGATCGCAGATAAATACGGCGACCAGGTGAATTTCTGCAAGCTCAACATCGACGAACAGAAGAAACTGGCCGTTTCCAATCAGGTACTCTCTATCCCCACTCTGCTGTTTATCAAAGACGGCCGTGAGATGGAACGCGTGACCGGCGCTGTCACCGCCGCAGCATTGGAAGAAAAGGTAAAAGCGCTTCTGTAAGTCCTGCAGTCGGATGTTTCGGATGATAAGGAGACTTTTATGTGGCCTTCCCATATGTTTGATATGTCGTCATTTCTCACATTTATATATGTTCTGAACTTCCTGATCGCATTTACGGTACTTTTTCTGGAACGAAAAGAACCTTCGAAGACCCTGGCCTGGATCATGATACTCTTTCTGCTTCCAGGCGTGGGTATTCTTTTTTATGCGTTCTTTTCCCAGAACATCGCGCGTCAGAAAATTTTTCGTCTCTCAAAGTTCGAGGAGGCCAACATCAGTACCTCTCTCTATGAACAGATGACGGATATTCGGAACAACACCTTCCCTTTCGCAGGACCTGAATCGAAAAAATGGCAGGACATGATCCGCCTGAATCAGGTATACGGCAGCTCCTATTTCACCCAGGACAACCACATTACGATCCTAACGGACGGAAAGCACAAGTTTTCCAGTCTGATCGAAGATATCGAGCGGGCGGAGACCAGCATCAATGTAATGTATTACATATTGAAGCCGGACAGCGTGGGCCGCGCGCTGCTTGACGCTCTGGTAAAAAAAGCGGCCGAAGGAGTGGAGGTCCGCGTCCTGGTGGACGCCATGGGCAGCCGCCGCCTCTCCCCCCGCCACTTTGAAAAGCTGACGGAAGCCGGCGGCCATTACGCCTTTTTCTTTCCTCCCAAGTTCAAGTATATCAATATGAAGCTCAACTACAGAAACCACCGCAAGCTGGTGGTGATCGACGGTCGGATCGGCTATATGGGCGGTTTCAACGTGGGAAACGAGTATGTGGGGAAAGTGAAGAAGTTCGGCAACTGGCGCGACACGCACCTGCGCATTACCGGCGGCGCCGTACAGGATATGGACGCCCGGTTCATTCTGGACTGGCGTTTTGCTTCCGGAGAAAACCTGGTCATTTCCCACGCCTTTTATCCCGCGCCGCCGGAGACGGGACACACGGGCATTCAGATCGTTTCCTGCGGCCCGGACACGCCTCAGACAGAAGTGAAGCTGGCTTATCTGAAAATGATCTCCTCCGCCAAGAAAAATATTTATATTCAAACGCCCTACTTCGTGCCTGACGACAGCATTCTGGAGGCCCTGAAGATGGCGGCGCTGTCCGGCGTGGACGTTCGGCTCATGATCCCCTGCAAGCCGGATCACATTTTCGTATACTGGGCCACCTACTCTTACGTAGGCATTCTGCTGAACGCCGGCGCCAGGATCTATATCTACGAGGACGGCTTCCTCCACGCCAAGACCATCACGGTGGACGGCGAAGTGACCTCTGTGGGTTCGGCCAATTTCGATATCCGCAGCTTTTATCTGAACTTCGAAGCCAACGCCTTTATTTACGACAGCGCGGAAGCATATAAAATGGAAGCGATCTTTGAGATGGACATCGCCCGCTCGCATCAGCTCACCCGGCAGGAATACCGCAGCCGTTCTCTGCTGATCAAATTCAAGGAATCCATCGCCCGGCTGCTCTCGGATCTGCTTTAGGAAAGACAGCGATGACACAGGCACGGACACGGCAAAGGATACGCAAAGGACAGGTACGGCAAAATACGGCGGGCCGGTCGGAAGACAGGCGGGCTGTCGTACTGAAAGAAAGGATTTAGTATGGATCGTGAAACGCGCAGTCAAAAAGTTTCGCCCGACAAGGTCAATGCCGAAAAGGAATCCCTTACGAGCATCGACAAAGCGCTGATTATTCTGGAGACCCTCGGTTCCGACCCCTATGAATATAAAGTGCAGGCTCTGGCTCAGAAAACCGGTTTCAACCGGTCTACTGTCTACCGGATGCTGCGGACTCTGGAAAGCCACCACCTGGTGGTCTATGAATCTGAGACAGACCGGTATAAGATCGGGCCCGGCATGTATCATATCGGGGCTACCTATCTCTACAATCACAATTACAGCAATAAGATCCAGGATATTCTTTCGGAGATCTCCGATATTACGAAAGAATCCGTGGGCATGGCCGTAAAGGACGGTGACAAGATCATTTCCATCTTCGAGATCGAAGTCCATCAGCCTATGAAGCTGAACGATGTGCCGGGCAGATACTTTACGGTCAATAAGGGAAACTACGGAAAGTGCATCATGGCCTATCAGGACCCAGAGTACATCGATCGTTTTCTGGATACGCAGACTTTTGAAAAGACCTGTCCGCGCACCCTGACGGAGAAAGAGGAACTGCTGGAGGAATACAGCCGCATTCGGGCCCAGGGTTATTCCGAAAGCATTGATGAACTGGGGATCGATATTCTTGGAGCCGGCGTTCCCCTCTTTGACAAAAGGGGGAAGATAAAGGCCTGCGTCGCCGTGGCCTTTTTCCGCGACGACGGCTGGGAGGAAAAACTGGTGAACATACGCAATATCCTCCTGAGTTATAAAAAGGAATTGGAAAAGTACCTTCCATGATCGCCGCCGCGCCGCCCCTGTGAGACGGCCGCTCCGGTACGGTCCACGTTCCGCCAAAAGGTACGGAAAGCCCCGGCAGCGCAGCGCGCTGCCGGGGTCTTTTATTCCGTGATCATCAGAACGGTCCGTAGCCGATAGTGTTTGCAATGACTACGAAGATCGCGCCCATGAGATATTCCAGCAGGATCAACGGAAGGATCCATTTCGCCCACTTCTCCCACGGTATCTTGGCCAGGGCCAGACCGGCCATAAAGTATCCGGAAGTGGGAGTAAAAATGTTCGAAATGCCGTCTCCCAGCTGATACGCCAGCACTGCAGTCTGACGGGTCACGCCTACGATATCTGACAGCGGCGCCAGGATCGGCATGGAGACCGCGGCCTGACCGGAGCCGGAGGGCACCAGATAGTTGAGAAAACATTGGAAGATATAGATCCCCACAGCGGCCACATTGGAAGACAGACCTGCCACCAGATTGGATGTGTAAAACAGGATCGTGTCTATGATGCCTCCATCGGTCATCAGTACCAGTATGGCTCTGGCAAAGCCCACGATGATGGCTCCGCTGGCCAGAGTGGCCATTCCCTTCGTCAGATGTTCGGCAAAACCGTTCAGGCCAAGACCGCCTACCGCCGCGCTCAGGCCGGCCATGATCAGGAAAACGGCGGACAGTTCTTTGAAGTACCAGCCGAATTTCACCACGCCCACGGTAAACGTGATGATCGAGGCCGCTACGATAAGCAGGATGATCACGTGGGCCTTTGTCATCTGCTTCAGGTTGGACAAGTCCAGCTTATCTTCTCTGGCCGCGTCGATCTCATACATGGAGCTTTTCAGTGGATTCTTCTTCACCTTTCCTGCGTAGATATAGACAAATCCGATCATCAGCAGACACATGCAGAAAAACAGTACGATGCGAAGACCCATTCCGGAGGCCATGGGAAGGCCTGCGATCCCCTGGGCCACTCCCACCGTAAACGGGCTGAGAAAAGCGCCTGCGAATCCCGCGCTGCATCCTACCAGGACCATGGCCGCTCCGGTCATGGAGTCGAATCCCAGAGAGATAGCCAGCGTCACCATGATCGGAATAAAAGGCAGGGCCTCCTCCGCCATACCGAAGGTAGCTCCTCCCACAGCGAAGGCGAACATGATGAACGGTATGACGATCCGCTCTTTCCCGGCCATCAGCTGAGTGATCTTGCACAGGACGGCTTCGATCGCTCCCGTCCCTTCCACTACGGCAAAACATCCGCCTACGATAAACAGAAAGAAAATAATTCCCGCCATCTCCACCAGCCCCTGATGGAAGGACTGGAAATACTGAAACAGATTCTGGGGCGTCTGCGCGATGAAATGGAACGATCCCGGGTCCACCACCTCTCTGCCCGCCTCGTTGACCACCCGGTCGTACATACCTGCCGGTACCAGATAGGTCAGTATCATACAGATCAATGCGATACCCATGATGATAATATACACGTGAGGAACCTGAAATTTCTTTTTATTCAACGTTTCCATCTGAACACCTCCTCATGTTCTCCGTCATTTTTCACCGTTTACACCGCAGAAGCTCACTGCCGCCAGCGCGTAAGAGAGGCAGCCGTCCTCCAGACTTTTTATTGAAATGTGTTCGTCGTTGGAATGACAACAGGCGATCTCTCCCGGACCGATGACGACGGTAGGTATTCCGGCGTAGTTGCTCAGCAGGCCGCCGTCTGTCCACGCCGGAAAGAAGCTCATGACCGCATCCTGCTCTACGGCGCTTTTCACCGCCTGTCTCACAGCCTGTACCAGCGGGTGGTCCGCAGATATCTCCATCGCCTTGTGCACATACCCTTCTTTCATGGCGCTCTCTTCCGTAACGCTCATGATGCATTTGAAGTCCTTATCTTCTCGTTCCAGTCTGTGAAGGATCTCCCGGAATTCCCCTTCCACCTCCTCGTAATTCTCACCGGGCAGAAACCGCCGGTCCACATACAGATTGCATTCGCCCGCCACAGTGGACAGCTGCGTCCCGCCGTGTATCACCCCGTAGTTCAGCGTAGCTTCCTCCAGCAGCGGGTGCTTTCTCGCGTAAATTTTCGGAATCAGCTCTTCCTCCAGGGCGTTGATGAACCTCACCGCCTTGGCGATGGCGTTGATTCCCTCCTTCTGTCTGCCGCCGTGCACTGTTTTTCCGATGAACTGAAAACGGTACCATTCCAATCCTCTGTGGGCGGTGCAGACCTGCAGGCCTGTGGGCTCTCCCACGATGGCGCCGTCGGCCTTTATCCCCTTCTCGATCAGGTCGATGGTGCCGATGCTGTTGTGCTCCTCATCCAGCACGCCGGTAAAGATCACGTCTCCTTTCAGCTGGATCCCCGCGCGTTTCAGAGCCAGCATCGCTCCGATCATGGCGGCCAGCGGTCCTTTCATATCAGCCGCCCCACGGCCGTACAGATTTCCGTCTCTGATCTCCGGTTCAAAGGCTTTTTCCATTCCATTGGGCTCCACCGTATCCATGTGCCCGTTGAACAGCAGAGTCTTTCCGCCCCCTGTTCCGATCATTCTGGCCGTCACATTGCACCGCCCGTCCTGGACTTCGTCCAGACGGCACTCAATGCCCTCCCGGTCAAAAATACTCTTTATGTAGCGCGCCACCTCCGTTTCCTGATTTTTGATCCCAGCATAAGACGGGATACGTACCAGATCACCGGTCATCTCCGCCAACTCTTCCCTGTCGATCAACGGTTTCAGCTTTTCCGAATAATCCTGACAAACCATTTCAACGCCCCCCTTTTCGTTTTTGTTCATATCTTGAACATTAAGTTCATAATTTAAACGTATTATATCACAGCCCCGATAGATTGCAAGTAAAAAATGAAGTTATGCTCCCCTGAAATTGACATCCGCCTATTTTCACAAAATCGTTGACAGACTTATGCAGCAGTGCTAATATATTTTCATATCAGGAAACCGAAGACGGGGAAGTAAAACTGCAAAACGGTCTCACAGCGAATCCGGGGCGGTGCAAGCCGGACAGATGACGTTGCAGATAAATGGTCCTCCGAGGGCGAAGCGAACGGACAGCAGGCCGTGTGCAGAAACGATCCGCAAGACAGGATCCACAGTTGAGAGTTTTTGCGCCCCATGTGAAGTTCAAGTAGCTGAGACGCTTGAGCCGGCGTTATCGGGCTGAGGGTGTGATGGCACTCTGCAGAGAGAATCTGTCTTCCGCTTTTGCCGCGAGATGGATTAAACAAGGTGGTACCGCAGGTCAACACTTGTCCTTGTATGAGGATCGGTGTTTTTTTTATTCAGCGGGAAATATCGGCGTGGGCAGATCTGACCTACGCAGATTCCGCAGCTGCCCTGCCGCTTTGCAGAGAAATTACCCTTTTCAACAACCCCACAGAGGTCCGCGCTGCGTTTCGGCGCATCCTTTCTCTTTTTCCCGCAGGATGGGGAGGGAAAGAGCAGCGAAAACAGTTTGGGCCGAACAGAAAAGGAAAAGGAGAAAAGAAAATGAAAATGAAAATGAGAATGACAAACAGAGACGCGGAGAGAAAGAACATGGGCAGAGGGCGCAGAAAACTTGCGCTGGCCCTCTGTGTGATGCTGCTGGCCCTGGCGGCCTTCACCGGCTGCGGCGGCGACGGAAACGGAGGCGGCTCCGGCAACGCAGACCGGCCGCTCATCGGTATCGTACAGATCCAGGAGCATACTTCACTGGATATGATCCGCACCTCTATTTTGAAGCAGATGGCCGACGACGGCTTTATCGACGGTCAGACCTGCGATATTTATTACCAGAATGCCGGCGGTGAGCCCAGCAACCTGAAGACGATCTGTCAGCAGTTTACGGCCAAAGGCTGCGATCTGATCATCGCCATCGCCACCCCCTCCGCTCAGGTGGCCCTGGGCGAGACCACGGAGATCCCCATTGTGTTCTCCGCGGTCACCGATCCTATCGAGGCCGGCGTCGTCACTTCGCTGGAGCAGCCCGGAGG
This sequence comes from Bacilliculturomica massiliensis, assembly GCF_900605495.1. Lineage (GTDB taxonomy): Bacteria > Bacillota > Clostridia > Peptostreptococcales > Anaerovoracaceae > Bacilliculturomica > Bacilliculturomica massiliensis. Next base: position 1,441,420 of record NZ_LR027603.1, read on the forward strand.
AAACATCACGGGGACTTCCGACTACGTCTCCGCCGCTCAGATCATGGATCTGGCGGCACAGATCACGCCGAATTTCAAGACCATCGGCGCCATCTACAATTCCGGTGAGACGAATTCCCTTTCCGTCATCGAAGATCTGAAAGCTTACGCCGTTGAAAACGGTCTGACTGTTGTGGACGCTCCAGTCATGAACACCAGCGAGGTACAGCAGGCCGCCAGTTCTCTCATGGGAAAAGTCGACATCGTCTACGCTCCCATCGACAATACCATCGCGTCCAATATGCCGGTGATCTGTCAGGCGCTGGATGAGGCAAAGATCCCCTTCTACGTCAGCGCCGACTCCATGGTAATGGACGGCGGACTTGCTACCATTGGGATCAACTACGAAGTTCTTGGCGCTGAGACCGGGAAAATGGTCACAAAGATCCTCAACGGGACCGATCCTGGGACCATCGACGTAATGACCATGAAGGATCTGAATATCTATGTGAACACCGACACCGCAAAGCGCATCGGCGTGACATTCCCCCAGGACGTTCTGGACAACGCCACCGTCTTCACCGACGCGGACGCGGCGATCAACAAGACGGAGTAATACCCGGCCGGCTGACGGGCTGATGAACGTCCCGCCGGTACGATGAGAAAAATAATCTGCAGATGGCACAGGCGTTCCTGTGTCATTTGCGGCGTAATGGAGGCAAACATGTTTATGTCATTTACCGCAGTGGTCGGCTCCGTGGAGCTCGGCCTTATATACGCCATACTGGCCCTGGGCGTATTTCTCTCCTTCCGGACGCTGAACACGCCGGATCTGACCGTGGACGGAAGTATCGTCACCGGCTCAGCCGTGTCCGCCGTGGTGTGCAGCACGCTGGGAAGCCCTGTGCTGGGGCTTCTGCTCTCTTTTGTGGCCGGCGGACTGGCCGGCGCGGTAACGGCCCTGCTCAATACGAAGCTGAAGATCGAAGCGCTTCTGGCCGGTATCCTTGTCATGCTGGGCCTCTATTCCGTCAATCTGCGGATCCTGGGAGGGAGGGCCAACATTCCCCTGACCCAGAGTCCCACGATCTATAAGAACGCCAGATCTGTTCTCAACACGCCTTACTCCGGCTGTCTGATCGGGATCGGCGTTCTGATCTTAGTTATCATACTGTTTTATCTGTTTCTGAACACTCGTCTGGGCTTCGCTCTGCGGGCCACGGGAGACAACGAATACATGGTGCGTTCCGCCGGCGTGGACAGCAGCGCCATGCGGCTTCTGGGCATCTCTCTCTCCAACGCCTTCGTGGGACTGGCGGGCGGTATGCTCGCCCAGTATCAGTCCACCGCCGACATCAATATGGGAACCGGCATGGTGGTCATCGGCCTGGCCTCCGTCATCATCGGCGAGGCGGTCTTCGGCGTGATCTTCAGAAACATGCCCCTGCTCCTTCGTCTCTTCGCCGTGGCCGCGGGTGCGGTGCTCTACCGGCTGGTCCTTGCCGTCGCCCTGAACTCCGGCATGCCTTCCACCGACCTGAAGCTGACTTCCGCGGTCATCGTCACCATCGCCCTTGCCAGCGGCGCTGTCAGCGATATGCTGCCCGGACGCAAAAAGAAAAAAACCATATTGGGCCAGGGCGACGTTTCTGTCCGCGGATCCTCCTCTGTCCCCTCCTCACGCAGGAACCCGGCGCGCTCGTCCTCTGCCGGGGAGAACAGCGGAAAGGACGGTGAATAAAATGCTTAAAATCCAAAATCTGAGCAAACGATTCAACATCGGTACCGTGAATGAGAGGATCGCCTTAAACGATCTGAACCTCACGGTCAGAGAAGGCGAATTCATCACCATCATCGGGAGCAACGGCGCCGGAAAATCCACCCTCATGAACTGCATTTCCGGCGTGGAGCGGGCAGATTCCGGACGGATCTATCTGGATACCATGGACATCACCCGGCTTCCTGAGCACAGGCGTTCACGCTACATCGGACGCGTGTTTCAGGATCCCATGAAGGGAACCGCCTTCGATATGACCATCGAACAGAATCTGGCCATCGCGGCCTGCAAAAATAAAAGCCGGGGCTTTCAGAAAGGGATCACGAAGAAAGACCGGGAAGAATTTAGACAGCGGCTGTCTCTTCTTGGCATGGGACTGGAAGACCGCATGACGCAAAAAGTGAAACTGCTGTCCGGCGGCCAGCGTCAGGCCCTCACCCTCTTCATGGCCGTGCTTTCCGGCCCCAAGCTTCTCCTTCTGGATGAGCACACGGCGGCGCTGGACCCGGGAACAGCAAAAAAGGTGCTGGATCTCACCGACCGCTTCGCCGATTCCAACAGTATGTGCACGCTGATGATCACCCACAACATGTCCGACGCCCTGGCCCACGGCAGCCGTACCATCCTGATGGACAGCGGACGGATCATCATGGATCTGAAAGGACGCGACCGCGACAATATGACAGTGGAGATGCTGGTGGAACAGTTTGATATCGCCAACGACCGCATGCTGCTGAAATAATCTGCGCTAAAATATCAGCATTCGAAATTTAAGATGTAATAAAAAAACCACCTCAAGGAACACTATTCCTGAGGTGATTTTTTTTATGCTTGGAGTTATTATGAGTATTGTAGCCGGCGCGGCTATGAGTTTTCAGGGCGTGTTCAATACGCGCCTGTCAGAAAAGATCGGATTGTATGAATCGAACATGTTCGTTCAGGGCACGGCCTTTGTGCTGGCTCTGGCCGCCATGTTCATCCTGGGAAAAGGAGACATCATGCAGCTGACCCAGGCCAGCAAGGTATACTGGCTGGGCGGCGTTCTGGGACTGATCATCACGGTGACGGTGATGCTGGGGATCGGGAATCTCAGCCCCACTTACGCCATCTCGATCATACTGATCTCACAGCTTCTGGTCGCTGCCATCATCGACGCCTTCGGGCTGTTCGGTTCAGAAAAGGTCAGCTTCGACTGGAATAAGTATGTGGGGATCGCAGTGATGATCGCCGGCGTGCTGCTGTTTAAATGGCAGCGAAGTTAGCCGGCGGGCGGGACGGCGGTGAATCGCCGTCCCGCCGTCCCATGACCGGCCGTACCTTCACCTGCTCTCTCAGGGAAAACAGGCCGAAAGCCCGTCAGCCCAGCAGAAGCTCTGTCAGCTCTTCCGGCGTCATGCCGCCTATATAATCGCTCAGGCCGCTTCCTTCCAGCGTCTTCAGGATCGCCGCGCGCTCATAGGGCACGCCCCTCAGCTGGTCTTCCAGCTCTGAGATCTCCCGGACGCCGAAAAAATCCCCGTAAAACCGCAGTTCTTCCATCCGTCCCTCTCTCACAGTAAAACGCGCGTCCACGATCCCGAACTCATATTTTTTCGCGTTCCCCGCCGTAAAAGCCGGCGATCTGCCGTAGTTCCATTCCCATGTCTCGTACTTATCCTTCGCCAACTCTGCGATAGCCCGCTGATCTTCCTCTGTGATCACGTATTCTTTCACATCCGGACTGGTGTTCAGAAAATATTCATACAGACCGTTAAAGAAATCTTCCGCACTCATCTGTCTGTCCAGATGAGAAGCGATGTTGGTGATCCGGCTGCGCACAGATTTGACGCTCTTGCTTTCGATCTTCAGCTTGCCGGGCGTCAGCACGCCGGAGAGATCAGCCACATCTGCCGCAAAGAGAATACACCCGTGATGCATGAACTTTTCGCCCCTCTTTGTCTGAGCGTTGCCGCAGAATTTCATGCCGTCGATGAGCAGATCGTTTCTCCCCGACAGCTCCGCGTCGATTCCCAGCGTGCGGATATAATCGCACACTGGTTTCGTAAAGTATTCGTAGTTGCTGAACAGTCCATCCCTGAACGTCTCGATGACCGTATAATTCACATTGCCCAGATCGTGAAAAACCGCTCCTCCTCCCGACAGGCGGCGCACCACGGCGATGCCGCTGCGTTCCGCGTAAGAAGCGTCCACTTCCTCCGCCGTGTTCTGATTCTTACCCACTACCACGGTCTTGTCGTTTCGCCACAGCATGATCAGATCGCCGTCAAATCGATCAAGGAAATACTCCTCCGCCGCCATATTGAAATATGGATCAGTGCTCAGATTTTTTGTCAGATACATATCGGTGCTCCTTTATCATGTTTTTAACAGCATATCACACATGATAATAATGTACAATCCTTACGCTGTATCCGCACCTCTCTGGCTCCTGTCCCGTTATTTTTCGTCCCCATGGCAGCGGCATGGGCTTTGTTCGCTGTGGGCTCTCTGGGCCATAGGCGGCTTTTCCGGCGTTTTCTGCGGATGTTTGCAGTGGCATTCACATGCTGAACAGCCGATGCATCTGGCGCCGCTTTTCTTTGACTTGATGATGTATCTCAGCGCCGCTCCGATGAGAACAGCAAGAATGACGACAACGATAATATCTGTCATAAGACCTCCTCCTTACGCCGCACTTCTTGACGCAGAATTTGATTCCAGCTCGTATTCCGCAGCCAGACGGCGATTGGTTCTCCGGATCAGATAAATGATCACAGCCGCCATGGCGAGAACCGCCGTCAGTCCGGGAACAAATCCGCCTCCTACCGTGCCGGTGGCGGCCAGCGTACCGATCTGATAGACCAGAAAACCCGCAGCATATCCGACGCCAAGCTGCAGACCGATGCCGCCCCAGAGCCACTTGGCACTCTTCATTTCAGAATTCATTGCGCCGATGGCGGCAAAGCAGGGAGGCGTGAACAGATTGAACATCAGGTAGGCCAGCGCGGCCGCTTTGGTCAGACCGAACACGGCGGCAACGCTGGAACCCGCCCCATCCATCAACGCCAGCTCATCCGTATTGATGAAGTTGGAGATACCATAGCAGACAGCCAGTGTGCCGACCACATTTTCTTTTGCGATAAACCCGGTCACCGCCGCGGCGGCCAGCTGCCACGCGTGGAAACCGACGATGGGGATCAGCAGATAGGCGAAGGGCCCTGCCACGGAGGCCAGAATGGAGGTGTTTTCCATCCCCTCTTCCACCACCTGAAGCTGCCAGTTGAAGCTCTGCATGATCTGGACCAGCGTATTGCAGACCAGAATGATCGTCCCCGCTTTGACTATGTAGGCCCATCCCCGTCCACACATGGAGTAAAACGCGCGGATCAGACTGGGCGTCTTATATTCGGGCAGTTCAATAATAAAGTAAGACTTTCTCACCTTATAACCGGCCAGCGTATTGACGAGCAGCGCGCACGCCAGGATCAGGAATATACCCACGAAATACATCAGCGTGCCTACCCAGGAGGCGTCGGCGAAGAAGGCGCCTGCAAACAGCGCGATCACAGGAAGCTTAGCGCCGCAGGGCATGAAAGAGGTCAGCATGGCGGTGGCTCTGCGTTCACGCTCGTTGCGGATGGTCCGGCAGGCCATAACTCCGGGGATCGCACAGCCGGTGCCGATGATAAAGGGAATGACCGATTTGCCGGACAGACCTACCTTCTTGAAAATAGGATCGAGAACCACAGTTGCCCGCGCCATGTATCCGCAGTCCTCCAGGAGCGCGATCAGGAAGTACATGACCATGACCAGCGGCAGGAAACCAATGACCGCTCCCACGCCGCCGATTATGCCGTCGACCACCAGCGACTGCAGGAAGGGAGAGGAGCTTTCCATCCATCCGCCCACCGCTTCTCCGAAGGCATCGATCCGGCCTGTCAGAAGGTCCGCAAACCAGGGACCGGCCCATGCCTGGGATATCTGAAATACCAGAAACATCACGCCGGCAAAGATGATCAGACCGATCACAGGGTTGGTCAAAATATTGTCGATACGGTCCTGAACATTTCTTTCCTTCGTCAGCGTCCTGCGCGTCTCTACCTTGGGAACGATCCTGTTCACAAACTCAAAACGCCTGCGGTCCGCTTTTTCTACCTCATGTTTGTCGGTCAGATCCACGCCTGTCTGCACATAGGGCGCCTTCTGGCTCTTGCCTTTTAATGACACGGCTGCCTGGACCACCTCCTCCAGTCCGCAAGCCGACGTGGAAACGGTATTTACCACAGGACAGCCCAACTGATCGGACAGCGCCACAGAATCGATACTGGTGCCCTTCTTCTCATTGATATCGCTTTTATTCAGCGCGACGACCACCGGGACGCCCAGTTCCAGCAGCTGTGTGGTGAAAAACAGGCTGCGGCTCAGATTCGTAGCGTCTACGATATTGATAATGACGTCCGGTCGTTCGTTTCTGACATAGCTGCTGGTGATGCTCTCCTCAGAAGTAAAGGGAGACATGGAATAAGCTCCGGGAAGATCGACTGCCACCAGTTCCTCTCCTCCGGCGCAATAGTTTTTCTTAATGGCCGCTTCCTTCTTTTCCACGGTAACGCCCGCCCAGTTTCCCACTCGTTCGTTTCTTCCGGTAAGGGCGTTGTACATCGTCGTCTTACCGCTGTTAGGATTGCCTGCAAAAGCAATTCTCATTGTTTGATCCTCCTCTCAAAATTACGTTACACTGAAATTTATCACATGTATCCCGCAGTCGCCGCACACGAGTTAGCATTCACTAACCCAACGTTCATAAAAAAGTTCCCTTCGAAAACTGATTCGCCCTATGGGCTCACTTTCACAAGGCAACCTTTTTTGAAACATACGGAAATATCAACGAACAATATTTCCTATACGATAAAAAGCCGGACGCCGGCGGCCGATCATTCAGATCAAGATGGCCGATGCCAACTGGTGATCGATGTTATACCTGCCATCCTTGACAGAGATAACGCAGCCGTTCCTGGTTCGGGAAACCACGGTGACCGGCTCGCCGCTGTAACATCCCAGCGTAAATAGAAACGAATCTAATTCTTCATCATCCGTTGCGATCTCACGAATGATATATTCCTTTCCTTCCTGTGCATAAGTCAAATCCATATTGTGTATCCGCCTTTCAAACACGTTGTTGACCATAACCATTCTTTTGTCCCCTGACATTTTCATGCCGCCCCTATTGACCGGGAAAAAGCCCGCGGCCGCCGTTTATCGGACTATCTGACCGGAAAAAAACGTTCAGTCAATAGTTGACGGACCGCGGGCATGGTTAGAATATGCTAACCATCGTGTTTTTTATAAGGGTTAGTATAAGCTAACCCTTTCAACATTTGCAGTTTACCACTGCGGGCGGCATTCTGTCAATACCAAACGGCCATTTTTTCTGGAATTTTTTTCACCCGTGCCGCTACATCCACTTGGTATCGCCGGAAGCTCCATCATAGCCGGGGTGATTGTCGAAGCGCACCACGCCCACCGGGCACTTCCCTTCCACGGCCTCCGTCACTCTGGCGTGTCCGATGGTTCCGAAACCTCCGCAGAGCTCGATGCATTTCGCACCCTCATCGGCCGCTTTCAGCGCCTCTTCACAGGCCATAGCGTAGTTTCCCACTCCGATGATGATCATCTCACCGTTAGCGCCCACATCCATTACCGTGCGCTGCGCTTCCTTGATATCTCCATTCACGAACATAAACACGATCTTTCTTTTCATATTTCCCTCCCGGCGGTCTGAAACAAAGATGCCCTTCCGCCCTGTTCCGATGGCGATGTAACTTATCCTATCATTATAACAACGATATCCCTTTCCCGCAATCCCGCAAAACAGGAATTACGTCAGAGGCCGGACGCCCTTCCCCGGCGTCCGGCCCCATTCCGCTCCGCTTCGTTCACTGCTCTGCCCGTCGCCGGGGTTCCCGGACTCTGTTCACCGCTGTGGGCGGGCTTAAAGCACGATGCAGATAAAATATTCCTTGCCTTCGTCGCTGATCTTCTGCAGCGAACGCTGTACCTTCGCCCGGATGTGGTCCGGTACATTGGACAGCTTGTTTTCCATCTGCTCGGTCACCATCTCGTACAGAGATTTCCCAAAGATATTCGTCTCCCAGATAGCGGAGGGATCGTTCTCAAATTCCGCCAGCAGATATTTGATCAGATCCTCGCTCTGCTTTTCGCTGCCCACCACGGGAGAGACCTCTGTGGTGATGTCCGTCTTGATGATATGTAAGGAGGGCGCTTTCGCCTTCAGCCTGACGCCGAATTTGCTGCCCTGTTTAAAGATCTCCGGTTCCTCCAGGACCATCTCGGACAGCTTCGGCTGGACGATGCCGTAGCCGGAATCCTCGACCTGCTCCATGGCGGCCTTCAGTTTGTCGTAGGACTTTTTCGCCTGAGAGAACTCCTTGATGAGCGTAAAGAATTTGTAGTCGTTCTCCACCTCGCATTCCATGATCTCGCCGATCACCTGATAGAACAGGCCCTTCACTTCTGTCATCTCCACGTCGATATTGCCGCTTCCAAGATCCATGTTCCTCACATCCACGCTCTGTATAACAGTGCCGTCTGCCAGAGATCCGATGGTGCTGCGGATATCGCGGATATTGTCAAAGGTCTTGCTCCATTCGCGGATGTTGTTGATCAGCGTAGCCTTGATCCAGTGATCGTTGCCCAGTCCTTCGATGAAACCCGGCAGCCGGAAACTGATCTGGGATGCGGGGAATTCGTAGAGGGTGTCGGCCAGGATCTCGTTCAGCGTATCCTGGCTCATTTTGCGGCAGTCCGCCGGAATGACAGGCACCTGGTATTGAGACTCCAGCTTGCTGCGCAGATCTTTAGCGGCTCTGCCTTTCGGTTCCAGGGTGTTCAGCACGATGACGAATGGTTTTCCCAGCTCTTTGAGTTCCTTGACGACCCGTTCCTCCGCCGCCGTGTAGCTGTCCCTGTCAATGTCTCCGATGGAACCGTCTGTGGTCACCAGAATACCGATGGTGGAATGATCGCGGATCACCTTCTCCGTCCCCATCTCCGCAGCCTGTGCAAAGGGCATCTGTTCTGTGGACCAGGGCGTGCTGACCATCCGGGGCGTGCCGTCCTCCATGTGTCCCAGCGCGCTGGTCACCAGATAACCCACACAGTCTACCAGACGCACCCGGCAGTTCACATTGCCGGGAAGCTCCAGAGCCACGGCTTCCGCAGGCACAAATTTGGGCTCCGTCGTCATGATCGTGCGGCCGCTTCCGCTCTGCGGCAGTTCGTCCTGTATCCGCTGCTTCACGTACTGATTGGCCACGTTGGGCAGGACCATCAGATCCATAAACCGCTTGATAAACGTGGATTTACCCGTGCGCACAGGACCCACTACCCCCACGTAGATGTCGCCCTGTGAACGCTTCGCAATGCTTTCATATATGTTCATATCACTCAAAATAAAACCTCCCCTTGCCGCCGGTTTTCTATCCTGTGCCGCACGCTGCGGGCGTTCGGGAAAATAAGCGGCCGCTATACTGTATTTGCCTGTCGTCCAACCAGTCTGTGTTACAGTATACGGGGGAGGTTGTTTTATTATTCTTGTTTTTCTGCAGGTCTTTCAAATTTCAGACTGCCGGCCGTCCGACCCGGCTTCGGCATCCAGATCTGATGCACGAATGATCCGGCACTCGTACGGTCTAGCACGTAGCTCCGCCGGTCTCGTGAAGCTTGGCCGCCAGGATCTCGTCTTTTCTTCCCAGGATCTCGTCGCTCAGGAGCTGCTTCTGTACCTCGTCGAATCCGATACGCGCGATGGTCTGAGCGAAACGCTCGCCGGTCTTTCCCTGCTCGCGGTAGAGGAGCAGTGTTTTTTCGATGACGGAAAGCGCTTCTTCTTCATCCATGAACACCTTATCCAGCGCTCTGCCGACAGCCACCTTCTTGCCCCAGCGGCCGCCGATGTAGATCTTGTAGCCTGTCTTGCCTCCGGGCAGCGCGTCGAAGTTGCACTTGCCCACGCAGCGGCCGCAGTTGTTGCAGGCCTCCGGGTCGATGGTGAGCATGCCGTCCTCAAGTTTCGCCGCGTCCATGGGGCAGACGGTCTCCACGGGACATTTCTTGCATCCCATGCATTCATCCTCGTCATATTCGGGGATCAGCTGACCGATGATCCCCAGATCATTGAGATCCGGTTTCACACAGTTGTTGGGACATCCGCCCACCGCGATCTTGAACTTGTGGGGAAGTTTGACCTGGGCGTACCCCTCGAAGAAACGATGATGGATCTCCTCAGACAGCGCAAACGTGTCGATGAGACCGTACTGGCAGGTCGTTCCCTTGCAGGATACTACAGGGCGAACCTTAGAGCCCGTTCCTCCGGTCACGAGACCTTCCTTCGCGATATATTCCTGGAATTCCCCGATCTTATCAAAGGGAACGCCCTGGATCTCAAGGGTAAGACGGGTGGTAAAGAGAATGTTTCCATTTCCGTATTTTTCCGCCGCCTCGGCGATGCACTTCTGCTGTGCCGCCGTGATCTTGCCGTTGACGGTGATGATACGAGCGGAAAAGTTGTCGGTTCCCTTGTTGCTCAGAAAACCCTGAGCCTTCACTCTCTTTTCTTCTTCGGGGCTGATGGTTAATGTGGCCATTGGTGATTGGATCCTCCTTTAAAACTGTGCGATACGATGCGAATAATATATTTTTAAAATGACATGCAAACCCGGCCGCCCTGTTCCGGCGGCCGGCTGCATAGGGAGCCCGGACCTCTTCCGGCACGCTGCCGGCGCTCTGCCGGATCACAGGCCGGCTCTCACGATATCTTTCATTATAAACTAGATCTCTGTTCCGTTAAAGGTCGTTCCGCCTTCCAGCACCTTCGTATTCGTATACCCGAAGGCCTTCAGCCGGTTCTGCAGCAGGTACGCTCTCTTTCCCTTTGCACAGACCAGCAGCAGTCTGGCGTCGGCTGCATAACCTGGCAGAGGTCCGTTGACCTGGGTCAGGTCCACGTAGGGAGCTCCCTCGACGGTGGGATTGATGGAAGCGTCGATGACCTGATAGCCTTTGGCCGCTCCCGCTCCAAACTCCGTGGGAGTAAAGGTATCAAAGGCGCCTTCCAGCTTGTTTTTCAAAATATACACGGCGTTTACGAAGGGATGGATCGCCGTAGAAAACGGCGGCGCGTAGGCCAGATCCATATCCGCCAGCTGATCCAGCGTGGCGTTCAGGTACAGACCCGTGACAGCCACGTCCACCACCTTATCCACTGCGTTCTTTCCCAGCGCCTGTACGCCCAGAAGTTTCCTGCTCTCTCTGTCCGCGATCAGCTTGATGATCATGTCGCCCGCTCCCGGGTAATAATGCGCTTTGTCGTCCACTACCACAGTGACGCTCTCCGGATCGTAGCCTGCTTCTCTTGCCTGAGCTTCTGTCAGTCCTGTGTGCCCGGCGTCCAGCCCCGGCAGGCGGCAGACTCCCGTACCCACTACGCCGCGGTACGATACGTCTTTGCCCGCCAGATGCATAGCGGCGATCCGGCCCTCTATATTAGCCGACGAACCCATGGGCGACCACTGAGACGCTCCGGTGACGGCGTTCGTCACGCAGGCGCAGTCTCCCGCCGCGTAGATGTCCGGGTCGTTGGTCCGCATGTTTCCATCTGTTTTGATCGTGTGGTTGGGCATCATCTCAATGCCCGTACCCTCCAGGAACTCCGTATTGGCGCGGATTCCGATAGCCAGCACCACCGCGTCCGCTTTCATGGCTTTCCTGCTGGTCAGGACCTTCTCCACCTTCTCCGTTCCCTCAAGTCCCTCGAAGCGCGTTCCCGTAAAGCACATGATCCCCTGGTCTGCCAGATGATTCTCCACGTACTCCTGGACCTCCGGATCAAAGCCCGGCAGAATGTGATCCGCCATGTCGATGACGCTGACCCTCACTCCTCTGGCAAAGAGGTTTTCCGCCACTTCAAGGCCGATGAAACCTCCGCCTACCACTACGGCCCGTTTCATCTCGCCGCTGTCCGCAGCGTCCCGCAGAGCGTAGGCGTCCTCCGGCGTTCTCATATAAAAGACGTTCTTCAGGCCGGTGCCCTCCACCGGCGGTACAAAGGGTCTGGCGCCGGACGCGATCACCAGCTTGTCATATGCATAACTTTTCCGTTCTCCGGAATTCAGATCCACGGCGGTGACGGTCTTTGCCTGCCGGTCGATGGACACCACTTCGGTCTCCGTCTCCACAGCCGCCCCGGTCAGCGCCGTAAACTTCTGCGGCGTGTTGACGATCAATTCTTCCTTCTCCTCGATCACATGCCCTACATAATAAGGAAGTCCGCACCCGGCGTAAGAAATATCTCTGCTTTTCGTCAGAATCCGTACCTGGCAGCTGCTGTCTTCTCTTTTCAGCTTTGCTGCTATTTTCGTTCCCGCGGCGACACCGCCGATGATGATCACGTTCATGACAATTCATCTCCTTCTGTCGGATTCGCTTCTCTGCGAAGCCTGATCTCTCCAATTATATGGCTTTAGTTTACTACTATTCTTTTTATAAGTATAGTGCTATAATTTTTATAGAAGCCATAGGAAAAACCTATGGTCATTACCCGAAAGGAAATAGTAAATATGGCAGTTACCTTGTGGCATCTAAAGCTATTTACAGCAGTGGCCGAGTCCGGCAGCATGAGCGCGGCGGCGGCGCGGTACATGATCCGCCAGCCCTCTGTGAGCCAAAAGATCGGCGAGTTGGAGACCCATTACGGCGTCCTGCTCTTTGAGCGGTTCGGGAACCGGCTGCAGATCACGGAGTCGGGAAAGCGTCTTCTCCCCCTGGCCAGAGACCTGACCAGCCGGTTCGATTTTCTGGACGAATTTATGTCCGCCGAACGCGGACGGCGGCGTCTGCGCGTGGGCGGAACGATCACCGTGGGAAGCGCGGTCTTTCCCCGGCTGCTTCAGACGTATCGGGAAGAAAATCCGGATGTGGAACTCTTCGCCAGCGTCAGCAATACGTCCGCAGTCTGTGAAAAACTGCTCAACAATGAACTGGACGCCGCTCTTGTAGAGGGCCGGGTGACCCATCCCGACCTGATCAGCACGCCGAAAATAAACGACTCTCTGGTCCTGGCCTGCGGGCGCGCCCATCCGTTTTACAGCAGCCCGGCGGTGAGGATCGGCCAGCTGGACCAGATGGAGTTCGTCATGCGCGAACCGGGAAGCGGCACCCGGGAGCTCTTCGAACAGTATGTGAACCGACACGGAGTCAAGATCCGCACTCTTCTGGAATACAATAACCCCGACGCCATGCGCAAGGCTCTCTTCGCAAACAGCTGTCTGGCGGTGATCTCCGTACTCCTGCTGGAAGAAGACGCCATGCGCGGCGACGTCCGGCTGTTCCAAAACAGCCGGCGGGAGTGGAACCGCACTCTGAATCTGGTCCGCCACAAAAATAAGCATATCGGCCGGCCCCTGAGCCGATTCTTCGAACTGCTGGACCGGGATGCGAAAAGTTTTGAAACTCACGAATCGATCCCTATGGGACTGCTGCTGGACGAATGACCCCTTTCCTCCCAGAGACCGGATCCCCCGCAGGGGAAATGATATCCGCAGAGTTAAAAAAAGAGAGCGTCTGCCTGCTTTGCAGGCAGACGCTCTCTTTTTCTATTTCTCTTCATACAGTTCCAGGATGGCATCGTCCTTGATAACGAAAGCCAGTCTGGCCGTCTCAGAAGCCGCGGCAGGTCCAAAGATCACCTGATCCGCATCTTCCATGTACTTTTCCAGATCGTCCACCCTGTACGCCACGTGGGGATTCTTGTGGAGTATCTCCGGGAAAGGAGTGCCTTCCTCAAATTTCAGATACTCGATCTTATAATCGTAATCGTCCGGATCGCTCATCCACAGCTTCATGTCCTCGTTGTAGACCATCCCCGGCTTCTTGGTGGTGATTGGAATACCGATATGCATATATTGAGCCGCCATTATGTACCGTCCTTTCTATTACGCCCCAAAGCCCGCCCTCGGAGGGCGCGGCGGGCCCCGGAGCTATTTCATATCACAGTAGAATTCATAGGCCTGCCGGTCGGTAAATCCCTCGTGGACCACCTTTCCTACAGCCCGGGCCATCATCTTCGGATTTTCCGCCTGGAAGATGTTTCTGCCCATGTCCACGCCCCTGGCTCCCTCGCTGACAGCGCGGTAAGCCATGTTCAGCGCCTCGTCCTCCGGTACCTTCTTGCCTCCGGCGATGACGATGGGGACGGGGCAGGCCGCCGCTACCTTTTCAAAGTCCTCGCAGTAATAGCTCTTTACCACGTGAGCGCCCATCTCCGCCAAAATGCGGGTGGCCAGAAGGAAAAACTTCGTGTCTCTTGCCATCTGTTTGCCCACGGCCACAACACCCAGGGTGGGGATACCGAACCGGGTGCCCGCGTCGATGGTACGGCACAGATTTTCCAGCGAGGCCGACTCTCCCTCAGAACCGATGAATGTCTGTACCGCCATACAGCAGGCGTTCATCATCACCGCGTTCTGGACGTCGGCGGACAGGCCGCTGCCCACCGTCATGTCCTCCTTTGCCACGGAGGCGTCGTACGTCACGCGCATGCAGACCGCCTTGTCCATCTGGGGCGGAATGCAGCTGCGCAGCGCCCCCCGCATGGCCATGAGGACGTCCACCTCCTCGATCAGCGGCGGGATGGCCAGATCCAGCCGTTCCAGCCCGGCCGTGGAACCCATGATATATCCGTGATCAAAGGCCAGCATCACAGTATTTCCCGATCTGGGACTGAACATCCGCGATAACCGGTTCTTCATGCCCCAGTCGCAGTGATCCAGTCCTTTTACATAAAATCCTTCCTGCTTCGGCAGGACGTCAAGGTGATAATCCTTGGAGGCCTTGAATCCTTCGTTGTCCGCCATCTGTCTTTCTCCTTCCGATTCTGTATTTTGCGGTGGTCCGCTCTTATTTCTTCATGTAAGGCGTTCTGCAGGGCGCGTTGTAATATCCCAGCAGCTCGTCGTCCATTCTGGCCAGGAACATCTGGAACCCGGCCTGTTCCTGAACGGTCAGAAGTTCGCCCACCTCGTTGGCCACGATCTCGATCTTTTTCTCAGCCAGATGTTTTACGCACTTTCTGTAGATGATCAGCAGCTCCATGAGGGTGGTGGCGCCGCTGCCGTTGAGGATCAACATGACCCTCTCCCCTTCCCTGATGCCGATGTCGGCCAGCAGCGCGTCCAGCATCAATACCGCAGTGTCGTCGGCGCTGGCCAGAGGCCGGGCTCCGCCGCCGCCCTCTCCATGCTGGCCCATGCCTACCTCCATGTCGTTCTCGCCCACCTCGGAAAGGGCTCCGCCCGTGGCGGGATGGGTAGCGCCCCGAACAGCCACCGCCAGCGTGGCCATATTTTCTGCAAAGCGGCTGGCTATCTCATAGACTTCGTCCAGATTTTTTCCGGCTCTGGCCGCGGCTGCCGCTATCTTATATGTAGGAATACATCCCACCAGACCCCTTCTGTCGTCCGAGTTTTCCCTGGGCGCGTTGGATACGTCCTCCTGTGTGACCAGCTTTTTCACATTCATTCCCAGCTTTTTCACCTGCTTCATGGTCAGGTTGGCCGTCAGCATATCTCCGGCATGGTTCAGCACTACGAAGAGCACGCCGTGGCCCTTGTCCGCCATCTTCAGCGCTTCCACGCAGGCCTGAGGACCGGGAGCGGCAAATACGTCGCCTACCACGGAAATATCCACCATGCCTTCTCCCACAAAACCGCTGATGGCCGGTTCGTGTCCGCTTCCGCCCAGAGTCACGATGGTAACGCGGTCCGCGTCCGCCAGCGCCTTGCTGACTACCAGATTATTCTCCCTGAGTTCGATCAGATCGCTGTTGGCCAGCGCCAGGCCTTCCAGAAGTTCTGACGTGAGATCTGCCGGATCGTTGATAAACTTCTTCATTTTCATGACAAATTCCTCTCTTTCTGCTGCACGCTTCCCCTGTGAACAGGAAATAATCTTACGCTCGTTTTCTTTTGGTCCTAAACTTCTGAGAGTCCCAGGAAGAAATACTTCATAGAGACCGCTCCCGCGTCCGGAGTCCCGATGGTCTTTTCCTTATAGCTTTTCGCTCTTCCAAACTTGGATACAAAAGCCTCGCTGGCCTTCGCACCCTGTTCCGCCGCCTCAGCCGCCGCCGCGAACAGCTCGCTTTCGCTTCCCTCTGTCCGCTGCATGGCCTCCACCGCCGGGATCAACGTGTCCATCATAGTCTTGTCTCCCACCCGGGCAGTAGAAATATCGTACATCTCCTCAAGGGCTGCCGCAAACATCTTTTTAACGTCGTCCGCTCCCAGTTCCGCCGTCTCCTCCTCGATGCCCAGAGCCAGACCGCCGATAAAGGTGCCCCACAGCGGGCCCGCCGATCCGCCGTTCACGCCCATGATGGCCGCGCCCAGATCGTCCAGCAGCGCGTAGAGATCGTCGCCTTCCTCGTACTCTTCCAGGCTCCCCTTTATCTCTCCGGCAATTTTTCCGATGGTGATGCCGTGGTCGCCGTCGCCGAACAGGGAATCGATCTCAGTCAGCTCGTCCTTCGCCTCTTCCATCCTCTCCGCAGCCGACAGCAGTCTCTCTTTGAATTCGCTACCAGTCATAATTATCGCCTCCGCCCGTATGATTCGCAGCCTCTGCCCGCCATGGGCATTCCCGCTGCGTTTTTCAAGTAGATAGTAACATCTGTAATTAACGCAGTCAATATTTTTCCGAATATTTCTTATTTATTTTTTGAGATCCATTGCTGCGCCCTGCCGTTTCTTGCTTAATTTCAAGCCATTCAGAGATATTCAGGTATTAATTCTTATTTCAGACATAAAAAAATCGCCGAATACGGCATATATCATTCGGCGATTTTAGTTACATATGTAACTTTTCATCTATTCTATTTACCTCTATGCCGCCCTGTCAGCGCTGCGGGAATTCCTCCTTCAGCAGCTCGGCGGCCAGCGTCTCGTTCAATATCAGATCGGTGATCAGGCCTGTAGCCAGCGCCCCTGCCGCAGCCACGGCTTTGACGCCGCCGGCGCAGAGCGCCGTCACGCTTACCCCGGTCCCCTCCACGAGCTTGTTCCGGTCTTGCGTGCCAGGAGTCCGGTAGGGAAGAAGGCCCCTGATCCTTATCCAGAGAGGGATGTGTATAAGTGACGGACGCTGCCGCAGCCACGGCTTTGACGCCGCCGGCGCAGAGCGCCGTCACGCTGCCCGCCGACGCCAGGTCTTCCCTGGAAATACGAAGGATCCGGTCGCTGTCTTCCGGGATAAAGCGCCCTTCCCGATCATAAAAGTAAGACAGCATGTGTCCGGCGGCCTTCCGCTCCGACAGCCTGGAACCAAAACGCAGCGCCGTGGCCATATCAGGCGACGAAGGATAGTTGGATATATTGATCAGGGCCACGTCCAGACGCCGCCACAGCTGCCTGATCTGGCAGTAGGAATCCGTGTTCTCGTAGATCTTCTTCTCCGCCTCCGACTCCGCGATGGCCGGGCCGTAGATGTAGACGGGAGAGAGACCGGTCCTGCCTGAGAGGATGCGGACCAGCTCGTTTGGATGATAGCTGCGGTACGAAGCCGCCGCGTTGCCGATCAGAGGGCAGATCACACCGGAGAGACCTCTCTCCCCGCCGCTCTCACTCTGCTGCTCCCTGCCTTCCAGATGATCCGCGACGCGTCCGATCAGCGATCCCCATCCGATCCCCAGACAGCCCGAACCGTTCATTTTCTCCTCCACCAGCTTCCAGGCGGCGGCCACCACGCTCTTGTCCGTCCTGTCCTCGTCGCTTTCCATGGGAACCACCCGCGCGCACCGCAGACCGTACTTTTCTCTCAGCTGTTCTTCCATGATCTGATGAAAGCTGGTTGCTTCCGTAATGCGGATCGTGACGATCCCCAGCTCTCTGGCCTCTGCCAGAAGTTTGCTCACCATGGGACGGGAAATGGCAAAATACTTTGCAATATCCGCCTGGGTCTTATTCTCTTCATAATACATCCGGCTCGCCCGTACGAGCCTCTTCAACTTTTCTTCGTTACGCCACATACTCTCACGACCGCCGTTATTGCAACTGGCCTTCCTCTCCATGTCTATATCTACGTCTGTCCGTACTTCAGCCCGCAGCTTCATACGGTTGAATTTCATCTGCTTATACTCATTATTAGTTTAACAATTACGACGCAAAATAGCAAAGTTTTTTTACATATATGGCAGGGCGAAAGGCCCTGCCATGTGTCAAAGGTCAGATTAAAAAGAGCCTGGGGTTAAAGCTCCGTCTCCGGATTTTCTCTGTTCAGTCGGCGCAGTTCCAGCCTTCCGCCCAGCCAGCGCTCTGTCTTGCGGGCCAGTTCCTCCAGCGCCGCCTGCACGTCGGCGGAACGGGTTGGATCCACGGATTCGATGATCAGAAACGCATTGCGCGTATCTTCCGTCAGCATGGTGCGCTGACCGTCCCGCCAGTTCCAGCAGCGGCAGACGGCCCCCTCCTCATCCAGATAGCAGATCTCGCCGGGCAGCGTGTTGTCGTTTTCCTCATCTCCCAGCGCCAGAAACAGATCGCCGCCCTTTTCGGTCCGCGTCAGTCTCAGATCGCCCCGGAAGGCGTCCAGATCTTCCCCGCCGCAGGGCAGGCCGAATTGAAGGGAGACTCCGTTATAAATGTCCACCAGGGGGTTGATCCTTCCCACCGGGTTTCCTTTTTCCGCCCGCTTTAAGAGGGCCTCGATGGAACAGCGCACGCCCTTCTTCGTCTTAAACTTACGGTAAGCGTCCCGCCAGACGGCCACTGCCCGGTTTTCGCTGAATACTTCTTCCGTCAGAAATCTCTTCGCTAAAAGGTTGCTCTCCGCCAGATACCGGTCGATCTCCGGCCGCACAGAAGCGGCGGCTTCCTCTCTGTTGTCGACGCCTTTTGCCAAGACCACCGCGATCTCCGCATCCGGAAAAAGTTCCCAGAATGGCTCCTCAATTATAAATTTACTCATGCTCGCCCTCCTTACCCGGCGCCGGACCGCTCTTGCTCCCTTTCTGCGGACAGGGGGACGGACGCCCTGCCACCTCGCCCCACAGGCTGAATGTTTTGCCCTCCGTGATCCTGACGTCCACGATCTGTCCGGTCAGTTCCCGGGGGCCGCTGAAGTTCACCGTCTTGTTCGCATCGTTTCTGCCGCCCAGGGTCCTGGGATCCGTCTTGCTGGGACCCTCCACCAGCACCTTTTCGATCCTGCCCTCGCACGCCTTATTCTTCACGGCCTGAATGCCGTGGATCACATCTACCAGCCGATTGAACCGCTGGTGTTTGACTTCCTCCGGCACCTGATCGCCGTACTTTTCCGCGGGGGTCCCTTTGCGCACGGAATAGAGGAATGTAAAGGCGGAATCATACTCCACTTTTCTGGCCAGATCCAGCGTGTCTTCAAACTGCGCCTCCGTCTCTCCCGGAAAGCCGACGATGATGTCCGTGGTAAGCGCGATGTCCGGCACGGCGTCTTTCAGCCTGCTCACCAGCTCCAGATACTGTTCTCTGGTATATCTGCGGTTCATTCTCCGCAGCACTTCGGTGCTTCCCGACTGTACGGGCAGATGGATGTGACGGCACAGCTTTTCGCAGTCTGCAAAGGCCCCGATGAGCCTGTCCGACAGATCCTTGGGGTGCGACGTCATAAAGCGGATCCTCTCAATGCCCTCGATCTCGTTGAGCAGATAGAGCAGCCCCGCAAAATCCGGTCCCTTCTCATCCGCGGCGCAGTAGCCGCCCTCATAGCGGCTGACGCCGTAAGAATTCACATTCTGGCCCAGCAGCGTGATCTCTTTCACCCCGGACCGGGCCAGCCTTTTTGCCTCTTCTACGATCTCCTCCGGTCTGCGGCTCCGCTCTCTGCCCCGGGTGTAGGGCACGATGCAGTAGGTGCAGAAGTTGTTGCAGCCGTACATGATATTGACAAATGCTTTGAAGTCGTACAGATGTTTGGCCGGCAGCCCTTCGACGATGGCCCCTCCATCCTCCCAGATCTCCACGATCTTGCGCCGCTCCTGTACTACGTTCTGAAACAGCTGGGGGAACTGATGGATATTGTGCGTCCCAAAGACCAGATCCACCCATGGATACTTGGCCTTCAGCGTGTCGATGACGTGCTGCTGCTGCATCATGCAGCCGCATACCGCCACCACCATATCCGACCTCTCTTCCCTGTATTTCTTCAGCTGTCCCAGGATCCCGAAAAAGCGCTTGTCGGCGTTCTCCCGAACGCTGCAGGTGTTGAGGATGACTACGTCCGCCTCCGCCTTGTCCCCGCAGGGGCCATATCCAAGATCCGTGAGCATTCCCGCCAGCGTTTCCGAATCCCGTTCGTTCATCTGACAGCCGAATGTCTGTATATAAAATTTACCCTGTGTCGTCGATTCCATATTCGTTTCCTACTCCTTATCCAGTCTTCACGATCCCTATCAGAATATCATTAACGGCAGTTTTTTTCAACAGGAAACCGCCCGCGCCGGCAGGTGCGGAGACGAAACGCTCCTTTTTCTCAAACAAAAAGTCTGCCCGCAGAGACGGCTCCCCGCCGTCTTCTGCTAAAGCAGACTCTTTCCATATCCTTTCGTCGTTTCCGTGATCCGCTGCGGCAGTCTCTGCTGTTTCAGAGTCCCTGGGACATCTTCGGGACGGCAGATCTGCCGCCGGCCGGAAGGCGCCGGGATCAGATAAAGCTGTCCTCGATCTCGTGCTTTCTGGTTCTGGTCATCAGAGCCGGAACGGCTTCCCGGGCGTCGATCTTCTCGTTTATCACATTGTAGATCGCTTCTGTGATCGGCATTTCCACGCCGTTTTTTTTGGCAAGCTCATAGGCGGCCTCCGTGGTGAACATTCCTTCTACCACCATGCCCACGCGCTTGGTCGCCTCCGACGGAGCCACGCCTTCGCCGATCATAATGCCGCAGCGGCGGTTTCTGCTGTGCATGCTGGTGCAGGTCACGATCAGATCGCCCATGCCGGACAGCCCTCCGAAGGTGGAGAGCTGAGCCCCCAGCTTTACGCCCAGACGGGACATTTCCACCATCCCTCTGGTCATCATCGCCGCTTTGGCGTTGTCTCCGAAGCCCATGCCGTCGGATATGCCCGCGCCCAATGCGATGATGTTTTTCAATGCGCCGCCCAGCTC
This sequence comes from Bacilliculturomica massiliensis, assembly GCF_900605495.1. GTDB lineage: Bacteria > Bacillota > Clostridia > Peptostreptococcales > Anaerovoracaceae > Bacilliculturomica > Bacilliculturomica massiliensis. The sequence goes on from NZ_LR027603.1 coordinate 1,462,367, forward strand.
TACTCCGGCCACGTCGGAGTTGGTGTAGACGCGCAGACTCTCGCTCATAAACACGTCCTGTATATATTCCGCCAGTTCACGGTCCTCTGAGGCGGAGACCACAGTGGTAGGCATTCCTCTGCCTACCTCCTCGGCGTGGGACGGGCCGGAGAGCACCACATATCTGGCGCCGGGCAGTTTTTCTTCCGCGATCTGAGACATGCGCAGAAGGGTCTTCTGCTCGATCCCCTTCGCCACGTTCACCAGCACCATCTCCGGTTTCAGGTAAGGGACCGCCGATTCCAGCGCGCTTCTGAAATGCTGTGCAGGCGCAGAAAACAGAACCACATCCGCCCCCTGGATGGCCTCCTGGGGATCGCCCACCGGCTTCAGCTGTTCGCTGAACATGACGCCGGGCAGATACCGCCGGTTCTCCCGGTTTTCCTTCAGCTCCTTCACATGCTCCGGATTAATGTCCCACATGCATACCTCGTGCCCTTTTCCGCTGAGACTGACAGCCAGAGCCGTACCCCAGCTTCCGGCGCCTAAAACAGCAATTTTCTTTTCCATGATCCGTCCTTTCTCCGGCAGCCGTCCGCCGGCCGCGTTCTTATGAAAATACAGGGCATACCTCCCTGTCTGCCTTTCCCGTCTATTTTTTGAAGCTGATCTTCGGCTCCTGTCCTTTGCAGATACGGACGATGTTCGACCGATGCTTCCACAGTACGATGAGAGCCAGCAGACTCAGGGGCAGGATATAATCCGGGGCGAAAAACCAGGCCAGGACCGGCAGCGACAGAGCCGCCAGAACAGAGCCTACCGATACCCTCCGGGACAGGACGATGCCTGTCACCGCGATGAGAAGCAGGCCCAGACCGATCTGCCACTGAAACGTGACCAGCGCCCCGAATCCGGTGGCGATGCCCTTGCCTCCCCGGAACCCGAAGAACACCGGCCAGATATGCCCAAGCAGAACGGCCGCGCAGCAGATCATGGCCAGCAGATCCGCTTCCGGCAGGAAGTATGTACCCGCCAGCCGCCCCAGCCAAACGGCCAGGACGCCCTTGAAAATATCCACCAGCAGCGTTTCCGCGGCGGCCTTCTTTCCCAGCACCCTCAGCACGTTGGTGGTGCCGGCGTTTCCGCTGCCTTCCTTTTTAATATCTATGCCGTGCAGTCTTCCGATCAGGATCGCCGGCGAAATATTTCCGATGAAATAAGCTGCCAGGGCTGCGATCAGGCAGACCGCCGCGCCTTCCCAGCTCATCTGCGATATGACGATCACGCTATACATCTTCCTTTTCACCTTTCTCCCTGAAAACAAATTTGATAGAAGTTCCTTCAAATCCGAAGCCTTCACGGATCTTATTCTCCAGGTATCTGGCGTAGGAAAAGTGCATCAGCTCCCTGCTGTTGATCTTGAACGTAAACAGCGGCGGCTTCACACCCACCTGGGATACATAGTAGATCTTCAGACGTCTTCCTTTATCCGAAGGCGGATTGTTCATCAGCGTGGCGTCGGCGATGAGACTGTTCAGCTGACCGGTGGACACCCGCATGGCCCTGCTCTCCGCCACGTGTTTGGCCATAGCCATCACCGCCGGCAGTCTCTGATTTTTCAATACGGAGATGAACAGCACCGGGGCGTAGGGCATGAAGGAAAGCTCGCTGCGCACGGTCTTTTCGTAATCCCTCATGGTGTTGGTCTCTTTCGTCAGCAGATCCCACTTATTTACCACCACGACGATGCCCTTGCCGGCTTCATGGGCGACGCCTGCGATCTTTTTATCCTGCTCCGTCACGCCTTCCACAGCGTCCAGCACCAGCAGACACACGTCGCAGCGCTCGATGGCGGATATGGCGCGGATAACGCTGTACTTCTCGATATCTCCCGTCACCTTGCTCTTTCTGCGGATCCCCGCGGTGTCGATGAGCAGGTAATCTTCCCCGTCATAGGTGAACGGCGTGTCGATGGAATCTCTGGTGGTACCGGCGATATCGCTGACGATCACGCGGTTCTCTCCCAGAAACGCGTTGATCAGCGAGGATTTCCCCACATTCGGCTTTCCGATGACAGCGATCTTGATCTCGTCTTCATTTTCCGGCTCAAAAGCCTCCGGCGGAAATTTCTCCATCATCAGGTCCAGCAGTTCGCCCAGTCCCAGCTGGTTTGCCGCCGAGATCGCCACGGGATCTCCCAGTCCCAGTTCGTAGAGATCATAGAAGTCCTCGGGCAGATTCCTGGTGTCGATCTTATTGGCCACCAGTATAACGTCCTTGCCCTTTCTTCGGAGCATGGACGCCACTTCCCGGTCCGCCGCCGTCACGCCGGCCCGCCCGTCCACGAGAAAAAGTATGACCGATGCCGTCTCCATGGCGATCTCCGCCTGGGCCCGCATCTGAGAGAGGATGATATCGTCGCTGTCGGGCTCGATCCCCCCTGTGTCGATCATGATAAAAGGGACGCTCCTCCACTCTGCTTCCGCGTAGATCCTGTCCCGCGTCACACCGGGCGTATCCTCCACGATGGACACTCTGCGCCCTACGATCTTATTAAAAAATGTAGATTTTCCTACGTTGGGCCGTCCCACGACGGCAACGATGGGTTTACTCATCTGTATTTTCCTCCCTTTCGGTCTCTTAGATCGGCCGCCGGCCATATCCGAACCGCCGTACCGCCGCGTTGTCCCCGGACCGTGGCTATTTTACCACGTTTCCCGGGCTCACACAAGCAGATCCAGGTACTCCTGATTGTTTGCCCTGACGTATTTCATGGTAGCCGGATCCCCGTGTCCCGGGTAGATGGTCATGTCGTTTCCCCATTTTGCGCAGATCTCATTGATGGTGCGGGCCATATCGGTCTCCGATCCCCCCTCCAGATCCGTGCGTCCCAGGTCCACATTGAAGATCGTATCGCCTGTAAAGACTGCCTTGCTCCGGTCGCTCTCCGAATAAAAGCAGACGCCGCCGGCCGTATGGCCCGGCGTGTGCAGGACCAGCAGACTCTCGTCGCCGATGAAAAACCGTTCTCCGCCTGACAGCATGACGTCCACCGGCTTTTTGTACAGATCGCAGTCGTCTCTGTGGAGATACACAGGAATATCCCACTCCTTTTTCAGCTTATCCACCGCTCCCACGTGATCGTAGTGACAGTGAGTCAGCAGGATGCCCCGAACCTTCAGCCTGAGCTTTTCGCACTCTGCGATAAACGCCTCGCCCCGGTACCCCGGATCGATGATGTAACACTCCCCGCCTTCCTGATCGTAAACGATATACCCGTTGCTTTCCAGATTTCCGCCTATCAGCCTTTTTATTTTCATGTGATCTCTTCCTCTCGGTCCTCTCTACAGTATGCCCATTCCCGGCCTGATTATCTCCTGACATCATACCACAGAGAACGGGCGGCCGTCAACGAGCGGCGCCGTCCGGTTTCCGCCCGGACGCGGCTCCGCTCTCTTTCGTCCTTCCGTCAAAAATGAAAAGCAGGTTGCTTTCACAGGAAAAAATGGTACAATGATAAGATGAATAAAGAACTTTAAAAATTCTGGAGGAAAAACATGAAAGTCGCAATCATCGGAGCCGGGAAACTTGGCATCACTATCACGGAAGCCCTTCTCGGCGGCGATAACGAAGTCACTCTGGTGGACAAAAACGCTGATCTGCTGCAGAAAGTCGGCAATCAGCTGGACCTGCTCACCCTGACCGCCAACGCCAAGCAGATCGACGTCATGAAGGAACTTAAGATCTGGACCTATGACTACCTGGTGGCTGTGACGGATAATGATGAAAAAAATATCGTCATCTGCTCCTTTGCCAAGCATCTGGGATGCCCCAAGGTAATCGCCCGCATCCGGGACCCGGAGCACTTCCGTCAGCTGGACTTTATAAAGGAAGCCATGGGCATCGACTATATCGTCAATCCGGATCTGTCTATCTCCAACGAAATATATAAGTATCTGGTAGAAAAATACAGTCTGTCCGGCGGCAGCTACGCCAGCGGCAAGATCGCCGTGGTGGAGTTCTCCACGGACAAGCTGCCTGTGCTCATCGACAAGCCCATTCACAGCGTTTCAAAGATCCTGGGGGACATGCTGGTGACGGCCATCTCAAGAAACGGCAAGGTCATCATCCCAAAAGGCGATACCGTTCTTCTGGCCGGAGACCGGCTCTATGTGCTGGGGCTGGACGAGCCCATCCGCAAATTGAACGACATCGTCCACGACAAAGATCAGTATACCGACCTGCAGCGGGTCATGATCGCCGGCGGCGGAAAAGTCGGCTTTTACCTGGCCCAGAAGCTCTCCAAATTCGGCGTGGCGGTCAAGCTCATCGAGATCGACCGGGCCCGCTGCGAATACCTGTCGGAGCATCTGGACAACGTGATGGTGCTCCACGGCGACGCCACCGATCCCAACCTGCTGGCGGAAGAAAACATCGACGAGATGGACGCCTTCGTCACAGTCACCGGCTACGACGAGGAGAATCTTCTCCTGGCGCTCATGGCAAATCAGCACAATATCGAGGACGTGGTGGCCAAGGTCAGCCGCAAAAGCTACGCCCAACTCATCGAGAAGATGGGGATCAGCATGGCTCTCAACCCGCTGGATATGACCGCCACCAATATACTCCGGTTCATACAGGGGTCCACCCACATCATCTTCTCCCAGCTCATACAGGGGCAGGCGGAGTTCATCGAGATCGCCGCGGACCACCACATGCGCATGATGAATATCCCTCTCTCCAAGCTGGATCTGCCCGAGGGCGTCATCATCGCCGCCATACACCGGGGAGACGAGGCCATTATTCCCACGGGCAGCACGGAGATCAAGGAAGGCGACCGGGTCATCATCCTCTGCCTGCTCTCCAACATCACCAAACTGGAAAAGCTGTTCCATTCCAAACGCTCGAAATTCTTCCAATAACAGAAAGGCTTTTCACCCATGGTTTTGAATTATCGGCTGATTGCCAAGATTATGTCTGCCATTCTGGTCCTCATCGGCGCGTCGATGATCCCCTCCATGGCCGTATCGCTCCTGTACGGCGACACCGTGTCGGCAGCTGCGTTTCTCAAATGCATGGTTCCAATGATCCTCGTGGGCGCCGTGCTCATGAAAAAGATCCGGCCCTGGTCCAGGACGCTGCGTATGCGGGACGGCTTCCTCACCGTGGCGCTCTGCTGGTTGCTGGCCTCCCTTTTGGGCGGCCTTCCTTTTGTTCTGTCCGGGGCCATCCCCTCTTTCGTGGACGCCTTCTTTGAGACAGCCTCCGGTTTTACCACCACCGGTTCCTCGATCCTCACGGACATCGAGGTGCTGCCCAGGGGCATCCTGTTCTGGCGTTCCTTCACCCACTGGCTGGGCGGCATGGGGATCCTGGTTTTCTTCATCGCCCTGCTCCCGTCCCTGGGCATCGGCGGCCAGAACATCGTCAACGCGGAGACCACCGGTCCCATCAAAGACAAACTGACGGCGAAGATCTCCGATTCCGCCAAGCTGCTCTATACCATCTACATCGGCATGACTGTCATCGAGGTGGTCCTGCTGTGTCTGGGAGGCATGAGTCTGTATGACTCTCTGGTCCACACCTTCGGCACTGTGGGCACCGGCGGTCTTTCCGTATACAACAGCAGCATCGGCCATTACGGCAGCGCCTACATCCATGTGGTCATCGCCGTCTTCATGATGCTGGCCGGAATCAACTTCAACTTGTACTACCATCTGATCTCCGGCAATCCCCGGGAATTCTTTTCCGATTACGAGCTGCGGGGCTACATCGCCATACTGGGCATCGCCACGGGACTGATCGCGATCGATCTGGTGCGCAGCGGAATATACGACGGAGCCGGCGAAGCGCTGCGCTATTCCTTCTTCCAGAGCTCGTCCATCATCACCACCACCGGGTATTCCACCACTAACTTCGACCTCTGGCCCACCTTCAGCAAGATGGTCCTGTTCATCCTCATGTTCGTGGGCGGCTGCTCTTCTTCTACCGGAGGCGGCGTTAAAGTGATCCGCGTGCTCCTGCTGTTTAAACTGGTGCGCAGAGGCCTGTACCGCAGGCTCCATCCCCGGGCGGTAGTGCCCCTGAAGCTGGGCGGAAGGGCTCTGCCCTCCGAGGTGATGTCCGGCGTCTCCAGCTTCATCTTCCTCTATATCGGGCTGCTCTTTGCGGGGACGCTGCTCCTGTCCTTCGAGGGCTTTGATCTGGTGTCCACCTTCACCGCGGTGCTTGCCTCCATCGGCAATATCGGGCCCGGTTTTGAGCTGGTTGGTCCGTCCATGAACTACAGCATCTTCTCCGCACCGGCGAAGATCCTGCTGTCCATCTATATGATCATCGGACGGCTGGAACTGTTCACCATCATCCTGCTGGCCACTCCCACCTTCTGGAATCCCGACCGGCGCTGATCGAAGGTGCCGGCGGATCCTTTGCAACATCACCTTTGCAACATCACATCAGGAGGTTTATCCACATGTCTCTGAATTATCCCGTCATAGGAAAAATAGTGGGAACGACGCTGATCATTCTTGGCTGCGCCATGATGCCCTCTCTGCTGGTCTCCGCCGTTCTCGGCGAGACGCAGACCATCGCAGCGTTTCTGGCGGCCATCATTCCCCTGCTGGCGGCGGGCTGGTTTCTCATATACAGGATCCAGCCTGTATCCAACGTTCTGAAGCTGAGAGACGGCTTTCTCACAGTGGCTCTCTGCTGGATCGCCGCATCTCTGGCGGGCGCCGTACCTTATCTCGCATCCGGTTCCGTCTCCAGTCTGGCGGACGCGATCTTTGAGTCCACCTCCGGCTTTACCACCACCGGTGCCACGATCTTTAACGACGTGGAGATCCTCCCCCGGGGTCTGCTGCTGTGGCGTTCCTTCTCACAGTGGCTGGGCGGCATGGGGATCCTGGTCTTCGCCATCTCCCTGCTGCCTGCTCTGGGCATCAGTGGTCAGATCATCGCCAGAGCGGAGACCCCCGGCCCTACCCTTGAGAAGATGACGCCGAAAATGCACGACTCCGCCAAGATGCTGTATTCCATATACATCGGTCTCACCCTCCTGCAGATCGTTCTGCTTCTCTTCGGCGGCATGAGTCTCTTTGATTCCTGTATCTTTACCTTCGGCAGCGTGGCTTCCGGCGGTCTCACCAACTATAACGACGGCACCGCTCATTTTGACAGCCCGTACATCGAACTGGTGATCAGCTTTTTCACCGTGTTCGCCTGCGTCAATTTCAGTCTCTACTACACCCTGGGCAAAGGCCGGGTGCGGGAATTCTTCAAAGATACCGAGCTTCGCGTCTTTCTCATCCTGCTCTTCGTCTCCACCCTGCTGATCAGCGGCGATCTGCTGGCCGCCGGGACCTACGGAAGCGCCGGCGAGACGCTGCGCTACGGCTTTTTCCACGCGACCTCGTTCATTACCACCACCGGACATGTGACCTCAGATCTGATGGTCTGGCCTACCTTTTCCAAATTCCTGCTGCTGACCCTCAGCTTCATCGGCGGCTGCTCCTCTTCCACCGGAGGGGCCATCAAGGTCATACGGGTCATCGTGCTCTTTAAACTGATCCACAGAGGGATCTACCGCAGGCTCCATCCCCGGGCGGTAGTGCCCGTAAAAATACGGGGGAAAAACATCCCCTCAGACACGGTGTCCAACATCACGGCCTTTGTGGTACTGTATTTTCTGGTTTTCCTGTTCGGCGCGCTGATCCTGTCTCTGGAACCCTTCGATTTTCTCACGGCGATCAGCGCTTCGGCGGCGACCCTGGGCAATATCGGCAGCGGCTTCGGCGCCATGGGCCTGGGCGGAAATTACGCCGCCTTCTCCCATTGGGCCAAGCTGTTCATGTCTCTGCTGATGCTGGTGGGACGGCTGGAGCTGTTCACGATCCTGCTGCTGTTTACACCCACCTTCTGGAATCCAGATAAGCAGTATTGACGCCGTTCTTCTGTTCAGCAGAGTCCATGGCCGCATAAAAAGCTGTCTCCGAAGCATACTAAAGAAAACGGCGTCCCCAGGGCGCCGTCGAAAGGTACTTGAATGGAGGCAGCAAATGAAAGTAAGAGATCTGATGACCACCGCCGTCACCTGGGCCAGGCCCAACACATCCATCAGACAGATCGCTAAGCTCATGCGTCAGGAAAACATCGGCGCGGTCCCTGTGTGCAGCGACCGGGGCGAGCTTCTGGGCATTGTCACCGACCGGGATATCGTGATCCGCAGTCTCTCCGGAGAGGAAGACAAAGCGGAAGCGCAGGATATAATGACAAAACATCCGGTGAGCGTTCACCCTGATATGAACACCCATCAGGCGGCGCTTCTGTTCGCCCGCTATCAAGTCCGCCGCCTGCCTGTGGTGGAGAGCGGCAAGCTCACCGGCATGCTGACGCTGGCGGATCTGGCCAGAAAAACACTGTATATCGACGAAGCCGGAGACGCGCTGTCTGCGATCTCCCGGCCCAGCACGCTGAACTGACAGGCCCGGCGCCGTGCGCCCCAGCCTGCGGGATGCGCTGGTAAATAAGAAAAAACGTTCTGACAGCAAAGGAGGCTTCATTCGGACGAATGGAGCCTCCTTTGCACAGATCCAGCAGGATTTTCGAAAAGGATCTTCCGGTCTCCCGGTGCACTAAAGTCGAACTATAGTCAGCCCTTACAGTTCAAACTTGCGGATCGCGTAGCGATACTTTCCGGAAGCGGTCACCGGTATATCCTCTACATACTTTACGCTGATCTCCGTTCCCGGCAGCAGCGCGCGGATATCTTCCATGATCCCGGCAAAACCCTCCGGCTCTCCGCCCTCCCCCGTTACCAGAGAAAGCTCCGCACGATCCGGCGCGAACTGCACGATCTGGAATTTCGTCACGCCCAGAGAACGTTTTATGATGTTGTTGAAGGCCACGCCGTGGACAAAACCGCCCTCGGTGGTCACGAAGGTATCGTCCTCCCTGCCCTCCACGGAATTCATCACGGGAAGTTCCATGCCGCAGGGACAGGTCTCGTCGGACAGCGTCACCGTGTCTCCCAGCGCATAGCGCAGTCTGGGCATGGAATAGTTGTTCAGGTCCGTGACCAGGATCAGCCCCGGCTGCCCCGCCGGCGCCGGTTCCAAGGTCTTCTGATCCACCACTTCTACCAGCGCGTTTTCGCAGGTGATGTGCAGTCGGCCGCAGGGGCATTCATAGGCCAGTATACCGCCGTCTCTGGCTCCGTACTCGTTGATGACGGCGCAGCCGAAAGCCTTCCCGATCAGCTCGCGCTGAAACGGAAACAGGGATTCCGAGGTAGAGACCACCGCCTTCGGCGTAAAGGACAGCCTTCGGCCCTGCTCCAGCATGAGCCGCGCGAAAACTGCCAGAGCGCTGGCGTAGCCGTAAAAATATTCCGGCCGGTAGTCTTCGATGGTTTTGATGTACTCGGCCATGGCCTGAGGCTTCAGGCCGTAAGCCGGTATCATGATGCGGTTTTTCAGGTATTTCTCCTTGCGGTAATAGCTCTTTTCCTCTGCCTTGGAGAGCTCGAAAGGATTTCCCCAGATCATTACGCTGCGGCTTCCCGGCGTGATGCCGGACCAGGAAAGTCCGCGCCAGCGCGCCGCCTCGAAATGCTCCACCGTCACCCGGTCGATGTAGAAATGGGTGGGTTCCCCCGAAGAACCGCCGGTGGTGTTGGGGATCAGACTGGCCCGGTCGGCGCCGTCGGCCAGGTAACGGTCCGGATCAGCCTTGAACACCTGCTTGGGCAGTACGGGAAAGCGAAGCAGCGCCGCCCGGGGATCTCTGCGTATCAGTTCCTCCAGCGCGCCGTCCCCTGACAGGCCTTTATAAGCCTCCACGTTATGTATGGAAAACAGAAGGAGACTGCCCAGCTTTTCCTCCTGCTCTCTCATCAGCTCTTCCCGGCTCCGCGACTGCGACTGCTTCAGCTCTTCCAGATACGTTCGGATGCGGTTTCCCTTCTTTTTTTCCATGGCCGGATACAATATATGTTCAATAAACGGCTTGATCAGATCCATTCTCTTTCCTCTCTCCTCAAGTACTCTTGGCGGCGGCAGCCGCCCTGCTCTCTCCCCCCGGCCGGCCGCTGACCGCGGCCGCCGGCCTTATTTTCATCTGTGCCCGCCGGGCTTTCAGGATATCACTTCAAAGTTGATCTCCCGGTTCGTCACGTCCACGGAATCCACGCGGATCGTCACCCGCTGGCCCAGGCTGTAGATCCGGTGCCTGCGCCGGCCGATGAGCCGGTATTTTTCCGGTTCATAGTCGTAATAGTCATCCCTGAGATCCGCCGCACGCACCATTCCCTCAATGGTATTTTCCAGTTCGACGAAAAAGCCGAAATTGGCCACGCCGCTGATGATCCCGTCGTGGACCTCTCCAATGTGATACGACATATACTCCGCCATTTTCAGTTTTTCCACATCCCGTTCCAGCTCCTGGGCCGCCCGCTCCGTGGCCGAGGACTGCGCCGCAGCTTCCTCCGTTTTTCTGCGAAGCTCCGCCGTCCGCCTCTCCGCGGGCGCCTTTCCTTCCCTCTCTCCGCTGAGGATCTCCTTGATGACCCGGTGGATCATCAGATCGGGATATCTGCGGATAGGCGAGGTAAAGTGGCAGTAATATTTCACGCCCAGTCCGAAATGTCCTTCGCACTCCGTGCCGTAGAACGCTTTCTTCATCGAGCGCAGCATAACTGTGTTCACCACGTGTTCTTCCGGTTTTCCCTCCACTGCGGATATGATCTCGTTCAGCGCTCTGGGATGGATGTTTTCCGGATTGCCTTTCAGATGGATGCCGAAACTGTGGAGAAACTTCTGCAGTTCTTCCATCTTTTCCGGAGAAGGTTTTTCGTGGATCCGGTAGACAAAAGGCACGTCCATCCAGAAAAAGTGTTCCGCCACCGTCTCGTTGGCCGCCAGCATGAATTCCTCGATCAGGCGGTTGGCCACTCTGCGCTCCGCCGTCTCCACCGACGTGGGGATCCCCTCGTCGTTCAGCGTAATATATGCCTCGTCGAAGTCAAAATCCAGGCTGCCCCTCCGTTCCCGTGCGGTTCTCAGTATTTTCGCCAGTTCGTCCATCAGCAGCAGATCCTCCCAGATCGCCGCGTAGCGTTCCCTCAGTTCCTTTACGCGGCCGTCCTTTCGCCGGGCTTTCTGCTCCCGGGACGTTTCCTGCACGTCCGTCTCCGGCAGGCTCCGCGCCTCCAGCATGTCCGATACATCGGTGTAGACCATCCGCTCTTTCGAGTGGATCACGCTCTCGTAGATCTCGTGGCCCACCACCTGGCCCCGGCCGTCGATCTCCATGTCGCAGGACAGCGTGAGTCTGTCCTCGTGGGGATTCAGACTGCAGATGCCGTTGGACAGCGCCTTCGGCAGCATGGGGATGACCTGATCGATCAGGTAAACGCTGTTTCCGCGCTTCAGCGCTTCCAGATCCAGGGCGCTTCCCTCCCGCACGTAATGGGTCACGTCGGCGATATGCACACCCAGCAGATAATTCCCATTCTCCAGGCGCTCCACAGAAACCGCGTCGTCAAAGTCCTTGGAATCCGCCCCGTCAATGGTGATGATCGTCTTCTGTCTCAGATCCCTTCTTCCCACAAGAGCCCCATCCTCCACCTGCCGGGGGACCGCCTCTGCCTCCGCCGTCACAGACTGAGGAAATTCGGGCGTCAGCTGCCGGCTGCGGATGAGCGCGAGAATATCCCCGCCGGTGTCGCCGCTGCGGCTGATGATCTCTGTGATCACCCCCTCCGCGCTGTTGTCCTTTTCCGGCCAGACCGTGATCTTGGCCACCACCTTATCTCCGCTTCTGGCGCCGTTGATATTGCGCTCCGCGATAAATACATCGTCTCTCTGCTTGGGGTCGTCGGACACCACAAAGCCGTACCTGCGCTGAAGTTGGAAGGTTCCCACGATCTCGGAAGACGCCCTCCGGATGATCCGGGCCACCGCGCCCTCTCTCCGCCTGCCCGACTCCTCGGCGGTCAGAAGCTTTACCGCCACCAGATCGCCGTTCATGGCGTATTTCATATTGTCCGGAGCGATGAAAACGTCCTCTTCCTCTTTATTCACAGGCAGCACGAATCCAAAGCCTTTACGGTGCTTGGACAGAATGCCCGTGGTCATGTTCATGGCCCGCGGCAGCAGATATTTGCCCTTTTTCGTCCTGAAGATCTGTCCTTTGAGATAGAGCTCGTCCAGCTGATTTAAAAGGGCCGCCGCGTCCCGGCCCCAGACCTGAAACTTGCTCACCATTTCTTCATCGGACAGGGGCTGGTACGTCTTTTCCTCCAGCATCTCCAGTATTTCTTCCCTGAAATCTCTGTCCTTTTCGTTCTTATCGTCCCGATCCTTATTGTTTTCATCCATATATAATTCCATAAACCCTCCAAATCAGCGGTATTCTTTTACATGTATCCTTTTTGTCCTCTTGAAGTAGTATACCATAAAAAGAAAAGAAACCCACATTCACCGCCGATTTCACACAAAAATATATACAAAATACCACAAAGCATCTGAAAAGAGAAAAGCACCCGGCCATGGCCGGATGCTTTTCCCTCTTGGCTGACACAAATGTCTATTTCATCGTGTCGTTTCCGTTGTTGTTGATTCCGCTGCCCGTGGCGGTGTTGTTGTCCAAACCGTTGTTCAGATCGTTCACACCGTCTCTCACTCCGTTTTCAACGTCGTTGATGCCGTTGTCAACAGGGTTGTTGGTCGTTCCGTTGGTCGTGCCATTGTCAGCCGGTCCCACGTCGGAACCGTTGTCATTGGCGCATCCGGTGAACGCCAGCAGAGTTACAATCATCAAAGATGCCATAATAAATCTCGTCTTCTTCATATCTTCAACTCCTCTCTGTTCAGCTTTAGTATAAACAGAAGCAGTTTTTTTTAATCATGGAAATACCGGAAATCCAATTAAAGAAGTTTGTTCCATTTTTTTATTTTCTGAAAATACTGTTTTTCCTTTTTTCTTTACGGCGCGCCCTGCGCCAGACCCTGGCGCGCTGCAAAGGAAAACGCCCGGCAAACAGCCGGGCGCCTTCCTTCACACATATTATCTTATTCTTCCTTATCCGCGTTTTTTAATGACGCTGGTGATCTTGTAACCCTTGGATTCCAGTCTCTGGATAATGGGTTCCGCATCCAGCGTGTCCAGACGGAGGATCAGATCCGCCGCCTTCTTGTCGTCGTACTTGATGACAGCCATATGGTTGATGTTGCCGCCCATCTTCGCCACTTCGGAGCACACATCCGCCAGGATCCCCGGCTTATCCTCCGTGTAGATGACGAATCGGGTGCCCACCACTCTGGCTCCCAGCATATCGATCAGAGCGTCCATCAGATCGCTTTCCGTCACAATGCCCACCAGCTGCCCATTCTCTACCACAGGCAGAGCGCTGATGCGGTTGGCTCTCATCTCGATAGCCGCTTCTTCTATGAGATCGTCCGGCGTGATGGTAAAGACCTTTTTGCTCATGGCGTCTTTCACCGTCATTTTGGACAGAAGATAGTTGATTTCAAAAACACTGAGCGTAGTAGCCTTGGTAGGCGATACTTTCTCCACGTCGCCGTCGGTGACGATGCCCACCACCTTTTCCCCGTCCAGAACAGGGATCCGCTTCAGGCCTTTGTCCCGGATCAGTCCGATGAGCTCGTTGATCGGAGCGTCGGCCTGAATGGAAACAGGGTCCTTTGTCATTCGATCCTTTACATACATCTTATTCCCCTCCTAGGTAGGCCTTCTGGACCTCGCTGCTCTTCGCCAGCTCTTCGCCTGTGCCGCTGAGCACGATGGATCCGGTTTCTATAACGTAGCCCCGGTCCGCGATGGAAAGGGCCATGCTTGCGTTCTGTTCCACCAGCAGCACAGTGGTGCCGCCTTCATTGATCGATTTAATAATATCAAAAATTTCGCGAACAAGCAAGGGTGCAAGACCCATTGAAGGCTCATCCATCAGCAAAATTTTCGGGCGGGACATCAGCGCCCTGCCCATGGCAAGCATCTGCTGCTCTCCTCCGGACAGCGTCCCCGCCATCTGTTTTTTTCTGTCGCCCAGGATGGGGAAACGATCGTAGACCATCTCCATGTCCCTGCGGATCTCGCTTTTATCCGTGCGGAGAAACGCGCCCATCTCCAGATTTTCGAACACGCTCATCTCCGGAAAAATTCTCCGTCCCTCCGGTACCTGCGACAGGCCCATTGAGACTCTCTGGGGAGCAGACAGATGCTCTATCTGCTTCCCATCAAGTATGATTTCGCCGCTCGTGACCTTTTTGAGGCCCGAAATGGTGCGGAGGGTGGTGGTTTTTCCCGCGCCATTGGCGCCTATCAGCGTTACGATCTCGCCGTCGTTAACGGTGAGTGAAATATCTTTCAGGGCGTGGATGACGCCGTAGTGAACATTTAAATTTCTGATCTCCAGCATTAGTTAACATCCTCCCCCAGATAAGCTTCGATTACCCTCTTGTTCTTTCTGATCTCCTCGGGCGTGCCGTTGGCGATCATCATGCCGTAGTCCAGCACGTAGATGCGCTCGCAGATCTTCATGACCAGCGACATATCGTGTTCGATCAGCAGAATGGTCAGGCCGAACTTTTCCCTGATCCAGGCGATGGTCTTTGTGAGCTCCGCCGTCTCGTTGGGGTTCATGCCCGCCGCCGGTTCGTCCAGAAGCAGCAGTTCCGGCCTGGTAGCCAGCGCTCTGGCGATCTCCAGGTGACGCTGTTCTCCGTAGGGGAGATTTTTGGCCAGTTCCTGCTTCTTGTCCGTCAGATTGAAAATGTTCAGAAGCTCCTCCGCCTCTCTGACCAGCCGTTCCTCCTCGCTGTGATACTTGATCCCGTGAAGAAACGCGGAGGGCATCATGTATTTGATATTCTGATGCATGGCGATCCGCACGTTGTCCATGACGGTCAGATCCTTGAACAGACGGATATTCTGGAACGTACGGGCCAGCCCTTCTTTCGTAATGTCGTAGGGCTTTTTGCCCTGGATCTTTCTGGATCTGCCCTCCGTCTCCAGGATAATATCCCCCGTGGTCGGCTCGTACACGCCGGTGAGCAGGTTGAACAGCGTGGTCTTTCCCGCGCCGTTGGGGCCGATGAGACCCACCAGTTCACCTTTTTCGATCTGCAGATTCACGTTGGAGACCGCAGTGAGGCCGCCGAAAGACTTGGTCAGTTTATTTACAGTCAAAATTGGCATATTCGGCACCCCCTACTCTTGTTTATTGCTCTGAGGCTTTTTCTGGAGAAGTTTGAAGGTGATCTCCTTCGATCCCATGAGCCCCTGCGGACGGAAGATCATTACGACTACCAGCAGCGCCGCGTAAATGATCATGCGCACGGCGGTGAACTCGGCCAGCACCGTATTCACCACAGCCAGGAAGATCCCGGCGACCACTGAACCGGTAATGCTCCCCATTCCGCCCAGCACTACGATGACCAGATAGTCGATGGACTTCAGGAAACCGAAGGTGGCCGGCTTGAGGAAAAAGAACGTGGAAGCGTACAGCGCGCCGCCGATCCCGGCGAAAAAGGCGCCCACGGCAAAGGCCATGACCTTATATTTCGTCGTATTGATACCCATGGCTTCCGCCGCGATCTCATCCTCCCGGATGGCGATGCAGGCGCGGCCGTGGGAAGAATGGATAAAATTGTTGACCAGAATAATGGTAAGTACCGTGAAGAACCAGAACCAGGGCCAGTTGGTAAACTTGGGCACGCCGTTTAGGCCCGCCGCTCCCCCGGTGATATCCAGCGTCTGCACGATGATGCGGATGATCTCCGCAAAACCCAGCGTGGCGATGGCCAGATAGTCCCCCTTCAGTCTCAGCGTGGGGATCCCGATGATGATGCCGGCCAGAGCCGCCAGCACCGCTCCCATGACGATACCTGTCAGGAAGCCGCCTACAGTGGGATTTGCCACGGTGATAATGCCGCAGGTGTAGGCCCCGATGGACATAAAACCCGCGTGTCCCAGAGAAAATTGACCCGTAAAGCCCGTCACCAGATTCAGGCTGACGGCCATGATAATGTTGATACAGATAGTGGCCAGCGTGATCTGGTAGTAGGCTGTGATGATATTCGCCTGAATGAGGACCTCCACCACGACGAAGGATACCGCCATGAGGATCAGTGTAATCAATGCGTTTCTCGTAAACAGTTTCTTCATCTCTTACACCTTCTCTCTCGTATTCTTCCCCAGGATACCGGAAGGTTTCACAAGCAGCACGATGATCAGGATCGCAAATACCACGGCGTCCTTGATCAGCGACCCGCCGTAGCCGGATACCATGTTCTCGATGACGCCGATGGACATACCGCCGATCATGGCTCCCGGAATACTGCCGATCCCGCCCAGTACGGCGGCGACGAAAGCCTTCAGTCCGGGCATGATGCCCATCAGCGGATTGATGGAATTATAATAAATACCCACAAGAACGCCCGCGGCCCCGGCCAGAGCCGAGCCGATGGCAAAGGTGTAGGATATGGTCTGGTCTACCTTAATGCCCATAAGCTCCGCCGCGTCGCGGTCGATGGATACGGCCCGCATGGCCTTTCCAACCTTGGTCCTATGGACGATATACTGCAGAAAAACCATCAGCAGTACGGTGGTGATAAGTATGTAGATCTGCTGCATCTTTATAATAACGCCGCCGATCTCAAATGAAGCGTTTGACAGCACGTCCGGATAAGACCGGACATCGGCGGTGACAAAAAACATCATAACGTATTCCATTAACAGCGACACTCCGATGGCAGTGATCAGCACCGCGATCCTGGACGCGCTTCTCAATGGCTTGTAGGCCACTTTTTCCGTGACCACGCCCAGCGCCGAACAGGCGATCATGGCTATGATCAGGGCCGGAAAAAAGCCCAGATTTGTGTAAGTCACCACGGCAAATCCCGTGTAAGCGCCTATCATATAGATATCGCCGTGAGCAAAGTTTATCAGTTTGATGATACCGTATACCATCGTATACCCGAGAGCAATGAGCGCGTAGATACTACCCAGTGAGATTCCGTTTACGATCTGCTGCATCAATTGTTCCAAGGCATCCACCCCCCATCTATCAGATAAAACAGGCCGGAACCGAGTCCGGCCTGTTTCACTGTCTGCAATTTTTCAGTATCGATTACATGCTGACACGTTCGGAGGAAGCCTGAGCTCCGTTCTCCAGCTTGATCACCACAACGGCCTTCACAGGGTTGTGATTTTCGTCCATGTCGAAGGAGCCTGTTACTCCGGAGAATCCGGTAGTGGAAGCCAGGGCGTCCTTGATCTTTTCACCGTTCGCTTCGCCCGCTCTCTCGATGGCGTCGGCGATCAGGTAAGCGCAGTCGTAACCCAGAGCGTTGAACGCGTCCGGATCCTTTCCGTACTTGGTCTTGAACGCTTCGATGAACGCCGCTACGGATTCGTCCTTATCCAGCGCGGAGTAGTGATTGGAATAGTAAACGTCGTTCAGAGCGTCCGCTCCCGCCAGTTCGACCAGCTTGGGAGAGTCAAAACCGTCGGCTCCCAGGATAGGAGCGGTAATGCCCAGATCCCGCGCCTGCTTGATGATGAGGCCGGCTTCCTGATAATATCCGGGAAGGAAGATCACATCGAAATCCTTGCCCTTGATCTTTGTCAGGATCCCGCTGAAATCCGTGTCTTTCGCAGTGTAGGCCTGCTCGTCCACGATGGTTCCGCCGCCCGCCTCGAAGGTGGATCTGAAGTTCTTGGCAAGTCCCGCGGCGTAGTCGCTGGAATTATCCTTGATGATGACGGCCTTTGTCGCGCTCAGATTGTTGGCCGAATACTTGGCCATAGCCGTTCCCTGGAAGGAATCGCTGAAGCACAGACGGAAGGTGTAGTCCTTCACCGCCTTGACGTTTCCGTCTTTATCGAAGTCCACGGTCACGTCGTCAGCCGTGGCAGAGCCCGACAGGATCGGGATCTTGTACTGATCGGCCAGAGGTACCTGAGCCTTAAAGTCTCCCGACGTAGCAGGTCCCAGAACCGCGCATACGCCTGATTCGGACATGAGCTTGGTAGCCTGCAGAACGACCTCGGATACGTCGGACTTGTTGTCCACCTTCACCAGCTCCACCTGTTTGCCCAGCACGCCGCCGTTGGCGTTGATCTCTTCAAAAGCCAGCTCGATGCCGTCCACAGAGCTCTGTCCATACGTTGCCACATCTCCGGAAAGCTCGTAGTTGACTCCTACCTTGATGGTATCGCCGGAAGCTCCGCCGTTATCGGCACCGCCTGCATCGCCGCCGCTGCCGCTGTCTCCTCCGCAGCCTGTCAGCGCGCCTACCGCCATCAGAGACGCCAGAGCGACTGCCATCCACTTTGTCTTTTTCATTTCAATGCACCACCTTTTCTTTTTGCAATATAAAGCATTGATAATATCTTAATCCAGCCGACTGTTTATGTCAACATATTTTCCCATATTTTTTTGTTGCCAAGATACAATATACATTATTCTCCCTATTTTCATGTTTTCTCTATCTTTTCCGAGTAAACGGAACGTCGCGGACGGGTCGGACAGCGGCGGGATCCAGCCGCTTTTCCGCGCAAAAAAACGCCGGAGCGCAGCTTTCTTTCAAGCCCGCTCCGGCCCAAGCCGTTGTGGTATTTTTTCCTGTCTATCTCAGAGACTCCGCGATCTCTTTCGTGATCTTCAGGTATTCGTCAATATCCTCCGCTCCGTGACAGTGGAGCGGCGATACTCTCAGCGCGCCGTCCATGCCGAAAGATCCCAGGATGCGGTCAAAGAACATGCTGGACATGGGCGTCTCTCTCAGAATGACGCCCCGCCGCTCGTATTCTTTCACGATCTCCCCGTGATCCGCACCCTCGAAGACCACCGGCACGATCAGATCGCGGTTCGTCAGGTCCCTGCAGTCCGGGCACACCTTCACGCCGGAGATATGACGAAGTCCGGGAACGCTCTCCGTGCCGTCCAGCATCCGCTCCAGCAGTCCTTTCTCGTGAAGGCCGATCCGCTTCATCCCCTCCTCAAAAAGCTCCCGCCGTCCCTGGGACTGCGTAAACCGGCTCCCCAGCCAGCAGACGTAATTGACGATCTCCGTGATCGAGGCCATCTGCATGGGGACCGGGCTGCCCAGCCGCCACTCGTTTTGCGGCTTGCGGATCACCTTGTGGTGCGGCAGATTGGCCAGCCGGTCGGAGAGATACCCCACGCCGATGCCGCGGCATCCGAAAAATTTGTAGGGGCCGAAGTTCATGCCGTCCACCGGAGCTTTTTCCACGTCGAAGATCCCGTGGGCCGCGTGCTGGACGCCGTCCACCACAATGTACAGATCCGGTTTGATATCCCGTGCCATCCGGACGATCTTTTCGATATTCATAGCCGCGCCGCTGAAATTGGAGGCGTGCATGACGCTGAGCAGCACCGTGTCCCTGTCGATGAGCTTCACGATGTCCTCCGCCTCCACGCCGCCGGTCTCATTGCTGGTGTCCGCCACCCGCAGTTCCTTGCCGTACTTGTCGGCGTAGTAGTTCACCGCGTCGAAGGCGGAGGGGTGCTCCAGAGCCGTGGTGACCATGTTGGTCCCCTCCACGTTCTGAACGATGGTGCGGACCATGTTGAACATCACCTGAGTGGCTGTCAGATCCGTGGCGATGACGCCGCTCTTCGCGTTGAAGATCACGCGGATATCCTCCATGCCCCTGTTCAGGATATCGTTGAGCCACCTGGCCGAATGGTGATCCCGGTCGGGACAGTCGGGGTACGCGTCTTTGTCCGATCCCGCCTCCACCGCGGCCTTCAGGCGGTAGGAGCCGCCGGCGTTTTCAAAAAACAGCCGCTTCGCTCCGATGTGCGGATCGCAGTCTACATAATAGAAGCGATCTTTTATCTCCTTCTGCAGTTCTGCAGAAAACAATTCTTTTTCATACATATTCATTCATCCTTCCGTTAGTCATCCAGAGCCTTCATCGCCATGGGATCCACATCGCTGTAGCAGACGTCGTAATCCAGCTCTTTCTCGGTCTTGGCGATGACGATGCTACAGACGGAGTCGCCCATGACATTCAGCACGGTCTTAAACATATCCGTGAAGCGGTCGATGCCCACGATCAGCGCGATAGCCTCCAGCGGGAATCCAACAGACTGAAGAACCACCACCAGAGTGACCATGACCACCCCCGGCATACCCGGAGAACCGATGACGGCCAGAGTGGCCGTGATGCAGATGGTCAGCAGCATGGGGAAGGTCAGGTCGATATTGTAGAGCTGAGCCACGAAGACCGCGGTCATGCCCTGCATGATGGAACTGCCGTCCATGTTGATGGTGCAGCCCAGCGGGATGGTAAAGCCTGCGATCTTGTTGGACACGCCCATGCTGCGCAGGAACCCGATGGAATACGGGATCGTGGCGTTGGAAGAGGACGTGGAGAACGGGATGATGGCGATCTTTGAATACTTCTTCAGGAAGGCCGAGGGCTTCACGCCGGCTCCGAAGTAGAGCAGCGGCAGATAGATCACAGCGGCGAAGAATACGAACAGGCCGATCTCGCAGACTGCGTACTTGGCCAGAGCAAAGATGACCTCATAACCCAGGTTGACCACGGTCTTGGCCATCAGGCAGAACACGCCGTAGGGCGTCACTTCCATGACGATGTCCACGATGCGCAGCATCACGTGACCCAGGGAATCGATAAAGTTTCTCATGGGCTCCGCCTTCTTTCCCACAAGGCTGATGGCGATGCCGAAGAAAGTGGCGAAGATGACGATATGGATCATGCTGCCGTTTGCCATGGACTGCACGATGTTGGAGGGGATCATGGAGAGCAGCGTGTCGGCAACGGAAACGTCCGTAGCCTCAGCCACGCTCTCCAGTTCCATGGAACCCACGTCAAATCCCACGCCCGGTTTGAGGACCATTCCTCCCACGATGCCGATGATAGTCGCAAATACAGAAGTACATAAATAAATTCCGATTGATTTGGATCCGATCCTTCCCACCTGCTTCACATCCGAAGCGGAAGAAATACCCATGACCAGGGTGGCGAACACGAAGGGAACGATGGTCATTTTGATCAGTGTGAGATAACCGTCTCCCACAAAGTGAAACAGGCCGCCCACCAGCACGTCGTCACGGAAGCCTCCTTCCGGAACCAGCATCAGGATCACTAATCCGGCGATCAGTCCCAGCAGTACGCCTAAGATCGATTTTGCGCCCAGGGACATCTTTTTGTTGTTTTCCAGCGTTGTCATTTCAGATCTCCTTTCATTTTACTTCCCTTGATTTTCAGCGAGTGTTATCGCGTAGTCTATTGCGTTTACCAGGCTGATCTCGTTCTGCACTCCCTGTCCGGCGTGGCCGAAGGCCGTGCCGTGGTCCACGGAGCTTCTGATGATGGGCAGTCCCAGCGTGATGTTCACGCCGCTCACCGCCCCCCACTTTCCTTTTTCTTTATCGTATACAAAGCCCAGCACCTTCAGCGGAATGTGCCCCTGATCGTGGTACATGGCCACCACGATATCGTACCAGCCGCCCCGGGCTTTGGAAAACAGAGAATCAGGAGGGATCGGTCCCTCCGCTGCAATACCCTCGGCCCTGACCTGCTCCAGAGCGGGTATGATCTCCTCGATCTCCTCTCTGCCGAAGAGACCGTTCTCCCCTGCGTGGGGATTCAGACCGGCCACCCCGATCCGCGGCGACTGAATGCCCAGACGCAGGCAGGCGTCCCGGGCGATGCGGATCACGTCGCAGACCCGGTCCTTCTTCACTCTGTCGCAGGCTTCCCGCAGAGAAACGTGGGTGGAGACGTGGACCACCCGAAGATCTTCGTGGGCCAGCATCATGGTGTATTTGTCCGTCTTCGTAAGATCCGCATAGATCTCCGTGTGCCCCGAATAATGATGGCCAGCCAGGTTGATGGCTTCCTTGTTCAGCGCGTTCGTCACCGTGGCGTCGATCCTGCCGTCCATGGCCAGTCCGATGACGGTCTTCACACACTGAAAGGCCGCTTCCCCGCACATGGCGGAGACCCTGCCGTATTCAAATCTGCTCATGTCCACCAGATCCAGGTGATAGACGTCGATGGTACCCCACCGGTACGCTCCCTCTTCCGGATCGCTCACCCGGTTGACCTTCAGCTCCTGGGCGCCGAGGATGCGGATCGAGTCCTCGATCATCTTCGCGTCGCCTACCACCAGCGGCCTGCAGCGCCGGTACAGCTCCGGATCTCTCAGAGCCTTCACCGTGATCTCCGGCCCGCAGCCTGCTGGATCTCCCATGGTGATTCCAATTAACGGCCGTTTCATCGCCTTCCTCCTCTCTGTCTATATGACCTTTTCATAGATAGCCCTGATATCTTCCGCAGAGAGCTCTTTGCAGTTGTTCACCAGCAGTCTCTGCTGCTGTCCCGCCGCTTCCACCAGAAAATCCAGATCCCCGGGCGTAATGCCGAACTCCTGCAGACTTACAGGAATATTGGTGCCGCTGACGATCTCCGCGATCCGGTCGATCATACGCTGCGCTTTCTCTTCCACCGCTTTCTGTGAGAGTTCAGGTTCCACCGCGTCGCACAGCGCCGCCAGCCGATCCGCGCAGCCGTCCTTGTTGAACGCCATCACGTGAGCGAAAAGAATGGCGTTGGACACGCCGTGGGCGATGTGATACTTCCCTCCCAGCGGATAAGACAGCGCGTGAACCGCCGTAGTGCCGGAACCGGTGATGGCTGCTCCGCCGTAAAAGGCCCCCAGAAGCATGGCGTTTTTCGCCTCCATGTCGTCGGGATCCGAGTATGCCTTCTGAATGTTATTCATGATCAGCGCGGCGGAAGCCAGCGCGTAGGTATCGCTGAAGGGCGTGGCTTTCTTCGAGGTGTAGCACTCCACCGCGTGAGCCAGCGCGTCCACGCCGGTGGCCGCCACGATGGCTTTCGGAAGCCTGGCGATCATATCGCCGTCCAGGATGACGTAGTCGGGGATCATCTGCGCAGATACGATGCCTTTTTTCGTGTCCTCCTCGGGGATGGCCACGATAGCGTTGCAGGTAGCCTCCGATCCCGTTCCGCAGGTGGTGGGGATCATGACGGTCTTTCTCTGCTTTTTTGCCAGCTCCGGCGATTCCAGCAGATCCTTTACATCATATCCGGCCCCCAGAATGACGCTGCACAGCTTCGCCGCGTCCATGACGCTTCCGCCGCCCACAGCCAGTATCAGGCGCTGTCCCGCCCCCTCCGCCGTCCGGGCCTCATCTGCCACCCGCTGCACATCCGCTGCGGCGGGCTCGGCGGTGAGATCGTCGATGACGGCGCAGTCCGCCCCTTCTTCCCGTATCATGTCCAGGACGCCGTCGCACAATCCTGCTCCGCGCACGCCCCTGTCGGTAAACAGGAGGACGCCCTCCCGCCCGTGGGAGCGGACGAGCTCCCTGACTTTGGAAATACTTCCGCACCCGCCGTAGACCGCGGAGGGGATCTTTATCTCATACGTGCTCATTTTCCTTCTCCTTTTTCTGTCCTTCAATGTGATCCAATATTTCAAGCAGCGTCTCTTCGCCGCCGAAGCCGCCCGACTTCGTAATGATGCAGATGCCGGCTCCCTGACCGCCGATCAGTCTGCCTGCGGGCACCCCCGGCATGATCTCGTACAGGATCTCGATCCCCGCCGCGCCCACCGCCTGGCATATCTGCTGGGAGGTATCGCCGCCTACGGAGATGATCACATCGGCCCGGCGCCGGGAAAAGACCTTTCTGATCACATTTCCCAGACTGTCCGCGATCTGTTTCGCCCTGCCGTATTCCTGCTCCTTTTCCTTGAGCACGAATCCGCTCTCTCCAAAGAGACTGTCTACGGCAGTGATCACGGCGCAGCTTCCCTCCTGCCATTTGCGCAGGATCTGCTCCGCGCACCGGTCTTCTGCCTCCCGGGCTCCTCCCTGCAGGATCTCCTGCGTATCCAGCAGCACCAGAGGAAGCCCCTTTTCCACGGCTCTTCTTACCTGGGCCGCAGTCTCCTGACACCTGGACCCCACCACCGCCAGAACATCCGTTCCTGAGGGAATATCAGCCGCCGCCCGGTCCCGCTGGCGCGGCCGCAGCTGCTTGGCCAGTCCCGCGGAACCGCACATCACACAGCGCTCCCCCGCCGCCTCCGCCTCTTCCGCTGCCTCCGCCACGATCCTCAGATCCTCGTCTGTCTCAGAATCCAGCACGAATACCTGAACCCCGCTCTGCCTGCGGGCCTTTATGTAATCGTAAAGGCTTTCCGCACCGCTCCTCACCCGGCCGATGCTCACAGCTTCCACCTTTCGCTTCATCGTGGCGGAAAATAGCTCCGGTACGGAAAATTCACGATCCCCTACCCGCAGGATCCCATCTACGATCTTTCTGCCGGTCTCCGGAAAACTGGGAGCCGCCAGAGCTACGTCGAATCCCGCCGCGTCCATGACCGCCTCCAGCTCCGGCCCCGGGTTTCCCCGGAGCACCGAGTCCATTTTCTTATATATCTCAACTCCGGGCCGATACAGTTCCTTCGTGATCCGATAGACTTTGTCGTATGCCGATGGGCCGCACAGCGGCCGCGTGTCTGAATTCACCGATACTACGTCGTATTCCTCAGGCATGTGCTCATCGGCAGCGGGAACTGCTCCGGGACAGGAGACACACACCATAGCAGAATATCCGTTCTTTCTGTACTGCACCGCGGTGTCGCTGGCCCCCGTCAAATCATCCGCTATGATTAACAATACGATACCTCCTTTCAACCAAACTGATTGTTACTAACGCAAGAATCGCGCCAACTCTGCGCTCTTCGACATTATTTCGGGCAGTTTATGAATATACGGATATTTTGGCTGCGTCCCGCTTTTAGCGCAGAAAAAAAACAGGTGCTTTTCCTATTACACTTACAAAAGCTGATCACACCTGTTTTTCTCCGGCCAACACGTTTTATTTCATTATAGTTTCAAAAAGAAACTTTTGATGTATTACTTTGAAACATCAGTTTGATCCGTTCCAGTTTGCAACATATCAGATCTGTGCTCCGTCTCTTCGCTGCCTTCCTGCTCCCCCGCTCCGGCGGCGCCGCGGTACTTTCTCAGTTTCCTCCATAATGTGGATCGATTGATCTTCAATATGGCGCAAGTCTCTCCCGTGGATCCGCCGGTGGCTTCATACACTTTTAATATATAGCGGCTTTCCACCTCTTCCAGACTGGAAAGTCCGGATCTGCAGACTGCGCCGTTCTCTCCGCCGTCCCCGCCGGTCTCCCCCCGCTCAAGATCCCCGCCCCCTGCGGGTCCCGCCCCGGCCGGATCTCCGTCTTTTCTCCCCCGTCCCTGCGCGTCTGATTCCGCGCCTTCTCCTTTCCGGCTGATCTCCGCCAGCCGGATGGTCCTGTCGTCGCAGAGGATCACCGCCCGCTCGATCATTCCCTTCAGTTCCCGCGCGTTCCCCTCGTAATCATAGGAAGAGAGATAGGTCATGGCTTTTTCGCTGAATCCCTCGATCTGTTTGGAATAGCGCCGGCAGAAGATCCTCAGAAAATGAAATGCCAGGACCTCAATGTCCTCCCTGCGCTCATTCAGCGGCGGCACATAGAAAGACAGTGGATTGATCCGGTAAAGCAGATCCCGTCGGAACGTTCCCTCACGCACCATCTCCGTCAGTTCCCGGTTGGTGGCGCAGACGATGCGCACATCCAGAGGAATGATCTTGTCGTCCCCCAGCCTCATGATCTCCCGTTCCTGAATGACGCGGAGCAGCCGCCCCTGCAGCGTTGTAGGCAGCTCGCTGATCTCGTCCAGAAATATGGTGCCGCCGTGGGCCAGTTCAAACACGCCGGCCTTTCCGCCGGGCCGGCTTCCCGTAAACGCGCCCTCCACATAGCCGAACAGTTCGCTTTCTATGATGGTCTCAGGCAGGGCCGCACAGTTGATCGCCACAAAAGGCCCCGTTCGGCGGCGGCTTTCGTTGTGGATGCTCTGGGCAAAGAGCTCCTTTCCCACCCCGGACTGGCCCTGGATGAGAATGTCGGAGTCGTAACGGCTGAATTTCTTCGCCATGGCGATACAGCGCCCCACCTGTTCGCTGCGGTAGATGATCGAATCGAAGGTGTATTTTGCCACAAAGCCCTTTTCCATCAGCTTTGCGCGGACTTTCTTCTCCATGCTCTGCAGGGATGCCACTTCCTGAAAAACCGCCACCGTCCCCCTGTCTTCGTTGTTGACGGAGACGGGAACCAGACTCACCGTCGTCTGCCTGTTGTTCAGCTGCCGCAGCTCGTCGATCTGCGTCTGTTTCTCACGCAGCTTCGGAAACAGCGGCTTCAGCACTTCGATCTCATCCGCCCGGCGGTCGATGATCTCTTCCTTTTTTACCCCCAGTATCTTTTCGGCCACGGAATTGCAGACCAGGATCCGATTGCTCTCATCCGTGGATACCACGCCGTCGTGCACGTAGTCGATGACCGCCATGTTGCGCTTCGCCCGCTCCTGCTCCAGATTGGAGGCCATGAGAATACGCTGGGCTTCCTCGATGGCGTTGCGGATCACCTCTTCCCCGCTCTCAAGCAGATAACACGGATAGCCGGATCTTTCACAGATCCGTTCGACCACCGCGTCGCCCACAAAGGTACGGATCCCTTTGTCGACGCATTCCTGTATCCTGACCCGGGGATCCTCCCCCTGTTCCAGATTGACCTGCGTCACGTTCTTTCTGACGGCTTCGATCATCTTATATCCAAATATGACATTGTTATAGCCGATAATGGCCACAGGTTCGTCTCGCCCGATGATATTCTTCATATTGTCCAGAATATCGTAGGCGCTGATCTTTATCTCCACAGCCGGGGCTTTGACCGCGCTGCTGATCTCCGTGAAGGTCCCGCCCCGGGAGATCAGTACCCTCGCGCCTTCCTCCACCGCCTGGACGGCCAGCTGCACCCCTTCCTGCAGATCTCCCCGCACCACCTGGACATTCTCGTATTTTTCTTTCCCGATGATCTCGTTTGCCAGCAGCACCATAGCCTTATACGGCGCGATGAGAACGATATCTTTCATTTGAATTATCCTCTTATCTATTTTATTTCCTTACGTTCTGCAGACAGACTCCTATATCCTGTACGGCTGTGATCTCAGGGACGCCCGTGAACGCCTGTGAACGCCCCGCCGCGGATCCTGTTCTTTCATTTTACATCTCCGGGGCGCAGGCATCAAACAGTTTTCTCAAAATTTCAGCGCCCGCGCTCTTTTCCGCAGGAACCGCGATCAGAGGAACCGCGATTAGAGGAACCGCGTTGAAAATGCAAAGAGAGCGGGCTTGACGCCCGCTCTCTCAGATCTGTTTATACTGTTTTAACATAGCCTGACGGCCAGCCCTGATCCTCCGCGTCCCGCAGTGGATTACAGCAGTCCTCCGAACTGTACGAACAGAGGTGCGAATACCACGGCAACGATGGTCATGAGCTTGATCAGGATGTTGATGGAGGGACCGGAGGTATCCTTGAAGGGATCGCCCACCGTATCGCCTACAACGGCCGCCTTATGGGTCTCGCTGCCCTTGCCGCCGTACACGCCGCTCTCAACATACTTTTTCGCGTTGTCCCAGGCGCCGCCTGCGTTGGCCATCATGATAGCCAGCAGTACGCCGGAAGCCAGCGCTCCGGCCAGCATACCGCCCAGAGCTGCGGTTCCCATGATGAAACCGACGGCCAGCGGAGCGATAACGGCCAGGAGACCGGGAGCGACCATCTCGCGAAGAGCCGCGCCGGTGGAGATATCTACGCATCTGGCATAATCAGGCTTGGATGTACCAGCCATGATGCCTTTGTCTTCTCTGAACTGTCTTCTTACTTCTTCGATCATCTGGTTTGCCGCCTTGCCCACGGAGTTCATGGTCATCGCGGAGAACGCGAAGGGCAGCATGGCACCGATGAAGATACCCGCGATAACGGCCGGGTTCAGCAGATCGATGTTGGTCAGGTTCGCTACCTGGGAATAGGATGCGAACAGCGCCAGGGCCGTCAGAGCGGCGGAACCGATGGCAAATCCTTTTCCGATAGCAGCCGTGGTGTTTCCTACGGAGTCCAGCGTATCGGTGATGTTTCTCACTTCGTGGGGCAGCTCCGCCATCTCGGCGATGCCGCCGGCGTTGTCGGAGACCGGACCGTAAGCGTCCACGGCAACGGTCATACCGGCTGTGGAAAGCATACCCACCGCAGCCAGAGCGATCCCGTACAGACCCGCGGAAGCGTTAGCGATCAGAATACCCACTGCGATGATCAGGATCGGCCATACGGTGGAAAGCATGCCCACGCCCAGGCCGCTGATGATGGTGGTAGCGGCGCCGGTCTGAGACTGCTCCGCGATCCCTTTTACATATTTGTAATCGGCGGAAGTATAGATCTCCGTGATCTTTCCGATGGCAGTACCTACGATCAGACCGGAGATGACAGCCACCGCACAGTTAAAGTTCTTGAAGAACACGTTGCTCAGCACCAGAGATACCACGATGACCAGCGCTGCGCTCAGATAAGTTCCCATATTCAGCGCTTTCGCAGGGTTTGATTTCTCGTCGCCCTTGACGAACATGATCCCCACGATAGAAGCCAGAATGCCTACGGCGGAGAGAACCAGCGGGAATACGGAACCCTCCAGCGGGGGAAGCTCGAAAGCGTCTCCGAACATCGGCGTGATGTTGGGGATGATGACCGCCAGCGTGATGGCGGAGATGATGGAACCTACGTAGGACTCGAACAGGTCGGACCCCATGCCGGCGACGTCGCCTACATTGTCGCCCACGTTATCCGCGATAACGGCCGGATTTCTCGGGTCGTCCTCGGGGATCCCCGCTTCGACTTTACCAACCAGGTCTGCGCCCACATCGGCCGCCTTGGTATAGATACCGCCGCCCACACGGCCAAACAGCGCCATGGAGGAAGCTCCCAGTCCAAAACCGGTGATGTATTCCGCAGTCATTTCAACGCCCAGGAATGCAAACGCCGCGCCGACGCCCAACAGTCCCAGACCAACCACGCACAGACCCATAACGGCGCCGCTTCTGAAAGCAACTTTCAGCGCCTTGTTCATGCCGCCTTCTCTGGCTGCGTTGGCTGTTCTGACGTTGCCCTTTGTGGCAACTCTCATGCCGCAGTAGCCCGCCAGCACGGAGAACAGAGCTCCGACCAGATACAGAGCCGCGGTGATGGGATGGATCCCGATCGCCAGAATTACGACCAATACTACGATAACGATGATCATCGTCTTGTACTCTCTTCTCAGGAAGGCCATTGCACCTTCACGGATGTACCCGGAAATTTCTTTCATGCGATCATTTCCTTCGTCAACCTTCGTGATCCAGGACGAGAGTGCATAGGCGACGATCAGAGCAATTATGCCGACTACAGGTGCGACAAATGCCATACTTTCCATAATAGTTTTCGTCCTCCTTCGCATTTCCACCAATCAAATATTAAGAGGCGTATCCACAACACCTCTTAATCAATTAACCGGTTTTCAATTAATAAATGTATAAATCAGTTCATTGAGCATGGCGCGCCGCATTACTCAATAGCAACCAAAATCAGGGAGCAGATAATAAACACGATCGCTCCGCCGGCTGTGATCTTGCTCAGGATCGCCTCGTAACCCTGGCTCTTTTTCTTTCCGAACAGCTGCTCAGCGCCGCCGCTGATGGAACCGGACAGTCCCGCGCTGTTTCCGGACTGAAGCAGAATACTTGCGATCAGCACAAGGCTTGCAACAGCCAGCAATATCATTAACGCCATTTTCATCGTTACACCTCCTCTGCCGGACGAACGCGAAGCCGCAAACAACGCATCCGTTTAATTAACTTCTAGAGTTTACCACAATCATGTCCAAAAATCAAGAAAAATTTCAGCCTGCGGCTCCGAAAGGCCCTGAAATTTCGGGCCCTGAGGTTCCGCAGGCTGTGAAAGGCGCCCGGCGGGCGCCATCCATGTCTTCCCCCGTCTGACGCCGGAAGGATTCCACGCTATTTTCTGAGGTTATAGAACGCCTTTTCACCCGCGTACTGAGCGGAATCGCCCAGCAGTTCTTCCAGGCGGAGCAGCTGGTTGTACTTCGCGATACGGTCGGTTCTGGAAAGCGAACCGGTCTTGATCTGGCCCGCATTCAGACCTACGACGATGTCGGCGATGGTCACGTCCTCCGTCTCGCCGGAGCGGTGAGACACCACGGCGGTGTAACCGGCTTTCTTGGCCATCTCGATGGCGTCGAAAGTCTCGGTCAGCGTGCCGATCTGGTTCACTTTGATGAGAATGGAGTTGGCCACGCCCATCCGGATCCCCTCTTCCAGACGTTCGGTGTTGGTGACGAACAGATCGTCCCCCACCAGCTGGACCTTATGGCCCAGGCGTTCCGTCAGCAGCTTCCAGCCTTCCCAGTCGTCCTCCGCCAGACCGTCCTCAATGGAGATGACGGGATATTTTTCCGTCAGCATCTCGTAGTAGGCGACCATCTCTTCGGCCGTGCGGGAAACGCCCTCGCCCTTCAGATTATAGATCTTCTTTTCCCCGTCGTACATCTCGGACGCCGCCACGTCCAGCGCCAGTTTTATGTCCTCGCCGGCTTTGTAGCCCGCTTTTTCAATGGCTTCCAGGATCACGAGAATGGCCTCCTCGTTGGTGGCCAGATTCGGTGCGAAGCCGCCCTCGTCGCCCACCGCGGTGTTCAGTCCCTTGGCCTTGAGCACGGCTTTCAGGCTGTGGAACACTTCCGCGCCCATGCGCAGCCCTTCACGGAAGGATCCGGCTCCCACCGGCATCACCATGAATTCCTGAATATCCACGGTGTTGTCCGCGTGCTCGCCGCCGTTGAGAATATTCATCATGGGCGTGGGCAGCACCTTTCCGTTTACGCCGCCCAGATACTGAAACAGCGGAAGTCCCAGGCTGTCTGCCGCCGCGTGGGCCGTGGCCATGGATACGGCCAGAATGGCGTTGGCTCCCAGCTTCCCTTTGTTGGGCGTGCCGTCCAGCTCGATGAGGGTCTGATCCAGTCCCACCTGATCGAAAGCGTCCATTCCGATGATCTCCTCGGCGATGATATCGTTCACATTGTCCACCGCCTTTGTGACGCCCTTGCCCAGATAGCGGCCCTTATCGCCGTCCCGCAGCTCCACCGCCTCGTGAACGCCTGTGGACGCCCCGGACGGAACGATCGCTCTGCCGGACCCGCCGTCGTCCAGAAACACTTCCACCTCTACGGTGGGATTGCCCCTTGAATCAAGAACCTCTCTCGCCAGTACATCTTCAATAAAAGCCATTTCGTTTCCCATCCTTTCTCTATACCTTTTCCTAACGATTCCTTACCGAACAGTTCCAAACATTCCAAAATGCCGCCGAAGCTCTCTCAAAGCCCTGGATAGCCCTTATCCTTACTCCGATACGTCTCCCATGGACGCGCCTCCGACCGGGCCCGCCGGTCCGCCCCAGCGCGCTTTTAAAAATTCACGATCCGGATAAAGTCCTCCGGCTTGAGACTGGCGCCGCCCACCAGGGCCCCGTCGATCTCCTCCATGTTCATGATCTCTTCCGCATTGTCCGGCTTCACGCTGCCGCCGTACTGGATCACTACTTCTTCAGAGATCTCGTCCCCATAGATATCCTCCAGTACCTTGCGGATATAGCCGCACATCTCGTTGGCCTGCTCCGGCGTGGCTGTCCTGCCCGTGCCGATGGCCCACACGGGCTCATAGGCGATGACCAGCGATTTGATCTGATCCGGGCTCAGTCCCTTCACCGCAGCTTCCGTCTGCGCCTTCACTACCTGGGGAGCCTTTCCGGCGTCTCTCTGCTCAAGGACCTCGCCCACGCAGAGGATGGGGATGATCCCGTGCTCAAAGGCCTTGCGGAGCTTTTTATTTACGGTCTCGTCCGTCTCCGCAAAATACTGCCGGCGCTCGGAATGACCGATGATGCAGTAATCCACGCCGATCTCCTCCAGCATGCCGGCGGAGATCTCGCCTGTAAACGCTCCGCTCTCCTCGAAGTGCATGTTCTGAGCGCCCAGCTTCACGCCGCTGGTCCCGAAGGCTTCTTTCAGGGCCGCAAGCTGTGTAAAAGGCGCGCAGACGGCCACGTTCACGTCGGACTTTTCATAGAGCGCGAGAAACTCTCCCGCGAAAGCCCGGGCCTCCGACGTGTTCTTGAACATTTTCCAGTTCCCTGCGATGAATGGTTTACGCATTTTGTCCTCCTCTATTTATCCATCAATACCGCCACCCCCGGCAGCTCTTTTCCCTCCAGAAATTCCAGAGAAGCGCCGCCTCCGGTGGAGATGTGCGTCATTTTGTCCTCCAGCCCGAACTGCTTCACCGCAGCGGCGGAATCCCCGCCGCCGATGATCGTCACCCCGCTGCTGGCGGCCATGGCCTCCGCCACCGCTCTCGTTCCCTTCGCGAAATTCTCCATCTCAAAGACGCCTACAGGGCCGTTCCAGATAATGGTCTTCGCCTTGGCGATCTCGTCGCAGAACAGCCGGATGCTCTTGTCTCCGATGTCCAGTCCCTGCATGTCGGCAGGCATTTTATCCCTGTCGCAGACGAAGTTTTCCGTGTCGTTTTTAAATTCCTTTGCCACTCTGACGTCCACGGGCAGGATCAGATCTACGCCCTTTTCCCTGGCCTTTTCCAAAAGTCCCGCGGCCAGATCCGTCTTATCCGCCTCCAGAATGGAGGTCCCTACCTCCAGGCCCATGGATTTATAGAAGGTGTAGGCCATACCGCCGCCGATGATCAGACTGTCTACCTTTTCCAGCAGGCTTTCGATGACAGTGATCTTATCGCTGACCTTGGCTCCGCCCATAATGGCCAGGAAGGGACGCTGGGGAGCTTCCACCGCTTCGTCCAGAAATTTCAGCTCCTTCTCGATCAGAAAGCCCGATACCGCCGGCAGAAACGCCGCGATGCCCGCCGTAGAAGAATGGGCCCTGTGAGCCGTTCCGAACGCGTCGTTCACGAAGATCTCGGCCAGTTCCGCCAGTTCTCTGGAAAAACCTTCGCCGTTCTTCGTCTCTTCCTTTCTGAACCGCACGTTTTCCAGAAGCATGACCTGCCCCGGCTCCAGCGCTTTGGCCGCCGCCCTGACTTCGTCGTTCACCACTTCGGGAACGCTCTCGAAGATCACCGGTTTTCCCAGCAGGCAGCCAAGGCGGTCCGCCACCGGCTTCAGGCTGTACTTGGGATCCGGCTGGCCGTCCGGTCTGCCCAGATGGGACATGAGTATGATCTTGGCCTGATTGTCGATCAGATACCGGATCGTCGGCAGCGCCGAGGTGATGCGGATATCGTCGGTAATATTGCGGTCCGCGTCCAGCGGCACGTTAAAATCGCATCTGACGATAACGGTCTTCTGTTTCACGTCGATGTCTCTGACTGTCTTTTTCATAATAAACCTCCCTAAACTAACTCTCCAACGCAAGAAAGGCCGGCTGAGACATTTGTATTTTCACCGTCCGTCCGCGCGACCTCCCTGTACATTCTGTTATTAATACCGCTTCCTCTTTGAGGAAGACGGAACATTCATCTCATCCCGATATTTTGCCACCGTGCGCCGGGAAATATCGATCCCCCGCTCCGCCAGGATCTCGACCATGGCCTGGTCGCTCTTGGGCGCCTTGGGATCCTCGTGATCCACGATCTCTTTGATGATCGTCTTAATGCTCTCCGACGCGATGCCCTCGCCGGTGCTGCCTGAGACTCCGCTGGTGAAGAAATACTTGATCTCAAACACGCCCCGCGGACTCTGCATATACTTTCCGTTGATGGAACGGCTGACCGTGGATTCGTGGATCCCCACCTCGTCCGCGATCTGCTTCAGCGTCAGAGTTTTCAGATATTTCGGCCCGTAGTCGAAGAAGTCCGCCTGATATTTGACCACGGCGCTGACCACGTTGTAGATGGTCTGCCGCCGCTGCTCGATGCTTTTGATCAGCCACAGAGCGGAATTCAGCCTCCCTGTCAGGAATTTTGAGATATTGGACTCTTTATCCGCTTCGATGAGCACCTTCTGGTAATAGGGGCTCAGCGTCAGTCTCGGGGTGCTGCTCTCATTCACCATGACCACGTACTGACCGTCCACCTTTTCCACCGTCACATCCGGAATGATGTAACGCGTCTCCGAGGCGGAGCCGAACTGCCGGCCTGGCTTGGGCTCCAGAGAACGGATCAGGTCGCAGATCTCCTGGGCTTCCTTCACCGTGATATTCATCGCCCTGGCAATGCTGCTCAGACGATTGTTTGCCAGATCCTCCAGATGATGATCCACCACCTCCAGCACGACCTCGTCGTCCCGGCCGCTGTGGACCAGCTGGATCTTCAGGCATTCCCTGAGGTCCCGCGCCCCTACGCCGGTGGGGTCGAAACCCTGAATGATCTGCAGGACCTCCTCCGCCTTTTCCGGGGAGATGCCGAACTGCTTCGCCATCTCAGGAAGGGATTGAGTCAGATACCCGTTTTCATCCAGCGCCTCGATCATGTAGATGGCGACCTGCCTGCAGCTTCGCTTCATGGTCACGAACTGCAGCTGGAACATCAGGTGTTCGGTGAGCGTAATATCTGGGCTGACCACCTGCTCGTAGGAATAATCGTTCTGATTGGGATCGTACTGCCACTGCTTATAGCTGATGTCGTCGTACTCTCGCTCTTTGAAATGCTCCGCCCAGTCGAAGGGCTCGTCGGGCTTTTCCTTATTCGGCTCCAGCTTGTTGGCGTATTTTTCCTCGAAGCTTTCCTCCGACTTCGTATTATCGTACTTTTCTTCGAATTTGTCTTCGTACTTCTCGCCGTCTGAGGAACTCTGCTCTCCCTGTCCGCCGCTGTCGATATCCAGGATCGGATTCGTCAAAAGCTGTTCTTCTACATAGTTTTCCAGTTCCTGTGTGTTAAACTGCAGGATCTGGATCGCCTGGATCAACTCCGGCGTCATAACCAGTTTTTGTGATTGTTCGATTGTCAAATCATAACCAAGTCTCATAATCCTCGCCTCTCTGAACAATTGTCACTGCAGCACTCAAACACTAAGAGTAATTATAACACATTTTTGCCCACATCGAAAGCAGAATTCATTCGTGGAATTTAATATTTGTCGTTGTCGATCACATAGAAGCAGATGCGCCTCATGTAGTCCACCACTCGTTCCATGTGGCCCACCATATCCAGAAACAGCACGCCGGAACCGGGATTGCAGACTCCTTGATTCAGCCGTTCCACATGGGACTCCCGCAGGGTCTCCTCCATGTTGCCCAGCTTGATCTCCGCGGACAGAAGGCGGTTGGCCTTCTGCGCATCGCCGTTCCTGATGGTCGGGATCAGCCCTTCCGCCACATTCATGATGAGTTCCTGGAGATCCGTCAGTTCCTTCTTTGCGTCCTCGCTCAGATGGATGCCGTTCTTCTTCTTAAAGGTAGCCAGCTTGGATATGGTAAAAGCGGCGTCGCTGATCCGCTCCACGTCTCCCGTGACCCCCAGCATCAGATTGAGGCTCCTGTGCTGCGCTTCGGAGATATTTCTCCGGGACAGCTTCACCAGATAGACCTCGATCTCTTTCTGCATGCGGATCACGTTGCTCTCTTCCTCCTCCACCCGCGTCACATATTTTTCCGCCCCTGTGAGCACCGCTTTGCAGCTGCAGTCGAACAGCTCAAGAGAAAGTTCCGCCATCACGGCGATCTCGTTATTGGTCTGAGCCAGCGCCAGCCCCGGCGTCTCCAGCATCCGCACGTCCAGGCTGGACGTGTCCGCCTTGACCTCCTGTTTTCTGGCGGGAACGATTTTTCCCGACAGTCCCACCAGCCTGCCCACCAGCGGCAGACAGATGACGGCCGTGCCCAGGTTGAACAGCGTGTGGGCGTTGGCGATCTGCCTGCCCACGTTGACCGGAGACAGGAAAAACAGCAATTCCTCGAACCAGCCCCGGAAAAACAATACCACCAGCACTGCGCCGAAGGTGTTGAACAGCAGATGGATCACCGCCGCCCTCTTTCCGGTGCGGGTGGCGCCTCTGGCCGCCAGAACGGCCGTCAGGCACTTTCCGATATTGATGCCCAGGATCAGGGCCAGTCCCGCGTCCAGGTTCAGAAGACCTCTGGCCGACATGGCGATCATGATGCCCGTGATGACGCTGCTGCTTCTGAGCACCGCCGTCAGCAGGAATCCCACCAGAATGA
Source organism: Bacilliculturomica massiliensis (assembly GCF_900605495.1). Classification (GTDB taxonomy): domain Bacteria; phylum Bacillota; class Clostridia; order Peptostreptococcales; family Anaerovoracaceae; genus Bacilliculturomica; species Bacilliculturomica massiliensis. The sequence goes on from NZ_LR027603.1 coordinate 1,498,537, forward strand.
TGAGAATAAAACCGCCCTGGGAAAGATTTTCACTCCAGCGTATAAACTGCTGCACGGAAGGATATTGGAGCAGCGGCAGCAGAGCGGACTCGATGAAGATCATCCCCACGAACATTATGCCCGCTCCCACAAAAATTCCAGCTAATTCTTCGATTTTTTTGCTTTTGGTATATTTCCAGAAAAAAACTGCCACGCCTACGATGCAGGGTGCCAGCAGTTCAACGCGAAACGCCAGCAGCTGAGCCGTCACCGTGGTTCCGATATTGGCCCCCATGATGACTCCCGCAGCCTGGACCAGCGACATCATGCCCGCGTTTACCAGGCCCACCACCATGACTGTGGTCGCCGTGCTTTTCTGATTGATCATCGTCACGATCATACCCGCAAAAATGCTTTTCAGCGTGCTCTTTCTGGACATTTCCAGCAGCCGCAGGGTCTTTCCTTCTGTGACGAGCTCAAGGGAATCTTTCATCACTTCGATTCCGTAAAGAAGCAGACCGGATCCCCCCAGGATCTGAAACGCTATGAGCAGATTTGCAAACGACATTTGACTCATTCCTTCTTTCTTACTATATTAGCTATTCCAGATCAGGAAACCCCGCCTGACGCAGAGCTTCAAACAAAATAATATTTACCGAGTTGGCCAGATTCAGCGAGCGCAGCCTGGTGTCCGCGCTCATGGGGACCCGAACGGTCCGTTCCTGATGGGCCTGTACAAAGTCCCGGGGAAGTCCCGCCGTCTCTCTGCCGAACAGGATCATGCACTCGTCCTCATAACGCACATCCGTGTATTTCCGGGTGCCCTTCGTGGTGGCCAGATAGAGCGCCCTGTCCCCGTACTGTTCCATAAACGCTTCCAGACTCTCGTGTACTTCCAGTTTTACAAAGGGCCAGTAATCCAGACCTGCACGCTTCAGCTGCCTGTCCTCGATGGAAAAGCCCAGGGGCCTGACCAGATGGAGCACGCTGCCGGTGGCCGCGCAGGACCGGGCGATATTTCCGGTATTGGGCGGGATCTCCGGCTCCACCAACACGATGTGAAATGCCATGTCAAACTTCCTTTCTGTCATGCGCCTGTCACGCGCCTGTCGCGCCTGCCTCCTGCGCCGGCCTTACGGCCAGACCCACGGATGTGCGCGCCTGTTTCTTCCTCTTCTCAACAGGACGCCTGTCCGCCGCCCTTTCATTCTCTAATGTAATCATAACACAGAATGTCCGGATGCGTGAACAAAATCGGCCTGTGCCAGTGTCAGACGCTATTATAATAAATTTTTGCAACTTTAGGAAGACATTTTTTCAAGAATATTATATAATGTACCTACTATTGAATTTTTGCCTTCGCCTGTACATCTTTCGTCTGAAGGCAGTGAAAAAATCTCGGAGGTCAGATACAAATGAATAAACAGAAGATAAAGATCGGTATGCTGGGCTTTGGCACTGTAGGCGGCGGCACTTACCGCATGCTTGCCAGCAACGGCAAGATCATTGAAGACAGCACCGGCGTGGAATTGGAGATCTCCAGGATCCTCGTCCGGGACAAGTCCCGTAAGAGAGATGTGGACGCCCCTGCAGAGCTGTTCACGGAAGATCCCGACGACATCCTGAAAAATCCGGATATCGACGTGGTCGTGGAAGTGATGGGCGGGCTTCAGCCGGCCACGGACTATATCGCTGAGGCGATCCGGTCGAAAAAACACGTGGTGACGGCCAACAAAGCGGTCATAGCCAAGGACGGACCCGGCCTGACGGATCTGGCTGTCCAAAATAAAGTCATTCTCCGCTACGAAGCCAGCGTGGGCGGCGGCATCCCCATTTTGAACGCCCTCTCCACCTCTCTGCAGGCCAATGAGTTTACGGAGGTCACCGGCATCGTCAACGGAACCACCAACTACATTCTGTCTCAGATGACAGACAACGATATGAGTTATGAGGACGCCCTGAAGGACGCACAGGCCAGAGGCTTTGCGGAAGCCGACCCCACCGCTGACGTGGAAGGCTACGACGCCGTAAACAAACTGTCCATTCTGATCTCCACCGCTTTCGGCGTGCGCGTGGCTCCGGAAGATATTCCGCGGGAAGGCATCACCAATATTACAAAGGAAGACATCGGTTTCGCCACCCAGTTTGGATATAAGATCAAACTTCTGGCCCAGGCCAGAAGATACCGCTCTACCCTGGAATGCCACGTGCAGCCGGCCATGGTGCCTATGGGCCATCCTCTGGCCACGGTAAACAACGAGTTCAACGCTGTGTTTGCCAAAGGAAACGCCGTGGACGACGTCATGCTGTACGGCAAAGGCGCGGGAGCCATGCCCACGGCCAGCGCTGTTGTGGGCGACCTCTTCGAGATCGCCAGAGCTTACGCCACCGGCACCACGGAGCAGAGCATTCCCACCGCAGTCAACGACAATACCAGTCTCACCTTTGACGGGGAGGGACAAAACATGTATTATGTTAACCTGATCGCCGAGGATATGCCCGGCGTTCTGGGAACCATCGCCACCACCTTCGGCAACTACGGCATCGGCATCGACACCTTCCTGCAGCGCAGCAGAGGCAGAAAGACCGGCCGCCACGTGCCCCTGATCTACATCCTCCACGAAGTCACCCGCGACCGCCTGAACGAGGCGCTGGAGGAGATCGTGAAGTTTACCTTTGTAAAGGAAGTAAAAAGCATCATCAGCGTGGCCTGTCTCGACTGAGACCGGCCCAAGGGACGGAACCACCGGCCCGGCCGCGCCCAGAACGTTTGACTGCGCCCAGAATGTTTGACTGCGCCCAGAACGTTTGGCCGCGCCCAGAACGTTTGCCTGCGGCAGAGCCTTGTTAACAAATGAATTAAAGGAGCTAATAAGAAATGAGTTTATACGAACAGTGGCAGGAGCTTATCGGAAACCAGACCGAAGCCACCTTCCCCGAATTCTGGGAAAAGTACAGTTCTACAGAAAAAAACATCTACAGCGCCGTTCTGGACGATTACCAGACCCCTGTAAAGGGGAGCTTCCGGGAGCTGGCTGAGAAATACGAAGCGGACCCCGTGATCTTCATGGGCTTCCTGGACGGGATCAACAGCAGCATCGAGACAGAGCAGGATCTTGCTGAAATGTCGGAGGATTCCCCCGTGGAACTGGTCATCGACATGGAAAAGCTGTACTTCAACATGCTGTCCGCCGGCGCAGATTACCTCTACGGCCTGCCCCAGTGGGAGACCATCCTCACCGCCGAGAAGCGCCAGGAGATCGAAAAGGCGTACAAGCGTTCCAAGACCGTGGTCAAAGAAAAAGAACCCGGCAGAAACGACCCCTGCCCCTGCGGCAGCGGAAAGAAATACAAAAAGTGCTGCGGAAAAGATAAATAGAACGGCCTTGCCCCTATGCAAAAGAGAGACCGAAGACGCTTCACGTCTTCGGTCTCTCTTTATTACTATTTATTGCTATGCAATGCGGATCATCAGCCGGCCTGACACAACATTGGGACCCATTTTTTCTTTTTGGCTCCTATCAACACCTGAAAAAGAAAAAAACAGCGGATATCACAGGCATTTTCATCGCTCACCTTGTCGTTTTGTGTCGTTTTTTTCTTTATCAAACGATTCTGTGTTGAATACGGAAAAATATTTTCCATATTTTGATCAAAAGGTATATTCTGACCATTTATTTTTCGTTTTTGGTCGTCTTTTTCCGCCAAAAAGAAAAAATCCAGGAAAGGATCCATAGATCCATCCACAGGGCTATAGTGCCGCACAGCCATCGGGCTACGCAGCCATAGGGCCGCACGGCCATCGGGCTACGGCGGCTATACGGCCATCCGGCGCATACGCCGGGCGATGAGCCGGGCGGGACGCGCAGCGCAGGATGAGACTGGATCAGGAATCCGTGTGGGCCATCGTGCTGTCGGCGTGACGAGCCGGGCGGAACCCGCAGGAACCTCTCGGCATCCTTAACAACAGGGAGGGATCACCGTAGCCTCTCCGTCCACCACAACGACCCCCTCCTGATTCAGACAGGTCGTCTTCAGTGTGACGCGGTTTTTCCTCTCGTCTTTTCCCACCACCTCCACCACCGCTGTGATCGTATCCTCAAAGTGTACGGGGCGCAGAAATGTTACCTCCTGCCGCAGGTATATGGTCCCTTTGCCCGGCAGTTCCGTTCCCAGAACCGTGGAGATCAGGCTGGCCGAAAGCATGCCGTGGGCGATCCGCTTTTTGAATACGGTATCTTTTGCATATTCCGTATTCAGATGGGCCGGATTGGTATCCCCGGTGACCCCCGCGAACAGATAAACGTCGCACTCGCTTATGGTTTTGGAAAACCGGGCCTTCTGGCCGATCTTCAGTTGATCCATGGTGTAACTCATACAGTCTTCACTCCCCTCTGTATGGATGATGGATATGCCGGAGACCCGTCCGGTTTTCGGACAGGACAGTTCATAGGTCAGCCCCAAAGCAGGACGGCTCATCGAGCCGCCGCGATGGCCTCCATGGCCGCGGCCACGGCGGATGTTTTGCCCAGCACCACAAGACAGGTCATGTGCTGGGGGCAGCTGCCGTTCAATTCGCAGGCGGTCACGTCCGCTGTCTTTTCCGCGATGTCGCCTGCCACGATTATCTCAAGGACAGAACCCTGGCAGATCCCTATGGATTCGACGCCGCCATTGTTCAGCGCATCCCGCGCCGACTTATCGGAAATCCGTCTGGTTATCATCGATAAGACTGCCTCAGAGGGCCGGTGTATCGCAGCGAATTTCATTTTCATCCTCTTTTCCTGACCCTGCGGGTCCTCCATCCAGCTTTGCGATGTAGGCGAGAAGCTCTCCGATCCCCGTCCCGTCCGTGTTGGAGACTTCAAACACCCGCTCCGCCCCGGCGGAGAACAACGCGTCCGCCGCAGATTCGATCTGTCTTCTGTCTGCGAGATCGATCTTCGCCACAACGCCTATGACTCTGGCGTTGAACATGGACGCCTGGCCGGGAGAATACCACCGCTCTCCGCTGGCCGCGTCCTGCACGAAAACGATCACGTCGGCGTCGCAGGCGGTCACCGTGAGCGCCGACAGATACTGTCTGTTTTCCATGTATTCTCCGGGCGTGTCGATCACCGCGTCTTCAAACTCTACGGCCTGTGTTTTTCTGTAGCGCAGCTGCTCTCCCCTCATCCTCTGTATCAGGGAGGTCTTGCCAGAGGCCACAGGCCCCATCATCATCAGTCGTTTCATAGGATCACGTCCGCGTTATGCTTGTCTGGGCAAATCCCATCTGAGCGCACAACACATCCAAAACGCCGCTCAGCGCCGCCTCCACGCTGGTGACGTCGCCGCACACCACCAGAGAACCGGAAAACCGGTCCACGAAGACCAGCTGCACGTTTCCCGCCTTCGTGGCGATGTCCGCGGCGATAATAGCGCCCTCGGCAGGCGTGATGGTAAGGATGCCCAGCGCGCTCTCCCGGTCTGTGGCCGCTCCCAGCTTTTTATATAGCGTCGGGTCCGGATTGGCGATCAAATGGGCCAGCGTCACCTGCTTTCCCGGCACAAACTCCTGTATGATCCTCTGTTTTTCCTGCATTTCCATCCTCTCACCCCGTTTCAGTAAAGTGATTTCAACAGTTCGGCGTCGGGTCCGGGGATGACCGCGCTGTGGATCAGCATGCCCCCGGCGTTCTCCTCTGTGATCCCCGCCCTGACGGCTTCCTTCACGGCGGAAACCGTTCCCGTCAGCGTCACATAGGACTTGCCTCCGATCCCGATCCCCATCCTCACCTCGATCAAATGGACGTCAGCCGCCTTGGCCGCTGCGTCCGCCGCGTAAATCGCCGCCGTCACGCTGAAGAATTCCATCACGCCGAGAGCGCCTTCGAGAGAGACCTCGGTGGACATGGCCATGGCCCGGATCACATCCTCATGGATGCTTGGGATCAGGGTGCTGTCCACGATGTTTTCTTTTCCCGCTTCCGCGGCCGCTTTCATGGCGGCCTCCACCGCCGAGGTATATCCTCTGAACAGGAAGTAAAACTTTCCCGGACAGCCCGCGTGACAGGAGATCACCTCAATATCAGATGTTTTCAAAGCCGTGTCCGCGGCTTCATAGCCCCTGGCAATGCTGTTTAATTCAATAAATCCGATCGCATTCATGTTCAACCTCATCCCCTGATTCTAATGACGTCAGATACTTCCACTACGGTCCCTTCGATGCTGGCGTGGAGATTCGATCCCAGAGCGCCGGCGGGAATGGAGGCGATGAGCGTTCCGGGTGAGACCCTGTCGCCGGCCGCCACCACCGGCTGGGGAAGCACGCCCGGACCCTGTCTCAAAGCGATGGCCACTTCCTCCGGTCTGATCTCAATGAGGGCATCCTCCTTGGTTCCGCCGTAATCCGCCGTTCCCACCCTGCGGCTTATCCTGCCTGTGGGTACCTTTCTCCACTCTCTGTCAGGCAGCGGGACCGTGGTCTCCTTCCCGCTCCGCCGGATCCCCCGCCTGGCCATTTCCTCCTTCAGGAAGGCGTTTAATTTGCTGGGCTCAAGCCCCATGGGACAGGCGTATGCCGTGCACACCCCGCACAGGGAACAGAGAGAAGCGTTCCTGACGGGCCCGTCGCTCTCCAACAGCTGGTCCAGATCCTCGGAAAAGGCCGCGGCCCGCATGATGCGATGGGGTTCCAGGGGATGACCCAGCAAATGCCTCGGGCACAGCATGGTGCAGTAGCTGCACTGGATGCAGGCGGAACGCGCTCTCTTCTTCAGCGCCTCCAGATCCATATCCCCTTTATACTCTTCCATAAATCCGCCCTTTGGCAGGACCAGTATCCCCGAGGTGGTCTTTGTGACCCTGCCGCTTACTGCATCGCAGGCTATCTTTTTTCCCATCATCGGTCCGCCCGAGACGACGAAACAGTCGTCCGCCGCAGCGCCGCCCGCCGCCTCGACGCATTCCGAAACGGAGGTCCCCAGCGGCGCCCTTATGACGGCGGGGCTGTTGACCGCGCCGGCCACGGTGATATATTTCATGATAAACGGTTCTTCCTTCATGGCGTCAAAGGCGGCCGCAAGGGTGGCCACGTTGGATACCACCACGCCCACGTCAAGGGGGATCCCGCCGCAGGGAACCGTCTTTCCCGTCACCTCGTATACGATCACCTGCTCGTCTCCCGCGGGATAGAAACTGTCCATCCTGTGGATCCTGACCGCCGCGCCCGCCGTCTCCACCGCTTTCTCAAGAGCGGCGATCTCTTTTCCGTAGGCTCTCTTGACGGCGATGACCGCGTTCTGCGCGCCGATCATCTCCGCCGCCTGGCGGCAGGCGTATACGATATCGTCCGCCCTGTTTCTCATCAGATATTGATCCGTCTGCAGCAGGGGCTCGCACTCCACCGCGTTTACGATAAACCAGTCCGCCTTCGCGTTCCACTTTATATGCGTTGGAAAGCCGGCTCCGCCGCATCCTGTCACGCCGGCTTTCTCCACCAGTTCAAGAAGATTCATGCGTCAACCTCCGCCTCGTTTCCCATTTCATTTTTCGGCATCTCAATGGAATCGACGATTCCCACAATGGAAGCGTCGATGGGAGCGCCCTCCTTACCGGAGGCATATCTGGCCGTGCTTCCCGTGACGACCAGGACCTTCTCGCCGATCCCCGCTCCCACGTAGTCCGCCGCGACCATGGTCTCCTCTGCGTTTCCGTAGAGCGGCGCGACGATCATCAGCTTCGCTCCGGAAAGCTTCGCGTCTTTCTTCGTCGCCCAAACGCTTCCGACCACCTTGCAAATCTTCATAGTCAATCACCCCGTCGGCCGCTCACTTTCTGATCACGGCTTTCTTTACCCCTTCATATCCACTGGCGTTTGCTTCGTCCATATCGATGTGCATCATGGCGTGCATGCCCGGATCCACCCGCACCATCACATTGTTCATGGTCAGCGTCCGGGTCCCAAGCAGTTCTGCCTTCACGATGTCTCTGTTTGCAAACCCCATCTGCACGGCTTCCTCCGGGCTCATATGTATGTGCGCCTGAGCGATGATCGCGCTGTTCTCTGCACAGATCATGCCACGGGGGCCAACCAGATACACATCCTCGGCTCCCGTATAATCCCCGGAAATATTCACCGGCGGCCTGATCCCCAGGGAAAAAGCGTCCGTGGCGGAAAGCTCCACCTGGGTGTGGCCGCGCACCGGTCCCAGTACCGCTACGTTCTTGAAGCTGCCCTTCGCCGTCACGATGCTGACCCTCTCCTCCGCCAGAAATCCGGGGAGGGACAGACTGCGCTTGAAGGTAAGCTCCGCGCCCTTTCCAAAGAGAGCCTCCACATCCCCGGCGGTCAGATGGACGTGCCGGGCCGACATCTCCACCGGGACCGTCAGCTCCTCCGACCTCTCCACCACATCTCTGACGATCTCCGTCACGATACGTTCCAGATCCCTTTCTTCCGTATTTGTCGTATTCACCCAATCGTCCTCTCTTTACCTGATATTGAAGCTGTCGACCATGACGATCTTGCGCTTTCTCGTAAATGTTCTGGGCGTGGTCGGTCCCTCTCCCGTGGGCCCTGCAATGGTCAGGGCGTTTGGCCCGATACCGCCGTTAAAGCCCAGTCCGTTAAAACACGAACCGTTCACGACGAATATGGTGGTCTGGATCCTCCTGGCCAGCTCGGTGACCACATCCATATTTTTCGAATGACATAAAGCGGTGTGTCTTCTTCCGTGCTCCGCCTCGCAGGATACCGCTATGCCTTCCGCCGCGTCCTTCACCCTGACCACGGGAATGATCGGCATCATCTGCTCGTTCATCACCAGCATATGATCCGCCGGCGCCTCAAAGATGGCGATGCGCGTATCCTCCGGGATGCGGATCCCGATCTTGCTTAAGATGTACGCCGGGGACCTTCCGATCAGCTCTTTATTGGGGCTGTCTTCCTTTGGCATGCAGAGCCTGGTGAGTTTATCAACAGCGGCCTTGTCCTCGATGAGATACGCCCCTGCGTTTACCATATTGCGGATCAACTCGTCCGCTATGGAATCCACGGCTATGATCTCCTTTTCTGTGATACAGGGCGTGTTGTTTTCATAGCCCGCGCCGGCGACGATGTCTCTTGCGGCCTTGGGTATATCCGCGCAGGAATCCACGAATACGGGAGGATTTCCCGCTCCCGCTCCGATCCCCTTTTTTCCGCAGCTCAGGATGGACTTGACCACCCCCGGACCGCCGGTGGCGCAGAGCATCGTGACCCTGGGATGGTTCATCATTTCCTGTGTGCGCTCCATGGTGGGGTTGTTCAGCGAGACAACTAAGTTTCTGGGACCGCCCGCCGCTTCTATGGCCTCCGTCACAAGCTCCACAGCCCGGGCGGAAGACTGAAAGGCTCCGGGATGGGTGCTGAATACCACCGCGTTTCCCGCGGCGATCATCATGATCGAGTTGGCGATCACCGTCTCGGGAGGATTGGTAGACGGCGTGAGAGCGCCGATGACCCCAAAGGGCGCGTGCTCGTACATGGCCATGCCGCCGTCGTTGGCGTTGATGTCCGCCGTCAGGTCTTCCACAGAGGGCGTCATCGAAATGGCCCCCTTCATTTTCATGAGCTTGTCCGGATAGTTGCCATAGTGAGTTTCCTCAAGCTCCATTCTGGTCATCTCCTCCGCGTGGGCCATGCAGACGGTCTTTATGCTGTCGGTGATGCGCTTTCTGTCTTCCAGCTTAAATTTCAGGAATTCCTTCTGCGCTTCATAGGCGGCGTTTACCGCCTCGTCGATATCGTCGTACAGGTATTTGATCTCCCCATGAGCCGCCCCTGCCTTCCGGGGGGAAGGGGAACTGCCGTCTCCGGCTTTCCCGCCCAGCTCCTGCGCCACTTTTTGTACGATGCGTTCTATGATCTTTTCATCTACTGTCATAGGATCGATTCCTCCTCACCCTTTGTTTCTGCGAAAATATTCAATTCGTCCACCACTCTCGACAGGATAAACAGGAAGTCCGACAGACGATTCATGTAAATGCACACATCCTGACTGACTCTGGCTTCCTCTCTGATTCCCACGATCTGCCTTTCCGCTTTTCTGACCATGGCTCTGGCCACGTGCAGATAGGCGGATCTCGCCGACTTTCCAGGAATGAGAAATTCCCTGGACGCAGGCAATTTTGCGGCAAACACATCGATCAGCCGCTCAAGCTGGGCCGCGTCATTGGGAACGATCACCTCCGTCAGCGCCCGGCGTCCTCTGTCGTCGGAAGCCAGCTGCGCCCCGATTATGAACAGCTTTCTCTGACACAGGCGCAGGAGCGCTTCCAGGTCCTCGTTTCCGATGTGGGACGCAGCCAGTCCGATAAAGGAATTGGCCTCGTCCACCGTTCCGTACGCGCCCACGCGGCTGGAAGACTTCCGCACCTTGCTCCCGCCGTAAAGGGTGGTCATACCCTTGTCCCCGGTCTTTGTATATATTTTAGTCATTTCACCATCTCCAAATCACTGATTCTGACAGCGGACTACCTTTATCCCTCTCTTGTCCAGCAGATCCTTTGCCGTGGTGGTCACCACCGCGTCCTCTCTGATCGCAAGCTCCCCCGAATGCACATTCTTCAGATCCTGCTTTGCAATGACCCGCTTATCTATTCTGTTTTGATCCAAACAGCGGCCGTCTTTTTTGTTCTCCCTTTCGTCCACAAAGGCGATCCCGTAGGTACTCAGATCTTTCTTTATCTCATTTATCCTGCGGACGAAAGCCGGGGCGGCGCTCCTGGTATTCAGCCATTTTGACAGTACGCTCACCGGCTTTCCCATCCGCAGGGCTTCCGCGACCAGCTCCGCGGCGGGATCTTCCATCTGCAGGCCGTGTATGTTCATCAGCTGCTTTAAGGTCAGACCGGCCGCCAGCAGGGCGCAGTGCTCCTCCATCAGAGACTGGATATTGAACAGGGATCCGTCGATCTGCCCTTCGCCGTTCATCCATATCCGATCTATTGTATACGGCCCCTTTTCTGTTTCCCGCAGATGCCGCTGGACGGCCTCCTCATCCGCCGACGGGCCTGCGAGCACCAGGATCTTTTTCCCTGCGCCCGCCAGACCCATTCGTCTGATCACCTCTTTCACGATGCTCTGTATTTCATGTTCCATCATGGCGTTCTACCTCTGACCGAAGGAGACGCCGTCTCCTCCGGCCATCCTCTCAACAGTCGTTCTTACTTCTGAAGCAATTCGTCTACGCTGGGATTCGGTCTGGGGATCACGTGGGTGGATACCACTTCACCCACGTTTCCCGCGGCCACATTTCCGGCTTCCACCGCGGCCTTCACCGCGCCGACGTCGCCCCGCACCATCACGGTCACCAGTCCGGATCCGATCTTCTCATATCCGCACAGTTCCACGCTGGCGGCCTTTGTCATGGCGTCCGCCGCCTCGATCGCTCCGACTAAACCTCTTGTTTCGATCATTCCTAATGCTCCGCTCATCTTTCTTCCTCCTGTTTTCTAATGATATCTTTGTAATGCATACATTTCGTCCTTGCTTCTCCGCGGACCCTGGGGCACCGGGGATCCAGACAAAGATTGCAGACCGTTTGTTTTTCGATTCCTTCTTCTGCCGGCTCCTGGTCTTCCGCGGGGATCTGAGCAGCTTCCGCCCCATCGTCCTCTGCTTCTGCCGGCTCCACCTTCTCCGCTTCCTCTGCTTCCGCCGCTTCCATCACATCTTCTTCTGTTTTCCGCGGCGCGCGCCATCCTATGTCTCCCCGCCTGCCCATTGTCTGGGACAGCATGATCCCAAGCTCATCGCTGGGACTGGGAATGACCTTGACTGCAAAGACAGCTCCTCCCATATCTTCCACTGAGCGGACCGCCGCTTCCACAGCCATTTTGACCGCGCTGACCCCGCCCTGAAGCTTCACCGTCATGCGGCCGCCGCCCCGGGAGCTTTCCAGCCCCGCCAGCGCCACGTCCGCCGTCTTTATCGCCGTGTCCATCGCCACTACGGCAGCGGCCTTGCCGACCAGCTCAATGAGTCCCAACGCTTTTTCCATCCGCATCCCTCCCTTCGCGAATCGCCGGCCTCAGGGGTGTTATTCCGCGCCCAGCATCTGATTGACGCCTGTATGAGGTCTGGGGATCACGTGGCAGGATACCACCTCACCCACGCTTCCGGCGGCGGCGCCGCCGGCTTCCACAGCCGCCTTCACCGCGCCTACGTCCCCTCTGACCATTACGGTCACCAGTCCGGATCCGATTTTCTCCATGCTCTCCAGCTTTACGCTGGCCGCCTTGACCATGGCGTCGGCCGCTTCCACCGCCGCGATGAGTCCTCTTGTCTCGATCATTCCTAACGCTTCTGAATTCATAATCTACCTCTTTCTGAACGATTTAACGAGTGTACTGACCCGTTCATATTTGGATAAATAGCCTGCCGAATCGTAAGCGGGGCAGTACGCTAAAGCTCCGCGTTTGCCCAGTCCGCCGGATACGTATAATATACGGCCCGGCACGTTTCAGGCGATGAAAAGCAGATGGACGTGCCTTTTGGAATATGCATGATATCGCCCTTATAGCCCAGATTGTGTCTCCCCTCGACGATGATGTCTAAAACGCCGTCCACCACGTAGTAAAATTCGTCGTAGGTCAGCGTCCACGGATAGGTGCTGTGGTCGATTTCAAGGATGCCGCAGCCCAGTCTCGGGCTTTCCTCCAGTGTCACCACGTCCATCAGCCGGACCTTTGCCGGCACGCCCACGTCAAAGGGCTGACATTTTACCGTTTCCGTCTTGATACAGATCACGCCGGACGGATCGGTCCGCTTCTCAAAAACAGCTTCCTCATTCTTTTCCGCTCCTTCCTCCAGGACCTCCTTCACGATCCTGTAGATGAGCTCGCGATTCACTTCCATTTATAAACCTCCCTCACAAATTTATCGTCCGTAGATCGGATGATCCGCGATTTCCTGCACGGCCGCGCCGAAGGCTTCGCAGCAGATCACGCATTCCGACTGGCTGCCCGTAAAAATAGCTCCGCTGCAGTTGGTCTCCGTGGGCGGCGTGTAGAATTTGACCATCCTGGCGTTGGAAGCCTTGTCCGCCGCGTCCGCGCCGAAGATGGATTCGATGGGCGGTCCCACCAGATACGCCATGGCGCAGCCGGGAGGAATACCCATGGTACTGGAAAAATACGTGCCCACGCTGGCGGCCGTGTAGGTCAGGTACGCAATGCTGTCGTCGTCGTTGCAGCTGACCGCGTACACCTGCTTACTGTCGTAAAATTCGTTGATGGCGTCCATGGCCGCCTGGACGCTTGACACCGTTTTCCCGGCGAATATGCCGATGCCCTCGCCCTGCAATTTGGAAGAGGAATTGGCGTTGCCGCCGTAGAAGGACCCTGTGTAGGTCACGTCCACGTCCGCTTTCTTGGTGGCTTCATCCAGCGCCAGGAAGACAAAGTCGTCGATGGTGGCCGTCAATACGGCGCAGCTGGTATGCTCCGGAGAAAGCCGCAGTTCCTCTTTTAATACCTCGCTCACCTGAGATATGAGCACCATGCTCAGGATCTCAGGATATATCTTGTCGTTTCTCATTTCTGTCTCTCTTTCCGAAACCCTTAAATAATCAGATCCACGCCGCTTTTCTGTTCCTTGAGAATGCGGGCGATCAGATCTGAAATGTACGCGCCCGCCTCCGCGGGAGGCGTTCCTCCATTATCCTGAATGTTGGACACGCAGGTGCGCTTCGATTCCAGAATACCGACCTTCGGTCCATACGTGATATAGCATCCCAGGCCGTCCCAGGAAAGCAGTCCCGGCCGTTCCCCCAAAATGACGCACACTACCTTGGCGCCTACCTCCTGTCCGATCAGATCCCCGATCCCCACCCTGGTATATTCCACAAAGCACGGGGTGCCGTAATCGATCTTATTTGCCTGGAGTCCCTGGAGCAGCGCCGGCAGCAGCTCCGGCATGCTCTTCTCCAGGCCCTGATTGCTCTGTCCCTCGCCGATGACGATCTGCACATCCGGATTTTTCTTGAGCTGGGTCCTGACGATATTCATATTTGCGTCGTCCAGAAGGACTCCCAGGTCCGGCCTCATGAGATACTCCTCCTTGGAGGACGGCATGCTCTTCAAGACCGGATATCCCAGAGAGCCGACAAATTCTTTATTGAGCGGCGTCCACACCGCGTCCACCGCCGCCGAAAGGTTTGCCATCTTTCTGATGTTTATCATCGTCTTTTCTCTGTCTCCGGCCCTGCCCGTGGCCGTTCTGGCAGGCGTGGAACGTTTCAGTCTCATGAGAGCTTCTTTATTTTTCGGATTTTCAACGAGACAGATCTCTTCTTCCGGTATCATCGCGATATCCACCAGGCTTTCATCGCTTACCGAAGAACGGTCCGCCTGTCCTGCTCTCACCGCCGCCCCGCTGCCCGCCGTTGAAGATCCGTCCCCCGGCAGCTCCAGATCACCTAACGCTTTTATCACCGCCTGGATGATCGCTTCTTCATTTATATTCTGATTCGCCATTTCAAGCCTCCATTCTAAACAATCAAAACGTTACCATCGAGCGTGTCATTCCGCCTAGAGGAAGATCGACGCGTCGCCTGCATTTTCTCCCAGATTTCCCTCCTCGTCTAAAATGCCCCACTTCTGACACCATCTCTCGAATTCGGGAATGGTGCGGAGCCCCAGCATTCTGCGCATGGTCGCACAATCGTGGAAGGATGTGTCCATGTTGTACGTGGTGACGTCCTGAGCGCCGGGAACGCCGATCCAGAACTGCGTGCCCGCAAGACTGGCTGTCATCATGACCACGTCGTTGTCGTTGTAGTCCGCCTTCACATGACTGGAAAACGCAATGTCCGTTCCGATGGGGATCCCCGACATCTTGGCCATGAACACATCCTCCAGCATGGATCTGGTGCACTGCTTGGCGTCGTACTGCACCTCAGGCCCCACAAAGCCCACCACATCGTTTACGATAAAGGGAGCGAAGCGCTTGCCAAACCCGTAGGTACGGGCCTCAAGGGTAGCCATATCGGCTCCGTAATGCATATTGCCCGCGTTTTCCGGACCCTGTCCCGTTTCAAAGTACATGACGTTGGGCCCTGTGGAAGTCCCGTATCTCAGGGCGGTCTGCCTGGCCTCCTCCAGGATCTCCACGCTTACGCCGAAGGTCTCGTTGCACTTCTGCGTTCCCGCGATGCTGGCAAAGATCAGGTCGGAAGGCGATCCGCTCTTCATCGCTTCCATCATGGTGGTGACGTGGACCAGATAGCACACCTGGGTGGGAATTTCATATTTTTCCTTCAGTTCCTGCAGCATGTTCATGATCCTGCGGGTGGTATCCAGATTTGTGGTGGCCGGATTGATCCCGATCACGCAGTCGCCGCTGGCGTAGCTCAGTCCCTCGAAGATGGACATCCTGATCCCATTGGGATCGTCGCTGGGATGATTGGGCTGAAGTCTGGTGGCCAGGATCCCCGGCTGGCCGAGCGTGGTGTTGCAATGGGTGATGTTTCTTATTTTCCTCGCCGCGTAGACCAGGTCCATGTTTCCCATCAGCTTCGACACTCCTGAGATCGTCTCCGAGCTCAATCCCCGCATGATCCGCTTCAGATCATTTTCGCTGGTTTTGTCGCTGAGGATGTACTCTCTCAGCTCTGATATGGACCAGTTCCTGATGCTGTCGTAGATCTGTTCATTCAGATCGTCCTGGATCACCCGCGTCACTTCGTCCTCTTCATAGGGGACCACCGGATTTTCCCGCAGGTCCGACACCAGCAGGTCGCCCAGCACAATTTTTGCGGCCAGTCTTTCCTGCTCAGACTCGGCGGCGATCCCGCAGAGTACCTCGCCGCTCTTTAAATCGCCGGATTTGGCGAGGACCTCTTTGACAGAGTTAAATTGATACACTTTACCAAAAAGTTTTGATTTTAATAACATGTGTCTCTCCTCTCGACTCTCAATAATTAAATGCGATCGTTTTTATCACCACGGGCACCGAATCTGCAACGCCCACAGGTCTTCCAATATCGATGTAATCGCCGTCGCCCACGTCCACGGAATCAATGCAGATCACTTCCTTCCCCGGGGGCAGGCGCATGGAAAGACTCTGTCCCAGGACCTTTCCATAGTCCCCGTAAAGGATGACCACCAGCAGCTGCTGAGCCGCCATCAATTCTCTTGTTGCACCGATCACTCTCTCAGCCAGATCCACCACATCTTGAAACCCCATCTTTTTATCCACTTTCAGGTTCAGCGCTATGGTCTGATCTCCGTCCAGACCCTGCAGCCACTCTGTTTTCTTTTTCACCTGATCCGTGAATTCTTCCGGGGGCAGGTGAAGGGGATCTTCAATGGCCAGTATGGGAACATTCTTCAGCGGCAGCAGTTCCGGCCGGGTGACGGCGATGGTCCCGCCGCTCACATCCACGGAATGACTGCCGGCCCCGATCACGGTGGCGCTTATGGTCTCCTTCGGCTTCACCACCCGAAGGGAATGCTTCTCTATGGCTTTTTTCAGCGAATCCGCAAGGTATACGCCGATATCGCCGTATTTCAGCTTGTCTTTTTCTTCCGGCTCGTAGACCAGTTTCCCGACTCCGCCGGAAAACGACACCACGTCGATCTTTTTGACCGGACCCCGGTTTTCTCCCTTCTCCGTGCGGAGAAACAGGTAATGTTCATTGGTCTGCGACGGTTCCAGCTTTCCCATGACCGCCTCCGCCATGGCATCGGTGATCTGCGTGATCTCCGATGCGTTTAAAACGGCGCCCAGCTCTGCGGAGACGCCCAGCCGCCGCCCCATCTCCGCGATCTTCGGAAAGACGTATTCGATCCTCGTAGAGCCCCGGCTGAACCGGATCAGCCGTCCGCCCACATCCAGACAATCGGCGTCGATGCAGTTTCCATCGTAGAAGGCCGCCGTGTTGGTGGTCCCGCCTCCGATATCCATATTGCAGATGGTCTCTACCTGATCCACGGAATACTGCTGTGCTCCGCTGCCCTTGCCGGCCAAAATGCTCTCCAAACTGGGCCCCGCGGCGGCTACCACGAAGTCTCCCGCGAACCTGCTGATCTCCCCCAGGACTCTTTCGGCGTTGACCTTCCTTGCGGTATCCCCCGTTATGATAACGGCCCCTGTCTCAACGTCGCCCGGGTCTACGCCGGCGGCGCTGTATTCCTTTTCGACGATCTCTCTGATCCCCTCCGCGTCCAGCTCTACATTGGATCTCAGAGGCGTAAAATAGACGGGACTTCGATAGATCACACTTCTGTCTGTGATCTCCGTCCTCGGCATGTACATATCGCCTGTCATCTTTTCGATGGTCAGACTGCTAAAGACCAGCGAAGTCGTTGAGGTTCCAATGTCGATACCCACGCTCAATATTTTTTCCGCCACCTCCTGACGCTCCTTTCCCCGTTCTGCCGTCCCACAGAAGGCCGAATCAAACGCGGCCTTTCTGATCGAAAAAAAAAGCTTATCGACACAGAACACCACATGTTCCTTTACCGATAAGCTTCAGCGCTTACATACCTGCTTCTCTGCAGATAAACCTATATTGTATTATTTTCTATGCAGCGGAAGGTGAACACAACGGAGGTTCCCGTCGAGTCCGATAAATACGATATCTGACCCTTCAGCTTCTGCTTCACGATATTTTCCGCGATCTGATGTCCCAGACCTTCATCAGCCTTATCCATCTTCTCGCAGTCAAACCCTCTTCCGTCGTCCGTCACCATGATCTCCGAGTACAGCGGACGCTTCAGCACGACCACCCTCACCCGTCCGTAAACACGGCCGTAAAACGCGTGTTTAAATGTGTTCTGCAGGAGTTCGTTCACCACCAGGGAAATATCGGTGGCGTCGTCCATGGTGACGTACGCGTTATCCCCCATCACTTCTATTTGAAGTCCGATATCCGAACTGCTGTCCACTAATCTCTTGAAATTTACCGTGATCTTTCTCAGAAGATCCAGTAAATTCACGACCTCCGTTCCCTCCTCCGAAAGCAGCTCGTAAGCGCTGGCAATGCTTAAAATACGATTCATCGCCTCGCTGAGAGCCAGCTTGATCCGTTCCTCCGGCAGCCTTCTTCTCTGCATATCCAAAAGGTTGTATACCGTTTGCAGATTATTCTTTATGCGGTGATGGATCTCTCTCACCACCACGGATTTATGGATCAGGTTCTCTTCGTTCTCTTTTTCCTGGGTCACGTCCTTAATGACGATGATGTAGTAATATCCATTCTTGGAGTAGCAGTATTCTCCGATCTCAAAATAGTTGCCCGCGCACCGCAGCGCCGTGTGATTCTCCGAGTTCTCGATCCCCGGCCCGACGGTTATGGGCCCGTGGAAGGAAAGATCATCGTAATGCTTACCGTAGATATCGTGGATATAGCCATAGCCCTGATATACCCTCTGGGCCCGGTCGTTGCGGAAGATCACCGTCCTGCTCTCGTCCAGGACCACCACGGCGTCGTTGACGCATTCGGCCAATTCCGCAAGGTTGTTCAGAATGGGATATTTCTCCGTATCGATCTCGTGATAGACCACCTTTTTCCATTCTTCAGCGTCTTCCCGGGTCATATCCCGCTCCGAAACGATGGCGCCGATTATTTTTCCATTGTTTTCTATGGGAACGCAATCCTGGATGATGCTGTTTCCTTCTGTGGTCGTGTAGGACACGGCGTGGATCTCACTGGTGGGAAGACCGTATCGCAGGGTCCGCAGGACAGCCGGCTCGTCCACATCGCTGACAATGGCGCCTATGGTGATGTAATTATACAGCGAATTGTCCGCGTAAGCCGCCGCAACGGTTATCGTATCGTTTCCCGAGGCCCTCACGCAATTGATGAAGCAGTCCCTTTGCCGCTTCTTCGCCATATCCACCAGCTCGACGGCCTTCTTATGTATGAGCGCCACATCGCTTTCATCTAAGATCGTGTGTTTTTTGCAGATGGAATCGATATCCTCGCAGAATCCGATCCGTTTATCTCTCTTCTCTTTTATAAAATTTCCTTCTATTATCATTTTTCATCCAACAGGCAGTCGAGAAGGATCTCGGCTACAAACTCCATAGAGATACTGTTTTCCTTGCTGATTCCCCTGATATAATTGTAGGCTTCCTGCTCGCTCAGATTGAGCTTGTCCATGACCAGACCCTTGGTCCGCTCCAGCTTCTTTCTGGCCTCTATATTTTTGTTGACTTCGATGACCTCGCTTCTGAGACTTCTCAATTCCTTGCTTCTCACCGTGGCCACCTTTAAGGTGGACACCAGTGTTTTGGCGTCGATAGGCTTCACCATAAACGCGGACACCCCGTATTTTCCGGCCTTCTGGACGAATTCCTCGTCGTCGAAGGCGCTTTCGATCACGATGGTATCCACATAGCCGCCTTCGTGGATAAACTTGGCGGTCCGCAGCCCGTCCAGACCCGGCATGCGGATATCCAGTATCAGAATGTCCGGCCTGTGTTCTTTGCACAGATCGATGGCAGCAAACCCATTCGAGGCGGTGCCCACGATCTCATAGCCGCTGTCCTCCAGTATTTCTTTTAGATTCATTACAATGATAGGTTCGTCATCCGCTATAACAACTCTCATATCGCTTCTCCCGTTCATAAAAACCATAAAAAGCGGCTGCACCGTTCCGCCAGGGGACCTGAGGTCCCCTTCGGCGCCTGCTCTGCAGGCAGCGCCCGCCTGAATGCGGCGGGGCATACACTGCTCCCCCTTTTTATGTACCGGGATGATCAAAAGATATTTCCCTGTGCATAAAAAAAAGCAACAACAAAATATGTACTTATTACATATGCTTTGTTGTCACTTCAGCGTGGCAGGTTCTGCAATACCGTCTGCAGAACGGTTATCATGTAATTACATTATCATAAAGACGAGATACGTGTCAATAGGTAATTTAAAATGACGGCTTTTGAAATTTATCTTGACAAATCTTGTCGAATACGATAGCTTAAAAGATAATTAAACATATGGCCCATAGGTGCATTATGGACCCGTTGCGAAGCAGTGACGACAAAAATCGACATATTCGATTCTTGTCGTCTTTTGTTTTTTTGTCGGACATTTTCTTCTTCCGCGGCGATCACTGTACAGGTTTTCGTGATCCCGCGGGCAGCAGGCCGGTCGCACCTGAAGCCATAGCATCTATCTTGCTGTTTTAGAAAGGAGAGACATCAATATGTCAAAATTCGTAGAGCGTATTGTAATGGAAAGCAAAGAAAAGTACGATGCTGTCGACTTTTCGCCCACGGCAAAGCTGCCAAGGCTTGATTTCCATTTCAACTGCGCGGGCGCCAGTATCGGAACCATGCTTCCATTCAATGTGTTCGGGTATTATCTGCTGTATTTCTACACCGATATTTTAGGCATCAGCCCTTTGACCGCCGCAAATATCATCATCTTCGCCAGAGTCTTCGATACGTTTACGGACCTGATGATGGGACACGCCATCGACCGCTCACACTTCAAGGCCGGAAAATACCGGGGCTGGGTCCTCATCTCCATCCTGCCGCAGTTCATCATGTTCCTGGCGGTATTCTTCGTGTGGCCCACGGGACACAGCACGCTGCAGATCTTCTGGTGCTGGATCACCTACGGCGCGTACGGCGCGCTCTGCGCCACGCTGGGCTACATTCCGCAGAACTGCCAGACGCAGAATATGACCCGCAACGAGAGCGAACGTGCAAAAGCCGCTTCCTGGAAAGGGATCTACGAAAACATCTCGGTATTGATCGCAGCCACCTGTTTCCTTCCGGTCTCAAGGTTCTTCTGTGATATCACGGGAAACACGACCCTGGGATTTTTCGTATCCTGTCTGATCTTTGCAATCATTTCCTTCTTTGCGCCCACGCTTTCCGGACTTCGTTTCACCCGTAAGTACGAGCTTACCTATGAAGGTGAATACCGTCCGCAGCTTCTCGTGGAGGAGGCCCCGGAAAAGAAGGTGTCCATCTGGGTATCCCTGCGGGATTTCGTTACCTGCCGTCCCGCCATCTTCACCATTTCCGGCATCGCCATCATGTTCGCCCTTGCCAATGTGCGCAGCTCCATGGCGGTATATCTCTTTGAATACTATTTTGAGCTTCCCGAAATGACCTCGATCAGCCTGGGCTTTAACATTTCCCTCGCCATCGTGGGCGCCTTCCTGGTCCCGTACATCATCCGTCTATTTAAGGACACGGCCAGAGCGTTTATCATCATGGCTTTAGTGAACGGCTGTGCGTACGGTCTCCTGTTCCTGTGGATCAAGACTTCCCCCATCGAAGTGGTCCAGCAGTCCATGCACTTTGGTCCCATGTTCTTCCTCTACGCCGGGTGCGGATTGTTCCAGGGCATTTACGCCACCTTCCCCATGGCTATCGTGCCTCACACCGTAGACTATGCGCAGCTGCGGTATAACAGAAATATGTCCGGCTTCATCTATGGAATTTACGGCGTCATGCTCACTGCCGGCGGAGCCATTGGAAACTGGATCTCCGGCAAGATGCTCGCAAGCTCCGGCTATGTGGCGGGAGCCGTACAGAGCGAGACAACGCTGTCCACCATCCTCTTCTGCGGCATGGCCATCCCCGCTATCTTTGCAGCCGTGCACGCGGCTTTCCAGCTTCTTTCCGGCGTATCCGACAAGAAGCATCTGCAGTGGCTGGAAGCCATCGCCGCACGCGATCAGGCGGAATTGGAAGCGATCAAAAAATAATCGCAGACGGCCATTCATCTTCGTCAATATCGCTTTGCGATATATAAAAAACGGGCGGGAGGATCCACAGGGATCCCCCGCCCGTTTTTTTATGCGCGGCTATCAGGAACGGCCTTTCGTCGGATGCTTTACGGTGTATTTCCTCTTGCCTGAACTTTCTTCACAGACAGCAGGCAGCCGCATTTTTCTGCAGACGATCATGGCGATGGGGAGCGCCGCGGCGGCGGCGGTAATATTGGATACGATCATGGGCACGATCATGGTGGAGTCCACGCCCGCCACGAATCCCAGGAAATCTCCCAGCATGCTGTTTGCTCCCACACAGAAGGCCAGAGAAACCACGATCCCCGCCGGCGACATGCGATTGCACGAATGAAGCAGCGGCATCACATTGGCCGTACAGGAAAGCATGGACAGGACCGCCGTCTCGTCGATCCTCATCAGCCGCCCCATCCTCTTCAGCGTACCTGCGAAGAGCCTGCTGATGATATCCACCATGGGAAACGCTCCGCAAAGCACGATGGCGATACCGCCCACGATCCTGATTCCGTCCAGCACAGAGGGCAGGTCTTCAACGATCACCAGCGGCGTAAGCTCCTGAACGATGCCCAGGGCAAACCCGAGGGTAGAAAGGCCCACTACGATATAGCCCAGTATATTGAATATTTTAACGCAGGTATCCAGCGCTTTCCAGAGACCCAGGGCGACGACGGCGGAAAAGATCAGCACCGGCAGAGTATTGCGCGCCACCATGGACAGAGAGTATCCCGCCGCCAGTCCCCCCGCCATCAGCCCTACGGGGACCGATATGATACCTATCATGATGCCCAGAGCATAGTAGCCCCGGTATGCCCTCTTTACAAAGGTCATGCCCACCGGGATCATAAATGTTATGATGCTGCCCAGTAAGGTTCCCAGTATGCACCCGGCAAACTGAGCGCCCTGCTCCGTATCCGCTATGGCATAGGCCAGGGAATAGCCTCCCATGTCGCACGCCAGTATGGAAGTCGCGGCCATGGCCGGATCCGCGTGCAAAAGATGAAACAGGGGCGTTACGATGGGGGTCAGGATCTTCCCGATCAGGGGGGAAAGAACGATCATTCCCACCATTGGAATGCATAACGCGCCCATGGCGGCGATCCCCTGGTCCAGTTTATCCCCAAGACCCAGGGGCGAGCCTATGATCCGGTCCACCGCGGCTATGGTCATAAACAGCACCATTACGTAAATAATAATCTGATTCAAAGCCATTTGTATTCCTCCTTCTTTTCCCCCGGCGGGCCTCCGTATGGCCGCACCCCGACCTGTGTCCATCCAAGGGTTCTACGAGCTCTTTTCCCCCGGCGGGTCTCCGTATGGCCGCTGACCGGCTGCTGAAAGGCCGCTGTCCGACTGTCGAAAGGCCGCTGTCCGACTGCCAAAAGGCTGCTGTCCCGCTGCCGAAAGGCTGCTGTCCGACTGTCGAAAGACTGCTGTCCCGCTGCCGAAAGGCCGCTGTCCGACTGTCGAAAGACTGCTGTCCCGCTGCCGAAAGGCCGCTGTCTGTCAAAATCAGCTCCGCCGGCCGGACGTCACCGCGTAATAAAAGTGTCTCCTTCGAAAACTTATTCGCCCAGCGGGCGCACTCTCAAAATGTTGACTTTTTTGTTATTCCGTCCATATCGCTGGCGATATTTCCTTCATAATAAAAAAAACAACACAAAAAGAGATGTCTCAATTCATGTTGTCACTTCATCGTGATAAGCATTGCAATTCGTCTGCATGCGAAACTAAGATAAATTTATCACATTTTATCAGCGGAGGTCAATTAAAACTTTCCCGGCCTGCCGGACTGCTGCCTATCGGCAAGCTGCATACCCGCGACCTTCATGGCTTCCGGACCGGATCAACAGCAGCGTCGAGACAGAGCAGGATCTTTCTGAAATGCAGAAAGATCCCCCGTGAAACTGGCAATCCACATGGAAACGCTCCACTTCAACATGCTATCCGCCGGCGCCGGCTATCTCTACGGCCTGCCCTAGCGGGGGGGCCATCCGCACCGCTGAGAAACGACTGGAGATCAAGTAAGCATGCAAAGCTTCCAAGACCGTGGTCAAAGAAAAAGAACCCGTCAAAAACGTTCCCTGCCCCTGCGGCAGCGGAAAGAAATACCCATTTTTTCTTTTTGCCCTCTATCAACACCTGAAAAAGAAAAAAACAGCGAAATTAACAGGCGTTTTCATCATTCGTCTTGTCGATTTATGTCGCTTTTTTCTTTTTATAGCAATTTTGTATTGTAGACGAAAAAATAATTTCCATATTTTACTTAACGAGTATATTAAGACCATTTTCTTTTCGTTTTTGTCCCTCTTTTGCCGGCAAAAAGAAAAAATCCAGGAAACGGGCCATAGAGCCATACGCGATGGACGGCAGATCCACTCTGGTCCTCCCGCAGGACGAGACTAGATCAAAAATCCGTGTGGACCATCGTGCTGTCAGCGCGATGCGGCGGGCGGAACGCCCAGGACGAGACTGGATCAAAAATCCGTGTGGACCATCATACTGTCAGCGCGATGCGGCGGGCGGAACGCCCAGGACGAGACCCTTATCCTTGAGAATCAAAAGGGACCATCGTGGCCTCTCCGTCCACCACAACGATCCCCTCCTGATTCAGACAGGCCGTCTTCAGCGTGACACGGTTTTTCTTTTCGTCTTTTCCCACCACCTCCACCACCGCGGTGATGGTGTTCTGAAGTGAACGGGACGACGCAAAGTGACGCGGCAGCCATCCAGCCGGACAGCGCAAAGAGACGCCGCAGCCATCCAGCCGGACAGCGCAAAGAGACACGGCAGCCATCCAGCCGGACAGCGCAAAGAGACGCGGCAGCCATCCAGCCGGACAGCGCAAAGAGACACGGCAGCCATCCAGCCGGACGGCGCAAAGTGACGCGGCAGCCATCCAGCCGGACGGCGCAAAGAAACACGGCAGCCATCCAGCCGGCCGCCGCGTCTCTTTTTTGCCGCATCTTTTACTTATCCCGGTACCGTTTCATCGTCTCTTCGTTGACGTGCAGGGGAATGGGCGTGCCCTCTGGCAGCAGGCTCCTGTACACTCTGCCGGTCATCCGCTCCTTCCACTCTTCCCTGGCCTTCTTCAGGATCTCCGGATCGGCGATGAGATCCGCCGCTGAGGCGGACAGCACCTGGGCGGCTTTCGTCACGGCCTTTTCCCCGTGACTTCCGCCGGCGCAGGCCGCCACCATCCAGTTGTGCCAGCCGGGTCCCGGACCCAGACGCACCTGCAGGACCTCCGTGGGTGCGAACCAGCTGTATTCCGAGGAATCCGTCACGCCGAAGTCTTCTTCCCGGACCGGTTGGATACCCTCGCTCCAAAACGGTTCCTGCCCTTCGCACTCCTGCAGCTTCATCACAAATTCTTTTTCTTCTTCCGTAAACTCCACGTCGCCCTGCTCTACCAGATTGCGATGTACCAGTTCCGCCATGGTATGGTTGGGCAGCAGTTCGTGGGTGGCCGCGATGTACTCTTTCTCCACCTTCGTTTCCGTGGCCATGGCCGCGCCCTCCGCGATCTGATCCAGACGCCCGATCACCTCGGAAACCATCTCGCTGCTGTGGAACCTGCCCACTACCCACAGGGTGGCCCGGTCAGGCACCACGCTGGGAAACTCGGGACCCGTCTCGGAGAAGGTGTAGTTCAGCGTGTTGAAGGACAGCCCCGGCATGCCGGGAACCAGATGTTCCCGCAGCATTTCGATCCCGTATCCCTGCAGGATGGCTCCGTCCAGGGCGCTCCGTCCAAACCAGGGAGAATTGCCGTGGGACGTACGGCCTTTATAGTGGTATTTCACGTTGAAATACGCCAGACATTTCGAAGCGTGAGCCGCCGTCTGCATCAGCGGATGCCAGTCCAGCACCGCGTCCAGCCCCTCAAACAATCCTGCGGCGCCCATGACCGGCTTGCCGATGCACAGCTCCTCCGCCGGCGTTCCGAAGACCTTGATCGTACAGGAAAACCCGAAACGGTCCATGGCTGCCTTCAGCGCCGCGGCCGCCAGGCTGCCGCCGGTACCGATCAGATTGTGGCCGCAGCCCTCCCCCGGAGCGCCCAGTCTGACTGGATCCTTATATGGGACCACCTTCTGGGACAGCCCGGGAAGGGCGTCGTATTCGGCGGAAAACCCGATGACCGGCCTGCCGCTTCCATAGGTAGCCACAAAAGCCGTGGGCATCCCCGCCGCGTTTTTCTCTACGGTAAATCCCTTGGACCGCAGCATTTCCATGTGCAGCTTGCAGGCGTAGTGTTCTTCCATGCCCAGTTCAGGATTTTCCCAGATCTTTTTGGACATGACGAAGTACTCTTGCTGATGGGCCTCCACATATTTGGCCATAAATGTCTTTACTTCATTCCAATCCATCGATTCCGCCTCCCTCTCAGCGATATTTCTCCATGTTCTTTTTGTTGATGTTGACAGGCACCGGCGTTCCCTCGGGCAGCAGACTGGCGTGTCGTTTTTCTCCCAGCCGTTCCTTCAGTTCCGCTTTCGCCGCTTCGATGAGTCCGGGATCCTCCACCAGATCCACCGCGGAGGCCGCCAGCACCTGGGCCGCTTTCTTCAAAGCCTTTTCACCGTGGCTCCTGCCCGCGCAGGCCGCCACCATCCAGTTATGCCAGCTGGGACCCGGTCCCAGGCGGACGCCCAGCATAACGTAGGGAGCAAACCAGCTGTATTCCGACGAATCCGTCACCGCGGAATCGATCTGCCCAAAGGGCTCGATCCCCTGGGCCCAGTAAGGTTCCTGACCTTCGCATTCCTGCATCTTCATCACGAAATCCTTTTCTTCCTCTGTAAATTCCACATCTCCCTGTTCTTCCAGATTCCGATAGACCACCTCCGCCAGTGCTTTGTTTGGGATCATCTCGTGAGCGGCGGTTATGTATTCTTTCTCCATGGTCACGCCGGCGGCCAGCGCCGCTCCCTCTGCGCACCGATCTACCCGGCGGATGACATCCAGGACCATCTCGCTGTCCATGAATCTGCCCACCACCCAGAGATCGGCCCGGTCGGGCACCACGCTGGGAAATTCCGGACCTGTCTCAGAAAACGTATAGTTCAGCGTATTGGCGCTCATTCCGCAGCGTCCAGGCTTGATGTGTTCCCGCAGCATCTCGATCCCATGTCCGGTGAAGATCGCCGCATCCAGGGCGCTCCTGCCGTACCAGGGGGAATTCCCGTGGGACGTCTGCCCTCGAAAATGATATTTTACATTGAAATAGGCCAGACAATTCAGGTAAGAGGCCGCCGTATACATCATGGGATGCCAGTCAAGCACTGCATCCAGCCCTTCAAACAGCCCTGCATTGGCCATGACCGGCTTGCCGATGCACAGTTCCTCCGCCGGCGTGCCGAAAACCTTGACGGTACAGGAAAATCCAAAGTGATCCATGGCCGCCTTCAGCGCCGCGGCCGCCGCAGCGCCTCCCACGCCCAGAATATTGTGGCCGCAGCCCTCCCCGGGAGCGCCTTCGCTGACAGGATCCTTGCAGGGCACCGTCTTCTGCGAGAGCCCCGGCAGGGCGTCGTATTCGATGGAAAACCCGATCACCGGCCTGCCGCTGCCGTAAGTGGCCACGAACGCCGTAGGCATCCCCGCCGCGTTCTCTTCGATCTCAAAACCCTGCTCCCTCAGGAAATCCCTGTGGAGACGGCAGGCGTAATGCTCCTCCATGCCCAGCTCCGGTTTCTCCCAGATCTTATGAGCGATCTCAAAATACGCCGGGGAATTCTTCTCGATATAATCGAGCATGAAATCCTTCACTTCTTTTTTGTTCCATGTGGTCATAGCGTTCTTCCCTCCCTTTCACACGTTGACAGATTCTTTCTATCAATTCTTCTTCCCTGCGGTCCTGCCGAACATCTTCATCACGTCCTTGCCTCCGCAGACAGTGAAAATGACCAGCAGTACAGCGGAATATCCGATCGCCTCCACCACGGCCACATAGCCGATCCCATGGACCCGGAAGGCCAGCATGAAGATATAGTGGCAGATGATCATAGCGATCACCAGAGCCCATCCCAGCTTCCTGACAGAGGTCGTCGCTCCGAAACGGCCGAAGAATCCCGGGCCGTCCAGATCTCCCGTCAGACGGTTGTTCTCCTGCACCTTCAGCCCCAGCTCATGGTACGCGGTGCGCTCGGCCATTTTGTAATCCGCCTTTGTGGCCAGACTGACGATGATCATCAGCGGAATGGAGACCAGCAGTCCCACATGGGCGGCATGCAGCCCGAATACCAGTCCGCCGGGAGTCCCGGTGACCGACCAGGCATAGAGCGCCCAGCCGATGGCGGCCAGCCCCCCGCCGATGCAGGACAGCAGCGCGCCTGTGGTGGTGGACCGCTTCCAGAACCAGGCGCACATCACCGGCGCCAGCAGCCCGGAAATACAGATGGCCTGAGTCAGCACCCACAGCGGCACCAGATTCGGTACCCAGAGAGCGCCTACGGCGCCAACGGCGATAACGATGACCACAGAGCACCTGCTGGCAAAGAGCATCTGTTTCTCGCTGGCGTTCTTATTGATCACTTTGTTGTAAATATCGTTTGTCAGGATCGTCACGCCGTTCATGGCGAAGCCGGAACCGCAGGAGATGATGGTCATCAGAAGGCCCACGATCAGAACGGTTCCCAGGGTCATGGGCGCGTGATTCATAGATACAAAAGCATAGATCGCGTCGGGAGCCAGATCCGCCGGCAGCACCAGCGTTCCGTTGCCGGCCGCCACCGCCAGCGCCATTCCGCCGAAAAACACAGTGATGCCGAAGGCCATGCTGCCGGAGCTCAGAAGCTGAGCGTTCTGGCTGACCCGTGGCGTTTCCCCCAGATAGGCCTGCATGTAACAGTACGGATCTACCATAAAGAAGAGACACATGGTCAGGATCCAGACGCTGAAATCAGAAAACGTGACGCTGAGACAGTTGACGAACGTCTCCGGAAGCACGGTGTAAAATGCATCCACTGTCTCCGTGAAGCCGCCGGCCATTTTGAAGGCCAGGATCGTGAATATGATAATGCTGCCCGACTGAAGGATCGTCTGCAGCCACTGGGTCACCAGCGCGGAATACTGGCCGGCTGTGACCAGATAAGCGATAATAATGACCGCCGAGATAAATACGCCGATCTGGATCGACCAGCCGAAGGCCACGCGGAACACGATGGCGATGGCCAGAAGCTGCATCCCCACCAGAAATGCCGGCCGGAAAAAGGATATGATCGCCGCCGGAACCCTGATCTGTTCTCCGTAGCGGATGCACAGAAAGTCAGTGATGGTGACGGCTTTGTTCTCCCGTCCAAAATTATTCAGACGGCGGACGAACAGCATACAGAAGAAAACGACTCCCAAAATAGGAAAGATGGCAAGCCAGATAGAGGTCAGACCGCCTCCGTAGCCGTAACCCGTCCAGCCCGAAACGCTGGCGCCTCCCACGCCTCCGCCCACAGCAGCCGCCGCGGTGAGCCAGAAGGGCGCGCTTTCTAATCAAAAAAATGAAAGAGGGAAAAGGCACCCCCCCCCCCCCCCCCCCCACGGCGGGGGCCGCGGTGAGCCAGAAGGGCGCGCCGCGGCCCGCCAGCAGGAAATCCTCCGATGAAGTCGTCACCTTTTTAAATTTCATTCCTATGAATATAAATGCAATGATCAGAATGATGAGCAAGATACCGCTGAGCGTAATGATTGACATTGTATCACCTCTTTTTCTCACAGATAAATCGGAAGTAATTTAAATAAAACCTTGCGCAATTACTCTGATTAATTGCATGTTTTATGCCAAATATAAATAAATCGAATATTCCCACACTTCTCAACGGCTCCGGGGCCTTCTGACCACCCGCCCCAGATGACGGCAACGCAGGAATGACTTGCCCGACGGCGGCGTAATCCCGGGATCTCCCGGATCTGCGTACAAAAAATAAAACGACCCGAATTTGACTCATATTCAAATTCGGGTCACTCTCTGACCTGCATCTCGGTTCTCCGCCGGTCCCGGCTACTTTTTCTTCTCGTGCCAGCTCTCCAGCACATATTTCTGTATCCTGCGGCTGGCTCCCGACTGGCTGATCCCCAGCTGCTTCGCCACCTTGTAGCTGCTGCCCAGCTGCGCGTAAGCGGCCCGGACCAGCTGGCGCTCCACTTCCTCCAGCGCGTCCTGCAGCCTGATGGGGCTGTTGACGACGATGGGCTTCTGTTCCTTGGAAAAATAGACGCAGAATTCGGTGGGCAGCTCCGGTGCCGAGACCAGCCCGGAACGGTTGGTGACCACCAGCCGTTCCACCAGATTTTCAAGCTCCCTGATGTTGCCCGGCCACTGATAGTGGTAGAAACACTCCATCACCTCATAGGAAAATACCACGTTCTTCTGATACTTTTCATTGTTGTATTGGAGAAACGCCTCCGTCAGCGGCGCGATGTCCTCCGGTCTCTGCCGGAGGGCCGGGACCCGTACCGGCACCACATTCAGCCGGTAAAACAGGTCGCTTCGGAACCGGCCTTCTTCCATCATGCGTTCCAGGTTCTGATTGGTGGCGCTGATCACCCTGATATCCACGCGGATGGGCTCCTCCCCTCCGATGCGCTGGATCTCGCCGTACTGTATCACCTGCAGAAGCTTGGCCTGAAGCATCAGCGGCATATCGCCGATCTCATCCAGAAACAGAGTCCCGCCATTTGCCACCTCGATCAACCCTCGTTTTCCGCCCTGCTTCGCTCCGGTGAAGGCTCCGGACTCATAACCGAAGAGCTCCGACTCCAGCAGCGTCTCAGGGATCGCGGCACAGTTGATCTTCACGAATTTCCCGTCGGCCCGGCCGCTGTGGATGTGGATGTAATGGGCGAGAACGCTCTTGCCCGTCCCCGACTCCCCCGTCAGAAGTACGGCGGAGTCCACCGGCGCTACCCGATCCAGCAGGTCCATCAGCCCCGCCATCTGACCGCTCCGATAGATCAGCTGCGGTCTTCCGCCCGTCAGTTCATGGGGCTCTTCCCGCCGCTGGAAAAAATCGTGAAGCAGTTTCAGCTCCTCCACCGGCCTGGCGTTGCTCACCACCAGAACGATATTTCCCTCCTCGTCAAAGACAGGCGTGGAGGTGGTGATCGTCGTCGAGCCATGGGCCGCCTGTGTCATGGTCAGCTTCCTCTGCTCCTTGATCGCCAGGGCCACCACCGACGGATAGTACAGCTCTTCCTTTTCGATATCCTTCACATTGCGCTGCAGGATCTTTTCTCTGGGAATACCTACTCTCTCCTCAAATACCTTGTTCACAAACAGCGTGTTGCCTTTGCCGTCGGTGATGTGGATGCTGTCCGCCGAATACTCGCAGGCGGTGTGCAGGATCCAGTAATTCCCCTGCAGGGAACGGATCTGCCTACCCAGCCGTTCCAGCCCTTCGCGGCTCTCCGCATCCGAGGGGGCCGCTCCCACAGCCTCGCACACGGCCGCGGCAAACGCTCTGTAATCCGCCTCCCCTAGGCAGCAATCGTCAACACCTTCCCACTTCTCTTCTTCCATGTCCGTCACTCCCCGCTGCCACTGCACTTGCCCACCAGAAAAACCTGTTGCGCGCCTGAACCGCCATGCCCGCCCAAGGGGACTGAAAATTCCGGCTATTGTATTTATAATACCGTATTGCAAAGCAAATTTCAACCTGGGATAACGAAAGGGAGACCTTATGACCCGTCTCTGTTTCCGGTCCCCATACCCTTCGCTCCGCAAAAAAACAGAGACTGGATCTTCCCAGATACGGAAGCTCCGGTCCCTGCTGTGACAGATCTCTGCTGTGACAGATCTCTGCTGTGACAGATCTCTGTCATGTAACTCTGCCATAAGATCTTACTTGTTCTGCGGTCACTTCTTGGTCACGATGATCACCCGGATCTGCGCGCCGGAGGCTGCCGAGCGGTCGAAGTCGTAGTAGAATCCGGCGTTCTTCCCCGCCGCCGCTGCCGCGGACAGCGTGGTGAGCCTGTAATCTCCGCTGCTGTCCTTTTCATATACCTTGACGTCCGGCGAGAAGTTCCACGTGGTGCCGTCCGCCGTTACGGAATCCGAGGTGACGGCGGTGATCTTTGTCCCCACAGAAGTCAGATTGCGGATGTTGGTGATGGTGTTTCCGGCGCCGTAGAAGGCGGCTGGGCCTGTGTAGGCGCCCAGGCTGCTGTCCGGCGTGTTCAGGGTATGGACCACGCCGTCCACGTCGTAGGTGTAGCTGCCGGAGGTGCTCATGTCCCCGCTGCTGTTTACCGCGGACAGGACTACGCCGTATTCCAGCGAGTCGCCGGTCACATTGTCCAGGATCAGCTGCGTCACCTTTCCGTTCTCCGCCTTATAGTAGATCACATCGTCCGACTCCAGCTCCAGCCCCGATAATCGGGCCATGGAAGTGGCGGTGTACGCGCCTTCATAGGTATCCAGAATACTTGCCGACGGGGAAACGGAGGCGCCGCCGATGGTCATGAGATCGCCGTTCACCTTTCCATACAGGCCGGTCTCAGAGACCCGGTTCACCTTCATCGCAGTTCCGGAATACTGGATGGAGACCGTGTCTCCCACTTTGATCCACGTTACGCCCACCGTGTACTCCGCTTCGCTTCCCAGAGGCGTTACTCCTTTGATATAGATGGAAGAATATGTCTTTTTATTCCCGTCCTCGTAGCTCTTTGTCCCCGTCTCCGTCACATAGACTACGGCCTTCTCATTGACTTTGGAAGCGGAAACTGCGTCGGCCACGCCGCCGTCCCTGCCCATGAGCAGTGTCACCGCGTCGCCGATCTTCAGCGTGCCGCCGGAGGACAGCGCGGCGAAGGCCGCAGAGGATTCCAGCTCGTACTCTTTTCCGGACACCGTCACCGACGTGACCGTATCCTGGCTGGGAGAGGCTTTTTCATAGATGCCGGTCACCTTGTCACTGTAGGCCCAGACCATGGTCTTGTCTCCGGTATAATACAGGACGTCGTAGGGCTGCACGTCCGAGACGGAGGCCAGACTGCCGTTGCGGTACACCACAGCCGAGGAACCCACGCCCAGCGAACTCATCCAGCCCGTTCCGGTCGCGGTGTAGGGCCCGTTCATATTGTCGCTGATGATGCCGGCGTAATCCACCTCACCGCTGCTGTTCACCGTATAGCCCAGTGTTTCCGCATATTTCTGCGAACCGTCCTTCATATTTGTGCTCATAAGATTGTAAAGAAGATATACCGCCGCTTTTCGGGTGAGCGTGGTCCCCACGCCCCCGGATATGTTTTTGGAAAGTCCGATGCCCGCGTAAGTGTTCATCTGGGCATAGGGAAACGCCCCCTGAAAATCGCTCTGGGTATAGCCCAGCAGGATCAGCGCCGCGTTTACCGCCTGTTCCAGCGTCATGGTCCCTTCCGGCCGGAAAGTCCCGTCGCTGTAGCCGGACAGCAGCCCGCTGCTCACCGCCAATCGGATGTAAGGCGCGTAAACGTTGGTGGCGGCCACGTCTTTGAAGGGCGCCGAATACACCCCGGTGGCCACCAGATCCTTGTAGGGCGACGCCAGCACCAGCATCTTTGCAAATTCTCCACGGGTCACATTGCCGCTGAGGTTGTAATTTCCGCTGGAATCGGCGGAGATGATGCCCATGGACGCCATGAGCAGCGCAGCGCTGTCTTCCGTCCCGGCCGCGTCTGCTTTTACGGTACCCGCCGTCACCGTGCCCAGGGCCAGCAGCAGGCAGAGAATACCTGCCGCCGCACGCTTTTTGCATCTCTTATCAATCATATGTTTCTTCCTTTCCTTTGTCTTCAGCTGCCTTTCTGCCGCTGAAGGTCTAATCATAGCGCAGCGCGTCGATAGGATTCAGCTTCGCCGCTTTATTGGCCGGGAAATATCCGAAGATCATTCCGATCCCCACGGATACGGAAAAGGCCAGCAGAATGGCGCCCATGGAAGGCACCACGGTCATATCCATGATCACCCCCGCGGCGTAAGCCACCACAACGCCGAACAGGATCCCTGCCACCCCTCCCATGGAACTTGTGGTGGCGGCCTCGATGACGAACTGACGCATAATATCTTTTCTTTTGGCGCCCAGCGACTTGCGGATCCCGATCTCCCTGGTCCGCTCCGTCACGGATACCAGCATGATATTCATGATCCCGATCCCGCCCACCAGAAGGGAGATCCCTGCGATGCCTACCAGCACCATGGTCATGGAGCCGGTCATCTCATTGATGGTATCGATCATCTCCGACATGCTGGACACCCGGTAAGCGGAATCGTCGCTGAAGGTCTTGTACAGCGCATTTTCCACCAGCGTCTTGGCCTGCTCCGCCAGATTCCGGTCTGTGGCCGCCAGCGTATAGCTGCTCACCGTTCCTGTCCCCGATAGCTTCATCGCTGAAGTGTAGGGCATGTAGATGATATCGTCAGAAGAGCTCTCCTCTGAGTCCCCCGTCTCCTCCAGCACGCCGATCACCTTATAGTTCACGCCGTTGAGCTTGATGGATCTCCCCACGGGACTGCCGCCCCCGAAAAGTTCCTGCACCAGATACGTGCCGATGACACAGACCCGCTGTCTCCGTTCCACGTCAATATAGCTCATGAACCGCCCTTCGCTCAGCTCCAGACTTTGAATCTCCTGATACATTTCGTTCACTCCCGTGACGCTGGTGCTCACCGACTCCGTATCTGCCTTTGCCGTCACGGAAGCGCTGACCGTGGGGCTGAAGGACGACAGGTATTCAGGATTTTCCTCCACCAGCTCTTCCATCTGATCCACGCCGAAAGAACGGTTTCCGCCCCGCCCCATCACCATCACGGTCAGGGTATTGGTGCCCATGCTCTCAAACTGGGAGGTCATGTCGGAGGTCAGGCCGTTCATCAGGCTGACCAGCACGATGACGGATCCCACGCCGATGATGATTCCCAGCATGGTGAGAAAGGCCCGCATTTTGCTTCCTTTTATACTTTTGACCGCCATGCGGAAGGATTGTTTAAAATTCATGACGACCGCTCCTTTCCCTCAGAGCCGGCGCCGGTCATAAAATCTTCCACGATCCGCCCGTCGGCGATCCGTACGATGCGCTTTGCCTTCTTCGCCACCTCCATGTCGTGAGTGATCAGGACGATGGTGTTGCCCTCCGCATTCAGCCGCTGGAGAAAGCCGAGAACCTCCTGACTGGTGTGAGAATCCAGCGCTCCCGTAGGTTCGTCCGCCAGGATGATGGGCGGATCTCCCGCCAGCGCCCGGGCGATGGACACCCGCTGCTGCTGACCGCCTGAGAGCTGAGAAGGCATGTTGTGCATTTTGCTCAGAATGCCCACCCGGTCCAGCGCCGCTTTAGCCCTCTCATGCCGCTCCCGCTCGGAGATCCCCTTGTAAATTAGGGGAAGCTCCACGTTCTCCAGCACATCCAGCTTGGGAATGAGATTGTACTGCTGGAAGATAAAGCCCAGGCTGCGGTTGCGGATATCCGCCTGCTGATCGTCGGACATGCCGCTCACGTCCTCTCCCTCCAGATAGTATTTCCCCCGGGTGGGTACGTCCAGACAGCCTATGATATTCATACAGGTGGATTTGCCCGAGCCTGACTGCCCCACGATGGCCACCATCTCGTTTCTTCGGATCACCAGAGACACCCCGTCCGCCGCGTGGACGGTCTCCTCCCCCATCTGATAAATTTTGTATACATTGTCCAGGCGGATGAGTTCCTCGCCCTCAGACGGTCCGCGCAGCCCCGGAGCCGCTTCTTCCTTCAATGCCTCCGATGGGACAGCCTTCCGCGTTTTACATTCCACCGGGACCACCTCCTGCACGGCCTCCTCCGCCGCTTGGCATGCCTCCTCCAGGCGCGCCGCCGCTTCCGCCAGGCATGCCTCCTCCGCCGGGAACGCCGCCGCTTCCGCCGGGCATACCGCCCTCCGGCATCTGACCGCTGTTCTGGGAGGCGGCAGCCGCCTGCGGGACCAGAATGATATCTCCCTCAGACAGACCCCCGCTCACTTCGATGTAATCCTCGTCGCTGAGTCCCAGCTCCACCTTCTGCTGCGTATTGTCTTTCAGAAGCACTGTGTCGCCCCTCTGCACCGCCGCCGTGGGTATCCGGAGCACATCCTCCGCCGAATCCGTCACGATATCCGCCGTCACATTCATCCCCGGCCACAGATCTTCCGGTTCGTTGACCACGATCTTCACCGGATAGGTGGTCACGCCGTTTGATGACGTGCCGTTGATACTGATATTATCCACGTAGCCGGTGTACTGCCGCTCCGGCAGCGCATCCGCCGTAACAGCCACCTCCTGCCCTTTCTCAAGCCCTGCGATATCCAGCTCATCCACGTAGATCGTCACCGTCAGCTCCGACATATCCGCGATGATGGCCATGACCGTCTGCGCCGAAGTATTGTCGATGGTATCTCCCGCCTTCACCGATTTATCGATGATCGATCCGGAGATCGGCGCGGTGATCCTGTAGTCTTCCAGCTGCTTCGCTGTATTTTCATAGGAGAGCTGCGCCTCCCGCAGACTCAGACTGCTGTCTCTTAAAGAATCCGACGCGTCGTCGTTGGCCAGCTTTACGATGACGGTTCCACGGCTCACGTAGACGCCCTCGTCGGATATGATGCGCTCCACCGTACCTGCGGCCTGCGACTCCACGATCTTTTCCGAACTGTATTCCAGCTCGCCGCCGGACTGGCTGCTCACGCTCCCCGCTGTGACGCTGATATAAGTCCCTGCCTGCAGGGCTCCCGGATTGTTGACGGACACCGTCACGTCTGTGGCTTTCATATATCCCTCCAGGATCCGGCTGCCGTTGGAGATCGCCGTGATCGTCCCGCTGAGCTGCTCAAAGGTGTTTTCCACCGTCACAGTCACCGTCTGACCTACATAGAGCGCGCTGACGTCCGTCTCACTGAAGGGCACCTTCGCCGTCAGCAGGCTGTCGTCCACGACCCTGGCGATCTGCGCGCCCGCCTGCACTTTATCTCCCTTCTTGACATAGAGCTCCGCCACCTTGCCCGCCGTGGACGCCGTCACTGACAGACCCGTCACCGCCTTCTGGCTGTCCTGGTAGCTGATCGTCGATTTTTCCAGAGAAATATTCGCCCGCTCGATCGTATTTTCCACGTCGGTTGAGTCGATGGTGTACAGCAGCTGTCCCTTCTCCACCGTATCTCCTTCCTCAAAGGTGTCCGACAGCACGTCGCCCTGTACGGTGGCTTTGACCTCGTACTGATCTCTTGGCGTAATGCTCCCGGAACCGCTGATGGTCACCTGAATGTCTCCCCTGGACACTTCGTATTCCGTATATTCCGTGGCCTGGGAATTCCCCGTAAAGAGACCGCCCACCGTAAAATATCCGCCCACGGCCGCCGCCAGCACCAGAGCCACCAGGCTTCCGATCTGCTTTTTCCGGCTCATCGCCCGAAACCGCCGAGCCGCCCCTTTCAGCCTGACGCCTCCTGCGCTGCCAATGGCCTTCAGCTTCTCGCCCCACCGTTTTTTCTGATCCTGCTTAACATCCAACTCGTTCACTGTCTGCCCCTCCTTCTGGACCCTGCGTTTCCTATTCTATTTCCATGCCTCTGCTATCCGTCGCTTTCCGCGTTGAGAGAAAACCAGAACTCCACTCCGTCCGCCGTATTCCGCGCCCCATAGCTTCCGCCGTGGCTCCGTATGATCGTCTTCACTATATAGAGTCCCAGACCTACCCGGTGAGATTCCGTCTGCGTCCTTGCCTGATCCGCCCGGTAAAAGCTGTCCCAGATCCGTTCCAGATCTTTCTCACCCACAGGCTCCCCCTGATTGAACACGGAGAAATAGGCCTGACCGCCCCGGCGTTCAAGGAGGATGCGGACCTGACCGCCCTCCGCCGTGTGCGCCCGGGCGTTGACGATGTAATTGCGGATGGCCCGCTCCAGATACTTCTGATCGCCCAGGACCCGTATGCCGCCCTCGATGCTACGGGACACGCACTGCTCCGACAGCAGCACCGCCGCTTTTTCCGTCACGGAATCCGCAAAGGCGGAGAAATCGAAGGGAACCGGCTCGATGCGGGACAGACCGTTTTCCAGAGCCGAAATATCCAGCAGCTGCATCACCATGTCGTTCAGCCGGTCCGCTTCCTCCATGATCGTGTCCAGATAATAATTCCGGTCGATGCCCGGAATGTCGCTTCTCAGGCTCTCGCTGTACATCATCAGCATGGAGAGCGGCGTCTTCATCTCGTGGGAGACATTGGCGATAAATTCCCGGCGCATCTGCTCGGCCTGCTGCTGATAATCCACTTTATCCTTCAGTTTCTCATTGGCTGAGGACAGATCTCCGATCATCCCTTCCAGCCGGTCCGCCATGGTGTTGATGCTGCGGGCCAGACTGCACAGCTCCGCTGCGGAGACCTGTTCATCCGCCTTGGTCCCGAAATTCAGCTCAGACACTTCCTGGGCCACCGCCTCGATATTTCTGATAGGCCGGGACAGTTTCCCGGCGAAGATCAGCACGCCCGCGCCGCCCAGCGCCATGACTCCCAGAGAAATGATGATATTTGTCTTCGTAAACAGCGCCACGCTGTCGTCGATGGCCTGCACCGATGTGGTCAGCGTCACGTACCGCGGTTCGCCCCGGTAACGGATGGTCCCCGTCATCACGATCATTTTTTCTTCGTCATTCCAGGGGGCGGAAAACACGGTCAGCGTCGGCTCCTCCGTGCGCACCTCCCGTTCCGGTCCCCTCTCGAAAGGAGGGTTCTGGTAGATCACCTCTCTGTCGGAGGCGATCAGCACGCGGATATTCTGCACATTCTGCGCTTCTGTGACGATCTCCCAGATCTTCTCTTCGTCGTCGGTGTAGTTCGCCTCCAGCGAATAGAACAGCTGTTCGATCTGCTTCTGTTTTTCATTGAGAAAAACAGACTTGGAGATGCCGAGATTGAAGATGACCTGGCACAGCATGGAGGCTGCGATCAGAACGAGGAAAAAAGCAGCCAGCTGCACTTTGATACTTTTATTCCGCCCGCGTCTCATCGGCTTTCCCCCTGATCTCCGCCGGCCATTTCGTCTCCGCTGGACTCTTTCTTTCCGCCGGCCATTTCGTCTCCGCTGGACCCTCTATTTCCGCCGTGATCCCCGTCTCCGCCGGACTCTCTATTTCCGCCGCGATCCCCATCTCCGCTGGACTCTCTATTTCCGCCGCGGTCTTCGTCCCTGCAGACGTCAAACTGATACCCCACCCGGTAGACCGTCTTCAGTGCGGACGCATAACTGCCCAGCTTGCTCCGCAGCTGTTTGATATGAGTGTCCACCGTTCTTGCGTCGCCGTCAAAATCATAGCCCCACACGTTGTCGAGAAGCTGCTCCCGCGTCACCGTCTGTCCCCCGTTGACCGCAAAATAAAACAGCAGATCAAACTCCCTTCTCGTCAGCGACAGGGGGCATCCCGACAGCGATACGGTCCGTCTCATGGTATTCAGCGAGAGCTCCCCTATGGTCAGCTGGCAGGCCGTCCCTTTTCCCAGGCGCTTCAGAAGCGTCTCAATGCGCAGAAGCAGTACGGACTGTGAGAAAGGCTTGACGATGTAGTCGTCCGCTCCCGACTGAAACCCTTTTACCTGATCGTATTCCTCGCCTCTGGCCGTCAGCATGATGACCGGCACCAGAGACGTCTTCCGTATTTCCTGCAGTACGGAGATCCCGTCCCGCCCGGGCATCATGATGTCCAGCAGGATCAGATCGATCTCTCTATTGTGCCTGTAATATGTATCCAGCGCGGCTTCGCCGTCGCAGGCCACCAGTATATCGTAGCCCGCCGCCGTCAGAAAGTCGCGCAGGACCCGCGCGATCTTCACCTCATCGTCGGCGATCAGGATCGAAATTTTCTGTTCCCGCATGTGTCCTTCCTCCTTTTGTTACCATATTACCTCACAAATATGATGTAATTGTGAGGTAATTTCCTTTTATCTTCCATTTCAAAAAAACGTCACCAGACCAACAGATTCTTCACAGGATCATCAAAAAAGCGGAGGCGTCTCAACTTCGCCTCCGCCGGCCGATCAGTATTCCGATCTTTCAGCCTCTCTTATTTCAGCCCATTGCGCTTACAGATTCCCAGAAGTCCGCACTCTCCGCACTTGGGGCTTCTGGCCGTGCACACCAGCCGTCCGTGCCAGATCAGCGCGTGGTGCATCCGGCTCCAGGTCTCCTCAGGAAGAACCTTCATCAGCGCCAGCTCAGTCTTCAGTACGTCCTTCTCCGCCGTCAGCCCCATGCGGTTGGCCAGACGGAACACGTGGGTGTCCACGGCGATGCGCTGACGGCCGAAGCCCACGGATAACACCACATTGGCCGTCTTCCGCCCCACCCCGGGCAGTTCCACCAGCTTATCGTAGTCCTCAGGGACCTCCCCGTCGTATTTTTCAACCAGCATCAGCGAAAGATTCCGCACGTTCTTCGCTTTGGTCTTGTACATCCCGATCCTGCGCAGATATCCCTGCAGTTCTTCCTCCGTCAGCTCCGCCATGGATCTGGCGTCGGGACATCTGGCGAAAAGCGCCGGCGTCACCTCGTTTACGCTTTTATCCGTCGTCTGAGCCGAGAGCACCACCGCTACCAGCAGCTGAAAGATCGTGCCGAAGTGCAGTGCGCACTCCGCATCCGGATACATCTCCAGCATTTTCTCCCGGAGCTGCGCCGTTTCCGCTTTCTTCAATTTTGCCATGTCTGTCTCCTCATCTCTCACCATATTTTCCGTTTCCGCTCCATGTGGATTTATAACCATTCCTGGCCCCGGTAAACATACGAAACACGCTTAAAATTCAGAAAAATATTACTTTAACGTTTTTCCGACCGGCGGGTCGATTTTCTATTGACATATATATTAGTATTTTGTACAATACATATGTTGATCCGACCGGCGGGTCGGAAATGTTCATGATACCTGCATTCGATCGTCAAAAGCGCCGCTTTTTCGATCGAACAGCAATATTTACACACATATCAAGGGGGTTTATCGAATGGCTAAAACAGAAACA
Source organism: Bacilliculturomica massiliensis (assembly GCF_900605495.1). Classification (GTDB taxonomy): domain Bacteria; phylum Bacillota; class Clostridia; order Peptostreptococcales; family Anaerovoracaceae; genus Bacilliculturomica; species Bacilliculturomica massiliensis. Next base: position 1,539,250 of record NZ_LR027603.1, read on the forward strand.
GAAGTGAAAGAGACAAAAGAGAAACAGCCGGGAAATGGGAAGAGAAAGAAGATCCTTCTCATCGTTCTGGCTGTATTGATCCTTTTCGTGGGATTCCGCATCTTCTCCGCAAAGAGCGGAGGCGGTGATTCCGACATGGACGAAAAGACGGCAGTCAACGTTCAGGTAGTCACGGCCCAGCGGGAAAACGTGGAGGTCCAGACGCCTCTCTCCGGCAAGATCGAACCGAAGGATCAGGTCTCCGTTCCTGCCATGATGCAGTCTGAGGTCAAGGCGGTCTACGTAGAGGTGGGCGACTACGTCAATGCAGGCGCCACGCTCTTTACGCAGGATACGGCTCAGATCCAGGGTTCTTACGATTCTGCGGCGGCTAATGTGAACATGGCCAAAGAAGCGCTGGCCAGCGCCAAGCTGAACTATGACCGCATGTCCCTGCTCTATCAGGAGGGCGCCACCTCTCAGCAGAACTACGACAGCGCCAAAACGCAGTACGCCACTGCTCAGCAGCAGCTGTCGGCGGCTCAGGCGGGGCTTTCCACAGCGGCGGAATCCCTGAAAAACGGCACCGCCACAGCGCCCATCAGCGGCTATGTGACGGAAGTCAACGTGACGCAGGGAGCTTATCCCAACGCCGCCCTGGCTGCGGTATCCATCGCCAATACCAGCGATCTGGAGATCAAAACATCCGTATCCGAGTATCTGATCGGAAAGATCAGCGTGGGACAGAAGGTCAACGTTGTTGTGAACTCCCTGTCCTCCGAGCCCTTTACGGCGACCATCACCAATATCGCCCCGGCTCCCTCTTCAGGAACGCTCACCTATCCTATCACGGTGAAGATCGACGACAGTCAGGCCAGCGTGGTAGCCGGTATGTTCGCCGAAGTGCAGATCGTTTCCGACAAGAGGGAAAATGTCATCGCCGTTCCCTCCGACGCTGTCCTCATCAAGGGCGGAGAGACGCAGGTGGTCGTGCTGGATAAAGAAAACAAGCCTTCCTATGTGCCTGTGGAGACCGGTCTGGACAACGGAGCCATCGTCGAGATCGTCAGCGGCCTGAAAGAAGGTCAGACAGTGGTCTGCGTAGGCCAGAACTATATTATAGAGGGTGAACCGGTAAACATTCTGAGCAATGCAGGCGATTCCGATAAGACAACTGATCAGTAAAGGAGGGCCTGCCGTATGAATTTATCACATTTGGCGGTAAAACGCCCTGTTACAACTATTATATGCCTGCTCATCGTACTGCTTTTGGGCGTCGTCTCCATCATGGGCCTGCCTCTCGACCTGTTTCCGGACATCGAGCTGCCCGTGGCGGCGGTCATCGTGACTTATCCCAACACCTCCCCTGAGGAAGTGGAATCCATGATAACCAAGCCCATCGAGCAGCAGCTGGCCACGGTAGAAGGTCTGGACTCATTGATGTCTATGTCGCTGGCCGGCAGTTCCATCGTCATCGTTCAATTCGACATGGAAACAGATATGAACTTTGCAACGCTGGATATGCGTGAGAAGATCGCGCTTGTCCAGGGCTTTCTGCCCGATGGGGCCAACGATCCCATCGTGATGAAGATGAATCCCAACTCTATGCCCATCATGGCTGTGTATATCTCCGGCGAAATGTCGCTGGCGGATCTGTACACCATGGTGGACGACGAGATCGGAGCGAACTTTGAACGGATCAACGGCGTCGCTTCCACCACGGTAGTGGGCGGGATCGAAAAAGAAGTCGCCGTCACCTTCCAGCAGGAACGGCTGGCCGGCTACGGTCTCTCTCTGGGCACCATCAGCCAGATGCTTTCCTCTGAAAACATCAACCTGCCCAGCGGCACCGTTGACAAGGGAAACCAGGAGATCATCGTGCGGACCATGGGCGAATTCCAGTCGGTGGACGAGATCGCCCAGTATCCCCTGACGCTGCCCACCCGCGAGATCATCCATCTTCAGGATATCGCCACCATCAAGGAGCAGTTCCAGGATCAGGACTCCATCAGCCGTATCGACAAGGTTCCGTCCATCGCTATCGCCATCACGAAGCAGTCCGGGGCCAACACCGTAAACGTGGCCGACGACGTGGATAAAACGCTGGAGTCCCTGCGGAATCAATATCCGGAACTCAGCTTTACCGTAGGTTTCGACCAGTCCGACTTTATCCGCAACGCGGTCTCCTCCGTGGCCAGTTCCGCCATACAGGGCGCCATACTGGCGGTCATCGTCATCTTCCTGTTCCTGCGGAACCTGAACTCGACGCTGATCATTGCCATTTCCATACCAACGTCGTTCCTGGCGACGTTCATCCTCATGAACGTCATGGGAATGTCGCTGAATATGATAACCCTCACCGGCCTGACGCTGGGCGTGGGTATGCTGGTCGACAACTCCGTCGTAGTACTGGAAAACATATTCCGGATCAACCAGAAGCTCGGAGATCCGAAAGAAGCGGCCGTCATGGGAAGCAAAGAGGTCTACATGGCCGTCATCGCTTCCACCCTGACCAGCGTGGTGGTCTATCTGCCCATCGCGCTGTCCGGCGGCATTTCCGGAGCCATGTTCAAAGACTTCTGCTTTACCATCGTCTTTGCGCTGGTCTCCTCTCTGGTAGTGTCCCTGACCGCCGTGCCCATGCTTTCTTCCCGCATCATGCAGAAGAGAGTCAATACAGATTATATCCGCGTGGGAAAAACGAGATACAAATACAAACTGGTCCCTAAATTCACCAAACTCATCAACTTCCTCACAGAGCGGTATGTAGTGGGCATCCGCTGGGCTCTGAAGAAGCGGAAAAAGACGTTGGTAGCCTGCGTGCTCATCTTCGCCCTCTCCATCTCTCTGGTGGGGATCGTCGGTATGGAGCTGATGCCGACTTCCGACGAAGGCAGCTTCTCCATCACCGCCGAGATGCCTTACGGCACCTCCCTTGAGGAAAAAGACAAGATCGCCACTCAGATGGAAGAATACATTATGACGATCCCGGAGCTGGAACACTGCACCGTTTCCATCTCCTCCACCAGTATGATGGGCGGGTCTTCCAACACGGCTGACCTTTCCGTCACTCTCGTGGATAAATCCAAGAGAGACAGAAGCACCCACGAGATCCTGAAAGAGACGAAAAAAGCGTTCAGTACCATCGCAGGAGCCGACATTACCTATTCCGAAGGCTCCACTTCCTCCAGTATGATGGGAGGCAGCGACATGGATCTGACCCTGCGGGGACAGGAACTGGATGTTCTCAACGACATCGCAGACGACCTGACCGCTCAGATCATGCAGGTCAAGGGCGTGGTTGAGGTGAGCAGCAGCGTGGAAGAAGGAAACCCTGAGATCCAGATCCGCCTGAACCGCACTGTAGCCGCCAATTACGGCATCACAGCCTACCAGCTGGCCAACGGCCTGTCCGCCGCATTGACGGGCAGCACCTCCACAGAACTGAAAGTGGACGGAGACGAGATCGACATCAACCTGTCCCTGACGGACAATTACCACGCCACAGTGGAAAACATGAAACAGATCATGATCACCTCTTCCACCGGTCAGTCGGTGCCCGTGGGACAGATCGCAGATATGACCTACGACAATTCGCCTTCCGTCATCAACCGCGACAATCAGGAGAGGATCATCACCCTGTCCCTGGATGTTGAAGGCCGCGACCTGGGTTCCGTTTCTCAGGACGTACTGAAACTTGCCAACAACTATCCTTACCCCGACGGCTATAACTACGACACCGGCGGACAGCAGGAACAGATGATGGAAGCCTTCGGCAGCCTGCTGCTGGCCCTGGTCGTATCCATCTGTCTGGTATACTTCCTGCTGGCGGCTCAATTTGAGTCCTTCGTCTATCCGTTCATCGTAATGATGTCCATACCCTTCGCCATGTCGGGCGCGTTCCTCGCTCTGTTCATCACAGGCAAGAGACTGTCCCTGACGGCCTTCATCGGCCTGATCATGCTGATCGGTATCGTAGTCAACAACGCGATCCTGCTCATCGAATTTATCACGCAGAACCGCGAGACCATGGAGAGAAACGAGGCTGTGGCGCTGGCCGGAAAGACCAGACTTCGTCCCATCCTCATGACTACCGTGACGACGGTGGTCGGTATGATCCCCATGGCTCTGGGGCTGGGCGACGGCGGAGAAATGCTCTCCCCCATGGCAGTGTCCATCATCGGCGGACTTTCCGCTTCCACGCTGGTCACGCTGATCCTCATCCCGGTCCTCTATACACTGGTGGACGACGTCACCACCAAGCGCGATAAGAAGCGCCGCATCAAGAAGGCCGCCATTGAAGCGCTGGAAGAAAAATGGGCGGAACAGGATGCTGCACTGCAGGTGAAAGGAGAGTAGCCATGGCAAGATCAGAAAAACGCGAACGCATTTTGGAAGCCGCGTTTCACCTTTTTATGACCAAGGGACTCTCCGATACGAAAATGATCGATATCGCAGTGGAGGCCGGCGTTGGAAAAGGCACCATCTACGAGTATTTCAGCAGTAAGGATGAGCTCTTTGAGATCCTGTTTGAGCGCAAAGTGATCAGTCTCTATAAAGGACTGGAAGACGTACTGCGCACGCAGACCACAGCCAAAGGCAAGCTGACCGCTTACCTCTCCTTCGACACCGGTCTGGCGGAGAAACTGGACATCAGCCGGGAGGTTATCTACAACCTCCTGCTGGAGTCCGCTCCCGGCAGGAACTGCTCCACACCGGCCAGAAAATGTATCCGGCAGCTGATGGATTATCGCTTTGCCACGCTGTACGGCATCGTCTCCGAAGGCGTAAAAAACGGCGAATTTGCCTGCATGGACCCCCTGATGGCTACGACAGCCCTCATGGGAGCCATGGCCTTCTACACGAGCTTCAACTTGAACCTCTTTGAGGAGAGCTCTCTGGTCGACTACAAAGAATATCAGGAATATCGGGAAAGTACGGGAGGAAAATGGAAAATGGATGAGTTTTTCAATCTCATCCTGCGGGGCCTTTGCAAATCCGACGAATTGGGCAAATCCAGTGAATCCGACGAATGCGCCTAACGGCTTCCCGTGTATCTCCTGCCGCGCCGCGCGATCTCCTGACCCAGGGTCTTCTGATCCGCGGTAAGAATTAACGAAAAAACAGGCGGGCCGCCTGAACCGCCCTCCCCCAACGTTAGACTTTGGTCTAACCTTTAAGGGTCGGCACAGTTCACTGCGTCCGCCTGTTTTTTTATGACATAGGAAATATCAAGTAAGTTATCTTGTGAAAGTGAGCCTCCAAAGGCAAATCTGGCTCCAAAGGAAACTTTTTTTAGTATCTATCTTAATTCCTGTTGACTTCTGCCGCCAGTTTTACTGTACCAGCATGGAATTCTCGCAGGTGCATTTGATGCTCTCATCTTCTTCCCTGGGATTCAGGAACAGATCCATAAAGGCCTCCACTACCTTCTCCTTATTCTTTTCCGCCGTATGCACGATCTCCTTGAACGCCCTGCCGTCTCCAAAGCCGGTGCACCAGTTGGTCACCAGCCCTACCGCTGCGTAATGCATGCCTGCCTCCCGCGCCAGCACGCATTCCGGAACCAGCGTCATGCCGGCCACATCTCCGCCGATATGGCGGTACATCTTCACCTCCGCCGCCGTCTCATAGCGCGGTCCCTCCGTGCAGACATAAAGCGCCCTTCCCCGCACCGTGATCCCGTGTCCGAAAGAGGCGGCGATAAAATTCTGCGTCATCCGTTTGCAGAAAGGCTCCGCCATCTGCACGTGACGGATCTTTCCGTCCTCTCCGTCGCAGAAAGTCTGAATGCGGTTCTTCGTCAGATCAAGAAAGTCCTCGATCACCACTACCTCGCCCACCGCATACCGGGGATTCATGGAGCCCACCGCGAAGGTCGCGTAAGCCTGATCCACCTCCAGTCCTTTCAGCGCCGCGATATTGGCTCTGTAGTTGATCAGGTGGGGAGGGATGCTGTTGTCCGCTCCGTGACGCGGCAGGAATACAATCTCTCCTTGATCCGAAGAAAAGATGCTTACCGAAACTGTCCCGTACCTCGTTTCCACCGTCGTTTCCTTCATTTCCTGATTTGGCCACAAGCTGCAGATGCCAGTGCCGCCGATAATCGCTTTCCTCATGGTGTCACCCCCGTTTTTGCTGTTCTTTATTTACATTAATTATAGCGCGTTTTTGTTCACGATTCCACAAATTTTCAGACATTTTATCTTTTGAAAGAACCAACGGAGTTCCGGCAGATTCGCCGAATACCCTAAGGTAGGGTGCGGTCGGAGGGCGGGTCGGAAGCCCTGGCACAAACTCTGGCACAAGCTGGAGCACATGCCCTGACACAAACTGGGGGCTGTCCTCATGGACGATCATGAGGATTGGAGCAACGGTCACCGGCTCTTTGACATGGAAAGTATTATGATAAAACCGCTGCGATTCAGCAAAAGCTCCAAATCGGAAAAGCAGCAGAACCAGGTGCGTAACGCCGATCACATTTTAACTATCATGAATTCACACACAAATTCATGACTTGACAGGATTTTTTCTTTTTGCTGGTGAAAAGCGCTCAAAAACGAAAAGAAAATGGATAAAATATATTTATTATAAAAAATATGGTAAATTTTTTTCGTTTTTCTAATAAAATTGCTATCAAAAAGAAAAAAGCGACATAAACCGACAAGACAAACGATCGAATTGCCTGTTATACCCTCTGTTTTTTTCTTTTCTGGGTGCTGATAGAGGGCAAAAAGAAAAATGGATCTCCTCATGTTTTCGATCAACCGCTGTTTTATGTTATTACATAAAAAGAAGGCGCCTCCGAGATCGCCGGCAGTGCCCTTCTTGATTTGTCTTCCCTCCCCCGCGGCCCATATTGCTGTGTATCCTTACCACACGGCGCATACTTGGTATCCTCCCCCAGCCGCAGCGGGCATTCCCCACATCAGAGGTTAAAAAAGAATAGAAGTCAGCGGCAAAATGATGTATAATAAAATGTCATGATATTTTTCATGAGAACGACGCTAATGGAGGTAAACATGTCTATCTATACACAGCGAGAGCACAATGGCCTGTACGAATTGACTGACGTGGCCCGTGCGGAACTGATTGACTCAAAATATTACAATTGGGACCTTGCGCCCACTTCTCTTGCCCAGCGCACGTGGACGACATATAATGTGGCGTCTCTCTGGGTGGGAATGTGCATCTGTCTTCCCTCCTACGTCCTGGCAGCCAGTCTGGTAAGCCTGGGGCTTTCCACCTGGGCCGCCGTTTTGAACGTGGCTCTGGGAAGTCTCATCCTGCTGGTACCCATGCAGCTGAATTCCCATGTGGGCACAAAGTACGGCGTGCCCTACCCCGTGTTCGCCCGGCTGTCCTTCGGACCCCGGGGCGCGCACATTGCCTCCATGGCCAGAGCCGTGGCCGGCTGCGGCTGGGTGGGGATCCAGACCTGGTACGGCGGCAATGCCCTTCATTTGATCCTCATGGCCATGATCCCGGACTATAATGGAAATCTGGCCACGCTTACCGTCGTTTGCCTGCTCTTCTGGGGCGCGAATCTGGCAATGGCCTACCGCGGCCCTGGCTGGCTGCGCAAACTGGAAGCCTTCGGCGCTCCTTTTCTGGGCTGCCTGACCGTCGCCCTCTTCATCTGGGCTACGGTGATGACCAGTCAGAAAGGCGTCGGTATGATGGATATCCTCAATCAGCCCATGGACTATGAGAAGCTGAACAGCCACAGTGTGGGAGGAATGGCGGCTGTCTTTGCCGCCGGCATCACCAGCAATCTGGCGTTCTGGTCCATGCTGGCCCTGAACATCCCGGATTTTTCCCGGTACGCAAAATCTCAGAAGGTCCAGTTCCGCGGTCAGCTCATCGGACTGCCCACCACCATGGTGCTGTTCGCTCTGATCGGCGCTTATGTCACCGCTGCCACGGGTCATCTGACTCCGGACGGAAGCCTGCTGAAAGATCCGGCGGAGGTCATCAGCATGATCGGCAATCCCTTCGCGATCGTCCTCGGCTGCGCTGGTATCGCCATCGCCACGCTGACCACCAACATCGCGGCCAATATTCTGGCCCCGGCCAACGGGTTTTCAAACCTCTGTCCCAAAAAGATCAGCTACAAGACGGGGGTCATTATCACCTGTATTCTGGCTCTGGCTCTGATCCCCATCCTGAAGCCCGCGGAATTCATGAAAAACGAGTATGTCTATATCTACGACTGGATGGGCAGTTTTGGTATCGCACTGGCTCCCATGGCCGGCATTTTTATCGCGGACTATTATTTTGTAAAAAAGAAAAACGTGGACGTCATGTCGCTGTTTGAAGGAGAGGACGGCCGTTACTGGTACCGCAGCGGCTTTAATATCCGCGCCTTCATCACCTGGGCGGCGGCCTGTATTCCTCCCTTCCTGGTGAGGCTTCCCTTCCTCAGTCACATGCTGTTTTTCCACGTGCTGTCCAACAACGGCTACATCGTCAGCTTTCTCATCGCGCTGGCACTGTATCCCATCCTGATGAAATCGAACACCACGTCTCTGGTACTGGACGACGAGATGGAGTCCATGACGGAACGCTGAGGGGCCCCGCCGCCGGGGAACTCCCGGGGAACTCCTGGGGAACTCCTGGGGAACTCCTGGGGAACTCCTGGCGAACTCCCGCTGATTTCACATAAACTATTTTCACCGGCGCCCTGAGGCCGCCGGCATCAAGAAAGGAACCAAACACATATATGGAAAATTTGATTTTTAAAGATCTTGACCTGTCTAAAGAAGTGCAGAAAGCACTGGATGAAATGGGCTTCGAGGAAGCCACTCCCATCCAGTCCATGGCCATTCCCCACGTCATCGAGGGAGAGGATATCATCGGTCAGGCCCAGACCGGAACGGGAAAGACCTGCGCCTTCGGCATTCCCGCCATCGAGCAGATCGACAAAAGCATACCCGGCATTCAGGTCCTGGCCCTCTGCCCTACCCGTGAACTGGCCATTCAGGTCGCCGAGGAACTGAAAAACGTCAGCAAGTATAAGCGCGGCGTTCAGATCCTCCCCATCTACGGCGGTCAGCCCATCGAGCGGCAGATCATGGCGCTGAAAAAGAAACCGCAGATCATCATCGGCACCCCCGGTCGGGTCATGGACCACATGCGCCGGCATACGCTGAAGCTGGAAAACCTGAAAATGCTCATTCTGGACGAGGCGGACGAAATGCTCAACATGGGCTTCCGCGAGGATATCGACACCATCGTGAAGGAACTGCCTGAACAGCGCCAGACCCTGCTCTTTTCCGCCACCATGCCCAAGGAGATCCTGGATCTGACCAGAGAATACCAGAAAGACGCCGTTCATCTGAAAGCGGTCCATAAGGAGCTGACGGTACCCAGTATCGAGCAGTATTACATCGAGGTACGCGAGCACTCCAAGCCGGAGCTGCTCTGCCGTCTCATCGACGCCAAAAATGTGGACCTGGGCATCGTCTTCTGCAACACCAAGCGCCGGGTGGACGAAGTGACTTCCATGCTGCAGGCGCGCGGTTACTCTGCCGACGCTCTTCACGGCGACATGAAGCAGTCGGAGCGCGACCGGGTGATGAACAAGTTCCGCAAAGGACTGATCGACATACTGGTGGCCACCGATGTGGCGGCCAGAGGGATCGACGTCAACAACATCGACGCTGTGTTCAACTACGATCTGCCCAGCGACGAAGAGTATTACGTGCACCGTATCGGCCGGACCGGCCGGGCGGGCAAATCCGGCGTCTCCTACTCCTTCGTCTTCGGCAAGGACTATTACAAGCTGAAAGACATTCAGCGCTATACCAAATCGGAGATCCACGCGATGAAAGCGCCCACCATCTCCGACGTGCAGGAAGTGCGCCTGGAGCAGGCGGCGGAAAAAGTCGTCGCCAGATTGGCAGAGGGCGGTTATTCCAAATACAACAATGTGATCGAGCGGATCCTGGAAGAATCTGAGGAGGCGACAACGCTGGATCTGGCTGCGGCCCTGTTCCAGATGGCCTTCGACGAGCTGGAATCCCGAAACTATGAGGCCGGCGACCTGGACGACGAGCGCAGCGCTTATTCCAAGAGCAACATGGCCCGCCTCTTCGTCAGCGCAGGCAGCATGGACGGCCTGCAGCCCCGCAATCTGGTGGCAGCTATCGCCGGAGGAGCCGGCATAGAAGGCCGTCTCGTGGGCGCCATCGAGATCCACAAAAACTTCTCCTTTGTGGAGGTCCCCCTCAACCAAGTGGACGAAGTCCTGGCCGCCATGCAGAATTTCTCTTTCCGCGGAAAATCCGTTCATCTGGAGCGGGCGGAAAAACGACAGCGCAGCAAGGGCTACAGCGGCAAGAGCAGCGGTTACTCCAGCGGCTACGGCGGCTATTCCAAAGGTTCCTCCGGATCCAGGCGCAGGGTCCCGGACAAGAAAAAGCATCCCAAGAAATATTAAAAAAGACCGTCCTTTCGACACGATGGACCGGCTTCCAGAAGTCAGATCAAAATCTGACGCTGGAGACCGGTCCATCCTGATATCGGGGGACGGTCCTTTTTCTGATGGGGCGTATTTTTTCCGATCCGCCGCTTTACGCTGCCGCCGGCTTTCCGGGCTTCCTGCTTCTGGCTTCGTGCTTCTGGCTTCCTCTCCCCTCACTCCGTTTTCGCCACGATGACCACAGAGATCAGGATCAGCACGCAGCCTACAGCTGTCTGCAGAGTGAAACTTTCATGAAAGAGGATCACTCCCATCAGCAGGCTGGTGATGGGCTCGAAGGTACTGAGGATCGCCGCGTTCTGAGGTCCGATGACGCCCATGCCCTTCTGAAACAGGCACACGCCGATGAAGGAAGCTCCCACCGCCAGCGCCATCATGGAGATCCAGGCCGTGGGGCTGAGGGCCACAGTAAAATAACCTGTGGCCAAATTCCCGATCAGCAGGATAACGGAGGCTATGCTGTTCATATAAAAAATCAGCTTCAGCGTGGGTATTTTCTGCAGGCCGCTGCGGTCCAGATAAATCACGTAAAACGCATAGGTAATGCCTGAGGCAAAGGCGATGAGCACGCCGATCACGCTGTCCCCGCTCTGTCCGTTGGAAAACAGCAAAATGCCTCCCATACAAAGCGCCACGCACAGCAGCTTCAGCGGTTCCGGTCTTACCTTGAGAAACAGGATGCTGCCCAGAATGACGAAGACCGGGTAGACAAAATGAATGGTGGTGGCCATGCCCGATGGGATAAAATCGTAGGACAGATACAGCAGAAACGCCGTTCCGCCATAACCGCAGACGGTGATCAGCGTGATCTGCCGCAGCTCTTTTCTGGAGAGAGAAAAAGAGATCTTTTTCACCTTCAGATAGATAAAAAGCGGAAGCAGCGATATAAAAAAGCGATAAAAGGCGATGCAGATAACGTTCCCGCCGCCCGCGCAGACTATTTTCGCAAACATCGGCATTAATCCAAAAAATATTGCTGAGATCATTACTGTACAGAACCCTTTCGTTCTGGCTGTCATAAAATTTCCTCCATCCTTACTGCTGTTCTGCCGCCCGGAAAAGCCGGGACGGCGGTTTCTCTATCGAATTGCCGTGTTTCATTATAGTACAACTTTACTCTCAGGTCCACCGCTTTCCTGCCATTGACTTTTACTTAAAATAAATTTATAATATTCTGTGTGTCTATAACAACTGAATACTATTATCTGTGTGGGGGATATGAATAATCTTTGCTGGAGGAAACATGATGCAAGGTGTTTTGTATTGCGCCCACTTTTTTAATTTCATACTTTTTATTATTTTGATCCTATCCCTGCGCAGCTGGGAGAAGGAACATTCCGATCACAGCCCTATGGCAGTTTTTCTCATGGCGGCCGCTGTTTTCGTTCCTGCGGCAGCCTGTCTTCTGCATTGCCTGCATTTGCTCCCCTTTTTCGTTGTGCCCTTCAGCATCACCGCAGCTGAATTGTGTCTCATCGGCGTCACAGCCGTATCGCGTGTTCGCGATCTTCAGAATGAGGCGAAAAACTACAGCTTCCAGCACTTGGAGGACGCTCTTGTCCTGCTGGACGCCAACGGTCTTTACAACGATTCCAATCAGCGCATGCGGCAGGTCTTTCCAGAGATAAGTTCCGCCTCCCGGGGCAGCGACCCAGCCTCCTGTCTTCCCTTTATCCGCCAGATCCTTCTGTCTGACGATCCGGTGGACGTGACCCGAAACGACAGGATCTACGAGGGCAAGAAACGGATCATCGACATGCACTCCATCTCCGGATACGTGATCTGGTTTTCCGACGTCACGCTGGCGCGGGGTCACGAGACCCTGCTCAATACATATCAGAAAACCCTGGAAACGCAGGTCCGCAGTAAATCCGACACGATCCGGGATCTTCAGATCCAGATGATCATCAATTTCGCCAATATCGTGGAGAGCCGGGACCTGACCACCGGAGGCCACATCAAGCGCACAAGTCAATACGTGCGCATGCTGATCCAGGCTCTGATCGAACACGATACCTGTCCGGAGCTGAGGGATCCGGAGTTTGCGGAGCATATCTGTCTGTCGGCGCCGCTGCACGACATCGGCAAGATCTCCATCCCCGATTCCATACTCAACAAAGAGACCGCCTACACTCCCGAGGAATTTGAGATCATGAAATCCCACACCTGGCTGGGCGGCCAGATCCTGGATAAGACCATGTCCTGCCTCAACGATCAGGCATATTATTGGCTGGCGCGCAATATGGCTGTTTACCATCACGAGAAATGGGACGGCTCCGGCTATCCCAAAGGTCTGAAAGGCTCCGACATTCCCCTGTGCGCGCGCATCATGGCCGTGGCCGACGTGTTTGACGCCCTCACCTCCACCCGGCCCTACAAAGGCGCCGTGACCTTTGATCAGGCCCTGGACATGATCCAGGCTGAGAGCGGAAAGCACTTTGACCCGAATATGGTGGAGGTATTCGTCGGTCTGCGGGAACAGCTCCGGCACCGCCGACTGTTTATATCTTAGAGCCTCCTCCCGCCGCCTCGGTCAGGAGCGCCCCGCTTTGTAAACTTTTGCATTTGTAAACTTCTGCAATGAAAGAAACTGCCCTTTCAGGCAGTTTCTTTTTGCGTTGTGTATAAATAAGGAAAGGATCTCCAGCCGGCGGATCTCAGACCTGCGGCCGGACCCTTTTTCCCCGATCTATCGTTGACTGTACCGCAAAGGATCGCTGTTACCGCACCGGGCACACGCCGCCCTCGCAGCCTTCGTTTCCGATGTCATACTGCACTTCTTCCTTCTCGTATTTGCTGATCAGAGAAGGTACGAAGGGATTCATGTTCTCCACCCGCCGTATGTATTCTTCCTCGCCGATCTCCTCAAAGGGCAGCAGATCGTAGAAGCTGTCGTCGAAGGACAGGAAGGACAGAGCCACCGTATCGTCCCAGTTGTCCCAGACCCACTGCTCCACGTCCTCCCACTCATTGTCGCGGACGTGAACGGTAATGGAACAGTTATGCTCCACATAGTAAGACATGAACATCTTATAGTTCTCCAGCTGTTCGATCGCCCCCACATCGGCCTTGAAACGGCCTTCCGGCGCTTTTACGGGAAATTCCACCACCTTGGTGACGCAGCTCTCCCGATCCTGGCCCACCTCCGGGAACACGGGGTAGCCCAGTTCCTCGCAGACCTTCACCAGCGGGTCGTCGCTGCTGATGCGGATCCTTCTCACGAAATACGGCGCGTGTGAATAGTGGATGCCGCTGGACACCACAGGCAGCAGAGACAGCGTTCCCTCGGGCTTGATCGTAGTGATCAGCAGAGGCTCCTGCATCCCCAGCTCTCTGGCGTATTCCACCGCGGCGTTTCTGGCCTCGCGCTTCAGGTCGGTCAAGAGCTCCTGCTGCTGCTCCGTGGTGTAATGCAGAGCGTTGACCATATCCTGCCATCCGGTCAGAGAACAGCCCAGCAGCTTGTCCCGCTGCTGAACGGCGTTCCACTGCGGCAGCTCCAGCTCGGTGCAGGTCATGCGGTATCCGGCTCTGGCGGAAAGCCGCTGGGCCTCCATCAGTCCCGCGTGGTCCAGGGTGCCGTCCTCCCGCACGAAAGCCATGACGTTGACTGTGGTCAGGTTGCACAGGCCCTTGGAATCCAGCAGGATCTCCGCGCAGGGATTGACTCCGTTAAAATTCGGCCGCCGCTTGGCGCCCGCGATCTCGTTGACCCAGCCGGGCTCCCCGGAATAGCGCATCTGCTGCAGATGCCAGTGCAGCTGCTCTCTGGACGGTCTCTCTCTATAGTAAATAGAATTATTGCTCATCTGCCGGTGAGCGATCTCCTGGTCGATGACCCATTTTTCATCAACCTTTTTATACAGTTCGCTCTTGGCCTGAATGCATTCCTTGTCGTCCGCGTCGATGAGGACGATCTCCGCCGTGCGGCGCACGCCGCCCACCACCACGTTTTCACCGATGACGTTGGCGATATCCAGACAATCGATGGGTTTCAGCTTGACGCGGCCTGTAGTGGAGCGGGCCCCCGCCTTCTCGATGACGCGGATGATCTTCAGGAACATGTTCTTCATGCTGCTGTGACCGCTGGCTGTGCCGCCGAAAGTCCTGAGCTTTTCGCCCTTCTCGCGCACGTTGTCGTAGTTGAGGATAACAGTCTTGATCTTTCTGTATTCCGTGCTGTAAAGCACTTTCAGATAATAATCCAGAGACTGGACCCAGCCCTCTTTGCTGTCTCCGATGGTGATCTTCACCGTGTCGTTATGGGTGAATTCAAGGGAGGTATTGTCCTGACGCAGAGCCTTCAGCACCGGCGTGTACGACTCGTGGATCACTTCCACGTCCGTTCTCACCATGGGCATTTTCTCCACGTCGGATTTCAGTATGCGGATGCCCACCCCCGAGCCTACCATCAGCAGATAGAACACATCCCGGAAGGAATCGAAGCTGTCGATGACCTGGAAGGAGCAGTTATAATTGGACATGGGATAGAATTTGGATACGTCCGTGCTGCCCACCCAGAAAGTACGGCCGGAGAGAAATTGCTTCATATGATAAACGTTGTCGTAGAGACGTTCCGCCTCTTCCTTGGACGTGGGCACCAGGCTGCAGTTGTACTCCACCGCTCTCCTGACAGTCTCCCACCAATACTCCCGGCGCAGTTCCTCCGGCAGCCAGCGGGAATAGGTCCTGTAATAAACGAAGCTGCCCAGCTGACTCATGGGGGAAGGCTGATGTTTGTAGCGGCTCACGAATTCTTCGGGAATAATGCGGCCGTCGCGGCGCTTTCTGGCGTCCCTGGTCTTGTCCCTCTCGTAGCGGTAAATGATGAATTTCTTCGCCGCATCCTTCCGCTCGCTGGCCATGAGGAAATCCTCCACCAGATCCTGCAGATCCTCCACGTTCACGGTGCGTTCGGAGCGCTCCACCTGCTTCTCGATCGCTGCAGCGATCCCGCCCGCCAGAGTGGAATCCACGCCCAGGCGCGTTTCCATCATGGCGTTCTCGATAGCGTTCTTGATCTTTTCGCTGTTGAAGCCCACTTCCGAGCCGTCTCGTTTGATTACTGTTTTCATACTTCTCCCTTCTGACTCTCAACTTACCCGTACATTTTTCTCTTACCTGTACACTCCCACTTGTGCACTCACCATACTCCATCTATGGGCCGTCCGTGGCGCGGAGGCCGTTAAAGTCCTGCAAAACGTTGCAATGACTGGCTTAGAGCAATAGATCACATTTGCGCAATATGTAGTTGCCTTGTTTAGTGCATTACCCATTATATAGTATTCACTGCGATGAATCAACCGGTTAAAAAAATATTTAAAGCGTTTTCTTTACTTTTTTCCGCATTAAATGTATAATTGTATACTGTAAAACAAATCGATCATTTTGCAGTTGTTTTTTCCGCCGGGACCCCGCCCCAACGGAGGGCTCAACAGGAAGACCGGCGGCGCTCTGAGTGTATCAGAGCGGTTAGAAAGGAGTATAGAATGGGGAAAACACTGGCTTATAAAATTCTGGAAAACCATCTTTTGGACGGATCGCTGACGCCGGGTTCGGAGATCACGATCAAGATCGATCAGACTCTGACCCAGGATTCCACCGGCACCATGGTGTACCTGCAGCTGGAAGCCATGGATGTGGATGAGATCAAAACAGAAGTTTCCGTAGCATATATCGATCATAACACCCTGCAGACAGGCTTTGAGAACGCAGACGACCACGCCTTCATCAAAAGCGTAGCCAAACGTCACGGCGTACTGTTCTCCAAACCCGGAAACGGGATCTGTCACCAGCTGCAGCTGGAGAGCTTCGGCATTCCCGGCAAAACGCTGCTGGGCTCCGACAGCCACACGCCTACCGGCGGCGGCCTGGGCATGATCGCCATCGGTGCCGGCGGCCTTGACGTGGCGGTGGCCATGGCGAAAGGGACCTATTCCCTCACCGTACCCAAAGTTCTGGGCGTAAAGCTCACCGGCAGGCTCCGCCCCTGGGTCTCCGCCAAGGACGTGATCCTCTGCGTTCTGCAGAAGCTCACCGTCAAGGGAGGCGTGGGCCGGATCGTGGAATACTTCGGCGAAGGCGTCTCCACCCTGTCCGTGACAGACCGGGCTACCATCACTAACATGGGCGCGGAGCTGGGCGCCACCACTTCCGTCTTCCCCAGCGATGAAAACACCAGAGAATATCTGAGATCTGAGGGCAGAGAGGACGTATGGGTCCCCCTGGCCGCCGACGCGGACGCTGTGTACGACGAGATCCTGGAAGTGGATCTCTCCGCCCTCACCCCGCTGGCAGCCAAGCCCCACAGCCCCGACAACGTCGACACGGTCAAAAATATCGGAACCATCAAAATAGATCAGGTGGCCATCGGAAGCTGCACCAACTCTTCCTTCTCCGACCTGATGAAGGTGGCTGCCATTCTGAAACAGGGCCGCGTTCACGAGGACGTGAGTCTGGTCATCTCCCCGGGATCCTCCAAGATACTGGAGAAGCTGGCTCAGAACGGCGCCCTGGCCGACATGATCGCCGCGGGGGCCAGGATCATTGAAAACGCCTGCGGTCCCTGCATTGGAATGGGACAGTCCCCCAAGTCCGGCGGCGTGTCTCTGCGCACCTTCAACCGCAATTTCAAGGGCAGAAGCGGGACAAAGGACGCCTCGGTCTATCTGGTCAGTCCTGAGACTGCGGCGATCTCCGCCATCACCGGCGTGCTCACCGACGGCTCAGAGAGCGGCTATTCCCTGCCGGAGATCCCTGCAGAGAATTTCCACCAGAACGAAAGCTTTATCGTATATCCGCCCAGGGGCAAAAAAGCGGATACCCCTGTGGAGATGGGTCCCAATATCAAACCCTTCCCTCAGAATGTGGCTCTGGGCGACGCGGTCAGCGGCACGGTGGTCCTGAAAGCCGGAAACAATATCACCACCGACGATATTATGCCCTCCGACTCCAGACTGCTGCCCTACCGCTCCAACATCCCTCATCTGTCCAACTACTGCTTTGAGGCCATCGACAAAGACTTTCCGGCCCGCTGCCGCGAGGCGGGAGCCGGCGTCATCGTAGGCGGAGAGAATTACGGACAGGGTTCCAGCCGCGAACACGCCGCTCTGGTTCCGCTGTATCTGGGCATAAAATTCGTGCTGGCCAAGTCTTTTGCCCGCATCCACCGCTCCAATCTCATCAACAGCGGCATCATTCCCCTGGTCTTTGAGGATCCGGCGGATTACGACGACTTCAAGCTGGGCGACGAACTGATCATCGAAAACGCCCGTCAGCAGGTGACGTCCCCTGTTCTGACTGTAAAAAATCAGACCAGCGGCAAAGAATACCGTGCGCTCACAGGGCTTAGCGGGCTGGAGACCGACATGATCCTCCACGGCGGCAAGATCAACCTCATCAAGAGTAAATAAAGATTTTCTGTACGGTCATATATGAAACAAGAATGAATAAGAGAGGAAAAGAAAACATGGAATACATGGAACAATTTCAAAAGATCGTGGAACAGCAGCTGGCCCGCGTGGAAAAGATGAAACAGGACACCCAGTTCCTGGACTATAAATCGCTGGACCGGATCATTATCGGCATCATCGGCGGGGACGGCATCGGCCCCGCCATCACGGCCAACGCCCGCCACGTGCTGGAGGAACTGCTGAAGGACGAGATCGCCTCCGGAAAGGTGGAGCTGCGGGACGTGGACGGTCTGACCATTGAGAACCGCGCAGCCTGCGGCAAGGCGATCCCCGACGATGTGCTTGACGAGATCAAAAAGTGCCACGTACTGCTGAAAGGCCCCACCACCACCCCCAGAAAGGGAGACAAGTGGGGAAATATCGAGAGCGCCAACGTGGCTATGAGAAAGGCGCTGGACCTGTTCGCCAACGTGCGGCCCGTCAAAGTCCCCGAGGACAACATCGACTGGACTTTCTTCCGTGAAAACACCGAGTGCCTGTACGCTATGGGCAGTCAGGGCGTCCATATCACCGATGATCTGGCCATCGACTTCCGCGTCATCACCAATCCCGGCACGGAACGGATCGCCCGTCAGGCTTTCGAGTACGCCAAAAACAACGGCAAGACCCGCGTGTCCATCGTTACAAAAGCTAACATCGTGAAGGCTACCGACGGCAAATTCCTGGAGATCTGCAAAAAGATCGGCGAGGAATACCCCGGTATCGAGGTGGACGACTGGTATATCGACATCATGACCGCCAAACTCATCGATCCCAAGCGCAGAAGTCAGTTTCAGGTCTTCATCCTGCCCAACCTCTACGGCGACATTCTCACCGACGAGGCCGCGGAGTTTCAGGGCGGCGTGGGCACGGCGGGCAGCGCCAACCTGGGCAGGCATTACGCCATGTTCGAGGCCATACACGGTTCCGCGCCCCGCATGGTGGAGGAAGGCAGAGAACAGTACGCCGACCCCTGCAGCGTCATGAGAGCCTCCGTCATGCTTCTCTCCCACATCGGCTTCCAGAATCAGGCCGATCTGCTGGAAAAAGCGCTGGACATCTGCACTGTTACAGAAAAGAAAATTGCCATCACCGGAAAGCAGGACGGCGCTACGGGCGCTCAGCTGGCTGATTACATCCTGGAGACCATTCAAAAGCTGGGGAGGTAATTCCATGTCCATCTACCGCAACAACGCTATCACCCAGGCCGCAGGCTCTTCCCTTTCCACAAACCTGTTCAATCAGCTGCGCACGGACATCCTGCAGGGAAAGCTGAAGCCCGGCGAAAAGCTGACGGAACAGCGGGTGTGCAATGAATATACGGTCAGCCGGACCCCCGTGCGTGAGGCCTTTCAGAAGCTGGAGATCGACGGTCTCATCGAGACCATCCCCAACCGGGGAGCTTTCGTCGTAGGCATCACCACCCGGGATATACAGGACATGTACGAACTGAGGAAAGCCTATGAAGCCATCGCCGTCCGCTGGGCCATCGAACGCATCACCAAAGAAGAGTTCGAGGAACTGCAGGAAGCTTACGAGTTCATGGAGTTTTACACCATGAAAAAAGACGCAGACAAGATGCTGAATATCAACATGCACTTTCACGAGCTGATCTACAACGCGGCTCACAACCGCATGCTGCTCCACGTCCTCACCTCATACCAGGTCTACACAAAGCAGACCAGGACCAACCACCGCTACGTGGACGGCTATCTGGAAGAGGTGCTGGCCGAGCATAAACAGATCTTCCAGGCCTTCGTGGATCAGGACCCGGAAGCCGGCACCCGGGCCATTATCACGCATCTGGACAACGCCAAGCGCCGGGCCGCCCTTTCCGATTAGCCGCTATCCTGCATTCAGCTGAAGGTACGGAAACTGAGAAAAAGAAAGAGGGAGGACGCCGCGGATAAAACACCGCGCGTCCTCCCTCTTTTGTTGTACTGTGATCTATCGCCGCCGTGCTCACAGAATATTTTTCAAAAAGGACCGTCTGTGGATGGGACACACGCCGCAGGCGGCGATGCCTTCATAGTGAGCCCTGGTTCCGTAGCCCTTGTTCCTGTCGAAGGCGTATCCGGGATATATCTTTTCATACTCCATCATCATGTGATCTCTGGTCACCTTCGCCAGTATGGAGGCCGCCGCGATCGATACGCTTTTCGCGTCCCCCTTGACGATCCCCGTCTGCGGAATATCCACACCGGGTATGGTCAGTGCGTCTACCAGCACGTGGTCCGGCTTCCGGGCCAGTCCTTCCACCGCCGCCCGCATGGCTTCCTTCGTGGCTTCCAGAATATTGATCTCGTCGATCCGCCGGTTATCCACCAGTCCCACGGCATAGCACACAGCCTTCTCTTTTATTTGTATGTAAAGCTCTTCCCTCTTCTTTTCCGAGAGTTTCTTGGAATCGTCCACCCCAAGCACGTCGAAGTCCGCAGGCAGGATCACCGCCGCCGTCACTACCGGACCGGCCAGCGGGCCGCGGCCCACCTCGTCCACGCCTGCGACCAGAGCGCAGCCGGACTCCCGCAGCTTGTCTTCATATTCCATCATGGCTTTCAGCTTATCACGCTGCAGCTGCAGCCGCTCTTCTTTCGTCATGTCCTTTCGCTCCATTTCATATCCGCACCTGTCCTTTTCCCATCCGGCGCCGCTCCGACTACCCGCAGCCGGTCCCTGCAGGAGAAAGACCTGTTATTCCGGTACATTCTCCAGCGTAATGTTTCCGATGATCCCCGCCCGAAATTCATCGATGACAGTGCGGGCCGTCCGCTCATAGTCGATGCGTTTCCCCGGCAGAATAAATCCCCGTTTCCGGGCGATGAGCTCCATGGTCTCAAGGGGCGTTTCGCATATCTCCTCCAGCTTGTACCGGGCGATGAGCAGCTGGGGATAATCGGCGGAGAGGACCTTGATCAATTCCAGTCCCAGCGTGGCCAGATCCAGTATTTCATCCTTGATCGAGCCGCAGAAGGCCAGATCCAGTCCCGCCTTCGGGTCCTCGAATTTGGGCCAGAGAATACCCGGCGTGTCCAGCAGCTGCATGTCGTCGCCCAGATTCAGCCACTGTTTTCCTCTGGTCACCCCCGGTTTGTTTCCTGTTCTGGCGCTCTTTTTTCCGGTGAGCCGGTTGATGAGAGAGGATTTTCCCACGTTGGGTACGCCCACGATCATCATGCGCAGAGGCTTTTTGCGCGCGGCCTCCCGATTCTTTTCGTCCCGCAGGCCGGCCAATAATTTCAGGAGCATGTTCGCCCCGCTGCCGCTGCTGCAGTTCATGATCAGCACGTCCATTCCCTGCTTCCTGAAAAATTCCGCCCAGCGGGCGTTTCTATCGGGATCGGAGAGATCGCTCTTATTCAATACTATGATCCGGTGCTTGCGGGCTACCAGTTCGTCGATGATGGGATTTCTGCTGGAAACAGGGATCCGCGCGTCGATCACCTCGATCACCGTGTCCACCATCCTGAGATTTTCCTGTATCAGTTCCCGGGTCTTTTTCATGTGTCCAGGGTACCAGTTGATATTCTCCAACGCATTTCCTCCTTCGCCTGTTTCCATTTCTGTCCTGTCTCTGCATGCGGGACCTCATGAGATCCCCACACAGGCGCTCTGCCGGCGGTCTGATGCGGCAGCCGGCCCGGCCGGTATCCAGTCTGCCTGCCCCGTCTGCAGCGCAGGCCGGCCTATCGCTTCGGCTTTCATACAATCTTTCTGTATTCTGTCCCCGTTTGTCCTGTCTCATGCCTGCAGCCCTGCATATGCGGCGGCAGAATGGCGCCGCCCTACGCCGTCCGCTTAAAACAAAAGCCGTCCCACCTGGGGACAGCTTCGTCTTTCCTCTTACAGAGTATCCTTGCTCTTGATCTTCGCGGCTTTGCCCGTTCTCTGACGCATGTAGAAGAGTTTCGCTCTTCTCACGTCTCCACGTCTGGTCACTTCGATCTTTTCGATTCTCGGTGAGTGCAGCGGGAACGTCTTTTCAACGCCTACGCCGGAAGCGATTCTTCTTACGGTGAAAGTCTCGTCCAGTCCGCCGTTCTGTCTCTTCAGAACAAAACCTTCGAAAATCTGAATTCTTTCTCTGGCGCCTTCCTTGATCTTGATGTGCACTTTTACGGTGTCACCAACGGAAAACTTCGGAATGTCATTTCTCACGTAATCCTGTGCGATGGCCTGCATAATATCCATTTTCGTATCCTCCTTCCTCCATAGACGTTCTTGGTATCCAAACGCGCATATCCCTTGATATGGCACTTTATCCAGCGGAGCGCCCGTAATACGTCAGCTAATACTATAGCACAGACAAGCATGAGAATGCAAGCTTTTTTTCCACTTTTTTGTCAGTCCCCTGCGTCTCTTCCTCCGCCCGGCCGTAGAAGATCAGATCCCCTTCACCGGCTTTTGGAAAAGGGTTTCGTCAAACAGGACGCCATTGTATTTTTGATTCTCCTTCAGCTCCTGATAGAGATCCACCCTCGTCCTGTACTCCGTACCCTCTGTCTCCGGGTCGGTCCGCGACCACCAGGCGAATCCATCCAGATAATTCTCATACGCCTCGTCCCAATTTGAAAAATTGCTGCGCAGTGCCTCTGCTGCCGGCTCCAGAAGAGACAGCGCTTCCTCCGCCGTCAGGTATTCGGCGCCGTATCCCCGGTTGACCAGCATAGCCACCCGGAAGAGATCCCAGTTCATGATCCCTCGTTCTCCCCATTTGGAGTCCAGCTCCCTGGTCAGCTTCCACATGTAGACGTCCGTAGGCGAGGACGCGTTCAACAGTTCCGCGTACTCCTGATCCGACAGAGATCTGACGTAGGCCGCATCCCTTTTAAATCCCGTATTGTGACCTTCGCTCATGAGCCAGTCCACCGTGGTCTTAAACTCCTCATAATTCGTACAATTCCAGCTGCCCACCAGCGCTTTTCTGTCCGCTTCCACGCCGGTATCGCCCTCGTTCATCAGCGCTCTGCGGGCGCCGAACAGATAGGGATCTCCGTTTCCCCGGGCCTCGATGACCGCGTTCATGGCCCTGCACCACTCATCCAGATTTGTGCCGGACAAATTTTCTTTTTTCGTGATCACATAGCTCTGGCGCTCTTCATCAAAGGAGATGTTCTCCCCCAGGATATCGGTAATAAAGCACATCGGAACGGCGACCTGGCCCATATATACATCTTTCGCCTCAGAATGCTGTTTCATGCGCACAGTCTTCCCGTCCACTTTTACCACATCGCTTCCCACCGTGACCACGATCTCCCTGTCGTATCTCCGAAGGACGGCGGGAAATCCTGTGATATCCACCGCTTTGGGCAGCAGCGTAATAAACGGCTGATCGCTCAGATCCTCGTTTCTCTGCAGATTGTCGAATTCATAGTCATAACCCAGCCCCCTCGCCAGCTGAGAGAGATCGAACATGACAGTTCCCTGGCTCTCGTAAGGCTGAAACAGAGGCCTGCGAAGCAAATAATCAATATATACCTGATTCCCCGTGGCGTTTTTCCACTCCTCCGTTCCGCGGAATGGATCGAAGCAGCTCTCAGCCAAAAAAGTCTCGTTATCGTAGTACTGAGTCCAGGGACGCTTATAAGTGAACGGATTGACCTTGTAATAGCGGTAACTGTTGTCGGTATCCAGCAGTGTCTGAAACCCCCGCTCATACAGTTCGCCCCTGTTGGCCGACCGCCTGATCAGCCATTGATAACAGCTCAGCGATTGCTGGGGGGACCGCTCTAATCCTCCACCCATGGGCCAGTGGCCCGACTTGTACCCGTGTTTTGCCATTTCCGCCTCGATCAGCAGCGCCTCATAGGAAATGCCCGGATCATCCTTATTCTCCTTCAGAAACGCGGAAAGTTCTTCCCATACATCTTCTCCTGCAGCCGCCCGCTTCCGAAAATCTACAATGCGGTTCCAGTTCTCCGGCTTATACGCCACGGTGTTGAACTCCGGCGCATAATCATGCCCGGCCCAGTCCGGCGCCGTCGGCGTCACGTTTCCCCAGGTGGTATAAATTCTCAGCGTATATGTCTCTCCGTTGGCAAACCGCTGTGCGCCAACGTCCATGACAGCGCCGCTTCCATCCACGATAAAGCGGACAGGCACGTGGGCCCTTCCCTGAATCATCACCGGAGCCGTGTCCATGGAGTAACTGGAAGAGCCAGCCTTGTACGACTTCTGTCCCTCTGCGAACACCATCGTTCCCGAAGCGCCGCCGTTTATGAGGATCTCGCCGGTCCTGTCATTCCAGTCCACCTTTAATTTCATGGCCTCTGCCAGAGCGCGAAGGGGCGCCATAGTCCGTCCGTTAGCATCCACGTAAAAATAACCCTGCTCCGGCTCTACGCTGAGCTTTACCCCATCCACATAGATCGCCGTCACCGACCATCGTTCAGCCCTGTCCGGCGCTTCTGCTGCCCACGCCCTGTCCGCGCCCACGCTCATGGACAGAAGAAAACAGCATAAAAGAAACGCTGCTATTCCCATCCTTCTTCCCGTCATATCACACCTCCATCGCTTTCGCATGTCTCCCGGAATGCGCTCCGCCAGAAAACAGCGAAAGCCCCACACTATTCGAACTATTCTATCAATTTACTTTAGTATACCTTCCGAAGAAGAAAAATTCAATGGATCTGCCCGATCTCTGCATAAAAAAGATGACCTATCCTCAGATAAGTCATCCATTCCAAAATCATATTCATCCTGTCCGCCTGCCTACGCCCGCGGATGGGTATTGTCGTAAACTTCCTTGATCCTGTTTTTCGTCACCGACAGATAGATCTGCGTGGCTGTTATATCCTCGTGTCCCAGCAGTTCCTGCAGCGTTTTCAGGTCCGCTCCGTTCTGTATCATGTGGACCGCGAAGGAGTTGCGCAGGATCTGCGGCGACAGCTCGTGCTCAAAGCCCGCCTGTTTTCCGTAGTCCTTCATGACCTTCCAGACGCCCTGCCGCGTCAGCCGTTCCCCGTAATAATTCAGAAACAAGGCTCCCTGATCTTCCTTTTCGCGCAGCAGCTTGGCGCGTCCCTCATAGATGTAATTCTCCATGGCCGCCCGCGCCGGCCGGCCCAGCGGAATGATGCGCGCTTTTCCATGCTCGCCGCTGCAGGTGATGAAGCCGATGCGCAGGTTGATGTCCTCCACGTTGGCCGCCGCCGCCTCGCTGACCCTGACTCCGGCCGCGTAAAGCAATTCCAGCAGAGCCCTGTCGCGGACGCCCTTCACTGAATCGTCCGGCATGGACAGCAGCTTCTCCACCTCTCCTATAGAAAGATACTCGATCTCTTTGCGCTGGATCTTCGGGGATTTTATGTTTACCGTAGGATTCTCCCCTACCACGCCCCGGACGATCAAAAAGTTATAAAAAGCCCGGATGGAAGCCACCTTCCGATTGACCGTGGCCCCGGAACGGCCCTCGTTTTTCAGCGCCAGAAGATAAGCGACCACTTCCGTGTTGCTGGCGTCCGCGGCCTGCATCATTCCCCGCTCTCTGAGAAAGGAGAGAAAATCCTTCACGTCCCGCTGATACGCGGCGAAGGAATTCTCGCTCATATGCTTCTCCGACTTCAAATAATCTGCAAAACTTTCTACGTAATCCATCTTGACTGCCTCTTCTTCTAAATTCAATACACATTCGTTCTTCCATACACGACCCTTGTCCAACCGTGCGCCGGCCGACCGTTCAAGCAGAACACCGCCCCGTTTCCCATGGAAAGCGCCGGATCCGGACTGCTGCCCGGCTGGCCATGGCCCTGCAGGCTTATGGCCCCGGCAGGCTATGATCCCGCAGGCCACAAGCTAAATGTTATGTCAACCGATAGCACTACCCAGTATACCGCAGACCGCTCTGTTTCGCAATACCTTTCTGCGTTCCGGCGCTGTTCCGCCCCGTTTTCATCGCCCATTCACCGCTGTTTCATTCATTTCAGCAGCCGGTAGATCCCCGATCTGTGGATGCCCAGCTGCCGGGCCGCCTCGGAAATATTTCCGCCGCATCTGCCCACCGTCTCTCTGATATAACGGCGCTGGAACTCCTGCTGCGCCTCTTTCAGCGTCATGGCTCCTTGGGTCTGTTCCCCGCTGTCTGACGGAGTGGGAGTTTCCGTCTCTCCATGGTTCCCGGGAGATCCCTGCTGATCCGGTCCGCCGCCCGCGTCCAGACAGTCCGAAGACGAGAGGATGGTCATCCGCTCGACGAAATTTTTCAGCTCTCTTATGTTTCCCGGCCAGAAATAGCGTTCCAGCCCACGTCTCATATCCGGCGAAAAATATTTATTCATCTTATACTTCCGATTGTATTCCTGCAGAAAATGCTCCGCCAGGGGCATGATATCTTCTTTCCGCTCCCGCAGCGGGACCGTGGTGAGGGGGATGACGCTGAGCCGGTAGTAAAGATCTTCCCGGAACAGTCCTTCTCTGACCAGCTCCCGCAGATCCCGGTTGGTGGCGGCCAGAATTCGCACGTCGACGTGGATCGTCTTCCCGCCGCCGATGCGTCTCATTTCTCCCGTTTCCAGTACGCGCAGCAGCTTTGACTGCATGGAAAGGGGCATCTCGCCCACTTCGTCCAGAAACAGCGTGCTGTTGTCCGCCATCTCAAACAGGCCCGTTTTTCCTCTGGCGTCCGCGCCGGTAAAGGCTCCCTTTTCATAGCCGAAAAACTCCGATTCCATCAACTCTCTGGGAACCGCCGCGCAGTTGACGGGAATGAAGGGACGCCGTGCCCTGCCGCCGGTCCGATGGATATAACGGGCCAGTACTTCCTTCCCCGTCCCGGATTCTCCGTATATGATCACCGTACTGTCGGAGCCCGCGGCTTTTCCCGCCGTCTCATAAAGCGCCTGCACCGCCCCGTTGCGGGACTCTGTAAAAAACTCGCTGCTGTTTTCCAGATACTGCAGCGCGTTCTGCAGGTTGGCCTTCTCCTCGTTGATCCGTTCCAGAAAGGCGTGGTACATTTCCTCCGTCTGGCTGTATCCCACTACCATCTCCACCCGTCCCTCCCCGTCAAAGACCGGACGGCACTGGATCATCATCATTTTTCCGTTTTTGGTGGTAATATAACGCACGACCTCCCGGGCCGTGTTCAGACACTCGGCCGCCGCCGCAAAACGATTCAGAATACCGCCGCTGTGCATGGTGAACACGTTGTATTTCATATATTCTTCCACACTGCAGTCGAAAGTCTCCGCCATGGCCTTGTTGCAGAACAGTATATTTCCTTCGCGGTCCGCTACCGAAATGTTTCCCAATATGTGATCGGCGATCACCTGGAACAGCTCCGGCGTCATTTTCTCAGCTGATCCCTGCGTTTCCTCCCGCGCGCCTTCCTCTTTCCTCTCCATCTGTTTTCTGTGCCTCCCCTGATTCTGCTGTATTTCCATTTGCGCCGCCCTGGTCCGGCGCTCTTATTTCCGTCTCAAAATTACGACAGTCTTTTTCGCTTATCCGTCTTAATAATACTACATATCGTAAAAATACAACAGTATAAATGTTTTATTTTACGGCGGGAAACCGCAAAAGAAGGCTCCGCACCTGCCAACTCCCCCATGGAAAGGGATTTTTTCCTCATTTCACGCAGATCTTTTCAGCGCCATCACTTTCGGCATGAAAATTGTATGATTGTCAAGTGCTGAAAAGTCATGTCTTCAGCATTCGCTATATGAAACATTCAAAACAAAGGAGTAAAAACATGAGCAAAGCAAAGATTTTTGATATCAATGAAGTTCAGTGGAAAAACTGGGGAGAAGGCATTGACGCCTGCGTATTCAAGCCCACTCCCCAGGCAACCATGCAGTACTGGGAGATCAAGCCCGGAACCGGCGGCGCTCCCCACTCCCATCCGGCGGAACAGCTCACCTATGTGCAGACCGGCATCATGGAACTGACCGTAGACGGCGAGACTCACGTGCTGACCCCCGGGTGTTTCGCCCTGATCCCATCGGAGGCGGTCCACTCTACGAAAAACATCGGCAGCAGTCTGGTGGTCAACGTGGATATCTTCCTGCCTGCGCGGGATGACCGGGAGGAAAGCCCCAAGATCCGCAGTCTGGGAAAATAGGCCGGAGACGGGAAGGGGGGGCAGCCGTTCGATCACTCCTGTGTACACTTTTCTGTAATAGATCGCAGAGGTTGTACATATTGATATAGAGACAGAATCAATCAGGCGGTCCGCCATGCCGGACCGCCGTCTAATAAAGGAGTGAATACATACATGAGAAAAGGATATACTGCCTCCCCGTCGTCTCTTCTGTGCCAAAGTCAGGGAACTGTCATGGCAACGCTTTTCTTCTTTGCCGCCGGTCTGTCCTCCGGCGTCTTTGTAGAGCTTTTCATGGGGCAGGACAGCACGAACCAGATCGCGGATTATCTGACCAGCAATCTCCTCTCGGGCAACGTTTCCGGAGCTTCCCTGCCCTCCGTATTCCTCCGGTCCGCGGCAAACAATTTCGGACTGCTGCTGATCATTCTGCTCGCCGGCATTACTGTCATAGGTTTTCCCGCAGCGCTTCTCGCCGTGGCTTATAAAGGCATGGCGCTGGGCTTTTCCTCCGCTCTGCTCATCGATTCCATGGGCGGCAAAGGCGCTGTGGTCATCCTGCTGTCCATGGTACCTCAGAATCTCTTTCTGATGCCCGCACTGCTGGTCGCCTCCGTGGCCGCCGTCAATCTGTCCGCACAGGTCTTCTCGGGCAGACAAAAGGGCATAAAAAAGAGCCTGGAATTCAGCGCAGGCCCTTATCTTTCCATATTTGTGGTTCTGGCCGCCGCCCTGCTGGCCGGCTGCCTGATCGAGGCGTTTATAGCCCCAGCCTTGCTGCAGTTAGCAGGATAGCCGTGATGGTCTTTCCGTCGATGATCTCCCCGTCCTTGACCATCTGCACCAGCTCCTCGATGGGAAATTCATACAGGTCGATGGCCTCGTTGTCGTCGAAATCCGTCTCCCCCGGCGTCAGCCCCTCCGCCATGTAGAGATAGATCATCTCCGTCGAATATCCGATGGAGGAATAGAAGGACGCCAGAAATGAAAACTTTTCCGCGGAAAATCCAGTCTCCTCCCTCAGCTCACGGATCCCCGTGATCATCGGATCTTCCCCCGGCTCTCTGGTCCCCGCAGGTATCTCCAGCACGACCTCTTCCGCCGTCTTGCGGAACTGTTTGACCATGAGAAGGCCTCTGTTCTCCGTGACAGCCGCGATGCCCACGCCGCCCGGATGTTCGACGATCTCCCGGTAGGAGGTATTATCGTCCTTTACCGTCACCTTGTCTTTTCTGAGATTCAGTATTTTCCCTTCGTATATCATTTCCGAAGAAATGGTTTTTTCCTCGTAGGTCATTTTCGATCCTCCCCCAGCCCTTTGCTGCGTATTTTATATTCAATGGCATTGGCCGCCCTTCAGGCGGTTATTTTGTTTTCGCCATGCTTCTGGTTTTGGCCGCGGCCGCGCGCATTGCTTTGATGACGGAAGCCCGCATGCCCTCCTGCTCCAGCACCTCCACCGCTTCGATGGTGCTGCCGCCGGGCGAGCAGACCTGATCTTTCAGTTCGCCCGGATGAAGTCCGGTCTCCAGGACCATCTTCGCTGAGCCCAATACGGCCTGCGCGGCAAATTCGTACGCCTGCTGGCGCTTCATCCCCTCCGCCACAGCTCCGTCGGCCAGAGCTTCGATAAACATGTAGACGTAAGCCGGGCTGCTGCCGCTGACCGCGCCCACAGCGTCGATGAGCCGCTCTTCTACCACGGAAGCCTTGCCCACGGCGGAAAACAGCTCCATTATGACATTCAGCGAAGCTTCATCCGTATATTCGTTGGGACTGACAGACGCCATTCCCTCGCCCACCATGGCCGGCGTGTTTGGCATGATCCGCACTACTTTCGTGCCCTCGGCAAAGAATCCCTCGATCACTTCCATGGGCACTCCCGCCGCAATGGATACGATCACCTTGTCTGCAACCTCTCCAGCCTGTTTCACGCCCTCCGCCACCTGCGGAAGGACCTCCCCAAACTGATAGGGCTTTACGGCCAGCAGGATCATCTCCGCCTTTTCCGCCAATTCCTCCGCGGACCCGCAGGCCTTGATGCCCAGCTCTGCCGCAAGAGCCTCCGCCTTCTCCACGTGATGGTTGTAGGCGTAAATATCAGCTGCCCTGTCGGGCCAGACCTTCAGATAACCTCTCAGAATAGCCTGCCCCATATTTCCTGTTCCTATAAATCCGATTTTCATCGCTCTCCACCCGCCTTTCCCGCCTCCGCTGCTGTCATTGTTTTGAGGCAAAACAGTCCCTTGCAACCTCCCGGATCCGGCCCCCTCCGGACCGGCTGTGTCCGCCCTGCCCAGATTTCTCCGCCTGGTCCGGCTTTCTCCGCCCGGTTTATTTTCCAAAGAATACGGTTCCCCGCTCCTGGCCGCTCACAGCCTTTCTCAGAATATCTTCCTTCTTGCCGTTGAGCAGCAGCATGGGAATGCCGAATTCATTCACCCGCCTGGCCGCCTCCATCTTCGTGGCGATGCCTCCCGTGCCAAATTTGTTGGTTCCGTTCATATCGATCTCAGCTTTGATGCCGTCTATATCGTAAATTTCCTCGATCAGCTCCGCGTTGGGATGGATCTTGGGATTTTTATCATAGACGCCGTCGATGTCCGACAGCAGGATCAGCAGGTCCGCGCCCCACAGATTTGCAGTCAGCGCGCCCAGCGTATCGTTGTCGCCGATCCGGATCTCATCCACGCTGACGCTGTCGTTTTCATTGACGATGGGTACCACTCCCTCGTCCACCAGAGTAAACAGCGTATTTCTGATGTGGAGATTCCTCGTGTGATCGCCGAAGTCGCCTCTGGTCAAAAGCAGCTGCGCCACGTGATAATCGCATTCTTTAAACAGTTCCTTGTATGCCATCATCAGCTCTACCTGACCGATGGCGCACAATGCCTGCTTATAGTTCATGTCGCTTTTTCGGCTCCATTTGTTGATAGCCGCCACGCCGCAGATGCCGGCTCCGGAGGACACGATGATGATCTGCTTGCCGTCTTTCATCAGCTCCACCAGCTGCTCCACGATATTGTGCATGGCCTTCCGGTTCACGTTTCCCGTCTCGTCGGACAGCGTATTGCTTCCGATCTTGACCACGATCTTCCGGCAGTCCGATACTAAGTCTCCTATTCTGCTCATTTCTTCTTCTCACCTTTACACGGATCGATACGTATTATACGTAAAGTTCCACCACGCGGTCCAGCACGTCTCTATGTTCTTCAAATACCGGTTCCAGATAATCGCTGACAAACTCCTCCGTCTGCTGCGCGGAACGGCCGATATAATCGGCGGGATCCATCAGCTTCTGCACATCCTCCAGACTCAGTCCAAAGGACGGGTCTTTGGCGATACGCTCCAACAGGTCGTTGTTCAGCCCCTCGTCCTTCACCCGGCTTCCGGCCTCCATGGACAGCTGACGGATCTTTTCGTGAAGCTCCTGACGGTCTCCGCCCCGCTTTACGGCCTCCATGAGAATGTTCTCCGTAGCCATGAACGGGATCTCACTCATGATGCGCTGACGGATGACCTTGTCATGCACCACCAGCCCTGTGCTGATATTCGTGCATATGTCCAGAATGGCGTCGCAGGCCATGAAGCTCTCCGGTATGCACAATCTGCGGTTGGCGGAATCGTCCAGCGTCCGCTCAAACCACTGAGCGCTCTCGGTAAACGCCGGATTCTGGGCCAGATTGATGGCGTATCTGGCCAGAGAAGCCGCCCGCTCGCTTCTCATGGGATTTCTCTTGTACGCCATGGCAGAGGAGCCGATCTGATTCTTCTCGAAGGGCTCTTCCACTTCCTTCAGATGCTGAAGAAGGCGGATGTCGTTGGTCATCTTGTGCACGCTCTGACCGATGCCGGACAAGGCCGCCAGCACAGTGTAATCGAGTTTTCTCGTATAGGTCTGGCCGGACAGCGGCACTGCTTTTTCAAAGCCCATCTTATTGACCACCAGACGGTCCAGAGCCTTGACCTTATCCATGTCGCCGTCAAAGAGATCCACAAAGCTGGCCTGGGTCCCCGTAGTTCCTTTTACGCCCAGCATCGGCAGCTCTCCGATCAGGCGGCTGACCTCCAGATAATCGTAATAAAAATCCTGCATCCACAGGCTGGCCCGTTTCCCCACCGTGGTCAGCTGCGCCGCCTGAAAATGGGTGAAGCCCAGCGTGGGAAGATCCCTGTATTCCAGCGCAAAACGGCTTAGGCGATAAAGCAGTCCCACGAGTTTATCTCTCAGAAGAATGAGTCCTTCCCGCATCACGATGATATCCGTATTATCCCCCACGTAGGCGCTGGTGGCGCCCAGATGGATGATGGGCCGGGCCTTGGGACACAGCAGCCCGAAAGCGTAAACGTGGGCCATGACGTCGTGGCGCACTTCCTTTTCGCGCTTCTTGGCTTCCTCATAATTGATATCCGTAATATGTTCCTTCATCTCCGCGATCTGTTCGTCGGTGATGGGCAGTCCCAGCTCCTGCTCCGCCTCCGCCAGAGCGATCCAGAGCCGTCTCCACGTGGAAAACTTCACGTCGGAAGAGAAGATGTGCGCCATCTCTCTGCTGGTATATCTGGTAATCAGCGGATTTTCGTACACGTTCGTGGCCATATAGTCCCTCCGTATCCTTCCTTTACTGCACTCAGTTATTGTATTCTGCGCGGTTCCGCCGGCAGGCGCGCAGCCCCTGCAAAACCCATGGGCTGCTAATGCAGAGCCGGCTGATCATTTACCTTCATTAACTTATATAATATACTACGAAAAGGCTGTTTTTTCAAGGAAAAGTAAAGTTTATTCACAGCCTTCCAAGGAAACGTCCCGTCCCCTTCCCACGCGGGCAGCCCCTGCAGGCTGCGGCACTTCCCGCAAACCGCGCTTTATCTTTTCTTCGGCGGTCTTGTACAGAAAAGTTATACATCGTTATCATTTTCTGCAACTAAATGAACCTCCGGCACGTCAATACACTGTAAAAGTTACGGAATCCAGTAAATGGATCTGTGAACGTTCGGGGTAAAGGAGAAGAAATAATGAAAAAAATGATGGTGTTTGTACTTTGCACGATAATGACCGTTTCTCTGCTCACCGGCTGCGTCGGAAAACCGCAGCAAAGCGGCTCCGGCAGCGCCGGAAACGGCGGAGGGTCCGGCGCCGAATCCGGCCTGGACGGGGGCGGAAGCCTGGGTACGGGAAAACTGAATTATTCCAATATGGCGGATCAGGACATCCGGGATCGTCTGGCCGACCGCATGACCGCCGCAGGGATCCGGCAGGAATACGCCGACGACTTTTTCGCCATGGTCGTGGATTATAACGGGCTGATGGGCGACCTGAGCGAATTTCACGACGGATTTACTTCAGTGGACGCGTCCGCTGTCGAATACGCAGAAGATACTTATACGCTCTGGATGGACCAGAGAAACTACGCCGATGCCAACTGCAGGATCACAGCGTTTATGCTGATGCAGGGCCTTATCACGACCGGCGCTTCCCAGGACGCGGACTCTTTCCTCGCCGCGGATACGGACGCCCTGGACAATTACGCGCCGTGCAAGTTCTCAGCGGAACAGCGGGGCCGGTTTGCCGCCCTGTTCAACCCCGTCTCTGTGGAACCCACGCTGGATTCTCAGGCAGTGCTGAGCGCCCTGCAGAATCAGTGGAAGACCCGGGGTATCAGCTTTGATGAGGGACCGGTGTCACTGGTCAGCGT
Organism: Bacilliculturomica massiliensis; assembly: GCF_900605495.1. Lineage (GTDB taxonomy): Bacteria > Bacillota > Clostridia > Peptostreptococcales > Anaerovoracaceae > Bacilliculturomica > Bacilliculturomica massiliensis. The sequence goes on from NZ_LR027603.1 coordinate 1,572,895, forward strand.
CCTCATGCACAGCGAACTGGACAATATCGGATATATCGGCCACACCGGCGTCATGATCGAGGACAGCCAGGGCGTGCTCTTTATCGAGAAACTGGCCCCCACAAGCCCTTATCAGGCGCTGTCCTTCTCTTCAAAGGAGGAAGTCCGTGATTACCTTCTCAACAACTATGGTACATACTACACAGAAGGCGTATCCGCAAAGCCGGTGATCCTTCTGAACGATCAGGCGTTTCAATAAGGCGGCCGTCGCTTCAATCCAGCCGCGCGCTGAGAACAGCTAGGAGCAAATCACTTTCAATTTGTGGATGGCTGTCGCTTCAATCCAGCCGCTTGACAAGAACAGAGGTGCTTGCCGCAGAATAAAAATCTGCGGCAAGCACCTCTTCTCTGTTTCTTCAGCTGATCTTCCCGTGTATCATCCACATTGGATCTATCGTGGCGGGCATCGAGGATCTGCGGGTGGGCGGAAGATTGTGGGGGCGGAAGATCTGCAAGACCGGCGGGCGGACTGATCCACGGGCGCGGGATCGCAGGCTGTGAAATAGATGGCCGCGGCGTGGATGGACTGTGTGATCCCCGTCGATGGACGGAGGGATCGGCAGTTCTGCAAAACCGGCGGGCGGACTGATCCACGGGCGCGGGATCGCAGGCTGTGAAATAGATGGCCGCGGCGTCGATGGACTGTGTGATCCCCATCGATGGACGGAGGGATCGGCAGTTCTGAAAGACCGGCGGGCGGGCTGATCCACGAGCGCGGGATCGCAGGCTGTGAAATAGATGGCCGCGGCGTCGATGGACTGTGTGATCCCCATCGATGGACGGAGGGATCGGAAGATCTGCAAGACCGGCGGGCGGACTGATCCACGGGCGCGGGATCGCAGGCTGTGCGATAGATGGCCGCGGCGTCGATGGACTGTATGATCCCCATCGATGGACGGAGGGATCGGCAGTTCTGCAAGACCGGCGGGCGGACTGATCCACAGGCGCGGGATCGCAGGCTGTGAAATAGGTGAAAACAGCAAAAAAAATCGATTATCACCGAAAAACATGGAAAAATCGGTGCTGATCTCTCAATAATCGATGCCAAATATGTGAGAACTTAATAAAAAATTGATTTTCACCTATTTGACAGCCCTTTTTCGGTGAGATCGGGAAAAAAATCTAGATCTCACCTAATTACCTTCAGCGTATGCCGCTGTATGCCGCTGAATCGGCTGCCGACGGCTCAAAAAGACCGGTATCGCTCCGGGGACCCGCACCCATCCACCCCGGTAATCAAGACCAGCCCCGGTGAAGGCGCAACATCGAAAAATATCAGCGCCCTATCCGGCTCTGCAGATCCGGAAAGGGCGCTTCATGCAGTTGCTGACACAGACCTATGGCGCAGCGTTTCCTTAACTTCCTTGATTTCCTCGCTTTCCTTACTTTATATGACGTCCATTAGACCTGGACTGATCGCTGTAAGCATCCGGTCAGATCACCGTGCCGGGGTTCATGATGTTGTCCGGGTCGAACACCTTCTTGATGCCCCGCATCAACTCCAGCTCCGCGGGATCTTTCTGCCGCAGCAGATCATTTACCCGTATTTTTCCCACCCCGTGCTCGCCTGTGATGGTACCGCCGTGGCTGAAGCAGGCGTCGTACATCCGCTGTTTCAGCTCCGCCGCATAGTTCGGTATTTTTCCGTCCACATAGAGGATATCGTTATGCACATTGCCGTCGGCGATGTGAGCGATCACATTAGTCCCAGTGTGGTATTCTTCCGCCAAATGTTTCAGATCCCCGATAAACGCCGGCACCTGCGACACGGGCACCGCCATGTCGAAGGAATCGCAGATGTCATTTTTGATGTATTCATAGTGCTGGCTGCGGACCAGAAGCAGCTCGTCCTGCTCCCGTTTCTTGCCTGCGAAGAGGGTTTCCAGGCAGCTGTTTTTCCTGCAGATCTCGTTGATCTCCCTCACTGAATTATAAAGCTGCTCCTCCGTCTTCTCCGACAGGATGATAAGCAGATCCGAATCCCCTTCCTTCGCCTGCCACTCCAGCCCCAGCATCTCCGCCGTACCTACGAAAAGACGTTTATCCATATACTCCACTGCCAGCGGAACGGAGCCGCTTTTCAGAATATCCATGACCGCCCGGCAGGCGTTTTCAAAGTGTGGAAACGGCGCTACAATAGTGGCGGAATATTTGTCCTTCGGATAGATCTTCAGGATCACTCTCGTTATCACGGCCAGTGTTCCCTCACTGCCAAGAAGCAGCTGGGTCAGATTGTAACCGGCGTTGTTCTTGATCAGTTTGCCTCCCAGCTCCAAAACCTCTCCACTGGGCAGAACAGCCTCCACACCCATGATGTGCTTGCGCATGACTCCGTGTCTCACCGCCCGGGCGCCCCCGGCGTTGGTGACCGCCATGCCGCCCATCTGAGCGCCTTCGTCTCCGGGATGCACGGGAAAGCTCAGTCCCTCGTATTTTTCCAGCTCCGTCAGCAGTTCCATCAGCGTGACGCCGGCCTCCAGCACCGCCATCATGTTGTCCGCGTCGATCTCCACAATACGATTCATTCGTTCCATAGAGATGACGATGCTCGAATAGATGGGCGTGCATCCGCCGGCCAGCCCTGTTCCGCCGCCCCGCACCACAACGGGGATCTTTTCCCGGCTGGCCAGCTTCATGATCTGAGACACTTCCTCTGTACGCCCCGGCTTTACTACCACGAAATCTCTGCTCGGCTCCGGCCGGTAAGTCTCCTCCACCTGATCAAAAATGTAAGACTGGATCTGTTCCCGATCCGCCGTCACATAGTCCGGACCTGTAATATCGATCAGTTCCCGTATGATCTGCTCTCTCATTGCTCCAGCCCCCCTTCCGCCGATTCCACAGGACGTTCTCCATCCGCTGTCCCTTCATCATCTGCCGGCCTGCCTGATCTGTCCGCCTGCCGGCCGCCTTTTCCCCAGGCCGCGATCATCTGCGGCACGATCTCGTACAGATCTCCCACAAAACCATAATCCGCCAAACGGAAAATCGGCGCCGAGGGATCTGTGTTCACCGCCACGATCATGTCGGACTCTTTCATTCCCGCCAGATGCTGCGGCGCTCCCGATATGCCGCAGGCGATATAGACCTTTGGCTTCACCCGGTTCCCGCTGTATCCCACCTGTCTGGCCGACGGCGCCATCCCCGCGTCCACCAACGCTCTCGATACGCCCAGCTGACCGCCCAGGGCCTGGGCCAGTTCTGACAGCATCTCCAGATCCTCTTTTCTGCGGACGCCGCGGCCGGCCGCCACGATGACCTCAGCCTCTGAAATGTCCAGGTCGCCCAGCGGAATATTCTCCACCACCTGACTGAGGACATCCGCGCTGCGGCAGGGTCTTCTCACTTCGATCTTTACGGGAAGCTTTTCATCCCGCTTTGCCTCGCGGAACTCCTTGTAGCGGACTGTCGCCATCTGGGGATCCGCTGCAGTTCTGATATGAGCAAAAATATTGTCGCTGAACGCCGGGCGGATCTGGATCAGCCTGCCGTCCTCATCCAGCTGAAGATCCGTACAGTCAGCCGTCAGCCCTGTGCCAAGAGCAGCCGCCACTCTGGGGGCCAAAGATCTGCCGAAGGCGGTGGCGCCCATGAGCACTGTCTCCGGCTTTTTTTCCCGGATAAAATCTACGATATTTTCTTTATAAAACAGTTCTTCCTGCTGCTCAAATTCCTCTCCCTGTATGTAATACACCGTGTCGGCGCCGCGGAAATTCAATTCCTGGGCCGCCAGGCCCGCCGGCCCCAGAAGGAGACAGTCAAGCGCCGTGTCCGGCCTGCGCTTCAGCCCGGAAGCCTTGTTTAAAAGCTCGTAGCTCACTCTGTGAATTTCGCCTCCGCACTGTTCCGCAATAACCAGAATACCGCCGAATCCGTTTTCATTTTTCATGCTGTTCTCACCGCCCATCATCTGCAGCCCTCCTGAATGATCCCTCTTTCCACCAGCTTTTCACCTACCACTCGGATAAACCGGTCCGCATCTTCCCGGATCAGAAGATTTTCCTTCTGCAATTCTTCCGGCACCCGTATCTTCGCCACCTTTGTGGGCGACCCCTTAAAACCGGTCTCATCTGCCGTGAGAAGTCCGTTCAGATCCTCCAGGCCTATGGTTTCTATGGAAATTTCCAGCGATTCCAGTTTTCTTCTCACTGTGGGCAGTTTCGGCGACGCGATGTTTTTCGTGACTCCCACCACCGCCGGCAGTGTCAATCGCCTGATCTGTTTCCTTCCTCCCAGATTCTCGACGGTGACGAAGGCCTCCGCCACTGACAGGCTGATCTTCTCCGCATAATACGCGTGTGGCAGGCCCAGGAACTCCGCTGTCTCGGCACCCACCTGCGCCGTGTCGCCGTCCACGGATTTCTCTCCGCAGAGGATCAGATCGAATCCGCCCAGCCTGCGGACAGCCGCCGCCAGCGTTCTGGCAGTAGCGCAGGTGTCCGACCCTCCAAAGGCGCGGTCGGTGAGCAGCACACAGCGGTCAGCGCCTCTGGCGTACGCGTCCCGCAGGGATTTTTCCGCCCGTGGCGGCCCCATAGTCAGTACCGTGATCTCCGCCGGTTCTTCAGTTTCCGCGTGAGATCCCGCTTCTGTGTCCCCTTCCGGCCGCGTCCCTGCCCGCGCTCCCTCCTGCGTGCGCAGTTGCTCCTTCAGATCCACGGCGGCCTGCAGCGCACTCTCATCGAAGGGATTGATCTCAGCCTCCGCGGAAGACCGGTCCACTACGCCCCTCTCGCTGTCGAATTTCACTCGCTCCATATCGGGTACTTCTTTCACCAAAACAAGTATCTTCATTTTCCTCTCCTCGCCGCGCGTTATGCGGACAGCTGTGTTTCGATTTGTCTCGGCAGGCGACCGTCAGCCCTTCCGCCCCCTGCTTCAATTCAGTATCAGATCCATGATTGAGTCCTGCAAACGGCCAGAGCCCTTTGGTCCGGTTCAAATCCTTCCCTTCAGTTCCGGTCACTCAGACCTGCCTCTATCCATTCATGTCCCCACGCCTTATTTGTTCTGTGGTCTTACCACTTAAACTGTAACACACCATTTATCGTTTTGCAACCGCTTTTCATTTGATTTTTTCTGATATGATTCTTCTCCGCAACTCGCTTGCCGCCGGAGCTTTGAATCAAAATGACGATTCTGAGCGTTCCGGTGCTGCATTGCATTTCTCACGCACACAGATACGCTCGGCCTGAGACCCCTATGCCATTCTCAATTGAATCTGACGGAACAATATAGTACAATATTCATATCGCAGCTGGCGCGCTAAAGGCAAAGATAGAGCTTAGCGTTTATGGTACAATGTTCCTACCCCGCGACTGGCGAGCCAAAGGCGAAGACAGAGCTTAGCGTTTATGGTACAATAAAGCCAGAAAACACTTTGTACGCGGGCAGACGACCGTGAAGATAAAGAGGTAGCGAATGTTTACAGCAGTGGAAAATAAAAAAATATCACAGATCGTCATCGAACAGATCCAGGACATGATCATGGACGGACGGCTGAAAGCCGGCGACCGTCTTCCTCCCGAACGCGAGCTGACGGAAATGTTTCAGATCGGCAGGCCGGCCCTTCGCGAGGCGCTGAAAGCCCTTGAGGTTCTGGGTCTTGTGGAATGCCGTCACGGTCTGGGAAATTATATCGTGAACCACGTGGAGAACAACTTCTTCAAACCGCTCTCCCTGGCTTTCAAGCTCAGCGGCGGCAATGTACGGGAGATCCTGGAACTGCGTTTCCTCATAGAGACCTTCGCCGCGCGCACAGCGGCCCGCGTTTCCACCCCTGAAGATATCGCCGTTCTCAGAGGTATTCTGGAAAGCATGATCAAAGCGCCTACTCCCGCGGAAAAATCCAGCTTTGATCAGGCCATGCACGACCAGATCGTACACATGTGCAGAAACAGCCTTATTTTAAACACCTATGAAAACGTCTCTCACCTGATGAAAAACTTTATCGCCCAGGCGGTGGACATCTCCTATTTTGCTGAAAATGATTCCGTGGAGCACATTTATGCGGAGCACCGCAACATCATTGACGCCATCGAAAAGCATCAGGAAGACCTGGCTGTCTCCTATATGAACATCCATCTGGGTAAAATCGACGAATACAGACTGCACTCCATCTGAGCTCATCATCCGCAATTTGATTCCCGCACCAACGGGCCCCCCTTCGGAACATCATGCCGGCCGGCAAATCTTTTTTTCTATAGTAATAAAAATAGGTGAGAAACGATTAAAAAATCCTTTCTCACCTATTTTTTGTGAAACGCAGCGCTAATTCTCTGTATTTCTCAGTTCAAATAGGCGAACTCCACTTTTTTATGGAGCATTCGCCTAATGATCCGTATTTATCAGGCGAAATGAGAAAATTTTCCCCGATCTCCCCCAAAACAGGCCAACTCTGTCAGCAGCATTGACTCTGTCACTGGTACCGGCACTGATCCAGGCGCTGATCCGGCCAATGTTCCCCAGCGCTGATCCCGGCGCTGATCCCGCTACTGATACCAGCCCCTGCTCCGCCGCCAGTCCTGCTCCGGATTCAGACCAGCCCATTTACCACACGAAAAGCCTCGCTTCTGCGGCCGGTCAGACAGCGGACCAGATTCATGCAGGAGACGTCCTGCAGATCGCGGAAGGCCTGCTTTGAGTAAAACGCCGAATGAGGCGTGATCAGCACATTATCTCTGCCAAGAAGAGGACAGTTCTGAAGATCCGGACTTTCCGCTTCCAGCACGTCCAGCCCGGCGGCACTGACATCTCCCCGATCCAGCGCTTCGACCAGATCTTTTTCCACCATGCAGATGCCCCGGGACAGATTCAGAAAAATGGGCTTCTTTTTCATCTTTGAAAACTTGCTCCTGTCAAAATAGCCGGTGTTCGTCTCGTTGGCGTCCATGTGGTTGGAGATAATATCCGACTGTTCCAATATCGTATCCACGTCCGCTATGGTCACGCCGTATTCCGCCGCCGTCTCTGGCGTCAGGAGCGGGTCGTTTGCCAGTATCCTCAGGCCGAAGGCCGCCGCGCGTCTGGCCACGGCTTTTCCGATCTTTCCCAGGCCGATGATCCCCAGCGTCTGTCCCTCCAGACGGTCCGGGGGAGGTATGAAATAGCATCTCCACTCTCTGCGCACCTCCACATCCCGCTGGTAATCTTTCAGCCTGCGGGACAGGGCCAGCAACATGGCCATGGTGTGGTCGGCCACCTCTCTGGTACAGTATTCTCCGATCGCGCACACGGCCACGTCCCGCCTGATGGTTTCTTCCAGGTCGATAAAATTGTAGCCGGTGGCATTGATGGAGATCGCCTTCAGTCTGCGGCAGCGGGACAGCAATTCCCTGTCAAACGGTATGTAGGCGGTCAGAACGCCGTCGGCGTCCTCTAAATGCCGGATCAGTTCCTCCTGATCCCGGTACGCATAGACCTCCACCCTCGCGTCTTCTCCCAGCTCCCGCTGAAACAGCCGGCGCTCATACTCTGTGTCCCGCCCTTTGATCTCATCTGGATAATCCGTTATCACAATTTTCATCCTCCGACCCCTTTCCCCGCTGTCCTGCAGCACGATTCTTTATTATTAGTCTGCCCTCCAAAGAGCTGTACTCTCCCGACATACGCAGTCCGGCCGCCGGCTCGGACAACGACTCATTCAGTGCCAATGGCGGCTTCGCTGTCCCCGACCCTACCTGCGCGGCCTGCTCTTCCAGCTGCGGCGACCGCCGCCTCGAACAATGACTCATTCAGTGTCTATGGCTGCTTCGCTCTCTCCGACCCTTCCTTAGCGGCCTGCTCTTCCAGCTGCGGCGGCCCTTCCGGGGACGGCAGCTCAGCGGCACGCTGCCGCTGTTCTATGTCCTCCTCACATCTACGCCGTCTCTGTCGCTGCCGGCGCGCCGCACTGGTCAGACCACGTTTCCTTTATGGTATCATATGTAACTGATGATTACAACCGAAAAAGAACGAAAAACTCCACGGCCGCGGCCGGAACAAAAACAGAAAACCGGACGCGGCTGCAAACTCTGAGTTTGTCTGACGCGTCCGGCCGTTCGTTCACTTATATAACTGAGCGGCGCTCAATCATTCACTTCTTTACTTCGGTATATTACAGTTTTCAATGGATTCTTACCGCGGCTCAATGATCAACTTGATCGCCGTCCGTTCTTCGCCGTCGATCATGATGTCGGTAAAAGCAGGTATACAGATCAGATCAATACCGCTCGGCGCCACGAACCCCCTTGCAATGGCCACCGCTTTTACTGCCTGGTTCAGCGCCCCCGCGCCGATCGCCTGAATTTCCGCTCCCCCTTTTTCTCTCAAAACTCCTGCCAAAGCTCCTGCAACAGAGTTGGGATTTGACTTTGCTGATACTTTTAAAACTTCCATTACTGTTTCCTCCCTTAAATACTTGTTTGAAAACCCTTTTGAATTAATTTTCACTTATTATATACGTCATTTCCCTGTTTATTCCTCTATTTTGGATACACGTTTTTACTATGAAACGTTCGACAAAATCTTCGTTTTTGAATATTTTGCGGTTTTTTTTCGTCGAACCCTTGCATTTCTTATCATAATTGATTATAATAACGTTGTGGTTATCCCCCTGATAACCTCATTAATCTCTAATCCCAATACCCCTTTTGAACAAAACAAACTGCTCCCCTGCAGTTTGTTTTGTTTTTTGTACAAACCTGAGCAACGGTCTGCGGCGCTGCGGGGCCGCACTTTCCTTCAGATTTGTAGGGTTTTCGGCATTTTCCGTCCCGGCCGGGCAGCTGAAGGGTGATACTCGCTTTTTTTCGGCTCCGTTCATCCTCTCGCTCGGCGGGCTTGCAAAAAATCTTTTTTCTGTTTCAAATTATATGTTACAAATGATAAAATAATGTCAGTAAAATTTGTTGTCCCTTTGATAAGGAGAAACGCACATGCGTCGAATCAGTGAACAAGTGATGCTGCCGGCCTATGACCGAAACAGCTGGCGGCTTTATACAGACGGTCTTTCGGCGGCCGTCTTCGACATAGAGACCACAGGTCTGTCCTCTTCGCGGGACGCTCTCATTCTGGGCGGCGTTCTCAATGCCGGCGAACCAGGCAGCCTGCGGCAGTATCTGGCGTCTTCCCGGAGAGAGGAACCGGAGCTGCTGGCCGCCTATATGGAGGATCTGTCCGCCGCCGACATCTGGATCAGTTATAACGGCGATACCTTCGACCGGCCGTTTCTGGCCCAGCGGCTTTTCAAAAACGGTATGGGCTCCGCTCTCCCGCTACATCAGTCAGTGGATCTTTACCGGCTGTTCCGGCGCTATTCGCCCATGGCCAGGATGCTGCCTGATCTGAAGCAGACCACAGTGGAAGAAGCGCTGGGACTGGCGGATCATCGCCGAGACGTCATCACAGGCAGAGAGAGCGCCGCTCTGTATGCAGATTATGTCCGCACGGAAGATCCCGATCTGGAACGCAGGATCCTGCTCCACAATCACGATGATCTGCTCATGCTGTCCCGCCTCATCCGTGTTCTGGACAAGATGGATCTGCACCGCATCATGTTTCGCCGCGGCTTTATGACCGGCTGGGAAAACCGGCGCGCTCTGGCGGAAAAGATCACGCTGGGCAAAAACTTTGTGCGTCTGGAAGGCCATACTCGCAATGTTGAAGGCGACTATGACATTTTCAGCGACGCATTTCACTGGTCCCATCGAAAAGACGACGGGAGCTTTTCTTTGACGATCCACTGTATCTATGAAAAAAACGCCACATTTGTAGACCTGGAGAGCTTCGATGTGGATTTCGGCCCACTGACGGTCTATCCCTGCTTTATCAACGGCTATCTCCTGCTCCACGACGGACGTACGGCCTACTGCCGGGAGATCAACCACCTGGCGAAGCTGGTCCTCCAAAAGCTGCTGTCCCGGTGCTGAGCGCTGATACTGCGCCCCGCTCCGGCAGTCTCAGTCACACCGGGACCGCCGTATAAAAACGTCGGTCTCCGCGCATAACCGGGTCTTCCATACCGGATAAGAAAATTGAAAGAAAATCTCCGTAAATTTGACAGCCGGTTTGTGGTATACTTAATTATATCACTTGATCGGCAGTTCTGCAGGCTGATTCGTTCAGCGGCAGATGTCATGCACGGAATAGTTTCTCCGCAGAAGGAAATCTTAACTATGAAAAAGTACTCTTCGCCCTGCTGTTCCGCGCTGCCGTATTCCCCATATCCGGATACAGCGCCTGCCGCGTTCTCCTGCCAGACAGGAAAAACCGGGACAGGCCTGCTTTTATGCAGGAGGACAACGGCGCCGGAAGCCTGCATATCAGGGAGATCTGCGCCGGATCTAGGACTTCGGATCCGCGCCGGGGGAACTGTTCGGAAGGCTGCTGCCTTTTCAGTAAAAACATCTGCAAACAATCGAGGTGAAAACGTTGCGCACCAATTCAAGACTAGATCAGGTATTCAAAGAGGCTTTTCCCGTTCCCTTTGACGACCGCTCCCGCTTTGTATTTTTCAGCGATATTCACAGAGGAGACGACAGCCTTTCCGACGAGTTCGGGCGAAATCGGCACATCTATGAACACGCTCTGGATTATTATTACCGCCACGACTGCACTTACGTCGAGGTGGGCGACGGGGACGAGCTCTGGGAACATTCCAATTACCGGCACATCAAAACGGCCCACGCCACCACATTCGATCTGCTTCGGAAGTTCTATCAGGAAGACAGATTGTATATGCTGTTCGGAAACCACAATATGGCTCTCCGGGATCCGGAATTCGTAAAGGAGAATCTGAGCACGATCTACGACGAACTGCTGGAAAAGAACCTGGACCTGTTCCCGGATCTGGTGGTCCACGAAGCTCTCATATTAAAACACCGGATCACCCAGCAGGAGATCTTCGTGGTGCACGGAAACCAGGGCGACATGCTCAACGATCAGCTCTGGAGGATCTCTTCGTTTCTGATCCGGTATTTCTGGCGTTTCATGCACGTGGTGGGCGTAAAATATGCGGCCAGTCCCGCCAAAAACCGCGATAAGCGTCACAAGGTGGAGCGAAACTATAATAAATGGAACGAACAGCACGGCATCATGCTGATCTGCGGCCACACCCACCGGCCGCGCTTTCCGAAAACCGGCGAGCCGGCTTATTTCAATACCGGCTGCTGCATGCATCCCCGGGGCATCACCTGTCTCGAACTCATTGACGGGGAGATCAGCCTGGTGAACTGGCGGGTCCACAGCAAGCCCGACGGATCCATGTACATCAAGCGCACGATCATGCAGGGCCCTAAGCCCATCGAATGTTTCCGCTCCGATCACGAGAACCGCAAGGGGATCGGCGAGGAGGAAGCGGAGGAGACCACGGAGATCAACGAGATCTACAATCTGGTGGATCCGATAGAATAAAGGAGGACATTTATGAGCGTCAACAACACCCAACAGATCCGCGGCGCGCAGACATCCGGCGCCGCTGCAAACGCCCCCGCCATGAAAGACATCGCCGCCCGTGTGAAGGCGGACAGCTTCCGCATGGCCGCTCTTTCCAACGAGCTGAGAAATAAGGCCCTGAATGCGGTCTCCTGCGCTCTGGAGGAACACAGAGAAGAGATCCGGCGGGCTAACGAACTGGATCTCGCCAGAGCAGAAGAAGCCCAGATCCCGGCTCCTGTGCTGAAGCGTCTCCGATTTGACGAACATAAACTGGCCGATGTAAAGGCGGGCATCGAAAGTCTTATCTCTCTGCCCGATCCGCTTTTCCGTCCGCTTCTGACCCGGCAGCTGGATCAGGATCTGATCCTGAAAAAGGTCACCTGCCCCATCGGCGTCATCGGCGTCATCTTCGAATCCCGGCCGGACGCGCTGGTGCAGATCGCCGCCCTCTGCCTGAAAAGCGGCAACTGCGCCATTCTCAAAGGCGGCAGCGAGGCGGCGAATACCAACCGGGCCCTGTTTGACGTCATCTACGCGGCCGGGACCGGCGCCGGCGTCCCCGAAGGCTTCCTGACGCTGGTGGAGAGCCGGTCGGAGATCGACGAGCTGCTCACCTGCGACGGTTCCATCGATCTGCTGATCCCCCGGGGCTCCAACGCTTTTGTTCAGTATATTATGGACCACTCGAAGATCCCCGTCATGGGCCACGCGGACGGCGTCTGCCATATCTATGTTGACAAAGACGCCGACGTGGACAAGGCGGTGCCTATCATCGCCGACGCCAAGACCCAGTATGCGGTGGCCTGCAACGCGGTGGAGACCATCCTGGTACATAAGGATATCGCTCCCGCTCTGCTCCCCGCTCTGAAAAAGGCTCTGGACGACAGATCGGTAAAGATCCGGGGCACAGCCGGGATACGCGCCTTCATCGACTGCGAATCCGCCGGCGACGAAGATTTTGGCCATGAATTTTCCGATTACATTCTGGCCATGAAAACGGTGGATGGGCTTGACGAGGCCATCTATCATATTAACCGTTTTGGCTCCCATCACACGGACTGCATCGTCACGGAAGATGCGGAGGCGGCGGAACGCTTCATGCTGCTGGTGGACTCCGCCGGCGTCTATCAGAACTGCTCCACCCGGTTTGCCGACGGCTTCCGGTACGGCTTTGGAGCCGAAGTGGGTATCAGTACCGGCAAGCTTCATGCCAGAGGCCCTGTCGGGCTGGACGGGCTGGTCACTTACAAGTATAAGCTCTTCGGAAACGGCCAGATCGTGGCAGATTACGCGGAAGGACGCCGTTCCTTCCACTTTGAGGATATAAAATGAGATCCGGCAGTGATGAGCCGGAACGCTGTCAGTTGACAAGAAGGGAGGCCTGCAAATGACCTATTGGATTTTTCTTATAGCCGCCGTCGTCGTAGCCATCTTTTCAAATAAGATCGAGCAGGCGGCTCAGTGCGACGGCAAGTTGAGAAATTTACTGCTGATCCTGTGCGCCGGCGTCCTGATCACCATCAATATACCGCCGCTTTTCCGGCTTTTCTGATCCCATGGATAAAAAAACGCTTCCCGACAGCGCTCTGCAGCGCAGCGGGAAGCGTTTTTCATTGCTTTTTCCTTGCAGATCTTATTGCTTACAGCTTTATAACAGTGCCGGTCTTTCCGTCCAGAGCGTCCACCGCGCTGTACAGCGATGTGATGATCGCTTTCTTTCCGGGATTGGCTCTTGCGAATTTGATGGCGGCCTGTACCTTGGGCAGCATGCTGCCGGGGGCAAAATGCCCTTCCTCGCAGTACTTTTCCGCTTCCGCCACGGTCATCTCCGCCAGATCCTTCTGATCCGGTTTATTGAAGTTGATCGCCACACGGTCTACTTCCGTCAGGATCATCAGGATATCCGCTCCTGTCTTTTCCGCCAGCAGCTCTGCGGCGAAATCCTTGTCGATCACCGCAGCCACGCCTTCCAGCTCTCCGTTGTCCTTCTTGATCACCGGAATGCCTCCGCCTCCGCAGGTGATCACGATGGTGGAATCCCACAGTCTGTTCACAGAATCGATCTCATAGATCTCCGTGGGGATGGGGGACGCTACCACGCGGCGGAAGCCTCTGCCGGCGTCCTCTTTCATGGCGTAGCCCTTGGCTTCCATCTCTTTCGCTTCTTCCGCGCTGTAGAAGGGGCCGATGGGCTTGGTGGGATTCTTGAATCCCGGATCGTCCTTATCCACCACCATCTGGGTCACCAGAGTGACGACAGGAATGTCTCCTCTTCCGATGCCCGCCAGCGCCGGCTTCATACCCTGCTGGATGTGATAGCCGATATAGCCCTGACTCATGGCGCCGCAGACGTCAAAAGGCATGGCCGGAGTGGTCTCCCTGGCTGTCTCGGAAGCCAGCAGGATCCTTCCCACCTGGGGTCCGTTGCCGTGGACGATGGCGATCTCATGGCCTCTCTTCACGATCTCCGCGATATATCCGCAGGTTTTCTTTACTACTTCCAGCTGCGCATCGGCCGTCGCCGGTCCTTTGGCGTCCTGAAGCGCATTACCGCCTAAGGCGATCACGATTTTTTCCATCTCTTAACCTTTCTTTCATTCTGTTTATTTTTCGATGACCAGAGCGATGAGCTCCATCTCCCGGTCTTCCGTGTTGATCATGCCGTGGCTCTGCCCTTCGTCTATGGTGCAGATGTCTCCGGGCTTTACCTCCGTTCTCTCGCCGTCGCCGCCCTGAAAGACGCCGCGGCCGGATAAAACATAATAGGCTTCCGTCTCGCCCACGTGCTGATGGTAGCCGATCTCCGACCAGGGCTGCAGCACTACCTTTGCGAAAAGCGTGACGCGGCCCGCAAGTTCTTCCTGATCCATGATCTCATGAAGCTCCAGGCTGCCCTTCCCGCCTCTGGGGCGTTCCACCCGTTTCATCTGTTCCGTATCTCTTACCATATTCCGCTCCTCATACGCCTGCCCCCGCTGTATCTTCCAACCGCTACACCAACAGCGCAGGAAGCACCGTAGATATCTGCGGCACGAATATGATGACCAGTACGGCCACCGCAACGATGCTTATGACATACAGCGTATAGGGGAAGGTATCTTCGATCCCCATGTTTTTATCTGTGATGCTGCACCCGGCAATGGTGGAAAGTCCCACCGGCGGCGTAATGTTGGCCAATGCAAAGTTCATGATCAGCACCATGCCGAAGTGGATCGGATCGATGCCGAAATCCAGCGCGATGGGCATGAAGATCGGTCCCAGCAGGATGATCAGAGAGGTCACCTCCGTCAGGCACCCCAGAACCAGCAGGATCGCGGACACGATGAGCAGGAACTGGGTCTGCGTATGCGCGTACTGCATGAAGAAGTCGCTGATCATAGCGGGGATCTTCTCCATAGTCAGGACCCAGCTGAACGCGTTGCAGACGGCGATAACGATCAGGATCGTGGCCGATGTGACCGCCGTATCGACCATGATAGTCTTGAACCGTTCAAATTTCAGTTCGCCGTAGGCGATGGACAAGATCAGTCCATAGATCACGGCTCCCACCGCGGCTTCCGTAGCGGTCATCAGTCCGCTGAAGATGCCTCCCAGGATGATGACCGGAGTCATCAGCGGCAGAAACGCCTCTCCGAAGATCTTCATGAATTCCCTGCCGGAGAGCTTTTCTTTGTTGATGGTACCGAAATGATGTCTGTGTGAGATGATGCCTGCGTAAACGCACAGCAGCAGCGTCAGGAGGATGCCGGGAATGAATCCGGCCACGAACAGCTTTCCGATGGAAATGTTCGTAGTGATCCCCAATACTACCATGGTAATGCTGGGAGGTATAATGAGTCCCAGTACCCCGGAAGGTCCGATGAGACTGGCGATGAATGCATTGCTGTACTTCTGTTCCTTCATTTCAGGCACCAGTACGGAACCTACCGCAAAGGTAGTGGCCACTGTGGAACCGGATACCGCGCCGAACAGAGCGCAGGTCGTGACGCCGGTCATGGCCAGACCGCCGGGCAGCCAGCCCACCAGCACGTTTGCCAGACGCATAAGCCGCTTGGTCAATCCGCCCTCCCCCATGATATTTCCCGCCAGAATGAACAGCGGAAGAGCCAGCAGAGAGAAGGAATTGGCTCCTGCAAACATGCGCTGGACCATCATTTCCAGGGAAAAGCCCTTCATGATCATGACGCCGCTGGTGACGGTCCCCATGGTAAACGCGATGGGAAGTCCCATGAACAACAGAGCGAAGAAGGAAATTAAAATGCCTATGATCATGCGATCTTTCCTCCTTTCGTCTTCATAAAACGGATCAGGTCAATGATCACGTAAACTACGGACGCCACTCCGCTGAGCGGCAGCACGCTGTAGACCAGCCCCATAGGCCACTGCAGCGACGAGGAAGTCGTGGCCATGGACAGCGATGACAATTTGATCCCAAAGATCACCAGTACTCCAAAGAAGAGGATCATCAGGATATGTATGAACACGCCCAGCACCATTCTGATCTTGTCAGGCGCCATGTTCACAAAGAAGTTGACGGAGAGATGGCTTTTTCTTTCCAGCGCCAGACTGCAGCCCAGAAAGGTCAGCCAGATCATGAAGAACCGCGCCAGCTCCTCCGCCCAGGGCAGTGAGATGTGCAGCATACGGGTCCCCACCTGCAGCGCCACGATGACCGTCAGCCCTACCATGGTGATCATACAGCACCACACCAGAACGGTAGTGATACCTTTTGATATTTTTGTTAACATAGTCGAAAGCTCCTTTTCCGCAGTTTACTGCCAGCCGGACGCTTCTCTGTAAATGTCCATGAGCTCCTGCCCGAAGACATCCTTTTCCCACTTGTCGTATACCGGCATCATGGCTTTGCGGAACGCTTCCTTATCCACGTCGTCGTTGATGATCATGCCTCTGTCTTCCAGCGTCTTCAGGTTTTCCGACTCGACAGCGTCGTTGGCCGCTCTCACATCTTTCGAAAGAACAGCGGCTTCATCCAGGATGATCTGCTGATCTTCCGGGCTGATCTTATCCCAAACGTTGTTGCTGACCACCATCATGACAGTGTTGTAGAAGTGGCCGCTGAGGGACAGGTATTTCTGTACTTCGTTCAGATTTGCGGAAACGATGGTGGGCAGAGGATTTTCCTGAGCGTCCACCACGCCCTGCTGAAGCGCTCCGTACAATTCGCTGAACGCCATGATCGTGGGCAGCGCTCCCACCTGCTCGAAAGCGTCTACCCGCAGCTTTGTCTGTGCCACGCGGATCTTCATTCCCTTCAGGTCTTCCGGCTTTACGATCGGTTTGGTGTTGTTGGTAATGTGACGATAGCCCCATTCCACGTAGCCGATCTCTTTCATTCCTTTATCGCTCATAATATTCGCCAGATATTCTCCGAACGCACCGTCGTAAGCGGCGCGGGCATGGTCGATATCTTTCCACATATAGGGCAGGTCCTCGATGGCCATTTTCATGTCGAGCGATTGCATGGAACCGCACATGATAGCGCCCGCTTCCAGCGATCCGATCTGGATCTGCTCCAGCATCTCCGTCTCTGAACCCAGCTGGCTGTTGGGAAATACCTCGATGGTGACTCTTCCCTCGGTCTTTTCTCCGATGGTATCCGCAAATTCCGCGATGAGATCGCAGGCAGGCGTTCCCTCGGCCAGAGCGTGACCCATTCTGATCGCTACGGTCTCGCCGCCGCCTCCGCCGCTTCCTCCACTGTTTCCGTCTCCGCCTCCGCAGGCTGACAGGCCGACCACCAGCGTCAATCCGACGATCAGTGCGATTATCCTCTTTTTCATACCTTCTCCTCCTTTTTCCGCGTCGCCGCGCGTTATGCCATGGTAGCTACGATGACTGCTTTGATGGTGTGCATTCTGTTTTCCGCTTCGTCAAATACCACAGAGTGCTTGCTTCTGAATACTTCGTCCGTTACCTCGCGGATGTCGTAGCCCGCTTCCTTCTGCGTCTTTGCCATGGTCGTCTCGAAATCGTGGAACGCCGGCAGACAGTGCATGAAGATCACGTCCTTGTTCTCCGTCTTCGCGATCATCTCTTCCGTTACCTTGTACGGCGTCAGCAGCTTTACTCTCTCCGGGATCTGCGCTTCTTCTCCCATGGACGCCCATACGTCCGTGTACAGCACGTCCGCTCCCTTCAGGCAGCTGTCGTCGTGGCACACTTCGATGGTCGCTCCCGTCTCCGCCGCTACCGCTTTCGCTCCTGCCAGTACTTTCTCGTCCACTTTCAGCGCTTCCGGTCCGTACGCTACGAAGTGCATTCCCATCTTCGCGCATCCGTACATCCAGGCGTAGCTCATGTTGTTTCTGATATCTCCGCAGAATACCACCTTTACCTGATTCAGCGGCTTCGACACATGCTCCTCGATGGTCAGCAGGTCCGCCAGGATCTGCGTCGGGTGATCCACGTCCGTCAGGCCGTTCCACACCGGTACGCCGGAGAATTTAGCCAGGTCTTCTACCACCTTCTGGTCGAAGCCTCTGTACTCGATCCCGTCATAGAATCTGCCCAGCACTCTCGCCGTATCTTCCAGCGATTCCTTCTTGCCCATCTGGGAGCTTCCGCTGTCCAGGAACGTTACGCCCGCTCCTTCTTCCATGGCCGCCACTTCAAACGCACATCTGGTTCTCGTGGATCCCTTTTCAAACAGCAGGACAATGGTCTTTCCTCTCAGCACGTGATTTACGATCCCCGCTCTCTTTTTCGCCTTCAGATCGTGGGCCAGGTCCAGCATGTAACGGATCTCCGCCGGTGTAAAGTCCATCAGTGTCAAGAAGCTTCTTCCTTTTAGGTTTACTGCCATCTTTCCATACCTCTCTTTTCTTTTCCGCATGAGCTCCCGGATGCGGCGCCCTGCTGCAGGCAGCTCCGGCGGCGGCAGGTTCCCGGTCACTGAAGGTTCCTGTCCGCATCGATCCGCATTCGCCCCGCGGGCGCGCCTCCGGTACCGCGTCCCCGCGCACGTCATGGCAGCGGCGCAGGTCGCAGTCTGTACTTTTGATCCAAGTATCATGGATTTATTTTTAATAATACGCATATTTCGTGCCAACAGGATTTCCGGGAAAAAACGGTAAAAAACCGATGAATTAGACGAATGATTCGCAAAACTTTAAAAAAAAGAAGCAACAGCTCTTGCACCTCTTGCGCAAAAGCTGTTGCTTTCCTTCCGCCTTCCAGCCGGATACCGGACGCGGAACCGGTCCCGGTATCCCCACAGTATACTGTGCAGACAAACACAAGAAACTCCCGCCGCTCATATACTGACTCAGAGTCGTATATTTCAGCAACGGGAGTTAATTTATGGAATCTATCATATCAGTACACTTGGTATCCGCGATTTTGTTCGCGCTTTCCGCCAACATGGATAATGTGGCCATCGGCCTGGCTTACGGGATCAGAGGCGTAAACGTCCGTCTCCGCAGCAATCTGCTCATCGCCTTTATCACCAGCCTTGGCACCCTGGCTTCCATGTCCGCAGGCGCTACCCTTTCGGCCCTTCTTCCGGAAAATGTCACCGGCAATCTGGGCTGTCTCATTCTGATCGGCATGGGTCTCTGGTTCATCGTCTCATCCCTGCGCAGGAGACTGCGCCCGGCCGGTTCCGCCCAGTCAGCCGGAACCACTGAAGATTTGGCCGGCATGGAGGCTGTCATCGACAGCAGCATCACCGTAGCAGAGACAGGAGATATCGACGCCGGATCTGACCGCCCGCCCCTTCTCACCGCCGACAGCCAGACGGCCGCGGAGCCAAAGGCGGACAAAAAACTCTACATAAGCCCGAGAGAGACACTGATCCTGGCTCTTGCGCTCATGGTCAACAATCTGGGCTTCGGCGTAGGCGCCGAGATCGCAGGACTTCCGGTCCTTCTCACCTCCGCCTGCACCCTGGTATGCAGCATGCTGCTGCTCTCCGGCGGCGTTCTGCTGGGAAAGCACTTCGGAAACACCTTCGTGGGCAGATACACCGATCTGATCTCCGGATTCATCATCGTCGCTCTGGGGATCTACGAGTTTCTCATCTGAGCAAGCCCCTGTTCCCCCGCCGTATCTGCTAGAACCGGATCTTTTTCTCCAGCTCTTCCTCCAGCGTGGGCTGATCCTTCATCAGCGACTCCATGGTCAGTTCCGGTTCCGTCAAAGGCCCGGACTCAGGCATGGTCTCATTCGAGTCCGCCGCCGGTCTCTCGCTCTCAGCCCGTTCCGCCCCTGACCGCTCAGCTGGGAACGCCGCCGCTGCCGGTCCGGCCCCAACATTCAGGCTGTCAGCGTCTGTCAACGCCGCCCCGCCGCCAAGGTTCTCCGCGCCTGTCAGGGCCGCCGCCCCATCAGCGCCGCAGACTTCCCCATGCCCGCAGGCCTCATGCCCGGTATCACGACCGGTCTCATGCCCGGTATCGTTTCCGGCCGCACTTTCCCGCTCTCCGGGCGTTTCTTTCTGCTCTTCGCTGTCTGTACCGTCGATCTTGATAGCGCCCACCGTGAGCAGGCCTACCACCATCATCCTGCCCAGCGTCTGTACTCCTCTGCACACGCGCTTTTTGTCCTTGTCCTTTACGCCCTCCAGGATCTCGCCGCTCTGCTCCGCCACGTTCTTCACGTTGGTGACAACGTTCTCCACCACCCGGCCTCCGGCGTCTCCCAGTTCTTTCCTTCCCCTGCGGATCTTCCCCGGCTTCTTTTGGACTTTGCCCGCAATGAGATTCGCGGCTCCGCTGGCCGCGCCCCCAACGATCTCGCCGGTCAGGATCGTAGAATCCATAATATTCTCGCCCAGTTCGTCGATCACTTTCTTATCCGCCATCTTGCCGATCATGGAAACCGTTCCCCCAACGATGCTTCCCACGGCGATACCGGCGCACACGCCGGCTTTCTTAATCTTACCCATTCAAATCCCTCTTTATCTGATACCGACCCGTAAAATGCGGCGATCCTGCCGCCCCTACTATTTTTTTCATTGTATCACTTTTCATGCGGCTTTGCCACGGAAAATCAGCAACTTTCCTGTCGATCGGAGTCGAACCGCATTTTCCTTGCAACAATTCCCGCGCTCCTTTATAATTGAAGAAAAAGCGGGGCTCATTCCCGCCGGCCCGGCTGTAAAAAACAGCCCGGGAACAACAGGAAAAGAAAGGAATCCTCATCCATGGCGGAGCCACTAGTCAGCGTGATCGTTCCCGTCTACAACGCGGGACCCTATCTGGTAAACTGCATCAAAAGCATCCAGGAGCAGCGTTATAAAAATCTCGAAATCTTTTTAGTCGACGACGACAGCAAGGACGTCAGTCCCCTGATCTGCGATATGTACGCCAGAAACGACAGCCGGATCCGCGTCATCCGCAAACAGAACAGCGGCGTGTCCGCCACCCGAAATCTGGCCATCGATATGGCCTCCGGCGAATATCTGCAATTTGTGGACAGCGACGACTGGATCGATGAAAACGCCACCCGTCTCATGGTGGAACGTGCCCAGGAAACCGGGGCGGATCTGGTCATTTCCCACTACTGCCGGGTCCACGACGAAAAAGTATCCGTCCACGGCTTTCTGAGGCAGAGCGGCGTTCTGACGCAGAAAGAACTGGCCCGTCAACTGCTGGATGAACCGGCCAGTTTTTATTACGGCGTCATGTGGAACAAACTGTACCGGCGCAGCATCATCGACGAACACAGGATCCGCTGCAACGAAGAACTGATGTGGAGCGAAGATTTTCTCTTCAATCTGGAATACATCCGCTATGCCAAAAGCTTCTGCGCGCTGAAGACGCCTGTCTATTATTATCGGAAAAACGAAAACAGCATCGTCAGCTCTCAGCTGAACCTTGTGAAAGTGGTGAAGACGAAGGCCAACCTCTTTCCCTATTACAAACAGCTGTACACGGATATCGGCCTGTACGAACAGTATAAGGCGCAGATCTACAAATATCTTGTATCTATCGCAGAAGCGTAGAATGAAAAAAAGCGGCGCATCCGGAACTGGCTCTTTCCGGTACGCCGCTTTCTCTGTTTTCTAACCTTCGCTGTCTTTCCAGTTCTGACGATCTCCGTTTTCGCCGTCTAACATGGCGGCGTTAAAGGCGCTCTACCTGACAGACCGTCAGCAGGTCTTCTTCTACCGTAAACCGCACTTCAAATCCAGCGAATGAAAAGCCGTAGACGCGCCGTGGGTCGCTCTGATACGACGGCCGGGGATCGCAGGCCAGCACGCCTGTCAGCGCCTGACGTTTTTCCTCCGGGATCATGGAAAGCCAGCGCTCCGGAAACTCCACCTGCAGCCGGCGGGCGCTGACTGCGGCGGAAAATCCGCCCTCCGCCTCCGGATGACAGTCTGCGTATGGCACATACGGCTTAATGTCGTAGATAGGCGTCCTGTCCATCAGGTCCGCCCCGGAAACGTACAGGACAGTTCCCAGTTCCGCGTGCTTTGCCACCCGCTCCAGACGCACTGACGAAAGGCCGATGGGATTGGGCCGAAAAGGCGAACGGGTAGCAAAAACACCCATTCTCGTGTTGCCCCCCAGCCGGGGCGGCCGCACAGTAGGCGACCAGTCATCCCTCACAGCTTCGGAAAACTGCCAGATCAGCCATATATGGGAGAATCCCTCGATCCCGCGCAGCGCGTCAGGATTGCGGTACTCCGGTTCAAAGACGATCCGGGATTCCAGCGCGCTCACTATGCCGCTCTGCCGGGGTATCCCAAACTTCGTGGGAAAATCGCTGTGGATCCGGGCGATGATCTTCATGGAAGTGTTGTCCGCCGCGTCCCGCGCCATCAGAGAGCCCGTCCCATGTTGTAAGCCTGGGCCGGGAAATCCGACTTTTCAATATCTTCCCGCGCCCCGCAGCCCGTGGCCGTGATCACGCCGGCGTCCTCCCATTTCAGGTATCTGACGATGGTCCGGTAATGGGCCACGATATCCTTCATCGATTCGTCGGTGCCGTCGGCGCAGGTAGCCAGCAGGACCGCCTTCTTTCCGCTTCCCATAAGTCTGCTGTTGTTTGCGTAAAAACGGTCGATAACCAGCTTCAGCTGGGCTGAGATCCCGTAATAATAGAGCGGCGTTGCGAACACCACCAGATCCGACTCCAGCAGATGCGGATTCAGCTTTTCCATGGAATCCTCCTGTACGCATTTCGCCGTGCCTGCTCCGCAGCGGTCGCAGCCCAGACATGGCTTCACCTGCTCGAACCCGGCATCGAAGCGAAATACATCGTGTCCGGCTTCCTGCGCGCCGCGGATCAATTCATCGGCCAGAAGCGCCGAAGTACCCTTTCTGTGCGGACTGCTAGTAATGACTGTGATTTTCATGCGTCTCCTCCATTCTGACAGCGGCGCGTCCCGCCGCCTTATTTCTGTTTTCCTGCTCTATCATACCCCTTTTTGCTCCTGCGGACAAGCCTGTTCCGCTTCCAGCGCGGCCAGTCTGGCCATGGTCCCGGGTATGTCGATCTTCTGCGGACAGCGTTTCAGGCAGGCGCCGCACCGAAGGCACGCTTCCGCCCCCCGCTCCCTGCGCTCATAATCCACCACACGCCACGTCTCTCCGCTGACCCGGTATTCATTGTAGCCCTTGATCAGCAGCGGAATATCCAGCCCGGCCGGACACGCGCTGCAGCAGTACCGGCAACTGGAACAGGGCACGCCCATCTGTTCCATGAAGACAGACGCCGCCCTGCGCAGCGCCGCCTGCTCCTTTTCGTTCAACGGGTCTTCCCGCCGGAAAGTCTCCGCGTTTTCCGTCACCTGTTCTGTCGTGGACATCCCGCTGAGCACCACCTTCACATTGGGAAGTCCCATCAGGAACCGAAATCCCCAGGAAGAAAGCGACCGCTCCGGCGCGGCCTCCTTCAGAATGGCCGCGGCCTCCGGACTGAGCTGAGACAGCCGCCCGCCCTTCAGCGGTTCCATCACCCAGACCGGGATCCCCCGTCTGGTCAGCAGTTCATACTGCCCCCTGGCGTCCAACATGGTCCAGTCCAGATAATTCAGCTGGATCAGCGCCATGTCAAACCGGTCGTTCCAGCTGAGAAAACGCTCCAGGGTGCGGGGATTCGCGTGAGAAGAAAAACCGATGCAGCGGATGCGTCCGGCCTCTTTCTGCCTCTGCAGATAACCGATATAATCCTTCCCCTCATCCATATAATCGGATATGTAATTCTCGTCCAGGCCGTGAAGCATATAGACATCGAAATAATCCGTGCGGCAGCGCCGCAGCTGTTCCTCGAACACTTCCTCCACCGGCTTGCCCGATACGGCGTAAAACTTTGTAGCCAGACAGTAGCTGTCCCGCGGCCGTCCGGCCAGAGCTTCGCCCAAAAAACGTTCCGAATCGCCGTCATTGTAGGTATAAGCCGTATCAATATAATTGATCCCCAGATCCAGTGCGCAGTCCAACACCTTCCGCGCCTCCGCTCTGTGGATCCGGCCGCCTCCCTCCCCTTCCAGAGGAAACCGCAGGGCGCCGAAACCCAGCGCCGACAGAGACAGATCGTGAAATTTCTTATAATACATCGTCTTCCTTCTCCTGTGCCGCGCCCCTGCAAAACCGCCGCCCCGGCCGCCCTCCCTACCGGAACGGCATGCAGCGGCTTCAGCGCGCCCTTAAAACCAGTCTTTCGATCACCAATATTTGTTTTTCATCTCTTCTATTTCGATCAGAGTCCGATATAGTTCTTCCTGCAATTCTTTTTTAGACAGACTATTTACATACGATCGCACTTCTGCACAGTGCTCTTCCAGACACTTTTGCTCTTCGCGCTCATATTCCTCTACCTCCGCTATGTACTTGTCCGCCTCTTTCGGGTATGCTGCAAAATAGAGAGCCACCATGTGTTTGCAGATCTTCTGTGTGCCGTCCGCATGGGGGCAATTACATCTGGAACGTCTGATATGTGCGGTGTTGATCTTAACATGGTATGGTTCTTCGCCCCTCCCGGCGACCTGACCCTCATATTCATCTTCACCAACCTTCTCTAACGAAACCACTCTCTTCATCGTATAGTATTCGTAACCCCTCCATACAGACGCGCCGCTGGCCGACGTCAAGATGCTCATTCTGCCTTCCCTCCCTCCGCTTCATACGCAAACGAAACAGTTCCACTTTTTTCTATTCTGTTTTTTTACATTCAGACAGATCTTATAACATCCTTTTCTTTCAATTTCAGAATACACAGCCCCTGCCTTTGTAAATCCAGCAGCCAGTTGTCCAGCCATTCCGCATCTCTTTCTTCAGTCTTATCCAGGAGTTCGTTGTATCTGGTCAAATGGAACTTAATATCTTTTATATTTTTTTGAGCCAGCTCTTGATCACTATATCCCTCCCATATCGTTCTGATCGATTCCTCTCCGCAAGCGATGGCTGCCTGCAGTTGTTTAGACGCCTCTTCATACCTGTGCATCATCAGTAAGAAATGAATAATGAAATCTGTACTTTCGTCTGCATCGAAATACCGCTTCAGGGACAGACTGCGGAGACTTTCATATGCTGTCTCCGGCGTTTCAGTATTCCTGAACAGCGGCAGCAGATAGTCTTCCAGACGTATTTTGAATTTCCGCGCCGCAGGGAGAAACGTGTCTGGATCATTTCTATCATAATATGCCAGAAGGCTCCGCAGCTCTTCTGCGAGTCCCGGCCGGTAACGCTGCCCCAGATTGGAATTTAATTTTGTATCTATGAGGTTCAAATTAAAATCCCCATCCCATTGTCTCATTTTCACATGGCTCAGCGGCAGAATGCCAAAATGGCAGGTACAATCACCATGACGCGTCAAAATATTGAATGTCTGGACTACGTCGTTTACAACTCTGTAATAATACTCCCTGTAACTGTGAAATTTCATCGGGGCCACGATTTCTCTGATCTCCTGTTTTGCCATTGTCAGGATATTCGACATCTGTTCCTCCGTTCATCACCCGCCATGCCTTCTGTTAAGGTATTGACCACCTTGTAGTAGCGGCAGCACGCCTGTTTACCATTATTGTAAATGATATGCGGTTCCAAAACAAGGCAGTTATAAGAATATTCCGTCACACAGCTGTCGGCGTCGGTGGGCCGGACCGGCTTGCCGGCGGCGTGGTACAACCAATATGAAAACGAAAACAAAACCGCGCCGGGACGTCCCGGTGCGGTAAAATATACGCCATGGAAAGCCTGCTGACAGCTATGTTGTCTGCAGGCTTATTACAGGCATTGCTGTACAAATTCTTCAGGGTGTTGGATAATTTCGGAAACTTCCTCTACTGAAAGTCCCTGTGATAAATAGCGTTTTGCGATCACTTCCATCGATTCACCGATCTCTATCATGTGGAAATCAGGGTCATAGATTCTAACGACTCTTTGCTGCCATTCATGTTTTTTAGGGGGATGAACAAGTTTAACTTCTCTGTGTTTCTCCAAAAGGTGCAAAAATGCATCAAAATCATCTACTTCAAAGTACAACTCCATATTGTGTGAATTTCTGACTACAGAGTCCGGGGCCACGCCTGTAAGCCATGCAAAATCTTCTTGTATTGCAAACCCGCCGCTAAAAGTCACATTCTTTCCTAAATCCAACACAACTTCCTGCCCAAATAGCTGTTCGTAGAATCTTTTAGATACCTCAACGTCTTGAACCGCCAATAAAGGTAATTGAAACTTCATTTCACTCATCCTCCCAATAAGGAAATACGCTCTGTTGCAATAATTTTACCATTCCCGATTATAGATATCAATCGTTCAGCATTATCTTCCGCCTCTGTTTTGTCATTCGGTCCATACAAATGGCTTCCCCTCTCTTCTTCATAACGGCACAGACGGCGTTTGTTCCTTCCGGGCGGCGCCAATATCATTGAGTTCAACGAACGCATCCGAAAAGGTACCCAACCCGATTTGAACGGGGCGGGTAAAATGATTACATGGGTTTTAAATTGTTATTGAGCCTGTCCACCATCCAGGCAATCCGTTTTTCCCGTCCAGCGTCTGTCTTTGCATCAAAATATGCCCGTGTATAAGTTTTCTTAACAGACGGAGACATAGCTTGAAAATTTGTGTGAGCGGGTTCGTACCCTTCCAACAGTGCGGACAGACAGGCAATTTGCTCCTCTGTAATGATTGCAAGCGGGTTTGAAGCATCCCACTGGCCGTTCTTCCTGGCCTCATCTGTTTTTTTCCTGCCAGCATCAGTCATAAGCCCCTGTTCCTCAAGCTTTTTCACCAATGACTTATTCTTCTCTGACCATTTGCTGTTCTTTCTGCGCGGAGAAAAATATTTCTTATATGTCTTATCATCGATCTTTTCCATCTGTCCGTCGATCCAGCCAAAACAGAGGGCTTCTTCCAGAGCTTCTCCCGCTTTTATAGTTTTAGGCCCGCCAGACTTGCCGAACAAAAGCCAAATACCGTCATTTGATGCACAATGCTTACAGAGCCATTCACGAAATTCTTCTCTGTCTGCAAATTTCATTGTTTCGCTAATGATATGTCCCTCCTTATCGCCTTGTGCAGTTCCTCCAACGCATGGCGCAGACCGGCGCGGCGCCCGGATTTTGCCGGGTTCAGTTTTTCTTCTCTAAATATTTGCGATCCCAAATAGCAATTGACCTGGGCGTCGGTGCAAGCTCGTATTCGCCCTAGCCATTCGCAGTATTCTTGATATGCACGACCCTTTTTCTGCCGGAACGCCTTCGCCGATCGCTCCAGCCCATCGGGACCGCCGCAGTCCTCAATGATGCCGTAGCCTGAACCATCCAGCACACGCGGCAACTCACGGCCCGGCAAATCCTTGTCGATCAAAACCTCTTCCAGTGTGAGTGCGATCTCCCAACCATCGCCGTAGTCGTACTGCATGGTCAGCTTCGTCCCCGCTCTGCGAAACTGCTGGCCCAGTATGGATTCCGACGCATCATATACCTGAATGCAGAACTTGACCAATGTATTTCTCGCTGTTCAGCATCCGTTCGAAGGTCTTAAGTTTCCAATAATATTATTTTAACACATTACGTTGATAAGTTCATTAAATTTAAGATCAATGTCGCTTCGCCAAGATGAAAGCCGTGGAAGGTGCAGTAAACTGGAGTGTATTCAGCCAGAAGGAGATTGTTCCATTTGAGCAGGCAAGTGGGACACAGCAATTAGTACACTACATTGGTGCATTCCATAGCATCCTAAATTGACATTTTTACAGCTTTGTTGGTCTAGATTTGTCAATCAAAAGTTTACCGGGACATCTTAGAGCGGTAAAATATGTACTATGGAAAGCCTGCTGACAGCTATGTTGTTTGCGGGCTTTTTCATTTACCTGAACAAAGGAGGTAAACAACCCAGTAACACAGCCGATGGCCAGTCCAAACAGCATCCCTGCAAACATCCATATCGTAACGAATTGATTCTTATTATTCATAAACGCTCCATTCACAACTTCCGATCCTGTTCATGTCCAATCCAATCTATACTATATAAAAAAATGCAGATCAGCAGTTGATCGAAAACACGAGAGGATCCATTTTTTCTTTTTGCCTTGTATTCAACATCAAAAAAGAAAAAAACAGAGGACGCAGCAGACAGTTCTATTATCTGCCTTGTCGATTTATGTCGCTTTTTTCTTTTTGAAAGCACTTTTGCACTAAACAAGAAAAAATAACTTCCATATATTTCATAATAAGTATATTTCAATCATTCTTTTTTCGTTTTTGCGTCATTTGGCGTGGCAAAAAGAAAAAATCCAGGAGACGTCCCATCTTTCCGCGTATCAAAACGGTCCTCAGCGTTGATCTCCATACTTCTCAGATCCCCAGGCCCCCATGATGAACAGCAAAAACGGCTTTCACTGCTGTTACAATGTGCAGACGGCAGTGGACGCGAAGACACATCTGGTCGCGGCCTTCGAGGTGACCAACCATGCCAACGACCAGCAGGTGCTTTCCGCCTTCTCCCAGAAGGTCAAGCAGGATCTGAAGACAGAGGTCCTTTCGGTGGTGGCGGACAAGGGGTATGACAGTCAGGAAGAAATACTCGCCTGCATCCAGCAGGGCGTATTGCCCTATGTGGGATTCCGCTACGACCAGTCTGAGCGGCTGTTAGTTCTGCCCTATGAGCCCCAGGCGATTACGGAAGAGCGGCGTCGTTCCACCAGACCCGAAGACATCCGGGCCTGCCTGCACGCCGGCGTCCTGCCCCAATGCTATCAGGGATCTCACCTGAGCGTGGAGGTCCGAGCAGAGCGGGCCATCGGCTGCTTCCACCGCGGACTGGACAAAACGACGGTGACCTGCCCCATGGGCCAGACACTGCGAAAGACCTGTGAAAAGCACGGCGGGATCGAATACGCCTGCAGACCGGCCTGCCGACAATGTACGAATCGCTGCACCCCATCGCGTAGGCACAAGGTGGTGCGCTTTGGTCCAGGAACCGAATATGTAGCCGCACGCATGTACGGAGAAGGGAAACCCGTGATCACTCAGCCGCCGGGCTTTATCCCCCACAATTCGTTTTACCGCAAAAACCGGCCAGGTCTGACCGTATTGCTGCGGGTGGCGGACGACATACCCAAACAGAAGCTCCGACTGTGCGTGTCGGAGCATCCCTTCGGCACGGTAAAGTGGTCCCACGGGGCCTACTACTTTCTTTGCAAGGGGATCCAAAAAACCTCGGCGGAAGCGGGGCTTAGTTTTCTTGCTTACAATATGAAGAGAGCCATCAATATGAAGGGGGTTCCGGCCCTTGTGGAGGCAATGAGGGGGATTTAACCCCTCATTTTTCTGTTTTTTTGCCCTTTTTCCTCATTCCAACGTAAAAAAACACTGTAAATCTTGGATTTACAGTGTTTTTTCCTGTCTTTTCGGACAGTCTATGGTCAGGCTGTCTGAAAACCAACCACATACTACAGAGTAAAAGGCCAGGGGCGAAAATGCCAATAAACGTTTAAATTTCAATGGTTTTATGGTATAATAAAAGAAAAAAAGGAGGTGCCATATGGCTTACATAAACGGAACATCCCGCGACCAGATCAGGCTGTTTGTCTCCTGGGAGGATCACATCGATCCCGACAATCCGGTCCGCCTCATCGACGCGTTTGTTGACGGGCTGGACCTGAACAAACTGGGCTTCACCCATGCGGTCCCCGCAGACACCGGGCGGCCGGCCTATGATCCTGCCGTGCTTCTCAAATTGTACCTGTATGGCTACCTCAACCAGATCCGTTCCAGCCGCAGGCTCATGATCGAATGCAGAAGAAACATCGAGCTGTTCTATCTGCTGGATTCTCTGGCCCCGGATTTTCGCACCATCGCAGACTTCCGCAAGGACAACAGCGAAGCCATCGTAGGGGTCTTTCGCCACTTCGTCGGGGAATGCCTGAGTTTGGGGCTGTACTCCAAAGAGCTTCTGGCTGTGGACGGGTCCAAATTCCGGGCGGTGAACGGGCACAAGAACATGTATAACGAGACGATCCTGACCACTAAGCTGGCGCGTGTTGACAACGAGCTGGCGCATTATCTCAAGCAGCTGCAGGAAGCGGATGAGAAGGAGGACACGGAGCCGGAGAAGACAGCTGTGCTGACCGAGACCATGGAGAAATTGACCGCGCGAAAAGAACGGTATGAGGCGTACCAGGCGCAGCTTTTGGAGAGCGGAGAGACCCAGCTGCTGACCACGGATCCCCAGGCCCGCATGATGAACAGCAAAAACGGCTTTCACTGCTGTTACAATGTGCAGACGGCAGTGGACGCGAAGACACATCTGGTCGCGGCCTTCGAGGTGACCAACCATGCCAACGACCAGCAGGTGCTTTCCGCCTTCTCCCAGAAGGTCAAGCAGGATCTGAAGACAGAGGTCCTTTCGGTGGTGGCGGACAAGGGGTATGACAGTCAGGAAGAAATACTCGCCTGCATCCAGCAGGGCGTATTGCCCTATGTGGGATTCCGCTACGACCAGTCTGAGCGGCTGTTGGTTCTGCCCTATGAGCCCCAGGCGATCACGGAAGAGCGGCGTCGTTCCACCAGGCCCGAAGACATCCGGGCCTGCCTGCACGCCGGCGTCCTGCCCCAATGCTACGAGGGATCTCACCTGAGCGTGGAGGTCCGAGCAGAGCGGGCCATCGGCTGCTTCCATCGCGGACTGGACAAAACGACGGTGACCTGCCCCATGGGCCAGACGCTGCGAAAGACCTGTGAAAAGCACGGCGGGATCGAATACGCCTGCAGACCGGCCTGCCGACAATGTACGAATCGCTGCACCCCATCGCGCAAGCACAAGGTGGTGCGCTTTGGTCCAGGAACCGAATATGTAGCCGCACGCATGTACGGAGAAGGGAAACCCGTGATCACTCAGCCGCCGGGCTTTATCCCCCACAATTCGTTTTACCGCAAAAACCGGCCAGGTCTGACCGTATTGCTGCGGGTGGCGGACGACATACCCAAACAGAAGCTCCGACTGTGCGTGTCGGAGCATCCCTTCGGCACGGTAAAGTGGTCCCACGGGGCCTACTACTTTCTTTGCAAGGGGATCCAAAAAACCTCGGCGGAAGCGGGGCTTAGTTTTCTTGCGTACAATATGAAGAGAGCCATCAATATGAAGGGGGTTCCGGCCCTTGTGGAGGCAATGAGGGGGATTTAACCCCTCATTTTTCTGTTTTTTTGCCCTTTTTCCTCATTCCAACGTAAAAAAACACTGTAAATCTTGGATTTACAGTGTTTTTTCCTGTCTTTTCGGACAGTCTATGGTGCGCGCAAAGGGACTCGAACCCCCAACCTTCGCATTCGTAGTGCGCTACTCTATCCAATTGAGCTATGCACGCAGGTGCGCTTTTCAACGCAAGATTTATTATACACGATGTGGAGTGGTTTTGTAAAGGGGTATTTTTGAGGAAGATCTTTTTTGTTTTTACTCTTTTGGACCGCAGGTTTTATAGCCGAAATCCGATCCTGGAACTTTCTTCCCTCCTCTTCCGTCAAACGTATAACAGTGTGATCCGCCAGTTTCGAAATGGACAGGAGGTCTCCTATGAAACGAACAGTGAAAACGCTCCGCTCACGCCGGCTGCCGCAGGCTATGGCCCCTGTGCTCCGGACTCTGATCCTGAGTCTGTCATTGATCCTGCTCTCCGTATTGCTGCTCTCATCCTGCAGCGCGGCGCCCTCTGGCCAGACCGGGGACCCGGAGGCGGACCGGGAAGCGAAGATCGCCCAGGCCGTTGAGGCCGTCGGATCTGCAGTGGAACGCTTCAACGCCCTTGACAGCGGGCGGCTGCAGCTTCACTCAGAACTGCGCACGTACATCGCCGATTCTCCTGACAGCACGCCCAGACTCTCCGACACCAGAAAGTTTGTCCATACTATGGATTTTATAAAAAACGGCCGTGAGTGGGACTATCTCGTTCACACCGAACCGGCCGAAGAACCTCCCTACGGCAGCCTTGTGACAGGGGGCCAGCTGCAGCGCTACGCCTACTACGACGGCGGAGAGGACGATTCCTCCGGCTGGCGGCCCGGCGCCCGGCTGGGCGACGCCTATGGTCTGGACGCTGCATTTCGGATATACGCCCTTCCTGTGACTGCGGACAGCGTCAAAAATGCGCTCATTGAAAAGGACGGTCAGGAGACCCGCTGCACCTTCACCCTGAAGACCAACAGCGATGAGAGATCCGATGAACCGGCCGATCATGCGGCCGATCTGTTCAGACAGACCTTCTGGCTGGATAAGAACGGTCTTCCCGTCAGGCTGCTGATCGAGACAGAATACGGCGGCGGGCCGGAAGCCGGCTCCGGCGGTTCGGTCCGTTATGAGGAACGATACGAATACCTTTTATCAGAAGTAAACCGATCCATTAAGCTGAACTACTTCGATCAGGATCCCTACGTCCCGCCCGCGGAAGATCTCTCAGTACTGGAAACGGCTTACCGCCTTTACGATCAGGTGCCCGCCAGAGGGATCGTCGACATCGCCATTCCCAGACTCAAAAGCGGCGGACCGGGAGCAAAGGCCATCAGCCGGCAGATCGAAGCGGATTTCAGCCGCGTCACCGCAGCTCAGCCTGATTACGATGAACTTCTGATCAGTTTCACGTATCCGGTTTTTAAAATCTACTTTGAAGAATACCGTTTCGGCGATGTGTATGAACTCTGCGTTTTGGGGACCTCCTCTTCCTATTACGGCTCGGGATCGCTCCGTTCCGTAAGCCGCTACTATTACGACGCAAAAAATGACCGTTCGATAGAAGAACAGGAATTTCTGAAGCTGCGCGGTCTGTCGGAGCAGGCGGTTCTCGACCGCTTTTATGCGGACAGCGTGGAGAGCAGCGATCCCACGGTCTATACCTATGAGGACATCTCCAATGGGTATTATATTGAAGAGGATGGCAGTCTCGCCTTTATTCTGAATCTCTATTCCTGACGGCGGACATGGCGGAGGACAGAGCGGAGTATATGGCGTCTCTTCTGCGGCGCGGCGTCTTTTTCTCCATACAGGAAAAGACGCCGCTTTTTTCATGGGGCGTCTCCCCGCTTCCCGCTCCGGGATATCAAGCGCACTACCGCAGCGATAAAAGAAAAAATGATCTTATTTATTTTGACAAAGTCTTGACAAGCAAGTTAGCCTATGCTAACATTCAAACATAAAGTTAGCCTCCGCTAACTTTATGCAGAAACGTAAGCAATCAAAATGCGGCTTTGGCCGGAATGATTTGGGAGGAGGATCTATGAGCGTTGTGATCGTAGGCGGAAATGAGAGAATGTATCAGCAGTACAGGGAGATATGCAGGAGTTTTGGATACAAAGCGAAGGTGTTCGCAAAGATGCCTGCGGATTTCAAGAAAAAGATCGGAACGCCCGATCTGATGGTGTTATTTACGAATACGGTATCTCACAAACTGGTATGCTCTGCGGTACAGCAGGCCAGCCGATGCGACGCCTGCGTGATCAGGTGTCACAGCAGCAGCAGCAGTGCGCTGAAACAGCTTCTGTCCCAGCACTGCGCAGGGTGCAGCCAGAGAGAAGCCTGTGCCTGCCAGGCCCAGCACAGTACGCTTTGCTGATCAGACGTCCGCCGTTTAGCCCTTTCGTCAGCCTATGCTGACCATCTGCGGGACAATGCAGCAGTACATTGGACTGCTATTATCTGGTCCTGCCCGGGCATTGTTCTGAATATGCCGCCGGCTCCCCGTCCGGACACGGCGGCCGTCACATGTAAAATCCAGAAACCAGGAGAATCTATCACTATGAATCAGACCGAAACAATATTTGAAGAAACGCTGGCCAGCCACTGCGCGCCCGTATTGCTGGGCATAAAATCCGCAAACCTCGTTTCTTTTTCCAAAGATCGCCACCCCGGCCTTTCGTCACAACTGCGCCGTTACAGCCGGGCGCTCAGGGCCGGCGGCCTGGCGTTTGAAATTCTCTGTGAATGTGAAAAACGCGCGTTGGTATTCGTTTACCGGAAAGCTCTTTTGAACAGTGAACTTTCTCAGCCAGCTGTCATGGATTTTCTTCATTCCATCGGCTATCCTCATACGGATCTGCCGGGCTGGTCAGATTCGGCGCTGCGGCATCTGAAAACGCGGATCGCTTCCAGCGGCGGATTTCCCCATGAGATCGGCCTGTTTCTGGGTTATCCCCCTGCCGACGTCTTCGGTTTTATCGAGAATAAGGGGAAGGATTTTCTGTTCAGCG
This sequence comes from Bacilliculturomica massiliensis, assembly GCF_900605495.1. Taxonomy (GTDB): domain Bacteria; phylum Bacillota; class Clostridia; order Peptostreptococcales; family Anaerovoracaceae; genus Bacilliculturomica; species Bacilliculturomica massiliensis. The sequence goes on from NZ_LR027603.1 coordinate 1,607,003, forward strand.
GCTATTGGAAGGTCTATTCCGACGCAGAACAAAGAAAACAGACGTTCGCAGAATACACCGCATGTCGTGATTTTCTCTGCGAACGCATTGCAAAAGGCGAACGGCTCCTCAGGCTGCTTTCCGTCTCGTCGGCTGCAGCGTAAGCCTGCAGCAGTCAGGCCGCGGCTGAACATGCCGTCTCGCCGAAGTCGAAAATAAAAATTGGGAGGTCATACATATGAGTAAAATCGCAGTCATCTACTGGAGTGGAACGGGAAATACCGAGGCGATGGCCAGAGCCATCTGCGAGGGCGCCCTCTCCGCAGGCGCGGAGACATCTCTGTTTTCCGTATCGGAAATAACTGCCGCACAGGCCGGATCCTATGATAAACTGGCCCTCGGCTGCCCTTCCATGGGAGCCGAAAATCTGGAAGAAAGCGAATTCGAACCCTTCTTTTCTGAACTGGAGTCTTCTCTGGGCGGAAAACCCGTGGCGCTCTTCGGTTCCTACGGGTGGGGCGACGGACAATGGATGCGCGACTGGGCTGCACGGGCAGCCGGCGCCGGCGCGGCGCTCTTCAGCGACGAAGGGCTGATCGTCAATGAGACCCCTGATGAAAGCGCTTTGGAAAAGTGCCGGGAACTGGGAAAAAACTTCGCTCAGTAATCTCCATCGGGTGATCCTTTATTTCCTGTGCAGACCCTCCGTCCGCCATTCAACGGCGCCGGAGGGTCTTTCCGTTCCCTCCGCCTCCGCTGAAATACAGGAATTTCTCCTTGCGGCGATCCGGTCCTGGCGTTATAATAATACATAATTCAGAAGGGAGGGTTTTCAGATGCATACAAAGAAACTGGTGGCCCCGGTCATCATAACCGTGGCTGTCGTGCTGTACCTTTTTGTGTTTTTAATCGCCTGTCTTCTGATCGACCTGCCGCTGATCGCGAAACTTTTGGGAGCACTGATCCCATCTGCGTTCATCGGCGTGGCAATTTATGTATTGGTTGAGAGAATTAATGAGGTAAGGAGTGGAGAAGAAGATGATCTTAGTAACTACTGAAACAATTAGCGGAAAGCAGCTGGAGACTCTCGGTCTGGTCAAGGGGAGCACCATTCAGTCCAAAAATATTGGAAGGGACATCACGCAGGGCTTCAAGACCATCGTGGGCGGCGAGCTGAAATCGTATACCGACATGATGAATGAAGCCAGAGCGCTGGCCACAAAGCGGATGGTCGAGGAGGCTCAGGCCATGGGCGCGGACGCGGTGGTGGCAATGCGCTATTCCTCCGCCGCCGTCATGCAGGGCGCGGCCGAGGTCATTGCCTACGGCACCGCCGTTAAATTCGTATAAGATCGAACCGCAATAGCACGCAGTTGTCAGGGGCCGCATTTTCCGGCCCCTCTCATTGTAAATTCAGACTTTTCAGCAGATCAAACAAAATATAGAATGAAAGCCGCACACAGCGGATCGCAAGTGATAATTATGAAAAAAGCGTTAAAAGCGGCATTCCCCTGTACTGTTCCCATTATGTTAGGTTATCTGTCCATCGGAATCGCCTTCGGCCTGCTGTTTCAGAACGCAGGCTACAATTTTGTCTGGGCCTTTGGCATGAGCGTCCTGGTCTACGCCGGAGCCATGCAGTTTATCGCCGTCAGCATCCTCACCTCCGGTCTGAGCCTGATCCAGGCCGCCGTCATGACGCTGCTGGTCAACATCCGGCACATGTTTTACGGACTGTCCTTTCTGGACACCTTCAGCAAAATGGGCAAAGCGAAAGGTTATATGATCTTTTCACTGACCGACGAGACCTATTCCCTGCTCTGCTCCATTCAGTCTCCGGAAGATGTGGATCCGAAAAAATTTCTGTTCAGCGTATCTTTTCTGAACCAGTGCTACTGGGTGGCAGGTTCGGTCCTGGGTTCGCTGCTGGGATCATTCATTACATTTGACACTACCGGCATGGATTTTGCCATGACCGCCCTTTTCATCGTCATCTTCCTGGATCAATGGAAAGCTTACAAAACGCACCGCCCGGCTCTTATCGGACTGGCCGCATCTGCGGCTGTGCTCATCGCCGTAGGCCCCGACAATATGGCGCTGCCCGCCATGCTGCTGATCACCGCACTGCTTCTGGTCTTCAGACGGCCGATCAGCGCCAAGCTTCAGAGCGACGAGGACGTTCTTACTGCTGACGCAGACACAGCCCCGGCGGAGGCCGCGGCAACGTCTGCCGACCCCGAAGTAAGAAAGGAGGTCACTTTATGATCCATCTTACCGGTCCCATGTATGCGGCCGCAGTCATTCTGGTCATCGCCGCCGTGACCTTCTGTACGCGGCTGGCGCCTTTCGTTCTGTTTTCCAGAGGCGAGACGCCGAAGATCATCACCTATCTGGGCAATGCCCTTCCGCCCGCCGTCATGGCCATGCTGGTGGTATACTGCCTGCGCAGCACGCCGATACTTGCGGCGCCCCACGGCGTCCCGGAGCTTCTGGCAATTTTGACCGTAGTGGCCCTGCACCTGTGGAAGCGAAATAATCTCATCAGCATCCTCTGCGGCACGGCGGTCTATATGTTCCTGATACAGGCCGTTTTTTGAACCCTGACGAAAAAGACCGCCGCCAGCAGCGCGCTCATGCATCCCGCCGCCAGACCGGTAAGCCAGACGCCGTCCAGTCCCAGCACTGCGGGCAGCGTCATGAGAGACAGCAGCGGGAAGACCAGTGTCTGTCCGAACGCCACAGTCAGCGAACACACCGGGCGGTTCAGCGCCGTGAAAAACGATCCGGCGATCATTCCGAACCAGCAGATCAGATAGGACATAGAAAACAGCTTCATGGCACGCCAGCTCAGCTCGATCAGCGACTTGTCGCTTCCGTCGAGAAACAGCGCGATCATGTGCTGTCCGCTTAGGAGAAGTCCCAGAAGCACTGTCATCGACAGCACCGCGCCTGCCAGGAGCAGGCGTTTTTCAATGGCAAACATACGGCTGCGGTTTCCCGCCCCATAATTGTAGCTGATCGCCGGCTGCAGAGAATCCGCCATGCCAAACAGCAGGGATTTGACCACGCTGTCGATGTACATCACGATGGAAAAGGCCGCCACCGCCATGGCTCCGCCCAGTCGGAGCAGCACCGTATTCATGATGACCATCAGCGCCGAGCCGGAAATATTGGAGAAAAACTCCGAACTGCCGTTCGCCAGAATATTTCCTGTCATGCGGAGGGATATCCGGCCTCGGACCAGTTTCAACGGCAGCCTGCGGCTCAGGAACGGCGCGAAACCGATGACCGTGCCCGCCATCAGGCTGATGCAGGAGGCCAGCGCCGCAGCCCCGATCCCCCAGCCCCACACTGCGATGAACAGCGCGTCCAGGACGATGTTCAGCAGCGAAATACCCACGTTCATCAGCATGCTGTAGCGGACTTTCCCGCAGATGCGCAGATAATTGTCCAGCGCAAAGAATATCATTATGCCCGGCGAGAATACGGCGTAGACCCGCATGTACTCCACCGCCAGCGCCGTGACCGTCTCATCCGCTCCCATGAGCCTGACCAGCGGACCGGCGAACAGCCAGCCCGCCGCGCCCATGGCGCAGGAGATGGCGAAGATCAACAGACTGCAGAAACTGAAAATGCGGTTTGCCTCGTCGCCCTTCTTCTCTCCCAGCCTGATGGATATCTGTACGGACGAACCTGCGGCGATCATATCCGAAAGCGCAAAGCTCATCATAATAAACGGCATGACCAGATTGATGGCGGCCAGCGCTCCTGAACCGATAAACCGTCCCACAAAAATACCGTCCGCCACTGTGTAGAGCGACGTCACCGCCATGCTGATCATACTGGGCACTGCGCACTTGAGGAAAAGCTCCCCCGGCGGCAGGCTCTCAAACATTCTCTGATGTTCCTGATCCAATCTTTGTTCCGGCTCGTTTTTTTGATCCGTCTCCCTCCCCTTTCTCAGGTCCGGATCGATCCGGCGTTCCATGTTATTCATCCCCCTCTGACTTACATTCTTCACTAAAAATCCGGATCATATCGCAGAATGTCCGGATCTGTTCCGGCGTGTACGCCGTCTCGATCCGCCGCACCGCCTTTTCGATGGGCCTGTCGTACGCGTCCAGCGTCCGCTCCACCTCATCGCTCACCCGCAGATAGAACACGCGCCTGTCCTGGCTGCTCTGCGTCTTTACGACCAGACCTTTGCCGACCAGCTCGTTTACCTTCATCGTCACCGCCGACCGTGAGATCTGCAGGGTCTCCGCCAGCGAACTGATCGTGCAGTTCTCCTGATAGGAGATAATATCCAGATACATTACGCTGTTATACGAGATATTCAGTCCCGCGTCTCTGTGCAGCTGGCGGATCGAACACACCGTCATATCAAAATAATATTGATTCAAACTGTCCAGTAAATTGATCTGCTTTTTTTCCTTCAACGTTCTTCTCCTGTCTGTGTTCACTGTCTGCGGTATGGGTTTTTTCTTCCCGTCTCCGAATTTCAGATCTGTCAGGCGGGAATTAGTTAAGCTAATTTAATTATATTTACTTAACTAATATAGCAGGCCACGGTTTCTTTGTCAAGCTCCGGGGGCGGTGATGCTGCTGTCAAAACGCACCTGATCATAGAAAAAAGGCCCCGGCGTCCTGAAAAAAATGGACTGGGACCTTTTCCTATGACCGGCTCCGCCCTTACAGCTTCGCCACGTTGAACATTTCCCGCAGGACCTCCCAGTTTGCCCGGAAGGGCCGCATGAGATTCCAGTAACTTACCCCGGCCAGCCCGTATTCCTCCACCAGCCGCAGCTTGGCGCGGATGCTTCTGGCGTCCTCGAACCAGACCTCGTGTTCCCGATTGTCCTCGTCTTCGTAGAAGAAGAACGGGGCCTGAGCCACCTCGTCAAAGAGGATCTCCGCTCCGCGGTAATTTGCCAGCCAGACCGCTTCCTCGTTTCCGATGCTGCGGGCCCGCGATTCTCCTTCTACAAAGGGGAGGGTCCAGTCGTATCCGTAGTTGGGGATCCCCATGAGGATCCTGGACGGGTCGATCTGCGTCACGCCGTAGTCCAGCACCTCACGGACTCTGTTGACAGGCGCAACGGCCATGGGAGGACCGTAAGTGAATCCCCACTCGTAAGTCATCAGCATCACCAGATTGGCCGCCTTGCCGATCGCCGCGTAGTCATGCCCTTCGTAAAGCAGCCCCGGCTGATCCGTGGCGATCTTCGGCGCCAGGGCCGCCAGGACCACATAGCCTTCCGCGTTAAGCCGTATTCTGGCCCGCTCGATCAGGCTGCTGTAAAGGTCTTTATCCCCGGCCGGAATATATTCGAAATCAAAGTCCACTCCGTACATGCCCTTCGCTCTCAAATTGGCGAGTATCTCGTCGATCAGGCGTTCCTGAGACTCCGCCGTTCCCAAAATCTGACCCAGCAGATCGCTGTCCATGCCGCCTTCGCCCTCCAGCGATGAAAGGACCATCAGCGCCCGCGCTCCATAAGGGGCGGCCGTGCGGATGATCACCTCGTCGTCCAGCGGGATCAGGCCGCCGCCGGCATTGACGCCGTAACTGAACGCCGACACGAATGTCAGATCCGGCGCGGTCTCCGCCAGCAATTCCGGATTTATATTAGGATAGGCGTACCCATTTACCACGATCGTCCTCTTTGCCATACGATCACCTCCAGAAGAACTTTATTCGGTTCGGCGTCCTCATATTCCTTCCCGGTAAAAATCGCCGGTCTAAGGTCTGCGAAGGATCAGCGGCAGTCCGGAAAACTGTCCGGGATTTTCATCTACGGCGTATGTCCACGTCACTGCTGAACCGCCCAGTCCTTCTTTTTCCAGGTCGATCCCCTGCTCTGTGATCCGGCATGACTTCATGCCGGCGATCACGCAGGCCCGAATGTCCTCCTCCATCTCCGCGAATGCCCTCACAGCGGTCTTATTGTACGAATCCAGCGGGTTTTCTCCGCCGATCAGGGCCAGATGGACCCCCGGCCTGACATTTTCCATAACAGCCAGATAATCGGACCAGCAGCGGTTGCAGAAATACAAAGCCAGCTGCCGTTCCGCTTTCTCCACCGTGGCCCATCCCAGATCCGCGGCGTACCGCTCGAAAAGCTCCGGCTCCTCCGCCTGCAGAAAACCCGGCTGACGCTCCCCCGTCAGCACCTCCCGGCGCCAGTGTGTGATCCTTCGCCGCTGTACTTCCAATATAGCCGCATATCGCTCCAGCATGTAGCGTTTTTCCGCATCCGATCCTTCTCCTGCACGCTGCAGCTCCCGCGCCAGCTTCGGGGATTTTCCTCTTCGAAAAAGCTTCCTGGCATATTCTGTCTGAAAGATCGGCTCGTCCAGGCTGATAAAAAAACGGCTCTTGCCCGGGTCTCCCTGTCTGCCCGCCCGTCCGCGCAGCTGATTTTCCACGCGGCGGTTGGCGGCCAGGCCGCAGCCGATCACATACAGACCGCCCGCGGCTCGTGCCTCCGCCCTTTTTCCTCCTTCCACGTGATCGGGCGCCTCCGCGACGTCCCCCCGTCGGTCCGCCCCTCCTGTCCGGTCCGTACCCTCCGGCCCGCCCAGACGAATATCCACGCCCCGTCCCGCCATATTTGTGGAAACAGTCACCCGGCCCGGCTCTCCGGCCCGTGCGATCAATTCCGCCTCGCGGTCGGCCCGGGCGGCGTTGAGCAGGAAATTGGGCACGCCGGCCGCAGACAGCAGTTCCGCATACCGTTCAGACTCCGCCACGCTCTGCGTCCCCAGAAGTACCGGCTGCCTCCGCTGATACGCCCGCCGTACCTCCTGCACGACGGCCCCTTCCTTTTCCGCCTCTGTCGATACAAAAAAGTCCGGTTCATCCACACGGATACAGGGGACGTGGGGAGACAGCAGGATCGTGTCCAGTCCGTACATGGTCTTCAGTTCTTTTTCGCAGCCCGTCGCTGTGCCGGTCATTCCTGCAAGCATATCGTATTGTTTCAAAAAGAACTGCAGCGGGATGGAATTGTAGATCGCCAGAGACGCCGCGGCGCCGATCCCCTCTTTCTCCTCTGCCGCCCGATGCAGCAGTTCCGGATACCTTCTGGACTCCGCCATCCGGCCGGTGAGTCCGTCCACCAGCCTGACGCCCTCTTCCGTCACCAGATAGTCCCGCCCCCGTTCCAGCAGATACTTCGCCTCCAGAGCGGCCATCATAGCCGAATGCATACCGGCGTTCTCTTCCGCATACAGATTGTCGATCCCCAGCAGGCTTTCCGCCAGTGAGATCCCTTTCGCCGTCAGCCAGACCCGGGCGCCGGCAGCATCCGTCTCGACCTCCGCCGGACCCATGCGTCCTGCCGCCCGCCAGGCCAGTTTTACCGGCCCGTCTTCCGTCGTCTGCGCGCTCTCTTCACGGTCCCTCTCCGGCATGCTCCCCGCCAGCACCAGCGGGATCCGCGCTTCGTCGATGAGGATGGAATCAGCTTCGTCCACGATCCCGCAGGACGTGGGGATGACCACCCACTCTTCCTGCTCCATGCAGAGAAAATTTTTCAGATAGTCAAATCCAGCCTCCCTGGCCGTAATATACAGCACGTCGGCTCCGTATCCCAGTCTTCGTTCCCGTTTATTGCTCTTCTGGACGATACAGGCGCTGGTGAGACCGCAGTATCTGTAAAAAACCTGATTGGCCCTCCAGTCCCGCTCTGCCAGATAGTCGTTATAGACAAAGATATGTACTTTCTCGCCCCCCAGGGCCCGGGCCGCCGCCGTCACTGCGGCGGCTAACGTCTTTCCCTCGCCGGTGGGCAGCTGAACGATCTTACCGTTCTCCATGGCCAGGGCGGCGGCCAATTGCGTATCAAACAGCTTCAGCCCGGTGCAGCGAAATACCGCCTGCGAAAGCAGGCTGTAAAGTTCCGCGCATTCCTCCGCTCCCATCTTCGCACCGGCGCTCTGAAGCGGTCCGGCGCTCTGTTCCCTGCGGATCCTGCGGCGCTCCGCCGCGCGCGCTATGTGTTCCTGCAGCTCCCCATCCGGCGTTTCTTCCCAGTCAGATCCTTTCATTTCCATTATTAAATCAGCATACGGCAAAATAAGCCGTCCCTGTCCCGGCTGTCTTTTTCTCATATTTCAAATCTCCTTTCTGTCGATGCACCAACTGACAGAAAGGATCTATTCGATCTTGCACACGGATCTCACTACAGACAGGTATCCCGCCGGCTCCATGTCCGGCTCAAACACCCGAAAGAACAGAAAAAAACAGCTGACTGGGAACAGAAACAGCAGCGAAGGACACAACAAGACCATCGCCAGCGCCACAGCCGCAGCGATCAGGACAAGTCCTCTGAATATCCGCTCCCATCTGCCGCTCATAGACATCGCCAAAACACCTGACGAGGGCCGCCGTCCGCTTTTTCATCTGCGTTGGGCGGGATCTCCCCGTTCTTACCTTTCTTCAAATTCCGGATCTTTTTCCGCGGTCTGGACCTCTCCGTCCATCCTGTTTCCCATTTCAGAGATGACCGCCGGATCCCCGGGAGGGAGTTCTGCCCTCCACGCCTTATCCAGACCGTGGACCAGGACCAACATCCAGATCTGAACGATAAAACCAGCCAGCATCACCAGCCACAACAGCGTTTCAAGATAGAGCGCGGAACCGATGATCAGACCCACGTTGACGATCCCAAATACCACTGTGATCAAAACCGCTCTGCCCTGATAAAAAACGAACTTTTCATCCATCGCGGCCTCCGGCCCTGAATGACCTGCGTTGTTTTCCCTCCCCGCCCATAAGGCGCTCCGGGGAAGATCGGGGGCCAGAAACGCCCGGGCGCTGCCTGTCAGCAAAAAGTAGAACAGGCCCATCTCACAGATAATATAGACGCCGGAGCTCAGTCCCTCGCCCAGCTGCCGTCCCAGCACCGGTCCCACCAGCGCGGCCGCCCATCCCGACAGATTGGCCGCCGCCGCGATCAGGCAAAACGTCCGGGCTGTTTTAAACTCATTCAGATCAGATATGCTGAACAACCCGCCGAGACCCGCATAAACGATCAGCAGCGCGATAAAAGGCGGCAAAAGCTGGATCGAACCCAGGTTGATGTGAACCGTCGTCAAAAACAGTCCCCAAAAGACTACTTTATATTTCTCAGACATCTATTCCGCCTCCCTTGCTTTCACATATTTTACCGCGGACACCCCGTCTCCCGCGTAAGGGCCGTAATAATTAAGATTATTCAGCTCCATTCTCCGCTGTCTCCCATGCTCGTTTTCAAACAGCAGACAGGGACGGGCGTCATAGATATCGAAGCGTCTCTCCGCTTCCGGTACCTGAACGGCAAAAGAAACTTTGATCAGCTTCCCCATCTCATATTCCTTTCCCACGGCCTCTGTGTATTCGTCGCCGTTGATCTGGATCGACCACAGCCCGTTCATCTCTGCCAGCATGCGCTCCTCCAGACCGGCAAACCGCAGATTTTCCGAAGCCACAAAACTTTCGCTGCCGGTTCCGTCGCTGGACGCTTCCGCCCTATCCGAATGCAGCCGTTCCGAGCTGTTCTCCTCCGGCTGCCGAAGGATCAGCTTCCCCATATCCGCATTCATTTCCGTGCCGTCGCTGAAGAGCACTCTGGCCCGGGACAGCGTTACATCGCCAAGCTCCCTGAAGTCCATAGTCTCCAACAAGCTCATGTTCACACTGCGCACGCTGTACCTCCCGCAGGGTATCCCGATCTCCGTCTCGCCGTTATCCATAAAAAACCACGGGCCGCCGGTGTTCTCATCCGCCCGGAAGGACAGCTCCGGCGCCTCCTCAAAGATCACAGTCGAGACGATCCTGCGGTCGAAACGCTCCGTTAAGTAATACATACGAAATTCCAGGGGGTGGATGTAATTGGGGACGCCGTCATCCGCTTCCGATTCTATGCCGCCGGCGTCTCCATCCAGTTCCCCTTCGGCGTTCTCCGCTGCGGCCGCCGCTTGCGGAAACTCCAGGTCCAGGTAATGCCTCACAAAAACCGGTCTATCCAGATACAGATAAAAAAACAGCGCCGCATAGATCACCAGAGCGGCCGCCGACGCGGCGAAACAGAATAAAAAGATCCGCCGGCCACGCGTCATCTCCCGTGCAAAATCTCTTCCGCGCTTTTTTTCCTCCATCATGATCCCGTCCCCCTCCTGTTCCTCCACGCACCTATCGTTCCCTTTTCTTTTATTAAACAGCATGGCAATAAAAAAAGCAATGGAAAATACCATCGCTTCCATATTGACGTGTTTTCAGACACGAAAAAGGGACAGCAACCCCATAAGCTGTCCCCTTTCCCCGTACGTTACTTTTTCCGCATCAGTTTTCGTTCCTGTTCACGCATGTGTTTCCATTCGCTGATCAACAGCGGAATGAAGATCATGTACATGACAGCTGTTGCGACGATGAAGAAAATCGGGCCGTAAGTAGTTAAAAGCATAAGATCATCCTCCTAACCACAGCACTCTCCGCAGCGTCCCCCAACGCCGCCGGAGAATGGGAGCCTGTACAACCGTTGTTCAGCCCGAAACATTCTTCGTTTCCCTTGATCCCTGTTTCCCTTTTTTGATAAATGTTCATTTCATTCTTTCCCCCTAATCCCTCTTCCAACATTATCCTCAATTTCCGTTCAGAATACTGTCGAAATTTTGTTACATGCCGCCGGATATTTCCAACAATACCCGACAGCATCGGCGGATTTCACACACCATCTCCGCCTTATCCCCTTTTTAAGACACCATAGCCTTGTCAGACTGACTAATTCAGGTCCGAGTTAGAGGCTGATGGCGGACGAGTATCTGCCGCTGGTCCGATTAACCACACCATTGACTTTGTCCTCAAATACTACTTTAATGCGATACGTTCCAGAAGCATTGACATCAATATACTCGACCACATCAATTTCACCAGTCCTGGAATTTCCATAAACTTCATAGGGCGCATAATATTGATCCCAGCCACTGGAGTACTTCCGCTCAACAGTCACCGTAGCCTTGATGTATTCAACATTGGTGCTGAAAGAACTGGCTGAATAAATGGCCTTTCCTCGCAGTGCATCTGCACGGGTAAAGCTAACACTACCACTGCCGATGGTGCGCGTGTCATCCACCCCGTTCACTTTTACGTCTAAGTCAGCTGCAAAAGCTGCTGTTGTGGAAAAGAGCAGGACTACGCACATTACAATAACAAATAAGCTTCTTCTTTTCTTCATTTCTCCTCCTTTGGTCATATGATTGTAACAGGTTCCACTATATAAGATGCTTTTTGTGACTCAAAAATTGCAAAAAGTAAGAAATATTTTTATTTTAGATTATTATAAATTTTTTCCAACTCCTGATTCTCTAATTCGCCTGAGATAATGAACCTAGTTTTTTTATTGGGCCAAACAGTTAACATATTATTTCCACTCACTTCATCATGCTGAAAATATAATTCGTTTTCGTGTAATGCTTCCCCTTCATTTCCAAAGAAATTAAAAACGTTTTCTGATTCTTCTGTAATACTTCTCTGTACAATCTTGACCATATCTTCATTTTTATTCTTATACAAGTAAGTCGCATTATAGTAACCAGCTTCCCCCTTTTCTATCAACAAATTATCAAAGGAGTAGTTGTCTGAAATATATAAGGGCTTTTTTAAATCCGCAAAAAAGCCTTTCCCGATACTATCAATTTGGGCTTCATCTGATATTATGATTTCAGATGTCGTTTCTTCCATGTCTTGTCCATCAGGCTTTACCTCTGCAAACCCATTCCGAATATTCTCCGCCAGGATCTGAAAGGGCGTCTTATCAGCATTCGCCGTGTCCGGAACCATGAACGGCGCGATGATCATCGCGCAGATCAGCACGCAGGCCACGAAACCGCCGGCCTTCAGCGCCTTTCGGCCGATGCGCCGCAGTCCGATATGACGCTCCGGTCTACCTCTCATAAAGAACTCCGGCGGCGGCACATCCATGTTCAGGTCCTGGAAAAAATCCCAGTCCTTTTCGATCCCCGGCGTTTCCATCAGGCGGCGGAGCATTTCTTTTTCTTCGGGAGTGATCTGCACATCTTCGTCTTTATTCCGCTTCACTGTGCATTCCTCCTTTCCCCGCTATCCGACGCCAGACTGTTTTTCCTCAGTTCTTCCAGACCTCTGGCATGCTGTGAAACTACAGTATTATAATTTCGGTGAAGCAGTTTTGCGATTTCCTTCAGGGAAAATTCGTAGTAGTCAGCAAGAAGGACGACTTGAACGTATTCTTTTTTCACTCCATTGCACAGGAAAAGAAATTGATGAATATCCCCATCTCTGCGGATGTAGTCTTCCACGTTGGACCTGCCCTTCAGCCAGAGCAGCTGATGAGGATCCGTGGGATCTTCGATCTCGGATTCACTTCTTCTGCGGAACTGAAGAAATTCGTTTTTGGCGATCTGTAAAACACCTGCTTTCACATCTTTGTAGGTTTTGATCAGTCCGGCTTTCTTCCAACACTTGATAACGGTTTCCTGAGCCAGATCTTCCGCAATGCTGGCATCCAGTGTTAAGGTGTATAACAGTTTTTTAATGTACGAGTAATAAACCCAGATCTCATTTTTGAAGAACTGGTCATTGGACTCCCGCCTTCTATTCATCGGTATTCTCCTTCTTCTTACTGAGTGTATTCCTTGGCTATGGTGCTGTAGAAAAAATCTTGTCGATTACCGTCGAGCAGAAAAATTATACCACGATTTACCTATTGCTACCACCTATTATTTTCGGTGAAATTCTGATTTTTACAAACATTACACGCCATATCTGTCAAAACTGTCAGACCTCTGATACGGCTTTCCCATAGCCACGGCGACGCTCCGGCGGCCCTTTCCGGGGCCCGGTCGTCTAGCCCGGCTTCATATGAATGATTAAATGGACAGCTGGTCGATCAGCGCCGCCGCTTCTCCCCGTGTAGCCTGTTCAAGCGGGCGAAAACTTCCGTCCGGATATCCGTTCAGCGCTCCTCCTTTCCAGAGATCGCGCACGGCTTCCAGCCGGCCTTCGCCGATGACAGCCTCGTCGGAAAAACCTTTCATGCGCCGGCCGCCTCCGGGCAGTTCCGCTCCGCAGGTCTGTGCGAATCGCCAGGTCATCAGCGCCATGTCCTGGCGGCTGAGCGCGCCGTCCTCGATATCGGAAAAATCTATCTTCGCTGTGGATCCTCCGCCCTCCTGATCCGCCAGCCCGTACAGCAGAGCGGCATATTCCCGCCGTGTGACGGATCGCTCAGGCTGAAAAGAGACTCCCTGATCTTCCGATTCAGGTCTCTGCTCCAGCATGCCCGCTTGCCTCAGGTCAATTCCTCTGTATGACAGGTCGTCCACATAATATTCGCTCCAATGGCCGTACACATCCGACGGAATATCCAGTTCCCGTTCTACCGTGCGCCGGATGCGTTCCAGCACATCCTCCCCGAAGGGATGGGACAGGCCGCATTTCTCCAGCGCCGCAAATAAAGGCTCGTCAGGCATGTTGATCAGATCGTAATAATCTTCCAGCGCCTGACCCCGGTCATGGATGGATCCCGCCCACAGTTCGAAGGCCGCGATGGCCGACACCGCATAGCTGATATAATATCCAGGGGACTCATAGATATGGGACGTCTCCACCCAGTCGTAAGGCTGCCAGTCCATTTCATATCCGTATTCCGCGCCGATCCGGGCCGCGGCCTCGTTCAGCTCCTGCAGGGTGGCTTTGGGGTGGGAATACGCGTACTGCTCGAACTGGTCTGTCATGCAGGCTCCGGTTATACTGTAGATGAGATTTTCCAGCAGATCCGTTTTTCCTCTGTCCGCGTACTCCCCCAGCATATCGTCATAGTATTCCAGAAACAGCAGTTCCAGCCCCTGGGAATGGACCTCGAAGACGTCCACGTTGAAAGACTCCGGCCATGTTGGATAGATCTCAGTCCAGTAAGTCTGATTGTAGTGGCCAAATTCATGGATAAAGGATGTAAAATCATAAAAGGACCCGTCCGGCTGATTCATCATAAAGACCGAATGCTCCGCAGGCAGGGCGATGGTATAGGCGCCGTTAAATTTATTTTCCCTGTAATCCAGATCATAAAGACCGTATTTCACCATGTAATCATAGGATTCCGTCAGCTCCGGACCGATCTCGCCCAGATGCGCGGAGACCCGCCTCATCGTCTCCGCCGGATCCAGATATCTGGCGGCGTATTCATTCAGTCCGTCGGTGTTCTTGGCTGAAATGATCTTGTCCTCCAATGGAACGATGATCTTTTTTACCGACTGAAACAGAGCGGAGGTGTCTTCCGTTGAATATTCCCTCATATAGGAACCGTACATCTGATCCAGATAGTTCTGTTTCTGCCCCTGCCCGTTATTGGTGAGCTCCGCCATCTGCGTTCTCACTTTCAGCAGTTCCACATAGATCGGCCCCAAGACCTCGTTTTGCGCACGGCTGATCTCTGCGCAGAGATCGTTCCACTGGCTGTCGGAGATCTCCCCTTCTTCATACAGTTGGTCGATATCCGCCATGCCGACCTTCTTTCCGTTCCAATCAGCGTAGTACTCGTCTATGCTCTTATCCGCGTACTCCGACAGCAGTTCGGTCTCACGGCAGGACAGTTTTTCCTGCTCCGGCGTCATGGCTTCTTCATCGCCCACAGCAGCGCAGAACGCCTCTCCCCACTGTTCGGCCGCATAGGCGCCGCAGGGCGAATCCAAAACAGTCTGCGCCGCAACTCTGAGCATTTCCGAAAGCTCTGTCTCCAGCATTTCCATAGCGGTCTCTTCCGCCTGGAAATACTCGTCCTTCCCGTCAAGATCCGCCATAACGCCCGCCAGACGGTACATGCCCTCCGCCCGGTCATAACGCCGGATCAGACGTTCGAAAAGACGGACTGTCAGTTCCCGGCGGTCCTCTGACCGGGACAGTCTTCTGATGTTTCCCGCCAGACTCTTCATCACTGCGGGATCGGTCCGCGTGTATTTCATATCCGCAAAGTTCACCTGTCCGTGCTCTGTGTCTTTCAGGCGGAACCCTTCCCGCAGGCCTCCGCCGCTCTCCGCTGCCGGCTCTCCCGCCGTGTCCCGTTCTCCGGCGTCCCACGACGCCGCCAGGACCCGCAGCGGACCTGCCTGCTGTCCACAGGGCGCAAAAAACAGCGCAGCTGCCAGAACTACGCCGGCAGCCCGCCGCCAACCTTTTATTCTCATTCTCATCATCTGTGTGTCCACCTGTCCTTCGATAAGGGCAAAAGCCCAATTATTCCCTGTCCAGTTTATTTATCACCTATTATATACAGTGTATCAATTGCTGGAAATTCTTTCAACACAAATGTTAAAAAAGTCCTACATCTATATAAAAAGAAATAATGAAAAAAAGCGCGTAATATGGTAAGATGTAACTCAGTCTAAAGGAGCATACATATGGAACAAGAGAAAACAAAACAAATTACTGAAAAAGGATTAATGACAGAAGGAGTGATCTACAAACAGCTTCTTCTGTTTGCTTTGCCGCTGATTCTGGGAAATCTGTTTCAGCAGCTTTACAACATGGTGGATTCCATCGTTGTGGGAAATTTCATTGGAGGCACCGCTCTGGCCGCCGTGGGGGCGGGTTTTGCCGTCATCAATCTGCTGATCGGTCTTTTCATGGGCCTGACCACCGGAGCGGGCGTGGTCATCTCCCAGTTTTACGGCGCCGGCGATACAGAGAAGCTGCGTCAGGCGGTACATACGGCGGCGGCATTCACTCTGATCTTCGGTGTTTTTCTGTCCGTGGCCGGCGTGCTGCTGGCGGATCACATCCTCATCTGGACCAACACTCCGCCGGAAGTGTTTGACCAGGCATCTGTCTATCTGAGGATCTTTTTCAGCGGCATGATCTTCCTGTCGATCTACAATATGGGCGCCGCCGTTCTCCGGGCCGTTGGCGATTCCAAGACCCCTCTCTACTATCTGGGCGTCGCCTGCATCATCAATATCATACTGGACATTCTTCTCGTGGCCGTCATCGGCATGGACGTGGAAGGCGTTGCGATCGCCACCCTGATCGCTCAGGCCGTCGCCGCACTTATGGTCGTCGTCAAGCTGGTCCGCTGCAGAGAGGGCTATGGACTGGTTCTGAAAGAGATCCGCATTCATCCTCTGCGGCTGAAGCGCATTCTTATCGTGGGCATCCCCTCCGGGATCCAGCAGATGATCATCAGTCTCTCAAACGTGGTGGTACAGGGTTACATCAACGGTTTTGGTTCCGACGCCATGGCCGGATGGAGCGCTTACAGCAAGATCGACGGTCTGCTGCTGCTGCCCCTTCTCAGCTTTGGGCTGGCCATGACCACTTTCACCGGCCAGAATATCGGGGCGAAAAAGCTGGACCGCATCCACAAGGGCGTCCATTCCTGTCTGATCATGAGCACTACCTTTGCCGCGGTCATGACCGTCGCCATGTATATCTTCGGCGGACCGGTCCTCTCCATCTTCTCTGATGAACCTGAGGTCCTGCGGTATGGCGTCTACATGCTGAAGGGCATGATCCCCTTTTACTTCCTGCTGGGATTTATCCAGATCTTCAGCGGCGTGATCAGCGGATCGGGCAACTCGTTTGCCTCCATGCTGATCATGGTTTCCAACATGTGCGTCCTCCGTGTGGCCGCTCTCTGGTTTATGGCCTCCCGGATCTCCGACGTCAAATTTGTCTTTTACGCATACGTCCTGTCCTGGGCCACCTGCGCCGCAGGCCTTTTTCTCTACTATCTCAAGGGCAGCTGGAAAAAAGGGATCGCAGGCAAGGACGGCGTCCCGGAGGACGGCGCGGATGTTCTTTAGATCGAATTCTGCACCGCAGACAGCCGTCTGCGGCACGCTGAATATGCGAAAGCGGATGGCGTCTCACTCACGCGCCATCCGCTTTCTTTTTAAGACGGCCGCGGTCTCTGCCTTTATTCGTTCCGCGGAGTCTCCCTCATCTTCTCTTCCAGCCACTTCCGGCACTGGTCAAACCCTTCTTCCGTCAGCTCAAATTCTCCCGTAAACAGGATCCCGTCCCGCGCTTTCGTCAGTTCATAGCACAGCGGCCCGTCGTAAACATGGGCTGTCAGTTTCTTCTCGTTTCTGTCCGTAATGATCTTATACCTTCTGTTTCCGATGTTTCCCGTATATCCATTGCCCACGTGAAAATAATGGAACGCGGGCAGCTGTTCCTCTATGCTTGCCATTTCGCCACTCTCCCCTATTGTTTTTGATTTTTTCCATCCTGATCTCAACCGTTGGGCAGAAGGCTCACTGCTTCGGCGTCAGCGGCGTCTTGGGGGGCTGGGCTTCTTTCATTAATTTGTTACACGCCTTCCCCATCTCATGGGCCGCCTCGCCCAGCTGCCTGCTGCGCGGCGGTATGGTCATCCACAGCGCCAGCCCCAGAGCCAGCACAGCGTAGGCCGTTTCCAGGGAAAACAACAGCAAAACGCCGCCGTAGGAAGCAAGCGGCGCATTTTCCGCGATCATCATAAACAGCGGACCCGCTGCTTTTGCCACGTCAACAGCCGGTATGAGTCCCAGCAAATAAAAGACAAACCCCACCTTCCACGGCCCCCGGTAAGCTGCCAGAGCAAAGATCGCCGCCACTCCCATCCCCACGGTCAAGCCGATGAGTATGCCCAGCCACGACGTTGCGCCCATCAGAAAAATCAGCACCGCTTTCTGGGCCAGCGCCAGCAGCACCAGCGCCCACAGCAAAACCTTTTTCCGCTTTTGAAATCCTTCCAGTCCGGGCGTGTCCGCGTACGCCGTCTCAATGATCTGATTCATCTCTTTCTTTACATCCATCTTGTCCTGACTCCCCTTTTCACATCTGATCACACAATGGATATATTCTATCATCCCTTTCACAACTTTTAAAGTCTTTCCGATCAATAATCGATTTTGAATGGATGGATCTCAGCATGAAGGCCGGCTTGCTGTTGGTTTGTTTCGTCGGCACTCCGGTTCACTGTTTCAACTGCTCCGCGATCCGCTGCGTTCCCGCCCCAAGCTGCCCCGCCATAGGTGAAAATCGCTTAAAATTCGCTGTTTCACACATATGGGCTCGGATTTCATTCCATATTTCCTATTTATTTGCTTTTTATATGCAATTTCCACTAAAACCGATCCATTTCCCCTATATTTCCCACCGTATTCGGGGATAACTAGTCTTTTTTCCCTTTTTCACCTATGCGCCATTCCCTTTCGATTCCGATCGGCCCACGCACCTATCTCCACATGATGAGACGGCATCATTTCCTGCCGGAGTGCTGCAGGATGCCGCAGCCGCTTTGAATCAAGACAAAAAGGGCGCCGGCAGTCCTCTGCCCCAGAACGGCAGACGACGTCGGCGCCTCAGATACAGCGGCGGCCCGGGGGCCATCACAGCCCGGGGCCCGCCACAGCACAGGGACCCTCAGTAGATCGCGGTATCCGGATTCAGGATGCCGTTGGGGTCGAACAGTTCTTTGATGCCCCGCATGAGACGGAGCTGTGTGGAGTCGTACTGTACGGGCAGACTGTCTCTGCGGATTTTTCCAATGCCGTATTCCCCGGTGATCGTGCCGCCGATGCGCACGGTCAGGGCGTAGAGCTCCCGCTTCAGATCCTCATAATAGTCGTCGATGTCTTTCTCAGCCAGATAGACGTTGCTGTGAACATTTCCGTCGCCCATGTGTCCCACAGTGTCAATGGCCGCTCCGTACCGTTCCGCGATCTGTTCCAATCCGCTGATCAGTCGCGGAATGTCCGCCGGCGGCACGGCGATGTCCATAGAATCCGTCAGATCTTCTCCGAAGGCCCCGTAGGCGCTGTCGCAAATGGTCAGGATCACGGACTGATCTCTGCCGGCCTCCGGGACCAGACTCTCCACCGCGCCCGCCTCGCTGCAGATCTCCTCGATGGCCTTCTGCACGTCGAAGAGTCCCTCCTCGCTGTCCTCCTCCGCGATGAACAGCAGATCGGACCGCCCTTTCTCCAGAGGCCACCTTTCGCCCACGTATTCGGCGGTGCGCAGCGCTACGGAACGGTTCAGGTACTCGATGGACAGGGGTACGATCCCCCGCTTCAGCGTCCGCGTCACCGCGTCGGCCGCCCTGCCGCAGGTGTCGAAGGAGGCCAGAAGGACGCCGCTGTACTTCGTTTTAGGGTACAGACGCAGCATGACCTTGGTCACTACGCCCAGCGTGCCTTCCGATCCGATCATCAGCTGCATCAGATCGTAGCCCGCGTTGTTTTTTCTCAGCTTTCCGCCCAGGCGGATGAGAGCGCCCGTGGGCGTTACAACTTCCAGTCCTTTGATGTGATTTCTCATCACGCCGTGCTTCACCGCCCGCGGA
The DNA here is from genome assembly GCF_900605495.1 of Bacilliculturomica massiliensis. Lineage (GTDB taxonomy): Bacteria > Bacillota > Clostridia > Peptostreptococcales > Anaerovoracaceae > Bacilliculturomica > Bacilliculturomica massiliensis. The sequence goes on from NZ_LR027603.1 coordinate 1,626,328, forward strand.
TCGCCGGCGTTTTCCATGGCCAGCCCTCCTACCTGCGCTTCGGCTCCGCCCGGATGGCAGGGAAAATACAGGACGTTTCTTTCCTGAAGAAACTCGTTCATTTCTCTCAGCGTCACTCCGGCTTCCACCGTTATGACGAAGTTTTTATCGTCGTATTCCAGGATCTTTTTGAACCGTTCCATGGAGATAATGATGCTGGGCCGCACGGGGATCGCCGCTCCGCACAGTCCGGTCCCGCCGCCGCGCACTACTGCGGTGATGTTTTCCGAGTTGGCCAGCTTGAGTATCTCCGATATCTCCTCCGGCTTTCCGGGCTTCACCACCACGCAGTCCCGGCACGCCGGCGGCCGCAGCCGCCGTTCGGTCTCGTCGTACAGATAGTCTTCGATATGTCCCTGATCGTAGACGACAAACTCCCGTCCCGCGATCTCTTCCAGCCGCGCCGTAATGTCAGCTTTCATCTCCTGCTCCTTTCCCGCCTCAGGGCATCTTCGCGTGTCTTATTTTCCGAGGGTACTGACGAATCCGGCCAGCCGTTCCATGGCTGTCTCGATCTCCTGTCTTGAGCAGGCGTAGGCCAGTCGGATAAAGCCTTCCCCGCATTTTCCGAAGGCGTTGCCGGGCACCATCGCTACGCCGGTCTCATCCAGCGCTCTGCTGCAGAATTCCGTTGAAGACATGCCCAGACCGGCGATGCTTGGAAATATGTAAAACGCGCCTTTGGGCTCCACCAGCCGGATCCCGTCGATGGCCTGCAGGCCTTTGACGACCATATCTCTGCGAACGCGGAATTCTTCCACCATGCGCTCTGTGAAGGGTCTGCCGTTCAAAAATGCCTCGGTGACGCCCACTTGCACGAAGGAGGTTGCGCAGGTGGACATATTCTGGTGCACCTTGTTCATATAGAGGATCATTTCTTTGGGAGCGATAGCGTATCCCAGCCGCCAGCCGGTCATGGAAAAGGTCTTGGATGTGGAATTCACGATCACGGTCCGCTCTTTCATGCCCGGCAGAGTGGATATGCTCACGTGTTTTCCCGTAAACAGGAACTGATCGTACGTCTCGTCTGATACGACGATCAGGTCACGTTCCTGGGCCAGCTTTGCGATCTTTTCCAGTTCCTCCCGGCCCACCACGGCCCCGGTGGGATTGTGGGGCGTGTTCACCAGCAGCGCCTTGGTCCTGTCGGTCACCCGCTCCTCGATGTCCGCGGCTTTCAGTTCAAAACCGTTTTCCAGCTTCAGCGGCACTTCCACGATGTTAACGCCTGCGATGTGAGCCATGTCGGTGTATGCGGAAAAATACGGACAGGGAATGAGGATCTCGTCTCCCGGGTTCAGCACGGTTAGCATGAAGGCCATCAGCGCCTCGCACGCTCCGGCCGTGACCATGATCTCGCACTCCGGATCCGCTTCGATCCCATTGTCCCGCTTCTCCTTCACGGCGATGGCGGACCGGAGCTCAGCCGTGCCTGCCATGGCCGTATAGTGAACAAATCCGTCGTTCAGCGCCTTGATCAGCGCGTCTTTCGCTTCCCGGGGGGAGTCGAAATCAGGTTTGCCGATCTCCATATGGATGATCGATTCGCCGTTGGCCTCCATCACCAGCGCTTTCTGAAAGATCTCGTAAAGCCCTCCCGACATGTCCATTGATCTCATTCTGTCATTCAATGTTTGCATAATAATCTCCTTTCTTTCTTGTTTTATATATTTCAGTGATATTATTGCTCCCAGGGGCGGACGGCTCCGCAGCCCGGGCAGTTTATACCTTTTATCTAACGCATATTTCATGCCAAAGCTCCGTGGGGCGCAGGCCTTGAAATTTCAGTCTTCTTCCCGGAGACACCGACAAAAAAAGGCAACAGCCTTTGCATTCTTTGCTGCAAAAGCTGTTGCCCTGCGGCCGTTTCCACGGCTCTTTCCGGCTCTCCAGTTCTATCCGGTCCCACTGACCGGTTCCGGTTGGACTGGCCGGTTTCACTGACCTTTTCCGTTTCCACTTCCCGTTTCTATGTAATAAATTATTGAAACTCCATCTTCCTCAGTTTATGCTGCAGCGCCTGACGGGTGATCCCCAGACGCTCCGCCGCTCTGGACACATTGCCGCCGCACTGCTCCATGGCGTCTTTCACCAGCGCTTTTTCCATCTCGTTCATGTACTCGATCAGGTTCAGTTCAGCAGCTTTTCGGTCCGCCTTCACCTCTCCCAGCACCTGCGTCACACGGGAAACTTCCCGGACTTGTTTGATAAAGTAATGCGGCAGGTGCGCCATCTGGATCAGCTCGCCGTTTTCCGCCAGATTCACGCCGCATTCCACCACATTGGACAGTTCTCTGACATTTCCTCTCCAAGGGTATTTTCGAAAGGCCTCCTTCACCTCCGGCATAAAACCGGTGGTGGTCTTGCCGCTCTTGCGCGCGAATTTTTCCGCGAAATAACCGGTCAGCAGCTCCAGATCATCTTCTCTCTCCGACAGCGGGGGCACAAAGATATCGATCACGTTCAGACGGTAGAATAGATCGGTGCGAAGGATCCCCTCCTCGATCAGCTGCTCCGGGTCCCTGTTTGTGATGGCGATCACCCGCACGTCCACGCGGCTGATCTCTCCCGAGCCCACCGGCCGAAAACTTCCTTCCTGCAGAACGCGCAGGAGCTTGGCCTGAAGCCCAACGGGCAGGGAGTTGATCTCGTCCAGGATCAGCGTTCCGCCGTCTGCCATCTGGAATAAGCCCGGCCTGTCCACCGCCCCTGTAAACCCGCCCTTCACTGTGCCAAACAGCGTGCTCTCCATGAGGTTTTCCGGTATGGCGGCGCAGTTTTCCGCGATCAGCGGTTTTCTCCGCCGGGCGCTCTCGTTGTGGATGCTCTGGGCGATCAGCTCTTTGCCTGTGCCCGATTCGCCTACGATCATCACGTTGGCGTCGCATTTCGCCGCCAGAGCAGCCAAATGCTTCACCTGTTCCATCTCCCGGCTCTCGCCCACGATGTCGGAGATCATACAGTTCATTCCGCTCTCATGGTTTTTGCCTTTCTGCGCCAGCTGATTGATATCCTTCGTGATGCCCAGAACTTTTTCCCGCAGCATTCTGAGCTCTGTAATGTCAATGACGATCTCCAGCGCGCCCACGATCATGCCTTTTTCGCTGACCGGCCAGGTGGATACATTGCCGATCACTTTATTTCCATATTTATTGATCCCGGTATAGATATGATTTACCTGGGGAAGTCCTGTCCGAAGGACCTCGATCAGCTTGCTGTCGTTCTCATTGATCTTCCCCGTCTCCATAAGGGGCTTTCCCAACAGGTCCGAAGCCTTCCGGTCCTCGATGATCTCCATTTTGCGGTTATAAACGACAGTCACACCGTCCCGGTCGATCACGTGCACGCCATCCTTCAGTACTCCAGTCATTTTTTTTATGAGAGTTTCTTTATTCATCACTCCCCCTCCCCCGTTATATGATGGCTGTTTCCGGATTTAAAATATTATTTGGGTCAAACAGCTTCTTTATGCCTCGCATCAGATCCACCTGGGTCTCATCCAGCTGTACGGCCAGATTTCTTCTCCTGGTCTTTCCGATGCCGTGTTCTCCGGTGATCGTACCTCCCATACCGATGGCGAGAGCATACAGCTCCGCTTTCATTTCCTCGTAATATACAGGGATCTCGTCGTTTACCAAATAAATATTATTGTGAACGTTTCCGTCACCTACATGACCTACCGTATCAAATACCGCGCCGTATTTACCCGCGATGCTGTTGAATCCTTTCATCAGTCCCGGGATCGAGGCCGGCGGCACTGTGATGTCCAGTGTATCCGCCAGATACGGCTTTGTGGCGTAATACGTACTGTTGCGTATGTTCAGGATCCGCTCCTGCTCGTCCCGTCCGTCCAGCACCACGCTCTCCACCGCCCCCGAACTGCTGCATATCTCCTCGATGATGCCGCCCACGTTGAAGAGCGCGTCCTCGTTGTCCTCCGCCATGACGAACAGCAGATCCACCTTGCCCCGTTTCAGCGGCCAGTCCTCGTGCAGAAAATCCGCCGTCTTTCTGGCGATGGTGCGGTCCAGATATTCGATGGCAAGCGGCACCACTCCCGTCTGAAGGATCTTCGTCGACGCGTCGGTGGCCTGATCGAAATTGGCGAAAGACACCAGGATCGTCCCATTGAACCGCGGTTCCGGGTAGAGGCGCAGCATGACCTTCGTCACAACGCACAGAGTGCCTTCCGAACCGATGACCAGCTGCATCAGATCGTATCCGGCGTTGTTTTTCTGGAGCTTCCCGTTGAGCTGAACGATCTCGCCTGTGGGGAGCACTACCTCAAGACCGCGTATATTGTTGCGCATGACCCCGTGTTTGCCGGATTTGACTCCGCCCGCGTTTTCCGCTACCAGGCCGCCCAGCTGCGCGTTCTCATCGCCGGAGTGGGACGGAAAATAAAAAATGCTGTTCTTTTTGAGATAGTCGTTCATCTCGCGCAGCGTCACGCCGCTCTCCAGCGTAATGATAAAGTTTTTCTCATCCACCTCGATGATCCGCTTCATGCGCTCCATGGAGATGACAATGCTGGGCATGATGGGGATAGCCGCGCCGCAAAGCCCCGTTCCCCCGCCCCGGACCACCACTGTGATCTGTTTGGCGTTGGCCAGTTTCATGATGTCGGAGATTTCCCGGGCGCCGGACGGTCTAACGACTACGCTTTCCCGACTTGCTTTCGGCCTCAGACATGCCTCCGTCTGATCGTACAGATAGGGCCCGATCCGTTCCGCGGTCAGAACAAACTCAGATCCTACGATTTCCGCAAGCCGTTCGATCACTTTCTCGTCCATTTCAGCGGCTCCTTTCCATTCTGAAACACTCTACTATTATACCCACATTAAATACCCCCGGTAAATTAAAACTTATGGTTTTTTTATCGCTTTGATCAAGCAAAATCTCCCTCGCCCCTTCTATAGGAAAACCAGCCCGGAGAGGAGTCCGCCAGGCTGGTCTTTTCGTCCGTCCGCCAGTTCAATGCGCATGGACGAACCGATATAGAATGGTGTCTTACGCTTCTTCAGCGGGCCGCAGATCACAGGACGATCAGATCGTCCGGCAGCGCCGAAAGCCGGCGGCAGCCCTTATCCGTCACTTCGTAACAGTCGCAGGCCGTGACTCCGACGCCGTTTCTCAGCGTCAGACAGGGATGCAGGTTGATGCGCATTCCCTCCCTGAGCAGGAGATCGCTGCCGGCGGCCAGCATGGGACCTTCCGACATGTCCAGTCCCTGTCCGTGTCCCATAATGCCTGTAAACGGATTCTTCCAGTATCCGGCGTCCATCAGACAGCGGCTTACTTCCTGCGCCGCCGCGCCCGCTCTTTCGCCCGGGCGGATCAGTTTTTCCGCCTCCCGCCGGGCCAGAGTCAGCATTCGAAACGCACGTTTTACCTCTTCCGATGGTTCGCCAAGGGAGATCAGATGGGTGATCTCTCCGTAGTATCCCCCGGAGCCTGCGATCTCAATCACCACGGAACAGAGATCTCCCTTTTCCCATTTATGGTCTTTCTGTATGGCCAGCGGCAGGGACCGCTGCCTGGGCGCCGGTCCCGAACCGATCAGCCAGAACTGGTCTTCGCAGTCCAGCTTCTGCCCGTGACAGGATGCCTCCGCCACGGCTTCGATCTCCCTGCGCCCTTCCCGGACTCCTCTCAGGAATTTGGCGAATACAGATTCGTTCAGCTTGACGGCTTCACGGCACATGGCCAGCTCTTCCTGGCTCTTCACCAGTCTCACTTCCATCATGCTGTCGGTCAGATCCATCAGCGGCATGCCGTCCAGCGCCTCTTTCAGCGAGCCCGTAAACATCCGGGACATTTCGCCGCAGAGGGCGGGCCGCGATACGCCGTTGGATCTCAGAAATTGTCCCACGCACCTTCCGGGCTGCTTTTCGGCTTCCTCCGGCGGAATGCAGATCACCTGATCGATCAGGCCTCTCTCCCCCGCCGCTCTGGCGTTGCCTTCATTTCTGGCAAAGAAAGTGACCGGCCCGTCAAGAGGTATGACCAGAGACTCCGCAAAGACGGGAACGTAGTAGTCGATCAGATACCGCATCCACCCCCGCTGTTCGATCCCGCAGCGGCCTTCCACGATCAGCGCGTCGGCGCCTTCGCTGCGCAGTACCTCCCGGACCCGCTTCTGTCTGCGCAGTATCTCCTGTGTTGAAATTCTCAATGCAATTCATCCTTTCCCTGTTAGATAGCTCCCAGTACGGTAGGCAGCCACAGCGAGATCTGTGGGAAATAAGTCAGGAGCAGCAGCGCGATCATGCCCGCCACAAGGAAGGGCGCCAGCCGCGAGCAGATATCCTGCATGGTGATCTTCGCCATGTTGCAGGCCACAAACAGGTTGGAACCCACCGGCGGCGTTACCTGTCCCACGGCGAAATTGGCGGTGATCAGCACGCCGAAAGCGTACAGATTCAGATCCAGCATCGTCACGATGGGCAGCAGGATCGGCAGCAGGATATAGAAGCCCGAGGCCGAATCCACAAAGCAGCCTGCCACCAGAAAGATGACGTTGAAGATCAGCAGCAGCAGATATTTGTTGTCCGTCACGGAAAGCAGCGCGCTGGACAGATCGGAGGCCACTCCTGATGTAGTCAGGATCCAGGTGAACACCCCGGCGCAGCCCATGATGAACATGACCACAGCCGATGTGACGCAGGAATCGATCATCAGGCGCCACAGCGCTTTCATATCGATCTCTCTGTAGATGAAGATCCCCACGATCAGTCCGTACATAACCGCGATTCCCGCAGCCTCCGTGGGGGTGAAAAAGCCGCCGTAGATGCCGCCCAGAATGATCACCGGCATCAGCAGACCCCAGAAGGCGTCTTTAAACGTAGCCCACCTCTGAGCAGCCGACGCCTTTTCCTGACGGACGATGCCCTTGTCATTGCGGATCCCCCAAAGAGCGGCGATACAGTAAGCCACGCCCATGAGGATGCCGGGGATGACGCCCGCCATGAACATGCCGCCCACGGACACCTGGGCCAGCATTCCGTAGATAACGAACGGGATGCTTGGCGGTATGACCATGCCGATGCCGCCGGCAGAGGCCAGAAGCGCGGAAGCGTAATTCTTGGAATAGCCGCTGCTCACCATCGCCGGGATCAGCACGCCCCCCAGAGCGGCCACCGTGGCCGGACCGGATCCGGAGATCGCGGCGAAGAAGCAGGCTACCACCACCGTCACGATAGCCAGTCCACCCTTTTTATGCCCTACACAGGCGTTCACAAAAGCCACCAGCCGTTTCGATATGCCCGAGTAGTCCATGATCACGCCCGCCAGCACGAAAAACGGGATGGCCAGCAGAGTGAATTTCGCAATGGAGGCGGACATCAGCGTGGGCAGACCGGAGAGGTCGAATCCGCAGTACATGATCCCCACCACCGCAGCCAGCCCCATGGAAGCCGCAACAGGAATATTGCACAGCAGAAGAACAAAGAAACTTCCTAATAAAATAAGCGCCATGTTACGCCTCCTTTCTCAGCTTATGTACTTCGTTCCACTCCCGCAGACCAGCCTGGATGGAACGGATGAAGATGAACACTGCGCCGCAGGGAAGGGACATCCCCGAAAACGCCGCCGAGATCTGAAGGCCCGGCATGACCTGGCCGTGGGCCAGCTGATTCTGCACCATGCCCACGCCTTCGTAGAACAGCAGCGCCGCAAAAGCGGCGGAGCACACCATGGCAAACAGGACAACGATCTCCTTAGGCACTCCGTGCAGCTTATCTGTCAGGATGTTGAGCCCCGTGTGGGACGCCCTTTTATACCCACAGGAAATGCCCAGCATGGTCACCCAGATAAAGATGAGCACGGTCAGCTCTTCCGTGTAGGAAAAGGGGGTCTGCGGAAGCAGAAACCGGCAGACCACGTTGAAGAAATTCATGATCACCATGATCAGCATCCCGATCGCCATTCCTGCTTCCTCTATCTTGTCGAATACAAGAAATATGTATTTCATTTCACATCCCCCGTCATTAACTAAAACGTATAGCCGAACTCAGCGAAGAGATCCTCTCCGATGGTGTCCTTGTACTGCTCGTAGATGGGCTTGACCGCTTCCTTGAAGGCGGCGATCTCGTCGGCAGACAGCTCTGTTACGGTCAGGTCGTAATCCGCCAGCTTGGCCTTGCAGTCGTCGTAGGCTTTTCTCGCGGCTTCCTTCTGCACGACCATGGCTTCTTTTCCGGTCTCTTCAAACAGCGTCTTTTCCTCGTCGGTCAGGCTGTCCCACAGCTTTTCGCTGGCGGAGAAGATGACCGGGTCGTAGGAGTAGTTCCAGATCGTCATGTTTTTCACGACTTCGCAGGTGTTCTGCGTCACCAGCAGATCCAGGGTGTTTTCGCAGCCGTCCAGCGCGCCCTGCTGCAGGGAGGTGTAAACTTCAGACTGGTTCATGGAAACGGGGTCCGCTCCCAGAGCCTTGAACAGGTTCACGTACATTTCGATTCCCGGAACACGCAGCTTCAGGCCCTTCAGGTCCGCCGGGCTCTTGATCTGCGTCTTGTTGTTAACGATCTGCCGGTAGCCGCTCTCGCCGATGCCCAGGCACACGGCGCCGGAATTGGACACCAGCTCCTTCATGGCCTCGCCGCCTGCTCCGTCCATGATCTTATCCACCTCGTCATAGGAGGACATCAGCCACGGGAACGTGGGCGCCGCCAGCTTGGGCTCCACGGAGGACCACAGCAGCGCGTCCTGCATGTGAAGGTCGATGACGCCCTGCTGAAGCATCTCGATGCTTCCCACCTGATTTCCGCCGGAGAGCTGGTCGTTTCCGTAGATGGTGATCGTATATTTTCCGTCCGTTTTCTCCTCGATGGTCTTGGCAAAATACTCAGCGCCGGCGTACCACGAGCTGGTATCCGGCACCGCCGTACTCAGCTTGAGATCCACGGGTTTGCTGCTTCCGCCGTCGCCGCCGGCGCTTCCGCCGTCACCGCCGCATCCGGCCAGTCCCACTGCCAGCGTCAGTCCTATGAGTAGTGCGATTCCTTTTTTTAACATAACCATTCCTCCTCATTCTCTGTCTTTCAAAGACCTCTCAGATTTCTGTTGATCCAGCCTTTTCCGGCTTTGAATTTGGTAATACGCATAATCCGTGCCAACGGACCTTCAAGGGCAAAAGCCTTTAAAATGCACTGGTATTCCCGGAGAGCAATAAAAAAAGAGCAACAACTCTTGCGTCTCTTGCGCCAGAGTTGTTGCTCTATTCTTCTGTGATCACACCGTATCTTTTCAATTTAACGCCGATTCCGGCGGCTTCTCACCCGTGTTTCTCACTGCTCCTTTACGGCCACCGCCTGGATCCTCCGGTAGTCGGCCACCCATTCGTCTCCATTCCAAAGCCGGGAACGCAACACTTCCTCCATGGCCCTGAGGATCCGCTCCCGCTCTTCCTGTGAAAATCTGCCCAGATCCTCTGTAAAGAATTGGACCACCCAGTTTCTCAGACCCTTTTCTCCGTCGCTCAGAGGCGTAGGTCTGTCGTACTCCAGAATGCGGCGCACTGACATTCCCTCCTCCTCCAAAAGTCTCCGGTATTCCCCGGTCTCCGGGAAAAAAAAGGGGGAATGATAGACCATTCCTCTGGCCTTCATCTCAGCGCTGAACGCCTCCTGGATCGCCTGGATGTTTCCCGCCGCTCCGAATTCACAGACCAGCGCGCCGCCCTTTTTCAGCGCCTTCTTCACGCTGCGGATCAGCTTGCGCTGATCGGGGATCCAGTGAAATACAGCGTTGGAAAAGATCGTGTCGAACCGGTCTTCCCAGGGAAGGGCAGCTGCGTCTCCCACGTAAAATTCCAGCTCCGGCTCGTTCTCCCTCGCTTTTTCCACCATGCTCTCCGATGAATCCAGACCGATCACCCTGGCTCCTCCCGCGGCCAGTTCCCGGGTCAGAGCTCCGGTCCCGCAGCCCAGATCCAATATGGTCTGATCCGCCTCTCTGTTTACAAATTCCAGCAGCTGTTCTCCGTATTTCGCCACGAACAGGTGCTTGTTCTGATACATCTCTGCGTTCCACTGCATCTTTTTTCCTCCTCTGCGCCCATGCGCGTCCTTCCGCCCCGCCCCTCCGGCGGGAACCGTCCGGTTTTTTTATACGCATTTTTTGTGCCAATCAGCGGAGGCTCAGACCCTGCTGCCCGAAAAATCTCACGCAGACGCTGCGGAGGGCAGCGGATCAGTGATGGAACAGCCGGATCCCTGTAAAGGCCATGACCATTCCGTACTTGTCGCAGCACTGAATCACCACGTCGTCTCTCACGGAACCGCCCGGCTCAGCCACATAGCACACGCCGCTTTTGTGCGCCCGCTCGATATTGTCGCTGAAGGGGAAGAACGCGTCCGAACCCAGCGTTACGCCCGTCAGCTGATCCAGCCACGCGCGCTTTTCCTCCCGTGTGAAGACCGGCGGCTGCTCGCTGAACACCTTCTGCCAGGCGCCGTCCGCCAGCACGTCCATGTACTCGTCGCCGATATAGGTGTCGATGGCGTTGTCCCTGTCAGGACGGCGGATATCGTCCAGAAACGGCAGATCCAGCACCTGCGGCGCCTGACGCAGGAACCAGTTGTCGGCTTTCTGTCCGGCCAGTCTGGTGCAGTGCACCCGCGACTGCTGTCCGGCTCCGATGCCGATGGCCTGTCCGCCCTTGACAAAGCAGACGGAATTGGACTGCGTGTATTTCAGCGTGATCAGCGCGATCTTCATGTCCATCCGCGCTTCCTCCGGGAGCTCTCTGTTTTTCGTCACGATCTCCGACAGCAGCGCGTCGTCGATGGCAAGCTCCTGGCGTCCCTGTTCAAAGGTGACGCCGAAGACCTCCTTGTGCTCCAGCGGCGCGGGCCTGTAATTTTCATCGATCTGAATGACGCAGTAATTGCCCTTTTTCTTCTGTTTCAGAAGCGCCAGCGCTTCCTCCGTGTAGCCCGGCGCGATGATCCCGTCTGAGACCTCGCCTTTGATGTAACGGGCGGTAGACTCGTCGCACACGTCAGACAGGGCGATAAAATCGCCGAAAGAGGACATCCGATCGGCTCCTCTGGCCCTTATGTAGGCGCAGGCCAGCGGCGAAAGCGTCTCTCCCTCTTCCACCCAGTAGATCTTCCGCAGCGTATCGTCCAGCGGCAGTCCCACCGCCGCGCCGGCGGGAGAGACGTGTTTGAAGGAGGTGGCCGCCGGAAGCCCGGTGGCCTGCTTCAGTTCTCTCACCAGCTGCCAGCCGTTGAAGGCGTCCAGAAAATTTATGTAGCCCGGCCGGCCGTTGAGCACCTGGATCGGGAGATCGCTCCCGTCGGCCACATAGATCCTGGACGGCTTCTGATTGGGGTTGCATCCGTATTTTAATTCCAGTTCTTTCATCGCAGTTACCATTCCCTTTCCGACTCTACTTATTTTTGTTGATGATGCGCGTGCGGTACGAGCCGTCGGCAATATCGATATAGCGCACAAACAGAGATACCTTATTATCGCCGTTCAGAGAATCCCAGAGCATGTCCGCGAAAGCGTCCATATCGTCGGGGATCTCCACCAGTTTGGGCTCTCCCTCAAAACTGGGAAGCGGACTGCCGTCGCCCACATAAGTGTGGATGAAGCGTCCCTCTCCCGCTGCGCAGTTATTGTAAGCAAAGGTATAGCGGTTGCACTGCGCGGGATTTCCATTGTCGCTTTTCAGAATGGACATGGCATAGCTGAATTTCCCGTCCTCCACATGCAGAACGCCGGAAATACGCGGCGTGTAATTAGGGGCGTCCGGTTCGAATTCTCTGCTGCGCAGGCTCTGCTCAAAGGTGAGCTGATGATCCAGCCCATCGTAGATCGTGTCGGTCTGATCGCCGTTGGTCACGATGGTCTTATTGCCCAGCACCCGCACCGGCGCGTAAATGATCAGACTGGGATCGGCCAGCTTCTCAGGGTCGAAAGCCTGGGTACGGATCCCCTGCCCGTCCTCCACAAAGACGCGGTTGCGGCTGTTTTCGCTTCTGCCCATGATAAAATAGGCGGCGGCCGCTTTTTTTCCGTCTGCGGAACGGCCGATCACGATCCCTCTTCCCGGATAAGAATTCCCTTTCAGCTCTTTTTCCAGCGAAATCATTTCCATTCTCTTTTCTCCTTCCATCGCAGGTCTTGTTTGATCCTCTGCTGTTTTCCTGTAGATTCTCGTCTTTTATCAGTTTAAAAAGTTTCCTTTGGAAACACATTTGCAGTCCACGCCCGCCCCTTTCACAGGGCCGGCTCTTTTGACTTTATTCCGAAGGCAGCGCCCGGTGTCCCAGTCCGATGACCACCTCGTTGAGGTAGAGCAGACCGATGCTCATGAAAATGCACACGCTCAGGTGCTCGCCTTTGCGGCAGACGGCGATCTTGCCTCCGCCGTTCAGGCCCGTGGCCTTGGTGATGATCTGCGTCAGCGCCTCTCTTGTGGCTCCGGCGATGGCGCCGTCCTCCACGTGACAGTCTCTGGTCACGCCGCTCTTTTTCGATGCGATGATCGCCCGTTCTATGATCAGATGGATCGAATTGACCACATCTCCTCCGATGTCCACCGCCACGCCCCTGATCCCCTGCTCCGCCAGCCTGCCGATCAGCTGTTCCTCCTCGGCCCTCGTGGGTGTGATCGCCACCCTGACGGCGGCCCTGGCTATGTCCGTGCTTCCGTTCATTTCTTTCTCCTCCTGTCCTGCCAGAGGGCCTTCCGCCGAAACGCCGCATCCTGCTTCTTTCGTCGGAAACGCCTGCCTCTGCCGCTCTGCCGCGGTCTCCTGCCTGCTATATTGTACCACATGAACTGCCGTAAATCTTGCGAATTATTTAAAATGGGAACATTTTCACAGCTTTTCTTGTCCAATTATCAGCGGCTGTGATATAATGTAACGTGATTATGCCGCGAAAGTTCAACGGATGCGGCGTATTGAGATTACCCATGAAAGCCTGATTCAAGCGCATTTTGGAACAATAAGGTGAAATTCCCCGACTGGCAGACGGCTTTTTTTCCGCTGCCGGATCTTGTTTTGCAGACAGGATGGATTTTCAGACTAATCCTGCGCATTTTGAACCATAATGAAAGTAGGTGATCGTTTTGGCTGACGACTTCGGAAAGAAATCTGAGGAAGAGAAAAGAAAAGAGATAGACGACTTTTTCAACCAATTCGACAGTGAGACAAAAGACGTGGAAAACGTGGAATCCCGCTTTGATCAGATCACGAGCGGTCTGGAGCGGGACGCCAGAGAGCGGCGCGCCCGGGACCACAGCCCCGCCGGAGGGGAAACTCCCGGCGAGGCGGGGGTACCGGCGGTCTCTCCCCGGGAGGACGCCCTGCATCCGGCGGGAAGCAGGCTCTCACGTCTACAGTCGGAGCGGGAACGAAAGAGAAGAGGTACCCGCCGCAGCGCCGCGGATCCAGACAGCGGCCGCCGCGGTGAAAACACCGGCGGCGCTGCCGGAAACGGCGGCGCGGATCGGAGCGAAAGCGGCGCTGAGGCAGAAAAAGGTCATCCGCGGGAGGAAAAAGAAGGGTTTTCACTGAAGGAATCCCTCATCACCTTCTGGGCCTCCATCTGCGCCTGGTTCAGCGGGCTCATGGTAAAGAGCAGGGTCATAGATTCGCCGGAAACTGCGGAAAACGGCGAAGCGGGAGCTAGCATGGCAGGTAAACGAAAGAGAAAAAAACACTATAAGATCAATAAAAAGCAGCTGTTCAAGTTCATCGTTTCCATCGGGCTGGCATGCTGCATCATCGTAGGCATCATGGTCGGCGTCATCATCGCCACCACTCCCTCCATCAACCCCGACAACATCTACGACATGCTGTCGGAGAATTCCATTATGTACGACGATCAGGGAACCGTGGTGGACAGCATCTATAAAGGCGAGACCGGCATGCGTACCAACGTGGCTTACAACGACATACCGGAGAATCTGGTGAACGCCTTTGTCGCCATCGAGGACAAAACCTTCTGGAATCATCACGGATTCAACTTTATCCGTATTTTCGGAGCGATCTTTGAGAGCATCACAAAGGGAGAGTCCATCAGCGGCACCAGCACCATCACGCAGCAGCTGGCGAGAAACCTCTATCTGACGGATACCATGACGGAGCGGTCCCTGACCCGAAAGATCCGCGAAGCGTGGTACGCCGTACAGCTGGAGAGCCATCTGAGCAAAAAACAGATCGTGGAAGCCTATCTGAATACCATCAATCTGGGGAACCGCTCCAACGGAGTTCAGGCTGCTTCTCAGGCGTACTTCTCCAAGAATGTGAGCGACCTCACCCTTCCGGAATGCGCCCTTCTGGCCTGCCTGCCCAAAAGCCCCAGCAACTATTCCCCGGTAAAGGGAAATACCAACGAGGCGCTGGCAGAGGCCAATGTGGATCTGGATACGCTGGATATCTTATCCAGGACCGACGACTGGACCTCCTGGTACAACGACAGAGCCGTTTCCAGCGGCCGTTATCAGCTGGTGCTTAAATTCATGCTGGAACAGGAAAAGATCAGTCAGGAAGAGTACGACGCGGCCGTGGCCTACAATGTCCGCGATTCGATCAAACCGGGCGGCGAGTCCAACGGCGACAGCGATATTTCTTCTTATCTGGCCGACTATACCATCAATCAGGTCATCAGAGATCTGGTCGAAAAAGAAGGCATGAAGGAAGAGGACGCCAGAACGCGTCTGTACAACGGAGGTCTGCGCATCTACAGCACCATGAATCTGTCCATGCAGCAGGCGGCGGAGACTGTGTTCGACGACAGCTCCAACTTCCCCAGCGTAGTCAAACTGAAAAAAGACAGCGGCGGCAACGTGCTGGACAGCAAAGGCCGCATCATGCTGTACAATAAGGAAAATTATCTGGATTCCAACGGCAATTTCATTCTGTCCTCCGACGAGTACAGGAAAAACGAGGACGGCACCATGACCGTCTTCAAAGGAAAGAGACTGAACATCTACAAGGTCAGCGCCGGCGGCGCCACCGACTACAACCTGGAATTCAAGAGCATGTACGAGATCTACGAAAAAGCCTTCTATATCCGCTCCGGCGGCATCATCCAGATCCCCGCCGAATACAAGAGCCGCGACGACGACGGAAATCTGGTCATCAGCGCCAAGTTCTTCGCGGATAAGCCGAACTTTTTCAGCGAGACAGGATCAGGCGGCCTGGCCGTCTCCTCGGATCACTACACGCTGCAGGCAAGAGTACGTCAGCCTCAGGCCGCAATGGTGATCATGGATCAGAAGACAGGGGCCATCAAGGCCATGGTAGGCGGACGCAACACAGAGGGCAGACAGCTGCTCAACCGCGCCACCAGTACCCGTCAGCCGGGATCTTCCATCAAGCCCATGGGCGTTTACGCCCCCGCTCTTCAGAGCGGAGCCAACGGCGAGACCAGCTGGACGGCGGCCAGCGTGATCGACGACTCTCCCCTGATCGTACAGGGCAAGCAGTGGCCAAAAAACTGGTACTCCGGATACAGAGGTCTCTACACCCTGCGTCAGTCCGTGGAACAGTCCGTGAACGTCAACGCCGTCAAGGTATTTCAGGATATCGGCGTGGAGCGGTCGCTGAAGTCGCTCAAGGACTTCGGCGTCACTTCCGTGGTAGAGGAAGGCGACGTTAACGATATGAACGCGGCGGCCCTGGCTCTGGGCGGCATGAGCAAAGGGATCTCTCCGCTGGAGATGTGCGCCGGCTACGCGGTGTTCGCCAACGACGGGATCTATACCAAGCCGGTCTGTTACACCAAGGTGACCAACAAGAACGGCGACGTGATCCTCGAGGGCGAGCCCGAGACACATCGTGTTCTGGACGAAGGCGTGGCCTTCATCATGCGGGACATTCTGCGCACCACAGTCAGCAACGGTCTGGCCAAGGCGGCCAACGTGGGCACGCACACCACCTGCGGAAAGACCGGTACTACTACAGACCAGTGCGACGCGTGGTTCGTGGGCTTTACGCCCTACTATACGGCGTCGCTGTGGATCGGAAACGATATCAACATCGAGCTGTCTCAGGGCAGCGCAGCGGCCACAAAGGTGTGGAGCAAGGTTATGAAACAGATCCACAAGGATCTGCCCAAAGCCAGTTTCAGCGCGGCGCCCTCCACCGTGGTCACCGCCAGCATCGACACCAAATCCGGCAAGCTGCCCTCTGAGCTCAGCGCCCTGGATCCCAGAGGCACGGTGAAGAGCGAATACTTCGTAAAAGGAACGGTGCCCAAAGAAACGGACGACATGCACATCAGCGTGAACGTCTGTACGGAATCCGGCTATCTGGCCACACCCTGGTGTCCCAGTACGGAGAGCCGCGTGTGCATCGACTCCTCCAAACGGGACAGCGCCAGCGTGGGCGACGCGGAGTACAATTCTCCCACCCATTACTGCAACCTGCACAATCTGGACGTGGGAGCCTATCCGGTCAAGGACGGCGTCACCGTGGATCCAGGCTTTACCTGGACGCCCACAGGCGGCGGCGTCACCGATCCTGATGGCGAAGGCGGCTCGGACAGCGGCAGCGGTTCCGGCAGCGACAACAGCGGTTCCGGCTCAGGCAGCGGTTCCGGCAGCGGCACGGGAGGCGGATCCGGAGGCGGCACAACGCCCGGCCCCGATCCCGACGATCCGAACAATCAGATCCCTGACTGGCTGAACACCGACCGCTGACAGATGAGACCCAATAAAGATTCAAAAAAATAAAGTCCCCCGGAGACGGCTGAAAATCCGTCTCCGGGGGATTTTTATATGGCTGACCGCATCATTGCAGCGGCAGGTCCAGCTTTCTATTCTGCGGTCTCTTTCTTTTTCATTCTCATGATGATCATCCGCACCACCATGACCGCCAGCACCACAAATCCCAGGTAACCGTTGATGACATAAATGTAGTTCATCAGTACATTGAACGGGATGTACAGCGCGATGATCAGTCCGATCACAGCCAGTATGCCGGTCAGGGCCTTGAACCTGCCGGTCCCCTCCTGGGAAAAGCGGGAAGACGCCGTCCACAGCAGCGGGCAGGCGCTGGTGTAGATGGCTGCAAAGATCAGAATTCCGAAGATATTCGCCAGCGGCGGCCAGATCTGAGAAGCCAGCACCAGATTGGGGATCTGCATGGTTCCCACCACGTCGATCTGAGCCAGAATGGACAGTCCGATGATCGTATTGACGACTACCAGCACCACGGAAGATACCACGTTGGCCTTCATCAGCGTGCCGAAGTCTTCTTTCATGCCCAGAGCCGCAGTGAATCCAGCCAGCCAGAGGATGCAGAATCCACCGTTCGAGGCGCCGGACAGGAACCAGTTGTCTCCCGCCTTAGTCACCGACAGAGCGCCGGATTCGATGGCCTCGATGTTGTCCCCTATGCCGCCGAAGTTTGACGCCAGACTGACACAAGACATGATGAAGATCAAAAGCACCAGGACCGGTCCGATCTTACCGATGATATCCACGATGGAATTCAACCCGAAAGCCACGGTGATCCCCGCCAGGATCACCACCAGCAGCGCCCCCGCCATCAGGGGAAGGTCGTACTGCTGCATCAGCGTGGATGCGGCGCCCGAGACCATGACAACATAGGACATATAACAAAATAAAACGGTAAAAAGATCAAAGGCTTTGCCTGCGATAGGGCCGCAGTAAAAGGTAAAGACGTCGCTGCCCTTCTCGATGCTGCCGTTTTTTCCCGCATAGGCGTAGCCGTAGTTTGCGATCATCAGAATCACGGCGATGGTGACTGCCGTGCCGATGACTTTCCAGCCGTAAGGAGAATAGTACTGCATGACCTCCTGTCCGGTGGCCACGCCGGAGCCGATCAGGAATGCCAGAAACGCTCCCGCAAGAGTGATAATCTTATATATATTCTTCATAACAACCTCCGTATCATCACATCTGACCTTCAGGCTGATCCGCCTGCCACTGTCATGGCCGAGACCATCAAGAAGCCCTCCGGTCACCACATCGTATCAGTTTTCACGTCAAATCTTTTCCAGGCTGTTCTTCATCAATGACAATGCGGCGTCCTCGTCCACCTCCCGCAGCAGGCCGCCGGCAAAAAATACATAATCTCTGTCCAGATAAAAATCGGATTCTTCCGGCAGCAGAATGTCCGGTTCACCGGAGGGGCTTCTCAAAACGCCGGAGAGGATCTCCCGAGGGCTTCCTCCGAAGATCAGCGGGCCGCCGGTTCCCACCACCGTCCGCACGCCGGTCAGATTCTTTCCCTGCTGAACGGTTTTCACTCCCGCGGAGGCGATGCGCTCGATGCGGCCCGCATGGCGTCTGGCGCTGATGCGCGCCGCGCGTCTGGCGCTGATGCGCGCCGCGCCGGCCGCCAGAAGGCGGTCGATCTTCCGCTCGTCCTCCGTCTGCGCCAGCACGTATTTTTCCGTGACCCAGCGCCCGATGATCCGGCTTATCTCCGCTTCTTTGAGACCCGCGTCCCGGCACATCCGTTCCATACCGATCTCGGCGCAGAGAGACCCGGAGGACTCCCTCATGCCCAGATCCCCTTCCACCGTCCGCTTCGTATAGGGCTCTGCCGCGCCCACGATCTTGGCCCCTTCATACGGCGTCTGTTCCGCGTAGGAGTGGATATCCGTGGTGGCGCCGCCCACATCGACGATCATCAGGTCCCCCACCCCCTCCTGATCCGGCGTGCCGGCGGCAAGCAGTTCGCCCGCCCTCAGCACAGCGGCGGGAGTGGGCATCACCATTTTATCCAGCATCCCGGCGACCTTATCCAACCCCTTCATATTGATAATGCGTTTCAGAAACACATCACGGATAATGCTCTCCACCGGCCCGCTGTCCAGCATCCCCACTTCTGGAATAATATTTCTCACCACGTAAAACTCCTTGCGGCCCAGAGTCAGGATCCGCCTGACGTCAGGCGCCACGGCCGAATTTCCCGCGTAAATGATGGGAATATGCAGGGTGCTGTCCGCCAGCATCCGGGCGTTGTGCAGCAGCACGGAAGAATTTCCCCTCTCGTATCCGCCGCAAAACAGGAGGATCTCCAGAGGCAGCGCGCAGAGCTCCTCCATATCCGCCTCCGTCATTTTGCCCGTGCAGGTGCGCAGGATCTTCGCCCCTGCGCCGAAGGCCGCGTTGCGGCCCGCCTGCAGACTCAGCATGGAGGAGATCCCTACCACGCCCATCCGCAGTCCGCCCGCGGCGCTGGAGGAAGACAGCTTCAGCGCCTGCTCAAACTCCCCTTTCCCGATGGCTTGACAGGCCGCGTCAAAACACTGCTGCAGGCCGATCCGGGCGTCTGTGGCCACCGTGGAGGGAAAGCGGTCCGCAGCCGCGATCCGTTTTTCCTGCAGGTCCGCCACCGCTACTTTCGTGTAAGTGCTTCCAAAATCCGTCAGAATCACATATCTGGAATTCTGGTTCATAATACACCCTCGCCCCCGCCGGCCTCGTATGCTCCCGCGATAGCCGGTACGATCTGTTCCATCACATTGTCCGCGTTGACCCCCAGGGCGCGGAGATCTTCGGTCACATCCACGGCCAGCTGGCTTCCGTCCATATTTTCATTGAGCAGACCGCCCATGATGATCAGCGTGTCGCCCAGTCCATTTTCATTCAAACGCTCCATCAGATCTCTGGCAAAACTCAGCGCGATCCCGTTATAGGTGCTGATCACCACCACCCTGCTCTCCGTTTCCAGAATGTTTTCCACGATCTCCCGGGGCGTCACATAGGTGCCCAGATCGAAGATATCCGCTCCCGCCACGCTGCACAGAGATTTGACCATCTCTTTCCCGTATTCGTGGATATCTGTGGACCCCAGGATGACCCGTTTGCCCTCCAGCCGTTTTGCGATATTTCCGGCCCCGGCGAAGACCCTGCTCTGCTTTTCCTGCAGCGTCTTCACAATATCCGTTGGCTTCACCGGTTCCCGTCCCCGCATGGCCGCTTTCTCGCTGCGCCCCACGCCGAAGTGGATCTCCAGCTGTTCTGCGCCGATGGCCTTCAGAGCCGCAAACACCTCGCCGGGATGGCGTACGTCTACCCCCAGGTCGTCCAGTCCGTTCATGACGCGTTCGAAGAAGACACGGCCGCAGGAAACGAGAATGTCCCGCTCCGCCTCCACTTTGCTCCAGTCGATGAAAGGCTCTAAAAGTTTGGACTTCTCGATCATCACGTCGATGCAGAGATGCCCCTCGATGATCTCGTCGGCGGTGGGGACCCGGCACGCCTCGCTGACTGGAACGGAGGCTACCGCGTGACCCGTGGGCTTGTGGCGCTGGCAGATGGCGTCAGCCTGCGAAAAGCTGCACAGCGCGCCGTAGTTTCTGGAAAAATCAGTGCCGTAGTCGATGGTATTTCCAAACGTCATAGTTCCCGGCGTATTCTTTTTATTGGTGGCGTCGCAGGCCATGTTGAAGACGATGCGGGAGATGGGATCGCTGAACAGATTTCCATACGAGAACGTCATGGAAGCGCCCAGCAGTTCCTCGACCAGATACCGCTCGATCATCGTCCACCCCGTCAGGTTTACCAGGTCGTGGAACTGATTTCCGTAACCGTCGTCCAGATTGGAGTGTACGATCGTTCCGTCAAACTTTCCCATCAGGCCGAATCCCAAAAGTGAATTGACCGTCCTCTCCCGTTCCAGTTCGATGCCCGGATACTCATATGTAAAATAGTGAGACACGTTGCCCAGGGAAGTCACTCCGGCTTCCAGGGCCAGTCTGGCGTTTTCTATGGCGTTGGGACAGCCGATCATATGATCGCTCATATGCGGCTGGATCGGCGCGATCTGTCCGATGGCCTTCCACTCGTCCGGACTCTTGAAGATCAGTCCTGTGCCCGGCTGCAGCTTTGAGCGGTGTTCTTCCGGCACGCCCATGATCCAGTCGAAGATAAAGCCCATCCGCGTGATGTAGCTTCCGCGGCGTTCCAGCTCATTGTAGATATACTCTACATTTCTGGCCGTCTCATCCCAGGAATTCCAGCCAATGTGGGAGTGCTTGGATATGTAGCCCTCGCTGATGGCTTTCCGCTTGAATTCAGCCTCGGACTTCACCCCGTGTTTCTTGAAAAACAAAGTCTCCCCGATGGTGGTCTGCGCCGCGATCTTATCTACCTGACTCCATATCTCCTTCATGTCAGGCAGGTCTTTGTACTCGAACCGCTTGTTCATTACAATCTTCAAAACTGCATCGCTCCCTTCCTTTTCATCCTTCTCCTTCATCCGGTATCTTTCGCCCCGCCGCTGCCGCTTTCTCCGCGGCAGCCGCGCCGGCCCGCCGTCGCCCTGCGCGTCCTTCAGCCAAGTGTAAGGCTCTGGCAAACATGCATGATGTGTTATGTGTTATGTCTTATGTATGCATCATTCACGTTCTAAGATCAGATTAGCACAATTCCATCGCCGGGTCAACAAGGCAGGCGTCATTTTCTAAATATTCTTACACTCGTCATCCGCCCCGCGGCGGACTGTCTCCGCCCTTCTTATTTCCGCCCCGCAGCCCCTGTAAGGACCTTCGGCAGCAGTACTGCAATCTTCTTGAATCTTTTCCCGCCCTGCTATATAATAGTAAGATAAAGACAAAATCTACGGAGGGGTTATGGACAAGATCGTGACAATGAAGCAGCAGGTCTACAACATTCTGAAAAAGCGGATCGCAGACGGGACTTACCGTCACGGACAGCGTCTGCAGGAGCCTGATCTTGCAAAGGAACTGAACGTCAGCCGCTCCCCTGTCCGCGAGGCGATCAAGGAACTGGTGATGGAAGGCATACTCATCGACACACCCAACAAAGGCGCGGCTCTGAAGGTCTTCACGGAAAAGGAGATCGCGGATATCTACGCTCTGCGCATCCTCATCGAATGCGCGGCAGTGGACACGCTGGCCCAACATCCGGAACTCATTCCGGATGAGACGCTGGAAAAGATCAGGATCAGTCTGTCCGTCACTGATAAAGACGAGATCGATTATGTGGTAAACGCGGACATCAATCCCCATGACGCTTATATGGAAGCCGCTGAAAACGAATACATTCTGGACGTGTACCGCCGCGCCTCCTTCTGTACCATGTCCTATCACCGGGCGCTGTTCGCCGGCGAAAATTATCCTGTCAATCTGCGCCAGCATCTGGACATCACCGTGGCTCTCCTCGATCGCCGTTTTGAGGACGCAAGGGCAGCGGTGATCCGCCACCTGCAGGATTCAGAGGAGATCATCTGCCGGGCTATACGGGAAGGCACCATCTAGATCGGTCCGGGATCGTCCCCTTGTCGGATCATCCGGGATCGCCAGCACGCACAAAAAAACGCACCGACCACCTGTCTGACAGGTGATCGATGCGTTTTTTATTGTATTAACAGGGCTTTCCGCCCCTTTTTACCTCTCTCCCAGTTCCCCGTAGGGGGTGGCCGCCGGGCTGCCCTTTACGCACAGATAGTACTGAAACGCGTCGGCGTACCGGCTTTCCACGAAGGGCGAGCCCTGCCGGTCCAGCGGGAACAGCGTCAGATCCGTCGCCGCGCTGCGGGCCAGCATGGCGCTTACAGCGGGACTCTGGCTGTAATTCACCGGCATGCTCTCCCCCGTCCTGGAATCCATGTAGAAGCAGTCGATGTAGTCGGTCATAATGCTGCACACCTTGCCGCTGGTAGGCTCGTACTCGTGATCCATGTAGGACGCCAGATTGGACAGCT
The DNA here is from genome assembly GCF_900605495.1 of Bacilliculturomica massiliensis. Classification (GTDB taxonomy): domain Bacteria; phylum Bacillota; class Clostridia; order Peptostreptococcales; family Anaerovoracaceae; genus Bacilliculturomica; species Bacilliculturomica massiliensis. The sequence continues at coordinate 1,649,040 of NZ_LR027603.1, forward strand.
GGCCGAAGGTGCCGTTGAGCAGCGTGTGGGCTCCGCCGAACATGCCGAAGCATTTCCCCATATCGTAAGCCTCAAAATAATCCCGGAAGTTTTCGTGGATGAAATTTTCCCGGACTTCATAGTCATGATCCTTATAAAATTCGATCCCCTGCTCCACGCTGCGAAGTCCGAAGCAGAACGCCTCGTACTCATCTCCGAAATAGCTCTCGAAATCTTTCTGATTTTCCTCCAGCAGCCTGGCCGTCTCCGCCACCTGATCTTTTGAGAGACTTTTCAGCGCCGTCTGGGCGGCCCGCACCGCCTGGGGCATTTCCTTTTTTTCATCGTACAGGGACAGCAGGTAGTTCATGCCGTTTTCAGCGTCGTGCTGTACGTCCAGTCCCACGAAGCACAATTTCCGATCCTCGGGCAGAGTCTTGTTATATTCGTACACCTTCTCATAAAACTTATAATAGTTTTTGGAATAAGCGAAGGACCCCTTTGTTCCGGAGACCATGGTCTTGATGATCGACGAGTCGCCGGTCTTGAGATAGCGGTTCAGCAGCATTGAACTGCAGAACCCGTCCTCGCTGATGATATAGCGCACGTTCTGGTGTCTGTTCAGGTATTTGATAAAGTATAGCTGAATGTCGAAATTGCTGGCCACAGCGTGCTGTTCGCCTACCAGATAGACCTTGTAAGGGTCGAGATCCGCTCCGGTCAGTTCTTCCCCGGCGCGGTCCATGTCCACAGAGATCTGGTTCTCTTTCAAATACGTTTCGAATTCCTCCAGCCACGGGGAACCGAACCAGTCGTCCCGGGTCAGACCGATGGTCCCGGTCTCAGCGTCTTTTACCGCCCGCATACCGAAAGCCTCCGCGATCACATCGATCTGCACGAAATTGTAGCCTTCTACCAGCAGCATGGGCAGATCGATCTTTTGCCCCTGTACGCAGATCTCGTAAGGAGTCGGCTCCACTGTGCGGTCCGTGTTCTTCACGTATTCCGTCAGATCGCTCAGCCGTTGTTCACTGCCTTCGCTCTCTCCGAAGTCCATGTCGATGCGCCCGGTCTGTCCGTCGAACTGCACCGTTACATCGAAGAGGTCCGCAAAGACGTGCAGCGGCACATATACGTCGCCGTTGATCAGATAGGAAGGAAGCCGGATGGGATCGTACTCCTCCGTAAACCTGTAGTCAGACTGCGCCAGCGTGTATGGGTCCGCGGCCATGGCCTGCGGCGCCGCAGTCAGCAGAAGGACCAGCGCTGCGATGGCGGCCAGCATTCTCTTTTTCATTTTATTCTCTCCGTTTATGATCTTCATCTTATGATCTTCATCCGATCCATTTTCCCTGTGGGCCGCGCCGTAACCAAATACTCCTCAGCCGTCTCTCGACAGGCTGAGGAGCAATCTTTTTTATGCGGCGTTATTAGTTGACACGCATCCCGTGTTTCTTGTCGGTGCCCACATAGGCGAAACCTACAGAATGCCAGAACAGACTGTCATCCTCGTTGGGATTCATCATGAGACTCTCATTCTTGCAGTATTCTTCGATAACGAAGTGCATGAACAGACGGCCGATCCCGCTTCTGCGATAGTTCTGCGTGATGATGAAATCTGAAATGAAATACTTGCAGTTGAGTTCAATGCCGAAATACGTGGACGCGGCCTTCTGATACTCCTTGTCGTCCAGATTCTGAATAACGGCAAAACCCACCGGGATCTCAGCGTCGTCATCCTTTTCGACCAGAAGCAGCACGCCCACCGGATCTGTCATCGGCTGATAGCGCAGCGCGTCGAATCCGTCGGTGTGCTTGATGATCTTGCTTCTTCTCATTTCCATGTACTCTTCTTCATCGGCCTTCTCATAAATTTTTACGAAATAATTTCCGTCCAATTTGTATTCTTTCATGGTCTGTCCCTCCTGATAAATATATGGGCTGTGGTTTTTTTCCACTTATCAATCATACTCGTATTAAGCGCTTTAGTCAAGAGGTTTGAAGGTCCTGCACAGAGTATGGGCGCCGCGGAGACCCGCTGTTTTCCTTACTCGAACAGGCTTTCCGCAAATTCTGCGGGGTCAAACTCCTTCAGATCGTCCATGCCCTCGCCCACGCCGATGAATTTGACCGGCATGGAAAACTCGTCGGAGATGGTGATCACGATGCCGCCCTTGGCCGTACCGTCCAGCTTGGTCAGCACAATGCCTGTGATCGGCGCGATCTCGCCGAATTCCTTCGTCTGAGAGATGGCGTTTTTTCCCGTAGTGGCGTCCAGCACCAGCAGCGTCTCCCGCTGGGCTTCCGGGTATTCCCGGGCGACTACCTTGTACATTTTCTCCAGCTCTGTCATGAGATTTTTCTTTGTCTGCAGACGGCCCGCCGTATCGCAGATCAGCACGTCGATCTTTCTGGCCTTGGCCGACTGAATGGCGTCGAAGATCACGGCGGAAGGATCCGCTCCCTCCTGATGCTTGATCACATTGACTCCCAGCCGGTCTCCCCAGACCTCAAGCTGTTCGCTTGCCGCCGCCCGGAAGGTGTCCGCCGCCGCGATGAGCACGCTCTTCCCCTCTCCCTGAAAGCGGTGCGCCAGCTTGGCGATGGAAGTGGTCTTGCCCGCGCCGTTTACGCCGATCATGAGGATGATGAGGGGCGTCTCCCCGCAGATGCGGTGCTCCTCCCCTTTGTCCACCAGCTCCCGCACGATCTCCTTGATCCGATCCTTCACGCCGTCCTGATCCTTGATCCGCAGTTCCTTAATGTCCTTTCTGAGCCGCTCTGTGATCTTCATGGTGGTGTCCATTCCGATATCGGAGGTAATGAGGACCTCCTCCAGCTCGTCCAGCATATCTTCATCGATCTCGGGCCGCATGAAGATCACATCTTCGATCTTCTCCTGCAGCCTTCCGAAAAACGATTTCTTTTTCATTCCAAACGCCATTTTTCCCTCCGTGCACCGCACCGCGTTTCAGTGCCAGTTTCTGTTGACCTTCTGTCTGCCTTCTGTCAACCTTCCGTTAATATCTATTATCGTCCCGTACCGCTCCGGCCTGCCGTTTGCGCTGATTTATAATTGGATCTCATCGCCCAGCCTCAGCGAAAGCACTTTGGAAATGCCCTGTTCCGGCATCGTCACGCCGTACATGACGTCAGCGTACTCCATGGTGACTTTCTGGTGGGTGACCAGCGCAAACTGTATTTCTTTGAAATTTTTCAGATACTTTGCAAAGCGGTCGATGTTGGCCTCGTCCAGGGCCGCCTCCACTTCGTCCAGAATACAAAACGGCGTGGGCTTCGCCTTGAGCACGGCAAACATCAGGGCGATGGCGGTCATGGTCTTCTCGCCGCCGGACATCAGATTGATGTTCTGCAGCTTTTTGCCCGGGGGCTGCGCCACGATCTCGATCCCGCACTCCAGAGGCCTGCTCTCGTCCTCCAGCCGCAGCTCCGCCATACCTCCGCCGAACAGTTCCTGAAAAGATTTCTCAAAGTTTTCCACGATCTTGTCGAAGCTCTCCTTGAAATTCAAGCGGATGGTGCGGTCCATGTCGTCGATGATCTGCTTCAGGGAATCCATGGCGGAGAGCAGATCCGCTCTCTGCTCCGTGAGGAAATCGTAACGCTCCTTCACGGTCTCGTACTCTCTGATCGCGCCCACGTTGACGTCTCCCAGCTCTCTCATCCGGCTTTTGATCTCCCGGCTTTCCTTTGTGGCCTGAGAGAGTTGAAATTCTTTCTTTTCAAATTCCATCGCCTGGATATAGGATATCTCAAACTCATCCCAGAGCTTTTCCTTGTACGTGTCTACCTGCGCCTCGTTCCTGGCCTTTTTCAGTTCGAGTTCGTGTTTTCTGGACTGATAGCCGAACAGCGTCTCGTCCATCTTCTCTTTTTTCTGCTCCACCTCGGAAAGGTAGCGCACGATCAGCGCTTTCTCCTCCTGGGTGCGGGCAAGCTGCTCTTCCAGCTCTCTCTTTTCTGCTTCCCGCTCTTTTCTCACCTGCGACAGGTCCGTCTCGCCGGAAAGCAGCCCTTCTTTTTCCGCCGCCAGCTCTTCCACAGCCAGCTGCTTCGCCTCCCTCTCAGAGGAAAGCTCAGCGATATACCGCTGGACCCGCTCCGCCATCTGCAGCGCGTTCTCCCGGCGGCTTTCCGCAGCGGCCACGGCCAGACGAGCCTTTGTCACTTCCTCGGAAGCCGCCGCAGACTGCTCCCTGAGTCCCGCGTGCCTGTCCGTCTCCTGGCCGATCTGCGCTTCTATTTGGCTGATCTCCGCCTGAGCGGCTCTCATGGCGTCTTCCAGTTCGCCGATCATTTTGGAAGAGGACGCTTCCTCCGCCTCAATGGACGACAGCTCGCGGTTCCATTTAGCCCGGCTGTCTTCCATGTCGGACAGCTGCCCGGTGAGCTGCCGGAGTTCGTTCTCCTTCACCATCAGACGCATCTCGGCGTCGCGGTGCAGTTTTTCCTGTTCTTCGATGGCCGCGCGCCCCGCTTCGATCCGGCGCTGAAGTTCCGCCAGCTCCTGCGCGCCGCGTCTCTGTTCGTCTTCTATCCCCAGCAGTTTTTCGCCCAGAGAAGCCGCCTCTGTCTTTCTCTCCAGCAGATTGGAGGTGCTGCTCTTCAGCGTTCCTCCGGTGATGGCGCCGCTGGCGTTGATGACCTCGCCCTCCAGCGTGACGAACCGCAGCCCGCCCGCCGCAGAGAGCTTGGACATTTTCACCGCGTTGTCCAGACCGTCCACCACGACCACACGTCCAAGCAGATATTCCATGACGCCGCGATACTGGTCGTCAAAGGTGACGCAGTCCACGCCGTAGCCCTGAAATCCCGGTTCTCCGGACAGTCCCCTGCGGTCCTTGTCCCTGTTTCCCGCATTTTTCCGGTTCATGGTCTCCACAGGCAGGAAGGTCAGACGGCCGGCCCGATTCTTTTTCAGAGCGGCCACCGCCTCCTTGGCGCTGCGGTCGTCCTTCACCACAATATTCTGCACGGCAAACCCGAGAGCCGTCTCCACCGCCGTCTCAAATCCCCGGGGCACGGTGATCAGCTCGGCTACAACGCCGCACACCCCCTGCAGGCTGCGGTTTCTCATAATATACTTGACCGCGTTGTTGTAGCCCTCATAGGAGCTTTCCAACTCTTCAAGCAGTTTCTTTCTGGCTGAGATCTGTCCCGCTGATACGCGCAGTTCGGACAGACGCTGGGAAAGCTGCCGTTCCCGGGTCACATTTTCATTGTACTCATTCTTCCGGGCAGAGACCGACTGGGCCACGGCGTACAGTTCCGATCGGATCCGGTCCCTTTCCGCTTTCGTCTCCTCCTGCAGCCGGTTCAGGTTTACCGAACCTTCCTCCGAAGTCCTGTTCTCGGAGAGCAGCTGTTCCTTCCGTCTGGAAAGGGTGCCTCGCAGAGCTTCCAGGCTTCCCTTTTCCGTCCGCTTCGCCCCGATGACGCCGGTGAGATCGAACAGCCTGTTCTTTTTCTGCTCCAGCTCCCGCTCCAGCGCTTCCGTTTCCCCGGTGAGCTCCAGCAGCCGGCTGTTTTTCTCCGCCAGCTCCGCAGCCAGCGCCGCCGCTTCCCCGTCCACTTCTCCTCTGGTCCGCGCAAACTCCGCCGCGTTGGCTTCTTCCTTGCGCAGCTTCTCCGTCACCGTCTCGATCTCGCTCTCAAGCCGCTCCCGATCCTTCTCGATGGAGGCCAGTTTCTCCTTCGTTACCTGACCGCGGCTTTCCAGACGGCTGATGGCCTCTGTCTCCGCCATGAGCCTGTCCCGCATGTCGATGCCGGCGTTTTCCAGTTCCTCGTTTCTCGCGCGGTTTTCCGCGATATCACGGTCCAGCGCCGTCTTGGTCTCTTTGAAATTGTCGATCTGGCTGCCAAGCTCCTGAAGCTCATCCTTTATGTACTCGTTCTTCAGTTCCACAGCCTCGATATTTTTCAGAGTAATATTGATCTCAAGGTTTTTGTACTTTTCTTTCAGGATCAGATATTCTGAAGCCTTTTCGCTGTCCTCGGCCAGTCCCTCGATGCGTCCCTCGATCTCCCCGATGATATCGTTGACCCGGTCCAGATTTCCCCGGGAGGCCTCCAGCTTTCGTTCCGCCTCCGCCTTTTTGGACCGATATTTCACGATCCCCGCGGCCTCCTCGAATATCTCCCGCCGGCTCTCAGGCTTGTTGCTGACGATCTCCGCGATCTTTCCCTGACCGATAAGCGAATAGCCGTCCACCCCGATCCCCGTGTCCATGATCAGTTCCCGGATATCTCTCAGCCTGCAGGCGTTATTGTTGATGGAATACTCGCTCTCGCCGGAACGGTACATCCGTCTGGTGATGGCCACCTCTGAATAGTCGATGGGCAGCGCCCCGCTGGTATTGTCGATGACCAGCGTGACTTCGGCCATCCCTCTCGATTTCCGGTTGGCCGTGCCTGCGAAAATGACTTCCTCCATCTTTCCGCCCCGCAGCATCTTAGGACTCTGTTCTCCCAGGACCCAGCGGATGGCGTCGGAAATATTGCTCTTGCCGCTTCCGTTCGGTCCCACGATACAGGTGATCCCCTCGTGAAATTCAATGCTTACCGGATCGGCAAAGGACTTGAAGCCTTGTATATCCAGTCGTTTAAAATACAAGCTACCACCTCTCCGTTTCCAGAGCGGTGCGGGCCGCGTGCTGCTCCGCCTCTTTTTTGCTGCGTCCGGTGCCGCGGCCGATCTCTTTTCCGTCTGCCAGAAGCTTTACAAAGAAGGTCTTGTCGTGATCCGGGCCTTCTTCCCTCTCGATCTCATAGTGAATGACTACCTCGCCTCTGGCCTGCAGCCGCTCCTGCAGCTCCGTCTTGTAATCTGAATACAGCTTGCCGGAGACGGCCTCCTCGATGGTGCGGTCAAACAGCCGCAGTACCAGTTCCCTGGCCTTTTCCCAGCCGCCGTCCAGATACACTGCCCCGATGACAGCCTCCATGGCGTCGGCCAGAATGGACGTCCGGTGGCGGCCGCCGCTTTGATTTTCACCCTTGCCCAGCCGCAGATAATCCCCGATATTCACGCGGACGCCGCATTCCATCAGCGAACGCTCACAGACGATCACGGCCCGGGTCTTGGTGAGAAGCCCTTCCTCCTCGTGAGCCAGTCTGTGATACAGACATTCGCTGATGATCGCGTCAAAAAAGGCGTCGCCCAGAAATTCTAGGCGCTCGTTGTTGGCGCTGTACTCCATCTTGCTCTCGTTTATGAAGGAGCTGTGTGTCAGCGCGTGACGCAGAAGTTCCGGATCCCGGAACTCATATCCCAGCTTTTTTGCAAATTCCAAATCATTCACTTTCCTCTATTTCCTCCAGTTCCAGAACAGACTCCTGTATGATCTGCACTACTTTATTTTCCACATAAGGGATCGCTTTCAGGATACCGTTTTTAACGGCGTCGGCATTGGACGAGCCGTGTATCTTGATAAGCGCTCCTTTTACACCCAGGATCGGCGCTCCGCCGTAGGACGAATAGTCGAATTCCTGCTTCATTTCCGACAGCTTCCCCGACAGGAGCAGCGCCCCCATCTTCGGGACCACGCCGTCGGTAAACTTCTGCTTCATGAGCCTCAGAATGCTCCAGGCCACTCCTTCCGTCAGCTTCAGGATCGTATTGCCCACAAAACCGTCGCAGACCGTAACGTCGCAGACCCCGGCGGGGACCTCCCGGGCCTCCACATTTCCCACGAAATTCAGATGGCTTTTTTTCAGCAGGTCGTAAGCGCTCTTGATCACCGTGGTGCCCTTGCCTTCCTCCGTCCCGATGTTCACCAGGCCCACCTTCGGCTTCTCCAGACCGAAGACCTTCTCCATATAAATGCTTCCCATAGTGGCGAACTCCAGCAGATTTCTCGGCTTGCATTCTGCGTTGGCCCCCGAATCCACCAGAAGCGTGAAGCCGCTGCCCAGGATGGGATAAGTGGAGGCGATGGCCGGCCGGTCGATCCCCGGGATCCTTCCCAGAATGAAAAGTCCTCCCGCCATGATGGCTCCCGTGTTGCCCGCGGAGAGAAGCATGTCCGCCTCCCCGTTTTTCACCAGACCGATACCCTTGACCAGCGAGGAATCCGTCTTCGTCCGCACGGCGCGCACCGGCGCGTCGTCCCCGGTGATCACTTCCGCGGCGTGTACCACGCGGATCTGTTCTTGATCGTACTTGTATCCCGCAAGTTCGGCCCGGATCTTTTCCTCATCGCCTACGATCAGTATCTCGTGCTTCGTCAGCTTTCCGGCTTCCACACATCCTCTGACAATTTCCGCAGGGGCGTTGTCGCCGCCCATTCCGTCAACCGCAATTCTCATTTCGCAGTCCTCCCGTATATCATTTGTTCCGCCATGAAAAATCATGCGGACTTCTTTACAAAATACCGAAACTAACACCTCTAAAATATACCATAACACACCGTCAAATGCAATTTTTTAATCTTCGACAGAGTTCGCGGGCGCCGTCCGGACCTGTACACACAAAAAAAGTGACATGCCTGCGCACGTCACTCTTCTATCTTCAGAACAGATACCTCGTAAGCGACCTTGACGGTCACATTCCCTTCCTCGTCTTTCTTGCGGTATTCCCGGCTCTGGATGCGCCCCGTAACGGTCAGCGCGCTTCCCACGGCCAGCCTGCCCGCATAACCGGCGTTTCTTCCCCAGGCGATACAGGGTATGTAATCCGACTTGTTGTACATGCGGTTCACCGCCAGCATGAGATCGCAGATCTCTCTTCCCAGAGGCGACATGCGCTGTACCGGGCGCTTGCAGAGAAAGCCGGAGAGAAAAACCTTATTTTCATCCTCCTCGTCCTCCCCGCACAGGCTGAACTCACGGGCGAACACCGTCACATTCAGTTTGTTTTTTCCTTCTCCCATTTCATTATAGGTACGGACCTGACCCAGCAGCCGCACTCTCGTTCCCGGAACCACATCCGCTTTCCAGATCAGCCGTTCCGAAACGATGATCTGTATTTCATCCACGTAGCCGCTCTTCCGCTCGATACCCAGAATGAAATGGTAGAAAGTCTCGCCGTACGATTTATGGCTCTCCGTCAATTCTGAGCGGACCGTCCCCAGCAGTTCCGCGCTGTTTGTCTCAAATCCGTTTTCCACTTAATTTTCCCCCTTATCGCACTTTTGTTTCCGAATCCTTTTCCATACTCTCACCCACCGCTCCCGGACCGGTGACGCCGGCTTCCCCCCTGGGCTCCTCCAGTCCTCCTCCGTGACCTTCCGGTTCCTCCGTCCCGTCATAGATCTGTCTTCCCGTCCGGTCCATGTGATAGTCTTTCGCGTAGATCAGCTGACCCACAGGCAGGATCTCGTATCCCTCGCTCTGCAGCTTATCTAAGATCAGCGGCAGATATTCCTCCGCGTGCTCCGCGTTGTTGTGAAACAGCACGATAGCTCCGGGACGGACGTTTCTCGTCACCCGGTCCACGATCTGCTCCGCAGTCAGCGATTTCCAGTCCAGACTGTCCAGACTCCACTGGATCACCTGGTACCCCATGGCGTTCGCCGCGTCCATCACCGTATTGTTGTAAGACCCAAAGGGCGGACGCAGCAGAGCGGTCTTTCGCCCGGTGAGTTTTTCCACCGTTTCCTCCACCGTGCCGATCTCTTTTTGGATCGTTTCCTTTGGAAGCGTGGCCAGATCGGGATGGGTGGTGGAATGACTTCCGATCTCGTGCCCTCTGGACGCCAGCTCTTTCACCATATCGGGGTACTTTTCAGCCCAGTAATTCACTACGAAAAAGGTGGCCTTGGCGCCGTGCTGATCCAGCGTATCCAAAATGGCCTCCATGTGTTCATCCCCCCAGGCGCAGTCGAAGGTGAGCGCCACCGCTTTATCCCTTCGTTCCACCGAATAGATCGGAAGTTCCTTCTCCGCCCCGATGGCGGCCGGAAATTCAAAAAACATGACGGCAGAGACCGCCGCTGTAAACAAAAAAACAGACAATCCCACCGCCATGAATGACAGCCTGACCGGCGGCAGAGACAATTTCTGTCGTATGGTTCGGATCTTTCGCATTGTACTGACTCCTTTTCGTGGGTTCGCTTTCTCCTGTCAGACGCCCGGCTGACCGAATGCGTCTTACTTTCTATCATTCTATTCATCCCCCTCCCCGGATATGCAGGCAATAAAAAAGCGGCGTAAAATACAAAAGAGATGCCGCGCGATACGGCATCTCTAAAATTTCATATGTTTCAGTCGAAAGGGGCCCCGTTCAAACAGGACCGGCCGGCCTATCTCTTATTGCTCCGTCTCCAGATCTTCATTTTATCCGCTTCAGCGATCAGCTCGTCGCGGAACTGCGGATCGGCCACAGAAATGATGGCCTCCGCTCTCTGCCATGTGCTCATCCCCTTCAGGCACACCTTGCCATGCTCGGTGACCAGATAGTGCACGTTGGCCCGCGTGTCGGTGACGATCGAGCCTTCCGTGAGCGTGGGACGGATCCGGCTCTTCACCGTGCCGTCCTTCGTCTTGAAGGTGGAAGAGCAGCAGATAAAGCTCTTGCCGCCGCGGGACAGGTACGCGCCCAGCACGAAGTCCAGCTGGCCGCCGGCGCCGGAAATATGGCGCAGTCCTGAGGTCTCGGAGCTGATCTGTCCGAACAGATCCACGTCCACAGCGTTGTTGATGGACATGAATTTATCGATCTGGGCGATAGTCCGGGCGTCGTTTGTATAGTCTACGGGAGCGGACATGCAGGCCGGATTCTCGTTGAGATAATCGTAGAGCTTCTGGGTGCCCGCACCGAAGGCGAAGACCTGACGGCCCTTGTCGATGGTCTTGTACGCTCCGGTGATCTTCCCCGCGGCCGCGATGTCTACAAAAGCGTCCACGTACATCTCCGTATGTACGCCCAGATCCTTCAGATCGGATTCGGCGATCAGGGATCCCACCGCATTGGGCATACCGCCGATCCCCAGCTGCAGGCAGGCGCCGTTGGGGATCTCATCCACGATAAGACGGGCGACGGCCTTATCCACCTCCGTGGCGGGCCCTCCGGCTCCCAGCTGGCCCAGCGGCGGATTGTCGCCTTCCACGATCATAGCCACGTCGGTGATATGAACGCCTTCCTCAAATCCGCCCAGACAGCGGGGCATATTCTTATTGATCTCGACGATGATCGTTTTGGAGTTCTCGCAGGCCGCCTTCATATGCGATCCGTTGGGGCCGAAATTGAAATAACCGTGCTCATCCATGGGCGCGACCTGGAACATGGCCACGTCGTTTGGCTCGATGTTATCGCGGTACCAGCGGGGCAGTTCGGAATACCGAAGAGGGCTGTAAAAAGCCACGCCCTGGTCCACCATCTTGCGCTCGAACCCGGACATATGCCAGGAGTTCCAGCACATGTGGTCAGCCGCGTTCTCAACGTTGAATATCTCCGGTTTCCACAGCAGGATCCCGCCTCTGAACTTCAGATCGCTCAATTCCGGTATCCGCTTCGCCAGCGCTGCGTCCAGCTTCACCGGCGTTCCCGTGCACCAGCCATAGTCGACCCAGTCTCCGCTCTTCACTACCTCCACGGCTCGTTCCGCGCTCACCTTTTTCTGCTCGTAGAGTTTTTGATAGTCCAGCATTTTTTGTCCTCCTAAATATACATACAACAACATTCTGACTAATCTGTAACAAACGAACTCTCCTCATAATATGCGTCCAACGCACAAAATTACAGATTATTTCCGGCCTTTTCGCCGCCGGGCTTTAAACTATGCTACTATATTACCACAGATGCCCATACAGGCACAAGAATATTGTTAAAAAGTTAACCATATTTTTTCTGGAATTATGCTTTAAATGGATACAAAAAAGCCGCGCGTCCGTGGATGCGCGGCTCCTGCGAAAACGGGCCCTCCGCCTACAGCGGCAGCCGCATGATCTCGGGGAAGCACTCTTTCTGATACTGGGGGCACGAGAGACAGTCGAACAGTCCCTCAGGCACTTCACCGTCGGGAACGTTGATGAACTTGTTCTTTCTGAAGAATCCCGGCGCTCTGGCCACCAGTATGATCTCTTTCGCACCCATCTGTCTGGCGTCCTCCAGACAGCGGGCGAGCATGTCGGAGGCAATATGTGTCTTTCTGTATTCGGGGTCGACGGCGATGCCGTTGATGATGTAGTGGCCGTCCACCTCTGTCAGCGCGCAGCCGCCGATCACGACGCCCTCCTCGTTTTCCGCCTTGTACCCCTTCAGGAACACCCGGCGTTCAAACTCATCTTCCTCGATCTCCAGATTGCTGCGCATAAACAGCTCCATCACCGGAGCCGGATCTGTGATCGGTGTGATCTTTACCATTTTGAACCCTCCATATCTTGATACATCGTATTGACCAGCAGTCTTCCCGGAAACAGTTCGATATCCAGAGGCAGATCCGGTCCCTTTTCGCCGTCCACGTCGGTGCCCACCTCCTGATCGGCCTCGATCCTCAGCTTTTTCGTGCGGAAGGACACCACGTTTTTATTCTCAGCATGGTCGCCCACCAGAACATTGATCAGAAGAGGCGGCAGGTCGATGATGGGCATTTCGCGGAACATCAGCACATCCAAAAGCCCGTCGTTGATCTCGGCCGCAGGCGCGATACGCTTAAAGCCTCCGGCGGAACGGCCGTTCATGACCAGCATGAAATAGATCTTCTCCTCCGCGGTGAGCTCCTCGCACTCCACCTTGACGCTGATGGGCCGCAGGTTGGGGATCTCCGTCACGCCTTTCAGGTAATAGGAGATGACCCCCAGCGTATTTTTGATGTTGGGATCGGTCTTCTGACTCACATCGACGAGAAAGCCCATGGCCGCCACGTTGATAAAATATTTCTCGTTGGCCCGGCCCACGTCGGCTCTGGTATAATTATCGCCCAGCGCCACGCCGATCATGCCCTCGATATCGTGGGGGATGTCGAAATAGTAGGCGAAATCGTTGGCCGTCCCGGCGGGAAATACGGCCAGGGGCAGGTCCACGCCGTTTCTCATCATGGCGTTTACCACCTGATTGATGGTGCCGTCTCCCCCCGCGGCGATGACTTTTTCAAAGCTGTCTTCCTCTTTTACTCTGACAAACACATCGTCGAGCATTGCCGGCGCCGCCCCGCGGATGGCCACCACAAGTTTTCCTTTTTCCTGAAAACGCTCGATGATGAGATCCAGATTGCTCTTGAACATGCCGTTTCCCGCGCTGGGATTGTAGACCAGAAGAACCTTATTCATTTTCAATGCGATAACCCTCCCTGATTTTCCCCACGAGGTAGAGCGATCCGGCATATATGACTGCGTCATAATCCGAAAGCCGCTCTTTTCCATAGCGGATGGCGCCCCTGTAATCCCCCGCGTCCTCACAGGGGTAACCGGCCTGTCTGATACGGGCGCAGAGTTCCGCCGAGGGCAGTCTCCGCGGATTGTCCGGCTCCGTGGCCGCCATATCCGCTCCCAGACTGCCGAATTCAGCGATCATGCGGTCCACTTCTTTGTCCGCCAGGATGCCGCAGATCAACAGGATGCGCTTTCCTGCAAACTGCTCCGCCGCGGCTGCGGCCAGCGCCCTGGCGCCGTCGTCGTTGTGCGCGCCGTCTATGATGACGTACGGATCCCGCTGCAGCACCTCGAACCGGCCGATCTGCCGCGCTTTTTGAAAGCCCCTGTAGACCGCTTCCTTTTCTATCTCTAATTTATTCCCCTTTTTCAGCACTTCAATCACAGTCAGCGCGCAGCAGGCGTTTTCCACCTGATGGCTGCCCGCCATGGCCAGACGGACGCCGGGGTATTCCTCCCCCAGCACGGCGGTGTCGAATCCGTAACCCTCTGTCTGCCGTACCAGATGATCCGCCGGGCGCACGCAGGCCTTCTCCACGGTGCCCAGCACGTCGTAGACGGCGCAGTTTTGCTCAGCCGCGCGGCTTCGCACCGTCTCCGCCGCCTCCCTGTCCTTGATGCAGTATACGACGGGACAGCCGTCCTTTATGATCCCCGCTTTCTCCCCGGCGATCTCCGGCAGCGTATCTCCCAGATATTCCATGTGGTCGAAGGATATGGACGTGATGACGGAAACCACGGGACGTCTCACCACGTTGGTGGAGTCTCCCCGTCCGCCCAGTCCCACCTCCAGCACCACATAATCCACGTTTCTGCGCTGAAAGTATACGAAGGCGATGGCCGTCACCACCTCGAACTCCGTGGGGGATTCTTCCCCCCTGTCCACCATCTCCCGTACAAGGCCCATGACTGTGTCCGTGCACTGGGCCAGATCTTCGTCGGAGATCATTTCCCCGCAGCACTCGATACGCTCGTTGAAGACTTCTATGAACGGAGAGGTATAAAGTCCCACTCTATACCCCTGTTCCGTCAGCGCCGCGTACACGTAGCGGCAGACGGAGCCTTTTCCGTTGGTTCCCGCTACGTGGATCACGTTCATCTTATCCTGAATATTTCCCAGAAGTTCCATCAGGCGGCTCATGCGGGAAAGTCCCAGCTTGCTGCCGAACCGATAGAGTCCGTGGATCTCTTCCAATGCTTCTTCGTATGTCATAGATCAGCCCAGCTTCTTTTCCACCAGCGGCAGGCGCGCTTCTACCTTGGCCAGCATATCTTCGTATTTAGCCAGCTTTTCGCGCTCCGCGGCGATGACTTTCTCGGGAGCCTTGGCCACAAAGTTTTCGTTGGCCAGTTTGCCCTGTGTCCTCTTCACCTCGCCGGCGAGCCGCTCTTTTTCCTTCTTCAGGCGCTCATATTCCGCCTTATAATCCAGCAGGTCGTCCAGAGGCACGTAGATCTCCACGTTGTTCATCACCGCGGACATGACCTCCTCCGGCACCTGATCCTTGCTCTCAATGAATGTGACTTCCTGGATATTAGCCAGGTTTTTCAGGTAATCGATACCCTTCTCCATGCGCGCCAGTTCTTTTCCGGAGGTCAGAATGACTGCGTGCAGCTTTCTGGACGGCGCGGCGTCCGCCTCGGCCCGGATATTTCTGATGCTGCGGATGGCGTCCATAGCCAGTTCCACGGCGGCGACCTCCTCCTCAAAGTCCAGGGCGGGGTCTGATACCGGCCAGCTCGCCTTCATGAGGAAGGATTCCCCGCCGTTCTCCCCGGGCAGATAGCTCCAGATCTCCTCCGTGATAAACGGCATAAAGGGGTGCAGCAGTTTCAGCATATCCTTCAGCGCCCGCACCAGTACCCGGCGGGCCACCTTCTTATCTTCCTCGTCTTCGCCGTACAGCCGGGCTTTTACCAGCTCAATGTACCAGTCGCAGTACTCGTTCCAGATGAGTTCGTATACCTTCTGCGCCGCCAGAGACAGCTCGAATTTATCCATGTTGGCCGTGATCTCCGCCACCGCGCCGTTGATCTTTGCCAGGATCCACTTGTCCTCCTGCTTCAGATCCAGCGCGGAGATCCCCCCGTCGTCTCCCGCCATGGGACGGAAGTTTCCGTCCTCGTCCTGCAGGTTCATGATGACGAAGCGGGATGCGTTCCACAGCTTGTTGGCAAAGTTTCTCGACGATTCCAGCTTATCCATCTTGAAACGCATATCGTTTCCGGGGGTGATGCCGGATAACAGCATAAAGCGCAGGGCGTCCGCACCGTACTGATCGATGACCTCCAGCGGATCGATGCCGTTGCCCAGGGATTTGCTCATCTTGCGGCCCTCCGCGTCGCGGACCAGACCGTGAACATACACGTATTTGAAGGGGACCTCCCCCATCTCCTCAATCCCTGAGAACACCATGCGCACCACCCAGAAGAAGATGATGTCGTAGCCCGTCACCAGCACGTCCGTGGGATAGAAGTACTCCAGATCTTCGGTCTTCTCCGGCCAGCCCAGAGTGGAGAAGGGCCACAGAGCGGAGCTGAACCAGGTGTCCAGCACGTCCTCGTCCTGATGGAAGCGGGTGCAGCCGCACTTCGAACACTTCTCCGGCGTCTCTCTGGCTACCGTGATCTCCCCGCACTCCTCACAGTAATACGCAGGGATCCGGTGCCCCCACCAAAGCTGTCTCGAAATGCACCAGTCGCGGATCTCCTCCAGCCAGTGCAGATAGACCTTTTCAAAGCGGTCGGGCACGTGGATCAGATCCTTCTTCTTCGCCGCCTCGATGGCGGGTCCCGCCAGCTTTTCCATGGCCACGAACCACTGATCGGAGACCATAGGCTCGATGACGTTGTGGCAGCGGTAGCATTCGCCCACCGGGATCACCTTTTCCTCAGTCTTGACCAGATAGCCCGCCGCTTCCAGATCGGCGATCCAGACTTTTCTGCAGGCATAGCGGTCCATGCCGGCGTATTTGCCCGCCTGCTCATTCATGGTGGCGTCCTCGGCGATGCAGCAGATCTGCTCCAGGCCGTGGCGCTCGCCCACCTCAAAATCGTTGGGATCATGGGCCGGCGTGATCTTTACCGCTCCCGTTCCCTTTTCCGGATCGGGATAGGGGTCCGCGATCACCGGGATCTCTCTTCCCACCAGAGGCAGGACCACGGTCTTGCCCACCAGATCCCTGTAGCGTTCGTCGTCAGGGTGAACGGCGATGGCTACGTCGCCGAACATGGTTTCCGGACGGGATGTGGCCACTACGATCCCTTCGCCTCCATCCGCCGCCGGATAGCGGAAATACCAGTACTTCCCGTTTTTGTCCTCGTGCTCTACCTCCGCGTCCGACAGCGACGTGCCGCAGACAGGACACCAGTTGATAATGCGGCTTCCCTTATAGATCAGTCCCTTTTCATACAGGCGGATGAAATGCTCCACCACCGCCCTGTTGCAGCCCTCGTCCATAGTGAACCGTTCCCGCTCCCAGTCGCAGGAACTTCCCAGCTTTCGTATCTGCTGATTGATCCGGCCGCCGTACTCTTTTTTCCAGTCCCAGGCCCTCTTCAGAAATTCTTCTCTGCCCAGATCTTCCTTGGTCTTGCCTTCCTCCTCCCGGATCTTTTCCACCACCTTCACCTCTGTGGCAATGCTGGCGTGATCCGTTCCCGGCAGCCACAGCGCGCTGTAGCCCTGCATCCGTTTCCATCTGGTGAGCACATCCTGCAGCGTCTGGTCCAGCGCGTGGCCCATGTGCAGCTGTCCGGTGATATTCGGCGGCGGCATGACGATGGTAAAAGGTTTCTTAGAGCGGTCTCTCTCCGCATGGAAGGCTCCGCTCTTCTCCCATGCCTGATAGATGCGGTCTTCAAACTCCTTGGGGCTGTATGTCTTTGCCAAATTTTTTTCCATATGTCTCTTTCCTTTCCGTTTTCCTCTGTTTCACTTATCGTTTCCGTTGTTTCGCTCCCAGCGTCAGTAAAAGCCGCCTTTCAGAACGAATTCCTGTAAAACAAAAAACCGTCCTTTGGAGCCTGAGCTCTAAAGGACGGATCTCTCCGCGGTACCACCTTTATTCCCGTTCGCCTGCGCATTCGCCGCGCGCCGTCAGCAGCCTGCAGGCCGCCTCCGCGCCCGGCCGCAGCCGGACTCACGGGCCCTCATTTTCAAGATCGCTCGCGGGCAACCTTCATCCAGCATGGACGGCGGACGCCTTTCAGCCTGTGGGCGTTCCTCTCTTTTGCCGTGTAAAGGACTACTCCTCCCGGTCAGCGCGAATCATTCAGTTTTGATAACTAACCTCTATTGTACCTGATATGCGCACAAAGTCAAGAAATTTTACGGCATTTCCGCCGATTTGAAGCCGGAAGTTCACGTCCTTCCGATCCATCCTTCCGCGCGGTCTCCCGGTCCAGCCTCCAGTCTTCTGGTTCAGCCCCCCAGCCTTCTGGGCCAGTCTCCAGCCTTCTGGTTCAGCCCCCCGGCCTTCTGGTCCAGTCTCCAGCTTTCTGGTTCAGCCCCCCAGTGTAATATCCTGATCCTGATACCATCTGAGGGCCCGGTAAAACTGATCTTCCTCAAAGTCAGGCCACAGTTCGTCCAGCACGCAGATGTCGGCGTAAACTGACTGGACCGGCAGGAATCCGCTGAGCCGCCGGCGGCCTCCCCACCGGATCAGCAGATCGATGCGGGAAATGTCTTTGGATGCCGGACCTCCCGGATACCCCAGATCCCACTCCCAGCCGTAATTCACCAGGAAATTCACCTTCATGCCCCCCTGACCCAGACGCTGCCGGACCCGAAGCGGGACCAGCTCCTTAGGAAAATCCACGGATTTCTCATCCCCCACCACCAAAAGCTGGGCGTCCCGGCGGCTCAGTTCTTCCACCGCCTCCACACAGGCTTTGCTGAAGGCCTCCCGCTGCGCTGCGGGCCTTCTGGTGTTGTCTATGGTAAAACCGTAGAGCGTCAGTTCCTCCACGCCCAGCTTCCTGCACAGCTCATACAGCTGAAATCCCGGCTCGATCCCGAACTCGTACCCGTCTTTTTTCTCCATGCCCCTGCTCACCGCCCACCTGCGGTTCCCGTCGGGGATCACGCCGATGTGCCGCGGTATGCGCGTGCATTTTCCCGCCCTGTTTCTATCCATCTGTTCCTCCTGTACCCTATGCCGCAGCGGCGGCCTTCGCGTTCTGCTGCCGCATGCAGTTTTATCTAGTCTGGATCGTTTTCGGTATTTTTATGTGAAATGCCGTATTTATGGATGCTATTTCCCTTGTTATAAAAAGGTGGCTGCGAAAATTTATTCGCCCTGCGGGCTCACTTACACAAGGTGAACTTTTTTGAAGCATACGGAACGATCGACGGACGATCTCTCCTATATCATCAAAAAAACAGAGACGGCATGTCTGGCGGCATGCTGTCTCTGCTCTGTTTTTGCAATGCTTTATTTCAAGACCTTGATCAGATTGTCCACTTCCTTCTTTGCGGCGTCGGCTCCGAAAATATCGTAGCGGAAAAAGGCGTATCCCTCGACTTTTCCGGTCCGGCGGCCGGCCTCCACCTGTCTGGCAAGAATATCGCTGTAGCGCAGCCACTCGGAGGTGGCGTTGTTGTCGCTGACGTTCTTCCCCGCGTTGTCCACATTCAGACCCACGTAAAGCTTTACGCTTCCCCTGTTCGTCAGATCGATCCAGGTGCTCAGATTGTTCTCGTAAGCGTAAGGCGCCAGTTCTCCGGCGGATGTCTTTCTCTCGAATCCCCAGTACAGCTGAGGCATAATATAGTCTATGTAACCCTCATTGGCCGTCCAGGTGTCGATATCCACAAAGTAGCTGGTGCTGCTTCTGAGATTGTCCACATTGCCCGCCGGGCTGATCCCGAAGACCATTGATCTGTCCTGAGCCTTCACCGCGTCGTAAACGCCCTTTACCAGCTTGTTCACGTTGTCCCTTCTCCAGTCGGCGATCCCCATGGAGGAACCGGACGCGTCGTATTCCGGCTTGTCAAACCACAGACTCTGGTCCGTATTGCTCAGACTGGGGTAGAAATAATCGTCGAAGTGGACGCCGTCCACGTCGTAATTTTCGACGATCTCTTTCACACCGTCGATCACCAGTTCCCGAACCTCCGGCACAGAAGGATTGAAATAATAGAAATCCTTGTGCTTCAGCACCCAGCGGTCGTTGGACGGATCGCTGTCGCTGAGCCAGCGCTTGGCGGGATTGTCCGCAGAGACTTCGCTCCAGGGCATGAGATAGCCGGTGACGCGATAGGGATTTACCCACGCGTGGAATTCCAGATTTCTGGAGTGCGCCGCTTTCACCATGTAGTCCAGCGGGTCGTAGCCCGGATCAGTTCCCTGGGTTCCCGAAGCGAATTTAGACCACGGGAAATAGTCGGATGGATACATGGCGTCGCTGTCCGCCCGCACCTGCACGATGACCGCGTTCATTCCGTATTTCACGCAGCCGTCAAACATGTCGTCCACCGCTTTTTTAAAGGCGGCTTCTCCCTTTGGCATCTTGGAAAACTCCAGATAAGAGATCCACATGGCCCGCATCTCGTCGGATGCTCCGGCGCTTCCGGCGCTTCCGCCGCTCTGATCCGAAGGCGTCTCCGGCTCCGAGCCGTCGCTTCTGACGATGACGGTCCGCGTACCGCCGTCCCAGCCCACATATGCGCCAAAACACTTGAGCACTGCGGCGATGGGCAGATAGGTCCTCTGCTTGATGATGACCGCCGTGGTATCGTTTTCTATTTTTTCGCCGTCCTTCAATATGTATTTTTCCCCGATGGGAACTTCCACTCTGATGTCGTCCTTCTCCACGACTGCTGTCCGCGCGCCGCCGTCCCAGCCCACTTCGGCTCCGAAAGCCGTCATGACCGCGTTCAGCGGAACCTGCGTGCGGCTGTTCTTATCGATAAACGCCGCTCCGTATTGGGAGGCGTCCCAGGTAAGCACCTTGCCGTCCAGTTCAATCTTCACATCCGTGCTCTCAGCCGACGTAGGCAGGGCCAGCGCCAGTGTCAAAAGCACTGCCAGCGCGGCCGCAGCCGCGATCCATCTCCTCGTCCTCGCATTGAGCCGCTTCCTCTTTTGTTTCTGCTCCATCTTCTCTTCCCGAATCCCCCTTTTTCTATCCTGTGGCATACTGCGCCGCGTACGGCTCCGCTTCCCGCGCCATTCGCAAAAAAGCCCGGAAAACGACTTTCTTTTATTGTATCACGTATCGTCCCGGGAAGTTATTACAAATTTTTATCTTTTTCATCTCAGCTCCGATCCCATGAAAAAAGAGAGAAGCGCGTGGGTCTTCTCTCTTTCAATATATCAGCCGGGATTGTGGGCCCGGGTGATACCAATAACACAGGCACTTTTCAGGGCCTTTTTGCCGGTTGTCCTGAATCAGAGCCGGGCCTGCCCCTCATACTCATAAAGTGTATCTCTATATCTATTATAAACAATTTGAGTATTTCTTTCAACCTCATTTTGTTTAATAATATATTCAATATGTTGATTTTTCCCTTATAACAGATAATTTATATTAAAATAACTGAGTGGGAATTAAATCATTAAAATTGTGTGGGAGTATAGAAAATGTTGTTAATGGAAAATAAAATTACGAAAAGTTTTCGTTGTGGGCGCGGAAAACTAGAAGGAGCTGTTATTGTTAGGAGAAAATTTAAAGCGGCTACGGGAAGAGCGGCAGCTGACACAGAAAGACATCGCTTCCCATATTCATAAAAGTGTTCAGGCCTACAGCCAATACGAGCTGGACAAACGCGAGCCCGATCTGGACACGCTCATTAAAATAGCCGATTTCTACCAGGTTTCGCTGGATGATATCGTCGGCCGCAGCACAAAACGCGCCGCAGCCTATTTCTACTTCGACGATCTGAAGCAAAATCTCTCTCGGGAAGGCGTCGAGAAAATCAAAGATTACATCGAAATGATACGCCTGGTAGAACGATCGAAAAAATTCCTTTGATGCGCTTCGAATTATAATCGAGCCAAAACCCGAAACAGCCAGGGCCTTTTTATCCCTACAGCCTCGCGCGGACATAATTCCTGACAGCAAAAACAACGGATACACCTGCTTAGGTCGACGGTCGGAACGTCGGCCTTTTTTCTTTTTCCATCCAAAGCATCCAAACTCATAGAGATGGCTCCCGGAGGACAGTTGCGGGCGCAGTCGCCGCAGCCAACGCAGAGATCACCTCTGAACGTGGGAAAGGGCTGTCCCAGACGGTCCGCCGCACGTCTGAGCACGCCGGGCACCGTGCTGCCGGACAGGGGGTTCACCAGCTTGACCGCAGGCGCTCTGAAATCCTCCACCGCAAACTCTGCCAGCGGATCCGTCCAGGATGGGCCTGCCTGTTCTGACGCCCCGCAGCATTCAAACCGGCCGGCGGGTCTTGACGGCCTGGAGGCAGGCTTTGAAGATCCGGCGGCAGGCTTTGGAGACCCGGCGGCAGGCTTTGACGACCCGGCGCGCCGCTGCTCGTACCCTGCCCGGTCGGCAGGCTTTTCATTCCGGGGTCCGATAACGACACCTTTTTTTACATAGATCAGCTCCCTGAAATCTTCCGGGCACAGGTCCCGTTCTATGGCCCGTTTTACCGTTGGGATCGTCCGCGGCACTGCGTTAATTATGCGCGCAGCCGCCAGATCCAGCCCAAAAGGATCCTCCGACGCCAGCACCACTCCCACGTTTCGCGGCGTGCCAGAAGTGGGGCCGTCCCCCTCCATGGCCACGATCCCGTCTATAATGGAAAGGATCGGATCCGCGCAGAGACAGATGTCGATCAGCGCGTCCGCGAACTGTTCCGGCTCCGGGCGGTTCAGATGATACTCCGCCTTCAGCGTGCCGGGCACCGTGCCGAACATGTTCTTGACCGCTCCCGTCAGCTTCATCATGCCGTGGGTCTTCAGTCTCGACACGTTGATCACCTTGTCTGCCCGGCGCAGAGCGTCCAGATTGGTCAGCTTTTTCAGGATCAGTCCCCGGGGATTTTTCACTTCAGATGAGCCCGTGTCAAAATTCAGCTCCGCCCCGCTGCGCTCCGCCGCCTCCCTCATGCCGCAGCCCTGATAGACCGAGCGCAGCCGCAGCTCGTTGAAGGGACCCCCGGGACTGTCCCCGATGGTGACCTCCGCCCCTCCGCCGATCAAAATGTCCGCCAGTGCCTGCACAAAGACAGGGTGACTGGTGGCCGCGGCCTCCGGGGCCTTTTTCATGACCAGATTCACTTTCAGAAATACCTTATCACCTATATTTATAAAAGAAGAAACACCCCCCAGATTGGAAAATGTCTCTTCCAGAGCGGCTCTCACCGCGCTGTATTCGTATGTCCATGAATCGCATCCCACTGCGCTGATCGGTCTCATCTCATCCGTCCTTCCCCGCGCGTTTGCGCGTATCAGAAAATCGGCGGTCAGACGCTTTCGCAGCTGACCGCCGATTTTCATTATATCCTATCCCACCGTGAAATGACAAGGACTGTATTAAAACTCAAATACATTCAGACCCACCGCATCGTCGTAGCGTCGGTCCACCCTGCCGTCGATGACTGTGATCACCATTTCACAAGTCGCGCTTACCACGGCCCGGTTCAGATGACCGCCCACCAGTGCCCCCTCAACGGTCCCGGCGCTCATATGCAGGTGGGAATAATACTCTCCGTTGAAGGTATTGATCGTCCCGTGGAGAGATACGATCTCATAATATCCCGTGAACTCCCTGGCGAAATATTTTTTCTGCCCCACGTCGAAGACGCCCACTGTGAACTCTCCTACAGCGCCCAGGGCATTGACGGCGGCCAGCTTGACATTCTCCCTCTCCGCGATCCGCCGGACCTGCTCCGTGATCTCTTCGCCCCTGTCTAGGCGGGCGATTATGGTGTTCTCAAATCTGCGATACTCCATACTCTGCTCCTTACTTTACTCCTTGCTTTTGCATCTAACGCTTGCATCTTGCTCTCACTTCCTGCTTTTCCGGGCCATTTCGTTGCGTCTGCGGACCGCTGATCCTGCGGGATTCCCGTGGGCGGATGTGAGCGGCCAGCCGGCGGCAGCGTTACCCGACCGAGGTTATATGTGCCCGGCCGGCGGCGGGTACCCGGAACCCCGCCAGCGGCTGTAAATATCCGGCTGGGACTGGCGGTGAACTCTTATGGCAATAGGTCAGATCCAGATCTTTTTCCCGTTTTCACCGAAAAAGAGCCGCCAAACAGGTGAAATTCAATTTTTTTTAGCATTCTCACCCATTTTGCAGAAAATATGGAGCGTTTATGGCCGATTCCCATGCATATTTCGGTGATTTTCATCTTTTTTTGCTGTTTTCACCCATTCCGTCCCGACTATTCTGCCCACAGCCATTCCTTTCCGACGTTTCCCGGCATCCAGGTCATCTTCCAGCCCAAACCGCCCCGCGGTCAGCCTAAACCGCCCCGCGGTCAGCCTAAACCGCCCCGCGGTCAGCCCACCCGACGGCCCCAAACGTCCCCGCAGTCATCCCACCCGGCAACCCCAAACATCCCCGCAGTCATCCCACCCGGCAACCCCAAGCATCCCCGCAGTCACCCCACCCGGCAACCCCAAACGTTCCCGCAGTCAGCCCACCCGGCAACCCCAAACATCCCCGCGGTCAGCCCACCCGGCAACCCCAAACGTCCCCGCGGTCAGCCCACCCGGAGGCCCCAAACCGCCCCGCATCCAGCCCACCCGCCCCAAAGGCGTCAACGCCGCGGCCGCAGTAAACTGCAGTAAGCCGCCTGCAGAGCCGGACCTTCCAGCCCGTGATCGAAACGATCAACATATAAGTTCCGGCGCATCAAGGATATCACATAAAAGGCTGCGGCCGGATAGACAGAGGGACCTGCCGCAGATTTTTGTTCTGCAGCAGGCCCTTCCTTTTGGTCATGATCCGTATTCGTTCTATATTTCTTCTTATTTCATCTGTTCCACGTCGATCCCTGTCTTGTGGCCGTTCAGGTCGTACTCCGTCAGGTCCGCCTCGCTGTCCGTCAGCTCGTCAGCCAGCGTTTCCTTCATGATGTAGTCTCTGAACAGCTCAATGGCCTTCTTCACATCTGCATCCGCTTTCACGGAGATCCGGATGCGGTCCATCATCTCGAAATCCTTCTGCTTGCGCATCTGCTGTACCTTGGAGACCAGCTCTCTGGCCAGTCCCTCGTCCACCAGAGCCGGCGTGATGGTGGTGTCAAGAATGGTGAACACGTTGTTCTCCATGGCTGCGGTGAAACCTTCCTTCGCGGTGATCTTCACATCCACGAAGTCCTTGGTGATCTGGAAAGTCTCGCCGTCCAGCTCCATAGCGTACGTTCCGTCTCCGCTCTCAAGCGCGTTCACTACCGCGGCGGGATCCGCCTTAGCCAGCGCGCCGCCAAAGGCCTTTATCTTGCCTCCCAGCACGGGCCCGGCCACCTTGAAGTTGGGCTTCAGGCTGTAGTTCATATAGTCGTCCAGCTTGCTTTCAAAGACCACTTCCTTGACGTTCAGCTCTTCCTTGATCAGGTCTACCATGTCGCCGATCAGCGGTTCGTATTTGCCGTCCACCAAGATCTCCTGCAGCGGCTGACGCACCTTGATGCGTTCCTTCTCACGGGTCCCCCGTCCCAGCGCCACCATGGCCCGGACCAGGTCCATCCTCTCCTCCACGTTCTCGTCGATCAGCGACTGGTCCGCCTTGGGATAGAAGGACAGATGCACGGACTCCTCCCCGGTGAGCTTGGTGTAGATCTCATCGGTGAGGAACGGCGCGAAGGGCGCGGCCAGCTGCGCAACGCCTACCAGTACCTCGTAGGTGGTGGCGTAGACGGCTTTCTTGTCCTCTGTCAGTTCCTCGCCGTAGAACCGTCTTCTCGCCCGGCGGATATACCAGTTGGACAGATCCTCCGTCACGAATTCCTGGATCTTGCGCACGGATTTCATGTGGTCGTAATGATCCATCTCAAAGGTGACTTCTTTCACCAGTTTATTGTATTTGGATATGATCCAGCGATCCAGCTCCGGTCTCCTTGCATATTCCACGAAGCAGGCTCTGGGATCCACGTTGTCGTTGTTGGAGTAAAGCACGAAGAAGTTGTACACGTTCTTCAGCGTGCCGAAGAACTTACTCTGCACCTCGATAAGGCCGTCCTCATCGAATTTGGTGGGCGACCAGGCAGGAGACACGTAGAGCAGATACCATCTTGTAGCGTCCGCGCCGTACTTGTCAAAGAGCGCGAAGGGATCCACGGTGTTTCCCTTGCTCTTGGACATCTTCTTGCCTTCCTTGTCCAGGATCAGGTCGTTGACCAGCACGTTCTTGTAGGGCGACCGGCCCTTGATGAAGGTAGAGATCGCCATAAGAGAATAGAACCAGCCTCTGGTCTGGTCGATCCCCTCGCAGATGAAATCAGCCGGGAACAGCTCCGCGTCGAAGTTCTCCTTATTTTCAAAGGGATAATGACGCTGGGCAAAAGGCATGGCCCCGCTGTCGAACCAGCAGTCCATGACCTCGGGGATGCGGCTCATGGTCTTGCCGCACTCCGGGCACTTGATATGCACTTCGTCCACGTACGGTCTGTGCAGCTCGATGAAATCGTCGATGTCCTCGATGGCCTTCTCGGCCAATTCCGCTCTGGAACCGATAGATTCCAGGTGGCCGCATTCACAGCGCCAGATGTTGATGGGGGTGCCCCAGTAACGGCTTCTGGAGATCGCCCAGTCTTTCACTTCCGCCAGCCAGTTTCCGAAACGGCCTTCGCCCACGAATTCCGGGAACCAGTTCACCGAATCGTTGTTGGCCACCAGCTGATCCTTCAGCTTGGTCATCTCGATATACCAGGACGGCTTGGCATAGTAGATCAGCGGAGTTCCGCATCTCCAGCAGTGAGGATAGTTGTGCACCATCTTCTCTTTGGAATAGATCTTGTTTTCGGAAGCCAGATATTTGATGATCTCCACGTCCAGTTCCGGATCCATGACGAAGGTCCCGGCCCACGGAGTCTCCGTGTACTTGCCCTCCTCATCCACCGGATTGACCACCGGCAGATTGTACCGGCGTCCTGTCTGATAGTCGTCCTCACCGAAAGCCGGGGCCGTGTGAACGATTCCGGTACCGTCCTCGATGGTGACATAATCGGCGCAGGTCACGAAGAACGCCTTCTTATCCGGCTTGATAAAAGGCATCAGCTGCTCGTATTCCATGTATTCCAGATCTTTGCCCTTCATTTCGGCAACGACCTTATATCCTTCTTCTCCGCCGTCGTGAGCCTTGCCCAGCACCTTATCCGCCAGAGACTTGGCCACATAATAGAACTCTCCGTCCTTCTCCGCCTTGATGTAGTCTACATCGGGGCCTACGGTCAGCGCCACGTTGGAGGCCAGCGTCCAGGGCGTAGTGGTCCATGCCAGGAAGTACTCGTTTTCTACGGGGGCTTCTCCCTCTCTGGCCTTTCTCTTGAATTTCGCAGTGATGGTGTTGACCTTCACTTCTTTGTAGCCCTGAGCTACCTCGTGGGAGGCCAGACCCGTTCCGCATCTGGGGCAGTAAGGCAGGATCTTGTGTCCCTCGTAGATCAGGCCGGCCTTGAAGAATTCCTTCAGGATCCACCATCCCGTCTCGATGTAATCATTGTCCAGCGTGATATACGGATTATCCATGTCGATCAGGTAACCCATGCGTCTGCTCATCTCTCTCCACTGCTTCTCATATGTGAAGACAGACTCCTTGCACTTCTGATTGAACTCCTTGATCCCATACTTTTCAATATCCTGCTTGCCGCTCATTTTGAGCTGCTTTTCCACCTCGATCTCAACGGGCAGACCGTGAGTATCCCATCCGGCTTTCCGGTTCACGGCATAGCCCTGCATGGTCTTATAGCGGCAGACGGAATCCTTCAGCGTCCGCGCGATCACGTGATGGATCCCCGGGCGGCCGTTGGCCGTGGGCGGTCCCTCATAGAAGATAAAGGACGGCATGCCCTCTCTGGTGGTAACGCATTTTTCCAGCAGCTTTTCCCTTTCCCACTGATCCGCCTGTTCATTTTGCAGGTCGGCAATGGGCTTGTCTGACAGATTTTTGAACATTTCTTTCCTCCTGATCACATGGTTATCCCATATTCATTTTACATCGTTTTCCACGGCTGTTCTCTGGAGCGCGTCCCGTGACGCATGCCGCTGCCGCGGCCAGGCCGCCGGTCAATGCGGCCGTCTCCAAAAAACGCTTCCTCAAACAGTCTTCTGCAGACCGTCTCCGCGCACAGCCCCCTCAGGCAGCCTTGGCAGGCAGCCTTGACAGGCCGTCTCCGCAGAACGCCGTCGCAGATCCGCTCTTCCGTCCATATCGCTGCGCGATATTTCCGTGTGTTATAAAAAAATCCCTGAGCCAAATGACTCAGGGACGATCTGTACGAAACCGTGGTACCACCCTGCTGACGTCCGCGCCGCCTGCTGTAAAATACAGCCGGCCGCAGCCGCCGCTTCCATCCGTATAACGCCCGGCCCGCGGATCTTCCTACCGGTCCCCTCTGCCTGCTGATCGGCAGAATGAGTCCCTTTCAGAAAACCGGCTCCGGAGTGATCTTCCCGACGCCGCTTCCCCGCGTCCTCTCACCATACGGACGCTTCTCTGTAAAGTCTGCCTGCGGGGTACTGTCTCCCTCATCGCCATTTTCTCTATTCACCGGCGCGTCTTTTTATCAAGACCCGCGCCGCGCTAACATTTTCAGTATATGACACGTCCTGGCCGCAGTCAAGGATAATTTCAACATTTTCCGCGATCTTTCCGCTCCCCGGAGGGATGCTTCATTTCACGATCCTCCACTCCTCCAGCCCTTTCTCCATCTCAATTTCATTTTCCGCCGAACTCTCTGCGGCATACGCCAGCTCCCAGTCCGGGCCGCTGCGATCCTCACCGTCCCACTGCGTTCCATGCCAGTCCCAGACCTCCGCTCTGCTTATCATGGTCTCCAGATCAGGATCGTATACGCAGATCTGACGGATCGGCCGCAGTTTTTTATCTTCATATTTTAAATACAGCTCAGTGTAAGCGAACGCGCTGCCGTGAACAAATTCCTTCACGATGCCGGTATCACGGTCGAAACGGGGATTGCACAGTCCTGACAGCGCCGGATCCTCCAAAAACCTGCCGGAGACGTCGTCCCACGTGTAGACAGAATACCACCCATTCTGAGCGCCGGCGGACCGCAGAACGAAAAAATCCCGCAGTCCGTCAAAATTCACGTCTTCCGTCCGATAATCATCGGAGACGCCTTCCGCCGTCTGCTGTCCCGTCTCTTTTCCGTTCTCATAAATATGGATGGTAAAACTCCATGCCATATCCATTTCTCCGTCCTGCTCTCTATCGAAGGGAGCTGAAACATCCACAGAAAAGGCATGGACGCCATCGCCCACCGGGATCTGAGATTCCTCAGGGCTGCCTGCGCCCCCTCCGCCCAGCTGGCCCGGAGCCCTCTTCTCATCCCTGATGTCCTGTGCGACGCTTAAAACAAGAAATACGATACAAAAAACGATAGAGTATAAGATCAGCCGTTTTTTCATGTTCTTCTCCTCAACAGCGCTTCAGACGCCGAAGCACGTCGTACACCACAGAAGAGCTGTAGCCAAGCCCTGCCAGCCGGCGGGCTGCCCGGGCCAGTTCCTTCTCAGTGAGCACGCGTCCGCCGTCCCCGCTGTCCTCTCCGTCCCCGCCGCCGATCTCAGCCGGGCCGCATCCGCCGTCCCAGCTGTGGGAAGCCGCCAGTCCCAGCGCTTTCTCAGCCTGACGCAGCGCCGTCTGGAATTGAGTCCGGCTGTCGCACAGTTCTTCCAGCGCGATCTCGATCAGCTCTCCGGACACGCCCCTGCGGGACAGCTCCATGCGGATCCGCTGAGGGCCGCGGCCCTTCTCCAGCGCAAACTCCACATAGCTTCTGGCATAGCGGCTGTCATCCACAAAATTACAGTCCTCAAGGAAGCTCATGCAGTCGCCGATCTCTTCCTCGTCATATTCCTTCTGCCGCAGATGACCGCGGACCTCTTCCGCGGTCCTGGCTCTGTGTTCAAGAAAATACATGGCCTCGTCTCTGGCCGTCCGTTTCTTATTCTGGTCTTTTCCCATCTGTCCGCCTTTCCCGGCCCCGGTCTCAATTTCCTCTATCTTCCTCTCCTGTGCGTTCCAGAAAACCGATCTCGATCCCCTCCGGCGGCTCCGCCGTGCAGATCGCCCCGATCAGCGGCACCGGAAACCCGTCCTGATCGCGCATATCCTCCGGAAACAGCCGCCCGCAGAAGGCTTTTCTGTCACCGCTTCCGATCCGCTCAAAAAGCACCAGCTCCGCATCTGTCCCTGCATCTTTCCCTGTCTCCGTCCCTGTCTCCGCCCCGGGGGCCGTCTCATCGCGGGATCCATGCCGTCTTCGCCGTCCCCCCGGTCTCTCTGCCGGACCCGCCGCGGAAAAGCTGTTCATTCCTTCTGTTAATCCTGTGCCCAGATACTTCACATAGGCTTCCTTCCTCACCCACAGTTCAAGAAAATGCTCCGCCGTCTTTCCTCGGGCTTCCAGCCACTGCTGTTCCGCCTGACTGAAGAAGCGCTGAGCGATATTCTGGTTGACCCTTCGGTCCTGTTCCTCCATATCCACCCCCAGAGGCTGGCCGTACACGGCGCACAGCCACCAGTGATCCGTATGTGTGACAGAGAAATGCAGATCGTCTCTCGGCGACCATTTCTCCCCTGCTCTGCGGGCGGCAAACGGTTTTCCGTGACTTCCTGTGCAGATCTCCAGATCCGCCTCCCCGCAGGCGAGGCATTTATCTTCGCAGTAAAGCGTCAGAGCCTCCCGCAGCAGCTGTCTGCTCTCCGGCAGATCCTGTCCGTTTTTTTCCGCCAGATAAACGCGGACGCACCCTTTTCCCTCTTTTCGCTCCAGATAGAGATTCAGTCCGCAGAGCGCCGTGGAGAAAGCCGCCGCCGCGGGAAAGGGCACCTGCACGGAATCCATGAAATAGTCGATAGCTATCATGACGCAGCAGTTGACCGATATATCCAGGACCGCGTAAAGAAGGACTTGCGACCACTTGCTTTTCAGGCGTCCCAGCGCCCGCAGCGCTTTGGGAAAAGCCTCCACCAGCAGATCGATGGGGAAATCCACGATAAAATAGATGACAAAAAAGAGGAAGACCGACCAGAAGGAGCGGTACTCCATACCCATAAATTTCAGAAGGCTGCCTCCCAGGACCGTCGTGATAAATACCATCACCGCCAGGATCGCCGCGGTGACAGCCAGACCGCCCAGTATACCCGCCGCTTTTCCGCCGCTTCGCATCTCATTCCTTTCCGGCGGTTTCCAACCGCCTATTTTAAAAAACAGGGGCATGAGCGCCGGCAGAGAGGAGCCTGCGGTCCGCCAAACGGCAGATCCACTGCTTCCCATGCCGGCGCCCACGCCCGCTGCTATTCTTCTTCCGCTTCCACGTAGCGGCTCTTTGTAGCCACCTTATCCGGACTGACATTCTGGAACTCGCGGACGGCGGTAGACGCCTTCGCGAAGGCCAGCATAGTCCCCGCGCCGCCGATGCAGCCGCCGGGGCAGGCCATGCCCTCCATCAGATAGCCGTCCCGCTTTCCGGCTCTGGCGATCTTCAGCATCTTTGCACAGTCCCGCAGACCTTCCGCACGGTCCACCATAATGTTCACATCGGGATACAGCTCGTCGACGCAGTTGGCGATGGCGTCGGCCACGCCGCCGGCTACGCTGTAGCCCCGGCCTGCCGCCGTGGCGTCGTCGATGACCTCGTCTCCGTCCATTTCTCCGAATTCGATTCCCTTCGCCACGAACATGCCCATGAGCTCCTCGAAGGTGATGACGAAATCCACGTCGCTGCGCACGGATTTTCTGGAGGCCTCCAGCTTTTTCGCCGCGCAGGGACCGATAAATACGATCTTTGAGTCGGGGTGTTCTTTTTTGATCACGCGGGCCGTGGCCACCATAGGCGTCAGCGCGTCGGATACATAAGGCGCGATCTCCGGGAAATCACGCTTGGCCATCACGGACCAGGCCGGACAGCAGGAAGTCGCCAGGAACGGCTCCTCGCCGCTGGCCACTTTATGGACGTAGTGATGGGCCTCCTCCACCGCGCCCTGATCCGCGCCGATGGCTACCTCGTATACCTTGGAGAATCCCAGCTCCAGCAGAGCCTGCTTCACCTTTCCCGGCGTGGCCAGAGGGCCGAACTGTCCCACAAAGGCCGGCGCGATCTCGGCGATGACCTCATGTCCGCTTTTGATGGCGTGGATCAGCTGAAAGATCTGCGATTTATCCGCGATGGCTCCGAAGGGGCAGCTGACCAGACACATCCCGCAGGATACGCACTTGTCATAGTTGATCTTGGCCCGTCCCAGATGGTCGCTCTCAATGGCGTCCACCCCGCAGGCCGCGGCGCAGGGCCGGTCGTATTTTACGATGGCGTGATAGGGGCAGATATCCCGGCAGCGCCCGCACTTTACGCATTTTTCCCTGTCGATGTGAGACTTGCCGTCCACGATGGAAATGGCCTTGACCGGACAGACCGACACGCAGGGATGCGCCAGGCATCCTCTGCAGTTATCCGTGACCATCATGGCCGTCTCGTCACAGCGATTGCAGGCAAAGGGGATCACATTGACCAGCGGCGGATCGTACACCTTCTCCGAGATGGCGCTCTCCTCCACTCCGTTGGAAATATAAGTGGGCTGGTCGGCGGGATAAAGAGGAAGACCGATCGCCAGGCGGATGCGTTCGCCCACGATGGCTCTCTCCACAAAAATGCTGTCTCTGTATGTGGGCACCTCGCCCGGGATGATCCGAAACGGGATCTCCTCCACTTTGTTGTAGTCGCCGCCCTCGTAAGCCAGCTTTGCTACTTCCGTAAAAACCTGCCTTCTGATCTTGGTAACCGGCGTGTAAATTCCTCTCAATCCTCTGTCATCCCTTCCTAAACAACTGCAATATCACTGTAACCACTTATCCCGATCCCGCGGCGGGATCCTCTGCATATCCTTCAGACCGGCCCTAACAGGCCGCCTTCATCTTCTCCACTATCTTTTCCATAACCGTTTCACTGTCGGCGTTTTTGATCAGCTCACCGTCCACGGCGATCAGCGGGGAATCTTCACCGTGCTTTGATTCTCCCAGGCATTTCTCCATGTCTATGTAAATTTCCCCCTCATAGTCCAGGTGTTTCTTCACCTTTTTCAGGCTTTCTACCGATTCGGCCAGCTCCATTGCGCCTTTCATCACGCATTCTGTGCAAACACAGATCTCCACTTTCAACTCTTTCATTGCTGCGTCGTCTCCCTTCCTGTGCATACCTGCATAGAGGTCTCCAAAAATCTAATCAGATCATTATAACATTATACACGAGAGTCCGCATGCTCGTCAACCGTATTTTATGCGGTTTTCTTGCGTTAATGCAAAAGAAAACCACAAGTTTTTCCCTTGTGGCCTTCTTTTTTAGTATTCATATCCCCAAATTTAGTTTTTTTTCCTGTTCGATCCCTCCGCCGGTGCTCCGACCGGTCCGTGGCCTCAGCGGTCCGTGACCTCAGCGGTCCGTGGCAGCAGCCGCGCCGATCTGCCGCCGCACCCATTTGATCCCCTGATTGACCGCCAGAGACGCCAGAGACGCGCCGTAGATCGTCAGGATCATTGACGCCGACAAGGGCGCCACGGAAAAGACTCCGTGAAGCTGAGGGATCCATAACACGGCGTTCAGCAGTGCGAAACCCGTGAGAAACGCGGCCCAATTCCACTTGTTGTCAAACATCTTCTTTGTGAAAAGCACAGGCCGGTCCTTCTGCTTGCAGTTGAAGCCGTGAAGCAGCCGGGACAGACACAGCGTACCGAAGGCCATGGTCATGGCCAGCGCCGCGCCGCCCTCTCTCAGACCGATATGATAGGCCGCCACCGTGGCCGCCGCGATCACGAAGCCTTCATACAAAATGCTGATCATAAAATCCTTCGTCAGGATGGACTCGTTCATCGGGCGGGGCTTTTCACTCATCACGCTGCTGCTGTGGGGCTCCATCCCCAACGCGATGGCAGGCAGGCTGTCCGTGAGCAGATTGATAAACAGCAGATGCACCGGCGCAAAGGGAACGGGAAGCGCCAGCAGCGACGCGTACAGCACCGACAGGATGCCCGCCGTATTTCCGGACAACAGAAACTGAATAGACTTCTTGATATTCGCGTACAGATTCCGCCCGTTTTCCACCGCCTTGACGATGGTCGCGAAGTTGTCGTCCGTCAGTACCATGCTGGCGGCGTCCTTGGCCACCTCGCTTCCCGTAATGCCCATGGCCACGCCGATATCCGCCTGCTTCAGCGCCGGCGCATCGTTGACGCCGTCCCCCGTCATGGCTACGATATTCCCTCTCTTCTGCCACGCTCTGACGATGCGGATCTTGTGTTCCGGCGACACTCTGGCGTAAACGGATATCTTCTCCACGTACCTTTCCAGCTCCTCATCGCTCATGCCGTCGATCTCCGCCCCGTCTACCGCCTCGCTGTCGTCTCTCAGAATGCCGATCTGTCTGGCGATGGCGGCGGCCGTCACCCTGTGGTCGCCGGTTATCATCACCGGCCGGATCCCCGCCCGGATGCATTCCGCCACCGCAGCCTTCGACTCCTCCCTGGGCGGATCCATCATGGCCACAAGTCCCAGAAACGTCATGTCCTTTTCATCTTCAAGGCCGATCTCCGTCCTGTTCCCGATCTCCTTCCATGCAAAGGCAAGCACCCGCAGGCCCTCCCGTGAAAAACCGTCGTTGATCTCCGCCAGTCTGGCTTTGTCCTCCTCCGTGATGGGACGGACTCCGCTGGCAGTTTCCACAGACGTGATGCGGTGGAACAACACATCCACCGCGCCCTTGGTGTACATTACGTTCTGTTCTCCCATGGGATGGACCGTGCTCATCAGCTTCCGGTCGCTGTCGAAGGGGATCTCGGCCACCCGGCTGTATTTCGCCTTGACTTCCGTGTCTTCGTGACCGTGTTTGTCGCCGAAATTGATCAGGGCCACTTCCGTGGGATCTCCCAGTTCTTTCCCTTCCTGATTGCTGGAATCGTTGCAGAGAATGCTCATGCGCAGCAGTTTCTGATCCAGCGGCCGCTGAAAATCAGCCTCCTCCTCGTCCACCACATCCATGTCCACCGCGTATTTCTGCACGGTCATCTTATTCTGTGTCAGCGTTCCCGTCTTATCGGAACAGATGATCGACACGCTGCCCAGGCCTTCCACCGCGTGGAGCTTGCGGATGATCGCGTTCTCCCGCGCCATCTTCTGCGTTCCGAAGGACAAAACGATGGTGACGATGGAGGACAGCGCCTCAGGGATGGCCGCCACCGCCAGAGCCACGGCAAACATGAACGCGCCGCCGATGTCGTCGCCCCGGTACAGGCTCAGTCCGAACAACAGCCCGCAGATAATGAGTATGATAACAGAAAGTTTCTTTCCGAAATTATCCAGATTGGCCTGCAGCGGCGTCTTCTTTGCCTGTGTGCTTTTGAGGAGCTTAGCGACTTTACCGATCTCTGTTTCCATGCCCACTGCGGTAACGGCGAAGGAAGCTCTCCCGTAGGTAACAAAACTTCCGGAAAACACCATGTTCCTGCGGTCTCCAATGGCCGCCTCCCCTTCCACCGGTTCAACGATCTTCTCCACGCCCACGGACTCTCCGGTCAGAGAACTCTCGTTCACCTGCAGACTGAAATTCTCCAGCATGCGCCCGTCCGCGCTGATATAATCCCCCGCTTCCAGAAACACGATGTCTCCCACCGTCACCTGGTCGGAGGGGATCTCCACACGCTGCCCGTCCCGCAGCACCTTGGCCGTTGGCGCAGAAAGGGCCTTGAGACTCTCCAGCGACTGCTCCGCCTTGAGATGCTGCACCGTGCCCAGTACGGCGTTTATCGTGATGACTACCAAAATGACCGCCGAGCTCTCCACATCTCCCAGAAACATGGAGATCACCGCCGCCGCAATGAGGATGATCACGAGAAAATCCAGAAACTGCTCCAGAAATACACGGGTCGTGCTCTTCTTTCCCCCCTCCTGTATGGCGTTGCGGCCATACTTCTCCAATCTGGCGGCCGCCTCTGTTCCCGTCAGTCCGCCTTCCGCGGTCTTCAGTTCTGAGAGGACCTGCTCCCTGCTCTTGTTGTAATACTGATCCACTGCTGTTTCTCCTTTCCAAAACTGCAATCGGTGATCTACTCTGTATATTCCGGAAATATCAACGGACCACATTTCCGATGTTATAAAAAAAATAAGACTTCGCATTATAACTTTACAAATAGTATCACCTATTTCCAAAATTATAATGAAAAGTCTTGTCACCAAAAGGATTGGTATATAACAACAGGCTTTCTCAGCCGGGTATGTTGCTGTTATATTTCAACTACTCCCTCTTCATTTCAGATTATACGATATTCTACCACCTGATTCCGCACCGTGTCAACGCGCTTTATCAATTTGGCACAGATTTTACTCCACCCAAACGATGTAGTCTTCTTTTCGTGGCGCGGCTTTCGGCTGAGGACAATCAGGATAACCCAGGGCGATAGAAGCGACGCCCATCATGTCCTCAGGAAGTCCCCACTCTTTC
The DNA here is from genome assembly GCF_900605495.1 of Bacilliculturomica massiliensis. Lineage (GTDB taxonomy): Bacteria > Bacillota > Clostridia > Peptostreptococcales > Anaerovoracaceae > Bacilliculturomica > Bacilliculturomica massiliensis. Next base: position 1,684,998 of record NZ_LR027603.1, read on the forward strand.
AGCAGTTCCCTGCCCTCCTCCGAGTCGAACATCTCCTTAGAGCGATGGATCCAGCATGCGCCGAGACCGACGGCATAAGCCGCGTTCAGCAGATTGCCCGCAACCAGACTTCCGTCTTCCACAGGCGTAATGCCATTGCGGGGAACCAGGACCAGGAGTATGGCAGGCGCGCCGTAATACGGATGGGGCATCTGCGGCATATTCAACACTCTGGCGTTCATCTCATCCAGCTTCTTTACCACTGCGGGATCCCGGACAGCCACGATGACCGGCGCCTGAGTTCCGGCTCCCGTGGGGGCAAATGTCCCGGCTTCCAGTACAGCGTTCAGTTCCTCTCTCGTTACCTGCTCCGTCTTGAACTTGCGGATGCTCCTCCGGTTCTTCAGAACTTCCAATGCTTCATTATTCATCTATCTTTCATCTCCCGTCATTTTTAATTGTAGCAGATCCTGCTACAATTTAATCATAATACAATTCATTTGTAGTGTCAACAGCTACGATTGACTTTCACCTTTCCTTAGGATAAGATAACTCAGGGAGGAACACAATATGAGAATGAGTACCCAGTTTACCGTGACTGTTCAAATGTTGATGCTGATCATGGTTTTAAAAGGAAAAAAGGTGACCAGCAATATGCTCTCGGAAAGCACCGGCGCCAACCCCATTATGATCCGCCAGCTTTATGGCAAACTGAAGAGCGCCGGGATCCTGAACGTATCCACCGGCATGGGGGTCACCACGCTGGCCAGGGACCCTGCTGATATCTCCCTCTGGGATATCTACATGGCCGTCGAGGAATACAGCCCCAATGAATTGTTCAAATTTCATCCGAATATCTCCAACGGCTGTCAGATCGGACGTTTTTTCAAGGAGATCCTGGGCGTCCATCTGGACGAGGCCGTAAGGGCCATGGGAGAGAAGATGGAGCGGATCTCCCTGGCGCAGCTTCTGGAGGAATGGGAGGACAGACTATGATTTTATACTTTTCAGGAACAGGCAACAGCGAATATGTTGCAAAGAGGATCGGCAATGAAACGGAAGATGAAGTGCTGGATCTGTTTGATAAGATCAGAACCCGTGATTTTTCAGAAATACACTCCGATCGTCCATGGGTCGTCGTCTCCCCCACCTATGCGTGGAGGATCCCCCGCATTCTGCACGAATGGCTGGAACAGACAGATCTGTCCGGCAGCAGGGAGATCTATTTCGTGATGACATGCGGCGGGGATACGGGAAATTCAGGAAAATATCTCAAGCGGCTGTGCGGCTTGAAAAAGATGCATTATTCAGGGTGTTCATCCATCGTGATGCCGGAAAACTATATCGCAGTTTTCACCACGCCCTCAAAAGAAGAAGCGCTGGAGATCATCAGCCGGGCGGAAAAGGAGATCGACAACACAGCGCGTCTGATCAGGGAGGGCGGGATATTTCCCCAGTCTTCTCCTTCTCTGAAAGCCAGAATGGCCAGCGGCGTTGTAAATCAGCTGTTTTATCCGATGGTCGTTCACGCCGGGAAATTTTATGCGAAAGACACCTGCATTTCCTGCGGAAAATGCGCCCATGTATGCCCGCTGAACAACATCCGCTTGGAAAACGGAAAGCCTGTGTGGGGAACGGACTGCACACACTGCATGGCCTGTATCTGCCGCTGCCCCAGCGAAGCCATCGAGTACGGTGCGCACAGCAGAGGACTGCCCCGGTATACCTGCCCGAAATAAGACCCGTCCGATCCCCTGCTCCGGCGCAGGCCCGCCGGTTTTTCAGAAGGTCCGTGTTCTTTATTTTTCGTTGACGCGGTCTGACAGGCGTAGTATAATGGTTATACTGTAAAGCACTAAAGTGCGAAAGGAGACACTGCCATGTCATACGAATCCATTCTGAAAAGCAAAGAAACGGACGAACTCTTTCAGGCGATCCTCACCCTGCAGACTCAGGAGGATTGTTACCGCTTCTTTGAGGATCTCTGCACGATCAAGGAGGTGCAGTCGATCTCCCAGCGATTCCAGGTAGCCAAGTACCTTCGCCACAAAAAAACTTACAATGAAATCGAAGAGCTGACAAAGGCCAGCACCGCCACCATCAGCCGTATCAACAAGTGTCTGATGTACGGCGCTTCCGGCTACACCGCCGTGCTGGACCGGCTGGAAGAAAAGGAAAAAGAGAAATAGACAAACAGATCGCAGGCGAAGATCCCCCGGGGGGACTTTTCGCCTGTTTTTTATTCGCGCAGTCAGACGTCATCCGGCGTGGGATCCATCCCCGTTATTCTTCTTATAGTTTTCGCCCCAGCTCATCATGGCGTCCAGAACCGGCCGCAGGCTGTACCCCAGTTCAGTCAGCGTATATTCCACTCTCGGGGGCACTTCGGCGTAGACGGTCCTGTTCACCAGTCCGTCTCTCTCCATACTGCGCAGGTTGGCGGTCAGGACCTTCTGGGAAACGGCGCCTATGGATTTCTTCAATTCTCCGAAACGCCTGGTCCCGCCCAGCAGATCGCGGAGGATCAGAACCTTCCAGCGATCTGAGATCAGCATCAGCGTTGTCTCCACCGGACAGGCCGGCAGCTCTTTTTTCTGGATCTCCGACATGCAGAACACCTCACATCTCTCAATGGTTTCTTTTTGGTAACTATAGCATAATAATGTGCCTACTTTACATAAATACCCTACACCTGTACTATAATCTCAGACTTTTTCATTGTCAATCAATTCCCTTCAGGAGGTGAAAACATGGATTCCCGAGAATGTCTGAAACTGCTGCGTGAGATCAAAGACGCAGCTTTTGCCACCGTGGACCGGTGGGGACGCCCCCAGGTGCGGATCATCGACGTCATGCTGGTGGAAGATGAAACGCTCTACTTTGTCACCGCCCGCGGCAAAGACTTTTACAGCCAGCTCACAGCGGGCGGCCCCGCAGGCGGCGCAGTGGCCGTCACGGCGCTGACCAGAGATTTCGAAATGATACGTCTCAGCGGGACCGCCAAAAAGCTGGGCGATCAGAAACGCTGGGTGGACAAGATCTTCGAGGCAAACCCTGTGATGAACCACGTATATCCCGGGGATTCCCGATATATTCTCGAACCCTTCTGCATTGCCGGTCCGGAGATCGAATACTTCGATCTGGGATGTTCTCCCATCCGCCGCGAGACTTACGCCGCCGCAGATCCCTCCTGCGGGGGACCCATCGCGGAAAAAGGGTTTTCCATCGGCAGTTCCTGCGTGGGCTGCGGTAGATGCGTGGAAGTATGTCCGCAGAAGTGCGTCGAAGAGGGCACTCCCTATCGGATCCGCCAAAACAACTGCCTGCACTGCGGATTGTGCTTTGAAAGCTGTCCGGCGGGTGCTGTGACAAGAAAGGCAGGCCCGTCATGCTGAGTAATATGCTGCGTCTTCTGGCCGAAAAAAAAGGTTTTTTTCTCGGACTCCTCTGGGAACATTTGAGTATTTCTGTCATTTCAATACTCATTGCGTTGATCATCGGCCTGTTGGCAGGCGTTCTCATCAGCGAATATCAAAAGAGTTCCCGGCTTGTCCTGGGGTTTATCAATTTTGTCTATACCATTCCCTCGATCTCTCTGCTGGGTTTCCTCATCCCCTTCTCCGGGATCGGCGACGCCACCGCCGTGATCGCCCTGACCATATACGCGCTGCTTCCCATGGTGCGCAATACCCATACGGGCATCACCAACATCGACGAGAACATTCTGGAGGCTGCCAGAGGACTGGGGAGCACGCGTCTGCAGATGCTGTTCAAGATCAAACTGCCTCTGGCCATGCCGGTGATCATGTCCGGTCTTCGCAGCATGGCCACCATGACCATCGCTCTGGCCGGTATCGCCTCCTTCATCGGCGCCGGCGGCCTGGGCGTAGCCATCTACCGCGGGATCACCACCAACAACGCGGCCATGACCATGGCCGGCAGTCTGCTGATCGCGGCGCTGGCCATCGCCGTGGACCTGCTGCTGGGCACCATCGAAACGATCGTTCACCACAGATCTAAGGCCAACAGAAAGCGAACCGCCGTCACTGCGGCCGCCGCCCTCCTTCTCTGCGCCGCCGTCGCAGTCAGCTCAATTTTCAGCGGTTCCGGCGATCAGACTCTTCGCATCGCCACCAAGCCCATGACCGAACAGTATATCCTCGGCGAAATGCTCAGGGAACTGGTGGAACAGGATACGGACCTGAAGGTCGAACTGACCCAGGGCGTAGGCGGCGGAACCTCGAATATTCAGACCGGTATGGAAAAAGGAGAATTCGACCTGTATCCGGAGTACACCGGAACCGGCTGGAATATGGTCCTGAAAAAAGACAGCCTTTACAGCGAAGATCTGTTTGATGAAATGAAAAAAGAATACGAGGACACGCTGCATCTCACCTGGGACGGCATGTACGGCTTTAACAACACCTTTGGACTGGCCGTTCGCAGGGACGCGGCACAGCAGTACGATCTGAAAACCTATTCGGATCTGGCCCGGGTCTCCGACCAGCTGACCTTCGGGGCGGAATACGATTTCTACCAGCGGGAGGACGGATACGACGGGCTGTGCGAAACCTACGGATTTCGCTTCAAAAAGACGTCGGACATGGACATCGGTCTGAAATACCAGGCCATCCAGCAGGGAAAGATCGACGTCATGACCATATTTACAACGGACGGACAGCTGGCCGCCTCGGATATCGTCGTTCTGAAAGACGACAAACAGTTCTACCCCTCGTATCTGTGCGGCAACGTGGTCAGGATGGCGGTACTGGAACAGCATCCCGGCCTGAAGGACGTTCTCGGCAGCCTGAACGGTATTCTGAGCGACGAGACCATGGCGGAACTGAACTATGCAGTTGAAACGGAAGGCCAGGAACCGAAGACGGTGGCGCACGATTTTTTGAAGGACGCCGGTCTTGTAAAATAGAGGAGGGATCACAGTGAGTACAGCCATCGAATTTGTAAATATCAAAAAGTCCTATGGGAACAAAACAGTGGTCGAAGATTTCAGCCTGGCTGTGGAAAAAGGAGAATTCGTCACGATCATCGGCAGCTCCGGAAGCGGAAAGACTACCGTACTGAAGATGGTAAACGGACTGATCCTGCCCGACGCGGGAAAGGTGCTGGTCGAAGGCCGCGACATTCTCAGCGGCGACCTGATCGCCCTGCGCCGCAATATCGGCTACGCCATTCAGGGCAGCGTTCTGTTTCCCCACATGACGGTGGAAAAAAACATCGCCTACGTCCCCGATCTGCTGAACAAAAACAATAAAAAAAAGACCGAAGACGCGGTCCTGAAGTGGATGAATATCGTGGGACTGGACGAAGACATGCTCAGCCGTTATCCCGACGAGCTGTCAGGCGGACAGCAGCAGCGGGTCGGCATCGCCAGAAGTCTGGCGGCCTCCCCCGATATCCTGCTCATGGACGAACCCTTCGGCGCGGTGGACGAGATCACGCGGGCGCAGCTGCAGGATGAGATCTCGGCGATCCACCAGAAGACAGGGATCACCATTCTCTTTGTGACCCACGACATTTCCGAGGCCCTCAAGCTGGGCACGCGGGTCCTGGTCATGGATAACGGCCTCATCCAGCAGTACGCCTCCCCGCGGGATATCCTTGCTGAACCGGCGACGGATTTCGTCCGGAGGCTGGCGGCTAAAGAAAGACGCACGTGCAGTCTGCCGGAAGAACGGCTGCGCGACTGTGAATACAGCAGCGCTTTCTCCCTCCCTCACGGCAGCTGAGGGAAGGCGGCCTAACAGCCCGATCCATTTTCCCGCAGCTCCTTTGCGTATTCCACAACGGTCTTCACCGCGTCGCTGATGTGCACCGACAGGTTCGCCGCCTTATCCGAGACGCTGACCACATGGATCCCGCAGCGGTTGATGGGCAAAAGCACTTTCAGGGCGGGACTGCCGCTGATCGCCACAGACATGGCGGGCGTCAGTTCGCCCAGCATGGAATTGGCCACGATGATCCCGATGACGCCCACTACCACATCCACTTTGTCCATATTGACAATGATCGCGTTTTCTCCGGTGGCCCCTTCATCGGCGCCGGCCCGGATCATCTGACCTGTCGCCGTGGAGTTGGTCCCCAACGCCAGGATCTCCGCTTCCGGAATGCCGTTCTTTAACTTTTCCACGATCGCTTTTCCGATGCCGCCGCCCTGTCCGTCCACTACCGCGACCCTGAGTTTTTTCTTCATTGTATGACACCCCCGATGTTTCTCGATCACCTGCCGGCAAAACCAGTCTGCCGGACAGGGTACCCTACCAGTTTAACGGCTGAAACTCTCCGTGTCAATCCGCACGTTTCTTTCGTTTGATCATCCGTCACTCATCCTTAGAAAACATGCGGAAACTCTCTGCGATCTGTTCTTCGGAACATTCGCTCATGAGTAAAACAGTCAATAAAATGCGGGCTTTTCTTCCATCCAGCTGCCCCGCGCTCAGATATCCGTGGGTGGAAAAATATCCCGGCATGCCGTATTCATTTCCGTAAGTGGCCGTCATCGTATCCCCGTGTCCGATCCGGGAAGCCATGACCACCGGCATGCTCTTATGCAGCTTTTCGATCTTGTCAAAGACCCAAAGCGCGCAGTAACCGCCGCCGGTCCCCTCGATGACCGCGCCTTCGTATCCCGCTTCCTCCACGTAGTCCAGCAGCTTTCCCGTATCTCCAAGATAAGACTGGTACAGCAGGACTTCCTTCGGCGGCGTTTTTATATGGATCCAGGGCATCCGGCGGCGCACCGGCCTCGTTCGGATGCTGACGGCGCCTTCCGCCACATATCCCAGACGAAAATCAGAAGTGATGGCGCCGCAGTTCAGCGTGTGCTCCTTTCTCATGTAATCGGCGGAATGGATCTCATTATTGAACACGACGATGACGCCCAGATCTCTGCAGGAATCGGATGCGGCCGCCGTGATGGCATCCACAACATTGACCGGACCGTCGGCCCCTTTGGCCTGGGGGATCCGCATGGCCCCGGTAAAAACGATGGGGATCTCCGTCTGGACCATAAGATTGACGGCGAAAGCGGCTTCCTCCATCACATTGGTGCCCATCACCACCACGATCCCGTCCACGTCGTCTTCCCTTACCGTGCGCTTCAGTTCTTCCGCCACGTTTAGCAGATCTGAAATTCTTGTATCATACCCGCCCAGTTTGCTGAATGAATTGACCGAAACTCGGATCTTACCGTCAAAATCGCAGAACGAATGGATAAAATCTTCAATATCTACGGTCTCGCTTTCCCCGTTATCCTTGAGCCTGCAGGCGATCGTTCCTCCCAAAAGCATGACGCGCACATGTTTTGGGCTCTGTTTTTCTTTCGATGAAAAATATGACATACGTATTCTGCCTTTCCGTTAAACTTTCCTTCATCATACTAGACAACGGGAGAATGCGCAATAACCATTCTGAAAAGTCCCCGGACCCGGGTTTTCCCCATTAGACGGGCAGGATGCTTCGTGGGAAAAACACCATGAACTCGTTGGGGATTTTTTATATGTAATTTTATAATGGCATTATGCGACAAGCAGCATTGGATCTTTTCATGTACAATGTAATCAGAAAAAGGGGGTGCGCATATGAACGCATATCAAAATATTGAGATCTCATTGAATTACATCGAGCAGCATTTAAATGAAAAGATCGAGACAGAGGAACTGGCAGAAATCGCCTGTCTCTCTAAGTTCTATTACCAGCGCCTGTTTAAAAGACTGATCAGGAAGTCCGTTCACGAGTACATCAAACTCCGGCGTTTAGCCGTGGCCGCCAAAGCTTTGCGCAATTCGGAGGAACGAATATTAGACATCGCTCTGCAATGCGGTTTCTCAGATCATGCCAATTTCACAAGAGCGTTTAAAGACGCCTATCATATTACGCCAGATGAATACAGAAGGGATCTTCCTATGTTAAATACATTTGCCAAGCCGGAACTGTCTTCTTATTATACCGCGATCGACGAAAACATCCCTCTGATCGCAGGAGGGATCGTCCTGGAAATTCAAAGGAAAACAGCAGCAGACAGCGAAACCTATTTCGGATTGGAAAAAGCCGTGAATGCCGCCGGACAAATTCCTGTGGGTGAAAGTACGGGGATCGACGCTCCGGGTCAATTATGGCGTGAATTCCACGCACAGAAAACGGACGACATCTTTGACAGTCATGTTGAACTGGGCGTATCTCATTCAGCAGACCCCGATAAAGGAACGTTCCTTTATTTTGCGGGCGGTATGGTATCATCAGCAGCCGTTTGTCCCGAACATATGATAAGATATACATTACCGGCAGGCGAATATGTAGTGTGCCGCATTGAGGCGGAATCTTTTGAGGAACTTGTCACGGCCGCGCTGGATCAGGCGATCAGGTATCTGTTTGAAACCTGGTTCCCCCGCCGCAAACTGATTACAAAACCATTTATGGCAGAAAAGTACTATCAAAAAAGCGCAGGGTTCAGCTATATGGAAATATGGCTGATGCCCGAATGAACATGAACGGAATCAGGGCGGCGTTTCCTGTTGACAATCATTCGCTCTCTTTGATATGATAGAAAAGAATTTTGGATCCATGAAGGATTTCGGCGACGAACGCCCTGATTTTTTATGGATTTTTTTATTTAGAGGGAAAAATTGATGAATAAGACAATATTGAACAAAAAATTGGATCTGCTGGGGCAGAATCTCAAGCAGGCAGGCACCGTGGCCGTGGCTTTTTCCGGTGGAGTGGACAGCACGTTTCTGCTTGCCTTTGCCCGGGAAATGATCGGAGACCGCGTATTTGCCGTCACCGCCTCCTCCCCTGCTTTCTCAGATGAAGAAATGGATGAGGCCGACGAATTCTGCCGGTCCAGAGATATCCGCCATCTTCATATCGCCCTGGGGGAAGACGCGATGAAAGAGTTTTCCCACAATCCGCCCAACCGCTGCTACATCTGTAAAAAAACCATATTCTCCAGGATCATCGCGCTGGCGAAGGAAAACGGAGCGGACTGCGTGGCCGACGGCACCAACCTTGACGATACCGGAGACTACCGGCCGGGACTGGCCGCCCTGAAAGAGCTGGGCGTCGTCAGTCCGCTGAAGGATGCGGGCCTGACAAAGGAAGAGATCCGCCTGGCGCTGAAAGAGCGGGATCTTCCGGTCTGGAACAAACCCGCCTTCGCCTGTCTCGCCTCCCGCATCCCATACGGTCAGGAGATCACGGCGGAAAAGCTGCGGGCCGTTGCCGCTGTGGAACAGGAACTGCGCCGGCAGGGCTTCGCCCAATACCGGGTGCGCCACCACGGCGAGATCGCCAGAATCGAAGTTCTGCCGGAAGACAGGGTCCGTTTTCTGGATACCGCTCTCATGGACTTGATCGACCGGACCGCCAGACAAGCCGGTTTCACCTATGCGGCTCTGGATCTGGGAGGATATAAAATGGGAAACATGAATGCTGATCTGCAGGACACGGTCCTGCGGAACGCCGACCCTTCGGAGCAGCCGGAGACGGATGCAAAAGGTTGAGATAGAGTATCGATCGGAAGCAGGCCGCCCGCCGGGCGGCGGAAAGCCGCGGGCTGTCCGTACCGCTTCCGGCCGCACAGCGGCAGAAAGGAACGATCAAAATGGATCAGACATATCTGAAAAAAATACTGGATCAGGTGGCGGGTGGAAACCTGCCTCCGGAAAAGGCGCTGGAAGAGCTGCGCACCCTGCCCTTCGAGGACCTGGGCTTCGCCAACATCGACCAGCACCGGAACGTGAGGACCGGACACCCGGAGACCATCTTCTGTGAAGGCAAGACTCCGGAACAGACGGCGAAGATCGTGGAGCGCATGATGGTGAACAACTCCAACATACTGGCTACCCGGGCCAATTCAGCCCATTTTAAAGCAGTACAGGAGGTCGCCCCCGACGCCATCTACCACGAGGCGGCCCGGGCCATCGTCATCAAAAAAACAGATCAGCCCCGGTCCGATAAAGTCATCGCCGTAGTGACCGCCGGTACCTCCGACATTCCCGTGGCCGAGGAAGCGGCGATCACCGCCGAGACTTTCGGAAACACGGTGGATCGCATCTACGACGTAGGCGTCGCCGGCATCCACCGGCTATTCGCCCGAATGGACCGCCTGCAGGCCGCCAATGTGCTCATTGTCGTCGCCGGCATGGAAGGCGCGCTGGCCAGCGTGGTGGGCGGCCTGGTGGACAAGCCCGTGATCGCCGTGCCCACCAGCATTGGCTACGGGGCCAGCTTCGGCGGTCTCTCCGCCCTGCTGACCATGCTGAACAGCTGCGCTTCCGGCGTGGGCGTGGTCAATATTGACAACGGTTTCGGCGCCGGCTGTCTGGCCGCCAACATCAACCGTCTGTAACCGGATAACCGGACCACCGGCGGCAGGCACGAAGACCCGCTGCCGATCAATACACTGCAAATCAATAAAGGAGGCGGTTCTATGGAACGCATATTATACTTTGACTGTTTTTCCGGCATCAGCGGCGACATGACTCTGGGCGCCCTCATCGACCTGGGGGCGGACCCGGAGATTCTGAAACGCGAGCTGGCCAAGCTGAACGTAGGCGGCTATCACCTTCACATCCAGGAGACCCAGCGCCAGGCTATCACAGGTATGGATGTGGACGTCCACCTGGAGGGCCATGAACATGAACATGAACACGACCATGGGCATGAACATGACCACGGGCACAGCCATGAGCACGACCATGAACACAGCCATGAGCACGGACACGACCATGAACACGAACATGACCACGGGCACAGCCATGACCATGACCATGACCACGGGCACGACCATGACCACGGTCATGAACACGACCACGGACACTCCCACGGCCGCAGTATGAGAGATATACGCGAACTCATCGAGGCTAGCCACATCTCCCCCCGGGCCAAGAGTCTCTCACTGGATATTTTCACGGAGATCGCCCGGGCGGAGGGCAAGGTCCACGGAAAAACGCCGGACGAAGTTCATTTTCACGAAGTAGGCGCCGTTGATTCCATCGTAGACATCGTGGGCACGGCTATCTGTCTGGATCAGCTGAACGTGGACCGCGTTTACTGCTCCCCCATCCATGAAGGCCGCGGTTTCATCCGCTGTCAGCATGGAATGCTGCCCGTTCCCGTTCCCGCAGTCACGGAAATGCTGGCGGACAGCAGGCTCTCCATGATCACCGGCGATGTGGAAGGCGAGCTGGTGACGCCGACTGGTTTCGGCATCCTGAAAGCCACCGCGGAGCAGTGCGGGCCCATGCCGTCCATGCAGGTAGAAAAGGTGGGCTACGGCTTTGGCAAGCGGGACACGGGAATGCTGAACGCGCTTCGCGTCTTCATGGGGGTCCGTTCCGGTGACGCGGACAACAGCCCCTGCGGACGCGGCTCATCCAGCGGGGACACGGTTACCGTGATCGAGACCACCATCGACGATGAAACGGGAGAGGTGCTGGGCTACGTTCTGGACCGTCTCTTTGAAGAAGGCGCGCTGGACGCTTATTACACTCCCATCTATATGAAGAAAAACCGGCCGGCCGTCAAACTGACCGTTCTCTGCTCCAACGAAAAGCTGCAGGATATGGCCCGCGTCATCTTCAGCGAGACCTCCACCATCGGCCTGCGCCACCGGCAGACGGAACGCATGACGCTCTCCCGGTCTCAGGAGACCATCTCCACGCCTCTGGGCGACGTGCGCGTGAAAAGCTGTCTGCCCGACGGCCTGAACATGGCGTCAGATCCCTCAGACCGAAACGGCGGCGTCATCCGGAAAAAACAGAAACCCGAATACGAGGACTGTGTCAGGCTGGCGAAGGAACACGGACTGCCCCTTCGGCAGGTATACGCGCTGATCGCTTCCCTCTCCGGGGACGGGAAATAGCACAGAGTATGAAAATCGGGCAGTCGTCACAAAACGGCGACTGCCCGGCAAATGAAAAGATATAGACTTCCTAATCTGTTTTCTGAACGGTGTCTAAACCATATCGCTCAGCCAAAGCGAGAAAGCAAAAACCTATTATCGTTCCGACAACACCATATACGGCGTCGATTATATCTGGCGTATTCATAAAACCCATAACTGTTTCACATAAAAGATTAGCAATGATTATAACGATCCCTAACATGACTATCTTTTTAAATTTCATTCCCTGCAATATCCATGTAAAACCTATAGCAAGGTAAGATATCAAACTCAGTGACAAGTTTGATATATGGGAATTTATTTCTTCATTGATGACAACAATACGGCTGTCGAAGGCGCTTATCCATCTTACTACCGTTAGAAGAACCCCCAGCATAATCAGGCTGTAAAATATAACGTTCGTTATTTTTTTAGACTGAAATTTATAGTTATCATTCATATATTTAACCTTTACAAAAAACCGCTGTGAATTAAATTTTACTATATCGCCGCAGTGTGCGCAACAAAACTCCGACAGTGTTGGAAAGTCTCGCTACTTCCTTTCCACCGCTATCCAGATCTCGCAGGCGTAGTCGGGGTCGTTCACGTCTGCAGAGGGATATGCCTCAAAATCCGTTCCTCCGCAGGGCTGATACTCGCTGGAAGGGAAAAACTCGCTGAGGATCTGCTGGTAGAGAACCTGGAATGCTTCCGGCATCTTTCCCACGCAGGGAAACACCGCGTAGGTATGAGCGGGTATCTCCTCTACGGTCAGTCCCTCGTCTGTGACCGGAATCCCGTTGTACGGAACGCCTACGGCGTAGGGAAACTCCTTCTGTGCCGCGTCCTTTCCAAAGCTTGCTCCGACGATGCAGCCGTCGAACATGCTGGGTTCCAAAGCGTACCTGCACAGCGCCGGAATGGTTCCGTCAGCGCTGCATGTCTGCCAAAAGCGAGATATCTCCTCCGTCGTCATCTCATCCTTGCCCGAGATCCGCTTCTTTTTGCAGATGATCCGGAATGCGTCTTTCGTTTCAATTCTGTAATCCATTGTATTTCCTCCGTCTAAAATTAATTTTACGGAAATCGGAGAAAAAGATCTGAGCGGCGCGCCGCCTCGCCTGGCCTGTGAGGGCGTCACCCCATGGAAACGTGTGAAAGCACGGCTGAAACTCTCCGGCGTATCATACCCGTATTTCAGCGCGGCGTCGATCACCCGGATCTCCGACGATGCCAGCTCGCTGCCGGCCAGCGTGAGCCGTCTCATGCGAATGTAGTCGCCCAGTGTAAATCCGCACAGAATGCTGAACACCCGCTGAAAGTGAAAGCTGGACGAATAGGCCTGTCTGGCCGCTTCTTCGTAGTCGATGGGTTCGGTCATGTGCGCTTCCACATAATCCACAGCCCGCTGTATTCCTCTGATCCAATCCATCTTTTACTCCTTTCCGCATAAGTCCATAATAGAGGAAAACATCCCCGTCTTCATGACTTCGTGTGCTGTCTGATGTTATGCGGTTCTTATCTGTCTCCGGCTCCATCCAGAAAGATGAAGGAAATCGATCTTGTTCAGATAAAGCCCCTGTGCTAGAATGAAGAAAAGAAAGATCGCAGTCTGAAGGGAGGGCGCCGCATGAAAATTCAGAGCCGTTTTACGTTGTTTGTCACAGTTTTCATCGGCGGGGGGTGTCTGATTTACACCATTATGAGGTCTCAGCGCGAACTGATCGATTACGTCTGGTGCGCTATCCTCCTGTACATTATAGTGAAAGGACTGTACGTATCTCTTTCGAAAGAGGGCTATGAGGAAGATCAGCGCCGCGCCGCCAGGGGAAAACGAGTCTATCGGAAACTGTTCGGACGATACGCCCCGATCATGCCCTACGCCCCCATTCTGCTGATCGCTCTGTCCGGGATCTGCGCGTATCTGATCCCCGGTCAGCTCTGGCTGATCGCGCTTCTTCTTGTCTCCGCCCTCGTCCTGGCCGCATGGCTGACCTATGTGTACAAAAAGTACATGGAGATCGAAAAACGACTTGAGGAGACTGAAGGATAAACAGTCTGCGAAAACACATGGGGACTGCCTTCTGGCAGTCCCCGTCGTTTGTCCTTTTCCTGGATCAGTGTCTGTCTGGCCTATTCCGCCTTCTTCAGCAGATCCACCGCTTTCTCCAGCTGTCTGTCGTTTACCAGCACGCCGTCCTCGTCATAATCGTCCTCGGTCAGCTTCACCTCAATGTCAGGTTCGATGCCCTTCTTCTGGATCGGCGTCCCGTTGGGAGAGAAATACTGCATAATGGTCAGCTTGATCCCGTCTCCGTCCTTCAGCTGCTCGATCATCTGAATGATGCCCTTTCCGAAGGTCCTGGTGCCCACCAGCAGCCCTCCGTCGTTGTCCTTCACCGCCGAAGCCAGAATTTCCGAGGCGCTGGCCGAACCGCCGTCCACCAGCAGCACGTAGGGCAGTTCCGTTGCGCCTGATTTGGACTTGTAATACTGGCGCTCTCCCTTTTGATCCTCCGTATAGGTGATCGTCCCTTCAGGAAGCAGGCGATCGGCGATATCCACGCTGGCGTCCACCAGCCCGCCGCCGTTGCCCCGCAGGTCGATGACCACGCCGGCCGCGCCCTTCACTTCCATGTTGTGCAGCTCCGTCTCAAAATCCTTCGCTGTGTTTTGTTCAAAAGCGCTGATGCGGATGTAGCCGATATTATCCTCCAGCATTTTGGCGGACACCGATTTGCTGACGATCTTCTCACGGCGCAGCGTCAGCGTTTCTTCTTTTCCGCTCCCCGCCCGCAGCAGCGTGATCTCTACTTTGGTGCCGGCCTTTCCACGCATGGCGGAAGCCGCCAGGTCCATGGTCTCGCCCGTATACGGCTCGCCGTCCACCTTGATGATCCGGTCGCCGGCCTTGACGCCTGCTTTGTCGGCGGGCGTGCCGTCCGTAGGCGCCACCACCACGATGTATCCCTGCTCATCCGGTGAGATCGTCACGCCGATACCGGAATACTCGCCGGTGGTGCTGGCCATCATAGATTCATACTCCGTCTTTGTATAGTAGCCCGAGTAAATGTCGCCGGTGCCTGCGAACAATCCTTTGTAGATCCCATCGAACAGCTTTTCGTCGTCCACCTTGACATAGAAATTGTCGGTGACGAATTTTTTCAGTTCGTCCAGCTTTGCATAAGTATCTTTATAATACTGATATTCCTCGTAATCCGTCTGGCTGATCTCTTTCATCGCCGTTTCCGGCGGTCTCATCACGGAGTAGACAAACCCTCCGGCCCCCGCGCCGCCGCAGAGCAGCGCCACGATGATAAGAAAGATCAAATTTCGTTTTTTAATCTCCAGCATCCTGCAAAATCCCTTTCTTCCGGGCGCGATCTATCGTCGCCGTGCGCCGCCGCCCGCATTTCGCCGTGAAAGGCCATGCTGATCTCTGCCGCCCTCCGCCGGCTCCCGCAGTACCGCGGCGCCGCCGCCCCGTGCTCCCGGTAATTATTACTTTTCCAATATATCACTTTATATCCCGGATTACAAATTGTATTTTGGAAACTCCATTCCAGACGTTGATCCCCGGACAGCCCGCCACGTCGGCCCGCGCGCCCTCCCGGAGCATTTCCTCATAATCAGCCGCGTTTTGAAACAGGATGCAGTTCACGGTGACGCCGTCACGGCAGGCCTGAAATCTCACATGCTGCCTGTTGTCCCCCATGAAATAAGGTTTTCTGATCTCCACGTCCCTCAGTGCAAAAACCGGCTGAGGGTTCATATGTCCAAAGGGAGCGATCTTATCGGCCTCCCGCAGAAATTTCAGGGTCAGATCGGCGGGCGACAGCACGCCTTCGATGCGGATGCGCTCTGTCAGCAGATCCGGTTCTTCTCCGGTCAGCGCCGCCACATCCTCGTTCAGCAGCCGCCGCAGCTCCGGCAGAAAATCCTGCTTCATGAGAAAACCGCAGGCCCCGCTGTGCCCTCCGAACCGCTGAAAGAGATCAGAATGGGAGGATAGCAGGGCGTAAAGGTCGATTCCCTCCACGCTGCGGCCGGTCCCCTTCAGGAAACCGTCGCCGGAAGGCGTGACGATGATCGCGGGCCGAAAATACACATCCTTGATCTTTCCCGCCACGATCCCTGCGATCCCCTCGTGCGCCTGGGGCGCGTGGATGACCTGAAACAGATCCTCCGGATGATTTTCCGTTACGATCTGTCTGCATTCGCCAAAAGTCTTTTCCTGTACCCGCTTCCGTTCCTTATTGTTCTCTACCAGAAATTCCACCGACTCTTTTCTTCTGCGGTCCGCCTCCGCGCCCTTTTCCGTATCGGTGAGCAGCTCTACTCCCTTGTCCGCGGAGATCATACGGCCCGCGGCGTTGAGGTGGGGGACGATGATATAAGCCACCTGCTCGGAACCGATCTCGCCCAGCTTCAGCCCCGCGCCCTCCGCCAGGGCCCGCAGCCCCGGCCGCTTTCCCTGGTTCAGTATATTCAGCCCATATTTCACCAGACTGCGGTTTTCACCCACCAGCGGAACGATATCTCCGATGGTGGCCACGGCCACCAGATCCAGCGTATCCGTCACGTCGGATCGTTTCAGCCGCCCGTCTCCCCGCTTCTCCATCAGGCGCTGGATGGCCTGAGCCAACTTGAAAGCCACGCCGCAGCCGCACAGGACCTTGCAGGGGTACCCGCACTGTTCCTGCTTCGGATTGACCAGCAGGCAGTCCGCTGCCCGGCTGCCGTTGATGTTGTGGTGATCGGTGACGATCACATCCATCCCCAGCTCTTTTGCCAGCTCCACTTCCTTCCAGGAAACGCTGCCGCAGTCCACAGTGACCAGCAGGCCGACGCCTTTCTCCCACAAAGACCGCACCGCCTCCTCGTTCAGTCCGTAACCTTCCTCAAAACGCGAGGGTATATAGTACATGAGACGCTCCGTCAGCTTTCCCAGTATGGTGAGCAGCAGGCTGCACGAAGTGACGCCGTCCGCGTCGTAATCGCCGTATACACAGATCAGCTCGCCCCTTTCGGCCGCTGTGAGGATCCTCGCCGCGGCGGTCTCCATGTCCTTCATGAGAAAAGGGTCGTAAGTCAGCTGGGGACGGTTTGATAGAAATTCCTCAAGTTCCTCCTGACTTTTGACGCCCCGCCCGGCCAGAAGACGGCGCAGAGCGGGATGGACCGCGGCCTCCGCACCGGCTCCGCCGGCGGCCGTCCGGTTCTGCACACCTCCTCCGCTCTCCTCCGTATCCGTATCTTCAGGCAGGATCCACTGCCGCTTTTTGGTCTGTGCCATTGTGATTATCCTTTCAGAGCAAAGAAAAGGAGGCCTGCGCCTCCCTCTCCCTGTTCATATCTCATTTCTGTATTCTATCTCAAAGTTTTTCCGTCCGCCCTCGCTGACCGCCCCTGTCTTTACAGGTAATCCCTCGGGTTCTGATACTTTCCGTCGATGCGGACCTCAAAGTGAACGTGGGGACCCGTGGACATGCCCGTGGTGCCCGACTTCGCGATGGCCTGACCTCTCGTCACAGCCTGTCCATTGCTGACCAGCAGGGAGGTGTTGTGAGCGTAAACAGTTACCATACCGCTGCCGTGATCGATCATGACCACATTGCCGTAACTGTTGTTCCAACCTGCCATAATAACGTTGCCGTCGGCAGCCGCGCACACGGTGCTGTTCTTCGGCGCGCCGATGTCCAGACCTGTATGCAGCTTCTTGGTATTCAGGATGGGATGGATGCGATATCCGAACTCAGATGTGGTCCTCGTCACTCCGGGGACCGGCCATGACAGCGCTCCGCCCGAATACACGCCGTCTCCCTGAAGCGCCCGGATCTGCGAACTCAGCGCCGCCGCCTCTTTGTTGAAGGCGTCGACCTGTGCGGTCAGCGCCGCGTTGTTCTTATCCACTTCGGATTTCTTGGCCTCCACAACATTCTGATCCGCTTCCAGCGAATCCTGCTTGGCGGCCTGCTGCTGCTGCTGCGCTACCAGCTTGGCCTTCATGGTCTCCAGTTCTTTTTTCTGCTTCTCCACTTTATCGTGGGTCTCCTGCATGGACTTCAGCAGTTCCATATCGCTTTCATAGATCCGCTGCATCAGATCCAGATTGGTCAGAAATTCCGATATACTGGCGGAACCAAGCAGTACCTCCAGCATGCTCATGTCGTCGTTTTCATACATGGCCACCAGACGATCGTTCATATTGCTGTTCTGAATGGTCATCTGCTCCTGTATCTCTTTCAGATTTTTCTCCGTAGCCGCGATGCTTTTTTTCGTCTCGCTGATATCGCCCTGAATATTGTTGATCTCCTTCTGCGTAGCGTTGATCTGCGCCTCCAGATCCGAGATCTCCTGATTCAGCTTTTTCGCCTCTTTCTTACCTTCGTCCAGCTGGTTCTGAACTTGAGTCTTGTTGGCGTTGACCTGATCCAGCTGATCCTTGAGATCGTCGGTCTCGCCGGCGAAGGTGAGCCCCAGCGACCAGAAGGAAGTGAGCATCGCCGCGCACAGCGCGTAACAGATCAATCTGTGTTTTTTCTTTTGTACCATTATCTCCTGTCCCCCCTACGTATCCAGAAATCTTCTCATCGAAATGATACTTCCCACGGCGCCGATACTGACCCCCAGCGCCAGAAAGATCCAAACCAGATTTTTTACCAGAAATACTTCCGGGACCAGCGCTGTAAACCGGATGATCTGCAGCCCCAGCAGCTCGGAAATCTTATAATAGACAAAACTGATCACTCCTGAGGATATGAGCGCCGATATACAGCCGATCACCATGCCTTCAGCCAGAAACGGTCCCCGGATAAACCAGTTGGTGGCCCCCACGTATTTCATAATGCTGATCTCCCGCTCTCTGGCAAGCACCGTCAGCTTCACCGTATTGGAAACCACCACTACGGATATCACCACCAGGAACACGATGATGACCAGCGCCCCCGTCTGCACCGCGTTGGTTATGCCAAGGATCTGCTGGACCATGTCCTTGTTGTCCTTGATCGGCAGCTTAACTCCGGTCAGATTGCCTGCGGCGGCCACTACGGTAGCCGATCCCTCCAGATCGGCCAGCTTGATGCGGATCGAATTGGGGAACGGATTCTCCGCCAGAGTATCCAGCAGATACGCGTTGTCTCCCCATCTCACCTTCATCTCGACCATAGCCTGATCCGCGTCCACGTAGGTGGTTCCGTCCACCTCCGGCATTTTCTCCAGATTTTCCATGATCTCCCGCGCCTGCTCCTCGGTAGTTTCGTCCAGGAGATAGATCTGGATCGTGTCGAACTGCTGTTTCGCGCTCTCCGTCATCATATTGACGTTGACGGCCAGTATAAAAAACAGTCCCAGTATCAGCAGCATCGCCGTGATGGAAAAAACGGACGCCAGGGTCATGGCCCTGTTTCGAAAAACTTGAGTAAACGCCTGTGTAAGGGCGTATCTGATACCTCTAAACATCGTACTCATACGCTCCTTCTCTGTCGTCTCTCACGATATGACCTTTATCAATTGTAACAACGCGCTTGCCCATTCGGTCCACGATGTCTTTGGCGTGGGTCACCATAACGATGGTAGTTCCCCTGCGGTTGATCTGTTCTAAAAGTTTCATGATTTCCCATGCCGTATCCGGGTCAAGATTTCCCGTAGGCTCGTCCGCGATCAGGACGGTGGGATTGTTGATGATAGCTCTGGCGATGGCGACGCGCTGCTGTTCGCCGGCGGAGAGCTCGCTGGGATATTTATCCGCCTTGGAACTGATGCCCACCAGACTCAGCGCCTGAGGGACCTGCCTGCGGATCGTTCTCTGACTGGTATGTACGATCTCCATGGCGAAGGCCACATTCTCGAATACCGTTTTTTTCGGCAGTAGTCGAAAATCCTGAAACACGATGCCTGTGCTCCGTCTCAGTTTCGGTACGCCCCGGTTGGACAGCTTCGTCACGTCGATGCCGTTGACCCGGATCTTGCCGCTGTCCGCGTCGATCTCTTTCAATATCAGCTTAATAAATGTAGATTTTCCGGCCCCGCTGGGCCCTACCAGAAATACAAAGTCACCTTTATCTATGTGAATGTTGGCGTCCTGAAGCCCAACATTTGTCCCATACGTTTTTGTGACATTCTGAAATTCAATCATTTCAAGAAGTCCTCCCTTTCCCACTGACCGCGCCCGCCGGGCCTGTCCGCCTCCACCTGCTGCAGGGGCCCCAGCCCCTTGGTCCGCTGCAGACGATCCCATGAGCTTGCGCAAATGTCTACAAAATATTATAATATAAAACAAACGTTTTAGAAATACCTTATCATATTACATATTGATTACATTTAGATGTAGAAAACGTGAACATTCTGGAGCTTCCTGCCGAAAGGCGCCGCAGCGCGGCGGCAGCCATGTCCCGAATGAGAAAAGAGGATGAAAGATTTATGGAAAAAGAAACGATCCGCAGAGAGATGCTGCATATGAGAAAAAGCCTTCCGCCCCATTTCGTATCGGAAACGGAAAAAATACTGGGAGCTTTCGTCTCTTCCCTGGAAGTCTACCGTCAGGCGGATACAGTCATGCTCTACTGCAGCTTTCATTCCGAGGCGGGCACCCGTCCCCTGCTGGCTTACAGCCTGAAAAAAAAGAAGACGGCGCTGCCCTGCACCGACAAAAACTTCGATATTCTACCCTACTATGTGGAATCTGAGGACGACCTGCTCCAGTCCCCTATGGGCATACTTGAACCCGACCCTTCCCGCTGCCAGCGCTGCCGGTCCGCCGACATTGATCTGGTCATCGTCCCCGGCGTGGCTTTCGATGTTTTCGGAAATCGTTTGGGCTACGGAAAAGGCTGTTACGACCGCTTTCTGCCCGGTCTGCGGCCTGACGTGCCGGTCATCGGTCTGGCCTATGATTTTCAGGTGCTCCCCGGACTGCCGGCGGAAGATCACGACCTCCGAATGGACGCCGTCGTCACCGAAAAGGGACTTCTCACCGCGCCGGAAGCCCGGATCCAGGTGCGCTAGCGTCAAAAGACAGGGCCGGACCCGGCGGCGCTACAGACCGCCGCAGAGTCCGGAAAAAAGGCGGTGGAAGGCGGGCTCAAGCTGCCGGCGGATCTCCGGCTCTCCCCAGGGCATGCCGCCCCTGTACTGGACCGAATATAAATACCGGGGATCCAGATAGGGGATCGTCTCCGGTCTGCGGATCTTCAGAAACCGCTGCAGTTCTTTTCTGTCTACGCCCCGGTTATCTTTGTTCACGAGAATGCGGACCGGCAGGCCCGAGAGCTTCCAGCGTTCCAGTGTGGATCTGCCTGCCAGCAGACGGGCGGGCATCGGGTCCACCACGCCCAGAATAAGGTCCATCTCTTTCAGCAGAAGCCAGCCTTCCTCATCATTCCTTCCTGAGAGATCAAAGAGTACCGCGTCCCCGGATATTCCGTAGATCAGGCGCAGGGCTTCTCTGTACCCCGGTCGTTCCGACTGTTCCGCCGGCGTTTTCAGCGCCCAGTTCACTCCCTCCTCCATATTGCTCAGACTGTGGAGATTGACGCTGCCTGTGGCGGCCCGCAGAAAGGAACGATACTCCCGGTAGATGAAGCGCCGCTCCATGCCCAGACTGTCGTACAGTCCCCCGTCCCCCAGCTCCGCCACCGCCGGCGTCCAACCCTCTTTTTCCGCCAGATATCCCGCCAGACAGGCCGTCAGAAAGCTGACGCCCGCTCCCGGAGTCAGCCCTGTCAGACCGATCCGCCAGCGATCCGCTTTCTCCGCGGGTCTGGCCAGTATCCGTTCCCGCCCGGCGTTGTCCCGTTCCCCTTCGCCGCAGTCTCCCTTTCGCTTCTCTTTTAACCTCTCCATCCCTTGCCTCCATCCCCTTTTGTCCATAGACTGACCCTTCTCCCGGTCATGCGTTCGGTCTCTGTGTCTCCCGTGGCTGCTATCTCCCGTGGCTGCTGTGGCTGCTGTGGCCGCCGTTCCCAACACAGCCTGATCTGGCTCGCCATGCCCCTTATCTTCTTCGCTGTTTATATTACAAATATTACTATATATTATTTAAAATGTCAACCGCGCCACGCATCTTCCCATCTCCGGCTAGCTGAATAGATCCAGCGCCCTCTCAGGCGTGGATCCTGCTGGACCTCCCTATTTGGCCGGACCGCCCATCTTCCCCATCTGTGCTTCAGACATCTGACAGACCTCATCCCAGGTGCTTGACAGACGGGCCTTTTGAATTTAAAGTAAAAAACATCATCTGTTACACTTATTACACTCATCAAAATGTGACTTGCCGCAACTCACATGCCATAAAAATGCCTAATGAAAGAAAAACAGGAGGGGAGCCATGACTATCTTTACGGTACAGGAACGGACAGAGACCCTGATCGGACAGCTGTGTCTGATCTGGAAAGAATCGGTAAAAGCTACGCATTTCTTTTTATCTGATGAGGAGATCGAAGGGATCGCCCCGTACGTTCCCACAGCTTTAAAAGAAATTCCCCGTCTGGTCGTCGCCGTCGATGACCGGACGGAACCCTGCGGGTTCATGGGGATCGACGGCGGCAGGCTGGAGATGCTCTTTATTCACCCCAAAAACAGAGGATGCGGACTGGGGAAACAGTTGATCCTCTATGGAATAGAACACTTCTCTGTCAACGAAGTAGGCGTGAACGAGCAAAACCCACAGGCGAAGGGATTTTACGAACACATGGGCTTTCAGGTATATGGACGTTCCGAGATGGACGAACAGGGCAACCCCTACCCCATTCTCTATATGAAACTGGTTCAGTGAACACAGGAAGCAAAAAATTAAAAACCACTCCCGCGCTATCCGCGAGAGTGGTTTTTCCGCAGTGATCCCACACAAGTCCAGGCTGCGTCTCCGGCCGCCCTATTCCACGTACTGGACCTTCAGCTCGATCTGATCCGGCAGATCGGTCAGACTGGTCTCCGCCACCTGAATGGGGTAGGTGATGGCCTGGGTCAGAGCTGTGCCGGCGCTGGGGTCTTTGAACTTCGTGTAGACCACCAGCGTCTTCGTTCCGTCCTTTTCGGAGAGGGCCATCTTGTCGATGGCGATCTCGTAGCCGGACGTGGGCTTCTCGCCTCTGGAGGCCACCACGTAGACCTTGCCGTCCACCACGCAGGCCAGCGCCCGTTCCAGCTGCCGGTATTCCGGAATGACCTGGCTGACGATGTCCTGGGGGATCTCTTTATCTCCCAGCACTGAATACTCCACTTTCTTTTCTCCGCTGAACATAAATACGATCGCTCCAATCACTAGAATAATGACGATTAAGGCGATTGCCGCCTTCACTGCCGTCTTTTTCTGCGGCAGTCTGATCTTATTCAAAACTCCTGTCTTACCCACGATAAAACTCCCTCCTCCGAACAAATCTTAATTCAATCTATTCGGGGAGGGAGTTCAATATTCCATAAAATTATACAAGCTGGCACAAATGCCGTAATGCTCAGAGGCCTGCAGCCAAGACCGGCACTGCAGCCCCGGCGGGCGGGCCTACTGATCGGCGCCGTCCTCCGGCGTTCCCTCCGGCCCATCCTTCGGTATCTCCGTCACGGAGCGCACGACGGACACGATCTGGTCCTCGTATTTGTCCGCCTTGCCTGAGAGCGTCCAGCCCATCACCTGGGTATAGTAACTGGGAAACTCCACAGAGCAGACCCAGTACATGATCTTTACGCCTTCCACCGTTCCTTTTACCTTGGTGAGGATAGCCGGATCTCCGCCAAGTTCAATGTTTTCCGAACTGATGATCTCGGCGTCTTCCGCCATTTTTGTGACGTTCCCGATAATGATCTTATTGTATCCTTCCAGATTCAGATCCGCATCAAAATCGTCTTTCAGCTCCGGAATGGCCACCATGTAACAGTCTGTGCCCACATCCGCCGCCTCAAGGGAGGCGACCTGATTCAGCTGGCCCTCAAGATCCTGCCAGCTGTCCGGCACAAGGCACTGGATCGTCCCATCCGAAGCCACTATCTCTTTCATCTTTCCGTCCGCGGAACCGCAGGCGGAAAGGACAGAAAAAACCACGCACAGAAGTGCCAGCAGCAAAGCCAGACTTCTTTTTTTCATATCCGCTTTCCCCTTTCAGACCGTCCGCTTCCGCTAGAGGTTTTTCACCGCTTCACAGATGTGCTTTGCAGTCAATCCGTATTTTTCCATGAGCTCGCCGGGCTTTCCCGATTCGCCGAAGCAGTCTTCCACGCCCACAATTTTCATCTTTGCCATGGCTTTCTGCACGACGACTTCCGCCACAGCGGAACCCAGTCCCCCGATAACGGAATGCTCCTCCGCGGTGATGATCCCTCTGGTCTCCTTCGCCGCTTTCACAATGATATCTTCATCGAGGGGTTTAATGGTATGCATATCCACTACGCGCAGGCTGATCCCCTCCTCCTGCAGCATATCCGCAGCCATCAGAGCTTCGTTGACCATAATGCCGGTGGCGATGACCGTATAATCTTTACCGTCCCTCACGCAGACACCTTTTCCAATGCGGATGTCCCTCGTGTCCTCGTAGATCGTCGGCACCGACGCCCGGCCCAGCCGCACATATACCGGTCCGTTGAAGGAGGCCGCGTCGGCGATCAGCTTCTTCGCGGACGCGCCGTCCGCCGGATTGATCACCGTCATGCCCGGGATCACCCGCATCAGGGCGATATCCTCGATGGCCTGGTGACTGGCGCCGTCCTCGCCTACGGTCAGCCCCGCATGAGTGGCGCAGATCTTCACATTGGCTCTGGTATAGCCGATGGAGTTGCGGATGATCTCATAAGCTCTTCCCGCCGCAAACATAGCGAAGGTGCTGGCGAAGACCGTCTTTCCGGAAACGGCCAGTCCCGCCGCCGCCCCATACATATCCTGCTCTGCGATACCCATATTGAAAAACCGCTTCGGAAATTCCTTCGCAAAATTAGCCGTCATCGTGGACTTGGAGAGATCCGCGTCCAGAACTACAACATTGGCATTTTTCCTGCCCAGATCGACCAGCGCCTCGCCGTAGGCCTGCCGTGTCGCCATCTTCTCTGCCATTACCATTCACCTCCCAGTTCCGCTACCGCTTTCCTCGCCTCTTCCTCGCTGGGCGCCTTGCCATGCCAGCCCGCGTTATCTTCCATAAAGGACACGCCGCGGCCCTTGTGGGTCTTGGCCAGGATCAGAGTGGGCTGTCCTTTGTGGGCTCTCGCCTGATCGAAGGCGCCTACAAGTTCTTCCAGATCGTGTCCGTTCACAGAGATCACGTTCCAGCCAAAGGCCAGGAACTTCCCGTCGATAGGCGTCACCTTCATGACGTCGTCGTTGTTCCCGTCGATCTGAAGTCCGTTCCAGTCCAATACGGCGCACAGATTGTCCAGCTTATAGTGCGCCGCGGCCATTGCCGCCTCCCACACGATACCTTCCTGGATCTCGCCGTCGCCCAACAGCGTATAGACCCGCGCCGTGCTGTTGTCCAGACGGTTGGCCAGCGCCATGCCCAGCGAAGCGGAAAATCCCTGTCCCAGGGAACCCGTGGACATTTCCACACCGGGGACCTTCGCCATGGAAGGATGTCCCTGCAGCATGTGGCCCAGCTTTCTCAGCCCCAGCAGTTCTTCCTTCGGGAAAAATCCCTTTTCCGCCAGCGCCGCATATAGCGCAGGAGCCGCGTGTCCCTTGGAGAGCACAAACTTATCCCGACCCACCATTTTCGGATTTTTGGGATTGATATTCAACTCGTAAAAATACAGCACGGCCATGATATCGGCAGCCGACAGCGAACCGCCCGGATGACCGGAACCGGCGGCAAATACTTCCTTGATGATGTCCACCCTTATGTCGGCGGCTTTTTTCGCCAACATATCGCAATTAATTGCCATCTTTCTTCCTCCCTTTACTTGCAATTACTTTTATCATGAAAAGCGGCAGCGCCGCCATTCTCTTGTATCTGGCCGGCTCCTGGATGAACCGGTACAGCCATTCCAGTCCGTGCTTCCTGTAAAACTCCGGCGCTCTCTGAAGAGTGCCCGCCCAAACGTCCAGCGTGCCGCCGATCCCCACCGCCGCTTTTACCGAAAGCCGTTCTTTATATCTGGAGACAAAGAGTTCCTGTTTGGGGGATCCCAGCGCTACGCAGAGAAAATCCGCGCCGGAACGGTTGATCTCCTCCACGATCTCCTCCTCGTCCTGCTCTTTAAAATAACCGTCCCTGGCTCCCGCGATGCGCAGGCCGGAGTACTGTTCTTTTTTCTTATCCGCCGCGATCCGGGCCACGCTTCTGCCGTCTCCCATCCCTGCGTCGGGCTTGCTGCCCAGGAAATAGACGGAACCGCCCCGTTCGGCCAGCCAGGCCAGCGCCGCGTCGGCGAAATCGATCCCCGTCACCCGCTCTCCCAAAGGCTGTCCCAGGATCTTCGATGCGTAGACCAGTCCGATCCCGTCGGGGATCACCAGATCCGCCTGCCGGATCAGAGCCGCCAGCACCGGGTCCTTTACGGCGTTGACCACGATCTCCGAATTGGGCGTCACGATCTGGCTGCAGCCCGGCGTCTCCATCATCTCAGAAAACCGTTTTATCGCCGCGGACATATCCACCCGGTCGACCTTCACGCCCAGTATGTCGATCTGCTCACCGGCCGCCGGTCCGCCCGGGCCCTTCCATCCTGCGGCGCCTTGTTCTCTCACTCCCACGCCAATCCTCCTGTCCATTCCAAAATCACTGCGGCACAGCCTGTCAGTCAAAAATAGACTCCCAAAAGGCGTCTGCGAAAAGCCGTACATGGTATTATACCACTACTGCTGTTTCCATTTCCACTGTCGATTTGTTTTTCATCTATATTATTTGTTGAATTCCCATTTCTGATCCATGGCCGTGAAACAGCGGCCCGCCTTTCTGCGGCACTGGTGTGGTCTGTATGGGTGCTTTGCCTATCATTCCGCAGCGGTAATGCTGAAAAAGCAACTGGGTATTGTGCTCCGTGAAATGACGCCGCAGGTGTTCTCTTTACACTTTCCACGATCTGTGCTATGATTGTTATGTTTTTAATGGCTGTTTCCGGCTGAATAAAACAAAAGAAAAAAACCGGCATCGCCGGTATCGGAGGAAATAAGTATGAAAATTTGTGTTGTCGGTCTGGGCTATATCGGTCTGCCCACCGCATCCATGTTTGCCGATCACGGCCACGACGTGGTGGGCGTGGACAAAAATCCCGCGGTCATCAAAGCGCTGAATGAAGGCAAAATTATTATAGAAGAAAACCATCTGGACGAGCTGGTACGCCGTGTGGTGGAAAAAGGCTCGCTCCGCGGAAGCAGCGTGCCTGAGGCTGCGGACGTCTTCATCATCTCCGTTCCCACTCCCATCACGGAGGATAAGCGGTCGGATATGGCTTACGTAGTCTCCGCCACGGAGAGCATCCTTCCCTATCTGAAAAAAGGCAACCTGGTCATACTGGAGTCCACTTCTCCTGTCGGTACCGTCGATACCCTAATGGTACCCATTCTGGAAAAAAGCGGTCTGAAGATCGGCGACGAACTTTTCGTCGGCCATTCTCCGGAGCGGGTCATTCCCGGCCAGATCCTCAACGAACTGGTGAACAATGACCGGATCGCAGGAGGGATCAACGACGCCTCCGCCAGGAAGATAACCGAGCTTTACAAGACCTTTGTCAAGGGCAACATATACGAGACAGATTCCCGTACGGCGGAGCTGTGCAAGCTGTCGGAAAACACCTTCCGCGATATCAATATCGCTTTCGCCAACGAGCTGGCAAAGATCTGCGAAAATCTCGGCATCAACGTATGGGAGGTCATCGAGCTCTGCAACAAGCATCCCCGGGTCAATATCCACCAGCCCGGTCCGGGCGTGGGCGGTCACTGCATCGCCGTAGACCCCTGGTTTATCGTGGAAAAGCAGCCCGACACCGCTAACATCATCCATCTCTGCCGCGATACCAACGACAGCATGCCCGGCTATGTGACCGGCCGTATCGACCAGATCCTGAAGGATGTGGAGAACCCGAAAGTAGCCATCCTGGGCGTCACCTACAAACCTAATGTTGACGACATGCGCGAGAGCCCCATCATCAAGCTGGAAGCTCTTCTGCGGGCTCAGGGCATAGAGGTCGCCGCCTACGATCCCTTCGTAAAAGGCAAGGCCGGCATCACCAACGACATCTGCGAGGCCGCCAGGGACAGCGATCTGCTGCTGCTGGGCGTCCATCACGATCAATTCAAAGAATTGGATTTTGAGGCCCTGGGAAAAATCATGCGGCACAAGAATTTCTTTGATACCAGAAACTTTGCCGACCGGGCCCGAGCAGAGGCCGCCGGCTTCGAATATCATCTGCTGGGAAAAAACTGACGCGCTGCAAACGCTGATGGCCCGGCGGACCGGTCTTACCGGCGCAGGCTGAAGCTGGCCAACGGACGGAAGCTGAGGAACCGGCGCAGGCTGGCGGACGGGCGGAAGCTGGCGGACGGGCGGAAGCTGAGGAACCGGCGGAACCCGCAGCACAACGGCGGCCGGCCAACAGGCAACATTTGGAACGCGTATATAAAAGAGGGGAAAAACCATTGCTGACAGCAACAGTTTTTCCCCTCTTCTTCTTTTTGTATGCGTTGTATGGGGCATGAACCCTGGCAGCCGTCCCCCTGGGAGAGCAGGATCAACTGCGGGGATGATCATCGTCCTTTTTCCCTTCCTTTCCCGGCGGGCTGCAGATTTCCCCGCGGGCTGCCGGTCCCAACGGATCACTGATCCCTCTGGGCGGCTGTCAGTACCTGATCGTGGGCAGACTATCTGGCGGCGTAGGTGAAAACTAGATTTTTTTCCCTGTCTCACCGAAACAGAGCTGTGAAATAGGTGATATTTCATATTTTTTCAAGATCTCACCTATTTCGCAGCTGATATTGACCCATCATCACTGATATTTACATGATTTTCGATTTTTTTTGCTGTTTTCACCTATTCCAGATCCCCTTTATCCCTCAGCCGACTCGCCGACACCCCTACAGGCAGCAGCCTAACGCCCCCCACAGACAACAGCCCACAGACAACATCCCACAGGCCGCAGCCTAACAGACAACGCCCCCACAGACAGCAGCCCCTCCAACAAATGTTTGTATGGACCCGCCCCGCAAGATATTCCTGCGATACCCTTGCTCTGAAGTCTGGTGTATGCGGAGATTTGGATATGAAAATACCTCCTAAGCAGCTTTTGGTCATTTGCCTTATCTACTTAAGAGGTATCAGGTATCATATCATTCCAGCCGGCAACGGTAATTTACTATTTTGACCGCCCGCTTGGCAGGAACGTCCAACTGTCTGTCTGCGCGGTATGAGCGGTCTGCGCAGTATGCGCACCGTATGAACGGTATGTCTGCAGGCGCCTGCCTGTTTCACAGAGGGAGATCAGGTCTCTGACCGGCGGAGTGCGTCCAAACGCTGCCGGTCCCTGTCTTTCCGTCACTGCGGCGCCGGATCCGTCCCTTGGAGCCGCCGCCCTCGCCTGTCCTTGAAAAATCCCAGGTACATGAGCATAGCCGCCAGTCCCCAGAAATAAGCCATCATGTAGGGCTCCTCGAAGATGTTCTCAAAGTAACAGTGCACCAGCACGCCGCAGAGTCCGGAGAAGATGCCGACTGCCAGCATCCTGTCGTTTCCCGCATTGCGCATCAGCGGATCCCTGCCCCGGTCAGGTACGAAGTCCAGGCCGCTCTGGTACAGCGCCCGGATCCCCCACACGATCAGACCCACGAGCAGGAGGATAAAAAAGATCACGCCGATGTAGCCCATCTCCACCATGGTTTTGAGATAATAGTTATCCATGTAAAAATACTCGAAGGTGTCTGTCTCATCCAGCAGCTTGTTGTTCATGGCAACCGCGCCGCCAAACCGCCCCAGACCGAAGCCCAGCCAGGGAGAATTCTCGTGGAGCAGCTGCCAGCCTGTCTCCCAGCGCAGAGAACGTCCGCCCACGGCGGAGGCCTCCGCGTAATCCGCGGTAAACAGAAAGGTCAGCCGGCTGGTGATAGACGGCACCGCTACCAGTATCGCCGCGATGGCCGCGCCCATTACGCCCAGCAGCCTCTTGTCCACAAACAGCGAGAAGAGGATCACCGCCACCACCATGCCGCCCCAAGCGGCTTTGGAGAAGGTGAACAGCAGGCAGAGACACATCATACCTGTCACACACAGGAAAAAGAACTTCACGAGAGGTCTCTTGCAGTAATACACCAGCGCCGCCACCAGAGGCGCTCCCATGATGATCAGCGAGCCGAAGATATTGGGGCTCCCCGTCAGTGAGAAAACTCTGGTCCGCACGCCTGCCTCCGTATGGCTGACCCAGCCGGCGGGAATGGGCACCGCGATGATATACTGATAGATGCCGTGGAGACAGAGTACCGCAACCATGGCCGCGAAGGTGCAGTAGACCACCTTCAGGTCTTTTTTGTCTTCAATGAGATGCAGGATCAGGAAAAACCAGATCATGTATTCCACCTGAGCCCGATAGCCTGCAAAGGCTACGGCGGGCCAGGGACGGACCAGGCTCATGAGCAGCAGACCCACGGCCATAAACAGCAGAATGTACGCGCCTACGGGCGTTCCCCGCCGGATGGTGTCTGTCTGCTTCAGCGCTACCCTCCAGAGGATAAACGCCACAGCAGCCAAAATAAACAGTTCCTCCCAGGCCGCGGCCAGAATGGCGATCTGAATAACATTGCGCAGCACGTATCCGATGGGCAGGTACAGCGCAAAGGCCACCAACACCCACTGATGCAGGCTCAGACGGTTGATCAGCCCGAAGACCACGCTTCCCTTCGTTACTCTCAGGTAAAGATCCCGTAACCAGGCGACCACCCGATAAAACACGCTTTTTTCCAGACAATCTCCCAGCCATTCCAGAACGCCCCGGAATCTGCCGCACACCCGGCTGTAGACGGAAGTCTCCGCGGGGTTTTCCACACCGCAGAACCGTTCCCATATCCGACGCGACGCCGATATTTCATAATACGCGGAAAGCCGCCCGGCTGCCCGGCCAAGCAGACTCGTATCCCAGGACCTGTAAATGGACACGCAGATCGAGGCCAGCCAGCGGAAAACCGCGCTGTTCTGAATCAAATTTGTCATGATCTACTCTCCGATTTGTACGTAACGGATCGTTCCGCTGCACTCAAAGGTCTGTGTTTTTACGATAAAGGTCTTGCCTGCCCGCAGCTCCTGACTGCCGATCTTGGGGCTGGGCGTGTCACGGGAGACCTGCGTCTTGATCTTGAAGGTCACATCCTTCTTGCTGGGGTCGTGGGCGTCCACAATGGTTCCGTCCGCCGTCACAGCCTGGACCACATACTCTTCGATGATCACGTCCTCCACAGTGGCGTTCATGTATTCATTCCCGGAGACCAGCCTTGCGCCCACCAGATTTTGACGCTCGACTTCCCGCACGATCCGCGGCGGCGTTCCGATGATCGTCACCTCCGCGATACAGTCCACCTGAGGCGAGATCGCTTCCTGAACTTTATTTCCGAATACCTGCGTGGCCACGGCTCCCACCGCCACGATGACCGCCAGCAGGATCAGCAGATCCACTACGTTGATGATTCCGAACAACTTCCCCTTTTCGTTTACAATTCTCATCTTCTCCTCCATATCATTGCAGTTTTATTTTTTATCTGATCCAGCCGAAAAACCATCTCCGCTGGTATTTTGCGCGATCCGGCCACTGTTAAAACAGTCCCTTTTTCTTCAGGATCTCCTCCATCTGCTTCACCCGCTCATCCCAGGAGCAGGCCCGCCCCAGGAACATGCGCTTTTCCTTTTTCGTCTGGCCGCAGCGGGACGCAGCGCTTTCCCACTGAATTTCAGACGCTGGACGGTCTGTTGCCGTTTCTGAACAGTCCTTAGCCGTTTCCAGACCCTCTGCCTCCCTTTCCGGAGGGTCCGCGGCCGGCCCTGACTGGTCGCCTTCCGCCAGCGCCTGACGGCAGGCCTCTACAAAGTCCTCTTTGTTATGGGCAATGTACACCACATCGGCAAAGTCCTGGACCTGAAGCGGCTCCCCGGTGCTGACGATGGGCTTTCCGGTAGCCAGATACTCGTAGAATTTCAGAGGGCTCACATCTCTGGACAGACGTCCCTCCCGGAAGACGTTGAGACAGACATCGAAACTGCGGATATAGTCCGGCAGCTCTGTCTGAGGTACCAGTCCCTGCAGACGAATATTTTTTCTTGCTTCCAGAGGACTCAGATCTACCCCCGGCAGACTGCGGCCGATCATGACCACCTCGCCTTCCGGCCAGGCGTCGGCCACGGCGCAGATACAATCGTAATCGATACATTCCTGAAGCATGCCCACAAAGCCGAATACCGGGCGGCGTTCCGCCTCTGACGGCGCTGCAGATCCCGTCTCCGCCGGTTCCGCCGCTTTGGAAAAGATCTCATAGGCCGCCCCGTTGGGGATCATCACCGTACTGTCGTTGTAACCGGACAGCGTGTCGTAGAGTCCCTGGGCCGTGCAGAACACCTGATCGCTTCTGCGCGCCAGATCTTCCTCCATCTTGTCCACCACCGCCGGATCGATCTGCCCCTGATAAGCGGAATGCCTGTCCACACAGTCGTAGACCACGCCGCTGTTGGGGATCAGGTCCACCAGATCGCAGGAAGTGGGGGAATAACACCAGAGGATGGGACGGTCGAACCCGTGCTCTCTTATCTTTTCATTCAGAAATCTGGCCAGACGTTTCTGGTTGCGTCGGTTGATCCCCCGATATCTGTTGAAAAAAGGCAGGACCGGCGGCGGTGCATAGACGGTCACATTGTCCCGGACCTTCTCTCCCGATCCCTTCCAGGCGGTAAGTCTGGACCTGGTCTTCTTATCCTTGATCGGCGCGATCCAGCTCACGGGAGGGTCGATATACAGTATTTCCGCGTCGGATAGCCGATTCATTACATTCTGCTTCCGCGTGGGAATAGGGAAATAATTCGATGTTGATATACAGACGATCTGTCTCACAGGAGACCTCCTATCATTGACTGACATTTATACATGTATGCTCTTCGGATGCCGTTGCCCTGCCCTGGCAGCAGTCTCTCTACCCTCTGGCCTGAGTCAGCAGGCGTTTTGCCGCTTCGCCGTTTCTGCGCTCCATACTCTGCAGTCTGGCGGAGATCTCCTCCGCCCGGCTTCTGCCCAGCTCCAGCACCTGATCGATCTGATCGCACAGCTGTCTCTCGCTCTCAAGCTCGGCCAGCGGTATGCAGGCCGTGGAGCCGATATCCTTGATGAAGCTGTCCACCTTCACATCATAGGAGACGCCTACCACAGGGCTTCCTCCTGCCGTGGAAAAGATCAGGGCGTGGAGCCGCATGCCCACCACCGCTTCCATGGAGGACAGCATGCCGATGAGATCCTCCACCGGGTGCTTTTTCTGACAGCAGTAGTAGGGCGTGTCCGCAGACAGCAGTCCTGAGACCCGCGCCCCCGTGGCGATATCCTTCGGGATCTCGATGGGGAGAAATACCGGCGTCAGCCCGTATTTCCGGTACGCGTAGTCCGCCGCTCTCGCCACGTATTCGGGATGACGGAACTCCGGCCAGTTTCTCAGGCAAAAACCGATCTTCTTCACATCCATGGGGATACCCTCCGAGCGGAAGGCCTCCTCGATGACCAGCGGCGACGACTTTCCGATATTTACGGTGGGGTCCGCCGCCAGAATGATCTCAGGCTTGTCCACTCCGATCTCAGAAAGCAGTTCCAGCGAAACGCTGTCTCTCAGCGTAATGATCTCCGCCGTGCGGTTCAGCACCTTGCCGGCCAGTCTTCTGTTCCGCCGCAGACGGATGGGGCCGATGCCGCAGCCGTACATGACGACCCGGCATCCGCACATCCTGGCCGCCACCAGAGTAAACAGATAAAAATAAAGGGATCGGGAGGAGGTGACGTCCTGGATCAGGCTGCCTCCGCCGTTCACGAAGATCTTCGCCTTCCGCAGGCTGCGGATGAAAGCGAAGACGTTAAATATATAGAAGGAATTGGCCTTGTTGGCCACCTTCGTCTCTTCCTTATTTCTGGACATGATCCAAAAAGGCATGTCGCTGTCGATGGCCCGCAGCTGAAGGAGTATAGCCTTCAGAATAGCCTCGTCGCCGGCGTTTCCCCGGCCGTAAGCTCCGCAGATCACCGCGCCGTTTCTCCCCTTCTGCGCCTTTCTGCGCATGATGGTCTCGTAGACCTTCTGCTGGTCCTCCTTCATGCGCTGCAGAGAAAACTCCGTCTTCGCCTTGCGGAAAAGATTTTCAGCCAGCGTCCGCCGCAGCTCCTCGTCCACGGAAAGGCGGTATATGTAGTCCGCAAAGGTCTCCACATCGCCGGGTTCAAAGAGAAAACCGCTCTCGCCGTGTTTGATCAGCGAGGGAATGCCGCCCACTCTGCTGGCCACCGCCGGACAGTGCTCGTAAGCCCCCTCCAGCAGCGAATACGGAAAGGTCTCCGACAGGGAGGCCAGCACGTTGATGTCCACACGGGAAAAATAAGCCTGGATATCGCTGATCCAGCCCTCGAAGGTCACCCGCTCTTCCACGGAAAGCTCCCTGGCCAGCGCTCTCAGCTCCTGCTCGTCCTCGCCGGTCCCCGCAATGGAAAGACGCAGGCGCGGATTCTTCTGATAAGCGATGGCAAAAGCGCGGATGACAGTTCCGATGTCCTTGATGGGAGTCAGACGCGCAGCAATACCGATGACGATATCGCCATCGGTATTGATTGCCTTTGCTTCCTCTTTGGCTCTGGAAAAATCCAGCCCATTGTAAATGGTAAAAATACGGTTGGGATCAAACCCCCGCTCGATGAGATTCTGCTGCATACGGTCCGCCACAGCCATATAATAATCCATCCTGCGCAGCGCCATGGCGTTGATGACACCATAGGTATACTGCTTCAGCGGCATTCCCATATAGTCCAGCTTGGGATCGGAATGCACCGTGGTCATGACGGGAATATGACGCAGCATTTTCACCAGCACGCCCATCATGTTGGCCTTGGCGCCGTGACAGTGGATGATGTCCGGGCGGAACCGGTCCACCTCGGCCAGCGCCACCCGGAAATCCTTTACAGGACTCCAGCTGTTGTCCATATCCACCGTATTCAGTCCCATCTCTCTGGCCTCGTTGGCCAGAACTCCCTTGCGGAAGCTGAGCAGCAGCAGCTCATTGTCCGCAGAGAGTTCTTTCGCCAGTGAGAGAATATGTGTTTTTCCGCCGCCGATATCGCCGCCGGCCGCAAAAAGCATGATTTTCATAGGTTTGGCTCCTTCTCCGCCTCGTTCGTCCTTCGCGATTCCAGTGTACTGACCCGTTTACTAGTTCAGTCCGAATATGATGCTGGCTACCTGCGCTCTGGTCACGTACTGGCCGGGCCAGATCCTGCCGTCATAGCCGGACACCACGCCCTGAGCCACCAGCGTCTTCACATAGGGCAGCGCCCAGGCAGACACCGAAGCGCTGTCGGCGAACTGGGCGGCCAGATCGGCCTCCGCATAGCCCCGTTCCTGAGTGTGACCGATCACGGTCATGACCTCCTGCCGCGTAATGGGGCCGGTAGGACTGAAACTGAGAGATCCGTCCGCGGAACCTCTGCCGCTCATCAGGCCGGTGGCGTACACCGCCTTCACGGCGGGCAGCGCCCAGTCAGGGATCGACGCCTTATCGGCAAAAGGCAGCTCCGTGTCCGCATACTGCGCGGTATCCAGCTTCAGCCACTGGACCATGACGGATGAAAACTCCGCTCTGGTCATATTCAGGCTGGGGAAGTATTTCGTCGTGCCGTCGGGCTGGACCCGTCCGCTGATAATGTTCTGATTGTACAGGTAGACCGTGGCCTCCTCCGCCCAGTGGTCGCCCATGTCGCTGAAGGGCTCGGACTGGCTGGTTGCCGCCACTGTTACGCCCACCCGTTTGACGTTTCCGCTGGCGTCGGTAGCCTTTACCGCCGCGCGGTGCGTTTTTCCGTCTGTTACGGGCAGCGTGGCCGTCAGTTTCTTCGTGGACGCGTCGTAAGTGAAGGAGACCGCCTTGCCGTCGCAGGTCACTTCAATGTTTTCTCTGTCCAGCTTTGTATCGATATCGTCGGAAACGGTAGCGCTCAGCGTCTGCCCCGTAACGGACGCTGTGACGGAAGGCGCCTGATTGTCGATGAAGTATCCGTAACCCGCCATCATCTGGTCGATGTAGATGGTTCCGGCGCTCTTGCCGCCCTTCAGATTGATGTGGATCCCGCTCACGCCGTCGGCTCCCTCGGGAAGCGTCACCGTTACCTGTTTCCAGCCGCTGAAGTCCAGCGCGATCTCTTCCGTCTCCGCGGCGCCTGTGTCGGTAGTGGCTTCCAGACTCACGCTGTTTCCGGAATTGTCGCCGTACAGCCAGAAGTTCATCATGGACGGCGTCTTGCTGAAGCTCATGGTAGCCGGCACAGTCAGCTTGGAAGAACCTGTATTCCCTCCGTCATAAGCCAGTTTCAGACTCTTTTCACCGTTGTGCACCAAAGCCAGATCCTTCTCTATGGAAGCGTTGACGCCGGACAGCTCCCCGGTGGAAACCGTCAGCGTATCGCCTTCAAAGTCTTCGACTCTCTCGCCCTGACTCACCACGTTCACCGTCACGCTGGCAGTCTTGCCGCCCACGCTGGCCGTGATGGTCCCGGAACCTCTTGACATGGTGCCCGGCGTGAAGAGTCCGTTCTCATCCACCGTTCCGATGTCCCCGGAAACACTCCAGTTAAAGCACTGTCCCTGGGCCACCAGATCCACGTTGTTCTTCACCGCGGAACCAGAGAACTGGAAAGTAGTTCCCACCGGCACCGAAACAGCCTCCGTGATCTTCTCGCCTGTGGTACCGTTGGTGATGGCGATGCTGTCGGGATCGGTGACGATCCGCACTTCCACGGAACCGTACGCGCCTCCGCCGCTGACCTCCACCTTGCCCACGCCGGCCGTGTGGCCTGCCGTGTAGAGTCCGTCGTCGTCTATCTCACCCAGCGAATCGCTGTCGTAGCTCAGAGATCCCGGCACCGACGCGGGGTAATAATTGGTATCTGTCGCCTTCACGGTGTACTGCTGTCTGGCCCCCGCCAGCAGATACTGGCTGAAGGGATAGAGATGCAGTCCGCCCAGCGATCCTGTGGAGCCGCCTTCGCTGACCAGCAGAATATAGTTTCCGCAGCTGCGCAGGGAACCCCCGGATGGTTTGTTGATGGTATTCACATCGCTGTCTCCCGGATAGAGAGCCAGCAGCGCCGTAGAGCCCCCTCCGTCCAGATTGACGGCTTCCGTGCAGCCCAGTTCGATCATGCGGCCCGCTTCCTCCTGAAAGGTTGCTCCCGCGCTGTGCCCCGTCTGTCTTCCGTCCACCGTGTAGAGGATCACAGTACCGTCCGACTTGATGCCAAAGGCTGTCCGGGGCTGTCTGCCCCCGGTGCCCGGCGCCACGTTGACGCCTCTGGTCACCAGCTTTTCGCCGGCGCCCACCGCGTAAGCCACATCGTTCCAGGCCTCGTCCGCGTTAAAGGTAAAGGTGATCTCGTCCCCCGCCTGAAGCTCCTTGAACTGAGCCAGCGTGGTGGCGTAAGGACTGTTGGCCGCCACGGACAGCACTACTTTTCCCTCCGCAAGGGCCGTTGCGCCGGTGGCTTCCGTGATGGAATCCACCACCCCTTTCATGGTCTGGTTGATCCGCGGCTCGCCCTCTGTGATGGTAATGACCGCGTTGATCGTGGGGATCGTGGCCTTATTGGTATCGTTGAACGCATCCGTGTAGAGCACCACCCCCGAAGAGGCTGTCACCACTTTATTCATGTGGATGCTGCTCAGACCGTAGGCGAAGCACTGCGCCTCCGCCTTGATATTCAGATTGGACCGTCCGATCATGGCCGATCCGTCCTCCATAAACGCGATGCAGGTGTTTTTGCTGCTCTCGGAAGTCTTGATGACCCCGTCCTGGATCACCAGACTGTCCGCCACGCCGTTTGACATGGTAAAGTAATCCGCGTTGATGCCCGCCACCACGTGCTGGCCCGCGGCTTCCGCGTAGGAGATCACCGTCTTGAATCCGGCGGCTCCATATATGTCGTTTCCGTATGCCACCACCGGCTTGACTCTGCCTCCCGGTGTATAGGACACGTAGTTTTCCGTGATCTTATCGCTGAGCGCCGTACTGTAAAACACGCCGTTGGTCAGCTGTGTCTCCCATGTGGTCTGTATGTTTCTTTCAATGATCTGGTTTCCCAGTGATCCGGCCCAGGCGCCGACTGCCCCCAAGGGTCCGGCGGCTACCGCCGCTGCGACGATTGACGCGATCACGCGTCTGAAACGGTTTGACTTCATTGTTTCCCCTTTGCCCCCTCTTCCTCTGTGCTTTGATCTCAGTTCTTATTCTTCCAAAAACAGACAAAACGCCGGTCCCGGCCGGGCCCTTCGCTGTCTGCTGAGTTCTTTTCTTCATTTCCAGTTTTTCCGCCGGCCTGGGGCAGTCTACTCAATGGAGTACTCTCCCTTGATCATCACCCAGGCTTTCAGTTTAGTCTGTATCCCTCTTCCGTCCGCCATAGGGACCAGCAGGTGATGATTTCTCGTCACGGTCGTCCCGCCTTTCAGGTCCACGCCAGCCGTCAGATCAGAGATTCCGTCCACACCGTTGTCCACGGCCGTGGCCTCTCCGCCCCGCAGGATCATCTCCGTGCCGGCTCCGCCGATGATCTTTCTGCCTGCCTCCACTTCTACCAGCTGGAACACAGCCGCGCTTCCCGTGACGGCGCCCCCGGAGCTATTGGAGCCTTTCAGCTCCGC
Source organism: Bacilliculturomica massiliensis (assembly GCF_900605495.1). Lineage (GTDB taxonomy): Bacteria > Bacillota > Clostridia > Peptostreptococcales > Anaerovoracaceae > Bacilliculturomica > Bacilliculturomica massiliensis. The sequence continues at coordinate 1,723,697 of NZ_LR027603.1, forward strand.
GATCCTCTGATCCACATAGCTCTTTGTCACCACCGGATCGTCCTCGGATCCCGGGCTTCCCGCAGCGGCAGCAACGGCAATGGAGCCTGCCAGCAGCAGGATGACTAAGGAAATGATGAATACGATTTTGTTTTGTTTCATGTTTCTCTCCTTGCTTGGTTTCTGCGAAAGATTGGGGACGCGGCCCGTGCCGCTCTTCCTCACGCTCCCTGTCTGTATGCGCAGGGAGGCCCCGGGGGGCCCCCTCTGCTGTCTCCGGTCCTCCGGGACCTGGAAATTTTAAAAATCTATGATCCCCAGGCTGATGCTCAGGGCCTCGTTGGTCCGCTCCATAATTTCGTCGTCCACGCGGCCGATCTTCTCTTTCAGACGGCGCTTATCGATGGTTCGAAGCTGTTCAAGAAGCACTACCGAATCCTTGCTCAGCCCGTGTCCCTTCGCCGTGATCTCCACGTGGGTAGGCAGCTTCGCCTTATTTATCTGAGAGGTGACAGCCGCCACGATCACCGTGGGGCTGTATTTATTTCCAACATCGTTCTGTACGACCAGCACAGGCCGCACACCGCCCTGCTCCGAGCCGATTACCGGACTCAGATCGGCGAAGTAGATGTCTCCTTTTTTCACTATCAAGTCATTCACTCTCCAATAATATATTTTCATACACAGCGAGATCCTCTTCGTCCTCCGCCAGTCCTTCTTCGGAAAGTTTCAGATTCAACATGCCCATCTCCCGATAGCCCTGTTCCATCTGTACCCGTATCCGGGTCTTTTCCCCTTCCGCAAGATAATGGACGATGGCTTCGCGGACCCATTCGCTGCGATTCTTATTTTCAGCCTTTAAACAGTCATCCACCCGGTCCAGCAGTTCTTCCGGCAGGCTCAGGATGATCTTCTTGGAGTTTGACATATTGTTTCACCTCAATCCTTCTGCGACTTGATCAATATACACACGTCTATATACTATTTGTATATCCGTTATTATATATATTCAGTCGTCCGGTGTCAAATGCCACATTCCTCCATCCTGAGGCCCTGCCCCCTGTACGAAGCTGCTGACGCCGCGTTTTTCAGCCGTCGAAGCCCTTTTACGCTCCGGCGATCCGCGCGATGGCAATTCCCGTAAACTGCGCGATATCCGAGGCCATCAGGCCGTATTCGCCCAGCTTTTCCGCGCCTATATCCCCGGCTGATCCGTGGATATAGACTCCGGCAAGAGCGGCGGCCAACGGTGCAAGTCCTTGTCCCGCCAGGGAAGATATGATCCCCGTCAGAACATCCCCGCTGCCGCCAGTGGCCATTCCGGGGTTTCCTGTAGTGTTAATATATGTTTCACCACCCGGTGTTGCCACTATGGTGCCTGCTCCCTTCAGCACCGTCACAGCTCCGTATTGTTCCGCCAGACGCCGCGCGCAGCCCGTCCTGTCGCCGTTGATCTCCGCTGCGCCGCAGCCCAAAAGCCTTCCCGCTTCCCCCGGATGGGGCGTGATGATCAGCTCCGCCCGGCGGCCTTCGATCAGCGTTTTGTCCCCGGCCAGAAGATTCAGCGCGTCCGCGTCGAGGACCGCAGTTCCGTCCAGTTGTCTCAGTATTCTCTTTATCATACCGACATTTTCTTTCTCAGCTCCAAGTCCAGGACCGATTGCGGCTGCCTGGCACCTGGTCAGGTCCAGACCCTCCGCGTCCTTAAAACGGGGGACACAGGTAGCTTCCGGAAGGCTCCCGTGTATGACCGGAAACAGCGGCTCGGGAATACAGATCCGAAGCAGTCCCGCTCCGGAGCGCAGCGCCCCTCTTCCGCAGAGTACGGCGGCTCCCGCCATGCCGTGGCTTCCCGCCAGTTCAAATACCGTACCGCAGTTTCCCTTATGTAGTTGTCTTTCCCGCTTCTGTAGAAAAGTGTTGACCAGTTCCCCGGTAATTAAACATGGTTTGTCCATCTTTTTCATCTTTCCCGGCTACGCCGGCGCCGTCCGTCTCAGCCCGCTTCCGCCGCGGATCTTCCAGCCCGCTTTCGGCGCCCATGGTTCATCCCCTGTGCGATCTGTTCGTCCGCATCTGTTCTTATGGGATCTGCCCTTATGTGATCTATCCTTATGTAAACGGAAAGGCCGCTCTCCGCACGGGGCCGGATCCATCTGCGATCCGGCGGTACCGTAACAGGCGGCAGCCTTCTAAATACCCAGTATGGCGGTAGCCATGGCAAAGTAGGTCACCACGGATACCATATCCGTCAGCGACGAGATCATGGGGCTGGCCATGAGAGCCGGGTCGATGCCTACCTTCTTAGCCGCCATGGGCAGCATGCTGCCGATGGTCTTTGCCGCGATGACGATGACGACCATGGCCGAGCTTACGGCCAGGGCCACCAGGGGCCCCTCCCCGTCAAACCAGCATATCCTTGCAAAATTCAGCACGGAGAGCACCGCGCCGATAATGATGCCGATGCGCAGCTCTTTCCAGAGCACCCGCCCCACGTCGGCCAGATCGATCTCCTCCATGGCCATGCCTCGAATGACCAGTGTGGCCGACTGAGAACCGGAGTTTCCGCCTGTTCCCATCAGCATCGGCATGTAGGCCACCAGCGAGATGACTTTGGACAAGACCGCCTCAAAGCTGGCGATGATGCCGCCTGTCACCACATAGGAAAGCATGAGGACGAACAGCCAGGGCAGCCTGTTTTTTACATGGCGCCACACGCTCATGTCCAGGTATTCGCTGTCGCTGTCGTCCAGAACGCCGGCCATTCTCTCAAAGTCCTCGGTGTTCTCTTCCTCGATGACGTCCAGTATATCGTCCACGGTGATGATGCCCACCAGCCGTTTCTCATTGTCCACAACGGGCATGGCAAGAAAGCCGTATTTTTTAAATGTATTGGATACGTCCTCCTGATCGTCCAGAACGTTGACGTATACCATATCCTCGTGCATGTACTGTTCCACCGTGTCCCCGTCGGGAGAGACCACCAGCGTCCGCAGGGAAACGATACCCTGAAGCTTGCGGCCCTTGTCCTTCACATAGCACGTGTACACGGTCTCGCTGTCCATCCCCACTTCCTTGATATGCGCCATCGCCTCCGCGATGGTCATCTCCTTGGACAGCTCTATATAGTCGATAGTCATCAGGCTTCCCGCGCACCCTTCCGGGTAGTTCAGGAACGTGTTGATGATCTTTCTTTCTTCCTTCGTCGAACGGGACAGGATCTTGTCCACGATATTGGCCGGCAGCTCCTCCAGCACGTCGATCATGTCGTCGAAGGACAGCTCGTCGATAATGTGCCGGATCTCCCGGTCCGTAATGCCGTTTATGATCGCTACCTGATCGTCGGACGGCAGGTAGGAAAATACCTCCGCTGAGATGCTCTTGGGCAGGGTCCGGAACAGCACGATGGCGCGGTCCAGATCCAGCTCGTCGATGACCTCTTCCAAAACCTCGGCGATATCCGCCTCGTTTCCGTTTTCCAGAAGCGCTTCTCTGGCCTTGGCGTACTTCTTTTCTTCCAGCAGCGCCAGAACAGACTCGATCAGCGTCTGCATTCTTTCATTCTCCATTGGAATAGCCTCCTTTCGGTTCGTCCCAACCAACAAAAGAATCAGACGCTCACTGCCGTTTTCTTCTCACGGCTGCGTTCCGCGCTCCTCACGGAAAGGGCGGGGTCTGCGCATATGGATTCGATCCTCTGTGAAAGCCGGGACATTCTTATTTTCGATTCTGTTCTACTGTGACTGGGAACAGGTTCCATCTGCTTTCACTTCCTCTCTCGCTTCCATATATAGAGTCATCATTAACTATAAAATTATACTCAACCGGGGACTTTTTTGCAACCCTTACGGGTCCATTCTTCCCCGGGCAGAATATTAAGATTTGGTTACGCCTGAGGGGGATCTCCGTCTTCCTCATGAAAAAAGAGACCCTGCCCCTCCGGGCAAAGCCTCCTGCCGCTCCGGTCCTATCGGGGCAGCTCGATCTTTCTGTTTTCCTTATTCTTAGCCTGTCTGTAAAGCGTAAAACGGCGGCCGATGGCCTGCACGAACTCCGCGTTCAGCTTTTCCGCCACCCCGTTGGCCATCTCCTTTGGGTCTGCGTCGCATCCCTCCTGGATCTTCACCTTCACCAGTTCTCTTGTCTCAAATCCGTTCTCCATCTCCTTCAGGATATTGTCCGTCAGACCTGCTTTTCCAATGTAAACGGTGGGGTTCAGCTCATGGGCCAGAGACTTCAGATAGCTTCTCTGCTTGCTTGTAATCATGTCTTTCTCCTTTTTTCGCACCCGGCGTAAAGCGGCGCCTTCCGTCTCGCCGTGTCATACTTCTCGATTATACACAGGTTTTTTCCAAAAGTCGAGAGGAGATTCCCATAAATCCGCGGATCAGAACGGCCGAATGACCCCTTTGGCCAGAAGGGCGGCGGATATGACGAACAGGACCGCCACCGCCGCCAGAAAAAAGCGGTCGGTCCGGCTTCCAAAATACGGCTGCCCCTGTTCCCGTCTTCCTTTCATATACACGAGAATTCCAGGTGCGTAGAGCAGCGCGGTGATGAGCAGATTGACCAGTCCGCCTGCATAGAGCATCCACAGTCCGTAGATCGTTCCAAGCAGCGCCGCCAGCCACGCTCCCGGCGAACGGCCGCCCTCGATGTTGCTCAGTCCCTCCCCCCGCATGACGATCTTCAGGTAATACAGCGCGCTCAGCAGATACGGCACCATGATCATGCTGGATGAGATGACGTAAAACACCTGATAGCTGGATTCATTGAAGTAGAGAAGGATCAGAAACCCCTGGATGATCACGCTGGTCAGAAGCAGGGTGTTGGACGGCGCCCCTTTCTTATTCTCCACGGAAAAGAACCGGGAAAAGGCGCCGTTCTTCGCCGCCTCGAAGGGCGTCTCCACCGCCATGATCGTATGCCCCAGCGTAGCGCCCAAAAGCGAGATGGCCACGCCCACGTTGACCAGCGCGGCGCCCCAGCCGCCCACCACCCGCTCCATAACGCCCGCCAGAGGCGGATTGCCCAGGGCCGCCAGCTCCTGACGGCTCATCACGCCCATGGAAAGCATGGAGATCATCACGTAGACGGCCAGCACGCAGAGAAAGGAAATGATGGTGGCACGGCCCACGTCCCTGGCGCGTTTTGCCCGGCCGGAGATCGCCACCGCTCCTTCGATCCCGGTAAACGCCCAGACGGTGGTGAAGGTGGTAGCCTTGATCTGCTGTCCCAGCGGCAGGCCGCCGGGCTCGCCCCAGAAGTTGTCCACGAAGATTCTCCAGTGAAAGGCGCGCAGAAATACCACCGCAAGAATAACGGTGAACACCGGGATCAGCTTGGCCACCGTCACCACCAGATTGACGGCGGCCGCCTCCGAGACGCCCCGCATGATAAACCAGACGCAGATCCACCAGATGACAGAGCATCCTACGACGGAGGCCAGATTGTTTCCGTGGCCGAACACCGGGAAGAAGTGTCCCAGCGACGCAAAGAGCAGCGTGAGAAAGGATACGTTGGCCAGCAGCTCGCTGAGCCAGTATCCCCAGGCAGAATTAAAACCCACAAAGGGACCGAATCCCTCCTTGGCGTAACTGTAGATACCGCCCTTCAGTTCAGGCTTGCGCACGGAAAGACCGTAAAAACACAGCGCCAGCGCCAGCATGCCCACGCCGCACACGATCCAGCCGATGAGCACCGCTCCGGTGCCGGCGCCGCGGGCAGCCAGATCGCCGGACATGGTGAAGACGCCGCTGGCGATGGTCGCTCCCACTACCACGCCGATCAGCCTGAGCAGATCCAACCCGCCCGGATTCGTAATTTCATCACTTTTTTTCATAGAAGCTCCTCCTTATCCATCCCGTTTAGATTGCTCATTTTATTCAGAAAATACATCATATTTTCGATCCCCCTTCAAAATTACAAAATCAAACAAATGTTTACCGCAAATATTTCGACATTTCAAAAATATCTCCTTAAAATATATTTTACATCCCCAAGTATTGACTATGATTTTTCAGTGTGCTACATTTAAGTTGTCTTAAACCTATTGAGAGTATGTATGTTATATGGTGCGTGCATACCGTTTTTTATGGAAAAGAGGAGATTGAAATGGGCAAGATCGTTGAGCAGTACATTGAGATTGCGAAAAAAAGAAATCCGGGTGAACCTGAGTTCCATCAGACGATTGAAGAAGTATTGACTTCGCTGGAACCGGTTCTTGAGAAGCACCCTGAGTATGTTGAAGCCGGCCTGATCGAAAGACTGATCGAACCGGAAAGAGGCATCAGCTTCCGCGTGACCTGGGTTGATGACAACGGTAAAGTTCAGGTAAACAGAGGCTACAGATATCAGTTCAACAGCGCCCTTGGACCCTACAAAGGCGGTCTGAGATTTGCTTCCAACGTATATCCCGGAATCATCAAGTTCCTGGGCTTCGAGCAGATCTTCAAGAACTCCCTGACCGGCCTGTCTATCGGCGGCGGCAAAGGCGGTTCTGACTTTGATCCCAACGGCAAATCCGACGCTGAGGTCATGAGATTCTGCCAGTCGTTCATGACTGAATTATATAGACACATCGGACCTGAGACCGACGTTCCGGCCGGCGACATCGGCGTTGGCGCAAGAGAGATCGGTTATCTGTATGGGCAGTACAAGAGACTGGTCAACAGATTCGAAGGCGTACTGACCGGAAAAGGCCTGTCCTACGGCGGTCTGAACGGCAGAACCGAGGCTACCGGTTTCGGTATCGTATTCTTTGCGAGAAACATGCTGAAAGCCTGCGGCGAGGACATCAAGGGCAAGAAGGTCGCCATCTCCGGTTTCGGAAATGTAACCTGGGGAACCGCCTGGAAGCTCAACGATCTGGGCGCCAAGGTGATCACCATCTCCGGTCCGGACGGCTACATTCTGGACGAGGACGGCGTATCCGGCGAAAAAGTGGACTATCTGCTTGAGCTGAGAGGAAGCGGCAAGAACATCTGCGCTCCCTACGCCGAAAAATTCCCGAACGCCAAGTTCTTCCCCGGCGAAAAGCCCTGGGGCGTCAAGGCCGACCTGTACATCCCCTGCGCGACTCAGAATGAGATCCGCATCGACGATGCCAAAGCCATGGTCGCCAACGGCTGCAAGTTCCTGTGCGAAGGCGCGAACATGCCGACCACGAACGAGGCTCTTACATACCTCATGGACAACGGCGTCACCGTTGGACCGTCCAAGGCTGCCAACGCCGGCGGCGTAGCCTGCTCCGCCATCGAGATGAGCCAGAACGCCCGCAAGATGCCGATGCAGAAAGAGGAAGTTTACGCTCAGCTGGAGACTATCATGAACACCATCCACGACAGCGCTGCTGCTGCTGCCGAGGAGTACGGCTTCGGTTACAACCTGGTTGCCGGCGCGAACATCGCTGGATTCCTGAAGGTCGCGGAAGCTATGATGGCTCAGGGTCTGGTATAAAAACCGCCTGACTGCATCATCGCAGATCGTACTGTTCAAATAAAACGTATGAAAAAAGAGCCGTGTGCGTCTGCACACGGCTCTTTCATTTGCCGCCGTCTGTCGCCGTCGCCGGTCTTCCCTCTGCGCTGTCCACAGCCGCCCTGATCAGCCCCTCCGGGGCCGTCAGCAAATTAAGAACGATCTCCGGCTTACCTAATCGTACAGGGCGTCCACCACGATCTGCTTCGAGAAAAAAGTATCTCTGCAGTCTATGGAAAATCCCGTCAGACCGTCCATCAGGCCGTCGTCTATCACTGCAAAGCGGTACCCGTCCCACTGGATCACATCCAGGCCTCTGACTTCTTCCCTCAAACTGAGGTTATACAGGGGTCCTCCTCAGCAGCGCACCGGTTCGATGAGAAAGACGGCTTCTTCACCGTAATCCTTATCCTCCAACATGCTGTCCAGCTTCGCTTTGGCATCCTCAGAGATATCAAAACGGTAGCTCACAACGTTTTCCCCGGCCCCGTCCGCATCCTGGACGCCCTGTTCCCCGCCGGCAGCTCCGTCCGCCGCAGTCTGTCCGGATCCCGCGTCGGCCGCCAGACTGCCAGCCGGATCATCTGAGCCTCCGCAGGCGGCCATAACGGGAACCAGCATCAGCAGAAGCACGGCCAGACAGACCTGCAGCTTCCGATTTCCTTTCATCATCAGTCCCTCCTCTCACTATTTCCATCCGAATAATTGTAACTTATTTTGTTACAGTATATACCCTTTTATTCCGCCTGTCTAACATTATTTCTGTAAAGGCTGTTTATTTTATCGAACAGATCCGTGATCTCATCCTGAAACAGGTATTCCAGGATCTAGTATTCCGGGATCTGGTTTCAGGACGCCAGGATTGACTTTTCACTTCCAAGCGAATAAGATGAAAAAAAGCGCCCAGGGAGGAAAATGATAATGATAAAAACAAAGAACCGCTCTCTTTTGACCCGCGCACTGCCGTCCATCCTGCTCTGCCTGCTCCTCCTGCTGACGGCGGCGTGCGCGCGGGACGGGGAAGACAGCGGATCAGAGAAGGAAATAACCGCCCCTGACGAAGTGGTGCGGATGGCCGAGCATCAGATAGCGCGCCATATGGAAACGCTGGAAAAACGGGGCGTGGCCTTCACCGCCAAGGGCAGCGCCTCCGGCCAGCAGATGATCCACCTCACCATTGAAGATTCTGAGCTCACCGTCTTAAGAGAGCTGGAAAGCCGCGATGTGACCCGGCGGATGGTATCGATCGACGGTTATTCCTCCGTCAGCAGCGCGGCCATCGAGGTATATGAGATGTCCTATAAGCTGAAGCCAAAGAAGACTCCGCAGCTGGATGAGACCGGCGCCGTCACTCTGGACGCTCAGGGCTGGATGACCTTTGACAGCGACGTACTGCTGGTGCTCCGAGCGGACCAGCGATATATCGAACTGGCTGAAAACACCTATTCCCGGCAGACCTACGGCGACGCCTGGGATTATATCGAAGAGCGCAGCCTGGGAAGCTCCGTAAGTCCCGATCTGCTGAAAACCCACGAGAACTACGTCTGGCAGGTGGGAGACGTTCAGCTGGGCCTGGGCATGTACGACGCCGATACGCCCCTGCCCCTCACGCTGGACTTCGGCGAAAGCTCTCCCATCCAGAGCGAAGCGTTAGATCAGGGCGCTTCTTCAGATCAGGAAACGTCCGCCGCCCAGGGGGTCCTTTCGACCTGCAGCGCGTTCCGGACCGGCACCTATGTAATGTCCTATGAAAACGGAGCCTTTGTCACGGAGGACGTGAACTACTACGAATTCAACCAGCCCCAGGCCTACACGCTGCTGACCTACGCGCGGGATACCGGCGGATACGGCCGGACGAAGGACGGCTTAAAGGTGGGAGACACCGAAGACGACCTCTTTGCCGCTTTCCCGGATAGCAGTCTGCTCCGCTACGACGGCGTGGAAGGAGACGGCTGGATGAAAAACGACTGCGTCTATGTAATGACCTCCGCCGCTGGAGACGATTATTACCGCGTGGCCCGGTTCTATATGCAGAAGGACAGGATCTCAGCCATGGAACTGCAGCTGGCGTCGGAAAACTACCTGTACGGAGAAAATACGCGCTGGAAAGACGGATATTATGTGACGGCCGTCAATTCTCAGAAATACTGCAGGACTGTGGACGAAGATTTTCGCTGTTACAAAAAACTTGCGGGCTGCAGCGCTTACGATGTCTCTCTGCCCAAAATGAAGGAAAGCCTGCCGGGCACAGACGCGCTGAATCAGCGGCTCCAGGAAGACTGGGCCGCGCTCAGAGCCGCTCCCGACAATCAGTTCAAAGATCTGCCGACGGGTTTCGCAGACCCGGTGATCAAAGTCTATTATGAGGAATACCAGTTCGGCGATATTTATGAAGTCTGCGTCTTCTACTCGGCCACTTCCGGTCTGGGATCGGGATTCAACTTCGTGACGAAACGGTATGTCTACGACAGCGCAGCCGCCGCGCCCATGACTGACGACGAATTTCTCACCGCCATGGGCTACAGCCGGGAATACGTGGCCGCACGCTGTATTGCCGACTGCCTTGAGGAGGAGGACCGGCAGACGCTGGAGCTCACCTACGAGGATGTTCAGGACCTGTATTACATCGATCAGGACGGCCGGATCCGCTTCATGGTCAACTTTTACTCATAAGTCACGCTGCTGCCCCCGCCCTGCTCCTCAGCGACGCTTCTCCCATATCTCCGTCTCTCTCGTGACGCCGTAATTATCCGTGACCTCCACCACGGCCCGCAGGCTGTTCGCTCCTTTCAGCTGAAGGTGTTCGTTCGACGCCTCCACATAAAAATACGCGGTGTCGATCTGGGCGATCATGGCTTCTCCGTTCTCTGTTTCATCGGGTACGATCCCGTGCTCGTCAAACATTCCGGACAGATCCACCGGGTACCGTTTTACCGCCCGGTCGCCCGCGTACAGGACCAGCTTCGCTTTCACGGGCCAGTTGACCGGAGGTGAAAGCTGATCATCGTATCCGTCGGAGCCGGCGCCGTAAACGGGTCTCACTTTAATGACAAAGGTTCCGTTGATATCGGCTGTTCCCGAGCCCTCTCCCGCTGACGAAACAGTGCTGCTGCCGTCTAATCTGCCCGTGATCTCCATAACGTTCCCGCGCTTCAGCCCGAAGATCGTCTCAAGGAACTGGCTTTCCGTGATCTCTCCCGAGGTAAGTCCCACGGACAGCCGTATCTCGTCGTTCAGCGGCACCTCGATATCGCAGGAAAAAAGGTTCTCTCCCGACAGCGTTCCCGGGGCCGTCACCGGTTCTTCTCCCCGGGCGGCCGCCGTAAAGACCGCCGTCATATCCGGTTTGTATGCCTTGGGGAGAGCGGTCACATGCAGCGTGGCTCTCATGGCGTTCACGTCAACGGCTGTCAGCTCCCAGGTGTAGTCTGCGGCGATCCTCACCGGCTCGCCCAGCTGTTCCTTCACATTTTCGCTGACTGCGTTGATCTGCCCTGTGAGATTTCCGTTGACCGCCTCGATCCGACCCTCCATATTGCCGATGCGGCTGTTCAGCAGGTTCATCCGCCCTGCCAGAAAGACGCCCCCGGCGATCAGGCACAGGGCGGCGGCTGCAGCCACCGCCGCCGTCGCCATGCGGCCGCGCTTTTCCCGTTCCTTGCGCAGTGATTCCTGCTCTTTCAAATAGGAAAGGACGCCGTCCAGCGCCTCAGTGTCATCCTCCGCATCCTGTTCCTCCCCCGTCTCGCCCCCGGAGCGCTCTGTCTTCTGCGCCCGTTTTCCGTTCTCTCCCTCCGCCCCTGAGGTCGGATCTGCCATGGAATCCTCCGAGCCTGCGGGGGAGTCGGAAGATCTGGGAGAAGCCTGCTCCAGCTGCAGAAGTTCTCCCACCGTCACTCCAAAGATCTTGGAGAGCTCCACCAGATTATCGATGGAGGGGATGGCCGTCCCCGACTCCCATTTGGAAACCGCCTGCCGGGAGAGTCCCAGCCGTTCCGCCAGCGCCTCCTGGGAAAGTCCCTCCTTCTTCCTCAGCTGTTGTATCTTTTCTCCAATATTCATCTATGACATCCCCTTTCTTCTGCGCCTATCTTACCAGCCCAGGGGCTTTCTTTGCTACCAACCCGGCGTTTCTTTTTTGGCAACCGCCGGTTGCATCCTGTATTTTTCAACGCCTGACATCAGAATAAATGCATTCCCGAAAATCTGTCAGACCTCATCCCCACTCCGCAGTACGGATGATCATGCCCATGGTCTTATAATAGAGGACAAAGTTGCAGGCGGCCAGAAACAGATCCGGCAGCCGGAGCTGAAAGAGAATGCTGCAGACGCGGAGAAAAAACTTCACGATCCCCGGTTCGATCTCCGACAACGCGTAGGTCACCGCCAGACCGCCGATCCGATTGTAGATATAGAACGCCGCGGTGGCCGCCGCGGTCACTCCCAGCCAATATAAAAGACTCTTCCTTTTCAGCAGCGCTTTCTTGACGCTGAACTGATAGACACTGCGGTGAAACAGCTCCGCCTCCAGGAGCCAGAACGCCACGAACACAGCCGAGTAGAGAAAGAACGTAACGATCTGCGGGATCCGCATCGCATCCAGCGCTATCATGACCATCATCTGACAAGTCATGGACAGCAGATACCCCGCCGTCACCACCGCAGCTCCCTTCAGCGCGATGACGCGCCCTGCTTTGGTGGAAGCCAGCACGCTCATGCGCTCCGGCGAAAGTATCCAGATAAAAATTCCGATATAGACCGGCAGTTGTAGAAATCCCATCTTCCAATCCCCCATTTCCCTTTTCATCCGCCCGCGGCGGCGATGTTCCCACGCACGACCCACGGCCCTGACCGGGACCGAGACGCGGTCTGCCCGGGCGGCTCCGGTCAGATCCCGGGAAAAAATACGTGTGTGAAAATAAGCAGAACAGCCAGAAACGATACGTTGACTGCAGTGAACAGCGCCGTATACCGCCCGGTCCGCGCCCCCTCCGTCTGTCCATAGATCTTATAGGAGATCAGACTGGCCAGCGAAGCGATAAGCGTGCCCAGCCCTCCCAGATTTACCCCCAGCAGCAGGCTCTCTCCCCTGTCCGTAAAGCCCGAGAGCAGCACCGCCGCCGGTACGTTGGAGATCACCTGGCTGGCCGCGGCAGAGACCAGAAGTTCGCGCCCGGCCAGGATCTCCGCCAGCCTGCATGAGATCCAGGGCACGGCCGATACGTTTCCCACAAAGAGGAAGAAACAGGCGAAGGTGGCAAGAAGTCCGTAGTCCACCGTCAGGAAGATCTGACGGTCCAGCAGAAGGGCGCACATCACCGAAGTGACGAGAAGCGCCTGCCAGGGCATGATCCGCAAAACAGTCAGCAGACAGAGCAGAAAAAGACCCGTATACACATACAGCTTTCCCCTCCGGCCCCGGTCCCATTCCCTCCGATTCCGTTCGTTCTCCGTTGCCGTTTCAGCCCCCGAAGGCTCTTCGGTCTCCGGGCGCCTTTTGATCTCCAGGTACCTTTCATCCTCCGGACACTGTTCGTCCGACGGCTGGCGCAGATCGTCCAGACGCGGACTTCCCGGCTTCCACTCCTCCCGGCGGGCCGTTTTCTTTCTGTCCAGCAGGAGGTAACAGGACAGGGCCAGCAATCCGGCGGAGAGCGCAGTCACCGGGGTCATCACATCCAGAAAACGATCCATCTTCATCTCATAAGCCGTATAGAGATACAGGTTCTGCGGATTTCCCACAGGCGTCAGCATACTGCCCAGATTGGCGGCCACCGTCTGCAGCACGATCACGTGGATCAGCTTGTCCTCTCTCTTTGCCAGCTTCAATACCTGTACCGTAAAAGGCACAAAGGTGATGAGCGCCACATCGTTGGTCACCACCATGGCGAAGAAAAAACAGAGAAAGACCAGCGCGGCGCCCACTCCCAACATAGTCTCCGCCCGGTTCACGATGCGGTCGGCAAGCACTTCGAAGACTCCGATCCTCTGCATGGCGGACACTACCAGCATGAGACAGAACAGAAGTCCCAGCACCCGAAAGTCGATATATTGCAGATATTTGCCCGAAGGCGGTTCCAAAAACGCGGAGACGGCCGCGGCCAGAGCCGCACAGCACAGCACCGTCTCTTTTTTCCAAAATGATTGCAGCCTCTTTTTCAAAATTCGATTCTCCGTCCATTCAGCAGCCTTGCTGTTATCCCAGCGTATGCTCCGCAAAAATACGCAGCCCGATCCAGATGAGCACCAGTCCGCCGCACAGCTTGGCCTTCTGCCCCAAAAGCAGACCGAACCGTTTTCCCAGCACCGCTCCGAACAGGCAGACCGCGAAGGTCACAACGGCGATGAGCCCTGCCGCCTGGACGATGTTCGTCCGCAGCGCCGCCAGGCTGACGCCCACGGCCAGAGCGTCGATACTGGTGGCAACTCCCTGCACCAGCAGCGTTCTCACGTTCAGTTCTCTCACAGCCGGACAGCTTTCGGAGCTCTTCATCTCCTTCAGACTTTCCATGGCCATGCTGCCTCCGATAAAGCACAATAAAACCAGGGCGATCCAGTGATCCAGCGAAGCGATGGCATCCTCCGCCAGCCTTCCGCCGTAGTAACCCAATACCGGCATCGCCCCCTGAAACGCTCCGAAGGTCAGCGCCGTGAGAATCACCTGCCTTCCTCCGATATTGCGGTAGCACATGCCGTTGGAAATGGACACGGCGAACGCGTCCGTGGCCAGTCCTCCGGCCAGTACGATCAACAGTAATATAGACATCCCTTTTCTCCCTTATCCCTTTGATTGTATTCCGGTCCGGCGGTCTGATATTCCATTATTCCACTAAAACCGCCCTGTCCTGCGAAAAGAGATAGAGATAAACGCTTTTCACGCGAATGCCTTTGATCGTTTCCAGGGCCTCCTTATACAGCGCCGTCTGCGGTCTGTAGTAGTCCGCCAGCTCTTCCGCCTCTTTTTTCCCGCCTCCCCGGGCCGCGCCGCCAGACTTGTAATCCAGCAGTATATACTCCTCTCCCTCACGAAAATAACAGTCGATGGTCCCCTGAACGATGATCTCTTCTCCGTCCAGTACCTTTTTCAGGTTAAAGGATTCCTCCCGGTATACTTCCCCGGAACGGCAGGCTCTGACGCCCGCCTCCGAACGGAAAAACGCCGACAGCGCTTCACAGTCTACAGCCTCCGCTTCCTCCGCCGTCATCATTTCCCTCTGCACCATGGACTGCGCGAAAGCGCGGATCTCCATGGGGGTCTTTCCCTCTTCCGTAAACGGAATGTGTTCCATGACCCGGTGCATGGCGGTTCCCCGTTCCGCCGCAGTCATCGTGTGCACCGGCTCCATAAACCGCGGAACGACGCCCCGGGGCATGACGGCCCTCCGCGTCTCAGAGGGCGGCTGCGCCAGTCCCCCCCGGACTTCATCCGTCCCGCCCGGAGACTCCGGCGCCCCAGACCGCTCCCTGAAGATCTGAGCCAGCTCCGACACGCTGTACTTGGATTTCTTCTCCGCCCCCCTGGCCGGGTATACATAGGAGAGCCGTCTGCGGATCTCTCGCTCCAGCTCCCCCCCAGCCTCTGGGCAGAGTCCGCTTCCGAAGCCGTGTTCCAGCTGGACCCGCAGACTCTCACGGGCGGCGGCGTCAGCCCTCCTGACCGCGCCGTATTCCCCGCGGCCGTGAAAGCAGACCTCCGTTTTATTTTCCAGAAGCACCGGGACCACCATGTCCAGATAACAGCGGGCGGACAGCACATCTCCCCCGTTTTTCATCCCGTAATCCTTCATGGCCTTATCCACATCCGTCACCGTACCCATGAGCACCAGCTGGTCCATGGCTCTGGTAAAGGCCACGTAAAGAGTTCGGATCTCCTCCGCCATGTCTTCCCTGCGCTTCTTCTGCTCGATCAGCGTCTGAAGGATGGTCTTTTTATAATATCCCTGCTCCGGATCCACCAGGCGCAGCGCGATGCCAAGCTCCTTGTGAAAGACGGCCTTCGCTGAATCCTGCCGCAGATTGAAGCGGCGGCCCAATCCGCCGATCAGCACATAGGGAAATTCCAGACCCTTGCTCTTGTGCACGGTCATGATCCGCACCACATCGTCGTTTTCCCCCGCCAGCTTCACCTGTCCCACGCTGATCTTCTCCTTTTTCAGCGCGTCGATGTACCGGATAAAACCGAACAGCCCTTTTCCCTGACCCGCCTGATAATCCGCCGCTTTGTCCACCAGCGCCCTGAGATTTGCCTGTCTCTGCAGACCGGAGGGAATGGCTGATATAAAATCGCCGTAGCCCGTATCCTCGATGAGCATGGAGAGCAGGTCCGCCAGCGGCGTGTAAGCGGCCTGCCGGCGGTAATCCGCCAGCCTTTCGGCCGCGCGGCGGCACTTGATCCGCAGCGCTTCGTCCCCGCCGTGAACGCCGTATCCTGCAAAAGCCTGATAATACGCTCCCTTCATTCTGGATATGCGGATCTCCGCCAGCTCGTCCACCGTGAAATCAAAGATGGGCGACCGCAGCACGGAAAGCAGCGGCAGATCCTGTTTCCCGTTGTCGATCACCTGAAGCAGATTCATAAAGATCTGGATCTCCACCGTGTCGAAATATCCGTCGCTGTTATCCATGAAGGCGGCGATGCCCTCCTCGCTCAAAGCTTTGTAATAGAGATCGGCGTAACCCTTGGCCCCCCGCAGCAGGATGACGATATCCCGATTTTCCAGCGGCCGGATCACGCCCTTTTTTCCGTCGTAGATCGGCTTTCCTCTGGCTTCCCGGATCAGCTGCGCCGCGGCGTACGCCTCCAGCTCAGCTTTTTTCATGTCCTGGATCTCCTCGTCCACGTCCTGACTATTGTCCAAAGCGTCGTCCACCAAGTGCAGCGACATGGGGTAATCCAGCTCTCCCTCATAGTCAACCCCCTGATACAGCGCCGCGTCGCTGTCGTAATCCATCCCGGTGGTCTTACCGCTCATCACCGCGGAAAACACCTGATTCACTGCTTTTATGGTATTGCCTTTGCTTCTGAAATTCTGATTCAGATCCACCTTGGCGTCAAGCCCGCTCTCAGAACAGCGATAACGCTGGTATTTCTCAATGAACAGTTCCGGTTCCGCCAGACGGAACTTATAGATACTCTGCTTGACGTCGCCCACCATGAACACATTGTTTTCCCGGCAGATCCTGCCGATGAGCGTCTCCTGCACCAGATTGCTGTCCTGATATTCGTCTATGAAAATGTACCGGAACTTTTCGCGGTATTCTCCCGCCGCTTCTTCGTGCTCCAGAATGCGCAGGGCGTAATGCTCGATATCGTTGAAATCCAGCAGATTTTTCTGTTCCTTGCGGCTTCGGTAGGCCTGGTCGAAAGCCCGCGTCAGCCTGCAGAGTTCCCGGGCAGGCTCCGCTGTCTGTGTCAGCTCCGCCGCGCGCTCTAAAAGGCTGCCGGCGGCGTACTGTTCCGCCAGCTTCTTGAACAGATCCCTGCCTTTATTTCTCAGCGCCGTCACATCTTCCTTGACCGCCTCGTAGTTCTCTTTGTCAGCCTTAGCCGCCACCATGCGCTGAAAGGCGCCCCGCTCTCCCCGGAGGTAGGACGCCGCCTCCTCAAAGGCTTCCCGGCTCCATCGGGCTCCACATCCCGTCTCAGTCCCCCTCCCCGGGTCCGCCGGACGGTCCTCAGCCGGGCTCCCTGCCGGCTCCGCCGCAGGTCCCGACCCCTGATCCAGCTCCCCCTCCGGCGGCAGAGCTCCCCGCAGCGCACAGAGCGCGCTTTCAGCCAGACGGATATCCGCGGCGATCTTGGGCAGCAGACTGGCCGCTCCCCCCTCCTCCAGCAGGCGTTCCGCCTCTTTCAGATAAAATACGCACAGTTCCAGCCCCGAGTCGATCTCTCCGCACATGACCTGAAACGCAGGACTCTCCGCAAACTGCTCCGCGGACGCCGCAAGCGCTTCCGTCTTTTCCTCCAGCCACCCGAAGGGATCCGGCAGGCTCTGTATAAACTCGTGGACTCTGAGGATCATATCCTTTACGTCGTTCTCGTTCTTTCCTGAACCGTACTGGTCCAGAAACCGCAGAAACTCAGGATCCCCCGATTCAAAGAGATCTGTAAACACTTCTTCCAGCGCTTCCGCCTGTAAGATGATCTTCTGTCCTTCATCGCAGATCTTGAACCCGGGCTCCGCTCCGATCAGATGAAAATATCGGCGGATCACCTCCATGGCGAAGGCGTGGAACGTGCTGATATTGCACCGGTATATGCCGGAAAGCTGTCTGCGGAGAAAACGCTGCTTGTCCCTGAGACGCCGCCGTTCCTCCTCATGGTCCCCGCTTACCTTCTGATCCGCTCCCTTCACCGGCTCCGTCCCCAAAGCCAGCTCCGCGTTCAGCGCTTTTACGATCTTCTCTTTCATCTCAGAAGCCGCCGCGTTGCTGAACGTCACAATGAGCATGCGGTCCAGATCCACCTGATCTTCCAGCAGCAGCCGCTTGATGCGCTCTACCAGCACCGCCGTCTTTCCCGAGCCGGCCGCCGCCGACACCAATATATTTTTATCCCGCAGGGATATCGCTTCCCATTGTTTTTCCGTCCACTTCATAGTCGCTGTCTTCTCCGTATTTTCTGCAGGCTCCGTCTTTCTTCCTGCCTTTGTGCGCTGCGGCCTGACCGCCGGCTGACTGACTGACGAACTGACCGGCCGGCTGTTTGATTGACCGGCGGCCGGCCTTGCCGCCGTCTTCTCCTCCGGCGCTGTGAGTTGCCGCAATCGCAACCTGCAGAGCCGCGCATACGCCTATTATAATAGTATAACGGAAAACAGCCTCCAGTTCCACGTATTTCTGTTCACAGCCATCCTCAGCCCGCGAGGCTTGAACAAACATCCAATTCAAATGCCGGATCAGGATAAACGAATGCGTTGTCTTGCTGCCTGTCGCCAGTCCTTCAAAACAAATGGAAATGTATAAAAACCAGGTATAAAAACAAGGAATCGCCAGTTCCGGCCAATGCCGGTTCTGGCGATTCCTAAATCAGGGACTTATTTTACAGCCCCTTTCAACAACATCTGACAACCAATACGCCGCCGTTCCTACTTCTGCGGAACAGGCATATAGGTGATCCGGCTCTGCCGCAGCCCCATTTTAGCTGTCAGCTCCAGCATCATGACCGCGGACTGAGCGGCCTCCAGAACCGGAACGCAATAGCCGGCCTCGTGCAGCCGGGCCTGTACTGTTTCTGTCACGTCCACCATGGCGGTGCAGCCCAGTACGATAGCCTCCGCGCCGTCTTCCCGTATGGCCTTCAGACTCTCCTCATAGACCGCGTTACAAAGCTTTTCATGGCTTGAAAGCTCCAGCACCGGTATGTCCACGCTGCGCACGCAGGCCACCCGGTCTCCCAGATGTGCCTTGGCGATACCGCCCCTGATCAGCGGCAGCACATTGGGCAGCACCGTCACGATGGCGACCCGATCCGCCATACCCATGGCCAGGAGCATGACCGGCTCAAATCCCCCGAAAACAGGGATATTCACGCATTCTCGGGCAGCGCGGACGCCTGGGTCGCCAAAACAGTTGATGAACACCCCCTCGTATCCCTGCTTTTCCGCCTCGATGCACTTTGCAATGATATCCGGGGCGCACATGGCTTCGTCATACTCGCACTCGATACTGGCCGTGCCCTCCGTGATCTGCACCACATCCATCTGCGTGTCTGCACTCAGATATTTGTTGATATAGTCTTCCATTTCAGGAGTGATCAGTCCCGGCGTTGTCACAGGTACTAAATCCAATAGCTTCATCTCGTACTCCTCTCCGCGCTGTCAACGCATTTCCGCTCATGATACTTATCGGCCCCTCCGCATCTGCCGCCGGCTGTCCCGCGGCACGGCAGCCGCATTCTGTTCTCGCAGCCGCGCCTCTACCCCCGCAGATCTCCCGCAGCCTTGATCTTCACCCGGTTCGTATTTCCAGGGTAATAGGCTAAAGGCACGTCCTCCACATCGATGATTTCAACGGTCTCCCGGACTGCTCCGGACTCCACGGCAAGCTCCGCAGCCTCGGCCTTGGCCTGCTCCAGAGCCAGATCCCTGGGAAGCTCATCGTAGTTGATCAGCTTCTCGTAGGTGCCGCTGACCTTGGAGATGGCGGAGCCAATTGCGTTGGCACAGCCGAAATGTCTCGGCTTTATGACCTTTGCCGCGCCGTTCAGATCCTCCGGCAAAATGATGGAGCCTCCTCCCACCAGAATGACGTCCATATCTGCGTTGGAGATCTTCATCTCGTCGATGGCGTCCTCCACCATGGCGCGGATCGCCTCCATAGCCTTCCGCGCCTTTTCCTCGGGGATCGCCGCCGCCAGCGCCGGGTCCCCCAGATCGGTCATTCCCAGGCGAACCGCGATGTCCGTGGCGGTCATCACGTCGCCGCCGAACACCAGGGCCTTCTCTGTGATCTCATATCCCACGCTGTCCGGACCCACGGTGACGCTGCCGTCCTCGCGCTCCCTCACGATGGAGCCTCCGCCCAGACCGATGGAGATCACGTCCGGCATGCGGAAATTCGTACGCACGCCGCCGATGTTGGCCGCGGCGCTGGACTCCCGCGGAAACCCGTTCTGAATGACCCCCAGATCTGTGGTCGTACCTCCCACGTCGATGACGATGGCATTCTGCCGGCGGCTCAGATAACTGGCCCCGCGGATGGAGTTGGTCGGCCCGCAGGCTATGGTGAAAATCGGATAGCGCCGGGCGTGCTCCATGGTCATCAGCGTGCCGTCGTTCTGGGACAGGTAAATGTCCGCGTCGACGATCCCCTCGTCCGCCAGGCTTCTGGCAAAGCCCGCGGTAAACCGCTCGGCCACCTGATTGAGCGCCGCGTTCAGGATCGTGGCGTTCTCTCTCTCAATCAGGCCCATGGAGCCGATCTCGCTGGACAGAGAAATTCGCACGTCATCGCCCATCACCTGCCGGCAGAGGGCCGCGGCGGCCTGCTCATGCTCGTTTCTCACGGTGGAAAAAACGCAGGATATGGCCATGGATTTTACATTCCGCTCCTTCATCTCCTCAAAAAAGCGCCGGGCCGCCGCCTCGTCGAAGGGCGCCAATTCCTTGCCGTCGTACTCGAAGCCGCCGCCCACGATGGCGCAGCCTGCAGCGATCCGCTGAATGTCCTCGGCCCAATCCACCATGGGCCGGATCCCGGTAGTGGCAGGCGCTCCGATCCGCAGGATCCCGATGCTCTCCAGATTTTTTCGTTCGATGATGGCGTTGGTGCACTGAGTGGTCCCCAGCATGGCCTGCCCGATCTTTTTGCGGTCCACGCCGGACAGTGCCAGAACCGCGCGCACAGCTCCCAGAATACCGTCGTAAATATCGCCCGAGGTAGGACGCTTGACCTCCGCCGCCACCTCCAGATTTTCATCGATCAGCACGGCGTCCGTGTTCGTTCCTCCCACGTCGATTCCCAGCTTATACATGTCTTCTTCCTCCTTTGCACCGTTCCTCCAGCGGAATGTAATCCGTATCGCAGCCGAAATACCTGGGTCCTACCAGCTCCAGCCCCTCCGGCGTGCGCCACATCTCAAAGCACTTAAGTCCCACCACTAGCACGCGTTTTCCGTATTTTAAGGCGTCGGTGGTGACGGGATGAAAGGTCTCCGTGTCGACCAGGCAAATCAGGTCCGGCGTGGTAGCCACGATCTCTCCGTCTACCGTGGCCGTCAGGTTCTCGTTCTGAAACTCCACGAACGCGCTGCGTCCCTTGTCCTCCCCGATGCCGGTCAGCAGAACCTTGCCAAAGTTAAACGCGCCCCGTGTCTCCCTCAGCACGTCGCTGATCTTGCCCTTGAAGAGCTTAAAGCCGCCGGAAAACTCCAGAAAATGCTCCTCAGGCGTCTTCCCCGCGCAGTCCTTCACAGTACGGATCGCCTCGCCCAGCTTCTGGCTTCTTGTAACGATGTTCTTCACCGCGTACTTCTTCAGCTGCGCGCCGCTCATGGGATACAGCGATACAGACACGGAGCCGCCGCAGCTCATGGTCACGGCCCGGGCCAGCTCCTCAGTCCACTTATTTGTGATGGTCTCAAAGATGGCGCTGTTTCCCTTCTCATCGGTGAGCGCCATGGGCGACGCGCTGATCCCGCCGATGGTAAACGTGACCATCTGAAGCTCGGGGAAGGCCCGCCCCATGCCGTCGCAGTCCACCAGCGGCAGCCCCAGCCGCGCGCAGGCCGCGATGGGCAGCATGCTGTTTACGCCGCCCGCCTCGATGGGCAAAAAGGCGAATATCTCCTTGCCGAAAAACTGTGAAACCATCCGGTGGAGTCTCTCGTACTCCTTGCCGCCAATCCCCTTCTCCGCCAAAACCGTGGGCGCTCCCATCATCGCGATCGGCACCACGAAAGCATCGTCCGGCACCTCTTCCGGATCCAGCAGCTCAACAGGTCCGCACTCCTTTACGGCCCCCATGGCCACCAGCTTTCCCACGTAGGGATCCCCGCCTCCGCCAGCGCCCAGCAGCGCTGCGCCCAGCGCAATGTCCTCTATTTCCTTCATTCCGATCATCCGCATTGCATCTTCCTCCATTCTCTTTTCATTTCCGCTTTTCTTCCTCGTTCATGCCCGCGCCGCAGCGCGCCGGAATATCTCCCGCTTCATTTTCACATGCCCCGGCCCTGCCTCTTTCGGTCCCCGGCCAGCCTGGACAAGGCCGCATAGAGTATCATAGCCACCACGATCCCGTTGATGGGACCAATGAAAAAGTTTACATTCAGAAAGGCCACCGCCGGAAAATAGGTGAACGTCCCGCTGGTCAGGCAGGCCGCGAAGGCTCCCACGAGAAAGGCCGCCATCCCCGGCCAGAAGACGCCGGGACGCACGTGGAAATTTTCCTTCCGCCCTTTTCCCAAAATCCAATAATCCGCGATCATGACGCCCACAAAAGCCGGCACCAGCGCGCACAGCAGCGTCAGAAAGGCCTGAAATTTATCCATGATACCTACAGCCGCAAGCAGCGTCCCCACGATTCCGGCCACGGCGGTGCAGACGTGGCTGCGCTTCTCGTCCAGTCCCAGAAGGATAGACAGGGAGAGACCGCCGGAATAGGCGTTGGTCACATTGGTGGTCCAGGTCGCCGCGATCAGCGCGATCAGGCCGATGGCCGGAACCCCGGCGGCGGTGAGGATCAGACTGATATCATACTCGCCGGTGACGATGGAAAGCACCGCGCCGATGAGCAGAATCAGAAGCCCTGAGGGCAGCACGCCCAGGACGGAGGACTTTATGACGTCGCCCCGGTTTCTGGCGAAGCGGCAATAGTCCCCGGCGATGGAGCCGCCCACGGCAAAGGAGCCGACCGTCAGACTGACGCCGCTGAGAATGCCCATCGAAGCTGCAGGCTCATAGGCTGCGATCACGTTCACACCGTCATTTCTTACCACCGCGGTGATCAGCCCGTAGATCAGCACCACGATCAGCAGCGGAACCGCTATGTAATTGAGCCATTTCAGACCCTTAAAACCGAAGCACGCGGTGGAGACCATGATGACGCCCCATATCACTGCGCAGAGCCAGATCGGAATGGAAACCCCCGTCATCGCTTCAAGCATGGATGAAAAGGAGGCGCCGCAGACCGCCGCCTGGATGCCGAACCAACCGATGCAGGCGATGGCCAGTATGGCGCTGATGATGTACTTTCCGCCCGTCTCCCCCAGAGCGCTCCCCGCCATGACCGCGGTGGGCAGCCCCGTGTCGCAGCCCTGCATTCCCATAAAGCTCATATACACGCAGACAATGCCGTATCCGATGAGCACAGTGATCGCGCACTGGGGCAGCGTCATGCCATTACCCAAAATTCCTCCCACCATCAGACTGGAGACGCAGATCATGGCCCCGATCCACACCATGGCGATGGAAGGCCAGCTCTGGCGCTCATCCTCGCGAATCTCAAAAGCACGACTTTCATTGTTTGTTTTGCTCAAGCGCATCACACCCTTTCTTTCCTGTCCCGACTCCCTGAAAACCGAAAAAAACACGGTTTTGCGGGAAAGCTTCACTTTTTTTGAAAGTATAGCACTCCGACTGGAAAAAGAGAATTGTCGAATGAGCAGAAAAAAAGCGCCGTGCTTTGTCCTTTCGGACAAAACCGACGCTTCGATATCCTGCCATTATCCGGGCAGCAGCCGGGACACCGCTGCAGCCTGGTACAGCTTCATGCCCTCCGGCATTTTATCCGGGCGATACCCCAGCAGCTCTGCGATCCGCTGCAGCCTGTATTTTACAGTGTTTTTGTGCACGAACAAAAGCTCCGCCGCCCTGGTCACGCTGGAGCCGCTGTCCAGAAGATAGACCGTCAGGGTCTCCCTCAGATCCAGCTCCTCGCTGGCGCTCTGCAGATTGTTCACAATCGAAAGACAATGGGCCAGCGCCTCTTCCCCCTCGTCGATCAGACGGCGGCATTCTCTGGCAAAGAGCAGCTCGCCGAGAACGTAGAGATTTTTCCGCGGAAACAGCCGGCGGGCGTCCTCCAGGAAGTCGTCGTGACAGAGATAGGCCTTGCGGACCTCTGCGGTATTTGACAGCCCGCCGCACCGGGTCAGGGTCAGGGTAGAATCCGATCCGAGAGCGGTCTCCAGCAGGCCGTTCATCAGCCGCTCCGTTTCCGCCAGCGTCCCCGGCGTATCCAGAAACAGGAGCAGCCTGTCCTTGTAGAGATCGGTGATCACCACGCCGGAGTGCTCCTTCAGAGCCGATCGGAATTCGTCGGCCCTGTCCTTCAGCAGCCTCGCCGAGTCAGGCCTGTCCCCGACCATGATCCACATCTCATGGATCGAGGCCACGTCGATGTGAAAGATCTCCGCCAGACGTCTCATCTTCATAGGCTCGTCCTGCAAAATTGCCTGCACCAGCTCGTGGACAGCCACCTCGCTGTGCTGCTCTCCCCAGATGCTCACCCCCAGGCGCACCACATCCACCGACTGCTTCAGCAGCTCCTCGCTCAGCGGCATTCCCTCCTTGATGAGCGCCAGTTCCATGTACGATCCGAAATCCGGGCGGAGGGCGCAGCGATACAGCCTCCCGCCGGGGACAAAGGGGCAGGGCTCCTCAAAATAGTCCTGCGGGCGGGTCCGCAGAGTCTCCCACTCACGGTCCGCCGCGGACTCCCCCGCCCTCCAGCCCGCCAATCCTTCCTTTATATTCTCTTCAATGCTTCTGGGCCACGCCACCAGGTTCAGCGTCCGCAGCTCCGAATCGCTGAGGATCACGGAGGCGGATATTCGGTCGCTGAGCATCTTCAGCACCGTGTTCACCGAGCGCTGATGCTGGGGCAGCCGCGAAACCCGTTCCAGGATCTCAGAGACGATAGCGTCGCTGCTGAGCCGGTCCCTATAGATCAGCCCTGTCACATCCGAAAGCACCTCCCCGTAACGCAGATCCCTTCGCCCCTCCGGCATGCAGATGAGAACGAAATCCAGCTCGTCGGCCAGATCGATCAGTCTCTGATCCACGCTTTCCAGATACACTCCCACGTAATAGAGGATCAGCCCCACCTCGCCGCCCTCCGCCAGCCGCCTCACATTGGCCGCCTGACAGTCCACGTTATCCAGAGTGTTCAGAAACCCTGTGATGACGATCTCGCTTCCGAAAAACTCATCCTGCGGAAACAGCTTATCCACCAAAAAATTGGGGTCCGTGGATTCCAAAACAGAAATGGAGGACACGATCTTTGACAGTCCTCCCCGGCCTCCCAGCACCCTCGCCTCCCGCAGCGACGGCAGCGCAAGCAAATCTGATACTGTGACACTCATGCGTTCACCCCCTTTCTTCTCCGGCGCCTCCGGCGCTCTGCCTCCGCGGTGAGCTGCTGCAATCACAGCCCGCGGGGCCGGGCCCCAAAGGCCCATTCTATTCGTACAACTAAAATCTGTTCACAGCGATCCTCAGCCCGCCTCTTATCTGATTACCCGAAGCTATTTGACGCCCCAGCGCCCGGCGATTTCCAGCAGTCTGTCCCTTTCGGCGTCTCTCACCTCCGCCAGCTCTGCCGCAGCCGGGCCCACGCCTCCGAAATACGCGGCTTCCAGCTGGCTGATCAGCCGCCTGCGCAGATCCTCTGTTTCCCTGTCTTCCCCGTCGTCCGGCAAAAGATCGTGATTTCTATATAGCATAGCTCTCTCCCTCCATTCGATTATGCGGAGCCGACGATGGAGAGGACTTTTTTCAGATAGCCGTTTTCCACAGAGGCGGGCAGCCTTTTGACCACCTCGCCCGGAGCCTTCCCCCGAGCCCCTTCCACGATGACGCTGTCGCCGATCTTTACGGCGAAAGGACAGCTGTATGTAAATTCTTTGCCATCCGTGAACCGCACTCGCACGCAGCACTCTTTCTGCTTGTGGTCGATCCCGGTCTGTTCCGTCAGCCTGGCTAAGGCGCTGTCGATCATCTCCTGAAGCCCGGCCGCTTTTCTGTCGATGGCCTCTCTCACTCTCTTTTCCAGCTCTTCCCTGGCGGCGCGATCTGCCTCCCTGGCCCGCGCCCAATCCAAATGGCCCTGGATCCGTTCGAGTATAGGGCCATACCTGGCGTCCTCCCCGCGGATCATGAAAAGATAGTCTGGAAGCTCCGCCCGCGCCCGCTCAAGGGCCTTTTCGCAGGACGGATAGGGCACTCGACAGGTATCGCAGGAAGAAAAAAAGCTGTCTGGAATTTTGCGTCTGAACGCGGCCTCGGGAAACTCCGCCAGCCTGGGCGGCTCCTGGACGGAAAGCCCCAGCCGGCCGGCCTGCTCCATCAGCTCAAAGAGCCTTGCGTCCACGTCCACAGAGAGCAGATCCAGGCTGCTGTCTCTGTACGCTCTGAGCCGCTCCTCCCACTGCCTCTCCCACTCTTCCACCGAGACGGCCCTCTGACAGGCCAGAAACATGCCGATACAGGCGTCGGGCGCGTAGACTCCCGTTTCGACCGCGGCCAGGAAGCTTTCCGCCGCGCCGCTGAAATCCCGCCGCGCCAACAGTTCCTCGCCCCTTTGAACATGCTCCGCCGCTTTCGTCCTATTGCGCAAAATATATGTAAATTCTCCGGGGACGGGCAGTTCCCGGCCGCCGCATTTCAGCCGCGCCGCCTCCTCTGCAATCCGAACCGCCTGATCGCCGGGAGCGGAACAGAAGGATTGCGAAAAACCATGCTCCCCGTTCTTGCCAAAG
Source organism: Bacilliculturomica massiliensis (assembly GCF_900605495.1). GTDB lineage: Bacteria > Bacillota > Clostridia > Peptostreptococcales > Anaerovoracaceae > Bacilliculturomica > Bacilliculturomica massiliensis. The sequence goes on from NZ_LR027603.1 coordinate 1,750,353, forward strand.
CATCCGTACACCAGAAGACCCTGGGCGCTTGCACACAGCTTTGCCAGAAGTCCCCGCGTCTCATCCTGAAATTCAGGTTCCTCCCGCTCCGCCAGCCGGCAGACGCAGTATGCGGCCAGATCGGACCCGCGGTCCATGGCGTAGTCCTCTATGATTTTCTCTCCATCTATGTCGAGCAGCGCCTCGATCCTCCTGCTGACGGCGAGCTCCCGAAGTTCGCCGCTGCTTTCCTGGTGGGCCTGTAAGACGATGTACAGAAAACGCGGGATGTCCTTCGGCGGATTGCAGGGGGCGTTACCTTCAAAGAAAAGCGCCAGCCGCAGATAGGGGTCGAGGCGGTCGTTCATATACGCCCAGCTCCCGCGGATCCGCCGGCCCCATCGCTCTTTTCGCGAGGCGTCGCCGCGATCGACTTTCACGGTTTTCGTCCATTTGGGCAGGACCGGGTTGTCATCGTCAAAATACGCTATACCCGGACCTGAATGATGATTGAGCCAACCGTCGTAATACCCTTCTTCGCTGTCTTCCCTGTACGCCATATCCAGCTCGGGCACTGCGGCGGCCATGATGTTCATGAGACTGCCCAGCTGCCCGACGTCCACTGCCTCCTCTGATTCAAAAGCGATCCCGGTAGTCTGGTCGGGGGAAAGCATATCGTAGTCGCCGGGAAGCCCTGCATATGCAGTCAGCATATCAGAAAACAGTTCCTCGCCTTCAATGGCCAGCTCCACCATCGTATCGATCAATTGATCGACGAGGATTTTCTTTCCGCATATGACCGCCTCAAATCGTCCCTTCATCGTTTTCTCCTCTTGAAATCACTTCGAAAACCTCGTAGTCCACGCCGCCGTCGTTCACCTCCGTGACATCTTCGAATTGATCGCTTACGATGGCGGCCACGGGACCGCTGTACCTCTTCTTTCTGCGCCTGCTCCCAAAGGAAACCACGTCGCCCACGGATACCTCGAAGGGACAGTTCACCCAATACGGGACCACGTCCTTCTTTACGATCACACAGCCGTTTTGCACCGCGCCGCACCGTTCCCGCAGCGACGGATTTTCGCAGATCAGATTTACCGCATCTGCGCCTGGAGTGGTGTTAAAGGCGTTTGTCGCAAGAAATTCGACGGTTCCTGGCACTGTGACTTCCCTGAGCGCAGTGGCTCCCCCAAACGCACAGCACCCGATGCGTTTGAGCCCGGCGTTCAGAATGACTCTGGAAAGCTTGTCGCAGCGCACAAAGGCGTAGGGACCGATTTCCTCCAGCGTGTCAGGCAGTTCCAGAGAAACGATGGGCGCGCCCTGAAATACGCCTCTGCCGATCTTTGTCACACCCTCGGGTATCACGATTTTCCGCTTCTTACCCGTGTATTTCAGAAGGACGCCGCCGCTGACCACAAAGCCGTCGAGCTCGCCGTCCCGCAGCAGCTGAACGACCGGCGCAGCGTCAGCCTCCGCGCTGCCCCGCAGAACCTTTACCGACGATGGAAAAGCGCTGACCGCGATCTCCGCTTCGAGAGGAACGACAATGCTTTTCAGGGCGCTGCATCCCTTGAACGCGTCCGCTCCAATTGTCCGGAGACTGGCGGGAAGCGAAACTTGCTTCAGCTTCCGGCAGTCGGCGAAGGCAGACTCGCCGATGAATGTCACACCCTCAGGTATTACAAGCTGGCGAAGTCCCTTGCACCCCTCAAAAGCACTTTGGGAGATCTCCAGCAGCCCCTCCGGCAGCGTGACTGCCTGCAGCGTCTCACATTCCTCGAAGGTGCAGGGAGAGATGGCCGTCACGCCCTGTGGGATCACGATCTCGCGCAGCAGCCAGCAGCCCCGGAAGGCCGCAGGACCGATCTCCCTGACCCGGCGGCCCAGGGAGACGTATTCCAGCGTGGCGCAGTAGTTAAAAGCCTGCGCCTCGATCCTCCCAGCGTCGACCTCAATTTCCTGCAGCGATTTGCAGCCCCCGAATGCTTCCTGACAAAGGACTTCCACGCTGCCCGGTATGGAGACGGCCTCCACCCGGGATTCCGCAAACGCCCGCGGCCCAATGCTCACGACGCCCTCCGGAATGTCAAATTCACCGTTTTCCCTGCCCGATGGATACCGGAGCAGGACTGTCCCCGATTCATCGTACATCACGCCGTCCACCACAGTGAAGGCGGCGTTTTCCGGAGAAACCTCAATCTGTTCGATGGCCGGACAGAGTACAAAGGCATACGGATCTATTTTCGCGCAGGCCGCCGGTATACGGATGGTCTTCAGCGCTTCACAGTCCGAAAACGCGTTGCCGGGGATTTCCAGGACGCCGCCCAGATCGGCGCTCTCAAGAGCCCTGCAGGAACGAAACGCGCTGTGCCCTATAGAAACAACAGACGGGGGCAAGGTCATCGCCTTCAGCTTTTTATTGTTCATGAAAGCACACTCCCCGATCTCCAGCAGTCCATCGGGCAGAGAAATCGTCTCAAGCATGCTGTAAGTGCAGGAAAACGCCCAGGCTCCAATGCGCCTTGTTCCCTCCGGCACATCGTATTTCACCAGGCCCTTCGCTTCTCCCCCGGGAAATAAAACCAGCTCCATAGCGTCCGCAAGGAAGAGCGCCCGGTCGATTACCGCGTACGTTTCATTTCCCTCCTCGACGACGATTTCCTCCAGGTGATTGAGCGTGTGAAAAGCGTCGCCCCTCAGTTCCCCGCAAAAGTCCGCCGCCAGGCGTACGCGCACAATGTCCCGCAAGGCCATGGATTCTACCGTTTCCACACCCCCGGTGAGCGTGATCTCCTTTACTTCAAACGGCAGACTGCCGGCTGCGACCGCCCTGACCTCCTCTGGAACAACGATACTGGCTTCCTTTCCGGTGTATTTTGCCAACACTCCGTCTTTGATAATAAACTCCTTCATAATGACACATCCTTTTCCACATTCACTGCAGCGCGTAATTCGGATTCAATTGGGGCCCACGCCTGACGCACAGGCATCTATGATAAATTATACCACCTCCTCCGGCCGACATAAAGGCGCTTGGCCAAAAAGAGACGGGCCGTTCTGCGAAGACTCTGCGCAGCAATGGAGCGAACTGCCGATACTGCCATATCGTCCGTCAAAAGCTCCACCGCTTCTTTCTGCAGCTGAATGACTCATCCGGCAGCGCCTGGGCCGGCGCCGCCGCTAAAAAATCTGGAAAAAATTTTTAACTGTGATATACTGATTTTATCGGACTTTAATCTATTTTCTCAGGGATTTGAACCAGAATAGTTCCTATATAAATGGAGGATTATCATGAAGAAAACGACGATGTTGATGATATTGGACGGCTTCGGTCAGGCGCCCGCAGGCCCGGGAAATGCGGTGGCACAGGCGCGCAAGCCAAATCTGGACGCGCTTTTTGCCAGGTGCCCTCACACAGTGATCGGCGCCAGCGGCCTGTCCGTCGGTCTGCCGGACGGTCAGATGGGCAACTCCGAGGTGGGTCATCTGAATATAGGAGCAGGCCGTATTGTCTATCAGGAGCTGACGAAGATCACAAAAGCGATACAGGACGGCGGTTTCTATGAAAACAAGGCGCTGAATCAGGCCATGGACCACGCGGCGGACCGCGGCTCTTCCCTTCATCTCATGGGGCTTCTCTCCGACGGCGGCGTCCACAGCCACATCTCTCACCTGTTCGCTCTGCTGGAGCTGGCAAAGAAGAAAAACCTGAAGCGCGTGTACGTCCACGCCCTGCTGGACGGCCGCGACGTGCCGCCCCGCTGCGCGCAGCAGTATTTTGACCAGCTGGAGACCCGCATGGCGGAGACGGGCCTGGGGCAGATCGCCACCATCGCCGGCCGCTATTACACCATGGACCGGGACAGCCGCTGGGAACGCGAGCAGCTGTCCTACGACGCCATGACTCTGGGCGAAGGCTTTCATGCCTCTTCCGCCTCCGAAGCGCTGGCGGAAGCCTATGAGCGCGGCGAAAACGATGAGTTTGTAAAACCCACCGTCATCACCGGATCCGACGGCAGGCCGCTGGCCACGGTGGACGACGGCGACTCCCTCATCTTTTTCAATTTCCGTCCCGACCGGGCCCGCCAGATCACCCGCGCCTTCGTGGACGATACGTTCACAGGGTTTGAACGAAAAAAAAGGCCCGCAGACCTCTGCTATGTGTGCATGACGCAGTATGACGCGGAGATGCCGGCGGTGCTGGTGGCTTTCCCGCCTCAGTCCCTGAAAAACACGCTGGGCGAATATCTCTCCTCCCTGGCTATGACGCAGCTGCGCATCGCCGAGACGGAAAAATACGCTCATGTCACGTTCTTCTTCAACGGGGGCGTGGAAGCTCCCAATAACGGCGAAGACCGGATCCTGGTCCCCTCTCCGAAGGTGGCGACATACGACCTTCAGCCGGAGATGAGCGCCTGCGAGGTGACGGACCGCGTGATCGAACAGATCGACAAACACGCTTACGACGTCATCATTCTGAACTTCGCCAACTGCGACATGGTCGGCCACACCGGCGTCATGGACGCCGCAATAAAAGCTGTGGAGACCGTGGACAGCTGCGTGGGACGGATCGTCTCCGCGCTGAACAACTGCGGCGGACAGCTGATCCTCACCGCGGATCACGGCAACGCGGACTGCATGCTGGATGAGAACGGCAGCGTGGTCACGGCCCACTCGCTGAACCCCGTGCCCCTTCTGGTCATGACCGATCACACTGTGACTCTGGCGGAAGGCGGCGTTCTGGCCGATCTTTCCCCCACGCTGCTGGACCTGATGGGACTGCCGAAGCCCCTGGAAATGACCGGAAAAAGCCTTCTTGTGCGCTGAGACTACATCCTCAGTTCTTTCGGAAAGGGCTCCCGTCCCAGCACGTTCCACATGCGGTCGATATAAGACAGCGTGTAATACTGTTCGATAAAGTGATAATAGTAAGCGCCCCGGCCGGTCATGCGGTAAACGTGACCCGGCCGGTCTTTTTTCGGCTCCTTTTTCGCCAGACCCAGCAAACGGCAGAGGATCAGCTCCCAGCCGAAGCAGTCCTCCAGACGGCGCGCAAACAGCCGCTGAAAATTGTCCGGGTCCACTTCCGTGGTGTACGCCTCCCAGAAAAGATGGTATATCATTCGCTGCCGTCCGGTGAAGCGCAGCGTCAGCGCCGTGGGCAGATCTTCCGCTGCCGTGCGGGCGATGTAGCTTTCCAGATCAAAAGTATTGATCTTAAACTGATCGGATAGCAATGTGGCCGCTGAAGGGCCGAAGCCCAGGAACTGTTCTCTTGTCATGGACGAATACTTGGGCTTTCCCGGTTTTCCGAACGTCCAGACTGACGTCCTCACACAGCCAAGCTCCCGGCAGTAGTCCGTGATCTCCCGCAGCATCCGCTTCTTTTCCCGCTCAGGGACCGGGCGGTATTCGTTGTCGGCAAAAGTAAAATCGATAAACGGATAGGCGGCGATCTGGTCCGCTCCCAGCTCAAAAGCCGTGCGGATATCCTCTTTCAGCCTGTCGGCCGTCTGGCCGGGCAGCGCGAAGATCAGATCCATGGAAACGGACTCAAAGGGCACCTGACGGAGGGCTTTTGCGATAGCTTTTGCCGGAGGCTCCGTCCGGCCCAGACGTTCAAGGCTGTCCCTCTGAAAGGACTGTATCCCGATGCTGAGCATGGTCACACCGGCCGCCTTCAGCTTCTCAAGCGTTTCCACCGTCACATCCTCCGGGTGAAGCTCTGCGCCGATCTGGCCGCCTATATCAAACCACCTCTTCAATTCCCCTGTGATCAGGCCCAGTTCATCCGCCATCAGCGCCGGCGTCCCGCCTCCGAAATACAGACTGGTGACTTCCCTGCGGCCCTTTCCCATCTCTCCCACTCTGCGGATCTCCGCCAGCAGCGCTTCCAGATAGCGCCTGGATCTCTCCTTTTCATAGACGGTCTTGCAGTACGGGCAGAAACCGCAGATGCTCCTGCAGAACGGTATATGGACGTAAAGCCCCAGCCGTTCTGCATCCCCGTATTCCAAAACGGGATCGCCATCGCTTTCAAAGAGAAAGGGACGAAAGGACCTGGTCAGCATGGCCCGCAGCAGTGATGTCAGCTTCATTTATCCGCCCTCCTCATACGTATCTCAGATATGTGCGCAGCATATCCCCGATCACCCGCAGATTTCCTCCAAAGATCAGCGCGTATTCCGCCGCGAAGAAGTAACCGCACTGTGCGCACAGCCCGTCCACATGTACGCAGCGGCCGCAGACGGACAGCATCCCGTCTTCCATGACAACGCACTGCCTGCAGGGTGTGGAAAATTCATTGGATATAATGTAGGGAAACGCGCTCCTGAGGTTAAACACAGGGGTCCCCCGCAGCATTTCGCTCTCGATCTCCCCGCAGCACTCCTCCTTTTCCCCTGGGGACAGCGACAGTTCCTCCGTCCCGGGGTATGGTGTGTGAAAATTGAAGGAAACGGCTCTCACCTTTTTTTCCTCCCTGGCAGTTTTGCACACCGCGCCGATCTCTCTTTTATTGATCTGGTTCAACGCCATATAAAGGCAGATGTTGTCCGACGACGCGGCCCGGATATTTTTCAGGATCAGATCGTAAGTATCGCCCCGGACAGCGTTGTGGGCCTCCCTTCCGCCGTCCAGACTGAGAAGGATCAGATCCGCCTCCGGCAGGTCGATGGGAAAGGTTCCGTTGGTCACCACATTGACGATGAGGAAACCCATCTCCTTCGCCTCCCTTACCAGATCCCGCAGCCTTTTCTCCCCATCCTCCCACAGAAACGTCTCTCCGCCGCAGAAAAACAGGATGCGGACGCCCATCCCATAAAGCTTTTCCATCTCCGCCCGCAGCTTGCCGTATGGGTGCACCACCCCGGTGATGTTGTTCACCGCGCAGTGACGGCAGGTGAGATTGCACTTATCTGTCACGATAATGGTTCCCAGTATGGGGCTTTTCCTGTGAAACAGGATCGTGCTGATCCCAAAGGCTGAAAAATATAAAAACGACGACAGCTTCATATATCTTACCCCCCATTTGCTTATTTAGTGTATTTTAACACTTTTATTTTCTTTTGTCACCCGTTTTTCCAAAAACATCACCCTGACGATCCCGCCTTTGCCGCGGTCCGCCTTCAGCAAGTCCCCGCAATCGAGTAGGAGGGGATTTTAGATAAATCCCCGACCTATCACACCACCGTGCGGATCCGTTCGGTACACGGCGGTTCAATCAACTTAACAAGTAACACACCTTAGAAAATAAGTTAAGGAGGGAGTTCTATGCGGACGCACCAAACCATCCTCGGCTCCTTGCAATTTTAGTATAGGGATTTTGGGGTTGCTCCGCTATCGTTTTTCAATAGGTGGTCGATTTCGGGATACAGGTGGTGCTGCTCACCTATATCCGGCTAATTTTCAAGCGGCTTAAACGCAACGGTGATAACCGCTCCCTCTGTGTCGGTTGCCTGCGTCATCGAAAGCCCTGATCCATCATTTAGCACAGCGGAGTAAACAACGGTCTCCGAGCCGCCTCCGGCTGTTTCAACTTGAATTGAGATAGAGCCGGTAAAAGTCGCCTTATCTTCATCGTAGATGGTAAAGGAGATTTCGGCAGAACGATCATATTTATAATTTTCCTCTGCTTGGGGAGTCCAGTAAAGGGTACTGCCGCTGGGGAATGATAACTGCTTGCCCTCTGGATAAGCGGTGCCGTCGTGGTCTTGATAGCCTATGAGCGTGCCGGTATCACATTCTGCTTTAATGGTCGAATACGGCAAATCAAACTGAAAGGGAAATGCGGGGAGTTTAGAACTTAAAAGCGGCTCATATTCCCATACAACATTTGAGGCCGCGCTTGTATCCGGCGAAGTGTTATCGCTGATTGTCCATTCCCCGGTTTTCGTGTCCTGGGTCAAGTAGAAATACTGCTGCAGGTGGCCGTCGTCCATAAAGGTCTTTGTGTGGTCGTATTCCACATAATATTTCGCATATACGACAACAAAATGTTTTTCCAGATACTCATCCGTCCAGCCCCGCGCCTGGGCAAGTTCGCTGCCGGAATACATGGCCGCGACACGCTCCGTTTCATCTTCATCCACCTTGATTTCATCCACACGCACACTGAGCGTATATTCCTTCCCGGCCTGACCTTCAATCGCGCTTTGAACGGTCTGCACCGGGTCGGCAGACGGCTTTTGCAGCCACGGATCAAACCAGCCTAATTTGTAAGCGGCAAATCCGCAAAGGGCCAGCAGCGCGGCAATGACTGCGACAAGCGCCAGCGTCTGCTTCATGCTTCGGGCTTTTCTCGTTGTATTCATAAGACTCCTCTCTTTCGCCTCAATAATGTATTTATCATCGACCATTTCCAATGCGTCAAGAATGTGATTTGCGTTCATGCTACCCCCTCCTTTTTTAGATATGAAAGCAGCTTTGCTCTTGTTCTGTGGAGCATGGATTTTACCTTACTGGTGCTGAAACAAAAGTCCATACTGATTTGTTCAATACTGTCCAAATACCAGTAGCGGCAGAGAAAAACTTGTCTTTCTGTGGTAGGCAGTTCTGCGATAAAGCGGTTGAGCGTTTTTGCCAATTCTTTCGCAAGAATTTCATCCTCCACCATGACGTTTGAGGGCACACATTCTGAAAGCTCGTCAAGAGCAAGGGACACTTCGCCACCGCCACGTTTATCCCGATGACTATCCCGCCATTTTTTCAGCGATATGCGCCGCGTGATTTTACCAAGAAAAGTTCGCAGAATAGATGGACGGTGGGGCGGCATGGCGTTCCACGCACCGAGGTAAGTATTATTTACGCTCTCGTCCGCATCCTCTTTATCACAGAGGATGTTATAGGCTATGGTATAGCAGTATTTCCCATACTTTGACGATGTTTCTATTATCGCGCTCTCGTTGCGTGTCCAATATAACTCGATAATTCGACTGTCATCCATTCTGCCACCTCCTATGGTCTTTGTTAGGGCCCTTCACCTATCTACTTCCCGTTTTTTGCCTTTGGTTGCTTCAAAGTGATATGTTGTTATTTTATTTTAATTCTAAGCATTACACAAGAATAATACCTGGCTCAGTTGGTGGATCGCTTCTCTCGGAGCCTAGCCTTATATGTGATTTCTGTCCGTCAGACCAGAGATTTGCTTACAGTTTCCTTCAGATTTCACCTCACGGTGAATACCCTTGCTGTTCGACTATACACTTCCCACTACTTGGGCGTGTTCGGGACTTTCACCTGTTAGAGCGCGCCCATGGCGCGCAAACTAAAAAAACGATTTTCACCGCCTCTGTGTGAAAATCGTTTTTCCTTTAGTTCTCGTCGATGATCCGGCCGTCGGTGGAAATGGTGACCACATGCCAGGGAATCACTTTTCCACTGGCTTCCAACGCGCGTTTTACCGCGTTCTCGATCCCTCCGCAGCAGGGCACTTCCATGCGCGCCACCGTCACGCTGCGAATATGATTATTCTTCAGTATCTCCGTCAGCTTTTCCGCGTAGTCCCCTTCATCCAGCTTGGGACAGCCGATCAGCGCGATCCGTCCTCTGATCAGATCCCTGTGGAAATTTCCGTAGGCGTAAGCGGTGCAGTCCGCGGCGATCAGCAGCTTTGCCCCATTGAAATACGGGGCGTTGACCGGGGCCAGTCTGATCTGCACCGGCCACTGAGAAAGCTGCGATCCCGCCGCTGCCATTTCTCCGCCTGGGCTTGTCCGCTCCGCCGTCTCCGTTCCTTCCCGCGCTTCTTCCGGACTGTCCTCCCTGTGAATGGCCCTGGCCATGGTCCCGGGGCAGCCACAGGGCAGCGGCTCTCGCTCCCCCTCTCCCTGGGACGGCTCCGCCCCCTCCTTCTCCCGGGCGGCTTTCGCCGCCATGACAGCCTGATGATCGTAAGCCGGCGCCTCCCGCTCTTCAAACGTGATGGCTCCCGCAGGACAGGCGGGCAGACAGTCTCCCAGTCCGTCGCAGTAATCCTCCCGCATGAGCTTCGCTTTGCCCTTCACCATACCGATGGCCCCTTCGTGACACGCTGCCGCGCACGCTCCGCAGCCGTTGCACTTCTCTTCGTCTATCCTGATGATTTTTCTTTTCATATTCTCTCCCCTTTTCCCGGCGGATCCGCCGCGCTATTCCATTCTTCCAAACTTCATCTCCACGCCGTCTTTATCGAACTTCTTTCGTTTCCCCGTAACGGTATCCATGTGGATCTTCCAGACGCCGGTCCTGTGCAGACTGGCCCGCACCGCCTCGTCGAACCTGTGCATATTGGTCGGAACGTGACGCAGGCACAGCAGCCGCAGCGCCTCGATCTTCTCGGCCTCCTCCGTCACCTCCTCCGCCGTGCCAAATACCACTGCGGATTCAAATTCTGTGGTGAACTGATCTTTCGCGATTTTCGTGCCGCCTGCCGCGGTCAGACACACGTTTCCGTTTCCCCGCAGATTGTTGACTTTTTGTCCCTCTAAAGCGGAATGAATATAGATCACCTCGTCCCTGCGGACGATAGTGACCGGTATGCAGTAGGGGCGCCCCTCTCCGTCTGAAGTGGCCAGCACCGCATATTCACAGCGATCCAACACCCCAAGAGCAAAATCCCGGTCCATCTCTCTGTCTTTTCTTCTCATGATCTCCCTCGTTTTTTATTCTTCAGTTTCGATTCTTCCATCATGGACGGCGCGCTTTCTCTCATCTTTCGAATGTATCATAACCTTTGCCGTCAAAAAAGTCTGTTGTTATTCCAACAAAATAAAATATTTTACACCAGCTTGGCTTCGGATCGGCAGTCGGCTGGATCCAGAAAAATGTCCTCTGGCCCCGTATCCTTACCCGGACGTATCAAAAAACAAAGGGCGGCCTGAGAACATCTCAAGCCGCCGCAGTTCCTACGCTGAACAGAAGACCGCCGCCGGAGAGCGGCAGAAGGAAACGCGGTCTGACCCATTCCGCCCCGCTCTGATCACAGCGTTTCTTCGTCCGTCAGATCTGTGGAGATCATCACGCCGTTTTTCCCGGCGTCCCACTCTACCGACCGGCCAAAAGCCTCAGCCGCAAATTTAATGGGGACAAAGGTCCGGCCGTTTCGCGTGACGACAGGCACATCCAGAACTGTTTCGTCTGCCGTACCCTGTTCCTCATCGTGGACCACGACCTTTTTTTCTCCGATCTTCATCTCGATGGTCCTGTTGACCCCGATCATGTATACCGCGTCCTTTTCCTCATCCCAGTAAGTCCAGGCCCCGATGGCCGGCGCCAGCTCCGCGGCCGCCGCCATGGCCACGCCGTCCTGCGTATAGGCGGGCTCTTCCGTATAGAGCCAGCCGTTGTTCACGTAAATATTGATCTCCCGCTGGCGGCAATAAGGGTGCTCCACCCCCATCTTCTTCCCCTGGTATGTGACGATGGAAATTCCCTCAGAGAAATCGGAAGCGTCCTCGTACACGCAGGGGACCGCCTCCCGACCTTCCTCATCCGTAAAGCCGTACAGACCTTCCCTGGAGACCAGGCTCAGACCTTCGGCGAATTCGTCCATCGAATCATAGATCCGCTGGATCATCTCCTGTCCCTGTCCGTCCAGATAGGTGTAACGGCCGTTGATGGAAGCTCCCCACAGCCCATTCTTCGGAGTCTGCATGATGTCGTCATAGATCGCAGGCGCGATCTGGGTCCCCTGACCGTCGATCAATCCCATGCGCCCGTTTTTTAAGACCGTAAACATGCCGTGACCGCCGTCGTCGATAAAATCATAGACGGGGCCTGTCAATTCCCTGCCCTCCCGATCCATGAGTCCCATCCTCTTGTTTTTTACGTAACCGTACCGCAGTCCATCCTCTTCCCCCCAGGACCAGATGGCGACGATGCCCTCATAGCTTTTTCCTTCCAGAGCCGGAAGCTTCTCCCCCTCAGGCCCGAACATGGTGTAGCCGCCTTCCCCGTGCGCGATCCAGTTCTGCCCGTCGCCCACACATTCCAGCTCATCGTAGAGAAACGGGATCACGGTCTGGCCCCGGCTGTTGACGCCGCCCATCTTATCTCCCTTCCACAGAGGAAGCACTTCATTATCAAAAAACAGATCATAGGACACATAGCTGCGGATCATCCACTCGTTATACTGTTCCAGCTCCGCCTGCTTTGCGTCGTCGCAGGACCATCCTTCCGCTACGATATGCGACGTATCGTACTGGAAGGGAATGATCGCTTCTCCCTCTGCATTGAGCGCTCCTATCTTTCCATCTTTGTAGGCCGGCGCCATTCCGCAGTCGTCGAACGTACCTATGGCGTCGTATTCCAGAGGGATCAGGATGGCCCCGGCAGTCGAGATCAGTCCCCACTTACCATCTTTTGACGCCTCATAGCCCAGATCCTCCGATGAAAACAATCCGTCGTACTCAAAGGGGATCACCGTCTTTCCCGTTTTCAGCTCTACAGCGCCATAGCGGTCTCCTATCAGCGCCACCACCGTGCCGCTGCTCACGCTGTAATAGCGAATGTCGTCATAGATCATTCCGGTGATCTCCTTCCCCTGGGCATCGGTCAGACCGTACTTGTCGTTCCCGCAGACTACGTTGATCCCCTTCAGTGTAATGACCGTATAGGGTTCGTCATCCCCGGACTCTTCGTCCGCTTCCGTCCATTCATTTCCTGAAAGGTCGTAGTACGTATACTCCCAGCCCTCAGGGCCGCCGAGCCTGGTCGCTATGATGAAGCCGTCATAGCCAGTCACCGTCACGTCATCATAAATACAGGGAACGATCTCCCTGCCCGTGCGGTCCACAACGCCGGCTTTCCAGTCCCATCCATCCTTCCCCGACTTGTACACCACCGCAACGCCGTTCTCAAAGGGCTCTACCGCATCATACCCGTCTCTCAGCTCAAACAGCTTAGGCAGCGGTCCGCTGTCCTCCGCCGCAAAAGCCTGAAAAGGAAGCATCGCGGCCACACAGACCGCTGCCGCCAACATTCTCATGCCTTTTCTCATATTCTTCCTCCTCCTTCACAGCACATCCGATCCCATCTTTGCCCATGCCCTCTTCTAATTTATGAAATATTCAGAAATATCTATCCATACGATAACACACTTTTACAGTCAGGCAAAGAGGAACCGCGGTTTTTTTCAGAAAAAATGCCGGCGCTTCCATTTCCGGATCTCCGGCCCCGGCCGGGCAGAGCCCCCTGCCCCCTTCGGAGGAACATTAACCCCCCTCCACCGGCGCCGCGCATATACCAATGGCCAGCTTCGTTGACACAAAAGCGCGGCCGAACTATAATAATAATGATGATCACCGCAGAATCTCATACTGGGCGCAGTCTCACGCTATGGGAAAAAGCGGAAATAGAAATGAGTATAGGATAATAGGATAATGATAAAGAATAAAAATCTATGGCGCCGTATTCTGATCTACATGACCGGACTTGTGGTGCTTGCCCTGGGCATCACGCTGAACACAAAGACGGATCTGGGCGTATCCCCCATCATCTCCGTTCCTTTCAGCATCTCCGCCGTCGCAGAAAAAAATCTCAGCGCGCTGATCTTCCTGTTCTACTGCTTCTGCGTCCTTCTCGAATGGATGTTGGACAGAAAAGGATTTCGGCCTGCCGATCTTCTGCAGATCCCCATGAGTTTTCTCACCAGCATTTTCATCGGTCTCTTCGACACGTATCTGCCGGCGGCGCCGGACAGCCTGCCCATCCGCTTTCTTCTTCTGGGAACAGCGGTGGCTCTCACAGGTCTGGGCGCCTCGCTGACGGTGATGATGCGCCTGGTTCCCAACCCGGCGGACGCCCTCGCCCGCGTGGTCGGATTAAAGGCCGGCAAAAATTTCGGCTTCGGAAAAAATCTCCTGGACCTGTGCTGCGCGGCCGCAGCCATCCTCATCGGCGCCCTCTTTGCCGGAAGCCTTCCGGGCATCGGAGCGGGAACCGTGATCGCCGTCGTATTCACAGGCAGAGCCATCGCCGTCACAGACAGACTGTTCGGAAAGAAGCTGCAGACCGCGGCGGGACTGGAGACGCAGGAAGGATCAGAGTCTTCTAAAAAATCCGCCGCAGACACCGTCGCGGAAACAGAATGCTGATCCCTCACGGCCGCGGCAGTTCTAGTCTTCCGTCCAGATCCTGAACCAGCCAGTCAGATCCTGAGGCCTCCTGTCACATCCCGACGCCTCCCTGCCGGAAGGCGCGATTCAGTTTTCGATGCCTGTTCTGGCCTCCACGCCTTTCGTGTAGTAATGTTTGATCTCTTTCATCTCCGTGACCAGATCCGCTCTGTCCAGGATCTCCTGCGGCGCGTAGCGCCCTGTCAGGATCACCTCCGTCTTTTCCGGCTTCTGATCCAGCACGGCCAGCACATCCTCCACCTCCAGCAGATGGAAAAACAGCGCCGTATTGATCTCGTCAAAGACGACCATGTCGTATTCGCCGCCGGTGAGCGCTTCTTTTACGCGCTCCAGTCCTCTTCTGGCTCCTTCGAAGTCTTCCGGCGCCGGATCCTTTCCCACGAAGCAGGCGTTTCCGTACTGTTCCATGATCAGGCCCGGGAAATACTCCGCAGCCCTGAGTTCACTGTAAAACTGACCTTTCATGAACTGGCCGAAAAACACTCTGTTGCCCGCGCACAGACAGCGGAGCGTCACGCCCAGAGCCGCCGTGGTCTTTCCTTTGCCATTGCCCGTATACACCTGGATATAACCCTTTTCTATCGACATCTTTCTGCTCTCCTTTCTTTCCGCCGGACTCGTTCCATTCCTCCAAAGCCTTTTACCGCCGGAGTCTTTTCGCTGCCCGGGACCTTTTCCCATGTCCTCCGCTCCCCGGCGGCGCCTTCATGAACAGACGAAACCCAATGTATGGACGACTGAGACACAGGCGGCCGGGCCGCCAGTCTTCCCGGCTGCCAAAACGGCGGTCAGCCCAGCCTGCAAAATAATTGACTGCACATCAATAATCCGGTCTGTATTTCCTTGCGATGGCTTCAGCCAGCCGGATCCCGTCCACCGCAGCCGAGGTGATGCCTCCCGCGTAGCCTGCCCCTTCGCCGCCCGGATAGAGCCCGTCCACATTGCAGGTGAACCCGTCGCCCCGTGGGATCCTCACAGGAGAAGAACTTCTCGTCTCCACGCCGGTGAGCACCGCGTCCGGCCGGTCAAAGCCTGCCAGCTTCTTTCCCAGCGCAGGCAGCGCTTCCCGCATGGCCTCAGCCGCAAACCCCGGCAGACAGCGGTCGAGAGAGGTCCAGGCCACCCCGGGCTCATAGGAGGGACGCGTTTCCCCTTCCCCTTCATCCTGCGGCTCTGCGGCTAGAAAATCTCCCACCCGCTGCGCCGGCGCCCGGTAGGTGCCGCCGCCGGCCTCAAAGGCCAGCCGCTCGTATTTTTCCTGAAAAGCGATGCCGGCCAGAGGATGGGCGCTTTCAAAATCCTCGGTCCTCACATCCACCAGCAGAGCGCTGTTGGCATTTTCCAGCCCCCGGTCCCGATAGCTCATGCCGTTGGTGACCACGCCGCCCGGGCAGGAAGCGGAGGCGATGACCCGCCCTCCGGGACACATGCAGAAGGTGTAGACCCCTCTCCCGTCTTTACATCGGTGCGACAGCTTGTAATCTGCCGCGCCAAGTCCCAGATCTTCCCACTCTTTCCCATACTGAGCCTCGTTGATCATACTCTGGGGATGCTCGATGCGGGCGCCGATGGAAAACGGTTTCTGCTCCATGACGATACCCTGATCGTACAGCACGCGGAAGGTATCCCTGGCGCTGTGGCCGAGGGCCAGCACCGCCGTCTGGGTCTCCAGCACCGCCGTCCCGTCCCCGGCCGCAGCCCCCTGGGTCTCCGGCAGGCCGGCAGAATATTTCCCGCTGATCTCCAGCCCGCAGAGCGACCTGGCTCTCTCTCCGCCCTCGAAGACGTCCGCCCCGGATCCGCCCTCCCTGAAGCGGAGTCCCGTCACCCGGGTCTCAAAGTTCACGGTTCCTCCCAGACGCTGGATCTCACAGCGTATCTCCTTCACTACGTCCCGCAGGACATCGGTGCCCACGTGGGGCTTCTGTCTGTACAGCAGATCTTCTCCGCCTCCGGCTCTCACCAGCTCCTCCAGCACTTTTCTGATACGGCTGTCCTTGATCTGGGTTGTCAGCTTCCCGTCGGAAAACGAGCCGGCTCCGCCCTCTCCGAACTGTACGTTGGATTCCGGATCCAGCACGCCGTCCCGCCAGAATCGCTCCACGTCCTCCGTCCGTTCTCCGATGGCCTTTCCCCGCTCTGCCACCACAGGACGGTAACCCATCTGGGCCAGCAGCAGGGCCGCGAACATGCCGCAGGGCCCGAAGCCCACCACCACCGGCGGATGCTTCAGAGGGATCCTTGGATCCTGAGGGCTTCCCGGCTCAAAGCCGAATTCTTCTGTCACGAAATGATATGTCATATCCGGCGCGGGCCCGATCTTCAGCTTCCGTTTCCGGCCCTGACGCAGCACGGACTCCCGGCAGTCTTCCGCTGACCGGCATCCCTTTCCGTCCCGCAGCACCGGAAGAAAATCCACGGTGTAGACTTTTCTGATGCGCGGCTTTTCTCTGGCGTCCACAGATTCCTTGACCGGTCTCCACTCTTCGATCTCCAGTCCTCTGAGCCCCAGCTTTTTCTTGATATGCTCCGGTATGGCCGTCATCGGCTCCCCCGGCTCCAGTTTGATCTCGTGTATACGTATCATGGTTTCCCCTGTTCCTCTGTCTGTTTCAATTCTCCGTCGGATCTCTTCGTTGTATCCCTATGTCCGGTCTCTCCGGCCCGGTCCTCCGTCTAGTCCCGCCCAGCCGTTCCCGGCACCATTCCGGCGGCCTTTCCAGCGACCATCCCGGAGGCGAAAGCCCACTGCAGATTGTAGCCGCCGCAGGGCGCGTCCACATCGATCAATTCTCCCGCAAAATACAGCCCGGGGATCAGTTTAGACTCCAGTGTGCGCCTGTGGATCTCCGCGGTATCCACTCCGCCGGCCGTGACCTGGGCGTCTTTCCAGGACTTCGTCCCCGTGATCTTCACGTCGAAATTCTTCAACATGGCCGCCAGCGCCGCCAGATCTTCCTCCCGAAGTTCCGCGGTTTTTCTGCCGGCAGGAATTCCCAGCTTCTGCATAAAAACAGCGGCCAGCTTTTCGTGCAGCACTCCGCTGAGAAAAGCCCGCGCCTCCCGCTGACCCAGATACTCCTGCCTCAGCCTGAGGATGGCCAGTACCGTTTCCTCCGGATACTCTTCCATAAAGTCGATGCCGACGTGATAACGCTCCGGCGCGCTGACAGGATTTCCACTGTAGCGCACATAGCGGCTCAGATTAAATATGCAGATCCCCGACAGCGTATCTTCTGTAAACTGTATTTCTCCCCTGTCGTCCCTGATCTTCTCCGATCCTTCAAAGAGCGCCGCTCTGGCCTTGACCCGAACGCCTTTCAGCGACGGGAGATCCGGATCGTCCGCTGTCAGCTGCACCAGCGCGGGGATGGGCTTGACCACCCCATGTCCCAGTTCCCGGGCCAGCGCGTAGCCGTCGCCCTCCGAACCGTACTGACAGCCAGCCTTGCCTCCCACCGCCAGAATGAGCCGTTCACAGGTCAGTTCGGATCCGTCTCTCAGCGTCAGGTGAAAACCGCCGCCAGGCAGGGCTTCCGCCCTTTTCAGCACGCTGCCGCAGCGGATCTCTACGCCCAGAGACGCCAGTTTGGAATACAGAGCCTGACAGATGGAAGAACCCTGACCAGAGTAGGGATAAACGCGGCCTTCATCCTCCTCCCTCGGCAGGATACCCATGCGAAAAAACGCCTCCATAACGCGCTTGGGCGGCGCCTGTACCATTACGCTGTCCGGGAAACCGGAAGTCTCCTTTTTCAGCAGAAAGGCGCCGGAGTAATCCCAGGACGTGCACTTTGCATTCGTAAAATTGCAGCGGCCGTTGCCTGTGGCAAGCAGTTTGCGGCCGGCCCTTTCATTCTTTTCCAGTATGCAGATGTCCTCCGGCCGGGCAAATCCGTACCCGCCCGCCGGCCCTTTATCCTGTCCTCTTTCGGCCGCATCCTGGCCCTGTTCTCCGTCCATCTCCGATAAACCGCCCGCCGCGGCTATGGCCGCCATCATCCCCGAGGCCCCGGCCCCGGCTATTACGATCTTCTTCCCCATTCCCGTCACTGCACGTCGTCCTTCCTTTTGAATTTATTTCACTGCCCACATGGCGCCTTCCGTCATCATCCGATCGTGGCCGCCGCGCACAGCATTCCGTATAATATCTGCTCTGCGGATATTATACCACAAAACCACCCGCCCCGTCCCGCTTTCTGCTCAGGACAGGACGGGCGTTGGACACAGGCTCCGGCCTTAAGCCAGATCAGTTGAGTCTCATCGGCTGCACGCGGACCTGCATAGTTCGGTCGCTTCCCTCCTGACAGTAGATAAGCTCGGCGCTGTAGTCTCCGTCAAAGATCACCCCGCACAGTTGGTACACGGAACCGTCCTTGCCCTTCCTGATCATGTTGTCTTCCTGTGTGACGCTTTCTTTCTGCGCCCACAGCCGGCTGTAGTCCAGTTTGGACAGCGCCGCCTCGTTCATGCGGAACATGCCTTCCAGTTCCGTGCCGCGGACCTTGAAGAAAAATGTGCAGTAAGGAGAGTCCGCCGTCCAGCCGTACGATTCAAAGAGTTCCTTGATGCGCGTCAGCCCTTTCTGATCGCAGCGAATGCCGGCGATGGCACGGAGCTTGCCGGTACTGTCCGAGAGCTCGCCTTCCTGAAGCTGGCGATCATTTTCCGGACTGATGTAGTGATATTCCATATCTTCCAGCGTACGTCCTTCTCCGATCTCTCTTTTCAGGGTCAGGAACTCAAAGTCTCCCGGCACCAGCTCCAGCCCGCGTTCCACCGCCGCCAGCGCCCCTTCTTTATCGCCGAAGTGACAGCGGAGCTTTGCCGCCTGCAGATAGCCCCAGGGATAATCCGGCTCCTCCATCAAGCCCTTCTCCGCGTATTCCAGCGCTTCCTCCAGTCTGCTGCAATACATCAGAGCGCAGGAGTAACGGTAATACCAGGTGCCGCAGCCCCCGGCGTTTTTTTCCGACGGCGGCATCCACTGCGTGGTCATATAATAATGATCGTAGTCGTCCAGATTGTTGCAGGCGTAAGAGTACCAGAGCGCAATATCCAGGGCCTCCCCGGCCTCCGTCTCGGTAAAGCGTCCCTCTTCCACGCCTCTTTTCAGGAATTCGTCGAGATAACCCAACATCTGTCCGTAGTAACCGCTGGAATCATCCTCCAGAGATTCCAGGACCGCTATGTCGTCCTGCCCCAGCAGGAACTTCCGCGGAGCCGAAACCGTCCGTTCACCCACGCTCCTGCTCTCTGCCTTTTCTTCCTCCACGCAGTTCCCCTCTCCGCAGTCTTCCCCGTTTCCGCAGGCTTCATCCCACGGCTCTGCCTGACAGAAAGCGCCGTTTTCATCCCGATAAAAAGCGGAGCCGTAAGGCGCCCTCAGCAAGGGCATGATCTCCGGGTCGGCGTTGCAGATCGAATTGAGCGAAAAGATCCCGGAGTGTTCCGGGTCGTCCATATACTCGTCGCTCTCATCTCCCGCGGTAAATCTCCAGCCGCTGTCCCAGAGATCGTCGCCTGCATCCGGCCGCTGCCGATAACAATATCCTACCGGGCAGCCGTCCACCGTGATCCGGTCGGTGGCCAGACATCCCTCGGGACCATCCCAGTCGGTGAGCAGGGGCTTTATGTCCTCGGGTCTGATCCTGTACTGTTTCTTACTTTCGGCGCACACGTTTTTCCGTTCCGGATCCAGCGGCAGGGGCGGGATCGCGTCCTCGCCCTCCCCGAACAATTCCATCAGCGCGTCGGCGCCGTTTCTGCACTTAAATTCCATCTCTTCCGCATACAGCGGAACTACGGCGTAAAAATTGATCTCGCCGCCGTCGGGCAGCCGGCATACCGACGCCTCCTGCGGAAATTGGCCGGGAGACAGCAGAATACTGCCGGACAGACCTGTATCTGCCGCGAAAGGAACCCCTCCCGGATTCGCTACAGTATGGCCCCAGCCCAGCCAGGAATCCTCTGCCACAGGCAGACGGGCCAGCATCTTCAGCCAGCCGATGGGCCAGAACCATTTCTCCTCTGAACTGTCGATCTTCCAGTAATCCGGCAGCGAGATGACCAGTTCCGCCCGTTCCAGCCTGTATTCCGCCAGTTCTTCGGGCACAGACATGAAGTGAGCGCCCATGCCCATGGTGACAAGGGTATAATAGTTCCGCTCTGGCGTGGGTTCGACGATACAGACATCCACGTGGATATCCGGTGAAGCGATCTCGTGGAGCACGTTGCGAAAAGGTCCAAAATAGTTCTCAATATGTTTTTCCAGCACGTTCAGCTCTTCTTCCGAATACATTTCCAGCATTGTATCTACCTCATTTTCTCTCTGCATTTCCTATACTCCCATCCAGACTGCTGCGGCCATTTTAAGCTCCTATGCCGGACTCTCCGCCCGGTCCGTACCGCACGCGCGGCCCCCGCAGCAGACCAGAGACTTCCATTTATATTAGCGATCATACCGGATAGCTGCCGGAATTGCAATATACTTCAGGGGAAAATCCGCCCATGCCGAATAAAAACCGTCATTCTGGCAATATGGAATTATGAGGTCTGCCAGTTTTCTGCACAGGCCTGGTCCATCCGCCGATAGTCCTTGAGTTTACCCAGCCGATTTGATATAATGATAAAGATTTTTGAACGACATCGATAAAACAACAGAAAAAACGGCGGCAAATGCAGTCCGGCGCGAAGGATCGGCCACGGGAAATATCCGTGGGGGTCTGCCGGTTCCTTCTGCCGCAACAGGAGGTGTGCATATGAAAGCAGTTATCACCGTCATCGGTAAGGATCAGATCGGAATTCTGGCTAAGATCAGCACGCTCTGCGCGCAGAAACAGATCAACGTGGAGGATGTAACGCAGAGCATCGTTCAGGGCATGTTCGCCATGACCATGGTCGTGGACCTGTCCCGCTGCGACGAAGAGATCACCGCATTGTCGGAACGGTTCGCCAAGGAAGGCGAAACCATGGGACTGGACGTCCGCATGACCAGAAGCGAACTGTACGACGCCATGCACCGGATCTAAGTCCGGGCCGGGCCGCGGCAGAGGCCGTAACGCCCGCTTCCCTATCCGGCGCGGCGGCAAGCGCCGCCGTCCTTCGTTCAGGTCAGAAAAAATCCACAGAGAGGGCCAGAGAGCGGACAAGATCCCGTGTAAAGCGCGGCAGGGATGCAGATAAAAACGTCCAGAAAAAAGACCGATCAACTCCGGAAAGGACTATAATCAAACTATGCTGAATACAAATGATATATTAGAAACCATACGCATGATCAGCCAGGAAAACCTGGACGTCCGAACAGTCACCATGGGTATCTCCCTGCTGGACTGCGCGGACGAGGACCCCAAACGGGCCTGCGAGAAGATCTACAGAAAAATTACCACAAAAGCCAGAGATCTGGTGCCCGTAGTGGAGAGGATCAGCTCCGCCTACGGTATCCCGGTGGTGAATAAGCGGATCAGCGTCACTCCCATCGCCATGATCCTGGCCAGCGCCAGAAACCCCAATCCCGTGGACTACGCCGAAGCGCTGGACCGGGCTGCGAAGGAGGTCGGCGTCAATTTCATCGGCGGCTTTTCCGCCCTGGTACACAAGGGCTTTTCCGCAGGAGATCAGGAACTGATCCACTCTATTCCCGAGGCGCTGGCAAAGACGGAATTCGTCTGCTCCTCCATCAATATCGGTTCGACGAAAAGCGGCATCAACATGGACGCTGTTAAGCTCATGGGCAGTATCGTCAAACAGACGGCGGAAGCTACGAAAGACGATCAGTGCATGGGCGCAGCCAAATTGGTAGTGTTCTGCAACGCTCCCGAAGACAATCCCTTCATGGCAGGCGCGTTTCACGGCCCCGGCGAACCGGACTGCGTCATCCACGTAGGCGTCAGCGGTCCGGGCGCGGTGCGGGCCGCCCTGGCCAAAGAAGGGAAAAGCTGTTCCATCGACAAGGTGGCTGAGCTGATCAAACGCACCGCCTTCAAGATCACCCGCATGGGCCAGCTGGTGGGCAATCTGGTCTCCGAGGAACTGGGCGTGCCCTTCGGCATCGTGGACCTGAGCCTGGCGCCCACTCCGGCTCCGGGAGACAGCGTGGCCAACATTCTGGAAGAGATCGGTCTGGAAAGCTGCGGTTCCTGCGGCACCACCGCCGCTCTGGCCATGCTCAACGACGCGGTGAAAAAGGGCGGCGTCATGGCCAGCAATCACGTGGGAGGTCTCTCTGGAGCCTTTATCCCCGTCAGCGAGGACGACGGCATGATCAACGCCGTTCGCAGGGGCGCGCTCTCTCTGGAAAAACTGGAAGCCATGACAGCGGTCTGCTCCGTGGGGATCGACATGGTCGTGGTCCCCGGGGACACCAGCGCCGCCGTTATCAGCGCTCTGATCGCCGACGAGGCGGCCATCGGCATGGTGAACAGCAAAACCACTGCGGTCCGCGTCATCCCCGCCATCGGCAAGAAGGTGGGCGACGAACTGGATTTCGGCGGACTTCTCGGCTACGCTCCCGTCATGCCCATCAGTACCTGGTCGCCGGAACGCTTTATCGGCCGCGGCGGGCGGATCCCGTCCCCCATCCAGGCTCTGAAAAACTGATTTTGCTGCGGTCCCGGCCGCGGCGCACCAAAAATAAACACTGACAGATCGAGGTATCAGCTTGATTCGATTTTTAAAAGCAGTCCTGCGTCTCATCGTTCTTCTTTGTCTCGCGGGACTTCTTCTGTTTGCTTACGCCAGATATGTGGAACCCCACCTTCTGATAACGGAAGAAGTCTCTATCTACAGTACGCACGTGACGCCGGAACAAAAAGAACTCAATATCGTAGTTTTCGCAGACACTCATTTCAGCGATAACTACACCATAAAAGATTTTGAACGGGCCGTCGGCAAGATCAACGATATGGAGCCCGACCTGGTCTTCTTCCTGGGCGACCTGATCGACCACTACGACCGCTACGAAGGCAGTACGGAGGCCATCTCGGAAAAGCTCTCGGAGATCAGGGCTTCGTACGGAAAATTCGCCGTCTTCGGGAACCACGATTACGGCGGCGGCGCGGAGCGGCACTATAAGGACATCATGACAGCCGGCGGATTTCAGGTGCTCGTCAATCAGCGGTCCGACCTGAAAGATCTGGGCGTCACTATCGTTGGCATCGACGACGTGATCATCGGCTACGGAGATCCCACGGCGGCCAGCCAATGCCGTCCGGAGTCGTTCAACATCGTTCTGGCCCACGAGCCGGACCTTGTCACAGAGATGACCGACTACGACATCGATCTGATGCTGTCCGGACATACCCACGGCGGCCAGGTGCGGATCCCCTATTTATCCGACGCCTACCTGCCGCCCTACGGTCAGCAGTATGAACGGGGGATCTACCGCTTTGAGAACGAGAGACAGACCACGCTGTACGTAAACTCCGGCCTGGGCACCACCTATCTGCCTCTCCGCTTCCGGTGTCCGCCGGAGCTCACCGAATTTTCGCTCACCGACGATCCCGACGCATCTTCCGCATCAGAATCCGAATAAAGAACAGATGATGTTCCAGGCAGGCGGCCGATGAGAGCCCATGCAAAAAGCGATTCCCGACCCGGAGGTACCGGATCAGGAATCGCTTTTTAGTGCATATTTATATGGTGAAGATTGATATCAGCCTATCCTTTCAGCAGACAGACGGCAGCTGTCTTCTTATTTGGCCGCAAGCTCTGCCGCGGCTTCAGACACTTTCTCCGCGTCCGCCTTCTGGGCGTATTTTTTCAGCCGCACCTGAGGCTCTGACGGCAGACGGAACAGGGGTACGAAGCGGTCGCCTCCGGTGAGCGTCAGCAGCAGGATGGATACCACCGCCACCATGGCCATCACATTATATCTGATGATATCCATGGCCACAAACTGGTGCAGCGGATAGACCGCCGTGGCGATGCCGATGTAAAATCCGATATAAACGTGCCAGGGGATCAGCTGTGATCCAAACACGCCCAGCGCGTCGGAGTACGTGGCGTTTCTCAGCTTCAGCTTATACAGATCCGCCTCGCTGCCCTCCACGTTGTCGTCCACCAGATCCTTGATGATCGGACCCACGGTGACGATCTGAGCCATCTCATCCGCCAGACAGGCGTTGCCGAACAGGGACAGAATTCCGTTGCAGAACATCAGCTGTCTCACGTTGTTGGAGATGCGGGCCACAAAATTGGAAAGCGGTGCAAAAGCCGCGATCTTTCTCATGATGCCGCCGAAGGCCGCCACCCACATCATCATGACGACGACCCAGGATCCGGCGTCCGCAAAACCGTCCATGAGCAGATCCAAAAAGAAACTGCCGTGATTTACGAAATCGGCGAACGCTCCGCCTCCCTCTAAAACCAGTTCCTCAGGCATGCCGATGGTCCCCGCGAACATGCCGAACACAAAGGCGGAAAAAATGCCGATGCCCAGGCAGATAAAGGTGGACAGCCCCATGATCGCCGTAGCGATGACCAGGATCAGAGGGATCACCATGAAATAGGGAACGCCGGACTGTACCTGATTAAGCAGATCCACGGCGGCCGGGCGCTCTTCCGCCAGCACCGTCCAGACCTCCTGCGGGATCTCCGCGATAACGGTGCCGGCATTGGTAGCGGCGGTAGGCAGTCCCATAAAGCTGCCGATGCCAAAGATGGCGGCGGCAGACAGCAGCAGGCAGGACACAGACCACACGCCCTGGTGACGTATCCGGTCGATCACTTCCACCCCCTGAATACCGGAGGACACTACCGTGGTATCGGAGATCAGTCCGATATTGTCTCCGAAGCACGCGCCGCCCGCGATGGCGGCTGTGGTCAGCAGCAGATCTCCTCCTACGATGTGATTCAGCCACAGGAAGATGGGCGCGCATGCCGCAAAGGTTCCCCAGGAGGTACCCGTGGCCACGGACAGGATCCCTGTGACCAGAATGCCCACCATCGCCACCGTCCTTCCGTTTACGCCCAGAGAGAGCGCCACATTTACAATGGACGCGCCCACCCCTGTGGACATGAACGCGCTTGCCATTGCGTAGGCAAACATCAGAATAAATAATGCGATCAATATTTTGCTGACGCTTTCCATCGCCGCGTCAATGCAATCCTGAAACTTCAGCTTATCTGTAGTCATGGCTACCACCGCGGCGCAGATCGTCGCGACAGGCGCAGCCATCAGTGCGTCCATGCCGCTGATCATCAGCGCGGCCAGAACGAAAACCGGTAAGAATTTGATAAAAGATTTCATTTGTCCTCCACCCGTCAGTATGTTTTCTTCGTCATTGATACTTTTTTAACAGCTGTTTACTGACAAGTTACTATATATTCGACAAAGATGCGCCAACCAAACGTTGACTTTTTTCCCAACCAAGTTTATAGTGAAAGCCCGGAGGTTTTTGAAACATGTCAAAAATTTCGATCGACTGGAGACCTGATCGAAGCAGTTCAGTCCCCGTATATAAACAGATCATCGACTATATGAGCATGAAGATTTCCACCGGCGACTGGGCGGTGGGAAGCCGGCTGCCCGCTCAGCGCCAGCTGGCGAAACAGTTCAACGTCAACCGCAGCACCATCGTCACCGCCATGGACGAGCTTTCCTCCTACG
The DNA here is from genome assembly GCF_900605495.1 of Bacilliculturomica massiliensis. Lineage (GTDB taxonomy): Bacteria > Bacillota > Clostridia > Peptostreptococcales > Anaerovoracaceae > Bacilliculturomica > Bacilliculturomica massiliensis. The sequence continues at coordinate 1,776,057 of NZ_LR027603.1, forward strand.
GCGTGCTGGAAAGCGACTTTGGAAAAGGGACCTATGTGGCCAGCAATACCTGGTCCCTCATGATGACCGACGCTCCGCCGGACTGGAGCCGCTACATCCAATCCGGTTCTTTTCATGCCAGCGATCCGATCATTCAGGAATGCCGGCGCTGCGAAGCCGACCCCCGTTTCATCTCTTTAGGCACCGGTCAGCTCTCCCCTTCCCTGTTTCCCCGAGAGGAGATGAGCAGAGCCATGGAGCGGGTGGCGGGAAAACTTTCCGCGCTGAATTATCAGGAGCCCCTTGGGCTGCCTGCCCTCCGAAGGAGCGTGGCCAGGCGCCTGCAGCGGGATGGCATCGATATCTCTCCCTCCTGCATACTGATCACCTCCGGAGCGCTGCAGGCTCTGCAGCTGATCTGTCTCACCATGCTGAAATCCGGTTCCACGGTATTCACCGGCGATCCGTCCTACCTGAAGAGCCTGCAGTTCTTTCAATCCGCAGGCATGAATCTCTCCGGCCTTCCCATGGATCAGGAGGGACTGGTCTACTGGCAGATCGATCCGGAGCGCATTCAGCGGGAAGAGGCGCTGCTCTACGCCATACCGGACTTCCACAATCCCACCGGTACGGTGATGAGCGCCGATCGCAGGAAAGCGCTCTTCCGCTTCTGTCAGCAAAACCACCTGCCCATCATAGAGGACGCCTCCTACCGGGAGCTCTGGTACGATGAAAAACCTCCGGCCACGCTGAAATCCATGGACAAGAATGGCATGGTGCTCCATATCGGTACCGTGTCAAAGACCCTGGCTCCCGGTCTGCGGACCGGCTGGATCGCCGGGCCGGAATCCGTCATCCACCGTCTCGCCGACATGAAAATGCAGATGGACTCCGGCGCCAGCACCGTCTCCCAGCTCATCCTGGCTGAATTCTTCTCAAGCGGCGCCTATGACAAATACCTGCCGCAGCTGCGCGTTCAGCTGAAAAGCCGCAGAGATACGGTGGTCGCCGCACTCGAACGCAACTTCAGTCAGATCGCCTCCTGGGACGCGCCTGCCGGCGGCTTTTACGTCTGGCTCCGCTTTGACGAAAACCTGAGCGCCAGGCAGCTGTTCCGCGCCGCTGTACGCGAACATATTCTGCTCTTTCCCGGCACGCTGTACGAATACGGCAAAAGCTGCAGTCTGCGCATCTCCTACGCCTATGCGGAGGAGCGGGAGATCCTCTACGCCCTGGCCCGGCTCTCCCGCATCGTGAGATCCATGATGTAACGATACATTAAAAGACCCGGCTTATCTGAGCCAGGTCTCCCGGTGGTGCCATCGTTTGGTTATTTTTTTCCGGACCCCTTATCCGCCTGCCTTTCCGCCCGCCAGGCGATCCGTACGGTAAACCAGTCTCCGTCCTCCCCCTGGGTCAGGCTGGCGTCCACCTGGTGTCCCATCTCTGTGAGCAGCTTCTGTACGATGGTCATGCCCAATCCCGTATTCTGCCCGGTACGCATCTCGTCCGCAGTAAAAAAACGTTCAAAGACCCGCGGCACATCCTCCTGCCGCATGCCCTGCACCATATTGGAAAAAGTGGTGATCACTTCGGCGCCTTCCCTTCTCTGCTCAATGCGCACCTGTGAGGTGCCGTGATTCAAAATGTTCTGCATCAGGTTGAAAAACACCCGCTTCGCCGCCTTTTTATCAGCCGTCACAAAGACCCGCTCCTGACTGATGCATGTCTCCACCGCCAGTCCGGCTGTCTGAAAATCCTCATAGAAGGCCGCCAGCGTCTCGCAGAGCAGGCCGTAAAGTTCCGTACGCTCCGGATCCAGCGAATACTCTCCCGATTCCAGCCGGGACAGATCGTAAAAAGCGGAGATCAGTTCCTGCAGCGCTTCCGCCTTTCGCCTCACCACATTCAAAAATTCCCTTCGTTCCATCTCCGATAGATCCGGGTCCTCCAAAAGCTCCAGATAGCCCAAGATCGAGGTCAGCGGCGTCCGCAGATCGTGAGAAATATTGGCGATCTGCCGCCGAAACTCCTTTTCCCGGCCGCAGTAAACGACCTGTTCCAGCCGTGCGTTCTCAAGCCCCTGATTGACGGTCTCCAGAAGTCTCTCCAGCTCCCTGTCGGGAGCCGTAAGGATCAGCTTCTGATTGGTGACCCTCCGGCCGTTGATCTCCTCCATCAGCCGTCTTGAGCTCCGCAGGCCGCGGCGCAGAGAATAAAAACGGGCGGCATAGAACACAGCGGCCGCCATGGCTGCCGCCAGCAAAATCCTTTCTATCATCTCCGCCCCTCCTTTCCCTCCGAGCCTATATCCCCGCCCTGTTCCCGCTTTCTCTCTCATCGCCGGGAGGCATACCGCTGAGCCCAAAAGCTCTGCGGTACGCCTCCGTTTGTTTTATATCTCCTTCCTCCGAAACAGCGCCATGCCGATCAGCAGGAGCACGACCATGTGTCCCAGTCCTACCAGCGCAGGATGGATCAGCTGATCCGGCGTCAGCATCTGCCCGGTCATCATCATGGGCGTCGTCATATGTCCGATCTGGTTCCACAGCAGATTTTCCCGTATAGCCGTGCAGAACGGCCCAAAACCTTCTTTCATGCCAAGCAGTGCAAATACCGAATCCGGAATGACCAGAAGTCCGGCAAAGAGAAAACTGGCGGCCGTTCCCCCTCTCACGAAGAACAGACACAGGTGAGCCAGAGCCAGGCATCCCAGCCACACCGGCACGCTTCCCAACAGCAGCAGGAAATAGGACTCTACCATGGGTCTTGCCTCCGGCGGATTTTCCAGAAGCAGGAACACGGACAGCAGATAGATCCCAAACACCGCGATGGCGATCCCAAAGGCGAAGATCACTTCCGTGGCGAATTTCCCCAGATAGATGGCGTTTCTGCTGTATCCATAGGCCAGGGCGTTTTTAAAAGTCTGATTTTTATATTCATTGCAGAATACCATGTCCGCCACCCCTATGGTCAGCAGGGACACCATATTAAACGTGTTCAGAGTCAGTGCCAGAGATACGGACGTGTTGTTAAACGGTTCCGTGTTCCTCATAAACAGGCTCGTGAGCACCAGCAGCACCGCGCAGGCCCCGAAAAAGATCACATAGCTCCTGCTCCTTATCGTTCGGTAACATTCGCTTCTGATGTAGTTAAGCACGCCGCTCACCTCCCACCAGATCCACAAAATACTGTTCCAGATCCGCCCCTTTCGACTGGATCACGGAGAGTGCGATCTGCCCTCCCACCAGCGCGGCGGCGATCTTTTCCGGCTGTTCCAGACAGGCGTAGATGTGAAGCACGCCTCCGGGCAGCACTTCGTATTGGTCGCACTTCAGCTCCCTCTCCAGCAGAGCGGCCGCCTTCTGCGGCTGATCCACTTTGACCTCCACATAGCGCCTGCATTTTTCATGCAGCGCTTCCGCCGAGATCTGTTCCACCATCCGTCCCTGCTCAATGAATGAGTAATTGGTGGCGATGGCGGAAAGCTCGCTCAGAATGTGACTGGAAATGAGGATGGTCAGATCCCGCTGCCGGTTGAGGCGCTGGAGCAGACTGCGCATTTCCACGATACCCATGGGATCCAGACCGTTCAGCGGTTCGTCCAGGATCAGGATGTCCGGGTCGGAGAGCAGCGCCAGCGCGATCCCCAGCCGCTGTTTCATCCCCAGTGAAAAATCCTTGTATTTCTTTTTTCCCGTACTTTCGATCCCCGCTTCCGTCAGTACATAATCGATCCTGGATCGCTCCGGTATCCCCTTCTGCAGCCGGTAATATTCCAGATTCTGCGCCGCTGTCAGATTCGGGTAAAAAGCCGGCGCCTCTACGATGATCCCCATCCGTTTTCTGGCCCTGGAAAGCTCCGACGGCGTTTCTCCGGAAAACAGCGCCATAGTCCCTCCCGTGGGATCCGTCAGCCCTGTGAGAAGTTTGAGCAGCGTGGTCTTTCCCGCGCCGTTTCGTCCCACCAGTCCCATGATCTGCCCCTTTTTCAGCTCAAAGTCCGTGGGCGCAAGAGCGGTAAACTGCCCGTAGCGCTTGCACAGCTGCCTTGTGACTGCGATCTTTTCTTCCATTTCTATCTGATTCCCCTTTCTCTGCTTCGCCGGCTTCCGTTCCTTCTCGGAGTTCCCTCCCCCGGGGTATTCCTTCCGGCCTCCAGACGTCCGCTTTCCTTTGCCGGCCGCCTGACAAATACGATTATAAAGGAGAATTTCAAAATAAGTCTTTAAGCAAATTTAAAGAAAGTATAAAGTTCACCGTCTCTGCCTCAGTCCCGGTCTCTTCCTCTGTTCAGGCTGCTTCTTCGGTCCCGGTCTCCCGGTCCCGGCGGGGCCGCGGCTCAGTCTCTGCTTTATTTATTCCGCCCGCCGCCGTCTGCCATCTTAAAACCGATGCCCCACACGGTCTTGATGTATTCTCTCCCGGGATTCAGCCTGCCCAGCTTGTTTCTGATATTGCTGATATGCACGTTCACCGTGTTGTCCTCGCCGTAGTATTCGCCGCCCCAGCCGTGAGTATACAGCGCTTCCCGCGTAAACACGCGGTCCGGATCGGACATCAGCAGCCACAGCAGATCGAACTCCGTAGCCGTCAGCGTCAGCGGAGCTCCTGCCGCTTCCGCCCGGCGGCTCAGACGGTCCAGACGCAGATCGCAGAAAGTCAGGTACCGGTCCGTTTCCTCCTTCGCCTCCGCCCTGGGCGCAAACTTCCGGAAACGGCGCAGCTGCGCCTCCACTCTGGCCAGCACCTCCGCCGCCTCAAAGGGTTTGGTCATATAATCGTCGGCGCCCAGAGACAGGGCGGACACCTTGTCCTCCAGCGCCGTTCGAGCCGAGATGACGATGACCGGCGTCACATTTTCCTCCCCTCTGATCTCCCGCAGAAACTCTTCTCCCGACAGACCCGGAAGCATGAGATCCAACAGGATCAGATCGAAAGACTCCACAGACAGCCTCAGTCTGCCCTCGCTGCCTGAGAAAGCCCCTTCTGTCCGGTATCCCTTCTTCGACAGGATCGTGCGCAGAAGGCGGTTGATGTCCTCATCGTCCTCCATGACCAGTATTTTGTACTCTTCCAAACCTACCACCCCACTTAGTCTATATATCCCTATCCGTTATCCGTTCAATGCCCATATCCGCACGGCGACTCCCGGGTGCAGCTCCTGAATGCGGCTCCCTGATCTCTCCCGCATACGGCCGGCGCACCGCACAGCATGCCCCCTGCTCCGGCCGCCGCAGCCCGCAGTTTCCCGATGTCTTTTCCCCGCAAATATGGAAATACTGTGCCCGGTATCCGGAACACAGTATCGACGCTCACTATTCGGCTTCTTTTCTTCTGAGCCGCTTTGTGTGTTTCTTGAAATGAAGGCCCAGCACAGTCACGCTGATCCCCTGGGCAATGAAATAGATCCCCAGAAGCAGTACGGTGGCTGTTTTCCCGGTGATGGGCCGGGCAAAGCAGCTGATCCCCACCACCGCGGCCAGAAGCCCGAAGGTCAGCCCAAGTCTCCAGTTTCGCTCCCCGAATCCCTTCACCACAATGGCCTGCAGAGCGTGCATAGTGCCGGAAAAGAGCAGCCACATGCCGAAAAATATGGGCACCACAGCTTCAGTGGCCAGCAGATTGGCCAGAACAGGCACCGACAGGACCAGCGTCACCGCGCCGTCTGCCAGCACATAGCCTGAGGCGTAGCCCTGGCGTTTTTCCGTAGCGCAGCTGGCGATGCTCATTACCCCGTGGATCAGCATAGCGATCCCCAGTACAAAAGCCATGGCCGCGTAAGTGGTCCCCGACCGGATAATGCAGTAAATTCCGGTCAATGTCAGGATGACGCCGGAAATTATCGTTACAAGTTTCATATTATCCTATCCTCCATCGACATTATACCGGTCTTCACGATTTCCGTCAACAGAAAGCGACAGAACCGGCCCCTCCGCAGTCCGGCCGCCGGCCGTCAGACGGCCGTCTGACGGCTGTCTGAGAGCCGGTTGTTCCAGTCAGGTCCACAGGCCGGAAAAAAGAACTCACCGACTGTAGACCAGCCTGGCCTCCACCGGCTGACCGGAAAACTCCCACAGCCGGTCGCCCAGAAATCCGGCGTCTTTTCTGTCGTGGGTGACCAGCACCACCGTGCTGCCTTTCTTCTTCCACTCAGCGGACAGGGCCGCCATGACCCGCATCTTCAGCGCGTCGTCCAGGCCCTTGAACGGCTCGTCCATGAGCAGCAGCATCCCGCCCCGGCCTGCGCCGCCTGCCGGGCTGCATGGGCAGTCCTGGCGCTCCGGCCCGGCAAACTGCCCACGGCCTTCACATTCCCGGTCTCTAACATATTCCGCGCTGTCTGCGTAGAGCAGAACCCGTCCGATAGCCGCCCTCCGCCGCATTCCTCCGGAGAGCTTCTCCGGATAATAATCTCCAAATCCGGACAGTTCCAGCAGACTCAGAAGTTCTTCCAGCCTTTCTTCTGCCTGCTGACCTTCCGCTTCCCGTGGCAGTACCAGCCGCATGTTCTCCCTCACCGTGAGCCAGGGCAGCAGCCGGTCTTCCTGAAAGAGGATCGCTGCCGACGGATCCCGTTCCGCCGTTTTTTCCCTTTTGACTGTTTTTTCCCGTTTCACTGGATTCATCGTTTCCGAGCCGTCCGCTGGTCCTGTCGGTCTTATCTCTTTCGCGCCCTCCGGTCTCGCGGAGCCGCCGCCCGGCTCCGCGAAGCCTTTGAACACGATGCTGCCGCCGTCCGGCTCCGCCAGCCCGGCGATCATCCGCAGCAGCGTAGTCTTTCCGCATCCTGACGGTCCGGTGAGCACGGTCACCGCGCCTCTTTCGATATCGAAAGAGAATCCGTCGTAGAGCGGCAGTTCCCCGTACGCCTTCCTCAGATGGCGTATCTCCACGGCCGCGTCCTTTACCCTGTTCTTTTCTACATCCATTTCAGCGCCTCCCTCACCCCTTTCTCAAAGAGAATGGACAGAATGATGATGGCGATGGTCCAGGCAAACAGCCGGTCGGCTTCCAGATAGACCTTGGCCGTAAGAAGCTGATATCCCATAGAATGGGCGGGGCTGGCCAGCACTTCAGCCGCCACCACCGCTTTCCACGAAAGTCCGGAAATCAGACTGAGGGCGGCCTTTATGTTGGCGGAGATCGCCGGCAGGTACACCTGCCGCAGCCGTTTGCGAAAGTCGATGCGATAAGCCCGGCAGAGCTCCAGATATTCTTCTCCGATACTGTCCAGACCCTCCAGCAGATTGGTGTGTACCACAGGATAACACATCAGGAAACAGGCAAAGACCGGCACTAAGCCGGAGACCATGCAGAGAATGGCAAAGAGGATCACCGACATCACGGGCATCGCCTTGAAGGCCGCGGCCACCCCTCCCAGAAGCATTCGCACAAAGGGAACGAAATACGCCAGCACCGCGCTGACCGCCCCAGCCGCAAAGGACAGCGCCATGCCAGACAGCACTCTGCCCAGCGTCACCGCCGTATCCACATAGAATTCCCCCGTACCCAGCATGGAGACCAGGACTTCCGCCGTATGAAAAGGAGAAGGTACAATGTAGTCCTTCTCCATCACCATATAGACCGCCTGCCAGATCAGCAGCCAAAACAAGCCGATCATCAGAGCCCTGACGGGTCCGCCGGCATTAATAAACGTAGTAGAACGTTTCATCCGGAAGCTTTCCTCCTAACGACTTTGGCTCCATCTCAAATAATATCTGATAGAAAGGCTCCAGCGCCGCTTTCGCATCGCCGCACGACAGGAAAATGATATTGCACCGCGGAATGGCCTTCTCAGCCACGGCCGCGTCCGCAGCGATCCCCGCATCTGCGATCATCTGCGCCGCCTCCGCGGGGTTCTGATTTACAAAGTTGACCGCCTCCTCATAATCCCGCAGGAAGATCTGCAGATCTTCCGACCGGTCGTCGATCATCGACCTGGAGGCGATGGTCACGCCCATAGGCAGCTCCTGTCCGTAAGTTTCCTTCCAGATGGCGTTGAGATCCGCCGCCACTCTCATATCAGGATTTTTCCCGGTGGTCACGGTCACAAAGGGCTCCGGCAGCAGCGCCACCGCTCCTTCCTCAACGGAAGCAGACGAGGCTACGTCGCTGTGATTTGCCAGCCACTGGATATTGACGTCCGATTCAGCCAGTCCCGCGTCCGCCAGCAGCCTGCGCAGAATGTATTCCGGCGCTCCGCCCTGCCCGCTGGCATAGATGGTCTTGCCCCTGAGATCGGACAGCCCGTTCACCGCCGTTCCGTTTTCCAGCACGTATAGAACGCCGCCGGTATTCACCGCCGCCAGTCCGACCTTGCCTTCCGTCTTGTTGTACAGGATCGAAGCCATGTTGGACGGCACCGCGGCCACGTCCACCTCGCCGGAGGTCACCTTCCCGACCACCTCGTCGGGACTCTGGTACACGGTGATCTTGTAGTTCTCGTTATCCATGAGCGGGGCCATTCCCATGCCTGTGGGTCCGTTCAGCGCCGCGATCCTGATGGGCTGCGATACCGAGGCCTGTCCGCCCTGATCCTGCCCGCCCGATCCGCCTGCTCTTTCCCCCTGGTCCTGCCCGCCGCAGCCGCCGAGGGCCGCCGCCAGCGCCAGCAGCACAGCCGCCGTCATTGTGATCCTTCTCATCCATTTACTCTTTTTCATTATTTACCTCCTCTTCTTCGTACAGCTCGATGCCGATGTCATTCTTCACGATACCGCCGAAGGTTATGGCGCTGCCGCCGTATTTTGCCCGAATGGAATCCATCGTCCTCTCCACCTTCTCCTGCTTTTCCCGGTCCCTGCTCCCCGCTGTAAAAAGGGACAGCTGTTCGGCGCTGTCCTCAGGGCACAGCGAGATCGCCGTCACCGTGATCAGCCGGATGGGTTTATCCGGATTCCAGCTTGCAGAGATGAGCTCCATGGCCGCCCTGGCGATCTCCTCGCCCAGATTGGTGGTCATATCCAGCTGCTTCTGCCTTGAGATCGTCTTGAAATCAGGGTCCCTGATGTCCACTTTCACCCCGCCGCACTTCAGCCCGTGGCCCCGCAGTCGGGTAGACACCTTGTCCGCCAACGCCGTGACCGCCGTCCGGCAGTCGGAAAGCCCCAGCAGATTCCTCCGGAAGGTCATTCCATTTCCCACTGACTTGACCTCCTGACGCTCCCGATACAGCGCCACGGGGCTTTCATCCTCGCCCCGGGCGTAATCGCACAGCTGACCGCCCTGCTTCCCAAGCACAGAGACCAGCAGCCTCCGGTCGGCGGCCGCCAGATCGCCGATGGTGCGGATACCCATTCTGATCAGTTTATCCGCCGTGGCCTGCCCCACAAAAAAAAGCTCCCGCACGGGCATGGGCCACAGGATGTCTTTATAATTCTCCCGGGAGATCACCGTGGTAGCGTCGGGCTTTTTGTATTCGCTTCCCATCTTGGCGAAGATCTTATTGAATGAGACGCCCACCGAAAGGGTCAGACCCAGTTCGGATCTTACTGTGGATCGGATCTCGTCGGCGATCTTTTCTCCTGAGCCGAATAGATTTAAGCTGGCCGACACGTCAAGCCACGATTCATCGATGCTGAAAGGCTCGACCATGTCCGTATACCGCTGATAAATGTCGTTGATCATCAGGGAATACTCCCGGTAGCGATCGTGATGTGGACGCACCAGTCTCAGCTCCGGACATTTTTTTCTGGCCTGCCAGACCGTTTCCGCCGTGACGACGCCAAAGGCCTTGGCCTTCTCATTTTTTGCCAATATAATGCCGTGTCTGTTGTCCGGACTCCCGCACACCGCCACCGGCAGCCCTTTCAGGTCCGGACGTGAAAGAAGCTCTACAGATGCGTAAAAGCCGTTCATATCACAGTGCAAAATTGTTCGCTCCATACAAACCCCCTTCCCTATTTTACACGCACTTCCCCGCCGTTACAAGAGCCCGGGACTGTGACGGCCAAAAAAATCCCCCGCAGATCTTCGACAAAATGTTTCCGGATTTTCTCCGCACATTTCTTCATTAATTCTCTCGTACCTGTGGTTATTCTCTCCGAAATCCTGTATAATTGAATGTAGGGTACGACTCTCGCGGGCGCGCCCGCAGTCAGGGCCCTGCGATACAAATGTTATAGCATGATTCTTTCATCCGGCAGAGCCACTTCCTGCCGGTCCAAACGGGGGTAGCAGCAAAATGAAAAACGTGATGGTCTGCGTGACGCAGCAGCGAAACTGCGAACGTCTGATCCAATTCGGCTACAATTTTCTGGGCGAAGAAAAGGGGGATTTATTCGTCGTACACGTCATAGGAAAACAGTATAAATTTCTGGGGACCGCCAAGGACGGCGACGCTCTGGAATATCTGTACGAGATCGCGCACGATTACGGCGCCAGCCTTACCGTTCTCCGCTCTGACGACATACTGAAGACGCTGGTGGAACAGGTCATGAAAAATAATATCACCCACGTCATCATGGGTGAATCCGGAAAGGAAAGCGGCAACAGCGATACGATCATCGCACAGCTGGCCAACAAAATTCTGGGAAGCGCGGAAGTCATCGTTGTGCCGGCCTGATATGCGCAGATAAAGCGGATATCGACAGTAAAATTGACAAAGGAAAAAGAATATCCGGCCCTGTCTGCGGGCCGGAATGAAAAAAGCGGTCTGAAATCCGGCTCGACCTGTGATTTCAGACCATTTTTGTGCGGTATAAGATTCTTGTGCGGCACGAACAGTAGCTTCAATTGACAAGAATAGAATTTCACTCTCAGCCGACGCCTTCCGGAGGTGGACAGCCCCTCCTCCGCACCGATAAAAGAAAGGAACCAGAACCTATGAAAAAAATACTTGTGGCAGGGCCGGACGATCCTCAGAAATGTACGAAAAACTGCGTCGACGCGGCGGCCCTGTTGGGACTGAATCCCTTCGTCTCCCTGGATCCCGCCGCTCTGGATCAGTGCGGCGCTGTCATCTTTCCCGGAGGATTTCCCGACATCGCCCCCAGCCGGTGGGGCGAGGCAGAAAACGGCAGCCGCGACGTGGACCCCGAGCTGGACAGGCAGCAGCTTGAAATGATCGAAGGGGCCATCGCGCGCGGCCTTCCTCTCATGGGGATCTGCCGCGGCATGCAGCTTCTCAACGTCTATTTTGGCGGAAGTCTCATCCAGCATATCCGCTGCGAAGACATCCACCGCTACGTGGAAAATACAGAGACCGTACACGACTCTGTCTGTACTCCCGGCCTCTTCCTCCACAGTCTTTACGGGGACCGCGCAGTGATCAATACCAAGCACCATCAGGCGGTCCGCAGGCTGGCCGACGGCTTTTCCGCGGCCCAGACCTGGTTCAGCGACGAAATCACGGCGGCTGAGCAGAAAGCCTGGCTGGACCGATGCGGGATGGGCCCATCCTCCCCATCCCACCCCATCGAAGGCACAGACGACTGCATCATCGAAGCCATCGTTCACCGATCGCTGCCCGTCTTCGGCCTGCAGTGGCACCCGGAAAACATGGTGCTGACACCCACCGAAGGCGCGGCAGACGCCGAACCGCTCTTCCGGTATTTTGTCTCCCTTATGACGGCATAGCCGGGCGGACGGCTGTCGGTTCCCTGCGGAGTGCGGGTACTCCGGGGCTGCGGTATCTGGCTGGCGGCGGGTGTCCTGGGGCTGGTGATATCTGGCCGGTGGCGGGTCTCCCCCGGGGCTGGCGGTATCTGGCCGGTGGCGGGTCTCCCGGGACTGGTGATATCTGGCCGGCAGTGGGTCCCCCCGGGACTGGTGATATCTGGCCGGTGGCGGGTCCTCAGGACCGTTATATCTGATTGGCGGCGGAGCTGTCGCAGTTATTAATATCCTGCAGGCGACGGATCGCCTGTCCGTCGCCTGCAGACAGCCCATCGGCCGCCGGTCTCTGTTGAATGCTTTGCACCGTTGGGCTTTCAGTACCTGGCCGGCGGCTGATTCTGATCACGAATAGGCGAAATACAGATTTTTTTCTCAATCTCACCGAAAAAGAGCTTCCAAATAGGTGAGAATCATTATTTTATTAAGTTTTCGCCCATTTTATGTAAAATATTGGTTAATATCTGTTGCTTTCTACGTGAATATAGGTGATATTTAATTTTTTTTGTCATTTTCACCTATCCTGCGGTCCGATCTTCAAACGATCAACCCATCAAACCATCTAGCAGTTAAGCGGTCCAGCTATCCAGCTCTCCCTGCATCCGACCAGCGGCCGCCCATTTAGGACATGCAGCCATTCGAGATATGCAGCCCTCTCGGGATATGCCCCCCTCCCAGGATATGCAGCCATTCGGGAAACGCAGCCCTCCCAGGAAACGCAGCCCGCTTGCGAAATGCAACCACTTAAGATATGCAGCCCACTCAGAATATGATCAGAAAAAGATATGGCGGGTGAAACAGAAGCAGAAGGATCGAAAAAGGCCGGCCGCAGTTTTCTGCAGCCGGCCTTTTTCCTATTCCGCGTACTCCTTCGAGTTGAAGTTGATATCCTTGAGCACCGCCTGAGCGATATTTTTGCAGTAATCGCCGATCTTTTCCAGATTGTGCAGCACGTCGGTGTAGAGCACTGTGAACTCCGGCGAACACTCGCCCCGTTCCAGCCGCTCCAGATGGTGATTTCTGAGCCGCAGTTCCAGATGATCCAGAGCGTCCTCCTGCACCAGCACGTCCCGGGCCAGATCTTCATGGCCGTCGTTCAGCGCGCGGATCGTATCCTCCACGATGCTTTTGACCTGGGCAAAACCGCCGGACAGCTCCAGCACCGCCCGATCTGAGAAACGGTAGCCCTTCTCCATTTTCTCCCTGGCAAACTCCGCGATGTTCTGGCACTGGTCGCCCATGTGCTCAATGTCTCCGGCCACGTGCATCAGCCCGGAGATCTGCGCCGACTGGTGAGCCGTCAGGCCGCCCCCCGCAAAGATGGAGGACATGTACTTCACCGTGGCCGCCTGCAGAGCGTCGATATTTTCTTCCAGCTCCGTGACCTCGTCCACAGCGCTCTCATCTCCCTCAAAGAACGCTTTCTCCGCAGATTTCAGCATGGGGAGGATCATCTGAGCGATGCGGGACAGTTCCCGGGTAGCCAGATGCAGCGCGAATACCGGCTGATCGATGATCTTGTAATCGAGATAGAGCGGCGTACAGGTGGCCACCAGCTCTTCTTCCTTCTCCGGCAGCAGCCTTGTCACCAGTTTTACGAGAAAACCAACAAAGGGCAGCCACAGCAGGGTACACACGATATTGAAGATAGAATGGGCGTTGGCGATCTCCCGGGAAATAATGGCCAGTTCCGGTCCAGGCGGCGAGACCAGCCGCACGATCCCGCAGAACTGAGGGATGAACCACATGAAGATCAGCGTGCCCGAAATGTTGAAGATAGTGTGGGCCGCAGCCGTCCGCTTGGCGTTGGTGGAACCTCCGATGGTGGCCAGGATGGCCGTGATGGTGGTTCCGATATTGCTGCCGAACAAAATGGGCAGCGCGCCCTCCAGTCCAATGATGCTGGCGCCGTCCGGCCCTGCCTGGGACGCCAGATTCTGCAGCACGGCGATGACTGCGCTGCTGCTCTGCACGATCACCGTCATTACCGTACCCAAAATGACGCCCAGAACGGGTATCTCGCTGACCTCAAGCATCAGATCCGAGAAAAACGGCAGCGCCACCAGCGGCTTCATGGTGCTTCCCATATACATGATGCCCAGGAACAGAAGTCCGAAGCCGAAGACTGTTTGTCCCACAAATTTGATCTGCGGCTTCTTGGCCGCAAAAAAGAGCAGAAAACCAATAAAGATGATGGGCCAGATGTAATCATCCAGCTTGAATGCGATGAGCTGTGCCGTCATCGTCGTACCGATGTTTGCGCCGAGGATGATACTGATCGCCTGCGGCAAGTTCATGAGTCCTGCGCTGACAAAGCCGATCACCATTACCGTGGTAGCGCTGCTGCTCTGCAGAACAGCCGTGGTCAGGGCCCCCGCCAGAACTCCTACGAAAGGATTCTTCGTCAGCAGCCCCAGGACCGACCTCATTTTCTCTCCGGCGACCTTCTGAAGTCCTTCGCTCATCAGATTCATACCGTAGATGAAAACAGCCAGGCCTCCCAGGAGTCCGAACACCATCTGTACTGTCTCGTTTCCCATATTCTTTCTTTTTCTCCTTTTGCAGACCTTGCTCCGCGCCCGCGGCAAACCGTCGGACTCCGGCAGGTCCTACACAGATTTTGCCGGATGATCCGGCCACATTTGCCGGATGACCCGGCCACATTCTCTGACGATCCCGGACGGACGCGTCTCGCCCCCGCAGGCTGTACGCCGCCCGCCGTACTGTCAGACCGTCCTATTTTACGACAAAATCTCCGCCAGGTCAATAATGGATTCATCGTGAGGGCGCTTCATTTTCAGAGCCTCTTCCAGATCATAATCCACGATCTCCGATCCTCTGATCCCGATGGCTCTGCTCCCGCTGTCCGCCAGCAGCAGTTCCACTGCCCGGTATCCCATGCGGCTGGCCATCAGACGGTCTCTGGCCGTTGGGGATCCGCCTCTCTGGATATAGCCCAGAACGACGACCTTCGTCTCCATGCCGGTGCGCTCTTCGATCATGTCCGCCAGATCCGCGGAGGACATGGCCACGCCTTCCGCCCGGATGATTATACTGTGCAGTTTCCCCCGGTTCCTGCCCTGGATCAGCTTGCGGCAGACCGCGTTGATGTCCACGGGGACCTCGGGGATGAGTATCGTCTCAGCGCCTCCGGAAAGACCGGCGTAGAGGGCGATATCCCCGCAGTTTCTTCCCATTACTTCCACCACGGTGGCCCGTCCGTGGGAGGAGGACGTATCCCGGATATTGCCGATGGCTGAGAGGGCCGTGTTCACCGACGTGTCAAAGCCTATGGTAAAATCCGTATAAGCCAGATCGTTGTCGATGGTGCCGGGAAGTCCCATCACAGGCACGCCCGCCTTCGTCAGATCCAACCCTCCCCGCAGGGAACCGTCGCCGCCGATCACCACCAGCCCCTCGATCTCGAAATTCTCGATCATGTCCAGAGCGCGCTTAAACCCTTCCGGCGTCTGAAACCGTTCGCTTCTGGCCGTCCGCAGCACCGTGCCGCCTCTCTGGATGATATCCGACACCGAAGAGATCTG
This sequence comes from Bacilliculturomica massiliensis, assembly GCF_900605495.1. Taxonomy (GTDB): domain Bacteria; phylum Bacillota; class Clostridia; order Peptostreptococcales; family Anaerovoracaceae; genus Bacilliculturomica; species Bacilliculturomica massiliensis. The sequence goes on from NZ_LR027603.1 coordinate 1,791,197, forward strand.
CATCTCGTCGATATCTCCGCTGATCAGCCCCTCGTAGCCTCTCTTGATCCCGTAGATCTCCATCTTGTTGTAGAGTCCGCCTCTGACCACGGCGCGGATAGCCGCATTCATGCCCGGGGAATCTCCCCCGCTGGTGAGCACACCGATACGCTTCATATATGCACCTGCTTTCTTACTTCCTTATATTATCTCTCCCTATGAGAGCTTCCATCTCTTTAAAAAATCCATCGTCCGCCGTGATCCACATGTCGGATCTCGTGCGGTATTTCTTTCCGCCCGCAGCGGCGATGATCACAGGCGTGTCTCCCGGATGGGCCCGCAGCACAGTGCTGATGAGTCCCAGCGCCGAGCGTTCGTCCATGCCGGCCGGGATCAGAAGATTCACCGCTCTGGCGCCGGATTCCTGCGCCATTCCCTGCTGGGGCACGGCAGCTGCGCCGTATCCCCGCCGGTCAGCCGGTCCGCGCTGCCGTTCATCCTGGACAGACTGTCCGTACGGTGCGGACTCCCGATCGGGTCTCTTTCCCCACGGTTCGCCGGGATCCCGGTTGCCGCGGCGCCCGTTTCCGAAGATGCTCTCCGGCGCGGCTCCTTCCTCCGGTTCCTTCAGCTCCACCACCTGGTTGGCCAGAACCTTGGGCGCCTCGTCTTCCTTGAAATTAACGGTGCCCTTTACAGCGATGATCCCGTCCTCCCGGATCAGATCTCTGGCCCGCTCATACACATTTGGAAAAACGATCACCTCGATTGTGCCGTAGAGATCTTCCAGCTGGACGAAGGCCATCATGGTGTTTTTCTTCGTCACCAGCGTCTTCTTGGAACTGATGATGCCAGCCAGCCTCACCTCCATCCCGTCTGTGATCTGTGGATTCTCCTCCGCGTGGATCAGCTCTTCTGTGGACGTGGTCGCCACCTTCTCGATGAGCTCCGTCACATCCATCAGAGGATGCGCCGTCAGATACACGCCCAGCATTTCCTTTTCCATAGACATGAGCAGAGATTTGTCGAACTCCGTCAGATCGGGCAGGCGGTTCTGCGCGCCCTGAGCGTTCATCACGGTCTCACTGATCTGAAACAGCGACATCTGCCCCTCGATATTCGTCCGGGAATCGTTCTGCGCCGATTCCAGCAGCCCCTCGTAGACCGCCAGATGCTGCGCGCGGTTTCCCGGAAAGCAGTCCAGCGCTCCGGCCTTGATCAGGCTCTCCACCGCTTTCTTGTTGATCTCGTGGATGTTGAGATGCTCGATGAACTGAAAAATGTCCGCCGGCCTGCCGTGCTCCTTCCCGGCGCGGATGATCTCCTCGATCACGCCCTCGCCCACATTCTTTACACCCAGCAGCCCGAAGCGGATCTTGCCGTCTTTCACCGTAAACTTCTTGCCGCTCTCGCACACATCCGGAGGCAGCACGGAGATCCCCATTTCTGCACAGTTTCTGATGTATTTTGCGATCTGTCCCGCGTCGCCCATGACGCTGGTCATCAGCGCAGCCATAAATTCCACGGGATAGTGGGTCTTCAGATACGCGGTCTCATACGCCACGACGGCGTAAGCCGCCGCATGGGATTTGTTGAAGGCGTACTCTGCAAAGCTGATCATCTGGTCGTAGATCTCCTTCGCCGCCTTCTCCGGGATGCCGTTTCGCACACAGCCTTTTATTTCAACAGTTCCGTCTTCCCCATCCTTTCCATAAATAAAGTATTCCCGTTCCTGTTCCATTACATCACGTTTTTTCTTACTCATGGCGCGGCGCACCAGATCGCTCCTGCCGTAAGTATATCCTGCCAGGTCCCGAACGATCTGCATGACCTGTTCCTGATACACCATACATCCGTACGTCACGTCCAGGATCGGCTTCAGGCTGGGATCCACATATTTACTTTTTTCCGGATTTTTCTTATTTTCGATATACGTGGGGATCGACGCCATGGGGCCCGGTCTGTAGAGCGAGATACCGGCTACGATATCCTCAAAGCAGTCGGGGTGCAGATTTTTCATAAACTGACGCATGCCGCCGCTTTCCAGCTGGAACACCCCCAGAGTATTTGCGCTGCTGATCAGCTCGTAAACCTTCGGATCATCGTAGGTCATCCTGGAAAAATCTATGGTATCACCGCAATTTTCCTTTATCATCTCCAGCGCGTCCCGGATGACGGTGAGATTGCGCAGGCCCAGGAAATCCATCTTCAGCAGCCCCAGTTCTTCGATGGTGGTCATGGTAAACTGCGTGGAGATCCCTTTATCCGCCAGATACAGCGGCACGTATTCGTTGATGTTCTTTTTGGAGATCACCACCCCCGCCGCATGGGTGGAAGCGTGACGGGGCATGCCCTCCAGCGCCCGGGCGTAATCGATCAGTTCCCGCACGCGGGCGTCGCTGTCGTAGGCTCTCTTCAGATCGGGATTCATATTTAAAGCCTTGTCCAGCGTCATCTTCAGGTCAAAGGGCACCATCTTGGCGATGGCGTCCACTTCGCTGTAGCTCATGTTCAGCACGCGGCCCACGTCCCGGATAGCAGCCTTCGCCTTCATGGTCCCAAAGGTGATGATCTGAGCGACCTTGTCCTCGCCGTACTTGCGGATGACGTAGTCGATGACCTCCTGCCGCCGTTCGTAACAGAAGTCGATGTCGATATCCGGCATGGTCACCCTCTCCGGATTGAGAAAACGTTCAAAGATCAGGCCGTATTTGATGGGATCGATGTCCGTGATGTGCAGACAGTAGGCAACGATGCTGCCTGCGGCGGATCCCCGCCCCGGCCCCACCACGATGCCGTTTTGCTTGGCATAATTGATAAAATCCCAGACGATGAGGAAATATTCCACGTAGCCCATGCTCTCGATGGTGCTGAGCTCATACTCCAGACGCTGCCGCAGTTCATCTGCGAAGGTCTCATCCTTCGCCCCGGCGCCGCCCTCCGTCCTGAGACCATAGCGTTCTTCCATTCCGCGATAGCACAGTTCACGCAGATACTGGGGACTGGTCTTGCCCTCAGGCACATCGTAGTCCGGAATGTGGATCTCCCCAAAGGTGATGTCCACGTTGCACCGGTCCGCGATCTTTTCTGTATTTTCAACGGCCTCCGGTATTTCCGCGAAGAGCCATGACATCTCTTTTTCCGATTTCAGATAAAACTGATCGTTGGGAAAACGCATGCGGTCTTCCTCGTCCACCGTGGCCGCTGTCTGAATACACAGCAGCACGTCGTGGGCCCTGGCGTCTTCCTGGCGCACATAGTGCACGTCGTTGGTGGCCACAAAGGGGATCCCCGTCTCCTCCCGCAGCCGCTTCATTCCCGGCAGAATGCGGCGTTCCTCCTCCAGCCCCTGATCCTGAAGTTCCAGAAAGAAATTGCCCTCCCCGAAGATATCCAGCAGTGCCAGCGCTTCCTCTTTCGCGCCTTCGTAGTCGTCCTGCAGCAGGCGGTTCTGCACCTTTCCCGCCAGACAGGCGGACAGGGCGATGATGCCTTCGCTGTGCTGACGCAGCACCTCGTGGTCGATCCGTGGCTTGTAATAAAACCCTTCAGTAAAACCCACGGAAACGATCTTCATCAGATTGTGAAACCCGGTCTCATTTTCTGCCAGCAGCACCAGATGTCCCTGATGCTTATCCTTCGAGCCGTCTTTGTCCTTTCTCCCTCTTGCCGCAGTGTAAACTTCGCAGCCGAGGATGGGTTTCACGCCCTGCTTCTTCGCCTCTTTATAAAAATCAATGACCCCGAACATCACGCCGTGGTCCGTGATCGACACCGCGTCCATGCCCAGCTCTCTGGTCCGGGCAATGAGGTCGGGGATCCGCGCCGCTCCGTCAAGCAGGCTGTATTCCGTATGTACATGCAGATGTGTAAAACTCATAGTTCCTCCTGTTATCGCCATGGCTCCCCGCCGGCGATCACCGACGGCAAACGCCGCGCGCCGACGCTGACACGTCTGCGAACGCATATCATGAACACCGCCCGCGGACACTGTCCGCCGGGCCGTGCCGCGCTGTTCGGGCCCACGGGATAATCCGCCGGACCTTCACAGAAGCCATACGCAATTATTTTACCACACATTGCGCCGGGGCGGTTGTATTTCCTGTTGTTTTTTTTTATAATATAAGGGATGTCGTACTCAGATATTTCCGTATTTTTCAAGAAAAGTTTGAGATATCTCTCCTATGTCCGCGTTAAAATAACCAAAGAAAAGAGAATATTATAATGAAGAAAATGACCATGATCAATGGAGCGCGCCGCACAGCGCGGCGCGTGATCCCCGCGGCCCTCGCGCTGCTTCTGTGCTCCGGCGCAGCCTTCGCCGATGAGATCACCGTGGAGAAGGAACCCGGCTTCTCCAATTTCACTAGAAAACAGGATTACAACGCCGGCCAGTTTTCCGATGTGGCGGAAAGCGACTGGTTTTCCCAGGGCGTACAGAGCGTGTTTGAGCTCAGTCTGATGAACGGCAAGAGCCATACCGCCTTCGCCCCGGAAGCCACGGTCAAGATCAGCGAGGCGATCTCCATGGCCGCAAAAACACACAATATCTACAACGGCGGCGACGGCACGCTTCCCGAAACCACTTCAGGAAACTGGTACGACAGCGCTGTAAATTACGCCCTGAGCAGCGGGATCATCCGCGCCGGCGATTTCGCGGACTACGATGCGGAAGCCACCCGCGCCCAGCTGGCCTACATTTTTTCAGGCGCGGTGCCTCAGGAGACCCTGGCCCCCATCAACGCTGTGGACGCGGTGACGGATATCGCCGCCCGCACTCCCTACGCCGGCGATATCCTGACTCTCTACCGGGCGGGGATCGTCTCCGGTTCCGACGCTTCCGGCGCTTACCGGCCTGATCAGTCCATCACCCGGGGAGAGGCGGCTATCATCCTGTCCCGCATCGCCTCCCCTTCCCGCCGCATCTGTCTCACGCCTGAGCAGGAGAAGGTGTTTTCAACGGGAGATGCGGAGAACGCCGGCGGCGGTTCCGACGGCGGCGGGCAGACCAGCGGCCAGGAATCCGATGGCACCGACAAGACCGGCAGCACTGACAAGACCGGCAGCGCCGATAAAGCAGGCGCGTCCAATACGGAAAAGGACAAGACCGGGACCGGCGATCCCGCCGCCCCGGCTCCACAGATCTTTACCGCAAGCGGCGGCGCTTTTACGCTGACCGCCAGTACCAGCTGGACCACAGGCCCGGCGGTGTCCGATTCCATCAGCCTGAATCTGATCCTGCCCGATCCCACCGCTCCGGCGGACAATCCGTCCGGCCGGAACCGGGACAAAGCGAAGACTCAGCTCTCACCGGGCGCGGCCCGGGCAAGCATTCTGGGCTTTCTCTCCTCCCGTCACGACGCGGCGGCGCCCCTGTCCATTTTCCACGGCATCACGGCGAAGAGCGTGGCGGAGGAGATCTCCGGCGACCAGATCATGCCTTCCGTGTATTTTACGCTGTCCGGCGGAGCGGGAGCCTGCATCAGTCCCCTGCTTTCCAGCAGTCAGGAAGACGCGCAGTACTGGATCATTACCGCGGAGGACGGTGGCGATTTTGTGACCCTGGTAGGACGGGTGTCCAAATCCGCAGGCATGGACGTGCAGAACGAAGTGCTCTCCGTCCTGAAATCCCTGAGCCTGCGCTGAGACCCGGAAAAAACAGCGCCGGTTCCGGCCGGCGTCGTACCACCCTTAAACCACAGAAACAGGAGCAGAACCTTGATATTACTCAACGCAAGCGATATTTCAAAATTATATACAGAAAAGCCCCTTCTCTCCGGTCTGTCCTACAGCATCAATGAAGGCGACAAGATCGGGCTGATCGGCGTCAATGGGACGGGAAAGTCCACCCTGCTGCGGATCACCGCCGGTGCGGAGGACGCGGACTCCGGTACGGTGACGCTGACCAGAGGCGTTCGCATCGCCTGGCTACCCCAGACGCCCCGGATCGATCGGGACGTCTCTGTTCTGGAACAGGCCCTGGCCTTCGCCGGCAGAGACGCAGCCGACGAGGACGCCTACGAATGCCGGTCCATGCTGTATCAGCTGGGCATCACCGATCTGGACGCGCCCGTATCCCAACTCTCCGGCGGCGAGCGGAAACGGGTGGCCATGGCCGGTATTTTCAGCGTTCCCTCGGACATCCTCATACTGGATGAGCCCACCAACCACATTGACAGCGATACGGTGGAATGGCTGGAGGGGTTTCTCTCCCGCTACAAAGGCGCTATTTTCATGGTCACCCACGACCGTTATTTTCTGGACCGCGTGGCCAACACCATATTGGAGCTGACTGACGGAAAACTGTACCGGCATCAGGGTAATTACCAGGTGTATCTGGAAGAAAAAGCAGCCCGCGAGGAGATGGCCATGGCCGCCGAGCGCAAGCGGCAGGCGCTCTACAAGCGGGAGCTGGCATGGATCCGCAGAGGCGCTCAGGCCAGAAGCACCAAGGCGCAGTTCCGCGTAGACCGCTTTAAGGAGCTTGAGGACAGCAAACTGACCGTCTCCGACGCCAGGGTGGAAATGAGCTCCGTGGCCAGCCGGCTGGGCAGAAAGATCATCGAATTCTCTCACATCAGCAAATCCTACGGCGGGAAGATCCTGATCTCCGATTTCAGCTACACCGTCCTTCGAAACGACCGCATCGGCATCCTGGGACCAAACGGCTGCGGAAAGTCCACTCTGCTGCGCATCCTTCTGGGGCAGGAAACGCCCGACAGCGGCGATGTGGACATCGGAGAGACCGTGCGGATCGGATATTTTTCTCAGGAAAACGAACACATGGACGACAGGCAGCGCGTTATCGACTACGTGCAGGACATCGCCTTCAACGTAAAGACCAACGACGGGATCATCAGCGCTTCCCAGATGCTGGAACGCTTTCTGTTTCCGCCCGCCATGCACTCCATTGAGCTTGGCAGACTCTCCGGAGGTGAAAAACGCCGTCTGTACCTGCTGGGGATCCTCATGGGAGCTCCCAACGTACTGCTGCTGGACGAACCTACCAACGACCTGGATATCGATACGCTGACTATTCTTGAGGATTATCTGGACACGTTCCCCGGCGCGGTGATCGCCGTATCCCACGACCGCTACTTTTTGGACCGCATCTCCGTGCGCACTTTCGCCTATGAGGGAAACGGAACGATCGGTCACTATCCCGGCGGTTACTCGGATTATATGGAACTGAAAAAAGCCCGGGAGAGAGAGACCGCGGAAGCCGCAAGAAATTCAGCCGCAGCATCCCGAAGCGCCGATTCCAGACCCGCCGCCGGTCCCCTGGCTGAGAACGGAGACGGAGAGCAAAACGGTGAAAACGCCCGGGCTCCAGAGGGTCCCGGCCACCGGTCCGGCAAGCTGAAATTCTCTTTCAAGGAGCAGAGAGAATACGAGAACATAGACAGCGACATCGCGTCGCTGGAAGAACAGATCGCGGCCTGCGAAGAAAAAATGGCGCAGAATCTCACCGATTATGTAGAGCTGCAGCGGCTGGGCGATGAAAAAAGCCGCCTGGAAACGGAACTGGAGCTCAAAATGGAACGATGGGTCTACCTGAACGATCTGGCCGAGCGCATTGAAGCGCAGAAAAGAGGATGACATGAAAGAGGAACTTGACTGTATCTATGAAGCGGAGACCGAAGTCTCAATGATCAACGAAAACGGCGTCCTGAAGCCCCACGCTTATCAGGTGCTTTTCAATCAGATCGCAGAGAAGCACTTGAACGATTTTCACCTGAACGCCGGGGACATCATGGGCTACGGCGTGGCCTGGGCGCTGATCTCCATGACCATTGAGATCGAAAAACAGGCAGAGGGCTGCCAGAAGCTGTTCGCACAGACCTGGCATTCTCAGCACAAAGGGCCCTACTGGCGCCGTGAGCTGATCTTCAGGGACGCGGCGGGCGACACGATTTTCAAGGGTTCCACCTTCTCCGTCCTTCTCGATCTGGAAAAGCGTACGGTCTATCGAAAGAAAGAGATCCCCTTTTACGTGGGCGACCCCACCGACATCTTTACCACCGAGGCCCGCCCTACCCTGCGCTGTCACCTGGATTTCGCCGCCGCCCAGGAGCGCACGGCCTACAACAGCTACATCGACATGCTGGGTCATGTGAACAACTGCCGCTACACCGAATTCGCCTATGACGCCTTCAGCGAGGAAGAAAAAGCGCGGTTAGGCGACATGAAGCACATGGAGATCTACTTCGCCTCCGAGCTGCGCTGCGGCGACGCCTTCACCATCGGCAAGGCCTACGACGGGGGCAGGCTCTATATCCGCGGCCACAACAACTCGAAAGACGACACTTCCTTTGATATCGTGATCTACTGACGATCCCTTCCTTCAGCGGACAGGGACACGCACGCCCCAACAGCACAATGACAGTTCCGCACAAAAACAGTTACCGCCCGCCGCGCCTTTTGCGGCGGGCGGTTTTTTTATGAAAAACTTGGATTCTGACACTTTTTTAGAATTACCACTGATTACCGCTATTTTAGTTTGTATTTTTTACCATCCTCAATCAGTTTATCTATGTTTTCAAAAAGTACACGTTTTGATTATTTTTACGGTCTGCATCAAACTCAGATCTCTGCGATCGGACAAACAATAGAGGGGGGCGAAGACAGTCTGGCGGCCTTTCCGGACAGCGGCTCCGTTTCCCCCTATGCGGCCGTCCCCCTTCGCTGGGCGGCGGATCAGGGGCTGATCTCCGGCATGGAAGACGGCTCCCTCGATCCGACGGGCAGCGCTTCCCGCGCGCAGATCGCTTCTGTTCTGAGACTCTTCTGTCAGAAGTACAGTTGCTGATCCTTCCGGCCAGGTTCCAAAGACTGGCTCCCGGATAGGAGCGGCGTGCGCCCGCGCGGCCCGGGAACGCGCCGCCTCCGATGCTGCCGCTTGTATATTCGGGAACGCCGCCCGGGAACGCAGCCCCCGGGCGCACGCAAAAAGGCGAGGTTCCATATAGCAATGGTCCCTCGCCTTTTTAACATCATTCGGAGCTTTTCGCCTCGCTGTCACAGCCGGCTCTCAGCGCGCGCTTCTGCTTCCTCCGCCGGGAGCGCCATACAAACTTTCCCGGCCGCCGGATATCCTTCGTATCTTACTGCGCGTCTCTCTTCAGGAAAGCGGTCATGCAGTGCACGGATCCCCTGCCCTTGTTCAGTTCGGAGAGATCCAGCACGTCTACCTTGATCCCTGCCTTTTCCATCATTTCCACCGTTCTGGGCGCGCCCACGCTCATCACCACATGGCCGGGCTCGATGGGAACGAAATTGGTTGCGTAGCAGTATTTCGTCTCCGTGAGGGAGGGTGTTTCCAGGATCCGGTAGCCCTTCTTTTTCAGCGCGTCCACTACCATGTAGGGTACCTGGCAGGCGTGGATCACCACCGTATCGTTGCTGGGGAAATTCAGCAGACCGTCCACGTGAGCGTGGCCGTAAGGGATCTGCATGGGAATGACCTCCGTGACGCCCTGTCTTCTCAGCTCTGTCTCCATCTGTTCGAAGCCGGAGCGATTGGCGCGGCTGGATAATGAGAGGATCACCGTATGACGGTCCACCCAGGCCGCGTTGGCCCCCTCGAAGATACCGTCGCCGGAAATGGTCTTTACGATAGGAATACCCAGCTTCGCCACAGCCTGAGCCGTGTAGCGCTCCTCGCCTCTGCGGGCCGGCATGGCCAGTCTGGTGATGATCGCGCCCTCAGGAGTCATAAAGAGATGGTCTCTCTCAAACATGGCGTTGGGACGGTCCGCCCTCTGCTCTTCCACGTAGAACACGTTTACGCCGTGGCTTCTGTAATAATCCGCCAGTTCGTCGTGCTGCCGCCGGCATTTCTCCGGGTCCACCGGCGCCCTGAAACGGACTTCCTTATAGTCAAAATCGTCCAGCTCCGCTCCGGGCCGTCTCAGAAGCACCGCTCTCAGACGATTGCACTCCGACGAGCATCCAAAATCGCCGCCCCAGTATGTGGTCATGTCCTCTTCAATGGTGGTCTCCAGCGGAAACCACCGCTCTCCGTCGATGGCCTGAATATCCGGCAGCGGCGCCTGCGCCCCAAGGCATTCGTCCAGATCGATGATTTTCTTTTCCATTTTACTTCTCCTCCTGATCATGCAATATCTTTTAATTATCTCGGGATCGAACAGACGCCGCTCTCCCGTCTGCGCCGGACGCGGCGTCTGTTTCTCACTCTAATATGCTCTGCCGGTCCTGTCTTTGGACCCGGCAGTTGTGTGACAGTTCGGATCGCTCCGCCCCTTACGCCGCTTTTTTCGTGATATCCACGGCCTGACCGTACTTTCCTTTATAGATCTTGTGCAGTACGAAAATGGCGGCGACCAGTACGATCACGGCCACAGGCAGCATCACCAGCGGCGTGAAGATCCCTGCCAGCAGGTACATGACCGCGCAGATGGCAGCTACGGTAGTGGCATAGGGCATCTGCGTCTCGAAGTGATCGATGTGGTCGCAGGCCGATCCGATGGACGCCAGGATCGTGGTGTCGGAAATAGGCGAACAGTGGTCGCCGTAAATGCTTCCGCTGATGATGGCCGTGGCTACCAGCGGCAGCGATGTCTGATCAAAAGCGATCGCCATCGGCAGGGCGATGGGCATGAGGATAGCCATGGTGCCCCACGATGTTCCCGTGGCCAGGGACATCACCGCTCCGATGATAAACACCAGGCAGGGCAGCAGATCCGGATTGAGGAATCCCTCGCTGATCTGCGTCAGATAAGCTGCCGTTCCGATGGTCTTGGTGACGCCGGACAGCGACCAGGCCAGAACCAGCACCACGCACATGAACATCATGTTTCTCATGCCTCCGGTGATCACGTCCAGACATCCGGTAAAGGTGAAGATCTTCTCCTTCAGGCAGATCACGATGAGGACCAGAGTGGCGCACAGGAATCCGGAGGCGATACCCGTGCGGATATCGGAGCCGGCCACCTTCGTCCACCAGAGACCCTTGGCGGTCAGGTAACTGAACATTACGGTCAGCAGCACCAGCAGGGGAACCACCACCGTATAGATCTTCGGCGTCACGCCGTCGGGCAGAGCGATCTTCTTGTCCTCATTTCTCATGGGCGTTCCGCCGGGACGGATGGTCTCGCCCTTCTCCATAGCCCGGTTCTGCGCTTTCAGCATCGGACCGTAGTCCCACTGGGTGACCGCCATGAATCCCGCCATGAACAGCGTCAGCAGCGCGTAGAAATTCATGGGGATCCCCCGGGTAAATACGTCCCAGCTGGTCACATTGGTGATCCCCGCGTCGGTGAGCTCGGTCTCGATCAGGCTCATGGCGTATACGCCCCAGCCGATGATGGGGACCATGGCGCAGATAGGCGTGGTCGTGCAGTCCAGTATGTAGGCGAATTTTTCTCTGGATACGCGCAGGCGTTCTCCCAGCGCTTCGAAGATCGGTCCCACGATCAGGGAGTTTCCATTATCGGTGAACCAGACGAACAGACCGCCCAGCCACATGCCGGTCTCGCACTTGGCGCGGCTGTTGACGAACTTCGTCACGTAATTGGTAAAGGCCATGGCGCCTCCCGATTTGGTCAGCAGCGCCACAAAGCCACCGATGATGACCATCATGAACAGCGCCTGGGTGTTCATGCTGTCCTCAAGGGATACGAACATGTAGTCCTTGATCATGGACGGGAAAGCCAGGATCGGATTCCACCCGGTCACGATCGTCACACTGACAAAAACAGACGTAAACAACGAAACGATGATGTTCTTGGTCCAGATCGCAAGGCCGATGGCCAGGACCGGCGGAATCAATGACAGGATCCCGTAATTGACAACTTCAGCAGCTTCCATTTTGTTCCTCCTCTTCTATTCGGGGCCACGTTTATCCCGTATCCCGATTTATGATTGCGTGTCCTATGTTTAAGGCAATTTCCGTGCCATTCTGCCGAAGCCGGCCTGATTTTTTCTCATCCCATTGCATCTCTGTCCATGATCAGGCTGAAATTCCAACGCGTTTAGAAATATCAGAAATTTCTTGTCTCTTCTTTTCAGATCCCGTCCTCCCGCGCTCCCACCGCCCCAGGGGGCAAATCAAAATAGGGTCAACAGATGAATTCGTCCACCTATTGACCCTATTAAGCTCATTTCTTCTGCTGAATCAGAACGACTGACGGTCTCGGAACCGAAGGATCCGCAGCGCGTCCCTTCCGCGGGAGGTGATGACGCTGCCGCCCCTTCCCCGTCCCGACTCCACCAGCCCGCACGTATTCAGATAATGGAGTCCGTTTTTGATCTCCTGCTCCGTTATAAACAGATCCTCTTCTCTCGCCCTGACGGACAGGCGGCTGCGTCCCATATGTTCCCGCCGCTCATAGGCCGCGCACAGCTCCTCAAGCAAAAAACGGTACAGCCTTTCCTTCCGTCCTCCCAAAAGCAGCGGCCGGATCTGACGGTATTCCGCCTCCCCCGGAAATCCAAGGCTCATTCCGCCGTCTGATTCTTCTTCTGGACCGCCCGCCGCTCCGCTGACGTCCTCCCCGGCTGTCCAGCGGTCCGCCGTCTCCCGGTCATCCGCGAAAGGCAGATCTTCCTCCCGTATCTCATCCGCGCCCAGGCTGGCTATGTATTCCACCGTGTTTTTGAGTTCGCGGATATTCCCTTCCCAGGTATGGGCGATCAGCCGTCTGCGCGCTTCGTCGGAGAGCGCAAACTCCGCGCCCAGATTTTTCCGGAAGGTCTCAAACAGCGGAAAGATATCTTCCCTGCGTTCCCTCAGACTGGGAATATGGATCGGGAGAATGTTCAGTCTGTAATACAGATCGCTGCGGAACTGCTTCTCCTTCACCATCCGCGCCAGATCTCTGTTGGTAGCCGCGATGATCCGCACATCCACGTCGATCATGTCCATGCCGCCCACACGCAGGATCTTCCGCTCCTCGATGGCGCGCAGCAGCTTTGCCTGGGCGGACAGCGGCATTTCCCCGATCTCATCCAGAAACAGCGTGCCCTTGTGGGCCAGCTCAAAGAGACCGATCTTACCGCCTTTTCTGGCCCCGGAAAAAGCGCCCTCCTCATAGCCGTACAATTCGCTCTCCAGCAGGTTTTCCGGAAAGGCCGAACAGTTCACCGCCACAAAGAGATAGTCCCTGCGGTCGGAATGATTGTGGATCGACTGGGCGAACAGCTCTTTTCCCGTTCCGCTCTCACCGTACAAGACCACCGAGGAATCCGATTTTGCCATACGCATGGCGATCTCCCTCGTCTCCTGGATCTGGCTGCTGCCGCCCAGAATATCGCAAAAGTGATAGACTGCCCTGTGACCGCTTCCCGTGATTTTCTTTCTCATCTTGTGCTGGCGGTTTTCCGTCTCCGCGAAACTCTCCAGCATGATCACGTGACCCTTGGACGTCTCCCCTGACATGATGGGCGAGGCCGTGGCGATGAGAGGCACGCCGTTTACCGTCACCAGCTCCCCCGCCCGGTTCTCCGCCGAATCCCCGACGGCTCTGCCGCTTTCAGGGATAAACTCCGGCAGGATCTCCGCGATATTGAAGCCCACCAGCACGTCGGTCCGGCTGTTGAGCAGCTGTCTGGCCTTATCGTTACACAGACAGATCCTTCCCGATACGTCTGTTATGAGAAAGCCCTGACGCACCATCTTCAGCAGGCCCTCCACCTGTTCCGTCAGGTTCTCCTTCTCGCCCAGCACTTTCTCCATGCCTATCTTCTGGGCAAATACCCGTTTTCGCGCCTCCTGGGCCTCCTTTCCCCCGAAAGGCGACTCCACGCCCAGCACGTCCGCCAGCTCCATAATAAAGCTGGTGTTCAGCACCCGCTGTCCGATGTCGACCACCGTATTGATCCCCGGGGGCACCAGGCTTCCTTCTTCCGGAGTGATCGCCACTTTCACCGCAGGGTCGTATTTCAGTCCCGGAAAATAGGGGATCAGATCCAGACTCTGAAATCCTGCGCTGTAGATCAGAGTGATCACTTCCATACAGGATCTGTAGTCTATGTTTACCAGCAGGGCCCGCGTATCCTTCGGAAGGCGGGCCAGCAGTTCCATCCGCTCCATGTCCAGCGTCAGATCCGCGATCAGCAGCTTTACGTCTTCCTTCGTCTTCCTGCGGACAGCCTGAAAGATCGTGAAGGCGGAAATGACGATATACGTCTCCGGGATCACGCTCATGGCTTCTACTTCCTGCATGCTGTAGGACACGATCTCGGCGTACCCTGCAAAATAGCATCTGAGGTTGTCCGCCAGCCGGCTGGCATAATTTTTCTGATTAGCGATCACCGCTACGCGTTCCATGCCGCTTCACCTGCTTTCCCATAAATTCGATGCAGCGTTCCGCCAGCACCTCCATGGGATCAATGTAAAAATCGCTCAGATGCTCGTCGGCTTTGATGCAGGAGAGCTCCGTACAGGCCAGCAGCGCTGTGCCGCAGCCCGCTGACAGCAGCTCCTCCTCGATCCTGCGCCATGCGTCCATGTCCGCCGGTCTGCCGCTCTTCACACAGTCGTAGATCAGATGCATCACCAGCTTCTGATTTTCCGGGGAGGGCGTGAAGGGCTCGGCTCCCTCCTGCCGCAGGGCTTTCTGATACAGCTCTGTGCGGATCGTTCCGTCCGTGGCCAATATAGCGACCTTCCGTCCTCCGCAGCGCGCCGCCGCGGTCTTCGCCGTCTCCCTTATCATGTGGATGATCGGGATGGACAGCTCCGGCGCGATCATATCCGCAAAGTAATGAGCCGTATTGCAGGTGATGGCCACCGCCCTGCATCCGCTGCGCTCAAGCAGTCTGGCATCCGCCAGCATTCTGTCTCTCACTTCCTGCGTATTTCCGGACAGGATCGCTCCCGTGCGGTCCGGCATTCCCGCGTCTGATAAAAGAAGCAGTTCGATATGATCCTGATCTTTCTCCGCCGTCGTCTTTTCTGTGATCATTCTGTAAAACAGTTCAGAGGCGAAGGGCCCCATACCACCGATGATTCCAAGCATATCCAGATATATCCTCCGTTTCAGTAAAAATTCCTGACTCCAGGGTCTGTGTTCAGTGTAATACCCCCCGGCTCGCCCTGTCAACAAAAACCGCGGCCGCTTAAAACTCCCTGCCCTCCGCAGCTCCCGGTGATGAATGATCTCCTATACCGCTTTCGTCTGCATGTCCGTCTTTTCCTTAGGATCGGACGGCAGACTCTGCTCCGGCTGTTCGTCGGTCCCACTCTCCCAGCTCAGGCGTTCAAGAAACTCCACGCGGCGCCGGATCTCCGGATCAGCCAGTGCCTGATCCAACCAGAACTGATAATCCTCTAAAAACAATAGAATTTCCTTCATTTTCCTCTTTTCTTCTTGTAATACCCAAAGTATGCTAATAACGAATCTTTCATCAGAATACAATATGGCATACAATAAAACAAGAGGGAGGACAAAAGATGGCAGATTTTATTCCAAAACAATACAAAAAAGAACCTATTACGATCCGTTTTTCCCCTGCAAAGTTAGAGCGAGTGGACCAGTACGCAAGGGATTATGACCTGAGCAGAAGCGAATTTATCAATCAATGCATTGATTTTGCCTTGGAGCATATGCCGGAATCCGAATCCGGAGATTTCCACCGACTGATGAAAAAATGATCTGACGATCGTCTGCGGCTGAAAAGGGAACGGCAGTTTCCCCTCCTCAGCCTGCCGGCCAGGTCAACGACCGGCCGGTTTTTTATTGCTGAAGCCACAGCGCCGCCGGGCTGATCCGGCCAGTGCAAAAAGATGCCGGCCCTGCATGCGATACCCGCATTCCAGGGCCGGCGTTTTTTCTCAGACAGCGACAGATCCCTCTTTTCTATCGGCGGACCGGCTCCGGCCTCCGGCCGGATCCTTTAACCCCGATTGGCGTAGGGCACGTAGCGGCCCAGAGTGCCGTCTACCACCTGTCCGCCTTCCACAGCCACGCCGCCGCCCACCAGCACGTAATCGATGCCTTCCGGGGCTTCGGTGGGATGGTCGAAATCCGCCCGGTCGATCACCGTGTGCTCGTCAAAGATCACCAGATCCGCGTCGAATCCTTCCTCGATCTGTCCCTTGGACGCCAGCTTCAGACGGCTGGCCGGAAGTACTGTCATTTTTCTCAGCGCCTCCATCAGGGTCAGAACTTTCTTTTCACGCACGAAGCGGCCCAGGACCCGGGGGTAAGTCCCCGCGCCTCTGGGATGACCGCAGCCCTTATTGAAGCCGCAGTCGCTGCCCACCATCACAAAGGGTTCCCGGTAAGCCTGTTCCACCTCTTCCTCATTCATGACAAAGGCTACCACGGACATTTCCGGGTGTTCCTTTCTTGTCTTTTCGAACAGTTCCTTTGTGCAGCGCTGGTTCTTGAAAGGACCGTCCGTCAGCTGGATGGCGCTGTAATCCTTCTTCCACATATCAAAGCACCCCTCATCGAAGACGGCTGTGCCGATCCCAGTGCAGAAAGCCACGTAGGGATAACAGTCTGCCATGATGTCCACTCCCTGGGCTCTGGCTTCTTTCAGCGCGTTCAGTGCCTGATCCATGTAGCCGATCGCGCTGCAGCTGCCGATATGGGACATCTGGATGCCGTAGCCCGACGCCCGGGAAATGTCCACCAGCTCCTGAATGGACTCCACGCTGTGAGGACCATCCTTCCGGAAATGCACGGAGGTCAGATACCCCTCGTCGCCAAAAGCTCCCAGGAGCTCGATGGTCTCCTGAGCGGTGACTCCCGGAGCGTATTCAAATCCGCAGGAAAGACCCACGGGAGAAAAAGCTTTTGCTTCCTGCACCATCTGTTTCATCCGGTCCAGCTGCTGCCTTGTGGAAGGCTGATAGCGGTCTGCAGCGCCCGCCCGCACCCGAAGCGTATTCTGGCCGAGAAACATCAGGTAATTGGTGGGGCTGCCGTTTTTCTCTATATGCGCCACAAAATCAGAGAGCAGGTCGTAATTGTCTCCGCAGTTGCCAGCCGCCTTAGTGGTCACGCCCATCCGCAGCTCGCAGAGCGCTGTAAAAAACCTGTATTCTTCCGATCTGATCGGATCTTCGTGCGCGTGCATATCGATAAACCCCGGCGAAACCACCTTTCCCGCGGCGTCGATGGTCCGCAGCGTATCTTCCGCCGCATCCCCGATCTTTTCAATGACGCCTCTGTGGATCAGCAGATCCGCCGTCCTCCACTCTCCGGTGGAAAAACACGGAAACTTCGCATTGATGATTTTTAGATCTTTCATTCCCTCTCCCTCCTGATCAGTATTCCTCCCTGTGCCGGCCGCCGGTCCTTCCGCCTGCCGGCACCCGCGGCCTGCAGACCAGAGCGGCGTCTCCGGCCTGCGGCCGGGCAGATCCCCTGCAGACCAGAGCGGCGTCTCCGGCCTGCGGCCGGGCAGATCCCCGCCCGGCCGCATCGATCTTACCGATTCCGTTTCATTAAAATTCGATCTCCCCTGCAAAGTGGCAGGCGGCGAAATGGCCGTCTCCCATATCCTTCATGGCAGGCTCCTGCGACTCGCAGACCGGCTGCCGGAATTTGCAGCGGGTGCAGAACCGGCACCCCTCCGGCGCGTCGATCAGACTGGGCATGTCGCCTGTGAGCAGATACTTTTTCCTGTCTCTCTGTCTGGGATGCAGGGGCGGTACGGAGGACATGAGACCGAAGGTGTAAGGATGGACGCAGTTTTCGTACACGTCCGCCATCTTCCCCGACTCCATGACCTTTCCGCCGTACATGACGCATATCCTGTCGCTCATATAGCGCACCACCGACAGATTGTGGGTGATGAACAGATAGGACATTCCGTATTCCTGCTGCAGATTCAGCAGCTCGTTCAGCGTCTGAGCCTGTACCGACACGTCCAGCGCGCTGGTAGGCTCGTCCAGAACAAGAAGACGGGGCCGCAGCATGATAGCGCGGGCGATGCTCACCCGCTGCTGCTGACCTCCGGACAATTCATAGGGGAACCGCTCCAGCAGCTCTTTGCCCAGGTTCACCTTGGCCGCGGTCTCCCGGATCAGCGTTTCCGCCTCCCCTTTGCTGCAGCCGTTGATGAGCAGCGGACGCTCCAGAGAGCGGTACACCGTGCTTCTGGGATTCAGTGAGGAGGCCGGATCCTGAAAGACCGCGCCTACCTTCTTTCGGATCTCCTTCGTGTTTTTCCTGTCCCACACGTTCTTTCCGTCGATATAAATGGTGTTCTCCGTGGGAGGCAGCAGCCCGAGGATCATCTTCGCTATGGTGGTCTTTCCGCTGCCGCTCTCTCCCACCAGCCCCACCGTCTCGCCGCGGCCGATCTCCAGAGTCACATCGTCCACCGCTTTGACGAAGGCCTTTCCCCCGCCGCTCTTTCTCACGGGAAAATATTTCTTCAGGTGTTCTGTCTTCACTAAGATTTCATCACTCACGGGCGGTCCCTCCTTCTTCCAGGAAGCATGCGCAGAAATGACCCGGCTCGCATTCCTTCCACTCCGGCTTTTGTTCTCTGCACTTCTGCATGGCATAGGGGCAGCGGTCCGCAAAATTGCAGCCCGGCCGTTCCTCCGCCAGATTCGGCACCGTTCCCTTGATGGTCTCCAGCCGTCCTTCGTCCTTCGTGATCGTAGGCAGCGCCTTCATGAGCAGTCTGGTGTAGGGATGTCTGGGCCGGTCGAAGATGGTCATCACATCCGCCGTCTCGATGAGGTTTCCAGCGTACATGACGCCCACCCGGTCCGCGATATCCGCCACGATACCGAAATCGTGGGTGATGATGAGCACCGCTGAGTTGAATTTTCTGCGCAGCTCGTTCATCAGCTCTATGATCCCCGCCTGAATGGTCACATCCAGCGCGGTGGTCGGTTCATCGGCGATGAGCAGCTTTGGATTTCTGCAGAGCATCATGCCGATCATGACGCGCTGACGCATTCCGCCGCTGATCTCGTGGGGAAAGGATTTCATCCGCTGTTCCACGTCGGAGATCTTTACATCCCTCAGCATGTCTCTTGCCACCTGCCACGCCTGTTTCTTGTCCATCTTCTCGACCAGCAGTCCCTCTGTCATCTGCGCGCCGATGGTGTACACCGGGTTCAGAGAATCCAGAGGATTCTGGAAGATCATGCCGATATCCCGGCCTCTGACGCCGGTCATCTCCTCCCTGGACAGCTTGAGGAGATCCCGGCCGCCGAAGACGACTTCCCCTCCGCTGATGATCCCGGGAGAGCGGATCAGCTGCATGATACCCATGGCGGTGGTAGATTTGCCGCAGCCGGATTCTCCGACCAGCGCGAAGACTTCTCCTCTTTTCACGTCGAAGCTGACGCGGTCCACCGCCTTCACGCAGCCTCTGCTGGTGTGAAAGTCGATGCTTAAGTTTTTAACGTCCAATACCTTTTCTTCCACAGCGACCTCCTTATACCTTCAGACGGGGATCCAGGAGTTCTTTCACTCCTTCGCCCGCCAGATTGAATCCCAGTACCGTCCACACGATGGCCAGACCCGGCACGATGGAGATCCACGGCGCCTTGCCGATGTACTTGATCCCTTCAGAGAGGATCATGCCCCAGTCAGGCTGCGGCTGCTGAGCGCCCAGTCCCAGGAACCCCATGGAGGTCGTGGACAGGATCGCCGACGGCAGAGCCAGTGTGGCCAGGATCACGATGGTAGAAGTGAGATTGGGAAGAATATAGCGGAGTATAATATTTGTGTCGCTCTCTCCGTATATTCTGGCCGCTTCGATGTAGGACAAGTTCTTCAGCGACTGCACCTTGGCCCGCACGATCTTCGTAAACTGCGCCCAGCTCACCACTGCGATGGAGATCGCCACGTTCTGGGAACTGGGTCCCAGCATGAGCACGATGGCCATGGCCAGAACGATGGGCGGAATGGACCATGTGGCGTCCGTCACGAAAAGGATCACCTTGTCCACAGCTTTGCCGTAATAACCCGCCAGAATGCCCAGCGTGACGCCGATCAGCGTCTCGATGATGACCGCCGTCAGACCCACGTTCAGCGCGATGCGGGATCCGAAGATAACGCGGCTGAAAATACAGCGGCCATACTGGTCCGTTCCGAAGGGATACTCCGCGCTGGGAGCAGCCAGCTTCATGGCCAGATTCTGTTCGTCATAGGTGTGCGGCGCGATATACGGCGCGAAGATCGCCACGACCACCACCGTGAAAAACAACAGGAAGCCGACGAGAAACATCCTGTTTTTCGCGATTGCTTTTAATTTTTCTTTCATAATATTTCCCTGTACTCTCCTATTCCAGACGAATTCTCGGATCCAAAATACCCGCCACGATATCGCCGATGATATTGCAGACTACGGTCAGGATCGTGATGACAAAAATAATGCCCTGCACGATGGGGAAATCCTGCTTGGCGATCCCCTTCCACAGCAGCTGGCCCATTCCAGGCCACGCGAACACATTTTCCACTACCACCGCGCCGCCGATGAGCCAGGGCAGCGACAGGAAAAACATGACGGTCACCGGGATCATGGCGTTGCGCAGCACGTGCTTGAGCAGCACCTTTTTGTCGCCGACGCCCTTGGCGTATGCGGTCGTCACGTATTTTTCGTCCATTACATCCAGAACTTCGGAGCGGGTCAACCGGTAGATCTGCGCCAGCATGGGCAGAGCCAGCGTGACCGCCGGAAGGATCAGCGAAGGAAACCCGCTGTACCCGGATAAGGGAAGAATTTTCAAATTGATGCTGAAAACCAGCATAAACAGCACGCCCAGCCAGAATGGCGGCATGGACCACAGCACCACTGTGGTGACGGTCAGAGTCTTATCCACAGCCTTCCCCTTCCGCACTGCGGCCCACAGGCCCAGCGGGATCGAAACAAGGTATTCGATCATGAGGGCGGCGCCGGTGAGCATCAAGGTGTAGGGCAGCCGCTGAAGGATCAGGTCCGTCACGTTCTGTTTGATCGAGATCGACATGCCGAAATCCCCGTGGAGAATATTGCCCAGCCAGTAAAAATACTGGACTACCGGCGGCTGATCCAGTCCCCACTGTGCTTTGATCTCCGCTACCTTTTCCGCAGACACACGGGTATCCACCATCAGATCGATGGGATCTCCCGGCATGGCCTGCATGATGCAGAAGACCAGTACGGTGACGAAAAACACCACCAGTACGCCCATTAACAGGCGTTTTGCTATAAAACGTAAAGTATCATTCAACTTTCAGTCCTCCGGTCAGATCGACCAACATATTAGCAAAAAGAAGGGAAAACTCCCCCCTTTTTGCTTTCGACTTATTTGTGCCGGCTCCCCTCCTTACGGGGAGAGCCGGCATTCTTTCGCTTCTGTGGTTCTTTCTTTGCCGTCAGCGGCGCGGTCCAGAGACCGCAGTCAGCGCGGACGTCAGGCGGCATTTCCTTCCTCCGCCCCGCCCCGCCGCAGATCTCCGGTTACTCCGCGAAGATCACATCCGCCAGCTTCTTGTACAGCTCGTTTTTCGGAAGCCCTTCATAATTGGTCAGCATGACGACGGTGAGACCGTCGTCCACATAGCGGGAGCACCTGGAGATAAATCCATTGGTGCCTCCGGTATGCCAGATCTCTCTGTGGTCCTCAGGGTAGTGTCCTTCAGCGTTCTCCACGAAAAATCCAAATCCATAGCCGGTGCCGCTTCCGTCCTTCAGCTTATTCTCGCGGAAGGCCTCCGCCAGCCGTTCCCGGGGGAGCAGCGCTTCCGAGTCGCTCATGTAAAGGTACTTGTGCCATTTATACATGTCATCCACATTGGATTGTATATTCCCGTCGGCATATCCCACCAGCGCCATGTCGTAGACGCGCTTTTGGAAGCTGCCGTCCTCCTGAAGCGTATAGCCTTCGATGAGAGCCGACGGCTTTTGCCGGCTGTCGTCCGGCGCGCAGGTGTGGTCCATGCCCACCGGTTCGAAGATCCGCTTCTGCAGGAACTGTCCAAAGGACATGCCCGACAGCTGCTCGACGATATTGCCCAGCATGACGTAAGCGGAATTGCTGTAGGAGTACTGCGTCTCCGGTTCAAAGTCCAGATCGCCGAAACTCTTGATGATCTCCAGCATCTCCGGAGTCTCCGCCACCGAGATGCGCGGATTGCTCTCCCATCTTCCCTCTTCAAAATACTCTTTGATCCCGGAACGGTGAGACATCATCTGACGGATGGTCACATAGTTCCTGTATTCCGGAAAATCAGGGAAAAACCGTGCGATGGGCTCGTCGAGATCCAGAAGTCCTTCCTGTTCCAGCATCAGAATCGCAATGCAGGTAAACTGCTTGCTGTTGGAAGCGATCACGAAATTGTCATCCGGCCGGATGAGCCGTTTCGCTTCCATGTCTGCCAGACCGTAGGCCTTGCGGATCAGGACCTGATCGCCCTTCGCGATGAGCAGCGCCATGCCCGGCGTGTTTTCATTCATTACAGGGGAGATCACCGCGTCCAGGCGCTCTTCCAATGTCTTAATGTTCATTGAGCCTACTCCTTTACCACGTCGTTATAGAAGGATCTGCCGTCGTTGGTGATCTGCAGGCCTTTTACATTGCTTCTTGCAGCTACGCAATAATTGTCGGCAAAGAGGGACACGGCAGGCATCTGAGCGAACAGGGCATCCTGCGCCTTTTCATAGCCTTTCACACGCTCTTCCGCATCTGTGATATAGCGGGCCTCGGTCAGAGCAGCCGTGACCGCCTCGTCGTGCCACGGATAACCGGATTCCTCAGTGAAGACATAGTACAGAATATCCGCGTCGTTCCACACATAATTTCTGGACGCAGCCTGGAATTTGTTGTCTCTTACCATCTGCTTGATATAAGCCTGCTCGTATTCGCGGATCTGGAAATCGACGCCGATGGTCTTCAGCTGCGCCTGAATAACAGGTGCGGCGGCCTTTCCGGCGGCCTTATCCGTGGGGGAAGCGTACTCGATGGTCAGCTTCTTTCCGTTCTTGTCCACAAATCCGTCTCCGTCGCTGTCAGTGTAGCCCGCTTCCGCAAGCAGCGCCTTGGCGCCCTCCACATCAAACTTGTATTTCGCAGCGTATTCCGCCTCTTTCTCCGGGCTGTATCCTGCCTGCGCGTCGGAGATAAATCCGTACATGGGCGATACGACGCCGTCCAGCGCCTCGGCCAGACCCTCGCGGTCGAGACCGATGTTGATCGCCTCTCTGATCAGCTTCTGGCTGGTCGGTTCGTCTTCGGTCTGGAACATGATGTAATTCACGCCCGCCTGCTTGTAGGAATAGGTGGTGACGTCGGGATTGCTCTGCAGATCCGCCACGCTGGACATGGGAACGTCGTAGATGATGTCCACATTGCCGGTCTCAAGCTCGCTGACCCGCGTGAATTCGTCGGGGATAAAGCGGATGATCACCGTGTCGGCGTTCAATACCGCCTTGTTCTGTACGTTGGGATTCGTCGTTCTGTAGTACGGATTCTTTTCCAGAACTACCTGAGAACCCGCCTGCCACTCCTTGAGAAGATAGGGGCCGTTTCCAACAGCGCTGCGGTTGAACTCGTCCGTTCCCATCTCGTCGGCTCTGTCCACATCCACGACGCCGCCGTAAGTGCTGGCCAGGCTGGCCCACATGTAGGGCGCCGGCTTTGACAGAATGTACTTGAAGGTAGTGTCATCCACGATCTGAACTTCCTCGATGGCTTCTACGTCGCCGGCGTACTGGCTGATCTCCTTCATTCTCTCCACGGATTTCTTCACGCTCTCCGAGGTCAGGGGATCGCCGTTGGCGAATTTAGAATCCTCATACAGATGGAACGTGATCTCCAGACCGTCGTCGGAGACCTCATAGCTCTCCGCAAAGCAGGGCTGGACCTCGCTCAGGTCGGCGTTGAACGTTACCAGCGGATCGTAGATCAGCGCGTGGACCATGTTCTCCCACCCGATCTGATGAATGTCGGCGCCTTCGATCTCGTCCTGGATCGCGACTACCAGCGTGCTGCTGTCGCCGCCATTGGAATCGCCGCCGGCGTCTCCGGAACCGCCGCAGCCTGTCAGCATCAGCGCTGCCGCCAGAAATACAGCCAATGTTTTCTTTAATTTCATAGCTTTCTTCTCCCTTACATAAATAATATTGCAGACAGCCAACCGGCTGTTTGTAACCTTTTTTGTCTCCCCGCGTACAGCGGAAAAATACGCCGCCTATACCGAAAAAAGGGGTTGTCTATATAGAATATAGACAACCAAGGGGGCGCCCCCTTGGCCATGCCTCCGATCTCCCGGCGGGCATTCCTGTTCTTATTCGGTTTCGGTCTCTCCCCCTACCTCGTCCGCTTCCCTGTCCGGGTCGGCCTGAGGATATCGCAGGGCCGCCGAAAACAGCGGCAGGATTCCCCTGTCCTCCCGGATATAAGTCTCCGGGTCAGCGTCTCCGCCAGGATCCGTGGTGATGACAGCCTGCAGTCCGCGCGCTTTCGCCGCTTCCCTGAGCCTGTCCGCGAATTCCTCCGCTCCGGCCTCCCGCAGGATCTCCGCAAAGATTCTTTCCGGGATGTCCCCGCAGCCCATCTCCCCTACCTCCTTCTGCCTGGCGCCGTACCGGACCGCCTCGGACTCATAGGCGCGGACCAGACACTCCACATAGCTGTGGTTGATCGGAAACGCCTGACATTCCTCTTTTCGGTTCAGGTACATCCCTTTGAACTCCATAGGCGTGCAGTTCAGATAGTGGGCAAAATACTTGTAAAAATACCGGGGCGCGGAAAACCCGCACTGCTCCGATATCTGCGTCACCGACATGCTGCTGGTGATCAGATACCGCACCGATTGGATCACCCTGAAATACGCCAGCGTATCCTTAAAATTGATCTTCAGTTTATCGTTAAACTCTTTCGACAAATACTGCGGGCTCAGAAACTCACCGTCGGCGAGATTTTTGAGATTTATTTTCTTGTGGCAGTTCTCCAGTATATATGTATAGATCCTCAGAAAACGCTCTTCCCGGACGTCGTCGCCCATGGCGTTTCTGAACATGTTGCGCATGTCGTGGCAGTGCTCTCCAATGAAGTGGACGATCTCTCCCACGGCTTTTTCCGCCAGAAAGTCCCCGGCGTCCGCCAGATAATAATGGTAGAGCAGCCGCAGTCTTCCCTTCAGGACATCCTGATCCGCCGTCGCCGTGACGGAAGTATAAAACAGCGTCGTATTGCAGTTATATATGCCTCTGTCGATCATATCGCAGTATTTCTTGGCCCTTGCCCCATTGATCTCAAAGAGCAGCACCAGATTTTCCGAGCTGGTCTTTCTCATCTCCACCGGTTCGTTGATGTTGATGATCTCGATCTCTCCCTCTTTCAGTGTGTGGACGCCGCTGACCCAGTGCAGAGCCACGCTTCCTTCCAGCACATAAATAAGCCTGAGATTCCTGCTCAGATGAAACGGATGATGTCCGATCCGTTCCGCTTTAATACCGTATAGCCACGAATCGCTCATGATAAGATTCCTCCAAAAACCTTACAGTTCTATCATACTTGTTAGAAAATTATAAAAACAACGCAGGAATTTAATCAATCTGTGTATTTTTTTATCTAAATTACGTTGAAAACGCTTTCCATTCAATATCGCCGGCCAAAACCGGAGAAAAATGGGAAAAACGTTTCACCTGCTCATTTCCTGCGGCGCGCCGCAGATCGATGATCAGAACTATTATAACATAATAATAAAACCTGTGTACGGTTTTATCAACAGGATCAGGAACAGATTCTTCCACCCCAGCCTGCCGCCGTGTTCTGTGAAAAAAATGCAGGAGGGACAGTGGCTCGTGAGCCGCTGTCCCTCCTGTTCAAAACGATGTATTTCCCGACAGTTCCTTTCAATGGCAGCGCCGCTCAAAAGGGCCGTTCTAAAGGCATTTGAAAATGACGGCGGCAGCCTCGGCCCTGGTAGAGGTCTTCTCCGGTTCAAACACATGACCGCCGTCAGCTGAGCTGCCGCTGACAATGCCCCGCCGCTGAAGCAGATTTACAGGATCCACAGCATAATCCGCGATGGCTCCCGCGTCCAGAAACGCCGCCGTCGCCCCGTCACCGTCAGCCGGCGGCTGCGCGTTCTTTACTTTCGTCAGATAGCCGCTCAGCATGACCGCCATATCCTGCCGGCTGATGCTGTCCTCCGGCTTGAAAAGCACGCTCCCGTTCTCCTGAGGGAATCCGGAAGCCAGTCCCTGCCCCCAGGCCCAGAGCACGGCGTCGGCGTACCAGTCTTTTTCCCCCACGTCTTCATACTTTGAAGTCCAGGTCCCTCCGGGGCTGCCGCTGATATTGTACAGCAGCTGCACAAACTCGCCCCGGGTGATGGCGTTCTCAGGGCTGAAAGTGGTATCGGAGGTCCCTTTTACGATTCCCTTGGCCGCCAGCCCGTTCACCGTGCCTTCCGCCCAGTGACCGGCCATATCGGCAAACCCGGCCGTTTCCGGTTCCGATGTTTTTTCCGCAAGCTGCGACTTGTCCGCCTTTTCCAATACGGACAGCGCCTGGTCCACTTCCGCCTGAGACGCCCCCGGTCTCTCCAGCGTCTCCATGGCTTCCCTGTACGCGGTCAGAGCCTGCAGCGACGTCTTTTCGTACGCCGCGTTCAGCTCCGCCACCTCCCAGATCAGCCCATCCTTGTCTCCGGCCTTCACAATGCTTTCCTGCCCCCATTCGGAATTATCCGCGTTGAGATCCGCGCCGTATCCGTAGAGGGTAAACTGCCACCGCATGATCTGTCCGTCTTTCAGCGTCCAGTCGGCAGCTCCCACGTTGGGAAAGGAGTAGTCTCCCGTCTTTTCCGCCGTACCTATGCAGTACATCCATCCGGACATGCTGGTGTAATCAAATTCTCCCAGATATTCATCCCCCGGCGTCTCTTCCTGCAGGGATGCGACCGCCTTCTTGAGGTATTCCGGCAAAACCGGGGCTCCCCTGTCCGGATCGTACACCTGAGACAGATAAAACGCGCTGTCCACGGATCCGGTCATCTTCAGGGGCGCTTCCACTCCCGGATATCTTTTTTCGATCAGATTGACGATCACTCTGGACGCCTTTGTTCCCTCGGGCACGGTGACCAGAGTGGGCTCTATGATAAAGCCCTGGCCCAGAGTCAGCTTTTCCATCGTAACTGCCACTGTGACCGTATTGCCGGCCGCCCTGTTTCCTGCGGCGCCCGCCGCAGCAGTTCCCGATCCGTCCCCGTTCTCCGCCGCGAATACCTGACCGCAGAGCATGCTCAGGCACAATCCCAGCGCCAGGACCACGCGGGCCGCTCTCCTTACCGTCCCCCTGCCGTTTCTTGTTTTCGCTGTCACTTCCGGTCTATTGTCTGCCGATCTTCCTCTTCTGCCTTCTGTTTTTTCTTCCATTTCTTCTACCTCTGTTTTCTGATCCTCATGTAGCCGCCTACTGCGGCCACCATCGCCGCCGCCAAAAGCAGCGCCAGGACCATCCAGGGATTTTCCTGTATGGTCTGTCTCACCACTTCCCATATCGTGATCTTATCCTGATCCTGCTCTTCTTCCGCTTCTTCGCCCGTTCCCAGGGCTCCGGACGCGCCTTCCTCCAGACCGCCGGAATCCGCCGGGGCTGCCGCGGCGACGCTCTGCGCCTCCGGGGCATCCTCCGCCTCTTCCGTGACGACGGTAGTGGAAGTCTCGCTGCCGTTTTTCGCCCCGCCTTCTATCGTACCCACGCTTTGACTGGAACCTTCCTGTGCGCCCGGGGCCGTGCCGCCGCCCTGCCCCTGACCTTCCGGCGTTCCTTCGGTTCCGGCGCCTGCGCCCGAACCGCTGCCGGACGTCCCGGCTCCCGTTCCTGTTCCGCTTTGCCCTGTGCCGGAGCCGTTTCCGGAGGACCCATGCCCGTTATTGCTGTCCGGCTGTGGTTCTTCCTCCTGTATCTCCAAAGCTACGGTCACATGCAGCCTCCCGTCTTCCGACAGGAGGAAAGCGCCCTCGGCGGTAATATCTGCCGCGCTGCCCCCTGCAGACTCCGGCGTCCATTCCACCTTTTTCACCCGGTATGCCATTTTTTTCACAACGCCGTTCACGGTCTCAGTTACGGTCTTTCCCTTCACCTTCACCATTACCTTCGACGATTGGTCGCCCGCCATGTAGGCGGCCCTGCTCACGCCGTCCTCCATGGTATAGTTCCTGCCGTCTGTTCCTGTGACGGTGACCGTATAAAGGCCTTCGTTTCCTGAAATGTCCAGCTTATAGTAAGCGGGCCTGCCCAGGATGGGATATCCGTCGCTTACGCTCTGGGTCCACAGACCGCTGCGCACCGGCGTTCCGCCGCCGTCCAGCAGATAGGCCAGTTCGCCGGAAGCAAACTGCTCCTCCTCCGCCATGGTCACCACCTTCCCGTCCGGCGGAGCCACCGCGGAACCGGACAGGCCGTAGCTGTTGGTTACTGTAATATAAGACGAACCTGCGTCGCTGGCGAAAATTCCCACGCCGCTCTCGCCTCTGATCACCCCTTTATTGTAGCAGTTCCTGATCTGTGCGTTCAGGCTCCCCGACTTGTTCAATCGGCCCGCCAGACCGCCTACGTCCTCTTTCCCGCTGACATTTCCCACATTATAGGAATCGACGAACCCGCACTGAACGCTGCCGGACAGAGAGAAATCGGATCCTCCCATCAGTCCTCCCACGAAAACGTCCACACCGGATATATCGCCGTAATTAGCGCAGCGCTCTACCATTCCCCTCATGAACCAGCCCGCCAGACCGCCTGTGGCGGAAGGATTGCTGTAGCCCACATAGCAGGTGCCCTCCGCGGTAACGTCTCCCATATTGGTGCAGTCCTCAAACTGGTGATCGGCGTAGCAATATCCCACCAGGCCTGCGCAGGCTCCGCCGCTGCCGTAGATCTCCGCCGTATTCGTGCAGCCGGAGGCCAGGATGAGATCCGCTCCGCCGCCGCTTCCCCAGCGATTGGAATCGGATCCGCCCACCAGGCCGGCCACGCCGCTGGCTCCGGATACTCTTCCTGTGACTGTGATATCTTTCAGCGTCAGCGTTTTTCTGCCTCCGCTTCCTGTAAAATAATTGACCACCGCCCCTACATAGTTGCCTCCTGCAATGTCAGCTTCCACTGTAAAATTGGAGATCTCGCATTCCCCCACTGTGTGGAACAGCCCTGCGCTTCCCTGGATCCGGATCACCGCGCCGTTTCCGTCAAAGACTCCGGCGAACGGGTTCGACGAAGTGCCCGCGGCCTCCCATCCCTCCAGCGCAATGGTATCCGCTCCGTCATCCACCTGATAACAGGCCGCCGCGTAGGTCGTACTGCCCCCGTTGATCTTCGCCGCCATCAGATCGAAGTCCGCCGCGCTCTTCAGAATGAAGGGATCTTCAGGTTCGCCGGTCCCTGCGGCAAAAGCGCCCTCCGACCGGCTCCATCGGGCGTACACCGTGGCGTCGGCGTCAAAAGTACGCGAGGAAGGGACCTGGCTCCCCCCGCTTTTGGCGTCGTACCAGCCTCCAAATTGAAAGCCGTCTCTCTCCGGAGCAGTGGGAAAATCCGCCCTCTCTCCCACACTTATAATGGAAGAATAAATTTCGGCGCCTCCGGCAAACTGTCCGCCGTTTGCATCAAAATTTACCACCACCGCGTCCTCCGGCACTTCAGATCCCGCAAAGACGGCCACTACCTCTCCGTCGGAGGCTCCCACGGCGACCTGAGCCGAAAGACCGCTTCTGGTAGCCACAGCTCCGGTCACAGTAAACCGCAGCAATTTCTGTTCGGCCTCCGGTTTCGCCTCGAAGCTGACGATGCTGCCGCTTTCCGCGTACTTGGCCCCGGAAGCGGCGGCTCCCACTCCGTCTACCTGCAGTGTTCCCCTGCCGCTCGCGTGGTAGGACAACCGATAGACCGGGCCCTTATCCCCGCCGGCGAATACCGGACCGGAGACGCCCTGACTCCAGTCCGCCGTCCGGTTTCCTCCGGCCCCGCCGTCCAGCAGATAGGCCAGCTCACCCGACAACACCTGTTCGACGCTGACCTTCGTCACATATTTTTTGTCTGCTCCCGCGCTGTCCGCGCTGTAAGAATTGACGTTCAGCTCATAATACAGTCCTGTGATACCGCCTGCGCCGCCTTTGGACGAGCGGATACTTCCCGTATTGTAGCAGTTTTCTACGCTGCTGGAGGCTGAGTACGTAGGGATATAAAACCCTCCGTCAGACTTGGCTCCATTCTCCCCCGTTATTCCTCCCGCAGCGCCGCCGCCTTTGCTCCGCACCGCTTCCGTATTGTAGCACGCCCGGACTCTGGCGCCCGTTTTATCCACCTTTCCAATGATGCCGCCCACCGGTCCCTTAGAGCCGGTGACCCCGCCCTCATTGACGCAGTACTTCAGTTCCGGCAGCGCAAGGTAACCTGCGATGCCTCCCACATTGGCTGCGCCATCCACGCTGCCCGTATTGGCGCATCCCTTCACCAGAGCGCCGCTTCCTGTGACATAGCCCAGGATCCCGCCGGTGTGGCTGCCCTTTCCTGTCACGCTGCCGCTGTTCTCACAGCTTTGCATGGTACTGGAAGCATTCATGTCCATATATCCTGCAATGCCTCCGGTATAGTCGCCGCTGCCGTTCACAGCGCCGTAGTTTCCGCAGTGTTCTACCGTGTTGGCTCTGCCTGCATAAGCGGTCACGCCGCCGGTATAATTACCGGCTCCGGTAACCGTTCCGCCGCTGCCATTGCTGCAGCCTGTGATACTTACATACTGCTCCGCATAGCCGGCCACGCCGCCGCCGTGACTTCCTGCCGCGTTCACGGTTCCCATGTTCGTACAGTCCCCTATCACGGCGGAGCTTTGACTGCTGCCGGACAGATATCCTGCGATTCCTCCCGCATACCGTACTCCCGCCACGATCCCGCTGTTGGTGCAGTTTGACATGCTGCTTGCGATATGATAGCCGGTGGCTCCGCTTCTGGCCGTGATCAGCCCCGCCACACCGCCGGCGCAGGAATTGTCGGCCCCGCCGTTCACACTGCCCAGATTTTCGCAGTTCGTAAAGCCGGCAGCGACGGATATCCCCGGGCTGTTGGTCGTCACCCTGCCCGCTATGCCGCCGGCGGCCTCGCCGGTTCCCGTTACCGCCGCCAGATTGCGGCAGTTTTCAAAGACCGCCCGCTGGCCCGCAGCGTTCATGACCACGCCGCCCAGGATACCTCCTGTGCTTTCCGCGCCTTGTACCCGTGAGGGATCGCTCCCTGAGCCATCGCCGCCGCGTCCGAATTGTACCGCCGATATGGTACAGCTTCCCGCAGCGCAGCCCACCACGCCGCCTGTATAATTCCCGCTGCAGTCCACTGTTCCCGATACCGTCAGATTTTGGATCGCTCCGCCGCTGATGTATCCGAACAGCCCCTGATGATCTTTTACCGAGGAAATCTTCAGTCCATGGACGCCGTGCATCTGTCCGTCAAAGGTCCCCTCGAAAGGCGCTGACAAAACTCCCACAGGCGTCCAGTTTCCGCTCTTCATTGCCACATCGCTGGTCAGACAGATCCTCTCGCCCGCAAAACTGACCGGTGCAAGCACGCCGCTGCCTGTGGCGTCCAGCCCGTTGACCAGATTGGAAAGCCCCTTCAGCTCCTGCTCTGTCCCGATCTCATAATCCCCCGATATATGTCCGGTGTACCAGGCATAATCCGGTATGATGCGTACAGAAAAATGGTAAACGTAATCCCTGTTTTCCATTACCGGTATTTCGTAAAATGGGTCCGCGTACGTCATATCCACAGCCGGCGTGATGACCGCTTCACGATCTGCTTCAAGCCGCATTTCCAGCTTGAGCCTTCCCTCCTTCACCGCGAAAGCGCTCTGGGTGGATCCGTCCGTCACCGGCGACGAAACGGCGCCCCCGGTTATCATAATGCTGCTGCCCGTGACGGCGGCGTCACCAGGGGCCAAAGTGACCAGAAGAACCGGATCGCCGCCAAACTGCGGATACGCGGTTCCGGTCTCCTGGGTCCAGTACGTTTTCGCATTTGTGACGGCGCCTCCGTCCATCAGCCAGCTTACAAGTCCAGAAGCAAACTGCTCCGCGCTCTTTATCTCGCTGTCCGCATCGGATGTCCCGATCTCCCCAGGTGACGGCAGACGGTAGCAATCGGAGATCCCCGGCTTAGTCTCCCCTGCCAGCGGCAGAGGCGTCTGCGCATTGTAATAGAAACAACCCTTCAAATTCAGAGAGTTCGCAGGCGCGGAACCTACCAGACCTCCCGCGGAGCCGCCGTCAGTTCCTCTTACTTCGGCCAGAGAATAGCTGTAGGTGATCGTTTCCGCGGTTCCTGCGACGCCGCCGGTGACTGCGGAACCGGAGACCACGGCTGCGCCCACGCCCACCGTTGTGATCGTTCCGTCGGCCTGCCCTGCGATCCCTCCTACCGCGGTGGTACCGGAAATGGACCCGGTGACGGCGTATCCTGTGGTCTTCGCCCCTGTGATACTGCCCGCAGCGTAACCCGCCAGACCGCCCACAAACCTCTGTCCTGTCACATCTGCCAGAGAGACGGAGGTGACCACGCTCCTGCTTCCTTTCGCATAACCGGCCACGCCTCCTGTGTAATCACCGCCGGCCGTATTCCCTGAATTCTTCATGTCCGTCACCGCGCCGTCGGCCCAGCCCGCGCCGCCTCCCGTATATTTGCCGGCGCCTGTTACCGCTCCGCTGTTGCTTCCTGTGGAGATGCCGCCGGCATACCCTGCCAGGCCGCCGGTATAATCTCCGCCGCCGGCAACGGTTCCGCCGTTGCTTCCCCGCGTGATGGTGCCGGAAGCATATCCCGCAAGACCTCCGGTATAGTTTCCTCTGCCGGAGACCGCGCCTTCGTTGTTTCCGTCTGTGATGCTGCTGGAATATCCCACCAGGCCTCCGGTGTAGATCCCGCCTCCGGACACATTCCCCGTATTGGAGACTCCATACAGGTACCTGGTGGTCTTTCCGCAGATCCCGCCCGCATGATCTCCCGTACTGCTGACGCCGCCATAGTTAACGTTGGCGTTGACGTCTCCGCTGGAGCCGATATTCCCGGTGGACGATCCGATCAATCCGCCCACATACTCGCTGCCGCTGATCTCCCCATAGTTGAAAAGTTTCCTGCACGCCGCCGTATTATAACCGGCAATACCGCCGGCGAATCTGCCGCCGCTCACGCTGCTCCTGGCATTCATCGCTCCGAATGTGCAGTTTTGAATGACCCCTGTGTTATACGCGGCGATACCGCCTGCGTAGTCGCCTGCAGTGTAAATGGTTCCGACCACCTGTAGGTTGCGGATCGTTCCGCCGTTATTGTTGGCAAAGAATCCCGCGTATCCGCCGTTGTCAGGCGCTGACGCGCTTCCCACCGCCACGCCGGATACCGTATGGCCGCCGCCGTCAAAAATGCCTGCAAATCCGGAATCCCTGCTGCCCGCCGGCTTCCATTCTCCGCCGCATACGATATCTCCGCCCAGCCGCACAGTCTTTCCTGCAAAATCTACCGGTCCTGCCACGGCCGAACTGGTTATGCCGCCGCTGACTAATCCCGCGAAACCTCTGAGCTCTCCTTCTGTGCTGATCGTGTATTCACTGAGCATGGTGTCGTACCAGTAGATCGTCGGGATAGACTCGTCCAGCTCCTCCTCGCTGCCGTAGATCAGCACGACGTCGCCGCCGTTCACCCTGCATTCATAGACGCCGTTTGTGACCTGGGTCTTGGCGCCTGTCCCCCCATCCTTCACAAAAATATTTTCGCTTCCGCTGAACCGGATGGCGATGACAGCGCCGTCCGTCACATAACAGTGCAGCGCCCCCGACGCGTCCACTACGGCCGTTATTCCGCTGACGGAGGCCGTCACGGCCGTATCTGCAGAATTGGGCCGAACAGAGACGCGGTACACCTGAGAAACGGAACTCTGATCTGCAAATTCCGGAAACAGCGTTCCTTTTTTCCATACGTTTTCTAAACTGGAAGCGCCGTTCAGCCAATAGAGGATCTCGTTTCCCGTAAACTCGGCAGCGCTTCTGCCCATGCCGCCATACCCGTTTTCTGTTCCGTCCGTGTCCAGATAAAAACACAGATCTCCGATCTCCGCATTGCCGCTGATCTTCAGCGGAGTCGACGCATTGTAGTAAAAAGAAGTCTCCAGCGTACAGTACCCTTTATCGGCAGAGGTGTATCCCGCTATTCCGCCGGATATGCCGGCCCCCGAGACCCGTCCCGATGCATAACAATCCTCGATAACGCCTCTGTAGAAATATCCTGCCACGCCGCCTGCATAGTCATCACCCGCCTGCACGTCGCCCGTGTTCGCACATCTGCTAATTTTTCCCTGCGAAGAATTTGAAAAATATCCCGAGATGCCTCCCACGTAGCCGCCTTCACTGCCTACGGCGCCCTGATTGACGCAGCCGGTCAATACCTTCCCCGTAAAATAACCGGCGATGCCGCCCACGTAGGATCCGTCTGTGGCGGAAGTACTCACCTCGCCGCTGTTTGTGCAGTTTTCCGCAGAACCGGAGAGATTTCCCACGATGCCGCCTGCATAGGTCGACGTACTTGTGACAGCGCCGCTGTTCTCACAATCTTTGATTTTCCCCGAGCCGCTGCTTGCGTATCCTGCAATGCCGCCGATCCGGCCGCCGCCGGTCACCTGCTCCCGGTTGACACAGCTGCTGATCACCGTTCCGGAAAAGGCGCCGGCGATCCCGCCTGCATTCGCCATGGTGCTTGTGGACGATGTGCTTACCGCACCGCCGTTGACGCAGCTTTCCGCAGAACCGGAGAGATTGCCCGCGATGCCCCCTACATACGTAGACGTGCTCGCCACGTTCCCGCCGTTTTCACAGTTGGTGATCTGTCCATCCGCGTTGCCCGCGATCCCTCCGGTATACTGCGCCCCCTTTAGCGTCCCTTCAAAGACACAGTTGGAAATAACCGCTCCGCCGCCTGCGCTTCTGCCTATGACGCCTCCTGTATAGCTTTTTGTATTTACGATATCCACCTTGCTTGTACAGTTTTCAAAGCGGCAGCCGGCTGTTCCATAGCCCGCAACTCCTCCTGCGTTTGCACTGGCCACGTCAAGTTCGCCTCCTACGGTGACATCCTCCACCACGGCCTTGTTCAGATACCCGAAAAGTCCATAATACCCTTCTTC
The DNA here is from genome assembly GCF_900605495.1 of Bacilliculturomica massiliensis. GTDB lineage: Bacteria > Bacillota > Clostridia > Peptostreptococcales > Anaerovoracaceae > Bacilliculturomica > Bacilliculturomica massiliensis. The sequence goes on from NZ_LR027603.1 coordinate 1,826,269, forward strand.
CTTTGCGGATATGCTCATCCCTGTGACGGTATTGCCATTTCCGTCGAAGTGACCGGAAAATGCGTTGCCTCCGGAATCTCCCACAGGGATCCATTCATTTCCTGACAGATCCACCGTGGCCGTCAGGCTGAGAGTGGCCCCGTCAAATGAAACCGCTCCGACGGTGCTTCCGTCCTCATAGAACGCCGTTCCGTTTACCAGCTCCGCCAGTTCTCTCAGATCCTGCGCCGAACCCAGTTCATACAGATCCACTCCCGCAGGAGTCACATACCATTCATACGTGCCTTCCGGAAAACTTTTTACCTGACCCTGCATCAGCAGTGCATTCTGCATTTCCTCCAGCATCTTATCCAGAAGGGCCTGATCCTCATCCGTGATCCCTCCCGGCGTTGTGGTGATCCCGCCTGATGTCGCGCCGGTCCCTCCCGGTGTTGTCGGATCATCCACTACGGAGTCTCCTCCGGTTCCTGTATCTCCTCCGGTCCCCGTGTCTCCTCCGGTCCCCGTGTCTCCTCCGGTCCCCGTGTCTCCCCCGGTTCCCGTGTCTCCTCCGGTTCCCGTATCTCCCCCAGTCCCCGTATCTCCTCCGGTTCCTGTATCTCCCCCGGTTCCCGTGTCTCCCCCGGTTCCCGTGTCTCCCCCGGTCCCTGTATCTCCCCCGGTTCCTGTATCTCCCCCGGTTCCCGTATCTCCCCCGGTTCCTGTATCTCCCCCGGTTCCTGTATCTCCTCCGGTTCCTGTGTCTCCTCCGGTCCCCGTGTCTCCCCCGGTTCCCGTATCTCCTCCGGTCCCCGTGTCTCCTCCGGTCCCCGTGTCTCCCCCGGTTCCCGTATCTCCTCCGGTTCCTGTATCTCCTCCCTGATCGGCCGCGGAAGAGCTGGCGCCTGTCCCGGCGTCCATGGCATAACTGCTCATCGCCGCTTGTGTGAACAGCAAAAGCAAACATAACATAAAGCTGAGAGCCCGTTTTGTGTTTCTCATATGTACTCCTTTCATCTGTAACAGTTTCCCCCGTCTTCCTCTTAGATCCCTGACCCCAGGTACATGCCCTCTCATCATCCCAGATGGCTTTCCCGCAAAAATCGTACCTGCAGAGTCGTTTTCATCTGACCGTGCAGCGATATGTGTTTCCGCCGCCTGAAGACCTCATATAAAGACACAAAAAAAGCTGCGGCAAAATGCCACAGCCGTATTTCTGTGATAAAGTATGTCTGGTCGCTGCACAATCGCAGCCTGTTCTGGTTCACAACAGCGCAAATAAAAGCGCGTATGCTGCATACACAAAACAATGCGCAGACTGCACATCCGTCGCCGCACGATGCTCTGGGCACGCCGGCGCTGACGCCGCTCATGTCGGCGTCTCCCTTATTCTCCTGTCTACCCGAGGAGAGGGTCCGTTTTTATGCAGGTTTCCTGGCTCGCGATCAAACATTTTTTCCACGCCTTCCCAGACTTTTGCCCAGTGACGTTCTTCTCTATATGAAAAAAGAAGAAGCTGCTGTACTATATCCCATATAGTACAGCAACAGGGGTACCCCTGTTGGAGAAAACTATCGCTTACAGTGGCGGGTCCGCGCAGGCTTCCAACCTGCTTCCCTCTTAGCCATCCGCAGATCTCCGCGGACAGAACATAAAACGTGATTCTATTGTATGAAAATTAATTACTGCGTGAAATACGATAAGATCATATGACATTACCGCATCGCTGTCGACACACCTGACCGTTTCGGACGTATCAGGCCGCTGTTCAGCCCTGACCTATTTTGATATGATATACATTTTCCCTGTCTCCGGGTCCTGATACACAAAACCCTTTGAATCCAGGTCCTCCATCAGGCTTCCGTCCTGAATGGCTTTTTCCAGATCCTCCACTTCCACCAGATCCTCTTCCGTCACCACATCCATGACCTTGCTGAGATCCACATTCCAGTGGAGGATCACAGCGATCATCAGGCCGCAGGCAAAGACAAGCATAACGTCCACCAGATTGGCCAGATTTTCCATGGGACTGACCTCTCCTCCCCCGAACCGGTCTTTCTTACGTCCTCCCAGTCCCCTACTTCTCAGCATCGGAAGCTACCTCCTCCAGGATACATTCCATAATGGATTCCATTGAGACCATGTAGCCGTTGTACCACCTCTTGCGCATGCAGGATATGACCAGAGCGACGGCCGCTGCGATCACGCCGGCGATCGTCGTGTCAAAGGCGATCCCCAAAGAGTTGGAGAGAGTGCTCGTGTCCCCCTGTCCAAGGGCTACGATCCCGGGTCCCAGGGGGATCAGCGTCCCCAGCAGACCGAACATCGGTCCCAGTTTGGCCACCAGATCGGTGACCTCCACCGCTTTCTGATAGCGTTCTTCTTCCGTGGTCAAAAGCCGCTGCGCCACCGCGGTCAGAGAAGCGCGGGGCATGCCTGCCGATTCGATCAGGACATATACTTCTTCTTTCTGTCTCAGAGGCAGAGAGCTCCGCCCGATCACCTCTTTGAGTTCATGGGTGGAACTCTCCGAGATCTGCTTCAGCAGCGCAGGCACATCGATCTTCGTCTTTCGCCGTTCTGTAAAATATTCGACGATCAGATCCCCGGTCTGCCAGACCGCCGTCACCATCAAAAAAATCAGCACGATCATACAGGGAGTCAGGATGACCTGTCCAATCGTATGTAAAATATCAGCCAGTGAAAAATTCAATTTCATCCTCCTCTCTGTTTAAAGCTCGCGTTTCCGCACGATCTCTTCTGCCCGTACCGGTTTGCCGTCATTGACAAGAATCCGCAGTTCGCCGTTTCCCATCTGCCGGATCAGCTGCAGCAGATGCTTTTCTTTATCTGTAAGCGTGCCGTTTGTCTTTACTATTTTTTTCTCCGCCATATCAGTACCTCCTCCCATCTGCCGATTCTGAAAACAAAAAAACTGTGGCGTTCCCGCCACAGCCGTATTTCTGTCGACTTATTATGCAAAATGTCCAGTACCAGACACGCTAAAAACGCGAAACCCACCGCTCTGTGCGGTTTCGCTGTCCGAAGATCCCTCTCCCGGGGAATCAGACACGTTTTTATGCAGGTCTCCTGGCTCGCGCAGTAACGTTTTGCCTCTCCTTCCCAGAAAGATCCAGTGGCCGGCGATCTGAACAAAACCCATCGCCAGTTGAGGCAGCACTACACGCTTACAGTGGCGGGACCGCGCAGGCTTCCAACCTGCTTCCCTCTTAGCCGTCTGCGTTCTTTCGCTCGACGGAACATAAAACGCAATTCAATTATGCACCCACCGGTGCTTCTGCGATACCTAGTTTATCAAAGGAACGAGAGAAATACAAGCGATTTATTTTCATATTCTGCGAAAAAGAAGGGAAGCGGACGAAACGCCGCCCTCCCACAGTCCGTTTCCGCAGCCCAAAGAGACGGCTTCGGAAGCGCATAATACGGGGCGCGGCGGCGAACGCCGCCTTCTTTCATCGCCGCATTCCCCGCCGTGCCCCGCTGTGGTATTCTTACTCGTAGAATTTCTTATAGATATCCGGACGGAAATCAGGTTCCCCGGCATATGGATTGTCGATGCACAGATGTCTCACGCCCAGAGACAGGTCGATGGTCCCCAGATGCATGCCCACCTGGTAGTCGTTGTCGTCTCCGCAGTAGCAGACCACGTCCACCTCTCCGAACGCATTGGTCTTCGGTCCGATGATCATGCTGCCGCCCCCGAAGAAGCAGGCGTCGTCATAACCCGTCAGATTGGAACTGGCGATGAAGATGGAGTTTGCCAGAACGCCGTATTCGAGATGGGGCGTATAGCAGCGGCGGAACGCCTCTCTGCTGCCCTCGTTGGGGATCTCCTCGATGACCGCCGTGGGATTCAAATACAGCCGCGCTCCTTTATACACATAATAGCGCATTAATTCAGGGAACTGATAGCTGTCGTAGCAGATGCCCAACGCGATGGGACCCCATTCCGTGTCGAACATGAAGGGCTTCTCTCCCTTCCTGCACCAGGTATTTTCTGTGCCGAAGGGATGGATCTTCTGGTAGGATCCGATGAGGCCGCCTGGGCCCAGCACAACGGCGGAGTTGTAGAGTTCTTCCGCGTCCTCCTCAAATTTTTCGGACATTCCGAAGATAATGTAAATGCCGTATTCTTTCGCGATCTTTTCCACTTCCTTCACGGAAGGACCGTTGACCGTCTCCGTCGCCGCGATCTTATCCTTCCGGTCGATCTTCTCATCTACGAAATAATCGTAGCCCATCAGGCAGAGCTCGGGAAAGACGATCATATCCGCTCCTCTTTTGGCCGCCGCCACGGAAAATTCCTTGATCCGCGAAAGATTGGACTGCTTGTTGCCGGCCGCCACTTTGAAATTGACAACGGCCAGATTGATGATGTCACGCATGTTTTCCATTTCTCTTCTCCTTTGCTGGTTCTGATTTTATTTTGCTGTACCGCAGAGAGCAGCGTCCTGTCCTTCAGGCTCCGCTCCTTCCCGCGGATCTACGACGCCTGATCCTCGGACTGCAGGGCTGCACCGGCCGGTTTCTCCGAAGCCATGTTTCTCGTCATGGCCAGAGCCAGCGCCACCGCCACCGCTCCTCCAAAGAACTTGGACAGCACCACCGGCGCGATGGCCTCGGGGTGCACGCCCGCGGTAAAGCCCAGATGATCTCCCAACGCTCCCGCCGAACACACGAGCCATGCCATGTTCACCACCTTGCCCCTGTTGCTCATATCCTTCATCATTTTAAATACCGGGATGCTGTTGGCCAGAGAGAAAAACATACCGGCGGCGGACGTGGCGTCCAGGCCGATCTTTGTCCCGATGGCGTTCAGCGGTCTGTCCAGTATTTTCGTGAGCAGGGACAGCAGGGGGAACGTACCCAGCAATACCACCGCGATGGTGCCGATGATGTTCATGGCCTCCTCGATGGGGGCCATTCCGGGAATGATCACGATACCGGTCATGAACTCAAACGCGGCCGCAGTCAGACCGATGGTAAGCAGGATCACGACGCCTTTTCCGAAAATAATGCAGCCTTTGATCATCGCGTTGGGAGCCACCTTCAGTCCCACCGCCAGCAGAATGGAAATGACGGCCACGGGGATGGTGTTCATAAGAACCATGACGATATTGTAGCCGGCCATGATACCGCCTGCGATGGATCCGATGGGGATCGTGATCATGCCGATCAACATGCCTTCCGCGAAAAAGGGCTTATCCTCGTGTTCGATCAGTCCCAGGCCTACCGGGATGGAAAAGGCCACGGTGCTTCCCAGCATAGCCGCCACGATCAGTCCCGAATACAGTCCGGCCTGCTCGTTGACCGCAAGGGACATGGCCAGAGGATACCCGCCGGAGTCATTTGCCAGAATGGATCCGAAGATGGCCGGGTCTGCGCCGACCATTGACAGCGCCGGCGCTATGACCGGCGCGATGATGTTGGAGATAACGGGCGAGAGACAGACGATCCCTACCATTCCCAGAGCCAGCGGCCCCATGGCGTTGAAACCCTCTTCAAACTTTTCACCTAACCCCAGCTTGTTGCCGAAGATGCGGTCCAGGCCTCCGATCAGCGCGCCCACCGCCATGACCCACATTGTAGCTTCACTAAACGACATAAAAACCTCTCTTTCTTATTCGCCGACGCCAACGCGTGTAGCTCCGCGGTCCATCCTGCTTTTCCCGTCATTTCCGGTTGTCCCGCCCGCGTTTCGTCAGCCCGACACTGTTGCCATAACTGCATTTATAATAACGTATCTGTAATAAGAGCAATTTTCATGCCAAAGAACCCATAGGCCGCCCCGGACCGCGCCGCCGGTTTTGCCGGTTTTCCGATCATTCCGTATTTTCAAGCATATCCGAACGTTGGATCCTCAATAATTTTTTACTCCCTCATCAGATAAAAGAAAGAGAGAGGGCCGCTTCCCCGGGCCAGCGGGCCGCCGCTTTAATTCGTATCTGATTTCAGCGATTCAAAATTGTATCAGTATTCAGACAATAGCAGTTTCACCTCATCCCGCCTTTATATTAAAAGGTAAACTTTTGCGAACCATACGGAAATATCAACGGACATATTTCCTATGTTATAAAAGATGCTCCCCGAGGGCTCCTGCAGGATGGTCCATACAGTTTGTCGCAAGAGGAGCGTCTGTGGCAGCCGCAGTCTTTACCGGCCGGTCTCCCAGCTTCGGATGCGCGCTTTCATTTCATCTATTCCCAGAATGCCATACGCGAAGCCCTTTTTCACCAGCTCGGGCGGCAAAAACTCGTCGTATTTCTCAAACATTGGGACCTCCCCTTTGTACACCAGTTCCATGGGGTCCAGCGGCTGTTCCGCCATCTCCCCCAGTACCCGGAAGAATTCCTCTCTGGAAGCCTTCATTTTAAACTGAATGAAATAAGGCCGGGATGAGTCCAATGACGACAGGGCCAGATGGGGCGCGCATTTGATCTTGATGAATCGTTCCAGCGCGAGAAACGCGTAAGTCCCCAGCCACGGGAACAGGCACCACATATCGCCGCCCAGGCAGATCAGCGGCTCCTCCGTCATGCCTGAGCCCGCCGCCGTGCTCCTGGCCTGTTCCAGCCGCACCACCGCGTTTTTCATCAGATACGGATATCCCTCCGTCTCGCGGAGCACATCCCGCATCCGTTCCAGCACTCTGGTATTGATATCCCCGGGGCATTGGCCAAAATACGCGGGGACCTTTCCCTTTACCTGCTCGCAGTAGACCAGATGACGCTTGTGGTCCACTTCTTCCACGATCCACACGTGGCCTGCCAGCGCGATCTTCTCCCCTGGGGGAGGCGGAGTCACGATCGTTCCCAGCTCCTGGGACCTGCTGCGCACGGTGTACTCCTCATTCTCTTTGAATACCGCATAAAATTTATAAGAATTGGTCTGTCTCTCCCCCGCCAGTCCCACGATGAGACCGCCTGTCTCCGTTCTCTGAATGTGCTCGATGGACAGGAGATGCCGCAGAAGAAGTCTGTAGTCTTCCTGGGAGATCCGGCGGAAACAGCTGAGCGAAAGCACTCTGGACGCCAGCGCCGCCGCCGACATTTCCCCGCAGGACGCCAGCGTGCACATGGTCTGATGGTACAGCAGACTGTAGGGAAGCCGGTCCAGCTTTGGCGGTTCCACCCAGCGTTCCTGCACGTAAAGCTGGACCAGCGCGATGCCCTGCAGCAGCGACCATGGAATAGTCACCGGCAGCATGGCCCGGGGCTCCGGCTGCTCTTCTCTCATGACGAACCACATTTCCGGCGGCAGATCCCGTCTGCCCGTGCGGCCCATCCTCTGCAGGAAGGAGGACACGGTAAACGGCGCGTCGATCTGAAAGGCGCGTTCCAGCCTGCCGATGTCGATGCCCAGTTCCAGCGTGGCCGTAGTGACCGTGGTCTGATATTGATCCTCATCCTTCATCACCGCCTCGGCCGTTTCCCGATAGGACGTAGACAGGTTCCCGTGATGGATGAGAAACCGGTCCGGCTCGTGATTCGCCTCGCAGTACTGGCGAAGGGTGGTGGTCACCGCCTCGCATTCCTCACGGGAGTTCACAAATACCAGACATTTCTTTCCTCTGGTGTGCGCAAAAATGTAGCCCATGCCCGGATCGGCGCCGGACGGCGCCCGGTCTGTCTCCCGGTCCAGAACCTGCAGCGCTCCGGGGACCTCCTTCTCATCAGCGTTCTGCGGTCCCTGAATAAAGAAGTGTTCCATGGAAAGACGCCATTTGGTCCCCTTCGTCTCGATCCGCGGGATGGCCGTTTTTCTTCCTGTGCCGGAAGAGAGGAATTCTCCTGTACTTTCCAGATCGCCGATGGTGGCGGATAGTCCGATCCTCCGGGGATTGACCCCCGCCATCCTCGACAGTCTCTCGATCAGGCACAGCGTCTGGCCGCCCCGGTCGCCCCGCATCAGGGAATGGACCTCGTCGATGACGATGAACCGCAGATCGCTGAACAACCGCGCGATATAGGCGTGCTTGCGGAGCAGCAGCGCTTCCAGAGACTCCGGCGTGATCTGCAGAATGCCGGAGGGATTTTTCAGCAGCTTGTTCTTATGGGACTGGGCCACGTCGCCGTGCCAGTGCCAGACCGGGATATCCGCTTCCCTGCACAGGTCGTTGAGACGCTGAAACTGATCGTTGATCAGCGCCTTCAGCGGACCGATGTAGACGGCCCCCACCGATTTCGGCATGTCCTCTGAAAACAGGGTCAGGATCGGGAAAAAGGCCGCCTCGGTCTTTCCCGACGCCGTGGAAGCCGACAGCAGCACATTGTCGTCCGTGTGAAACACCGCGTCCCCCGCCGCCACCTGAATGGCGCGCAGAGACTCCCAATTGTTCTGGTAGATAAAGTCCTGGACAAACGGCGCATAGCGATCGAAGATATTCATATTTCCACCCTGATCTCATCCATCATATTTCAAATTCCTCAAATTCTTTCTCCAGCGACTCCTCGTCCACCTGAGACCTGGCGTAGGCAAATTCTTCCGAAGTCAAAAGCTCCCCGACTTTGATCTGCGGATTCTGATACACGATGTTCAGCAGTTCGATAAAATCGCGGATCACCTCCCGCGGCGTGATCTTCGTATCCGCCCCGATGCGGCCGAACTCGATCCTGATAAAATTGATCAGGTCCTCCTGCCCCAGCGTCTGCTGGTAGTCGAAAAGACCGGCGTGGATATCCGCCAGCTTTTCCACCAGCACCAGCATCTCCTCGTTGGTCAGCGGGGACAGCCTGATCACCGGCGCCAGCACATCCTTCACATCCCCCCGGCTGAAGCGCCCTTCCTCCAAACGGGATCGCAGGGCCTCATAGCTGAACACCCCCCGTCTGGTATCCTCGATGCACTGAGGCGTGCCGCACATGATGATCCCCAGATACCGGGCCTTGCCCTGCAGCGTATCGTTGTACATGGTAAGTATCTTTTCATAATTATACTGTCTGGTGATACTGTTGGGGATCTTATAGATATTGACCAGTTCGTCGATGAGGATCAGCATCCCGCCGTATCCCGCCTTCCGCAGAAACATGGCGAACAGCTTGATGTATTCATACCAGTCGTCGTCTGAGATCACGATGTTGACTCCCAGTTCGGCCCTGGCCTCCGTCTTGTTGTGATACTCGCCGCGGAACCATTTCACCACCTTGGCCTTGCTTTCATCGTCCCCCGCCGCGCAGGCCCGGTAATACATGGTCAGCAGTTTCGCAAAATCGAAACCGTGGACCATCTCCTGCAGGGAGTTGACCACCTGAAAGATCTTTTTCTCCACCAGTCCGCTCAACTTCGGATCCTCAAAAGAAAGGCCGCTCTCCGCGGCGGTCTCGCTCTGCACGCTGCTGATCCAGCGGTCCAGGATCAGCGTCAGCGCGCCTCCCTCCGGTCTGGTCTTCGTGGACATATTGGAGATCAGTTCCTTGTAGGTCGCCAGGCCCTGCCCCTTGGTCCCCTGCAGCCGCCGCTCAGGGGAGAGATCCGCGTCCACCACCACGAAATTTTTATCCATCACATAATTGCGGATGGTCTGCAGCAGGAAGCTCTTCCCGCTTCCGTATCTTCCCACGATAAAACGGAAGGAAGCTCCGCCGTCCTGAATAATATCCACATCCCGAAGCAGCGCGTCGATCTCCGTCTCCCTGCCCACCGTAATATAGGGCAGGCCGATCCGGGGCACGACCCCGCCCTTCAGAGAATTTATGATCACGGTGGCTATTCTCTTTGGTATTTTCATTCCTCAATCATCCCTTTCAGTTCATCTATATAATCTTCGATCAGTTCCGGCCGCTCTCCGTCAAAGAGAATGACCGTATCGCTGAACACATCAAACAGTTTTTCATTGATCGAATCCACCAGCACAGACAGAAGCAGACCTCTGGACCGCAGCAGCCCGCCCCAGTCTTCTCCATGGATCAGACAGCGCAGCAGACCGTATTCCGCATCGTCCAGGCCTGTCCCGTTTGCTGATCCGGTCTCCATCTGGGAGCCGGACTCATCTGCAGGGTCTCTTTCACTTGGAGACCCTTTCTCAACTTGGGGACCGCCAGCAATTGGGAGACTGGACTGGATTTGAAGGCCGGCCCCACCGGCCGCAGTTTCGGCGCCGTTCCCGGCGGCCCCTGTCCCCTCCGGACCGGCGCCCGCCGCCAAATTTCCATCTGAGCCGTCATCCGCCCACGGCTCCGGTCCCCCATACAGCTCCTTCTCCGCTTCCTCCGATCCCTCCACGATCAGTTTGCTCTGGGTTTTCAGAGAAGTCCTTCTGATGGAATCCAGCACGGAGAGGTCGATCTCGATCTCCGGCGCGGCAGGCCGCTCCGGTTCTTTGCTCTCCCAGTATTTTTCCACCTCTTTTCTGACCGCATCCAGAAATATCTTTGTGGATTCCGCCCCTTTCAGATTCGACTTAAAATCATATCTGCGGCGCATTTCGAAATCGATATTCTTCAAGAGCGCGCCGATCTCCTTGTTTTTGCTCTCGCTTTTAAAATACCGCTCGCACAGCCAGCGCCCGTTTTCGCATCGGTATTTGTGGACCTGGCTGATCTCATAGACAAAGGACCTGCGTCTGATCCGATCGAAGAACACGGCGGACTGAAACATGGTATGCGGGTTGGAATAGATCCTTCCGAAGAACTTGTCCCAGAGCGTGCCTTTTCGATTTTTTTCATAATAAGCCGCCAGCTCTCCCAGCACGTTATAGACCACCTGCTTTACGTCCTCCGGATATTTCTTAAAAAATCTGGAATTTTCCATATTATACGAAGACAGTGAGTTCAGCGCGTCAAAGACCTGATCCGCGCCGGAGGTGCGAAAATGCAGAAGCGTCAGCCGGGCGCGGTCAAATCCCTGGTCCACAGACTCGGCCAGCAGAGACGCGTCCAGATCGTAGTAGACCACATAGTCCTGCATCCACGGCGCCACATAGCGGTCGATCCGCGGATCCAGCTCCCTGTACGCCGTCCAGAAATCCCTCAATTTAAAATAGCCCTCTTCCGGGGAAGCCGCGCCGATCTGATTGATCAGTTCATAGATGTACACAAATGCAAAGGAAAGGGATGTCTTTTCGATCCGCCCCTTTCTGAGCTTGGTCCTCCAGGAAAAATATCCCCGCAGCTCCCGGTCATTCATGGCCTGATAGGTGGGAAAGTACCGCACGAATTCGCCGTTAAATTCAAAATCATCCTCGAAGTCTTCCATGAATTTCCCCTGTTCATAGAACAGCCTCGCGTCATAATCATAATAAATGCCTGCGTCCTTGGCTATCTTCCGCATCTGCCGGTACCTGGGCGGCGTATAGTTTTTCATCTGAGACGCGGTCATCAGGATCGGCTCGTCGCGGTATACCTTCTCCTGGCCGCCCTTGTCCCCATGTTTCGCAGTGGACAGGATCGTCTCGATCAGCTTTTGAATGCCGGACATACTCCCACCTCCTTTCAGCTTTATTCGCTCCACCCATTATTATATGGTAACAGTCTTCCGCGCACAAGGCGGAATAACCGGTGAAGACACAAAAAGAGCCGCAGCTCCTGTTGAAGCGGCTGCGGCTCCGTATTCTTCCCAAAATGACCGAAACTCAATTTTTCCGATGCGGTTCTCCGTTCCCATCGGCGGGACGGCCCGCGGAACCGGCCCTCCGCAGCACAAACCTCTGTGTGGGATATCCGAATTCCACCAGCAGCTCCGCTTCCGCAAAACCCAGCTCCATGATCTCCCGGCGCCGGCCCGTATCTGCCTTGTCGTCCTCCCGATATGTGGTAATGGTGACGTCCCTTCCCTCCGGAAGCTCGTCGATGACTCTGGCTAGAAACTCCTGCGGGATCCCTTTCCCCCGATAAAGGGGATGGGTGCCCAAAAAGTCTATGCTTCCGGTCCGGCGGGAAAAAATCAGTATTCCCACGGCCGTTTTCCCGTCTTTTATGATCAGCGCCTCGTCCGCGCGGATCCGTCCTCTGAGGGTCCTCACATACGCTTCCTCGTCCAGGTGAGGAAAACCGTCGATCACGAGCCGAACCAGCTCCATCCAGCAGGGAATGTCCTCTTCGGCGGCTAAAGCGGTATTCCAGCGCACCTCCGTATCTTTCAGCATATCGTATCGTCCGTCAAACTCGAACTTCAGCTGCAGGGGATAAAACTCCTCGTTTTTCCGATATTGATTTGGGGTCTGCTTATACATGGCCGCAAAGGCCGATGTAAATGCCTGCTGACTCTCGTATCCTGCCGTCAGCGCGATCTCCAGAATGGGCCGGTCAGAAAACACCAGCAGTCTGGCGGCCTCGGTGAGCTGCCTTCTCTGTACATACTCGCGGACCGTCAGTCCCACGGTCCTGGAAAACACGCGGTGCAGGTGATGTTTGGAATAGTGCACCCCCCGGGCGATATCATCCAGTTCCAGCTTTCGCGTCAGGTGGCTCTCAATGTATTCGACTGCCGCCCGGACCTTCTCGATTTTTCCCTCCATAGCGCCTCCTTTCCCTGAATGTTTATTATACACCATCCAGCTGCAGGAGTTTTCATATTTCTTGCTTTTTCTCCCCCGGCGCTCTGGGCTTTGCTGTGCGCGCTCTGCATCGGTCCACGAAGTTTACATGTCCGTCAGCTCTTGATCACAGCCACTCTGGCGCCGTCTTCCAGATCGCCGCCGGCCTGTACGACGACCTCGTCGCCTTCCGCCAGTCCGTCTTCCACTTCAATATACTGGTTTTTCCGCAGACCGGTCCGCACTTCCCTCTTGCTGACCCTGCCGTCGCCGACCACGTACACAAAGGACTTTCCGTCCTCCTTCACGATGCTCTTTTCCGGCACGTAGAGCGCGGCCGCCCCTGTTCCGTCCGCCCCTGCGTTCCTGTCCGTCAGGCGTACGTCCGCCGCCATACCGGACAGCACGCCGCTGTCCGCCGGGTCGAAGACCACGGTCACCTGGAACATTCCCGTCTGTTCGTCGGCGGAAGGCGCGATCTCATGCACAGATGCCTTGCAGGTCTGGCCCAGGGACTGGACCGTGACCTGCGCCTCCATCCCCTCAGCGATCCGTTTCACATCTTTTTCCAGAACCTCCACGGCCACTTTCAGACTGCTGTTGTCCACTACAGTCATTGCCGCGGTCTGGGCCGACACCACAGAACCGCTTTCGATCTTGATCTGCGAGACCTGACCGTCGATCGGCGCTTTTACAGTGCAGTCCGCCAGTCTCTGCGCCGCCAGCTCGTAGGCCGCCCGGGCGCTTTCCACCTGAGCTGCGGCGTTGTCCGACGCGGAATTCTGCGAGATCTGCGCCGCCGCCAGCTGGGCGTCGGCGGTCTCCATCTTCGACCGGGCCGCCTCAAAATCCGCCTCCGAGATGCCGCCCGCGTCGTAGAGCTGCTTCATTCTATCGTAATTCGCATGAGCGTCCGCGCTAGCCGTCCTGGCCGGAATGACCGCGGCGTCTGCACTCTGCGAGGACCGGGCGCTTGACAGCGCCACCTGCGCCGCAGAGAGAACCGCTTCGGCCTGTTTTGCCTGAAGCTCGTATTCCGTCTCGTCCAGCCGGAACAGCACGTCTCCCGCTCTCACATTCTGTCCTTCCTTCACTTCCACAGACGCCACTTTGCCGGACACGTCCGCCGTGATCTCCTGCATGGATCTGGCCTTTACCGTACCTGTGTACGCGGTCTCGGACAGCGCGCTGTCCGTCTTGACCTTTGCCGTGGTTACATTGACCGCGCCGCCGCTGCTTCCGCAGCCGGCCGCCGTCATACAGAGAAGCAGCACCGCGGTGAGTCCCATCCATCTTTTCTTTATATTCTGCATCTTGTGCACCTGATTCCTTTCCCGCATTCTATCTCAAATGGATCGTGACCGTAGCGTTCATCCCGAAGGCCATAGGCAGCCCCTCGCCGTCCAGAAGCGTCACCTTCACAGGGATCAGCTGGGTGACCTTTGTATAAGTCCCGCTGGTGGAAAAGCTGGAAGCGCCCGAAAAATAAGTCTGCGTGGCCGGATCGATCTCCGTCACCTGGCCTCTGAAACTCTTTCCCGGATAAGCGTCCAGTTTCACATCCACTGTCTGCCCTTCATGGATCTTGGCGATCTCCGTCTCTTCCACATTGACGCCGATGTACATGTCGTCCGTATCCGCCACCACAGCCAGCGCGGACCCCTGGGAGACCATCTGATTGACGGCGGCGTCGTTTTTCACCACGGTTCCCGTCACCGGAGACGTAATGTAGGGAAGGGTCTCCTGCCGCCCTAAGATCTGATCTTTCTCCACCAGGTCCCCTGTCTCCACATCCCATTCCAGCAGTTTCCCGCCGGTGACGGGCATTACGCTGTACATCTTCGCCGTGACCCTGGCATTGTCGGTGGTAAAATAGTTGGCCCGAAGGCTGAAGTAATAATATCCCCCGCAGCATGCCGCGATCACGATGACCAGCGCCGCCAGACAGAGGATCTGCCTGATCTTTTTCTTATTTGGATCCCGCTTCTTCGATCCATCCTTTCTTTCGTCCATCTTATTCTTCCTCCTCCATGTTTCCATTTTCAAACTGGCTCATGTACAGGTCCGCGTAGAAACCTTTTTTCGCCAGCAGCGTTTCATGACTGCCCTGTTCGATAATATCCCCGTCCTTCATGACCAGGATCAGATCCGCGTCCCGGATGGTAGAGAGCCTGTGGGCGATGACGAAGCTGGTCCGCCCCTCCATGAGATTGCTCATGGCTTTCTGGATCAGTACCTCCGTCCTGGTGTCGATGGAGCTGGTCGCTTCATCGAGGATCAGGATCGGCGGATCGGATAAAAATGTTCTGGCGATGGTGAGCAGCTGCTTCTGTCCCTGAGACAGATTGCTGGCCTCCTCGTTTACCACCATATCGTAGCCCCCCGGCAGCGACCGGATGAACTCGTCGCAGCAGGCCGCTTTCGCCGCCCGGACTACGTCCTCGTCGCTCTTTCCGAAACAGCCGTAACGGATATTCTCCCGCACGGAAGCGTGGTACAGCCAGGTATCCTGCAGTACCATGCCGAACATGGACCGCAGATCCTTTCTCGTGAAATCCAGAATATCGTGTCCGTCAATGAGAATACTGCCCCCGTTCAGCTCATAAAAACGCATGAGCAGCTTTACTACGGTGGTCTTTCCCGCCCCTGTGGGCCCCACGATGGCCACCATCTGACCGGCCTTTACATCCGCCGAAAAATCGTTGATGATGATCTTGTCGCTGGTATAGCCAAAATGGACCCGGCGGAATTCCACGTGCCCCTCCACCTTATCCAGATGAATGGGATCCTCCGACTCCCCGATCTCCTCCTCCTCATTGAGAAATTCAAACACCCGCTCCGCTGCGGCCGCCGTCGACTGCAGCGTGTTGGAGATGTTGGCCAGCTGGGCGATGGGTTGGTTGAAGGACCTGACATACTGGATAAACGCCTGGATATCGCCGATGTCGATGACCCTGTGGACCGCCAGGTAACCGCCGAGGATACAGACGGCCACATAGCCGAGATTTCCCACAAAGGACATGATAGGCATCATCATGCCGGAGAGAAACTGAGATTTCCACGCGGTCCCGTACAGGCTCCTGTTCAGGCTGTTGAAGATGCGGATCGCCTCCGCTTCGCCGTTGAACGCCTGCACCACATTATGGCCGGCGTAGTTTTCTTCGATATGTCCGTTTATCATGCCCAGGTACTTCTGCTGATCGCGGAAGTATTTCTGCGATCTCTTCACCACCCCCATGATCAGTCCCATGGAAAGCGGTATGATCAGCAGCGTGACCAGCGTCATCCGGATGCTGATGGTAAGCATCATGACCAGAACGCCCACCAGCGTGGCAGCCGAGGTGATGATCTGCGTCAGGCTCTGGTTCAGCGTCTGGTTGACCGTGTCCACATCGTTGGTGATGCGGGACAGTACCTCCCCGTGGGACCGCGCGTCGAAATAAGCCAGAGGCAGTCTGTTGATCTTCTCTGAAATATCCTTTCGGAACCGGTACGTGATCTTCATGGATACGCCCGACATGATGAAGCTCTGCAGGTAGGAAAAAAGCGCCGATATCACATAGAGCACCACCAGCAGGGCGATGCAGTTCCCGATATAGCGGAAGTCCGTGAGCAGGCCCATGCCCCCCATCCACGCCATCAGCCCCTCGAAAAGTTTCGTGGTAGCCTTGCCCAGTATCTTGGGGCCGACGATGGAAAACACAGAGGAAAATGCCGCCAGGCAGACCACCAGGATCACCTGGGTCCGAAAAGCGTCGATATAGCGCAGAAGATTCTTCATGGTCCCCTTGAAGTCTTTCGCTTTCTCCACGGGACCGCCTCTCATGCCGGCCGGCCGCCGGCCCATCATGGGAGGCGCAGCTTTTTTATCCGTCATTGCAATTCCTCCTCGCTCAGCTGCGACAGCGCGATCTCACGGTAAATATCGCAGGAATCCAGCAGCTCCCTGTGGGTGCCGATCCCCTTTATCCTGCCGTGATCCAGCACGATGATCTGCTCCGCTCCCATGATCGTACTGATCCGCTGGGCCACCAGAAGCACCGTGCTATCCCCCGTCTGTTCCTTCAGCGCGGCCCGCAGGGCGGAATCCGTCTTAAAGTCCAGCGCGGAAAAACTGTCGTCAAATATGTAGATCTGCGGTCTCTTTACCAGCGCCCGGGCGATGGAGAGCCGCTGTTTCTGTCCTCCCGACACGTTGCCGCCGCCCTGGGCCACCGGCGTGTCGAAACGTTCCGGCTTCGATTCAATGAATTCCATAGCCTGAGCGATGGCGGCCGCGGAAACGATCTGTTCCTCCGACGCCTCCGGATCCGCGTAGGCCAGATTGCTTCGTATGGTACCGGAGAAGAGCACGCCTTTCTGGGGCACGTAGCCCAGCCGGTTCCGCAGATCGTGAAGGCGGAGCCGCTTCAGCGGAACGCCGTCGATGCGGATCTCCCCGCCGGTCACGTCGTAAAATCGGGGGATCAGATTCACCAGAGCAGACTTTCCGCTTCCCGTGGAGCCGATAAACGCCGTGGTCTGTCCCGGCTTCGCCGTAAAGCTGATATCGTGCAGCACATCCTCGTCCGCGTCGGGATAGTGAAAGGAAACGTGATCAAAGACCACCTCGCCGCCTCCGCGGCGGGCTCCGTCCTTTTTCTCTTCCTCAGGCAGAAGGAGGTCTTCTTCATCTTCCACCGAGGCCTCCGCAGCCAGCACCTCCGCCACGCGGTTTGCGGAAACAGACGCTCTGGGGATCATAATGAACATCATCGACATCATGAGAAACGCCATGATGATCTGCATAACGTACTGCATGTAGGCCATCATGTCCCCCACTTCCATCTGAAAGGAGGACACCTGATGGGCGCCCACCCATACCACCAGCACGGTGACCAGATTCATGAGCAGCATCATCGCCGGCATCATGCCCGCCGTGATCCGGTTGACAAACAGATTGGTAGCCGTCAGCGTTCCATTTACCTGATCGAACCGGTCCTCTTCGAAACGCTGGGTGTTGAAGGCTCTCACCACCAGCATGCCGTCCAGATTCTCCCGAACCACCAGATTCAGCCGGTCGATCAGATTCTGCACGATCTTAAATTTTGGTACCGCCGCCGTAAACATGATCATGACCAGCCCGATCAGGATCGTCACCGCGATGCCGATGATCCAGGACATGGATGTGCTTTTCGCCAGAGCGTGAAAGAAGCCGCCCACGCCCATGATCGGTGCGTAAAATACCATTCGTATCATCATCACGATCAGCATCTGTATCTGCGTGATGTCGTTGGTGGTCCTGGTGATCAGCGAGGATGTGGAAAAGCGGTCAAACTCCGCGTTGGAAAAGCTCTCCACCTTTTCGAAAATATCGATCCGCAGATCGCGGCTCACCCCGGCCGCCGCTCTGGACGCCAGCAGTCCCACAGCAACGCTGCAGGCGGCGCTGAGGAGGGAGACCCCCAGCATCTGCGCTCCGGCCTGCAGTATGTAGGATGCATTTCCCGTGGTGATCCCCTCGTTGACGATGTCCGACATAAAATCCGGCAGCGCCAGATCACAGGCCGCCTGACCGAACAGCAGAACCACGGCTCCCAGCACATACCCGAAATACGGAACGATGTATTGGATCAGAGATATCATAGCCCATTCTCCTTCTTTCCCGTACGCGCGTTTCCACGCGCAAAATTAAGTGTAGTATTTATGATACTACGGTATCATACATTTGTAAATACGTATATAAAAAAACCTTACTATATATTATTATCTTGAACTATTGTGAAACTCCTGTTAAGATAAGATCATCAGGAAGTCCCTCGATTTCCACACCAAGCCTTCCCCGACAAGGGCAGGGACGCGCCGGCCGGCTGCCGTCCGGCGCAGTTTGGCCCGCAGCCCAGGCGGGCCCGCAGCCCAGGCGCGGCGCCGCGTATCTGTCAGAGAAGGCACTCCAACGACAGAAAGGAGACCGCGCCTCATGGAACGAGAGAATAAAACGAAGAAGAGGATCCGCAGGACCGCCCTCGAACTCTTTCAGCAAAAGTCCTTCGAAAAAGTGACGCTGAATGAGATCTGCGAAAAAAGCGGAGTCAACAAACACACCTTCTACTATTATTTCAAATCGAAGGACGAGCTTTTGGACCACTACTATGAAATACCAGACGGCGTGGCATCCTGCGATCTCTCCTCGCTCCTCACCGCCGATTCCTACGTGGAGCAATTCTGGCTTCTCATAAAAAAAATGATCGATTTTATGGAAGAGTCCGGCGTCGCCATCGTCAGGCAGATCTTCATTAAAAATATGATGGAAGACGTGGGCACCTTCAACGTAGCCGAGAAAAAGAAGGAAATGATCCGCGCCCAGATCGCCATCATAAAAAAAGGCCAGGAGGCCGGCCAGTTCCGCAATCAGGCCGACGCCCGGTTTCTGGCCATTCTTTTCCACCAGATCGCCATCTCCACCGCCTTCATGTGGAGCGTGCGCAACGCCTCCTTCTCCTATTCCGGCATGATGCGCTACATGTACGAGATGGCCTTCGACGTGGCGCCTGAATATCGAAAGGCAGACGATACCCAACTGCCCGGCATGGGTTTCGGTCCTCCCTTCGGGGAAAACTGCAAAGACGATCCCCCAACGGTCTAGCAAAAATCTGCGTTTAAGACCATGTGAAACGTCGGATAGACAGGCCAGGCAAAAGACCGGCAGCCGATCATCATCTTATTCAGAATATGCGCTGTTTATGCATGTTCGGATGACCTTCTCCTGACGGGAACCCCTAAAAAAACGACCTGCAGCGAGAAACATTTTCTGTCGAAAATGGATCTCACTGCAGGCCGTTTTTCTATTCGTCCGTTCTTTGCCCATTGGTCCGTTCTTTCCGAATTCGTCGGCTCTTTCCGAGTTCGTCCGCTCTTTCGGCCCTTCCCTCTCAGCACGTTCCTCCGCTTCCATTCAGCCAGTAGTCGCCCCACCGCCTTTTCACCCCGGTGGAAAGCCCCCGGGGAAGCGACACCCGGGCCCCGTTCCTCAACGTCACCTCCGCCTTGTCCACAGAAGTCACATAATGGAGATTGACTGCAAAACTGGAACCGCACAGAACGAAACGCGGGTCGGCCAGCAGCGCTTCCACCGCCGACTGAAACGGTCCCTGGAGTGTCACGCTGTTCACAGTCTCCCCTCCCGCAAGATGGTATCGAACAGCCCGTCCCGCCAGCTCCGCATAGAGGATCTCATCCAGCAGCAAAAGCCTCAGCCCGTTTTTCACCTTGACCTGAACAGAGGCCGCACGCCGCTTCTGCAGCCGTTCTGACGCACGGTCCAGCACACTGTACAGCTGAACCGGATCCGCCGGCTTTAACAGGTAATAAAATGCCTGGGTCAAATAAGAGTCTACGGCAAAATCCGGCGATGTGGTCAGATAGACGATGGGCGCGTCCCTCCCCATTTCCCGCAGCCTGAGACCCAGGTCAATACCCGAGAGACCGGGCATGATGACATCCAGCACATAGAGGTCGAAGCCGCCCCCGTCCTCCTCCTGTTTCAGCAGCTCGTCGCCGGAGGAAAAGACCGTCAGCCGGGCCGCAAGGCCGGGGCGTTCTTCCATATACCCACGGAGCAGGCCGCCTGTCAAGGCAAGCTGTTCCGGTTCGTCGTCGCAAAGAGCAATATTTAACATGCGCAACCTCCTGTCAGGCTGTATCTCACCAGTTCTGTACCATTCAGCCGGTTTTTCACGGGCATCGTGCAGATCGAAGGGTCTTCACAGACATCATAAAAGCTTTTTTTTGCAGCGGCGTGCAAATTTTACGTAAAACGGTACCAGATCCGCACTATGCCCCACAAGCGGGCTTCTTTTCGTTAGAATATACAGTAGCAAAAGGCAGGTCCGCTGTCAAGCTGTCCAGCCAAATAAGAACATCGTACCCAAACAGCTGCCGGGTCCGCCCCCAACTGTTTCCGCAGTTCCCCGGAAATAAAAACAACAGAGCGAGAGGAGAGGAAAAAGACGATGCGAGCAGTTACCGATGCCGGCCGGCGCGCCGGGGACCGTCCTCTGAAAGAGCCGCGGACAGGCGGGAGCGTCTGGCCGCACCAATGCTGCCCTGCATTCACGCCCCGCCAGACGGCCATGGGAATAGAACGGGAATGCTGGTACTGCCGGTTTGCAGACTTCCATCTGAAGGAGCAGGTTCCTCTGGATGTAGGCATCTGCTGCTGGCCCAAAAAACAGCTCGACTGAAACGGCGTTTCTCTTTTGGCCGGCTATGAGGATCAGAAGGCCCCGTGTCACCAGCGTTGCGCCGCCTGCCGTGGATCAGAACAGCAAGCGGCCTCATCCGGCAGGGAGGCCGCTCACCTGGCTGGGTTGTCCCCCTTGAGAGTAGATGTGCCCTACGGCAGGCGACGGCTGTTAGCGCTCCCTGTCGTAGAAATCTCAGGGGAAATAGGTCAGATCTAGTTTTTTTCCCCGATCTCACCGAAACAGAGCTGTGAAATAGGTGAATACTCAACAAAAAATCAATTCTCACCCATTTGGCAGCAATTATCGAGGATTCAGCACTGATTTTCAAGTATTTTTCGGTGATTTTCTATTTTTTTTGCTCTTTTCACCTATACAGACTCTGACGCTCCTGGTCTCAACCACTGGTGGACCCGCCGATCTCGCGTCCGGCGCAGCCATCCGGGCCACACACCGATCTTGTCTCCCGGCCCAGCTGCCCTGCGGCCCACCAGTCTCACGGCTCAACTTTCATTGGGAAATATTCTGCTCTATATATAAATAAAGAAGGCGTCCCGAAAAAGTCAAATCTGATCGACTCTTGAGACGCCTTCTTGTTAAGCTTGGTCCATGTCTCTATTTTTCATTTTCCAAGTAATATTTCTATATGGCGTTGTCCGCTGCAGCTTTGCTTTCTTATTGTTTCAAACGAATGATGCCTTTTCCTGATTTGTCTCATCGCGCACTCCCTAAACCTGCTGAACGGTTTTAATAAATTTTACCACATTTAATATTGAAATGTAGCGCTCATCGTCCTAAACCCGAGCCCGCTGTCCGATCAACGAAAAAAGCAGGCGGCCGAACGTTCAGTCTACCTGCTTTTTTCGTAAAAGCTTTCGATATCATTTACACCCGATCTGCTTATTATAACGGGACGGGCTGCTTGCCCATGGCTTCCCTGGCCTCCTGATACAGCGCCTCAAAGGCGGGGATGGACGCTTCCACGGTATGACGGGACACGCAGAAGGACAGGCGCAGCCATTCGGGACAGCCGAAGCTGGCGGCGGGCACCACGAAAACATTCCGCTTGATGGCCAGATCCATGAAGTCCTCCGCGCTCATGCCGAAAGGCGCCTGGAAGAAGAGGTAAAACGCGCCGCTGGGGTCTGCGAAGCGGTAACCGATCCGGCTGAACGCCTCCCGCAGCACCTTGCGGTTATGGGCGTAGTCGGCCATATTAGGCGCCACGTCCACACAGCGTTCCACCACCATCTGAAACAACGTGGGAGCGCATACATTGGCCACATCGCTGGAAGCGCCGCGGAGACCGGCCCAAACGTCGTCGAAATCGTCGATGTTGTTGTCGGTGGCCACGAAACCGATGCGCTCGCCAGGCAGCGACAGGGATTTGCTGTAGGAATAGCAGATGATCGTGTTATTGTAATAAGCCGGAATATAAGGAACCACCTCGTCGGTGTACACCAGCTCCCGATAGGGCTCGTCGCAGATGAGATAGATGGCGTGACCGTATTCAGCGCTTTTCTTCTTTAGCAGGGCGGCCAGTTTTTTGATGGTCTCTTCACTGTAGATGACGCCGGAGGGATTGTTGGGCGAATTGATGATGATACCCTGCGTGTGTTTGCTCAGCCGGGGTTCCAGCTCGTCGAAGTTGATCTGGAAATGCTCCGTGTCCGGCGGAACCACGACCATCTTGTTGCCGCCGCAGGCCACCATGGGATAGTAGCCGGGGAAGAAGGGAGCGATGACCATGATCTCGCTGTTTTCGTCGATGTGCAGCGCCCTGCTGACGGTATGCAGCCCCGTGCTTGCGCCGGTGACCATCATGAAGTTATCCTTGGTCAGCTGTCGGCCGAAACGGCGATTGAAGGAGTCTGCAATGGCCTGCCGGCAGGAATCCATGCCCGCGTTGCTGGAATAGCCGTGGACTGCCACCAGATCGTCCGTGCCGCGAATGATATCGACGATGGCGTCCTCCACCTCCTGCGGCGGAGGCGTGCTGGGATTGCCCAGTGTAAAGTCGTACACATTTTCTCTGCCGATCTTCAGCGCCAGCTGACCGGCCGTTTCAGAAAGAGCCCGGATATCGGAACGCTTGCCTCTTGTGGCAAGATATTGAGAAGCTATCATGGGTTTTCCTCCGTTTCTCAACTGTTATTTGTTGTAATTGTTTACAGGATGACCTCAAGCATATCGCCGTTTCGACAGCCGGCGGCGTTGCCCTCTTCCGTGTCAAGATGCATTAAAAGACCCTTTCCGCCGGGTACCAGCGCCACGTTTTTGAAATCCAGCGCCCGGTCGCCCCCGGTACGTACCGTCACAAATTCGCCGTACTGCCTGCCCATATCCAAAAGCGTCTCCTTATCCACGTGGATGTGACGCCAGGCAAGGATACCGCAGCGGGCGGTGTACTCGCCGCAGGGGCCCGCAAGCGTCAGTTCCACAGCGCCGTCCAGCTTCCCGGAGTTCCTCACGGGCGGATCGACTCCCAGCTTGAAGCAGTCTGATCGGAGAAGTTCCACCTGGGTATAGGGCCGCAGGGGTCCCAGCACTCTGAATTTACCCAGCGCGCCCTTCGGTCCGCGCACTTCCACGAACTCGTTGGAAGACCAGGGGCCGCCCTCCTCCGCCAGATAGTGGGCGAAGGTGATTCCCCTGTCGCCAAAGAGCGCCTGCGAGGCCTCCTCCGTCAGATGGGCGTGATGGTTAGAGAGCATGACTACAGTTTTCATATGATCCTTCTCCTTCCCCTATCAATATTCTTCTGCAAACGTATGCGCGCTCTCCTGGCCGTTGAGCACCCGAAGGATGCCCCGCGCCAGAGCGTCCATTTCAATGGCCCCAGGTCTGACGACCACAGGCGCGATAAACTCCACCCTCCTGCGGACCGCTTCTGTCAGCATTTTGGAATGAGCGATCCCGCCGGTGAGCACGATCCGATCCACCTGACCGCAGGTGGTAACGGCCATGGTGCCGATATCCTTGGCGATATTGTAGACAAATGCGTCGTAGACCAGCCTGGCCTGCTCGTCGCCGGCCTCCACCAGCTTTTCTACCTCGCGGCAGTCGCTGGTGCCAAAATAGGCCACAAAGCCGCAGTGATCCTGAAACAGATCGCGCAGAGATTTAGCAGTGTATTTCCCGGAAAAGCACAGGCGGATCATGTCGTAATTGCCGAACATACCGGCTCTTGAGGGAGTGAAGGTACCTTCGCCGGAAGGGACCATGTCGATGACCCGGCCGTGCTTGTGCATACTGACGCTGATCCCGCCTCCCAGATGACACATGATAAAGTTCACCTGCGAATAGCTGGTCCCCATCTCCTCGGCAACTTCTATGGCCACCGCTCTGGTGTTGAGCATGTGCAGAGCGGCATTGCGCTTGATCTGCGGCAGTCCGGTCACTTTGGCCACCTCGTCCATTTCGTCCGTCATCACCACGTCGTAACAGTAAGCGGGAATGCCATACTCCTTCACCCACTGATAGGCGATGACGGGAGCGAGACACATGGGATGCACCGCGTTGACAGGCTGCATACACGCATCCATCATATCCTGATCGATCCTGTAAGCTCCGGCGTGGTAGCGGCGTCCCGAAGGACAGCCCCTGGCCGCGATGGCGTCCAGATCCGCGGGCCCCACACCCTGCTCTTCGAGATAGGCGTCGATCGCGGCCTTGCGCAGAGGCAGCTGACCGATGATATCGTCATACTTGGCCAGGTCCTCGCTGCTGTGCTCGATGCTGATCTCATTCAGCATCCTGTCGTTTTCAAAGAGGGCCAGTTTGGTGCTGGTAGAGCCCGGATTGATGCAAAGTATCTTGTAAACGTCTTTCATATTAGGGTCTGCTCCTTTCTGAAAAAATGACGGAAGCAGCGCTCCACAGAGGACCGGAGCGCCGTTTCGCCAGGCGCGCCGCAGCCGGCGGCAACCCGCGGCCAACTGCGGCGCTGTGGGGACTAGACGGCGTTGAACCCCGTTCTCATAGCGAGAACATTTGCCTCGTTGAACGATCCCTTCCCCTTATCCGCAAACATTTTGCACATGGCCTGTTCAGCGTATGCTTCGTCAAACAGGCCCATCTTTTTGATCACTGCGCCCAGCATTACCAGGTTCTGTCCCTTAACATTATGTATTTGATCAGCCAGCTCCACCACATCCAGACGCGTGACGGTCACGCCCGGGGGATAGGAATAATCCGCACTGACGGCGTTGGCGTTCACGAAGACGTGACAGTCAGGCCTGCAGAATTCCAGATAGTCCAGAGAAGGTTCGTTCATGGCGATCAGGATGTCCGCCTCCTCCATGGCGGGACTTCCCACCTTTTCCTCTTCTGTCTCTCCGTACTTGACCGTACAGTTTGCTTTGCCTCCGCGCATGGTGGGACCGTAGGATGGAAGCCAAACGGCGTTCAGACCTTTCGTGGAAGCGGCGTAGGCGAGGATCAGGCCGCCGGTCAGAACGCCCTGGCCGCCGAAACCGGCAAAAATTATTTCTTTCATCTGTGCGCCTCCTTAATCTCTGGTTTTGAATTCGCCGAGAGGATATTCGGCGATGATGGGCCCGGTGATCTGCTCGCGGCACTGTTTGGGAGACATGTGCCAGTTGGTGGGACAGGGGCTGAGGATCTCCACCACGGAGAAGCCCTCGCCGTTGAGCTGTGCCTCCAAAGCGCTGCGGATCATTCGCTTCGTCTGGTTGATGGTCTTGGCGTCGATCACCGCGCCGCGGGCGGCGTAGGCCACGTGGAAACCCTTGGAGCCGGCCACCATTTCGGGAAAATGGAAAGGCAGGCCCGTCAGCTCGGCGTTGCGGCCGGATACGCTGGTCATTGTTTTCTGACCGGGCAAGGTGGTCCAGCTCATCTGGCCGCCTGTCATGCCGAAGTTTACATTATTGATCACGAATTGAGTGATATTTTCGTTTCGGTATGCAGCGTTGAGACTTTCGGCGATGCCGATGGTATAGGCGTCGCCGTCGCCCTGATACGCAAATACCAGCACATCGGGTCTCACGCGCTTTACGCCCTCCGCGGTGGCGGCGGCGCGGCCGTGGGCGGCCTGAAAACGGTCAAAGCGCATGGCAGGTGTAGCGGTGCAGACACAGCCTACGCCGGCAATGACGATCTGATTGTTTTCCTGTCCCAGTTCTTCTATGACCTCTTCAATAAGGCGGATGACAATACCATGTCCGCAGCCGGGACACAAATCATGAGTCCCCAGCTTGGCGGGAGTCTTCTTTACAATTTCCATCAGTACATCTCCTTTAACTCGCCGGTTATGATCTCATTGTATTTTGCAAGAACCATCTTTACGCGGGGAACGCCGCCTCCACAGGGATAGCAGTAGGTGGGAACGCAGTAACCGGCCCGTTTGGCGCCCAGCGCCACGTCGTCTACCATCTGGCCCATATCGTTCATCTCCACGGAGATAAAGCCCTTGACATGAGGGTTCATGCGGTACAGCTCTTCGAATCCCTTGTGGGGAAAGGGCCACAGAATTTTGGGACGGAACAGGCCCACCTTCTCGCCGGAACCGCGGAGCTTATCCACCGCGTCCACACACACGCGGGAAGGCAGTCCGAAGGCCACAAACACATAATCGGCGTCCTCGGTCCGATACTGTTCCCAGCGCTGCATCTCGGGAATGATGCGCTCATACTTCGACAGCTCGAAGTCGATATATTCCTGACCGTCTCCCCCGGGATACTTCATGCCCTTGGAGCCGGTGCCGTCGATGCCCCAATCCAGATCTCCTTCCCTTTTCTTGAAGGGCGGCATCTCCACCCCCTCCATCATCTGTCCCAGCACGGCCTCGGAGAAGATCGTGACGCCTACTCTGTATTTCTCTGCGATATCCCATGCCTCATAAATATCGTCCACCATCTCCTGAATGCTGTTTGGCGCAAACACCACATTGTGATAATCCCCGTGGCCGCCGCCCTTACAGTCGCGGTAATAGTCGGCCTGCCCGGACTTCAGACTGCCCAGACCGGTGCCCCACCGCTGCACGTTCAGCACCACATAGGGGATGGCGTAATGAGCCGCATACGACATGCCTTCCGCCTTCAGGCTGATGCCCGGGCCGGAAGACGCAGTCAAGGCGCGCGCTCCGGCGGAAGCGGCCCCCATCACCATATTCATAGCGGCGATCTCGTTTTCAGACTGCACAAAGCGAGTCTCCATGCCTAATTCAGGCATTCTGTGAGAAAGGTATTCCAGCGTTTCGGTGGACGGGGTAATGGGATAGCCCGCGAAGAAATCACAGCCGCCGCGCAGAGCCGCCTCCGCCACGGCCACATTACCTTTTAACAGTTCTTTTGCCATTTTGTATTCCCTCACTCTTCTACCATGGTATATACATAGTCCGGGCACACCGTATAACAGGTACCGCAGCCTATGCACGCCTTTTCGTCGATAACAGCATAGTTGTAACCTGCAGGGTTAAATTCTGCGCTCAGGGAAAGTGCCTGTTTCGGGCAAACATCCACGCAAAAGCCGCACCCTTTACATGCCGCAATGTTGATTAGAGCTTTTTTACTCATGATTCCTCCCGTAAATTTACTGGCTGTTCCAGCCCTGAAAAATAGGTTACCGGGCGCTCCGTCTGTGCCGGACAGAGCGCGTGTCTGTCGGTCTGTGCACATTCCGTCTCGTGAGACGAAATCTTAATTTATACATTTTGCATTATGCATAATGTATAATCACACTGTAGCACACCGGCGAAAAGGTTTCAAGCCCTTATTCAGAAAAAATAGACAATTTATTATTTTAGAAAAAAGCCCCCTTCAGAGACTTATCCGCCCTGCGGGCTCACCTTCACAAGGCAGGCTTTTTTGTTATTCCGTCAATATCACCAAAGAAAGGCGATATTGATCGCTGCCGCCGGCAGGGCTGCCCCGTCCACATAGGGACGAAAAACATACCGTCGGAGAAGCGCGGCAGCGGACAAAAAGAGCGGCAAGGGAGGATGGATGAATAACAGCGGGCGGAAAAACCGGCGGGCAGACAAAATCGAGGAAAAGTATTGACAGGAGAAAATCATGGTGATAGGGTTAAAAATAATGCATAATCGAAAATATATAATGCATATCGAAAGGAGACGATAGGGCAATGAAGCAAAATGTGGTTAAACTGATCAAGTTTTTATTGGCGGTGGTCGTCGGACTTCTCATCGCCTTTGTGCCGCCGGCCACGGAAGCGATGAACGCCGGCGCACTGGCATTTCTCGGTATTTTCACTTCCATGATAGTTCTGATGATCTTTGGCCTGTTTCCCGACGCCATCACGGTGCTGCTGGCTCTTACGATGATCTTTGCCTGCGGGATCGCAGATTTTACCACAGTGTTTTCCGGATTTGCCTCTTCAACGGTGTGGATGGTAGTGGCGCTGGTAGGATTTGCCACAGGAGTGGTCAACAGCGGACTCATGAAACGGGTGGCCTTTCAGATCATGAAGTTGTTTCGGCCCACCTACAACAGCCAGATCCTTGCGGTGATGATGACCGGGGTTGTGCTTACGCCGTGTATTCCCAACATGTTGGCTAAAGTTGCCATCGTAGCGCCGTTTACCACCCAGATCGCCAGTGAGTTCGGCCTGCCAAAAAACAGCCGCGGAGCGGCCGGTCTTTTCAGCGCGCTCCTCTACCCCTCCAACGTCTTCGGACTTTGCTTCCTCACAGGCTCCACCATGGTCTACATGCTGATCGGGATCATCGGTCAAAGCTATTCCTGGCTCAGCTGGACCGGAGCTACCATCGTTTGGGGCGTCGTGTGCCTGATCGGCTTTTACTTCTTCAATATCACCTATTACAAGGCGGACGTGAAGGAGCTGCCGGCGGATCTCACACAAAAAGAGCTGGCCAAACTGGGTCCCATGACGGAAAATGAAAAGTACGCGGCCGCAGTGCTGGCGCTGGGGATCGCGGCCTGGATGACCACATCTCTGACGGGACTGGACAGCTTTGTCATTGCCGTGGCGCTGTGGCTGCTGATGATCATCAAAGGTCTGTTTACTATCGAAGAGCTGTCTCTGAAGATCCCCTGGACGGTGATCATCATCGCCGGCGGAATCACAGGTCTGTCCACGCTCTTCTCCCTTACAGGCGTCAGCAGCTGGCTGCAAATGGTTCTGGAACCTGTTCTCAGCACTTTTGTGACCGGCGGCTTCATGCTCGTACTTACCGTCACCATCTCCACTTATCTGCTTCGCTATTTCGTGGTGTCCATGATCGCCACTGTGACCATCATGTTCGCCATCTTTTCACCGGTCTGCACGGCGCTGAGCATTTCGCCCTTTGTGGTGGTATGGTGCGCCTATACGGCGGCGCAGGTCTGGAGCCTGTCCTTTAACAACACCACCTTTATCATGGCCCAGGGCGTATCCGACCAGCTGGCCAACTGGCGCAGCGCCGTGCCCTCCTGCTACTGCTACATGTTCTTGAACCTGCTGGGCAATCTGTGCTGTATCCCCGTGTGGCATCTGATGGGCGTCATGTAACGAGCGTACCGTCAAAACGGGCCTGCCGCAGATTTTTATTCTGCGGCAGGCCCGTTTTGTATTCGTCCGCTCACGGATCAGATCTTTTCATTGTGCAGCTGCGCGATGGCCTTGGCTTTGGAGGCGTCCATATGGCGGCGCAGCGCTTCCTCTGCAGCAGCGTCGTCGCCGGCCTCCAAAAGCTGAAGGATCTGTTCGTGTTCCTGATGGATCAATAACTGATTTTCCGGTTCCTTCTGATACAGATTGGAAAAGATCGACAGCTGCGTACGGGTCTTTGTGGCCGCGTCACTCAGTCTGGCATTGCCCGCATGGCTGTAAAACACCATGTGGAACCTGTTGCTCAGGTCCTCCCACTGTTCCAGCTCTCCGTCCTGCAGCCGTCTGCTGGCCTTGTCCTGCAGACGGCGAAGATCCTGGATCATTCCCGCCCGGTCCTCCGACCTGCAGGCGAACCGCAGCGCCACGCATTCCAGCTCCTGCATCAGCGCGAAGATATCCTCCACATCCTTGGCGGTAAAGACCATAACGCTCATGCCGACGTTTGGCTGGTATTCGATGAGACCCTCTTGCTGAAGGCGGGTCAAAGCTTCCCGGATCGGAGAAGAGCTGACGCCCAAACGCTCCTGCAGGAACTTCATGGTCAATTTTTCACCAGCCTTCAGGTTGTGAGTCAGAATATCCGTGCGGATCAGATTGTAGATCTGCTCCGTAATCGTCATGATTCCACCGTTCATAATGCTGTTGCTCATATTTTTATCCTCCGTACTGTGTAACGGCCCATCCGGGCATAATGTTTTCATATTTTGCATTTTCAAATATGTAATGTGGATAATTCTAGCATAAGAAAAAGCAAAATGCAAATGTTTTCTGCCCCTATTGACGTTCAATGGGTACAGAAAGCATTTGCAAAGGAAACTGATCTCACACTCGGCCGATACAGGTCGAGTGAAAATATTTAGGCAAAACATTAAAACCATCAGGTTGTCCAGTAAAAAATCTCGTCTGATGCGGACAAAAAACTAAAAAATCAAGTTCGGCGATCTTATTTTATGCATAAAGCATATTGCACAAACGAAAATATAATGCTATAGTTGAGGTGTCTGATCGGCTTGTGCAAAAGCAAAAGAAAGAAGGGTGTATCTGCAGCAATCAATGCGCTGATATCTGTCAGTGCGATATTATGCTGCCCAGCCCGGAAAAGGAGAAACACCCTGCCGCCGCCTGTCCCGGCCAGTGTCATTACTGCGAGCCAGTGTGAAGGCACGACCCCGGAAGGGCGCCGTCAGGCGGCGGCATCCCGTTATGAACCGTGCATCATTCGTCCCGGTTAAATCAGTGCCCCAGACATGGGACACAAAAACAGGAGGATAAACAACTATGAGCAATAGCAAGGCCACTGTGAAAAAAATCGGTCTGATCAGCTGTATTGCCACAGGCATCGGCTGTATCGTCGGTTCTGGCATTTTCGGTTCCCTCCCCACTGTCATCAACGATATCGGCCCCAGCGTCATTATCGCGCTGATCGGCGCCGTGATCTATACCTTAGCTAAGATGATCCCCAATGTTTACGTTTCCGCTGTAGTTCCCACCTCCGGCAGCTTCTTTGTTGCGCCTACCAAGCTGGTCCACCCTGCGCTGGGCATGTTTATGGCCGCTCAGAACCTGCTGCAGCCGGTCCTGGTTTCGGTATTCGCCGTACTGTTTGCTGATTACTTCGTAGCTTTATTTCCTGCCCTGGCCGGTAAAGAGACCATTGTCAGTATCGGTATTTTGATCGTATACGCGATCCTGGGCTATCTGGGAAATCACACCTTCGCCTCTATCAACAGCATTATGGTCGGCGTTCTGCTGGTGGCCATGGCTCTGTATATTTTCGTGGGCATCCCCAACATCCAGCCGGAACGATTGACGATGAGCGGTATACTGGCTCCCGGCATCAGGGTCACTACCCTGGGCGCAGCCATTGCGGTCCTGTCCTCTTCGCTGTCCGGCGGCGCCTCTATCACCCAGATCGCCGACGACGTGAAGAATCCCCGCCGCAACATCCCTCTGGCGCTGATCCTGGCTCCCACGCTGGTAGCCGTGATCTACATTCTGATGGCCGTAGTCACTCTGGGCGCGATGACCACTCCGCAGATCACCACTCTGGCTGAAGTGGGCGGCCATTTCCTGAGCAGGAGCCTGCTGACCTTCTTCATTGTGGGCGGTCCCCTGTTTGGCGTTCTGACCTCCATGGTACCCGTTATCATGCTGTGCTGCGCGCAGATCCAGGCGGCCAGCGACTGCGGGTTGTTTCCCGCCTTCGTGGGAAAGAAAAACAAGTACGGCATCGCACCGGCGAGTCTGGGGTTCGTAATGCTGTTTGCCATTTTGCTGTGCGCCACAGGTTCTACCTTCGGCGTACTGATGACTATTTTTTCCTTCGTCAACTGCGTAGGCGATATCGTGCTGTGCATCCTGCCCTTCTTCCTGAAGAAGCGCTATCCCTATGCCTGCCTCTATCCCGGTTTCAAGCTTCCGTCGTGGATGGTAAACGTACTCTCCATTTTCGCAGTCTGTGTAGCTGCCTACCTGTCCTTCTCCGCGCTGGCAACGCTGGACGCCGTGGTATGGATCCTCATCGCCGCCTTCGCCGTGCTGTTCTTCCTTTACATGTATCTGCGACTTCGCTACCTCAAAAAGTTCGGCAGCGATCTCATTGCAGAACTGAAAGCGCCCTATGCGCCCTGGGAAGCCCGCGAGGCAGAGTGCAAAGCTATGAGCAAGGCCGGGTGATCGCTTCGATTCAGTAAAATGTTTTCTCTTACAGGCTGCCGCATGGATGACTGAATGCATGCGGCAGCTTCCGTAAAACGACTGCAGTCTGTTA
This sequence comes from Bacilliculturomica massiliensis, assembly GCF_900605495.1. GTDB lineage: Bacteria > Bacillota > Clostridia > Peptostreptococcales > Anaerovoracaceae > Bacilliculturomica > Bacilliculturomica massiliensis. Next base: position 1,858,328 of record NZ_LR027603.1, read on the forward strand.
TTGTTGAGAAAATGCCCCATTGGTCGAAGTATCGCACTTTCTTTTGGGGCGACTACATTAGGAGCAGCAGTTCAAAAAATGTGTAACGTACCCATCATAAAACGAAAAACCGGGAAGGAGCTGCCTGTCCTTCCCGAAAAAATGAATAAAGCTTACACAGACTCTATTCTTCCACTTGTTCCGGCTGTAATAGCCCCAGTGCTTTCTGTTCCTCGATCCAACGTTTTTCCTGTATTCTAAACCAATCATCCTGCCGCATCCAATAATTACATACAATGATTTTTTGTCTCACTACTACTGCAAATTCTTCTACACTTGTCTGTCGATCACCAAAGTCTTCATAATTGCGTACAGTGTAGTATCCCCCCGATGGCTCCTCTGGAAATGTATCTGCAAGTTTATGTTCGATCCTCTGCTCGCCAGCCCATGATACATTATACATATATCCATAGTAATCACTTCCGAAATATGGATCTTCTGTCATGAGGACCGGCTTAAATTCTGGATATTCTCTTAAAATAATCTGCATGACCAGATCCACAGCCTGCTCCTTGCTGATCATCTGCCCATCTGATTGAAAAGAATAGATTCCGTCTTCTATCTCCTCCCCCAGTTCAACATAACTGCTCGGTGAAGACAGTTCCTCTTCACTGAATGATTCTAATACATCATCGATCGGAAGCTCTTTTTCTGTTGCCAATGGAATCTCCGATCCTGATTCAGTCGTTTCTACCGGAGGGAGCGTAGGATCTTTCTTTTCCTCGATCTCCTGGATCGCTGAACAGCCCGCCAGCAAAAGGCAAACTGTTACGATGTAGATCTGTTCTATAACATATCCCAGTTCCTTCTTTCGCTGATGCTCACATACGGAAAGCTCTGCCATCGGATCAGCCTGCCCTTCCTGTCCGCTCCGCCGTCCTTTTTATGATCAGATCATACACCTGATCAACCTTTCTGATATTTTCAAAGGCCCTCGGTCTCCATGCATTTCCCAGGTAATACTCCGCCTGAAAAGCGTAGGTCATCAGATAGGTCATAAACGGTCCGAAAAAAATCGTTCCCACGCCGTCTTTGCGCTCCCTCTTTTTCAGCTGAATGATATTGGTGTAGAAAATGGAATCGATCCCTCTGGCGTTTATGAAGATCAGTCTCCGATCTGTGGCAAGATAGCGGCAGGAACGAAGCCGTCTCTCATTGATAAAAAAACGTCCCACCAGCAGATACAGACCGATCAGTAAAAATCCAACGCCCGCCACACATAAGATCATGACGCCCATTTTGAAAGCCAGAATTCCCCACACCACCATGAATACACACCAATAGATACTGAGTGGTATCAGCAGGATATCCGCACGCTCCAAATAAATTTTCGGTTCCGGCTCTCCCTCCCATAGCACCTGCTCACCCCGCTGCAGAATATTCTCCGTGTATATTTTATTCTCGCTGTCCACGTTCCTTCCCTCCCTTCCTACGCCCCATGAGATGGCATATTCTATTTTCTTCAAATATGCGTAATAACCGCCTTACTCTCATATGTCCGATCCGCTTCCAGCCCTGCCCGCCAGCTTTGTTACAGCGGCTGTTCGCCTGTTTACCATCATTGTAATTGATATTCGTCGCCAGATCAAGATAATTGTAAGAATATTCCGTCATATTGCCGTCTACGTCGGTGGTCTGGACCAGGTTTCCGTTGCCGTCGTAAACGTTCAGCGTTTCCTTCCCGACTGCATCGAGGACCTTTGTCACCTGTCCGTTGCCGTCATGCTGGTATATGGTAATCTGGTACTCGTCAACATCGTGCAGGCCGTCAATCCGGTGCAGGGCGCTCTTCACCAGCTTGCTGGCAAACTTTTTATTTCTATAATGGTTGACCAATGAGAACTTGGAATGAGTCCATAGTTTTGACTGAAAGTATTTCATAACAACCTCTATTCACTGTTAGCGCCGGTTCAGGGAGCTGTACTGGTGGTCCGAATAGTGACTGCCGTTGTGTCCCGTCTCGTAGATTTACCCAATCGGCATACGCATTTGCTGTGGCTAATGATAATTTTTTTGTCTTTGACATACTGCACAAGTTGTTAGACCATGTATTTGCTCTCAACAGTGTTGAGAATTCCGGTTTATCGTTCGCATACTTGAATCTGCTTATCGCCATCTGTTTCCAAGGCATGATGATAATATAAACAGTTTCCAATCACACATAAGTCATCCGTCTGTATATCTAAAAGCTTTTGCTGCTCAGCGGTTTCCATATTAACGCTATAAGTCCCATCCTGAGCTGAGAAGTATAAGAATTGTGTATCTGCAGCGCATTGATCCAAGAGGAATTCATCTTTGAAAATGGGCTCCCTGTTTTTATCTATCAATATTTCCGGTTTTTTATTGCATGATAACTTGTAAACCACGCTTTCATCTTCGCATAGCAGATCATTATTAATGAGAAGCACATCATATATCTCATCTGCTGGAATACCTTCTAATAAATATTCCGTATGAGTTTCAGTCACTGGATCAAAGGCATACAGCATGCTGTCCTTTTTCAGTTTATAACACATTCTGTTATCCGGCGCTTTTGCAAATGCATAATCAGCAGCAATTAACTGTAACTCATCATTCTTAACACAATATAAATCATCTATACTATCTTCATATAATCCTGGTTCCCAAAAGGCAATAAATAGGTTAGAGGCTGTCCAATAAAATCCTTGTACGCATTTATTTACTTGTCGACACAATTGATAAATATGTTGATCCTCCTCTTGTATTTCATTGGTTTGTAAATTTACAGAAACATAATCAACCTCCCAATACTCCGTTCCTTCTATTGTTTCACTGATTTTCTCAATATATAATATGTCATTTTGTACAGTAAGCCTCATTAGTACCTGCTCACTGCTATAAAGAATTTCCTTATTTTCAGTTCCTCCTGAGTATATTCTCACCACAAAATATTTACCGTTCTTCCTTTCAATACCCAGACATGAATCTTGATATGAAATGATTTTTCTATTTTGAAACTGCACATTTCTGTCTTCTGCTATTTCGTTGTCTGTTCTTCCCATCTGTATCTCACTTTTATTTTTACAAGACGAGAAGCAAAATAACATACAAATCACTAGTATGATGCATCCAAAATTCTTAATCCGCATGATCACCACTCCTTTTTCAGGACTATTAATGAATGGGACTATTACAGATTGATTAAACAGCACGTAGAATTTTACATAAAAAGTCCGTGTGGTAATACAGCTTCACCGCACCGTTTTCCATGATCGCTCCCGCCGCCTGCTCGATGGGGCTCACCTTCACCGACAGCCGGTGTTCGTTCATCCCGTAGCCGTAACGGTAGGTCAGGCCTTCTTCTTCCGTCTCCAGAAGCACATTGGCCAACTCGCTGGTGTAATCCAGTACGAAGTCCTTCTTTACCACCTCATGGTTTTTCAGCGTGGTGGGCACGGAGGGCTCCAGATCGTCGAAGCCGTGGTAGCCGTAAGCGTTCTTTCTCACGCTCCACTCGTTTCCAACCAGATTGCCCATGCCGTCTCTGGTGTAGAGGGAGATCTCCCCCGCTCCGTTGGTCCCCTGGGTCAGCTTGTTCGTCTCGTCGTAGACGTAGGTTCCAGTGGCTGTGACCTTTTTGTTCTTTCCGTACAGCTCCTTCACCTGGTTGCCGCGGCCGTCGTACTCATAGGTATAGACGTTCTTGTCCTTATCCACCTGCTTTCTCACCAGCTGATTCAGCACATTGTATTGGTAATCCACGTAGTGGCTGCCGTTGTCTCCCCTCTCGTAGATCAGGTTCCCGGCGGTGTCGTACTCGTAGGTCCTGGTCTTGTTGCCGTAGTTCTCGTGGGCCTGCACCACCCGGTTCAGCGCGTCATAGGTGTAGTGTAGACAGCGTTGCCCTCTAGCGTCGGACATATTTTCAGTGCATCAGTCGCCAGAACCACATTCCCGGCTGCAACAATTGCATTTTATCATTCTTCATGATTTGTATCAATTTACTATTATTTTACATATGTATAATCATCTAACAGCCATTCTTCCTCGATTCTAACAACAGCTATTTTATCTCCATTTTCATCTGGTGTACCATAGTAGAAAATTTGCCAGTAATCATTCCATCTCGAAATTTTTGCAGGAAATGCGATCTCTTCATCTTGTAAATCAATGCGTAATACATTGCGTATTGATTCATCTTCTATACTAATTATCACCAATAGCGGTTCTGTTTTTTGGCCCAACGATACTGCCGCTATTCCGATGGTATTTTCGTTTATAAAAAATACTGTTTCACTGTTTTTCTCCAGCTTCAAGCCGTTCAGGATATCAGTAACATTAATTTTTTTATCACCTTCCTCAAATTCATATCTAAACAAAACCACATATGAAATTCTATTGCTTGCGTTGATACCGCCTGCTATCATATAATTGTGGTATATACCACCGCTATAAAAAAGACAGTCATCAAGATATATTTTTATCGGCGTTTGTTAGTCGTCTCCCTCAGTACCCACTAGCAAGGTTGTTTTACCACTATTTGATGTAAAGTAACAGTTAAAGTCCCCCAATTCCCAGACTGCAAACATAACTAATTAAATCGGAATCCGGATTTACTGAATTAAGAACAGCATAATCGCACACTTCGCCTCCAGCCAATGCCGCGACTTTATATGGGACATTCACTCTTTGAATTTCTGATAGTTCTTCATCAATCCATATGAGAAAATTTTGGTCTTCCAGATCGTTCGCTCCTGCTAGAATCTGCTTTTCTGAGCTGCCATATAATATACAGTTGATCTGAAAATCAAATTCTTTCTTTTTTATCTCACCTGTATCAGTATTTATCCGTTTTACAACACTTTTCTGTGGCACCACAAATGTATCATAATCATCGCCTCTATATATTTTAGTATATTCCGGCGAGATTATTGTAAAGTCATGATCGCCGCTTGCCACACAGGCGCTGAAGAGAAAAAGTTGAAGAACCAGTACTACCAAAAACTTATAAATTTTCATTTCAAATTATCCCCCTCGCCTGTAATATAAAATATCAAGTCCGGCAAAATTATGGAATTACAAAAAATGTGTCGGGGGGGGATAATTATCCCTTCCCTCACATCGCCAAAAAAGAAAGCCGTCAGCGGATCTGTCCGCCGTATGTACTGGATTTAGTCTGTAAAAGTTGTCATTGACTCAATGTCTGACTTATTTGAAATGAACAGCTCATCGTAGCCTACGTTTTATTCTCCTCATCTCCCCGTAAACGGCATATATTCTTTTAATAATTTTTTATCACCCTTGATTTCCTCATATTTTTCTAAATCCCCAGAAGTCGTGATTCGATCGAACAAAAGATCTCTGCATATCCTGACAAAATCAAACTCCAGACGATCCTCTGACACATTCATAATTTTATTTATCTGATCTTCATTCAAATTAACATCTTTAAATTTCAAAACATTTCCGTCTATGCTTATTTGATTGAATCCGGATATATCTTTTCCCATATAACGATCCGCTATTAGTCTAAGCTCAATCAATCTTCCAATTTCATTTTTATGAATAGTAAGCGCCGATAATATTTCTTCCTCATCTGCAAATAATGAGCTTTGCATTTCATTATCTACTATTTTGTAAAGTTCCATAATCCCACGCATATAGGTCTCGTCTGTTATGTGATTGGTTAATGTCACAATGTCCTTAATATTATCGTTTATATCCGGTTTTATATAAGGTCTGACTCCATTTATGAGTTGTCCTTCAACAAATTCTGTTATCTCCATGTATTTACTATAAAAAGCCGCTTGATATTTGCAGCATTCTTCATACTCTTTCAATTCCCGATTTTCTTGAATTACATATATTGCAAGCACGCAAATGATACCTATTATTAATAAAAAGAACGACCACAGATGTTTTTTATTTTTTAGCTGATGCAACATAAGAGAGTTCCCTTCTTTTTTCAAGTCGATTGGCAAGTGTGATTTTTTACACTTGCCAATCATATTTCATGACAATCATTTTAAAAATAGAACTTTTTTACTTTAATACATCCTTTACCAGTTCATTTCTCATGGAAGGCAGAACATTTAAACGAACAACATTCAGCAGATAGTTCAGTTCTATTTTTTTAATCGGCTCAGTCTCGCTATAATTTACCACCGTCTGAATATAATCTGCTGCCTCCTTCATATAACTTCTTCTAATTGCTCTGTATGAATCAGTGTCCAAATTATTAGGGTCAATTACAAAGGCCAGCGACGAATTAACAACTTTTTCAAATTGTTTCACAAGTTTCTGTTTCTTTTTGTTAGTTGCCCACTCTGCAAGAGAACTGTATGCCGGAACAGTTGAGGGATACCCTATCTCTCCTCCAATCAACACTTCAAACAAAGCCTGCCCACCAGACGCCGCCAGTATACCTAACTGTGTGTAGACATCTGCCGCTCCAGCGGAATTCATCATCTCGTTATAGTCATAGACCCATGTCTGGGCTATCTCTATTGCTGTTCCAAGCACTTTAAACAATGTCCCTGTGTCATCTGCGCACAGAAGCTTTTCATAGTAAGTTCCTAAGTAGGTATGGGAGACATATGGAGACCTTTTATCTGTTATTAAATAAGTCAACCCTAACCGCGCATAAGAGAACCCCTGAAGGATATCCTGCATTGTAAAGTTAGTCATATCATTTTCCAGATACAGTCCCAGCACTTTCCACGTTGTTTCACCCACTATTCCTCTTACATTATCCTCTTTATTTCCCCCGGGAAGCACCTTATCCTTAAATCGATTAACCGCTTCCAAAGTGACATCATCAAACTTCCCAAAATTGACTTTTGTTATATCCAAATACTTCAATCCAATCAGCCGAATTTGCAGATCGACAACATCCTTCGTTTGTTGAGTTACTTTACCAAACTCATACCACTTGCTTCCATCACCTATTTTTAATTGATCGCCACGCTTTAATAGCCCCAGCGGATCCACATAATTCACCGGATTACTCCCCACATACGCATACCAGTTCTCTCCATCCCGGATCGGGTCGATCTGCGTGAACCGCCGGTTCCCCGCGTCGTACATCCGGTTCTTCGCATAGTACAGATCCAGTACAGAATCGTACTCATATCCCGTGTAGTTCTTCACCAGATCCAGCTCCCGGTGGCCGCACTTCAGTACTGCATTGTGCGTGATCTCTCCCCACTCGTTGTACATGGTCCAGCTGGTGACCTTCCCGGTCTTATCGCTGGTCAGGTAGTCGGTGGTCCCCAGATAGTCCGTGTGGTAGTACAGCTTCACCGCGCCGCTTTCCATGATGGCTCCCGCCGCCTGGTCGATGGGGCTCACCTTCACCGACAGCCGGTGTTCGTTCATCCCGTAGCCGTAGCGGTAGGTCAGGCCTTCTTCTTCCGTCTCCAGAAGAACATTTGCCAGCTCGCTGGTGTAATCCAGTACGAAGTCCTTCTTGACCACCTCATGGTTTTTCAGCGTGGTGGGCACGGAGGGTTCAATGTCGTCGAAGCCGTGGTAGCCGTAGGCATTCTTTCTCACGATCCACTCGTTTCCAACCAGATTCCCCATGCCGTCTCTGGTGTAGACAGAAATCTCTCCGGCTCCGTTGGTCCCCTGGGTCAGCTTGTTCGTCTCGTCGTAGACGTAGGTTCCAGTTGCTGTGACCTTCTTGTTCTTCCCGTACAGCTCCTTCACCTGATTGCCCCGGCCATCGTACTCATAGGTATAGACGTTCTTGTCCTTATCCACCTGCTTTCTCACCAGCTGGTTCAGGGAGTTGTACTGGTAATCCACATAGTGGCTGCCGTTGTTCCCCGTCTCATAAATCAGATTCCCGGCGGTGTCGTACTCGTAGGTCCTGGTCTTGTTTCCGTAGTTCTCATGGGCCTGCACCACCCGGTTCAGCGCGTCATAGGTGTAGTGGACGTCCTCCTTCGCGCTTCCCGTTCCGTTTCCTCTCTTGTACTCGGAGAGCTTGTTCCCGTTGGCGTCATAGGTGTAGCTCTGCTTGATGGTCTTCAGATCCTTGTCGGAAGGATCCGTGTCGTTCACCGCCAGCAGCTTTCCAGCCGCGTCGTAGGTGTAGAATTCCTCCCAGTCGTTGGGATAGAGCATGGAGGTCAACCGGTCCGCCAGATCGTAGCGGTACTCCGTCACCTTATTCTCCGGCTCCGTCACCTTCGTCATCCGGCCCAGAAGGTCGTACTCGTAGTTCGTCGTGCTGCTGTCCGGATACACAATTTCGGTCTGGTTTCCTACAGCGTCGTACGTGTAGCTGGTGGTCTTCCCCTTCGCATCCATCGTCTTGGTGATCCGCTTCAGCAGGTCCACCTCGAAGGTCGTCGTGCCGTTCCAGTCCGTCATGGACACCAGTTCGCCCACCTTGTTGTAATGATAGCTCACCTGCTTGCCATCATTGTAATTGATATTCGTCGCCAGATCAAGGCTGTTGTACGAATATTCCGTCACATAGCCGTCAGCGTCTGTGGTCTGGATCAGGTTGCCGTTGCCGTCGTAGACGTGCAGCGTTTCCTTCCCGGCTGCGTCGATCACCTTTGTGACCAGGCCGTTGCCGTCGTACTGGTAGATGGTGGTCTGGTACTCGTCCACCTTGTGGCGGCCGTCTACCCGGTGCAGCGTGCTCTTCACCAGTTTGCCGCCGGCGTTGTACTCCAGTACCGTCTCGTTTCCGTTGGCGTCGATGGTCTTGACCACATTTCCCAGTCCGTCGTAGACATACTTTGTCACATTGCCCTTGGCGTCCGTCACCGCCGTGATCTGCCCCTTCGCGTCGTAGGTGAAGGTCTGGGCCGACCCCGCCGGATCCGTCGTGCCCGTGATCCGGTTCAGCGCGTCGTAGGTGTAGACCGTGGTCTCTCCCTCGCCGTTGGTCTCGCTGAGGAGATTGCCGTTCTTATCGTAGATGTAGGTGATGACGGCTCCCTCCGCATTGGTCAGCTTCGAGATCAGCCCGGTGGGCGTGTAGTCAAAGGTGGTGGTTCCCTCCTTGGCGTCCACGATCTTTGTCACCCGGTCCATAGCGTCGTAGGTCATGGAGGTGCTGTTTCCCAGGGCGTCGGTCACAAGGACCACATTGCCGTTTTCATCGTAGCCGTAGTGGGTGACTGCGCCTTCTTCATCTGTTACTTTCACCACCCGGCCGTCCTTGTCGTACTCCACAGAAGAAGCGTTTCCCTCCGCATTGATCCGCTTCACCGGCAGGTTCCGTCCGTCGTATTCATAATTCGTTACGTTGCCGTTTCCGTCGGTCAGCCGGATCAGATTCCCGTTGGCGTCGTACACATAGCTGACCACATTCCCTTCTGCATCCGTAGTGGAGGTCAGGCGGTCCAGAAGGTCGTAGCTGTAGGTCACGGCATTGCCGTCGCCGTCCACGATCTTCGTCACATTGCGCGCCGCGTCGTAGGACAGGGTCGTCGTGTGCCCTTCCGCATCCGTCAGGCTGGTCAGACGGTTCAGCGCGTCATACACATATGCTGTCACATAGCCCAGGGCGTCCGTCTCCTTCACGATGTTTCCGTTGGCGTCGTATTCCGTGGCCGTCACGCCGCCCATAGCGTCCGTGGTGGACAGGAGCTGACCGATTGCGTCATAGGCAAACCCAGTCACGCCGCCCATGGGATCGGTCATGGTGAGCAGATTTCCGTTCTTGTCGTAGGTGTAGCTCCAGCCGTCTCCGTTTTCATTGACCGTGGACAGCAGCAGCCCGTTGGCATCGTAAGTATAAGCGGTTGTGGTGCCGTCCGCATTCGTAATCTTTGTCACCCGGCCCAGAAGATCGTACTCGTAACTGGTCTCGTTTCCTCTGCAGTCGGCGTCTGTTGTGATCTGACCCACTTCGTCATAGCTGGCGGCGGTGGCGTTTCCTTCCGCGCTGATGGTCTTCACCAGGCGGCCGGCCGCATCGTACTCATAGCGGACCGTGTTTCCCTCCGGATCCTTCACCGCAGTCAGACGGTTCTCCGAATCGTAGGTGTAGCTCGTCACGTTTCCGTTTCGGTCTGTCTCCCGGATCACGTTTCCGTTTCCGTCGTAGCTGTACCGAACGGAATGGCCCAGCGCGTCCTTCACCTCCGCGATCCGGCCCGCGCCGTCGTAGCTGTATCTGGTCCCCGCTCCCCGCTCATTCTCCACGGTGCTGACCCGTCCCATGGAATCATAGGTCATGGAGCTGGTTCCGCTCAGCGGGTCTGTGGTGCGGACCAGCTGGTCATTTGCATCGTAGCCGTAGCTCCAGCTGTTTCCCCGGGCGTCGGTCATGCCCGTCATTCTTCCCTGAGAATCGTAGGAATAGCGGACAGCGTGCCCCAGAGCGTTGGTCTCAGTCACCAGATTTCCCCGGATATCGTAGCCGTAGGTCGTCTCCGCTCCCATCCGGTCTGTTACCGAGACGGGCTGATTCTGGTCGTTGTAAATCGTGTGCATGAGGTTCCCGGCGAAATCGCTTTCCGCTGTGGTGAAGCCGTTGCCGTTCACCTCATAGGTCTTGATCTGGCCCGCCGGGTCGGTTACCTTCACCAGCTTGCCCGCCGTGGTGTATTCGTAGGCGGTCACAGTACCGTCCGCCAGCGTCTCCGTCAGAACCCGTCCCGCGTCGTCGTAGGTCCAGGCCGTCACATTTCCCAGCGGATCTGTGGCCGTCAGGCAGTTCCCTGCCGTATCATAGGTATAGCTGGTGATCCCGCCCATTCCGTCTGTAACAGAGGTCAGATTATTGCTGCTGTCGTAGGTGAAGCTTCTGACCACTCCGTTGGCGTCGGTGCTCTCCGTCATCCGGCCTTTTTCATCATAGGTATAGCCGGCGGTTCCGCCCGCTCCGTCCATATACCGGGTCAGCAGATTCTGGTCGTTGTATTCAAACGTTTCCTGACTGCCGTCCGGGTGCCGGATCTCGGTCAGATTAGCCCGGTCGTCATAACGGTACTCCCTGCGGTTTCCGTTCTTGTCCGTTTCCGCTGTCCGCTGATGAAGCTCGTTGTATTCGTAGGTCCGCGTTCCGTAATTGTCCGTGTATTCCGTGATCCGCCCGTACTCGTCGTAGACGATGGAAACCGCGTACCCGTTTTCCCCCTCCACGCGGTTCGTCCGGTTTTCAGGATCGTAGGTAAAGACAGAGGTTCCTCTTCCCTCCACATACTGTTCCGTCACACGGTTGTCCCCGTCATAGGTGTTCTGAATGTATACCGTGCCGTTGAAATCCTTTATGGTCTCGATGCAGCCCTTTTCATTGTACGTATACCGCAGATCGTCTCCGTCCGGATTCACCGCGGAGACCAGATGCGCTCCGTCGTAGGTATAGGTGACGGTGCGGCCCGCACTGTCCGTCACGGCCGCGATGTGGCCCCCGCTCCATGTAAAGGAGAAGCTGCCGGAGTCATTGCTGACTGAGGCCAGCCGGTCTCCATTGTAAGTGTACGCATAGGACTCGCCGTCCACGTTGACAATGGAGACAAGATTCCCTTTCCCATTGAAGGTATAGACCGTTCCGTCCTTATGGCTCAGCACGTATCCGTCCCCGGTTTTCTCAAAGGTGAAAGAGGAACCTGCAGGCGGCGAGTAGGTATCATCCTGATTCAGGCTGAAATACAGGCCGTCCCCGTTGGGAAGGATCACTTTCGCATACAGGATTTCTTCCTGCACCTGGTAGAACAGGTTATTCGTCCACCCTTTTCCCAATCCATAGTCGTTTTCCGCATACTTGGACGCGTAGTGGCGGCTGAATTCCAGATTCGTCCGCCCGTTCAGGGCGAAGTCTGTGTAATCCCACTCGAAGCTTCCGGTCAGCAGATCCACCGGATCTTCCAGTTTGACGACCGCCAGGCCCGTATAATCGATGGGGGACAAGAAGTCCGTCTGGCAAGTCGTATTGAACGCGATTCCCAGAAAGCTGTTGTAGGCCCGGTTTCTCTCGTCCACCGGTTCAATGACCAGCACATAGACGTCGGTTTCGCTGATCGTATGCTTATTTCCGTCTTTATCTGTATATCTGCCGTCCCACAGAAGCAGATTGTGGATGAATGCTTCCGAACCCGGCTCGGTCTCTTCCAGCACCTGCAGCATGGCTTCGTATTCAGCCTGCGTCATCGCCTCCGGTTCTTCGATGACCGGCTCCGTCGGTTCGATGGCTGGCTCAGTCGCACCCGGTGTCGCCCCCTCTTCGTCCGGCTCCGGCGGCAGACCCTCTTCTGTGCGTTCTGTAATGGCAGGTTCCGTCACGGTTTCCTCCTCAATGGCAGGCCCGGACGAGGCTTCTGGTTCTTCCGGCGTATTTTCATCAGAAGACAGCTCCGGCTCATTTCCGTCGACGCTGAGACTTCCAAGAAGCGAGACGAACCTCATACCCACCGTTTCTCCCTGCTCTGCGGCCGGTTCCTCCGGCTCTGACGGCGTCTCCGGTTCGGTCGCTTCGACTGATGGTTCCGCGTGAGTCTCTTCGGGTTCTCCGGCCGGCTCTCCCGGCACAGCGGCTTCCTCCTCCGGCTCCGTCGTCGGCGCGGCGCTCTCTTCCTCCGGCTCAGGCTCCGGAAGGAGGTTCCGCTGTCTCATCAGTGTGCGGACCTCCTCCATCGTCTTTCCGGTGTAGCCGATGAAGGTGGTGCTGCCGTTCATAGTCTGGAAGTCCTGTTCCTTTACCTTCCCGACCGTCTCCACCAGTTCGTCGCCGTTCAGCGGGTTTGATATCGGATGATCCGTATCCCAGCCCTGGATATTGTCCCGCACAGGCGCTGCGTACAAATATCCCAGACGTTCGCCCAGAAACGGCTCCGTTTCATCCGGATTTTTGCTGAACATCATGTCCATTGGATTGGGAATCATCTTATCCTCGACCGGATCAATGTACTGATCGGGGTTGATCCGGTACAGCGATATGGCCGCCTGCTGGGTATGGGACAAGCTGAATTCCAGCATCATCCTCCCGCCCACGCTGGGATTGACGATACGCTGGATCAGATTTTCATGGTTTTCATTATAGTATGAGATCGGCGTCCAGCTCCCGTCGGCGTTGAACGCGCGGAAATACTTGAAACGTCCTTCCTTGTCGATGTTCGGATTGTCTGATTCTCCGTCTCCCGCCGCAAACACGGTGACAGGAATCATTGTTAAGATCATGGCAATGGTCAGAAGAACAGAAAGTAATCGTCTTCCTCTTTTTTTCAGATCATTCATGAGAATCCTCCTTCCTCATCTGCACTAAGAAATTTGGTAAGACCGCCGGCATGTACACACATCACACCCTTTCCACTTCAAACAACCGTAAGCGTTCCCTCCCGATCCTCTTTGATAAAGTAAAGGTTTCCCCCCCTCAGCCCTGATCTCCTCCTTTTCTATCCCTTTGTTATATATAACGTAATTCATCCATTCAAACGGGACACGATTTCAGAATTTTTTTATAATTGTTTTCAAAAAAGTATGATCCTTCAGCCCCAGACACCGGGCAAAAAGAAAAAGCCGCCGGTAAAAACTACCGGCGGCGGCTTAAAAATTGATTTACATTTAAAAGGTTACATTTGGGCTGTCATATGCAGCAGTGTCGATCACAGTGCCATTTTTATAGGCTTCTATGCTTGCGGACATGTAATATTCCCCCCGTCTGCTGGGAGTATAGGTTTCACCAAACACAAAATCCCCCATTCCATCTGCATACAAAGTCTGACTCCATTTTTTCACCGAATTATCATTAACGTCCCGAATATGTACGACTACCTTAACATAATCGATCGTTCCGTTCTTATACGGTGTGACGATTAGATACGCATGAAGCTTCCCCGATTCCAGATAATACTGCGGCGAAATACTCGCAATGGCAGTCCATCTGGGGCTGATTCCATCCCCTGATACACTCGCCGGACTATCGATCGGCCCCTCCATAGCCGAACACGTAAGTCCACTTGATAAAAGCATGATGAAACAAGTGAAGATTATAGCAATTTTTTTCATCCGTTTGCCCTCCTTTCGCTTCACTACTATATATAACGTAAAACACAGGTTGAAATGGGACAAAAACAAAAAATTATTTTTGCATCAGATGAATATTTTCTGCTATTTTTTCCGCTTCTGATAAACTTCCATCTGTTTTTATGTAAAACGTGCTGTTCTCATTCCTCCAGTATAACTGAAAACAACCTTCGAAAGCATACCAGGTTATGTCGTCTCCATCATGATCCAGTACGCCCGTCTCTGTAAACTCCATATCTACGAGCATTGGCATTTCTTTATCATTTACTTCTTTTTGATTGAAATATATCGTTTGTTTTCCATCAGAAAAAGCCAGTCTGTATTCATTTCCAACTTTTTTAGCAGAAATTAGTGCAGTTCCTTCCGGGAGCCATTCAGGATAATAATACCTCTTCCACTCATCAGGAAGCACTTGATCTGCATTCACATCATTAAAATTGATGACTGCGTAATCTTCACCCTCTTCTTCAACAAAAAATCTGTAAATTCTTTCTCTGATCGCTTGAACTTCTGGTATTGTAATAAAAGAAACAACAGTCACCGCTGCAAGCAGCAGAATACTGATTTTCACGATTTTTATAATACGCCTTTTTCTCCGTCTCCTTTTGGATTCAAACAGCAGACTTTCTTTCGTTTTTTTCAGTCGTGAATTCAAACGATCCGGCAGCACCATATGCCGGGCTTCTTCCAGTTCATCAGCAGCTTGTTTTTCCAGGTTTTCATCAATAACAGCGGCAATATACCGCAGATTGGCCTCTGCCTTCTCTTCTACAGCTTTTTTGTATCCTTCTTCGCGCTTGTCAACCATCTTATACCCCGGCGTTCCCTTTCTTTTCAATGACTTCCCTTAGATGCTTTTTGGCCCGATATAGACGTTTCCTGACTGTTTCTTTTTTTAACCCATAAATTTTTGCAATACCATCAACATCATATCCAATCTGATACGTCATCCATAGGATATCCTGATCTGCTTGATCTAAAACTTCTAACCAAACATCAACGTGCGCTCCAATTTTCACTTCGCCAATGGCCTCGACAATATCAAATTCTTCTGTAATATATCGTTCAAATTCATCAGGATCTACGTAGGTCACATTTGAATTTTGGTTTTGTTTACGCAAATAATCTATCGCTTTATTCCTTGAAACAGTCATTACAAATTTAATCATATCATTCTCGTCAATTTTCTGTAAAACATCCTGACAATTTAGCAGAGTCAAAAAAACATCATTCACGGTTTCTTCTATGAGACCCTCGTCATCCAGATATTTGCGAGTATTATTTACGACTAAGTTCCAGTAATTCTGCATCAGACCCTCGAACCAATCCTCAGAATTAAATTTTTTCATTGAATCTTTACCCTTGCTGCTTCTTCATCAAGTTCTCAAAAACATCAATTAACTTATTTAGATCCTGTCGCTCTATCCTGCCTAAAATACGTTTGACACGTTCATCTAACTCTGGAGCAGCATTTTTATTGCCAGTTTCAATTTTCAGAAAAAAATCAGAGAGTGTCATTCCAAATCCATTGCATAATTTATTTAGAGTTTCTATTGTAGGGCAATATTCATTGGGATGATATAAAATCGACTTTATTGTATTTGCCGATACATCTGATTTTGTCGCCAATTCATTGATGGAAAAACAATTTTCCACCATTAATTCTTTCAGCAAATATCCAATTTTTCCGCTGTTAAACATTTATATCCTCCCTATTTCCTATATTTTTACGTCTAATACTATTATATGTTATATCATTATACTTCGATATGATGAGCAATTTGTATTTTTAGTATGAGTATTAGAACTGAACAGGAACGCTCTCCTAAAACGGTCAAGTCAAATCCTCCCTGCTTTATCCTTTCATCGCCCGTTCTAAACTTTAAAACAAAAAAATCAAAAGCCTTGAAAGCAACAGCTTTCAAGGCTTTTAGGAAATTTTTGGTTGCGGGAGCAGGATTTGAACCTACGACCTTCGGGTTATGAGCCCGACGAGCTACCAGCTGCTCCATCCCGCGATATCAGATACATCGCAATGTATTTAGTTGATTGGTGCCGGAAACCGGGGTCGAACCGGTACGATCGGTAAGGATCGCAGGATTTTAAGTCCTGTGCGTCTGCCAATTCCGCCATTCCGGCCTGGTCGGCTCCGAAGCGGGACCGCCCTTGCTGAACAGGCCCCGTATCCGGTTCCTCTAGTTTGGCTCCAAGGGTGGGGCTCGAACCCACAGCCTATCGGTTAACAGCCGAGTGCTCCACCATTGAGCTACCTTGGAACATTTGAACACGATCTCTCACAACAAAACTAATTATACATCACATCACAACTGTATGTCAAGAACAATATTTCAGTTTTTCTCAATATTTCTTACATGCCCCTTGTGACCTCTCTATCATATGCAGTTTCCACACAATTATACATGAAAGTTAAATAAAATTGTGTCGCTGTTATGATCACACCAGATCGGCCTCAGACGTCCAAGATACCATTCTTGCACGGTCTCTGCCGCGCACAAAATCGTACCATAAGCCTGTAAAGGTTATTATACCAGAAACGCGGTCCGGATCAAAGCTCATCATGATCCAGACCGCCTCTTTCATAAAAAGGTTTCCTTCGGAAATCGAATTCGTTCTTCCCTTACCCCCTTGCCGGCACGAACTTGGCCCGGTTCATCAGCGGGTGCTGGAGCCGCAGCGCCCGATCCACCGGACATTCCATTACGCAGCTGCCGCAGTAATAGCATTCTCCGGGGTACAGAACCACAGGCGGCCGGCCCTTTTCCGGGTTGGGGATCATGATATCCACCTGACACACTTCCACGCAGCGGTTGCACCCCGCGCAGAGCGTTTCGTCAAACAGCAGCGGCTGCGCGCTGCAGGGCACCACGGCCGCGGTCAGTCTATTTTTCTCATTCATTTCCCCGGCCTCCTTCGTTTTGTACATAGTCACGATTGTGCTCCAGATAGCCTTCCTCCACATCGCCGTAATAACCGTGAGGAACGTCGCCACGGATCACGCGGCCCTCCTCCTGACGGATCGTAATAAAGTGATCGTCCCGCTGCGGATCTGTCTCCGGGTAATCGCTGCGCTGGAAGCAGAGCGGCTTCGAGCTGGATTTCCGCAGCAGACAGGCGTTCAGGATCATCTTGGAGACCTCCAGTATATCCAGCACTTCGTGAGTCCGCATGAGATCGTGAGGATTGCGGCAGCTGAGCTGAGGTACGATCTCCTCACTGTAGCTGTCCAGCAGGTTCAGCCCCTCCTGCAGCAGATCGTCGCACTTCACGCCGCCGCAGTAATTCTGCATGGCCTTGGAGATCGCCATGTTCAGCTCCTTCCATCCCATTCCTTCCTTATTATAGATCGGCGCGTACAGCCGGTTCCGCTCCCGCTGAATCTCTTCGCGGTCCGGCTCGGTCAGCTGCACGGTATCCGCGTAATCGCAGGCCTTCCGCCCGGCGTAATAGCCGGTGGAAGCCGCGAAGCCGCAGCAGTCCGCAGCGAAGAGCTGATCGCCGGCGGCGTAAATGCCATCAATGTTAGTCTTCAGATCCCAGTCGTGGAAGATGCCTCCGGGCGCTCCGAAGAGCTGACGCTCCTGATCCAGAAAGCTGGCGGACTGCCAGCCGGAACCGTAGCTCTGCAGCATGTGTTTCTCCGGATCGAAGCCGCGTTCCGTATAATTCTGCAGGATGGGGATCTTCGTCTTCCCCTCCTCGCCCACCATCAGACCCCAGATCACCTTTCGCTCCATCTCGGGCATTTTGCTCAGATCCGCGTAAAAGGGCAGCTGATAGCCCCGCTTCATCAGCTCGTCAAACTCCATAGTCTCAGGACCGCGCCAGTCGTACTTCGCCTCGTCGATGACGCCTCCCTTCAGGAAGAATTTCTGTCCGGACGCCGGCTGATATCGCTCCGATACGGTCTTCAGCACGTTTCCGTCCCGGTCCACATAAGGGATCTCCACGCCCCGGGCGTCCACCATGGTCGCCGCGTACCAGGTATTGTGATTGTTGCCCGCGCCGTAGGGCGGAAAGCTGCGGCCCGCCGCGGAAAACTCGCCGCGCACAGATTTTTCCATCATCGTAAACTCCAGCCCTGCCCGGTATCCCATAGCGTGGCCGCTGCCGATGCTCTGGGGCGGCCGGAATTCACAGAGACCCACTAGGTCCGGGTTGAACAGCCAGACCCGGGCCGGCCGGGACATGGTCATGATGGTGGCCTTCGCTTTCAATACGCAGAGCTTTCCCGTACGGACGTTCATGCCCACCGCGCCCACGCCCCGCTTTTTGCCGTTCACCCATGCCGTCAGCAGGGCCGTGGCCTCCGTGCGCTCCACAAGACGAACCTTCAGCCGCTTCAGCTCCCTGTACAGCGCCGGCTTGAAGGTAGATCCCCACACTCTCATGAAAAACTTGTTTTTATAATCGTAGGCAAACAGAAAACCTGTGTCGTCGTCCCGAAACTCAGCGCCCTTAAATTCTCCTTCCGTGTCCCGCACCTTGCCGCCGAAGGCTTCCATGTCCAATAGACGGTCGTATCCCTCCCGGCATTCAATGTAATGCGCAATGCCATTGCTGTAATGGTCCTGCTCCTCTATGTACGCTTCGGCGATCTCCTTGGGCGTCACCTGGGAGCAGGGATTCGTGCAGGCCACCTCCCAGTGATCGAAGCCGCTGCCCGCGGACCCGCTGCGGACGATGGCTCCCTTTTCGACCAGCGTAACGCTCTTCCCCCTCCGCGCTGCCGCGATTGCAGCGTAACAGCCTGCAATGCCGCCTCCCAGGACCAGCACCTCGGACTCCATCGTCTCCACCGCTCCAAACTCATCTTTGTAAGGCCAGTCGTACTGACTCATAATCGTCACCCTCTCTTTCCTCCTCTCCTGCACCCGCATAGCGCGTTTTCCATTCGATCCGATCCGATCTCGCTTATTTGTTCCGCATCGCGCTGATTCCAAGCTTATTCAGCATATTATTCGATGCGTGATGCATCACTTTTCCTTCATCATCATACTACCACCCGTGCCATGTCTTGTCAACGTTACTATCAGAATCTTTGTGCAATACTGGCGATTCGAGCCCATTCAAAAGGAATCTGAATGTTATTTTGCAGATGCGTCATTCTGTTCCCTAAAGTGTACGGCCACTTTTTTCTTTTTTGATCTTTTAACGACACAAAAAGAAAAAATCAGCCGGCTTATCAGAGGTTTTACTAGGATTTATTTCTAAATAGAGACGATTTTTTCTTTTTGCATACTTTTTTATACACAAAAACGAAAAGCGCACCCTTTAAATTTGATTTTTAGCAAAAATAATACATTATTTTTTTCTTTTCCCGCTTCATTTCAATGCAAAAAGAAAAAATTGCCCATATGGGTATGCCGTTTTTTCGTTTTTCCGCTTATAGACCTTTCCTTTTTTTCTTTTAGAACACGATTTCGGTGAAAAAAGAAAAAAATCGCTTCGGCCGGCAGGCAGATTCTTGGAAACAGACTCGCATCATTGACATTCCCTCCCACAGCCATTAGAATTTAAGAAAACCAGGAACGGCGTCGTACCACTTGCGGCATGCCTGAAAAGCCGGTCGTCAGCGACGGCGGCGCAGCGGATTTTAATGGAGTAGATGAATTTGATAAATAAAAAAAACCTCAGCGAACAGATCTACGAAGCGATCAAATCGGATATCCTCACGCAGAAGATCGGTTTCGGCGAAAAACTGACTAACCGCGGGCTTCAGACAAAGTTTGGCGTCAGCTCCACGCCCGTGCGCGACGCCATCAACCGGCTGTACCTGGACGGCATACTGGAGGACATATCCAACGGCGGCGCCCGTGTTATCCCCTTCGATATCAAGATGGCTCTGGAGGTCAACGAGATCATCGCCCTGCTCAGCCGCGACGCCCTGGGCCTGACGGTCTCAAGGCACAACCAGGACAAGGTCATCCGCCGCCTGGAACACGTCATCGGCAAACAAAAAGAATATCTGGAAACGCCCAGATACCTGACTTACGACAAGCAGTTTCACCGTACCTTCTTTGAATACTGCGGAAACTCCAGGCTGATAAGGGCTTACGACGAACACAGCGTACTCTGGGACATGCACATCCAGATCTACCATCAAAACTCAGAATCCACCCGCGCCCACGCCCTGGCCCAGCATCAGCAGATCCTGGACACCTACCGGAGCGGCGACTGTCTCGAAGCCCAGCGTCTCCTTGCCTCCCATTTTCTGGACGCCGTAGGCTCTCTCGAACGGCAGCTGACGGAACAGGGATCAAAACAGAAATAGGCTGATTTTCTTCAAAAAACACTGACCGCTGTCTTTCCATTTCTTTTCATGGGGTCTCCAGTCCATTTCCAGAGGGCAGGGTCTGCATGAGAGCAAAGAAATGTTCAGGGTCGCCGGTACTGAAATAGCGATACCAGGATTCCAATGTGTCCGATCGAAAAACGCCTAAACGTTCTATCATTTGCTTCGCCCACAGCAAGGCCCCCACAGAGCTGGCAGTGATCAGGCTGCCGTCTGCCACAGAAGGCTTGTCTATATAAAAGCTTTGTCCTTTATAACTGGGAGAAAACATCTCAAGGAATCCCGGGCCATTGCTGGTATGCGGGCGCTGATCCAGCAGCCCGAAGTTGGCAAGCGCTACGGTGGCCCCGCAGATCGCGCACACCGAAGCCCCCGAAGAGAGAAATTCGCCCGCTTTTTCGATGACTGCGCCATGCTTTGGGTCGTTCCATGTATCTGCGCCCGGCAGCAGCAGCATGCTGGTTTCACTCACAGCCATATCATCGATGATGCAGTCTGGCACGATCGTCAGCCCGCCCATGGTTCGAACTGGTTCCTTTGAAAGACTGACCGTTTTGAGCGTTACATGCGGCGCGTCTCTTTTGAAAAATCGGCCGGAATTCAGCTCCGCAGTCACATACCCCAGCTCCCAGTCGGCTAACGTGTCAAGAACGTAAACATACACCTTATACATAAATTCCCTCCATTTTGATAAGCAGATTGATCGGTCTGTTTTATTTTGCTCTGTGAACATTATACGTTGTCATTGCTGACACCTGTATGGCAGCAATCGATAATGAAATATTTCGGAAGGCGGCGATCAGATGAAAGTTGACAGGCTTCTCAGCATTATCCTCATACTCCTGGATAAAAAGCGTATCGGCGCGCAGGAGCTGGCAGATATGTTTGAAGTTTCACCCCGTACCATCTACCGTGACATCGAGACGATCAGCATGGCGGGTATTCCTGTTCGCGGGACTTCGGGCGCGGGCGGCGGATTTGAAATCATGCAGAACTATAAGCTCGACAGAAAGGTTTTTTCCGCCGGCGAGCTTTCCGCTCTCCTTGCCGGGCTTTCCTGTCTTTCCAACACGACACAGGGAGATGAGCTGGTACATGCTCTTGCGAAAGTCAAGAGTCTCATCCCCGCCGACAGAGCGAAAGACATCGAACTGAAAACAAATCAGGTATGCATAGATTTGAGTCCATGGATGGGCAACGAAAACATGCAGCCATATTTAGAAATGATCAAAACAGCGCTGGAGGAAAGCAGGCTGCTTTCATTTGAATATACGGCCCATCACGGAATTAAGACCGCGCGGACAGCGGAGCCGTATCAGCTTGTATTAAAAAACAGTCATTGGTATCTGCGCGGGTATTGCCATAAGAGAAATGATTTTCGCTTATTCAGACTATCCCGCATGTCAAATCTGCAGATGCAGAAGGAATCTTTTACACCGCGGGACTATTTAAAACCGGAGCTGGATTTTACCGATCTTTTGGCAGCAATGCAGACAAAGATCAAGCTTCGCATCCATGGATCGATCTTGGACAGAGTCCTTGATTTCTGCACGTTCGAACACGTTTTTCCAGACGGGGACCAGCATTACATCGTCTGGTTTCCTTTCATAGAAAATGAGTACTGCTACGATATTCTTTTGAGTTTTGGAGATAAATGCCAGTGTTTAGAGCCGGCGCATGTCCGCGCAGAAATGAAGCGCAGAATACATGATCTGGCTGCCGTATACGAAAACCACAGCGAAGGGTGTGAACAGGACGGAAGAACAGAGCCTTAGTGAAGCAAAATCCTATGATAACAAGAAAAAAAGACGGGGCGATCGGCGTCCCGTCTTCTTCTGTTCTGCATCATCGTCGCTTGTCTGCGCGGCTGACCGTACCGGTTCGATAAAAGGAGCCGATCATCTCAAATGCTGATCAGCTTTTGTTTCCAAACCCCAGCCCGGTCTGCAGCAGATCTGGATCCGATCCGCCGCCGGCATCCGCCCTGCAGCCGCAGGCCCGTTCCCGCCCTACAGGCAGAACAGGTTCCGGCTGCTGCACTTCTCCACCTCCCGCTCCAGAGAAGCGGCGACGGCCTCGGGGCTCTTCTTCGCCAGACAGTTGGCGATCAGGTTGACCATGGCCAGAGTGGCCACGTGGGTATAGTCCACCGCAACTCCCTTGACGGGCGCCACCAGCACGTAGTCGCAGGCGCAGGCCAGGGGGTTGGCGGAATTGTCCGTGACAGCCACCGTGGCGGCTCCCTGTTTTTTTGCAAAGGACACGGCCTCCACCACCTCCCGCAGCACGCGCTGACTGCTGAAGGCGATAAATACATCGTTCTCCCCGATCTCACTGAATTCCATCTTCTTTGACAGGCCCACTCCCAGCAGCTCCACGCTGGGTTTCCCCAGCCGCCACAGGTAGTGTCCCAGCGCCCGCACGGCGATCTCGCTGGCGAACATGGCTGCCATGTAGACTGTGCCGCATTTGTCCACCACGTCCACCACGGACTCCAGCACGCTGGGATTCAGCAGCTTCTCCATATTGGACAAGTTTGCCATATCCTGAATGACGGAGGTCTGGATGACCTCTGTCATCTCTCCTTCGGTGAGAAAACTCTGAAACATATCGTAGGGAGAAGTGGTCTTCTTATAAAGCTCCTCCAACTGATCCTTAAACTCTGTAAATCGCTCGTAGCCCAGCTTCCGCACCAGTCTGGTGATAAACGGCGCCGAGACGCCGCACTCCTCCGCCAGCTGTACGCCGCTGAGAAAAGCTGTCTTGTCGATTTCCTTGGTGATGTGCTGAACGACCAGCCTTTCTTTCTGAGATAAATTTGCGTTCTTGATCCTTGTTGTCAGCTCCATAAGCGATCCCGTCCTTCTTGTCAGTAGACAACTTCACTCCCTATATAACAGGCGATATCGCAAAACAGAAAAAGCTGCTGAATCTCCTTCAGCTTTTGTTCACTCCCAGGCGGCTGGCGACCGTAGGGGTATTCCAGTCCCAGCTGCGTCCATTTCGTCGTCCCCATACGGTGAAACGGCAAAATATTGATCTCGAACAACCCGTTCATCTTCATGAACCGAATCACTTCTCTGATATGCTCCGCACCGTCATTATACCCCTCAATGACCGGAATACGCAAGATTAATCTTCCATTCCAGGGGGAAGTGCTCAGACGGGAGATATTCTGCAAGATCCGTTCGTTTCCCACTCCTGTCTCTCTTTTATGCAGGCCGCTGTCCATGTGCTTGATATCCACAAAGGCCAGATCGATGTAGGACATGACCTCCAGAAAGTCTGCCGTTTCCGCATAGCCCGCCGTCTCGATGGCCGTGTGGATGGCTTCCTTTCTGCAGCGTTTCAGCACGTCGAGCAGGAAATCCTTCTGAAACAGCGGGTCGCCGCCGGAGAAGGTCACCCCGCCCGCGGACCAGAACTGGCGGTCCCGTCTCAGGACCTGCATCAGTTCCTCCGCTTCGTACCATCGGCCTGAGAGCCGCAGCGCCTCGTGATAACACGCCCTGGCGCACTCAAAGCTGCCGCATCCTTTGCACATGGACGCATCCCGCTTCGGCATTCCTCCGGAAACGGTGATCGCCCCTCTGGGGCAGGCCGTCGCGCACCGCTGGCAGCCCGATTTCTCACAGAGACATTTCTGGGCGGAGAAGAGGAGCTGACGGCGCAGCTCTCTCCCCTCTGGGTTGGCGCACCACCGGCAGCGGAGAGGGCAGCCGCTCAGGAACACCGTGGTGCGGCTTCCCGGCCCGTCGTGGACCGAGAAGCCCTGAATGTCAAAGATGAGCCCGCCTTTATCGGTCTTCATATCCCTCGCAGGTGACGGCGATCATCTCTGCAGAGATCCAGTGCTCACCGTCAGAAAGCCCTGAGCAGACGCCCGTTCCCTCTTCCGCGCCTTCCGCGTAGTGCCTGCAGAATCCGCACTTAGGCTTTCTCTCGTATCTGGGGCAGGCAGTCCCGTCGAAGGGGACAAAGCCCTCGTCCAGCAGGCACACGCCCTTGGTCACATCCACGTTCTCATAATTTCTGCAGTCGCAGTGTCTGTATTTTTCCATCTCTACACTTCCTCATACTCTGTCCGCGCGATAACTTCGTCCTGGATCGCCTTTCCGATCTCCACCCAGTACTGTGTAAATCCGGCCACCCGGACCATCAGATCCCGGTAGCTCTCCGGCCTGGCCTGGGCCGCCTTCAGCGTCCTGTTATCCACCACGTTGAACTGAATGTGGAAGCCGCCCTTGCGCAGGTACGACTTGGCAAGCTCCGCCAGGTGCTTCGTTCCCGCGTCGCCGCGGATGGCGCTGGGATGGATCTTCATGTTCATCTGCGAATTCTGGGAAGCGCTGTGATCCCAGCACACCGCCGAGGTGAACAGCGCGTAGGGGCCGTTTTTGTCCGTCCCCGGGTAGGCCGACATGGAGGCGTCGGCGAAGGTGGTCTCCGCCAATCTGCCGTCCGGAGTGGCCCCGCAGCCCGAGCCCAGAAGTCCGTGACTCGACACAGAGATCTGACAGGCGTACATGGGCTTGGCGTACAGGGACTCGAAATTGGCGCAGGTTCCGCAGAGCCATGTCTCGTACTCGTGAAGGATCGAATCCGTATAGGGATCCGCATTCCCGTATTTGTTCGCGGTCAGGCAGTCTCCGTAAATATCGTCGTACCGGTCTCCGTCAGGCCGGCGCACCTGCTCGCTGATGGAGTTGCTCTTGATCTCCGACGACAGATAATAGCCAAAGTTGTTCAGGAGCGCATCCTTCATGTCCTCAAGGGTGTATTTCTTCTCCTCGTAGACCAGTTTTTTCAGAGCGGCCAGGGAGTTCACCATGGTGACGGTGCCCGTGGTCTCGATGTTGTAAGTGGCGTTGTAGCGGAAGCCCATGTTCCCGCCGTGGAGTCCCTTATCCAGACAATCGGGCTTCAGCACGGACTGCCAGATGGGCACGTTCTTCTTCCGCCAGATATCGTGCTGGATGTTGCAGCATCTCCGCTGTACCTCGATGATGTACTCGTAGTATTCTTTGAACTGCGCCCACAGTTCCTCATAGGTGTCCAGAGATTTGTTGTGAGGCGGCAGCAGCTGAATATCGTTTTTCACGTCTTTTCCGTTGAAGAGCACCAGGGAAAGCACCTTCGGGTTGGAGATGAAGTGCACGCCCACGGAGGTGGAATTGCTGGCTCCCACGGGGATCTCGTAGGTCTTCCCGTTCAGGGTCAGCTCCTTCCAGCAGCCCGGAGCCGTCTCCAGACAGCCTCCGATGGAGAAGGCTCTGGCCTCTTCCACCGTCATGCCCTCCGATCCGTACTGGCGCAGCAGGAAGTCGGTAGCCACCCGGTTGTTCATCCAGGCCGGATACCCGGCTCCGATCTTCACCACCTCCGCGCACTTGAGAACGAATTCCTCCGGCAGTCTCTCGTCCCAGAGCACGCTCAGGGTGGGCTGCGGCGACGGCAGAGCCATACCAGCCTCCAGTATCAGGTACTCCAGACGGTTGCAGGCCGGCAGCCCCTCTCTCGTCAGACCGCCCACACACAGATTGTTGAAGGTGTTGCCCATGAGCACGCTGTTGGAGCCGGAGCTGACGAACAGATCGATGGCGGTGAACTTCACGCGGTAGAGCTCCAAAAGCTCCAGCGCCTGCTCCTCCGTCAGCCTGCCCGCCTCCATGTCCTGCTCGAACCAGGGCCAGAGGACCTGACCCACGCGGCCCGGCGCCACGCCGGAAGCCACTTCCTCGTTGAGAAGCGCCAGATGGGTGAAATAGCTGAGCTGCATGGCCTCCCGGAAGGTGCGGGGCTGCTTGTGGGCGATCCAGCCGCAGATCTCCGCGATTTCCGCGTACTCCTCCTTCTGACGGCCCGGCTTCGCCAGGGAAGCCCGGCGCTCCGCCTCCTTGGCGTAGTTCAGGATCCACTTCTGAATACCCTCCGTGACGATGGCCGCGGCCTCATAGAAATACAGGCGGTCCATGCCGGAAACGCCGTCCCCGTCCGCGTTGCCCGCCACCTGGGAGGCCCGCTCGTGACACAGCTCGATCATGGCGTCAAATCCCATCTGCAGCGGATAATAATAGCTGACTACTTCTCTGCCCACCGGAACGGTGTAGGCCGAATCGCCCCGGGAGGTCAGGGTCCTGGTCAGGTTGTTTTTCACCTCAAAATCCGGCACCCATCTGCTGTGCTTTTCGCCGATCTCCTCGATGGTCTTTCCCGACCAATACTCCGTGATCTTGTTCAGCATGGGTACTTCAGAAGCCCGCAGGCCGAACTTTCCGGCCAGGGAGATGACGCCGGGCAGATCGGCGGTCACATTGCCGCCGCCCAGGCCCAGTTCCGCCGCCTGGTCCACCGCCTGCCTTGAGCTGCTGTCGCTCTTGTATTTCTCAAAGAGCTCGCTGCTCTTGGATACGAAAAAGGACTGGATCAGCCAGGGCATGGGAAAGGTGCCGCGGAGATAGCCGGTCTTCGCTCCCACCAGCAGTTCGCCGGGATAGATGACCGGCGTGGTGTGGGCGAAGGCGCAGGCCAGAGCCTTTGCACGGCGTATGATCTGCAGCTCGCCGTCCTCCTCCTCGAATTTTCGCGTATACCAGTAGGTCCACTCCATGGACGTGGAGGCCAGGGACTGATAGTACAGGTCCATCAGCTTCTTCGCCCTCGGTGCCGCTTCTCTGCGGTTCTCACAGTCCTCCCCCTCCGCCGCCGGGCAGTCTACGCGGACCCCCTTTCCCTCCAGGATCTCGAATATCTTTTTTTCTTCCTCTTTCATATTATACCTTCTTTCTGATTCCGTTCTAAACCGCTGTTTTATTCACGCTCTCCGTCTGCCGATACTCCGACCTTTTTCGATAGCCGCCCTTTGCCAGAAGCAGCAGGCCTGTCACCAGCACCGCGGACAGAAGAGCCGTGTAGAGGATGAAGGCGGGCGCGTAGCTTCCGGTCTTATCGTAGATCACACCGGACAGCGGCGGCGCCAGGCTGGGACCTAAAAACAGGAAAATGGAGCCGAATCCATAGATGTTTGGAAAATCCTTTCCGCCAAATGTGAAAAGCGTGATCTGCGGCGACAGCACAAAGGGAGACGCCACCGCGATGCCAAAGAGCGCCGCGCCGGCCATGGTCAGGATGGTGGATCTGGCGATAAACAGCAAAATGATGCCCGCCACGGCCAGAGACGTCATCAGCGTAAAATTCCATCTGGTGCCGATCTTATCGTTGAGCCATCCAAAGAACAGCTTCCCAAAGGCCATGCCGAAACTGGCCACGCTGACAAAGCCGGCGGCGGTGTTCTGCTCGTAGCCCACGTCTGTAAAATAAGCGGCCAGCTGGGTGAAGATCCCCATCGAGCCCGCGCTGAGACCGAATATGATAAAGCAGAGGGCCCACATATCCGCCGTCTTTACCGCCTCGCTGCGCATGATCCCTTCCTGAGCCTCGCCCTGGTGTCCGGCCTTTTCCCCGCTCTCCCCGCTCTTTGCCTCAAGGCCAAGCGGCGCCAGACCGATGTCCGCAGGCTTGTAGCGGTAGAGCAGAAACATGGGGACCGCGCAGAGAAAGATGAACAGTCCCATGCAGCGGTAGGCGGTCTGGTAGCCGAAGGCCTCGATGAGCCGGCTGGCTACGGGATTGAAGATCATGCTGCCGATGCCTGAGCCGGTGAGGGCGATGCCCATGGCCGTCCCCTTGCTGGCGTGAAACCAGTTGTTCATGAGGATGTTCACCGAAACCATGCCGCAGAAGGCGGAACCGGCTCCGATGAGAAAGCCCAGCACGTAGAACAGCCGGATGTCCCCCGCAAAGGACAGACAGGTCCACATCAGCGCCATGAAGCTGCCCGCACAGATCGTGACGATCCTGGGGCTCCACTTTTCAAAGACCTTTCCTATCAAGGGGCTGAACACCATGGACGCTACCGAGACCATGGAGAGATAGATTGAAAATTGTCCCCGGGAGACGTGAAGCGCCTCGCAGACGGGTTTTAAAAACTGACTGGCCGAGTTGATCACGATCCCCGCGCCGCCGATGAGCATCAGCGTGCCGGACAGACACAGAAGCCAGCCGTAGAAAATTTTGTTTTTGCGCTCCATAACATTCCCTCTGCCGTATGACGAACTCAGGCCGGCGCCATGGCAAGCCACCGACGCCAGCCCTTTTACCGCGTGTGTTTCACACAGTGAGCCGTTTATTCAAATTCCTGGATCTCAATAACGAATTGTCCTGCGCTAAGCGCTCTTCCTCATGCTCACGTCGCCGTGCACGACCATGGGGCATCTGTTTTTCTGGTCGATGGAGCTCACGATGACCATCACGATCACGGACACTCCGTAGGCCAGCATCAGGCCCATATCGGGATTCACCCATCCGTTGAAGGGTCCCGGGATACCGGCCAGGAAGCTTCCCGTTCCGATGACGGCTCCCACGATCATGGCGGCGAAGCAGCCCTTGACGGTGGCCCCTTTGTACAGAACCGCCGCGAACAGCGGGACCAGCATGCTGCCCATGTACGGGTAGTTGAAGAGGATGATGGCGTCCAGCACATTATCCATCTTGAAGGCGAAGAAGATGCCCAGCAGGCAGGCGCCTACGATGGTGAAACGGGCGATGTTCTTTGCCGCGGGCAGCTCCTCCAGCGTTTTTTCCGGATGGAGCAGCTTGTTGTAAAAGTCTCTGGAGAAGGACGCTCCCATGCAGATCAGCAGGCCGTTTCCGCTGGACATGGCCGCCGCCAGAACGGCGGTGACAACGATGCCGGCCAGAATCGGACTCATGGTCGAGGATACCGTGAAGGCGAAGATCCCGCCCACATCCGCGTTGGGATAAAGGATATGCCCCGCGGCGCCGATGGCGGAGGCCATGGTGCCGATGAAGATGGTGATGATCCCGCCGCCGATGCAGCCCAGCTTGGCCGTGCGCACGTCCTTCGCGGACTGATACCGCAGGAAGGCGTCATAGGAAACGGAGATGGAGAGCAGCATAGGCGTTACCATGTAGATAAACTTGGAGAACAGTCCTTCCGGGATGAACGGTGTGCCAAAGATGGCGGAAACCGCCTCCACGCCGGTGTTCTTCAGCGCTACGAAAGCCACGATGGCCGCGATGGGAATGCCCACCATGATGACCGCGATGTTCACCGTGTCGCCTACGACCACGGACCACATTCCGCCCATGGAAGCGTAGATCAGGATGACCACGGCGCAGACCACGACGCCGATCCAGAAGGGGATGCCGAAGGCCGACAGAATACTTCCGCAGGCCAGCAGCTGCGCCACGAAGATCCCCAGCATGCTGGGCACGTTGCTCGCCCACGCCCAGGCGCGGATAGGTCTGTGCTGCCCGAAGCGGACGTCAAAATAATCCATGGGCACGACTGCCTCTACATCGCGCATTTTACCCGCGATGAACAGTCCTGCCACGATGCATCCAAGGCCGCAGCCCAGGGCGTAGTACATACCCGGCCACACGCTGTAGGTGCCTCCGGTGCTGGCTCCTCCGACGATGACTCCGGCGCCGATCTGGACCGCCGCGATGGTACAGGCGCACATGACAGGTCCCAGCTTTCTGCCGGCGACCAGGAAATCAGTAACCTTGCTGGCTCTCTTCTGAGCCCAGAAACCGATGCCGATTAACGTTGCCAGATAAATGACAGCTACAATAACGATGTATAATCTTTGATCCATTTTCTCATCTCCTTAGAATCAAAACGGGACGGTGGAAAAATTGATTTGGTATTCGTCGTTTGTAGTGATAACTGCCTGTGTGCCGGCACATGCGCCGGCGCACTATTTCAGATCCGGATCTTACGTACCTTCGTTTTCGTGCGTGTAATTATAAATAATTGCGGTGGGCGGGCCGCGGCGCGTCCGCCGCGCCCCCCCAATTATTCATCTGTTTCTGTTCCGCCGCGCTTCTGTCCGGGGCGTTATCATGCCCCTGGCGCCGGCATCGTATTATGCCTTATACTTCGTGGCCCGCGTACAGGTCTTTGATCTTCGTCGCCAGGCCCGGGATCTTGCTTGTGGGTACGGCGCTGAGTGCCAGACGGATAGCCTTGGCCAGCGGAATGACGAAGATATTCTGATCGGACAGCTTTCCTGCCAGCGCCCCGGTTTCCTTGGCGGGTACGGTGGCGAAGAAGCCTGCCGTGTAGGGCAGTGTGTGAAGTCCCACGGACTTCGCTTCGGAAAAGAACATCTGCGCCCTCTTCTCCAGCATGATCCGGTAGGCCGTTCTCTCCCGTTCCACGGTCTCCAGGAGACCTTTGTCGCCCATGACCTCTGCCAGAAGCCGCTGAGCCCCTCTGGAGCCGTTGGACCAGGTGGCCCGGTTCGAGAAGGTGTTCACCTGCTCGAATTCGTCGGCCACAGCCCTGGACGGGGTCAGGCACAGCAGAGCGCCGGACCGCAGGCCATAGCAGAGGAAAGACTTCGACATGCTGAACGCGATGGCCACGAGAATGTTTTCAGGCAGCCCCTCGAAGTTCTTTAAAAATTCTCTGAGCTTGTGGGGATCGCCGGCGTAATCGATGTACGCCATATCCCACAGGATGATGATGCGTTTGCTGGTATCCCTGGCGCAGTCCCTGTAAAACTCCGTCACCTCGGCCCAGTCTTCGTTGGTCATGGAGTAGCCGGAGGGATTGTGGGCCGGTGTGTTGAAGATCGTCACCAGACTGTCCTGGACCTTCAGCAGTTCCACGGCCTTCTTTTTCAGGTCTTTTAGACTGAACTTCCCGGATTCGTCAAACATTTCATAGGTCTCCCATTTGCGGTCGACCTCGGTGGCCATCTCTCTGTACGGCCCCCAGTGCCAGACGGGGATCATGAAGGTGCCGCCCTGCTCCACATAGTTGAAGATGATGTGGTGGATGGCGCCGCTGCCGCCGGGAGTGGCCACGCCGGTGCAGTAAGTCCCTTCCGGCTGATGACCGCGGAACACGTATTCCTTTGCGGCCTTGATGAAGTCGCCCAGACCCTCGATGGGAGCGTAATCCATCAGCTCGTTTCCCGGCAGGCTCCGGTAGCAGGCCTCCACGGACGGCAGTGTGAGGAAATCGCCGTTCTCATCCTTGAGCACGCCCAGGGTAGCGTCGGTCACCTTGTCTTTTCCAAATTTAGCGATGGCAGAGCCCGCGCCGTGAGCGGAGCTGAAGCTGGGGTCCGGTTTCCCCTTTCCCACAGCGTGGGACGCGGTCATTGTGGTAATTGCCATTTGACTCTTCCTCCTCAGTCAGTGTATTTCACGATCAGAGCGTCCACTGCGCACACGCCCTGTCCCTCGGGATAAACAAATACGGGATTCAGGTCCATTTCCTTGATCTCGTCGCGGTGCTCGTAGGCGTAGTCGGAGATCTTCACGATCATGTCCGTCAGCGCCTCCACATCGCAGGGCTCGGAGCCCCGGAAGCCTGTGAGCATCTTGTAGGACTTGAGCTTTTTCAGCATATCGCCCGCTTCTTTTTTATTCATGGGAGCCGGGTACAGCGCCGCGTCCTTGAATACTTCCACAAACACGCCGCCCATGCCCACCAGCACCATGGGTCCGAACTGCGGGTCGTTGGTGACGCCGATGATCATCTCCACTCCGAAGGGCGCCATTTCCTGGATCAGCACGCCGTCTACGGCTGCGCCGGGCATGCGCTCCGACACGTTTTTCAGGATCTCGCGGTAAGCCTCGACCGCTTCTTCTCCGTCGCCGATATTCAGCTTTACGCCGCCCGCGTCGGTCTTGTGGAGGATCTCCGCGGAATTGATCTTCAGGACCACTGGTTTCTTCATCTTCTCCAGAGCGTCCCTGACCTCAGCTTCGCTTCGGGCCACGGTCTGCGCTGGAACGGGGATACCGTAGTTCCGCATCTCGTCCTTGCTGTCCGATTCGGAAAGGGCTGCGGTTTTGTGTGCGTCATGGACCCGGGGCACGCTGGAGAGTAGCGTTCTTTCCCCGGCGTCGTATGCACCGAAGGCAGCGATCTGTTTCAGACAGTGAAAGGATGTGCCCATAGAGGACATCAGCGGTACGCCGGCGTCTTCCAGAATCCTTCTGGACTCCCGACAGCGGTATCCCTCCAGCGATGGTATAGCAAAGACCGGCTTTGTGACTCCCTGCCGCTTTGCTTTGGCTATGGCGCCGCACAGCTCTGCCGTGGTGGCGTCCGAGTCTTTCTTAACGTTGGTCCCCACGGTGATGGCCGCCACCGCCGGGTCGGCCTGAAGGGCCTTCAGCAGTCCGATGGTCTTGTCGTCGTCGTGGAACAGGTTGGTGGTCGCGTCCAGCGGGTTCTTCGCCACCGCGAAGCCCGGTATGTATTTCTGCATCTCAGCCTTTGTTTCCTCGGAGATCTCCGCCAGATCCACGCCGATCTCCTCGGCCAGGTCCGCGCTGAGGGTGCTCTCTCCGCCGGAGAAGCTGATGACCGCATACTCCTTCTTCGCAGGGAAGTTGCCTCTGAGAACGCTCATGGTCTGCGCCAGACACATGAATTCCTCCAGGGTCTCCGCCACCAGTACGCCGTACTTTTCAAAGATGCTCATGAAGGTCTTGTTGGATCCGGCCATACTTCCCGTGTGGGAAGCGGCCGCCAGGGCTCCTCTGGCAGAGCGTCCGGCCTTGAGGATGACCACGGGCTTTTTCAGCTCGGCGGCCTTGCGCAGCGCTTCCACGAAGCGGGCACTGTTTCTGACGCCTTCCAGATAGAGGGCTACCACGGAGACCTTGTCGTCCTCCACCACGAACTCCAGAAATTCTTCCAGAGTCACGATATTGCCGTTTCCGGAGGAAATGGCGTAGGACACGTTGAAGAAATCAGTGTTGAGGATCTCCGCGGAGACGAAGCCGCTCTGGGCCACGATGGCGATGCCGTGGGCGTCGTCCTCCAGATCCCAGTAGGTGTGGCCTCCCCAGAGGTTCACCTTGTCGATATTGTTCAGCATTCCCATGCAGTTGGGACCCAGCACGCTCATGTCGTATTTCGCGGCGATCTCCTTCACCTGCCGTTCCAGCTCTTTTCCCTCTTCCGTTCCCTCTTCCGAGAATCCGCTGGCGTAGATCACAGCCGCCTTGATTCCCTTTTGCCCCGCCTCTTCCATCAGGCCGGGCACGGTGGCGCAGGCGGTGCAAAGGACCGCGCAGTCTACAACCTCCGGCAGATCCGTGATGGAAGGATAGCATTTCTTTCCAAACAGTTCATCCCGCTTCGGATGGACGAAATAGGCCCGGTCGGCGATCCTGCTGTTGACGGCGCCCATGGCGGCCCCCCGTCCAAAGCCGGGCTTGTCGGTCACGCCGATGACGGCGATGCTCTTTGGTTTGATCAGTTTTTCCAGATTCATACTGTTCCCCCTTTACACGCCGTCGTAGCCTTCCATGAAAGCCGCCTCGTTCATGTCGGCGTACTTTCCTTTTCCCTTTTCAGTGAAAATCTTGCGCAGAGCGGCCTTCGCCTGCTCCGGTGGAAACAGCCCGCACTTCTTGATCATGGCGCCGATGGCCACGATGTTGGCGGCCTTCGGATTGTTTACTTTCTGCGCCAGCGTCAGGCACGGGATGCGGATCACGTCATATTTTTCGTCGATCTTCACATCGTCGTCCACGTGGTCGCTGTTGATCACGATCAGCCCGCCGTCCTTCATCAGAGAAGCGTACTCCAGGGACGGCTGGTTCATGGCCACCAGAATGTCGATCTCCTCCATGTCGGGGCCTCCGATCATGCCGTCCATGTATTTTACGACGCTGTAAGCTTTTCCGCCGCGCATTGTGGGGCCGTAAGCGGGCATCCAAGTCACATTTTTTCCTTCTTCAAGGGCCATTTCCGATACGATAAGCCCTGAGGTCAGCACTCCCTGACCGCCAAATCCGGCAAATACGATTTCCATACTTACTCCCCCTTTCTTTCCTTCAGCGCGCCCAGGTTGTAATACGGCACCACTTCTTTTTCGATCCAGTCCACCGACTGCTTCACGCTCATTCCCCAGTTGGTGGGACATGGGCACAGGACCTCTACCAGGGAATAACCCTCGCCGGAGAGCTGAGCCTCGATGGCGTCTCTCACGTAGCCCTTCAGGCGGTTGATCTCCTTGGCGCTGTGCACGGAACCCCGGGCCACATAGGCCACGTTCGGGAACTCCGCCACGATCTCGGGCACCTTGATGGGCAGGCCCGTCTCGTCTGTATTGCGCCCGTGGACGCTGCTGGTGGTCACCTGACCGGGCATGGTGGTCCAGGACATCTGGCCGCCGGTCATGGCGAAGTTGTTGTTGTTCACCACAAATACGGTAATGGGTTCGTTGCGGTAAGCCGCGTTCAACGTCTCCGCCAGGCCGATGACGTACGCGTCGCCGTCGCCCTGATAGGCGATGGAGAGCAGATCTTTTCTCGCTACCTTGACTCCTGTGGCTGTGGAAGCGCCTCTTCCGTGGGCGCACTGGATCTTGTCTCCGTTCCAGCTGGAGTTCATGTTGCAAGAACATCCTACACCCAGAGTCAGTATGGTCTTATTTTCAAACCCCTTTTCCTGGATCACTTCCGCGATAAGCCGATTTAAAATACCGTGGCCGCATCCCGGACAGAAGGAGTTCGCAATGCTTACCATCGTTGGCGTCGTCTTTGTAACTGCCATTTAGAACACCTCCTTTTCCTGGCCGGCTATGACCCTCTCACAAAATTCCGTGATCTCCTTCGTCTTGGGGATCTTCTGTCCGCTGAACAGCCCGTAGACAGGGATATTGGTCTCAAATTCTTTTTTAGCGGCCAGCGCCACGTCCTCGATCAGCTGACCGGCGTCTGTGGATTCCACGGAGATGAACGCCTTCACATTGCCTTTCGCTTCCTTAAACGCGTTGTAGGGGAAGGGCCACACGGTGATGGGCCGGATCAGGCCGGCCTTCTGTCCCTTGGCTCTCAGCTGATCCACGGCGTTTCTCGCCGTTCTGGAGGGAAGCCCGAAGGCTACGAATATGTATTCCGCGTCCTCCACCTGATAGCTCTCCCAACGCTGCTCCTCGGCCGCGATCCGTTCATACTTTTCTTTTACCATTCTCGGTTTATCCGGATTGGCGATCCTGCCGTGGGGCCGGTTCGTTCCGTCGAAGGTCCAGCCCAGATCCTCGGTGCGCTCCTTGAATTCGGGGAATTCGACGGGTTCCATCATCTGGCCCAGGGCCGCCTCGGAGAGGATCTCCACAGGATTTCTGTATTTCTCCGCCAGGTCGAAGACCTCGTACATGAGGTCTACCGTTTCCTGAATGCTGTTGGGCGCCAGGACGATGACTCTGTAGTCGCCGTTTCCGCCGCCTCTGGTATCTCTCAGGTAGTCAGTCTGCGCCGAATCCAGCGTTCCCAGGCCGGGCCCCCATCTCTGTACGTTGACCAGAACGGAAGGATAGTTGTTGGCGCAGAGGTAGGCGATGCCTTCCTGCTTCAGCGAAAATCCGGGGCCGGAGGAACTGGTCATGGACCTCATTCCACAAGCGTAGGCTCCATAGATCATATAAACAGCGGCCATCTCATTTTCAGCCTGCAGAAACTTTCTCCCAAGCTCCGGCATTCTGGCTGACAAATACTCGCTCACCTCCGTCTGAGGTGTAATGGGATACCCCGCGTAAAACTGGCAGCCGGCTCTGAGGGCCGCCTCGGCAATCGCGTGATTGCCCTTCCACATTTTTTTCATAACTCTCACTCCTCCGACTTTTCGCTACTCGCTGATTTCAAATACGTTGTCCGGACAGACGGTGTAGCAGAGACCGCATTTCGTGCATTTCCCGTCGTCGTGCTCCACATAATCGTACCCGTCTGCGTTCAAGTTTCCGCTGAGCTTCAGCGCCTTCACCGGGCAGGTAAAAATGCAGAACCCACAGCTCTTGCACCTCTCCGTGTTCAAACAAAGCGTCGCCATAACCTTTCGTTCCTCCCTCCTGGAATAGACCTGTATGACATGAATCCTTCCGCGTGTGAAATTTTTGTTTCACATCACATTTCATTTTGAAATATTAATTTCACAATCACATTCTACCATTAAATATATTTTTGTCAACAGGGATTATATTTAATATTTATAATTATCAGAAAAATAAATTTTTGCAAAAATAGGCGGTATATCGGCTAAAAATACCCGTTTTATGGTTAAACCCTAAAATAATTTTCTTCAATATAACTTTTGGCCGAAATGTAGCCGCCCCGTCATTTGAAAATTTCTGAAAATTATCCGGTAATTTTTTTTACAAAATTCGCGGTGCTTCTGGTCAGAGACGGCGACGCGGGATTATCCACCGATGAGAGTATGTACTGAAAGTTGCGCCGTGTTGATCCACCGATGAGAGTATGTACTGAGAGTGGCGCCGTGTTGATCCACCGATGAGAGTATGCACTGAGAGTGGCGCCGTGTCGATCCACCGATGAGAGTATGTACTGAAAGTTGCGCCGTGTTGATCAACCGATTCCCGGGAGCGGCAGGCTGATTTTTCGGCGGACGGCAGGCTGCTTCCGGGCGGTGGGCTGGTTCCGGGCGGCAGGCTGCTTCCGGGCGGCAGGCTGCTTCAGAGCCTGTCTCTTATCCACCTCTTGATGTGTATAAGAGACCGCGGGTTATCCGGATTGGAGATCCTGCCGTGGGTCCGGGTCGTTCCGTCGCAGGGC
>NZ_LR027603.1:1897422-2062642 GCF_900605495.1 Bacilliculturomica massiliensis
GGCAGGCTGCTTCCGAGCGGCGGGCTGCTTCCGGGCGGCAGGCTGTTTCCGGGCGGCAGGCTGTTTCCGGGCGGCAGGCTGCTTCCGGGCGGAAGCGCCGCCTCCAAAAGCCGGAAATAGCCCGGCCTGGGCCGGGAGCGGCGCTGAGCTGTTCTTAAATGAAACTATCTATTGAAAGAAACGCGCAAAAAAGCTGCCTGCCCTTCACAGCACGCAGCCTTCCGCTTATTTCCCTGCTATTTCATCCCATCCTGGCTGAACCAAATCTATATCACAGTATGCCAGGCCGATTTTTTCTTTTTGACGTACCGTTACATGCCAAAAAGAAAAAAATGCTCTCGGCATTTTTCTCTAATGGTGATTTACCCTACACATATGATTAATATTTTACCATTTTTTCTTTTTGGCAGTTTTCTAGCTCTGAAAAGAAAAAAATAACGATACTTCTGCATTAGAATCACCCAGGCAGCTCTCTTTTTTTCGTTTTTGACAGTCCAGGAGCTGCCAAAAAACGAAAAAAGCACTTGTTTTTACATATTTATCCACATCTTCAGCGGCCGGTACCCACGATTGCATTAAGATTTTTTCTTTTTCGTATCAGAAATAGCTGCAAAAAGAAAAAATCAGAGAAGAACCAGATCAATAGCCCGCTGTATGGTTCCTGTGTTCAGAACTCCATTCTTCTCACTGGTGATGATCAGATTATCAAAAGGAACAAACTCGTTTTCCAGATACAAAGATATTTTTTTCGCCGCCTGGCTTGCATACAGCGGGTCGTCCATCATTCCAAAATGCTCCCAATATACAGTTTTATTTCGTCGGACAGATTCCGCTTCGAAGTCCGGTCGTATCATATGGCCTCCCAGATCCAGTTCCGGCTCATAACAGTATGGCACCTTGTTAAGCCGCAGATGATCTGCAATACTGGCTTCTGATTTCGATCTCACCCAAATACCGTCGCCAGTCAGGTGGTGCAGCCCCGATTCCCGAAATGGAGTCCCGCACGTAGCAGAAGGCGCCGGCTCCCCGGCGGGAAGCAGACCGGAGCCAAATCGTCGGAACGCCGCCCCATATGGTTCTTTCAGTGATCTGTATATTTCATCCGCTGTATATTCCCTATATTCCTTATTCACCTTTTCTAAAAACAGAATATCCTGATCCAGCCGCAGATCTCCGGCTTTCAGATACTCGCGGTAGATCAGCGTCCAGATCCCCTGCGGTTCCAGCTTCATCAGTCTTCCGCCTGTATTCGCTCCATAAAAATAGTCCTTCCCCGACGCGGCTCTCTTCCTGACCAGACGTATTTTTCGTTTATTGTAAACATCCGGTTTGTACAGCTCTTCTCCGATCTCCTCTTTCATCATTCTCAGCCGCTTCAGCTCTGCCTGGAGCTCATCCCGTAAACCCATTCCTCTCCTATCCTTACAATCACATGCAGCTTCCGACACGGTCGGTATCGGCACCGTCCTGGTCAGTCCCACGCTCCGCCAGGGAAACCTTCCCGGGCAGAGCCTTGACCAGATTCAACAGCTTATATTCCGAATCTAGATTCATGTCTTCTGACCAATCTCCCAGCCTGATACGGAAACATAGCTGTGCCAAGACCATACAAAGACCGCGCAAAAGGTGCGCGCTTGCCGTTCGCCAGCGCATCTGCGCTAAGACGGCGCGAACAGCCACACTGCCCATCCGCACGCACGAATTCCATATCATTTAATTTAAACCATTATATTACATTATAGATCGTATGTCAACTTGTTCCTTCACGCTTTTCTTTACTCATTTGGCATTCTTCGCGGGATGAAGTGAGCCGCAGCTACTCCGTTCATTTTACAAGGAAACTTGATCTGCGCTGCGGGCTCATATAACCGAACCCCGCTTGGTGATATTTCCTGCACAATGAAAAGACCGGCACGCTGTTTCCACAGACGCCCCGGTCTCTCAGATATAATTCCGTTTTCCTTTATCTTCTGTCCAGCCGCCGCTCTCTATATTGCCATCAAGCCAGCGGAGCGATGAACCGGCAGACAGATTCGCATATGTAATGCCAGCGTCCCCGCTGTTTCCATTCTTCCGCACAGACCTCCCGAGAATCTGCGATATCCCGCATATACTGATCCTTGCAGGTCAGCGCAAATTCCGTGTCGTAGACCAGCGTGTTTACCTCATAGTCCAGCTTAAAACTGCGTATATCCAGATTCGTCGTACCAACAGACGAGACGTGATCGTCGCTGACGAATGTCTTGGCATGCACAAAGCCCTTGTGAAAGTAGACCCGTATGCCGGCGTCCAGAAGATCCTGCACGTAAGAAAGCGCCACATAGTACACGTATTTCTTGTCGGGAATACCCGGCAGCATCAGCCGCACATCGACCCCCGACTGGGCCGCCAGCCGCATGGTCTCAAAGAGCGTTTCATCCGGCACAAAATAAGGCGACTGCATATAAACGTAGTCTTTCGCCGATGAAATGATCTTTATATAACTGTCTTTGTGGGTCTGATACCGGCTGTCGGGACCGCAGGAAATGATCTGAACGCCGGCTGTCCCCGGCTGCGCTTCTTCACCCTCCAAATGGGGGAAATACCGCTCGTTCATCGCTGCGATATTTTCTTTATACAGGGGATCCCGCAGCTTTTTGTTCTGCTTTTCAAGGAAGATCCAGTCTTCCAGGAATCGGAGCTGCAGATCCTGCACCGCCGGGCCGGTCACCCTTACGGAGGTGTCTCTCCAGGGATTCATTTTAGGATACAGGCTGAGATAATCGTCCCCCACGTTGATCCCGCCCGTATAGGCGATCTTCCCGTCGATCACGACCATTTTTCGATGCAGCCGGTAATTCACCAGCAAAATAGTCCGCAGATGGGAGGGAAGAAAACGCTGTACCTTTCCCCCTGCCTCTTCGATGGGCCGGAAATCCCTGCGAAACGTCTTCAGCCAGCCAAAGCCGTCGTAAACGACCTTGACTTCCACCCCCTCCGCCGCCTTTTTCGCCAGCAGATCGACAAAATCTTTTCCGATCTGATCTCTGGTCTTGATGATAAAATACAGCACATGGATCGTCTTTTTCGCCGCGGCGATCTCTTCAAACATCCTCGGAAACTTCTCCTGGCCGTTCACCAGCAGTTCCACTTTATTGTTCCGCGTGTAGAGACAGCCGGAATTTCTGGAGTTCATAACGATCATATCCCGGTACTTTTCCGTTACCGGATCCGTGAACTCCATCTGGTCGTTTCGGATCGCGTTGAGTTCAAAATCCTGAACCTTCATGTAATGATCCTCGATGTCCTTCATGCGGTAGGTCTTTGACATGATCTCCAGTTTATGCGTGCTTCCGAAAAAAAAGTACAATACAAAGCCCGCCACCGGTAAAAAGATCATTACCAGCAGCCAGGCGAAGGTGGTACTCATATCCCGACGCCGGAAAAAGATCAGCGAAAAAATCGAGATCGCATTGATACCATAGATCATAACGGGCAGTACAATGCTCCAAAACATAGCTACCTCCAAACTGCATTCATTTTTATGACTGTTCAGCCTCAGCGATCACCGTCTCCGCCGTCATTCCTCCCAGAAGCCCCCTTTGCGCCGCCTTCGCCAGCCTCATGACCATCGCCTTCTCCAGGAACATGCCCTTCGCCGGTTGTATGCCCGCCGGCTTCATGTCCGCCGCCTTCGCCGGCTGCGTCAACTCCGGCCGCCCCATCTTTTTTTCCGGCGCCCTTCTTCCCTTTTCCCTCTTTTTTCCCCGGTCTCTCTCTCAGGTCCCACACCGGTCCGTTCAGCCCGCCGTGCCTTACGCCCTGCTCCTGACCGTTTATCATGCTGTTAAGCAGATTTCCCCGTTCCGCATCGAACTTTTCCAGCCGCTCCAGGGTATTGTTCCGCTCCGCCAGGTGATCGATCTCTTTTTCAATGCTCTGTGAGATCTTTTCCCTCCGGACCTTATCCTCCGCTTCCGTCTGCCTGATCTCCTCCTCGGTCTTCATCTTTGGTATGAAG
Organism: Bacilliculturomica massiliensis; assembly: GCF_900605495.1. Taxonomy (GTDB): domain Bacteria; phylum Bacillota; class Clostridia; order Peptostreptococcales; family Anaerovoracaceae; genus Bacilliculturomica; species Bacilliculturomica massiliensis. The sequence goes on from NZ_LR027603.1 coordinate 1,901,423, forward strand.
CGCCGTGCAAAAGTTCCTTTTCCTCTGCCCTTGATATAGAACATGCCGATGACGGAGAATACCACTGCCCCGATAAAGTTTACGAAAAGATCCGACATGGTATCATAGAGGCCGATATCGATGTATCCGCCGTAGTTCCACGTCTCCCCGTTGACGACGATGCTGTCGATGGGTATGGTCACTGCCACATTCCTCCCCGCAGGGTTGAGCAGAACGGAGGAAATGGATGTCAGGATCGTATCCTTCTGCATATCCGTATGGGTAAAATAATCCATTCCAAACTCAAAAAACTCCCACAGCACGCCCACGGTCATGGAAAAACAAAAAGCCACCAGCGCCACGAAGGCAGGCGACATCTGTACTGAGATCCGTTCATTCTGATTCAGTATATCGATCAGTGAAAACCCGATGGCCGCCATGAGAAAGCCGTTCATGGTGTGCAGCATATCGTCCCATCCGGGATAGTGCAGGTAATATTCGTTGATCTCGCCCATGATCTCCGCCGCGAAGATGAACAGCAGGATGATGACCTCCAGCGTGTTCGGCAACGCGATGTGCAGCTTTCTGTCCACGAATACGGGTATCATGAACAGTACCAGCGTCAGCACGCACAGAAATACATTGTTCCAGTTATCGTTAAATATCTCGGCGATCATCACCAGTATCACAAGAATACGCAGCACGATGTAAAGCACCGTGGTCTTTTTATGTGATCTGGCGTAAGATACGACCTCCTGTTTCGCGTGTTCTCTCTCTTTTTTTCTGTTTCTCAAACCGCAATCCACCTTCTTTCTGATCGGCCGCAGCGCCGGCCCTTTCTGCCCAACCTACCGCAGGCTATGCTGCTAGCAGTACCGCCCGCCGTACCGGGAAGGCCGTACAACACTGCGGCTGCGGGGCCCGACGGGCTCTACCGTTCTGCAGCTCGCCGTACCGGGAAGGCCGTACAACGCTGCAGCTGCGGGGCCCGGCGGGCTCTACCGTTCTGCAGCTGGCCGCCCCGACGGGCTCTCCCGTTCTATAGCCGGCAGCCACGACGGGCCTGCGCTCTGTCGCCGTACCGCCCGCAAGCCTGCGCACCGTTTCATTATTCCTGAATGACCGGCTCATGGGCTTTCGCCCCTGAACCCTTCCGCATCATCCATATAAAATATATTCAAAGGTTCTTCCATCCAACGCCTAACTACATTTTATATGGGTCATGCTCCCGCTTATCCATGGCATGCTGCCGCTCGGCTCCGGGAGAACGCCAAACAGTTCTCCCATAGGTGAAATCTACAAAAAAAATCGATTTTCACCTATTTTCACGGAAAAACAGAGCCGAATAACCGGTATTTTAAAACTAAATAGGTGAAAAGTCATTATTTAAGAGCTTTTCACCTATTTATTAGTTTATTTTATGTGATCTCTCAAAAAAATCTCAGATCTCGCCTATCCGCCGGCGCAAGCCTATGGTCAGTCCGTGTCCGAGACCAGAAATCCCAGATCGCAGACCGCACCGCCGGCGCAGGCCTCTGAGCAGACGCACACATCGGCTTCTGCGCCGCCTCAGAACACAAATTCCGGCGCAGGTCTCAGCGCAGACGCGCACACGCAGCCCGCCGCCGCAAGACACAGACCGCCGCAAGACGCGAACCGCACCGCCAGCACACAGACCACAGCCCGCCGCCGGCGCACAGACCCCCCCCAACACACCCCCCCCGCCGGCCCGAGCCCCGCCCCTGCCCCCGGCCCCGCCGGTCTCTCAAGCCGTTCTGGCCTTATTATACCTGTTTCATGCCCAGCTCAAACGCTTTAATGTTAATTTCCTCAAAGCCTTTTTTCACGTTATCCCGGATGGCCTGCTCCCAGTCGATGCCGGAAATGTTCAGAGCCGCCACCAGAGCGCCCAGCAGAACGATGTTCATGGTCTTGGGATTGCCCAGCTCTTTGGCCAGTTTTCCAGCCTCGAACACGGAAACGTCAGCCTTTCCCTTCAGCTCCTCCAGAATGCCCTGAGGATACTGGGCCGCACCCATGAGAATGGGAACGGAGGGGATCTCGAAATCGTTTACCACCATTTTGCCGCCCATTTTCAGATACTCGATCCAGCGCAGCGCTTCCATCTTCTCAAACGCCACGATGACGTCGGCCTGTCCCTTCCCGATGATGGGGGAGAAGACTTTTTCACCGAAGCGGATCTGTGTGCTCACGTTGCCGCCCCGCTGAGACATACCGTGGATCTCGGACATTTTTACGTCATAGCCCGCCGCCAGAAGACCGGAGGACAAAATTTTGCTGGCCAGTATGGTCCCCTGCCCGCCTACGCCGACAAGCAGTATGTTTTTTGCTTCCTTCATTTATTTTACCTCCTTGATCGCGTCAAACGGGCAGACCTGAGCACAGACGCCGCAGCCGGTGCAGGATTCTTTGTTGATGGTGATGGTATCGCCGGTGTAGATCGCCGGGCATCCCGTCTTGCTGCACATTTTACATTTCTTGCACTTATCCTGATCGATGACGCACTTTTTCGGAGACAGATCGAAGTTATCCTTGTCCTCCTGGGTGAATTTTTTCAGGATGCAGGGCCACTTCGTAATGATAACGCAGGGCTCATCCTTTGACAGCGCCTCGTCCAGAGCTTTGTTCACCTCGTCCAGCTTCAGGGGATTGACCGTATAGATGTTCTCCTTTTTCAGACCGATGGCCTGGCACAGCAGCGGAATATCCACCTCTCCGGTGGGTTCTCCCATGAGAGTCAGACCGGTCCCGGGGTTCTGCTGATGTCCCGTCATGCCTGTGATGCGGTTATCCAGAATGACGGAGACGGATGTTCCTTTATTGTATGCCACGTCCATGAGACTGGTGACTCCGGAGTGGAAGAAGGTGGAGTCGCCCAGCACCGCCACTACTTTTTTGTCGGATCCGGCCTGCTTGAAGATATTGGCCGCGCCGTGCCCGGTGCTGATGCTGGCGCCCATGCAGATGCACGTGTCCATAGCGGAGAGCGGAGCTGCGGAACCCAGCGTGTAGCAGCCGATATCGCCGGTTATCATGATATTTTTTCTCTGAGACAGCGCGTAGAAGAAACCTCTGTGAGGACATCCGGCGCACAGTGCCGGCGGTCTCACCACCGCGGTCAGATCGGACGTCAGCGTTTCCTCCTCCGTGCCGAACACGCCTTTTCTCACCAGATCGGGATTCAGCTCATCGAAGGCCGGAATGACCTCTTTGCCGGTGACTTCAATGCCCGCTTCGCGGATCTGACGCTCCATGTAGGGATCCATCTCTTCCACCACGTAGAGTTTCTTGACCTTTTTGGCGAAGGCTTTGATCTTTTCCATGGGCATGGGGAAGGTGAGACCCAGCTTGAGATAGGAAGCCTCGGGTCCGAATACGTCCTTCGCATACTGATAAGCCACGCCGGAGCTGATCACGCCGATCTCCGTTCCGGCCATCTCTTCCCGATTGAGATCCGTGCTGTTGGAAAGCTCCGTCATCGCAGCCAGGCGGCCCACCAGATTCTTTCTCATGACCTTCCCGTTGGCCGGAGTGGCGACAAACTTCGTGATCTTCTTCTCATAAGGGATCACATCTTTTTCCACCCGGTCCTCATATGTAACGGCGCTCTTGCTGTGGCAGATCCTGGTGGTCATGCGCAGCAGCACCGGAGTGTCGTACTTCTCTGAGAGCTCAAAGCCCAGCTTGGTGAATTCTTTGGCTTCCTGGCTGTCCGACGGCTCCAGCATCAGCAGTCTGGCCGCCGTGGCGTAGTTTCTGTTGTCCTGCTCATTCTGAGAGCTGTGCATGCCCGGATCGTCAGCGGAGACCAGCACCAGACCGCCGGTGACTCCTGTGTAGGCGAAGGTAAACAGAGGATCCGCCGCCACGTTGACGCCTACGTGCTTCATGGCCGCCAGCGCTCTGCCGCCTGCGATGGAAGCGCCGATGGCCGCTTCGAGAGCGACCTTTTCGTTAGGCGCCCATTCACAGTACAGGGAATCCTTGTACTCCGCCAGATTTTCCAGTATTTCCGTGCTGGGCGTGCCGGGATAAGCGGAAGCAAAACGCAGGCCCGCCTCGAACGCGCCCCGCGCGACGGCTTCGTTACCCGTCAGTAAATGTTTCTCTTTCATGTTCTCCTCCATTTCATATGGGCGGCGCGCCTTTCACGCCCGCCGCCTGTTGAACACGCGGACCGCTCTGCGCCGTCCGCTGCGTTTTTACCTATTCCGGACTGCTCACCAGAGCCAGCTTGCGCCGGTACTTTTCCGCCAGCTCAGCCTCGCCCCTGCTTTCGTAGAGCCGCGCCAGCTCCTCCATGGACTCCCCGTGGGACGGCGACAGACTCAGAGCCTTCCGAAAGCTGGCTATGGCTTCTTCCTCCTCGCCCATGCGGGCAAAGCCCACGCCCAGGTAATAGTGAAGGGGCCACCACCCGTCGAAGGACGTCTCCCTGTAGGGAAGCAGCGTGTCCACGCCCTCCCCCCAGCGGCCGGCCAGAATGTGATTGCAGCCGCCTTCTATCTTTATGGGGTCCGTCAGCTGTTCCATGCGCTGGCGGATCTCCTTTTTGTCTTTGCCGTTTTGGGAGTACTTCAGAAATTCCTTCCACACCAGAGCGGTCTTCTGATACAGTCCCAGATTCAGATAGGCGTAGCCCAGGAAATACCACGGCTCCGCAAAGGTGGGATAGATCTGGGTACAGAGCTCAAAATACTCGATGGACTCCGCCTTGAACTGACCGATATAGTTGGGATCGCCCCCCTCCTCAGCCAGATACAGTTCGCGGCAGACCCTGGCGTAGCTGTACATGGCGTGCATATTGTCCGGCGCCAGCACCAGCGCCGCCCGAAAGTGCACGGCGGCGGGCTCGAACTGTCCCTGTTCCGCCTCGTCCCGTCCTTCCCGGATGAGCGCGTCGACGATCTTATCATTGAAATAGTGCCTGATATAGCCGATGTACTGCGGCACATAGGCAAACTGCGGATTGATGCCCATGATCCGGGCCATGTTCTCCGCCACGTGGGCCAGAGGCAGACCTTTGGCGTGGAAATCCACCACGTCCTGGGGCCGCAGGGGTATGGGCACGCCCGTCATCAGCTCCGCCAGCCCCTCCTTTTCAAGATGGCTTTTCTGAAACTCGTCGAAGACAAAATCGTCGGCCAGCTTTTCCAGAAATTTTCCTACCCGGTCCTTTCTCGCAATGAAATCCGGGGCCGTCGGCTTTTTCTGTTCCTTTATCAATCCAGCTCCCATCCTTTTTTCTCAAATTTTTTTACCGCGTCAGGGTTCATGGTCCGTTTCAGGTCTCTCTCCAGCAGCTCGAAGACGATGGTCTCCCGCCTGCCGGGATGATCTTCCAATTCCTCTGTTTTTCCGTTTCTCCAGTGAAAGAAGGCGTAAAGTATGCGGTAAAGATCTTCTTTCCTGTGGGACCGATGCTGATGCCCGGAGACATAATAGTAATTCGCAAGGTCCTGATAAAAATCAAACGGCGTTTCCCAGAGCACGCAGGCCGCCCGCTCTACAGTCTCCTCAAAGCCGCCCCGGTTATAGTACAGATCCAGCACGTTCTCCACCATCTTCAGCCTCGCCAGGCCGTCCGCCGACAGGAACGCGTTTGAGATGACTTCATAGGGCGCCTGTCTGCGAAAGACGTAGCGGTATTCTGCGGTCATGTCCCGCAGCGGCGTGCCGGGCAGCAGCTTGAGAAAACCCAGCTGCAGATCGTGGGGCCTCAGCCGGTAGACGTCGTTAAAGGACTTCTTGAATGTGAGGTAATCCTCGTAGGGAAGCCCGGCGATCAGATCCAGATGAAGATGTACGCCGCCGAAGTTCCTGATGCGCTCCACATTTCTGGCCAGCCGCGGGAAATCGCAGCGGCGGCGGATGCTCTCCAGCGTGGCCGGATTGGTGGACTGCACGCCGATCTCCAGCTGAAACAGTCCCGGCCGGGCTCTGGAAAGCAGCTCAAGCATGGCCTCGTCCATGAGATCCCCGCAGACTTCAAAGTGAAAATTGGTCACACCGTTATCGTTGGTCACTAAATATTCCATGATCTCCGCGCAGCGCCGGGGATCGTAGTTAAAGGTCCTGTCGATGAACTTGACCTGCTTCACCCTCTTGTATATGAAATAGCTCAGATCCGTCCTGACCCGCGACATGGGAAGCGCCCGGATGGTCTTATCCACGGAGGACAGGCAATAGGCGCAGCGGAAGGGACAGCCCCGCACCGATTCGTAGTAGGCCACCTTGTCTTCCTCACAGGGCAGCGTGTGGTAGGGAAACGGTATGCTCTCAAAGACTTCAGGCGCAGCGGGCGGATTGGCGCGGATCCTCTCCTCCCTCCGGAACGCCAGTCCCGGAATGCCCCTGAGATCCGCTTCCGTCTGTGAACGCTCCCCCTGGGCCAGTTCCTCAAGCAGCAGGGAGAAGACCCGTTCCCCCTCCCCCGCGATGAGAAAATCCACAAACGGATGCTCCCAGAGTATGCGTTCCACATCGAAACTGACCTCCGGTCCCCCCAGCAGGATCTTCGTCTCCGGTCTGGCCTTTTTCAGATTCTCAGCCAGATAGAGCGTCCGCTCAATATTCCACACATAGCAGGAAAAGCAGACCAGTTCATAATCCCCCCGGATCAGCTCGCAGAAGATATAATCGTCGTCGTTATTGATGGTAAACTCCCGCAGCTCCGCCGGCACCCGCTTTTCCATCGCCGCCGCGTAGAGATATTTCAGCGCCAGATTGGAGTGGACGTATTTGGCATTCAAGGTTGTCAGTAGCAGTTTCATCGCGGCCTCCCGCCGTTTTTTTTATAACATAGGAAATATCGTCCGAAGACATTTCCTATGTTTCAAAAAAGTTTGCCTTGTGGAAGTGAGCCCGCAGGGCGAATAAGTTTTCTAAGGAAACTTTTTTACATTTACAGCATGCGGAAGTACTCTTCCTTCAGGACGTCAGCGTGTTCCTTGGCATAGCGGATCTGGGACAGCATGCGCTCCTTGTCCTGCGGCAGGTCGCCTTTCAGGGAAAGATAGTTGGAGGCGTGGTTGCTGCGGAATACGCAGGGCCGGTTCACGTTGATATGTTCCAGCATGAGCTCCGTCTCCAGCATGACCTCCTGGGGACTCAGCAGCTGAAACCGTCCTTCCTGGATCTCCTTTGTCAGCGGAGCTCCGGGGCCTGTCATCAGCGTCAGCAGTCCCACGTAGGACGGCTCCATCTCGCTGATCATGGTACCGCTCTCCACGGCGTGCTCCCGCCATCCGTCCCGGCCGGCAAGACCGGAGATAAAGGTGACGGAGGAGGCGATGTCCGCGTCTTCGATCTTGCGCACGGCCTCGATGAGCTCAGCCCGGGTGGAACCCTTGCAGATGGCGCTGAGCACCTTGTCGCTGCCGGACTCCGCGCCGATATAGATGATTCCCACGCCGCTGCCGCGGAGCTCCGCCAGCTCCTCCGGCGTCTTTCTGCGCACATCCCGGGCGGATCCATAGATCCCTACCCGCCGGCACTCGGGAAAGATCCTGCGGATCTCCGCCAGGATCGCCAGCAGTTTTTCGTTTTTCAGGCACAGGGCGTCGCCGTCGGCCAGAAAGATCTTATCCACCCGGCTGTAATATTTGCGTGCCATGCGCAGGTCTTCCAGCACATCTTCCAGCTTTCGCAGGTGAAATTTCTTATCCTTGTACATGTCGCAGAAGGTGCACTTGTTGTGAGCGCACCCCACCGTGACCTGCAGAATATAGCTTCTCGCCTCGCTGGGCGGTCTGAATATATTTCCTTCGTAACGCATCTTACATCTTTTCGGGAGCCTGGATTCCCAGCAGCGACAGACCGTTCTTTATTGTCTGCTTTGCAGCGTAAGTGAGGATCAGCTTGGCTTCCTTCTCCTTTTCATCGTCCACGAGTATGTGCTCGTCGTGATAGAACTTATTGAAACACTGAGCCACGTCCACAATGTGCCGCGTGACCACGGAGGGCTCGTACTTTTCACCGGCATCCAGCACGACTTCAGGGAAGCGGTAGATCAGCTTCGCCAGCTCGTAGGCGCTGTCCCCGCCGATGTAGGACATGTCGGCTGAGGCCGCGTCCGCCAGGGCTTTATCCGCAGCCGCTCCGGCGTTGCGCAGAACGCTGGCGGCTCTGGCGTGGGTGTACTGGACGTAAGGTCCTGTCTCGCCGTCGAAATTCAGCACTTTATCCCAGGAGAACACATAGTCCTTGATCCTGTTGTTGGAGAGTTCCTGGAACATGACCGCGCCGATGCCCACCATCTGAGCGGTCTCGTCGATACACTCCGTGTTGACGTTCTTCTCTCTGATGACTTCCTTGGTCTGCTCCACCGCCCGGTTGAGCACGTCTTCCAGAAAGACCACGCGGCCGTGGCGGGTGGACATGGTGCCCTCCTCCAGGCTCACCAGCCCGAAGGGTACGTGGATGCAGGAACGGGCCCAATCGTAGCCCATGAGCTCCACCACCTGGATCCACTGCTGAAAGTGCAGGTTCTGCTGGGAAGCGACCACGTAAATGTTCTTATAGAAATCATAGGTCTCTTTTCTGTATACGGCGGCGGCGATATCTCTGGTTATATACAGGGAAGAACCGTCGCTCTTGGTGATCAGCGCCGGGGGCAGTCCGTATTTTTCCAGATCCACGATCTGGGCGCCCTGAGAATCTTCAAGCAGCCCTTTTTCCTTCAGTTCCTGCAGGATCCTGGGCATCTTGTCGGAATAAAAGCTCTCTCCTGCATAGGAATCGTACTCGATCCCCAGCATCTTGTAGACCCGGCTGAATTCCTTCAGACTCTCGTCCCGGAACCACTGCCACAGCTCTGTCTCTTCTTTCTCGCCGTTTTCCAGCCTGGTGAATACGGCTCTCGCCTCGTCCTCCAGCGTGGGATCCTTTTCCGCCTCCTCATGGAATTTGACGTAATAACTCAGGAGCGTCTTGATGGGCTCGTTTATGACGTCTTCCTTTTTCCCCCACCGTCTGTAGGCCACGATCATCTTGCCGAACTGCGTTCCGTAATCGCCCAGGTGATTGATGCGGATCACATTGTAGCCCAGGAAGGAATAGATCTTGTTGATGGAATTTCCGATGACGGTACTTCTGATGTGACCGATGTGAAAGGGCTTGGCGATGTTCGGAGAGGAAAACTCCACGACCACGGGGCGGTTTCCGCCCACGTCGCTGGCTCCGTAGCGGTCTTTTTCACTGATGACCGCCTCCATCACCTCTCTTGTGAATTCCGCCCGGTCAATGAACATATTCAGGTACGCGTTTACGCTCTCCACTTTTGCAAAGAGCGGATCTCCAGCGATCTTTCCCGCCAGCTCCGCCGCGATCTGGGCCGGCGCCCTGCGCATGGTCTTGGCCAGGCGGAAGCAGGGAAACGCGTAGTCCCCCATCTTGCTGTCCTGCGGGATCTCAATGAGTTTTGCGATCTCCGACTGGTCCAGTCCCTCGATATGGCCGGCCAGCAGACCCGCGATTTTTTCTTTCATGTTCAGCATGACACTATCCTCCTATTTTATCACCTTTTCAGCTTCCACGAATTGTTCGATAAACTCCTCCTCCGTCATGACCGGAATGCCTTTCTCCTTCAGGAGAGCGGCGAAGAGACCGTCTCCGTCCACGGTGACTCTGCTGAAAGTCCCGTCGTAGACTTTTCCCGATCCGCAGGAGGGACTGCGCGCTTTCAGTATGGCGAGAGTCAGCTCTTCTCCGGCTTCCTCCGCCTTTTTTCGCGCCCGCTCATAGGCTTTTTCCGCTCCCCGCTGAAACGCCTCCGTCAGGTCCTCTCCAAAGGGATTTTTCACCCTGCCCTGCTGCAGTTCGGCCGGGGGCCGTGGTGCTTCCAGGCCTCCCATGGTCTCCGGGCAGACGGCTACGTAGCTTTTTCCTTTCAGATAATCCTTCAGCGCCGAGACGGTATTCGTTCCTCCGTTGTACTTGCACGGTATCCCCACCAGACATCCGCTCACTATATACATATTGCACCTCTCTATGGTCGCTCGATCAGATACGATCCGACTTTATTTGATCGTGACGATGGTGACTCCGTCGCCGCCCTCGTTATACGCTCCCTTTCGGAAGCTGTCCACGTGTCTGTGGCGGCGGAACATCTGCGCCAGCCCTTCCTTGAGGATGCCCGCGCCCCGCCCGTGAATGACGGTGACCTCGTGCAGCCCTGCCATGAAGGCGTCGTCCAGATATTTATCCACCAGCATTTCCGCCTCATCCAGATTCTTTCCCACAACATTGATGCTCATGGAGACGCTCTGGGCTTTACTTCGGTACATGGCGCCGAAACGCGTCTTTTTCGCATCCTTCTTTGAACCGTTTTCCCTGATGACGGAAATATTTTTAATATTCACAGTGACCTTCAGCAGCCCAACCTGAACTTGAAGATCTCCCTTGTCGTCGGGCAGCGTCAGAACGTTGCCCTTCTGGTCCAGGCTCAGCACCCGCACCCGCATGCCGGGCTTCAGTTCGCCCGGTCTGACCGGATCGGCGTTCTCCTGTACCTCCACCTTATCCTGATAACGCCCGGAAACTTCTCTGATCCGTTTTCTTGCGTTCTCCTGTCTGCGGTTCCGCTCGGCGGGGTCTTTGACCCGCTCCAGCTCCCGCAGCTCCTTCTGCACCTGATCGGCGAACTCCTTGGCCTCCCGCAGCATATCTCTGGCTTCTTCTTTGGCCCTGGACAGGATCTTTTCCCGCTGCTCCGCAAGTCTCTGCTCCCGCTGCTCCAGCGCTTCCTTCTGCTTTTTCATGGCCAGATTCAGGGCGATAGCCTCGTCTCTCTCATCCTCCGCCTCTTTCTTGTCCTGCTCGATCTTGGTGATGACGTCCTCAAACTCGATGTCGCCCTTTTCCAGCAGCGTTCTGGCGTGACCGATGATGGACTGAGACAGGCCCAGCTTTCGGGAGATCTCGAAGGCGTTTGACTTGCCGGGTATGCCGATGACCAGCCTGTAGGTGGGCGACAGCGTCTCCACGTTGAATTCCATGGAAGCGTTCTGCACGCCCGGGGTGGAGATGGCATATTTTTTCAGTTCCGTGTAATGGGTAGTGGCGATGGTCTTCGCCCCTCTGTCTCCCAGATATTCCAGTATGGAGATGGCCAGGGCCGCTCCCTCCGTGGGGTCCGTCCCCGCTCCCAATTCATCCAGCAGTACCAGAGTGGCATCGTCCGCATCCTCCGCGATTCCCACGATGTTTTGCATGTGGGAGGAAAAGGTGGACAGGCTCTGTTCGATGCTCTGTTCATCCCCGATGTCCGCAAAGACTTTGGCGAACACCGGCATCTCCGTCCCCCCCAGAGCGGGGACGTGCAGACCGCTCTGAGCCATCAGCACAAACAGTCCGACGGTCTTCAGCGTTACGGTCTTTCCTCCCGTGTTGGGACCCGTCACCACCAGCGTGTCGTAGTCCTTCCCCAGCGCAACGTTGATAGGGACTACCTTTCTGGGATCGATGAGGGGATGGCGCCCTTCCCTGATCCGCAGATATCCTCTGTCGTTGATCAGGGGCTCCGTGGCCCGCTGCGCCGCGGCCAGCTTGCCCTTGGCAAAGATAAAATCCAGCTGTACCAACAGCTTCTGATTGCTCTGAAGCTCTGCGGACGCCCCTCCGATCCGGGCGGAGAGCTCGGACAGGATACGGTGCATCTCCTTCTTTTCCGCCAGCTCCAGCTCCCGCAGCTCGTTGTTCATATCCACCACGGCCTGAGGTTCGATGAACAGCGTAGCGCCTGTGGAAGACTGATCGTGGACGATGCCGGGGAACTTTCCCCGGTTCTCCTGCTTGACTGGAATAACGTAGCGGCCCTGCCGCATGGTGACGATGGCGTCCTGCAGCAGCGCCCTGTTTTCCGATGAGGATAAAATGCTGCTGATCTTGGCCCGCAGACTGTCGTTCTGGCGCAGAATGCTTCTGCGTATGCGGCGAAGCTCCGGACTTGCGCTGTCCGCCATCTCGTCCTCGGACAGGATACAGCGGTCGATCTCCTCCTCCAGCGCCTTCTGCGCGCTGATCAGCTGCGCCAGCTCTCCGATGATGGGAAGCTCCGGCAGATCTGAAGTCAGAAAGGATCTTGCGTTTCTGGCCGCCTGCAGGTTGTACAGCACCTCCAGCAGCTGCTTCATAGTCAGTACGCCGCCTTTTTCCGCCAGGTGGACCCAGCCGGAAACGTCGTAAAACCCGCCCAGAGGCAGCGCCCCTTTATGCATAATAACGGAAACCGCTTCCGTGGTTTCCGCCAATGCGTCTTTTATCTCATGTATATTTTTATAAGGCGCAAGCTTCCCGATGCGCTCTTTTGTCATCGGGGAAGCCGCCTGTTCGCCTAAAAGGTCGATGATCTTGTTGTACTCCAAGACCCTGAAGGCCTTCTCATTCATATATCTGTTCTCCCGTTTACGGGCTCACCGTCTTTTTCAGACGGTCCAGCTCGCCCTTCAATTGAATGTTCTCCATCTGAAGGTCAAAAAAGCTGCTTTCCACATCTTTGCACTTGGCTTCCAGCTCCTTTACCAGAGCGCTGTTCTCGCTGCTGTTGCCTTCCTGACTGGCCAGCTTCTTCTCCAGCTCCTGATTCTCGGCCGTAAGACGCGCGCACTTCTTTTCCAGCTCCGTATACGCATTTGAGAGGTTCGTCAGCTCCATGATCTTTTCGCTGACAGTTTTCTGCAGCTGGTCCTTCTGCTCCAGGCTGCTCTGCGCCTCCTGCTTATACTGCAGAAAGTTTTTCTTCGCCTCGTCCCAGAGCTCTACGTAATGCTGCGTGTCCTTCTCCAGCTGAGCGCTCTTGCTCTGCAGCTGAGCGGCCATAGACGCCGCGGAAAAATAATCGTCCGCCGCGTTGACCGCCGCCAGCACTGCCAGCGCCGAAGTGGAGCCGTTGGGCAGAGCGGCGGCTACCTCGTGCATCTTGGAATCCACGTAGTCCGCCACCCGCATGATGTGTTCCCGGGACATCTCGCCGGAAACGATGTATTCCTGGCCGTAGATCTTGACCGTGACCTTGTTTACTTCTCCCATGGGACCGCCCTCCTAAATCTGCTTACATTTCACGGAGCTGAGCGCCGTATTCGTCCCGCAGACCGCCGAGCACTCTGTCGTGCACCTTGGACACTTCCTCATCCGTCAGCGTGTGATCCTGCGCCCTGTACACCAGGGTGAAGGCCACGCTCTTGCTTCCCGGAAGGATCGGCTTTCCTCTGTATACGTCGAAGAGAGCAACGCTCTCAAGCAGCTTCTTTCCTTCTTTTTTGATGACTGCTTCCAGCTGAGCCACCATGATCTCTTCTTTCACTACCATGGCGATATCCCGCTTGATGGAGGGATATTTGGGCAGCGGAGAATAGAGTTTCTCCGTGTCCGCCAGCTGGCAGAGTTGGTCGAAATCCAGTTCTGTGCAGAGCACCCGCGTTCCGATCCCGTACTTTTCCGCCACGTCGGGATGGATCTCGCCGATGATCCCCAGTTCCCTGTCGCCGGCGAAGATCTTCGCGCAGCGGCCGGGGTGGAAGGTCCCCACATTTTCCTCCGGACAGAAGCACAGTTCCCGGATACCCAGCTTGTAAAGCATCTCGCTCAGGATCCCCTTCAGAGTAAAGAAACTCTCCTGCTCGCCGTAGCAGGCGGCGCAGAGCATATCCTTTTCCTCCGGCAGCGGGTCCTCCAGATGGTGATTGTTGATAAATGTATTTCCCAGCTCAAATGCCCTCATGGCCAGCGTGTTTCTGGAATAGTTTCTCCCAAAAACCTCCAGCATATTCGGGATCAGCGTCGTTCTCATAACGCTGGTATCCTCTCCCAGAGGATTGATGAGCTTGATCAGCTTTCTTCCCTCCGCATCGTCTGCCATGCGGATGTTGTCCAGGCCCTTCGGACTCACGAAACTGTAGGTCTGGATCTCGTTCATGCCCAGTCCCAGCAGCGCGTCCTTGGCCATGTCCCGCAGCCGCTGCTTTCTGGACTTTTTCGCCTCGTCGTTGCTCCTGGGCAGCGTCACGGGGAGTTTGTCGTAGCCGTACATTCTGGCCACTTCCTCCACGAAATCCACCTCGGTCAGCAGGTCCTGCCGCACCGTGGGAGGCGTGACGTTCATGGTGTTGCCCAGACGGGAGACCTTCATCTCCAGACTCTCGAATATCTCCTCCATCTCCTTTGCGGAGAGCTCCACGCCCAGCATGGCGTTGACCCGTTCCGCCCGGACCTTGACGGACTCTGCCCTGTATTCCTTCGGATAGACGTCCACCGTTCCCCTGAGCACGGTTCCCGCGTTCAGGATCTCGATGAGACGGCACACCCGGTCCACGGCCTGTACGGTCAGATTGGGATCGATGCCCTTCTCAAAGCGCGCGGATGCTTCCGTGCGCAGTCCCAGTCTCTTCGAGGTCGCCCGGACGTTGTCCCCGTTGAAATTGGCGCCCTCTACCAGGATCATGGTCGTATCTTCCTCGATCTCCGAATTCAGACCGCCCATGATGCCCGCGATGCCGATAGCTTTCTCCGCATCCTTGATCATCAGCGCGTCCCCGGTCATCGTCCTCTCCGTGCCGTCCAGCGTGGTGAACGTTTCGCCTTCCTGGGCCGTATCTACGATGATCTGGTTTCCCGATACCGTGCGGATGTCGAAGGCGTGCAGGGGCTGGCCGTATTCCAGCATGACGTAGTTGGTAATGTCCACGATATTGTTGATGGGACGCATGCCCGCAAAGATCAGACACTTCTGCAGCCACCAGGGGGACTGCTCGATCTTGATGTCCTTCACCACTCTGGCCACGTACCGCCGGCAGTACTCCGGCTTTCTTATCTCCACGCTGATGAAATCCTTCGTCTTTTCCGCGCCCTTTTCCTCGCACTTCGTGTCGGGATAGCGAAGCTCCGTTCCAAACGTGGCCGCCGCCTCCCTGGCCATGCCGATCATGGACAGGCAGTCGGGACGGTTGGGCGTGATCTCGAAATCCACCACCGCGCATTCCAGTTCCAGCGCTTTTACGATATCCGTGCCTGCAGGGTACTCCCGATCCAGGATCCAGATCCCGTCTCTGTGGGCCACGGGCACGACCTTGTCCTCGAAGCCCAGCTCGGAGCAGGAACACAGCATGCCGTTGGATTCCACTCCTCTCAGCTTGCCTTTTTTGATGGTGACCCCGCCGGGCTGCTTGGGCTGACCGTGCAGCGGTCCCGGGATCCTGCTTCCGTGGAGAGCCACCGGTACGTAATCCCCCACGCTGATATTCGCCGCGCCTGTAACGATCTGCACCGGCTCGGACGCTCCGGTGTCGATCTGCGTGATCACCAGCTTATCCGCGTCGGGATGCTTTTCGATGGAGAGGATCTTTCCCACCACCACGTTCTCGATGCCCTGACCGAAATATTCCACAGTCTCCAGGTTGGAGCCGGACATGATCATCCGGTCGCAGAACTCATCCACGCTGACGTTGACGTCTGTATATTCTTCTAACCATTTAACAGGTACTAACATAATTGATTGCCTCCTCTGATCTATTTGAACTGCTGGATAAAGCGAACGTCGTTTTCGTAGAGCAGACGGATATCGTCCACCTCATATTTCAGCATCGCGATCCGCTCTACACCCATGCCGAAGGCAAAGCCGGTGTATTTCTCCGTGTCCACGTGTCCCACGGACAGTACGTTGGGATGGACCATGCCGCAGCCCAGGATCTCGATCCAGCCGCTGCCCTTACACACCTTGCATCCCTTGCCGCCGCACTTGAAACAGGATACGTCCATCTCTGCGGACGGCTCCGTAAACGGAAAGTGATGAGGGCGGAACTTGGTCTTTGCGTTAGAGCCGAAGAGCTGCTTGGCGAAAGCGTCCAGCGTTCCTTTCAGATCCGCCATGGAGATCCCTTCGTCCACCACCAGTCCTTCGACCTGATGGAACATGGGCGAATGGGTGGCGTCCGGCGTATCGCAGCGGAAGCACCGGCCCGGCGAGATCACCTTGATGGGCGGATCCTGCTTCATCAGCGTGCGCACCTGCACCGGAGACGTCTGCGTCCGCAGCAGCACATCCTCCGTGATGTAAAACGTATCCGACATGTCTCTGGACGGATGGTTTTTCGGCGCGTTCAGCGCGTCGAAATTGTGAAATACGGTCTCGATCTCCGGTCCCTCGGAGATGGAAAAGCCCATGCTCATAAAGACGCGGGATATCTCGTCGATGGTGATGGAGATCAGGTGCTTCGTCCCCAGGGGGGTAACGACGCCCGGCTCCGTCACGTCGATTTTTTCTTCTTTAAATTTCAGAGCTCTCTGCATATCCTTGAAGGCAGCGAATTTCTCATCCAGCAGGCGCTCGATCTCTGCTCTGGCGCTGTTGGCCGCCTGACCCATGATCTTTCTCTCTTCCGGCGAGAGCTTGCCCATGCCGCGGAGGATCTCCGTGATCCTTCCCTTCTTGCCCAGAAGCCGGACGCGCATCTCTTCCACTTCCGCCACGGCCTTCGCCGCAGACAGCTGCTCCCGCGCTTCTTCCATTATCGCCTTTAACTGATTCTGCATTGTCTATCCTCCATTTCTTTGTCTGACTGTTTCATACATCAATATGCCGGCGGCCACCGCCGCATTCAGGGATTCCAGATTCCCCGCCATGGGGATGGACAGGAGGCCGTCCGCCTCCTCAAGGAATTCGGCGCAGACGCCGTTTCCCTCGTTTCCGATGACCAGTGCCAGCTCGCTCTTCAGATCGCACTCATAGTAGAGCCGGCTTCCGTTCAGAGCGGTCGCGTAAACTTTTTTATGATTTCTGTGAAGCAGCTCCAGCGCCTGCCCCGGCGTGCCGCAGAAGTACACGGGCAGCCGAAACAGCGTGCCTGCGCATGCTCTCACCACCTTGGGACTGTAAATGTCTCCGCAGCCGGACAGGAGCAGCGCTCCTGAAAAGCCGGCTCCGTCCGCGGTCCGAAGCGCCGTCCCCAGGTTTCCCGGATCCTGCAGCCGGTCGAGGACCAGAATGTTGCCGTTGGATCTCCGCCCGCAGGGGGCTGATGAACGCCCAAACAGTTCTTCCTCCGTCCAGGTCCGTTTTTTCACCACGGCCATGACGCCCTGAGGGGTGTCCGTCTGCCCCAGGCGGTCAAAGAGACCGTCCGCCAGAAGCAGCACCTCCGGCCGGGTCTTTGGCCCGCCCTCCGCGCCGCCGCGCTCCAGAAGATCCAGCAGATCGCGGTACTCGCCGGTGTTCCTCAGCCCCGCAGGCAGCTCTCCGGGCCCGCATCGGCTCTCCCGGCCGGAAAACGCCGATCTCCTGAAAAGGACCAGCTCCGGGTCCACTCCGTTTTTCAGGGCTTCCATCAGCAGATTCGGTCCTTCTATGATGTAGCGCCCCTGCTTATCCCGCTGTTTTTTTCGGGTAAGCGCGGCAAAGTTTTTTACTTTTGAATTGTCCGGTGATGATATTTCCCGCAAATTCAAGCGTATTGTTCCTTTCCATTTTTCACGCGGAACACGCTGCGGTCTTACGCCCGCAAACGCCGGTTCCGATCTGGGAGAAGACTTATTGAAACGGCTGAAACCGGCCGCACGGATGGCTGCCGGTTTCCCCTCTCCTTGCTCTCTCCGGCAAAGTCCGGGCCTTCGCCCCTGATTCGCCGCTTTCTCCAAAAGAAGCCGGTATCACAACCGGCTTCTCATCCATACATGTGTAGAGCCAGACTCATGGCCGCCGCGGGTTCTTCACCCTGCCGGCCGGACTTAGAGGTTGCTCATTTTATCTCGTTTCAGGAAAGTCGGTATCTCGAAAGCCTCAGTCATCCTCTTTGTGAAGGAATCTTCCTCTTCAGCCGCTGCCGCCGGCTCCTGCTCATGGACCGGACGTTCCGTCTGAGTCTCCTCGGCGAATTTGCTGTTGATCTCCGCTCTGGCGTCCGAACTCTCCTTGCTGCCCGCCATCAGAATATCCGTCTGCCTGTCCTCAAAACCCGTGGCGATGACCGTGATGATGATCTCGTCCTTCAGTTCTTCTTTGACCGACGCTCCGAAGATGACGATGGCGTCTTTGTCCGCAGCCTGTTCGATCTGGTCGGCGGCCTCGTTGACCTCCAGCATTCCCAGATCGTATCCGCCCATGATGTTCAGCAGGATCGCCTTGGCCCCGCTGATCGAAGTCTCAAGCAGCGGACTTTCGATGGCGTCCTTGACCGCAGCGGCCACCCGGTCTTCGCCGGCGCCTCTTCCCACGCCCATGTGGGCGATCCCGCGGTCGCTCATGACTGTCTTCACATCGGCGAAGTCCAGATTGATGAGTCCCGCCTCTGCGATCAGATCCGAGATTCCCTGAACGCCCTGCTTCAGCACTTCGTCCGCCATGCTGAACGCCTGGACCATGGTCGTGTTTTTATCCGCGATCTCCAGCAGCTTGTCGTTTGGTACTACCACGAGGGAGTCTACATATTTTTTCAGGAACTTGATGCCCAATTCTGCGTGTTCTCTTCTCTTTTTGCCCTCAAATTTGAAAGGCCTGGTGACCACGCCCACGGTGAGGATGCCCTGATCCTTCGCCGCCTTGGCCACGATAGGCGCGGCTCCCGTTCCCGTTCCGCCGCCCATGCCGGCGGTGATGAACACCATGTCCGCTCCGGCGATAAATTTTTCCAGGTCGTCGATATTCTCTTCCGCGGCTTTCTGTCCCACCTCCGGGTTGGCGCCGGCGCCCAGCCCCTTTGTCAGTTTCTCTCCGATCTGGATCTTGGTCTCCGCCCTGGAACCTGCCAGAGCCTGCTTGTCCGTGTTGATCGCCATGAAGGTGACGCCCTTCAGGCCTGTCTCTATCATACGATTAACGGCGTTGCTTCCGCCTCCGCCGATACCAATTACTTTTATCTGTGCATTTTTCTCTTCACTAACTTCAAATTGTAACATCAAAGTAACCCCCCGTTACCAAAATAATATTAATTATATCACAATAGCCCCTTGACTGCACCTATTTCTTGTCGATATTATCATCTTTTTTCGGCTCTTTTCGCATGACATAGCGCTCCAGAAGGTGATGCCGGATCACGGCCAGATTATTGAACAGTCTTCCGCCAAAGGTAAATATTGCCGCATAGTAGATGGGCACGCCCAGCAGATCTCCAAGGTAGGTCAGCGCCCCCGCCAGAATGGCGTTGGTCACAAAGCCCGTCACAAAGACTACGCTGTTGTACTTGCCCTCCATCTGCGACCGTGCGGCTCCCATGAGGGAGTCCAGCGCCGCAAGCAGGGCCATGGTGATGTAAAACGCATACTCCGTGGGATAAGAAATGTTCAGCACGAAGCCGGCGATCAGACCGATCCCCAGTCCGACCAATATGATAAGAAACATCAATTTGTTTCACCTTCCTTTGTGATCGTCATATATTTGTACGAAAGCGGCCCGGTATAAGCCGGTATCTCAATATCTTCTTCCACCGTGCATTCAAAGCGCACGAATTCTTTGAGGATCAGACCGTTGCTTCCCGGCGCCATCATGGCCCCGTAAAGCCGCCCCGGATCCCCGATGGCCCGGATCACAAAAGGATTGGCCGTAAAGATACCGTTGATGCGGATGGTGTATCCGGAGCAGGTGATGGCCGACATGTCCACTACCCGGTGTCCGTTGATGGAGACTGCCTCCGCCCCTGCGGTCAGCAGGTCGTTCAATATCATCAGCACGTCGATATCGTGGACCAGCAGGTCGTTGACATTCTCGCCCTCGAACAGATCCCGCTCCGAATCCGCGATGACGATCTTTACGCCGTCGCCCTTCACCGGCACGCGGCCGCTGGCCATGCGGTAGTAATTCAGTTCCGCCTTCCCGCTGGCGATGAGCTCTTCCGTGTTGTCGTCCGCCGAGAGAGCCTCAAAATCGTCGATCTGCTTCTTCGCATCCTCGATCTGCAGTTCTGTGCGCCGTATGCTCTCTTTCTCGCTGTCGATGAGGACCTTCATGTCGTCCAGCGCTTTCGCCGAGACGTAGAGCTTCTCGCCTGTGGGCATCCCCATCTGCGTGGACAGCATGATCCCCGCCGCCAGCGCCACGAGAAGGACCGCCGCCGTTCCCTTTTTCAAACTCTTCACGGCCTAATCCTCCGCAGACGCGTCCGCGCCTTCCGCGTTTTCCTCATTGGGTTTTGCGTAGCGGAAATTGTAGGTCCCGCTGTATCGGGGGATCACCACGTCGTCCCGCCGCGCGATATCCACGCGGATGTTGTAGGGGTCGCTCTTCATCTTCTCTATAATGCCAAACCGGATGGTGATGGTTCCTTCCAGCGTGTCGGGGTCTCCGATGGCCTTCACCACATAGGGGGGCGCCGTAGGCCGGGTGTTGATGTTCACATTGTCGCCCGCAAGGCTGATCTCCGTGCTGGACACGATGCGCTCTCCGTTGATGGAGATGGCCTCCGCCCCCGCGTCTTTCAGCCGGTTGACCAGACTGAGCAGCAGTTCGTAATTGTACATCAGCGAACTGTACGTCTCGCTGTACTTATCTTCCGGCTCCGGATCCTCCAGCGTGATCACGATGCCGGGTCCCTTTACCTCCACCAGCCCCGCGGCCAGCTTGTACTTTTCCCGCTCGTCGTAGATCTGCTTCAGCGACTCGTCCTCCGCCGCCTTGTCGTTCATCATGTTTTCCAGACGGTCTTCCAGCTCGATCAGCTGCTGCGTCTGCGACTCATTCTGCGCCCGGAGCTTCTGCAGCTCCTGCTCATAGGCCTTTACCTTTACGCTGGGAACCAGTCCCCCCTGATCCGACCCCTGAATGCTGCTGATCTGCACCGAGATGATCAGACCGATGATGAGGGCCAGTATGCCGATCATAATGAGCCCGCCGAATTTTTTCATCCCTAATCCCCCTGTTTTCCTCTTGTTCCTTTCTGTTCAGACGGCGGAAACGGCGCGTCTCCCGCCGCTCCTCCGCTGTTTTCTCTGTCCTTGACGGCTTGTCCGCTCTATTCGATAAGCGGGCTCCAGGCCCACATATCGCTGGAATTGACCTTGATCACTCCCCGCTCGATGCCGTTCTCATACATATTATAAATAACCTTGCGGATATCGTCCATCCCATTCAGAATATTTTCCGGCTTGCCCTCGCAGATCAGATAATCGTAGATATAAGCTTTGATCAGCACGTTCGATATCTCGATCTTCTTGAAGTAGAGATCTCCCTCTTCCATGGCCGCCAGCAGCTTCAAAGTCTCTTCCAGCACATTGTTTTCTTCCACTTCCAGCGTATTTCCCGGCTCCATGCTCTTCACCGTCATACCCATGAGCAGCGGCAGCCGCGGCTCCTCCGATGTTCTGGAAAGCACGACCGCCGCGTCGTCGATGAGGATATATTCCGTGCCGTATGGAACCGCCGCGTATTCCACCCGTTCCTTAACGGTTATCACCACGGTCCCCGGCAGTTTTCTCTGGAGCTTAACGTCCTTCATGTACGGATCCGTCATCAGGCGGTCCTTCGCGTCTGACATGGAGGTCTCAAAGAGATTGGTCCCCTTCTTGATCCCGGACAGATCCACCACCTGCTCTTCCGTATAGTGGGATATACTTTTTACATCGATCCTCTGAATATCAAACACTTCTGAAGTGAGAAAATAATAGAGCCCTGTGCACAGAGCGATCAAAAGCAAAAACTTGAGCAGATAATGCTTTTTCTTCCTCTTCTTTTTCTTTCGTTTTTTCTTCCTTTTTAAGGCTTTTTCTTCTTCAGTCATGGTTATATTCTCTCTATTTTAGCGCCGAGATCGTTCAGCACTACTTCCAATTTATCATATCCACGGTCGATATGGCAAATATTTTCTACGACAGTTTCACCCTCCGCGGCCAGCCCCGCCAGGACCAGCGCCGCCCCGCCTCGCAGGTCTTCGGCCTGGACTCTGGCTCCATGGAGACCGGCAACTCCTGTAATATGAGCGGTCCTGCCGTCCACCGCCACATCCGCGCCCATGCGCAGAAGGCCGTCCACGTGCTTGAATCTGTTCTCAAAAATAGTTTCCGTTATTTTGCTTTCCCCCTCCGCCAAAGTCAGCAGAGAAAGAAACTGGGACTGCATGTCGGTGGGGAAGCCCGGATACGGCAGCGTCTTGATCTCCCGCACGGATCTGAGCCGGCGCGGCGCGGTGAGCCATATGGAGGTTTTATCCACCTTAACTCTGCAGCCCGCTTCCTTCAGTCTGGCCAGCGTCTGCGCCATCTGACTGGGCGCCGAATCCAGCAGCCGGATCTCGCCGCCCGTGATGGCGGCCGCCGCCAGATAGGTCCCCGCCTCGATGCGGTCCGGGATCACCCTGTGAACGCAGCCCGAAAGAGGCGCCGTCCCGCTTCCCGGCCCCGCCGCCCGGCGGTCTCCCACCCCGCAGATCACGATCTCGCCGGTTCCCGCCCCAGCCACCTGAGCGCCGCAGGCGTTCAGGAAATTCTGCAGGTCCTCGATCTCCGGCTCCCGGGCCGGATGAATGATATGTGTTTCGCCGCAGGCCGCAGCGGCGGCCATCATGAGATTCTCAGTGGCCCCCACGCTGGGAAACTCCATACGAATGGTAGCGCCCGTCAGCCGGCGGGCCCGGCAGACGATGCGGTGCGGATCTTCCTCGATCTCCGCCCCCAGCATTCTCAGTCCGGAAAGGTGGATGTCGATGGGCCTGTCGCCGATGGCGCAGCCTCCCGGCTGAGTCATGGCCACCTGGCCGCACCGGGCCAGAAGCGGGCCCATTAAAAAAACAGAAGACCGCATGCCCTTCATCAGGCGTTCGGGTATTTCCCACTGGTCCACTGTTTTCGCATCTACCCTTATGTTGTCCTCATCCCAGGTTACACTGCAGCCCAGCGACCTCAATATTTCGACCATCGTATGTACATCGGAAAGACTGGGGCACGAACAGATCTCGCACGGCTCTCCGGTGAGCACCGTTGCCGCCAGAATGGGAAGAACGCCGTTTTTCGCTCCTTTGAGCCTGTGATCTCCGGCCAGCTTCTCCCCGCCGGTTATATGATAACTATCCAATGAATTCCAACACCTCCACAAGAACATCTCTTTCTCTCATGCCTGATACTGTCATGATATGATATTCCCGCGAAAGCGTGACAAAAGACGTCAAAAAAGGACGGACCCTCAGGTCTGCCGCCGCCTCACTCTTTCTCTGACGCCGGTATGCTCAGATTGTCGTAAATGATATCCACAGCGTCCAGCTTGCCCGCCGCCGCGCTGGCCTTCGCCATGCGGTTGAGGATCTCCTTGTTGTTCTTCAGACGCATAATGGAACCGATGAGTTTTTCGTCGGTGAGGTCCTTTTCCTCAATGAGAATAGCTCCTCCTTTGTCCGCCACCACCTTGGCGTTGAAGTACTGGTGGTTTCCCGTCACGTTGGGCGAGGGGATGAGGATGCAGGCCTTTCCGCAGGCCGTGATCTCGGAGACGGTCAGCGCGCCGGACCGGCTGATGACCAGATCCGACGCAAACAGGTATTCGTGCATGTTGTCCGCGTAAGGCATCAGCGTCACATTGCCGCTGAGATCGACCCCGCTCTCCGCCAGCTCCTTCTTGATCCGCTCAAAGTAGATGCGCCCGGTGATGAAAAACAGCTTCACGTCCTCCATGCCGTTGACCGCCGCCACCACGTCCTTCATGGTGCTGTTGATCTTGCCGGCCCCCCGGCTGCCGCCGAAACACAGGATCACGAAATCCCGGTCCCGCACGCCCAGTTTCTCACGGTAATTGAAAGCGCCGCCCACCAGAAAGCTCTTGCGTATGGGATTGCCCGTCACCACCAGTTTTTCCGGATGCCGGAAGTACTGCTTTGCCTCCGCAAAACTGACGAATACTTTGTCCACATGCTTTTCCAGCACCTTGTTGGTCACGCCGGGGAAGGCGTTCTGCTCGTGGATATAGGTGGGTATGCCCATCTTGTGCGCCGCCCGCACCACCGGACCGCAGACATATCCCCCCGTGCCGATGACCAGATCGGGCTGAAATTCTTTTATGATCGCCCGGGCCTCCCGATCTCCTTTCAGCAGGTCCATGGCCGTTTTCACATTTTTCCAGATCTGTTTTCTGTGAATGCCGCTGACGGTGATAAACCGGATGGGATATCCGTTCTTCGGCACCAGTTCCTTTTCCATCCCTTTTTCCGTTCCCACGAACAGGATCTCCGCCTGGGGATGTTTTCTCTTAATCTTGTCTGCGATGGCGACGGCGGGGTAGATATGCCCTCCCGTGCCGCCTCCGGTCATGATTACCTTCATAAAAGCACGCGACTCCTCTCTCAAAAGCGCCCGCATATCCTGCGCCGGGCGCGGCGCATCAACAGCGCGCCTGCGGCGCGCCGGCAGCAGGTCAGCGCATCGGCGGCGCGCAGGCGGCCCATCAGCCGTCAGTTGGCCGAATGACGCGAAATATTGATCATGACGCCCATGGAAGCCATCATCAAAAGCAGGGCGTTGCCGCCATAGCTGACCAGCGGCAGAATGATGCCTGTGGGCGGCATCGAGGACGTGACGACGGCGATATTCAGCACCACCTGCACGCCCACCATAACGGAGATCCCCGAAGCCAGCAGCATGCTGAACAGATCCGGCGCGTTAAATGCGATGTGACAGCAGCGCCAGATCAGGACCAAATAGACCGCCATCAGGATCAGACAGCCGATAAATCCCAGCTCCTCGCCGATGATCGCAAATATGAAATCGTTCTGGGGCTCCGGCAGATACAGCGTCTTCTGGATGCTTTTTCCCAGCCCCACGCCAAACAGCCCGCCCGAACCCAGAGCCAGCAGGGACTGGACTACCTGCCACCCCGTGCCCAGAGGGTCGGCGAAGGGATCCCGGAAACTCATCATGCGCGCCAGACGATAGTCCCCTCCCGGCACCACGTAGATCATTGCCAGCACGGCGGCCACGCCCACGGCGCCCACGCCCCCCAGATAAAACCAGTTCAGCCCCGCCATAAACATAATGCCTACGATAATGCCCGCGATGGTGATGGCTGTGGACAGATTGGGCTGCATCATGATCAGCCCGCAGATCAGTCCCAGAAGTCCCACCATGGGCAGCACGCCATCTTTGAAGGACTTGATCACATCAGGCCGGCGACTGAGATACCAGGCCACGAACATGATGCAGGCCACCTTGGCGATCTCTCCGGGCATGATCGTTACCGGTCCCAGGGGGATCCACCGGGCCGCGCCCTTGGCGCTCTTGCTGATGCCGGGGATCAGCACCAGGATCAGCAGGACCACGCTGACGGCCATGGCCGGCGCCGCCAGCTTTTTGTACCATTTGTAATCGAAAAGCGAGCAGAATATAAAGGCGCAGGTGCCCAGCACAGCCCACATGATATCCTGCCGAAGCCAGTAATATGGCGTTCCCTTCTGACTGATGGAAACATAGTAGCTGGCTGAAAATACCATAATGATACCGAAGACCACCAGTCCCATGACGATGAAAGTCAGCAGAAAGTCCCCCGTTTTCAATTTACTTGTCAGTCTTTTCGTCTTTGCCATCCCGTTCTCCCATACCTGTTATTTTGCTCCGGCGGTCCGGGCCCTCCGCTGTTCCCCTGAGTCCGACGCCTCCGCCCCCCGAAGAGACCTACCGTTCCAGTCTTCTAACACAGTCCTTGAAATGCCGTCCCCTTTGTTCGTAGCTGTCGTACATATCCCAGCTGGCGCAGGCCGGCGAGAGCAGGACCGTATCGCCGGGTCTTGCCAGCTCCGATCCCTTCCGCACGCATTCTTCCATATCCCGGCACATTACGATATCCGTAAAATCCATGAAGCGGGCCGTCTCTGCGATCTTCTCCGCCGTATCCCCCAGCAGCAGAAGATAGCGCACCTTGCCGTCAAACGCCCTGATATATCCCTCAAAAGACGCCTTCTTATCGTACCCGCCGGCGATGAGCACCACGCCGGTCTTCATGGCCTCCAGCGCTTTGATCGCCGCGTCGGGGTTGGTCCCCTTTGAATCGTTTACATAGCGGACGCCGTTTACTTCCCCGGCAAATTCCAGCCGGTGCTCCACCCCCTGAAACTCCCGCAGCGTCTTTCCGATCACTTCCGGTTCCACGCCGGAAAAATAGCTGATGGCAGCGGCGGCCAGCGCGTTTTCCAGATTGTGCGCGCCGGGTATGATCAGTTCGGAGACGCCGCAGATGTCGGACAACTCCGCTTCCTCGTCCAGAATGACGATCCGTTCGTCCCTGACGAAGGCCCCCAGCGGCAGCTCCGCTTTTCTGCTGAACGGCACCACTCTGGCTCTGCAGCCGGAGGTGAGCTTCCAGCTCGTCTCGTCGTCGTAATTGACCACAAAATAGTCCTCCGGACATTGATTCTCAAAGATCCGGGCCTTGGCGGCCGCATAGTTTTCCAGATTTCCGTGGCGGTCCAGATGATCCGGCGTCACATTGAGCAGAGCGGATACGATGGGATGAAAGGTATCGATGGTCTCCAGCTGAAAGCTGCTGGTCTCCGTCACCATCCAGGTGTCTTCGTCAGCTTCCACGGCCCGCTTTACCACGGCCACGCCGATATTGCCCGCCACTTCCGTCCTTCGCCGGGCATTGCGGAAGATCTCTCCCACCAGCGTGGTGGTGGTGGTCTTTCCGTTGGTTCCCGTTATGGCCACGTACTTGCCTTTTCCCAGTCTCCAGGCCAGTTCCAGCTCTCCGATGATCTCCGCGCCCGCCTCCTTCGCCGCCTGTACAAAGGGGATGGAGAGCGGCGCTCCCGGGCTCATGATAAGGCAGTCAAAACTGTCGATCTCCTCCGGATCCTGGGCGAAAAAGCCCCTGATCCCCTTGATCTTCAGATAATTCAGCAGCTGCGGATCCATTTTTTCCTCCGGCTGTTTGTCGTACACGCTCACGTCCGCCCCCCGCGCCGTCAGCACTTCCGCCGCAGCCACTCCGGATTTTCCCATTCCGACGACTAAATATTTCTTATCCTGTTCCATCTTTTTCCCTTCTTTCTGCGTCATATCATTGTAGCGGGACGACGTCCGTTGATCCGCTTCCTCACCCGAAACGTTTCATCTTATTATATGATCAGCAGGCTGAGCACGCACAGGGCCAGCGTGACCAGCCAGAATACCAGCACGACCTTCGTCTCCTTCCAGCCGCCCAGCTCGAAGTGGTGGTGCAGCGGCGCCATGCGGAATACCCGCTTGCCGTTCCTCGTCTTGTAGCTCACCACCTGAATGATGACGGAAAGAGCCTCTGCCACGTAGACTCCCCCGGCAATGGGAATGATCAGCTCGATGTTCATTAAAATAGCCGCCGCGGCGATGCCGCCGCCCAGGGCCATGGATCCCGTGTCCCCCATAAAGATCTTCGCGGGATATTTATTGTACAGAAGAAATCCCATACACGCGCCGGCAATACTGGCGCAGAACGCCGTGGGCGCAGTAAAATGAAAGGCGGTCCCCACGATGGCCAGAAACAGGGCCACGATAGCCGTCACCCCGGAAGCCAGACCGTCCAGACCGTCGGTCAGGTTGACGCTGTTGGCCATCGCCACGATGACAAAGGCCACGAATGGAACGTAGAACCATCCGAAATCCCAGTGCTGATCGATGACAGGGACGAATATGGTGGTGCCGTAGACGGAGACCCGGCACTGGTAGAAGGCCACCCCGCAGGCGATGGCGATCTGCAGGATCAGCTTCTGCACCGCTGTCAGGCCCAGGTTCCGCTTCATGGCAACTTTGACGAAATCGTCGATGAATCCGATAGCGCCGAATCCCACGAAAGCGCCCAGCAGGATCCAGAGATCCGTATTCATGCGGCCGGAGGTAAAACAGGTGATCAGAACGGCCACGATCATGGCCAGTCCGCCCATGGTGGGCGTACCCGATTTGACCATATGGGATTTCGGTCCCTCTTCCCGGATGCTCTGCCCCGCTTTGATCCTCCTCAGCACCGGTATAAAGATCGGCACTGCCGCCGCCGTGATGATGAAGGATACCAATAGCTTCACCGCCAGCGGAAAATATTCCCCTGTCATTATCTGTGTGTCGTTCATTTATAAGCTCCTTATCGCGCCCGCCACCTCAGTCATCCGCATGCTGTTGGAACCCTTCACCAACACCACGTCCCCCGGTTTTATGATCTGGGATATGGCTGCGAGAAGCGGCTCTTTCGTATCGTGCCAGATCACTCTGGCGGCGCCGGCGGAAGCGGCTCTGGCCCCCTCCGCTATGTATTTGGCATTTTGCCCTATAGATATTACCACATCTACTTTCTTTTGGGAAGCATATTCCCCCACCGACCTGTGATATTCTTCCGCCGTGTCGCCCATCTCCAAAATATCGGCAAGGATCGCCACTTTTCTGCGTCCCTCCACCGACATGAGAACGTCGATGGCGGCCATCATGGAGTCCGGGCTGGCGTTGTACGTGTCGTCGATCAGTTTGATCCCGCTGCACTCTTCGATCTGCAGCCGTCTGGATTCGGGTTCCATTTTTTCCAGAGCTTTCGCCGCTTCCTCAAGGGAAACGCCGCACTCCACGCCCGCCGCCACGGCAAGCATGGCGTTAAAACCGTTGTGATTTCCCAGAAGGGGCAGGTGAAAATCCTGCGTCTGCCCTTTGTAGGTCAGCCGGAAAGAGATGCCCCCGTCGCCCAGATCTTTTCGCTCCGAGAGCCGGCAGTCCGCGCCGCTGTTTTCGCCCGCCGTGATGATATCGAAATTGCCTCCGTACTTATAATTCTCCCGATACTTCTCCTGCATACATGCTGAAACAGATTTTGTTGTTAAAAGATCGTTGTCAGAGTTTATGATGAGGCAGTCGTCTTCTGACATAAAGTCTGTGATCTCCATCTTCGCTTTCAGAATGTTTTCTCTGGTCTTCAGGTATTCGATGTGGGACGTTCCGATGTTGGTGATGACGGCGATCTCGGGCCTGACGATATCCGCCAGAACACTGATCTCCCCGAAGCTGCTCATGCCCATCTCAAAGACCGCGGCCTCCGTGTCTTCCTCCACCGTAAAAGCCGTCAGCGGCATACCGATCTCATTGTTGAAATTCCCCAGATTGCGCACAGCCCGGTACTTCGACGAAAGGATCGCATAGAGCATTTCCTTCGTGGTAGTTTTTCCCGTACTGCCGGTGACCGCCAGCTTTTTGATCTGAAAGAGTCCCAGGTAATAACGGGCCAGTTCCTGAAGCCCCTTGGTGGTATCTTCCACCCTGATGATGTTGGCCTCCCGGCAGCTGTCGGAGAGTTCTGCGATCACAGCGTCGTCGGAGAGCAGAAAGGACCGGCATCCCGCTTCCGCCGCATTTTTGGCAAACCGGTGGCCGTCCTGCTTTGCTCCCCTGATGGCCACGAACAGATCGCCCTGCTGTGCATTCCTCGAATCGATGACGATCTTCTTCACCAGATCGTTCTCATTGCCTCTGGCAAGGCTCCCCTTTGCTCCCTGCGCAATTTGTCTGATTGTAAGTGCTTTCATCCTTTACCTCCTTCAGCGCCCTGCGGACCGTGTCCCGGTCGCTGAAATAATTTTTTGAACCCCCGATAAGCTGGTACGTCTCATGGCCCTTTCCGGCAATGACGATCACATCTCCCGGTTCGTATCGTTTTAAGGCTCTCTCTATGGCCTCTTTTCTCCCCTCGATCACTTCGTAGCGGCCGCCCGTCTCTTTCATCCCCGCCTCGATCTCCGCGGAGATGACTTCCTGAGACTCCGTTCTGGGGTTATCGCTGGTGATGATGCTGAGATCTGCCAGCGTTCCCGCGATCCTGCCCATGACGGGCCGCTTGCTTCTGTCCCGGTCTCCTCCGCAGCCAAACACGGTGATCAGCCGGCCCTTTGTAAAGCTCCTGGCGGTGCGGAGAACGTTTTCCAGCGCGTCCGGCGTGTGAGCGTAATCCACGATGACCGTCATATCCCTGTCGTTTGGCACCAGTTCAAACCGCCCCGGAGCGCCGCCGAAATCCGCCAGCGCCGCCGCCACGTCCTCCGGAGGTATTCCCAGCAGCACTCCGCAGGCCGCGGCCTCCACGGCGTTGTACACGTTGAACAGGCCCGGCACCGAAAGTCTCAGTTCGCAGAGGAGCGAGTTTTCCGCTCCCCGCGCGGCGTCTCCCGTTCTGCGGTACAGTTCCACCGTGCTTCCCCGCTCTGTCATGCAGCCGGTCTTCCCGTAAAAATCCGCGTCGGGATCGGAAAGCGAACAGCTGTACACTTCCTTCCCATCCTCCCGCAGTTCCCGGCAGAGCCTGGCTCCGTACCCGTCGTCCAGATTGACCACGCTCACCCCCCGGGTCATGTAAAACAGTTTCTTCTTGGCCTGATAGTAGTCCTCCATGGTCTTGTGAAAGTCCATGTGGTCTCCTGTCAGGTTGGTGAAAACAGCCCCGTCGAATTCGATCCCTTCCACCCGGCCCAGGGCCAGGCCGTGAGAGGATACCTCCATGGCGCAGTCTGTCAATCCATTTTTGTGCATGGCGCTGAGAAGATCCCATATCTCAAAGGATTCCGGCGTGGTGCGCCCTGCGTCCCGATCTTTGCTCCCGGCACCCACGTGATAGCCGATGGTGCCGATGACGCCGCAGTCGCGTCCCTCCTGAGTAAAGATCCGCTGCAGCATATAGGTGACGGTGGTCTTGCCGTTGGTGCCCGTCACCCCCAGGATCCTCATGTCCCCTGCCGGGTTGCCGTAAAAAGCCTTGGCCACTCTGGCCAGCACCGCCCGGGTGCTCTCCACCCGGATCACCGGGAAGGGCCTCCCTCCGATATCTTCCTCCGTCAGCACCGCCGCCGCGCCTTTCCACGCCGCGTCCGCCGCGTAGATATGGCCGTTGGTATGTTCGCCTGTCAGACAGACGAACAGATTCCCTTCCTCAACTTTTCTGGAATCAAAGGCAATGCCTGTGATCTCCGTTTTTTCTGCCGTATCTCTGATGTCCTCCGGACACTTTATCCCCGTTTCGTGAAGCAGTACTGATAGCTTCATACGGGTACTTCCTTTCCTTCTTATTTATATTTAATTATAAATATCGTATCAAACGGGACCCTTCGGTCTGCCTTTCAATCCGGCGCCGCATCTTCCCGGGGCTCCGCCTTTTCTTTTCCCTTTCCCTCTATTTATAATAGATCGTTACGGTGGAATCGATGGGCACCTTCTCCCCGGCTTTGGGATACTGATCCACCACGGGCAGATCTCCCGGCGATTCGACAGCGGGGGAGATGACGTATTTCAGCTGCTGGCCTCCCAGCACGCCGATGGCTTCCTCCGCGGTCTGGCCGACGACATTGGGCACCTGGGTCATCTGACTGTCAATCTGCTTTTGCTCTTCCGCCGTATACTGGGGCGCGATGTTCAGATAGCGCAGCACATCTTCCAGAATGATCTTGACGCCGGGCGCGGCCGTCTGGCTTCCGTAGTGGAGACCCTGAGGCTCGTCGACGATGAGCAGCACCGCGATCTGCGGATCGTCCATGGGCGCCATTCCCAGGAAGGACGAGTAATACTTGCCCTCGGCGTAACGGCCGTTTTCCGGCTTCTGCGCCGTAGCCGTCTTTCCTCCGATGCGGTAGCCCATGATCTTTGCCGTTCCGCCGCCTCCCTTGGAGACCACGGCTTCCATCATCAGCCGCACTTCAGCCGCCGTCTGCTCCGAGACGACCTGACGCACCACTTTCGGTTCGATCTCCTGCACCACGTTGCCGTCGCTGTCTGTCAGCGCCTTGACCAGATGGGGCTCCATGAGCTTTCCGCCGTTGCCGATGGCGCAGATCGCACGGATCAGGCTGACGGGCGTCACGGCGATGCCCTGACCGAAAGACATGGTGGCAAGACCCACAGGTCCGGCCGATTCCTTTTTCTGCAGGATATTTTCTCCCTCTCCCGGGAAGTCGACCCCCGTCTTTTCCCCCATGCCAAATTTCATGAGTCCGTCGTAATACTTATCCCAGCCCATGCGCTGAGCCAGCGCGATAAACACGGGATTACAGGAGTTCTGCACGCCTTCTGTCAGCGTTTCCGGCCCGTGGTTCTGCGGAAATTTGGAGCAGCGGATCCTGGTCCCCGCCACGTTGACATAACCCTGACAGACGAAATGATCGTTGGGATAGGTCACGCCTGTCTCCAGCGCGATGGCTGTGGTCAGCAGCTTAAAGGTGGAACCGGGCTCGTATGTATCGCTGATCAGCGGATTTCTCCACATCTCATTCCAGTATTCCTGTTTTTCTTCGTTGTTCATGGCTTCCACTTTAGCCGCCTCGGCGGGATCCGTAGGCGTACGCGGATCGTTGGGGTCAAAATCAGGCGTCACCGCCATGGCCAGGATCTCTCCGGTGGAAGGCTGCATGGCGATGCACATGACGCGTTTCGCCTGAGTATTTGCCATGACCTGATCCATGGCCTTTTCCACGTAATGCTGGATGACCTCGTCGATGGTCAGCACTACGTTCAGCCCGTCTTCTGCCTGAAAGTATTTTTCCACTCCGTACGTCAGGCTGCGTCCGCCGATGTCTTTGCTCTTGATCCATCGGCCCGGTATGCCCGACAGGTACTTATTGTATTTCAGTTCGATGCCCGACAGCCCCTGATTGTCGTCGGTGGTGCTCCCCAGCAGATGGGATGCGAAGGCCCCCAGCGGGTAGTAACGCTTTACATCCTCTGCGATCTCGATTCCGTATATCTTTTTCTCCGGCTCTTTCTTCATATCGGCGTTCAGACCGGCCCGAATGAGATCCGCCTTGTCCTTATCCACGTATTTGGCCACGCGCACCAGCAGCCGGTCGGCGGTGATGATCTCCCTCACCTCGGTCTCGTCCATCTCCAGGATCTCAGCCAGATTTTTTGCCGTGCGGTTGATCCGTATCTCATTCTCATCCTTCTTCAGCGTATTGTCCTTTACCGACGACGGGCGCACCCAGATGGTGTTCGTCACGGCGCTCACCGCCAGTTCCTTGCCGTTTCTGTCATACAGGATCCCCCGCTTGGCCGAGATCGGCACGTCGCTGGTCTGCTGCTCGACGGCCTTGCGGGAGTACTCTTCCCCGTCCACGATCTGGACCCATCCCACGCGAAGGGCCAGCAGCGCTGACAGCACGCAGATGACTCCGAAGAAAAAGATCAGCCGTTTTTTGTTTTTATTGGTGCTTGGTATGATGACCTTGGATTCTTTCATGTATCGTTCCCCTTTTTTCGATCTCCCAGGCCGCCGAAGCCTGCGCTTAAGACCGCAGCGCTTCAACCTCTCCGGTCCCGGCGGCATCCCCTTCGTATTAAAAAAGCCGAGTTCCTCATTTTCCCTAATGCAATTACCCGGCTTCTTCTATTCTCTATGAAATTATATCGCTGCAAATTTAATTATATGCCTGCTCCTTCAGCGCCATGGCGAAATTACCGGCCGGTTCGGTGTCGGCCTGAATGTAGATCACCTCGCTCATCGAGGGGTAGACCATGCCCAGTCTGGCGACGGCTTTTTCCTCAATGATCTGAATGTTGGTGGCGCTTTTGATCTTAACGTCCAGATTCTGGATCTCACCCTGAAGGACTTTGGAATCCTCCATCATCTTATTGATGTCGTACTGAATCTTGGCCGAATAGGCGGTCACAGCGATAAATCCGATGAAAAGTGCGCCAAAAAGCACGGTCAGCATCAACATGCGCAGCTTGTCCTTAGCGGACAGCGCAGCAGTTCCGGTCTTTGGCTTCTCCTGTCTGATCCTTTCCTGAACGGGCTTCATATCAATTCCGTACTTTTGATAACGAACCTGCTGTTCATACCACTTTTCTGCTGCAATCATGTGAAATAACCTCTTAACTTCTCAAAATTATTTTTTCTCGATCACTCGTAGCTTAGCGCTCCTGGCCCGCGGGTTCAGCCGGATCTCCTGTTCCGACGGCACGAAGGGCTTTCCGCTTACCTTTTTTACATCCGGTTTTTTCCCGCAGACACACACCGGAAATTCCTTTGGACACGTGCAGGGCGAAAGCCTGGCGGCAAAACGCTCTTTGACGATGCGGTCTTCCAGGGAATGGAATGTAATAATGCACAGTCTTCCCCCCGGAGCCAGCACGTCGATAAACGCGTCCACGGCCTTTTCCAGCTGACCGAGCTCATCGTTCACTTCTATGCGGATGGCCTGAAACGTCCGTTTGGCCGGATGTGGCCCTTCCCTTCTCGCCGAGGCGGGAATGGCCGCCTTGATAATTTCCACCAGCTGCCCGGTGGTTACGATGGGCCTGTTCTTACGTTCTCTTACGATAAATTGACTGATCCGGGCGGCCCACCGTTCTTCCCCGTATCTTTTTATGATTCCGGCGAGCTCTTCCTCACCGTAGGTATTGACCACAGTTTCCGCGGTCAAACCATCGTCTCTGTTCATTCGCATGTCCAGAGGCGCGTTCTGCATGTAGGAAAAGCCCCTCTCGGCGTTGTCGAGCTGGAAGGACGAAACGCCCAAATCCAGCACGGCACCGTCAATCGCTTGAATATCAAGCTCTTCTAAGATTTGTTTGATGTCAGAGTAGTTGCTTTGAACCAGCCGTTTCCCGCAGTCGTACCGCTTCAAATTTTCCCCTGCGGCAGTCAGCGCGTCCCGATCCCTGTCAATTCCTATCAGAATCCCCTTTTGACTGAGGCGTTCACAGATCCCACTTGCGTGGCCTCCGCCGCCCAGGGTCCCGTCCGCGTAAATGCCGTCCGGCCTGATGTTCAAATTCTGAATGGATTCTTTAAACAGAACGGAAACATGTTTAAATTCCATACTCAACCTCTGCTTCACTGGTCATGTTTTTAAATTTTGTACAGCTCCATCTGTGCGGCAAATTCGTTGGGGTCCAGATTGCCGCCGTTCTCAGCGCTTTCGTAGATCTGTTTGCTCCAGATCTCCACCCGTTCGAGCACTCCGATCGTGACCAGTTCCTTATCGATGTGCGCGTACGTTCTCAGGCCGGGCGGAATGGTCAACCTCCCCTGCTTGTCCACTTCGCTCTCCACCGCGCTGGCGTAAAAATAGCGGACAAAGGATCTCGCTTTTGCGTCGGAAAGCGGCAGCGTGGCCAGCTTTTCCTGCAATTTCATCCACTGCTCCATGGGATAGATGTAAAGGCACTCGTCCAGTCCCTTTGTAAGGACACACTTATACCCCAACTCATCCCGGAACTTGGAAGGGACGATCATCCTGCCTTTGGCGTCTATTGAATTTTGATATTCGCCCATCAGCATCCGAGAATCCTCCACTGTTTTTACGGTATCTCCACTATACTCCACTTCACTCCACTTCGCAACCACTTCACCTCAAAAAATGGGGCAATTATGTCTAAATTATTTCAGATTCTTTAAATTTTGAAATCTAAATAATTTCATTTTACAAGATATTGTGTGTTTAATTTTTATTTATACCGATATATAGGCGTGGAGCAAAAATCAAAAAAGTGGAGGGATTTGTTCTCCTTTTTCTGGAAAAACAGATCCGCTCCACTTTTATTCTTTCATTTCCGCGCCGCTAATCGTACCAGACGCCGTTGTGCCACACGACTCCGGAGTGCTCCAGGAACAATTCTCCCGCCGCCATGCACCAGGCAAAGCCGATGAGACAGATGATCAGGAAGATCGCCCAGCCGTCGTAGCGCATTTTATCATCCTTATTGATGAAATACGAGATCAGCACCTCCATGCCCAGCAGGATCAGCACCACGGGCCAGAACCGCATGACAAAGAGCAGATCCACGGCCCCCGGCGCGAACAGATGGACAAGATAGACCGCGCCCACGGCGATCAGCATCGCGCCCAGCGTAAAGGTCCCCACCCTTCGGTTTTTCATAATGGTCGTCCCCCTTTTTTACAGCTCCTCCGAGCGATCCTCGGAGCAGCTCTCCAGCCTGCCCGCATCGCCGTATCCATGACCGGCTTCCCCGGCGTTTCGCTCCGCAGCGTCCGCTTCAAAGGGATCGCTCTTTTTCATTTCGTCCTCCGGTCCATAAAACATTTCCCGCTTCTTCCCTTTCACGAGGGCCAGCCCCACCAGAATGATCAGCACGCCCACGATCAGCTGCGGAATGACATAGGAGATCTCCGAGATCGCCCGAACCACCACATGGGGCAGCAGCCCGTAATTCCACACAAAATGCATCACTACATTATTCCACAGCGCATAGACGCCTACGATGATCAGACCGATGCCCACCGCCCCTCTGATCCTGGAGTCCCCCAGATTCAGCATCCGCAGCGCGCCCAGGTCGAACAGGTAGCCGTCTTCCTGCATATAAAAGTCTTCGTCATCCTGAAACCGCAGGTTGATGCAGTCAAAGAAGGAGTAGAACCATACCACCGGCGCCAGCAGACCCAGCGCGCCCAGGTTCAGCCACGACGCCACAAACCAGATGACCGCGAACAGCCCCATGATGGAAACGCCGCGCTTCATGAACCCGTTGAACATATGTCCCGCTCCCGGGACCATCGCAAATACGATCGTCCAGAATTTACTTCTTTTCTTAATCATTATTTCTAACCTCCCAATGGATTATCTCTTTTGAAAAATCGCTCAGATCCTGCGTGATCCTGTTGATCATGCTTAGATCCGGGTTCAGCACTCTGCTCTGGGACAGCGCGCTCATGCTCATGGTAAACGTGCCCGAGAACAGCATGATCAGCGTCACACAGGCCGCCACCGCCACCCGGCAGGAATACCTGCGGTACTCCCGTTTCTTCTCCTGGGGCGTCTGCCGCCTGCCCGGCTCCAATGAGCCTTCCGTCCGCCGCGCCGGCACATTTGCCCGCCGCCGGTCCTCTGCAGAGCCTCCGCCGGAAGTTCTCTGCGGATCTTCGCCGGAATTCTGCAGCAGCTTTCTTCCCAGCGAGAGCGGAGTGGCCGTTATGCGCAGCCGGCTCATCTTTCGTTCCACGCCCTCTGCAAACTGCGGAGGCAGCGGGATCAGATCCCGCTCCGCAAAGCTTTCCGCGAAACTCTGCGCGCACAGATCGCATTCTCCGATGTGAAGGAGCGCTCTCTGTTTCTCTTCCGCCGAGAGCCGGCCGTTTTTCAGCATTTCGATCATCTGATCTGACAGATGGATCTCTTTCCTTTCGTTTCCGCTCATGCGGATCCCTCCTTCCACAACTTTTTCAGCATAGCTTTCGCCCTGTAGATCTGAGTCTGAACGGTCTTTACATTCTTGTCCGTCCGCCGGGCGATGTCCTGCGGACTTTCCTCATTCAGGAAGTAGGACACGGCGATGCTCTGATAGGGCTCTTTCAGTTTCCTGCAGCAGGCCAGCATCCGTTCCCGCACATCCGCGGAAAGGAGAGCTTCCTCCGGAGACTGACCGTCTGACGCAATGGCGGCGAAGACTTCGTCCTCCGCCGGTTTTACTTTATTGTTGGCAGCGCTCTTGAGAAAATCCCTGCACTTATTCGTCGCGATCCTGGTGAGCCACGCTTTCTCGTTCTTTCCGTCGAAGGAATCCAGATGGCGGTAGGCGGAGACGAAAGTCTCCTGCGCCAGGTCCTCGCTCTGAAAGTAATCCCCTGTCATCGAGTAGCATACGGTAAACACCAGCCTGCCATATTCTTTCATATAATATTCCAATTGTTCTTTGTGGTCGAGAATCGCTTTCACCTCCCTGTCATTATCCCGACCCCAATTCCCCTTTTCACTTATTAAAACGAGACTGCCCGATGGATGTCTTCAGTTTTTTTCAGCTTTTACGATTCTATCATCCTTTTTTTCATCGGGAAACAATGCCGGCTTTCTTTCTTTTCAGAAATTACGGTTTTCCGGTAGCACTCCGGCGGCCTTCTCATATACTGTAAGTAACTGAAGCCCCAGCGCTTCAGTGGATCCGTCTGTTTTGGCGCCTCTTTCGCGCAGAAGTACCCTTACATATTGCGCAATATGAGCCAGAGCGGCCTACCATATGCGCAGGACCGGCATTTTCAGCCGGGAGCGCGGTCCGCCGCAGGGCTTATCAATATGTGAATGATAAATTCAGAAAGAGGTATATCAATCATGAGTCAAAATAAAGCGGGTTCCTGCCTCCGTCGTAGAAGCTCCTGCCTGGGCAATGTCTGCGGCACCAGCATCGATCTGGAGGATGTTCGCTTCACAGCGAAGAAATCTAATTTAGTATACATGGATAAGGTATTTTCTTATAACGACGCAACCGGCTGCCCTCTGGTCGTGCCTATCAACACGGGCGGAGACAGCGCACCTTACTACAAAACCACGCTCACCTTATGCCAGAACGGATGCGGCTGCGGATGCGG
Source organism: Bacilliculturomica massiliensis (assembly GCF_900605495.1). Classification (GTDB taxonomy): domain Bacteria; phylum Bacillota; class Clostridia; order Peptostreptococcales; family Anaerovoracaceae; genus Bacilliculturomica; species Bacilliculturomica massiliensis. Next base: position 1,939,626 of record NZ_LR027603.1, read on the forward strand.
CTGCAACTGCGGATGCAGCGCCGGGCTTGACGCCAACGCTCAGTTCACAGTAGAAGACTCCTACGTCCTGGTCGAGGTATTCCAGCCGGCGGCCAACTCGATGCTCTCTCCCTGTCAGGTAACGGTAGACGGCTATCCCGTCGACAGCGTCACCCAGATGGGCGGACAGTACCTGGCGGAGACCACCAACCTGATCCCCAGGATCCAGAAAGACCGCTGTCTGGAAGCCGGTCTTCCCACGAAGACGTTCTTCCTGATCAGCAACGCAGGTCCCTGGGTCTTCCGGGCCAAGTTTGTCCTGACCGGAACGGTATCCACCGGCGGTCAGTGCAGCAACTTCCGTCTGGAGATCGAGAACGCCCCCGAATGCCCGAATATCGCTCTGCCCAGCGACAGATTATCCAACTTTGTTATCAACGATCTAAGCCTTCCCTGCACCATCAAGGGCATGTCCCCGGCTATCCGCTTCCAGTTTGGCGCTAACGCCCAGCTGCAGAATCCGCGGCTCACAGTAGCCTGCGAAGGCGCCGGCGTAGGTACGCCCTGCGAGACCTGCGCCTGCAATGTGGGCCTGACCGCAAATATTGTATTCGAACCGACTGTCCAGACAGAAGTCATCAGAAAGACTCTGTTCTGCGTAGACGCCTGCGAAGCAATGATCCCGTGTCAGGGCTCCCTCGAAGAGCAGCTGGCGGACGAAGATGAAGTCTGCCCCGACCCCTATGCTCCGGACTGCCGCTGCGGTTCCGGAAACACCGGTGTCGGCGGCGTCTCCACTGGATGCGGCTGTGAGAACAACTGCACCGCCGGCGGTTCCTGCAGCTGCGGAGGCAGCGTAGGCGGAACGGCCACTACAGGCTGCGGCTGCGGCAATTCCACTGCCGGCGGCTGTGGATGCGGCGGATGCGGATGCGGCTCCTGCGGAGGAAACAGCGGCTGCGGATGCGGATGCGGCGACCACTGCCACAATCCCGGAATTCAGCCCAGAACCGCTCCGGCTACCTACCAGGCGATCGGATGCAACGGCTGCAGCTGGTAGACCCGGGCTCCGTCCCGCCTGCGGCTTTCCGCCTCAGACGGGCGAACAGGTCCGGCCGTGCTGATTAGATTTTCAGTTGACCGACGCGAAAAACACGCAAAACCCGCCCTGCCCGGATACTTCTGTCCGGGAGGGCGGGTTTCTTCATTTTATTTCTGCGGGCTGGCGTACAGCGTTTTTTTCCTGCCCACCAGAACGCCGAACACAGCCATGGCGCTTCCCACCGCCAGATAGAACAGCACCGCTGCAGACCACGTTTCCGTCAGATCGTACAAAACGCCAGACAGCGCCGGGCCCACGGCCGCCAGCAGATATCCCACGCTCTGGGCCATGCCGGAAAGCTCCGCCGTCTCCGCCGCGTCGCGCCCCACCACACCGATGGTCGTCAGGATCCACGAGAGCGAGGCTCCGCTGGCCAGCCCTGCCACCGCCATAAAAACGGCGCCCAGCGCGAAACCTGTGCCGGAAGGAGCTACAAACAGCATGCCGGAAAGCCCCACCACAAAAGCAACCGCAATGCCGCTTCCAAGCAGGCTCTGATTCCTGCTGCGTTCGTAGATCACCGCCGTGGCCATGTTGGCCGCGATCCCCGCCGCCTGAAAGATCAGCGCCAGCAGGCTGGCTCCCTCTGGAGAAACGCCTCGCGCCTGAACGATGGTCGGCATCCACGATGAGGTGGAGTAAAAGAGCAGCGACTGCAGCCCCATAAACAGGGTGATACACCATGCGGCTCCAGAGGTCCAGACGCCGGATCTGCCGGCAGACCGGTCCCCGGTCCCGCCGGTCCTGCCGTCTTCATTCGGAGCTTTGGGCCCGTGCCCTCCCCCCTTTCCGGCTGTCCCACTGTTTCCGGCGCCGGCTGCGGCCGGCTCCCCTTTCTTCATCTGGATCAGCCACATCAGCAGCGCCGCCAGGGCCGGGACAGTCCAGATGCCCAGAGCCCCCCGCCATCCCCAGCCCAGACGCAAAGACATGGGAAGACTGGCTCCCGCTCCCACGGCGGCAAAAGTCCCCATGGCCGCCGTGTAGATACTGGTCATGGACCCTACCTTATCCGGAAACCACTTTCTGATCATGCTGGGGATCATAACGTTGCCCACGGCAATGCCCAGTCCCATGAGGACCGTGCCGCCGAACAACCCCGCCGCCCCATCCGAGCAGCGGATGGCAAGCCCCGCCAGAATGGCCGTCAGCGCGATCAATATGGTCTTCGGAATGCCGAGGCGTTTTCCCATATTTCCCACAAAGGGAGAAAAAAATCCGAAGGCCAGCGGCGGCAGAGTGGTGATCAGCCCCATGAGGCTGCTGGAAGCGCCCAGTTCTTCGCTGATCGCGCTCACCTGGGGTCCCACCACCGTGATCGGACCTCTCAGAGTAAAGCTGATAAAAACGATGCACGCAAGAAGAAAACCGCCCGAGGCGGCTTTTCCGATCACTTTTTTTTCGCCGTCCCCCCCTGCGCCGGACAGACGGCCGTCTCTTTCTTTGCCCATTTACATTTCCTCTTTTCTCCTGTTCCCTATATTCTAATGTAGATCGGCCATTCTGTCCATGCCGGATTTTTCCCTGTGCGATTTTGCGCGCCGTCTAACGCATCCTTTCCACGCTCTCCGTCAGCCGTTCCCATTCGGAAACCATGCGCGCCGTGTACTCCAGACCGGCGGGCGTAATGTGATAATACTTTCTCTGGGGGCCGCCGGAGGGTACGTCCTTCATATAATTTTCCGTATACGCCTCGCTTTTCAGCCGGCGCAGGATGGTGTAGATCGAACCGTCGTACACCTCCGGGAACGCGTCCTGAATGATCTTCATGATCTCATAGCCATACATGTCTTTCTTTCTGAGCTGAAGAAGAATACACATTTCCAGAACGCCTTTCTTCAACTGTGCGTCCATATCCCCCTCCTACCCTCTTCTCTCATCGAAGACCACGGTCGTATCCGCCACCAGATCCTGAACGGTCTTATTAAAATCCGAGCTGCATCCCCATATAAAGGAAAACAGATTGAGGAGCCCCGAAGTCATGCCGCTGGCGATGCCCTTGATCAGAAACTCTCTCATGACAGCCTCCATAAACGTTATTTTTTGCCCGCTGAGACGCACGACCCTGATCTTAAACAGCCATTTGCCCGGAGTATAGCCGTTGGTAGCCCAGACGAAAACAGCGGTCAGCAGGTTCATGCACCCCACCGCAGCCACCAGCAGCAGAGTCATAAGCTGAAAATAGACAGTCAGCCTGCCGCCCCAATAGCCGTAACGTCCGTCGGACAGCAGCATGGGAATGCCCAGAATGACCAGACCGACGAATATCAATAGTGCGATCTGGATCACCCCGTCTGTCAGATAGGCCGCAAGACGGGTCCCCATGGGAGCCATGCGTCCGGCGAAGGGTCCATATCTGGCATCTGCCGCCGGCTCTTTCCGAAATGCATCCCTGGCCTGATCAGCCGCGGCGCGGGCCTCCGCTTCCGCCGCTCTGGCCGCCCTGGCCTCATTCTCCGCCATGCGGGCCCGCTCTTCCGCCTCCCTGGCCGCCGTCTCCCTCTTTTTCAGCTCGTCCTCCTCCAGGATGGTCCGCGCGATCTTTGCCGGCGACCCAAGCTCGTCGGCCACTTCCTGCTCGCTCTTTCCCTCCGCCGACGCGTTCTCAAACACGTCGCCGTAATCCGAGGTGATCTCCCGGATATCCGCGTCCGGCAGCCTTCCCTCCAGACTGTACCGCAATTCTTTTAAGAATTCCTCTTTTCTCATCCCCTGCATTTCCTTTCTTATATCATTCTCCCTGTTTTTCCACACCTTCCGCCGGCGGGGACGCCGACGCCCGCTCCGCTGCCGCACTGCGGCACTACTTCTGCCGCAGTTCCCCGGTCTTTCTTCTGTTGTGCCGCTCCTTTACCGCCTCGGCGCTCTTACCACCGTGGTCTGGGCGGCCAGATCCTGCACCGTTTTATGGTCCTCCGTCACGCATCCCCACACGAAGGACGCCATATTCAAAAATCCCTTCAGCAGACTGTTGGCGATCCCTTTGATCAGGCATTCGCGAAACAGCGCGTCCAAAAAACGGATCTTCCCGCCGGAGAGCTTTACCACCCGGATCTTCATCAGCCACTTTCCCGGCGTATAGCCGTTGGTCAGCCACAGACAGAGCGTGGAGAACAGCATAACGCCTCCGAACACCAGCATGGACACGGCGTAGATCCCGGAAAAAATCATCGGTACAGAACCGTAGTACATATTCTTCAGATATCCCGGAACCTGCTGGAACATGCCGTGCCTGTGCATCATCCCTTCAAAGGAAGATCCGTGACCGCTCCAGCTATAGTCGCCATAGCCGCTATAGCTGCCGAAAGTCCTCCAGACCAGGGCGAGAAACAGCGTCAGGATCAGGATGGCGGCCAGACCCAGCAGATTGTCGATGAGCCAGGCCCCGAACCTTGCGCCCATCGAGGCCAGATCCCTGCACGCCACATCCGGATCCGCCTGCGCCACTCTGGACTTCACCGACTCCGCGGCTCTGTTTACTTTCTTTTGAAAATCGGTATACTGCCTGTCCCCGGTTCCGCCGGATCCAGTTTCCGCTGTCCCGGCCTGGACTTCTTCTCTTTCCAGGAGCCGCCTGCTCAGCTTCGCAGGCGAACCTATTTCCGCAGAGATCTCGTCCTCTGTCCTTCCTGCGGACAGACCTTCTTCAAAACGGTCCGCGTACTCCCCCGTCAGCGCGGAGACCCGCGCCGCATCCAGGCGCCCCTCAAGCCCATACTGCAGTTCCCGCAAAAACTCGTCTTTTCTCATCTTCCCCTCCCTGCTGCCCCGCACTGCATCTGCCCATGCAGCTATTATTCATTGATTACTATTTACTAAACAATAGTTTGATATCATCATACTAGCACACTACTATTCATTGCGCAATAGTAACGGGACATTTTTCTCAGATTCTCCCCCCTCCGGCCATTTCAAAAGGGAGCGTGCGGATCCCGCACGCTCCCTCTATAGATCGAACCACACCCTGCCGGTCCGGAGACCGGCACTTCAACGACGCCGCGCCGTCAGAGCGTCATGCATCATGCCTTCCAGCGTCTGTCCGGCGGCGCTCCTCACCTTCCTTACAACCCCTGCTGGGCTGTCCGGGCGATGATGTTTTCCTGAACGTCCTTATCCAACTCGATAAAGTAGGCGGAATATCCCGCTACGCGGACCATCAGATTTCTGTGTTTTTCGGGGTGCACCTGCGCGTCCCGCAGAGTCTCTTCGTCCACTACATTCACCTGAACGTGCTCCCCGTACTCATCGAAGTAGGATCTCACCAGAGTTCCCAGGATCTCCAGACCCTTTTCCCCCTTCACGATCACCGGATCGAATTTCTGGTTCAGCAGCGTTCCGATCAGCGGCCGGAACTGATCGATCTTGGAAACGGACCGCAGAGCCGCCGTCGGTCCATTCACGTCTCTGGACATGACCGGCGACGCGTTGTCCGCAAGTGCGTCGAAGGCGAAGCGCCCGTCAGGCGTCGCTCCCACGCTCTTTCCCTGCAGAACGTTGAAGGACTGGGACAGCACTGACAGCACGTATTTCCCGTATCTGGAATCCGGGTACTTTTCTACTTCGTCCACTGCGCTCTCCACGATCTGACGCGCGATCTCATCTACGTAATCGTCGTCGTTTCCGTACTTCGGCGCTCCGTTCAGCAGCATCTGGCGCAGTCTCTCATGTCCCTCAAAATTGACGGACAGCGCCTCCTTCAGCTCGTCGAAACCGATCTTTTTCTCATCGTAGACAAATTTCTTCACCGCCGCCATGGAGTCCGCCGCGTTGGCCAGGGCCGTGATGAAGGAACCGGAGAAGTTGTACTTCGCTCCGCCCTCCTGCAGCGTCTTGCCTTTTTCGATGCAATCGTCTACCAGGCAGGAAGACAACAGCGCAGGCACCATGTTTGCCTGACAGGCGCCTACCACGTTGTACGCGTCGCACATCAGCTTCGTGAAATATTCCATCTGTCTGCGGTAAGCGGCCATGAAGTCGTCAAAGGTTTCAAAGGTTTTCGGATCTCCCGTCTTTATCCCTACCTGCCTGCCGGTCAGCGGATCGATCCCGTCGTTGAGCACGAACTCAACCAGCTTCACCGTGTTGATATAGCCTACTACCGGACGGCCGTCGGTCTTTCCCGTCACGTAGTTTTCCACACAGCCTTCGATGCTCCAGTCTCTGGCTTCCTTGATGGTGGCGCCCTTTGACAGGACCAGCGGAATGATCAGCTTGTCGTTGAACATGGCCGGAGTGGCCAGGCCATCCTGGATCATCGTCAGCGCCTTTTTGAAGAAATTCTTGTCGATATTGTCGTGATAGCGGAAGGAAACGGTGGGCTGCGTGGTCTTCACCTCGCTGGTGGCCTGCAGGATGCAGAAGGAGAACTCGTTTACCGCGTCCTTGCCGTCCGGCGTCACGCCTCCCACCGCGCAGTTCTGCCACATGGGATAGCCGGCGAAGGCCTGCGCGTCGAAGTCGTCTCTCACTTTGATGATCTCCGTGATCTTGATCCACAGGCATTCGATCATCTCAACGCACTGATCGAAAGTGATCCTGCCCTCCTCCAGGTCTTTCTTGTAGAAGGGATACATGGTCTGATCGAACCGACCCAGGCCGATCGAATGGCCGTTGGTCTCGATCTGCATGATCAGGTGCATAAACCAGAAGAACTGCAGGGCCTCATAAGTGCTCTGGGGCGCCTTCTCAGGCACGTTGCCGCAGTTCGCCGCGATCTGCAGAAGCTCTGCTTTCCGCTTTTCATCGCTTTCCTTCTCTGCCATCTCCCGGGCCAGCTTCGCATAGCGGTGTGCAAACGCGATCGCTCCCTCACAGGCGATGATCACGCCCTGCCAGAAATCGATCTGCCGCTGTGTGTCGTGATTTACGTATTCCACAGCAGCGATCTTTTCTTTTGCGCGCTCTATCACGCCCGACAGACCTATGCTCAGGATCCTGGGATAGTTAGGCACCACGTGACCGGTGGAAGTTGTCCGCGATCCCACGGACAGTACGCCCAGCTGTTCCGCCTGCAGCACTTCCGGCGTCAGCTTTTCGTCCACCAGTTCCTTGAAACTGCTGTCCCTCCAGAATTCCAGCGTTTCAGCCAGCTGTTTTTTCTCTTCGTCTCCGATCATAAGAGGGTCCGTGGGGCGGGTGGAGAATGTGTCGATGGTATCCATGATCCAGTTCGCGCCAAACTCCGGAAATACCGGTACGCCGCGGTACTCTTTCGCCTGATTTCCGGCAAAGAGTTCGTCGTCCGCTATGTAGATCGTCATATTTTCCAGCAGGTATTTCAGAAGTTTTGCCCGCCGCAGCATGGGCGTATCACAGGAACACTGCCTGTAAAATTCCGTCATCAGCTGCGCCCGCTCGATACAGATATGCGGTTTTGTCTCGCGCATCCGGTCTCTCAATTTTTCCACACGATTTGTCAGCATTTTTCTACCTCCCATAAATCACTTTGCAGAATCCTAATTTTTTCCCTCGAACCGGCAGGCTTTTCCCGCCGGATGAAGGATTTTGTTCATTAAATCCACATAGCCGTACATGGTCTCATCCGGAGGCGTCTGCAGACCCTTCAGCGGATACTCCCTGCCCAGCATCGCGTACTTATGTTCACCCAGAGCGTGGTAAGCCAGAAGTTCCACTTCCCTGACTCCGGGAACAGACGCCGCCAGCCGGGCGATGCCCTCCAGATTTTCGGTCTCGTCATTGCAGCCGGGGACCACCGGCACTCTGACTGTCATGCTGTGGCCCGAGGCGCTGATCTTTAACAGGTTTTCTATGATCTTTTCATTGCCTTTCCCCGTCAGCTGCCTGTGACGCTGAGAATCGATATGCTTAACATCGAAAAAGATATCGTCGATGTACGCCAGCGCCGGCGCAAAATCGTCATAATCTGCGCAGCCGCAGGTCTCGACAGCCACGCTGATCCCCAGTTCTTTACAGGATCTCGCCGCCTCCAGCAAAAATTCTGGATGCGTCAGAGGTTCGCCTCCTGAAAAGGTGACGCCTCCGCCGGAATTGGTATAATAAGTCCGGTCTCTGGCGATGGCTTCGGTCAGTTCAGCCACTGACCGGGCCTCCCCGACGAAACGCTTGGACCTCGCATAGCACGCCTCTGTACAGACGCCGCAGAGATCGCAGCGGCTCCGGTCGATCATGCCGCGTCCGTCCTCCCGGCGAACGATACATCCCCGGGGACATTCTTCCATACACACATTGCAGCCGATGCACCGCGATTCTGTTTCCGCGATCTCCAGACCGTACTCCTGCGATTCCGGATTGGCGCACCAGAGGCACCGCATGGGGCATCCCTTGAGGAAGACCAGCGTGCGTATGCCCGGGCCGTCGTGAATGGAACATTTCTGAACGTTGAATACCAGAGTTTCCCGTTCGTTATGCTTCCGCAACATCTTTCACCTCGTCTGATTTTCCGGGTTTCTTCGTGTACAGTACGCCGAAACCGGTAATGGCGCAGATCACCGCAAAGATCGGAGTGGCATATCCCATCAGATAGTACGGCGCGTATTCCGCCACGGCCACGCCCAGGGTCAGCGAACAGTAGATGCCGTTGGTGCCCCAGGGGACCAGCGGCGCCATAACGGTGGCTCCATCCTGGATAGTCCTTCCCAGAACTCTGCGGTCGATGCCCTGTCTGTCGAAGTTTCTTCCCATAGCGTTGGCCGGAAGCAGCATGGCCAGATAGGGGTCCGCCGCAAAGAAGCTCAGCGCCATAGCCATGACCAGCGTAGTGGTGATCAGGCCCACGCGGTTTTTCGTGAGGTTGCTGATCTTTCCGATCACTTTGCTCATAACGCCGGTGCGTTCCAGACAGCCAGCCAGCGCCAGCGAAAACAGCATCAGCATTACCGTGGAGGTCATGGAATTCAGACCGCCTCTCGTGAGCAGGCTGTCAATGACGGAGACTCCCGTATCGGACACGTATCCGGTATGCATGAACTTCAGACAGGAAGCGATATCCTGTCCCTGGACGACAAAGGTAAAGGAAGCTCCCAGCAGGGACGCGATGATCATCGTGGGAATGGCAGGCACTTTCATGATGATCATGGACAGCAGCAGGATCAGAGGGATGAGCAGCACCGGCGTCAGATTGAAAGACGCTTCCAGTCCGCTGGTGATCGCCTGGATCTGGGAGGTATCAGCCGTGCCCGAGCCGTATCTGAATCCCAGCACAACAAAGATGACAGCGCTGACCACCAGGGACGGACCCGTAGTGTAGATCATCGCCCGGACGACCTCGTAAAGACCGCCCCTGGACACTGCCGCAGCAAAGTTGCATGTATCGGAGACAGGCGACTGTTTGTCGCCGAAGTAAGCGCCGCAAAGGATCGCTCCGGCGGTCAGTCCTACCGGGATGCCCAGGCCGATGCCCACGCCCATGAAGGCCACGCCGATGGTGCCTACCGTGGTCCAGGAAGAGCCTGTGACGATGGACATGATACAGCAGAGCAGCAGGATGGAGAGCAGAAACCACTGAGGCGAAAAGATCTGCAGTCCGTAGTAGATGACCAGAGGAACGGTGCCGCTGGACATCCACGTGCCCACCGTCACGCCGATCAGGCAGATGATCAGGATCGCTTCAATGGATTCCGAGATGCTCCTGCAGATGCTGTCTCTCATATCATTCCACGGAATATGTAAATAAGAGCTGTAGATCAGCAGAACGGTCACGCTCAGTAAAATAGGCATATGCGGATCGAGTTTAAGCCCGACGACGCCGAACAGCAGCACGGCGATGGCCAGCAGCAGAACAATGATGGACATGCCGAAAGACGATTCTCTCTCCGGCACGATCTCTTTTGGTTTCCCGTTATTTTTAAGTAATGTCATGATTGCACTTTCCTTTCCCCATAAGGTCAGGCACAGCCGGCATTCACCCGTCTGTGCCAGTGTAATGCACATAGATTTTATAATTTTCAAACAATTGCTTTTGGATCATACCATTTTGTTTCTCATAAAATTGTCTCGCTTTTGAATAATCAGACAATTTTTCGCGGACAAACTTCAGATCTACCGTTCTGCATCACCACCGTTCCCTCCATGTCAACTGTAATTATGAACCAAATTAATGCTGATCAGGCAAAATTCGTCCACTACAATTCTGCATTGTGGAATTCGCGATTCCGAATTGTTGCGTTCATTATAGCTCTGTGTTATAAATCTGTCAATCCTATTTTTTCATTCCACAATACGGAACAACAGCGGTCAGAAGATGCTTCGAGGATCCTTTCACAGCCGCTGCCCGGGCATTTTTCAGGGAAAAATATGGCATCTGTTCTTTCTGCCAAATCAATAAATTCCGAATATTTAAATTGCAAAAAAATACATACTGCGGATCGCCGCCCGGCAGTATGTACGTTCAGAAAAAGTATTTTTTTATTATGTGTAAAAAATTGGTTCGTCAGCTGCGCCCCGCTGCCGGCAAACGGCAGATCGGATCACAGAACATCAAAGCAATCTGTCTCCGCGAGATACTTGAGAAATGTCTTGGCGATGACGGATGTGTTTCCCACCGGCAGAGACGCGATCCCGATGGTTCTGTACTGCGGCGGATCCAGCGGTTTTACGGAAAGGGCAAAAGTGGTTTTCCTCAAGATCAATTCCGGCATGATGCCCACCCCGAATCCGTGCGCCACCATCGAGAGCACCGACAGATCGTCATTGAGGGCGTATTTCACTTTGAGCGGACCTTTACAGCCGCAGAGAACAGCCTGAATATCTTTGTCACATCCTTCCATGGGCACGACAAAGGGTTCCTGTATGACTTCCTCCAGCGTCAGCGTCTCCTTCGAGGCCAGAGGATGATCCGGATGCAGCAGCACCAACATGGGATCCTTCTTCAGCGGCCGGAAGACCAGCGGCGCCGCCACCGGGGCGGTCAAAAAACCGCAGTCGATCCTGCCCTGAAGGATCCAGGCGATGATATCGCCGTAATCGCCGGTAAGCAGTTCAAACTCCACCAGCGGATATTTCTCTCTGAACGACAGGATAATGTCCGGCACCCAATGGGCCGACACGCTGGTAAAGGTTCCGACTCTGATCGTTCCGGCGACCACATTGTTGATGCGAAAAATAGTCTGTGCCAGATTCCTCTGCTGGTTGACCAGATTCTGGATCGGCTCCAGTATCCGCCTTCCGTCGTCGGTGAGCGCCACGCCGCTGCTCTTTCGCACGAACAGGGGAAAGCCCGTTTCCTTTTCCAGCGCTGCGATGGCATGGCTGACGCCGGACTGGGTATAGTTCAGCACCTCGGCGGTCTTTGTTATATTTCCCAATTCGACCACTTTTAGAAATATCTCATAACGGTTTATGTTTGCGTTCACTTCCACTCGCCTCCAAGTCAGTACAATTTGTAATACCGGCCATTAACAACATTCTCTTGCCGAATGCCGCGGTTTCACTATAATGGATTATGACAGGAAAAACAAGCAGAAATATCAGTCAACTGTGGAGGAGTGATCGAATTGTCCGACAAAAGGCAGACAGGAAAGCGGACCGCCAGGGCCGCTGGGATCATCGCGCATAAAAACAAAACTGCGGTATGCGTCCCCAGTGGGAGAGCATACCGCAGCTTTGCCGCCGAAGGATCCTTTTGCATTTGACCTGCGGCTCTGCCCGCAGTGCAAGATGATCCTTCGTCATTGTGTTATGTGTTATCAGTTAAAACAGAGAGAGAATTGCAGTGATTGCAAAGTATGCGAAGGCAGGTACGGCGATAAACTTGTAAAGAACATCGACCCAGCTTCCATACTGCAGAGCGGAAGTCGGATTGTACCACTCCGTTCTGATCTTCTTGGCTCCGATGATCCACGCCAGGTAGAAGGCGATCACCGCCGCAGTTACGCAGTAGAATACGTTTCCTACCAGATTATCGGTGAAGGCGAAGAACGCATCGTTCCAAACGCAGGGGATCGCACCCAGACACGAAACGATCGTTACTACCGCGATACCCTTGGCACGGCTCCACTTCAGACCATCCATGAGACAGGTTACCGGGATCTCCATCATGGAAAGCGTGGTGGACAGTCCCGCGAAGAACAGAGCCACCATGAAGAGTACAAACCAGATCATTCCTCCGGAGATCTGCGAGAATACCAGCGGCAGCGACTGGAAGATCAGTCCTTTGCCTGCCGTGGGATCCAGACCGAAGAGCACTACGGCGGGGATCGTGGCAAATCCGCAGAGTACGCAGATCAGCAGCTGTGTAATGTTGACTGTTACAAAGTCCGTGGCAAGGTCGGCTTTATCCGACATGTAGCTTCCGTAGGTCAGCAGATATCCAGGTCCAAGGCCTACTGCGAAGAGCGCCATACCGGCCGCTTCCATCCACAGGTTTACATTGCCCAGTCCTTTCAGATTCGGCGACAGATAGAAGTTCAGACCTTCCGTGATCCCATCCAGCATGAATACTCTCACGCAGATGATGATCAGGAACAGGAACATGATCGGCAGCAGGATCTTGCAGCATTTTTCAACGCCCTTCTGGATGCCTTTCAGGCTGATGACCGCCGTCACGATGATGATCGCCACAACGCACAGATAGATGGCGAGCCGGTTGTCATTCACGCTGGTGTAAAAGGCTTCCGAATTTTCCAGGAACGGCGCGCCTGCAAACGTGTAATAAATGTACATGAGAACGGTTCCCATGATGACCGGATAATAGAACATCAATCCCAGAGGAGTAGCCGCCATCAGGTAACCAAACGCGGTTCCCTTCTTGCCTGCTATTTCTCCCAGCGTGCCGACAGCGCTCTTTTTATATTTCCGTCCCAGAGCGCTCTCCGCCCATCCGGCGGGGATTACAATAATTATACTGATGATAACAAAGGCGAGAACAAAAGCTCCGCCGCCGTACTTGGCCGTGAGCATCGGGAACCGCCACATGGCGCCCACGCCTACGGACATTCCCAGAGTGGAGAGTATGTAGCCGATTCTGGATCCCCAGCCATCGCTTCTTGCAGCATTTGCGTTGTCATTACTCATAGGTAAAAACCTCCATAAATCTTAATGCATCTCGTATTCTAGTATACACCCATCTTAAATTTGGTCTTTTTTCAGCGAATAAGCGATCAGCGCCAGACTACCGCCTCCCAGTCCGCCTAAATACAGGATCAACATGATCCATGCGCCCATTGACATACCATCTACCTCCTTTCCTCTCTTACTCTCTCCCGCAGCCGCGGATCACACGATTCCATACCATTGTCAGATTTTTTGGATTTTCATTGCCAGGTTCAGTATTCACACCCATTTCGATGTCTACAGGTTTAGAATAATCAGACAATTTTCTTTATGATTGCCCTTCCTCATCCTTTTTCCATTTTGTTTGCCCCACAAAACGTTTCTGCAATGTCCTTTCTGACATTCATCCGCCGCCCGTATCAATTCGTTCATTCTACAATGCGGAATCATAAATTCCATTTTTAATTATAGTCCGTTGTTATAAAAGTGTCAATATGGAATTTTAAATTCCGTATATTTGAATAAAATAAATCAAAATCACCCTGTCAACAAAAAATAATTTTCCTGAATCGACAAAAAGCTTTAATATGTGATCGCCCCGCCCAGACATTGATCAGCCGCCCGTCACCCGTTTCCAAGCCGTCAATCAGGCATTTGTCAAGGTCGCCCGGGGGTTCGCGCTCCTGCCGTTTCCTTTCGCCGAGACAGATCGAGTCAGTTCAGGGCAGTACAAAGCAGTTCAGAGCAGATCGCCGCCCCATCTCATCCAATTCCATTTTCGCCGATTTCAAAAGTCAATTTCTTTCCGATTGTTGAAACGCCTTACAGGAATTCCAGGCCGCAGGGGCCCCGCTTCCCCAGATCGTTACGCCCCCCATCGTCTCTGCCGAGGACCGGCGGACCGCCAATTTGACTGCGAATCTGCCTGACTTCAGGCGCCCCGGGCACCAGGGGCCCCGCTTCCCCAGATCGTTATGCCCCCATCGTCTCTGCCGGGACCGGCGGACCACCAATTTGACTGCGAATCTGCCTGACTTCAGGCGCCCCGGGCACCAGGGGCCCCGCTTCCCCAGATGGTTGCGCTCCCCCCATCGTCTCTGCCGGGACCGCCGGACTGCGGATAGGTGAAAACACCAAAAAAAAATGTAAATCCCCGAAATACACTCAAAATTCAGCGATAATCTCGCAATATTTGCCGCCAAATAGGTGAGAATCAATTTTTTGCTAAATTCTCACCTATCCGGTAGCCCTTTTTCGGTGAGATCGGGAAAAAAATCTTCATTTCACCTATCTGCCCTCAGCATCCTCAGCCCTGTAGATACTGACAGTCGTCAAGCGCCGGCAATCCGCCGCGCAACATCCTCCCCGCCGGCCCCACCGGCCCCGACAGCCCCAACGACCCTCAACATTCCCCGCCGCCCTCCGCCGAAGCTGGCCCCCGGGGACCGGCACCCCTGCTGGGGCCTGTAACTTGACAAAGACCTCCCCTCGGGGACCCCGCGCCGCCGGAAACCAACGATCTGCCAAGGACCGCTGAGCCCCGCAGGCTGCCGGCAGACCCGGCGCCCCTGCAGAATAATAAAAAGTTTCCCTGGCAAACACGGTCCGCCCTGCGGACTGGCTTTCACAAGGAAACTTTTAAGGTAGGCTTTTTTGTTATTCCGTCAATATCGCCAACGAAAGGCGATATTTCCTACATAAAAAAGCGCCCCTTCCGGCTGTCTCCTGCCGGAAAGAACGCTTTAAACAGAATGCCGCCACATTTTTGAGCCATCCTGTTCTCTTTTATTGTTGTTATCTTTTCCCCTCATCCGGTCCATGTGCGAAAAGCTGCACCGGGATCCTCTGATCCACCGTCAGGGAGTCCGGCTCCACAATGCAGTCCCAGGCCAGCACATGCACTCCCGCCTCAGCCGCCTGCCGCAGCGCGTCGCCGAAGGCTCGGTGGGTCCTGTCGTTGGGCTCCACCCGCGTTATGGATTTCATCTGCACCACAAAGATAAGATAGGCTTCCATGCCCTGTTCCTTCACTCGACAGAGCTCGCCGATATGCTTCACGCCCCGCTCCGTGGGGGCGTCAGGAAAACGTGCCACCCCGTCTTCCTCCAGCGTCACGCCCTTTACCTCGATGTAAGCCTTTCCGCTGGGGACTTGCCCTTCGACTTGCGATTCCAGATAAAAATCGAACCGCGAACCGCCGAACACGGACTCCGGTTTCAGAAGTCCGATCTCTCCGGGAAAGCCCGGCAGCAGAATCCCTCCGCTTCTCAGTGCTTCCGCTACCACCTTGTTGGGCGCCTGAGAGTCCATATTGATCAAAAGCGTTTTCTCTTTCTTCCCCGGCTTCGCCGGGATCCTTTTCTCCACCGCAATGAGATCATAGCGGGTCTTCCGGCTGCCCATGGCGTCCCCGTGATCCTCCAGATATACGGCGGCGCCGGGCAGGAGCAGTTCCCCGCATCGGCCGGTGTTCTTTACGTGGACTGTTTCCACCGTTCCCTGGATCTCCACCCTGGCCACAAAGCGGTTGGGCCGTTCCAGAAAAACGCCTTGTTTTACTCTGCCATACTTCACTTCAACATCACCGTCCCAGGGAGGCTCCGCCCGCTCCGTCCTTTTTCGTTCTGGAGACCATCCGCGCGGGTTTTCTTTTCACGCGGTAGACCGGATACCGGCCCCGGCCTTTTTTGTCCGGATCAGGGATCTCCCCCCGATCAATGGCTTCCTGCTGCTTTACGGACTGAAAATTGAACGTAGCGTGCAGCAGACACATAAAAACAAAGATGACGCCGAACAACGCTTCAAAGCCCGGGCCATTATGCACATAGAGAGAAAACGTCCAGATCATCCCGAAAATTCCCATGCCCACGGAGATCGCGCCGCTGGTCTTCGACGGTCCTTTTTTTCGTTTGCCCTTGCCACCGCCGCCTTGCCTTGCTCTGGCTCCGGCGCCGTACCTCCCTCTGACTCCGCGCCCGGCCCTTTCTCTAACTCCGCGCCCGGCCCTTGATCCAGCCCCGGCCCCGGCCCCGGCTCCGCCGCCGTACCCTGCGCCGTCCCCGCCGCTTCTTCCCTGCTCGCACATAATATTTATCCCGGTTTGCCTGTCGTCCCTGTTTTTCCTAAGTACCATACCGCTCTCCTCCATTATTAAAGACACGATATTATTCTAGCACAGTTTTCATAAAAAAGCGAGAAAAGCGCGGTCCCTGTCCGGATATGGGCAGGGACCGCGCTGCTATCAGATCGTTTCTTCTCTCAGGCTTTCGATAATATTTTCTTTTTTGATCTTGGCGGAGGCGTATACCATGGTGGAAAAGACCATGAGAAATACGGCCAGCACCGCCACGGCTACGCTCTTCCACGGGATGAGGAAGGGATAATCGAAGCTGTTTGCCAGACTCCTGTAGAGGAGCAGCATCACCAGCAGGGACAGCGGCAATCCGTAGATCAGCGCCTTCAAGCCGTAGAAAATGCTTTCGTATCGGATCATGCGGCCAAAGCCTCCGGGCGTCATGCCGATGGAGCGCAGCATGGCAAATTCCCGTCTGCGCAGCGCCACGCTGGTGGAGATCGTGTTGAAAATGTTCGCCGCGCAGATCAGGGTGATCAGCGTGATGAATCCGTACACGAACACGCCCATGAGGAACATCATCTGTTCTTCGCTTCTGCGCATCTCCGCCACGCTGAACACGTAGATGTCCTGCTGGTCCATGGCCTCCAGCTCCTCTGCCAGCTTCAGCGGCTCGGTGCCGGACAGGTACACTGTGTGGTTAAAGCCGGCGTGCAGCGAGTTCTCCTCCAGTTTGCTGATCAGTTTGTCCTGTACTGCCATGGACACCACGAATACGGCGTCTTTGGGAGCATATTTCGTGGACACGCCCACAGGAAGCTCGTCGGTAAAGCCCGCCATGGTCAATTCATCCACCGCGACCATCTCCGATCCTTCCTCCTGTGTATCGGGACTGCTGTAAAGCGACCATTTTTCCCCGAATTTCGGCTCTATGACTGTTTTGGTCACATATTTTCCCGCCATATCGTCGATGTAGGTGATGGTGTTGACCACCACAGCCGCCATGGCGTCCGGATCCAGAAGCGTCCGCACATCGACGCCCGCGGCTCCGGCGTAGTCCCTCAATGAATCGTCGTCCAGTGCGATGACTCTGCTCTGCAGAAAGTCTGAGGATTCCGGCGTCTCAAAGTAGAGTTCCCTCACCTCCACCGAAGAATCGGCATACGCGGCGTTTCTGATCTCTGCGACGAGAGCTTCCGCATTTTCCGCCCCCTGATAGATGTTCACATGGGTGTCGTACTCGATGTCATCCGTGGTCATCTGATAGGAACGTTTCAGATTGTCCCCGAAGTATGACACAGAGAGAAACAGGACCAGGCTGATGACCAGAGAAAAGACCGTAGCTTTGTACCTCCGCCTGTTGCGCTTCAGATTTTTAAGCGCTACATCGCCCTCGATGCCGAAGATCTTCGCTGTCAGCTTTGAGGTTCGGACCGTTCTGCCCGTGAGCTTTACATCCGTGGTCTGCCGGATGGCGTCGATGGGCGCTACCTTTGCGGCCCGCCTTGCCGGAGCGTACACGGAAATAAAGATGGTCAGCGCCGACAGCAGCACAGCCGCGGCGATAATGCCCGGGCTGACCAGCGCGTGAAGCTCCGTCTGGACTGTGAGCAGCTCCTTCATCGTGGGATTGATGAATCGGAACGTGATCTCGATCCCCGCGATCCCGCTGGCGATGCCGATGGGAATGCTGATCAGACCGATGACAAGTCCTTCAAAAAATACGGAATTCCGTTTCTGCCGCGCTGTAGCTCCCACGCTGGACAACATGCCAAGATGCCGGAACCGTTCTGACACGGAGATAGCAAACGCGTTGTAGATCAGCGAGACGGAGCCGATGATGATGATCCCCATGATGACGATGGAAAGCCCGGTGAGCGTGCTTCTCACCTGGTCATTTCCCACGATCCCCATATAGCGCAGGAGATCATTGTTGAATTCATACTCGGAAACGCCCAGTTCTTTGGCCATTTCCTTGGCGTGCCCGAACAAATTTACATCCGGCGCCTTCAGGATCACATACGCCCTGCATGTAGCTCCGTAATCCGCCGGCTGCCGGGATCCCGATCCTGTCCCGGCCAGGGCCGTTGGATCCAGATAAGACAGACAGGTGTATCCCGGAAAAGACGAGTACTCAAAGGACGGTGTTTCAATGATGCCCACGATCGTATAGGTGCGCATCTCCAGGGGCTTCAGATATTCCTTCTGATCGGCAGTGGTCTTCATATAACTATTGTATTGTCCCAGGGACGCCTGGTAAGGCTCCCCGGTGTCGGGCAATACGCCGATTCCGATCCGTTCCCCCAGATTCAGAGTCAGCGTATCGCCCACCTGCCACGTTCCCTTCTCCCTTTTCAGAAGTCCTTCCGTGACCACCAATTCTCCGCTGTTTTCCGGAAGCCTCCCCTCTCTCAGATGGACGGGCATATTTTCAAAAGCCGTGCTGTTAAACTCCTGAACAAACAGATAGGGCCGGTAAATGCTTTTGGGATCTGCGATCTCCGCCCAGCCTACGTCCCTTTTGACCGACACCGCCTGAGTGTCCGGGTCCTCTCTCAGCGCAGAGAGCTGATCGGCGTCCACGCCCACATACTGCACGTGCCACAGGCCGTTTCTGGCGATGCTGTCCCGGACCATCATGTCCAGAAAAGACAAGGAGATCGTCGCCACCGCAGTGATCATCGCCGTGGAGATGATCACGCCCACGATGGTGACCAGCGTCCTTCGCCGGTTCATGAGCATATGTTTCATAGTCAGTTTGTTAACGATATTCATTGGCGGATCACCTCGTCTTTGGCGATGCTGCCGTCCTCGATGGCGATGATCCGATCGGCCTGCAGCGCGATCTTCTCATCGTGAGTGATGATGATCAGCGTCTGCCGGTAATTCCTGTTGAACATTTTCAGAAGCGAAACGATGTCTTCGCTGTTTTTGCTGTCC
Source organism: Bacilliculturomica massiliensis (assembly GCF_900605495.1). Taxonomy (GTDB): domain Bacteria; phylum Bacillota; class Clostridia; order Peptostreptococcales; family Anaerovoracaceae; genus Bacilliculturomica; species Bacilliculturomica massiliensis. The sequence continues at coordinate 1,958,690 of NZ_LR027603.1, forward strand.
AGATTTCCCGTAGGCTCGTCCGCCAGCACGATGGCTGGATTGTTGGCCAGAGCTCTGCCGATGGACACTCTCTGCTGCTGTCCTCCGGAAAGCTGATTGGGCAGGTGACCTAGCCTGTCTCCAAGTCCCAGAATGCGGATCAGCTCGTCGAAATGGCTCCGATCGATCTTCTGCCCGTCCAGGAGCAGCGGCAGATTGATATTTTCTTCCACGTTCAGAACGGGGATCAGATTGTAGAACTGATAGATCAGCCCCATCTGTCTCCTGCGGAAGATCGCCAGATTCGTCTCGTTCAGCGCGTAGATGTCCGTATCATTTACATAGACCCTGCCTGACGTGGGCCGGTCCACTCCCCCCAGCATGTGCAGCAGTGTTGATTTTCCACTTCCCGATGGTCCGATGATAGCCAGAAACTGGCCCTCGGGCACAGTGAAGCTCACATCGTCCAGCGCCCTCACCGCCGTTTCCCCTGAACCGTAGGTTTTGCACAGGTGCTCTACCTTTAAAATCTCCATACAGATACCCCTTTCACAGTTTGCTCTCTCCGATCTCAGGTCCGGAGATACCGGCGCCTGCGGACAGAACCGAGCGTTTCTTTTGTGTTCATCGTCTATGATATGCGGCGCAGATTACGGTTTCGTGACTGGTTTCTTACAGAATTGTCACTGTTCCCATGTTTTTCGTCCTGGACGTCAGCCGGCTGAATACAAAGAGGAACGGCCCGCGCCGTTCCCCGTGCTTGTCCATTTTTATTCCCGGACGTTTTCCTCCGGCCTGCTCAGACCACCTGCTTGTAAAATCGAAAACGAAAGGCGCTCCCTTTTCCTTCCTCGCTGTCCACGGTCAGATCTCCCCTCTGCCGTTTCACGATGCTCTGGGCCATGGCCAGGCCGATGCCCGCGCTGTCCTTTCCCGCGTTTTTCCCACGGTAAAAGCGTTTAAATATGTATGGGAGATCCTCTTTGTCGATCCCGTTTCCACTGTCCGCCACAATGATCTCCGTGAACAGCGGATTTTCCGAAAAAGTAACCGACAGACGCCCGCCCTCCGGTGTGTGCTCCACACAGTTTTTCATTACATTCAGCAGCGCCTCCGCCGTCCAGTCTATGTCCCCTGTAAAACTGGCCGCGGGGTCTCCCTCCACGGTGACCGTCTGATTTTTTACATCCATTGGAATGATGATCGGCTCGATGGCCTGTTCGATCACATCCGTCACGTAGACCTTTTCCTCGGAAAAGACAGCTGTTCCCGCATCGATCTTGGAGAGTTTGAGCAGGGTGGTCAAAAGCCAGTCCATTCTGCATACCTGCGACTGGATGCGCTTTGTAAACGTTTCCCTCTGCTCCCGGTCCAGATCCTCATTTCCCAGCAGGTCTGCCATGAGCGTCATGGAAGTCAGCGGCGTCTTCAGCTGATGCGAGATATCCGCGATGGCGTCAGCCAGCCGCTGCTGGTCGTTTTTGTACATGGCTCCCTGCTCGGACAGCATGCGGGTGACTTTGTATATCTCACTTCTGAGGATGGAGAGCTCCCCTTCCTCGTTGTCTCTCACGTCCAGTTCAGTTTCCCCCGCGCAGATGCGCCGCAGCGCTTCCGCCAGCTTCTCGATCTTTCCGTAGCGATTCTTCAGAAAGCCCCACTCCACGGCCAGCATGACCGCGGAAAAGATCGCGCATGCCAGACCATAGACCGGTCCTGCAAAAAATGCCGCGGCTGTCAGCGCGGCGCAGAACGCCCCCATTGCCGTGAACTGCCGCCGGATCTCTTTATTTCTCCACATACCCTTATACCTTTACTATCCTTATCCCCGCATTGCCGCAGCCGATCCCCTGCCGGCCGCCGTCAATCCCCGGCGCGGTATCCGAAACCTCTGACCGTCTCGATGAGCCGCGGTCTGGCCGGATCTTCCTCCAGCTTCTCCCGCAGCCGTTTTATGTAAACGCTCACCGTGTTGTCATTGACAAAATCCCCGGCTACGTCCCATATTCCCTCCAACAGCTGGCTGCGCGACAGCACCTGACCTTTGTGTCTGGCAAAGGTCAAAAGCAGCCGGTATTCCAGCGCCGTCAGCTGCACCTCTCGCCATGTCCCGTCTCTGCGGAATACCCGCGCCTCCGCCATGCGGATCTCCAGATTTCCGAAATGGATCACGTCCTCCGCCTGACGGGCGGCATTTTTTCCCGCCCCGTTTTTCTCCGCGGAGCCGTCGTCCCGGCTCACTCCGTTCTGACCGGAACACCGCCGCAGGACGGAGCGGATGCGGGAAATCAACTCCCGTATCCGAAAAGGCTTGGTGATGTAGTCGTCCGCTCCCATATCCAGTCCCATGACCACGCTCACTTCCGCGTCGCACGCTGTCAGAAATATGACCGGGATCTGCCGTTCCTGCGCTCTGGCCAGCTTACACAGATCATAGCCCGTACCGTCCGGCAGCGTCACATCCAGCAGACAGAGGTCCGCTTCCATCCGAACGATGTGCTCCGCCGCCGCAGCGGCCACCGAACAGGACAGGACTTTAAATCCCTCCTGCTCCAGCGCATATTGCAGTCCCTGGCGGATATCGTCGTCATCCTCCGCCACCAGAATCCGTGTTTTCATATCTTTAAGCCCTGTCTCCATAAGTCCCGGCCGCTGTGGCCGTCTCCCCCCGTCTGTTCACCGGCGCTTCACCCTGTCCTGTGAAGCCTCCGATTTCCCATCATTCCCGTTCTCTGACATAGACCAGCCTGTTGTTGGAATTTCCGCCCGGCTCCGATTTGATCTCGAACAGGTCCAGCGATTTGATAAATGGCGTCAGCTTGCTGAATCCATAATTTCTCACGTCAAAATCCGGATACCGCTTGGTCAGCCGATTTCCCAGATCTCCGATAAACACCCACTCGTCCTCGTCGGCGCTCTCTGCCACCATGGTGGCCAGCGCTTCCCGGATCGTTTCCAGACTGGTCATCTCCGCAGGCTCGTCCTCATATTCTTCTTCGCTGTCAAAGAGGATGATCCCCACGTCCTCAGGCCGCAGTTTTCCCCCTCTGCCCATGTCTTTTGCATCCCTGGCCGGGGTCTCCTGCGCCGGTACATCCTGACCAGAAACTTCCTGGCCTGCCGGGATCCCCGACACTGCTCCGGCTTCCTTTGACGGATCCGCGCCGTCGGCGGCATGCTGCTTCCCTCCGGCGTTCTGTCCGGCTTCCTGGCCGCTGTTTTTTCGGCCGGCGTTCTTCCCGCCTCCGCTCTTCTCCATCTCGGGGACCTGAACAGACTCGTGTTCCGCATCGGCGGCCGCCTGATCCGCTTTGCCCGTCCTCCCCTTCTTTCTGGAAGCGCCTCTGGCCGCCTTTTCCTTTTCCGGCTTTGGCTGGTCCGCTTTTCCGCCTACATTCTGAGCCCCATCGTCCCTGGCGCCGTCCTTCTGCGCTGTCTTTGCCGCCGCTTTCTCCGCGGCAGCCGTCTCCGCCGCTTCTTTCGCCGCAGCCGCTTCCGCCGCTCTTGCGGCGGCCTCCCGTTCCAGCTGCGCTTCTCTGGCGGCGTGGGCCGCCTTCTCGCCCGCAGCCGCTGCCGCAGCTGAAGCAGCCGCTTCCTTCTCTGCTTTTGTCATGCGGCCTCTCTTCGCCGCTTGACCCGACCGCCTGGTCTCCTGCGTCTTCGGCGCAGCCTGTCCCGATAAAATATCCAGATATTTAAACTTATTGCAGGCTGAGATGAAGGCTTTCGGCGTCTTCTGCTCGCCCATTCCCACCACCATCATGCCGGATTCCCGCAGTCTGGACGCCAGACGCGTAAAATCGCTGTCGCTGCTGACCAGACAGAACCCCTCCACATTTCCTGAATACAGAATATCCATGGCGTCGATGATCATTGCTGAATCCGTGGCGTTTTTTCCTGTAGTATAGCCGTACTGCTGGATCGGAGTGATGGAGTGCTCCAGCAGCACCCGTTTCCACGGTCCCATCTCCGCTCTGGTCCAGTCTCCATAGATCCTCTTGTAAGTGGCGACCCCGTCGTTTGAAATCTCATCCAGAATCACCTTTACATACTTATTTGAAATATTGTCTGCGTCGATCAGAACGGCAAACCTTTTGTCTCCCGGCATACATGCCTCTCCTTCCTCTGCTGAAGCCGCCCGCGGCTCGCTGTCCGCCGGCTGTTCCCACACTTAAAAATTTAACCCCGCTGCCCGGATCTGCCTGCAGACCTCATCGTCCATCTGCGTCATGCCCTTTCCCCGTGGACCCGTCTGTCCGGAGGTAAAAACATTTCACCCTGTCCGTCCGCAGCGCGGTACTTATTTATGTAAAGAAGAAGCGCCCCCCGCAATCAATATAACGAGTTTGAACGCGATCTTCTTTCATTTTATCCCGAATATTTACTTTTTCTGCTGGCCGCAGGCCATCATGCTGCGATCCGCCCATGGCGTCCGCCGCGCACAGAATCAGATATAATAGCCGGCCCTGCGGCTATTCTGTCCTGACCGGACGCAGGCCGTCGGGACAGAATCCGCGCATGGCGTCCGCCGCGCACAGAATCTATATAATAGCCGCCCTGCGGCTATTATATCACAAATACGCGCCAGTTACGGCGCAATCTTCGCATTATACCATTCCAATACAATATTTATCCCGAAACCGCCGGGTCTTCTGGGACGCCTGCGGAGGAAATGAAAAACCTCAGGCCTTCACAGGTAATCCGAATTTTTTTCTTCATTTATATCTATACTAAATGTGCGGACCGCCGTCCGCTTTTATTTCTCAGTGCAGGAGGCGCGGTATGAATAAACCGTACATTAATAAAGCGTACATGAAGTGGTGGATAGCCATGCTCGTATTCACCATCGCCCTCGTAGTCCCCTGCGCGCTCATGCCGCAGATCCTGGATTATTATGACAGGCCGGGAAGCTGGGTCTATAATAGTCCTTTCCACAAAGACGATCTCTTAAACTTCTACGCCGCTTTTTTTACATTTCTGGGCACGGTCCTTTTGGGCGTGGGCGCCGTTTTTCTCAGCCAGCAGGCCAATGATATGAACAAGCGTCTGATCAAAATTGAAGAAAACAATTACATCCCGACCATAGACATCAACGGCATGGCGCCGGAAGAGCTGAAAGAATTTCTGCCCAAGGACGTTTTCGCCATCAATCTGGACGATTCCTTCACGGACATCACCGACAGCATGGAGCTGAGTCCGGAGACCGACGGAGACGTACTGGTCCTGACCATGACCAATGTCAGCCGAACGGATATCATCAATATCGAGCTGTTCAAACTGGGACTGAAGCTGAAATACGACGACGGCCGTTCCCAACCCATTACTTACGAGACGCTGACCATTTCGCTGAATAATAAAGTGCCCTATCAGAGCACCATACCCTTTCTCATCGGGGGCATCCGCCTGACGGACGAAATGCTTCAGGGAAATCCCATGCTCTCTCTGACCGTGGAATTTCATTCCACCAACTTTCTGGGCGAAGTCTACGTACAGAAGATCAAGTTCGATCTCATCTCGCTCTGGGACCGGCAAATTAATTTCCCCGCGGTGGAAAACAAGCGCAACATTATGGTATACTCATATTGATCGCGCGGCCTGAGCGCCGCTTTTCAGGAGGTCTTATCATGTATGCCATTTATGCTCTGATCAGTTTTCTCGTGGGCGTCGCCACCAACGTGCAGTCCGGCGTCAACGGACAGATCCGCCTTCTCACCGGCAACGCCGTCTTTGCTTCTTTCGCCAACTTCATAGGCGGAACGATCCTTCTGGTGATGCTGCTGATACTGTTTGCAGGACTGGGAGTCTGGCCCATGCCGGAACGGGGCCTGCTCTCACGCACCCGTTGGTGGACATGGATGGGCGGGCCGCTGGGGCTGATCTACGTCATGGCCCTGGTCCTTCTTCCCCCTCTCATCGGGTACGCCGCCTTCTTCAGCATGCTGGTGGCCGGTCAGCTCTTCCTTTCCGTCACGCTGGATCACAAAGGCTGGCTGGTGGAGCGCATCCGGCGTGCGGATAAGGTCCGGGCAGCGGGGGTCCTTCTGCTCCTGGCCGGGGCGGTCCTCATCCAAAATTCTTAAGAGCAAAGCAAGTCAGGAAAGGCGGCTTTTACATATGAGTCTTTTATTCAGCATGATCAGTTTTCTCACGGGCGCTGCCGTGACGATGCAGTCGGCGGTCAACGGCCGGCTGCGCGCAGCCTCGGGCAACCCTGTATTCGCATCTCTGTTCAGCTTTCTGGGCGGAATGGTCCTTCTGGTCGTCATGCTCCCGCTGGCGTCCGCTCTGGGCATTTATCCCCTGCCCTCCTGGGACGTGCTCCTCAGCACGAAGTGGTGGATGTGGACGGGCGGCGTCTTCGGCACCGCTCTGGTATTCTGTTCTATACTGATCCCCCCGAAGATCGGCTTCGGCGCCTATTTCAGCATGATGGTAGCCGGTCAGCTGACCGGGTCCGTTCTGGCGGACGCCACAGGCTTTCTCGGCAGTCAGGTCCATCCTGTCTCCCCTCTGCGGCTGCTGGGGGTGATCCTGCTCATCGCCGGCGCCGTTCTGGTCCAGCGTCCCGGAAGATCATCTGATGCAGATGCCTCAGCCGCCGAAATAGACGCTCCAGTCTCAGATGCGGATGTGGCAGAGAACGCTGAGACTGTTTCCCATGTCAAAGGCGGGGATGCCTGATATGAAACAGCAAACGGAACGGAGACCCGGACGGGAGCCGGCGGCGTATTCCCCAATACCGGCCCGCCCAATACCCAACGTATATTATTCACAGGAAATATATCCGCAGGTAAAAGCCTGCATCTCCCGCTTTCCCGGGGCCGTGCCCGCTGAGATCCGACCCTCGGCGCTCACCTACGCGGCTGTGGCTTCCCACGCGGATCTCTACTGCTGCGCTCTGGGGGACCGCATCCTCACCGGCGTTCCCGCCGGTCCCGATTATCCGCTGAATACAGGTTTCTGCGGCGTACAGCTGGGAGAATTCTTCGTCCACAATCTTCGCTTCACAGCGCCGGAGGTCCGCTCCGAGGTAAAGCGGCTGGGACTGACGGAGATCAACGTCCGGCAGGGTTACACAAAGTGCGGCCTGGTGGTGGTAAACGGCGGCCGGAAGCCCGCCGTGATTACTTCCGACCGCGGGCTGGAGAAGGCTCTCGCCCCCTATCCCATCGACGTCCTGACCGTTTCCACGGGCCATGTGCTTCTGCCCGGTTTTCCATACGGGTTTCTCGGCGGCGCTTCCGGTCTGCTGGGCCATACCGTACTCTTTCACGGCGATCTGTCCGCCCACCCTGATTTCCACCGGATCTGCGCCTTCATCCGAGCCCGGGACAGAACTCCCCTGTGGTTTCCCGGTCTCCCGCTGTCGGACATCGGCTCGATTATTACACTTCTGTGACATTGTGATTACTCTTTTCCGATGCTATTGAAAAACCACCGGGCCAGGCATAGAATGATCCATATAGGATGCCAGACTCTCGCCTGTTGGTTTGAGAAAAATGGCTGCGTTCAGTTTGGAAAGGAGGACTCGGAAGTCGTCCGGGGCTATTTAGAATGAAAAAACTCATACACCGCGGGTACTCTCTCGTCCTGATCCTCCTGCTGCTCTCAGCTGTGGCCGCCGCCGCGCTGACCGGCTGCGGAGACGCCATGGGCGATGAGGAAACTCCGGAAATAACCATCGCTTACCTCGAAGGGGCGTATGCGCAGCAGCTGATGAACGACGGAGCAGAAAAACTTCTCGGTTCCATCGAGCTGAACAAAAACGAAAGCGATGAGATCGAAATGATCCTTCATCCCAAAGAGATCGTGGAGGACAGTTCCGCGCCGGACGGATACCGCATCGACAGCTTTGCTCTGAATCGCACGTTTACCATACCGGAGCAGGCTTACACAACTTACCTCTCTCCCGACGGAGACGGGGAGCCGCAGATCCTCACCCCGGCGGATTTTTACACGGCGGTCACATCCGATTATGAAAAATCCGGGGCAGACTTTTCCGAGTACGGCAATCACATCCTGTACGATGTATACGCGCTGGAAAATCAGACTCTGCTGATCCTGGCTCACCACACATCATACGAATAAAAGGCTTACATGCGCCGCGGCTCTGGCTGCGGCTTTTTATTTGCCTTCCCGCAGCCGTCGGCCCCCCGGTCTGCGCCCACATCAGCTGTGAGAGAGGCGATCACCGGATATGCCACGCAGCGTATAGACGGAGACTTTACGGATCTGTTCGGTAATGAAAACGGGCGGCCGCGCGGATATGCTCCGCGCAGCCGCCCGCTTCCTTTATGTTTGGGTTGACGTAAGCGATTTATTCGAAGCGCAGCGCCTCGATGGGATCCAGCTTTGCCGCCCGTCTGGCCGGATAGATTCCGAAGAAAACGCCGACCACGGCGGAAAAGCCCACCGCCAAAACGATGACCATGGGGTTGATGACAAAATCCACCCCGAAGGCAGACATACCTACGGCCGCGATGCCGCAGCCCAGTGTCGTTCCAATAAGTCCGCCGATGGCTGATATGATCATGGATTCCGTCAGGAACTGAAACAGTATGTCTCCCGTCCTGGCGCCCAGTGATTTTCTGATGCCGATCTCTCTCGTCCGCTCTGTCACGGATACCAGCATAATATTCATGATGCCTATTCCGCCTACCAGAAGCGAGATTCCGGCGATGATGCCGATGGCCGTGGATACCGTGGAAAGCATACTGGTCATCATATTGGCCTGGGCCTCTGCAGATTCGTACATGTAGTATCCCTCCGGCATGCCCTTCATCTTGGCCATGTAAGCCGTGATCTTTTCACCTGCCTCCGTCTGGTTCACGCCTTCCGCCGTATACATGTAAAAGTATGCGGTCCAGTCGGCCTGGCTGGGCATCAGCGAGTAGGGAATGTAACCGAAGTCGTTCTGACTGGTGTTCATGGCGGTGAAGATCGAGTCTTCTTCCTTGTAGACGCCGACCACCGTGAATTCCTTGAGTTCTTCTTCCACGGTCAGGTCCACGGTCTTGCCCACCGCGTTCTCCGTGCCGAACATCTTTTTTGCCGTCTTTGCCTCGATGACCAGACGGGGTTTGGCCCCATTTACGTCGGCCTCGTTGATGTAACGGCCGTAGATCATATTCAGATTCAGCATCTTGTCCCTGCCCGCCGCCGTTCCGGACATGCTGATCTTTCCATCCAGCCTTCCGATGCGATAATCGCTGGAAGCGCTCACATTTGGATCAATATAGGCGATGTACTCCGGGAACTTTGCCTTCAGGGTATTCATGTCATCCCTGTCAAACAGCGCGTCTGAGGGGATATAATCGTCGATCATGTTCCAGTTTGGATAGGTGACCATGGCGCTTTTTCCCACGGAAGCGAACTGTTTATCCAGAACTCCCTGCATGCTGGAACCGATAGCCGTGATGGCGATGACCGAGCTGATGCCGATGATGATGCCCAGCATGGTCAGAAAGGACCGCATTTTGTTGATGCGGATCGCATTCAGCGCCAGCTTTATGTTTTCAATGATCAGCACGGCGCTCCCCCCTTCCTCTCATCGCTGATGATGCAGCCGTCACGGAAGGTGATGACGCGGTCTGTAAATTCTGCGATGTCCGGTTCGTGGGTCACGATGATCACCGTATTGCCCTCTTCCCGGTTCAGGCTTGTAAAGATATCCATGATCTCCACAGATGATCTGCTGTCCAGATTTCCCGTTGGCTCGTCGGCCAGGATGATGGGCGGCTGGTTGGCCAGCGCTCTGGCGATAGCCACCCTCTGCTTCTGCCCGCCGGATATTTCGTTGGGCATGTGAAACGACCGCGCTCCGATGCCCACTTTGTCCAGCAGCAGCTGCGCCCGCTCTTCCCGCTGCGCCGCCGGCACCTTGGCGTAGACCATGGGAAGCTCCACGTTCTTCAGGGCGCTGGTCCTGGGGATCAGGTTGAAAGACTGGAAAACAAAGCCGATCTTCTGGTTTCTGATCCATGATAGCTCGTTGTCGTCCAGCTCCCGCACATCGACTCCGTCCAGATAATAATGTCCGTCCGTGGGCCGGTCCAAGCAGCCCAGTATGTTCATCAGTGTCGATTTACCCGAGCCGGAGGCGCCCATGATGGCGATGTACTCGCCCTTATTCACCGTCAGGTTGAGCCGCTTCAGCGCTTCCACCTGAATGTCCCCGTTCTGATAGACCTTCACCAGATTATCAATTCGTATAATCTCTCCCATCACCGGCCTCCTACTCTGCCGCCGCGCCGTCGGGAACGCCGCCGTCCGCTCCTGCCGCGCCCGCGCCGGCGGGTACGATGACCTGGCCGTCGGTCATACCAGGAGTGGGACTGAGCACGATGATGTCCCCTTCCTTCACATTATCGGAGGTGACCTCGATATAAAAATCGCTTTCCAGCCCGGTGGTGATCACCTGCTTTACCAGCTTGTTGTCCTTGGACACGGTAAACAGGTAGGTCTCTCCCGTGGCCTGGTCAGCCTGGATCGCATCCAGAGGCACCGCCACCGCGTTTTTGCTCTCATTTACGAGAATATCTGCTTTGGCCGTAACGCCTGCGATCAGTCCCGAACCGTTGGTGACGTCGATCTTGACCGGAATGACCATTTCTTTTCCGGAGGAATCCTTCAGCTCTCCGGTGGGAGCGATGTGGGATACCACGCCTTCCGCCGTATTTCCGCCCAGTACCTCAGCGGAGATGTTTACCTTCTGGCCCACCTGTATCTTGCTGATGTCGTACTCGCTGGCCTTTACCTGCATCTTCAGGCTGGACAGATCCTCGACCACGAACAGCGCCGTACCGTTGGCCATTTGGCTGGCGGTAAAACCTACCTTGGCGTTTACACGGGTCACAACGCCGCTGATGGGGCTGGTGATCCGCAGGTCTTCATTGTCGGTCCGGTCCACCTTGGCGATGGCCAGCGACGTCTTCGCATTCTCGTAAGCGGTCTCCGCCTTCTGGAACTCCTGCTCGGAGATCACGCCTTCCGAATAAAGTTTTTTCGATGTATCGTAATCGAATTTCGCGGACTCCAGATTGTTCTGGGCCTGCTGAATATCATACTTCTGCGTTCTGTTGGAGGTATCTTCCTTATCCTTCAGCGTCGCCAGCAGCTGACCCGCAGATACTGTATCTCCCTCCCTGACGGAGATAGAGACGATCTCCCTGTCCAGCGCGGAACTGACCTCCGCCCGATCGTTTCCTTCCACAGTTCCCTTGATGGAAATGACCTGCTGAACATCCATGCGTTCGACCGTACCCGTAGAAGTGGGCATCACCGGTTCGCCGCCGCCCATAAATACCTTCGCCGCTGCCACTACTATCAGCAGTACCACCACTGCGGCGATTATTTTCTTTTTCTTGCCCTTCTTCTTGCCTTTTGGCATGCCGTAAGGCGCCTTACTATGACCCTCAGGCGCCGCGGCGTTTCCCGCCGGGCTCTCCGGCGCGTCCGCCCCGGAACCATCGCCGGCTCCCCCGATGATCGCCGACTGCGATTTCTGCATCTGATCTGATTTCTTTTTCCCAAACATGTTTTTTCCTCCCTTTTGCATCAGCCGCTTTTCTCGCGTCCGCAGACGCCTCGTCGGCGCGCCTGACCGACAGTCTCTGTTCGGTCTGTCCCGCTGCCGGCATGCTGTTCTCTCTGCGGCGCGGCCCTGCCTCGGACCGCCATCCGCGTTTCCGCGGTCCCCGTGCGGCAGCCGGTCCATTTCCCCGGCTTTTTTCATTTACAACTACAAAACGAAGTATAACACAGATTATCTTCATATTTCTTGTCAAATTTCTTACGATAAAGTGACTAAATTGATACAATCCGCGGTCAAAACCCTCTGTCTGGGTGAATGCAGCTGATTTTTAACACGATTCCAGAACCGCTTTCAAAAGACGCTTGGCCACCCGTTTGACCGGAGCTTTGGTCACATTGGAATTGACCAGCAGCGTCAGATCCAGTTCCGGACAGATCCAGAAGCTGGCCCGGAATCCCTGATCCGTCCCCTCGTGGCCGTACAGCGTGTAGCCCTCCTGCTCCCGAATAAACCAGCTCAGCCCGATGTGCTCCCCGTTGTTGGGAACGACGGCCCGCGGTCTCCATACCTCCTCATAATACGCCGGCGGGAACAGCTGCGGTCCGTGGCCGCCGCAGGCGTGGGCCAGATGGGCCCGCGCGAACCGCTCCATATCCTCCTGACATGAACTCAGCGTTGAGCTGGCGCAGTGTTCCCGGTTGTAGGGATAGTGCGTCTCCAGTTTCAGCTTCCCCTCCTCCGTTCTCCCGTGAGGCATGGCCATGGGCGGATCCGACAGCCGCGCCAGATTCTGCAGGTCAAGCAGGCGCCTGAGTTCATCTGTCTTCCCCGGCGATCTCCAGTCCCCGCTCTCCAGCCCGGCGAATTCCCGCAGCTGAAATCCCCTCTCGAAGGTCCTCAGCGTAGAACGCTCCATGCCGAGAGGTTCAAATATATTCTTTTTTATATAATCTTCCAGCGTTTCCCCGGCTGTCTCCTCGATCACTGCGCCCAGTATCTCATAGCCCACATCGGAATAAGAAAAACTATTTCCTCTGTCTTCGTGAACGAAGGGCATGGCCATCACTTCCGGTGAAACAGCGTAACGTCTCAGAGCGCCGTCGTCGGTCTCCGGCTTTTCCCAGCCAAAATGCTCCACATTGCTCAGTCCCGAGGTGTGCGTCAAAAGCTGCAGCAGCGTCACGTCCCCCAGCCCCCGCGGCGCCTGCCGGTATTCCGCAAGCAGATCGGCCAGCCGGTCCTCCGGAGCCAGCAGGCCCCGTTCCCACAGCTGGACCGCCGCCGTGCCCACGAAGAGCTTCGTCACTGACGCCATATGAAAAATATGGTCGGGGGTCAGCTGCCTGCCGTTTTCAACGCTGTCACGTCCCGCAGCCCCTCTCCACGCGAATCCGGCCCCGAACTTCTTCCCTCCGCCGCCTCCGCTGACGCTGGCAGCGATCCCCGGAAGCGCGTATTCTTCCAGAGCTTCCTCCAGCAGACCATCCAGTTTATCTCCAATTCTCTTTTCCAGCATAAAAATCCTCCTCCAAGTTTCTGTCTCTTATCTTACCACAGCACCGCCGGAAAGCACCACCACTATTCTGGGTTCCGGCAGCAGCAGCCCGGCGCTTTTTTCCAGTCCGGTCCGCGCGCCGCGGTCCCCCACGGCAAGATCACCCTGTCCCGCCTTCGGCGCCGCCGGCAGACAGACCGGCCGGAGGGCGGCTGGCAGAACAATACAGGCAGACCGGTGGACCGGCGGGACGCGGCCGTCAGAATAAGACCGGGAGACCAAAAGATCGGCAGCCCGGCAGAGCAAAACTGACAGAACAGCAGCATGGCAGAGCGGCTGGGCATCCTGCGGGAAATGGAATTGCAACCGCCGAATGATCGTGGTAAAATTTAAACATGGATAAAATTCAGAAAGCAGGAAAGGGGAGATCAGCTATGGATAAAAAAGAAGTAATGGATTTTGTTGTTCAAAAGACCCGTGAATTGATCGAGGCGCCCACATGCAGCAGTGAAACAAAGGCCGCGGCGCAGGCCTGGCTGGAAGCGGTTGGAACCGGTAAGGAAGCCGAAGAAACGAAAAAATATATCGAGGAACTGGAAGCGGATATCATGCCCATCGACAATCTGATCGCTTTCGCGGGATCCGACGCGGGAGTTCAGTACTTCGGAGCGGAAACCGCCGGAAATATTGTGGAACACGCCAGGGAGATCAAAGCAGCAGGAGCAGCGTACTGCGATTGTCCGGCCTGCGCCGTGGTGGCCGAGATCCTGGAAAAGAAAGACTCCCTTCTGGGATAACGCACAAAACCGAACCTGCGCGGCCGCGCTCTTACACGGCCGCGCGGCGTCCCGTTTCATCTGCCTTGCTTTATAACACGAACAGTAAAAGATCGTTGTTTTTCAGGCATCTGGAACACATTTTAGGGCATCCGTCAGCATTGACCGATGCCTTTTCTTTCTTCTCCCGCTGTTCAGAGTGACCGCCGCTTTTTGTTTTTTTATGTGTAATCCGTGAACTTCCCTCTGTTTTCCTTGTACCCCAACCGGTTCTATTGTATAATGAAACATTGAAACGACAGGCGGAACCGATGTTTAAAACAGCCCTGCCTCAGCAATAATAGAAATTGAGAAAAACTTCCGGATCTCCCGCCGCCCTGGCGGCCGTGGGGCAGACCGCATTTCCGAATTCCGCGCAGGTTTTGAACAGAGACAAAAGAAATAACAGCTGTAAAGGAGAACCCAACAGAGATGCCTACACCTACATCGCGCATTGCGTTTACCATCTTCGGACTGGACGTCATGTGGTACGGAATACTTATCACCCTCGGCATGGCCCTGGCGCTGGTCTTCGCCTATAAACGGGCGCCGCGCCATCACATTGATTCCGAGCACATCATCGACATCGGTCTGATCTGCATCCCCGCCGCCATCGTTGGCGCGCGGCTGTACTACGTCGCCTTCCACTGGGAAAATTACGCGGGCGACATCATGAAGATCATCAATATCCGCACAGGAGGCCTGGCCATTCACGGCGGCCTGATCTTCGGCATGATCGCCGGGATCCTGCTGTGCCGGCGCTGGAAGATCCAGCCTCTGAACGGTCTAGATCTGGTGGCCCCCGGGATCGCTCTGGCTCAGTCCATCGGCCGCTGGGGCAATTACTTTAACGGCGAAGCCCACGGCGGTCCCACGAACCTGCCCTGGGCCATCGAGGTAAACGGCCAGATGGTACACCCGACCTTTCTCTACGAATCGATCTGGTGTTTCCTTCTCTTCTTCCTGCTGCTGTATATCGACAACAATCGAAAATTTGACGGACAGACCTTCCTGCTCTACGGGATCCTCTATTCCTTCGAGCGTTTCTTCGTGGAAGGACTGCGCACGGACAGCCTGATGATCGGAAATACGATCCGCACCGCGCAGCTGGTCAGCGCTGTGGTCTTTGTGCTCTTTATTCTCTGGTACATCTATCTGGCCAGAAAAAACAGCACGAAGGGAAGGATCTTCTATTGAATATTCCCTGACCTGCATTGACAGATCTGTCTGACAGGTCGACCCATCCAGTCATATAAGGAAAAACTATTCATCAATCGGCGGCCGGCGGTCTGACATCAGGTCCGGGACCGGCGCCGCAGAACCGGAGGTAAAAGTAAAATGAAATTAGGTATTGTCGGACTGCCCAATGTGGGAAAGAGCACACTGTTCAACGCCATCACCAAAGCCGGCGCGGAAGCGGCCAACTACCCCTTCTGTACCATTGAACCCAACGTAGGCGTGGTGACCGTTCCGGACGAACGGCTGAAGGTGCTGCACGAAATGTACAACTCCAAAAAGACCGTATATACGGCCATTGAGTTTTACGATATTGCCGGACTGGTAAAAGGCGCGTCCAAGGGAGAGGGCCTGGGCAACAAATTCCTGGGCCACATCCGCGAGGTAGCCGCCATCGTCCACGTCGTCCGCTGCTTCGAGGATCCCAACGTGGTCCACGTGGACGGAAAGGTCGATCCCCTTTCCGATATCGAGACCATCAACATGGAGCTCATCCTCTCCGATCTGGAAGTGCTGGAACGCCGCATTCAGAAGACCCAGAAAAACCTGAAGGGCGACAAGAGTCTTCAGGCAGAGCTGGACATGCTGAAAAAAGTCCAGTCCACTCTGGAACAGGGACTGACGGCCAGGACACTCGACCTGACGGAAGAGGAAGACGAATTCGTAAAAAGTCTGGACCTCCTCTCCTACAAACCGATCATCTATGTGGCCAACGTAGCCGAGGATGAAGTGGCCGCAGCCGACGAAAACGAATATGTAAAAAAAGTCCGCGAATTTGCGGCCGGCGAAGGCTCCGAAGTGGTCGTCATCAGCGCCAGAGTGGAAGCGGAGATCGCAGAACTGCCCGACGACGAACGCGCCATGTTCCTGCAGGAACTGGGCATCTCAGAATCTGGACTGGATCAGCTGGTAAAAGCCTGTTACCGCCTGCTGGACCTCATCTCCTTCCTCACCGCAGGGGAGCCGGAAGTGCGGGCCTGGACCATCAAACGCGGTTCCAAAGCGCCTCAGGCCGCCGGAAAGATCCACTCCGACTTTGAAAAGGGCTTCATCCGCGCCGAGACCATCGCCTACGACAAGCTGATCGAGTGCGGCGGCAATCTGGCCACCGCCAAGGAAAAGGGTCTGATCCGTTCCGAAGGAAAGGACTACATAGTAAAGGACGGGGATGTGATGCACTTCCTCTTCAACGTGTAGTCTCCCTCTTCTGTGGATAGAAAGGAGACCGTGTATGTCAGAAATTCCCAATAAAATTGCTGTCATTGAAAAAGCAGTCCGGATCCTGGAATTCATGGTCGACTACCCATACGGTATCTCCCTGAGCGAACTGGAATCCGGCGTTCAGCTCAACAAGAGTACCATATATCGCATCCTTTTTACGCTGAAAGACAATGGGTATATCATACAGAATCCGGACGACGCCAAGTACCGCATCGGTCCCCGCTTTCTGCTCTATCAATCGGTCTTTGATGAAACGGATCTGGCAAGGGCCGCCTCGCCTGAGCTTCGACGCCTGGCTGCTTCCACAGGTGATATCTGCCATCTGGTCATCCGCGATCACTGCGAGGGCGTTTACATCGACAAAGTGGATCCTCCGGAGTCCAGTGGTATCGCAGTCCGTTCCCGCGTTGGCGCCAGAGTCCCACTGCACTGTACTTCCGTCGGTAAAGTTCTGCTGGCCGACCTGTCTGAAGGCGAAGTGGATGATATTATCGCTGCGGCCGGTCTGCCGGCTCGAACCCCCCAGACCATCACTGACCCCCTGCGCCTGAAGCGCGAGCTGGACTTAGTCCGCCGTCAGGGATATGCTGTGGATGATCTGGAAAATGAAGAAAACGTGCGCTGCGTGGCTGCTCCGATCCGAGACCATGTGGGCAAAGTCGTCGCTGCCGTCTCCTCGACCGGTACCATCCTCAGCGTCACTTCGCAGACGATGCCCTCCATCATCTGTGAAGTGCGGCACTGCGGCGAACAGATCTCCCGAAGTCTGGGCTACAGAATCAAATAATCCTGACCCACGCCGTCCCGGTATGAGAAAACTCTCACGCCGGGGCCTTTTATTTTCAGTTGAATCTGCGTCCCATATTTACTTTGTCACGCTTACCTGCTATAATTAATTTATGAAACAACGTTTTACTATGTGAAATAAACGATTAATATCCATGGCCGTGGCTTTTTGCAGGCAGGACTGTTATTTCCCCTGTCCCGGAGAAAGCACGGCAATGTATGAAAGGAAACGCTGTTATGAATCAGACAATGGAAAAGCTTAATCAGATCGGGATGATTCCAGTTGTCAAGCTGGAAGATATCAGCAAAGCTCTGCCTTTGGCCCGAGCGCTGACGGCGGGCGGCATTCCTGCGGCGGAAGTCACCTTCCGAGCGTCGGGAGCTGAAAAAGTGATCGCCCAATTACGGGAATCATTTCCCGATATGGTTGTGGGCGCGGGCACGGTCCTCAATATCCGACAGGCCGTTCAAGCCATAGACGCCGGTGCTCTCTATATTGTATCTCCCGGATTGAATCCAGAAATTGTATCCTTCTGCCAGGAAAAAAATATTCCTGTCATCCCTGGCTGCGCTACGCCTACTGAATTGGAAAGGGCCGTCTCCCTGGGCGTGAACGTCGTAAAATTCTTTCCAGCGGAGCAAAATGGAGGTCTGGCAGGAATTAAAGCTCTCTGCGGGCCTTACGACGGTGTCCGCTTTATTCCCACTGGAGGCGTTAACCTCCGAAATCTTTCTGATTATCTCTCCCATCCCCGCATCTTTGCCTGCGGCGGCACTTTTATGGCTCCCCCGGAACTGATTGAAAAAAACGATTGGGACGGGATCGCCGCGCTCTGCCGCAGCGCTGTGGACGAGACGCTGGGCATCACCCCCTGCGGCTCTCTCTCTCTGCTTCTGGAACAGTTGATCGGCGTTACGCCGGCCTCCGAAGATCAAACCCCATGCGATCATTATGAAAAAGAAGTTTCCTGCCTGCAGATCACAGTCAATTCTCTGCCCCGAGCCTGTTACTGGTTAAAGCAGAAAGGGATCGAAGTCCTTGACCCCGCCCTGGAAGAGGATGCCGGCGTCTCTCATGCGTCTGTCCTCATCAAAGGTGTTCCCCCCTTCTCGATCCGGTTGATTCAGAAACAGAGAGGAGCATAGCTATGGCAAAGTACATTACGTTTGGAGAAATCATGCTCAGACTTGCCCCTGAAGGATATCTGCGTTTCTTCCAGAATAGCATCCTGGAAGCCACTTTCGGCGGCGGCGAAGCGAATGTGGCTGTATCCTTAGCCAATTTCGGCCTGGATACAGCTTTTATCACCCGTCTTCCCGATAACGAGATCGGGCAAAGTGCGGTAAACGGTCTGCGATATTTTGGTGTGGATACGTCAAAGATAGTGCGCGGAGGCAGCCGCATCGGAATTTACTTTATGGAAAGGGGCGCCTCCCAGCGGCCATCCAGAGTCATCTACGACCGTGCTCATTCCGCGGTCAGCGAAGCGTCGGCAGACGATTTCGACTGGAATGTTATTATGGAGGGCGCACAATGGTTTCACTTTACCGGAATCACGCCGGCCCTGGGCGCCAATGTGGCGGAAATCTGTCTGGAAGCCTGCCGGACCGCAAAAGAAAAAGGACTCATGGTCAGCTGTGACTTAAATTTCCGCAAGAAACTGTGGACTGTCGCGGAGGCGGGCCGCGCTATGGAACGGCTGATGCCCTACGTAGACGTATGTATCGCCAATGAGGAGGACGCGGAAAAAGTATTTGGCATCAAGGCTCCAGATACCGATATCACCGGAGGCAGACTGAGCTGGAAGGGTTACTCTGCCGTAGCCCGGCAGCTTGCGGACCGCTTTGGTTTTCAAACCGTGGCGATCACTCTGCGCGAAAGCATCTCGGCCAACGACAACAATTGGTCTGCGATGTTGTATCAGGACGGGCAATTCTACCGCTCTCAAAAATACCCGATCCGTATCGTTGATCGCGTAGGCGGAGGCGACAGTTTCGGAGCCGGTCTGATCTACGGCCTATCCTGCGGTATGACACCTCAAGCTTCTCTGGACTTCGCAGTGGCCGCCTCCTGTCTAAAGCATTCCGTAGAGGGGGATTACAACCGGGTATCTGTCTCAGAGGTCAAAGCTCTGATGAACGGCGACGGTTCCGGTCGGGTACAGCGGTGACCGGCCTTTTATAAACTGCTTTCCGTCAATATGGCCCAGCTCAGCGCCGTCGATACAGCTGGTACTGAGCGGGCCATTATCCTGCAGAAATGAAAAACAGGTGAACCATTTTTCCAATGAGTCTCACCTGTTTTTCTATTATACCATGATTGGCCGCAGGCCATCATGGTATAATCCCTGCATGGCGTCCGCCGTGCACAGAATCATATAATATCCGCTATGCAGATATTATCTCATGTAACCGCCATCCATAGCGCAGACAGCATTCCGTCGATATAATGTCAACACGGACCCGCATCCCAGGATCTCCGTCTCTTGTTTTAAGAAATCGCTCTGTCGGGCTGCCTCCTTTTTCCGCAACAGAAAATCGATATCGGGAGCGTCCAGCCGCCGATTTGCAATGTCGATCACGATCAGATCCCCGTCCCTGAGCAGACCGATATTTCCCCCTTCTGCTGCTTCCGGCGAAACGTGGCCAACGCACGGTCCTCTGCCGGCTCCGGAAAAACGTCCGTCCGTGACGATAGCCGTAGAATCGGACAGTATACGGTCGGAACACAGGGCTTCCGTGGTATAGAACATTTCCGGCATTCCTCTGCCCTGGGGTCCGGCAAAGGGGATCACGATCACATCACCCGGTTTTATTCTCCCTTCGAGGATCGCTTCTCTGGCCTGCCGTTCTTCTGCAAAAACTTTAGCCCGTCCTTTAAAACAAAGCATTGACTCCGATATTCCGGTACATTTGATCACGGCCCCTTTTTCTGCAATGTTGCCTTTCAATACGGCCACAGCGCCGTGATCCGCTATTCTCCGGATCAGATCACCGCGCTTCAGTCCGAAATTGTCCAGATAGCCCTCCATATATTCCATATATCCGCTGCATCTCAGATCTTCCAGATTTTCTCCCAGAGTTTTCCCTGTAACAGTGAGCGTATCCAGACACAGGTGGTCTCTGATCTCCATCATCAACCGCGGTACGCCTCCGGCATACCAGAAAAGATCGGTGGAATACTGTCCCGCCGGTCTGGTATTTACCATGAAGGGTACACGGCGGTGGACTGCGTCAAATTCCTCTGCTCTGAAACTTATACCTACCTCTCTCGCCACAGCGGGCAGATGAAGCAGAGCGTTGGTGGATCCCCCCAGCGCACTGTGGACGGCGGCCGCGTTTCGAAACGCGTTTTCTGTCAGTATATCCGCGGATGTAATTCCGCGTTCCGCCAACACGGCTGCCTGCTGTCCTGCCGATCTCGCTAAACGGTCTGCATAATTTGTATTGGCCGGTACGAGCGCGCTCCACGGAAGCGACAATCCAAGTGCTTCCGCCATAGCCTGCATCGTGCCGGCCGTACCCATGAACTGACACGCGCCGCAGGAAGTACAGGCGTCGATCTGATACCGCTTCATTTCTCCTTCAGAAAGCTGCCCCCTCCGGAAATCGGCGGACATCGTTCCGATCTGTTCCAGTGTCAGCCCGGCGGCAGCGCGTTCCATGACTCCGCCGGGTACGAAAATGGACGGAAGCTTCATACGGGCCATCGCCATGAGATGAGCGGGCACAGACTTATCGCACGATGCTGCGCAGACCATGCCATCAAAAGCGTTGGCTCTGCAGTGGATCTCTATCATTCCCGCCATGAGATCCCGGGAAAGAAGCGAATAGTTCATACCCTCGTGTCCCTGAGCGATACCGTCGCAAATATCAGTAACTGTAAAACGGGAAGGTTTTGCCCCGGCATATTTCAGCCCATCCTCCGCCATGCGGGAGAGCCGGTCCAGATGCACGCTTCCGGGATGGCTGTCGCCGAAAGATGTTTCCACCAGGATCTGCTTTCTATCCAGATCCTCCCCGCTCCATCCCATCCCCTGCCTCAATGCCGCTATCTCCGGCGCCTGTTCATCCAGCCGCATAACTCTCGCTGTCCCGTTTTTTCCGCAGTGCCAAAATAGAGATAAATTCATGGATCACATTAGCGGCCATCTGCGCGGTGATCCCCGCTGGATCCAGCGCCGGCAGTACCTCTACCACATCGAAGCCTATAAAATTCAGATCCTTTGCCTCCCGGATAAGCGCCATGGTCTCATAGCCTGTAAATCCCCCGACTTCCGCAGTACCAGTGCCAGGCGCATAGGCGGGATCGACAAAATCGATGTCAAATGAAAAAAATACTTTTCTGTCTCTCACTCGCTGCCGGATCAATTCACCTGTTTGTCCCACACCCAGTTCGTGGATCTGATTTGCAGTAATAACCTCGATCCCCAGTCTCTGCGAAACTTCCAGATCCTCTGCCGCGTACTGAGATCCCCTTATGCCAACCTGAATGGATGCGGTTCCATCGATAAGACCCTCCTCTGCCGCTCTGCGGAAGGGAGTTCCGTGAGTATATTTCTTGCCCCAATAATTATCCCATGTATCGGTATGAGAATCAAAATGGAGCAGCGCCACCGGACCGTACTTCTTTGCAGCAGCCCTGAGTTCCGCCAGTGTGATGGAATGATCGCCGCCAATAGAAAGAGGTACCACACCCGCTTCAAAAAGAGGCGTCAGTTCTGCTTCGATCAAGCGGTAAGAGTCCTCGATAAAGCCGGGCAGTACGCTGAGATCTCCATAATCCACTCCTGATAACCACTCAAAAATATCCACACCCAGATTCAGACTGTAGGGGCGCAGCAAAATCGAGTTCTCTCTTACTGATGCCGGGCCAAAACGCTGCCCCGGTTTAAATGCCGCGCCGGTGTCAAACGGAATGCCCACTACAGCAAAATCCATTTCTTCTGTCGTTCTCACACAAGGCAGCTTCATAAAGGTCCGTATACCGCAAAATCTGGGTGTCTCCAATGCGTTTGCAGGAAAATATTTCTTCATTTTTTTCCTTTCCCCGCGCCTGCGGACGCCGTCCGGCGGCGCGGCCTCCCCGTCCTAAAAGTCGATCCGGTAAGTGAGATCCCTGATTCCCCGCATGGACATATGGGATCTGCAAAGTTTCTGATACAGACGCCACTGCTCATCCGTATTCTTTGTCATCGCTTTGTAGTAGTCTCTCATCACATCGCGGGCGTAATCATGCGACACAAAATGACCGTCGTCGGCAGCCAATCGGTCCACAGTCTGTGCTCCCGACCCCGGAGCCGCAAATAGATATTTTTCTAAAAAAGCTCCCGCTTCTTCTTTGTCCCAGACGCCGTTCCACCTGTTTCTGGTCGCTTCCAGCTTTCCATAACCTGCGAGATCGCGGAACCGATGCCATAAAGGCATGCAGGCAGCCAGACTTTTATCCAGCCGGCCTTGCTCAAAGATCACTTCCCTTTCAAAATCCACCAGCTGTTCTATGGAATGATCAAAGCACATGTATACCGCCATACGGGCCGAACCCTCGCAGAATGCGCTTGAGGGAGAATACTGCGCTATGATCTGCATTTCCGGAAAACAAGTGTCGATCATGGTTTTCAAACGCAGTTCAAAATAAGTCAGATGTCCCGGCTCCATCTCGTGACCGATCATCTCTACTACCTTGTCCACGGTAAATGGATAATCCAGCGCAAAATTCCGTTCCATTTCGATGTGGTCATACTCATAGCCAAACAGGATGGAAAGGAACTCCATCTCTCCGCCCAGATCCCGAAATCTGAGGCGCGGCATATTGCCTGACGAAATGTCCATGTTTTTCACGGCGCAGTCATGAAAAACATGTGTGGCTGCTGTGAGTACCGCGGGAACCCGGTCTCGGGGGATCGTTATTCTGTTCTCAAAATTCATTACACGCTCTGCGACTGGTCCCTTCCCCGGCAGTGCTGCGTCCAGTTCCTGCTTCATGGCGTCAAAAACTGCGTAATCGCAGTCAGGGGCCCTCAGACTGTAACATCCCTCCGTCATCGCGTCATAGGACATCGTCTCGCCCAATAGTACTCTGGTGCGTGTCTGTAAATTTATAGTGTGATCGATCAGATAATTTACTCGGTCAAGCTCGGCTTCCGCCGCGCTCTTCCTGTAAAGTTCCAGACTTTCCTGCAAATGCACCGACTCGTCCAGAATATTCTTCAGTGTTCGTCCCTCTTTCTTCTCGCCGAGATCCACATAGGGATATATTTTATACTCCCTGCTAAAATTCATAGATTCCCGTCTCCAAAAAGGCTTGTCGGCGTACCAATAGACGTCCCATGGATCATATTTGGTTTTGCACAGTGTCAGATCCACATACCTCTGGGCCAACGAATTCAAAATGGTTTCAGACATTTGGGCACCTCCTTCTTTTATCTCCTTCGCGATCAGTTTGTTTCATTATACGAAATAAGTTTCAAAATTATTTATTTTCTGATATTTTAGCATTGCATTTTACCCCTGTCAACTGTTAATATTCTTGTGAGAAAAGAAACATCCTGATATAATAAATATGATTTTCACAGATTTTACCTTAGAAAGGAAATGCTTTTGATCTGTCGTCACAGTGAAAAAGCCAGGTTAAAACATGGAAATACAACCTGTTCAATCTCTCGAAAGAGCGCTCACGCTTTTGGAGCAGCTTGCCCTCAACCATCCTTCCGGTGCTACTCTGACCGAACTGGCGTCTGAAACCTCGCTGAACAAAACGACAGCCTACAGATTACTGGCGACGTTTATATCTTTTGGTTACATCAGCAAGGATCTGAACGGCACATATCGGCTGACCAGAAGGCTTCTGGAATTGGGCGGCACAGCCATGCCGGACCGCGACCTGCTAACAGTGGCGCGGCCCTATCTTGATAATCTCTCCGACTTTTGCGGAGAAGCCGTACATTTTGTCGTCCCCGAGGGACCGAATATACTTTATATCTACAAAGTGGATTCCGGTGTAAACTCTGTGCGTATGGCCTCCAGTGTGGGCAAAACCGCTCCAATGTACTGTACCGCCGTGGGCAAGAGCATACTGGCAGCTATGAGTGTTCAGGAAACAGAGGAGATCTGGCATTCTAGTGATATCCGCCAGTTTACGAAAAACACAGTGACAGATTTTTCGCGTCTGACTGAACAACTGGCACAGGTCCGCACCTCTGGTTATGCTCTTGATGATGAGGAAAATGAGACCGGAGTTCGCTGCATCGCAGCAGCCGTTTTGAATCACAAGAAAAGACCGGTGGCCGCTCTCAGCATCTCCGCTCCGGCAGTCCGGCTGGATGAATCAAGAACGAAGCTGCTGATTCCTTATGTTCTGGAAGCTGCCAAAAAGATCTCTTTTTTTCTGTAAGTGATCTGAACAGTTTAATTTAACAGAATATGCGGAAACATAAACGAATGATATTTCCTTGATATAAAAAACCGGAGTGCCTCTCACTCCGGTTTTTACCATTTGCTTCTTTTCTTTTAGATGGAATTATTTAGTCTCTCGATTTTGCGCCTCTTTCCAGCGGCGTTTGTCCTGATACATCAACCCGTCAGCCCGTGACAGAAGTCTTGACATGGTATCCGCTTCAGAAAAGTGGAAGCGGTCGCAGCCCAGTGCAATACTCAGTTCCAGCGTATGGCAGCGGTTATATTGTTCCAGCGCGGCGTCCAGCCGAGACCGTACCGCCCTGGCAGCGGATTCAGACCGGTCGAACAGCAGCAGAACGAATTCGTCTCCGCCTACGCGGTAGACTGTGGCTTCCCCGCCCACGGCGGTGCACAGGATCTGAGCGGCCTGTCGGATCAACCCATCTCCGGCGGCGTGACCCAGCGTGTCGTTCGTCTCTTTCAGATTGTTGATATCCGCAGAGATGCACCAGATAGAAGAATAACTCTCCAGCTTTTCCTGCACTTCGATGAGCTTCTCCTCAAAGGCCGTCCGGTTTGCAAGCCCGGTGAGCGCATCCGTATATGCCATTTGACGGTAGGCCCCTGATCGGAGATAGCTTTCGTAATAGCGCAGGTTCTGCCGAAGCAGGTAACCGGTCTGAAGCAGCAGAAACACCAGCACGCCCAGCTGGAATCCCACCGCTTTTTGGTAAAATGCCGGCAGATAAAAGCGAAAAATATCTGCCAGCGCACCCACCAATACCGGGAAAAAGGCCAGAAGCGACCACCACCGTCCGTTTTGCTTCCGACCTGCCGATACCAGCGCCGGGAACAGCAGAAGCGCAGACAGAGTCATCAGCAGATGGGTGACTGTCAGACCTCTGCGCAGTTCCCAGCCGAGACAGAAATGGAACAGTGTCTGGATCGTAAAATTGATAAAAAGAATACAGCAGCCCGCTGTCAAAAGCATTCGGAACCGCGCCGTGCAGACTTCCACCGCCAGCGCCAGAAGCGGGATAGGCATCAGCATGAACAGCAGGAATTCCATCAGGTAGATCAGATATGAATTCGGTACGAACAGGTGAATGGTGTCGGTGATGATGAGAGAGTATAGGGAGAACATCAGGGCGAACAGGCCGATATGTAAATAGCTGGCCTGAAAGGTCTGCGTATCCTCCTTCTGGGCCGTCGTGCACAGTGCCTGCAGGCCGCAGATCAGCAAAAACAATCCGAAGCAGAAGATAGCGGCGGTGATGATCAGCCCCAACAGCTCGTCGGCTATCATCCCATGGATCAACGCGCCTGCGGAACCGATCTGCGGAACGGATATTTCATAGAGGACGCTGTCTCCCAGCAGGGGCTGGGTCTCGATCCGCAGCACACCGCTCTCCTCCGGCAGCGGAAACAGGGTAAAGACCTTTCCCCGGGTCTTATCCCGGCCCTCCGGCCTGCATAGACAACGACCCAGCTCTTCCCCGTTCCAGAACAGCCGCGCGTTCTGATATTTGGCGTAAAACAGCAGACTCCGGAGACTGCCGTCCCCGGCCGGGAGGACCCTTTCCAAACTGCGGCCCTCCGGCCGGTAGGTCTGCTTGACAGGCAGTTCCACGCTGTTTCCCTCTTCATCCGTCCAGCCGCTTTCCAGCAAGGTCACGTCTTTGGGCAGCAGCGGACTTTTGTCCGCGCAGCGGGCAGACAAAAGGGCCGCCAGAAGGATCCCGGCCGATACGCCCACAAGCAGCAGAATCAAACGCCGGGATCTCTGCGGTCCCTGCCTCATGTCACAAATGATCTGCTTCATATCCGTTCCTCCGCTCCCAGATAATCGTTCTCTGTTCTCATTTTCGATCCGGCAGACTGACTAGACCGGGTCTTTTTTCTACTGCATATTTTAGCAAAAAGAATCTGGTCTGCGGGGCAAAGTGCGGATTTGGTATCATTTTGCGCGAAATTTGCAAACCCGAATAAATCAAAGCGGCAAAAAATTTATGAATAGTAGGTCGATGCTTTAAATGTATTCGTCTTTCTCTGTTCTGATTTTTCAGAAAATAATGTTGACACAGAATGAAAAAAGGGTTATTTTAAACTTAACAATAGTGAAACTTGTTTCATAATACGAAATCACTGCGATTGCTTTAGAAAATGAGAAGGGAGTACAATTATGAAAAAACTGAGAAAAAGCTTACTGTTCATCCTGACAGGTCTGTTGTCACTGACCCTGATCGTGGGCTGTGGGGACAGTGAGACTTCCGGACCGGATTCCGGTGAGGCAACGACAGGGCTTCCTCTGTCCGGGCAGCATTTCATCATTGCCGTCAATGCAGAAAATGCGCCGATGGAGAGCGTCGATCCCAGCGGTGAATACATCGGTTTTAGTGTAGATCTGGCGGCGGCTCTGGCGGACAGACTTGGATTTACCTATGAATGGAGCGATATGGAATTCTTTGGTCTTATCGGTTCTATTCAGGAAGGCCGGGCCGATATGATCCTTTCCTCCATCTCCGCCACTGACGAGCGGCGCGAGATGGTAGACTTCTCCGATGGGTATTTTCAGCCGATCACCTGTATTATTTCCGCCAAGGACAGCGGGATCTCCACTATTGAAGATCTGAACGGCAGGAAGGTCGGCGGAGCTACAGGCACCCTCTTTGAAAAATACGCCCAGACCATACCCGGTGTCAATTACGTCAGCTTTGACAGTACGGTTCCGGCGATCGAGATCATCGGCACCAGTCAGCTGGACGCCATCATTGAAAGTTCAAGTTACGGTGAACGCTATGCAGCGGGCAAGGATCTGGATGTCCATGTTATTCCTAAAAGCGTGATCAGAGAATACGCTCCGTTTTATGCGATAGCATTCCCAAAAGGTTCCGATGAAAATGTAAAACTGTTCAATGAAGCACTGGCTGAACTGGAGACGGACGGAACTCTCCAGGAGCTGCGCTCTGAGTGGCTTGGTCAGGATTATGTTGACAAACTGGCTATTTTCAATGAAGAGTAAATCGCTCCTCCATATTTCCGCGCCAGTCCGCTCTCCTCAGGGGACGCGGACCGGCGCGGACTAGCATCTGAATGCGGAAAGGGTTCTATATGAATAAAATGATCTCCGAAAACATTTACTCCTTTTACGCTCTGGAAGGAAAATCAGCGATCGTTACAGGCGCCGGCAACGGTATCGGAAAGGCAACTGCCCGGCTGCTGGCAGCCTTCGGCGCAAACGTTATGCTCTGCGATATCGAAGAAGAAAGCGCGGAAGCCGCAGCCGGGCAGATCTGTGCAGAAGGTGGACGTGCCGTCTCGATGTACTGCGATATCACCGATCGAGATCTGATCGAAAAGACCGTAAACAAAACGGTGGAGGAATTCGGCACTGTGGACATTCTGGTCAATAACGGCGCTACACTAGGCGGAGGCAAGCCCATTGCGAAAGTCGACCCGCCCGAGTTTGCCCGCCTGATCGATACAAATCTGACCGGCGTCTTCTATTTTATTTACGCAGTGCTGCCCATTATGCGTGCAAAAAAATATGGTAAGATCATCAACATCAGCTCTGGAGCCGGAGTAGTGGGAGGTGAAACGGACTTCCATTATGCGGCAGCGAAAGGCGGGGTCATCGCCATGAGCAAGGGACTGGCAAGAGAATTGGGGCATGAATCGATCAACGTCAACGTAGTCGCTCCCGGGCTGACCAACACACGCATGGCCCACGAATGGGAATTTGAGCCGGCCCTCAAGCGATTTTACCGCGTCGGCGAGCCCGTGGATATGGCCGCCGCCGTTGTTTTTCTCGCCTCTGACGCCGCAGGTTATTTCTCGGGGCAGGTCATCTCCCCCAACGGCGGCGAATACATGATCTGATACAATTTCAGGAGGTGAATCAATTGACTGCGTTCATGGACCATATGATCACGATCTCCGCCTACACACCGCGGTTTATAGACGGGATAGGCATTACTCTGTATATGACAGTGGTCTGCGTCGTCGGCGGCTTTGTTCTGGCTGTTCCTATTGCCCTTATGAAGATATCGAGAGTGCGGCTCCTGCGCACGATCGGTTATGTCTATACGGACATCTTCCGCAGTGTGCCGGCGCTGGTCATCCTGTATATCTCATACTTTGCGATACCTTCCATGTTTAAGGTCTCTGTCTCCGCTACCACCGCTGCTTTTATCACACTTTCCATGGTGTCGGCGGCCTATGTTTCGGAAGCTCTGCGCGGCGGCGTAGAAGCGATAGACGTCGGACAGAAAGAAGCCGCCAAAGCTCTGGGAATTCCCTACAGCCGTACAATGATGAGCATCGTGCTTCCCCAAGCCCTTCGCTCCATTCTGCCTTCCCTGGTCAACGAGATGGTCGGAAACTTGAAAAGCACATCACTCATATCGATCATCGGCGTAGCCGATCTGATGCGCGTTTCCCGTCAAGTCATGGCCGATACCTTCATCACGTTTGAACCACTGCTCATCGCTGCAGTAATTTACTACGTTCTTACAAAAATACTGTCAGTCTTCGCAAAAAAATTGGAAACGAGAATCAACAGAGGGGCCCGAAAAGCGCTCTGATCCCGCAGCCGGACTCTGATACGGAGGTTATTCGATGAAAAAAACAACTTGGTCCGGACATGCAAAATGCGCATTTTCTTTCGGCTGGGATCTGGACGGTGAAACGATCTGGCGTAACAAGTCCAAAAATTTCCCCGGCGGAGAAACATTTATCCGCAGCCGCTCCGTGGGTGCTTTCGGGCCCATGAGAGGCGCCTACCGTATCCTGGACATAA
This sequence comes from Bacilliculturomica massiliensis, assembly GCF_900605495.1. Lineage (GTDB taxonomy): Bacteria > Bacillota > Clostridia > Peptostreptococcales > Anaerovoracaceae > Bacilliculturomica > Bacilliculturomica massiliensis. Next base: position 1,987,951 of record NZ_LR027603.1, read on the forward strand.
TGGATAAATACCATCTGAAAAGCACCTGGTTCATTCCCGCCGAAAATGTGGCGCGTTATCCTCAGCTGGTCAGAGAAATTCAGGCGGCTGGTCATGAGATAGCTAACCACGGACTTGATCACAGTCCCTTTTATGGCAGCACGCCCGAGGCGCAGCTGGATAATATCCGACGCAGCCAGGATATTTTTCTTCAGGTACTGGGAAAAAAGGCAGTCGGTTTTCGTCCTACCGGGCCCCTTCTGCCGGAAACAGAAGACGCCCTGTTCAGCGACAGTTCCACCCTCTATTACAGCCGTGGATTGGCCGAGGAAGAAATCTGCTTTTGTACGGCATCGGATGGGAAGCAGACCGGCGTCGTCAGCCTGCCCTGCCGTCAGGAACTGGACGAGTACATACAAATGGTTTATTGCTCCTACCCTCCTATCCCTACCGGTCAGGATCGGATCGCGCCGTACGCCGACGTACTCGCCGGATTTCTGCGGGAATTACAGGGAGGCGCCCGTTTCGGCAGCGCAATGAGCACAGCTTTCCATCCGCAGGTGTCCGGCACCCCCGGTAAATCTCTCATCATTGAAAAGCTGTGTGAATATATTGCCTCCACACCCGATATCTGGTGCGCCACCTGCGAGGAGGTCGCCGCCCTCTGGAAAAAATCCATGGAGGAATAAATATGTTTATCAAAAAGACACAATGGCCCGGCGGAGCCGAATGCGCAGTCATGATCTCCGTCAATCTGGATGCAGAATATTTTCCCAGGGTCTTCGACCCTGATCTGGAAGTAGAAAATGTACAAAATTTCTGCCGCATGGGACAGACTGGAATGGAGATCGGACTTCCGCGCCTGCTGAAACTGCTGGTCCGCTATCGGCTCAACGCTACCTTTTTCGTCCCCGGCGCCATAGCTCTGCGCTATCCGGAAGAACTGCGCTCCGTTGCTGCTGCAGGTCATGAGATCGGATGCCATGGTTTCTCACATGAACACTTGGCGCGTCTTTCCCCCGACGCGCAATTGGAAGCCATCCGCCGCGGCCGGGACGCCATTGGAACAATCTGCGGGGATAACCCTGTTGGATTTCGCGCTCCTGAAGGCGAGATCACGACGGACACTCTGCGTGCTGTAAAAAAACTGGGTTTTTACTATTCCAGCTCTCTTTCCTGCAGTGACGTTCCCTTCCGCACGGTCCTAGCGGGTTCCGGCCATAGTGCCGACACTCTATTTGAGATCCCTGTCCACTGGGCACTGTATGATCTGCCCTACTTCTCTTTCCACTTCTGGCCTCCTCTTCCTCTGGGCCAGCCCCGGGTCTCCTGCAGCGACAGAGTGCTGGAGAACTGGAAATGGGAATATGACGGTCACTGCAGATCAGGCGCCTGTTTCGTCTTACAGTTAGATCCTCAGTGCATCGGGGCACAGGGAAAAATCTATATGCTGGAGGCTCTTCTGGACTATATCGCGGAAAAAGGAAATGCCTGGTTTGCCACCGGCCGGGAAATATACGATCATCTTTCAAACAAGGAGGTAGAAACATGGATTATTTGAATCTCACAGGTAAAACAGCCGTTGTCACCGGCGGCGCACAGGGCATCGGTCTTGCCGTAGCGGAAGAACTGGCCGCTTTCGGCGTCCACGTCGTAATCTGCGATATAAAAGAACGGGAAGGCAAGGATGCGGCAGAAAAAATAACTGCCCTCGGTGGAAGTGCCATTTTCTGCCGCTGCGACGTCACGTCTCCTGCTGAGATCAAGCAGGCCACGGACACTGCCATCAAGGAGTTCGGGCGATTGGATATCCTGATCAACAACGCCGGGATCGGAAGCGATTGCCACGCCACCGATGAACTCACCGACGCGGAATGGAACCGCATGATGGATGTGGATCTGAAAGGACCCTTCAATTTCTGCCGGGAAGCTGTCCCCCATATGCGCCGTCAAAAATACGGAAAAATCGTTAACATCAGCTCCGGCGGCGGGATCGGCGGTATGCTTTTCCTCGCTCATTATTCTGCTGCAAAGGCCGGTCTCTTCGGCTTTACAAAATCACTGGCCAAGGAGCTGGCGCCGCTGGGGATCAACGTGAACTGCATTGCCGTTCCCACCACGCTCACACCGGCAACTACTTTTTACGACTATGATTCCGACTGGCAGGAGGAACTGAAGCTGATCCCCATGGGCCGGATCGCTCAGCCGAAGGACATTGCCGATATGGTGCTATATCTGGTCTCCGATGCTTCCGCTTATGTGACCGGGCAGGTCCTCTCTCCCAACGGCGGCAAACGATAGACATGAGAAAGCGGGGATATTTATGAGCGATGCAACAATACAGGTCAAGGACCTTCACAAATCCTTCGGAGCCCTGGAAGTACTTAAAGGTGTCGACCTCGAAGTTAAAAAAGGGGAAATTCTCGCTGTTATCGGTCCCTCCGGCTCCGGAAAATCCACGCTCCTGCGCTGCATTAACCTGCTGGAACAGCCAAATTCAGGGCAGATCCTGGTGGATGGTACCGATATTACGGCTTCTGTGGAAGCCGCCCAGTCCGCCAGGCAAAGAGTCGGCATGGTATTTCAGAACTTTAATTTATTTCAAAACTTTACTGTTCTAAAAAACATGGAGTACGCGCCGGTCACCGTCAAAAAACAACCTCGTGATCAGGTCAGGGAAAACTGTATGCGGCTGTTGAAACGCGTCGGGCTGGAGGATAAGTCCTCCAGTTATCCAGCTATGCTTTCCGGAGGGCAGCAGCAGCGGGTGGCCATCGCCAGAGCCTTGGCCATGGATCCGGAGGTCATACTCTTCGATGAACCCACCTCGGCCCTTGACCCTGAAATGGTCTCTGAAGTACTGGAAGTCATCAAGGGGCTGGCCGATACAGGTATCACCATGCTTCTGGTCACTCACGAGATGGGATTTGCCCGTGAGATTTCCGACCGCATTGTTTTTATGGACGACGGAAGGATTCTGGACAACTGTCCGCCGGAAGAATTCTTTTCTGATCCAAAATCAGCGCGGGCCAAAGAATTTCTGAAGAAAATGCTATAGGGCGCTCTTCAAAAAACCGAAAACCGCCGGTATCCTCATCGTTCGGGCATATGCCCGCGGATTCCGGCGGTCTGTATTCTACATCACATTTTTACTCCACGGCCGATTCGCTTCCGATCAGATCGTACAGCTTTTTCAGCATGGTCACGGTCTGTTCCCGGGTGCAGAGCCCCCTGGGATTGCTTCCGTCCGTTATTCCATTTTCCGTTCCCCACTTCCAAAAGCCGGCGGCCCAGTCAGAGGGCCGGCTTCCTCCGTTAGTGAATATCTCAAGCCTTTCCAGCTCATCCCGAACGATGGCCCGCACTTCTGTTTCTGTCAAATCGTATTCCTCCTCCTGAACGTTTTTCAGGTATGGTTCCGGATCGATGGGAACGCCGCCGAATTGCAGTTCAAAGTGCAGATGCACCGCCACTTTCAGCTTATCCGGATCGCTGCTGTTTCCCATGATACCGATCACCTGACCGGTCTCTACCTTCGTACCCGCAGACAGACCTTTATACTTCATATGCTGAGACAGGGTCCTGTAATCTCTGTGTTGGATCACGCTAACCCAGCCCCTGTAATCGTTCCAATAGGATTCTGCGACGGTGCCCGGCGCCACGGCGAGGATCCTGGTTTCCGGCTTGTAGATATCCCGTCCCAGATCGATTCCCGAATGATACGTGGTGGCTCCCGGTATTCCCGTATCCCTTTGGCCAAAGGGACTGGTGATCCTCAGGGGCGCGTCCACCGGGAGGCTGTGGAACTTGATACTGCTTTCAATGTTCAAAAGCGTCACCTCCTCCCTTTCAGTTTATGCGGCAAAGGCGATTTCGTCACAGGGACAGCGGGCAGACAGCCTTTACAGAGCCCGCCCGCCGCGTAATCTGTCGCCATATTTTGTTTGACGCGCCCGTCCATTTAGCGTATGATGGAAATAAAGAGCCGTCAGCCTTTGCAGGCGCGGCGTTTCAACAGAAATACACGAGATACGGAGGTGATAAAATGAAGTTATTTGCAAGGCTGGGTTTCATTCTTGGGATCGTCTCCACTGTGGCCGGCACTGTGGCCATCGTCTTCGGCGCCATCGGCATGGCTAAATCGAGAAACAACTATTGATGTTTTATCAGCCGCCGGAATGCGTCCGCACCGTAACGCCGCAGATCAGATAAACGCGGCCGGTGACCTTCAGGACCCAGCGTGACGCCGACAAAACAGCGTGAAGATCAAAGCCGCGCGGCGCAATCTCTATGATTGCACCGCGCGGCTTTTCTCTTCACTGCCATTCACAGCATATTTCTCTGTCATCTGCGGGGGACGTCATCCGCCCCGGTCTTCTGCCCCTGTCCGCCGCCGTGGATCAGCTTCAGCTTTTGAGCTCTGCTCAGCCGTTTGATCCCCGCCTCTCTGGACATTGCCTCCGACTTCGTGGCGTGCGCCTCAAAGTACACCAGTCTGACCGGACGCCTGCCTCTGGTGCATTTCGCTCCCTTCGCCGCGCCTGCAGCGCCGTTGTGAGCGGCAAGCCGCGCCGGCAGATCCGTGGTCCAGCCGGTATACAGGCTTCCGTCCCGGCACTGTAGAATGTAGACGTAATTCCCGTCTTCATCAGGCGCCGGACAGGCCTGCAATTCATTCTCCCTCTCTGGCTCCGGTACAGAATGCTGTATCTCCCTGCCGCCGGTCTTCTTCATCCGTTCCATTACAGCTCCCGCCGGCCTTCCATGGCCTTCGACAGCGTCACTTCATCGGCGTATTCCAGATCTCCTCCCACGGGAATACCGTGGGCGATCCGCGTGACCTTAATACCCGCGGGTTTGATCAGGCGGGAGATGTACATGGCCGTAGCCTCCCCTTCGATGTTGGGGTTGGTGGCCAGTATCACTTCTTTGATGTCGTTTTCCTGAAGCCGGACGATCAGCTGCTTCAGATTGATATCCTCGGGTCCGATACCGTCCATGGGGGAGATGGCCCCGTGAAGGACATGGTACTGCCCGTGAAACTCCTTGATCCGCTCCATGGCGCTGACGTCTCTGGGGCTTTCCACCACGCAGATCACGCCTTTCTCTCTGGTCTGATCGCTGCAGTAACTGCAGGGATCCACATCCGTCAGATTTCCGCACACCGAGCAATACTTCATATTCTTTTTCGCATCGACGATGGCCTCTGCCAGATCAAAGGCTTCCTGATCCTCCAGCGACAGGATGTGAAAAGCCAGGCGCTGTGCGCTCTTGCCTCCGATCCCGGGCAGCTTGGACAGTTCGTTGATCAGCCTGGTAAGCGGCTTGGCATAGTACTTCATATCTTTTACATCAGTCCCGGGATAGAGAGACCGCCTGTGAGCTTGCCCATCTCGCTCTGCGAGAGTTCCTCGATCTGGCGCATGGCTTCATTAGCCGCGACCATGATCAGATCCTGCAGCATCTCCACGTCGTCGGGATCCACCACTTCCGGCTTGATGGCGATCTTGCAGATCTCCTTCTTGCCGTTTACAGTAATGCTCACCGCTCCGCCTCCGGCCGTGGCTTCCACTTCCTTCTCCTCAAGCTCCGCCTGAAGTTCTTCCATCCTTCTTTGCATAGCCTGTACCTGAGCCAGCTGCTTCTGCATGCTGCCCGCTCCGCCGCCGCCCGGCTTTTTACCGGCCCTCATTCCTTTTCCCATTCCGATTCTCCTTTTCTGTTCTCTATTCTCGCCGGATATCCGCGCCGGCTCCATAACATTTCAATGACGTCCGCCTTTTTACCTGACTTCGATATTGAGGCCCAGCTTTTTGCCCATGTCCTCCGCCAGCCGCTGCGCTTTATCGCTCTCCTGTTCCTGATCGGCCTTAGGATAACGGACCACCAACCGCCTTCTCTTCCCGGTGCGCCTTTCCATGAAGGCTTCCAGCTCATCCCGGTTTTCTTTGGCGAAGTGCTCCATCATGTCGTTGCCCACCTCCACCGTGAAAGTCTCGCCGCTCACCTCAACCAGCGCCGTTCCCCGGCGCAGCAGATTGAAGCTGCCCTTCAGCGCCTCCCCGTCCTCAAAGACCCGGTGCCACAGCTCGTCGAGGTCCAGATCGGCTTCCGGCTCCGATGCCGTTTCCGGCCCAGATCCTGTTTCCGGTCCCGGTCCGGCCTCCGCTGCGGGCATACTCGTCCCCGCGGTATTTTCGGCCTGCTCCAGCGCCGGGTCCCCTCCGCTCTCCGGCGATCCGGCCGTCTCATGACCGGCTCCTGCGCTTTCCGCCTGACCAATGCGATCCAACGCCGCAGATGATCCCGTCGATCTTCCTGAACCGGGGCCGTTTTCCAAAATGCCGGCCGGCGCAGACCGCAGACTGGAGCCGGACGGGGCCTGTGGGACCGCCGGTCTCGCCCACCCCCTGCCGCCCCGCCCCCTGCTTGGGTGGCCCTGCAACCCTTCATTTTTTCCCCCGCCAGCGCCGCCCCAGGCAGGAAGAATGGACCTTGTCTTTTACCCCCACCGGACGGGGCCTGTGGGACCGCCGGTCTCGCCGTCTGGCGGCGCGCTGCCGCCCCGCCGTTTACTCCCGTGCTGAAGCCGGCGGATCCGGGAGCGCCTCCAAAGTTCCCCGCGCCCATGCGGACGATGGCCAGTTCCAGCAGGATCCGGGGCTGCGTGGACCACTTGGCGTCGGCCAGCGTCTTCGACAGTTCCAAAATACTGTCGTTGATCACCGGCAGATCCAGTCTTTCGCTCTGCGTGCGGATCCGTTCCACATTCTCTGTGGACATATTCAGCATATCTTCGGGATTCTTTATAAATTTCGTCATCAGCAGGCCGCGGAAATGCGTGATCCAGTCACGCATGAACTGGCGGACGTCCTTCCCGTCGGAGAGCACCCTGTCCACCAGAAGCAACGCTTCCGCCACCTGCTGGGTATGAATGAAATCGGTAAGTTCAATAAAAACTTCTTCACCTGACGTACCCAGGAGCGTCAGCACGTCCTCGCGGCTGACCTTTTTCTCTCCGCCGGAAATACACTGATCCAGCAGACTCAGTCCGTCTCTGGCGGAACCGTCCGCGTTGGCCGCGATCAGCCCCAGGGCGCTGTCGGATATCTCCACGCCGATAGACCGGCAGATCTCTTTCATCCCATTTCGCAGCTGCGTTTCCGGAATGCGGTGAAAATCCAGCCTCAGACACCTGGAAAGAATGGTGGCGGGCAGTTTCTGCACCTCTGTGGTGGCCAAAATGAACATTACGTTCTCCGGCGGCTCCTCCAGCGTCTTCAGCAGCGCGTTGAAGGCCCCGGTGGACAGCATATGTACCTCGTCCACGATATATACCTTGCACCGTCCCGTCACCGGCGGATACTTCACGCTCTCCCGCAGCTCCCGGATATTTTCCACTCCGTTGTTGGACGCCGCGTCGATCTCCACCACGTCCATAAAACCGCCCTCCGTAATGCTTTTACAGTTGGCGCACACGCCGCAGGGACGGCCTCCTTCCGGAGCCAGACAGTTGACGCCCTTCGCCAGAAGCCGCGCGGTAGACGTTTTTCCCGTGCCTCTGGTCCCGCAGAACAGATAAGCATGTCCGGTGGTATCGGAATTGATCTGATTTTTTAAAATTTTAACGATGTGTTCCTGCCCCAGGACCTCATCGAAGGTCTCCGGCCGGAATCTCCTGTAAAGCGCCTGATACATGCCCGTTCCTTCCCTCCCCCTTCGGGGATCTCTGCAATGCGGAAACCCTCAGCCGAAAGGTTTCATCAGACTAAAAAAATTGTCCTGTAGCAGCCTCGCCGATATGTGGAAAAGGCGTATCTGCGGCACATAAGAGATTCCGCTTATCGCTGCTTCCTTCCGGACCTGACGAGGTTCACAGATTCTTATTGCGCAGGACCCAAGCCACCACCAACGAAGCTGCTACAGGACAATGCTGTTGTTCTTATATAATGCTGCCATCGTTTCCGATGTATCAGCCTTTATATTATATTTGGTTTCAGATCAAAAGTCAATACGCACTTGCGCCATTTGACGGCTGGTAAAAAACGAAAAAACGACCTCCGAGCCTTTCCCGGCTCGGAGGCCGTCAGAAGTGTGATCCCGCGGCGGCCGCCGCGGTAAAAGCGGTATTTCCGGCGGTTTCCGCCACGCGCCAGCTGTGTAGGCCGGTGTTCAGATCCTAATCAAAACTGCCGCGGGACGCTCCCACGGCAGCTGCATTCTATACTGATCACAAGCCGGCCCTACAGATTCCAGCTGTGCAGGTATTTTTCCTGGACAGGCGTCAGCCTGTCGATGGCGATGCCCCAGGCGTCCAGCTTGCGCCGGGCGATCAGCAGGTCGATCTCCTCCGATACGTCGATCACCTTATTTTCCAGTTTTTCATGATTTTCCAGAATGTACATGGCGCTGAGACACTGCACCGCAAAGCTCATATCCATGATCTCCGCCGGGTGTCCGTCCGCCGCCGCGATGTTGACCAGCCTTCCCTCGGCGATCACATTGATCCACTTGCCGTTTTCCAGCTTGTAGCCCATGATATTTTTTCTTGTCTCTTTCTTTTCCACTGCGCGCCGCTCCAGTTCGATCATATCGATCTCCACGTTGAAATGGCCCGCGTTGGCCAGGATCGCGCGGTCTTTCATCAACAGCATGTGATCCACGGTGATGACCTGATTGCAGCCGGTGGCGCTGACGAAAATATCGCCTCTGGGCGCCGCCTGTTCCATGGTCATAACTTCAAATCCGTCCATCACCGCTTCCACCGCCGCTACGGGGTCCACTTCCGTGACGATGACTCTGGCGCCAAGCGCCTTGGCCCGCATGGCTATGCCCTTCGAGCACCATCCGTATCCGGCCACGACCACTTCTTTGCCGGCTACGATCAGGTTGGTATTGCGCATGATGCTGTCCCAGACCGACTGGCCGGTGCCGTAGCGATTATCGAACATGTGCTTGCACTTGGCGTCGTTGACCGCCACCATGGGCACCTTCAGCGCTCCGTCCGCTTCCATCGCCTTCAGCCGGATGACTCCCGTGGTGGTCTCCTCACAGCCGCCCCACACGTCGGACAGAAGGTCGGTCCGCTTGTTGTGCAGCATGTTGATCAGATCGCTGCCGTCGTCGATCACGATATTGGGTCCCAATTCTTTCCCCGAGGCGTCCTCGCCGTGGACCAGCGCCATCTCAATGTGGCGGTCGTATTCTTCCTGTGTTGCGGCGTGGTATGCATAGACGTGCATGCCGGTAGCAGCCAGAGCGGCGGCCACGTCGTCCTGTGTGGATAACACATTGCTTCCCGTCACCGACATATCCGCTCCTCCGGCTGCCAGTACCTCGCACAGGTACGCCGTCTTCGCCTCCAGATGGACAGAAAGGGAAATGCGCACGCCATCGAAGGGACGTTCCCGTTTGAACTGCTCCTCCAGACCGCGCAGAAGGGGCATATTGTTTCTCACCCATTCGATTTTCTGTCTCCCCGAGGGAGCAAGGTTCATGTCTCTGATCTCGTTCTGTTTCATTTTCTACCTCCATACCGGCCGAAAATCACTGTCTTTCCGCCGGTTTCACTCTTCGCTTCATCTGAGGGTAAGTATAGCACATCTGCGCCGTTTGCACAATGCGCCGCCGGTCATGTCCTCCTGTTTCTTCCCCGTTCTTTTGTGCTGTAAACGCACAGCAGCGCGGAAAACGCCACAAATATTCCAAAATAAAAGGCGTCCCGCTGGGCGGGCAAATATGCGGCCGTTCCGGACAGGCCGCCGGCCAGGTAGACCGGCTGCCGCAGCGCGATCACCGCCCCGGCAAAGGCTACGCCCAGCGCCTGCCCCAGATTGCGCATGGTGGCCACCATGCCGGAGGCCGCGCCGGAGTGCTCCCGGGGAACAAAATCGAATATGGAGGCGTTTACCGCCGGAACGCTGAGGCCGTTTCCCACCCCAAAACAGATCAGACACCCTGCGACGTAAGCTGTGGACGATCCCGCGCTCAGACGGCTCATCAGAAAACACCCCATGGCGATGATGAGAAGTCCCAGACCCGCAGGCAGCTGAAAGCCGAACTTATCCTTCATCCTTCCGCCGGCTGCGGAGCACGCCATCATAGTCAGCGGCGTAGCCAGCATCACCATGCCGGATACGCTTTCCTGCAGACTCAGCACATTGATCAGAAAGAACGGCGTGAGAAAGGTGGTAAGCTGCTGACTCATGTAGGAAAGCATGCTGGTGATATTGCTCAGCGTAAACCCTCTGCTGCGGAAAAGCGCCAGCTGCATCATAGGCGCTTCCGCCGATCTCTCCCGCAGGATAAAACCGGTCAGCGCCGCCGCCGATAATATGAGACACGCGGAAAACGCCGGCGACAGGACGCCCCAGTCGCCTCCCCGGTTGACCGCCACGATGAGCGCGCCCACAAACACGGCAAAAAAAGCGGCGCCCGCCCAGTCCATGGCCGCTTCCCCCCGCTCAGCGCCTGCCTGCTCAGTCCCTGCCTGGGTGGGCCTGTCATCCTTCATTATTTTCCACGTCAGCAGCGCTCCCAGCAGGCAGAATGGAACGGCTATATAAAACATGGCCTGCCAGTCGAAGGCGGAAAGCAGAATTCCTCCCACCGACGGCCCGGCCGCCAGACCTACGGAGACGAAGACCGTGTTGATCCCCAGCGCCATGCCTCTTTCCTCCGGCGGAAAAGTACGGCTGACCATCCCCTGGGTAATGGATATGATCATGCTGTATCCCAATCCCTGCAGCGACCGGAAAAAGATCAGCACGGGAAGCGTCTTCGACAGCAGCGGCAGCAGCAGCGACACAGCTCCGAAGAAAAGGAATCCCAGAATGAATTGATTCCGGTACCCCTTCAGATCCGCCAGCCTGCCAAAGAGCAGCAGCGTACAGGTAGGCACCACCGCGTAGACCAGCGACAGCCAGCTGACGCCCCCCACGTCGGTCCCAAATTCCTCCGCCAGGACAGGCAGCGCCAGATTGATACTGTTCACCGCATACGCGCAGACCAGATTTGCGATCCCAGTGATATAAAATATTTTCCACTTGTATTCCATATTAACGATCCCACTCCTCCTCAGCGCCTGTTCGGGCGCCGGTAAGACTCCTTCTTCATCCTCTGATATTATAGTGCATAATCGTCTCTCTGTCAGTATTCCCCGGCCGACTCCCAATAAAACTCTGTGTTTGTCTTCGGTAGACAGTTTCCAGCCCCCCGTGCTAAGATAGATGAGATAGAGATAAACAGACAGAGGGGGAAATCGCATGCAAAAAATCATGATCATTGAAGACGATCCCGCGATCCGGGAAGAACTGGCTCTCCTGCTCGGAAACGAGGGCTACCGGGCGCTGACGGTTACCGAATTTGTAAATGTCCCGGAGCAGGTGACAGACGCGGATCCGGACCTGATCCTCCTGGACCTGGGGCTGCCGGGGCGGGACGGATTCTCTCTGTGCGCTGACATCCGCAGAAACTCCGGCGCCCCGATCATATTCGTCACCAGCCGGGATTCCGCCATGGACGAACTTCAGGCGCTGAGTCTGGGCGGCGACGATTACATTACAAAGCCCTACAATATGCTCGTTCTGCTGGCCCGTGTCAAAGCCGTCCTGCGGCGCAGCGAGAGCTCTGCGGACGCGGATATTCTGACAGCCGGGAAACTCAGCGTCAGTCTCACCAGAGGGACCGCCTCCTTCGGTTCCAAAACAGCAGAGCTGACCAGAAACGAGCTCAGGATCCTGGTCCGGCTGATGGACCGCCCCGGGGAGATCGTCTCACGGGAGGACCTGATCGAAGCTCTTTGGGACAGCCGCATTTACATCGACGATAACACGCTGAGCGTCAATATGACCCGCCTGCGCTCAAAGCTGGAAGCCCTGGGGCTGCCCGATTATATCAAGACCCGCCGCGGTCTGGGGTATCAGCTGTGAGCCCCGGCGAATTTCTGTCCGATCGGCTGGGCGGTCTCCTTCTCCACCTGATCGTCATGGCCGCCACCGGCGTCTTTCTGCTGGCGTCGGGTACGGAAAGCGGCGTGCTGGTCATCGTCTTCCTGGCCTGGGCGCTGGTGCTGCTCACGGTCCACGTATGGGATTACCTCCGGCTCCGCGCCTATCTGCGGGAGCTGAACGCCATCATGGACGGACTGGATCGAAAATATCTGTTCGCCGAATGCGTGCCAAGGCCCCGCGGGATCTTCCAGCGCAGATCGTTTGATCTGATGCGCAGGTCGGGTAAGGCAATGATCGAAGCAGTGTCCGACGCGCAGGCTTCCCAGCGCGACTATCGCGAATACATCGAAAGCTGGGTCCACGAGATAAAGACGCCCATCACGGCGGCGCAGCTCATCTGCAGACAGACAGATCCGGACATCAGACGCCGGCTCTCCCGGGAATTGGCGGCCATCGACGATCACGTGGAGCGCGCCCTGTTTTATGCAAGAGCCGAGAGTCCTGAAAAAGACTTTATCATCCGCCAGATCAGTTTGGATGATATCGTGTCTCAGGCCCTGGATCGCCACCGGGCGCTCCTCATCCAAAGCGGCGTGCACATCGAGACGAAAGACCTCTGCCAGACTGTATATACCGATGATAAATGGGTCAGCTTCATGGTGGGGCAGCTGCTGCAAAACGCCGTTCGCTACCGCCGCGGCCAGGACCCGGCCATCACGCTGTCCGCCTGTCCTCTGGGCCGTCAGGTCCAGCTCACCGTCTGCGACAACGGAATCGGCATCCCGCCGCGTGACCTCTCCCGTGTCTTTGAACGCGGTTTCACCGGCGCAAACGGCAGGTCCCGCGGCGGTTCCACCGGAATGGGGCTGTATCTCTGCCGCAGGCTGGCCGGCTTTCTCGCCGTCGATCTTCAGATCCGGTCCCGCGAAGGCCGCAGCACAAGCGTGACGTTGACCTTTCCTGCAAAAGAAGACCTTTCAAAAATGTAAGATAAGATCATGGCAGTTCGATACCTGCCGTCTTGCCTCTGATGTATCCTTTTATTATCCGCAGCCGGCAGGGATGCATACATTTTGCGGGCCCTGTCAATATGGATGATACAAAAGGAGGCATCGAAATGCTGCATGTAGAAAACATAGAAAAATATTACGGGAGCAGAAATAACGTCACAAAAGCTCTGGACCGCATCAGCTTTGATGTGGCGAAGGGGGAATTTATCTCCATCATGGGGGCCTCGGGCAGTGGAAAAACCACTCTGCTCAACTGTATTTCCACCATCGACACAGTCAGCGCCGGCCGCATACTGCTGGACGGAGAAAACATCGCGGAACTGTCCGATCGCCAGCTGGCCCGTTTCCGCAGGGAACGGCTGGGCTTTGTGTTTCAGGATTTCAACCTGCTGGATACTCTCACGCTGGAGGAAAACATCGGTCTCGCCCTCACCATCAACCACGCGGACCCGCAGACCGTGAAAACGAAAGTGCGGGAAGCGGCGGAGCAGCTGGGCATTCAGGAGACGCTGGACAAATTCCCCTATCAGGTGTCCGGCGGACAGAAACAGCGGGCGGCGTGCGCCCGGGCCATGGTGGCGGGGCAGTCCCTGATCCTTGCTGACGAACCCACCGGCGCCCTGGACTCCGGCGCTTCGAAAAACCTACTGGAGATCATGACGCGGATGAACCGGGATATGGGGGCTACCATCCTCATGGTCACCCACGACGCATACAGCGCCAGCTACGCGTCACGGGTACTCTTTCTGAAGGACGGCAGGCTGTTTAACGAGCTGATCCGGGCGGACCGCACACGTCCGGTCTTCTACCACGAGATTCTGGACGTGCTGGCCCTTCTGGGGGGTGATATCAGTGACGTTATCTAAGCTGTCCCTGCGAAACGCCCGGCGTCAGGCCAGAGACTATCTGGTCTATTTCGTCACGATCATCATGGCGGCGGCTCTGGTCTACGCCTTCAACGGTCTGGTCTTCTCCCGGGAGCTCCGCAGACTGGGAACCATGATGGACAGCCTGCCTCTGGTGATCGTTCTCACAAGCATAGTCGTAGTCTGTATCGTGGGATGGCTGGTCCAGTACACCACCGCCTTCATGCTGGCAAGACGCAGCCGGGAGCTGGGCACCTATATCCTGATCGGCCTTGAACACCGTCAGGTCGCCGGACTCTTTTTTCTGGAGAACCTGGCTGTGGGGACGGCGGCCCTGGCCCTGGGAACGGTTCTGGGCAATCTACTCTTTCAAGCCCTGCGGGCCGTCACGCTATCTCTGTTTCACGTCCCCTACGTCTTCGGATTTTCTTTTTCTCTCAAGGCGGTGGGACTGACGCTGTTTTATTTTGCGCTGATCTATCTGTTTGCCCTGTTCCGATGTCACAGGCGCATTCAGTCCATGAAGATCTGCGGCCTGATCGCTTATGACCGCCAGAACGAAAGAGAAGTCATCCGGAAAAAGCGGGGCCGGCAGAAGATCTTTATCGCTTCCATCCTCTCCGGCCTGATCGGGACCCTTCTGCTTCTTCTCCGCCATCTGCCTGCGGGGATTTTAGGCGCAGCCTTGATCATCTTTTTCCTGTACGGCTTTTTTATCAGTTTTTCCTCCGGCGTTCCCTCCTACTTTGAAAAACGTCCGGAAAAGAAATACAAGAACGGCGTGCTGCTCATATTCCGGACTCTGTCGGCCAAACTGGCCACCATGGGCGTGGTCATGGCCACCATCTCCCTGCTGTTTACCGCCACCCTGATCTCAGAGGGCTCTGGTATGCTGTTTAACGCCTTGTTTCAGAGCCGCAGCGAGCAGACCACCTGCTACGATCTGTTCATCGCCTCCAGCAGCCTGGAGGAAGATCACTTTGAGGATTATTTAGCCTATATTGACCGGAATATCTCTGTGCGGGAATCCATGCGGTATGATATCTATCAGGGCGAGGATCAGCAGGTCACCGATCATATCGGTGCAGCCGCCGACTACTGGAGCTGTTTTGATTATGACACATTGATGAAAGCCAGCGACTACGCCGCCCTGCGCTCTATGCTTGGCTATCCGGAGATCTCCCTCGGCCCCGGCCAGTACCGCGTCCACTGCATGCCCTATCTGGCCAAGATCCTGAAGGAGTATTCCCTGCCGCTGTCAGTGAACAGACATACTCTGGCTCCGGCAGGAGTCAGCACAGAAAGTTTCACTCAGTCTCTGTGGGACGGCAACGGCCGGGGATTCATTCTCGTCGTGCCTGATGAAGTCCTGGTCTCCTGCCCGGTCAGCCACAGCATCTACGCCGCCATGACCGACGAGCCGGTGAGCGCCGGCCAATTTCAGGCCCTCTGCCAAATACGGGATGAAAAGGATACGGCGGGCGGAAGTTATGACACGCTTTTTTCCAAGGCTGCAGCAGAGGCTGAAAGCGCCTCCATGTATGCGGTCATCGTCTTTCCCCTGTATTATCTGGCCCTGGTGCTCACCATGGTGGCGGCGACCATCCTGACCATTCAGCAGCTCAGCGAATCAGACCGTTACCGGCGTCAATTTGAACTGCTCCGTAAACTTGGAATGGACCGCCGCGAAATGAAACAGGTCCTGTTCCGGCAGTTTGCCATATTCTATATAATGCCCGCTCTGCCTCCGCTGTTCATCGGCATCCCCTTCATTCTGTCCCTGGGAGGCGCCTTCGATCCCGGTACGCTTTCGGGACCGGCGCATCTTCTAATGACCACCGGGTCGGCGCTGGGATCGTTTTTCTCCATCTATCTGGTGTATATCCTGACGGCGTACGCCAGCCTGAAACGGAATGTGCTGCCGGAACCGTACGGCTAGAGAACAGCAACAAAAAACCGGGCGGAAGATCCCTGTCCTGCCGCCCGGCCCCGATTCTCTTTTTCTTATCTTCGCCGGTCTCCGCCGGCCTTCGCTGGTCTTCTCCAGTTCTGATCTTTTATCAGAACTTCACCGCTTTTCCCTCATAGATGCAGTGCAGCAGCTTTTTGATGTCCTCTTTGTCCGCCAGTCTGGGATTGGACGACGTGCAGGGATCGGCCGCGGCCTCCGCGGCGATCTCGTCTACCCTCAGGCGGAACTCGTCCTCCGGCACGCCGTATTCTTTCAGCGACTGAGGGATCTTCATGGCGTCTGACATGGCCTGAATGAATTCAACCAGTTTATCCACCAGTTTTTCCTCATCCTTTTCTTCCACTCCCACCGCTCTTGCGATCTGCGCGTATTTTTCGCGGGCCCGGGCGTCCTCCGCGTTGAAAGCGATCACGTAGGGCAGATAGATGGCGTTGGCCAGTCCGTGGGGCAGCCCGAAAATATGTCCGGTCTTGTGGGCGATGCTGTGGGTAATGCCCAGCAGCGCGTTGGTGAACGCCATGCCCGCCAGACATTGGGCGTCGTGCATTTTCGTACGCGCTTCCTTATCTCCTTCGTAGGATTTCACCACGTTGTGGAATACCATCCTGATGGCCTGCAGAGCCAGCGGATCGGTAAAATCGGAAGCGTTTCTTGCCACATATGCCTCGACGGCGTGCGTCAGCGCATCCATGCCCGTATGGGCCGCCAGTTCCGCAGGCATGCGGTCGGCCAGTTCCGCGTCCAGGACCGCCACGTCCGGCACGATGTTGTAATCGGCCAGAGGATACTTGATCCCCGTGGTCTCATCGGTGATGACGGAGAAGGCGGTGACTTCCGCCGCCGTGCCCGAAGTAGACGGAACGGCCGCGAAACGCGCCTTCTGTCTCAGCTCCGGAAGGCTGAACGGTTCTTTGATCTTTTCAAAATCGGTCTGCGGATACTCGTAAAAGATCCACATGGCTTTCGCCGCGTCGATGGTAGAACCTCCGCCCAGAGCCACGATCCAGTCCGGCCGCTCTTTTTCCATAAACTCCGCTCCCCGCTTGACTGTGGTCAGGCTGGGATCGGGTTCCACTCCCTCATATACGGCGATTTCCATTCCCGCCTCTTCCAGATGTCTGCGCGCCTGTCCCAGAAAACCGAAACGCTCCATAGACTGACCGCCGGTGACGATGACCGCCTTCTTTCCTCTCAGCTCTTTCAGCGCGGCCAGGGAGCCGCGGCCGAAATAAATATCTCTCGGAATTGTAAACCTCATAAAAAAACCTCCTGTATGCGTTGAAATAACGTGTGTCAGGAGGTAGTTTTTGTAGATTTCAGATTCCTATTCTTCTTCCTGCAAAGCGCGAATCATTTTGTCCGCGCCGTGGACCATCAGATCCGCCAGCTCCACCTGCAGGATCCATTTAAACGGGATCTCCATGCTTCCCAGGTAAGCCCCCAGTATATTGCCGCAGATCGCAGCCACCGTATCGCTGTTGCCGTCGTGATTGACCGCCAGATACATGGCCGATTCAAAATCATTGGGATAACGCATAGCGCAGTAGACGGCCAGAGCCAGGGCTTCTTCTCCCGTCCATCCGCCGCCGATGGCCGCGATGTCCAGCAGATCCGCCGCGGCCTGATCGCTCTTTCCCAGCGTCTGATCCTGGCTTTTCGCCAGGCTGACGGCCCGCGTCACCGCTTCCAGCGTCTCCTGAAAACCCTCATACCGCTGCAGTTCTTCCAGCGCTCCTGCCAGCGCGCTCTCCAGATTGGCCCCCGAAATGATCTCTGCGATAACGTAGGCCAAAACGCCTGCCGGAAGATATGCGCTGGGATGTCCGTGGGTGATCGCCCCGCTCTCGCAGCCGATCTTGAAGGCCATCTTTGAATCATCGTAAAAATACAGGCCCACCGGCGCGGCGCGCATGACCGCTCCCGATCCTTTGCTGCCGTTGATGCGGTTGGTCATAGTCCCGTACTTTCCGTTGATGCATCCCGCCAGGGTGGGTATGCTGGTGCGCCCGGGTCCCCTTTGAGTGTACAGTTCTTCCCACTCCAGCACTTCGCCCTTCAGCAGAAATTCATAGTTCTTGTCCGCGAAATATCCCGTCTGCGTATACAGCCATTTCTGATAAGCGTAAAAGATGCAGGGCGTATAGCCGTATATGCCCCGCTCCTTTGCCCTGGAATCGGCCCAGAGCAGACCGTCCACCGTAAAAGTGGTCATCTGCGTGTCGTCGGAGATCAACGCCTTGCCGCTGGTGCTGTCCAGCACCAGCCGGCGGATCCCTTTTTCCCCGTAGCTGTTCTGTATCTCTTCATTTGAAAGCATTTCCACCGGATACCCCAGCGCGTCGCCCACAGCGCCGCCCAGCAGGCAGCCTCTGTAATAATCCTTGCTGTTTTTCACGTCAGTCTCCTTCTTCGATCGAGATGTCCCGCTGGAACTCCCGCAGCGCCGCCCTGCGTTTTTTATAATCAGGCAATACTTTTTCCACCACTGCCCAAAACTCCGGCGAATGATTCATCTCCCGCCGGTGGGCCAGCTCGTGGACCACGATATAGTCGATCAGCTCCGGCTCCGCAAAGATCAGGCGATATGTAAAGTTCAGATTGCCCGCCGACGTGCAGGAGCCCCACCGCGTTCTGGCGGAGTTCACTTTGACGCTGCAAAAATCCACGCCCATCCGCGGAGCAAAATACTCGCACCGCCGGGTCAGATATTCTTTCGCCTGTTTTTTCGCTGTCCGGACCTGAGCCGGAGAGAGCTGGATCACCTGCCGCCGCTCTCTCCGATCCGCCATCTTTTGCTGCGTGCTTCTGATCCAGCCTTCTTTTTCTCTGACGAAGGCCTCTATAAAGTCCATCTTCGCCCGGAAGGGAGCCCGCACTTCCACGCTCCCGTCAGGCCGCACATAGATCGCCACCGTCTTTCTCCGGCATCGGACCAGTCTGTAACTATTCATAGAGCGGCATCACCATCTCCACGTCCTCTCCCTCTCCGCTGTCTACCTCCTGTATGCCGTAGGGCACCGTAGTATCCAGATGTCCCATGAGCGTGTCCGCCGGCGCGCCGCCCACTGTGAACCGCACCCGTTCCACCTGATCGAAGGATTCGGTCAGCGTCCGCACGATCTGTTCCACCAGAAGAGATTCTTCCGTGGATCCGCCGGAGAGACCCTGAGACATGAAGTCCACCGTCACTGTTTTTCCATCCTCATCAAGGGACGCTCCGTCCACCTTAATATTGTCTCTCAGCATCGTGGTATAGTTATCGCCGTCGGGCACCTGTGAAAGAGCCTTCAGGGTTTCCAGATAGACGGCTCCGGGAGTGGCCGTGATCGTGGCGTCCATCTCGGGCATCAGATGCCCCAGCGATTCGTCGCCCTCATTCACATACTCCTGATTCACATAGTAGAGCTCCACCTGGTAATTCTGCTCTCCGTCCCCCAGCGTCCCCGGGTTTGCCTCGCTGTCGCTGCATCCGGCGAACATGGCCCCTGCCAATACCGCGGCGAAACACAGAGCCGCGGCCAGCCATCTGCGCCCCGCCCTGCTTCTTCCGATCTCACTTTTCCTTTTTCTATTCATGTTTCTCTCCCCTTTCCGCCCTTTCGGGCATCCCTTATCCCCTGTTTATGCTCTCATGTCCGGCCCCTTTCCGGGTCAAAGTCCGCAGAGATCGTTCCCCTGCCGGAAGCATCAGAGCTCAAGCGGCGGCCGGGCTGTGTCCAGCACATCCCGCACATCGAAGTACCAGGTCTTAACCTCCTCCGCTCTCCTATTCATAGTATAACCGTCCAGGTTCACTCTTGGCATGACAATATGATCGCCATTATTTCTGATCGTTCTACTGTTTCCTACAGAGCAGAAGATCCGATAGCCCCCCTGACCGATGATATAACGATATCGTGGATCGCTGTTCTTCCACGTAAAACCGAAGGGGGAAATGTAAATGTCCGTCTCCCCGACCCAGGGCTCGATCTTTTCCTTCCAGCGGTCCGTATCGTATTTCACCTGCCCCAGCGTGGCCCTGCCCGCCTGAAACCAGGAACTGTTATGCGTATAGCTGTGACACGCGAAATTCCAGCCTTCCGACCGCAGCGCGGCGGCGATGGTCTTCACGGTCTGCTGCCATTCCGCCTCCTGGGGCAGACCATCGGTGATCCGGTAACCCAGGGCTCCTTCATAGCCGGTGAGAGCCAGCGTGCCCTTGGCTCCACGGAAGGAAAAATCGGGATACTGTTCCACAAAATCGTCTAAGATCGGAACCACGTCGCCGTCCCGCGTGACGGTCTTCACGCCCTCCGGCGTCTCCACCTCCGTCCAGACCCGGCCGTCTTCTCCCATCACCAGCCGGTCCGCAAAACCGTCCGGCTTCATATAATCATAGTAGTTCACATCATCCACAGAGAGGACCAGCGGGACCTTTCCCTCCGGCAGATAGATATCCCTGAGCACCACGCTGCCGGGATGTTCGGGATCCTCCTGTATGTATTCTTTCAGATCGTAGAGCACATAGCCCTTTTCCCGCAGCAGCGGAAGCATAGCCTTAAACTCTTTGACCGTGGTCATCCACATATTGTAGCCCTTTGCCGGATGGCCCTTATCGTCAAAGGCCAGCTGGGGATAGACGATGAGACTGTGAAAAAACACATGGTGCACCGGCCCGTCGTAGCGGACCAGCGATCCTTTTGCCGTCTCGATCTCCCCGATCTTCGCCGCGATGAGACCGGCCGCGTCATCGCCGGCGCTCTCCGCCGCCGCGCTCAGCTCCGGATCTTCCCGCAGTACGGCAAGCGCCTCGTCGTAGTAGTAACCCTGATAAAGCCGCTCCGCTTTGGAAAGCGCGTCCGTTATCAATTCCATGCGCGCCGCTCTGGCAGCCTCAGCCTCCGCAGCGGCCGCTTCCGCCCGCGCCCGCTCTTCCCCGGCGCCCTGAAACAGAAAAACTCCCAGGATGACCGCCGCGGTCAGTCCCGCAGCGATCAGAACATTCGTCTTCATCTCCGCCCTCTTTTCCCGAACCCTTTATCTCGTGTTTGCCCGCTTTGCTCTGTATTAGTGAGACGTATGGTTTTTCATAAAGTTCCCGGAATACGAAACGGCTGCGTCCGCCGCGCACAGAATCTGTATAATAACCGCCCTGCGGTTATTATATCACAGATCCCCACGTCCTTATATTACGATTTCATGAGATCCCCCGCCGCCGGACGAAGGGCCCGGTCCAGAAACTCCGTCAGCACCAGCGCGGCCTCCTCCACGTCCGCCGCCCTTACTTTTTCGTGGGATGTATGGGCGTCGGACAGCGCCCCCGGCCCGTAGATCACTGTGGGGATATTCCCGCAGGTGATCAGCCAGTCTGCGTCTGCGTGAGCTACAAAGCCCCTGTCTGCCGGCGTTCTGCCGGTCACCGCCTCCACGCTCTCCCGCATCAGTCGCGCCGCGGGCTCTTCCCGGGAAATAACGGCGGCGTTTCCCTCGCCGGCGACGTTGATCTCATAGTTCAGTTCCGGTATTTTTTCCTTGACTCCGTCGCAGATCCGCCGGAGCTCCGCCAGGGATCCTTCCGCCGTCTGGCCGGGGACCAGCCGCCGTTCCACCTGCGCTCTGGCCGTCTCAGGCACGATATTGATCTGTACGCCCCCTGAGATGGTCCCCACGTTCAGCGTCCCCTTGCGGCCCAAAAGATCGGACCAGCGCCTCTCCGCCTGCTCCTCAAGCGCGATGAGCAGATGAGCCATGTGTATGACAGCGTTGATCCCCTTCTCCGGCGCGCTGCCATGGGACGGCTTTCCATGGGTTATGATCTCATATTCCATTTTTCCAAACTCGCCGATACAGGGAATATTGTCGGTGGGTTCCCCGCAGATGGCCATATCGGCTTTCACCAGCCCGTCCTTCACCGCTTTCCACGTGCCTTTCGCGCTGGGCGGCGATATCTCCTCCGCCACGGCGCCCATAAAGATCAGCTTGCCCTGCCGCCGGCCGCCCTCCGGCGGCCGCTGCGTGACCACAGTGTCCACAGCAGTCAGCATGGCGGCCATAGCCCCCTTGGGGTCGCAGGCTCCCCTGCCCCAGATGACGCCATCTTCCTCTTCCGCGGCGAAAGGACCGCGCTCCCAGCCGTCGCCCACCGGCACATTATCCAGATGGGTATTCAGTAAAATGACCGGCCCTTCTGCGTCTCCGAAGGAATACTCCCCGTACAGATTGCCGTGACGGTCCCGGTACACCTTCATTCCCATGTTCTCCAGCTTTCCGGCCACGAACTCCGCCAGTTCGTTCTCCTCCCCGCTCATACTTCGGATCCGGATCAGCTCCTTCAGCAGAGCGGCCGCGCTTTTTCCGCAGCCGCCGGCCTGTCCGCTGTTTTCATATTTCATATCCCAGCCTCCATCTCTTCCTCTATGGCATTCCGCCTTTTCCGGCGGGTCCATATGGTCTGATCTGACTGAACTCTATTTTATATAAATGCGGCAAAAATTGCAACCGAAGGCGAGAAACGGCCATCTTTCAACAGCCCGTGCCCTCCGGCAGTTTTTTCTGCCCGATCCCTGAATAAATCCTATAAATACCGCTAAAAAAACGAGTCGATCTGTGATAGAATGAATACAGAAAGAGACAGGATCCGTCATGCGGATCAATTGATTTTTCTCTAAAATATTTAGAACTTTTTCCGGCTGATCTCCGTCTATTCCATGGACGAAAAAAACAGACGGATTTACGATGATAAAGGGGATTGGATATGATAAAGGGAAAACGCGCGGCTCTGGCCGCTTTACTTGCTGTGTCCTTGATGACGGGCGCTCTGCTCACCGGCTGCGGAGGCGGCTCCATACAGGCCAGCAGCACGGCGGGAGGCCCGCCTTCAGATCAGGAGAACGCCGGTCAGCAGAGCGACGATCCCGGCAGAGATCCCGCCGGAGCCGCCGCCCCAAAGACAGATGAAAACGCGGATCAGACAGATCGTTCCGACGCCGGCGGGAGCGACGCAGCCGAAAGGACCGACGGCGCGCCCAAAGCTCCCGGGGCAGACGCCGGGGGAACGGAAGACGCGCAGTCTCAGAAGAGTTCCGCCGAAGACAGTTACTTCGACGACGCTCTCTTTATCGGAGACTCGCTGACGGAAGGTTTTCAGCTGCACGGCGGCATAACGAACGCCACTTACTACGGCTTTAAAAATCTCAATGTAAAAGAAGTCTTCAGCAAACCTCTGGTCAGATCCGGAGGAGGAAAAATTACCATCGCCGACGCCATCAGAAAAAACAGTTTCGGCAAATACTATATCATGCTTGGCGCAAATGAGCTGGGCTGGGTATACCCGGAGGTGTTCACAGAAAAATACGGCGAGCTGATCGATCTGATCCGCCAGGTAAACCCGGAGGCGAAGATCTATCTCCAGTCCGTATTGCCCGTCTCCGAGGAAACGTCCAGGACCAGCAAAATCTACAGCAATGACCGCATCGATTATTACGATGAACTGATCTCCGCTCTCGCCGCCGAAAAAGGCGTGACTTATCTGAACGTGCGCGAAGCGGTTGAAAACGAAAACGGCGTGCTGCCCGATGAAGCCGCCACGGACGGCGTTCATCTGAACAGGGATTACTGCCTGAAATGGGCTGACTACCTGCGCCAGAACCAGTGATCCAGCTGATATCCGGCATGCCCGGACACGCTCCGTTTTAACGCCCGTATTTGACTATAGAAAGCGGCGCCGGACCCCGGCGGCGAACGAGAGGAGATGACCGCAATGAACAAACGGCACGGACAATACGATAAAGACTTGGACAGATCCGCAGCTGCTGCCAACAGGTTTTCCCGCAGGCTTACCGCCCCGGCGGTTTTCCTGCTTTCCGCACTGCTCCTTCTGTCGCTGGCGCTCACCGGCTGCGGAGGCGGCGACAGCGATCAGCCGGTGACCATCGATATGGATAAACTGGCGCTGGAACTGCAGGAAGGCATCGCCTTCAAGGATACCATGAGCGAGGTGGATTCCGCCGTATTTTACATGCTTTACGGTCTTACCGAGGAGGACGTGGACCGGGAGGTCATGATCAGCAGCACCGGCGCTACCGCAGAGGAGATCACCATCATCCACGCGGCTTCCGCCGACAAACTTGAAGGGATCCGCAGCGCGGTGGACGCTCACATTCAGGCTCAGAGGGACGGATTTGAAAACTACGTTCCGGAGGAGCTCGACAAGCTGGCGGAGCCTGTCATCAAGGAGATCGGCGATTACATCATCGTCTGTGTATCCGACGACAATTCCGGCGCGGAAAATATCATCGCACAGTACGGAAAGTAGCCCTGCCGCCAAGAATGATTGCCCGGAGCGAAAGCTCCGGGTAAAAAAATGACCGAATGGAGCAAATGATTTTATGATATTCAGCAGTCTTGTATTTCTGTTTTATTTCCTGCCTGTCGTTCTGGCCCTGTATGCACTGGCTCCCCGCAGAGGAAAAAACGCGGTTCTCTTTGCGGCGAGCCTTCTTTTTTATGCCTGGGGAGAGCCGGTGTATGTGTTTCTCATGCTCTTTTCCATCCTGGCCAACTACCTGCTGGGTCTGAGCATTCACCGGGCGCTGGCCGGTGATACAAAGACCGGTCTGAACGCAGCAGGGTGCGCTGAGACCACGGGCTATCAAGGGACAAGTCCCGCCGCACGCAGACGGCTCATTCTGGCCTGCGCGCTGAACCTGGCTCTGCTGGGCTTTTTCAAGTACGCAGGCTTTTTTATCGCAAACCTGAATCTTGCGCTGGGTCTTCACATCGCAGACCCCGATCTTCCGCTGCCTCTGGGCATCTCTTTTTATACGTTCCAGGCCATGTCCTACATCATCGACCTGTACCGGGGAAAGGTGGCGGTCCAGAAAAGTTTCGTGGCCTTTGGAACGTATGTGGCGCTCTTTCCGCAGCTCATCGCCGGGCCTATCGTACGCTTTCAGACCATCGCGGAGGAACTGACCCTCCGAAGCCATTCTTTGGCCGGCTTTTCCCAGGGAGCCCTGCGTTTTACCGCGGGTCTGGGAAAAAAGGTGCTGCTGGCCAACAGCGCCGGAGCCGTGTTCGAACAGGCCATGCAGTCCGGCGGCGCCGGTTCCGGCATATCCGTGCTCTCCGCCTGGATCGGCGTGCTGGCTTTTACCATGCAGATCTACTTTGATTTCTCCGGTTACTCCGACATGGCCATCGGCCTGGGCCGCATGTTTGGATTTCATTTTCCGGAAAACTTCAACTACCCCTATATCTCGCAAAGCATCACGGAATTCTGGCGGCGGTGGCACATTACGCTCAGCTCCTGGTTCAGGGAATACGTTTATATTCCTCTGGGCGGAAACCGCCGGGGAACACTTCTGCAGCTGCGCAATATCGCGGCAGTCTGGGCCCTGACCGGCATCTGGCACGGGGCCAGCTGGAACTTTCTGGTCTGGGGCGTCTATTTCGGCGTCCTTCTCATCGCGGAAAAGCTCTTTCTCCTGCGGGCGCTTCAGCGGGCTCCCGCCCTGTTGCGGCACGTCTACACCATGTTCTTCGTCATCGTCAGCTGGGCTGTTTTTTCCGCGGACGACCTCTCCGGAGCAGCCGCTTTTCTGGCTTCCCTCTCCGGACTTTCCGGCGGGCCGCTGAGCGATGGAACGGGCCTGTATCTGCTGCAGAACCACGCTCTGTTCTTCCTTCTGCTTATGATCGGCTCCACTCCCCTTCCCAAGCGGCTCTGGATCCGCCTCAGCGGCGGTCTCCCCCAAACGGCCGCGGGGCTGGTCCGAAGCGCGGGCATGGCCGCCGTCCTGCTCCTGTCCGTGGCTTACCTGGTATCATCATCGTATAATCCGTTTCTGTACTTTCGGTTTTAGGAGGGCCGTCCTATGAAAAAAAAGTGTGATCCCTGCGCCGTTCTTCCGGCGCTGGTCTTCATCGCGCTCATCGCCGGGATCTCCCTGTGGAATATCCTCCTGCCCCGGAAGGATTTTTCCGAGATGGAAAACCGCAGCCTTGCAGCATTTCCGCCGCTGTCTTTCGAACAGATCCGTTCTGGAAAATGGATGAGCGAATTCGACGACTACGCTTCCGACCAGTTTCTGTTCCGCGACGGCTTTATGAAAATAAAAACGGCCGCCGATCTGTCCCTTTTGCGGCAGGACAACGGCCGCGTGTATTTTGGGAAAGACGGCTATCTGTTTCCCATGAGCCAGATCGACGAAACTCAGGAGACCGCAGCCTTAAAGCTGGTCTCGGACTTTGCGGCCAAAGCCCTGGAAAGAGATCCCCGGCTCCGCCTGTCCGTCCTGCTGGCCCCCACGGCTCAGTCCGTGCTGTCGGATAAACTTCCTCCCCACGCTCCGGTCTCCGATGAACCGGCGGCTCTCAGGCGGGCGGCGGACTTCCTTCACGCTGCGGTTCCCGGTCTGATCTTTACCGACCCTCTTGCTCAACTGCGCTCCGCAGCCTCCGCCCCAGGCGGGGAAGATCCCGCGGGAGAGTACGGAGATGAACCGGCGGACGGCGAAGGGCAGCTGTATTACCGGACCGACCACCACTGGACCACCGACGGCGCTTATCTGGCTTACCGCCAATGGGCCCAGGACAACGGCTTCACCCCCGCCAGCCGGAACTCTTTTCAGCGCGAGACAGTCTCCCACAGCTTCCTTGGCACCAATCAGGCCAAAGCGCCGGGCTACACAGTCCTTCCTGATCCCATCGCCGTCTATACGCCGAAAGAGCCCGTCGGCCCCTGCCGTATCACCGTCTGGAAGGATGCGGCGGATCCGGCCGAAATAGAGATCCGGGACAGCTTTTATGATCCTGCTTTTCTTAAAACAAAAGATCAGTACGCCTACTTTCTGGGCGGCAACGACCCGCAGCTGCGCGTCGAGACCCCGGTCAAAAACGGCCGGAAGCTGCTGCTCATCAAGGATTCCTATGCCAACTGCATGGTCCCCTTCCTGGCTCTCCACTTTGAGGAGATCTATATCACTGATCTGCGCTATTCCCACGGAAAGCTGCTGCCAGCGCCGGGAGACGGAACCGGAGACGCAGCCGGCGGCGTTTCGCCCGCCGGCTTTACGGACGTGATGTTTCTCTACAATATCGAATCCTTCTCCAGCGATAAAAATCTGGCGTACCTGACTCAGCTGAAGCTGAACTAGATCTGGTCCATTCTGCGAAGCGCGGCCGCCGTGATCGCTCCGGCCGCAGCTTCGGCGCAGACAAAGGAGAGCCAGACGCCGTTCATTCCCAGAAGGCCCGGCAAGATCAGCACGAACAGCAGGATCGCTGCCAGTCCTCTGGTGACCGATACTGCAAAGCCGGCCCCCGGCCGTTCGGCCGCGCTGAGAAAGGCCGAGGCCACAATGTTGACGCCCGCAAATAAAAAACCTGCAAAATAAATGCGGAACCCTTCCAGCGCGATGGCTGCCAGCGCGCCGTCCCCCTCTCTGTTGAACAGGCTCACCACCTGATCCGCTCTCACATTGACCGCCGCGTAGATCAGGACCGCCAGCGCCGCGGCCAGCGTCACCGAATATCTCCGCAGCCGCTTCAGCGTCTCCCCGTCCTTTCTTCCCACCGCCTGACTCACAAGAGGCTGGACTCCCTGCGCCATTCCGGTAAACACCGCCACCGCAACCAGCGCCACATTGGCCACGATCCCGTAGGCGGCCACGCCCACATTTCCCTCCAGACTCAATATCACCAGATTGAACGCCACCAGCACGATCCCTGAGGAGACCTCCGTCACGAAGGTGGACGATCCCAGTGCCAGCACCGACTTTACCTGTCTCAGTTCCGGAATACACTTCACCGGATGAAATCCGTTCCGCTTTTTCAGGATATGCACCGAGAGCACGCCCATGCTGATCATGGGGGCCAGCCCTGTGGCGAAGGCCGCGCCAAAGATCCCCATGGAGAGCGGAAACATCAGCACATAATCCAGGACCACGTTGCTGAGGCTTCCCGCCAGCATCGCAGCCATGGCCAGCCGCGGTTCTCTGTCGTTGCGCACAAAGGCGATCAAAATATTGTTGGCGATGAAAAACGGGGCGAAAGACATCACCACCTTCAGATAGGTGTTGGTAAGCCCCAGCGTATCCTGATCCGCGCCCAGAACTTCAGCCAGGGGACTGGAGAAAAACACCCCTGCCAGCATGATCAGCAGTCCCGCCGAAAGGCCCAGCATCGCTGTGGAAGTAAAGATCCGGTCTGCTTCCCCGTCCTGTTCTCTGGATCTCAGCACCGTGTATTTCGCCGCCCCGCCGATCCCCAGCATCAATCCCGCAGCGCTGATGAGACTGTACACCGGAATAGCCAGGTTCAGCGCCGTCAGACCGTCGGCCCCCAGCGCCCTGGCGATAAAAAATGTATCTGCCAGAATATAGCAGGACAGGCCCAGCATTCCGGCCACATTCAGTCCCACATACTTCATAAAATCCATCTGCAGTCTTTTCCGATCCATTTCTTCCTCCGTCTTCCCCGCTTTCACAAATCTGTCCCCTTGCTCTGCTCCCTGACGCCGCAGCCCTTTCCGGCCTGCCGTCATACTGTCGAAATACAAAAAAATACCCGGACCATTCCTTCTAAGACCTAACGGAATGTACCCAGGCACAGCCCGCTTCACCCGGTGGCGAAACGGCGTGTTGTCATTTAGCTGCATATCAACTCAAGTGAGATGAGCATACCACAAAGGCGCGGCGGTTTCAAGAAAAATCTGCGCCACGGCCCGTCTCTTTTTTACCTGCGTCCCGGTTTCCGCTCCGTCCCGTCTGGGTTTTATGTGTCGGGGACGGTGTTTGCCCGGTCAATGTTTGCCGGGGCAGCGTTTGCCGGGGCGGTCCCCGCCTGCCCATAAAAAGAGCCTCCGCGGCGCGTGCTGCGCTGCGGAGGCCTTCACTTCCGGAGAAAACTATCTCCTTACCCGGACCATTTCGTTCCGCTTCTAAAAGTCATAGCGTTCGCCGTTCACCAGAACATATGCCACATCATCTGTGTTGATGATCCGCGAGAAGGTGGACGTCTGAAGGACTTTCCCGGTCTCCAGATCTCTGGAATAGGAGTTTCCGGAGGACAGCGGCATGGTTTCATGATTGCCGCCGATCACTGCGCCTCCGCCGCCGGTCGCGCCTTCTTCTACCCATCCGGTCTCAAAGATGGACTCCTGACGACCGTCCTCCATCACCAGTATAACGTCCATGGTCGGCGTATCCGTACTGCCCGCAGGCGTCTGCATGTTCAGCACCGCGCTGATGGGACTGATCTCAAGAGACAGGATCCGGCTGGCGCTTGGGTCCTCAGCTCCGCCTTCCGCCGCGTCTCCCCCTTCTGTATCCTCTTTCCCGCCGGTCACGATGCCCAGCGCGATCTCCCTGCGCCCGTTCATGCTCTGCGGCTGGTCGATGGTCAGGGAAAGGTCTGGCTGCGCCAGCACGACGGTCTCATCGCTGGACCACTTTCTCTGTTCCAGCGACGCCAGCGTCAGATGCAGCGGCATCCCCGTGCGGTCGCGGCTGTCATCATAGGACACGCTCACATAATATTTATCCTCCGTATCGAATTCCGGCATACGGTCGCTGGCCGTGGCCACGACCCCCTGGGGCCATTCGCTGTCATCTCCGCCTGTTACCTCCGCCTCGATACGGACCTGATTGGCCTTCTCCAGCCACTTGGCCGCCTCTTTCGTCAGAGGCCGCAGTGACACGATGACCTTTGTGGAATATCCGTCGCTGATCAGCTGTTCCGCCGTCATTTCATAGTTTTCATCCTTTGCCGAAACGGCCAGCTCCTGAATGGCGTTTCCCGCGTTTTCCACGCTGCTCCCAAAGAATACGCGGAAGAAGTCCAGTCCTCCCGCCGCAAACGCCGTGGTCGTCAAAACGACGATGATAGCCACTGCGATCAAAATTTTATACGGTGCTCTCTTCATTTTATTTTTATCCCCTTTCTCCCCTTCTGCGTTCTGGGAATGGATCTTCGCCAGGGCCAGCCGCCTGATCCTCTCCACGTCGGGCTGGCGTTCCATATCAGACTGGCGTTCCACATCCGGCCGGGTCTCTCCGGCCGCGGGCAGATCCACACTCTCTCCGGCCGCGGCAGACGGTCCCACTTCCAGATCTCTGTAGAACTCTTCCGAAAGGCCGTCGCACAGACGGCGGATATCTGTCTTAACCTTCATAATAAGTGTAGCCCCTTTCCTCAAACGCTTCCCGCAGCCTCTCCCGGCTGCGGCGCAGTTTCGTTTTTACTGTCGCCGGATTCACTCCCAGCCGTTCCCCGATGGCGTCCACCTTCTCGTTGAAAAAGTAGAAGCGCGTAAATATCTCGCGGTCCGGTTCTTTCAGATTTCTCACAGCCTCGTTGAGAATGCTCTGCTGTTCTCTTTTGACTGCCAGTTCATCCGTCGTGTCCTTTTCCAATATCATGATATCGTCGTCCAGAGAGAGCGCCTGGCTGCTCTCGCGTACGCTTCGCTGCCGCATTCTGCCAAAGGCCGTGTTGCGGGCCACCCTTGCCAGCCAGGGTTTGATCTCCCGGCCGCCGCCGAAGCCGCCGGCGCTGTTCCAGAAAGCCGTGAACACATCGGCGGCCATCTCCTCCACATCCTCTGTGGTGAAGATATTTCCCGACACCCGGGCGATCACCGCCGAGACGTAGGGTCCATACCGTTCGATGAGCACTCCCAGACTCTCTTCCTCTCCCTTTTTTATATTCTGAATCAATTCAAGGTCTGTCATAGTGAGCTCCTGTAAAATATATTTGTTCGACGTCACCTATCAATACGCAGTTTATCACAAAAGGTTTCAGCAAAAACGAAAAAAACGTCCTTTCCAAAAAGAGGAAAGGACGGAGCCGCTCACTGTGGATGGATCGCTGCATTTTTCAGTTGTCCAGAAGATTCCGATACAGCGTCAGATCCACATCGGTAAAAACATCGAATATGACCTGCCGGATCGCATCGCTGCGGTCCAGAAACCGCGATACCGTCTCCACCGCGATCTCAGCGGCCCGATCCTGAGGGAAGTGAAATACCCCGGTGGAAATACAGCAGAACGCCACAGACCGGAGCCCGTTTTTCACAGCCAGCTTCAAGCAGGACTCATAACAGCTTGCCAGAAGCCTGCAGTCCCTCTCCTGAAGCGGTCCGGCGACGACCGGACCCACCGTATGCAAAACATAGCTGCAGGGCAGATTAAAACCGGGCGTGATCTTGGCTCTGCCCACAGGCTCTTCATGGCCCTGCGCCCGCATTATTTCGTCGCAGGCCAGACGCAGCTGAACGCCCGCCAGCGAATGAATGATATTGTCGATACAGGAGTGGCAGGGCTGAAAGCATCCCAGCAGCGCACTGTTGGCCGCGTTCACGATCCCGTCCACCTTCAGCCGGGTAATGTCGCCCCGCCACAGGACCATGCGCCGGTCTGCGCCCACCGCCGTCAGCCGGGTCCCGTCCACGATGCCTTTCGCCCTGACTTCCTCAGACAAATACGCGTCCTGCACCCTGAGAAATTCCCGGGCCGCAGGCAGCGGCGGTCTCAGATTCATCAGAGAACGCAGGAGCCGTTTCTGATCTGTCTCCTCCCACGGAATTTCAAGTTCTCCATACTGAGGCATCTCCGCCTGCAGCGCGCGGATCAGATAGATCCTGCGCTCTTCCTGCACCGCGGACTGCACCGTCTGTTGACCCGGCCGCTCCTTCATAACGATCTCCCCAATTCTTCCCTCACGGCCGCCAGCACCGGCCCGATGTCCCCCCGAATGCAGACGGACCGCTCTTCTATCCCGGCCGGCACGGAAACGTCCGCCGCATTGATGCAGGCGTACAGCGCTTCTGGATTTCCGTACGTCATCTGCCAGAAGGGATATTTGATAATGCCCGGCGTATTGTTCCCCACGCCCAGCTCCAGAAAAAGCACGCGCCGGCCGCCGCTGCGTTTCAGAAACTCCTCATAGCGGGCTTTTGCCCTGTACCAGCCTTCGTCCTGCACAAAGGTCCCGTCGCAGCGCAGATTCATGGCCATCGGTCTGCCGCAGACAGGACAGCGTGGGATCAGTTCTGTCGGGATCCGCATATCCTTCTGCTCCCTGTCCATCCTCCGCACCGCATCTTCATTGTCGTAGGTCTTGCTGCAGCAGGGCTTCGAACACTGCCACAGTCCATAATCCCCCTGGGTATAAAACAGCCGGGCTCCGGCAAATCCGGCCCGCTGGAAACAGTGATCCACATTGGTGGTCAGAACAAAATAATCCCTGCCTTCCACCAGCGCCAGCAGATCGGCGTAGACCTGCCCCGGGGCTTCCTGATAGCGATTGATCCGGATATAACGGCTCCAGTAAGCCCAGTATTCCTCCAGCGTGGAAAAGGGATAGAATCCGCCTATATACATATCCGGAAAATGATATTCAGCGATAAAATCCGAAAAATTCTCTTCAAACCGCCGGCCGGAATAAGTCATGCCGTCCGCCGCAGAAAGACCCGATCCGGCCCCCACCGCCACCGCGTCGGCGGACGCGATCCATCGGGCCAGCGTTTCGATCTGAATTCCTTTCAAACTGTCACCCCGCCTTCACTTTTGACTATATCTTAACGCCTGCGGCAGTCTCTGTGAAGTACGCACAATAAAGTGGGATAGTTACCTGTCGGTAACCGACGCCCCGCTCAGTTCTTCTCTCAGCAGCCCGATCAGGCGCCGCAGCGCGGGATTGCCCTTCAGCGTCTTGTAATACACGCCGAAAGACAGGCTCTCCATACCGCTCACCGCAATATACCGCAGTCCCGGCTCCCGGGCCGCCGGTATATCCGGCAGCAGCGTAAATCCTGCGCCCGCCCGCACCAGCGCTACAGTGCTCTCGTAGCCGCCGCCGAAAAACAGCTGGGCCGAAGGCTTTCTGAGCGCCGTCCGGTTCTGGATCCCAAAGACAGCCTTCGGACCCGCATGGGGATCGCTGAGCACAATGCCTCCGTCCAGCTCATCTTCCGTCAGCGAATCCCGCTTTGCCAGCGGATGGTCGGCGCTGCAGACGCATCGCACTGGACAGCGCAGCAATTCCTGATAGATGCCGGTGACTTTTTCCCCCCGCTCCTTTTTATATCCGAACATCAGCTGTATGCTTTCCCTCTCAAGCAGATTGTCCATGGAGTGAACAGGAACTACCTTAACGGACGGGTGCAGTTCCGGCTGCTCTGCCATCAGGCGCTTCAGCGCTCCCGGCAGCAGATTCAGTTCAAACTGGTTGTGACAGCCGATGTCAAGGGTGACGATCTGCTCCCTCCCCTGATCCCTGAGCCTGACTTTTGCCGTATTTGCGATCTTCATAATATCCACAGCATCGCCCATGAACTGCATGCCGGCTCTGGTAAGCTTTACGCTCTTGCTGGTCCTGACAAAAAGTCTGGTTCCCAGCTCCTGTTCCAGCGAATTGATCTGGTGGCTCACTGCCGGCTGACTGATCTTCACCACCTCCGCCGCCTTGGAAAAGTTCAGGCACTCCGCCACCGCCAGAAAGCATTCAAGTTGTACCGTATTCATATCTGCTCCCCTTTTTCACTGTGCCCACAGAATCGTTCAAACTTTAACCTAAAATATAAATTGATCATAAACAATAAATTTTATTTATCAACTATAGCACATTTGTATTTCACATTCAAGGAAAAACACTGTATAACTGAAATACAGCGTTTTTTTATTTCAACACTTGACTTAACTTAAAGTAAGGAGGCACAAGCAAATGAAGATGATTTTAGGCAGCTTGCGGCAATATAAAAAGGATTCCCTGCTGGCGCCCGCGTTCACCGCGCTGGAAGTCATTATGGAAGTTCTTCTGCCCTTCATCACCGCTGCGATCATTGATGAAGGACTGGGAAAAGGAGATCTGCAAAAGGTCTGTCTATACGGCGTCCTCATGACCGCCATGGCGGCCCTGAGTCTGTTGTTCGGTTCGCTGGCCGGAAAATATGCAGCCAGCGCATCTTCCGGTCTGGCCTGCAATCTTCGGGAGGACATCTACGGAAACATCCAGACCTTTTCCTTTTCAAACATTGACAAATTCAGCACTGCCGGGCTGGTGACCCGCATGACCACCGATGTGACCAATGTTCAGAACGCTTTCCAGATGGTCCTCCGGATCGCTGTTCGCTCCCCTCTCATGCTGGTCTGCAGTATGGCCATGTGCTTTTTGATCAGCCCTGGACTCAGCGCGGTCTTTGCTGTCGCTATCCTGTTTCTGGCCTGCGTCCTTGCATTGATCATCAGAATGACGCTGAAAGTCTTCGACCAGGCCTTTCGCAAATACGACGATCTGAATGCAGAAGTCCAGGAAAACGTGGCGGCCATGCGCGTGGTCAAGTCCTTTGTGAGAGAGGATCTGGAAAACAGTAAATTCTCCAAGTCCGCCGACGGCCTGTACCGTCTGTTTGTGAAGGCGGAAGGCCTGCTGGCCTTCAACAGCCCTTCCATGATGCTGGTGGTCTACAGCTGTATGATCGCCATCGCCTGGCTTGGCGCCAGATCCATAGTTTCCGGTTCCATGACCACAGGAGAACTTACCTCTCTGTTCAGCTATGTCCTGTCCGTCATGATGTCGCTGATGATGCTTTCCATGGTCTTTGTCATGATCACCATGAGCGCGGCCAGCATCCGTCGGATCAGAGAGGTTCTTGCGGAAACTCCGGACCTGTGCAGCCCCGTTAACGCCATCCATGAAGTGGCCGACGGGCGTATCGACTTCAATCACGTGACCTTTTGCTACCGGCACGGCAGCGGCAGGGAGACGCTGTCCGATGTAGATCTTCATATCCGTTCTGGGGAGACCATCGGCGTCATCGGCGGCACCGGCAGCGGAAAGAGCAGTCTGGCCAGTCTCGTCAGCCGTCTGTACGACGTGGACAGCGGTTCTGTCTGCGTGGGCGGACAGGACGTACGGCGCTATGACACAGACGCGCTGCGGAGTCAGGTCGCTGTGGTCCTTCAGAAGAATACACTCTTTTCCGGGACTATCCTGGAAAATCTTCGATGGGGAAGCGAACAGGCCACGGAAGAAGAATGCCGTCAGGCCTGCCAGGCCGCCTGTGCAGATGAATTCATCCAGTGCTTTCCTCAGAAGTACAGTACCCGGATCGAGCGGGGAGGCTCCAATATATCCGGTGGGCAGAAGCAGCGGCTCTGCATTGCCCGGGCGCTTCTGAAACAACCCAAAATTCTGATACTCGACGACTCCACCAGCGCTGTGGACACAGCCACTGACGCGAAGATCCGCCGGTCGCTGTCAGAACACACGACCCGGACCACCAAGATCATCATCGCGCAGCGCATTTCCAGCGTACAGGGCGCAGACCGTATCCTGGTACTGGACGACGGCCGGGTAAACGGCTTCGATACTCATGAAAATCTCTTGAGGACCAACGCTGTCTACCGTGAAATATATGAATCACAAAAAAAGGGAACCGGCGATTTCAACCGGCCGTCTCCCTCGATGAAAGAAGGTGCTTAATATGACTGCAAACTTGACTGCTGCAAGCCAAACGGAAAAGACGCAAAGCCGCCGGATCTCCAGCGCTCTGCTCCGCCTGGGGGGCTATATGCTGAAATATTATAAATTCCATTTTTCCCTGGTCGTCTTCTGTATTCTGCTGGGAGCCGCCGCCACCCTTTACGGAATGGTATTTATCCAGTCTCTGGTGGACGACTATATCCTGCCTCTGATACAGGCCGCCGCTCCCGACTTTTCGCCGCTGGCTTCCGTCCTCATCCGGGTGGCTGCCGTATACGCCGCAGGCATCGCCGCCTCATACGCTTACAACCGGATCATGGTCAACGTCAGCCAGGGAACCATGAAGCATCTGCGGGTCGATCTGTTCAGCAAGATGGAATCGCTGCCCATCCGCTACTTTGACACCCACGCCCACGGCGACATCATGTCTGTCTACACCAACGACGTGGACACACTGCGGCAGTTTCTGAGCCAGAGCCTTCCCCAGGTCATCAACTCTGCCGTTACACTGGCGGCTACTCTGATCTCTATGCTGTTCCTCAACATCCCTTTGACCGTGATCACGCTGGTCATGGCTGCAGCCATGGTCCTGACCACCGCAAAACTCTCCGGGCTGTCGCGCGTCTATTTTTCCCGCCAGCAGCAGGATCTGGGCGCTGTGGACGGCTTTATCGAAGAAATGCTGGAGGGTCAGAAAGTAGTCAAGGTCTTCTGCCACGAGGAACAGGCGCGAAACGATTTCCGCGCTCTCAACAGTCAGCTCCGTGAAAGCGCCGACAAAGCCAACCGCTATGCAAACATCATGATGCCCATCAACGCCAATATCGGTAACCTGAGTTATGTACTCTGCGCCGCGGCAGGCGCCCTGCTGGCACTCAGCGGCACGGCCGGCGTCACCGTGGGGACCATCATCGCCTTTGTGGGACTCAACAAAAACTTCAGCCAGCCCATCACTCAGATCAGCCAGCAAATGAACGCCATCGTCATGGCGGCCGCAGGCGCCGGCCGGGTCTTTGCTCTCATGGATGAGAATCCGGAAGCAGACGAAGGCAGAGTGGAATGCGTCCACGCCCAGGAACTGCCGGACGGCAGCCTTGAAGAGACTGAGAGCCGCACCGGACTGTGGGCCTGGAAGGTGCCGCAGAAAGACCGCGGCTTCTCCTTCGTCCGCCTGGAAGGCGGCGTGATCTTTGACGGTGTGAACTTCGGTTATGATGAAGATAAGATCGTCCTTCACGATATCAGCCTTTTCGCAAGGCCGGGCCAAAAGATCGCCTTCGTCGGCTCCACCGGCGCCGGAAAGACCACCATCACAAACCTCATCAATCGTTTTTACGACATACAAGAGGGAACGATCCGCTGCGACGGCATCAATATCGACCGCATAAAAAAATCCGCCCTGCGGCGGACTCTCGGTGTCGTGCTTCAGGACACCCACCTGTTCACGGGAACCGTTCTCGACAACATCCGTTATGGAAGACCGGACGCTGCAGATGAAGATTGTATTGCGGCTGCAAGGCTGGCCAACGCCGACGGGTTTATCCGCCGTCTCCCCGAGGGCTACCAGACAGTACTATCCGGCGACGGCGGCAGTCTGAGCCAGGGCCAACGTCAGCTTCTCGCCATCGCCCGAGCAGCTGTGGCAGACCCCCCTGTACTGATTCTCGACGAGGCCACTTCCTCCATCGACACCAGAACAGAAATTCTGGTTCAGGCCGGCATGGACGCTCTCATGAAAGGCCGTACCACCTTTGTCATCGCTCACCGTCTCTCCACTGTGAGAAACGCCGACTGCATCATGGTCATGGAACAGGGACGCATCATTGAGCGGGGCACCCACGACGAGCTCCTGGAAAAGAAAGGCCGTTACTACCGGCTGTACACAGGAAACTTTGAGGAAGAGGCGTCCTGACAGCGCCGTCTTCCCCAATGCGCCGAGTCCGCCCCATTCTCTTCCTCACTGCTCCTGCGGCTGATTCAGCGCTTCGTGCTCCTGGCGGATCTCTCTGTATAGATCGTAGAAGCTCCAGCGGCAGTTGGTGGGCGTCACCATGGCCTTCAGCGCGATCCGGGGCGCGCCCACCTTTCTCATCTGCGCCAGCAGTTCATTGAGCCTGCTGTTTGAAAAATTGCTCATCACCATCATTTCCTCGTCGATGAAAGGCAGGGCGATCTTTTCCGGCGCCTTCTCCCCATCTGACGCAGCGTCCCTGTCCAGTGTTTCCGATCCTCCGCAGGACGCGCCCGCGCCGTCTGCCCCTTCTCTGGACTCAAACCCCTTCATCCCCGCCAGATAGCCCACTGTCTCCAGTATCTCCTCCGGCTTTACCCTTCTGATCCGAACTTTCATGCGGAACAGCACGCCCGTAAGTTTTGCAGGCTTTGCCGTCCCGTCAGGATTGTAATATAAAACTGTCTCTCCAGCCGCCATCGTTTTCTCTCCTTTTTCCATTCTTACTGGTTCAACTTCCATCTTTCATTCAATGGGGCCCATCCGTGCACCGGCCCATTTCAGCCGCGGCCGCATAAACCACCGCCATACAGGAGCATTGAACAAAAAAACAGATCTTATTCGTCTCTGGGGCTATTATACCATGACTGGCCGCAGGCCATCATGGGATAATCCGCGCATGGCGTCCGCCGCGCACAGAATCTGGTATAATAGCCGCTCTGCGGCTATTATACCATGACTGGCCGCAGGCCAACAAGAAATAAGCCTTTGACAATCCCGCTCCCTGATATTAAATTAGAATAGGCTCTCCGATTCTGCATCCCAACAGAGAGGACAGCGGCTTTCTTTCGTACTATACTTTGATTAAAGTTTCCGGTGGGATCACAGATCCGGCCGGAGACCTGCAGCACCGGCGGCAGTCTCTGCATGTTCTCTCACGCAGGAGACACAAGCCAAAACAGCTGCAATTCACTGAGGAGGTAATAATAGTGGAATGGATCGACAGACTGAACGACGCCATAGATTACATTGAAAACAATCTGGCAGGCGAGATCGACATGGAAAAGGCTGCGGAACTGGCCGCCTGCTCCTCTTTTCACCTGCAGAGAATTTTTCCTTACATCACAGGCGTTACTCTCGCTGAATACATCAGACGCAGACGTATGACCGCAGCGGCCTTCGAACTCATCGACAGCGGAGCCAGGATCATTGATCTGGCAGCCCGCTACGGGTATGAATCGCCGACCGCGTTCAACCGGGCGTTTCAGAGTATTCACGGCGTTCCGCCCACAGCCGCAAAAGCGGAGGGCGTCAAACTGACCGCATTCCCGCGCATTACCTTCTCGCTGTCCATAAAAGGAGGAGAATCAATGAATTACAGAATTGAAAAGAAAGGCCCTATTCGCATCGTCGGAGTGTGCACAAAGGAACCGATGACCATGGAAGACTGTTTTGAGAAAATTCCTGTTTTCTGGGAAAAGATACATCGCGAGAACTGGATCCCGCGTCTCTGCCAGCTGGCAGACGACCGCGAGCCCCAGGGCATCCTGGGCGTTTCCACCTGCGATGGCGGAGTTTTCTCCGGTTACTATGTGGCCGTGTCTTCCGAACAGGCTGCGCCTGAAGGGATGGACGAATATGTGATCCCCGACTGCACCTGGGCGATCTTTGAATGTACCGGCCCCCTGCCAAATGCCATGCAGAGTCTCCAGCAGCGCATTTTGTCTGAGTGGCTTCCCTCCTCCGGCTACGAATACGCCGCCGCGCCGGACATCGAAGTCTATCCACCCGGCGATCAGAACGCGGCGGACTACCACAGCCAGGTCTGGCTGCCCATCGTGAAAAAATAGTTTTTCCCGCCATAGACGCAAACAAAAAGCATGACGCTCTCCGCCTTCCGCGGGAACGTCATGCTTTTATATTGACGCAGTGCACTGTCTGCGCCGTCGGTTCCGCTGCCGGCGTCTCTTTTTTGTCAGTTCTGCCGCAGGGGCGCCATGCTCCGTTCCAATATTCCGTTCATGTAGGCGATGAGCATGCCGTAATTAGTCACCGGAATTCCCTGATCCTCCGCGCATGCCAGCCGGTACTGCATTTCCCGGCGATTCAGCATGCAGCCGCCGCAGTGAACGATCATACCGTATTCCTCCAGCTCCTCAGGAAATTCCGTCCCGGAAGTAAAGTCGAATTCCAGGTTCTTTCCCGTGTAATCTCTGATCCAGCGCGGCAGCTTTACGGTCCCGATGTCCTCGCACTGGCGGTGATGGGTACAGCCTTCCGCGATGAGAATGCGGTCGCCGTCTTTCAGCCTTTCCAGAGCGCACGCGCCGGAGACCGTGATATCCAGATCTCCTTTATGCCTGGCGAAAAGAATGGAAAACGATGTGAGCGGAATTTCCTCCGCAACCACCCGCGATACCTGAGCGAAGGCCTGACTGTCCGTGATGACCAGACGCGGCTTTTTCCCAAGCTCTTCCAGCGTCTGAGCGAGCGCGTTTTCCTTGACCACAACGGACACCGCGTCCCCATCCAGAATATCCCGGATGGTCTGCTGCTGCGGCAGGATCAGCCTTCCTTTCGGAGCCGATTTGTCCACCGGGATCACCAGCACCACCAGATCTCCCGGAGTCAGAAGATCCCGAACAATAGGCCGTTCAGGCTCCTCTTTCGCCGCCTGGCAGGCGATCAGCTCTTTGAGTCCGTCGATATTCGCTCCGGTTTTCGCGCTGACGAAGATAGAATGACCGCCGCAGAGGCCTTCGTCAGGGGCGGCCGGGGCGTTCGGAGCGGCCGAAATTGTCGGGGCGTTCGGAGTAACCGGGGAGGATGAGGTGACCGAAGCAGCCGGACCGGCCGAAGTTGCCGGGGCCGCAGAGACGGCTGTTCCGGACAGTCTTTCACTCAGACAGGCTGCGCCGGCCGGCTCCCCGGCCCCGCCCGCCCCCTGTAACAGATCCACCTTGTTATACACGATCACGTAGCGGATCTTCTTCTTCTGCAGGACACGGATCAGTTCTTCCTCCTCCGGTCCCAAGCCTGCTCCAGCATCCGCCACCACTACGGCAAAGTCTGTCTTATTGAGCACCTGACGCGCTTTTTTCACCCTCAGCAGCCCCAGTTTCCCCTGGTCGTCCAGCCCCGGCGTGTCGATAAGCATGACGGGGCCAAGGGGCAGAAGCTCCATAGCCTTATAGACCGGATCTGTGGTCGTGCCTCTCACCTCTGAGACAATGGCCAGATTCTGGCCCGTCACCGCATTCATCACACTGGACTTTCCCGCGTTTCTCCTGCCGAAAAACCCGATGTGGATCCGGTCTCCCGACGGCGTACTGTTCAAACTCATCCTTTCCGCCCCTTTCCCGCACCTTCTCTTATAACTTACGGTACAGTCAGCGGCTGTTTGCCGCTTTCCTGTCCCTTCTCACAACACAACAGATCAACTTTCTAAGATCTGCAGCTTTAACATCTGCCGCTTTTAGAACCGGAAATCCCGTCTGCCCTGCTCGATGGCCTCCAGATTCTTATAGACGATCCCTCTGACCTTTTCGTTAGGGATCTTCTCCGCCTGCCTGCGGATCAATTCCTCTCCGATACGCTTCGTCTCCGGAGATGCGTAGTCCTCCAGATATTCCTTCAGCGTCATAAGCGCGTTGGGATCGCAGCAGTTCTGGATCTGCCCGCTCTTGCACAGACTCATGAAGCGGTCCCCCGTTCTGCCTTCCCTGTAACAGGCGGTACAGAAACTGGGAATATACCCCTGGTCCATCAGCCATCTGACCACTTCATCCAGCGTACGGTTATCGCTGACGTCAAACTGAGCGGAATTTTCTTCTTCTGCCTCGGCGTAGCCGCCCACGCTGGTCCGCGACGCGCCGCTGACCTGGGAAACGCCCAAATGGAGCAGTCTTTCCCTGCATTCTTTGTTTTCCCGGGTGGAAATGATCATGCCGGTATAGGGCACCGCCACACGGATACAGGCAGTGAGCTTTGCAAAAATATCATCGGAGATCCCGTTGTCAAAATTGTCGGGATCGATATCGTCAGCAGGCTTGATACGGGGAACACTGATAGTATGAGGTCCCACACCGTGCACCGCCTCCAGATGCTCCGCGTGCATGAGCAGCCCTGCGAGCTCGTAGCGGTAAAGCTCCAGACCGAACAGTACGCCCAGTCCCACGTCGTCGATCCCTCCCTCCATGGCCCGGTCCATGGCTTCCGTATGGTAATCGTAATTGTGTTTCGGTCCCGTGGGATGCAGCGTCTCGTAGCTCTTCTTATGATACGTTTCCTGGAATAATATGTACGTCCCAATGCCCGCTTCCTTCAGTTTCCGGTAATTTTCAACGGTAGTGGCCGCAATATTCACGTTGACCCGGCGGATCGCGCCGTTCTTGTGCTTAATGCTGTAAATAGTATCGATACATTCCAAAACGTATTCGATGGGGCACATTTCCGGATCTTCTCCCGTCTCGATGGCTAGACGCTTGTGTCCCATGTCCTGCAGCGCGATGACTTCCTTTCTGACCTCTTCCTGGGTCAGCTTCTTCCGGGCGATGTGCTTGTTTTTCAGATGATAAGGACAGTATAGACATCCGTTGATACAGTAGTTGGAAAGATACAGCGGCGCGAACATGACGATGCGGTTGCCGTAAAAATCTTTCTTGATCTGCTCTGCCAACGCGTAGATCTCCTGATTCTTCTCCTCGATCTCACAGTCCAGCAGCACCAGCGCTTCCCTGTGGGTAAGCCCCTTGCGCAGACGCGCCTTATCCAGGATCCTGTCGATGAGTTCTTCGTTGTTTTTGTTCGCCTCCGCGTAAGCCAGAGTCTCAAGGATCTCGTCGTGGCAGATAAATTCTTCCGCCTTCATTGATTTGGGATCGTACATCTCTTTTCTTCCTTTCTTACACAGACGCCCGCGTTCGCGCGCATCTCCGCCTCTGTCCACATCAGAGCATGTGATCGCTCCTGATGGATCCGCGGCGGACTCTGCCGTAAACGCCGGCCTCCCGGGTCAGGCCGCTTGCCGCGCCTTCCCCTTCAGAAATAATGGATCGACTGCTGCGCCGGCGGAGGCCCGCATCTGTCAGAGTCTCCTTCGGCCGCTTCGTCAAATATATTTTTTATGATCTCCGCGGTCGACTGCGACCTCATAACCGATGCCGGCCATGTGCTCCCGCAGACTCTGCAGGCTTTCCGCCGCTTCGTCTCCCGTGCAGATCTTATTGTCGTAAAGCAGATATTTTTTCCGTACATTCCCCGGGGAAAGATTGGGCATGACCACGTTGGCGCCAGCTTTGATCCCCTGTTCCCGACCGTCTGCCAGAGCCGTGCCCAGAGCCGTCGTGGCGGGCAGCAGTACCTCCGGCAGCATGAGCCGGCACACTCCCAGCAGAAACAGCGTCATCTCCGCAGTCCCTCCTTCACACTGCGCAAAGGGCGTGTCCCGGTGCGGGATAAACGGTCCGATCCCCACCATGTGAGGTTCCAGCTCCCCGATAAATATCAGGTCCCGGGCCAGACAACCCACGGTCTGCCAGGGAGAGCCTACCATGAATCCGCATCCCACCTGATAACCGATCTCCTTCAGATCCCACAGACAGCGCCTGCGGTTTTCCAGAGACAGCTCCGGCGGATGCAGGCGCCGGTAATGAGCGTCGTCCGCCGTCTCGTGACGCAGCAGATACCGATCCGCCCCCGCGTCATAAAAACGCTGATAACTTTCCCTGCTCTTTTCACCGATGGAAAGGGTGATGGCACAGTCCGGAAATTCTGCCCGGATGGCCGCAACCAGCTTTACCACCCTGTCATCCGTATGGTATGGATCCTCTCCCCCCTGCAGTACAAATGTCCGAAAGCCCAGTTCATAGCCGGATCGGCAGCACGCCAGGATCTCTTCCTCCGTCAGGCGATACCGGCTGGCCCTGCCGTTTCCTCTGCGGATCCCGCAGTAATAGCAATTGTTTCTGCAATAATTGGTAAATTCGATCAGACCTCTGATGTACACTTTATTTCCGTAGATCGCCTTCCGCACCCGGTCGGCCCGGTCAAAGAGAAAGGCGTCCAGCGCTTCCC
The DNA here is from genome assembly GCF_900605495.1 of Bacilliculturomica massiliensis. Classification (GTDB taxonomy): domain Bacteria; phylum Bacillota; class Clostridia; order Peptostreptococcales; family Anaerovoracaceae; genus Bacilliculturomica; species Bacilliculturomica massiliensis. Next base: position 2,031,219 of record NZ_LR027603.1, read on the forward strand.
CCTCCCCGTCGGTCCCTCCGGCAGCATTCTGGGCGACCTGTCCAGTGGACTTGCCGGTGTCATTCCGGGCGGCCCCTCCGGTGACCTTGCCGGCGTCATTCCGGGCGGCCTCTCCGGTGTCATTCCGGGCGGTCTCTCCGGTGATATTCCCGGCGACATTCTGGGCGGCCTCTCCGGTGGACTTGCCGGCGACGTTCCGGGCGGCCTCTCCGGTGACCTTGCCGGCGGCATTCCGGGCGGCCTCTCCGGTGGATTTCCCGGCCACCGCCGGAGCCGGCAGCTGCGATCCAACGGGGGATCCCTCTTGTCCTTCGGGGGATCCCGCCGCCCTGCCTAGGCGGGCGGCGCGCCAGCCGATTAGCCGTACAAATTCTTCCCGGTCCAGCATCCGCTGATCCTCCAGCTTGAGGATCAGCGCTTTCATTTCCTCCAGACCGCCCCTGCTATTCATCTTTTCCGCCGCGGACCGTTTCTCCGCCGGACCCTTCCGGAAGCTTTGAATACACTGCCTTGGAGGTAACGCCCGGAAGCATGCCCAACTTTCCGGACAGTGCGCTGATCGCGTCGGCGGGAGCGTCCATGGCGATGCTGATGATATTGATCCCCCTCTTATGATAAGGAAGTCCCATTCTTCCGATAATGTACCTGCTGTACTGATGCAGAATCTCATTCAGACGTTCCACGTACGCTGCGTCCTCCACTACGATCCCGATCAGCGCCACTCTTGTTTCCATATGCCACTCCTCTCTGCTTCTGCCGTACCGGCTTAGTCTAAACATACACGGGCCGCCGCCCGGTTCGGTTCGGCGCTTCGGCTCCGGCGAGCTATCGCCCAGTTCATTTCGGCGCTTCGGCTCCGGCGGGTTGTCGCCCGGTTGAGCTTAGGTGAAAACCTTAAAAAATCAGCGTTTTCACCTAAAACACTGCTATTTCAAGCCCGTTTTTACCATAAAATTACTTATTATGAGCAATTTGAATGGTACCCCATGTCAAGGACAATATCAATTTTTGATTTCCCTATTTTTTGGAATCAAGGTTTGGATAAACCTGCATGTTAGACAGTTGCTTTTTGTGTGCCCTGAATCATGGACAGCATGTTCAGGTGCTCTTTCTTTGATCGTTATCCTGGGCATTGTCCTTCGCAGGGAAGCTGGAACAGACGCCTGTTCCTTTTCTGCAAGGCTGTTCGACTGCACAGCCAGGCCTGCTGTTTCCTGGCTCCGCTTCCGCTCCCAATTCGCAAACCGGTTTGTGCGCAGCTGGCACAGCCGGTTTGTTGGGAATGTTTAATGGATACATTCCCGTCGTACAAAATTCATAGAACTCGGTTGGTGAAAGCTTTGCCAGATCCCACTGGTATCGCCGGTTGTTGTAATAATCCATGTATTCGTCCACCACCGCCTTTACGTCCTTCCATTCCTTGCACTCACCCAGTTTTTCCTTGATGTGATCCTTCATATGGCCAAAGAAGCTTTCCTGTGGCGCATTATCCCAGCAATTGCCCTTCCGCGACATCGAACGCCGCAGCTGCTTATCCGTCAGGAGGTTGATAAAGCAGTGGCTGGTATAATGGCACCCTTGATCACTATGAACGATCGTCTCGGCGGTGAGCGCGATGCCATGCCGATCAACAAGCTGTTTTACTGTCTCCAAAACGAAGTCCATTTCCAGCGATTCGCTCACTACGTACGACAGGATCTCTTTCGTAAAGGCATCCAGAATGGTCGACAGGTAAGCAAATGTCCCGTTGTAAGGCAGGTACGTGATATCCGTCAGCAGTACCGTCCTCGGTCCATAGCATTCAAATTCACGCCGGAGTAAGTTCTCCGCAACGTTGTCCGTCTTCAGCGCCCTGGCCATCCGCCGATAGGGATTCGCCTTCCTGATCGGACACGACAGGTTGTACTTGTTCATCAAGCGGCGGATCTTCTTCTGATTCATGATGACGGGTGGATCCTGATGCAGCAGCGCCATATGGATACCGCGGGCCCCCTTGGTGTAGCCATGCATCTTGTAAGCGCCAAGAATCTGATCGAACGCTCTGCGATCCGCTGCCTCTCGCCGTTCCCGGATCGGAGCCGCTTTTACCCAAGCGTAATAGCCGCTTCTGGATACCCCTGCGATCCGGCACAGTTCTGACACACAAAGCGGGGGCTCTCCGGCCGCGATCGTTTGATCGATCACTTCAAATACAAAGGAAGATTCATTCATTAGCAATGCACCTACTTCCTTGTATTCTTGATCGAGGTAATTTTTTTTAAAAACTCAACCTCCTGACGGAGGTACTGTACCTCATGCAGAAGATCACGGATCGCCGCTTCGGGCGTATCCCCAATTAGGGGCAGTTCTCTCCTGCTCGTGGGACCTTCCCGGAACCCCTCCGGCCGCTTTGCTTCCTTGCGGATCATGGAAGAAATACCGCTGATCCGGCTCTCGCCCAGAATGCTCATCGGAAATCCATGCTCCTCAAGGATCTGCCGGGGCAGCTTCCCCTTTCTATATTCTTGATAAAAGAGTTCCTTGAATTCTTTCGTGAGATAGAGGGTGTTGGGTGTAACGTTGTAGGTATATGGGTTCTCTTGCAGCAGTTTTATCTGCTCTTCTGTGAACGGTATTTTGCTCATGACGACCTCCTGATGTCCCTAGCGTACCATACACAAAAGCGAATGTCTATTTTGCAGGATGCACCAAAACCCTAGCGGGCTGTGTGTCCATAATTGGGGTATCTAAAATCTGGTCGTGTCCACACTTATGGGTACAGTATAATTTTTTTAAAAGAGCATCTTTTTCGCCTATATTTCGGCTCGATTTCGGTGAAAACTAACTTTTTTCTCCATTCTCACCTACGCTATCAACTAATTGTAAGCGGTCCTCGCAAGCTGTCGGTCATTTGCAAGGTCAACCCTCTCCCAACCTGCCGGTCATTCGCAAGGCAACCCTGTCGCAAGCTGTTGCCCATTACACAATTCGTCAGCCGGGCTCTGACCGCGTAATCTCCAAGTGGTGATCCGATGCGGCGCCCTCCCGCATCCTGTACCAATAGCCGCAAGTCATTCACTGGGGCCCATTCTCATCTACTGCGCAGGCTGCTGCCAAAGCAGCGAACAGGTACTGTTGCCAGACAGGCAATGCCACCACCTTCATTAGTTAAGCGGAGAACAGGCATATAGACCGCAGCTCCAGACAAAACCCCTGCATAAAAAAATGCGCCCGAAGGCGCGCTGAAATACGCGAAAACAATGGGCCGGGTCTGCACCCGTCCATCTATTTTTCTGTAACCGCGGCCTTCCCGCTCAGGCACAGCTATTTCTCCGTCCTTTGCAGTCAGTTCCCTTTATTTATTTTGTGTTTCTTCCGTTGATCCGCCTGATCTTTTCCAATCTGCCAAACCACCGGTAATCTTTATACTTCCACTTTATCCTATCTGTATAGAGACTGTCAAGAGAAATGATACATCTCCTTATCCAATAATCTGCTTGCCTGAGCAGCCGGCAGACAACCCGGAAAAGAATGTAGCCGGCAAACGATACAACCGGAACGCAACGTTAGAGACAGTGCAGCCGTCAAACAGTGCGGCCAGCGGACAACGCAGAGGGAATGCGGCAGTCAAACGGTACGGCCGTCATACAGTGCGGCCAACAGGCAACACGGAAGACGATGCCGCCGCCAAACGGTGCAGCCAGCGGACAACGCAGAGGAAATGCCGTCGCCAAACGGTACGGCCGGCAGGCAACGTAGCAGGCAACGGCCGATGCAGAAGCCGGTGCGGCAGGCAGAAGGGTTAAGACGAATCACTCCTTCGGCGGCCGGGTCCCGTAATACTGATAATAACAGGTCTCGATCCTGCCGTTATAGAGTTTACGGCGGCGATCCGCGGGCCGGTCCAAAAACGATCCTTCAAATTCTTTGTCTGACGTGATCAGATAAAGAGACCAGGTGGGATTCGCCGTCATGAAACGCCGCAGGTCTTTATAGATCCTGTGAATGGCGTCCTTTTCGCCGATCCGTTCCCCATACGGCGGGTTAGCCACGATAACGCCGTATTCTTCCGGAGCAGTGAACGCTGAGACCGGCGCGGCGGCGAATTCAATGTACTGGTCGACACCCGCCTCCTCCGCGTTGGCCCGGGCGGCTTCCACGGCTTCACTGCTGATATCGGAGGCCAGAATTCGAATATCTGCGTCGTATTTTACGGCGCTGTATGCCGCCGTCCGTTCCTCTTTCCATATTTCCTTTGGAATGACGCTCCACTCTTCAGACACGAATTTCCGTGAGAGGCCCGGCGCGATGTCCGCCGCCAGCATGGCCGCCTCGATGGCGATCGTTCCCGAACCGCAGAACGGATCCGCCAGAATCCGGCCCTCTTTCCAGAAAGAAAGCTGCACCATGGCCGCAGCCAGCGTCTCCTTGATGGGCGCCGCCACATCGCAGATTCGGTAGCCCCGCTTGTGGAGTCCCGGTCCCGTGGTATCCAGCGTGATCGTCGCCCGATCTTTCAGCAGCGTTACCTTCACTGTATACAGCGCTCCCGTCTCCGGAAACCAGTCGCAGGCGTAGGTCTCCTTCATCTTCTCCACAATAGCCTTTTTCACGATCGCCTGACAATCAGGAACGCTGTGCAGAGTCGATTTCACCGATGTACCCGTGACCACGATTTTTCCGTCCTCCGGGATCCACTGTTCCCAGTCCAGAGCTTTCGTCTGCTGAAACAGTTCTTCAAAACTCTTCGCCTGAAACTCTCCCAGCTTGATCAGCACGCGGTCTGCGCTGCGCAGCCACAGGTTTGAGCGTACGATCGCCCTCTCGTCGCCCAGATACGTGATCTTCGCATCCTCGGATCTGAGGATCCGATAACCCAGCTTTTCAATCTCCCGCTTAACGACTGCTTCCAGCCCAAAAGTCGCCGTAGCGATCAGTTCTATCTTCGCCATATTCTTTCCGCCTTTACTCCTTAAATCCAGAGAAGCCTGCGCCGTATCCCACAGGTCCCGGACCCGTGAACAAGCCCGCTGCCGTCTCGACCCTCTACACAGGTCCCATCATCTAAAACAGGGCTCCCAATCTCCGTTGAGAGCCCTTTCGCCATTCCCTTATCCAGTTGTTTTGCTATATCCGCGTCCCGGATCCACATCTTGCTGCGTTATCCCGTGGATGCCTGTCCGCCCTTCGATACACTTCACGATCCGCATTTTGGCGCGTTGTCGCCTACCAGTCCACGTCTGCTGCGTCATCCTGATCGAACGTCGCAGCAATTGACCTACTGCGGTGGAGCGTCATTGATAGCTCTACAGGATGGGTTTCTTCTTGTTGAGCTGATTATTCTGAATGGCCTCCAGCGAATTCAAGGCTTCGCCGGTTCCGATGGCCACGCATGATTTGGGGTCGTCGGCGATGATCACCCGGATGCCCGTCCGCTCCTCGATGCGCTTATCGATGCCGTACAGCAGCGCGCCGCCTCCGGTCACATAGATGCCCCGATTGCAGATATCCGCAGCCAGTTCCGGCGGAGTGCGCTCCAACACGCTGTGCGCCGTCTCGCAGATGGTCTGCAGCGGCTCGTCCAGCGCTTCCAGCATCTCCTTCGACGTGATCTCCACAGATTTGGGCAGACCAGTGACCAGGTCTCTTCCTCTGCACTCCTGAGTCACGATCTCTTCTCTGGGATAGGCCGTCCCGATATTCATCTTCAGCTCTTCCGCCGTCCGCTCTCCAATATACAGCTTGTGTTCTTTTCTCATATACTTGATGATGGACTCGTCAAAGCGGTCGCCCGCCACCTTCACGGAGGAGCTGGTGACGATGCCGCCCAGAGCGATGACCGCCACATCCGTGGTTCCGCCGCCTATGTCGATGACCATCACGCCGTCCGGCTTGGAGATATCAAGCCCTGCGCCGATAGCCGCGGCCACAGGCTCTTCCATGAGAAACACCGCTTTGCCGCCGGCTGCCATGGCAGCCTCCCGGACCGCCCGCTTCTCCACCTCTGTGACTCCGCTGGGCACGCACACCATGATCCTCGGCTTAAAGAACCGGCTGTTTCCGCAACTCTTGCGGATGAAATATTTCAGCATCCGTTCCGTCACGTCATAATCGGAGATCACGCCGTCCCGCAGGGGGCGCACCGCTACGATGTTCGCCGGAGTTCTGCCCAGCATCTGGCGGGCTTCCTCCCCTACTTCAAGGATGTCGTTCGTATCTCTGTTGATGGCTACCACAGAAGGCTCGTTCAGTACCACGCCTTTTCCTTTTATATAAACCAATACATTTGCTGTTCCCAGGTCGATTCCAACTTCATCTGTAAAACCCAAAATTCTCACTCCTCTTTTTTCTTCCGATTTTCCTGTATCTTCCGATAGACGCGATCTCACGCCGCGCTCATTCTCTGCTGTGTTTCCTGCCCCAAATCGGCGAATCAACGCAAAATCCGCCAGGGCTCAATACCCTGGACGGACGAAAGCGTTCCCCGCGCTCAGCTGCGATACTTTCTAATTTTTATCTAATCCGTCACTTTTTGTTCACGGTATTATTCTTTTTCGAGCCTTTCCGCGTGAAAAAGCGGCTCATCAATCTATTATATCCATTTTTCCGCCAAGTTTCAATTTTAATTTCCAATCAACTGGTATTTTGTTTTTTACTCCGGTGTTCCGCCGGTCTTTTCCTGTTCAAGCGGACTCACAGATATTTTCATGACGATGGGAAAATGGTCGGAGGGATATCGCCCGTCGTATTTGTCCTGCACGATCCTCGCCTCGACGATCTCCACCTCTTTGGACGTAAAAATGTAGTCCACCGGCTTTCCTACGGTTTTTCCGTGAAAACCGTGATACGTCCGCTGCCCCTGGGTATTGAGAAACAGATTGTAGCTGTTTCCGGAAAAAAGACCGTACTTGATGTCCATTTCCTCCAGAACGCGGATGGCGCCGCTGCCCGGCGTGGCGTTGAAGTCCCCTGTGAGGATACAGGGGACTCTCCCGCCCTGCCTCTGGATATGCCTTGCGATCAGATCCAGACCCTTCCTGCGGGCGATGGGACTGATATGGTCCAGATGTGTATTGTATACCAACAGCTTCTCCCCGGTCTCCTTCTCCCTCAGCAGCACCCACGTGCAGATGCGCGGCAGCACCGCCATCCAGTCCCGCGTTCCCTTCTTCTGTTCGTTTCTCGCAAGCCAGAAGGTTCCCTTATCCAGCCATTCAAAACGGTTCCTTTTAAAAAAGACAGCGCAGTATTCCCCCTGCTCGCCGCCGTTTCTTCCCTGGCCGATCCAGTCGTATTCCGGCAGCAGTGCTTCCATATCGCCGATAGTACGGCGGGTCAGTTCCTGAGTGCCCACCACATCAGGGGCCGTTTCCTCAAAAAACTGTTTTACAGCCTCTGTCCGCTTGCTCCAATGTGTGGACAGCCATGCGATATGATCATGCTTTAAATTAAAGGTCGCTACGGTCAGCTCCATGCCTTTCCTCTTTTCTCCCGGCCGCTCCATCCGTTCTTATTCTCACCGGTAAACGTCTTATTATGATACGAGAATGCCTGTTCTCTGTGAAAATGTGATTTCACTTGCCAACGGCCATTATGGGATCGCGCACAGGATCTGTAATAGCCGCTATGCGGCTATTATACCATGACTGGCCGCAGGCCATCATGGGATAATCCGCGCATGGCGTCCGCCGCGCACAGAATCTGTAATAGCCGCTCTGCGGCTATTACACCATGACTGGCCGCAGGCCATCATGGTATAATCCGCGCATGGCGTCCGCCGCGCACAGAATCTATAATAGCCGCTCTGCGGCTATTATACCACGATCCGGCGTCCTGCTTCCACATGCCGCTGATTAATATTTCGATCAAAAAACAGACGCATTCTCCGCCTGACCGGCTGCGGCGGCCCCTGCCTTGTCTTTTTTCTTTCCTTTCCTGAACCTTTATCCCGCCGAATTCATAATATAAACAGAAAGCCGGCCGAAAAACGCCCGGCGCTTCAAACTCCAATTACAATTAACCGAAAGGAGCTTATATTTTGGAAATGAACAATGGAATGCCAGGATATGCCTGTGTCCCGGCAGTAGAAGTTCCCGACGTTTCCGCCGCAGCCATGACACGCGGCGAAACGCCTTTAGACCAGCTCCCGCTGGCCATGGCCTACGTTCCCATGCAGAAGTTCGGAGAAACTTACGACGGTCTGCGCGCTTTGGAACGCGGCACGATTTTCCCCGATCTCGATTTACCGTTTTGTGGAAGAGGGGTGAAATAGTATGGCAATGACAGAACAGCAGAATCTCATGAGAAGACTGCAGGTACAGAGCTTCGCGATCGACGATATCAAGCTCTTCCTCGACACCCATCCCAATGACAGACTGGCGATGGAATACTATCAGAAATACCGTCACCTGAGAGAACAGACCATGAACAACTATGTAAAGCAGTTCGGTCCCATCACACCGGATCAGGTAGAAGGCACAGACAGATGGACCTGGATCGACACTCCATGGCCATGGGAAGGAGTTTTATAGGATATGTGGACTTACGAAAAACGACTGCAGTACCCCATCAACATTAAAAAACCCGACGCAAATGCTGCAAAGATCATCATCACGCAGTACGGCGGACCCGACGGCGAGCTGGGAGCCTCTATGCGGTATCTCTCGCAGAGATATTCCATGCCCTTTAAAGAAGCCGCCGGTATTCTCAACGATATCGGCACAGAGGAACTGGCCCACCTGGAAATGGTCAGCACCATCGTGCACCAGCTGACGAGAGATCTGACACTGGAACAGATCCAGGAGCAGGGCTTTGCCCCCTACTTCGTAGACCACACGGTCGGCGTCTATCCTCAGGCCGCCGCTGGTTTCCCCTTCGACGCGCTGTGCTTCGCCTCCAAGGGCGACGCCATCACGGACCTGACGGAAGACATGGCCGCAGAGCAGAAAGCAAGGACCACCTACGACAATATTCTGCGTCTGGTCGACAACCCGGAGGTCATCGATCCCATCCGCTTCCTGAGAGAGCGCGAGGTGGTGCACTTCCAGCGGTTCGGCGAAGCGCTTCGCACCGTGCAGGATAAACTGGACGAGAAAAACTTCTACGCCATTAATCCGGAATTCGACATGCGGAAAAATCCGAGATAAGAGACCGGGCTAAACGCCCGATCTCACTGCTCTTTTACATGAAAACAACAATGGGAACCGGCATGTAAACGTACCGGCTCCCATTTCAATTATCAAATATTATTCTTTTGCTTTTTCCAAGTATATGTTTGTATAGATATAGATATAGATATGTATCTATTCAAAATTATCCATCATGTCGGACAATGACCTGATGTCTTGAAGATTACTTCGAAAAAGATCATCCCAAATATCAAGGCAAATATTTCTGATCCGAAAATCATCTTTACCGATGTCGAATAAATGAATCACACATTGAATTAAGTCACTGACAGCTAACCGTCTGTTCCATTCTTGTGGGACTTCAGCGGCGGATTGCCCGACTGCTTCTAAAACGTCGGCATATTCCCTGATATCTTCATTCGTTTCACGCAGATATCTTAAAAAAGTATGTACCAAGTGGGAACTCATTTTTGACTGCATAAGGGAAATCAGAAACGCTTTATCCCTATGGATTACAATACAACGATCATGAAAGAGCCTACTGATTCCCTTCAGATCAGATGTTGAAGTTTCTATTAAGTGCATTAGGATCTCTTGGCTTAGTTCATGATATTCTTTTTGATTAAATGTTGACGACGCCTGTCTACAGATTCGTTCTTCCTGTTTAGCGCTATATCTTTCATTCGTCAGGTGTGAAAAAGCTTTTTCATCCTGAAAAAAGATTGCAACTGCACACAGTAAACCGGCGGCATGCACTGCCAAGTCCTCTATCGGGGTTCTGCATGCTTCGATCAATCGTTCCCGGTAGTAATCCGGCTCATTTTGATATTGTCTGGATAAAATTTCCCAGCATCCAGGTGCGGCAAGAATCCTTAGATCCATGGATAATAGCTTATTTAAAACATAGGCCGAAAATGATTGGTCAAAATTATAATATGGCAGTATACAAGATACCACGGCAAATCTTACTGCTGCGTTTGCATCTGAACTTGCAGCATAAATTGTAGATTTGAATAGCTCACTCAATTCTCGATGCTTCCATAACAAAGCAGCAATTGCTTGTAATGAACATCCCCGAACACAATTAATGGAGTTGCTGAGCAAAGAGTCACATGAAGTATCCTCTGGATCGGATCTTCTGGTTACAACATATTCATCAGCTTTAGGATCAGGGTGCTTCAACGCAAAATTATTTAAAGTATCTATGATGTCATCAGGCCACGATATCTCTGCATGTTTTTCAATTAGTCTCACGATTCCGGCGGCTATATTACGTTCACAATCATTACTGTATCGTCTTATAACTTCACTCATTAGTTCAACGTCAGGTTTCTCATCGGTCTCTGCATAATCCGCGAGTGCGTATAAAACGGATGTGACATACCCTCGATAACAATGTTGAGGGAATTTCAGGGCAAGCTTAGCAAATCTGGTTGGCTGAAGTCTGGCTTGATTTGCAAGTGAAGCAGAGAACGATTCATGAGTTGCTTCAATATAATAAGGGTTGGTTTCGTCATCGTCACCTCGCCAGTGGTTATTTATTTTTTCATTTGGCGTAGAAATGATTTTAAGCCAGCATTTGTCACTAATTCTGGCGGTATAACCGGAAATGGGAGAAATAACATTCTTTGCGGGTCCACACGAAAAACCGGAATAATAATGCGGAAGGTATATCCAAGAATTCCGATTTAAAACTCTAATTAACTCTTTTGCATAGTGAGAAAGGCGTGTATATTCCATAGCTGGTAACAATTCCTTTTGAAAATGTCCCCAGTATGCATAATACATTGGCTCCCACTTATGTTCCTGATTTGTTTCTATTCGGTGCTTGTAAATGCGAACCATTTCCTCCGAATCATCTTTCCACATACATATTTTTTTCTCTAATTGCCTGAAAAGATCCATACTACAGTGTAATGAAAACATCTTAAGAATCGTTTTTGTACAGGAGAGAAAATCGGATTTATTACTTGTGTATTCAAAAACTTTTTTCTCAAAGTCCGTTAACAGCCACTGTATCACTTCGTCGCAGTATTCGATAGGAAGATTAGCTGCTGTATACATGACCAATTCATGTCCAACGATTGAGATCGGATATTCGAGGCTTTTAATCAGCCGGATTGCATTGTCTGCATGTTTTTGAGCGTATTCTTCAAAAGAAATTTTGACGAACTCTACAATCTTTCTCTCATTGGATTCATGAAGTTCATGGGCAATCCACCTGCGATATTCGTCATTATAAAAACGAAAAGGCTTAGCAGATGAAAGGTTACTTGTAGCTTCACAAATATCAAGGAATAAGCTTTCAATTATTGTTTTGCAGTTTTTACGAAAGTATGTAGAGATCTGCTCAGTCTCGCCCCAATATATATCTAAAGTATCTGTTTCTCTGTTTACGCTTTCTTTCAATAAATATTTCAAAATTGTTACGGCACGGGTCGATTGATGTTCAAACAACGATGAAAATCCCCAAAATTCATTAAACAGCTCTGGTAAATGCGCCAACAATTCCAATCTGAACTGAAACATACGATCGGAATCATTGGAAGCCTCTTGACACAGCGTCAAAAATATTTTTCTATCATCAGCAGCTGTCACAAAAGCATATGGGCGAAGTACATCAACAACAAAGTCAGGAACCTTGTCGCTGACAGATTTTAATAAGATAAGGCTTTTATTTTCTAACCAATTGTATTCAGACTCGACGTTCAGATGCATAACAAAAGCCGGATGCCCATAGTACACGGTTTGAAGAATATACTCGTTCCATTTAGGGTCATGCAAATAAATTTGAACAAAGTTAAAAATAATTTCACCAGGTTCAGTGCATTGCCCTATTATTTCAAAAACAGCACATTGAAAATAATATCGTACGGAATCTGTATCTAATATATATTTACACTGTTGAATAAACATGGATATGTCTGAATCCAGCAAGGTTTGCAATATGATTAACAGTCGATACCGTAAAGTTGGAATCTGGTTTTTTGGCAAACCCAATAGATCGGATAGTCTCCGTCCGGAATAAATATTTGCTAACGTCTGCGCCGCTATAAAGTAATCGAGAAAACTTTGATGTGTAAATGATACTTTATTTTGACTTTTTACAAGCAAACCATTGGAAACAAATCCATCTATGACTTTTTGATAGTCTGCAAACAATTGTATAGGAAGAGAGAGAACAGCATTTTCATCCATTCTTAACACAATCGCATCTTTGCACAACCGTGCTTCTGTCCTGGGTATCCCCCCTATGAGCTCACAATGAGTTTGAACCTGGTTCCACCAAACATCCATTAATTGATAAACGGATGTAATAACATTCGACCTTGCGGACTTTTCCAATTGAGACCACACATATAAAGATGATGGGACCTGAAGCAGCTTTTTAAGTCGTGTGGGCATCGCATTATAATCTGGTCCAACAATTTGAGACACTTCTTTTTCTGAGAAAATGTCCACACTAATTTTATCCCAAACAAGACTATGACTTTTTTCATTATCCGCAAACAATGACTGCAATCCCTTATCGTTTTCCAAATCGAAGGTACGTGAAACAAATATAATTGATATTTTCCCGCCTTGATATTTATTGACGGCTACTGCCTGTGAAATCAATTCTTTACAAACATCCAAGGCTTTAGCTGAATGCTTGCTTGTCCAACGAAGCGAATCAAGCTGATCAAGAATTAATACGCATGGTTCTCCAACTGATAATGTATTTAAACAATACACAGGAGATTCCGGAAGTCCCAAATTTTTTCCATATGCATCCGCAGATATATCTGGGATATCCTTGTCCAACTTTATTCCGAGATATAAAATATGAGTATCGTTCAGATAGTTGATAAACTCTTGAATACATCCACTTTTTCCAGAACCGGCTTTACCGTGTATGATGATAGAATGTCCTGCGTTGTATTTCTCAATTAGGATATCTGCTGTCGCCCTGCGTAAAAGCCGGCCTTTAATTGGTTGATAAACACCCCAGTATATTTCATTTAGAGCACTAATTCGAGCAAGGATTCTGTCATCGCCGCGATAATTTCGTAAATAAACACCCAAGCTATCAAGGTAGTCAACAATCTCTTTTGCGGTAATCTTTACTCCATATCTGCCAGTGTTATTCGCATACGTTTCAAGCAAAACTCTGGTAGAATCTGCGCTTCCTGTAAAGACCATTCCTACATGCTCGTTCAAATCTTGTTCAGCTTCTACACCGGTGGGACTCTGTTCAAAATAACAATGTGCTAACACATAATGCAAGCGTTTTAATTCCTCGGGTTTTTCTTTATTAAAATTAAATGAAGCGGCACAATCATCGAACGTGGCGCGAAGAGGAGCATTGCTTAATTGGTAGGTTATGAAATCCTGCGCTGACATATTAGTTCGCGCTCGTTTACATAGTTCATCCAGCCCGTTATATTGTAACGGTGAAATGAAGAAATAACGACTATTTTCCACTCTTTCTATGATGGTCCTTGATCGTTCAAATACTTTATAACGCTTTAAATCCGCAACACTCCAAGCGTTGTGTGTTGTATTGCTGGCTTTACACTGATAATATGCATTTGTGCCATCAGAATATGTTGTTATAAATTCTACACCGTCTCCGTCTAACCCTAACGGTTCTACCGTTACTGAAGTAATCTCTTCATTTACAAGCCGCAAAAACAATCGCGCCAAATAACGATTTTCATATTCATTTCCATATTTGTCAGCTCTACCACCGCTCTCAAGACTCATAATTCGTTATCTCCTCAAAACCACCATATACAACTGATCCTGCCGCTTCCTTTGTCCGTTTAAAAAAGAGGGTACACTCTAAAATCCAGTATATCCTCTTTTTAGAAAAAAGAAATCAAATCCAGCGGTTAAATAATCCATATTGAATACTTAGGTGACGCCTTTTGATGAATTACGGAAAATTTAACCCTGGAAAACCTATAAATTATTTACAGAAAATCTGTCACAGACAGACTCACCAACTCCGTACCCCAATGCGGTCTTAGCTCCAAAGCCGTATTGTAAAAATGTAAAGTCCATTATTTCTTGTAATCTTTTTAGGTTCTCACTCCAAACCTCTTGATCTCTGCATGCCACGATAATTTTAAATGCTGCATTTACAAGACAAGTAAAAAATATAGGGGTTGGAGACTGATCGTCTGTCATTCCTTTTGAATAATGCGGGGTTTGCACATCCAGTCCTATTGTAAACGTACTGGGAAAAATATCAAAGAACACCAGTGCGCCCCGTTCTCCGCCCTCTTCATCATCAGCGCTTCCAAACAGGCTGCGAAAGGATGCGTTTTTTTCCGCCTTCTTCTCGTCCCCTTCAAATTCATCTAAGATCCAGCAAGTGCGGATAGAACCCTTAATTGCGGTAGCCGGCAGATAGGGGACTCCATAGATGGAATGCAGCCGAAGCATTTGCACATTGCCGTAAGGCGTACTGCTCCCGGTTCCAATAATCAGCTTGCCCGGCTTATACGAATACTCCATGCTTCTTGAAAATTCCTGGGCTATGCTCTTATTACGCTCATTTGCCAGCTTCATGATACTGATCAGTTCCTTATCACAAAATTCTCTGGCTTCCACTGGGCGCTGCTTCAATTTTGAAGCCAATGCTGAGTCGTACAAATCCCTGTCGTTCCTATCCTTTGATATTTGCAGAATTCGATTATGAGACAGACTCGGATTGATTTTGCACACATTTTCTTTCACAATTCCGTCAATAAACTTCGTTGAGTCTTGTGGCAGAACAAACCTTCTTTCAGACTGTGATGCTGACCCATTCCGTTGCCCGGTTCCTGTTCTATTCCCCATCTCCATCAACCATTCCTTCCGCAAAGCGTTTGATCCAAAGGCACAGATTCATGATCTCATTCGTATATATTCTGTACTGCGGGCTGTTCAGCGCCATGATGCGCCCAGTCAGTTCTTCACCGTCAAATGTTCCAAATTTATGGGCTGCCCATTCGGTTATCAGTGTATACAGTTTGTTGTGAGGATCTTTTCCTCGGGCGCTATTTCCTTTCTTCTTTGAAAATAAGTAAGCGGTGGCTGCTCCCAGGCCGTTTATTTGTATCATGGATGGAAAGGATCGCGCCAGGCTGCGGAATTCTTTGTCAGGGCTCAGTTCCAATAGCCTTGTATACGCGAATTCCGCCATTTCATTATGCTTCATATTATTCATCTGCTGTTCCTCCCTCAAGCATTTCCATCGCCATTTTCATTCTCATTTCCACGCTTATTCCCATTCTCCCTTTTCTGCGAATTGTCTGCGCCGCTCTCTTTCTCCCACAAACGTTTCATGATCATACCTTTTCCCAATGAGCTGTCTGCGCCGACCTGGAATACATCTTCTGCAAATAGCTTCGTGAAGCTCTCTCTCACGTGTTCCTTTTCCTTGATCGTCCCCTGTTCGCCATTCTTTTGAGGAAGATGAGTATTTGTGAAGAATATCAGACTGTACAGAATGCATTCAGCCGGTAAAAACTCTTCTGTAAACAGCGCCGCACCGTCCACGGTTCCCGTTGCCGGATTTATCTTAATCCGCGAATTCACCTCCGTGGAAAATTTCACAAATCCTGCGAAATCATCATCGCTGACCATCACTACATGGTCGAAAAAACGGCTTTTCATCATCGTATTGTTGGGCAGGTGCTCCCCCAAACTCGCAATAAAATCATTGAATTTCTCATCCTTGGATGCTTCAAATACGTAGTCTTCCAACATAATCTTATTATCCGCAGCAAGTCGGCATGATTCCGTAATCAGCGCCCCACTCCCGCTGTTCGCACTGTTCATATTCAGGTCGGTAAACGCCTCTCCGGTGGCCAGCTCATAGTCGTCCATAAATTTCTGTATAGCCAGGGGGCAGGTTACCCATGCAAAGACGCCAAGCACTGATTTCACTGGAAAAAACAGGAGCCTCGCATCCGAGAACGCCACGGCCGAAGCAAAATCACCCTTGTCCGGTTCTCCGAAAATTTGGTTGATCTCTTCGCTCTTCGACTTATCTTTACTGGTTAAGGCATGACGGACACAGCCCTTCAATGTGGAGGCCTCGATTTTGGGAAAACCCGTATGGGGTTCTCTTTGAATTGGCAGATCCACATAACTAAGCTGTGTTCCGCTTCCCGCATGCGTCGGGGTTAATGTGCTCATCATCATAATCATCGCTGTATTATCGTACATCTATGACTTCCTCCTGTTCTTCACTGAGTGCTCCCACGAGAGCATAACCGAATCCTCGGTCGCAATATCTGCTTCTGTCGAATACTTTGTAATCGAAGCCAAGCCCTTCCCGATAGTCGCTAATTGTTTTCCTATCAAAAAGCGCTGCTGCCTCCTCTATCGTACCCTGAAGCAATTCAAAATAGTAAACGCTTCCTGCCGGAACCGCGAATCGAAGTTCTTTGGGCCTGTATTGTCCAGCTTCCCTGTCAAACCCAAAG
This sequence comes from Bacilliculturomica massiliensis, assembly GCF_900605495.1. Classification (GTDB taxonomy): domain Bacteria; phylum Bacillota; class Clostridia; order Peptostreptococcales; family Anaerovoracaceae; genus Bacilliculturomica; species Bacilliculturomica massiliensis. The sequence goes on from NZ_LR027603.1 coordinate 2,047,786, forward strand.
CCGCCGCAGGGAACGCGCCTTCCGACACATGCACTGATCAGTCTGACCTTCACAGACTTTTTGCGGTAGCTGAACCTGCCTGTCATGCCGGCTTTGTCAATCCATCCGGGCAGCCATCCATTTTTGAAAATAGCCGGCGTGGCAAGATATAGTTTGAAGAATCTGGATTCTTCTTTTTTTGAAACTTGTATAGCCAGCTGGTGTTGACCATTCCGCACCAGCGCTGTTTTTCCCTCGCCTCCCAGCTTAATTAATTGGCGGTCGTTCACATTCACTCCGCTCACATCCACAGCAAGCTTCAATCCTTTGGCTGGTCTGACGCTGACCACCTGGTACATTTGCTGATTCTTTGACGTACCGCTGCCCCGTTCGACCTCGATTCCTATCTTCGATTCTGAAATAATGTACCCATCGTCCATATCCTTTGCGGCCACCTGGTTCACACAGCCATTCAGATAGCAGCTTAAATCCTGTTCTGAGAGATACAGATTCTTTTTTTCTTTCGATTTCCCTGCCGCTTGAGAAGCTGTGTGCAGAAAATAATCCAGCGGATAATTTGACAGCGGCCTTTTCTTCAGCCCCATTGGCCTGAGCAGCCAATCCTCTCCCCTTCTGACCTCCAACCGCTGCATGTCCAGCGGCGCTGGAAAATAGTACCCTTCATCGAGCCAAAGACCGTTCATACCTATTTTTAATCGCTGTCCGCCCGCTTCGCTGGCATTGTACAGAGGACGAAACGCTCCTGCATAAACGGAAGGAAGCGGCGGAAAAATTCCCTTCACACCCACGGTCTCTCCTCCGGCCTCAAATGGCACGGAGGAACGAAAAAACAGGTTGTCCACCGGCTTAATTACATACGGCATTACAGCACCTCCCTGGCCACAAAGGATATGGCGTTAAGGACGTTGAGAAACCCTTCCGTTCCATATTCGCCGCCATAAAACTTCATCAAGTCATCCATCAGCTTCCTTCTTTCAGGCTGTGAAAAATCCAAAGCAGCGCTGTCGACGCAGCCTTGTATCAAAAGCTCAGCCATTTGTGTCTGCGGCATTTTCCCGGAATCTCTAAACGGTTCTAACAGACGGCTGATATTGAAGAATAATGATCGCGAGAGGCTTCCATCTTTTAACAATGCCGTCAACTCTGCCACGTCTGCCAGACAGGGCGTATGGGAGATGTTCCGATCCATTTTATAGGGCGGCATGTGAACCCGCTCCCCGCTGCGTTTCATAACTCCAAGAACAAACGCATTTTTCCCATTCGCCCTTTTTGCTGCTTTTTCCAGAACGTCTGCCTCTGCAACCACTTCTTTTAGGGGCTGCATTAAATGAGCAATCACAATCCCCGCAGAAAAGGTAAGGCCCACTTTTTTCAGAAACTCTGTCCTCAGCTCCTGCATACAGTTGAACAGCGTATCCAATGGCAGGAAGCCGAAGAAATCCTCACCTCCGGCAAAGACTGGTAATCCTCCATACCGCAGCAGGATTCCCGGTGCAGCCTGGGCAAAGTTACCGATTTTTTTGCTCAGCTCTTTCTGCTTAGCTTCCGTTCCCTCTTTTATAAAGGTTTCTCCCATGCTATCTCCGTCAAATTTGACCAGTGCATAATAGGACGCCAGTTTTATGTTTTGCTTTTTAATGCAGCGGTATAGTTTTTGCGCGTCACAAAGCTCGTTCTCCCTGTATTCCTCCGCCGAAGCATCAACATCATTTGCCAGATCATACAGTGCATTTGAAACGCCGTCGCTCAGCTGTATATCAAGATCTCTCACTACGTCTTCTCCCAATCGGCTCTTCAGCAGCATCAGTCGGATAGAATAGATGTCCGCCTCCGGCCTTGGATACATTCTCTTCACCAGAGCGATGGCCGACATGGCCTCACCTGGTTTGACACGATAGCGCATCTTCTGATTTTCTGTTATATCATACACATACGCTTGATTCACATGATGCGGAAAACGAGACGGCGATTTAGAAAGATTACGCTTTGCAAAAATTGCGTTGTACTCAGGAAAAAGGATACAACTTCTCCCCCACGGTTCCCCCGTCTGCTCAAAGGGACGTATGCCCTTCACCGCGTTTATACCGGAAAACAATCGTTGATACGCCCCCGCGTAATCTCCGTCTTCATATTTTTCGTACATCCAATAGACTTCCAGAAAGTCCTTCAGCTGGAGTTCAGAAAGCTCCAATCCTGTCTCTCCGATTTGCACCTCCTGCAGAATCTTCCTGCACAGTGACAGAAATGCGCCGCGAACAGAAGCTTCTAAGCTGCTGGCAATGGTTTTCAGCGTCTCTTCATCTTTATCCCGGAATTTTGCAATGAGGCGATTTGGCATATTGGAACCGGAGTTCTGCCCCTTCTCCGGCCACTCCTTCATCTGCAGCGGAAAAACCACATCCGCGTTCCACCCGCGTTGCAGCTCCCTCACCGCTCCCTCCATGAGCTGAGAAAGCAGCTTGCTTCCAGCATACATATCCCTTGCTTTGCGGGAATTTTCAATGAAGGATTGAACTGGTCCTATCGTGAAAATGAATAAATAATTCAACCCTTCACCTCCTCTTTAAAATATTTTTCAACTGTCCTCACAAACTCTTCTCTTTCTCTGAGATCCTCATCTATAACAGACGAGCCTAGCACTGCGTGAACGAAAGTGTAGACCGGATAAATTCCTTCCACCGTCCTCATCAAGCTTACAATCAAAGGGGATGCTAACCGTTCTCCTCTACCTGCCCATCCCGTGGCCTGTTTCTCTCTGTCTTTTTTGACTTTACTGCATTTCGTATCGTGGCTTGCCTTGTCGATTGCACGCAAGTATTTTCCCACTTGCTCCTGGTCTAATCTGCCGCCAAATTCGATCCTGCGAATAAGCGGACGTCTCAAACGTTTGCAGCCTTCCTGATTCAATTTACTGTAAATCCCTTGTCCGGAAATTGTATAGAGGTCTCCTTGCCGTGGGGCCTCTGAAGTTTTTGCAACCCGGTTCAGCTTCCTGCAAATCCACTCTGCAGCCTCGGCCTTGTTGGTAAATGTAAGCTCCTGCACGGCAACATTTCCCCTGCCTTTCCTGCTCCGTTTCCCTAAGCCAAAGAGCGTCAGAGCCAGCGTAATTAAATCCGTATACCAATCCAGCCCGATCTCTTTTTCAGATATTTTCGCCCTCCGTGTTGCTGCGCAGCTCATCCTGGCAATGATTTGAATATCTCCTGAGGCTATGTAGTTCAGCGCAGGGTTCCTGTCCCTTTTACCGTGCAGCAGCAGAACGTCCGTATTCCTGCTTGTACCGTCTTCTCGTATTGACAGTCTCACGGGTGATGCGTACTCAGCCGCAGTCCTTCCGTCCGCCCCTGAATGATGACTTCCGGAACCCGCAGCCCCGCCAAACAGCCTTTTTTCATCATCGGATAAAGTTTTTGATTCAGCAGGGCAGGCAATCCGGTACGTATACCTCATCAATCCCTTCAGCTCAGAGGTCCGAAACTCCGATTTGCCCCTCACTCCATTGTAGGCTCCATAGGAAAACATCGGCGAGATTATCGTGCAGTTAATCGTTTTCTCCTCCATCATTCCCTCCTTTCCGCTTGACCTTTTTGGTCTGTTCATTCTTCTCGGACTTCTCGGTCTTTTCAATCTTTTCGGTCTTCCCTGGATTTTTCTCCGCCTTGCTCTGCCTGGATTTTTTCCCCTGCTTGTCGGTCCTTTCTTTTTCCTGGTCCTTCCCCTGATCCGTCGCTCCTTCTTCTGTCGTCCCCAGCTTCATATTTCGTTTGAACAGATCAGCGTATGCAAGGTGAGGGAATAAAATCGGATTGTTGATTATCATAAGCAGCTGATTCAGTTGAAAGTTAAAGGACAGCAACGAAACGTTTTCCCCCTTCTCATCTTTCACTTGATAGGCTTCCAGCTTATAATCGTTTAGCTCATTACATGGGTTGGGTTCTATTTCAATCTGCTTTTCTTCACTATTGCCCCCCTCCCCACAGTGTATCTCTGTCTCGTCTTTACCCGCATTGCTGTGTTCTTCGCCGAATTTCTTCGCTTTTCCTTCATGATGGTCTAAGCTATCATACCATTCTTTCAGTGTACGTTTCTGGCTATACACCTCAATTCCCGTATCCTTACCCTTCGCCGCGATCAGCACGAAATCAAATAAGTCTAAGAGGTTATTCACCTCCTCAGCTGTCTTATAACCACAGAAAATACGGATCGGCCTTGTAGATGTTTGAGTACTTTCCGATATTTTAAATTTTGAAGTATATGACACTCCGTGAATTACCGTTCCCGCCGCCATACGTGCAATAGACTTGTTTGAGGTTTTCAGCGCTTCAATGCTTTTGTACCATTCCTCCAGCGCACTGCTGTCAGATTTCTCCCCGTTCTTCTTTTTTCGGGGTGAATTACAGGCATCAGTACTTTTGCATTCGATTACAGCGGCCACTGCCTCGATGGGTACAAATTTCAGTTTGCCGTATTGAAAAATATACGGGGTATACATATTATCAATAATAGCCAAGTCTACTTCCTTCGAAATGTCTCCCCACGAGTCGATGATAAACACAGAGTGCTCGATTACAAATTTTTTAGGTATAATCATGTCGAATAGCTGGCGCCAAATATCCTCGCGGGAATGACCGATCGTCCCCGGATGATGAATATTGTACAGCTCCAATTGGCTCACGATAGATCTTTCTACGCTTTTGTAATTAGCGACAATGTTTTGAACCGTCTTTTCAATCCGTTCCTGCTTCGTCAGCTGTTTACGCTCCGCCATTTCGCCCTCCTTTTACTTTGTTAACTTTATACGTTCCAGCAAAATATATGTATAATATAGTATAACATGGGAAGCAGAGAAAATCATTATCTGAAAATTAACTCGTGGTCTTTTTTAACCGTTACGATTCTGCAGTCAGATAAAGCAGGTGGCGTGGACCAGCCGCCTTCCTCTCCATTAAGCAGCAAAGGGGGCCTTTCGCCATTTACAATTAAGTATTGCGCCTCATCAATGGCCAGGATCATGACTAACATACTATTATGACGGGAGATTTTGAATGAAAGTCCATATAAACATAGTGCCTGAGGAAATAAGGAGGAGGTCAGCTTCCGGATTGACGGCATGAATGAGCAGGTCCATCAGACATTGTACACAGTTATTTGCATACGCGGACAAAGCTGTGTTTGAATTGACAAACGTCTGTATGAAGCGGGAGCCTGCAGGTGTACCTCTCTTAATTTATATTATCCATTACGTTATAAGTTATATCTTTTATAAAATTAGAAATTTATTTGATTAACCGATATACTTTATGGTAATCTTTAATATAAAGGAGTTGATGGTTATGATCATTCGTGAAGCTTACTTATCGAAAATTCGTCCGTTTATAGGCAAGGATATTATCAAAGTACTGACCGGTATCCGCCGGGGTGGAAAAAGTGTACTGTTGGAACAGATTCGTGACGAGATCAACAGTGCTCATACAATCTTTCTAAACTTCGAGGACTTGGGAAATCAGCATCTGTGTGAATACAACGCCTTACATGACTATATCTGCGAGAAAATCGGGAACAGCACGGAACAATTCTATCTGTTTTTCGATGAAATCCAGGAGGTTCAGGGATGGGAAAAAGCGGTCAATTCCCTGCGCGTGAAGTTCAAGGCAGACATTTACATCACGGGGTCTAACTCGCAGCTCTTGTCGGGCGAGCTTGCCACCTATATAGCGGGACGCTATGTCTCCTTCGTGGTTTACCCCTTTTCTTTCTCAGAATTTAAGTCCATCAGCGCGGACTATACCTTTGACGACTATATAGAATATGGCGGAATGCCGTTTTTATCCAGCTTAAACTTTGAACCTGAGATCAGCAAAAACTACCTGCAGGATGTGTTTAATTCTGTGATGCTCAAAGATATCGTCAAACGCAATAAGATACGGGACGTGGATCTTTTGGAGCGCATTATTTCGTATGTGCTGGCTAACGTGGGAAGGAGCTTCTCGGCCACAAGTATCTCAAAGTTTTTCAAAGCGGAAAAGCGGACGGTATCTCCTGAAACGATTCTGAACTATCTGAAGGCCTGCGAGGAAGCCTATCTGTTATATCGCCTGAAAAGTCAGGATGTAAATGGAAAGAAGATGCTCAAGGTAAATGAAAAATACTACGTGGTCGATCACGGCTTGCGTGAGGCGGTCGTGGGGGCGAACCTCCAAAGCGTAGAAATCTTACTTGAGAATATCGTAGGCTTAGAGCTCCTCCGCAGGGGTTACAAGGTCTGCGTCGGACGCGTGGGCGAAAAGGAAGTGGACTTTATCGGCGAAAAAGCCGGCGACAAGCTATACATTCAGGTGTGCTATTTGCTGAACGATGAATCCACCATTCAAAGAGAATTCGGTTCCCTTTTGGAGATTAAAGACAATTATCCCAAGTTTGTTCTGTATGAGGAAGGCTCTTTTAAGGGGAATTACGAGGGGATTCCTGCTGTCAGAATACCGGACTGGCTGACCGGAAAAACAGTGGGCTAATGCGCTGCCCGGCCATTTTCCATTTATCACTCTAATTATCGCGCTAAACGAAGAGCCTTCCGCCATTAGCTCCTTAAAACCCGCCGTCGTTATATGCCCTGACAATCACATAAGAAGGCTCGTAAAATGCGCTGGAGTTATAGTTGTCGATTACCTCACAGAGAGGGTCGTTATATACCCGGATCAGCCCTTCCACGTAGTCCTCTTCGGGAAGCTGCGTATCGCAGATCAGACGCGTATAGACCTTCCCCATCTGTGTTGCGGTAGGAATGTGTTCTGCCAGCTGCCTGTCCACATCCGTTATATCGAAGGCTCCCTTCTCCAATTTATATTCTTCGATCCACTCATCCTCTATCTTCAGCGGATTTTCGCAGTGAAGCACGTTTGCCAGACTGATCAGCCTTGCCCATTCTTCCTTTTTGATCGCATTTACCACGTAACAGTTTCTTTGATGCAGCTTTCTGGCAACTCGCTCTATCATATAGCAGATAAAATACAAATCATTTCTGGAAATCTCCTCATCCGGGAAAAAAATATTTGTCATAGCGGATAGCTCCCTTCATATTTGATCGCCGAAAGCGCTTCCGACGTGCAGAAAACGATCTGATGTGTGGGGTATTTGGATTTAACCAGTTCCCAAAATGCTGCCTGTGAAATGTTTCCCGCCACGTAGTCTTCTATATAGTCCCAAATCGTATCATCCGCCATAGGGCCCTCGACAATATCAAATTCGTGTTCCACTCCCCTGCGGCAGCTGACCACGAATGCCAGCCATTCTTCCGACATGTCTTTAAATCGACAGATATTGAGTCCTGGCGCTTCCCGATATTCGTAGCGATTTACGATATGGCCCCTTTTCTTAGTTAATGCCCATCTCCGGCCCTGTTTTTCTATATTTGTACACTAAAATCCATATCCGAAATCTTTGTAGTATCCATTTACAATAATTTTCGGTTCCTGTACCGTCGCACTGCTCCCATGAAAGATAATCATTGCTGCAACCTCTTCTTATTATTTATGTTTTCGTCGATACTTTGATTATACGCGAGAAGTCACTCAGAGTCCAGCATTCGTCAGGGTAAATCCCCCAAGAAATCCAGTAAATATCTAGGTGCAAAAGCTCTGACCAAGGGAACGATCTATCCTATATCCACCATTCAAAGGAAGGTTGGAATAAAGAACTTACATCAAAATGAGACGGATTCGGCGCCTTGACGGGACGTTGATCTCCGTCTCATTTTATTATACTAATCTTTGTATTTCAGTATTTTTTCATAACAAAAATTGATTTTAAGCAATAAGTTTTGTTTTAATATTACAAATTCAACAAAACTACCCTAAGTTTATTTTGTATAGACCCTCCCCTCCCCCTCTCTCTTCTAAAAATCAGATACAACGATCCAAAGTTACGAAAATGGATATAAGGAAATGTTAAGATTTTCTTCCAAGGGATTTAATTGAAACTGTTCTGTGATGTGTAGTAAACTGAATCATCGTTTTAAAATTAGAAAGTAGTAGAGGTAACTATGAGACAGTTATTAAGATATTCATTCGACATTTCATTAAAAAATTGGTCCACGCTGCTGTTGTTTGATATAGCTTATAAAGCATTTGGATACTCTATCATTTATTCCATTACAAGCGATCTGCTGTCGCTCATACTGAAAGCATCCGACGTACCCTATCTATCCGCTGAAAACTGGTACGTTGTTCTGCAGAGCTTCCCGGCAGTCCTGCTGTGCCTGCTGTTAGTTTTTGTGACCACATTTTCAGTATTTTTCGAAACAGTGGCCTTTTATGTGTACTGCGAATCGGGCTGGCAGCAAAAGCAGATCTCCATAGGTAAGCTGCTGAAACAAACCTTATATCGCTGCAGGAAACTGCTTAAGGTGCAGAATTTAATGCTGTTTTCAGGCTTCCTTCTCACTTCGATCCTGACCGTCCTGCCCTTTGCCCCTTATGTACTGCAGTGGCTGCGCATCCCGGAATTCATAATGGACTATATTAAGCAGAACCCCTTCTTGTTTTCACTATATGTGATCATTGCTGTTCTCTGCAATGTCATCTGCTTTTTATTTTTATTTTCCTTGCCCGGCGCCCTGTTTCACGATCGCCCCATAAAAACTGCGTGGCGCGAGGGGCTCCGGCTTTTAAATAAGCGGAAAACAGCCGCCGCCTTCCGGCTCCTGGGTGCTTTTATTGTATTTGGCATAGTGGCGTCCCTCCTTCTCGGTCTGGCCGCCATGGGGCTGGTCTATTTCACAAAGTCTGCGGAACCCGCCGCAGAGCTCATTTCCACGTTCTCGCTTTCTTTCTATCGGGCGATACCAGCCGTTTTATTCGTCGTGGGCTCCCTGGCCACCATTTGGCTGTTTGCCGTATTGATCACACTCTTCCATCAGTATCGGGGAGATGAGAGACCCGCTAATGGAAGCTCAGCCGATACCGATTCTAATGAGGAAGCATTTAAAAATGGCTGCTCTGAGGATACTGTTATCAGACGCTTTTGGGTCAAAGTCGGAGCAGGCAGACTGGGTACCGTCAGGTCAATTTTTAAGAAATTCAGTTTTAACAGACCCATAGTCCGGAGGTGCCTCGCCTCTGCACCGGGCCGCTTCTTGAAACAAATAATAATGATTCTGCTCGCCATTTTTATTATCCTTATTTTTAGTGAGAGCGAATTGGGCGGCACCCTTCTGAATCGAACCTATGTCAACCCGCTGGTCGTGGCTCACCGCGCCGGCGTTACGGCTGCTCCGGAAAATACTATGGCAGGGCTGGAGCATTCCATCGCTTTGGGAGCTGACATGGTTGAGATCGACGTGCAGCAGCTTCAGGACGGAGAGATCGTCCTATTGCATGACGACAGTTTTTACCGCACTACGGGTCACGATAAAAAGGTGTGGGAAGTGGGTTACGACCAGGTGAAGACCTACGATAACGGCAGTTGGTTCTCACCTGAATTCGCCGGCGAGCCTGTTCCAAGGCTGGAAGATATTTTGATGCGCGCGAAAGGCAACATTCAAGTTATGATAGAAATAAAGTTGACCGGTCACGAGACGGATGTTATAGAACAGGTGGCGGGATTGATTGAGCGCTGCGATATGTTCGACCAGGCCAGCATCGGTTCCCTGAACCTGGAGGTTCTGAAAAAGGTGAAAACCATCGATCCGAAGATCGAAACGGTGTACATTACGCCCCTGATCTTTTCCAAACAGTATCACATTGATTTTATAGACGCCTTCAGCGTGGAAACCACTTCCGTCAGCAGAGAAATGGTGTTTGCCGTGCATGATCAGGGAAAAAAAGTATATGGGTGGACCGCTAATTCAAAGGAGACCATCGAGAAAAATCTGCGCTGCCAGGTCGACGGCATCGTAACCGACGACCCGGAATTGGTGCAGCATTACACAATGAAGACCTGGGAAAATCAGCTTTTGAATCTGTTTATCAAATTATTCTTCGAAGAAAATCATGATCTTCAGTAGATATCTCTTTGGATATCTTTGAGATCAACTCTTGCATTGACGAACCGGTTCCCTTACAGAAGACCCCCGCCGCGGCTTTTCCTGCCCGGCGGGGGTCTCGATTTCTCTTGCTATATGCAGTTTAACAGCTCAACATATTCCTCCAGCCGCTCTTCCACATAGCCTGCCACCAGTTCGACCATAGCGGACGGGTCGCCGTCTGAGCCGTGATAGGCCGTGAAACAGTCGTAGTAGCGCCTTCTGTCCGCAAATTTCACATTGATCGGAGGAAATCCGGCTTTCATAAGCTCCAGATTCAAAAGCAGACGGCCGGTGCGTCCATTTCCATCGATAAATGGATGGATCTCCTCAAACTCCAGATGAAAGCGAGCGATCCTCTCGATCGTATGTTCCTTTTCCTTTCGTTTACAGTAGTCAGCTAACAGCTGTTCCATCCGGACAGGCACCTCCCAGGGCTGCGGCGGATTGCAAACGGCTCCCATGATGCGGACAGGCACCCTGCGGTACACCCCTTTATCCTGCGGCTTGTCCATCAGCACAATACTGTGAATGTCCCGTATCACCTTTTCAGAGAGAGGCTGTTTATGCTTTACCAGATCTTCCACATAAAAGTATGCTTCCTTGTGGCCGATCACTTCCAAGTGGTCTTTTAAAGGCTTTTCTGCGATCGTAATGCCTTCGTTTATGATCAGCGCCGTTTCCTGAAGCGTCAGTGTGTTTCCCTCTATGGCATTGGAATTGTAGGTAAAATCGATCAGGAATTCTTCACGCAGTCGTTCTACTTCCCCTTCCGTCAGAGGGCGGCACTTATTTAGCTCCAGAAGAAGCCCATCGATTCGGCTGAACTCCATATTCGAAATCCTTTCAGTCATGTATTCTCTATCCTCGATCCATAGCAGATTCATGCTCTTATTGCTCTTATTGCCCTTATTGCTCTTATTGCTCTTATTGCTCTTATTGCTCTTATTGCTCTTATTGCTCTTATTGCTCTTATTGCTCTTATTGCTCTTATTGCTCTTATTGCTCTTATTGCTCTTATTGCTCTTATTGCTCTTATTGCTCTTATTGCTCTTAAGAGCATTATATAGCATTCTCATCATTTATAAACACTAAATTTGAAGAATGCCGCGCATTTTGACATACGGCTTACTCTTTCTGAGTTTCGGGGGCTCAGAGGATCTGATGCCGACTGTTCTTGCGCACGGCAGTGAGATCGTATATGATGAAGACAGAAGTAGATCTTATTGTCATCTATGATGCAGAAAGGGGGAAAGAGAGATGAAAAGAAAGGCGTTGGCCGTAATTCTGACGGCGGCGATGGTATCCGGCCTTTATGGCTGCAGCGGCGGGCCGCCCGACTCCGGGGAGCAGGGCGGCGAAGCCCTCACCCGGAACATGTTTCTTGCAGCGCAGGAGGAGCTGTACGATCCGGACCTGAAACCTTCCGTAAAGCCTTACACTGTGGAGGGTGATTTCAGCAATGTTATCAACTTCGATGTGTTCGGCAATCTCAACGATGAGGCGAAGAGAATGCTTCTGGAAAACGGGTTCGTTGTCACGGACGGCTATGCGGAGGAATTCTTCGATCTGTACGAGGCGAACCGGTACAGCAATATTCCTAATTTTGTAACTACAGACTCCATGGTCCATTCCTACCACCTTTTCTTCAGTCGGCTGTTGAAAGGCATCGAAAAGGAACATTTCTGTCAGGATCTGACGCAGCTCAGCAAGGCTATGCAGGAGGACAGCCTTGAACAGTACGCAGCCCTGAAGGGGACAGAGTGGGAAAACGCTGCGAAACGCAACGCCGCATTTTTCTCAGTGGGACTGGCGCTGCTTCAGGCGGACGCGGCCATACCCGCCGAGGTGAACGGTCTCGTTGAACAGGAGCTTTCCCTGATCCAGGAGGCCGCCGGCATAACGGAGTCCCCTGTCATGAATCTGGGCGGAGCAGAGAGCGGCGCCCTGCCTCTGATGGAGGATTATACCCAATACATTCCACGCGGCTATTACACCACCTCGGAGGAACTGACCCGCTATTTTAAGGCGATGATGTGGTATGGGCGTCTCAGCTTCCGTCAGAGCGACGAGGATCAGAGCCGGAGCGCTCTGCTGATGACTATGGCTCTGGAGCAGAGCCCGGAGCTGAAACAGTGGGAGACGATCTATTCTATCACCAGCTTTTTCGTGGGAGCCAGCGACGATCCGGGTATCTACGAGTATTCTCCCCTGATCCGGCAGGTTTACGGCGGCATGCCCTCTCTGGAGAAGCTGCCTGAGCAAAAGGAGCAGTTCAACGAATTCTTACAGAAAATTTCTGAACTGGAGCCGCCTGTGGTCAACTCCATTCCCATCTACGATGAGACCATTCAGGCGGATAAGGACGCCGCCGTCCTGGCCTTCCGCTTTATGGGACAGCGGTCCGTATTGGACGCAGCCGTCTTCCAGCGGCTGATCTACCGGGAGGTAGGGGAAAACAGCGCCGGTGAAAAGAGGATGCTGCCCTCCGCTCTGGATATTCCTGCCGCGGTCGGCTCACGGACAGCTCAGGAATTCCTGCGGGAAGCGGGCGCTGAAGATTACGCCGGTTACAGCAAGAATATGAAAGCAATCCAGAACTATCTCGCAGAGGCGCCTCAGACTCTCTGGAACGGCAGCCTGTACAACGGATGGCTCAACACCCTGCGCCCGCTGACTGTGGAAAAGGGCGAGGGCTACCCTCAGTTCATGCAGAATCAGGCGTGGTCCGCCAAAGGCCTGAATACATTTCTGGGCAGCTGGACGGAGCTGAAGCACGATACGGTGCTTTATGCCAAGCAGGTCTATGCCGAAATGGGCGGCGGGGATGAAGAAGACAGGGACGACCGCGGCTACGTGGAACCGGAGCCCGTGCTTTACTCCAGACTGGCCGGTCTGGCCCGGGCGACTGCCGACGGATTGAAGCACTTCAATGTGCTGCGGGATTCCGACGCAGAAAATCTCGACCGGATGGCGGAGCTGGCTCAAAAGCTGATGGTCATTTCAGAAAAGGAGCTGAAGGACCAGCTGCTGGACGACGGGGAATATGAACTGATCAAAAGCTTTGGGGGACAGCTGGAGCACTTCTGGTACGAAGCCCTGAAGGACGAAAAAGGCGGAGATGAGATCTACAGCAAGGACTTTCCGGCGGCGGTGGTCACCGACGTGGCCACAGACCCCAACGGCAGCGTTCTGGAGGTTGGCTCCGGGCGGATCAGCGATATCTACGTTATCGTGAATGTAGACGGTTCGCTGCGCATTGCCAGAGGCGGCGTCTATACGTTCTATGAGTTCCAGCAGCCGCTGAGCGAACGCCTGACCGATGAAAAATGGCGTGAAATGCTGGGGATCGACATCGCATTTGACGAAGACGGCAATATGATCGACAAACAGGTCGAGATCCCGTACCCGGTATGGACGACGCTTTTCCGGGCCCCTGCCGAACCGTGATGACTGGGAAAAAAGACGTTTTCCCTGAAAGGCGGCGTACTGCTGCGATCTCCGCACCTCTTGCCGTACTGTGCTGCGCGGCTGTCTTTTCTCTATGCTGCGGAGCGGTTCTTTTCCTGTGGAACGGGGGCGCCTTTTCGGCCAACCGGCAGGACCGGACAGAGATATACGATATGGACGGCGACGGCCGGATGGAAACGTTTTCTCTGGAGAACCGCCGGATGAAGATCTTCGCAGACGGCAGGGAGATCTGGGCCTCGGACAGTAAATGGATAGTGGAAGACTTCATTCTGGGAGATCTGGGCGGAGACGGTACGGAGGAAATGGTGTTATTCGTACGGAAACGGGGCAGCTACGGCCCGGTGAAACCCTTCTGGATAAAGAAGGACGAAACCAGCTATTCACAGCATATTTTTCTCTACCGTTGGAACGACGGAGGCCCTGAACCGTTGTGGATGTCCTCCCGCCTGAGCCCGGAGGTGCGGGAATGGGAGCTGCTTGCCGACGGGAGTCTGAAACTCATCACCGACTCGGGAGAGGATACGCGCTGGGGCTGGCATATCTGGGGGCTGGAACGTCTTGACGGCGAAACGATACCCTTCTGACCGGCCCCGGCCTGCCGTGGTCTTTCTCGTCGCTTATTTTATGGCCTCCGCGCAGCTGCCGCTCTCCTCTCTGCGCGGAGGCCTTTTATCAGACTCTGTATTTTATTTTTTCCTCCGGCATTAATTCACGTTTGTTTTACATATATTGTACGGAGGTGATCCATCGATGTCCCCATTTGAACTAACAACGTTTGTCACAGTGCTGGCCAATACCATCGCTGCAGAGTGCCCCGCTGACGATCAGGCCCTTCTTGCCGCCCTTTTCACACAGCTGGGCGATACGCTGGCCACGCTCTCGATCCTTTCTGCGCCGGCGCAGGATTAAATAAATGTACCCGACATATATTTTTTGCAAAACATATTGACTTTTTAGTATATCTTTCATATAATATAAGAGCTGTATCGGGGCGTGGCGCAGTTTGGTAGCGTACTTGACTGGGGGTCAAGTGGCCGCTGGTTCGAATCCAGTCGCTCCGACCATAGACTGTCCGAAAAGACAGGAAAAAACACTGTAAATCCAAGATTTACAGTGTTTTTTTACGTTGGAATGAGGAAAAAGGGCAAAAAAACAGAAAAATGAGGGGTTAAATCCCCCTCATTGCCTCCACAAGGGCCGGAACCCCCTTCATATTGATGGCTCTCTTCATATTGTACGCAAGAAAACTAAGCCCCGCTTCCGCCGAGGTTTTTTGGATCCCCTTGCAAAGAAAGTAGTAGGCCCCGTGGGACCACTTTACCGTGCCGAAGGGATGCTCCGACACGCACAGTCGGAGCTTCTGTT